>CAWGMM010000008.1:0-1115743 GCA_963823685.1 uncultured Isosphaeraceae bacterium | reverse complement strand
CAGGCCGCGATCCAGCCGAGATAGACCCAGGGGTCGTAAACCTGGCCGACGTCTCCGAAGCTCGGGTCGCGCAGCGGCACGTCCCGCACCCGAGAGTGCGGCGAAGCCCAGCTCTTCCGCCCGGCGAGCCAGGCGTTCCTGGTCGCGCATCGTCGGCCGATCGCCCGGGTACGCCTCGATCGGGAAGAAGACGCCAAGCGTCAGTCGGCCCGTGACGAACATCCTCCGGAAGCCGTTTGGCCCACCCTCGCTGACCGGTGAGTGTCCGGCCGCCATGTGATCACTCCTATGTTTCCGGGAAGGCTCGATCCTTCACGGCGGGAGCGAGTTCCTACGCCGTGACGCCGTGCCTCTTCCCGACCTCAACCTGTCCGGAACGTCCAACCATGGAACGGCCCATCATCGCAACGACTGCGCCGGGCCGGGTCTGCCCGAGAGGAGTGCGAGTCGATCGCCTTCATCACGTTTCTGTGCAAGATGTTGGGGATTGGATATTAAGGAGGCCGCGGGGGTCGTCGCCACAGGGAATCCCCAATCCCGGCCGCTTCCGTGTGACATTTTGTCGGGATCGAACCGGTCGACCGACATCTTGGCACGACGGGCAAGCGTAACTGCCATGCGCCAACGAAGGAAAATCAGCACGGCCTTCCTGCGAGCACGGCCTCTTGCTCGGGGCGGAAGGAGCTGTTTCGATTCACCGCAGAACGGCTTCGATCGTCGTATTTTTTTGGTCGACGCATTGGAAAGTGGCGATCTTGCGGAAAAGGTCGAGGATTCCGTAGTGAGGGAAACCCACGATACTCATCGATCAGGACTCGAGGTCCGGCCTCCGGTCTGTACGATCGGACGGCACGGGATTCTCAATGGCCGCACATCGTACGGGACCGACCCTCGTGTCGGCGGTTGGACCCACGGTCAAGCGATCACCGGAACAGAGATGCTTGAGCCCCGGCCTCTCCGGGGGCTGGCCCGTTTATTCGTCGCTCCACGGAACCAATGCCGCGGCCTGGCGCGTGCGGTGCTGGCGGTCCGCGACGGAGGCAAGGTATCCGGGCCTCGGCGGGCCTCGGGACTTATCGCCGACATTCGAGTCGATCGGGTGGAGGATTCACCTTGCACTCCGAGCCGGACTCGTGGTCGGGCATCCGGGGAAAGCCGGATCAGCTCCCATTCGCCGACAGCCGGGCTCACGATTTGCGAGGCGGTGCCGCCTATCCTTTGTCGGAACAGAGGATCAAACGAGATCGGCACGCTACTGCGCAACCGAGAGGAGACTCAAGATGAGGCCGCCCCGCCTCGCAGGGTCCTTGTGTATCCTCGCCATGGCCTTCCCGCCGATACCGCCCGGGCCACCGACCTGGCGACGGATCAGCCCGTCGGGGACATCGAGCCGGTCGCCACCTTCGTCGGGCCGATGCCCACCGGCATGACGGTCTCGCACTCCGGGCAAATCTTCGTCCGCTACCCGAGGTGGGGCGACCAGGTCGACTTCACGGTTGCCCAGGTCAAGGACGGCAAGCCGGTCGCCTACCCCGACCGGGCCACCCGGAGAGCCGTTCCGGCACCCGCATCTCCCGTCGATCCCGTCGTCTGGTCAACGCAGGGAGTCGCTGGGCGGCCGTGACACCCAAAGGGCGAGTCGTCGAGGCGCGTTCGCGGGGGGTGCGATTCGCGTCCCGATTCGAGGTCCAAGGATTCCCTCCGGTCCCGACGCGCAGGCCGGCCGGAGCCGGTTGCTCGGCGGCGGTTCGGCCCCCTGGGGGCTACGTCAGAATAGGAGGCATTATGACAACGACCAATGTAATTCCCAGGCAAGCGTTTACCAATACACGCGGATTCCCGCGATCGTCATCGCCCGTCCGTCCCGAGCCCGACGACCGGGGCCAAGAGGACGCCGAACGACTGGCGGGCTTCCTCGGATGGTTCAGCATCGGGCTCGGGATCACCTCGCTTGCGGCGCCCCGCGGGGTCGCGAGGCCCATCGGCGCCCGGGCTTGCAGGAGCTGGCCTGTGGGATCGGCATCCTCTCCACGCGGCGCCCCGCCGGCTGGGTTTGGGCCCGCGTGGCCGGCGGCGCCGCCCACCTCACCCTGCTCACCGGCGCGATGGTCTCCGGCCCGCCCGAGCCGGATCGGATGGCCACGGCCACCGCGGCCATCGTCGGGATCACCGCGCTGGACGCCTACGACGCCGTCCAGCTCAGCCGAAACCCCGATTCCGAACGCCCACGTGCTCGAAGTCGGCCCGCTGAAGGTTCACCAGTCGATCACGATCCGCCGGCCGGTCGAGGATCTCTATGGATTCTGGCGCGACTTCCGGAACCTGCCGCGGATCATGAGCCACCTGGAGTCCGTGCAGGTGGACGGCGACGGTCGTTCGCACTGGAAGGCCAAGGCCCAGGCCGGCACCTCGGTCGAGAGGGACGCCCAGATCACCGAGGACCGGCCCAACGAGCTCATTGCCTAGCGGTCGATCGGCGGGCACGTGGACAACGCCGGGTCGTTGCGGTTCGTGCCCGCTCCCGGCGGGCGGGGCACGGGGGTCCACGTCGAGATGAGCTTCGACCCATCGGATGGCATCCTCGGCCAATGGTTCGCCAAGCTCTTCGGCGAGTCCCCGACCAGCAGGTGTACGACGACCTGCTCCACTTCAAGCAGGTGTTGGAGACCGGCGAGGTCGTCCTCTCTGAGGGTAGCTTCGACGGGTCGCGCATCGTCCAACGCCCGGCGCAACCCCCGGTGTCCGTGGCGAAGCGTTGAGGGACTTGCGGGGCCGCCGCGGGCGGCCCCCCCAGTAGACGAGAGTCCGAACGAGGAGGAATGATGCGGGCGAATACGTTCGTCTCTCCGGGCAAGACCCGGGTGGAGCGGGTCCCCGACCCGAAGATCCTCAACCAAAAGGACGCGATCGTCCGGATCAGCTCGACGGCGATCTGCGGCTCCGACCTGCACCTCTACAATGGCTTCATCCCCACTGTCGAGTAGGGCGACATCTTCGGCCACGAGTTCATGGGCGAGGTCGTCGACACCGGGAAGGAAGAAAAGAACGTCAAGAAGGGCGACCGGGTGGTCGTCGCGTTCCCGATTGCCTGCGGCAGCTGCTACCAGTGCGGCCGGCAGATGTACTCGATCTGCGAGAACTCGAACCCCAACACCTGGATGGCCCAGAAGCTGATGGGCCACGCGCCCTCGGGCGTCTACGGCTACTCGCACATGCTGGGCGGGTACGCCGGCGGGCAGGCCGAGTACGCCCGCGTGCCGTTCGCCGACGTCGGCACGATCAAGATCCCGGACAGCATGCCCGACGAGCAGGTCCTGTTCCTCTCGGACATCTTCCCCACCGGCTACATGGGGGCGGAGATGTGCGACATCAAGCCCGGCGACGTCATCGCCGTCTGGGGCTGCGGCCCGGACGGCCACTTCGCCATGGCCAGCGCCTTCCTGCTCGGCGCCGAGCGGGTCATCGGGATCGACCGGTTCGAAATACCGCCTGCGCATGGCCGCGAGCGGGCCAAGGCCAAGACGATCAACTACGAGGAGCAGGACGTCTACCACACCCTCATGGAGATGACCGGCGGCAGCGGGCCCGGACTCGGTCATAGACGCGGTCGGGATGGAGGCGCACGCGGTCGGCGTGAAGGGCGTCTACGACCGGGTGAAGCAGGACGTGAAGCTGGAGTGCGACCGGCCGCACGCCTTGCGCGACGCGATCATGTGCTGCCGGAGCGGCGGCACGGTGTCAGTGATCGGTGTCTACAACGGGTTCATCGACAAGTTCCCGATGGGCTCGGTGATGAACCGCTCGCTGCGGATCATGACCGGACAGTGCCACGTCCAGCGGTACATGAAGCCGCTCCTGGAGCGAATCCGGAAGGCGGAGATCGACCCGAGCTTCGTCATCACCCACCGGGCCGAACTGGACGACGCCCCCGCGATGTACCGGACGTTCCGCGACAAGCAGAACGACTGCCTCAAGGTGGTTCTAAAGCCCCAACGGGCGGGGGGCATGACTTGCCGGACTCCCGCCGTCTCGGCCCGCGGCGGCCGTCCGTCATGAAGCCGGGAGGGCGGGCTCCGGCGGCCATCCGGGATATGGGGGTCGTCCCGGGCATGAGGCGAACCAGGTAACCGCCCGCCCGGCCTTCGAGACGACCGTCCGAGGGGATGGAGGCCGCACGACCCGGTTGACGACGGCCGGGTCGCGGCCCCGACCGCGGTCAGGCCCCGGCCGTCCGGTTTGGGTTTCCCGTGATCCCCGCCCGGGATCGCAGGCCCTCGTACGAGATGTCGTCGACCTCCCGGATGAGACCTCGGAGCATCGGTCCGAGCCGCGCCATAATCGGCCTCGCTTCGTCGAGCTGGCCGTGGGCCGCATGATCTTCGAGGTCCGACGCCACCTTGCCGGCGGCCGTTGAGAACACCGACAACAGCCCGCAGAGCCTGTGAGCGGCCTCGTGGAGCCGGGGTGCGTCGCGGGCCCGCAAGGCATCGCTCACCTCGGCCAGCCGGGCCGGCGCGTAGGCCTGGAAGTCCTGGCATAACTCGCGCAGCCCGGCTTCGTTGCCGCACGCGGCCAGCAAGGTGGCCGGGTCGAGGAGGCTCACGCGGTTCCCGGGCTCCGGCTGGCCCGGCCGGGAAGTCGCCGGCGGCGGCGACCCGGCCGATGGTCGCGAACAGTTCCGCGGCCCGGACCGGCTTCGCGAGGTAGTCGTCCATGCCGGCCGCAAGGCAGCTCTCGCGGTCTTCCTTCCGCGCTCGCGCCGTCAACGCGATGACCGGCAAATGCCCCCCGGTCGCCTGCTCGCTCCGCCGGATCTCCTGCACGACCTGGAAGCCGTCGAGCTCCGGCATGTGGACGTCCAGGAGCAGGAGGTCGAAGGTCTCTCCGACCGCCAGTTCCAGCGTCTCCCGGCCGTCGGTTGCCACCCGCACGGCGTGACCCCACCGGGTCAGCAGCCGCTCCAGGTGCCGTGCGTTGAATTCGCTGTCCTCGGCCACCAGGATGCGCAGAGGGGCCGCGACGGGGGTCGGCATCGCCGCCCCGTGCAGCACGTCCGACGGCCGGGCGACGACTCGATCAAGGAGATCCGGCTGCCGCCCGAACCGCGCCGTGAAGGAGAAGGTGCTGCCCCGCCCCGGCTCGCTCTCTACGCCGATCGTCCCGCCCATCAAGCCGACCAGCCGCGCGGCGATGGTCAGGCCCAACCCGGTGCCGCCGTACCTCCGCGTCGTGCTGCTGTCCGCCTGCTCGAAGGCCCGGAAGATCCGCTCCCGCCTGTCGGGCGGGATGCCGATGCCGGTGTCGGTCACCCGAAACAGGAGGGCGACCCGCCCCCGGGCGCGGGGCCGTCTGCGCCTTCCACCCGCACGGACACTTGTCCCTGATGGGTGAACTTGATCGCGTTGCCGATCAGGTTGAGCAGCACCTGCCGCAGCCGGCCCGCGTCGCCGACCAGGGCATCGGGCACGTCCGGTTGCACGTCGCAGACCAGCTCCAGCCCCTTGGACCGGGCCCGCACGACCAGGGTCCGCACGGTGTCGCTCAGCGCTCCACGGAGCGAGAATTCGGACGGGTTCAGCTCCAGCTTGCCGGCCTCGATCTTCGAGAAGTCGAGCAGGTCGTCGATGAGGCCGAGGAGGCACTCCGCGGCCGACTTGACCGTCTCCAGGCATTTCCGCTGGTCGTCGGCCAGGGGTGTGTCGAGCACGAGCTCGGTCATGCCGAGGATGGCGCCGAAGGGGGTGCGGATCTCGTGGCTGACGTTCGCCAGGAATTCGTCCTTGGCGCGGTTCGCCGCCTCGGCCGCCGCCTTCGCCTGTCGCAGTTCCTCCGCGGCCTGCGTCCGCTCGATCCAGTCCGCGGCCTGGCGGGCGAGCAGGTCGAGGACGTGGAGGTCCCGGTCCGACGGGACGCGCGGCACGCGGTAGTGCGTGGACAGCATCCCGACGAGCTGCCCGGACCGACCGATGAGGGGCGTGGATTGGACGGCCCGGGCACCGGCGGCGAGCATGACGTCGAGGTCCTTGCCGGTAAACAGGCTCTCGGTCACGTCGCCGACCACGACCCGTCCGCCCGTCTCCATGGCGGCCGCGCACGATGAGCCTTGACCGCCGTGGACGGTGTCGAAGTGTTCCAGATACTCGCGCCCGAACCCGCGGCTCGTGACGAACTTGAGCGTGCCCGCCCTTCGATCGAGCAGTTGGATGTTCCCCATGTCGGCGGCGGTGATGGCGATGGCGGCGTCCACGATCTCCAGCAGGAGCGAGGACGTGTCGCCATCCTGGGACAGCCGGGTGCTCACCTCCTGGAGTCGTTCCATACCGACCAGGTCGGCGGCCAGCCGCGTCTCGCTCTCGCGCAGCGCGTCTTCCGTTAGCTTACGTTCGGTGATGTCCCTCGCGATCCCGATGATCCCGTGCGGCCGCCCCGCGGTGTCGGTGACCCGGCGGACGTGGGCGTCGACCCAGAGCCGGGAGCCGTCCTTGCGGCAGTCCAGATACTCCCCGACCCACTCCGTGCCCGCCGCGCGGGAGCGGATCTGCTCGGCGATCCACGACCGCTCCGGCTCGGGGAAGCGGTCGGTGTAGGGGCGTCCCATCATCTCCGCCGCGGTCCACCCGAAGAGGCGGGTAGCCCCCTCATTCCAGAACGTGATGGTCCCCTCGAGGTCGGTGGCGATGACCGAGTCGCTGACGTTGGCCAGCACCAGCGCGTCCCGGTGCAGCGCCTCCTCGGCCCTCGTCCGCTCGGTGACGTCCTGGATCGTGCCGAACATCCGCACGGGCCTGCCGGCCTCGTCGAAGACCGCGTGTCCCCGCGATTGGGCGACGATGATCGCCCCGTCCTCGCGGACCATCCGCAGGCACCACTCGTAATGCTGACGGTCCCGGATCGCCCGCCGGACCGCCTCCCAGGCGGCCTCGCGGTCGTCCGGGTGGATATAGTTCGCGGCCCGTTCGGCCGTCATCGGGACCGCCTGCGGCCGCAGGCCGACGATGCGGTAATACTCGTCCGACCAGACGATCTCGTCGCTCGCGAGGTCCCAGGTCCAACTGCCGATTTGCGCGATCTGCTGGGCCTCGGCCAGTTTCGCCTCGCTCCGCCGCAGGGCCTCCTCGGCTCGCTTCCTCTCGGTGATGTCCTGGAGCAGCGCCACGAAGTAATCAACCGAACCGTCCTCGCGCCGCAGGCACTTCAAGGAGATGGTGGTGTCGATAGTTCGGCCGTCCTTGCGGATCCACCGCTTGTCCATCGCGTAGCCGTCGATCTCCCCGGCCATGACGCGGTCGAACTGGGCGACGTCGGCGGCCAAGTCGTCCGGATGGGTCATCTCGGCCCACGTCTTCCGCAAGAGCTCCTCGCGCGTGTACCCGAGGATCCGACAGATCTCGTCGTTGACCTCCAGACATCCCTTGGTCGGCGAGGTGATCGCCATGCCGATCAGCCCGAGTTCGAAGTACCGCCGGAACCGCTCCTCGCTCTGGCGTAACGCCTCCTCGGCGCGCCGGCGCTCGGTGACGTCGCGGAAATAGACGGCAACGCCTCCCTCGGGCATGGGGAAGGCCCTGTTCTCGTACCACCGCTCCCGGCCGGCGTGATAGCCCTGGAATTCGCACGTAACCTGCTCGGCCGCCACCCGACGCAACTGCCGCTCCATCTCCGTGCCCACCACATGTGGGAACACGTCCCAGAGGCACCGGCCAAGCAAGTCCGAGCGCGGCAGGCCGAGCAGGTGCTCGGCCGGGGCGTTGACGAACGTGTAGCGCCACTCCGCGGTCGAGGGTGACCAGGCCGTCCGGGATGCTCTCCATGAGGTGGGTGACTCGCTCCCCGGCTTCGCGGCGGACGCGGGCCATCTCCAGGTTGGCGCCGACGCGTGCCAGCAGCTCGCGGGCGCTGAACGGCTTGACCAGGTAGTCGTCCGCACCGGCCTCCAGGCCCTCCACGCGCGACTCCTCGCCGGCGCGGGCCGACAGCAGGATCACCGGGATCGTACGGGTCGCGGGATCGGCCCGCAGCGCGTTCAGCAGGCCGAAGCCGTCGAGCCGCGGCATCATCACGTCGGACAGCACCAGGTCCGGCGGGCGGGCGCGGGCGGCCTCCAGCGCCGCCTCGCCGTCCGGGACGGCTTCCACGTCGTAACGCTCGCCCAGCAGCCGGCGGACGTACTGCCGCATGTCCGCGTTGTCGTCGGCCCAGAGGATGCGCGGCCGCTTCGCGACGACTTCGTCCGGTGCCCGTGCGCCGGGCGGTCGCGAGGCGGAGGCCCCCGGCGGGAACGCCTCCCGAGCGTTCCCGACCGTGCCCGGGAACGCGCGGGACGTCTCTTCGTCGGGCAGCCAGCGGAGCGCCTCCTCGACGAAGGCGCCCGCCCCGACCGCCGTCGAGCTGAGCGTGCGGGGCGTGCCGACCCGATCGGCCGGCAGGTGGGCCGCCCCCAACGGGATCGTCACGGAGAAGGTGCTGCCTCCTCCGACGGTGCTCTCCACCCGCACCGAGCCGCCGTGCAGCTTCACGAGCTCCTGCACCAAGGCGAGGCCGATGCCCGTCCCCTCGTGCGTCCGGCCGCGGGCCCCCTCGATCCGGTGGAATCGCTCGAAGATGCGGGGCAGTTCCTCGGCCGGGATGCCGGTCCCGGTGTCGCGGACGGTCAGCTCCGCCGCGCCGCCGGCGGGTCGGAGGCCGACGGCGATCGCCCCCTCGAGGGTGAACTTGAAGGCGTTGGAGACGAGGTTCAGGACGACCTTCTCCCACATGTCGCGGTCCACGTACACCGGCTCGGGCAGCGGCGGGCAGTCCACGACCAGACTCAGCCCGGCCTTCTCGCAGGCGGAGCGGAAGTTGCTGGCCAGCTCCGCGGTCAGCGCCGCCAGGTCGGTCGGCTCGTAGACCGCCTGCACCCGGCCGGCCTCGATCCGCGAGAAGTCCAGGAGGGTGTTGACGAGCTTCAGGAGCCGCAGGCTGCTGCGGTGGGCCGTCTCCAGCCGCTCGCGCTGCCCGCGCGGCAGGGGCTCGGCGGCGTCGGCGAGCGCGTCCTCGACCGGGCCCAGCATCAGGGTCAGCGGCGTGCGGAACTCGTGCGAGGCGTTGGAGAAGAAGGCGGTCTTCGCCCGGTCGAGCTCCGCGAGGGCCTCGGCCCGCTTCTTCTCCTCCTCGTAGGCCCGGGCGTTGGCGACGGCGGTGGCGATCTGGCCGGCGACCAGCTCGAGGAAGCCACGGTACTGATCGTCGAGCCTCAGCCGCGCGCTGACGCCGGCCACGAGCAGCCCCGCCGGCTGGTCGGCCCGCCTCGAGGGGATGGGAAGGACGACGGCCGAGGACGGGCGGTCGGCCCAGGGCCCCGGCGGGACGGACCCGAAGCGGGCCGCCAGGTCGTTGACTTCTCGGGGGGTCCCCGCCCGGATCGCTTCCGCGAGCGGCCAGGCGGCGCCCTCGCCGCCGCCGAGGCCCACGACGCGGGGGCTGATCGCCTCGCCCTCGGCCAGGCCGCAGGCCCCCGCCAGGATGGCGCCCCGGCCGTCGGAGTCGAGCAGGTAGATCAGCGCGAACGGGACGTCCTTGTCGTGCGCCGACAGCGTCCTGGCCGCGGTGGCGCAGGCCTCCTCGGCGGTCTTCGCCTCGGCGGCGTGCGTCCCGAGATCGCGCAGGACCGCCACGCGACGCTCGCCGACGACCTTCTCGGTGATCTCGTGCACGGTGCCCAGCACGCCGCCGATGCCCCGCGGCGCGTCGTCGTCGGGCACGGGGCTGTAGGCGATCGTGAAGTGGGTCTCCTCGACGTAGCCGTAGCGGTTCATCTCCAGGAGGATGTCCTCCATCCACGTCGCCGGGCCGCCGCGGAAGGGCGTCTCGATGAGCGGGCCGATGACGTGCCAGATCTCCGACCAGCACTCCGCGGCCGGCTGCCCCATCGATCTGGGGTGCTTGGCGCCGAGGATCGGCCGCGAGGCGTCGTTGTAGACCTGGACGTAGCGGGGTCCCCACCAGAGGAAGAGCTGGAAGCGGTTGACCAGGAGGATCCGCACCATGGTGCGCAGCGCGAGCGACCAGGACTCGACGGCGCCGATCGGCGTCGACGACCAGTCGATGGAGCGCATCAGCGCGCCCATCTCGCCGCCGCCCGACAGACAGTCCTGGTCCTCGCCTGGGGGTTGCATCGGAAAGATCCCGCACCCGGCCGATTCATCCCAGTCCCCCGCGAGGCGTTATTCTACCCGACCGAACCGGCGCCGGAAGTCCGCACATCGACCGAGATCGGAATATCGTCGTTCCCATCGGGACCGACCGCCGCGATTGCGTCGCGGTCAGGGCCGCGGATAGAATGCCGAGGCCTACGGGACAGGCATGGAGAGATGCGTCGCAATTCTTTTCGAAAGACTTGCGCGCTCCTTTCGGATGCGTACGAACCCCGCAGGATCGAGGAGGCGGGGGCGCATGGCCCTTCGGCTGCCCCGATCGGCGAAGGGGTGTTGACTTCCCCCTGGCGACAGTTGACCGCCCGGGCTCATTCCCGGCGGCCGGCGGCAGGGAAGCCCAGCCAAGGTGAGGCCAGCCGCCCCGGGTCTTCGACTCGACTTACCCGGAACGATCCTCATGGCCCACATCCTGCTCATCGATGATGACCCGGCGCTGATCCCGAAGCAGGTGCGCATGGCGTTCCCGCCCCCCACGCACCGGGTCGACGTGGCACGCACGGGCTCGGGAGGGCTCGGGCTCGTCCGCGCCGAGCCGCCGGACGTCATCCTCCTCGACCTGCGCCTGCCCGACCAGTCCGGCCTGGAGATCTACCAGGCGATCCGCGACATCGACGCGCGCATCCCCGTCATCTTCGTGACCCTCGCCCGGTCGGCGGACGCGGCCATCGAGGCGATGCGGCAGGGGGCCTACGACTACCTGTTCAAGCCGCTCGACCTGCAAGAGCTCCGGCGGGTGGTCGACGAGGCGATCGAAGAGGGCCGGCGGATGCGCGGGCTGGCCACGGTTGCGGAGACCCTGCCGGACCCCGACTTCGCCGGCGCGATCGTCGGCACTTGCCCCGCCATGCGCGAGGTATACAAGGCCATCGGCCGCGTCTCCGACCAGAACGTCCCCGTGCTGATCACCGGCGAGAGCGGCACCGGCAAGGAGCTGGTCGCCCGCGCCATCTACCAGCACGGGCGCCGGGCCAGGGCGCCGTATCGGGCCCTCAACTGCGCCGCCATCCCCGAACCCTTGCTGGAGAGCGAGCTGTTCGGCCACGAAAGGGGCGCCTTCACCGGCGCCGACCGCAAGCGGATCGGCAAGTTCGAGCAGTGCAACGGCGGGACCCTCTTCCTCGACGAGGTCGGCGACATGGCGCCGGCCCTCCAGTCCAAGATGCTCCGCTTGCTGCAGGAGCAGGAATTCGAGCGCGTGGGCGGCAACGAGGTCGTCCGGACTGACGTGCGGCTGATCGCCGCCACCCACCGCGACTTGAAGATATGGACGGCGAAGGGGAAGTTCCGGCCGGACCTGTATTACCGGCTGAGCGTCGTCACCATCCACCTGCCCCCGCTGCGCGAGAGGGGTGACGACCTTTCGCTGCTAGTGAAGCTCTTCCTCCGCCGGTTCAACCTCGAGTTGGGGCGAGACGTCGGCGAAGTGGCCCCGGAGGCGATGGAGCGCCTCCGAAACTATCCCTGGCCGGGCAACGTCCGGGAACTCCAGAGCGTCCTCCAGCAGGCCCTGCTCAAGGCCATCGGCACGGTCCTGGTCCCGGGCTATCTGCCGGACGAACTGCTCCCGGAAACCCGTACGTCCGGGGCGGGCAAGACAGCGATCGGTTACCGCCCGGGGAGCACACTGGCCGATCTGGAGCGCGAGGCGATCCAGCAGTGCCTGATCCAGACCGGGGGGATCCGGCAGCGGACCGCCGAGCTCCTGGGGATCAGCACGCGCACCCTGCTGCGGAAGATCCGGGAATACAAGCTGGAAGACCCGTTGCGGCCGGCCCCTCGGCCCACAGAATAGGATTCGCTCTCAATCGAGCATAGCCCGCCTCCTCCCCGCGACGGGCCCGGGGTCCCCGGGCCCGTCCGGGCCTCCTGCGCCGGCGACCCGCGATGCGACAAACTGTCTCTCGCACTGAAGCGGGAGACATCCTGTCGCGGGCGAGCGCCATCCGTCGACCGGAGCGCCGTCCACCTGCGCCGCGGACGGGCGACACAAGTCCACTCGTGTAGACGGTTTCGCGGCGGACGCCGCCGCGGAATGACGGCCCGGCCCTCTCGGGCACGCCGCTTGTATTGGACCGGAACCACGGCCGATGAGTCGGAATGGGCCGATCGATCTGGCCCGTCTCGACGCGTAGGGCACGGACCGGAGCCGGACGGTTCCGGAACGTCCTGACCCGATCCCGGGGTGCCTGCCCATCCTGATCGAGAGGAGAACAAAGCCATGGCGATCCAGCGCTGGGAGCCTCTCCGCGAGGCGATTAGCCTCCGCGACGCGATGAACTCGCTGTTACAGGAGAGCTTCGTCCGTCCGATCGGCCTGCTGGCCGACGGCGCCTCGACGTTCCCCCTGGACATCTCCGAGAATGAGAACGAGTTCATTGTCAAGGCGTCGCTGCCGGGCCTGCGGCCCGAAGACGTCCAGATCACCGCCCACGGCGATACGCTGACCATCCGCGGCGAGATCAAGGCCGAGGAGGAGAAGAAGGACGAGCATTATCACCTGCGCGAGCGCCGGTACGGCCAGTTCCTGCGCACGGTGAGCCTGTCGACCCCGATCAGCGCCGACAAGGCCCAGGCCCAGTTCGAGAACGGCGTGCTGACGCTGAGGCTGCCCAAGGCCGAGGAGGCCAAGCCGAAGCAGATCAAGGTCTGCGCCTTCGTCCACCTCCACCAGGGAGATGGCTGCCGCCGGCGCCTCGGAGAAGGGCTCGAAGTGAGGTCGGGCCGTTTCGGCGCGATCAGAGCGGACCGGGAGGTAGCAAACGGAGGTGCACGCTGATGACGGCACTGGGATCGCTCCGCCAGTCGGTGACCGATGGAGTCGCGGACTGGCTCTCGCAACTCGTCGAGGACCGGCCCGGCCTCGCACCCCCGAGGGTCGGCGCGATGGAGGAAAACCCGTCCGCCTCGGGCTGGCTGCACCGATTCGTCCAGGCTGTCGTCGCGGTCAACCCGGTCACCGGGGATAGCTTGACCAACATCCAGGTCTTCCTGATCGAATCCGCCCTCGATTGCGTGGACTGGGACGCGCTGGCCCGAGGCCCACGATTCCGCGACAGGGATTGGTCGCACGCACGGCTCACCTACCCGTGACGGTCACGACTCTCGGGAAACGATCGACGACCAGCGGAGGGCCGTGCCCAGGATGAACGCGGGATTGACAGGAGAGTTCGAGCTGTCGGATGTGGTTCGGGCGGAGGGGAGGACGGATGGAGAGTGAATTGGGGAGACAACTTGTCCGGTTGGAACCTGGTTCACACCTTTGCCTGACTCACCAGACCGCGGCGGAGTGGATGGCCGCCGCCATCCCTTTCGCCTTGAATGGCCTCGCCCGCGGCGATCGCTTCGTCTTTGTCGGCCCTGAGGACGCCGGCGCGGACGTGGCGGCGGTCCTCACCGAGGTGGGGGTCGATGTCGAGCGAGAGCGGGCCCGAGGGGCATTGCTGGCCGTGACCGACCGGTCCATTGCTCGCCTCGTCTCCGGTGAATTCGACCCGACGGCGATGGTCGAGTTCCTTCGCGGGGCGGAAGCCCAGGCTCTCGCCGACGGCTTCCCCGGCCTCCGGGTGGCGGGGAACATGACCTGGGCGTTGGGTCTTGACGTCCCTCCGAATCAGCTGATCGAATTCGAGATCCTCCTCGATCGGTTCCTTAGGGACAGCCGCTCGGTGGTGATCTGCCAGTACGATCGCTCGCGTTTCGATCCCGCGATAATCTACGAGGTCCTGCGCACGCATCCGTTGGCCGTCCTCGGCGATCTGGTATGCCCTAACCCCTACTACGAACCGCCGGAACTACTCCTCCCGAAGGAGCCGCGGGAGAGCCGCGAAATCAAGGCGAAGCGGGTGGACTGGTGGATCGCGGCCCTCAAGGCGGCCAGGGAGGCCGAGCAGGAGCGGGAGCGGATGGCGGGGGCCCTGAGCGAGTATGCGGACCGCCTGAAGGTGATGTCTCGCCGAGTGGTCGAAGTCCAGGAGGATGAGCGTCGCCACCTCGCGCGGGAGTTACACGACGAGATCGGCCAGGCCCTCACCATGATCGGGCTGAATCTTCAGGTCCTCGGGAACTCGAGCGGCCCCAAGGCCCAGTCTCGTCTCGAGGACAGCCTCGGGCTGGTCAGGGACACGATTGAGAAGGTGCGCAGCCTCGCGCTCGACCTGCGGCCCTCGATGCTGGACGACCTGGGATTGGCCACGACGCTTCGATGGCTGGTCGAGCGTCTGGCCCAGCGGGCGGGCCTAGCCGGTCATTTCAGCGGCCCGACATCGGAGCCCGCCCTGCCCGCGGACCTGGTCACCGCTTGCTACCGGGTGGGCCAGGAGGCATTGACGAATGTGGTTCGGCACTCCCGGGCGAGCAACGTCTGGGTGGAGTTGCGACCGGGCGATACGGAGATCCAACTGATCGTCCGCGACGACGGCGTCGGCTTCAGCCCGGAAGAAGTCCTCCGCCGCGACGTGGAGGTAGGCAGCCTCGGCCTGCTGGGGATCCAGGAGCGCATCGAGTTGCTCGGTGGCCGAGTCGACATCGAGTCCGAGCCGGGCCGTGGGACCGTCATCCGGGCTTGGATTCCCGTGAATCCCAGCCCCTCCCCGGAGGCATTGAGCGAATTATGAGATGCGGCATGATGCCGTAGCGGGCAAATCCCGACCTGTGGAGTCGGCTGAATAATCACGGCTGCCGCTTGCCAAGCGGCTTGGAGTTGTTGCGATGATCGTGCCGTTCGTGGACAGCGTCTCCGGGACCCCCGTCTACATCAACCCGGACTACGTGGTGGCCCTGCGCCCCGACCCGTCCGCTGTCGACCGGGTCAGCATCGTCAAGCTCCGCGACGGAGAATCCATCCGGGTGCAGGGCGACCATCAGGAGGTGGCCGACAAGCTCGCCCGGACCCCGTAGGCCGTCGGGGACTGCCCTCGGCGTCCTCGGCAGCGAGGGCGTCGTGCCCCGGGCAGGATCCGGCATTCTCGCGTTGTCCGATCGTCCCTTGTATTTCCACAGGAGTTCACCATGAGCCAGGTCGAAACCGCCGTCGATTCGCGGGCCGTCGCCGTGTACCCGGACCATGCATCGGCCGAGGCGGCCGTGCGGCGGCTGGTCAAGGAAGGGTTCGAGATGAAGGACGTGTCCATCGTGGGGCGCGACTTCCAGGTGAAGGAGGAGCCGATCGGGTTCGTCAGCGCGCGCGACTTCATCGGCGCCGGGGCGGGGACCGGGGCCTGGGTCGGCGGGCTGTTCGGGCTGCTGATCGGTGCGGCGTTCCTGGTCCTGCCGGGCGTCGGGCCGGTGGTCATCGCCGGGCCGCTCTCGGCGGCCCTGCTGGGCGGGCTGGAGGGGGCCCTCGCCGGCGCGGCGCTGGGGGCCCTGTCCGGGGCCCTGGTCAGCCTGGGCATCCCCAAGAACCAGGCGCTGAAGTACGAGGCCCAGGTCAAGGCCGGCAAGTTCCTCGTGCTGGTGCACGGCACCCCCGAGAAGGTCGAGCGGGCCAGGGAGTTGCTCGCTGAGGGCAGGAACGAGGAGGTGGACATCTACCAGGGCGAGGCGGCCTGACCCCGCCGCCACCGAGGCGAGCGGCCGGGCCCGACGGGCCCGGCCGCCGAACCACCCGACCGAACCCGCGGGGAACCTTATGGACGCGAAACAGGCCGATGCCCTGGTCTTCTTCGGCGCGACCGGCGACCTCGCCACCAAGAAGATCTTCCCGGCGCTCCAGGAGATGATGCGGCATGGGCACCTCGATGTGCCGGTCATCGGCGTTGCCCGGGCGGGATGGGACCTGGAGCGGTTCCGCGCCTGGGTCCTGGACTGCATGGAGGCGCACGGCGGTGGGGCGGACGAGGCGGGCCAGAGGCTCCTCGGCCTGCTCCGCTTCGTCGACGGCGACTACAAGGACCCGGCGACCTTCCGCGCCCTGCGCCGCGCCTGGGCGACGCCGAGCGGCCCGTGCACTATCTGGCGATCCCGCCGAGCCTGTTCGCCGTGGTAGCGCGGAACCTGGCCGAGTCGGGCTGCGCCCGGGGCGCGCGGGTCGTGGTTGAGAAGCCCTTCGGGCGGGACCTGGCATCCGCCCGCGAGCTGGACCGCGTCCTGCACGCATACTTCCTTGAGTCGGACATCTTCCGGATCGACCACTACCTGGGCAAGGAGCCGGTCCTGAACATCCTGTTCGTACGGTTCGCGAACCTATTCCTGGAACCGGTCTGGAATCGCAACTTCGTCCGGAGCGTCCAGATCACCATGGCCGAGCGCTTCGGCGTGCTGGGGCGCGGTAAGTTCTACGAGGAAGTCGGCGCGATCCGCGATGTGATCCAGAATCACATGCATTACCTCGTGGCGCTGCTGGCCATGGAGCCGCCCGGCAGCGACGCCCCGGACGGGCTGCGCGACGAGAAGGTCAGGCTTTTGCGAGCGATCCGGCCGCTGGACCGCTCCGGCGTGGTGCGGGGTCAGTATTGCGGCTACCGTGACGAGCCGGGCGTGGCGCCCGACTCGACCGTCGAGACCTTCGCCGCCGTGCGGCTGTCGATCGACTCGTGGCGCTGGGGCGGGGTGCCGTTCTACGTCCGCGCCGGCAAGCGCCTGCCCGCCACCGTGACGGAGTTGCTGGTGCAGTTCCACCGGCCTCCGCAGGAGCAGTTCGGTCGGCTCCGGCTGGACTCCTCGCGCAACTACGTCCGGTTCCGGATCAGCCCCGACAACACGATCGCGATCGGGGCCCTGGCCCGCGCGGAGGGGGAGACGACCGACTTGGATCTCGTCGAGCTGGTCGTCTCCCGCCATCCCGAGATCCAGGTGCCGCCCTACACCCGCCTGCTCGAGAACGCTCTGGCCGGTGACCCGACCCTCTTCGCCCGCGAGGATGGCGTCGAGGCCGCCTGGCGCGTTGTCGACCCGGTCCTGGGCGACGCGACCCCGCTCTACCCCTACGAACCGAACACCTGGGGCCCGCACCAGGCCGACGTCCTGATCCGGGACGCCGGGGGCTGGCACAATCCCGACGAAGCCCCGCGGCAGTCATCGTCAGAGAGCTTGGGGCCGGGTCCATGTGAGCCCCAGCGGAACAGTTCGACTTCAACTACCCGGGTTCGGGCGCCGAGTCCCTACGGGTGATGGGGGGAGAGTGATGATCGAAGCGGAGATCAACCACTACCGGAGGCGCCTGCTGGCCATGAGGCGGCGGCTCGGCGCCGACGTATCGGAGTTGGCGGACGAGGCCCTACGACCCGTCGGGGGGGAAGCGAGCGGCAACCTGTCGGACGTGCCCCTCCACCCCGCTGACCTTGCCTCGGAAAACTACGAGGAGGAGATCACGCTAGACCTGATGGAGAACGAAGGCCGGATCATGGCGGAAATTGATGACGCATTGAAACGCATCGAGCAACGGACCTTCGGCCGTTGCGAGAACTGCCACCGAGAGATCCCCAGGGAGCGACTCGAGGCCGTGCCGTACGCCCGCTATTGCATCCGATGCGCCCGGGAATTGCAGGCCGAGACCGATCGGTGACCCTTGCCCTCTCGTCATGATCCCGATCCGGGCACCGACGATGTGGCGTCACCGGCCCTCATCGCGGTCCTGGGGGAGGCGGGCTGGCAAACCGAGTGATCGTGGAGCAGCAAAGCAGACCGCCCGTAGGGCATGACCACCCCGAAAAATCCTCGGAGGAGGAGAGCTATGGAGAATCTCAAAGGGCTGAAGGTTGCAATCCTGGTGGACGACGGCTTCGAGGAAGTCGAGCTGGTCCAGCCCCGGAATGCGCTCGACCGGGCCGGCGCCGAGACTCGGATCGTGTCGCCCAAGGGTGACCCGGTCCGCAGCTGGGCCTTCACCGACTGGGGCGGCTACTTCCCGATCGACGTGGCCCTCTCGGAGGCGAAGCCGGACGACTTCGACGCGCTGCTGCTGCCCGGCGGCGTCATGAACCCGGACAAGTTGCGGATGCAGCCGGCGGCGGTCGACTTCGTGAAGGCGTTCTTCGACGCCGGCAAGCCGGTGGCGGCGATCTGCCACGGCCCCTGGACCATCATCGAGGCGGGCACGGTGAGGGGGCGGCGGATCGCGTCGTGGCCGTCGCTCAAGACCGACCTCCGCAACTCCGGCGCCGAGTGGGTGGACGAGGAGGCCGTGGTCGACGGCAACCTCGTGACAAGCCGCAAGCCCGACGACATCCCGGCGTTCAACCGGGAGATGATTAACCTGTTCAGCCGGTCGCGACCGCAAACCGTGCAGGCGGGGTGAGGGTCTCATGGCAGAAACTCAGCTGATCCGTTGTCCCTCCTGCGGCGCGACCAATCGGGTGTCGCAGGAGGCGAAGGAAAAGATCGCAGGCGGCCTCGCCCCGGTCTGCGGACGGTGCAAGACGCCGTTGTCTTCCGATAACCGGCCGGTCTCAGTCACCGACGCCACATTCGCGGAGGAGGTCGAACGCTCCCCGGTCCCGGTGCTGCTCGACCTTTGGGCGCCGTGGTGCGGGCCGTGCCGAATGATCGCTCCCGTGCTCGAGAGCCTGGCGTCGGAATGGGCGGGGCGTGTGCGCATCGCCAAGCTCAACGTGGACGAGAACCCCGCGACGGCGTCGCGGTTCAACGCCCGCAGCATCCCGCTGCTCGTGGTCATCAAGGATGGCAGGGAGGTCGACCGCATCATCGGCGTCCAGCCCAGGGAGGAGATCAAACGCCGGCTCGAACGCGTCGCTGGTTGAGGAAGGCCACCAGCGGCCTGCGATGAAGCGGAGGGCAAGGAACGGCATCCTTTCCAAGGAGAACCCGCCAGGGATCGCACGGCGGTCCCGGCAGCTAACCGCCGTGCGCCAACTGAACACTCGGAAGAGGAGGAGCGAACCATGACCGGCAATCGAGCAGTGGTCTACTCTGGGCCCCGCACCGTCAAGGTCGAGAAACTCGACTACCCGAAACTGGTCGACCCTCGCGGCAAGAAGTGCGATCACGGGGTCATCATCAAGCTGGTCACGACTAACATCTGCGGCAGCGACCTGCACATCTACCGAGGACGCTTCGTCGCCCCCGAGGGCATGGTCCTAGGTCATGAGAACACCGGCGAGGTCGTCGAGACCGGCCGCGACGTGGAGTTCATCAAGAAGGGCGACTTGGTCTCGGTCCCCTTCAACGTCGCATGTGGTCGCTGCCGCAACTGTAGGGAGCGGCACACCGACATCTGTCTCAACGTCAACCCCGGGACAACTTGCGGCGCTTACGGCTTCAACCTCGGCGGCTGGCAAGGTGGGCAGGCCGAGTACATGATGATCCCTTACGCCGACTTCCAGTTGCTGAAGTTCCCCGACCGGGACCAGGCGATGGAGCGCATCCTCGACCTCACGCTCCTCTCGGACATCCTGCCCACTGGGTTCCACGGCTGCGCTGAGGCCGGGGTCGGGCCGGGGTCGACGGTGTACATCGCCGGTGCGGGGCCGGTGGGACGTTGCGCCGCCGCGAGCGCGCGCCTCATCGGCGCGTCCTGCATCATCGTCGGGGACCAAAACCGGCAACGACTCGAGCTGGTCGAAGGCGCCGGATTCGAGACCGTGGACCTGTCCAAGGACGTCCCGCTGGCCGATCAGATCGAGGCCATCCTCGGCGTCCGCGAGGTGGATTGTGGGGTGGACTGCGTGGGGTTCGAGGCCCATGGCTACGGGCCCGACGCCGCGAAGGACAAGCCGGACGCCGTGCACAACGGCCTGATCTCGGTCGTCCGCTCGGGCGGTGGGATCGGAATCCCCGGCGTCTACACCGACGACGACCCCGGCGCTCCGACGCCCGAGACGAAGAAGGGGCGGCTGGGCATCGACTTCGGGAAGGCATGGATCAAGTCGCAACACGCGATGTGGGGTCAGTGCCCGGTGATGAAATACAACCGGGAGCTGATGCAGGCGATCCTCTGGGGCCGAATGGACTACCTGGGCAAGGTCATGAATGTCGAATTGATCCCCCTCGATCGATGCCCGAGGCGTACCACATTTTCGACGAAGGGGCCCCCAAGAAGTTCGTGATCGACCCGCACGGCTCCGTCGCGAAGATGAAGGGCCGGTGAGACGCCCGATCGTCGGGCGAGGTGGAGACAAGACCGACGGCGGCGAGGGACTTGCCCCGATCGTCGCCCGGCCGGTCTGGGGCCGGCGCGGGATCTGCCGCGGAGCTGGTCTGGCGCTGACAAGTGAGTGGAAGGAACGGCGTCTTCAAGAGACCGATCGGGAGGCCATCAATGTCGCAGAATGTGACGCTCGCCTCGGCGCGGACCGTGATCGAGGCGGCCCGCAAGCGTGCCGAGCAGATTGGCGTTCCAATGTGCATCGCAGTGGTGGACGGCGGGGCGAACCTCGTCGCCTTCGCCCGCATGGACGGGGCCTGGCTGGGCAGCATAGATATCTCCCAGGACAAGGCGTTCACCGCGCGGGCCTTCGATATCACGACCAAGGAGCTAGCGAAATCGAGCCAGCCCGGCCAGCCGCTCTTCGGTATCACCGCCAGCAATGAGGGTCGGGTGGTGATCTTCGCGGGCGGGGTCCCGCTCGAGGACGACGGGCGAGTGGTCGGTGCGGTCGGGTCCAGCGGGGGACAGCCCGACCAGGACCATGAGGTCGCCGAGGCGGGGGCTGCGGCCTTCAGGGCGGGATGTAAGTCCGATGGCTAGGAACGTCGGGCCCAGCCACAACCCTCCCGGCAAGGGAACCATCCGCCCAAGACCCGTGTCCCCGATCAACGTAGACCCGAAGCCGGTGCCAACCTGATGATGCCCCTCACCAGTCCATCCAGGAATTATAATATGGATCTACGTCATTTCGGACTCACCCATCGCATGGTTTCGGCGATCGGCCAAGGCACCTGGTACAACGACAACGAAGACCCTGCCTCGGCGAACGATGCGCTGCGGCGGGGCCTAGATCTCGGCATGACCCACATCGACACTGCGGAAATGTACCTGTCGGGCGCCGCCGAGGACCTTGTCGCCGAGGCGATCGCCGGGCGACGCGACGAGGTATTCCTGGTCTCGAAGGTCCTCCCGCAAAATGCCTCGCGGAGCGGGACGATCGCGGCCTGCGAGCGGTCGCTCACGCGCCTGGAGACCGACCGGCTGGACTGCTACCTCCTGCACTGGCGAGGGGACTACCCGTTGGAGGAGACGTTCGCGGCCTTCGAACAGCTTCGGAGCCAAGGGAAGATCCTGTCCTGGGGCGTGAGCAATTTCGATGAGCCCGACCTGGAGGAGGCCTTACAGGTCGCCGGCCAGGGCCACATCGCCTGCAACCAGGTCCTCTACCATCTCCAGGAGCGCGCCATCGAGCACGCCGTGCTCCCCTGGTGCGAAGAGCACGGAGTCGCCGTCGTCGCCTACAGCCCGTTCGGTCACGGCGACTTCCCCGGCCCGCACACCGAGGGGGGCCAGATCCTCGAGGAGATCGCCACCGCTCATCAGGCGACCCAGCGCCAGGTCTGCGCTGCGGTTCCTGGTGCACCGGCCTTCGCTCTTCGCGATCCCCAAGGCCTCGAGCGCGGAGCACGCGGCGGAGAACGCGGGAGCCGGCGACCTCCGGCTCACGGAGGCCGAGCTCGCCCTGATCGACGAAGCCTTCCCGCGCGGGCCCCGCCCGCGTGAGTTGCCCATGCTCTGAGCGGAGGACATCATGGCCACTGCGATCCTGGAGCCGATCCCGCGCAACGCACCAACCCCTTACGAGGGGTTCGATACCATGCCGATTAGTGGGGAGTGGCGACCCGGGAGGTCCGGTCAGACCGCCGTTGACGTCAACCCTTACACGAAGGACGACATCGTCACGATCCCGCTGGCCGACGAGAGAGATGTCGACGATGCCTATCGCGCCGCCGCCGATGCGCAGCGCGCCTGGGCCGGCACGCGGCCTGCAGAACGGGCCGCCGTCCTCCGGCGCGCCTCCGAGTTGATGGAGGCCCGGCGCAACGAGGTCATCGATTGGCTCGTCCGCGAGTCGGGCAGCACGCGGATCAAGGCGGATGTCGAATGGAGGTTCACCCGCGCGATGACGCTCGAGGCGGCGAGCTTCCCGTCGCGGCAGGAGGGGTACATCCTGCCGACCGACGTCGAGGGCAAGGAGAGCCGCATCTACCGGCAGCCGGTCGGGGTGGTCGGCATGATCAGCCCGTGGAACTTCCCGCTGCACCTGAGCAACCGGTCCATCGCCCCCGCGCTGGCGTTGGGCAACGCGGCCGTCATCAAGCCGGCCTCGGACACCCCGGTGACCGGCGGCCTCCTGCTCGCCAAGATCTACGAGGAGGCGGGCCTCCCCCCCGGTCTGCTCAACGTGGTCATCGGCGCGGGGAGCGCGATCGGCGAACGGTTCGTGCTCCATCCGGTGCCTCGCGTGATCTCGTTCACGGGATCGACCGAGGTCGGCCGGCAGATCATGGAGCAGGCCGCCAGGGCCTCGATCCTCAAGAGGGTGACGCTCGAACTGGGCGGGAACTCGCCCGCGATTATCCTCGACGACGCCGACATTGAACTCGCGGTCGACACGACCGTCTTCGGCAAGTTCCTCCATCAGGGCCAGATCTGTATGAGCACGAACCGGATCGTCGTCGACGCGAAGGTCCACGACGAGTTCGTCGACCGGTTCACCGACCGAGTCCGCCGCCTGAAGGTCGGCGACCCGGGCGAGGACGACACCGTGATCGGGCCGGTGATCAACGAGGGCCAGCTGAAGCGCATCCTGGGGCACATCGAGCAGGCGCGGGCGGAGGGCGCCCGCCAGGTGGTGGGCGGCGAGCCGCAACGGCTGGTCCTCCCGCCTCACGTGTTCCTCGTCGCGACGAACGACGCGGCGATCGCCCAGGAGGAACAGTTCGGGCCCGTGGTGTCGATCATCAAGGTGAGCGGCGAAGAGGAGGCCCTGGAGGTCGCGAACGCGACGACGTACGGCCTGTCGGCCGCGGTGGTCACGCGCGACGTCGAGCGGGGGCTCCGGTTCGCGCTGCGGGTCCAGGCGGGCATGACGCACGTCAACGATTCGCCGGTCAACGACCTGCCCAATTGCCCGTTCGGCGGCGAGAAGAACAGCGGCGTGGGCCGCTACAACGGCCGGTGGGCCATCGAGGAATTCACGACGGCGCACTGGATCTCGGTCCAGCACGTGCCGTGTCATTACCCGTTCTGATCCCCAGTCTCCCTGCCACCGGCCGCCGGAACGGCCGCGGCCGTTCCAGATCGGGGCGACGAGAGGGACAGACATTCTCGGGGAGGTGGAAGATGATTTGTGAGCACGAGCTCGGCCTCGAGCCGAACCCCCCGCGGACTCCGGGGTGTGAAGAGTGCCTGAAGCTGGGCACGCCCTGGGTCCATCTCCGCCTCTGCCTGACGTGCGGACATGTCGGCTGTTGCGACAGCTCGCCGGGCCGCCACGCCACGCGCCATTTCCACCACACCACCCACCCGGTGGTCGCATCCTTCGAGCCCGGCGAGCGGTGGGCCTGGTGCTACGTCGATGAGGTGGAGGTGGACGTCCCGCCCGAGGCCACCCCGTACCTGCGGTAATCCGGCGGGAACGCCACCCCGGGAGGATTCCGAATCATGTCCGAGCACGACCTGGACGAGATCGCCTTCCCCAAGCTCGACGACGACCAGATGGCCTCGCTGGGCGCTGCCCCTTGACGAAGCTCAAACGATACCGCGACGGTGAGAAGCTCTTCGAAGTCGGCGACCGCGAGTGCAAGTTCGACGTGGTGAAGGGCGGCGAGGTCGAGATCCGGGACGAATCCGGCGAGACCCCGAAGACCCTGGTCGTCCTCCGGTCCGGGCAGTTCACCGGCGACGTGGCGCAGCTGACCGGCAGCCCGGCCCTCGTCAGCGGCGTCGCCCGGGGCGATTGCGAGGTCTACGAGGTGTCGCCCGACGCCCTGCGGGACCTCCTGAATCGTCACCTGGACATGGCCGACGTCATCCTGCAAGCGTTCATCGCCCGGTGGCGCTACCTCCGCGAGCCGGGGCGCTTCACGGGCCTCCGCGTGATCGGCTCGCGTGACTCGCCCGACACCTTCCGGGTCCGCACCTTCCTGGCCAAGAACGGTGTGCCGTTCACCTGGCTGGACCTGGACGACGACCCGCAGACGAAGCAACTGCTCCAGCAGTTCGGGATCTCGGAGACCGACACGCCTGTGGTGGCCTGGGGCCGCAAGCTGGTGATGCGCAATCCCTCGAACCGCGAGCTGGCGGAGGCCCTGGGCCTCCGCCGGCCGCTGGAAGCGAGGGTGTACGACCTGCTTGTTGTCGGGGCCGGCCCGGCGGGACTGGCCGCGGCGGTCTACGGCGCCTCCGAGGGGCTGAGCACGGTGGTTCTGGAGCGCATGGCGCCCGGGGGCCAGGCCGGTCGCAGCATGCGCATCGAGAACTACCTCGGCTTCCCCACCGGCATTACCGGCGCCGAGCTGGCGGAGCGCGCCGTCGTGCAGGCCAACAAGTTCGGGGCGCACCTGCCCGTCGCGACCGAGGTCACGGGCCTGACCTTCGACGACGGGCACGCGGTGCTCCACCTCGACGGCGGCGAGCACGTCGACGCCAGGTGCCTGCTGATCGCCACCGGGGCCGACTATCGCCACCTGGGCGTCGAGGGTTGCGAGCGGCTCGAGGGCCGCGGCGTCTACTACGCCGCGACCCCCATCGAAGCCCAGATGTGCAAGGGGTCGGAGGTCGTGGTCGTCGGCGGGGGCAATTCCGCCGGGCAGGCCGCCGTCTTCCTCGCCACCCAGGTCCGGAAGGTCTACCTCGTGATCCGCGGCGGCGACCTGTACAAGGACATGTCCGCCTACCTGGCCCGGCGGATCGAGGAGAACCCCAGGATCGAGGTGCTCCTCAACACGGAGGTTCGGCGGATGTCCGGCGACGATCACCTCGGCGAGGTCGAGCTCGTCAACCACAAGACGGGGGAGGTGCGGACGCTCAAGACCCCGGCGCTGTTCAGCTTCATCGGAGCGTCGCCGCGGACGGACTGGCTCCCTCCCGAGATCGAGCGGGACGAGAAAGGGTTCGTCCGGACCGGGCCGAGCCTGGCACGGTCCTCCCTCTGGAGAGCGCAGCGTCAGCCGTTCCTGCTGGAGACCAGCCGCCCCGGCGTCTTCGCCGCGGGCGACGTTCGGTCCGGCTCGGTCAAGCGCGTCGCCTCGGCCGTCGGCGAGGGGTCGATGGCGGTCCTGTTCGTGCACGAATATCTAAAGGAGATGTGACGGAAGACAGGGGGGCGACGGTCTGCCTCCCCCCTGCGCTAACATCTCGAAATCTTCCCTGCCAGCACGGGAGTAGAGCGGTCGTCTGGCGGGGCAAGGAACTCGATCCCGATGGCGGTCTCGCCCTCATCCGAGCGGGCGCGGACGATCCGCCCGGGCAGTATCTCGGTAACCTGGCCGCCCCGGCCGTCGGGGAAGTGGAACGCAAGGGAGACGACCTGGCCGACCGTCAGGGCCCGCGGCAACGTCAGGCCGACTCCGGGCAGGCTGATGTCGAAGCTGTGGGCCTCGAACGGGAGCACTCCACGCGACGGCGTGATCGTCACAGGCGCGAAGAAGTGGACCCGCTCGCAGAGGCGTGCCTGATTCATCATCGGCCGGTCGGCTCCGCGCCGAGGAGTCGCCAGGAAGGTCTCTACGACGCGAGGGTCCAGGTGGGTCCCCGCGAGTGACCGGAGGTGCTCGAGAATGCGTCCCATGGGCCAGCCCGGGCGGTAGGGCCGGTCGGAGCGGAGGGCGTCCCAGATGTCCACGGCGGCGAAGGCTCTGGCCGCCAGAGGGATCTCCTCGCCGCGGAGGCCGTTCGGGTAGCCGGCCCCGTCCCAGCGCTCGTGGTGGCAATGCGGGATGTCCAGGGCCGGGCGGAGGAAGGCGATCGGCGAGAGCATCTCCAGCGCGTAGCGAGGGTGCCGCCGGATGACGGCACGCTCTTCGTCCGTCAACTCCGAGGGCTTGAGCAGGATGGCGTCGGGGATGCCGATCTTGCCGATGTCGTGGAGCAGGGCCCCACGACGGACGTGGACCAACTCGTCGTCGCCCATGCCCAAGGCGCGGCAGAGCCGGAGGGTCATCTCGGTGACGCGACGGCTGTGCCCCTCGGTCTCGTGGTCGCGTAGGTCCATCGCCCGCGACCACCCCTCGATGGTGGCGTCGTACGCCAGCGACAGCTCGAGGTTGGACCGGCGCAGGCTTGCAAACAGCCCGGCGTTGTCGACGGCGATGGCCGCCTGGCGGGCCAGCGCCTCGATGTATTCCAGCCACTCGGGCTCGGGGTCGAGCTGGGAGCGGTGGCCGACCTCCAGCACGCCCCGGGACTCGCCCTTGACCACCAGCGGCACGGCCCAGTAGGCGACGAACCCCTCGCCCTTCACCAGGCGTAATGGGATGTCGGAGGGGGCGGCGGCGCGTTGAGTCCGGCATTCCAGGACCGCGCGGCCGGCCGGCCCCTCGTCGAGCCGCTGCGCCGGCCCGGGCTCAGGGCCGGCGCGATAGCCCTTGCGGACGGCATACTCGAAGGCCGGTGCCTCCGGGCTGCGGAGCAAGACGCCTGCGGCGTCGACCTCGAGCCGGGAGCGGACCTGGTCGACGACGATCCCCAGGATGAGCGGCAGGTCGAGGCTGCTGGCGATCGCCAGGTCGATCTCTCGGAGCGAGGAGATCCGCTCGAGCCTCTCCTCGAGCTCGGCGTTCAGGACGAAAATCTCCCGCTCGGATTTCTTGCGCTCGGTGATATCCTCGATCGTGACCCAGAATCGCGGCCGCGCCCCCGGCTCGACCGCGATCGGATTGACCATAGGCGGCGAACCAGCCGCGGCCCTCGCGCGTCGCCCAGACGAGTTCGAACCTGGCCGGCCGGCCCGTGGACGACGCCTCCTGATGGGCGTCGAGCCAACGGCGCCGGTGCTCATCGGGGATCTCCAGCCCGGCGACCTGGTGTTCCGGGGTCTCGCCGGCGGGGCCCCCCAGCAGCCGGGCCATCGTCGCGTTGGCCGACATGATCCTGACGTCCCCGTCGTCCACCTCGGCGACGGCCAGCGCCACAGGGACTCCGTCGTAGAAGCTCCGCAGGACCGACTCGCTCTCGCGCAGCGCCAGTTCCGTCTTCTTCCGCTCGGTGATGTCGGTGGCGATCCCGCAGACGGCGAAGGGGGTCCCGTCGGCGCCGAGCACGGGGACCTTGATAACGAGCGACGTGCGGGGGCCATCGGCGTGCGTGACGACCTCCTCGAATTCGGTTGGGGCGAGCGTCTCGAGCGCCTGCCGGTCGTTCGCCCGGAAGAGGTCGGCGACACGGGGCTGGAGGAAGTCGCGGTCGGACTTGCCGATGACCCACTCCTCACCCACGTCGAATTGCTCGGCGAACGGGCGGTTGACCAGCAGGTAGCGTCCTTCGAGGTCCTTGAGGAAGATCGCCGCCTGGACGTGGTCCAGGACGGTCCGCAATCGTGCCTCGCTCCGGGCGAGGGACTCCTCCATGAGCTTCCGCTCGGTGATGTCCTCGTGGGCGACGAGGGCCCGGCGGGGCCCGTCCCCGAGGCGCGTCACGCGGCCGATGAACCAGCGCCGACAGCCCGGGCCGTGGCAGGGGTACTCGCGGGCGAACTCGGCGCGGCGGCCGGCGAGCACCTCGCGGATACCCGAGGCGAAGGCCGCCGCGCCCTCGGCGCCCTCGCCCTCCGCCTCGTCGCAGGCGTGGAGGTAGTTGGCACCCTCGGCGATGCGGGCGTCGGCGGGCGCGTTCGCCGCGGCGAAACGGCGCCAGGCCCGGTTGACCGTGAGGATGGTCCCGGCCTCGTCGATGATGGCGATGCTCGCCGCGAGCGAGTCGAGCACGTCGACGGGGTCCAGCACCAGCACCGGCTCCCGGCCTTCCCGGGCGGTGCCGTCCGCGGGCCCAGGGTTTCCGCTGGTCGCCATCATTTCTCCAACCGGATGAACACGCGACCGTCGTGGACCGAGATGTCGGCCCCGATGTCAACCGGCTGGGTGAGGACGGCCTCGAGGTAGACATATGCCTCGTCGTCCCACCGGTCCGGCAGGCCCTCCGGGAGGATGGGCGGCGCGTCGTCGCACCGGCCGATCCGGGTGAGCACGCGGCCCAGGAGGGCGAGGAGCGCCCGGTGGTCCTCGTCGGCGGGCAGGCTCTCGGTGCCGAAGGTCCTGCGTCCCATCAACGATCTCTTCATCGCGGCTGACTCCCTGTAGCGTCCGACGCGAGGCGGCGGTCCGGCCGCCGTGGGTCGATCCCGGCCAAGGGTGACGGTCACCCGAAGCAGGCGCAGGCCATCGTGGCCTGATGGCCCCCGCGACATCGCGGCAGCCGCGCCCGCTCGGACTGGTTCAAGTGTCGACCGCGGGACCCGCCCCGGCCATCGGGTCTTACCCCGGGCGGGCGGGCCGGGTTCCCCGATACGCCTCGGGGTCAACCCCGAGAACGCGGTGTCAGCCGCCGGCCTCGACAAGCCCGATCCGGATGGCGTGGCGGACCAGCCCGGCCACGTCGTGGATGTCGAGCCGGTCCATGAGCTGGGCCCGGTGGGTCTCGACCGTCTTGACGCTCACCCCGAGGAGCCGGGCGATCGCCTTAGTCGTCTTCCCCTCCGCGATCAGCTGGAGCACCTGGCGCTGCCGGGGCGTCAGCGATCCCGACTCGGGCGGCGCTCCTCCCGTGCGCCGGAGGTAGTCGGCGATGACGTGCTTGGAGACGGCCGGGCTGAGATAGGTCTCGCCCCGCGCCACGGCTCGGACCGCAAGCTCCAACTCGGCGAGTCCCGAGTCCTTCAGGAGGTAGCCCGCCGCGCCGGCCTGCAGCGCCCGGCTCGCGTATTCCTCGTTGCCGTACATGCTCAGGATGATCACGCGGGCACCCGGCAGTTCGCAGGCCACGCGGGCGGCCAGCTCCAGCCCGCTGACGTGCGGCATGGCGATGTCGGTCACGAGGACGTCGGGCCGATGCACCAGCGCGAGGGCCATCGCCTCGCGGCCGTCGCCCGCCTCGGCGACGACCTCGACCCCCTCCAGTCCCTGGAGCAGGGCACGGATGCCGGCGCGGACGAGCGTGTGGTCGTCGGCGATCAGGACGCGGATCGTTTCCACGCTAGGCCCCTCCTTCGGGATGCCGCAGGGGGATGGTCAGCAGGATACGGGTCCCACGGCCCGGGAAGGAGCGGACGTCGATGCGGCCGCCGAGGAGGGCCGCCCGCTCGCGCATCCCCAGCAGCCCGAGCCCCGAGCCCCGAGCCCCGTACCGCAGGGCGGCCCCGAGTCGAACCCGGCCCCGTCGTCAAGGACCACCAGCCGCAGGGACCCGTCGCGGCGCCTCACGCTGACCCGGATCCGGCGGGCCTTGGCATGCCGGGCTATGTTTGTCAGCGCCTCCTGCGCTACCCGGAAGGCCGCCGTCGCGATGGCGGGATCGAGACGGATCTCGACCGCGTCGGAGATAAAGCGCGCCCGATAGCCGGCCCGCTGGGCCTGACGGTCGACGTACCATCGGAGGGTCGCCACCAGGCCGAGGTCGTCGAGCATCGACGGCCGGAGGTCGAGCGAGAGGTGGCGCACCTGTCGGATCGCGCCGTCGACCAGGCCGATGCAGTCGTCGAGGTACGACTTGGCGGCGTCCACCCTCGCCTTTTTGGTGGCCTGGAGGCCGATCCCGATCGCCGTCAAAGCCTGGCCGATCTCGTCGTGGAGCTCGCGTGCCAGATGCCTCCGCTCCTCTTCCTGGACCTCGACCAGGCGGCGCGAGAGGACCTGGAGCCTCGCCGCCGTCTCGCGGAGTTCCTCCTCGACCCGGCGCCGCTCGCTGATGTCGACGAATGTGACCACGGCCCCGACCACCTCCCCGCCGCGGCGGACTGGGTGGGACCAGTATTCGACCGGGAAGCTCGTCCCATCGCCGCGCCAGAACACCTCGTCCTCGGCGTGGGCCTCCTCCCCGCGGCGGCAGGCGCAGAGGATCCGGCACGCCTCGTGGGGGACGGGAGCCCCGTCGGGCCGGGTGTGGTGGATGAGCCGGTGCAGCTCCCGGCCCAGCAGGTCGGCCCGATCGGCGTAACCCAGGAGCCGGAGGCAGGAGGCGTTGAAGAACGTGCAGCGGCCCTCCAGGTCAATCCCGCAGATCGCCTCGCCCGTGGAGTCCAGCAGCAAACGGACCTGCTCGTCGCTGGCGCACAGCTCCCGCTCCGCCCGCTTCCGCTCGGTGATGTCGCAGTTGACCGACAGGTGGAGGCCCGGCAGGATGTTGGCGACCGCGCGATAGTCGACCACTCGCGTCGTGCCATCCTTGCGGAGTTGCGTGAATTCGCCGCTGGACTGGCCCGCGGCGAGGATGGAGTTCCAGATCTCTCGGACCAATCCCTCCTCCTCCGCGGTCGCCACGTCCTCGATTCGCATCCGCAGGAACTCCTCGCGGGTGTAACCCAGCAGGGCGCAGACGGCGGGGTTGGCGTCGACGAACCGGCCCTCGTCGTCGAGGAGCCAGATGGCGTCCAGGGTGTTCTCGAAGAGGGCACGCATGCGGCGACGGCTCTCCTCGAGCGATTCCTCGGCCCTCCGGCGGGCGGTGACGTCGAAGGAGATCCCCCCCACGGCCTCGATCCGGCCGATGGCGTCACGCAGGGGGAACTTGACCGTGTGCAGCTCGCGCCGACCGCCGGGCGTGCTCACCGCCTCGTCCAGTTCGAGAGGCGTCCCGGACTCGATGACCGTCCGATTCTGCTCCAGGAACCGCCCTGTCTCTTCGGGCGGGAACAGGCGCCCCGCCGATCGGCCGACCACGTCGTCGCGTCGTATCCCGAACAGGCCCTCCCAGGCCCGGTTGACGAGCCGGACTTCCCCGTCGGCGGAGGTGACGTAGATCAGGGCCGGGGCGTGGTCCAGCAGCCTCGCCAGGAACTGCCGTGCCTCGCGCAGCGCCGCCTCGTCCCGCCGCCACGCGGTGATATCCCGCGAGACGCCGACCAGACCGGCGACGCGTCCCCGGTCGTCCCGGTAAGGCCCCTTGGTGACGAGGTAGGTGCGCGTGATCCCCGACGACGTCGCGACCTCCTCGTACGTCCGGGCCGCGCCCTCCGCGATGATGGAGCGGTCGTCCATCATGAGCCGCTCGGCCGTCTCGGCCTCGAACAGCTCCGTGTCATCCTTCCCGACGACTTCGTCCCGCGACCGGCCGAGCAGGCGGGCGCCGCGGAGTTGATCATCCGATAGCGGCCGTCCCCGCCCTTGACGAAGACAGCGTCGTCCATGACCTCGATGACGGCCACCAACGAGGCGATGCGGGCGCGCAGGGCGTCGTTCTCGGCCCGCAGGGCACCCAGTTCCTCGGGGCGTTCATCCGCCCCGCTCCGATCGCGACCGGTCACCATAATGTGCTCCTGGACTGGCCCTCCAGCCGAACGGGCCCCCGCACCCCGACCTAGTATACACGAAGGCCGGGGCGCCACCGGCCCGCGACGGCCCCCGCGTCACCCCGGGCGGATGCTAGGCCCCCGTACATCCCAGCCCCATCATCTGCGCGATCATCCAGGATGCCTTGGGGCATCCGAGTCGCATATCGGGGAAACTCCGGAACCCCCTCAGGAAATCCTGGTGCGACCCCCAGACAGGCTTTGGAATCATCGGCGGGCCAGGTCAGGCCATCTCCCCGCTCTGCGGTACGGTCGCTGGGTTCGTCGTGTGGTCGAGGCAAACCGCCCCCGCGCGGATCGGCCCCGCCTCCGTTCGGCGCATGGCGCCGGGAGCGATGGCCGTCCTGCCCAAGGAGGGGCGGCGTGTCTGCCAGGTCGAGGGGTCGCCGGGCCGTGACGTCGGCCCTGCGGCGAACTGAACTCTCGGATCGATCGCCTAACGAGCCGGCTTGCGGACTCGGGCCGGGGATTGGGCCCGGTCACCGATCCGTCGCGGCGCCAGTCGATCGGATCTCCGGATAGTCCCCCACTCGAACTCCTGCGCGATCCGCACCACAACGGACGGCGCGTTCGTCCGGGACTGAGCCTGCCAGGTGCACGCTTCGGTGTAGTCGACCGACGCCGTAACCGTAACGTGGTGTGCCGCGATACCTGCGGCGAATTCACTAGTACTACAGTTGTAACTAAGCCAGGGGGCTGGTAGACTGGCCGTGGAAACACCCACGGAGGGTCACCATGGCCAGCACCGGTTCCGCCGTCCGCCTCGAGGAAGTCCGGCAGTGGGGACAGCAACTCGACGAGGTCGCCCAACGGATCGGGGCGCGGTTCCCCCGTAGCGAGGCCCGCGACCGGGTCCGGGCCTATCTGGTCGGGCTCCTCGGACCGGTCCAGCGGAAGAACGGCTGGCAGGTCGCCGAGCAGATCGGCGACGACGACCCCTACGGCGTGCAGTACCTCGTGGGCCGGGCCGACTGGGACCCCGACCTCGTCCGCGACGACCTGCGGCAGTATGTAGTCGAGGCCCTCGGCGACCCCGAGGCGGTTCTGGTCCTCGACGAGACCGGGTTCCTCAAGAAGGGCACCAAGTCGGCCGGCGTGGCGCGGCGGTACATGGGCACCGCCGGGCGGATCGAGAACGCCCAGGTCGGTGTCTTCCTGGCCTACGCCAGCCGGCACGGGACGGCGTTCATCGACCGCGCCTTGTATTTGCCTGAAGAGTGGACCGACGACCCGAAACGGTGCCACGCGGCGGGGGTCCCGCAGGAGACGGCGTTTGCCACCAAGCCGGGCTTGGCCAAGCGGATGCTGGAGCGGGCGTTCGCGGCCGGGGTGCCGGCGGCGTGGGTCACCGGCGACGAGGTCTACGGTAGTGACGGTGGCCTGCGGCGGTGGCTGGAATCAGAGCGGCGGCCGTACGTCCTGGCGGTCCGGGCGAATCAGTACGTGTGGGTCGGCTTCCGGCAGTCCACGGTCGCCGCCCTGGCCGGGGCGCTGCCGAAGCGGGCCTGGCACAAGATCACGATCGCAGCGGGGAGCAAGGGGCCGAGGCGGTACGCCTGGGCGTGGCTGCCGATCAACAATGACCTGGGGCCGAGGTGGCAACGGTGGCTGCTGGTCCGTCGCAGCCTCGACGACCCCGAAGATCTGGCCTACTACATCGCGGCGGGCCCGCGGCGGACGACGTTGACGCGACTGGCCAAGACAGCCGGGACCCGGTGGTCGATCGAGGGCGCCTTCGAGTCGGGCAAGCAGGAGGTCGGGCTGGCCGACTACGAGGTGCGGAGTTGGACAGGCTGGTACCGGCATGTCACCCTCTCCCTGCTGGCCCAGGCCGTCCTGGCGGTGGTCCGGAAGCTGGCCGAGGGGCCTCCCCAAAAAAGACGGCAACGGGCCCGGAGCTGATCCGCCTGTCGTCGCCGGAGGTCCGCCGCCTGCTGGTGCGGCTGCTCTGGAGCCGGCTGCCCGAGGCCAGAGAGGTGCTGGAGTGGTCGGAGTGGCGGCGGGCTCACCAGGCGTACGCGCGGCGGTGTCACTACCGGAAGCGCGGGGATGAGCCTCCTGATTAGTTACAACTGTAGTACTAGAACGCCCGCATAAAGGATGCAATGCCCGCGAGTACCTGGGCACGATGAGAAGGCCGAAACCTGGCGAGCAGGGTTTCCTCTATCCGATCGTTTGCCCAGTTCTTCACACCAGGACGTCAATACACGCCAACGATCCCTTGGAAAAGCCGGAAACCACACCATAACACAACAGGCACGGTCATCAAGGTAAGCCCCAGACCCATGCCGAACATCAAAAGGAAGGGACCAAAGCGAGGCGAGAGTTGCGGCCTGAGATGACGAGCGACGATCTCTGCAAGCCATCCCAAAGTATAGAGCACGTTGATCACGAACGGTGTGGAGAACAGTGCCAGTGGCTCAATCGCATCTTCCCCTGGCGATAGATGACCACTCGAAGTGATCGCCCAGAATAGGATCAGCGCGCAGAGAATGCCATAACTCCCGACGATCAGATTAAACGGCAGACGACGTAACTCCCACCAGACGATGGCTTTCCACGGTGGCCAGGTCGATAGAGGATTGGAGAAAAGCCACACCATGATATTTGCCACGCGTATCCCTAAAGCCAGGTGTTTCCATCGTGGCCGCTCGACTTTTCTGACACTCAGGAAAACGGACGTCACCCGGCTCCCACCGCTTGACCTTGTTTCACCAGATTGAACAATCAGGAAGGGCGTCGCTGAAAACCGAGCATACCCGACCCCGCTCGTTGTTCACCAGGCTACGGCTTGCACATCCGCTCCCTCTGTGCATGACCGCAACGAAAGGCAGGATCGAGGCATGGCGTCGAATCAGGCAATCGATTCCGAGCAGGGCGAACCGGTTTCGCAGGCTGTCGAGTCTTCCGCCACGCCCGGAGGTGAAGAGAAGCTGGCCGAGCCACTCGAAGCGGGGGGTGAGCCGCCACAGATCGCAACCGGAGGCGAGAACGGATCGGCCGCGAAGACTCTCAAGATCCTGGTGATCGATATCGGCGGCACGAAGGTCAAGGCGCTGGCGACCGGTCAAACCGAGCCAAGGAAAGCCGCATCGGGCCGAGAGTTGACCCCGGCGCGGCTGGTGGAAACGGTGCGCGAGCTGACGCAGGACTGGGATTATCAGGTCGTCTCGATTGGCTATCCCGGCCTGGCGGGCGACCACGGGCCGCGGTCCGAGCCGGGAAACTTGGGGCCCGGGTGGGTCGGCTTCGACTACGCCGCTGCGTTCGACCGGCCCGTCAAGCTGATCAACGACGCCGCCATGCAGGCCCTGGGAAGTTACGACGGCGGCCGGATGCTTTTTCTGGGCGTGGGTACCGGACTGGGCTCGGCCTTGATCTCCGAGAACTCGATCGTCCCTCTGGAACTGGGCCGACTCTGGTCCACGGAAGGAGGCGTGACCCTGGGCGAGCTGCTTGGCCGCCGCGGTCTCAAACGGGTCGGCTTGACTGCCTGGCGGCGTCTTTTACGCAAGACCGCGGCGACGCTCATGGAGGTCTTCGCCGCCGACTACATCGTCATCGGCGGCGGCAACGCCAAGCGGCTCAAGCGCCTGCCCCACGGCGTACGGCTCGGCCACAATCTGACGGCTTTCCGAGGTGGCGTCCGGCTCTGGGGCGTCGAGGACGTGCCGATCCACGCGCCGAGCGTGGGTCATGCCGACGTGATCATCGCCCCCACGTCGGCGAGCTGGCGGTTGATCTGATCCCAGGGTCGAGTCCGGCCATCGTTATTTCAGGTCGTTTGAACGCTTTTCACCCGCGAACTGAAATGGCGCACCGCCAGAAACCTGGTCGCTGGTGATGGTCGGACAGACGTATTTTTCAATGTGCTCGACGATCAGCGCGGTACCGGCGAAATGGCTGACGTAGGGGGCGCGCTGAGGGTTGTAGATGGTGTCGGTCAGGTCGCGGCAAAGGGCGACGCTCTTGCCGTTCTTGGCCATCTGGCGGAGACCGAAGGGGCGGCCCAGCACGCACATATTGGTGTGGACACCGGTCAGAATCACGTGGTCGATCCCTCGGTCTTCGAGGATGCTCCAGACTTCCTCACCATGATCGCTGATGTAGTCGGCCGCGGGATCGATCGTCAGCAGGCTCGACTCGGTGAGCCAGGGATGGGCCGGATTGCGTCCCTTGGCGGCGAGGGTGGCAAGCCACTGTTCCTGAGACCTAGGATCGTCGTCGTTCTCGCCCTTGACCTGGTCGATCGGGTATTTTCCATTTTCCTCGGCGGGGATCTGGTAGCACCACGAGCCGATCGACTGGGGAAGGTGCCGCGAGCGCGGGGTATTCGGGCGCGCAGCCGCGCGGGGTGGTCCTTGTAGGCCGGCATGCAATTGCTCGGTGCGTGAATGATGATCATGCCTCGAGCGCGCGGCCTTGAGGAATTGTTCGAGCTGGGGCGCCATCTCCTCGAGACGCATCGTGGCATTCAGGCTATGGTGCAGGTCCCACATGTCGCAGACGATGATCGCGGTCGCCTTCGGTTTCCAGCTCTCTGACTTCTCGACCACCTGATACACGCCTGGAGATTCGGCGAACTCCACACGTTGGCGAAGCTTCAGATCGAGGGCATGGCCGGCGGGCTCGTCGGCGAGTGACCATGACCCTCCGCGGGCGATCAGAACGGCGGCGGCCAACCAGAACGAGTGTCGTACGACCATCATGGGGTTCCTCGATGCGGTCGGAACGAACGTGAGGCACACGGGCATGATACGGATAATCTAGGCGGAGCGAGCTTGCTCCACAAGAGTTGAATTATCTCGTGGGCGAGTATTCGCCCATCTGCTACGCTGGAAAGTCGGTCGCGTTCTTCAACGAAATCGGCGCAATTCAAGGGAGTCGACACGGATGAGAATCGAGAGTCATTGCCGGACCGATCGCGCGGTGTTTCTCCTGATGATCGTCACCAGCCTGACAGCGACGCGGGCAACCCTGGCTCAAGAATCCGGTGATACCGAGGCGAAGGAAGGGTTTGTCTCGCTCTTCAACGGCAAGGACTTTACCGGCTGGCGGTTTGGCGAAATGATCCCCGACGGGCCCGAGACCTGGCCGGCGAACTGGAAGGTGGCCGATGGTGTGATCCAGGTGACGGGGGGCAACCGTCCGCACCTGGCAACGCTTCGCGAATATGGCGACTTCGATCTGAGAATCCAGTGGCGCGCCCTCCGGGACAAGTATAATAGTGGCCTGTTCATCCGTAGCGGCCGTAATGTTAACGCCAACCAGATCAACCTCAATTCGGGAGCCATTGGTAAGCTGATGCGCGGAGCCACCGGCGGCGACCCCGTCCCCGCGCTTCAGAAGTCCCCCGGTGAGTGGAACGACTGGCGCGTCGTCGCGGTCGGCGACCGGGTCATGTTTTACTGCAACGGCCAGCGCCCTGGGAGGTCAACGGCTTCAAGGATCGCAAGGGATATCTTGGCATCCAGGCGGAGTTGGCTCCGATGGAGTTCCGCAACCTGCGGATCAAGGAGCTCGACAGCAAGACCTCGGCGCGTTGAGTATCCCTGAGCTTCGAAGTGGATCTTGAAGAAGGCACCCGTACCCATGATTCGCAACGTGATCGCTTTCGCCCTGATTGTTGTTGTGAGACCGTACATGGTTGCGCAGGCACAAGAGGCGACCGGTCTAAATCCGGGATATCGCCTGTTGCTCAGGCCGGTGGCCCAGGTCCGGGCTGATCTGTCGCTGATGATCGAGGCGCCGGAATTATCGGCCCGGGAATGGGTTGTTTACGCCGCGGCCCTCCCGGCCCTACCCTACCAGACGGGCGTGAGTTCGACGCTCCAGCCCCGAGGTGAGCTTGCCCGCGAGGCCGGTCCCGCGCACCGGCCCATCCTTCGGCGCGTGTCATGGTCCAGGATGGCGAGCGCGACAAGGGTCTTGCGCTGAAAATGGAGTATCAGGCGACGCTCTGGTCGCGTCGGCTGGTCCGCGATAGCGATCCTGGCCGGGATGGCGGAACGCGGAAGCCCTTCCCGTCCCGCCGATCAGCGCCGAGGAAAAGCGGCTGGCGCTGGCGTCGGGTGGATTCTTCGACTTCCCGGGTGAGGGCTTTCGCCGCTGGCTCGACGCACTGGAGTTGCGCCGGGGTGCCGACGAGGGAGAGATCGACTACGCCCGCCGCGTCTTTCTGGCGATGAAGCAGAATTTCGGTTACGAGTATACCGATAAGATGGACCGGATCGCCTCGCACATCTGTCGGGCGGGCCGATCCGACTGCGGCGGCCTGGCAATCGTCTTTGTCTGGCGCTGCGGTCCGCGAAGGTCCCGGCGCGGTTGATCGTCGGTCGTTGGGCACAGTCGGGAGGCAAGGTCAAAGGCGAGGCTTACGACCAGGAGCACGCCAAGGCCGAGTTCTACGCCCAGGAGGTGGGCTGGGTCCCCGTCGACATCTCGTCGGGTGTGCTTCACGACCGGAATCCCCGAGGTCTCACGTTCTTCGGCAACGATCCGGGCGATTTCCTGGTGATGCACGTCGATCCCGACATCGTTTGCGACACCCTCCACTTCGGCCGCCAGACCATCGCCTGGCTTCAGCGCCCCGCCTACTGGGTCACCGGCGAGGGCAACCTCCGGGCGGGCACCAACCGCGAGTCGTGGGTCGTCAAGAAAGTTCCACCCCCTGCCCTGGTCGAGGCCAGCCTGAAACAGCAGGCGGGACCTGAGGAAAAGCCGGCCTTCAGCTCGAAACCCAGGGCCAGGCGCGGGCCTCGTACGGCGCCTTGATCAGGATCGCGCTGGAATTCCTTCCGGTTTCGATTCACCACGATCGCGCACATCGTTTTCGTCATTCCTGCCCAGCGACTCGTCGAGGGACTGCCTCCATAAGGAGTGGTACAGTTGCACCATGGCCCCAAATGCACGATGACCACCCTGGAGACCGTCCGCGGCGATCTCGCGAGTTTCTTCCCACGGCTCCGATCCGGAGCGTTGCTCGAGACGGCCCCCTGGGCGACCCTTCGCCCCTGATCGGGATATCGAGATTGCGGCTCCATCCCTGGTGCCGCTCAGGAGCTCCTGGAGCACGGTGCGAAAGTGCTCGAGTGGAGGGTCGTGCGTCACGAGCCTGGCAAGGTTATCCGTCTCGTGAGGGTCGGTGATCAAATTGTAGAGTTCCTCTTCCGCATCACCATTACGAATATAGATATAACCTTCAGTAACAACCGCTTTCACGGGGCCGTGCAGGTTCGGGGCCAGGGGTTGAACCGGTGGTCGATTGATTCGGGGCTCGACTTCAGCGACCAACGGGTCATAACGGAAAAATTCCTCGTCGACTGACCAGTAGCGGGCCAGAGACTGTCCCGGGAAGGGGGAATCGGCTCCCGTCCCGGTGAGGTCGGCGATGGTCGCCGGAATGTCGCGAAGGCTCACAGGTCCCGTGACGCGTCGCACGGCCGTGTCGCCCGAGGGAAGAAGAACCAGGAGCGGGACGTTGAGACTCCTGGCGGTACAGGCTCACGGCATGTCCCGCAAGCTCGTGCTCGCCGAACCCTTCACCATGGTCGGCGGTGAGGACCACCACGGTATTCTTCAGAAGGCCACGACGTTCCAGGTTCGCGAAGAGGTCCTCGAGTTGCCTGTCCAGATAAGCCAGGCAGTCGTCATACGCGTCACGCGCCTTCTTCAGATTCGTCCGATGATCGTGATCGGAGACACGGGTGAAGGGTCGCGGCGCCCCGTCTGGCGGCTCGTAGGGATCGTGGGCGTCGTAGTAGTTCAGGAAGATGAAGAATGGCCAGCGAGTGTGCGTGTCGATCCAGCTCAGGGCGTCGTGATTGATCATGGCCGCTGTCTTACGATACATGTACCTTGGCGGGTTCGTGACCGATTTGATCACTTTCTGACCCAGCTTCGACATGAGGAACGACGAGCCTACCTGAGACGAACGGAGCAGCTCGAGAGGTGTGATCAGCGTGTTTTCATAAAAATCTTGATAGCGAGCGAATCCGCGACCGAGACCGTACCAGGCGTTGCCGTTGTGAGTATTGGCAACGAAGGCGGCCGTGGCGTATCCGTGAAAGGCCATGTGCTCGGAGAGCGTTGGGTGTGTTGCGTCGAGCGGCTTGCCGACCTTCACCGACAACTCGCTCGGCCACCTTCCCGTGAACAGACTGGCATGCGAGGGCAAGGTCCAAGGAGCGGTCGAGCGCGCCTCGTCGAACCGAACGCTCCGAGCGGCCAGTTGTGTCAAGAAAGGCGTTGGATCACGGGCCTCGGCGTGAGGCAAAACGGCATCGGCGCGAACCGTGTCGAGGACGATCAGGAGGACGTTTGGTGCCTTCGGCGCTGCCTCCGGCAGCGACTCGAGCGCTCGTCGTTCGCCCTCAGATACCGCGGGCTTCTGCCAGGCGAAGAGGATCATGACAACGATCGCCAGAGCCGGCAACGTCAGCCGGACCAGCCCGGCCAGTCTGGACGCATGTGCGGTGACCCAGGGAGCGATCCGGGAGGTGAGGCCGATCGACGCCAGAAACAAGGCAAGCCAGTGGATTCGCGGGATGGCCAGCATCAGCGCCCAGATCGCCAGGAACGTTAGCAGGCCGGCCGACGTCCGGAACCCAAAGAGCCTGGGAGCCAACTTCCCCAGACGCCCAGCAGCAGACCGAGCGCACCAAAGATGACCACGTAGGAGACAGGGATCATCCAGACAAAATGCCAGTTGGTCCGCAGGGTCTGATAGGTGATCGAGCCGGTGATCTGGCGGGCGGCGATTCCTCCACCCACCTCGAGGAGACCAACGACAATCCCTAGCCAGAATGCCAGAAGCACCACGCTCCCCGGTTCGAACGCTTTCGATTCGACGCGATCAGGGCTGGCGCTCGACGGGCTGCTGCTCCCTTTCCGATACCACTTCCAACCGTATTCGTTCATCGGAATACCTCCTGGCTCCGACTGTTTCCCCGGACGAGACCTAAGGAATACGGTTTCGCAGAAAAAAATCAAGAGAGATCCATCTCAGGCCGCGTTAGCGTATCGCGAGATTGCCTGATGCGTTTAGCACAGGACCCTGTCCAAAGCTTATCTCGATCAACAAGATGCGAATCGCCCGAATCCTCGGGCGCTCGAAACTGTAAATGTTTGTCGTTCGTACCGGGGGCAAGCCCTGCCGCTCAGAACTCCCATCCTGTAGACGAGGCAGTAAAATGCGCCTGGCTCGGTGAGCCGGCGTCGGGATCGGAACCCCGATCGATCCGTCGTTCGCGAACCGAACAGGAGCCGAACTCGCCATGCAGGGGAAGGATGAAGCGAATTCACACTCGGTCAACCCCGAATTGTCCCCCTTCGAGCAATACCTGGACCTGGTCAAGCGCCACGATGACGCGATCGCGGCTTATTACGAGGCCGCCCAGGGTTTGACGAGTGACGAGGAAGTCGTCGCCGCTTGGCTCCGCCTGAGGCCCAGGCTCGACGAGTTCGTCCCGGCATTCGTGGCCCTGGCCGAGCGATATCCTGACGACCCGGTCGCGGTCGATGCCTTACTCTGGGGGGTCGAGAAGACCCGAACGGGCAGAAGTGATATCAGGGACAACATCCTCGGTAGGTCCATCGGCCGGGCGATGGAGATCCTCGCGAACCATTACGCCGAAGAGCCACGGCTCGGGTCGCTCTCTCTCGCGATGAACACGTCGATCTCACCCCGACGGGAATCGTTCCTCCGAACACTTGCCGACCTTAGCCAGGATCGTGTGGTGAAGGGACAGGCGATGCTTGGATTGGCCCGATATCCCGGAACCCCGTCGGTCTGGTACGAGATGATTCAGCGCCCCGATGCTCCCGAGAACGCGGGGAAAGCTGGAATCCCTGCTACGATCGAGCCACGGAGCGCAGGCGGTCCCTCTCAGCACCCGGATCGAGAGCACCGCGGAGATACTGCATAAGTCCGAACAGGAACTTGCCCGGGATAACCCCGAATATCATCGGCAGATCCAGTCGGCCGATCCCGCGGCCATTCGCCGCGAGTCCGAGCGACTCTTCGCCAGGGTAACTGCCGAATTCGGCGACGTTCCGTTTGTGCGTGAGGACGGCAAGCTTACCCGCGAAACTCTTGCCGATAAGGCGAAAGAATGGACTTCGATCGGATCGATGGGATCGGCCGATGATCGTTTCCAATCCGTCTCGGAAGCCTATCATGAGGCAGAGCAGCAGGCGCCAGACAGGGCAGAACAAGCCGCGGGGAAAGGTGAAGCCAGGGTGACGGCCGATTTCGCCGCGGCGCCGAGGTCGGCGGATTTCGGCCCGAGGATGTGGGAGATTGTCCAGGAAGCCCCCCGCAGCCCCGCGGCGTTCGATGCCCTGCTGTGGATCATCGGCCACTCGCTACGGTTCCATGATGATCCTTCGGTACGATCCGTGGTGCTTGGCAACGCCGTGGATGCGCTGATCCGGGATCACCTGGACGACGTTGGTGATCGTCTAGCCGACCGTAATGTCGCCGAGGCCTTTGGCATGGGCGGCTCGATTGCGGCACCCCACGTCGATCGTCTCTGTCGGGCTCTCTTCGAACGCGGCCGGACACCCGAGACGCGGGGCCGGATGGGTCTCAAGCTGGCTCAGCACATCAAGGCCGAGGCCGAGCTTGTCGAGAGCCTCGCCGTCCGCGGCGACGACTCCTCACGCCGGCCCGAACTGGCGATCTGGGGCTCCGATTATCTCGCGACCCTTCGCCGGATGGGAAGAGACATCCTCGCTCGCAAGGCAGACCTGATCTTTGAACAGGTTAAGTCTAAGTATGTTCACGTGAAATAGCTTTGCGGTATGGTCGTGCAGAAACAGACCCTCGCCGAGGTCGCCGATGGCGAGTTGAATGATCCGCGCAACCTCACCGTCGGCTCGATCGCCCCCGAAATCGACGGTGAGGACGTCGACGAGAACAGGATGACCCTGACCGAGTACCGCGGTAGGGTGGTCCTCCTCAATTTCGGCAGTCACGAACAATGCGGCGGCTGTCGCCGGGTTTATCCCCGCCTGAGAGCGATCGTCGAACAGTATCTTCACCGGACGTTCATGGTGCTGGGGATCAACGAGAACGACCGGCGCGAGGTGCTCAAGCACCTCGGGGCCAACGGCGAAGTGACCTGGCGGTCGTGGTGGGATGGTGACCGTGAAGATGAGACGAGACCGATCTTCACTCGCTGGAATATCCTGGGCTACCCCACCTTCTTCGTGCTCGATCATCATGGAGTGATCCGGTTCCGAGATCTGCACCCGGAAGACGAGAATGGCTTCAGGGAGCACGTCGAACCGCTGGTCAGGCAGGCCGAGGCAGAAATAGCACGGCTATGAGGATCTGGCCAAAGATAGTCTCGGGACCGATGCAGCGGAATTACGCCGCAACGTCGCGTTTAGGCCGGTCGCGTTGGATCATCTGGCCTTCAGGCCGACGACAAGCAAACCAGATACAAAGATCTGGCGGTGAGCTGCGAGATTCCTTCGTTCGCTCGAAGGCCTCCCTCGAACGAACAGACCTCGTGTCCTGTGTGGCCGGGATCTGCGAAGACACTGGTATGAGTTAGCGATTCCCTCGACTCCGAGGGGCGCGCTTCAAGGCTCCGTGGGTTTCTGCTCGTGGAAAGCGTTGATCGCATGCTCGGCCACGCGGACGACATACTCGTTCGAATCTTTGAGCGAGGCGGTAAGTGCCGGACGTGCGTCAATATCAAGTCGGTCGATGACCTGGATGGCCTGGAGTCGGACCCAGGGGTTGGCGTCCTTGAGAGCGTCGATCAGGATGGGAATCGCGGCGTCGGACCTGCCCAGGCGGCAAAGAGCGTCGGCGGCGGCGATGCGGACCCAGGTGGCCGGGTCGTCGAGCAGCCTGGCCGCCGCGGTCGCGGCCTGGTCGCGAACCGAGGCAGCACCTCCCTGGATGGTTCCGAGCCCGAGCACGGCCCAGAATCGGACGGCGGAGTCCTTGTCGGATTGAAGCTCGATCAGGCGCGAGACGCTGGACGGGTCGCGCCGGTTGGCCAGGTCGGCGGCGTCGGCGATCCGATCGAGCGGATAAAGGGACCGATCGCGGCGTACGGCGCGATAGGGGGCCTCGCTTCCGAACCGGGTTCGCAGGTCGGCCTCGGGCAGGAGGCCCAGGTCGATGATCTCTTTCTGCCAGCGGCGGTGCTCGGCGCGAAGCCGTTCGAGGATCGCCTGGTGCGCGGGGGTTCCGGCCAGGTTTTCCACTTCGAAAGGATCGGCCTGGATGTCGTAAAGCTCCTCCATTGGTTTCGATCGGGCCATGAAGATCGCTTGCGGCCCGCTCAGTTGCCCCGCGTCAGCCAGCCGCTGCCAGGCCGCCATGGTCGGCATCTCGTACATGTAACTGATATGCTGGTCGTGGAACCAGGCAAAATGAGGCATGTAATTACGAATATACTTGTAGCGAGCGTCACGCACCGAGCGAATCAGGTCGGTCCGTTCGTCCATCCGATCGCGGAAGCCATAAACATATTGCCGTGGCGGGCCGGCGTCTGGTCCCAGAAATGCCGCGCCCTGGAAGTGCCCTGGTAGCGGCTCGCCCGCGAGCGACAGGACCGTTGGCGCCATGTCGACGAAGCTCACGAGGCGGTCGTTCGACGTCCCGGGCGCCTGGGGAGCCCACTCCTTGTAGGTCGTCGGGAACCGGATGATCAAGGGCACCCGCGTGCTCGAGTCATACAACCAGCGCTTGCTGCGCGGCATCCCCGCACCGTGATCCGAGAAATAAAAGACAATGGTCTCATCCGACAAACCGTCGGCCTCGAGCTCGCGGAGAACTTCACCCACCTGCTTATCCATGTAGGTAATCATGTCATGATATCGCGCCCAGTCCTTGCGGACTTCGGGGGTATCGGGATGGTATGGGGGTATTGGCGCCTTAGCGGGGTCATGGCGCTCGGCGGGGGTGAACTCGGCGGTACGCTTGACGTAGGCGGGCTCGGCCAGACGGATCTGACTCTCGTGGCTGGTGACGAAGTTAAAGACACTGAAGAAGGGCTGCCCGGCCTTGCGCTTCCGCCAGTGCGCCTTGGCGCTGGACTCGTCCCAGGTGGCGGGATCGGCTCTGAAGTTGTAGTCGGTCTTGACGTTATTGGTGCAGTAGTAGCCGGCCTTGCGCAAGTAATACGGGAACGGCTTGAGGTCGCCGGGAAGTGTGCCCTGACACCGCATGTGCTGGCTGCCTAGGGCCGGAGCGTACACGCCGGTGATCAGGCTCGACCGCGACGGTGCACAGACACCGATCGGTGCGAACGCTCGGTCGTACCGCACCCCCTGAGTCGCCAGCCGGTCGATGTTCGGGGTGACGGCATAGGCATCGCCGTAACAACCGAGGTTGGGGCTGATATCCTCGCACGTGATCCAGAGGATGTTCGGCCGACGGGGCGATGACTGGGCTTCAGCCGCTCTCACCGTTCGTTCCCGAACTAGGCCGGCGAGACCCGGAATCAGCAAGAGGAGCGTCAGCGCAGCACGAGATCGTCGCATGGCGAAGTTTCCCGAGAACGAGAGAGATTAGCTTTCGAGCCGTTCCGTTCTTCTGATAGAACCCCGCTCCCGGATCGTCAGACCTCGCGGCGCCACCGGCGTTCCGACGTTATGGAGCCTTGGGAGCTTCCGGGACCGGCTTGCCAAGTTTTTCCAGGTAGTACGCGGCCACTGGCCGGATTGATAAATTGGGAGCCAGGGTCAAGGCGCGGGTCAGGGGCTCGGCGGCGAGCTCGGGCTTGCCCTGTTCGAGCCGGCAGAGCCCGAGCTCGAGCTCCCAGGACGCCTGCTGATTCAATTTGCCGGGAAGGTCGAGCAGGAGCGAGACCGTGCTCTTGGCCTGGCCGTGGATCATCCCCTGACCGGCCAACAGGGCCCGGGCGCCTCGGTCGTGGCGGAGGTGGGGTATGGCCCGCTCGCCAAGGAGCTGGGCGGCGTTCTCGTAGTAACCCAGCAGGTAATATACCCGCGCCTGGCGGGCCGCTGACACGCCGGGCTCGGTGCCAAGGGTCGGGTTGTCGAAATTCCCCGTTCCGATCAGTTCGAGCGCCTTCTCGGGCTGGCCAGTGTCGCAGTACAGGTCGATGAGCTGAGGCTGGACCACCGCCGGGCTCACCCCGGTTCGCTCGGCTTCTTCCAACTCCAGCAGGGCAAGCCCCGGCGCCCCTGGCCCCGCGCCACTTCCGCGCGTGGAGCGGGCCGAGCTGGCGCTCGACGGTCAGATCATTGAGCTGTTCCTGGACCTGCTTGATCTGCTGATCTAGATTGGCGAGTTGCTGCGCCAGCCCCGCGCGATCGTCGGCGGTGAGTTTCGAGGGTGGATACGCAAGCATCGCCTGGAGCCGCTCGCGCGCCAGGTCGTTGAACTGGACGCTCGAATAGAGCTGGAATAGCTGGCCGTTCAACGTGAAGTAGGCCTCGCGTTCGGGCTCGCTCGACGGAGACGGCGTGGTCTGGATCGCCAGGTTCAGGGCGGTCGCCCGCTGGCGGAACCGGTTCATCAAAAGATTGGTGCGCGGCACGCTCTGGGCGATCGCCGCGACGTTCTCGGAGTCAAGTTTCAGGCCATCCAGTAGCGCCGATTCCTCGAGCATCACGATCCGGTAAATCTCGCTCAGGATGCGGTAGGCCCCGGTGTCGTCGGGTCGCTTCGCCAGGGCGGCCCGCGCCTCCTGGATCGCCAGGAAGGCATGCGCGAGATCGGGCAGAGGGGCCGTCTCGGATCGGTCGCTCGCGCCCATTCCCTGAAGCCAGTGCAGGGCCGCCGTGGTGTGCGGCTGCGGCTCGAGGAGCGATCGATTGCGGTAAATCCGGTCCATCCAGGTCATCGGTGTCGGCGGCCGGTCGGGAGTCGGAATGTCGCGCGACATCTTGTAAGCCAGCATCGCGGCGTTCAGACGGTGCGCCTGGAAGTACGCCAGATCGGCCGGCGGGGCGTCGGCCCGACCGAAAAGCACGGTCGTTCCGTCATCGTAGAACGGGACCCAGCGCGGGACTCTGAAGCAGCTTCTGATAGGTCTTCGGCGATGTGGGCTCGTCGATGACCACCACGCTGATGCCGTACTCGTCAAGCATCGGCTTCCAGTTCGACTCGTCGTCGGTGCTCAGGGCCACGCGCGTTTTCTGGAGTTTCTCGGTCAGCGCCGAAGGGAAGAGGTGATCACGGCTGTCGATGAACGAGAGCCGCCGGTCATAGCCGCGCCAGACGATCGCATCGCCTTGCTCGCGGGTGGTGTTCAGGACCTTACCGGCGATGGGTGCGTTGCGGAGATAGTCGGCCATCTCGAAGGCGAAGGCGTCGGGGTTGAAGCCGAAGCCGAAGATCGGATCGCCCAGTCGTTTGCCCCAGCCGGTCAGGGCGCATGCCGACGGCCAGGAAAATCAGGACAAGCGTGACCGCTCGGCCGCTGACTGACCAGAACGCCCATCCGCGTCCCAGCTTCCCCTCGGTGCCGAAGCGGTCATGAAACCACTCCTGGCCGTTGAGCGCCAGGGTCATGGCGAAGACCATCGCGAACACGTCGCGCTCGAACAGCGACAGGCCCCAGAGCAGCGCGGCGAGCACGAACATCAGGAACCGCCCCAGGTTGAATCGAGGCCGGTTCAGGGCGAACGATGCCAGCCCCAGACCCATCGTCGCCACGTAGACCAGCGCCAGGCCGCGGGTCAGGCTGGCGGACACCGCCGCGCCAAACTTGGGAATTAGAGGTGAGAAGTTGTATGGGGGCAACAGCGGCTGGATCGCGGCCGGGTAGACTCGCCAAAGCGAGGGATTGATCAGGCAGACGGCGACGCACCCGCCGAGCAACGCCAGGCTGCGCGACCAGGGTTGGGGAGCGGCTTCATCGGCCTTCTCGTTCCCGCGGCCACGCGGTAGTGCCTGGCCGCTGACACCCATGATCAGGATCAAGAGGCCGATCAGGAACGAATCGTCGAGGTTGGCCCAGAACAGGAACAAGGGGAAGAGCGCCGCGAGCCAGCCTGCGCTGGCCTTGGTCGAACGCGCGGAACCAGATCAGGAGCTCGAGGGCGAGGAACAACGTTCCCCAGACCGAGGGCGCGACCTGCGCCACGCCGGCGATCCCGCCCAGGCTCAGACCGGTCGGGCCGACCGACGCGCCGAGCGCCAGCATGGTGCAGACGGCCGACCACCACAGTCCCGGCCCGGACCTGCGGATCGACAGCAGCGTCAGCATCGTGAGCAGGCGGGCCAATGCCGTCAGGGCAACGAGCGCCCCCGCGGCGATCTGCTCGCGAGTCGCCGTGGACGCCGCCGGGTCGGTCGCGCTGGCCGGCGCGGCCTGGAAGACTCCGTCGTAGATGAGGGCATGAGTCCATTCGAACAGCCAGGGTACATTCACCCAGCGCTGGCCATTCATTGTGTACGAGAAAACGTCGCGCACCGCGGGCCAGCCCTGTCGGGCCGCTGTCCGGCCCGCTTGCAGCGCGGTCCAGATCGACGATTGGTTGATCTTGTTGGCCGAGACGGCCAGCGCCAGCAGTAGCACGCCCAGGGCGACGAAGAGGTCGTAGTAGGCGTTCCATTCCGAGACCCGTTCGGGGGTCCACGGCTCGGCTTCCTGTTCCGGTTCCTGTTCCGGTCCGGGGGCTACGGCCCCGATCCCAGCGGCCTTCGGTTCCTCCGAAAGCGTTTCGGGCGATTCGGGTTCGGTCATCAGATGAGTCGCGCTATGAGTCCGGGTAGGAAGAGGTTCCGGCCTTTCGGCCGGGGATCAATCGTCGAGCCAATGCCCATGCTAGAAGCGCGTCGGCGACGGCGGTCAAGAGGGTGGCCGCCACGGGGGCTCTGCCGTCCGTTGACTTCCTGGACGCCCTACCTAAAATGCGAAAGTCCTGTCAGGGTAACAATAAGACTACGTGTCGGGCCATCCTTCGAGGAAACGATTTACCGATGCGCATGCTGACGGCCATTCCGGTTTACAACGAAGAAGCCCATCTCGAGCCGGTCCTGGCCGAGGTCTTGCGTTACGCCGGCGATGTTCTGGTGGTCGATGACGGGTCGACCGACCGGACCCCGGATCTGCTCCGCAAATTTCCCCAGGTCCAGGTGATCCGACACCCGACGAAATCGGGGTTACGGAGCCGGGCTCCAGAGCGCCTTCGAGCGGACCCTCGCGGGGGGCTACGACGGTCTGGTCACGCTCGACTGCGACGGCCAGCACGAGCCCTCGATGATCCCGGAGATCGCCGCCGGGCTGGCCGAGGCCGACATCGTCTCGGGGAGCCGCTACCTCAAGGTGTTCGATCCCACCCAGCGCCCCCCGAACAGCGCCGCAAGATCAACGTCGAGGTCACGCGCTGGCTCAACGAGTGCCTTGGCCTGAGTTTGACCGATGCATTCTGCGGCTTCAAGGCCTACTGCGCATCGGCCCTGGAGAAATTCGAGATCAGCGACGACGGCTATGCGATGCCGCTCCAGGTCTGGGTCCAGGCCGCGGCGGCCAATCTCTCGATCGTCGAGGTGGCTGTTCCCTTGATCTATCTGGACGAGTCGCGCGCCTTCGGCGGCGCGCTCGACGACGCGACGTACCGGCTGAACCACTATCGACGCGTCTTCCACGAGGCCCTCGAACGGGCGGGTCTGGAAGTGGCTGGGGGCTGTTGTTGATGTCGAAGGCGACCCCCCCTCGTCTGCGGGCCCCCGGCGTTGATGGTGGCCTGCTGGCCAAGCCGCCCATCGACGAAGCCGGGCCTCGACTTGCCGCCAACCGGGACCGGCTCGAGGGGTGGGACCACGACTTTCAGGGCCGTCGGGCCGACCGGCTCCGCCTGCTCGCCCGCCGACAGGTCCTCGACCAGGCGCGGCGGTATCATGCCCGGTACGGCATCGAGCTTCCCGAGATCCTCGTGCCGGGTGCCGATCGCGCCTACGAAGACGCATTCCCCCTGATCGTCACTGGCCATCAGCCCGAGCTGTTTCATCCGGGCGTCTGGATCAAGAACCTCGCCACCGCGTCGATCGCCCGCCATCACGGCGGGATTGGGCTCAACCTGATCGTGGATAACGATCTGCCGAAAGCCGCGTCGATCCGCGTTCCCCGGCTTGAGCCCGAACGCGGCCGGAATGGTCAGGCAGCGACCTCCGGGCTGCGGACCCAGCTTGTCGATTTCGACGAATGGAGCGGCGAGGTTCCCTACGAGGAACTCCAGGTCGTTGACGAGACCCTCTTCGGTTCATTCGGCGCGCGGGTCCGCGAGGTGCTTGGCGACGCTGTACCCGACCCCTTGATCGACGACTTCTGGCCCAGGGCGATCGAGGCCCGCGAGCGGACCAACCGGCTGGGCCTCCGGTTCGCCCTAGCCCGACGCGCCGTCGAGGCGGATTGGGGAGCGCACAACCTGGAAGTCCCGCTCAGTGCGGTCTGCGAGACCGAGGGCTTTCTCTGGTTCGCCGCGCACCTCCTGGCGCACCTGCCCCGGTTCCATCGGATTCATAACGAGGAGCTGGCTCGATACCGCCAGGTCCACGGCTTGCGGAGCAAGCACCATCCCGTCCCGGCCCTGGCGACCGAGGGCGACTGGCTCGAAGCGCCTTTCTGGGTCTGGCGGCAGGGTGCGCCACGTCGCCGGCCGCTCCTGGTCCGCCAGCGCGACGCCCGAACGATGGAGCTGCGGATCAAGGGCGAGGACGAACCACTCACCGAGTTACCCCTCGGCCCCGACCGAGAGGCGTGCTGCGCGGTCGACCGGCTTCGCGGCCTGCCGGCGGGGCAGGTCCGGCTCCGGACCCGCGCCTGACCACGACCATGTTTGCCCGCTACCTGCTGGGCGATCTGTTCCTGCACGGGATTGGAGGCGCCAAGTACGACGAGCTCGGCGATGCCATCGCCCGCCGCTTCTTCGGCTTTGAGCCTCCGGCGTATCTAACGCTCTCGCTGACGGTCTGGCTCGGTCTCGAGACGGAGTCTGCTGCCAGTGTTACGCAGCTTCACGAGATCGACCGACGTCTTCGCGAGCTGATCTATAACCCGGACCGTCGCCTTGCGCACGACGACACATCGCCGGAGCTCCTCTCCGACGCCGTCCGGGAGGGCATCGCCGCGAAGGAGCGAGCCCGGTCGATGCCTGAAACCACCCGCGCCGAGCGTCTCGAACGGTTCCGGGCGATCCGACGGAGCAATGAGGCGCTCCTGGCGCACGTCGAGACGTTCCGGGCGGCCTTGCGTGCCGATCGAGCGGGTGTGCTCGCCGGCCTCCAGCGCAAGACGCTGGCACGCCATCGTGAGTATTCCCTGGTGCTTCATTCGCGGGCCAGGCTCCGCTCGGTCTTCGCCGGCGCCATTCCGGCGTGGGATGAAACCTGATCGACGGTCCGGGGGGTTCTCGCGAACCAAAAAAACGTGGGTTTGGGTCCTCTAGCTTGCGGCGAAGCCGGCTTTGGCCCCTTAGAATGAGAACAAGTCCATGACGTGCCCGAGCGTCGCGGTCGGGCCGGACCGACCCCACGGGCTCGGCTCGGAAAAGGTCTCCGAATTTGATCCGTGCAGAACGGAATCGACGCCGTCAGGGTCGGCTCCGACGAGGTCCATCTCCCGATGAAAGCTTCCGTGCCGGTGATCCGGCTCCCGTATCGTCGCGGATCGGTCGAGTTCAGTTTCGGTACGGAGGCCGACCACGAGGCGGTCTACCAGACCTTGCTCCACGTCTTTCACGGCCCGGACCGCGAGGCGTTCCTGGGAGCGCTCGAGCGACCCGTCGTATCATCCCGGCCAGCGGCTCCTGGTCAAGGTGGACGGCCGCGTGGTCAGTCATGTCCACCTTACCGAGCGAACAATCCGCTACGGATCGACACCGATCGCGATGAACGGCGTGATGTGGGTCGGCACTCTGCCCGAGTATCGAGGGCTTGGCTTTGCGCAAAACCTGATGCGCCTTGCGGATGAGCGGGCCAAGGAAAGTGGCGCGGTGGTCCAGGCCCTGACGACCGGGATGCCCCAGTTCTATCGCCCCCTGGGGTGGGGTGTCTGTGGCCGACAGACGATCGGCCAGACCCTGAGCCGCAACCTGCCCCAGGTCAGCGACGGGATGATCGAAGGCCGGGGGGCCTTCTGGCACGTCCGGCCCTGGCGCCAGGTCGAACTCAACGACCTCATGGCTCTCTACGATCTCCAGTACGCCCAGTGCAGTGGCAGCGTGGTCCGCTCCGAGGACTACTGGCGCTGGATCATCGGCCGACGCTACGCCCACGTGATCTGGGTCGCCTGCCAGGGCGAAGCGGTCCGCGGCTATGCGTTCGTGAAGGACCACAAGATTCTCGAGATCGCGACCCACCCGGCGCATCCCCAAGCCCTGAAAGCTCTTCTAGGCCGAATCAGGGCCGAGGCGCTGGAGCGGGCCTATCCCGAAGTGATCGTCCACGCGCCGACCGATCACCCGGTGCTCGACGCGTTCCGAGGGGCGTCGGGGAAGGTGCTCGACCAGGACGAGTTTGACGGGACGGCCTCGATGTACCACATCCCGAGCATCGAGCGATTCCTGGGCGCGATCCTGCCCGAGCTGAGTCAGCGCGCGGTCGCGTCGGGAGCCGCGCTGCCGATCGAGCTGGGCCTGACGGTCGGCGATCGGCGCTGGCTGCTCCACGTCGAGGCCAAGGGCTCGCGGGTCGAGCCCGACAAGCTGAGCCGGCGTCACCTGACGCTCTCGCCCGCTGCGCTGGTCCGTCTGGCCATGGGGCACACCGGGATCGACCGTGCCAGTCTCGAGGAGGGCTTCGAGTCTTCCACCGCCACCGCGCTCGAAGCCGCGCGCATCCTCTTTCCGGCCCGTCCCTTATGGCGGAGCCCGCTTGATAGCGCCACGGCGTGAGACGCGTGGATAAGGCAAGGGGACGAGTCCTTCCCCTTGCCTACCGGAAATAGCGTCGGACCTGCGGCGACATCAGGTACACCGAGACACCCGCGTAGATGCCGATCAGGACAATGCCCAAGGTGAGACTCTGGGTATCAAGCCGATCGACCACCGAGGGGATCACTACGTCGGACTCTTCCGGCTCGTTGACCGGCTCGCTCCGGGCGATCGGCGCGGTGTCGTTATTGGCGATGTAGATTGGCAGCGCGATCAGAGCGAAGATGTCGATGGCCAGTCCGAAGGTCATCGCGATCATCAGGAGCTTCACCGATTTGCGGCGGATGAACTGGACCGAGGCGAAGATACCGAAGAGTGCGAGCGGGGTGAAGTACTGAAGACCGGCATGGCCCTGGAGCCACATGGCAAGCGTCGCTACCGTGCAGATCAGGCTACCCAGGAAACTGATCCCACCGATGACACCGATCGCGATCGGCATCGAGGGCTGGGGAGGCGGCGGAGGGGGACCGATGTCGTCGTCGAGCGCGACCCGTACACCCGTCTCGAGATCGAGGCCGCACGACGAGCAGAGCGACATGCCGGGCGGCACAACCCCGCCGCAGGTTGGACAACGCCGGGCCTTGGCCCGGGCCTCGGCCCCGGTGGTCCGCCGCTTCGATTTCGGGGGACCGTCGTCGAACAACGCCAGCGCGTCCGCCGCCGGCTTGGTCGCACCCACTGCAACCGGTCCGGGACCCGCCGCCACCTCGTTCAGCAGTGGCAGATCGAAGGTCTCTCGCAGGTCGCTGGCCGCCGTCGGAATCAGTTCGCCATTCGAGACCGGCCGGGTGCCGCTACCCATATCCGCCAGGGACGGCGACTGACCCGTGCTCGGAAGCACGTAGGTCGACGAGGGCGAACTCTCGTCCGTCACCGAGCGGGTGAACTTGTTCCCGCATTTGGGACATTTCAATCGCTTGCCCAGAGCCTGGTCGGGCAAGTTCAAGACCACTCCACATTGATTGCATTGAATGGTACGGGGCATGGCTCATCGAGGGGTGGGAGCTGGGGCAGGCCCTGATGCTCGAGTCACACTTGAGCCCGATGGTAATTGAGCCGGATCGATAAACGACCCGGATCATCCGTGACCGACACGCCTATTCTACACTGGTCAGAGTAGCGACAAAAGTCAAATCAACGGTCTTCTCATTCTAATTTCAGGCTGATGGGTGCGGCGGATTCGTTCAAGGTCCGCAATAGACACCCCGCTGGTTCCGATCATTCGATGATGATCGGTGAACGCATCTTTTCCTCATCCCCGCTCCATCCCATCCTCGGCGGTCACACGCGCATTGGCGCGACCCTGCCGGGGAAAAACACCGGCCTCGACGATCATCCTTGTCGTCTCGTGGCGAAAGTCAAAGAGTTTCCGAAGTTTTTCCTCGACGAAGGCCCCGCCGAAGGCACGCCCCAGCCAACCCATCGGCGGCTCGTAATCGACCTCGTCGCGGAGCAACGTCCCGCCCGCGCCGTCGTCGAGGAACCGGTGTCGGTGATACCACGACGCGAACGGTCCACTGATCTGCCGGTCGGCGAAGCCGTGGGGCGGGTTGTACTCGATATGCTCGGCCACCCACTGCATCGAAACCAGTCCGACCTGCGTCCGCAGGACCACGCGGCTCCCCGGCCGGATCGAATCTCCCCCGGAGATCAGCTCGATCCGCTCCCACGGAGGGGTCAGGCGAACCAGCGCGCCCGGGCTTTCGTGGAACGCAAAGACGTGCTCCGGCGGCGCCGCGATTCGGGTCTCCTTGACATAGCGCATCGCAATCGATTCCCTCCCGCCCCACTCTTCGTTCTCGCTCCTCAAATATTGTGCGCCGTCCGCGGAACGAAGTCAATCAATCACCACGCATTTCTGACTCCATGCGTGCTCGCGCGGGCGAGTCTTACGCGATCATGGCGCCTCGTGGGACATTTGCAGGGCCGTTCGGTTCTCACGATGAGTAGGGGATCAGGAGCCGTAGGCCTTCCCGTGGATGCATGACGATCCTCCGAGTCGCGGTGGCGATGCTGGGAACACCCAGTGATCGGAGCAGGCCCAGTGCTAGGTTCCGCGCCGCCGCTAAGAGGCTATCCGGTAACTTTTTCCTGTAATTCCCGGTATTTGAATGGCACTGGCTTCCTCAACGTCTCGGGTTTCATAAGCCTGAGCATGCGATGAATCGAACTGATTTTGATCATCGCCTCACTTGACTCCGTGTAACGCTCGTAGTCCCGGCTGTTCCTACGGTATCGGCCCAGCCAGGCGTGTGTCCGCTCCACCACCTACCGCCTCGGCAACTTCACGTACCCGGTGCTCACGGGCGGGCGGCCAACGATCTCGACCACGTACCCGGCCTTCGACGTGACCAACCACCCTTGGAGGTGATGATTGTTGCACTTCCCGTCGGCCCAGATCTTCTTCAATCGTGTCTGGTGTCCGGTGGTCAGTCGTCCCAGTACCTCCGGAGCGATCGTGCCGTCGTCGGCCGAGGCCACACTCACCAGGGCCACCAACAGCAAGCCCAAGGTGTCGACGACGATATGACGCTTCCGCCCCGTGACCTTTTTTCCCCCGTCGTAGCCCCGACTGTCGGCGACCTCGGTGGCCTTGACCGTTTGGCTATCGATGCTCCCGGCGCTGGGGTTGGGGTCACGGTCTACGGCCACGCGGATCTGTTGCCGCAGGGCGTCTGTGACCGTCTGCCACGTCCCGTCGGACTTCCACCGGGCGAAGTGGTCGTAGACGGTGCTCTTGGCCGGCAGGTCGTGGGGGAACATGTCCCACTGGCACCCCGAACGGGTGAGGTAGAAGATCGCGTTGAGGACCTCCCGCGTGTCGATTTCCCGAGGCCGCCCCGTGTGGTGAACCGGGATCAATGGCTCGATGACCTCCCACTGTTGATCGGTCAGGTCGGAGGGGTAGGCCTTACGCACGGTGGCATGTCCTGTTGCCGGGGAATCCTGGGAAGTTTTTGGCCGGACTACAGGTTACGAAGATTTTGTGTTACCGGATAGCCTCTTACAAAATGTTGCGCTTCTGACTCGCCCCGGCCGGTTTCTCGGACAAATCAGCTCGGGCGGGAAGTGATTCACCCGGTCTAGGGCACTTGAACCGCGAAACTCATAGTGAATGAGTCAAGTTTCACGCCGGCACCCTTTTTTCCTCGATCCAGCGGTCGAGCATCTCATCGAACGCATCAAAGTCGCGGCGCAGCACGGAATCGTCCAGTGCCTCCTCGGGGACGATCTGGGCCAAGCCGGGCGCAAGAGCCGATTATACGTGCGGGTGCAGAACAGGATGGTTCGACCACCCGGCCTCGTTACCCGATAGCGATGCGTCCCGGCGATCCGCTCGATCAAACCGTGCAAGCGAAGGCGCCGCAGGTGGTATGTCATCTGACCCGAAGTCATGTCGTCGGGCGACTTCCCCAACAGGGGAGCCCAACAGTCCCGCAAGTCGCGGTTGGAGAAACCTCGGGCCAGGAGACGGAACACCAGCAGGGCGCCGAACAGCGCCTGCACCGACACGTCGGCGAACCGCAAGCCGCTGGCGCGTTGCCCACCGACCTCGACCGGTCCATCGACACCGCGGAACGCGTCCTCGCCGATGGCACAGTCCTGGCTGATCCGTTGGACGTCGAGGAGACGTCGGTTGGCGTCGAAGCCGATCCGCCGCAGGGCGGGCAAGTTAGTCAGCCGTTTGCCGATGCCGAAGTCGCGCGTGTCGTTGATCGTGGTCTCGGTCCGCAGGGCGCGGCCTTCCTTGTGATACTGCTTGATCCGGGAATGCTTGTAATCGATATGCAGCGACGGCGTCACCCCCTCGGTGAGCACCCGCGTCCGGAACCGGCCCGGGGTCTGCTTGGTGATGCGGCGCTGGAAGATCAGTTGAACTTGGTCGGGGCGGCCGATGTCGAGGTTCTCGCGGATCACCTCCTCGAAGAAGACACGGCCACTCAGCGGCCGGTCCAGGACCTGGGTCAGGGAGAACTCGGCCTGGAGGATCGACACGTCGTAGCGGTAGCCGGCCAGGCGATCGGCGACGGTGAACGGATGGGGGAGCCGTCTCAGCCATTTCCGTAGCAGCGCATCGATCTTGTCACCCGAGAGGTCGTCGCAGAGTTGTTGCAACCGTCGGGGGTCGGCGCAGCTCAGGATGCCGTTGTCGAGGGCCTCGAAGGCGATCCCCTCCTTGGCCAGTTGCCGCTTGACGTACTCGTGCCCGTTGATGCAGAGCTTGGCGTTGTAGGGGAAATAGGTGCAGAACTTGATGAAGAACGGGCCGAAGTCCTCGTCGGTGCCGTAGAAGTAGAAGTGGTTGACCATGGCGGTCGTGCGCACGATCCAGGGGTAGGCCTGGCCGGTGTCGGGGTTGCGGCGCTTCTCGGTGCGGAAGACGGGCGTCTTCTCCTGCGCCTTGCCGACGAAGACGATCCCCTCGTTCCTGTGGAACTGGGAGTGGTACTCTTTGGCGATGTCGTCCTTGCGCTGCCCCTTGGCGAAGGTGATCAGAGGGATCTGCTCCTGCTCCACGAAGTTCACGACGGCCGTGATGAAGTCCGTGCTCATGGGCGCCATGAGAGCCGAGGAGGCGAATATCTCACCGCGGTGGAAGCGGAAGAACGCCGCGACGCCGCGATCGGTTTGCAGGCGGGGCTGATAGACGTTGAGGTACATGCGGTCGATGCCTTCGACCTCCAGAGTCACATGATCCTTGAGGACTTGGGCGACGGTGCGTGGTAGAGTCATGGGTGGCTCCGGTCGTCATGACCCCTCGGGGTCAACCAACCGCATCGCGGTTCCATCGGGGATGCCTCAGCATACCCCGTCATAGGCACGACCGGAGCCCTCTTGTTTACATCTCGTCGGTCTGAGGCGGAGCCTCGTTAGTTCTACAGCCGCAGACAAATTCGCGACTTCTTGGTAGAATAGACGAGTAGGGATTCCAACACACGAGAATCGGCCGAAGCCTCGTTCGTCAACCCCTTGGTCAGGAGGGAGCCTCCATGACACCGGACGACGTGCGCGCCGCGGCCGAGCAACTGGTCGAGTTCCACGAGCGCTTCGCCCCTCTCTTTGGCAAGGAGCAGGCGCAAGACCACGCCTACACCTACGTCAACGGCCTGATGTGTTGCCCCGAGCGCAAGAGCATCGAGCCGATTGCCCTCTGCACCGGCACCGGCCAGGTCTCCGGGCTTCAGAAGTTCATCGCCGTCGCCCCCTGGCAATCGGACGACGTCCAGGCCGAGATCCAGTCCGCCTTCGCCGACGAACTGGTCCCCTCGGCGGCGGGCACGCCGATCGGCACCGTTGGCGTGATCGACGAGTCGGCCTTCGCCAAGAAGGGGGCCAAGAGCGCCGGGGTTGCGCGGCAGCACAACGGCCGCCTCGGCAAGGAGGACAACTGCCAGGTCGGCGTCTTCCTGATCGGAGTGACGCCCGCGGGCACCGCCTTGCTCGATCACCAGTTGTATCTCCACGGGTCCTGGTTTGAGGGGGAGGTGGCAACCCAGCGTCGTGCCGAGGCCCATATCCCCGAGGATCTGCCGTTCCGAACCAAGCCGCAGATCGCCGCAGCGCTGGTCCGCGACGTCACCGTGCTGGGGATCGTCGGTCTGGATTGGGTCACCGCCGATGAGGAGTACGGCACCAATGGGGACCTGCTCGACGAACTGGAGCAACTGGACCAGCGGTATGTGATGGAGGTTCCCACGACGACCACGGTCTGGACGGCGGACCCGGCGTCGTGCATCCCGCCGTACTCGGGGCGGGGCCAACCGCCGAAGCGCCGAACCGCGCGGCGGTGTGTTCGGTGGCCGAACTGGCGGCAGGTCTGCCCGCCGACGCCTGGCAGCGACTCCAGGTGCGCGAGGGGGCGGTCGGGCCGCTGGTCTTCGAGTTCGCGGCGGTGCGGGTCTGGGCGGTCCGCCACCGCAAGCCAGGGCCGCCGATCTGGGTGCTGGTCCGCCGTTCGCTGGAGGAGACTCCCGAGGTCAAGTACTACGTCAGCAACGGCGATGCAGAGACGCCATTGCGAGTGATGGCGTTGGTCGCGTGCACGAGGCACCAGGTGGAGGATTTCTTCGAGGACTGCAAAGGCTACCTCGGGATGGCGCAGTACGAGACGCGGTCGTGGGTCGGGTGGCACCACCACATTACATTGGTCGCGTTGGCGCACCTGTTCGTGGGCGTGACGCGGTTGCGGTTGAAAAAAAAGTGCCGGAACTGACCCTGGACCGGACGGTGCGGTTGCTGGAGGCGGCCCTGGAGGAGCCGGAGTTGAAATTGTCGCGTGCGGTCGCCCTGGTGGACTACCACGTCCGTCGGAACAAAGTGGCCAAAGCATCACATGATAAGACCTGGAAGGAAAAACACAAAGGGGTCAATTACCTGCGGCTGTAGAACTAGGAGCCGCGTCAGGTGGCCGAAGTGGCCGCGGATGCCGCGGACGGTGGCAGCTCGAGCGTGCCGTTGGCGTGCGTCTCGAGGTAGCGGTTGCGGAGGTGGGCCAGCGTCGGCTCCGACCGTGACGGGGCCGGCCTGGCGGGCGGCGCCCCGTCGTGCCGGAAGAACTCCACGACGTCGACGCCGGGTGGCATCTGAAGGAGCCCCTGCTTGAGCCGCATGAGCAGGTAGTTGACCTGGTCGGCCTTCGCCCTGGCCTCCGCCTCGGTGACCCGGCCGAGCGTGAAGCCCTGCTGCTTCCCGCGGTAATTGAACAGGACCCGATAGCTGGCGTTGCGTTCCTGAAGCGCGGCCATGTGGCGGCCTCCCGGACAATGCCACCGCAATGCTTGGTAAGAATTCTTACCAAATTCTTACCAAGCTCCAACCCACCCTCGCAAGGCCATTGCCACAACATAAAGCTATTCTTCGGGATGCGAGAGGAGGGACTCGAACCCTCACGCCTTGCGGCACAGGAACCTAAATCCTGCGTGTCTGCCAGTTCCACCACTCTCGCAACCCTTGTGGCGGAAGCACTTGCGTCAACTTACCGTCACAAGGCTGGAATTTGGTCCACGTTTCGTCCATGTTTTTTGAGCCGGACGTGTGGGACACGTGATGTCAATCCTACTGGCTTTTTTGAATTTGGTCCATCACCTCGTCGCCGATCGCAGTAGGATTGCAAAGTCCCTATTCCAAGGCTCCGATGAACTTGAGGGCCTTGCGAAGTCGCCGCCCCAGATGATCGGCTCGGGCTCGGATCGGCAGGTCTTCGGGAACTCCGGGGATCAGCCGTAGAGCCGCTAAGGCCACCTCTCGGAGCGAGGCCAGGCGTTCCGCCAAACCGGGCCTGAGACTCCACTGTCGATCCTCGTCCCACCACCGGTCTTTGATGAAATGCAGGCCGTTCTCGACCGACCAAAGTCCGCGAACCAGATCCATCAACCGTTTCGGACTTACTTCATCGCCGCCGAGGCTGGTGATCATATATCGGGTCTCCTGGCGACTCACGACGCTGCCCTGGGTTACCTCGGCATCGATCCGAAGAATCATCGCGATGCCGGGGAATCCGGTCGCTTCCCGGACGTTGGCGACCTCGTCGCCTTCCACCACCCGGAGCCGGCGGGTGTGCAGTTCATCCCCTTTTTCTCAACGGTCTTGGCGTCCGGTGGCCGCGCGGCGGCGGCGCTGAGGCTGGTCAGGATCGCTTCCAGCAGGTCCGGTTGGTTGTCCTTGACCGCGAACAGGAAGTCGCGGTCGGCTTCCAGCCGGACCCAGGCCAACGGGCGATGGGCGAACAGGGCGTCGGCCGTGAATAAGCGGATCAAGGGGTAGGGGTCGAGCAACTCCTTGAGTCCCTGCTTCAGGGCCTGCGGCTCAGTGGGCTTGCCGCCGGTGACCGGGAACTAAGCCAGACACAGGTTCAATTCATGGGCGAAGACGTTGAGCATGTGAACGGGGTTGCCCTGGGTGTCGTACCCTGCTTGCTGGTCTTGCCGTCGACGGCGACGGTAACGGCCTCCGCCGCCTGAGGCAGACTGACGATCCAGCGAGCGAAGGCATTGCGGAATTGTCCCAGGAAGAACTTCGCCACGGCGCGACTTATCGTGGTGGCGTGCGGTGGGTTCTTGCGGGTGAAGCCCAGGGGTCCCTTGAGGGTCTGCCAGTGATCCTTGGCCCATCGTTGCAGGCTGGTCATATCGGTCTGCCGACAGAGCAAGCCGAGGAAGGTGAGCGCCAAGAGGGACGATTACGGGTGACGAATCCCACGCGGCTTGCGGGGGTCGTCGATCTCGCGGAAGGCATCGAACAACGAAGTGATCGGTGCGGCCATCCTTGACCAAGCCTCAATGGGTGCGGAAAACCAGGGTAATGCAGCAGGTTACATCTGAAGAGTAGGACTTTGCAATCCTCCTGGCGTACCGCCTCGGCCCCTTGCTCCCCGCTGCGATCGTGATCTTGTGCCAGGCCCGCTTCGGCAGCGCCCCGGCCAGGGCGGCGACCGTGGACTGCCGGAAGCCGACCCACACGTACTGATTCGCCCGGACCGCCAGGACGTACGGCCGCCGCTCTGATTCCAGCCACCGCCGCAGGCCGCCGTCGCCGCCGTAGACCTCGTCGCCGGTGACCCAAGCCGCCGGCACCCCGGCCGCGAACGCCCGCTCCAGCATCAGTTTGGCCAAGCCCGGCTTGGTGGCAAACGCCGTCTCCTCCGGGACCCCCGCCGCGTGGCACCGTTTCGGGTCGTCGGTCCACTCTTCAGGCAAATACAAGGCGCGGTCGATGAACGCCGTCCCGTGCCGGCTGGCGTAGGCCAGGAAGACACCGACCTGGGCGTTCTCGATCCGCCCGGCGGTGCCCATGTACCGCCGCGCCACGCCGGCCGACTTGGTGCCCTTCTTGAGGAACCCGGTCTCGTCGAGGACCAGAACCGCCTCGGGGTCGCCGAGGGCCTCGACTGACATACTGCCGCAGGTCGTCGCGGACGAGGTCGGGGTCCCAGTCGGCCCGGCCCACGAGGTACTGCACGCCGTAGGGGTCGTCGTCGCCGATCTGCTCGGCGACCTGCCAGCCGTTCTTCCGCTGGACCGGCCCGAGGAGCCCGATCGGATAGGCCCGGACCCGGTCGCGAGTCTCGCTGCGGGGGAACCGCGCCCCGATCCGTTGGGCGACCTCGTCGAGTTGCTGTCCCCACTGCCGGACTTCCTCGGGGCGGACAGCGGAACCGGTGCTGGCCATGGTGACCCTCCGTGGGTGTTTCCACATGGCTAGCCTACCATCCCCCTGGCTTAGTTACAACTGTAGTCCTCGTGGGACATTTGCCTCGCTGGTGGCCATAATATCGTCTGCTCTGGTAGGATAGACGGATTCTGATCACACGGAGGCCGGCATGTCCCGACGCAAGAAGGACCCCCTCAGGCCGCTGACCGACGACGAGGTCGCGGTCCTGACCCAGCTCAGCCGATCCCAGGCCGCACCCGCCGCCCAGGTCGCGCGGGCCACCATGCTCCTGGCCGTAGCCCGTGGCTACGACTACCAGCAAGCCGCCCTCGCCGCCGGCCGACGCTCCGGCGACGCCGTCTCGCACCTGGTCGCCCGCTTCAACGCCAAGGGCCTGGAGGCCACCTCGCCCCGCCACGCCGGCGGGCGCACGCCCGTCTACGACCTCGCGGCGCGAGAGCGGGTCTTGGCCGAGGTCAAGCGGGCCCCGACCCCGGAGGCCGACGGGACGGCGACCTGGTCGTTGGGCACCCTGCGGAAGGCGTTGCGGTCCGCCCCCGACGGCCTCCCCGCCGTCTCGACCTACACCCTCTGGCGGGTCCTCCACGGGGCCGGATACAGCCACCAGCTCACGCGCACCTGGTGCCCCACCGGCACGGCCCTGCGCCGCCGCAAGGCCGGTGCGGTGGTCGTCACCGAACCTGACGCCGGGTCAAAAAAGTGGATCGAGGACGCCTACCGCCTCGGGGAGGCGATGGGCCTGTCGGTCTGGTGCGCCGACCAGGCCGGTCCGTTCCAGACGGTGCCACAACCCGGCCCGTCCTGGCAGCCCGAGTGCGCGCCGACGCGGCAGCCGCACGAGTACCTCCGCGACGGCACGGCCAAGGTCCTGACGCTGTTCCACCCGGCCGATGGGCAGGTCCGCCTGGAGGGCGCGACGAGTTGCCCCAACGTGGTGCGCCACCCCTGGCTGGGTCGCGAACTGTCCGCCGTCCTGGAGGGGCTCCCGGCGTCACCGGCGGGAGCCAACGCGGCGACCCGCATCGCCTGGGAGCGGTGGCAGGACGGCCTGATCGTCAAGCCGACGCTGCTGTCCGAATTGCCGCCGCTGCGGATGCTGCTGGTGCTGGACAACCTGGCCGGGCACAAGACGGCGGCGTTCGTGTGCTGGCTGTTCTTGCACGGCATCATGCCCTTATATACCCCGCTGAGCGGGTCATGGCTGAACATGGCCGAGAGCATCCAGCGGGTCCTCAAGCGGCGGGCGTTTGGGGGCCAGCACCCGGAGCGGCCCGACCAGATCATCGGCTGGTTCGAGGCGGTGGCGAGGCACAGGAATGCGGATCCGACGCCGTTCCGCTGGGGCGGGAGGCGGATGGAGCGGCGTCGGCGGCAGCGGGAGCGAAGCCACCGGGTCGGCGGCTCGAGGGCGTGCACGCGGGGGCCGATCCGGCGGTGGTCGCGGGGGCATTATGGCCACCAGCGAGCCAAATGACCCACGAGGCGTCGGCTTTCGCCTCCGACGACCGGAACCGCCGCGTTTCCGCCGCTCGCAGCGCCGACACCCGGCGGGCCGGGCACTCGTGGTATCCCCCTTGGCCGTCCAGTTCGTATGCCCAATGACCGCCGTCGCCCTCGCAGCTCCCAGAACGCCACCCAACCGCGCGAGCACCAACCGGCGAGCGCGTCGATCAGCGGATTGTCGATCTTCCACTTCCCGACTGGCGAGTGCTCTTCGCCCCACCACAACTGGCCGAGATCGAGTTCCAGCATGGCCACCCCGTAGGGCTGGTCTCCATCCCTCCGGGCCAACGCGATTGCTGCGGCCAGCTCAGCAGCCTTCTACGGCCGGACCTCCAGGTCAAACAGGTCGATGCGGCTATAGTAGCCCACGGCAGCCCCACCTAAGTCCGCTCATCTCGGTAAGTCACGCTCGCCGCAGGAAGGATTCCCACTTGATCGGAGCGAGACGACCATTCCTCGTCATGGGGATACTCGCCGATCCACGAGCCCCTGGCAAGTAGCCACGCCGTGACACAGCGTTCTTTACAGATCCCATTTCGCGTATTCGGATAAGTAGATTATCATGCAAATTTATTTCCTATTTATGCAATGCGAATGCAAGATAATTATCTTGATGAAATTATACAATTTCATATGAAATATAATATGTAAACTCAATTTTTATATTAAAATAATATATTAATTAATATTTTTATATTGTGTTGAGCTAGAGTCAACTGAATTTACCGAGCCTTCTATTGCGAGATTCGCGTCTTTATCTCTACGTGAAACGGGAGTTACAGCTCACGGACCGAGAGGCGCTCATTCGGAAAAACAGTGTCTTCCCCAAGACGTTCGACGGCAACCCCTTCGGCCCGGCGCCGGGTTGCACGGACCCGCCGGCGCACCTCCCCACCATCACGCGATGCTTGCTTGCTAGATGTTCACATGAATGGTCCGATCTGCTCGCCAGAGAGACCGAATTCTCGGGAGATTCTTTTCCAATTTTTGGCCACGCCGTCCACTCTCTTTATAGAGGCTATCTTCGGCATAAATCGATTGAAGCTGCCTGCGGCCCGGATCGTCCTGCCAAATCGCTGGATGTATGCGGCCCGTGTACCGGCTTCAAGTTCAAGGGCCGACGAGGCTTCTCGCCCGGAGGGGGGGTGACCATTGGGGGTGAATGGGAGTCATGACGCGCCGGATCGCCTCAGCTTCCTCTCCGTGGAAGGGCCTGCCTCCGTCTCCAAGGGTAGGGCCTACCTCGGCCGATTCCTCAAGGCTGAGCGTCGGATCTTCGGCTATATCCTCACGTTGCTGCCCCACCGGGCGGACGCTGAGGACGTGTTGCAAGAAGTCAGCGCGATCATGTGGGAGAAGTTCGACGAGCGGGACCCGCCGAAAGACTTCGTGGCCTGGGGGTGCCGTATCGCTTACTTCCGGATCCAGGACTACCGCAAGGCCGCAGCGGCGTTGCCGCGTGCTGTACAGCGACGAGATGCTGGAGCAGGTGTCGGCGACCCTGCTCGAGGAGGCCCCGGCCCTCTATCTCGACGAGCGATGCGAGGCGCTGGCCCACTGCGTCGAAAGACTCGGCCGGCGCGACCGGGAACTGCTCACCGAACGGTTCAAGGACGGGGCCACGGCCCAGTCGACCGCCGCATGTCTCGGCCGGTCGGTCGATGCGGTCTACAAGGCCCTGGCCAGGATTCGGAAGTCTCTTTACGACTGCGTCGGCGCACGCTCGCGGCGGAGGGACGAGCATGACACGCGGACCCGACCGCTTCGACGAGCTGCGAGGACTGCTCGAAGCCCTGTGCGAAGACACGATCACCCCCAATCAGGTGGCGCGGCTAGAGTCGCTGGTCCTGGCCGACCCCGAGGCCGAGATCCATTACATCACCTACATGCAGATGCAGGTGGACCTTCTGCGTGAGTTCGGCGCGATCCCGCCCCGGCCCGATGCGGGCTGCCGGGGACGGACGGAGGGGGAGGTAGGCTCCGAGGTCGAGGCGGCCGACCGACCCGCGGCCACACCCGATCCCCGACCGTCGGACCGTCCTCGGATGCGTCGGCCACGGCTCCCCTGGACGATCGTGGCCGCGGCCTGCGTCGCCCTGCTGTTGATCGGCGGATTCCTCCTCGGGCGTCGGCTGGAGCGGCCCGCGGCCGTGGCCGTCGCGGATCGAAAGGGTCCCACCGTCGGCACCTGGCGGCACGGCCCGGCCTCGCCACCCGCTATCGGACTGCTCGCGCTGTTGATCAAGTTGGATGGCGCCCGCTGGGACGCTTCGTCGGACGGCCCGGCACCCACGGAAGGGAGCGTCCTGACTGCCCGTGACTTCGCCTGCGCGAGGGCCGGGCGACGCTCTCCTTCTTCAGCGGGGTGACACTGACCATCGAGGGACCAGCCGACCTCGACCTGGTCTCCGCGGACCGCGTCTTCTGCCGGCGGGGCAGGCTGTGCGCCGGGTCCCCAAGGGGGCCGAGGGCTTCGTCGTCGCGACTCCCGGTTCGGCCTTCGTCGACCTCGGGACCGAGCTCGGGCTGAACGTCGAGGCGGACGGCAAGTCGCGGATCATGGTCTTCGAGGGATCGGCCGAGGCGGCCCTGCTCGACGCGGCGGGCTTGCCCAAGCGGACGCAATTGGTGGCTCGGAGCAAGGCGTTTGAGCTCGACTCTCACGCCAGCCGCATCGAGGAGACGGTCGCCGAGCCGTCCGGGTTCGTCGCCGCCCCGTCCTTGACCATCCCATCGCTGATCCTTGACCCGGGCTACCCGGGGGTTGTCCTTGAGGCTGGGCCGAAAGCGTACTGGCGATTCGAGGCGATGTCCGGCGGCGCGATCCCTAACGCTGTCCCCGACGGGCCGGCGTCTGCGTCCACGGCCCGGTCACCCTCGCGGACGAGTCCCGGGGCAACGGCTGCGCGCTGTTCCGGCCCGGCAAGCCCGACCAGTTCCTGACCATCGACGGCCTCTGGGAGCTCGCCCGCACCCCGGGTCACGCGGTCGAGTTCTGGTTCCTGCCCGAGGGCTTCAGCCGGTCCGTGCTCGTGGGCCTCTATCCGCCGCTCGAGGCCCTCCCCGAGAACACGTATCGCTACGTGCACACCTTGCTGGTGGAGACCACGGCCCAGGAACGCCAGACCCTGTACAGGCCGGCATCGATCCGCTTCCTGCTCCGCTGGCCGTTCAACACCGCGGCCGGCGACAACGCGTTCTCGAGCGACGTCTACGTCCCCCGGCGCTGGCATCACGTCGTGGCGCAGCGGGACGGCGACCAGATGGAGATCTACGTCAACGGGGTCGTGGGACGTTCGATGACGCTCGATCCGGACCGGCCCAGCCGCTCCTGCTACATGGTGGTCGGGCGGCGGACGACGGATGCCAACGATCTCAGGGACGTCCGCCCTTTCGTCGGCCGATTGGACGAGTTCGCCCTGTACGACCATCCGCTCTCGGCCGAGGAGGTCGAGACCCATTTCCGAATGGCCCATCAGGTCGACTGAGGTCGTTTTTTGGAGGTCCATTGTCCAGAAGAGGCTGAAAACCGGGGCGTTTAGGGGTCGCGTGATTCCGCTCGGTCGGATCCGGAGGGTCGTCGCCGACCGAACCTGACTCGTCGAATCGTCCCGGCCGTGCGTCGATCGGTCCGATCTCTCGACCCCAAAATATGCATGCATCATTCCGGGTGCGCCCTGATGGGTGGACCCATCTTGTCGTCGGAGGTCCATCACTTGTCATTGGAGGTTCATGATGCGAAAGCGTGGTTTCACTCTGATCGAATTGCTGGTCGTGATCGCGATCATCGCCGTCCTCATCGCGCTGTTGTTGCCCGCGGTTCAGGCGGCTCGGGAGGCGGCGCGGCGGATGCAGTGTGTGAACAACCTCAAGCAACTCGGCCTCGGGATGCAGAATTACCACGACGTCAATGGCGGTTTCCCGATCGGCCGGATGGGCCTGGGCTTCACCTACAGCACCGGGACGGCCAACAATAACCGCCGGACCTGGGCCCTGAGCATCACCCAGACCATCGAGCAAGCCGCCCTCTTCAACTCCACCAATTTCTCCCTCGGCTTCAACGCTGGCCCAGAACACCACGGTGTGCTGGGCGACGATCGCGTCGTTCCATTGCCCGAGCGACCCGAACACGAGCTCGCAGGAGCGAGCCAGCCGGGTGGAGGGCGACTACGTGGTGAACTGGGGCAACACGCACTACGGCCAGGATCAGGCCCCGAGCAATGCCCCGATTACGACGTGGCCCAACCCGATGAAAGGACCGTTAGGCGACACGGTCATGTTCGGCGGGGCGCCGTTCACGGGCAACCTGTCCAAGAACATATCGGCGATCACCGATGGGACGAGCAACACCCTGCTGATGGCCGAGGTGATCGTCGGCCAGGACGGCACCACGGGGACGACGAAGCCGAACTACACCGACACTCGCGGCGACATCTATAACGACGACATCCCTTGCACCATGTTCATGGCCTACACGACTCCCAACTCGAGACAGCCCGACTGGATCACGACCTATTGCGCCTACCCGTGGGGCGTCAATCCGCCCTGCGTCCAGAAGTCGCCGGCATTCGTGGCCGCGCGGAGCTTCCACAGCGGCGGCATCAACGCGCTCAAGGCCGATGGGAGCGTGTCGTTCTTCAAGAATTCGATCTCCCTCCAGACCCTGGCGCCTCTCTCGACCACCCAGGGTAGCGAGGTCATCGACGGCAGCTCGCTCTGATCCGCCCGACCGGGCGTATGGCCGGTGGATGACGGACGACTGATGGAACATGATCCCTCGTCGACCCACAATACGCATTCATCATTTTGCGAATGCTCTGATGGGCGGACTCATCTCATTGTCGGACGTCCCTCATTTGTAATCGGAGGTTCATGATGCGAAAGCGTGGTTTCACTCTGATCGAATTGCTGGTCGTGATCGCGATCATCGCCATCCTGATCGCACTCTTATTGCCCGCGGTGCAGGCGGCGCGCGAGGCGGCACGTCGGGCGCAGTGCGTGAACAACCTCAAGCAGATCGGCCTGGGGATCCACAATTACGAGAGCTCTCTCGGCTCACTCCCCTGGGGAGAAGGGCGCTACGGGAAGAACACGTCGCCGTCGAGTCTCATGCTGATGTTGTCCCACCTCGAGCAGGCGGCCCTCTACAACTCGGTCAATTTCTCCTCGCTGATCGGCAATGGCCTCTGGAACAGCCAGAACGCCTTCAACAGAACGATCGAGTTGACGACGGTCAACGTCTTCATCTGCCCGTCCGACGTCAATCGGCTCAACCTGGTGGGGACCTACGGGTTCACGGCCAACCCCGGGCCGAACAACTACGCGGCCAACGCCGGCAACACCGGCTTGTGTTTCAGTACGACGACGTTCGACCAGACCGTCGGCCCGTTCCCGGGGAACACGTGCATGTGCGCCAAGCTGAGCAACATCACCGACGGGACGTCGAACACGGTCGCCTTCTCCGAGATCGTCAAGGGGGTCGGGGCCTACGCCGGCAACCTAGACCCCCTGTCGCCATCGGCGACGCCCTTTCAGGCCTCGGCGCATTCCAGCGGCATCGCTGCGACCGACTACGCGAACTGCAAGGTGGCGGTTCGCCCCACGTCCAGCGTGAACAGCAAGGGATTCCCGTTCGGCGCCACCTGGTGGTGGGGCCGGTCGGGCCAAAACCGATTCTCCGGCGTCATGCCCCCCAACGGCTTCAGTTGCGACATGGGCGTGACCAGCTCCGACAGCGATGCCGAGGCGACCACGGCCGGCAGCCGCCACCCTGGGGTCGCCAACACCCTGATGATGGACGGCTCGGTCCGGTCGGTGAAGTCCACCGTCAACCCGACGACCTGGTGGGCCATCATCAGCATGGCCGGCAGCGAGGTGGTCTCGGGGGACGCGTACTGAACAGAGGCCGACGCGCCCCGATCGGATCCGATGAACCGACGGGAGGCGACCGGCCGCAGCCGGCGCCGAACCCTTCCGCCGGCATGCCGAGCATGCCGGCGGACCCTCGCCGAGTCGGTCAACACACGCCGTCTTCCCTCCAAGGCCGAAGACGTCGATGGCCACCTCAACCAGTCCCTGTCCCCCCGTCGTCTGGGTCGAACACCAGCGGCCGAGCCGAGCGATCCTCGTTCTCCATCGACGGGATCAACGGCACGATCCCCAGCCCGATCAGGTACTCGTCGATCCCGTCCTCTCGGTAGCCCTTGTCGCCGGACAAGGCGACTGGCCCACCGTCTCCGTCGGTGACCTGTTCATCGGCGCCGATTAGGAGCGCGACGATCGCCGTCGACTCGTGCGGCAGTGGCCCGGCGTCAGAAGGAAACGCCACGTTTCTGATAGAGCCGCCAGAAATCCCTACCGCGTCAGCGGTTCATGGCGTGGCGACCCCACGGTGACCACCGGCTCCTAGTTCTACAGCCGCAGGTAATTGACCCCTTTGTGTTTTTCCTTCCAGGTCTTATCATGTGATGCTTTGGCCACTTTGTTCCGACGGACGTGGTAGTCCACCAGGGCGACCGCACGCGACAATTTCAACTCCGGCTCCTCCAGGGCCGCCTCCAGCAACCGCACCGTCCGGTCCAGGGTCAGTTCCGGCACTTTTTTTTCAACCGCAACCGCGTCACGCCCACGAACAGGTGCGCCAACGCGACCAATGTAATGTGGTGGTGCCACCCGACCCACGACCGCGTCTCGTACTGCGCCATCCCGAGGTAGCCTTTGCAGTCCTCGAAGAAATCCTCCACCTGGTGCCTCGTGCACGCGACCAACGCCATCACTCGCAATGGCGTCTCTGCATCGCCGTTGCTGACGTAGTACTTGACCTCGGGAGTCTCCTCCAGCGAACGGCGGACCAGCACCCAGATCGGCGGCCCTGGCTTGCGGTGGCGGACCGCCCAGACCCGCACCGCCGCGAACTCGAAGACCAGCGGCCCGACCGCCCCCTCGCGCACCTGGAGTCGCTGCCAGGCGTCGGCGGGCAGACCTGCCGCCAGTTCGGCCACCGAACACACCGCCGCGCGGTTCGGCACTTCGGCGGTTGGCCCCGCCCCGAGTACGGCGGGATGCACGACGCCGGGTCCGCCGTCCAGACCGTGGTCGTCGTGGGAACCTCCATCACATACCGCTGGTCCAGTTGCTCCAGTTCGTCGAGCAGGTCCCCATTGGTGCCGTACTCCTCATCGGCGGTGACCCAATCCAGACCGACGATCCCCAGCACGGTGACGTCGCGGACCAGCGCTGCGGCGATCTGCGGCTTGGTTCGGAACGGCAGATCCTCGGGGATATGGGCCTCGGCACGACGCTGGGTTGCCACCTCCCCCTCAAACCAGGACCCGTGGAGATACAACTGGTGATCGAGCAAGGCGGTGCCCGCGGGCGTCACTCCGATCAGGAAGACGCCGACCTGGCAGTTGTCCTCCTTGCCGAGGCGGCCGTTGTGCTGCCGCGCAACCCCGGCGCTCTTGGCCCCCTTCTTGGCGAAGGCCGACTCGTCGATCACGCCAACGGTGCCGATCGGCGTGCCCGCCGCCGAGGGGACCAGTTCGTCGGCGAAGGCGGACTGGATCTCGGCCTGGACGTCGTCCGATTGCCAGGGGGCGACGGCGATGAACTTCTGAAGCCCGGAGACCTGGCCGGTGCCGGTGCAGAGGGCAATCGGCTCGATGCTCTTGCGCTCGGGGCAACACATCAGGCCGTTGACGTAGGTGTAGGCGTGGTCTTGCGCCTGCTCCTTGCCAAAGAGAGGGGCGAAGCGCTCGTGGAACTCGACCAGTTGCTCGGCCGCGGCGCGCACGTCGTCCGGTGTCATGGAGGCTCCCTCCTGACCAAGGGGTTGACGAACGAGGCTTCGGCCGATTCTCGTGTGTTGGAATCCCTACTCATCTATTCTACCAAGAAGTCGCGAATTTGTCTGCGGCTGTAGAACTAGGCGAAGAAGCCGGTTGGTTTGAGCAAGGCGACGCTTTAGAGTGTCGTTCCTGCGATCGGAAGGCACCTGCCGTACCGATCAGATTGCCGCGATGCGCAGCAGCGAACGCCGCGGACCGAGGAATCGAAGCGGCCGCGTACCGGATCAGTCGTGTTTCTTCAACGCCTCGATGTGGGCCTGCAATTCCTCCCAGCTCGCCAGGCCAGTGAAGTAGAACTGGACCATTTCCAGCGTCCGCTTTGTTGGCTTCCGCCCGGTCCAGAGGCTGATCAGCAGGCTGGCGATGATCCCCAAGTACACTTGAATCGCAACGCCGTTCTGGTCGTTGGCCAGCAGATGACGACAGCCCAGGATGCATTTGAGCCAGCGAAAAAAGAGTTCTACCGCCCACCGATGCTTGTATCCCAGGGCGACCAAATCCGCGGGCAAGTCCAAGACGTTCGTGACCAAGACCAGGACATTCGGTTGTCCCTTGGAGTCGAGTTTGTCCGTCTGGACCTTGACGATTCGGACCGGTTGTTTCATGACGTTCTTGTGGTGATCGGTGCCCAGGCGCTTAAGGACAACGTCGCTCACGACGCCTGCTGCCTTGGCTTCCTCGGTGAGGGGGCGCTCCTCGAGCACTTTGTAGGCAACATCGTTCTGCACCCGTGCGATGAACGAGGAACGAGCGTCCACGATGTCCTGGAAGAGCTGGTATTCCTCGTAGCCGCGATCAACGACGTAGAGGCGACCGGGCTGGAGCATCATTCGCAATCGCTCGCGTTCCGAGCCACTGCCATGCGTGAGCGTGACGTCCACCGGGATGCCTCTGAAGACGTCGAAGTGGACGTGCATCTTGGCGGCACGATGATCGCCATCCCTCCACAAGGCCCAGACCATCTTGGGCAGAGCCGGCAGGAGGCTGCCATCGACAGCGGTCAGGCCGCGCAGCGCCTCGGCCTCCTTGCCCACCGTGATCGGCAGGGCCTTTTCAGCCAACACACCGACGATCTCGCGAAGCCGTTCGGGATCGAAGACGCCCGTGGCCTCACTGAGCGAGCCCAGGCTCGATCGGGGGCAGCCCAACAGCCTTTGAACCTTCGCGAGTTGGCTGGCCTGTTGGATGGCACGGAGGCTGGTGAGAATGGGGTTGAAGTAGAGCAGCAGGATGAGGGTGCAGTACTGGTCGAAATGGAGCTTGCGATTACCGGCGCGGTCGCGTTCTGTGCCACAGGAGTGGAGTCGTTCCAGGAGCGGCTCGAGGATCTGGAAGTACTTAAGACCCTTGAGATCTCGATCCGTAATCGGGGGCTTGCGCGGTCGTGGCATCGCACGATCACCGAGAGAACAACGGCGAACCTGCCAGGAGAGCCAGTAGGTCGCCTCCAGGATGCGCGGAGGCCGTTCGGAGCGCAAGTTGAATTATTGTTTAATATATGCGCAAATGTTGTGCCGAACAGTATTGAAAAGGGGGGGTCGGCGTGGTCGGCCGCCTGGTCTCGTGGCGGGCTTACCCCCCCAACCCCCCCTTGGAAAGGGGGGAGAGGATTGTATCGATTCTCGTGCAAGGGATCTGGGACACCACCGAACCTGGGTGGATCACGACAAGTCGCGACGTGAGCCTTCTAATGATTAATATCGTGGTGCGCGGGGAATCCGAATGCACAAAATGGGCAAGGCGGAGAAAAAGCTTACGCGGAGATGCGGAGGCGCGGGGAGGAGGGAAGTGGATCGGGTATCGCCCCCACGGACCTTGGGGTACGTTCGTTCCCGAGCACGGGAGGACGGCCCCGTTTGTAACCCTCGGTCAGGTCGCGGCGATGGACCCACTCGACCGCGGCGACCTGTTGTTTCAGGGGGTCGATCAGGGCGGCGGGATTATTGGTGCTACTATTTTTTCCTCGTGGCCTATCAGCGTCGCACGGACGAATAGGGTCAGGCCACGATGTATTTTTTTCACGCTGGAGCCGGAAGAAACCTGAACTGACATGAATCGCCCCAAGACCATTTGCGACGGGAACCGCCTCGTTCTTCGGTGCCCGGGGGCGGGTTTGCAAGAATCCCGAGCGCGGGGACGTTCTCGGACTGGTGCGGCGGTGCCGATCAGTAGGCGCCATCGCCGACGATTTCCGCGCCGGCGATCGTGGCGATCGCGTAATAGGGCCCGACCGCGATCCCATCGCGCACGAACTTGACCGAACCGTCGAGGAAGAGCATGTTGACGCCGCCAGGGTGGGCCGAGCTCGGGGCCGATCAGGCTGCCCACGTTGAAAAACCCGTAGTTGCTGAAGGTCTCGTCGCAGGAGCAGCTGTTCGGGAAGGTGACCTGCCAGTATCCGCCGCCGCGTCCGGAGTCCTGGCACGTCCAGTATTGCCCCTTGTAGTTCCAGTTCAGCAGCCCCTGGCTCTGGCAGTTCTGGGCATCGGTCAAACTGTCACCGGTCATCGTACCCGTCGAGAGCAGGTAAACCTCGGCTTGATGCGTCAGCTTCGAGGCCGTCGTGCCCGAGCCCTTGACCCATTCCGTGAAGATCACCGTGGCGCTCAGACCGTCGACGATGCCGGCGACGCGGACGCGCCCTCCCAGGTAAGGGTCGTCCCCCATGTACCAGCTTGGTCCGTTGAGCCTGCCTCCGGTCAGGGCCGGCTCGATCCCGAGGTTGTTGGGGTAGTTGGTTAATCCCGCCGCGGCGCTTGTTTCGAGAACAGACCGGAGCTCTGGTTCGGGTCCGACGGGCAGAGGAACAGGTCGACCGATACGTGCAAGATCGTATCATTGGCCGAGGTGTCGAGCGCAGTGGTAATCTCCCCCGCTGAAGTTATAGGCGTTCATCAGAGGTTGTTCCTCGAGGTAGGGGAGCAATCGCAACTTCATTGACTGATTGGTGGTGCCGAGAATCCGGCCGGCCCCGGGATAGTCAAAGTCCTGGGGAGGATGCGGCGACCCGATCCAGCTCCCGGCCGGGGGTAGAATGTCATTTTCGGCGACATAATTGTGGATCGCCAGGCCGATCTGTTTCAGGTTATGAACACAGCGGAGCCGTCGCGCTGACTCACGCGCAGCCTGAGCAGCCGGGAGAAGAATCGCGATCAGCGCGGCAATGACGGCGATGGTCACCAGAAGCTCGATCAGGGTGAAACCACGCGCTGATCGCGAAGACATGGCCGCCGCCCTTCTTCTTCCTCATCGTACCTCAGCGCCGGAACGAGGGTCGGCTCGGACCTGGGTCTGTTCCAGGGCTCGGGCCTGATCCGGGCCTCGTCCTCGCGACTCTTCCGTGGTCTCGATGGTCACGGCCAGCACCACGGGGACCGTGAGGTCGTTTCCCTTGAAGAATTCGATTTGTTCGATGGTTGCCAGTCGCCTCGGCCGGATCGACAGGCGGCGGATCTGGAAGCCGTTTGCCAGGGCCATCGCCGGCTTCGAACCCGGGACGTCCACCTTCTGGGAATAGTCAACGAAGTGGACCCCGTTCCGCAACGGGATCTCCTCGACTCCTCCATCATGATACCGCAGTCGAACGATCAGCGTGACGGTTCTCTTGCTGCTGCGTGGGTATCCGCCCGCGGAGACTCCACCGAGCAGGTGGATCGCGACGGCCGGAAATCCGCAGGGAAGGCTCGACAGAGCGGGCCGACGGTCACGGTAGTCGCCGATCGTACTGTGGAGCACGATCGCGTTCCGCGCGGTCCCCTGACGCGGGTCGATGACATGAAACGGGATGCCCCCGGCCGCGATGTCTCCCCAGACCGGCAGGATCAGAGTGTCGCCATTGCCTCCGACCGGGCGAAAGATCGGACGGCTGCTGGAGGCATTGGCCGCCGGACCCATCGGAAGCGCGACGAAGCGCGACCGATCGGTCATGTCGACGAGGGCCGACGCGGATTTCGACGTCGGACGATTTGAGGCTTGCTCGTGCGATGCGCCGACGACATGGTGAGCGACCCAGAACCAGCCCAGCATTCCGATGAGGAGTCCGGTCATGGGCAGGACGACCTTGACCATCGGCCGGAGTCTGGCCGCGAACGGGTTCAAGTTCCCTCCGGCCCCCCGTCCGTCAGGCGACGTCGTGAACCGTGACGGGTCCGGGCTTACCGGGTCGTTCGTCCCCGGCCACGCGATGGAATCCCATCCCAGGCTCGCCAAGGTCGCGGTCGCGGTGGCCGCGGTCGCGGCCGATTCCGTGGCGAAGAAGGCGGCCAGCGTTCCCAGGCCGCACAGAACTCCACGTTCCGCCAGGATCTCACGAAGCCGGCGCAGTCCGCGTTGAGAACGCTTCCGCACCGCCTCCTCCGAGCAGCCGGAAAGCCGAGCCGTCTCTTCATGACTGCGGCCTTCCAGATAGTGCAGGATGATGGCCTCGCGGAGCGGATCGGGAAGGCGATCGAGGGCCGTGTCGATCTCTTCCTTCAACTCGTTGTCCGCGATGTCATCCCAGGGAATAGCGACCATGGCGCGAACCTTCGCCTCCTCGCGACGGGCCTGGCTCTCTCGCGACCGTCGTAGGTTCCTGGCGGTGTTGATGGCAACCCGGTGGAGCCAGCCGGCGACCTGGGGATAGGCTGACGTGGGGTGCTGGAGAAGCTGGATCAGGGTAAGCTGCACCACATCATCGGCCGCGTGACGGTCGTGCAGCACGCGCATCCCGAGCCGGTGGATCATCGGTCCGTGGCGGCTCACCAGGCTCTCGAACGACGCGCGTGAGCCCGTGGCACAGAAACGCTCGATGAGTTCGAGGTCCGATTCCATCGGAGTCGTCACTCGCGGTCCACGGTGGTCGAAAATCCGAAATCGGCGGGGCCGTTAGGCCTGGTCGAGCCAGGCGCCGATCAACGGCCTCGCGTCTGATTGCAAACTCTCCTGATGATGGATCGCTTTCCAGGATAACACGCCCCAACGCTCATCGGGGACAAGGAAATGGGTCGATGGCGCCTAATTCCGTGGTGTCCCGGCGTCGAGGTCAGGGGATCAAGGAAACGACTTCGCTTCCCCGTGCCCGGGGGTTGAGCATGCCTTCGTTCAGGACTCGCGAGGGACGACCGTGAGTCGAAGTGTCGGAGGGGCCAGCTCGGGGTGGTTCTTGTTGGCGAACCCGTGGACCAGGTCGGATCGGCCGCTCCCCTGGGTCTGTCGGATGACGATCAGGGTGGCCATGCCGTTGGTGTCGCGGTTCAGGAAGTCGGCCAGCGCGGGCCCCTCGATGCTCCGGGTGCCGCTGAGCTCGCCCTGGACGATCTCGAAGGTCCCGAGCGGCCTCACCTGACCCGGATCGAGGCTCGCCCCGCCCCAGAGGTTGGCCGGCGCGTTTTGCCAGCGAATGGTCCGCTCGTCCCACTCGTCGAGCGACTCGTCGGTCAGCCCGTACACGGCGAACGTCGCGTCCGGGACCTCCGCGGCGTACCCCATGCCGGTGGGGGCGAAGGCCAACGACAGCCGCGCGTCCGTCGACCTTCATCCCGTGAATCGGCGTCAAGTCGAGACCGATATACGCCTTGCGGTCGTAATCTCCGTGCATGGCCGGCGTGTTCTTGACGAGCATCAGGATTTCGGAGTGGTGCTCTGAGGGATAAAACGGCTGGATGTACGCATCCTTGCCACGTCCCTGGGCCGTTGTGATGTGAACGACCCGCCGCTCGGTGCGGGAGGCGGTACACCCCCGGGGGGTTGACCGGCGGCTCGGCATGCGGGCTGAACGCCGTCACGGCGGTCTCGGCGAACCGGTAGCTCGCCCCCGTTTTCATCGACCGGGTCGTGTGCCGACGCGCCGGTGCTGGACGTCAACCCGTCCATCGAACACCTCGACGTCGCTGATCCCGCCGGTACTCACGTTGACGCCGAACTCGGTCCCCAGGTCCTTGAGCACGGCCGTGGGCGTCTCGACCAGGAACCCGGTGGCCGGCGGGGGGACCTTGGCGACGAGCCGGCCGCCGTGGAGGATGCAGAGGCGGGTCGAGCGGATCTCGAGGTCGGCCGGGGCCTGGATCGTCACCTCCGCGCCGTTGTCGAAGACGATCCGCGCCAGTCCCTCGGCGAGCCGGAGCCGCCCTTGACCGAGGCGGGCACCCACCTCGGTGGGAAGTGATCCGCCGTCCCACTTGCTGGCCTTCGACTCGACCAGGACGGCGAACGAGGTCGGGGCCGATCGCCCCAGCCGGCTCCCCGGGCCAGGAATCCCAGGCCGATGGCCAGCAACAACCCCGCGGCCATCGCCAGCGCCGCGGTGGCGATCAGGATCCGGTTGAGCCGAGGTCGAGATACGGCCGGAACCGATCGGGCCGGCAGCGTCTCCGCGAACGGCACGGTCGAGAGGAACCGTGGCTCGGCCACCGACCAGCGAAGGCTGGCATGCTGGTCAAGATACGAGACGTAGAGCCGACGCGCCTGGGGATCGTTCAAGCACCAGTTGTTCGAGCCGTTCGCGCTGCTCGGCCGTGAGCGTGCCCTCGATCGTGGCTTCGCAGAGCGCATGAAGCTCGTTGTGATCGTCCCAGCTTGCGGTCATGACCGAAACTCCCTGTCCCGTGAGCGGTCGACGCAATCGTGCAAGGTCCGGCGGACCCGGCTCAGGGCACGGTAGATGGCTTCCTCGGTCCGGCCGAGTCGATCCGCGATCACGTGGATCGACAGACCGTCCGCGTAACGCAACCGGAGCAGGTCGCGCGCGGTCGACCGGCAATCGGTCGATGCAGTGAGCCAGTTGCTGCGATCGTTCCTCGAGCGCCTCGGTCGACGACGCGGCTTCATCGGCCACCGCTTCGAGAAACGCGGGACTGAACTGGAGCCGATCGCGCCGGACCCGCTTTCGCCAGGCCATAACCTGGTGGAGCGCGACCTTGCACGCCCAGGCCGTGAAGTTCGTACCGAGCTGGAACTTGTCGAATTCGCGCCAGAGGACCAGGTTGGTCTCCTGGATGATCTCCTCGGCGTCGTTCCAGTCCGGAACCAGGCTCATGACGTACAGGAAGATCCGCCGCTGGTTCCGGCCCAGCAGTCGTACGAACTCGTCAACCCGGTCGGACGACTCGTCACCGGCGTCCGTCATGGAAGCGGGCGCCTCCACCGCGTCGTCGTTCCGAAGAAGAACTCGACTTCGGTCCATGGTTCCTGCCGTGCCTCTGGATCAGGCCGTCGCGTGCCGCGCTTGCCCCTTCTCTAGGTAAGTGCCCGAGCGGCTCGATTTGGACAGGATTAATGAACCCGGGAGCGAATTCCAGGGTCGGGTCAGACCGGCGGCGGGTTTCGCTCGGAGAAACCGCGCTGGTGCCAGTAGGGATAGGCCGGTGTCGTCGCGCTGGCGGCGTCAAGCCGGGCCACCTGTTCCGTCGTCAGGTTCCAGCCGACGGCCCCGAGGTTCTGCCGGAGCTGCTCCTCGTTGCGAGCGCCGACGATCACGTTCGACACGCTCGGGCGCTGGAGGAGCCAGTTCAGGGCGATCTGGGGCACGGTCTTACCTGTCTCCAGCGCGATGGCGTCGATGGCGTCGACGACCTTGTAGACGTACGCGTCGGGGACCTGGGGGCCGATGTCGGTCACGGCCTTGTTCTGGAGCCGGCTGGTCGGGGGCAGGGGGTGGCCCCGGCGGATCTTGCCCGTGAGCCGGCCCCAGCCGAGCGGGCTCCAGACCAACGCCCCCACCTTCTGGTCGAGACCCAGGGGCATCAGCTCCCACTCGTAGTCGCGGCCGATCAGTGAATAATACGCCTGGTGGGCGACGTACCGGCTCAGACCGTACTTCTCGGAGACCGCCAGCGACTTCATCAGGTGCCAGCCCGAGAAGTTCGAGCAGCCGATGTAGCGAATCTTGCCCGCGCGCACCAGGTCGTCGAGCGTCCCGAGCACTTCCTCGATCGGTGTGATCGCGTCGAACGCGTGCAACTGGTACAGGTCGATGACGTCGGTCTCCAGCCGCCTCAGGCTCGCCTCGACGGCCTGGATGAGGTGAAGGCGCGACGAGCCCACGTCGTTGGGTCCGGGCCCCGAGCGGAAGGTCCCCTTGGTGGAGATGATCACCTGGTCCCTCCGCCCCTTGATGGCCTGGCCCAGGATCTCCTCGGCCATCCCGTTGGAGTAGATATCGGCCGAGTCGAACATGTTGAGGCCGGCGTCGAGACAGATATCGACCAGCCGGGTCGCCTCGGAGACGTCACTGGCGCCCCACGCCTTGAAGAACTCGGTGCCGCCGCCGAAGGTGCCGGTCCCGAGACTCAGCACGGGGACCTTGAACCCCGAGCCGCCAAGCTGTCGGTACTCCATCGCGGATTGCTCCCCCTCGAGAACAGGATCGGGACAGGTTCCCGGGCGTCGTCAACGAGACGAGGACGCCGCGGAAGGTTCGAGAAACGGATAATCAATATATCCTTCCGGACCCGCAGCGTAGAACGTGGTCGGGTTCGGCTCGTTGAGCGCCGCGCTCGAGCGCGAGGCGTCCGGGCAGGTCCGGGTTGGCGATGAACTTCTTGCCGAAGGCCACGGCATCGGCCTCGCCCGATTCGATCACCCGCTCGGCCGTCTCGCGGTCAAAGTTCTCATTGGCGATGTAAACCCCGCCGAACGCCGCCTTGAGCTCCGGGCCGAGGCGCGGCTCACCCAGGTGCTCGCGGACGCACAGAAACGCGATCCGACGCCGCCCGAGCTCCCTGGCGACATATCCGAAGGTCGCCGACGGGTTCGAGTCGCCCATCCCGTGGGCATCGCCCCGGGGCGCCAGATGCATGCCCACCCGGTCCGGCCCCCAGACGGAAAGCACGGCGTCGGCCACCTCGAGCATGAGTCGGGCGCGGTTCTCGATCGGACCACCGTACGCGTCGGTCCGCCGGTTCGACCCGTCCTGGAGGAACTGATCGAGCAGGTAACCGTTCGCGCCATGGATCTCGACCCCGTCGAACCCCGCGGCCCGTGCATTCTCGGCGCCCTGCCGGTAGGCGTCGATGATGCCCGGAATCTCGCCGGCATCCAGGGCACGGGGCGTCGGGAACGGCTGTTTGGGCCGGAGCAAGCTCACGTGTCCGGGCGCCGCGATGGCACTGGGAGCGACGGGCAGGGCTCCGTCCAGGTACACGGGATGCGACATCCGCCCGACATGCCAGAGCTGAAGGAACATCCGCCCTCCGGCATCATGGACCGAGCGGGTGATCCGCCGCCAGCCCTCGACCTGCTCGGTCGACCAGATCCCCGGCGTGTCCGGATAGCCCACGCCCATCGGCGCCACCGAGGTCGCCTCGCTCAGGATCAGGCCGGCCGACGCCCGCTGCGTGTAATACTCGGCCATCAACGCGTTCGGCACCCGGCCCCCGCCCACGGCCCGACAGCGCGTCAGCGGCGCCATGATGACCCGGTTGGGGAGCGGGAGGTCGCCAAGCGTGATCGGATCCAACAGACCGGGCATGGGAAAAGCCACCTTTCGAAGAGAGACTCCCCTGGCCATCCTCGACAGACGGTCATGGCATCCGCCAGGCCGGGAGATAGAATGAACTGATCTCATCCGTTCGCGTCGAAAAATACCATGGCGTAATCTTTCGATCTTCGACGAACATCGAACATTCTAGTGAGAGGCGGTCCATGCGGCAACTCCGGCACCCGAAGCTCGGGGAGATCACGCTGACGGGGGTGCTCGCCGCGTTGAGCGATCCGGTCCGGCTGGAGATCGTCGCGCGGCTCGCCGAGACCGGTGGCGAGCGGGGCTGGAGCGATTTCGACGTCGCGGTCGGGGCCTCGACTCTCAGCCATCACATGAAAGTGCTGCGGACGGCCGGCGTGATCGATCATCGCAAGGACGGGACGCGCTGTTACGTGTCGCTCCGGGGCGATCTCGAGCGGATCTTTCCGGGTCTGCTTCGATGTATTCTGGGCTTCGTTCCTGGTGAGGACCGGGGCGTGGGCGGGCGAGCCAGAGGTAATGATTCATGACGGCGGAACACCGAGAAGGATCGGACGAGCCTCGGGCGAATGGGAGCTCGACTCCTCACGAGGGGCCGGAGAATGATCGACTCTTCCCGGTGGTGGGCATCGGCGCCTCGGCCGGCGGGCTGGAGGCGCTCAACGAATTCTTCCAGGCGATGAGCGTCGACAGCGGAATGGCCTTCGTGGTCGTATCGCACCTGGACCCGGAGCACAAAATCGCCCTGGCCGAGATCCTGATGCGGGTGAGCCGGATTCCCGTCCGCGAGATCGAGGACGGCATGGCCGTCGAGGCCAATAACGTCTACGTCATGCCGCCCAACCGCGAGCTGACCATCCGCCAGGGGACGTTGCGCCTGGCCGCCCGTCCCGAGACCCGCAGGGCGCACATGCCCATCGATGCGTTCCTCCGCAGCCTGGCCGCGGACCGAGGTCTTCACGCCATCGGCGTGGTCCTCTCGGGAACCGGCACCGACGGCACGCTGGGATTGAAGGCGATCAAGGAAGAAGGGGGCATCACCTTCTGCGCAGGACGACACGGCTCGGTACAGCGGGATGCCTCAAAGCGCGGTCTCCGCCGGCACCGTGGATAAGGTCTTGCCCCCGTCGCGGATCGCGGCGGAGCTGATCCGGGTCGGTGGCCATCTCGCGCAGGCGCTTCCCGAATCGATCGAGGTTCCCGAGGTCGGGGGCGACGCCGAAGCGTTCGGGCAGATCCTCCAGCTCCTGTGTGACACCTCCGGAGTGGACTTCCTCCACTACAAGCACTCGACCCTCCGCCGTCGGATCGAGCGCCGCCTGGTGTTGCGGCAGTTGGACACCCTGAACGACTACCTGCGGTGTCTGCGGGACGAGCCGGCGGAGGCGCGACGCTCTTTGAAGAAGTCCTGATCCCGGTGACCGCCTTCTTCCGCGATCCGGAGGTGTTCGACGCGCTCGAGCGCCAACGTGATTCCCCGCCTGATGACGGATCGGTCGCCCAGGACTCCGATTCGCGTCTGGATCCCGAGGTTGCGCATCGGGCGAGGAGGCCTACTCCATCGCCATGATCCTGCTCGAATCCATGGAGACGGCCAGGATCAACATACCGCTGAAGATTTTCGGTACCGACATCAGCGATCGAGGGATCGAGAAGGCACGGGCCGCCATCTACAGCGAGGCCATCACCGCCGAGGTCTCTCCGCAACGGCTTCAGCACTTCTTTAACAAGACCGAACGCGGCTACGAGATCCGCAAGTCGGTGCGGGACCTCTGCGTCTTCGCTCGCCAGGACGTGAGCAAGGACCCGCCGTTCTCGCAGGTTGACCTGATCAGTTGCCGCAATCTCCTGATCTATCTCGATCCCGTGCTCCAGGGCCGGGTCCTGCCGATATTTCATTACGCGCCGAGGCCCGGCGGCTTCCTCATGCTGGGCAATTCCGAAACGGTGGGCAGCTTCACCGACCTGTTCGAGCCGGCCGACCGGAGATACAAGTTCTACATCCGCACCGCGACCCCGAGCCGGCTCACCTTCGACTACCGGCCCGGTACCGCGGTCCGGACCCGTGTCTCGACTTTCGAAGGAGGGCGGGAGCGCGGGCCCGGCATTCAGGAGGTGTACCGCGAGGCCGACCGGGTCGTCCTGGGGCAGTACGCTCCGCCCGGGGTCCTCGTCGATGAGAATCTGCTGGTCATCCAGTTCCGCGGCGACACCGGTGCTTTCTCAAGCCGGCACCAGGTCCCCCCGCTTCCGATCTCCTCTTGATGGTCCGCGAGGGACTGCTCGGCGACCTGCACGCCACGATCGAGCGAGCGAAACTCGACAACGTGCCCGTGCGGAAGGAAGGCGTGCGGGTGCGGACCAACGATCATTTTCAGGAGATCAACCTCCAGGTGATCCCGATCACCGAGATGGCGTCCGGGGTGCGCCATCTGGTCGTCCTGTTCGAGGAGGCCCCGCGGTCGGCCGACGCCACGCCCGCCGTGGTCCTCCGTCGCGAGCCGGAGGGGGTCAAGGAGGATGCCGCGAAGGACCAGGAGATCATCCGCCTCAAGCAGGAACTCGAGGCGACCAAGGCCTACCTTCAGTCGGTGATCGAGCTCAAGGACGTCGGCAACGAGGAACTCCGGGCGGCCAACGAGGAAATCATCTCCGCCAACGAGGAGCTCCAGAGCACCAACGAGGAGCTGACCACCACCAAGGAGGAACTCCAGGCGAGCAATGAGGAGCTGAGCACCGTCAACGAGGAGCTCCAGAATCGGATTCGTGTCGCCAATCAACTGGGCGATGACATGGTTAACCTCATCGAGAGCACCAACATCCCGCTCGTCGTCCTCGGGACCGATCTCTGCATCCGCCGCTACACACCCAGCGCCGAGCGGGTCCTGAACCTCCGCGGGGGCGATCTCGGCCGCCCCGTCGGCGATCTCAAGCTCAAGATCGACGTCCCGGATCTCGAGACCCTGGCGCGCGAGGTGATCGGCAACCTGGAAATCAAGCAGCGCGAGATCACCGACACCGACGGGGTCTGGCACAAGCTGTACATCCGCCCGTACAAGACACTGGACCACGTGATCGGCGGCGTGGTCCTCATGCTCATCGATATCGACGCCATCAAGCATCGCGAGCGGCAGCTTCAGGAATCGCGTGATTACGCGTTGAGCATCGTCGAGACCGTCCGTGAACCCCTGGTTGTCCTGGACGGACGGTTCCACGTCCGCACGGCGAACCGATCGTTTTACCAGACGTTTCAACTCGCTCCCACCGAGACGGAAGACCGGCTCATCTACGAGCTGGACAACGGACAGTGGAACATCCCGCGGCTCCGCGTCTTCTTCGAGAACGTCTTGCCCCGCAGCGACCACGCCGAGGATTTCGAGCTCGAACATGAGTTTCCCAGGATCGGCCCGCGAACCATCTTGCTCAACGCCCAACGCGTGGTCCAGATCGGCAGTGAGCCCGCCGAGCTGATCCTGCTGGCCATCGAAGACATCACGGTGCGCAAGCAGGCCGAACACGAGATCAGTCGGCTCGCCGCCATCGTCGAGTACTCCGATGACGCGATTATAGGACAAACAATCGATTTTATCATCACTAGTTGGAACGAAGGGTCGGAGTGCATGTTCGGTTACCCGGCCGGAGAGGCGGTCGGACATTCCATGCTCATGCTGGTGCCTCCCGATCAGGTCGAGGATCTCCGACAGATTCACGAGCGAATCCGCGACGGTGAGCGGTTCCCGACGTTCCGTACCCGCCGGATTCGCAAGGGGGGCGATGAGATCACCGTCGCGGTGACCCACTCCCCGATCAAGGACAACACCGGCAAGATCATCGGGATCTCGGCAATCGATCGAGACGTCACCGAACAGGCGCATGCCGAGGAAGAATTGCGAACGACCCGCGACCGGCTGGCGGCTGATCTCGCCAGCATGGCCCGGCTTCACGAGGTCAGCACCCGGCTCGTCCAGGAAGGCGACCTCCAGAGCCTGCTCGAAGAGATCGTCGAGGCGGCCATCACCCTCACCGCGATGGACATGGGCGCCCTCCAGCTTTACGACCCGGTGTCGAACCAGCTCACGATCACGGCCCAGCACGGCATTGCCCAGCGATTCCTCGACGAATTCGGTCGACTCGATCATCCGCCATCCGCATTTACCCTGGCGCAGGAGCGGGGTGAACGCGTCATCGTCGAGGATATCGGTTCGAGCCCGATCTTTGCCGACAACCCCATACGGGAGGTCATGCTCGAAGCCGGAATGATCGGGCTCCAGTCCACGCCCCTGTTCAGCCGGTCCGGACGCCTGGTGGGGATGTTCTCGACCTACTCCCGCGTTCCACACAAGCCCGCGGAGCGGGACCTGTGGCTCCTGGACCTGCTGGCGCGCGCCAGGCGGCGGACTCGATCGAACGGACCCTCGCCGAGAAGGCGCTCCAGGCCAGCGAGTCGCGGCTGCGGGCCGTCGTCGAGACCGCCGTCGACGCCATCATCACGATCGACGAGCAAGGGATCATCGCCTCGGTCAATCCCGCGACCGAAAAGATCTTTGGCTACACCTCCGACGAGCTGATCGGCATGAACATCAGGATGCTGATGCCCTCGCCCTATGCCGATGAGCATGATGGTTATCTCGAACGGCACCGCCGAACCGGAACGAAACGGATGATCGGCGTCGGCCGCGAGGTCCAGGGCCGGCGCAAGGATGGCTTCACCTTCCCGGTCGAGCTGGGCGTCAGCGAATTCCACGACCAGACCCGACGGATGTTCAACGGGGCCATCCGGGACATCAGCGCCCGGAAACAGCTCGAACTCGAAGTCCTGGAAGTAGCGACCCTGGAACAGCGTCGGATCGGTCAGGCCCTGCACGATAGCACCGGCCAGGAACTCACGGCGCTCGGTTTGCTGGCCGAGACGCTCAAGGAGAGCCTCACGCAACAGGCTCCCGCCACGGGACCGCTGGCCGACAAGCTCGTCGAAGGCCTCAAGCGGGTCCTCGGCCAGGTCCGCGCCTATTCGCGCGGCCTGATCCCGGTCGAGATCGACTCGCGCGGCCTCCTGTCCGCACTCACCGACCTCGCGTCCCGGACCAGCGAGATCCATGGCGTGGAATGCCAGTTCTCATGCCCGAGATCCGTGGACCTGAATGACAATCCGACGGCCACGCAGCTCTATCACATCGCTCAGGAAGCCGTGACCAACGCCCTGCGGCACGGCCGGCCGCGGCATATCACCATGACCCTCGACAGCGACGACACGTTGCTGACCCTCCGGGTGAGCGACGACGGCATTGGTTTGAAGCCCGACGTGCCCGACAGCAAGGGGATGGGCCTCAAGATCATGCGCTATCGGGCTGGACTCATCCAGGGCCGGCTGACCATCGAACCGAACGAACCGACCGGCACGGTGGTCTCCTGCACGCTCACCGTCCCTCCGGAGTGGAACCGTGGTCGGAATATCACTTCCTGAAACGTTGAAGGTTTTTGCCCGGTCCGCCCCTGCACGGTGAGCCGTCGGGAGATCCCCTACAATTCGGTAGGATTTCCCAGTACAACAAGTAACTGATTTTCCCTGGCTTGAAAAACGAGTAGACTTTGAAAGAATCAATAAAACCTGATAAATTATATTGGGTATTAGCGTCGATTTGGTGAATTTGCTGGTCGTCCTTTACTTGATCTCGCTTTCTCGGGCGGGTTCGGAATTTGGAGAAGCCAGACTCGGGGTCGCGTTGGGGCGGACCGTAGCTCACCGTCAACGTGCTGATACCGACCTGAAAGCAAGCTTCTTGCTCAGGACATGCGTCGGAACCGACCGGGTTCCGGTATCCGCGCTATGCTGCGCGGCCTGGTCCGGCGCGCAACGTCATATCGTGTTACCCGACCAACGATGAGCAGGTTGGAACGTGGAAGGGGTCGAACGATGCATGACTCTTCGGAACGTCGCGTCGTGAAGACACTGCTGGCCGATCGGGTCCGAGAGATCCGCCTGGAGCGTTACGGCGAGCATGGCGCCCCGCTCCTGGCTCGGCAACTGCGTATCCCGCCTCGCGCCTGGATCAACTACGAGAGTGGTCATACCATTCCCGGCGAGATCCTTCTCGGATTCATCGCCGTGACGGGCGCGGACCCGCAGTGGCTCATTTCCGGCCATGGAAGCCGGTATCTCCCGGACGAGGTCACCTTCGGAAATTCGTTGAACCGGCCGTGACGCTTCCGGGTTCCGGCCGCGCAAAGCTCGCCCACTCGAAAGCGCTGAAAAAAATGTCGGATCTTCGCGATCCGCCGAAGGAAAGGGCTCGCGAACACGATATCCCTGACATCGAAGACGCGATCGGTCGCCGAAACGATCGATCGCTCACGCGACGTTTGGGGTCGACTTTTGAGGGTTCGGCTGTTGGGGCATCCTGGATGCTTTGCCGGAAGCGTTGATCGGTGGGACGGTGTTGGCGGGCAATGCAAGAGCGAACAACCGTCGCAAACCGATTTTTCCGGCTCCGTCCTGAAAAACCTCACAGCCTGAGTCTTCCGCGTTCGATAAGAACACTACATGGACCGGTCGTTCGATGCGACTCGATCCGACGGTGGGTCGGATTGGTCGACCGCCAGACTTTTTGGTCGTGACATGGTCCCGGCGTCCGAAAACGGGCGGGGCAGGATGGCCTCGCGGCGCACTGGCGCAACGTTCCAAGGAGGGGAAAGTCCGATGTCCCAATCCGCGCGGCACCGGGGCCCGCAGACCCCGCGTTGGGTTCGCGGCGTGCTGATGGGTGCCCTGATGACAGTGGTCACCACCAGCTACTCCGGCTGCGGCCTCGATTACGTCTTCCGCAATATCTCCCCGCTGCACCCGACGGGATGGTCGTTCGCCTGGCCGATCCTTCCCTCGCAGCAGCAGCGGCTTGAAAACGACATGAAGCGCGAGCAGCGCAACCGGGTGCCGATCCTCGACCCGATTCCCGGTGAGTTCGCTCCCGCGACCTGCCTTGACCCGCCCAGCGAGGAAGAGGTCTGGGAAAAGGTCCCCAAGTTCAAGAACGGATCGCCCGTCTTCTACGAGACCCAGCGGAACAACGTCCGCATCCTGACCGAGAAGATCGGCGAGAAGCTCGATCCCTGCAAGGTCTATCCATTGGCCGGACCCTGCCAGCTCGTCCACTGCCACTACAAGTCAACGATCTACTACGACGAGCTTTACTGGTCTGATTACCCGATTCCGTTCAATCACGTCGATCACCGTGTCGAGGTCGTCTACATCGACAAGGATCACCTGCGTCGTTGCGGCGGCCCGGCTCAGGCCGCGACGCCCCCTTGATCCCGGACCAACGCCAGTGCCTACCGGGTCATCCGGCATCGCCCCGGGCCGTCGCTCATTGAGCGACGGCCCGGGGCTCTCGGCTTTGCGCACCATTGCAAGATCCCTGCTTCCCTCGCTGGAAACCGCTTCGTACAATCAGCATGATGAGCACGCTCGCACGCTGGTCAGTTCTGAGTCTGGCGCTTTTACCGGCCGGAATCGGTTCGAGGGCGGCCGAAGTCCGTCCTTCGACGGGGACGCGCGGGACGTCGCCGGTCGTCGATACCCTGATCCGGCCGGATGGTCAGCGATTCAACGGTTCGCTGCGCGGTGATTCCCGGAGCGGTTTTCGGTTCGTTCCCGACGCAGGCAGCGGAGCCGATCCTGTGCGGCCTCGAGCCCGGTCTCCGGATCGAGCTCGAAGGGCCGGGCATTGACCCCGCGGCCGGACTCCAGCCGTTCCGGGTCGACCTGGGTCTGGGTCAGCGCGTCTCGGGCCGGCTGGGCGCGGTCGACGATCGGCAGGTCCGGTTCGAGGAAAGCTCGCTCGGAGGGCCGATCGCGTTCTTCCGGTCGGGTGTGACCGACCTGGTTCAACGCCCCGGTGAAGTGGTCGTGCTTCAGGACGGCTTCGAGTCGATCGACGCGGCGCGCTGGACCGAGATCGGTGGCCCCGAGCTGGTCGATCAGCCCCGCGCTTCCGGCGGACGCGCCTTGCGTGTCCCGGCCGGCGGCACCTCGTTGACCTGCCGATTGGCCGAGCCGCTCGGCTCCGGCCGGCTTGACATCGCGTTTCACGACGATGGCACCGTCGCCGAGGGGCAGCAGTGGTTCGTCGATCTCCTGTTTCGCGGTCCCGCGGGCTCGGAGACGGTGCGCGCGGTTCTGGGATGGGCCGAGTCGAGCCTCTCGGTCGAATCGCCAAGCGGACCGGCCCTGGCGGTTCAGCGGCTTGCCCGCAAACCGGGCTGGCACCGGCTGAGCTTCCGGTTCGGCCCGGCGCAGACCGAGATCGCCGTCGATGGCAACGATCTGGCTCATGGCAAAGGGCCCGATGGGCCGCTCGTCGAGATCCGCCTGGCGAGCTATGTCTCGGGCAAGACCGGGCCGCCCGATCGGCTGGCGGGTGTCTTCGACGACCTCCGTCTGGTCCGCTTCACCGAGCCGGTCGGCGGCCTTGAGATCGATACCCAGCAGGATGAGGTCCGCCTCACCGGCGGCGACCAGCTCTTCGGCCAGATCGTCGCGGCGGATGCCGAACGCGTGCGCGTGAGGGTGGACGAAAAAATGGTGACTCTCGCCTGGAGCGAGGTTGCCGGCCTCTATTTTCGACGCCTGCCGCGGCAGGGAACGCCGATCGAGGGCCTGCTGGTGCGGCTCGAATGGCGTGCCGCGCCGGGTGACGATCCGAGCGACCTCAACACGCTCGAAGGCGCCCTGATGTCGATCTCCGATACGAGCCTGAGCGTGGCGACACCGTACGCGGGTGTGCTCGAAATCCCCCGCGACCGGCGCCGGATGTTGCGGGTCCTGGGGGTCGGCCGTCGTATCCTGATCGATCCCACGGCGCATCACCTGGGCGACCAGATCTCGACCACGCCCCCGCTGCTGGACCCTCCCCAACCGGAGGGGGGAGTGCTCGAGCGAACCGTCGAGCTCGTCGAGGTGCCGCCCGGGCCCGCGGCGCTGGTGCTCGACGTGGTCCAGGTGGTCGGGATCGCCAACGGCCTGCTCTTCGCGCAGGCGGTCCAGCATGGAGAGTTGCGGACGAACGTCGCGATCAACGGAAAGTCTGTCGATTACTTGAACCGGCACATCACGACCAAGAACGAGACCCCGGAGCGAATCCGGCTGCCGATCCCGCCGGGATTGTTGCATCCCGGCAAGAACACGATCAAGTTCGAGCAAGGGGGGACGGCCACCGACCCGAACTACCTCGACGACCTGGGCGTGCTGGGGATCGCCCTGGAGTTCGAGAGCGATCGATCCAACGGTGCCCGGCCTTGAGTCCAGCGCGACCACGTTCGTTTGCGTCTTTCTTCTCCACGATCCTCGTGAGCCGATCGCCGTGAAGACCTTGACCCGGAGCCTGGTCCGCCACGCGCACGCGATCGCCCGCGAGGTCGGAGCGCGGGTGGTCCTGCTCTACGCCGACGTCGTCGAGGACGATCAGGACCTCGCCGACCTGATCCAGGACGTCGATTTTCGGGTGATCCTGGTCTCGCGCCGGAGCGGGTTCCAGGCCCCTGAGGGCTGGGGCGAGCTGTGCGCGATCGTCCGCGTTCCCGACATCACGATGACCCGCGCCGGGCAGATCAAGGTGGCGACCCTCGTGGCCGCGGCCGAAGGCCTGATCCGGGTCGGCGACCGGATCGTCTGCCTGACCGGGATCGACGGATCGGGGACGATCGACACGATCATCGTGCTCGACCTGGGCACGCGAGATCGAGATGTTCGCCGCGAGCGCCGCCGATCCACTCCCTCCCGACGTTACCGCCACGGTCTTCGAACGCCTGCTGACCCTCGCCAGCGAGCTGGGCCTGGAAGGACGCGAAGGACGACCCGTCGGCACGATCTTCGTCGATCGGCGACACCGACCGGGTGCTCTCGCAGAGCCATCAACTGGTGATCAACCCGTTCCACGGCTACCCGGAGACCGATCGGAACATCCTTGATCCGCGGCTCGAGGAGACCATCAAGGAATTCTCGGCGATCGACGGGGCGTTCGTCATCCGGGGCGACGGCGTCGTCCTGAGCGCGGGGCGCTACCTTGCGCCGCATACCAAGCTCGACGAGCCCTTGCCCCAGGGCCTGGGCACGCGCCACGAAGCCGCGGCGGCGGTGACCCTCACCACCCATGCCGTGGCGCTCTGCGTCTCGCAGTCGACCGGCACCATCTCGATCTTCAAGAATGGCCGGCTGATCACCGACATCCAGAAGCCGCGGCGGGTTGAACGCGAATAGCCTGTAGGTCGAGCCAGGCTACCGACCTTTGTTGATCTGATCGAAATATCCCCGGATATGCTTCTCGACGTTGCGGGGGATCTTCTGGTTGGTCAGGGCCTCGGCGGAAAGTCCCTCGGCAACCTCGATGTCTCCCTGGATCTCGATCACGCTCTGCCCCTTGACGGGTCGATTGAAGGGTGAGGTCCCTTCGACGATGGCCTTGCCCTTCTTGATCTGCTGGGCGACCTTCGTGTTGTAGAGCGAGGTGGCGTCGGGGGCTTCGGGGCGGTCGCCGCGTCCGCGCCCGCGGCCCATGCCGTTCTGGCCGTTCGCGGCGGTCCATGCTACCGCCAAACTGGCCGAGGCTCTCGCCAAGCTGGTTCATCGCATCGCCGGACATGCCGTTCTTGGCGTCCTGGATCTCGGCCAGCGCGCGTTTCGAGCGACTCCAGCTCTTGGAGCTGTCGCGACATTTCCTGGAGCTGCTGCTGGCTCGATGCCGAGCGCTTCGGCGGCTTTCTTGCATGTTACCCTGGCCCAGCTGCTCTTGGGCCTGGGCGAGCTGCTGGGCCATCTTCTGGAGTTTCTGGAGACTTCTGGCCTGCTCGTCGAGCTTGGCCATCTCGCGTTCGAATTGCTCCTTCGAGAGGCCGCCGTTCTTCATGGCTTCCTGGAGCTGCTGCCTTGCGCTGATCGAGATTGGCGAGCTTTTCGAGCTGCGCGACATCTCTCCGATCTGCTCCTTCAGGGCGTTCTTCTCGCCCTCGGTCATCTTGCCCGAGAGTAGCTTCTCCTGAAGTTTCTTGAGCTCGTCGGCCGCCTTGGGAAACTCACCTCTGGCGAGGTTGCGGGCAAAGTCATCGGCGGGGCCGGCGCCCGCCATCTCCTTCAGCTGCTGAAGCTGTCGGCGCATCTGCTCCGACGAACCAAGCTGTTTCTCGCGTTCCTTGAGGGCGTCGGAGAGCTTGTTCAGCTCGACCAGGGCCTTGTCCTTCTGGGTCGGCGGGGCCTTGGCCAGGTTGTCGGCGGCCTTCTCGATCTCGGCCAGCAGCTTATCGGCCTCGGCGAACTGGTTCTTTTCCATTTCCTTGCGCTGGCTGGCGATCTTCTTGCCCAGCACCTGGGTCTGCCGCGCGATCACCTGCGCGTCGCGCCGGCTGGCCGGCCGGGCCGTGGCCTGGTTTCGGGTCCAGTCCGGTGCGAAGAGGATGCCCAGTGCGATCGACAGAGGAACGATCGGCACCCACGCCCCGCGCGGTATGCTGGGCCGGAACGCGGTCCCGATTTCCAGCGCGGCCGCCCGTTTGACCGCGTCGGCGATCAGGGCGCGTCCGGCGGGGGTCTCGCGCAGGTCGTCGGGCAACGTCAATGCCGTGCTCAGCCGCTCGTGGAGGTGAAACTCGCGATCGAGGGCCTGAGCGGCGTGGACTCGGGTCGGACCGCTCACCACGGCAACCACGATCGCGACGGCCAGAGCCAGGCTGCCGGCGACGGCGAACGGCAACCAGGCTGGTCCTGGGAGGTGTCGATCGAGCCCGCGAACCACGCCCAGCACCAGGGCCACGATCAGGAGCGCTCCGCCGCTCGACCAGACCGACGCGGCCAGGAACCGCTGAAACCGGAGGCGGCGCCAGACCCGGCCGATCGGCTGTTCGAGCTCACGCATGGCACCGACACCTCCGCATCGCGAATCGGGCGATCCTCGGACGAGCGTCATTGACTCATCGATCAGTCTAGTCGCCCCCGATTCTCCTGGCAAGCGGTCGCGGACGCCGATGTCTCACTCATGCGCCGGCGGCGACCGCGGTTTTATGGCGATAAGCATCGGAAGCGGCGGCCAGCGCGGCACCGGGCTCAAGAGGATGGCCCAGGTCGCGGAGGCAGGTCTCGAGCGCGGCGAGGACCAGGGTCACGCTACTCTGCCGCGAACCGTGGCCCATCAGGCCGATCCGCCAGGCGCGCCCTTGAGCGCGCCGAGACCGCCGCCGATCTCGATGCCCCAGTCCTTGAGCAACCGACGCCGGACCGTGAGGTCATCGATCCCATCGGGAATCCGGGCGCAGGTCAAGCTGGGGAAGCTGGTGGCCCTCGGCGGTCACGATGCCGATGCCCATCGCGGCCAGCCCGGTCTTCAGCGCGCCGGCGTTCAGGGCATGACGCGCGAACCGGGCCTCGAGCCCTTCCTCGACGACCAGGGCGCAGGGCCTCGCGCAGGGCGTAGTTCATGCTGATCGGCGCCGTGTGGTGATAGAACCGGTCGCTACCCCAGTAGCGCTGGATCATCGCCATATCGAGATACCAGCTCTGAACCTTCGTCTTGCGCTGAGCGATGACCTCCGCGGCTCTCGGGCTGAACGAGACCGGAGCCAGGCCGGGCGGACAGCTCAGGCATTTCTGAGTCCCGGAGTAGACGGCGTCGATCTCCCAGCGGTCGATCTCGACCGGGACGCCTGCCAGTGAAGTCACGGTGTCGAGCGCGATCAGGGCGCCGGCCTCGTGGGCGATCCGGGCGATCTCCTCGACCGGCTGCCACGCTCCGGTGGAAGTTTCGGCATGGACGATGCCGACGACCTTGGGACCGACCGTCTTGACCGCCGCGCGGACTTCCTCGGGGTCGAACACCTCGCCGTAAGGCCGCTCGATCTGTTGAACCACAGCGCCGGCGCGCTGGGCGACGTCGACCATCCGGGCGCCGAAGACGCCATTGACGCAGACGAGCATCTTGTCGCCCGGCTCGATCAGGTTGACGACGACGGCCTCCATCCCCGCCGATCCGGTCCCCGAGACCGCCAGCGTGAGCCGGTTCTCGGTCTGAAAGACGTACCGCAGCAGGGATTGCATCTGGTCCATCAGGGCGACGAACTCGGGATCGAGATGGCCGAGCAGGGGCATTCCCAGGGCCGAAAGGACCCGCGGATGGACCTCGCTGGGTCCCGGACCGAGCAGGAGGCGAGGCGAAGGGCAAAGCGGCGCGGGGGTTTCCGGTCGTTTCGGCGCGGCCACGGGAACGTCTCCGTTGATTTGGGGATCGGGTCAGGTTACCTGGGTCAAGCACTGGTCCCGGGATGCCGGGGTCTGTCGGCACGATCCTCTCGACCGTCAATTGTCGCTTGCGCTCGCGAATCCGCAAGGGTATGCTCCCACGGCCCGAGGCCAACCACGCTCACGCCGACGAACCGGAGACTGATCGCTCGCGATCGGCTTGCTTGATCAGGGCGCTGATCGCCTTGAATTCGGGTCGGTCGGCGGTTTCGGTCCACTCAAAGAGGACAGCCTCGGTGGTCGAGACGGTGGCGCCGGCGTGCTCGAGCCGTCGCAGGGCGAACTCCCAGTCCATGGTGTGCCGCGAGCCGACGGCATCGGCGGGGACCTGGACCCGGAAGCCCAGACCAAGGAGCTCGAGGGCGGTCTGGGCCACGCAGACGTGAGTCTCGATCCCGACCAAAGTCACGTGGCGGATCTGGCGCCCGTAGAGTTGCTCGAGGAGCTGGGGCACCGCGCAGCAGTGAAACGACGTCTTGGCCGGTCGTTGAGCGATCCGTTCGGCGATGGCCGGGGTCGTCGGGCCAAGCCCTTTCGGGTACTGCTCGGTCGCCCAGACCGGCATTTTGAGGAGCTGAGCCCCTTGCACCAGCCGGACCGCATCCGCGACGACCCGCTCGCGATGCTCGATCCGTTCCAGGAGCTTGTCCTGGAGGTCGACCACGAGCAGGGCCCCCCGCTCGGCGGTCAGGCGATCGGTCGCGCGCATCGTTGAACCTCCCGGATCCGCGATTCAAAATTCGAGAACGAGAGCGGTGATGCTAAGAGGCGGCTGGCAAAACTGTCAAGCAGGGTGGACCGAGGCCGGTGAGCGGGCGAGATCCGGGTCGTGCTCGGAAGTGCGCCGACGACTTGACTTGTCGAAGCGTGGGGATACACGCTAGGATGGAGCTCGTTACAAGGTGGTCCGAAACGATCCGAGTCGGGCCGGGCCCAACACGTTCTGGCGAGGGCGACAGGTGTGGCTGAGAAGCCTCGACTCCTGGTCATCGAACGCGACGCCCACCCCGACCCGACGGCGCGCGAACTCCTGTGCGGGCAGTTCGACGTCGTCACCGCGCGCACGATGTCGCGAGCCCTGGTTCTGCTCCGCGAAGAACGCGTTCGCCGGAGTCTATGTCGACGCGGCTCAGCTCTCGGCCGTCCGCTGGGCCGGCGTCCTGATCCAGGCCGACGAGATCCTCGACGCGATCGCCGACGGCGTGGCTGTGGTCGACGCCGACCTGCGGATCATCTGGGCCAACCCCGAGTTCCATTCCCTGGTCGACGCGGGGATCGAGCCGATCGGCTGCGAAGTTTTACCGGGCCCTGGGCAACCCGGAGGTGCTCGGCCCCGACCCCTGTCCGTTCACCTCGGCCGTCGCCGTCGCGCACGTCCGCCGAGCACGGCCCTGCGAATCGGCGCCAACCGCTACCTGAGGGTGACGGTCACGCCCGTCTTCGACGTCCGAAGGTCTGCTGACCCATCTCATCGCGCTGACCCGCGAGATCACCGACGAGACCCAGCAGCAGCTCAAGGTCAACGCGATCCACAAGGCGGGCGACGAGCTCGCCGACCTGACCCCCGAAGAACTCGCCGAGCTGGGGGTCGAAGAGCGGACCGACCTGCTGAAGTACAACATCGCCCGCCACATGAAGGACCTGCTCGGCCTCGATTTCATCGAGATCCGCCTGCTCGACCGCGCGACCGGGCGGCTCGTCCCGCTTCTGACCGAGGGGATGACCGCCGATCGGCGGCCAACCGCGAGCTCTATGCCCGCAAGGAAGGCAACGGCGTGACCGGTTTCGTGGCGGCGACCGGCCAGAGCTACCTCTGTCCCGACGCGACCCACGACCCGCTTTATCTCGAAGGGGCGGCCGGTGCGCGCAGCTCGCTGACGGTCCCCCTGATCTATCACGGCACCGTCATCGGCACGCTCAACGTCGAGAACCCCCAGCCCAACGCCTTCGACGACCGCGACCGTCAGTTCCTCGAGATCTACGGCCGTAACGTCGCCTCGGCGCTGAACACGCTGGAACTGCTCCAGGCCGAGAAGTTCACCGCGGCCGCGGCCTCGGTCGAGGCGATCAGTCGCGAGCTCGCGCTGCCGCTCGACGACATCCTGAGCGACGCCACGACCGTCCTCGACCGCTACGCCGGCCACGATGAAGACATCATTGCGCGGCTCCGGCACCTGCTCGTACCGAGCCCGCGAGATCCGCAGCCTGATCCAGAAGGTCGGCTCGACGATCGTCCCCGAGCCGCAGCGGACCACGCCCCGCCCGGCGCCGCGGCTCGCGGCGGCCCGCGTTCTGGTGGTCGACGCCGACGAGGCGATCCGGCGGTCGGCGCATCATCTGCTCGGCTGCCAGGGCGCGACGGTCGAGACCGCACGCGACGCCCATGAGGCCATCGCACTGGCGCGACAGACACCGTACTCCGCCGCCCTGGTCGATATCCGCCTGCCCGACCTCGACGGATTCGAGGCCTACAAGCGGCTCCGGGAGGTCCAGCCTGGTCTGCCGATCATCCTGATGACCGGTTTCGGCTGGGACCCCTCGCACTCGATCGTCAAGGCGCGGCAGGAGGGGCTGCAGACCGTCCTTTACAAGCCCTTCCGGGCCGATCGATTGATGGAAGCCGTCGAGCAGGCCCTGCGAGGGCAGCCGATCGCCCCGATGTCGTCGGGATCGGAACCCTCCGCCGCGGTCAGGTCGGCTTCGACGACTGACGGCGATCCCGCGGGTTGCTCGCCGGTAAGTTCCGGGCCCCAGGTCCCACCTTCCCCGGACAGCGCTTCGAGCCCGGCACCACCGCCGCGCTCGGAGAGTCCGCCCTCCGAGGCTTCTGTTCATGAGTTTTGATGCCGATGCAAGCTGGCTGCTCGTGGCCCCCCTCCTGCTGGGCCACCTCGGGCTTTTTGTCGTGGTTGTCAACGTCGTCCACGCGTTTCGGATTTCCGACCGCTGGCTCGATCTGATCAAGCTGATGATCCTGGGCTTGATCCTCGCGATCGGGGGCCTGATCGTCAATCGCGTACTCAGCGGGCCGATCGAGAGCTGGGGCTGGGCCTGGCGGGTGTACACCGTCGTATGTCTGGGCATCGGGCTCCTCGCGTTGCCCCTGACGAGTCTCGTCCGCCTGTCCCGACGCACCCCGCGTGGGATCGACGGCAGGAGCGCCGGCGCTCGACCTGGCCGCGGCCGAATCCGGGGGGAAAGACGGCGCTCATCGGCCCGGGACGATACGCCTGGATGCTCCGGCTCCCCGGCAACGAATCGTTCCGGCTCAGGAAGTATGAGTGGGAGATCGCGATCCCGAACCTTCCCGCGGCCTGGGATGGCCTGAGCATCGTGCATCTCACCGACTTCCATTTCGCCCCGTGCTTCCGGCGTCGTTACTTCGAAGCCGTGGCCGAACACGCCGGAGACTGGGATGCCGACCTCATGGTCTTCACCGGCGACCTGGTCGATCATGACATCGCGCACGACTGGATCGTCCCTGTGATGTCGCGACTTCGGGGCCGACTCGGGAATTATGCCATCCTGGGTAACCATGACCTGTCGCATCAGCCCCGGGCGATCCGCCGTCGGCTCGCCGAGGCCGGATTCCGCGACGTCGAAGCGTGCTGGGACCGGCTTGACGTCCAGGGGCGCGACCCTCGCCATCGGCGGTACGTCGTATCCCTGGGGACCCCGCTTCGATCCGTGCGCGATCCCCGACGCCGACTTCCGGCTCTTGCTCAGCCATACCCCCGACCGATTCCCGACCGCGGCGCGGCACGGAATCGACCTGGTCCTCTCGGGCCACAACCACGCCGGCCAGGTCCGTTTCCCGCTGGTCGGTCCGGTCTTCATGCCCAGCCTGTATTCGCGTCGATTCGATCGCGGCTTCTTCCGATCGGGGCGGACCCTGCTGTATGTGAGTCAGGGGATCGCGGGCAAACATCCGATCCGGTACGGCGGCTGTGAGCCCGAGATCACCCGGCTGGTCCTTCGCGTGGTCAGGCCGGTCGCCACCTCCGCGGCCATCGGCGACGGGTGCTGCTCAGAGATACACACGACGATTATAAATATACCACTCAATGAGCACGACGGCGAGCACCAGGACGGCCAACGGCCGCCACCACTCCTTCCGGCTGGGCCGGATCGTGCCGCTGCCAGCGACGGGGTTGTAGCCGATCTTGATCTTGTACCGTTCGGCCTGCGACACGGGCGCACCCTCGGGGACCAGCCCCCGCGGTGTGATGTTGCTCTCGCGAGGATCGAAAAGGTTGACCGCGAACGGTAGGAGCCCGTCCGGTGCCCAGCGGGCCTGGTACAGCCCGGCGCGGCTCGGTGTCGTGGTCGACGAACATTCCTTGCGGCGTTCGCTTCAGGGTTCGCCTGGTCCGGCCGTCGGCGGACGGTCACATTGATCGTCTCGGCTGTCGTGTCGGCACGCAGGCTCACCGGCTGACCGGGGAGGTGGACCTCGTCGCCGGTCGATTCCCGCGCGTTACCGAGAACCTGCAAACTATTGAACAGAAAAAGCGGGAAGCTGATGTTTCGATACCAATTGGTATTGAAGCTGGTGCCATCCATCAAGGCGAACGTGACGACCACGTCGCTGTACCCCTCGCGCGGGACGACGAAGGCGAGTGCTCCCTGGTCGCTCTCGATCAGGACGGTCGAGCCGGGCGGCGGCTCAACCACCTGAGCCTTGAGGATCGCCACCGTCGGCAGGTCGCGGACGATACTGGAGGAGGGGGTGGGCGACGTCCCAGTCGAGGATGGCCGGCTCGCTGATCGAGCGGGGATGGGCATAGGCCGGTCCGGGAGGCAAGGCCCCGAAATACAACGTGTTCGCCTCGGGGGGCATCTCGGGCGAGCACCGGTCGAAGATCAGCAGATCGTAGCGGCCGAGCCGGATGTCGCGGGCAACGGGTCGTTCTTCGAGCTCGTCGGGTGCGATCACGGTCACATCGGCCCGCTCCTGCGCGGTCGTGGTCTTGAGCGTATCTTCGAGGTATCGGTTGCCCGGCGTGATCGACCAGCACCTGCGCCTTGCGTCGGTTGCCCACGATGGTGTACGCACGGTTGTCAACGGCCAGCGCGTCGCGCATCGTCAGCCGGACCTCGAGCGCCACGAGCCCGGTCGTCGGGTAGGTCGAACTTGAAGGCCTGGTCGGACTGGGGAGGGATCTTCAGGCGCGATGGCGTCGATCAGGGTCGGCGCCGTCGGCGCGTCGGTTTTTCCGGGTTCGCCGATCGGCAATCGCCAGAGCTGGGCCTCGGTCGAGACCGGTTCGCCACGGTAGTTGTGGACCCGGCCGAAGACCTGGAACAATTCCGTCTTCTCGTCGTTTCGACGTGTCTGGAGCGCCAGGATCGCGACGTTGTCGGCCGGGTCCTGATCGCTCGGCCTGGACTTCGTCTTCACTTCCGACGCCCCCCCCTCCGGGCCGGTCGACGGATCGCCCGGATCGGCGAAGGGTGTCGGCGGCGGGCCGATCACGATCACCTCGGGCTCGAGGTTCCCCAGGCTGAACCCTTCGACGTCGGCGAAACCGCCGTCGGTATAGATCTTCAGCTTGGGCGCGACGACCCGGGAGGCGACCACCCCTTCACCGATCTGCTTCGACGGGTTCGCCAGCCCGGCGGCGACCTGGAGCGCCTCGCGGAGCGAGGTCGTCCGCTCGGTGGGCGCGATCGCGTCGATCCGCTGCAACAAGAGCCGCTTGTCGCCCGAGTAGTTCGAGACCACGCGTGCCTGGTCGGAAAACGTGATGACCATCGCCAGGTCGTCGGCGTCCATCGAGCCGACCACGCTCCTTGGCGGCGTCCTTGGCCCGCGCCAGTCGGTTGGGAGCCACGTCGGTGGCCGACATGCTCGCCGAGTTGTCGATCGCCAGCACGAACCGCTGACCCTGCCCCGACGTTCCGAGCACCCTCGGCCCGGCCAGGGCCAGCATCGCCAGCAAGACCGCCAGGAGCTGGAGAAAAAGCAGCAGGTTCCGCCGAAGCCGCTGGAACAGGCGTGTTGACGTGCAGGTCTTCCAGGCTCCGCCGCCAGAGCAACGTGCTTGGCACCTGCACCGGCCGGCGCCGCAGCTTCAGGAAGTAAAGCGCGATGATCGCGACCGGGATGCCCGCCAGGATCGCCCAGCCCACGCCTCCCATCGGCGACGAGAAATGGATCGGGAAGCTCGCCAGTCCCAGCTTGCTGGTGTCCATCGGTTCGGCCCTTCGTCGCGCGGTCGTTCAAAGCTCCGGCTCGTTGTCCTTGAACCCGGGCCGCTCGCCCTTGCGTCTGCGTATCATGATGTAAAGCAAGTAAGCGACCACAAGCCCCGCGGCTCCAAAGAAAATCCATCTGTCTTTAATTTCATGCATATATAGTTCTCATCGCACAAGTCCCCGCTGCCGCAAGTAGTTGAGGACCAGCTTGTCGAACGGATTCTGGTTGGTCGTGAAGATGTAACTGATCCCGCGCTGAGTACACCATTGCTTGAGGTCGCCGACGAACGCGTTCAGGTTCTCCTTGTAGCGTTTGAGCAAAGGGGCACTGACGGTGATCTCGGCGATGTCGTCGTCCTCGGCATCGACCAGCCTCAGGTCTCCGGCGATCTCGGGCTCGACCTCTTCCTGGCTCAGGACCTGGATCACGTAGATATCCAGATTCCGCGCCAGCAGGTAGCGAAGCGCCTCCTGGTATCCGCGCTTGTCGAGGAAGTCGGAGATGACGACGACGATTCCCTTGCCGGCGTGCTTCAGCGCGAACGCCTTGGCCGAGGCCGTCAGGTCGCCGGCTCCCGATGCGCCCAGGTGCTCCAGGTACTGGACGACGCGCCACATCTGCGAACGGCCGCGGATATTGGCCAGCCCGGCCTCGAGCCCGCTGCCGAACGTCTCGAGCACGAGCCGGTCATGGTTGACCAGCGCGATGAATCCCAGGGCCGCCGCCACCTGTCGGGCATACTGGAGCTTGGTCGGCTCGCCAAAATCCATCGAGAGGCTGGTGTCGACCAGAATGTAAAAATGCAGGTCCTCTTCTTCGAGAAAGAGCTTGAGGAAGAGCTTGTCAAGCCGGCCGTAAACGTTCCAGTCGATGTGCCGCAGGTCATCGCCGACGGCGTAGTTTCGATGGTCGGCGAACTCCACCGACGACCCGCGCCGCTTGCTCTTGCGCTCGCCCTTCATGCGGCCCACGAAGATCTTGCGGCTGACGAGCTCGAGCTGTTCGAGCTTGTGCAGGAACTCGGGATCGAGCAGGGGAGGGGCCTTGGTCTCGGGCATCGTGGTGGCTCTCGATCGGATTCATGCCTCGGGAGCGGGGTCCGCGTCGACTTGGGGGCGGGGAATCAGCTCGTCCTGGACCCACCGTTCGATCGATGCGTCGAACGCGGAATCCGTCATCCCCTCGCCACGGCTCAAAACGCCATTTACCCATGCGGGAGTAAGCATGGGAAGGGCCACGCTCCGATCGACCGCCTGATACGATCCTTCTCGGAGCCGGCCGAACCAGAGCGAGTCCTCGTTGACGTCGAGTCGCCAGACCTCGGATACGCCCAACCTCGCATAGATCGGCAGCTTCCATTCCGAATCCGCCGTGTTGTTGACCTCAATGGCAAGATCGGGGGCGGGGTCCGTCTTCAGGTCAATGGAATCACGCATGGCCATGCGCCTGGCGTTCGCCCCAAAATAAAAACTCGCATCGGGTTCACGGCCTTCACCTTGATTCGGCTTGCGCCGCTTGCGTCTTAGCGTGGTTGAGCCAGCCGCCATGTAATCCATTCCGAATGCCCGTGCCGCAATTCGTACCAGTTGTTCAACACGTCCTGAATTTATATCATGAATATATCCAGACGACATAATTTCGAGTATTCCATTTATGTAGGTCATGCGAACGTGATCATTTGCCTCGATTTTTCGCAGGGCCTTGTACACGGCCCAGGGAACATCGCGCAGGACGATCCGCATGGGCTCGACCGGTGTCGTCATTCGTGACGTCGTGGCCATCGGTTTCGGTCTCCTGACTCAAGTCGAGTCGTCGTTGGCTGAACTGGTCAGTTGTTGGCCGTGGGGCGTACGGCTTCCGCTCGTGGGGGGCGGAGCTCGTCGCGTACCCAGCTTTCGAGCGCCAGGGCGAATTCGGAGGCGAGCATCCCTTCGCCCCGGTTGAGCACGTCACGGACCCACGATCGATCGAGCATGGGGAGTACGCCGCTCGATTCAACCGAGCAATACGTCCCATCATCCTGAAGCCGGCCAAACCAGAGCGTCCGTGCATTGACATCGTCATACCAGACCTCGGGAACCATCAATCGCGCGTAAATCGGCAGTTTTGCCCGTGAATCGGCGGTGTTGTCCACCTCGATCGCCAGGTCGGGAGGTGGGTCCGTACTCAGGTCAATGGCTTCGCGAGCGGCCATTCGCCGGGCATTCTCACCGAAATAAAAACTGACGTCGGGTTCCCGGCCCGCACCGCGCCCTGGCTTTCGGCCCTTGCGCCGCAAGGTCGTCATTCCGGCGTTCTCGAACGTCAGACCAAAAAGTCGCGACACCACGTAAACCACCTGCTCCAGTCGCTTGCCGTCCCGCTCATGTTTCAATTCGGGGGACATCAGCTCCAGGACTCCATTGAGATAAGCCATGCGGATATGGTCGTTCGTTTCGATACCCCGCAGCGCCTTGTAGACGCTCCAGGGAACATCGCGCAGGATGATCCGCATGGGCTCGACCGGTGCCGTCGTTTGTGGCGTCGTGGCCATCGCGTGTTTCCCCTTCAGAGACTCGCGCTTCAACCCCACCAGTCCGAGACCAGGAACAGGCCCATGATGAGGAGCGCCGCGACGCCCAGGCCCACGAGCCAGGGGACCAGAGCCGCCAGAAAAATCGTCCACCTCGCTCGCAGCCCCAGGGAACGACGACGGTGAAGGTAGCCCAGGGCCGTGAACCAGCTTTCAAGGATGACCAGCGTTCCCCCGAGCGCGGTGAAGAGGGCGACCGTCGGCTCGCTCCACCAGGCAAACAGCGCGGCCCCGACAAGCAGGGTGCAAAGAACGATCAGGCAAACGACGTCGCCCGTGGTAAAGACCAGCCGCTCCGTCGAGGGCGGGTTCCACGCGACGGGGGCCGGAGGCGGGTCGTAGATGTCGTGCATGGCGCGGCTCGATGGAATGGCAGAGGATGCGAATTTGATACGTGCTCTCGGTTCAACCGGCCCTGGCGACCGGTGGCCCGGCCTCGGCGGTCTCGGGTACGGCGTCGAGCACCTTGAGCAGTACGTCGTCCGCATCGATCCCTTCGGCCTGGGCCTCGAAGTTGAGCAGGACCCGGTGCCGAAGGCTGGGGAGATAGACGCGCCGCAGGTCCTCGAAGCTGACATTGTAACGACCATCGAGCAGCGCCCGCACCTTCGCCGCCAGGACCAGGGTCTGGACTCCGCGCGGGCTGCTTCCCCAGCGGATCGACTGGTTCGTCGCCGGCCGGCGTACGGTCCCTGGGGATGGGTCGCCAGCGACAGCCGGATTGCGTAGTCCTGAACGTGGGGCGCCACGATCACCTCGCGGACGAGCGACTGCATCTTGAGGAGCGTCTCGCCATCGATCACCTTCTCCGCTCGCGGCTGCTCGTTACGCGTCGTCCGATCGAGGATCACTCCCAGCTCCTCGCGGGTCGAATACCCGACGATCAGCTTGAACAGGAACCGGTCGAGCTGGGCCTCGGGAAGCGGATAGGTCCCTTCCTGCTCGATCGGGTTCTGCGTGGCCAGGACGAAGAATGGTTCCTTGAGCCGGTGGATCTGACCGCCGACCGTGACCGAGTGCTCCTGCATCGCTTCGAGCAAGGCCGACTGCGTCTTGGGAGTCGCTCGATTGATCTCGTCGGCCAGCACGATCTGCGAGAAGATCGGCCCCTTCTGGAACTCGAAGATCCGGCGCCCTTCGGGCGTCTCCATCACCACGTTCGTGCCGATGATGTCGGCCGGCATCAGGTCCGGCGTGAACTGAATCCGGTTGAAGTCGAGCGCCAGCGCATCGGCCAGGGTCCTTACCAGCAAGGTCTTGCCCAGCCCGGGCACTCCTTCAAGGAGCGCATGGCCGCCGATGAACAGGCAGGTGAGCACGCCGTGCACGATCTCGTCGTGTCCGACGATCACCTTGCCCACCTCGCCCTTGACCCGCTGGTAGGCCTGCGCGAAACTCGTCGGCCCGCGCTTCCATCGAGCCCGTGTCAGCAACGTTCATCTTGAGGAACCCTGGTCCTTTCGCGAAGCCAACGCCCACTGCACGGATCGCCATGTTACCTGGATGACGACCCCGAACAATCCCACGCCGAAGCAGACGGAGCCGATGAGGATGAGCCGTGCGTGTACAGGAGCTCGCGGTCGTGCTCGATCAGTTGTTCGATCGGTGTCCCGACCGGAGGCTCGATCCCCGCCACTTTCCGTCCGTACAAGGTCCCGAGTACGTACGTCGCCACGCCGAGCGCGACCAGAACCATGGGAAACCAGGATTGCGTGAGCCGGGTGAGTAGGCCCGTTGGTTTCTCGATCGTCACGACGACCCTTTCTCCTGGCCCTTATCCTTGTCGCGCTCTTCCCAGACCCGCTGCTTGGCCTTGAGCAGACGGTTGGTGTAGCCCTCGGGATCGGGCTTCTTCTCATCGGGAGCCAGGCCAGGAGCGTCGGGTCTGGGTTTCGGTTCCGAAGGGGGCTTCTCGGTGGTCCCCGTCAGGAGCGGCTCGTCCGACAGAGGCGCCGACAGCGATTCCGGTGCCGGTTCGAACCGGGTCGCCGCGCGCGATCGGTCGAGCTGTTCGCCAAGCTCGGCCTTGCGGCTCTTGAGCTTCTCCATGTACTCGACCGCGGGCGCGACCTCCTGACCCCGCAACGTGCGCCACTGGTCGGAGACATAACGCTTGATCCGGTTCACGTCGGGCGCCACCCGTCGGACGGCGATGTCGCAGAGGAACAGGACGCACGCGCCCAGCAGGAGCCGTGGCCAGAGGTCCTGATACGCGCGAGGGATCACCAGATTCGCGTCGCGCCGGAAGTGATCGACCGAGGAGAGTGTCCTCGGCAGGTCGGCACGGCCGTCCTTCGTTGTCTTCCACGCCGTCGCGTGGCCCGACGATAGTCTCGCGAGGGTTTCGAGCGTCGTTGGATTCGACCGCAGCTCGCGATACTCGTCGGAATAGGGGACCGAGACTCCCGAGGAGATCAGGCCCTGGACCCCGTCCGCCCCGCGATAGCCCAGGTTCACGAAATAATTGCCGCTCGCCTCGGCCTGATCGATTGTCGCCTCGTAACGCCCCGGCGCCGTCTGCACCAGCTCCACGGTCGATCGCTTGAGGTCGGGGCTCACGAGGTTACCCCGGATCTGGAGGAAGTTCAGGAACTGGTTCTCCTTGTCGAGGGCATCGACCACCACCTTGATCCGTCCCTCGTCGCGGCGGACTGAGACCGAGAGGTTGCCCCGATCCGCGGGGCGGAGCGACCACCGGACAACCTGCGACCAGAACGCGGCGTAGCTCTCCCAGTCGGGCCACTGCTTCGCCCACCGACGCCCGGCGTCCGAGGTGAACGCGACCGATCGGCCCAGGCCGTAACTCCAATGCGCCAGCAACGGGTTGACCTGCCCGGTCGGCAGGGGCGAGGTCAGAGGCATCTCGACCAGCTCGTTCTCCTTGACCGAGGTCAGGACCAGCCCCGTGATCGGCGGGACCGTTGTCGACAGCCCCGTCACCGGTTCGCTCACGTAGTTGAGCTTGGGCGCCCACGGCGTCTCTCGCTCGAAGATCAACGGGCGCGAGATGGTCCGCGCTTCCTTCTGGTAGATCCGGGGTAGCGCCTTGGGGTTGGTGACGTTGTAGAACCGGCCCTTCGTCCTCCTGGCCAGGTCGCTCATCACCCGCTGCGCCTGGAGATCCTCGCCGTGCGCGGCGGTCAGCACCGCGGTCACCGTGATCTGCCTCGCCACAAGCTGATTGATCACGGCGCGGGTCGGCGGCGTGGGGTCGCCGTCGCTGATGATCACGATATGCCGCGTCATCGCGTCCCTGACCCTCATCAGGCCGTTCATCGCCATCTGGAGCGACGGGTCGAAGTCGGGCATGTCGCCCGGGGTCATCCGGTCAATCGCGCGGAGCATGATGTCGCGCCCGCCGCCGATCGGCTTCAGACTGAAGAGCCACGCCTCCTCTCCCTCCCAGTGGATCATCCCGGCGTAGTCATACGTGGACAGGGCGTTGAGCGCGGCCTTCGAGACCACTTTCTGCCAGTAGTTTCCCTCGGCGATCTCGCTGGCGTGCATGATCATGACCATGGCGCCCAGCCCCTGGACCTTGAGCGCCTTGATCTGCATATCGACCGGCAGCGCCTTCTCCACGGGGGTGTTCATCCAGCCCCCCGCGCCGAAGCTGTCCTTGCCGCCGAGCATGATCAGGCCGGCTCCCATGTCGTGGACGTTCGACTCGAGAAGCTGGTGCTGCGTCTCGGTGAACGCCTCCTTGGGCACGTTCGCCAGGATCACCGCGTCGTAGGGCTGAAGCTGCGCCAGGTCGATCGGCAGGGGGTCGCCGCCGACCGCGCCCGTCCCGTCGATCCGAGCCGGGGCGTTCAGCACCGTGACCTCGAGCTTGTTCTGCCGCAGCGCTTGCACCAGCTCGGTATGCTCGCCGGGAGTCCCTTCGATCAGCAAGACCTGGGCGCTGCCGCGCGCGTGGGTGAACCCCTCGGCCACGTTATTGATGGCGCGTCGATCGCCGCTGTCGCGATCGGGGATGAACTCGGCGGTGAACGTGTAGAAGTTGGGCTCGTTGATCTTTTGCTTGAGGTTGAACACGTTCAGGCCGCGCTGAAGGTCGACCGGCACCGGCTGCTCGTTGCCGGGCGCGGGTGCGCGATAGTTGTCGGCCTTCTGAAAGACCTGGAGGGTGCCGTGGGTGGGCTCGCTGGCCCGGATCACGACGTTGATGTTGACCGTCTCGCCCTTCTTGACGTCGGGGGGGATCGATACCTTTTCGACCAGGACCTCGCGGTCGTATCGGTAGTCGATCGGCACGACATCGATCTCGACCCCCAGATTGTGCGCCGCCAGGGCCTGTTCCAGGGCGCGGCCGCGGTTCTCGTTGCCGTCGGAAAGCACGACGATCCGACGCGCCGTGTCTTCGGGGAAGGTGGCCAGCGCGAGCTTGATCGCGGCCTCGAGATCGGTGTACTCGGGATCGATCGTGCTCTCGATCCCCATCAGGTTCAGCTCCGAAGGCGCCGGCGGCACCTCGACCTGCGGCCCCTTGCCGAAGACGATCACACCGGCCAGATCTTCCCGCCGACGCTTCTTCGATGCCTCGGTGACGTACTGAAGGACCGGGCCCTGCGCCTCGCGGGGCACACTCTGAGAAATGTCAACCAGGAAGAGTGTCGTCAGCCGGTCGCTCCTGCGGACCGTCTGGATCTCGGCCAGCGCCAGGACGATCGACACCACCACCGACGACCGCAGCGCGATCGCCAGGAACCGGCGAAACGTGCCCAGGCCCGCCAGGCTCCGGCTGCTCACCAGAACCAGCGGGGGAAGGATGATCGGCAGCAGGATCAGCCAGAGGGGCTGTCCCACACTGATCGATAGATTGCCGAGCATCGTGATGGAACGCCCACTCCTGATTGCCGTTGCCGTCGACCGTACGTCGTTGTTTGTCGAATCCGATCAGAGCCGGAACCGCTGCACGCGATGATTGTTCGAGTCGATCACCGACACGCACCCCGCGCCATCGACCGCCAGCGCCCACGGGTTGAACAGCTCGCCCGGTTCGCGTCCCGGTCGGCCCCATGACCCGAGCGAGACGCCGCTCCGGTCGAACTTCTGGACCCGCTGGTTGCCGTACTCGCAGACGTAAAGCGTTCCGCCCGGACCCAGCGCCAGGTCATACGGATACGAGAGATCGCCCGGTCCCGTGCCCCGTTTTCCCCACATCCTCAGAAGCGTTCCCTCGGTATCGAAGACCTGGATCCGGTGGTTGCAGCTATCGGCCACGTAAATCCGGTCGTTCTCGTCGATCGCCAGGGCTCTGGGACGAAGGAACTCGCCGGGTTCGCGGCCATGTCCTCCCCACTGCCGAAGCCACTTCCCCTCGGGCGAGAAGACCTGAATGCGGTCGTTCTCACCATATTCCGCCACGTAAAAGTTGCCGGCGCGGTCGATCACCACGTCGGTCGGATACCCGAACCGCCCCGGCTCCTGACCTTGAACACCGTCGCCGATCTGAAACAGGAGCGTGCCGGAGGTCGAGTAGACGAGCACCCGGTAAAAATGAGTGTCGGCCACCAGGAGACGCCCCTGCCGGTCGACCGTCAATCCGCTGGGCCCGTCGACGTTGAACTCGGGCGTCCGCCAGCCGCGGAGGTACCGGCCGTCGCGGTCGAAGACCTGGATCCGGTCCGTCAGGTCGGCGATGTAGAGACGATCGGAACGGTCGAAGGCGGCGACCCTCGGCTTGTGGAGCCAGCCCGGATGCGTGCCGTGAATTCCCCAGACCAGGTCGGGAGCCGAACGGCCCCGCTCGATGCAACCCCCGCTCAGGGCCGCGACGAGCAGGAGCAAGCCCCCTCGGAAGAATGTCCCGGCCCCCGATCGCACGCGCCTCTCCCTCGATCGCCGCTCGACCGGCGTATCTCTGAGCTTTTTCCCTTGATGCCGCCGCCAGGCATCACTGTAAACTCTACAGGGTAGGGATTCTCGGACGCAAGTCCCAGGGTCGTGAGGCCGGCACCGACCCGATCGGGACGGACCGATGGAATCCGCGTGCGGGACCAATCGAGCGATGGCGCAGTTTCTCGCGGTCTGCAAGGTCGAAGATGTGCCCGAGGGTCGGGGCCACCCTGTCTTCGTCAAGGGTATGCCCCTGGCCCTCTTCAACGATGGCGGCCAGTACCACGCGCTCCTGGGACGCTGTCCGCACGCGGGCGGGCCGCTCGGGCGGGGGTGGGTCGAGGAGGGCGAAGCCGTCTGCCCGCTTCATCGATGGCGGTTCAAGCTCAGCACCGGGCGGTGCACCACCGTCCGCGGGATGTCGGTGCACCGGTTTCCCTGCGAGGTCCGAGACGGCGAGATCTGGGTCGCGGTTTGACGGCAGGTCTCACGATCCCCGGCTGCTGGGTACCAGCGTCACCTGGTAGACCAGGTTCGACGACGTGGTCTGGGTCAGCGGATTGGTCGTATCGCCCGCGGTCGAATAGATCCCGCCGTACATCATCCCCAGCACCACCGGTTGCCTGAGACGTTTGAGATTGAGCGTGATGACCCCGTTCGATGCCTGCTTGACGCCGGGATTGACGAAGAAGGACGCCTCGGCCCCCAGACGGGCGGGAAGCTGGGGGGTCATGATGTATTCCTGGCTCGACCCGTTCGCTCGATGGACGTACGTCGTGACGTCGTTGACGAAGGGAAGCTCGGTGTCGGTGGAGAGGGTGCCGGTGGCCGGGTCGTAATGATAGAGCGAGATCCCGCCGAGCAGGACGGTGTCCATGGCCTTGCTCGCGGTGTCGAAGAGCGGGACCTTGGCCGCGTTGTACTGCGTGAAATACTGCTGGTAGTTGTTGTCAACCTGAGCGATACCGCTCGGACCGATGGTGATCGGTTTGAGATGCGCCCACCGGAGACCGTGAAGACACCGCCCAGTACCGACAGCCCTTGCTGACCGCCAGGCAAGAGGCTGGGGGTGAGGTTGTAGTCCCGTCGACGGAAGTTCAACGGGTCGCGCTGGGCCTGGTAGCCGGCGATCGCAAGCTGGTTCCCCTGATCGATGATCCGGAAGCTCTGCACCGTGTCGGTGTAGATCTGGGTGAAGTCCTGGTTGTTGAAGTCGTATTGCCCCTGGAAGCTCTGGCCGAAAACCAGGTACGTCCGGTTGCCGATGGCGTTCAACTCGCCCCCGGTCACGGCGAACCGCGGGTCGGAGATCTGCTTGACGAGCCCCACCGCCGAACCCTGGTGGATCACGGCGTTGATCAGGCCGCTGACGCTCAGAGCGCTGAGGGTGTCGTACGTCGTGAAGGTGTTTGTGCTGGGATCAAGCGAGTAGCCGCCCACGGTGTAGAGCCGATCGCCGCGCTGGTAGAAATCCTGGTTGGTTGAGGCGAGCGACGTCGTCATCGACGCCGGCAGTCCGGTCGCGCTCCAGGGCTCGGTCCAGCTTTGTCCGGTGGCGGGGTTGATGACGATGAGGTCGTTATTCTGATACTGCGGCGGGAAGTTGGCGGACCCGCTGGGGGTGAAGTCGTGCAGGCCGTTGGTCCGACCGCCGAACAGGAGCCACAAACCGCCCGACTGGGCCGACACGGCCGCCTGGATCGACGGGAGCCCTTTCATCGGCACCTGGCTGATCTGGAGCGAATACGGAAAGTTCCCGGCATTCGCCACGATCGGCGCCGGTGAGTTAATCGGCGCCGGCTGAGCGACAAAACTCTGCGGGGGAAGCTGATCGTTGACCCCGTTCAGGCCGATGATCGACGGTACCACGACCTGGCCGTTGCTCCCGCGCGCGGTACGACATAGCCGCCCAGCGTCGTCTGTCCCGGCACCGCGCCGACGACCTGAAGCTGGGTGACGTCGCCGTTAAGCTGCCGCCAGACCGCAACCTGGCCGCCGCCAATGACCCTGAGCATGGCCCGATCGCCGTTGGCGTCCGGGAAGCAGACATTTTTCCCCTGCGCGAGCAAGGCGTAGAAATCGCCGCCCGGCGTGTCGTCGAAATCGCCGTCGAACAGCGTCCCTGTCGCGTCGGTCAGCCCCGAACCCGGGCTGCCGTTGATCCAGACCCGGTAAAACACGCCCGGCGCCATCGGATGGGCCAGGCTGAGCGTGACCTGATCGTTGGAGGCGTCGTAGCTCGCCCCCGTGATCTGGAGGCTGGGACCGCTCCGGCTAACGATCTCGGGATTGGCCCCCGTCAGCCCGTTGACCTGGTACTCGCCGGGATCGGCGGCCTGAGTCGGGTTGAGCGGCCCATCGAATTTGATCACGAGCGCCGTCGCCGACTGCTCGTACAACTGCGTGACGACCGCCCCGTTGCCGTCGGCGAACGACAGCAACACCCGCTCCTCCACGCGCTCGACCTCGGGTTTGACTCCGTTCCGAACCCTCTTTCGAAACCGATGCCTAGGGCGCGCGGTACGCATTTGGAGATTCCCCAACATCGCCAGTCCCACCGTCTCGCTGATCTCCGGGAGAGAGCCGGACGAGCAGCCAACGTGTCCGCGGTCACAGCGGCAAGGGACTCGCTGATATTGGGGAATCTACCACATGATGTTGACGGAGGCGCACTCAACGATCCGTTTGCCGTCCGCGCCGCGCGATCGATCACCGACGCGTTAAAACCGGCATCAATAGCTGTTGGCGTCGATGACCTCACCACCGGCCTTGGTGGCGATCGAACCCCAGGACTGGTAGCTGACGCTGTCCTTGACGAAACGGACCGAGCCGTCGAGGAAGGCCACGTTCACGCCGCCGGGGTGGTTTGAGCTGGCGCCGACCAGGGTGTGGCTATTGGGATACTTGTCGTTGTCCGCGAACTCGCACGCCTTCTTGTTCGGCGTATTGAGATGGCTGTAACCGCCGCCGAGGCCGTTGGAGTGCTCCATCCAGCAGTATCCCTTGTGATCGCCGATGCCGCTGGCGGTATAGAAGCTCGTGGCACTCTGGCACCTGGCCGAGACCGCCTGCATCGATGCCCCCAGGCCGCCAGGAATCAGCGGGGGCATGGTGTTCGAGAACGGGACATTGGAGGCAAAGATCGTCGACTTGTCGTACCGGTACTGGCCGGTCCCCTTGATCCACTCGCTGAAAATGGCCGTGTTCGACGTCCCGTCGGTCACCGATGCCAGGGTCACCACCGGGCCATAGGCGGGCATTCCCATCACATACGCCGGGCCGTCGATCCGACCCCCGGAGAACGAGCGGCAGACGCCGATGTTGTTGCCGTAGTTGGTCGTACCCTGCGGGCGATTGCCCTGGCCAGGCACGTTGAACTGCACGTTGGGCGTGTTTCCGTCGGATGGGCAATTGTACACGTTGAGGTTCGTAACGACAACCGTGGCATTACAATACGCGTTCGTTCCCTTGTTGTTCCAGTTGAACGACTGATTGATGGCATTGTAGAGAACCTGTTGTTCGATGAAGGGAAGGAGATGGACCTTCATCGACAGGTTGGTTGCGTTGCCCCACGGCTGGTTGTAGCCATTGGCCGTCGGTGGTAATGCCCCGACCACATCGTTGTAGTTGGCCACGGCCAGCCCCAGTTGCTTCAGGTTGTTGACGCACTGCGACCGGCGCGCGGCCTCACGAGCCGCCTGCACGGCCGGCAGGAGCAGCGCGATCAACACCGCGATGATGGCGATCACCACAAGCAACTCGATCAGAGTAAAGCCTCGGCGCTTCAAGATTGGCATGATGCCCCCCTCCGGGTTTCAGAAACCCTTGGACAAGACGAGAACGACACGGGTGAACCACGACGAGCCAGGATCATCGTTGAGAAGCGATCGGCGCAGGGCAGCTCGTTCACTTCCCGGGGGGATTTCCTGAGAATCGCATTCGGCTGACCGGTATCCCGGATTGATCGGATCGGCCACGCAACGCGAGGTCTCGATTCGATCAGCTCACGGTTGTCGAGATCAACATGGATTGGTCAGCAATTTTGAGAAGGAACTTTAAAAATATACGGACTGCCCATCACCCTGTCTATTTCAAGATCGCCGAAAATTCTTTCGATTTTTCGTCACTCTACCTAAGAAATTCAGAGCGATGGTCCAGCTCGCGAGAGACTCTACGGGGGCGTGATGCCGCTGCGAATCCGACGTGCGGCTCGCGGTTTGTCTCCTGGCGAGGCCAGCAAAGCGTCGCATCCTGCGAGAGAAATCGGCGCCGAAGCGACTCCGGAAACCCGCGTGTCCAGGCCGGTGGTATCCCGAGCGCCCACCGTGTGGAGTGTTTGGCGATGCTGGTCTATAGCTTTATCTGGAAGGGATTTGCGGCATGCCGGATGAATTTTGGTTTGATCAAGATTCCTCGTGACCAAATCCGGGTCCATATCGTGATCAGAACGAAATATTTAGTCCTTAAATTTTAGGATCTACGATCTGATTTGTTTTGAGTCTCCAAGGAGGTCGGTCCTGTCTTGATTCTGCTGCTCGATCTCGGTTGTACAAAAGAATTCAGGATGGAATGCGTGTAAAGTTGAGTGCGTGCTCAGGAATAGTCAATGGAATTTTATTTTTTCATATTGTTGGTTCATGGTGAAGAGTTGAGTTTTTGAGTCAGCGCCGGGTACGCGCTACGCCACCGGTCCAACGACGCGGCGGCATCGCGGATCGCGTCGAAGCCTCCCGATGCCGCCGTGTCCGATCGATCGGATTCAGTCCAGTCCCGAGGTGGATCGGCTCAATCGCTTTTTCAGACGGGCTTCGCCCAGCTTTGAACAGAGGCCCGCTTTCTTGAAGCTGATGAGGGTGGCCAGGGCGAAGAAGGCGAGGCCGATCGTGATCCAGTCGAGACCCTCGACGATGCGCCGGAGCGCCAGGTATTCGATCCAGCCGGTACGGATGGCCCAGCCGCAGAAGATCGTCAATCCCACGGTGTGATAGGCCGGGCGGTCGGCCACGACCGCGTAGACGATGGCGAGAGCGACGATCACGAGCAGGTAGACCTGGACCACGTCCGGGGGAAGGAGCGCCGAAGCTTTCCCACCGTTGCCATGCGGCCGACAGGCCCGAGAGAGTCAATGAGGCGCCGGCGGCGATTTGGAGCGTTTCAGCGAGCGGATCGTCGAACGCAAGGCCGATGAGCATCGAGGCGAGGATCGCGAACTGGAAGAGGACCAGGCCCGGGTGATGGATCAGGAGCGCGGGCCAGTGTCCCTGGACCGAAAGCAATGCCAGGCCCAGGCAAGACGCGGCGATCACGCCGGGCCACGACGTGCGCAGCCTCAACGCCAGGCCGATCTGGATCGCGGCGGCCAGGACGAGTGGAAATGGCTGAGGATCGATCAGGCCATCAAGGTCCACGGAGGTCGGGCCGACCACGGAAAGCGAGACGAGGGAGAGTGTGATCCCGGCCAGCGCGAGTGGGGTGCGCCGGGCGGCGGCGAGGCAGCAGAATCCGAAGATACCGACCAGCGTCAGGAACAGGGGGGTGCCGCCGAGGTCGGTCCTGAACATCAGCAAGAAGTGCTGGTAGTAGGCGTCGGCTCGGTTCTGGCCAACCAGGGCCAGGATCGCCAGCGCCGGCAGTACGAGGATCGCGGCCCGCTGTGTGTTACGGCTGCGGGCGGCCACGCCGGCCTCGAGGCAGCAGCACGTCGAGCGCGAACAGAAATGGCACCAGGAAATAGGGGCCGAAGATGCTGAACGATCGATCGATGAAATGCAAGGAGATGCAGAGGTAGTACGCGCGACCGCACACGGCCATGGCGAGCAGGCCGAACAGGACCCAGGGATAAAGCGGATACCTCCAGGGACTTCCGTTGCCGACCACGTATTCCGGTCCCTGGCGGACCGCCGGGATCAAGCTCAGGAAGGCGAGTCCGGCGGCGGTTGCGAAACCGAACAGCAGCCACTGGAGCCGCGCGCTTTCCGGCGCGTTCAGAAAGGGCACCAGCGCCAGGGGATACAGGAAGAAAACGCTCAGGATCAGGTAATAGGGAACCCGGAACAGCGCCGGAAGTCGCAGCCCGATGCTTCGGAGCACCCCTTCGCTCACCACGACGGCGAAGATCAATCCTCCCAGGTAATAGAGACGGCCGAAATCCGGATCGGCCGCCAGGGTCTCGTCGAACGTGACCGAGATCGCCAGGAACATCGCGACCACGAGAAGCAGGATGGTGCGCACGTCGTCCCACACCTTGCCGTAACGGATCAGGAAGCAGCCGGTGGTCGCCAGCAAGAGTGTGTAGCCCAGCAGCGACAGCATCAGGACCCAGGTCTCGGGCGTCCTCCCGCTGCTGTCGAACGAACTCCGCAGACCGATGAACACCAGGTCGGCGCTCAAAACATAAAAAGGGTTGCTCGTGTACAGTCGGCGAAGCAACCACCGCCCCCAAGACGTATTCGAACGAGTTGCAGACGTGGCAACATGCGTGCGACTGTCCATAACGAGGACTCCAGGAAGATGGGTCGATCCCGGGCGCCAGGATAGGGAGCGCGACGTGTTGGGATCTGTACGTCCTACGCGGATTGTCCCGCCGTGTGACAATTGTCGCAAGGGGTTGTCGCGGAAAAAAACGGACGGCTCCGGTCCCTGGCTCGCGGGCGCCGGGTTCAGGCGGGCTTAAGGAGCGCGAGGAGGGCGTCGGCATCGACGGGTTTCACGAGGTGATGATCGAATGGGCCGAGGGTGGGAAGGGCTTCGCGGGAATGGCCGGTGACGGCGACGAGCAAGCAGTCGCGAAACGCGGGGTTCTGCCGGAGGGCAAGGGCGAGCTCCATGCCGGAGATTCCGGGAAGGGTCAGGTCGATGAGGGCGACGTCGAAGGCGTGGGTCCGGACGAGGTCCAGCGCCGACTCGGCGTCGTCGGCCGTCGTGGCGAGGTGGCCTTCGGTCCTGAGGAGCAGTTTGATGACCCGCGCCGAGTCCGGACTATCGTCGACGATCAGGACATTCCGGGGCGTTGCCGGTCGGGATTCGTGCATGGCGGAGATCCTCGAGGGCCGGTATGGGCTTCCGGAACAATGCCGACCGCCGACGGTTCCGATCAGGATGGCCCGGTCCGGCCGGCAAGCGTGGCAACGACGGCGATCAACTCCTCGGGATCGACGGGCTTGGCGACATGGGTCTGGAACCCGGATAACAAGCGCGTTGGCGATCCTCCGAGCGCGCGAAGGCGGTCAGGGCGGCGGCGGGAAGGTCCTTGGCGGGATAGTTGGCCCGCAGGGTCCGGATCAGCTCGTAGCCGTCCTCGCCGGGCATCCCGATATCGCTCAGAAGCACGTCCGGCTTGCGCGCGTTGATCATGTCGAGCGCCTCGGCCGCCGAGCCGGCGACTTCCACCTCGGCGCGGCACTCGCGAAGGACCTTCTTCATCAGCTTGCGGGCATCGGGTTCGTCATCGACAATCAGGACCCGGACACCCGTGAGGAGGTCGTCGCCACAGATGAGGTCCTGGGGATAAGTCTGTTGCGACCGCGGCGGATCGGAATCGGGCTGAACGACGGTGATGGGCAAGTGAACGACGAACGTCGCGCCCTGGTGCTCGCCCGGACTGTCGCGTGCACCGAGCCGCCGTGCATCTCGACGAGCTGCTTGACGATCGACAGGCCCAGCCCGAGCCCGCCGTGCCGTCGCGTGGTCGAGGAGTCGGCCTGGCGGAAGCGTTCGAACACGTAAGGAATAAACTCACGTTTAATCCCAAGTCCGGTGTCGATGACCTTGATCTCGACGTGGGAATTGACGCGTTCAAGGATGACCTGGACCTTACCTCCCTTGGGGGTGAACTTCACCGCGTTGGAGACCAGGTTCCAGACGACCTGCTGGAGCCGGGTGGGGTCTCCGGAAATCGGGCCGGCCAGCGAGTCGAGTACCTGCTCGATACGTACGCCCCGGGCATTCGCGGCGGGCATCACCGCGGAAACGGCCGCGGAAATGACCTCGGGAAGGTCGACCCGCTGAACATCGAGGGTGAGTTTGCCCGAGATGATCCGGGAAATATCGAGCAGATCGTCGATGAGCTGGGCCTGGGCCTTCGAGTTCCGCTCGATGACCTCGATCCCCTCGGCGAACTCGTCGGTTTCGAGCTTGCCCGAGCGCAGAATCCGGGCCCAGCCGAGAATCGCGTTCAACGGGGTGCGCAACTCGTGCGAGAGAGTCGCCAGGAACTCGTCCTTCATCCGGTTGGCCGTCTCGGCGTCCGCGCGCTCCTCGGTTGCCCGGAGCAGCCGCTCGCGCTCGGCCTCGTTCCGCTTGCGCTCCGTGACGTCGGCGACGAACAGGGTCATGCCTTCGGACGACGGATAGACCCGGACATGGGACCAGCGCCCGTGGGAGCGGTGATAGAATTCGAACTCGACGAAGGCACGCGACGCCGACGCGTTGATGAGCGCTTCCTGAAGTCCGAGCCGACCAGTTCGGGAAAGACCGACCAGATTTCCTTGCCGAGCAGTTCCTCGCACGGCCTGCCGATGACCTGACAGGCGCGGTCGTTGAGATAGAGATAGCGCCACCGGGAATCGAGCACCAGGAATTGATCACTGATTCCCGCGAGGACGGCATCGAGCCGGGTCCGCGCCTGGTGCGTCTCGGCCTGAAGCTGTTGTTCGCGGAGCGCGGCGCGGCGTCGGACGCGGGCCAGCTCGAGGTGTGAGCCGATCCGGGCCAGGAGTTCGCCGCGCTGAAGGGCTTGATCAGGTAGTCATCAGCGCCGGCTTCCAGGCCCTCGACTCGCGACTCTTCACCCGCGCGTGCCGAGAGCATGATGATCGGGATGGTTGCGGTCTCGGGGTCGGTCCGCAGGGCTTTCAGGAGCCCGAAGCCGTCGAGGTGCGGCATCATCACGTCCGTCAGGACCAGATCGGGCCGGCGGCGCTGGACGGCGTTCAGGGCGGAGGCCCCGTCCGCGACCGCCTCGACATCGTAACGAGCGTTCAGAAGGGCGCGTACGTAGTCGCGCATGTCGGCGTTGTCGTCGGCCAGGATGATCCGAGGCCGGTCGTGGAGGCCCCGGTCCTTCGATCCGCTGGCGATCTCCTCGATTCCGGGCGTTGGCTCGCTCAGGAAAAACGTCGGCTCATCACCCGCCTCGGGGTTGTCGGGGAGCCAGCGAAGGGCCTCTTCCAGATAATTTCGAGCGGCCAGGGTGGTGGCGGAGTGCGCGCTCGACCTCCGGTCCGATCCGGTCGGCGGGAAGATGTCCGGAGCCCAGCGGGACGTCGATCGTGAAGGTCGTCCCCACGTCGTAAACGCTGGTCACGTCGATCGAGCCGCCGTGGAGACGGACCAGTTCCTGGACCAGCGCGAGCCCGATGCCGGTCCCCTCGTGGGTCCGGGCCCGGGCTCCTTCCACGCGGTGGAACCGCTCGAAGATATGGGGAAGCTGCTCCGCGCTGATCCCGGTGCCGGTATCGCGGACCATCAGCCGGGCCGCGTCACCGTTCCGGCGGAGTTCGATCGCGATCTCCCCCTCCAGGGTGAACTTGAAGGCGTTGGAGATCAGGTTCAGGACGATCTTCTCCCACATGTCGCGATCGACGTAGACCGGCTCGCCCAACGGCTGACAGTCGACGATCAGCCGGAGTCCGGCCTTCTCGACGGCTGATCGAAAGACGCTGGCGAGCTCGGCGGTTAGTCGGGCCAGGTCGGTCGCCTCGTACCGGGCCTGGATCCGCCCGGCCTCGATCCGGGAGAAGTCCAGGAGGGAGTTGACCAGCTTCTGGAGCCGCAGCGCGTTGCGTTGAAGGACCTCGAGCCGTTGCCGCTGAAGCGGCTCGAGCGGTTCGGCGAGCGCGTCCTCGATCGGACCGAGCATCAGTGTGAGCGGGGTGCGGAACTCGTGGCTGACGTTCGAGAAGAACGTGGTCTTGGCCCGGTCGAGCTCGGCGAGGGCCTCGGACCGTCGCCGTTCTTCTTCGTAGGCGCTGCGCATTCGACAGGCCCGACGCGATCTGGCCGGCGAGCAGGCTGATGAAGCCTTCGTAGCCCGCATCCAGCAGTCGGCAGGGGTTGAGCGCGATGACGAGGAACCCCGCGGGCTTGTCCTGGCCCTGCTGGGCCAGCGGCACGAGGCTCGCGTGCCGGGGAGGCAGCTTCCAGGGTCCCAGCGGCATGGGCCCGAACCGTCGGGCATGATCGCCCAGGTGAACCGATACGGCGTGGCCGTTGATCCGCTCGAGCGGCCAGGCGCCTCCGGGTCGTTGATCGCGAGCAGTCCGGGAGCGATCGGGTGACCCTCCGGGACCCCCGTGGCGCAGGCCAATCGGGCCGAGCGCCGTCCGCCTCGAAAAGATAGGTCAGCGCGAACGGAAGGTCTTCCGCGTTCCTGGCCAGACTGGCAGCCACGGCGTCGATCACCTGCTGCTCGGTATGGGTCGACGCCAGTGCCGAGGACACATCGCGCAGCAGCGCCAGCCGGCGCTTACCCACGACCCGCTCGGTCTCCTCGGTGACGACGCAGAGCATGCCCGCGACCTTCCCCTGGTCGTCGGACAACGGGCTGTAAGAGAACGTGTGATACGTTTCTTCCTTGTATCCGCTGCGTTCCAGGAACAGGAGGAGCGATTCGTCCCAGGTCGATTCGCCGGTATCCAGCACGTTCTTGATCCGGGGTTCGATGTCGGACCAGATCTCCTCCCAGACCTGGCTGGCCGGTGAGCCCAGGGCCCACGGCTGCTTGAATCCGAGCGTCGGCCGGTAAGCGTCGTTATAGAAGAACGTCAGCTCCGGACCCCAGGCCATCCACATCGCGTACCGCGAGGTGAGCATGATCCGCACGACGATCCGCAGCGATTGGGGCCAGCTCTCGATCGGCCCGATCGGGCTGCCGGACCAGTCCTTGTCCCGGATCAGCGTGCCGATCTCGCCCAGATCGGAAAGAAAGTGAAACGCATCGGCAGAGGGGGCATGGTCACCCATCGGATTCACAGTCCCGTAGATGACCCGATCGAGCCTTCAGGTCGAGGCAGGTCAATCCGTGACTCATACGAAAAATTGCTCTAATGTCCTGAACAGTGAAAATCTCATGCCGACAGTCCGAATCAGAGCCAGATCTTGAGCCGGCCTCTGAGTGACTCGGGCAAACGGCGCTCGATGATCCGCTGGATCTGGTCGGGATGGAGCCGGGTGCTGAAGTGGGAGGCCACGATCACCTGGTTCTCGAACCGATCGGCTCGCGCGAGGATGTCGTCGAGGTGCGTATGGCCGTATTTATGGATCACCGACGCCCGTTCACCGGGAGCGACGAAGGTCATCTCCAGGATCAGGACCTCGGCCCGAAAGATGTCGGGAAAGGCGTCGAGGCCGGCGGGCGAGGTGTCGCCGAGGTAGGCGACCTTGGGGACGCGGACCTCCGCCGAGATCTCGACCCCCGAGAGCCGCAGGTCACGGATTGCGTGGTCGTCGCCGATCAGGTGCGCAAACTCGGGCTTGAGCTTCTTGCGGCGCTCCCAGACGAGGAAGCCCAGCGAGGGAACCGTGTGTCGGGTGCCGAAGACGGAGACGACCAGCTCGCGCGAGAGCTCGACCTCCTCGCCCGGCTCGAGGCCGACCAGCTTCGCCGGCAGACGGCCGCGATCGAGCCGCTGGAAGGCGCAGCAGGAGCATCTCGACCCCCTCGACGGCCGACACCGGCAGGTAGATCGTGGGCGGCTCCATGCGCATCATCCGACGCCGAGCCACGTAGACCGGCAGCGCGGCCAGATGGTCGAGGTGGCTGTGCGAGACGAACCAGTTCGGTGTCGACATGAACGACCAGGGCTGCGCTCCGAGGTCGAACCCCAGCTTCAGTTCGGGAATCCGCCAGTAGGTTTGAACCGCGGCCCGTGAATAACCCTCGATCGTCAGGTTTCCGTGCGCCAGCGTCCGCACCGGCGCGTTGTCCACCGGATGGTCCAGAGACTCAATCGCCGCCTCGATTTCCGTCGCCAACGACCCGCTCCTGTACTCGACTTCTTGACGTTTCGCATCATTCGCGTGACGACCTGGATTGACCCGGAACCAGGCCCTCGAACGTTCACGTTCGCCACCAGTATAATCGAGCGCGACCGGCTGGCGATATGACGACCCGAGCGACAGGCGAGCGATCAGACCCATGCGGAGACAGCCCCAGCGCACGTGCCAGGTGTTTGGCCCGGCCTATCTCGATCGGGTGCTCCGGGTCGACCGGCCGCTTCACGATCCCGGCACCGGCTCCCCTCTGGATCAGAGTGTCGAGGGCCGCTGGAGGTTCGATTCGGGCGCGGGCCTGGCGCTGGTCGATCGCGACGGCGGACGGATCGGCATCGAACTGCCCGACGACTGGCCTGGACCGTTCGGAGACGTGGAGCTGGCCGATCCCCTCCGGCGAAGTCCGACGGGCGCCGCCGAGAATCGATTCGTCCGCGCGATCGCGTGGCAGGACGACCTGGGCGGCATGGGCGCGGGCTACGCGTCGGCCCTGGATGCCAGGCTCGTCAGCGCCCTCGGCGACGAGGACGACCCATTCACCCGGATCATCGAACGCCTGCTCGCGCTCCATGGGATCAGGCACCAGGCCGTGCGGATCGCGGGCCAGCCGGCCGACTGGACCCTGCTGGTGACCAGCGGCCCGCACGGCGACAAGCTGCCGATCGGCTTCCGGGGTTGTCACGCCGCGCTCCGTGAAACCGACCTGATCGGGTTGATCGAGCCGTCGTCCGATCTCCGCGCCGTCGCCTCGTTGCCCAACCCGCTGGCGTCGGCGCTTCTGCGTGAGCCGGGCGCCCGGGTCCGGTTCTTCGCTCCGACCCTGCGAAACATGCGCGACGCGAGCTTCCCCGTGTCGCGGTTCGCAGGGTCCATCGACGTCCTGAGCTGCAACCGTCGCGAGTGGGAAAGCCTGGCCGACCGGGAAGAGGTCGCCTGGAGGGTCTCGGTCCTGTCGATCACCGATGGTCCTCAGGGAAGCCTGGTTCGGTTCACGATGCCCGACGGCGAGCCTGGATACATCGAGGTTCCGGCTTTCCCCCGCGACCAGCCCCCGCGTGATACCAACCGGGCAGGGGAAGCGTATGCCGCGACCCTGATCAACAGCTTACTCGACCTGGGCTGGGAACCGGGCGCGGGGGTTGTTGAGGAGGAGCTTGTCCGGACGTCGGCGGTCCGGGCGTCGGCCGCCGCCGCCCTGGTGCTCGATCGGCTCGACTTCGGCTTTCCGACCCCGGTGGAAATCGACCAGGCCCTTCGCGCGGGCCGGATCGAGGCCCCGCACCCTGCCGCGAGCGCAACTCCCCCGGTACAATAGCCGTTCGTTCGTTCCCGGCCGGTGGAACGTCGATGGCGCATGAGTCCGATCGTATCTTCGTCCGATTGTCGCGAGGAATCGCTCGATGAAAATAAGCACCAGCGGGCTCCGCGCGGTCCTGATCGTCGCCGTGTCGGCCCTCGTTCTCGGTACGCTCGATCCGGCGCGTCTGGGGCTGAGGGCCCAGGACCACGACCACGAACGCGAGCACGGAACACGAGCGGCGACTGGCGCGGGAATCTCGCCGACCGTATCGGTCCAGGACGCCTTGCAACGGCCGTTCACCTTTCCCTTCGAGGAACCGGTGACGCTCAGCCACGTTTGCCAGTACCTCAAGAAGTTGCTGCGAGCCCCGGTGGTCCTCGACCTCGCCGCTCTCGATCGACAGGAGCTACGGCCCGACGACCAGGTGCAGCTTCAACTGGAAGGCGTCCGGCTCAAGACCGGCCTGAAACTCCTGCTCGACCAGGTCGGTCTGACCTTTTACGTCGTCCCGGAGGACAACCTGCTGGTCCTGACCGACGTGACCGGCTCGTCCGAGACGATGGATCACGTCCTGTCCGAGCTCAAGGCGCTGCACCGCGACGTGCACGATCTCCAGGACGCTGTCGACGACGTCAAGTGGTCGCTCGGCGTTGATGAGGAAGGCGGCGCCAGGATGCGCAAGCCCACCATCATCGAGGAAGTCCCCGGTGATGACAAGCAACAGGGTAAGTCCGAGCCCAGGCCGCAACCACCACCGTTGGGCGGCGGAACCGATCGGCCACGCACCCGTGCGGGAATCTAGGATCGATGGCCGCGAGACCCACGCGCTTTTATTCTTGATGGATGTAAGTCTTATCCAGGATTCATGATGCCTGCTCAGGAACCGGTCAGGCCGTCGCGGCGGCAAGTCGTCCAGCCGGTCGAGGGTCGCCGCTGGAGCCACTGGCTGGGCGAGCCGAAATTCGCCGTCTGGTTCGCGCTGGTTCTGATCGTGGTTCTGGGGGGCGGTCGGAAACTGCTTCGCGGCTGGAGGTTGCGGCGAGCTGTCGAGCGGCTCGACGCCGCGGACCTCACGGCGGCCGACGTCGCGGCGGCGGCCGAGTACGGCCGCGACGGCCTGATCGAGCTTTTCCAGGTGCTCGGAACTGGCGGGACCGAGGAGCTTCGTGCCGCCGCGGGGCATGCGCTGTCGGTCCTCTGGGCACGTGACGAACTGGTCGACGAGGAAGAAAAGGCCCTGATTCGCCGTGGTTACGAGGCAACCTGGGTGGCCAGGCGGCGTTACCCGCGCGACCTCAAGCGTGAGATTCCCATCGCCGTTGTCTACGGCGTGCCGTTCCTGCGAGTCGAGGGGGGCGGGATCGCTCCCGACGACCTCGAATGGTCGCACGCGATCGAAGGCGCCCGCCGCGCGGCCCTGGAAGAAGGCTCGCCGTGGAAACCCGGACCCGGCCGGCATGTTTTCACGCTGATCCCCGGCGATTTCCCCACGAACGGGCCGCATACTCTGGTCCTGAAGGCCCGGGTGCGGACCCGTCGGCGTGCTGGGGCCCTGGGCAAGCCCTGGGAGATCGAGCTCCCCCCGGTGCCGCTCCGGTTCGAGTTCGATCCCCAGCTTCGTCCCGAGGCCCTCTTCGCCCTGGTCGATGCCGGTCGCGCCGGGTCGATCGCTCAGGCCATCCGGCTCGAAGTTCCGGGATCGGTGGCCGATCACGACGGCGCGTCCTTCCTGGACCTGGGCACGGCCTGGGCCTGGCGCCGGCCGCCCGAGGTGGTCGTGGCAACGCCGCTGCCCTGCGACCTGGCCCACGCGCTGACCCTGGAGATCGAGGGAATCTCCGAGCCCATTCCCGCGGGAGGCATCATCCTCTCGGGGCAAGGAACGCGCGACGTCCAGCCGGTCGCGACCCATTCCTGTCCGCTCGGACCGATCGAGGCCCCGGAGACCGCCTGGTCATCGATCGATCGGCCCGGAATCCGGCGGGTCCGCGCGATCCTCACGCCCGACCCCGATCGAGGCTGGGGCGACCCCGCCGTGCGCTCGATCTGGCCGGAATCCATCATCACCGACTGGGTCGAGGCCGAGATCGTCCGCCGATGATCGGGTCGATTGGTTCGGCGGATGGCCCGGCCCGATCGGGAATGTGAACGGAGATCACGCGGGCTGACCGGGAGTTCTTTATAATCAAGCTGTTGTGAAGACCGAGGCCCGGAACCGAGTCGGGAGCGACGGTTTGATGAAAGGCCCCGCCGGAAAAAACGGCCGGATCAGCTCCGCCAGCGCGGGCGACGGTGCCGGCGGAAGGATCGGGGGGGCCCCGACGTTCGATGCGATTTACCGATCGGTGGCTGTCGAATATCTCAGGACCCTGGGGACTCGAGCACAACGAGGAATTGGGGGCGGCCGTGGCCCGTCGGTTTCGTGAGGCCCCGACGCGGATCTGCTGCCAGGCGATCGGCGACTGGATCGAGCAGAACCTTTCGGCCCTGGGCTGGACCCAGCAGGAGCTGGCCGATCGCGTGGGCGTCGATCGATCGGCCGTCGCCCGCTGGACCGCGGGAGGCGCGATCGCCCTCGGGCACCTGGTTCATGTGTTGATCGCGTTTCAGTACGATTTCGCCGACCTTCCCTTGCCGGCCCGGCGTGAGCTGACGCTGGAAGGCTTCCTTGCCGCCCTGTCGTTGGTCCGGGCCCGGATCGAGCCGGAAACCCCGGCCGACGAGATCGACCGCGAGCGGTTCTGGTGTCTGTACCACCTCTTTTCCGAGCCGCACTGGGAACGAGCGATCCGGCAGAGAAGCCGCGAGGACCTCGAGCGCGAGGCCAGGCGGATCTACGAGCAGGCGGCCCGCGCGCTCGGCCGGCCGCTCCGGCAGGTCCGCGAGATCGCCGGCTTGCAGCGCCTGGTTCAGCAATGGGGGGCGGCCTGGGTCATCGCGCTTCATTTTGTTCCAAGAGATTGGTCCCTGACATGAAGACCACCCTTGAGCTGATGGTCGACTACCTTCGCGGCCGGGGCGGGGCGGCCGCGCTCGAGCTCGGCCGTGAAATGAATTCACCGCAAAGTGCGGCGAGTCAATGGCTTGCCGCGCTTCAGCACCGGACCCGCGGCCTGATCGAGGCCGATCCGCCCGAATCGCCCCGTTACGCGATCGTCGAAACCGATCGGCCCGGACCCGGCCTGGAGCTTCCGCCCTCGATCCTGCGCCGGCGGATGGCCTGGGCCCTCTCGCCGCCTGGGGCGGAGCGGTCGCCGCGGCCGTCGTCCTGATCGCCCTGACGGCCGGCTCGATCATCGAGCGCGGCGCGACCGGGCGCGGCTTCGCGGGCTCGAATCCGAGCTAGCGAGCCGGGAAGCCCGCTGGCAAGACCGGGTGGACCGGCTCGAGGCCCGGGTCAACGCGGTCCGGCAAGGCCCGCTCGCCGGGACGGCTCCCCCCAGACCCGCCCCCCGCGCACCATCGATGCCCGAGGCCGAAACGCCCCGAGCTCCTGCTGGCCCAGCTCGAGGCCGGACTGACCCAGCTTGATCGACGTCTCGACGCTCTTGAAGACCCCAAGCCGACGCCCGCTCCCATCGAGCCGGCCGAGAACCCGACCCGCGACGACCTTGAGGCCGTGAAGCGTGACGTCGAAACCCGCGACCAGACCTTGCGCCAGCAGGTTCGCGAGCTCAGAACGATCCTGCAAAACGTCATCCAGCTTCAGCGCCAGATGATGGGAACGTCCGGGATGCAGCCCTCCGGATACCTCATGCCCGCGCCTCTGAACTCAGGAGCCGGGATCGGCGGCCTGGGGGGTTTTGGCTTCCCCGCGGGCGCGATTGGCGGTGACGGCCTGATCCCCAGTGGGTTCCCGGCGATGGGGGGATCGCATACCGATCCCAGCGGCACGAACTCCAGCGCGGCCAGCGGTGCGATGCAGGTTCCGGCCGGGGCCGCCGGGCAAGTTCCGGCCATGAACCCCGGCCAGGTTCCCCCCACCTCTTGAATCCCGGCGGACATCTGGTATTCCCGCATCAGCAACATAGCGGCCATCGTTGACGTCGGAATTCGTGCCACGCTCCCGGAAACCCGGCGCGACCGTGAGCTCGCTCGATCCCGGGAATGTCGGCGCCGTCGTCAAACAATGAGCCGGCGCGATCGGTCGGCCAGATGCGGGCCGGTGGTACCTGGCTCACGGTCCCGGTCCGGGCCGATTCCGTGGTGCGTTCGTCTTGCTCACGACGGCCCAGGACGAACTGGGCGGCGACCCGGACTGCCTCGACGAGGCTCGAGGTCCGGGCCTTGCCGCTCCAGGCGATGTCGTAAGCGGTGCCATGCGCAACGCTGGTACGGACGATCGGCAGGCCGAGCGTGACGTTCACGGCGTGATCGAAGCCCAGGGTCTTGAGCGCGACGTGGCCCTGGTCGTGATACATCGCGACCACCGCGTCGAACTCGCCGGCAAAGGCGCGGCGAAAACAGGGTGTCGGCGGCGATCGGTCCCTCGACGTGGATGCCCTGCGCCCGCGCCCGAGCGACGGCCGGAGCGATGACGCGGGTTTCCTCGTCGCCGAAAAGTCCCCCCTCGCCGGCATGCGGATTCAGGGCCGCCACGGCCACGCGTGGCGGACGGCCGCCGGTCAAGGGGCGTAGGGCCTGGTCGGCCATCACGATCTTGGCCTCGATCGCCGGCTCGGTCAGGAGTTCGAAGACCCGCCGGAGCGCGACGTGCAAGGTGGCGTGCAGGACCCCCAGCCCCACGTCGCTCGCGCCGTGGGGCGGCCCGAGGTAAAGCATCATCGCGTGATCGGACACCCCGCAACGCTCGGCCAGGACCTCGGTGTGGCCGGGATGGTCGATCCCGCCGGCGTGGAGCGCTTCCTTGTTCAGGGGAAGCGTGACGATCGCGTCGATCCGGCCGGCCAGAGCGAGGTCGGCGGCGGCCGTCAGGAAGTCATAGGCCGCGCGCCGGCGCGAGCGTCGATCTGGCCGGGACGGATCGTGGACAGATCCTGTTCGCTCGCTTCCAGGCACGGGATCACCCGCGCGGACGGCTCGGCCTCCTCCGGTTGTCGAATCTCCTGAACTCGTGCCGTGAATCCGACGCAGGCCAGGGCCCGTTCGAGTACCGCACGATTTCCGACCACCATGGGCCGCGCCAGGGTCCGTAGCGGCGAGTCGCCCCACGCACGAGCGATCACTTCCGGCCCCACCCCCGCCACGTCGCCCATGGTCAGCGCCACCAGCGGGCGATCGTCGGTCGGTTTCATGGCGGTCAATCCTCCTGAATGCGGCTCGAAAAAAATCGATCGGTCCCGATCCGAATTCGAAATAAGCTGAGCGATCAATGCGTTTCAATCGCGCGGGAGGCTTGCTGATGGCCCCCTTCAGCTCGTTGGTCGCCGACGTCTCCCTCGTGGTCGATCCGCTCGTGACCGGCACGGTTCGAATCCGGGGCTCATCGCCGCATCCCGCGAGGCCGCCAAGGATCGATAGGCTCAACAACGCGTTCCGGATCATGCTGGGGTCGCGCTCCGTTCGCGGGGCGAGTCCGGAATCGGTCGAGCCAATGGTCCCGTCCGTGTCTCGTTTGATGATTTGCGATTAAGCCAGATAATTATGCCCACGCCACGGGCCGGCTGTCGAGACGTAACCCCAAGGCGCAGGCGCGATCCGTCGGCCAACTTTTCAGCCGGCGGGATCTCGGTTAAGATGCAGCGAAATGACGATGACGCAGGGGCCAGGGAGCGTCGGCTCCCCAGGATCGAGGAAGACGACTTCAATGCTCAACGAGGAACTGAAACGGTTCGTGGTCGCGCAGATCTTGCCGAACGTACGGACCCCCGCCCAGTACCTCGGCGGCGAGTTGAACAGCATCCGCAAGGACCACCGGACCGTCGCCGGGACCCTCTGCCTGGCGTTTCCCGATATGTATAGCCTGGGCATGAGCCATCACGGGCTCCAGGTCCTCTACACCCTGATGAACCAGCGGGGCTGGGCCTGCGAGCGCTCGTTCACGCCCGCCCTCGACTTCGAGGCCGCCCTTCGACAGCATAAGGTCCCGCTTTATGGGCTCGAGACCTTCACGCCGCTCAACGCCTACGACGTCCTCGGGTTCTCGCTCCAGTACGAGATTTGCTACACCAATGTTCTGACCATGATCGACCTGGGAGGCATTCCCCTTCACGCCCAGGATCGCGGGCCCGACGACACGCTGGTCATCGCGGGCGGTCCCGGCGCGCAGAACCCCGAGCTCCTCGCGCCTTATATCGACCTGTTCGTGCTGGGCGATGGCGAGCCGAGCCTGCCCCTGGTCTGCGACCTCTGGAAATCGATGCAAGGCGATCCCGCGCTCAGTCGGGCCGACAAGCTCGCCCGGATCGCCGGTAGCGTGTCCTGGGCGTATGCCCCCCGGTTCTACGAGCCGCGCTATCATGAAGACGGTACGATCGCGGCCATCGAACGCACCCGGGGAGACGTTCCCGACGCGATCAAGGCGTGCGTCATCGACGATTTCGAGGGGATGCCGCTGCCGACGGCCCCAATCGTCCCGTTCGTCGAGACGGCGCACGACCGGATCGCCATCGAGATCATGCGGGGCTGCCCCTGGCAGTGCCGGTTCTGCCAGAGCACCGTCATCAAGCGACCGCTCCGGTATCGGACCGTCGAGACGATCGTCAACGCCGCGCTCGAGAGCTACAGGAATACCGGCTACGACGAGATCAGCCTGCTCTCGCTCTCGACGAGCGACTATCCCGATTTCGAGGAGCTGGTGACCCGGATGAGCGAGGTCTTCACCCCCCTGGGCGTGAAGATCTCGCTCCCGAGCCTGCGGATCACCGAGATGCTCAAGAAGATTCCCGCCCTCCTGGCCGAGGGCCGCCGCGGGGGTCTTACGCTCGCGCCCGAGGTCGCGCGCGACGACATGCGCGAGCAGATTCGCAAGCCGATCGACAACAAGGACCTCTACGAAGGCGCCGCCGAGGCGTTCCGGCGCGGCTGGCGCAAGGTCAAGCTCTACTTCATGTGCGGCCTGCCCGGCGAGCGCCCCGCGGATCTCGACGGGATCGTCGAGATGGCCGAGACCATCGCCCGGATCGGCAAGGACGTCACCGGACGGTATGCCGAGGTCGTCGCCAGCGTGTCGAATTTCGTCCCCAAGCCGCACACGCCCTATCAATGGAACGGGATGCAGACCCGTGAGTATCTCCGCTGGGCTCATAAGTACCTGCGGTCCCGGGTCAAGCTTCGCGCCGTGACGGTCAAGTGCCACGACATCGAGCGCAGTCAGCTCGAGGGCATCCTCACGCGGGGTGATCGACGGGTCGCCGCGGCCGTCGAGGAAGCGTGGCGACGCGGCGCCCGGCTCGACGCCTGGTCCGAGCATTTCGACGCCAGGCTCTGGTGGCGGACCTTCGACGACCTCGGTATCGACGTCGCGTTCTACAGCCACCGCGACCGGCCGGTCGACGAGGTTCTCCCCTGGGACCACATCCACGTCAAGAAGGGCCGTGAATACCTCGCCAAGGAGCAGAACCGCTCCGTCGTCCAGCTCGAGGCCATGGCCGGGGCGGTCTGACGGCGTTGACCGCTCGAATGCGTACCACTTCCTGGTCTCGACTCGCGCTGGGCTCGGCCCTGGTCCTCGCCCTGATCTGGGGCGTGATCGTGCGCGTTCCGCTGATCCTGAACGCGGCCGACCACCTGGACAGCGACCTCGCGGTGGACGGGATCGCGCTCCGCGAGGCGGTTGACGGCCACTGGCGCTGGCATTATCCGGGGACGCCGTCGATCGGCTCGATCCCGGTCCTGCTCTCATGGCCGCAGGCGCGGGCCTGGGGCGTGAGCCCGATCACGCTGGTCAGTGGCGGCATGGTGGCGCACGGCCTGCTCATGATCGCCGTGTTCCTGGTCGCCATGCGCGGGTTCGGTCCCGGTGTGGCGGCGTGGAGCCTGATTTCGTTGACGTTCAGCTCGACGGGAGCGATCTGGCTTTCGGGACGGATCACCGGTGGCCACCTGCTGGCCGCGGTCTGGCACGCGGGCGCGTTCGCCTTGCTGGTCGAGGCCCTGACGCGCGGCGGGAAGCTCAGCGCCGCCGTTCTGGGCCTCTGGTGCGGGCTCGGCCTCTATCTCGACGCCATGTTCGTGGTGACGCTCGCGGGCCTCGTGCCGGCCGCGATCTGGCGTTGGTGGAGGGAAGGCCGGTCGCGATCCGGCCTCGCGTGCGCGGCCGTGTTCGTGACCGCGCTGCTGATCGGCGTGGCGCCGCGCGAAGTGGGGCGGAAGCTCGACCCGCATGACGCCTACCAGGGACAATTCCAGCCGGTTCTGGCCCCTGAGCTGATCGAGCACCACGCACGGATCTTGTTCCTCGACTGTCTCCCGCGTCTGATCGTGGGCCATCGCCTTCCCGCGCTCCAGGCCGACCCCGACCCGCGCGGGCTGGCGGGGCCAGGCCCTTCGAGCCCCCGGCCCGATGACCACCCGCTCGCGTACCTGGTCACGGGCCTTGGCCTGGTCCTCTTCATCGCGTCGTTCCTCGCGCTCCTCCTGACGCCAACCCCGCCGGCGGGCCGGGCGGTGAGGCTCGGCCTGGCCGGGTCGACGCTCGCCGTGATCGTGGCGTTTCTGATCAATCGTGATATTTACAATTCAGACAATTATCGATATATTGTGACCGTTCTTGTCCCCTGGTCGGTAGGATTCGGCCTGGTCCTCGACACGATGGCGCGTCGGGGCAGGGGGGGACGTGTCGCGTCGGTCCTGCTGGCGTTGTCGTTCGCGGTCCTCGTGACGGTTGACACCCTGCGGTGGTATGCTCGATTTGGCTGGATCGACACCGCGGGTCGGCCCGTCCGGGTCGCGCGGGCCGATCCGGCGCGGGACTGGCTGGTGGAACATCGGGAGGTCCGGTACATCGAGGGCGATTACTGGGACGTCTATCGCCTGGCTTTTCTGAGCGGCCGGAGCCTCCGTGGGAAGCCCTATCCCGTCTACCCGAATCGGTTTCCCGAATGGCCGCGCGAGTCGCGCGCGGTCCTGGTCGCGCAGGCCTGATCGCGAGGGGCAAACGGCTCTCGCGCGGCGCTCGCCTCGGGCGGACGGGTCGTGTTTCAGGGGCGGGGGGTGTCGATCGTGTCGGTTGCGGAGGCCCTGGAATGAGCACGAGCACGAGCACGAGCGACGGAACCGGCGTGCCCCCAGCGCCCTGGACGTCGATCTGGCGGCACGATCGGCGGCCCTGGGGATGGGGCAACGCGCTGGCGCTCCTGACCTGGACCCTCGCCATCGCCGTGTTCTTCTGGAAAGCGGTATCGCTCCGGGAAGCCCTCTTCTTCTTCGATATCAGCGAGATCAACTATCCCTATCGCGACTTTCTGGCCGGCGAGCTCCGGTCGGGACGCTTCGCGCGCTGGCATCCGGGGCTGTATTGCGGTCTGCCGCTCTATAGCGAGAGCCAGGCGGGATACTTCCATCCGCTCAAGTATCTCCTGTACCCGTGGATGGCGGCCTGGAAGGCGTTCAACCTGGATACGATCGGCTCGGTCTGGCTGACGGGCCTGGCCACCTACGGCTGGCTCCGGCGGCATGTGGGGCCCTCGGGCGCCTTGACCGGAGCGTCGGTCTTCGGTCTGAGCGGGTTCGTCTGGGCGCACCTGATCCACACCAGCATGGTCAACGCCCTGGTGAGCGTCCCCTTGCTGTTCTGGGCCGTCGAAGCGGGGTGGGAGCGGCGGCGGCTCTGGCCGATGGCCCTGGAGGCGCTGGCGATGGCCTGCCAGGTCTTCGCCGGACACCTTCAGGACACGATCCTCACGGGTATGGCGCTGGGGCTGTATACCCTGTACCGCGCGTTGACGGAGTCGAGTGTGCGTGCCGGGTTCAAGGTCCTGGGAATGGGGGCCGTCCTGGTGGTCCTGGGCCTCCTGATCGCGGCCGTCCAGTGGATTCCCTCCAAGGAGCTCCTCGACCGTTCGCCGCGCGCCGGGGTTTGACCTGGGAAGAGCTGACCTACGGTTCCTGGCATCCGGAGCTACTTCCGGCGCTGGTCGTTCGCGAGGCGTACGGCACGCGTGCCCGAGACACCGACTGGATGGATGGGTTCTATCCCTATCACGAGATGGACGCGTACCTCGGCCTGATCGCGATCGGGCTGTCGGTCGTGGGTGCGTCGGGGTATCGCGACCGATGGGTCGGGTTCTGGGTTCTCCTGGCCGGCGTGGGCAGTCTGCTCATGCTGGGCCGATTCACCTTCGTCTTCGACCACGCGCACCAGGTTCCGATCGCCGGCAGCTCGCGGATACCAGTCCGGTTCCATCTCTGGGTCGCGCTCGCGGCGTCGGCCCTCTCGGCGGTCGGGGTCGATCGACTGGCCCGCGCGGACCTGGGACGGGTCCGGCTCCGGGGCGCCGCGCTGGTCGTGTCGTTGATGGTGCTGGCGTCGATCCCGATCCTCGCGTATCTGTATGAACCGGTCTGGAGCGGATCGTCACGCTGGTCTCTGCCGAGCCATCAGGCACGGTTCGACTGGCTGGGCCGGGAGTTGCTTCGGGGCACGATCCGCACGGCGCTGCTGGTCGCCGCGGCGGCGTCAATATCGGTCTGGGCCGCCCGGCTCAAGGGCGAAAGCGCCCGCCGACGGTGCTGGCTGGTGTCGGGCTTGCCGCTCCTGGTGATGGTTGACCTGCTCGCCGCGCACGATGCCGACGTGCCGACGATTTCACCCACCTACTGGACCGTGCCGCCTCCGACCGCGCGCAAGCTCAGGGCCGACCGGGAGTGCCGTCGGATTTTTGGGGTCGCCGAGAAGTCGTCCGGCGAGCCGGGCTATGCCTCGACGCCGATCGACTTCTTCGCGGTGCGCGATCCCCTGGCCTGGAGTCTGGCGCCGGTCTGGGGCCTGCGCTCGTCGGCGGGTGAGACGCCGATCATCGCGCGCCGGTTCCTCGCGTTCAGCGAGCATGCCGCGGCCCGGAGCCGGTTCAACATCGAGGGCGTGACCCATCTGTTGACCGGGCACAACATGTCGTCCGCGTTCGGGCCGAGCGAGCCGGTGGGGTCGGCCTATATTTATCGCAATGCCGAGGCCCTGCCGCGCGCCCGGCTCGTGGGCAAGCCGGTTTACGTGACCGGAGAAACCGAGGCGATCGAGGCGGTCGAGAAACTCGGGGCCGAGATCGAGAGCCGGCTCGTCGTCGAAGATCCGGACCGTCCGCTTTCGCCCTCGGCCACGGTCGAGGGGACGGCGCACATCCTCCGCGACGAGCCCGAACGGGTTGACGTCCAGACCGATGCCCCGAACGATTCCTACCTGACCCTGGCCGATACGTTCGACCCGGGCTGGAGCGCGACGCTCGATGGCCGGGCCGTGCCGATCCGTCCCGCCTGGATCACCTTTCGCGCGGTCTTCGTTCCCCGTGGGCGCCATACCCTGGCTTTTCGATACCGGCCAGCCGGTTTTTCGCTCGGTCTCGGCCTTTCCGTTCTGGGATTGACGCTGGCCCTGGCCTGTGCGCTCCATCGACGAGCCGGGATACTCCTGGCCCCCGAGCACGGATCGACGCGCTGGTACACGGGCTGGCCGTGGTTCGGAATCGCTCTCTGGGTCGCGATCGTCGCGGGCTCGATCGTGGCCGTCGGCCCTGCCGGCGTTTCGATCCAGCAGCGCTGGGCGCATCGGTTTCACCGCTTCACCTGGGGGGCCGGTATCGAGGCGATCTACGAGCAACATGGTACGGTTAAAGGAGTAACGCCTGGCTCCGCCCGGTAATACGAGACCGTGCGGGCGCTCGACGTGGCCGAGAACCCAGGCGTGGGACGTGCCGACGTGCCTATTTTTTTGACGAGACCCCTCGATCATCGCGGCCGTTGCTGGTACAATATCCGGGTCATCGAAACGAACTGCATGCGGTCATTCGAATGATACACCCCCCCTCGCGTCCTCCCCGCGGTGTAATGAATTGCACACCTGCTGGATAAGTATCGAATATTTCTTGGCTTCTGAAACGGTCTGCCGATTGCAGTTCTGTTCTCCAGCGAGCCTTGGTTCGGTCGCAACGGCCGGTTACTGAAGCGGACGTTCGCTTCGTCGTCCACGAGAGATCGTTCCGTATCCCGATGCACTCCTTCCGTGTCAGGTGGTCCTCCGTTCCAGGAGGAGCTTCTCATGAACCTGTTGCGAGCGATTTCCCAGATCATCCAAACGCGGTGAACGCGATTGAACACCCTGGCCAGACGTTTGCATTTGCATTCAAACGCGAAAGGTAGCCTGATGAATTCACCCAGAAGCGCCCGGGGCAGGAATTTCGGCCGGAAACGGATCGGGGCGTCCCTTCCGCTGCCGCTGCTGATCCTATCCCTTGGGGTGCCCGCGGCATGGGGCGCGAGCGATGATGTCGCGGAAACCGTCGCAGGTGCGGGGGCGGCGCAAATTGGCTCGCCCGCCGTCAAACCGGAAACCGCCGAGGCGCCGAAGTTGGTGCCGGGAACCCGCGTCGTTCTCAAGAATTCCACGATACCGCTGCGGGTGGGCGATAAGACGGTCGCCCGAAGCGATCATTTTCGGGTCTACCAGGTCCAGACCATTGAGGGACCCTGGGTCTGGATCACCACCGCAGGCGTGGAAACCCAGGCCAAGCAGGAGTTTCCCGGCGCCAAGGGCTGGGTCAAGGTGGAAGACATCGTCCCGTTCGATTCCGCCATCGATTACTTCACCCGAGTTCTTGAAACCGATCCCAGTCCCTGGGTTTACGACTTGCGGGGCTTGATCTGGGATGCCCGTGGCGAGCACGACCGCGCTCTGGATGACTTCGACGCCGCGCTGAAGCTCGCGCCGAGCGGGCCGACATCCGGAATAATCGAGGGAACGTCCACCTGGCACGTCAGCGATACGATGCCGCGATCACGGACTTTGACGGTGCGATCAAGTCCAATCCCGACTATTTTCATGCGTACAACAATCGTGGTCTGGCCGAGCTGAACCGTGGCGAGCTGGACCGGGCGATCAACGATTTCACCAGGGCGATCGAGCTCGATCCCACGTTTGCCATCGCCTACAACAATCGGGGGCTGGTCTGGCGGGCGAAGAAGGACGCCCCGCGCGCGATTGCCGACTTCAGCAAGGCGATCGAGCTCGACCCGACGTACTCGTCGGCCTACTTCAATCGCGGTCTCGTCGAGCATGCGAACCACGATCTGGACAAGGCGCTCGACGACTACACGGCGGTCCTCAATCTCGACCCGCGGGATGCCCTTTCTTATTACAATCGAGGGCTGGTCTGGCTGGCCAAGGAAAATGTCGATCAGGCCATGAGCGACGACGCGCAGGCGATCCGGATCGATCCCAATCTGGTCTGGGCTTATATCGACCGGGGAGCCTGCTACCTGAGCCAGGCTCGCGACGGGGCCGTGACCGAAGCGATGGCGGGCTTGAACGTTCATGGCTGGAAGGATGAGCCGTCGCTTTACCTGGCTCTGATCGGCTATTTCGGCCATCGGCAGATGCACCGCGAGCCGGAGGCCCGGGTGATCCTTGATGAGGCGTCGCTCAAGTCGCAGACGATGGCCTGGCCGTTCTCCGTGGTCCGTTACCTGCGGCACGAGATCGACGAGAAGTCGCTGCTCGCGGCGGCGGACAACCAGAACAAGGAGACCGAGGCCCGCACTTACCTGGCCCTGGAACTCGCCCTCTCGGGAAAGACGAGTGAGGCTGTGCCGCACCTCCGCTGGGTCAAGGAGCACGGCAACAGCACCTACTTCGAGCACACCCTCGCCGACTCCGTGCTGACGCGGATCGAGAACAAGACGCTGGCCTCGCGCACCAGGAGTGGCGAATCCGCCGACCCCGGCCGGTAAGCCGTCGGGCGGGCGGGCGCGGATCGGCAACGAATCGAAACGAAAAGAAACGAAACCGACGAACGACGATACGATTCGACCCCCGAGCGTTGTCACCCGGCTTCGGAAACGAGGCCGGGAGTCAACGCCCGGGGGTCGGCTCTTTCGCTTTGGATCGGGCTGCGATAAAATTTCGAATCTCTGTTGAGAGTCTTCTCCCCTGCCTCGCCGAAGAGCTGGGTGTGAGTCTCCCGCGAGGTCATGGCCGCCCATGCTCCTGACCCTCAAAACCGCCGCGCGGCTGCTCCAGGTCGATGAGGATCGGGTCGAGCAGTGGGTACAGGGCAAGGGTCTGCCGGCGCGTCGCGTCAACGAGCGACTCCAGTTCCATCGCGTCGAGCTCCTCGAATGGGCCTGGCGTCACAAGCAGCCGATCTCGCCGAACGTCGGAATTGACTCGTCCGCCCCGGTCGCGTCTTCCACATCGACGCCCATCCTGACCCCGGCGCTGGAGCTGGGGGGAATTCACGACAACCTGCCGGGTGTCGGGAAAAAGGAAGTCTATCGGGCGCTGGTCGACGCCTTGCCCCTGCCGACGAGCGTGGACCGTGACCACCTCTGGCAGGTCGTCCTTGCGCGTGAGTCGCTCTGCCCGACGGGGATCGGTGACGGGATCGCGGTGCCGCACCCGCGCAATCCGATCGTGCTTCATGTCGACCAGCCGTTTTTCTCGATCGGGTTTCCGGCGGTACCGATCGCGGACTTCGGGGCGATCGACGGCAAGCCGGTGAAGACCCTGCTGATGATCGTCTCGCCCACGGTGCGGACGCACCTTCGCGTTCTGGCCACCTTGACCGCCGTGCTCCATTCGGCCGAAGTCGTGGGGTGCCTGGACCGGCGGGCACGCCCGTCGGAATTGATGGCCGCCCTCGACCGCGCCGAAGCCGCGACGAGCGTGGGCGCACCCCTTCACCCGACGTATCGGGGAGCGCCCGATCGTGAGCCTGGCCGCGGAATGGCCGATGCTCGCGCCGATCCTCATCGCGGCCGGCGCGCCCTGGCCTGGCTCGCGGGTGGCGGAAGGTCCGGCGTCCGTGCGGTTCGGATCGCACAATCTCTGGCGATTCTGGGCATGGGTGTCGGGATCACGGCGGCGGTCGTGGTCCTGGCCGGTGGAAGATACCGGCCGATCGTGTTCGTGACTCGTCAGGCGTGGCCACTGCCGCTCGCGGCGCTCCATCTTCGGCTCGACTTTCTGGCCGCGTTCTTTCTGCTGGTCTGCCTGGCGCTGGCCGTCGTCCTCGTGCTGGCGGCGTCGGGAACGACCGATGGCTGGACTCAAGGTGTTTTCAATCTCCTGATCGCCGCGCTGATCGTCGTCATCCTGGCCCGCAACGTCGTGTTGCTGCTCGTGGCCTGGGAGGTGATGGCGCTCTGTGGTTGTGTCCTGATGGCTTCGGGTCCCGCGCGGGAAGGGATTGCGAGCTACCTGGCCGCGACCCACATCGGGACCGCGTTCCTGCTGGTGCTCATGCCTCTGATCGCGCTCACGGGAGCGGCTTCGCTGGATCTTGGCCAACCGCTCGACCTCGACCATCTCGATCCGAAGGCGCTCACGCCGTCGCGTTCGGGCCTGATGTTCCTGCTGTCGGTCGCCGGGTTCGGCACGAAGGCGGGTCTGGCGCCGTTTCATCCGTGGGTGCCCCGCGCCTACCGGACCGCCCCGCCTCTGGGAGCGGCGGTCTCGAGCGCCTTGATGAGTACGGCCAGTCTCTACCTGCTCCTGCGAACGATTCTCGACATCAGCGTCGGCGACGGCGACGGGCCGCCGGCCTGGTGGGGGCTGACGCTCCTGGGGCTGGGGGCGTTCTCGGGCCTGATGGGGATCGTTGGCGCGCTGGGGTCGAACCGAATCAAGGTGATCCTGGGTTACTCGTCGGTCGAAAACGTGGGCATGATCGCCGCGGGGGTTGGCCTGGGGCTCCTGGGGCTGACGGACCACACGCCCGTGATCATCATCCTCGGGTTTGGCAGCGCCCTGCTTCACATCATCAATCACGCGGTTCTCAAGACCCTCTGGTTTCTCCTGGTGCTCGAGATCGAGCGTCAGACGGGAACCGACGACCTGGGGCGGCTGGGGGGACTGCTCCGCAATCTGCCGTCGCTGGGCACGTGTGCGGCGCTGGCCGCGCTGGGCCTGGCGGGGATGCCGGGATTCGGAGCGTTTCCCAGCGAGTGGCTCCTGGTTCGCGGCCTGTATCGGGGCGTGGTTCAGCTCACCGAATCGAACCGGCTGGCGGTCCTGGCGGTCCTGGTGATCCTGGCCCTGGTGGTCGGGCTGGCGTCGCTGGTCTTCTGTGCCCTTTTTGGCCTGGGCTTTCTGGGGCAGGCTCGAAGCGAGGAGGCCGCGCAGGTCCGGGCCTCGGCCGTACCGCGGCTCCGGCGCGCGGTGGTGGTGGCCCTGGCCGGGGTCACGATCGTCCTGGGCGTTTCTCCCGTGGCGGGCATCGCCCTGGTCCGGCCGCAGGTCGAGGCGATCCTGGCGCGCTGGGACCCCGTCCCCTTGATCGACGAGCTGGCCCGAAGCTTCGGACCGGTCCGCGGGCTCTCGGTCGTGGCGGCGCTGCTGTTGACCACGGTCGCGAGCCTGTCCTGGCTCCGCAACCGACTGCTGAGAGCAAACGGCGGTTCCGAAGGTAGGTCGGTCGCAAGTGGACCGGTCTGGGACTGCGGGTACGGCTCGCCGGTGCCGTTGCCGCGGGTCCAGTACACGTATGGCTCCTTCCGCGCACCGCTCGGTTCGATGGTGAGCAGCCTCTATCCGGAGCTGGAACCGGCGTCGCGACTGTTGCCGATCGGGCGCACCGATCCCGATCTCCAGGCCGATTCCGGCGACCTCATCACGGTTCGACTGATTCGCCCGCTGGGCCGGGTCCTGGACCGGACCTGCGCCCGCCTGCGCTGGATCCAGCGGGGGTCGATCCAGCTCTACCTGCTGTTTCTGCTCCTCACACTGGTCACCATGCTGATCTGGCAAGTCCTGCGCTGACGGAAGGCGATTCACGAGGAAGAAGGGCCGTGACGTGATGCAGGTTCTGGGGCGGATCTCGGGAATCGCCGTGCATCTGATCTGCCTGTTGATCTTGCCCCCGATGCTGGCGGGCCTGATCGGCTGGGGCAAGGCCCGGATCGCGGGTCGGCGCGGCCCTGGCCTCTTGCAGCCGTATCGCGACCTGCTCCGATTGGCGCGGAAGGGAGCCGTCTATGGCCAGGGAACGTCGGTGGTCTTCCGGCTCGGCCCACCGATGGTCGTGGCGTCCGGTCTGCTGGCGGGGCTGTTCGTACCACTGGCCGGGATCGGGGCGCCGCTACACTTCTCGGGCGACCTCGTGGTGTTCGCCGCCTTGCTGGCGCTGGGCCGCGCCGCCCTGGTCCTGGCGGCCCTGGATACCGGCAGCGCCTTTGAGGGGTTGGGGGCATCGCGGGCGGCCTCGTTCGGCGCACTGGCTGAACCCACGATGTTCCTGATCCTGGTGGCGCTCGGCTTGCTCGGCCAGTCATCCTCCCAGGGCCTTCGTCACGAGTGGTCGCTGACCACGATGCTCATGCAGATCGGCCCGGTCAACTGGCTGTTCCATGCACCGGCCCTGATCCCGATCAGTCTGGCGCTTTTCACGATCATCCTGCTGGAAAACGCCCGGATTCCGTTCGACGATCCGACCACCCACCTCGAGCTCACCATGGTCCACGAGGTCATGGCGCTGGACCACAGCGGCCCCGACCTCGCGCTGATCGAGTACGCGGGCATGCAAAAGCTCTTCGTGATGGGGGCCTTGCTCGTCGGCCTGTTTGATCTCCATCGTCCCGGCGCCTGGTTGGCGGTCCGGATGTTGACCTTCCTGGCGGGCCTGGCGCTGCTCGCGGCGTTGATCGTGTTGACCGAGGTCTCGGTGGCGCGGGTCCGGCTCCGCCAGGTCCCCAGGTTTCTGCTCGGCGCCTTCTTGCTGGCGGCCCTGGGAGTCGGTGTGATCCTCTACGAGTTTCCCAGGTTCTGATCGAATCGATACGTGGGGAGATGATTCTTGGACCCGGCAGTCAGCGCTCTCTGGACGAACGATCTGGTCAACGTGGGGATCATCATCCTGGTGGTGATCGACCTGCTGCTCGTGACTTCGCTCCGGCTGGCGACGGCCATCAAGCTGAACGCCGCCCAGGCGGCGCTGCTGGCTGTATTGCCGTTGCTGCTGGGTAACCTGGCGGAGGAGCTTCATCTTGTGATCATGTCGGTGGCGATCGTCGTGATCCGGGTCCTGGTGGTCCCGCCGCTGCTCTGGCGATCGATCCGGCACTCCAGCGTCCGTCATGAGCCGCGCCCCCTGGTCGGCGGAGGCGCGGCCCTGTCGATCGCGGGAGTGCTCGTCGCGATCTCGTTCTGGCTCGGCACCCGTCTGGTCCTTCCCGAGGCGCTGGGGCCGGCGCCGTCGTTGCTGGTTCCGGGCGCGTTCGCCACGGTCCTGCTCGGGCTCTTTCTCCTGGTCAGCCGGGTCCTGGCCTTGACGCAGGTCATCGCCTATCTGACCCTCGAGAACGGAATCTCGCTGTTCGGCCTGGCCCTGGCGCGCGAGACACCCTGGCTCGTGGAGCTGGGGATCTTGCTCGACCTCTTCGTCGGCGTCTTCGTCATGGGAATCGTGATCTTCCAGATCAACCGGACGTTCGAGGACCTGGACACCACGGGTCTGACCCAGCTTCATGATTGATGAGAACCAAGCCCCGTGATTCTTCCCCTCCTGATCCTGATTCCCACCGTCACCGCGCTGATCGTCTACGCGATCGCCTCGGCCCGACTCCGCGCGGGCCTGGTGCTCGCCGCGTCCGTGGCGCACTTCGGGCTGACGGCCGTTCTCTGGGCCTGGCCTCAGCGCGGTTGGCACAAGTTGCTGGATGTCGATAGCCTGGGGCTGATCTTCCTGTCGATCGTCAGCCTGCTTTCCCTCATGGCGGTGGTCGCGATCATGGCGGGCTCGGGGCACGGGCATGTCTTCGCCAAACGTGCGGAATCGGCGTGTTTCCTCCTGTTTCTCTCGGCCATGACCCTGGCGACGTCGACGCTGCACCTGGGGCTTTACTGGGTGGCGATCGAGGCGACGACGCTGGCCTCCGCTCCCTTGATCTACGGTCAGGGGTCGGCGCGTTCGCTCGAAGCGGCGTGGAAGTACCTGGTGCTCTGTTCGGTCGGGATCGCGCTGGCGCTGCTGGGCACGTTCTTCCTGGCGATCGGCTCGGCCGGCTCGGGGCGGGCGCACGCCTGGGACGTCCTGTACTTGCCGCGCCTGCTCGAAACAGCGCCCCGCACCGGCGCGGACCTGATCTGGCTTAAAGCCTCGTTCGTCCTGCTGCTGGTCGGCTACGGGACCAAGGTGGGCCTGGCTCCGATGCATAGCTGGCTACCCGACGCCCACAGTGAAGCCCCCGCGCCGATCTCGGCCCTGCTCTCGGGAGCGTCGCTCAACTGCGCGCTGCTCGGGATCGTGCGGGGCTATCAGGTCTGCGCGTCGGCGGGCCAGAAGTCCTTCGCCGACGAGTCACTGCTGGTCCTGGGCCTGTTCTCGGTCTGGATCGCCGCGATTTTCATCCACGGCCAGACCGACTACAAGCGCCTTCTGGCCTATTCGAGCATCGAGAACCTGGGCATCGTCGCGATCGGGATCGCGCTGGGCGGCCCTGGGGTCTACGGCGGGCTATACCACGCGCTGAACCATTCCTTGATCAAGGCGCTCCTTTTCCTGGTTGCGGGCAACATGCTCATGCTTTATGGATCGAAGCATGTAGCCGACGTCCGGGCGCGGGCCGTCGAGCCTCGGCGACGGCCGCGCTCTGGGGGATCGGGTTCCTGGCGATCAGCGGCATGCCGCCGTTCGGAACCTTTGTCTCGAAGTTCACGATCATCGCGTCCGCCGCCTCCGAGGGGCGGTTCCTCGTCCTGGCGGGGTTGCTGGCACCGATCGCCTGGATCTTCGTGAGCATGACCCGAACCGCGCTCGGCATGATCCTGGAGCCGCCTTCCGCTTCTTCCGCCGTCGGATCGTTCGCCTGGTCCGAGGAGCCGGCGCCCCGGTTCCGCGAGCCGGTCGCGACGCTGATGGCACCGATCGGCCTGGCGACGCTGTCGATCGCCCTGGGCCTGGCGATTCCCCGCGCCCTCGATACCGAGCTTCGCCACGCCGCCCGGTCGGTCGCCGCGCGTTCCGTCATCGCGTTGTCGCATCGGGAGATCGCGATCAGCCCTCGGCCGGAGGGACATTGAACCATGCTCCAGGGTTACTTGACGTTTCACAACACGCAGCCGTTATTCGAGGCCGCGATTCCCCGCGTGCCGCTCGAACGGCTCGCGGAGTCGGTGGTCGCCAGTTGCCGGAGCGGCGGTCGCCTGGTCCTCTGGTTCGGTCGGAAGATGGGGCAGGGGACGGGTCCGTCGGAGGACGTCCGGGTCTACGCGGTCGTTGCCGACGACGCCAACGGATTGCTCGGTGTCGCCGCTGCCGACACGGTGCGCGGGACGGTCTATCCGTCGATGACTCCGGCCCTGGCCCAGGCCAGCCGGTTCGAGCGCGAGGTCTTCGAGCAGATGGAGATTGTCCCGCGGGGCCATCCACGGCTTGAGCCCCTGCGCCAGCACACGGCTCTCTTCGACCACGGCTCGACCGACGATCGACCCTCCGCGCGGACGTCGCACGAGATCGCGGTCGGCCCGATTCACGCGGGCATCATCGGGCCGGGACACTTCCGGTTCACCTGCCGGGGCGAGACGATCGATCAGCTTGACGTCCGGCTCGGTTACGAGCATCGAGGCGTCGAGGATCTGGTCACGAGTGCCCGGCCGAACCGCGTGCCCCTGCTGATCGAGACGATCGCGGGCGACGCGTCGATCGCCTACGCGACGGCCCATAGCGAGCTGATCGAGGCGCAGTCCGGGTGCGGGGTCTCGCCCCGCGCCGAGGCGTTGCGCGGGATCGCGCTTGAGGTCGAGCGGCTGGCCAATCACGTCGGCGATCTGGGCGCGCTCGCGGCCGATATCGGCTTCTGGGCCGGTTCCGCCCTCTTCGGCAGACTTCGGGGCGAGTTCCTGAACACGTCGATGGAGCTGACTGGAAACCGATACGGTCGGGGATTCGTGCGCCCCGGCGGCGTCACGCGCGACCTGGCGCCGGAACGTGCCGCGACGATTCTCGACCGTTTGAAGCGGGTGCGCGTCGATCTGAAACGCGCCGTGGAGTCGGAGCTGTCGGCCGCCTCGGTGCTCAACCGGTTCGAGGCCACATCATCGATCACGCTCCGACAGGCGATCGACCATGGCTTCGTCGGGCCGATCGCGCGGGCGTCGGGGCTATCGATCGACGTCCGGCATGACCATCCGAGCGGTATCTGGAGGTTCGCCCACATCCCGCTGGCGCTCGGCTCCGGGGGCTCGGTGCTCGACCGCGCGTTGCTCCGGCGTCTCGAGTCCGAGCGCTCGCTCGCCTTCCTGATCGAGCAGATCGAGCGGCTTCCCGAGGGCGCGGCCAGGGTGGCGTGCCCGCCGGGGCCGCCGCGACGAGGTGATTTCGCCGTCGCGCTGGCCGAGTCGTGGCGGGGCGAGGTCGCGTTGGCCCTGATCCGCGCCGCGGACGGTTCGATCGCTCGGTTCAAGGTCCAGGACCCCTCGTTCCATAACTGGGAGGCCCTTGAGATCGCCAACCGCGAGGGGGCGGTGTCCGACTTCCCGGTCACCAACAAGAGCTGCAATCTGTCCTATTGTGGACATGATCTGTAGAGAATCATCCCGAGGTGAGCGGTGTTCGACCTGTTGCGCGACCGGTTTCAGAAGGGCTGCTGGACGACCCCGTATCCGCGTGGCGAGGTGGCGCTGCCGTCGGACTTCCGGGGCCGGCCGCTTCTGGACCCCGGAAAGTGCGGCACCGGGTGCTCGGCGTGTGCTGATGCCTGTCCGACCGAGGCGATCCGGACCGAGCCCGAGCTCGCGCTCACGCTCGACCTGGGCCGCTGCGTCTTCTGCGGCGATTGCGCCGGGGCGTGTCCGGAGGCGCGATCCGGATCAGCAATCAATTCGCGATGGGGGCGACGGCGCGGGACGACCTCCGGATCAGCGACGCGGAAGCGCCCGTGGTCCGGGCGCTGGAGGCGTCGATGCTCCGCCTCTTTGGCCGGTCGATGCGGTTCCGGCAGGTGTCGGCGGGCGATTGCGGCGGCTGCGCCGCCGAGCTCGCGGCACTGAACAATGTCGTGTTCGACATCAGCCGTTTCGGCATGGGGTTCGTCGCCTCGCCGCGCCATGCCGACGCCCTGCTCGTGACCGGACCCGTGACCCATAACATGCCGCCGGGCGCTCGAAATCGCCCATCAGGCGATGCCCGCGCCCAAGCTGGTGATCGCCGTCGGCGCCTGCGCCATCAGCGGGGGACCGTACTTCGGTAGCCCGGTCTGTCACGACGGCGCCGGCTCGGTCCTGCCGGTCGACCTGTACCTGCCCGGCTGTCCTCCGCACCCGCTCACGGTGCTCGACGGCCTGCTCCGGCTCCTCGATCGACTCCCCGGCGAACGCCGGCCCGGCGTGACGTGACAGGTTAAGAGATACGTGAGAATAACCTGCGCGTTGTTTTGAGTTGATGCCTGCTGGAAATCGCGTGAGTCCGTTCTGGCACAGGTGTTCCCTGGCACAAGTGTTCGCGGTTCCATCACCGCCAGACCCACCTATCTTGATGAGTACGTCTTTTTTCCGAAAAATGGTGTATAGTTTCGCCAGGTTGCCCTGATAGCCCAGACCAGCAGGCGACCCGGAACCACGAAACTGAGGCCACGGTAATGTTTAACAGCACGACAGCCGTCGGTTCGCCCACCGACGGGCTCAATATCGCGATCGTACCCACCAGCGCCGATGCCAGTGCCAGCGCCAGTTCTCCTACCGCGGCCGATGAGTTCGAGGCGCTGCGCGCTGCGCGGTTCGCGGAGCTTGTGGCCGAGTTCGAGCCCGCGACGATCTATGAAGCGTGGCTGGTCCGACGCCTGGCGCTGTATTCGGTCCGGCTCGATCGATCCGCCGAGCAGGGCGTCGCCGACATGCGCCGCGGCATTCTGCGGGCCGTCCGGGCCTGGGACCTCGACCGCCGCCACGAGGTCGATCAACTGGGCAATCGACTCGCCAGGGACCCCGAACGCGTCGCTCGCGGGCTGCGCCGGACCAAACACGGCGCCGACTGGCTGATCGAGCGGTGGGAGGGCCTGCAACGCTCGATTGATACGAATCAATCCTGGAATGAAGATCAACGCAGCCTCGCGTTTGATCTCCTGGGCGTCGCCAGGATTCTTCGCGACGGTCACGACCAGGTCCCCGAGGCGACCGACCGCGACGCGCTCGATCGGCTGGTGAAGCGGCAGATCGCGTTTCTGCGCCACGAACAGGAGGTGTCGCTCAACGCGCTCGACGCCCATGAGCGCGACCTGGCGACGCACGGCATGCCGTTGACCGAGGACGCCGAGACCCGCCGCCTGCGCCGTGATGAGACCAACGCCCGCCGCGACTTTCGCTGGACGCATGCCGAGCTTTTACGGCTCCGATCCGGTCGTGAACCGCGACCGACGAAGGGAAAGCCGAAGGACCTGGCCCGCCCCTGGGATGCCGGGGACGAGGCGCCGCGGAATTGCGTGCCACGCGCGGGGGTCGATTACGTCATCAGTCGCGTTGAGAAGAATGTGGATGAAATGTTCACCGACCTGATCGCGCGAAACGCATTCGCCGGTTCCGAGATCGACGACGCGATCGACCTCGATGAACCGGAGCCGGAACCGGCCGAGGTCGGGGCAATCCACCCCGTCGCGGTCCCCGCGGCGACACTCGCGCCCGCGCGAACGCTTCCGCCAACTCCTGCACCTGCTTCCGCTCCCGCGTTCACGCCGTCGCGCACGGCGCAACGGTCGTGGACGGGGAACGAGCCGTCGGGAAATCGACGGCAGCGGCGGGCGGCGCTTCTGAAGGATCGTCGCGAGGCCCGCAAGTCGTCGGGCCAGGCGCCGGGCCGCTGACCCGGACGTCCGTCCGGCCCGCCCCGATCGGAAAAGATCGACCCACCCACGCAACCGGAGCCGCCCCGCGGGCGACTTCCGGTGCCTCGCTGCGCGCTGGGCGCGGATTACGCTTACGGAACGGTCCCGAATCACGATATTAAAGAGGACCGGCCCGCGCTTTCGCGTCCCGGCCCGTCGCGATCCCGGCCAACTGGGTCGCGATCGTGCCGGTTGGAACTCTTGTGATGATTGCATCAATAGAAACGACGATCAACGCGGGTGGATTCGCACGAACGAACTCGCGGCGCGTCCGAACGAACTCGCGGCGCGTCCGAACGAACTCGCGGCGCGTCCGAACGAACTCGCGGGGCGTCCGAACGAACTCGCGGGGCGAATGTCCCTGATCTTTTCGTTCAAGGGATCGATGAGTCCGGTTGCGGACCGTCGCCGAAGGTCACGGATTTCTGGTTTCTCGTTTCGCACGGAGATCGGGTGTACCATGAAGTCGCGCACCGAATACCTCAGCTTCAACCTGCCGACCCGGATGGGGTTCGTGAATATCACGCCCCAGGTCGAGCGGATCGTCGTGGCCAGCGGGGTGGTCGAGGGGCTGGTACTGGTCAACGCCATGCACATCACCGCGTCCGTTTTCATCAACGACGACGAGCCGGGGCTCCACGACGACTACAAGCAATGGCTCGAAGGGCTCGCGCCCTTTGATCCGTCGCCAACGCGTTATCGACACAACCGGACCGGCGAGGACAACGCCGACGCCCACATGAAGCGCCAGGTGATGGGGCGCGAGGTGGTCGTGGCCATCACGGCGGGCAAGCTTGACTTCGGCCCCTGGGAACAGATCTTCTACGGCGAGTTTGATGGCCGACGGCCCAAGCGAGTTCTGGTCAAGGTCATCGGCGATTGATCGGAAACGACGGGAGGAGACGCGCGCATGTTCGAGGACGTACTGGAGCGGCTGGGCATCCGGCCGGGTGAGATCCATCGCGGCGTTTGCCATCGGGATTGGGTCGATCGGCCGGGGGGCGAGACCCTGACCGCGATGAACCCCAGCCGTGGCGAGCCGATCGCCCGGGTTGCCGGGGGTTCGACCACGGACCTCGACGCGACGATCGACACCGCGGCCTCGGCGTTCCGGACCTGGCGGATGGTGCCCGCGCCGGTACGCGGCGAGGTCGTCCGCCAGATCGGCGAGGCGCTGCGCGCCGTGAAGCGCGACCTGGGACTGCTGGTCACTCTTGAAACCGGCAAGATCCGGGCCGAGGGTGAGGGCGAGGTCCAGGAGATGATCGACATCTGCGACTTCGCCGTCGGCCTCTCGCGGCAGCTCTACGGTCTGACGATCGCCAGCGAACGGCCGCGTCACCGGATGTTCGAGCAGTGGCATCCGCTCGGCCCGGTCGGGATCATCACCGCCTTCAATTTTCCGGTCGCGGTCTGGGCCTGGAACGCGGCCATCGCCGCGGTTTGCGGCGACACCCTGGTCTGGAAGCCGTCGCCATCGACCCCCCTCACCGCGATCGCGGTCCAGCGGATCGCGACCAGGTCGCCGCTACCAACGGCTACCCTGGTGTGTTCAACCTCTGTGTCGGAGGGGCCGAGATCGGTGAGCGGCTCGCCGAGGACCGACGCCTGCCCCTGATCTCCGCCACCGGGAGCTGCCGGATGGGGACCCTCGTCGCCGAAACCGTTGCCCGACGCCTCGGCCGCTCGATCCTCGAACTGGGCGGAAACAACGGCCTGATCGTCGCCCCGAGCGCCGATCTGGACCTGGCCCTCCGCGCGGTCCTGTTCGCGTCGGTCGGCACCGCCGGCCAGCGCTGTACGACCCTGCGCCGCCTGTTCCTGCATGCGTCGATCCACGACGGTTTCCTCGATCGCCTGATCCGCGCCTACCAGTCCATTCCGATCGGCGATCCCTGGGAGGAACAGACCCTGCTGGGCCCCTTGATCCATCCGCGACGCCGTGGCCACCATGATGTCGGCGGTCGCGGCGGCGCGAGAGCAGGGGGGTGAGGTCCTTCACGGCGGCCGGGTGCTCGACCGGCCGGGCAACTTCGTCGAGCCGTCCATCGTCAAGGCCCGGGCCGATCTGCCCATCGCGCGTGAAGAGACCTTCGCGCCGATCCTGTACGTGACCCGCTACGAATCCATCGACGAGGTGATCGACTGGCATAATTCGGTCGAACAGGGGCTCACCTCGGCCATCTTCACGCGTGACATCCTCGAAGCCGAGCGCTTCCTCTCACCCGAAGGCTCGGACTGCGGCATCGCCAACGTTAACATTGGCACCTCGGGCGCCGAGATCGGCGGCGCCTTCGGTGGCGAGAAGGCGACCGGCGGCGGTCGTGAAGCGGGCTCCGACGCGTGGAAGGCGTACATGAGGCGTCAGACCTGCACCATCAACTATGGCGCCACCCTACCCCTCGCCCAGGGGATCTCGTTCGGTACGGATGCGTGAAACCATCAAATTTCTGGAAGAATAAGGCGAATTCGTTTTATCATTCAAAGATTCGAACTCACGATAATTCTTGATGGCAAGGGGATACGAGATCATGGCGAAAGGGAAGGTTCTGCTGACGACGTCGGTGGCGCTCGGCATGCTCGTCGCCTCGTTCTGGTCGCCGCGGGGTCCGTCGACCACCGCGGCGCCGGCCGATACGGCTCCCCGCGATCAGGACGTGAGCTTACCGGCGGGCGCGATCGGACTGGAGATCCGTCTGGGGCGCGGCGACGCGACAGCACGCGCCTGGGACGGCCGGATCGAGGTCACGGCCGGTCGGGTCGTCGCGCTCGAGGTCGAGTCGGGCCGGGGCTCGATCGATCCGGCCGACTTGTCTCGCTGGCAGGTCCGGACCGATCAGCCCGTCGCCAAGGCAAAAGCCAAGGCCAACGCCAACGCCAAGGCCAAGGCGAAAGCCAAGGCTGGTCCCCGGACGACCCCGGTGACACTGCTGGCGACACTCGACGCTCCTGGCGACGCCCGTGTCGCGATCTATACGACGCAGGGCGCTTTCACCGTGGCCCTGCGCGAGCTCGTTCCGGGTCAGCCGCGCGAGTATCTCAACGGCGCCGCCAGCATCGAGCGCGTGGCGGCCACCCGCCCGATCACCGCCGGCGGCACCGATGACGATTTCCCCGCCGCGGCCGTCGCGAACGACGGCACCGTCTGGTGCGCCTTCGTCGCCTATCGGCACGGCAATCCGATCGACAGCGACGCCGTGGCCCACGGCCGGTTCGATTCCCTTGAGATTCGAGATCATGGCGACCAGGTCTTGCTCCGCTCGTACAAAAATGGGATCTGGAGCGCCCGGGCGGTCGAGGTCAGCGACAACGGCCTCGACGTCTGGCGGCCGTCGATCGCGGTCGATCGAACCGGCGTGGTCTGGATCGTCTGGTCGCAGCAGGAGCAAGGCGACTGGGACCTCCACGCCCGTTCCTACGACCCGAAGACCGGGAAACTCGGCACGATCGAGCGGTTGACCCGAACGAAAGGCCCGGACATCAATGCCGTGTGCGCCGCGGCGCGCGAGGGTCAGGGCGAGATCTGGATTGCCTGGCAAGCCTGGCGCGACGAGAACTTCGAGATTCTGCTCAACCGGATTGGCCCGGACGGCCGGGCGGGTACGCCGGAGCGGGTCTCGACGAGCAAGGCCAACGACTGGTCACCCGCGATCGCGGCGGGTCCGTTGGGCGAGATCTGGGTGGCCTGGGATACGTACGACCGGGGCAACTACGACGTCCTGGCGCGGCGCCGATCGCCAACGGGCGGTTTTGAGTCGGTCATCCCGATCGCCGCCAGTCCGCGATTCGAGGCCCGCCCGAGCCTGGCGCTCGATCGACAGTCGCGGCTCTGGGTCGCCTACGAGGATGCCGATCCCGAGTGGGGCAAGGACTTCGGCACGCGTTACAAGGGACGGCAGGGGGTGCCGCTCTATCTCGAGCGCACCATCCTGGTGCGTTGCGTCGAGCAGGGCCGGCTGCGCGCCCGCGCCCAGATCGAGCCCGCGGTGCTCCAGACCCATTCCGACGACCCCACCATGCCGCTCGGTCCGCACCGGCGCGTCAGCTTTCCCCGGATCGCCTTCGACGGCCATGGCACGCTCTGGATGCTCTACCGGCGGCACAAGACGATCGAGACCAACGGCGAGCTCTGGGTCAGCTTCGCAACCCGGTTCGATGGCTCGACGTGGTCACCGGCCCTTGCCCTCAGGCGCTCGGAGAACCTGCTCGACAACCGACCGGCGCTGGCGCTCACGCCCGCGGGATCGCTCGTGTTGATCCACTCCAGCGACGACCGGACCGCCGGCTCTCCCTCGGCCAGGGTCAATCATCTCCATGCGTCATTGCTGACCCAGGACCAGGCCGCCGAGGAACCGTCTCTGGTGGCCGTCACCGCCGAAACGCCCTCCGTCGCCGACAACGCGGTCAAGGAGATTGCGCCGATCCACCCCGACGAGGCCGCGCAGGTCGAGCGAATGAGGACGACCCGGATCGAGGCCGCCGGCAAGACCTACCGTCTGCTGCGGGGCGATTTCCACCGTCACACCGAGCTGTCGGCCCATCGCGACTGGGACGGACCCATGGAGGACTTCTGGCGGTACGGCATCGACGTCGCCGCCCAGGACTGGATCGGACCGACCGATCACGAGTACGCCGTCGGTCTTGAATATATGTGGTACCTGACCCAGAAGCAGATCGACCTTTATCACCTCGGCTCGAAGTTCGTGACGATGTTCACGTACGAGCGAAGCCTGCCGTATCCGAGCGGCCATCGCAACGTGATGTTCAGCCGGCGCGGGTGCGCGCGCTGACGCCGCTCGAAGGCCCGGCCTTGCGGTTCGGGACGGCGGAGCAGGGCGCTCCCGATGTCAAGAATCTGTATGCGTATCTCAAGAAGTTCGACGGGATCTGCTCGTCGCACTCGTCGGCGACCAGCATGGGGACCGACTGGCGGGACAACGACCCGTCGGTCGAGCCGATCGTCGAGATCTACCAGGGCCATCGCCAGAGCTACGAGGAGCCGCGCGCACGCCCTGGCGGCGGTCAACGCGGCCGACAGTATTCAAGGGTATCATCCCGATGGGTTTGTCTGGAACGCGCTGGGCCGCGGATACCGCCTGGGCTATCAGGCCAGTAGCGATCATGTCAGCACCCATATCAGTTACGCCGTTGTGCTGGCCGAAACCGCAAGCCGGGCGGGATTGATCGATGCGCTCAGGCAGCGGCACTGCTACGCCGCGCAGGACAACATCGTGCTTGACGTGCGGTCGGGTGATCATGTCATGGGCGATGAGCTGGTGACTCGCGATCGGCCGCGGCTTGACGTGCGGGTGGCCGGTACCGCTCCGGTGGCCCGGCTCGACATCGTCCGGCAATCGGGCACCGCCAGTCCAATCTATGTGTTCGATACCGAACCCGGCCGAGCCGAGGTCTCGCTCAGGTGGGTCGATGAGGCCGCCGAGCCGGGAAAGACCTATCTCTACTACGTGCGGATCGCTCAGGACGACGGTAAATATGCCTGGGCCAGTCCTCTATGGATCACTTATCAGCCGTGATCGCGGCCCGGAAATGGCTGCATCCAAGGATCTTTGAGGTGATGTCTCGCCGATCATGGCGATGCGACCCGACCGCTATTTTTTGGTCGCCGATCGTAAATGCGACCTAGGGTTCTCAGAGAGTTGAAATCCGACGCTGAGGTTGACGCACTCGCGTCCCGCCGGATCGGCGCTCAGTGCCGGGCCCCATTCCGGATTCCCCCATTGATGTGATCATCACAATGAGCCAGCCTCGTTCTGACGGAGAGGCGACGCTCCCTTCCGGACGTCGCAGTCACGCCCGCATTTCCGGTTCCAGTGGTCTGGAGCTTCGTGCTCTCGGGTTGCTCGCGGGTTCCTTTGCCTTGACGCTCGGCATTCTCACTCCGCTGGCCCATGTGGTCGAGGGCACGGGGATCGTGAATGCTCCGGCATTACTGCTCGTGGCGGCACCCTGGGTCCTGGCCTTATTGATCGTTCTCATCGCCGCCGGGAACACGGTGAGATACAGCGCCGCGCCGCTGCTGCTGGCGTTGATCGCACCGGCGACCATCATCGTTTATGGGAAGATCCTCCCGTATCTGGGCGCGCGAACCCTGATCCCATCGATGCCGCTCGCGGCGCTTGCCATCAATACGATCCTCGTCGGGTCGTTCATGGTCTTTGTCAGCGACATGAGCCCCAAGCGTTGTCCGGACTGCCGCTCGTGGGGCTTCATTCCGGTCGGGACGATCCTGGGGATCTCGTTGCGGTCGGGTTCCAGCCGGATGTGCCTGTCGTGCGGGTCGAAATACTGGAAAACATGTGAAGGTGAATGGCGCAGGGAGCGGCGCCGATCCTGGGTCGAGGTCGAAAAGGAGAGCTCGGGGCTGGGCAAGGGGTGCGGTGGACGAAGGTTCGATGTCGATTCCCGCGTGTTCTCACCCAGGATCAGCAACCGGGTCTCACCCCTGGCTCCCCCTCCGGCCGCAACAGCTCCCAAGATAGGTTGAATGGCGTCCTTCGATTCCGCCGATCTGAGTAAGGAGAACGTCCGCGCCGGGACTGGTGGGGTGAGGTGAGGCCGACTCGTGAACGGCGCGGCGCGTGGCCCGGGAGTTCGGAGCGAGGGATCAAGGACATGAGGCGGATACGGGCGGGCCGGGCGCTGGTCGGGCTGCTCCTGTGGTATGGAGCCGGTTCGCCGACGGCCGTCGGGTCGGCTCGGGTCCTCGCCGCCGAGGAACCGCCGCCGCTGTTCTCGCCCTCGGCCAATCCTGCCGGAGGGATGGCGACCGAGTCACCATCACCGTCCCAGGCTCAGACGACGGTGCCGGAAATCGACAATCGGCCGATGCTCGTGATTCCCGGCGTGAATGCCCCGGGACCCGGCCGGATGCGGACCCGGAGTCTCCCCTTGCCGGCCCTCGAACCCGCCGGTCCCCCGATCATCGTCTCGCGACCGATGGCAACCTCAGGCGTTGGTCCCGTTCCTGAAGTTGATCCCCTCACGCCGAGCCGTCCGGGTGTGGTGGTATCCACGCCGGGCAGGGTACTGGGTCTGGAATCGGTCCCGGGGTCAGTTCCCGGCACCGCACCCGGCGCCAGGTCGCCCGCGCCGGCGTCCGCTACCGGTTCCCAACCGGCCGCGACATCGGGTAGCGTTCGGCGCCCTTCGGGGTGGCTGGGCCGATTCCTGCCCGCCACTCCCTTCTCGCTCGGCTCGCGCCCTGACGTTGATCGCGATGGCTCGGTATCGGGAATCTCGGGCGAGCCGAGCCTGAACACCGACCCGGCGGTCGAAGCGGCTCTGAAACGTCGGATCGAGCGGCAGATCCGGGACTCGCTCGGCGACCGGGTCAGCGGCGTCGAGGTTCGCGTGGTGGGCCGCGACGTCACCATCCGCGCCCACACCACGCGGTTCTGGCAGCGGCGGACGGTCAGGCGTACGCTCGAATCACTCCCCGGACTGGCGGGATACCGCGCAACGGTCGACCTCCTGGATTAGTCGGGACACGCCAGCTTGCTCTCACGAGTTGTCCCTCTGTAATCCACGTCGAATTTTTTAGTTTGATCGACTTGCAGTCGATTCAATTAAATCTTATCTTGGAGACCATTCGGGGGACATGCCGGCCGGGGCCGACGGCATAAGGAGCTCGACGGACGCGTTGAATCGAACGTCGCAGGATACACATGGAGCGGCGACGCGCGGACCAGGGGGACGGATGACAGACGAACACGCCGGCCCGATCGCGCGGAGGCATTTGCGGCAGTCGGTGACCTCGCCATCCTCACGGGCGTATTCCAGGGTCAGTTTCGCCCCGGCAGCCACCTGGTCGCGCAACACCTCTGTAACCTTTATCAGGTCAGTCAGACACCCGTGCGGGAGGCGCTTCAGGAACTGGAAGCCCTGGGAATTGTTGAACTGTCAATGCATCGCGGTGCGGTTGTGCGCCCGTTTGGGCCGCAACAGCTTCTGGAGATGGCGCAGGTCCGGCGGGTTCTGGAAGTCGAGGCGACTCGCAGCGCACGTGCGGGCGCATCCCCCCCATCGAGCTGACCGGGATCGAGGGGACGCTGGAGCGCGTCCGGGCGATGACCTCGGAGGAGGAGCGTTCCCGGGCGGGCAGGGCCGTCGACAACCAACTGCATGGCCTGATCATGTCGTCGTGCGGGAGCGACCGGCTGGCCTTCGAGATCAAGCGATACCTGACGCTTTTCCGCGCCCTGCGTGATATCTCGCACGAGCGCAACGCCTGGTCGAGCTCCAACGACATGCCCGAGCAGCACCTGGCGATCGCGCGAGCCCTGCTCCGATCCGATGCGGACGGCGCCGCGCTCGCCATGGACCACCACCTGCGATGCGTTGCCGAGATCCTCAAGGAGATCGTCTTCGGCGGGGCGGAATCCGCGGAGACACGGGAGATACCGTTGGCCACGATCGATAGCTTCCAGCCGTAGACACAAGCCGATCGGTGTCGCGGCGATGGTGGCTGGTGCCTCACTCGAGAATCATTGATCCGACTGATCGCGCGACGACTCGACCGCCTCCAGGGCGGGCGGTCGATCGTGCGCGAGCAGCGGAGCGATGCGTCGCGCTCTTTCTTCCCCCATGACTGAGAGGTTTCCGAATGACTCATCCTACCGAAGACCGGATCGCCGCCGCACATCGTGGCGCGCGGGGGTTCACCCTCATCGAGCTCCTTGTCGTGATCGCCATTATCGCGGTGCTGATCGCGCTACTCTTGCCTGCCGTTCAGGCGGCGCGCGAGGCGGCTCGGCGGTCCCAGTGCGTCAATAACCTGAAGCAACTGGGTCTGGCGATGCACAACTACCACCAGACCAACAACACGTTCCCGATCGGCCGTTTGGGTCGGTTCTTCACCTATACGGGCGGTACCCAGGCCAACAACCGCCGGACCTGGGCGTTTAGCATCCTGGCGTTCGTCGAGCAAGGAAACATCTATAACTCGATCAATTTCAACCTCGGGTTTCAAGCCGCCCAGCAGTCGACCGCGTGCCATGCGCAGATCAGCGTATGGGATTGCCCCACCGATCCGGGCAACCAGAACATCGAGTCGCCGGGCACGTTGTACCGCGTCAAGGGTAACTACGTGGTCAACTGGGGCAACATGATCTACGCGCAGAACCTGACGCTGGCGGAGCAAGCACCTCAGCCGAATCCTTACAGCGGTCCGGCGGGGATCGTCCCTTACTTCCCCGCTCCATTTGCTCCCAATGTGGCCAACGGCCTCCAGCAATTCATTGACGGATCGAGCAATACCCTACTGATGGCCGAATTAATCAACCCCTTCAACAGCAGCGCGACGGTGACCGATCACCGCGGGCGACATCTACAACGACGATCGTAATTGCGGCACGTTCGAGGCGTATACCACGCCCAATTCGTCGATCCCGGACCAGCTTCCGATCGTCAACGGCAATGACTACTGCGCCTACCCGTTCGGTTCCAACCCTCCGTGTAACGGCAATGAGCCGGCGTTCAACGCGGCGCGAAGCTTTCACCCAGGCGGAGTCAACGTCCTGATGGGCGACGGACGGGTCCAGTTCGTGAAGAATTCGATCAATATCGCCACCTGGCGGGCGCTGAGCACGATGAGTGCCGGCGAGGTCATCTCGTCGGACTCATTTTGAGAGGACGGCAGGCCCCGCCCGTTTCTCGCCGGCATGGCTAATCGACACTCAACCGGAGTCTTCCGCGCATGGCCTTCCTCCGATACCGTTTCGCTCGTCTCCTGCCCATGGCCCTGATGGTATCCCTCGGATTCATCGCGGTGAATGTTTCGGCAGACGAAGCCGGTTTCCGGCCGATCTTCAATGGCGTGGACCTCGCCGGATGGGAAGGCGACCCGGCGCTCTGGTCTGTCCAGGACGGGGCGATCACGGGCACGACGACCGATGCCTCGCCACTGCCCTATAACAAGTTCCTGATCTGGCGCGGCGGTACGACCAGGAACTTCGAACTTCGAGCGAAGGTCCGGCAGGTCGGCAACAACTCCGGGATTCAGTATCGCAGCCGGGAGTTAAAAGAGGTTGGCCCGTGGTCGGTTGGTGGATACCAGTGCGACATCCATTCGCTGCCGCAGAACAATGGTATGCTCTATGACGAGAGGGACCGCGGGATCATCGCACAGAACGGACAGACGATCATCGTGGACGAGAAGGGCGGGAAATGGCTCACTAACGAGCGCCCGCCGTTTGACGTCAATGTCGAAGAATGGAATGTCTATTCCATTATCGCGCGGGGCAATCACCTTATCCACAAGATCAACGACCATACTGTGACGGACGTGATTGACCATCAGGAGAGCCACCGCGAACTGGAGGGAATCCTCGCGTTCCAGGTCCATCGCGGCCCCGCGATGCGGGTGCAGATCAAGGACGTGCTCCTCAAGGAACTCCCCGACGGCGACGTGCTCTCCCCAACCCAGGCACCCGTGCCCGTCGATGCGAGGAAGCTCGAGAGGCCCGCACCGACTCCCAAGAAAGGGGCAGCGAAGAAAGAGGCGCAGAAGAAGACGGCCGGGACGGCACCCCGGAACAAATCCGCGATCGTGGCGGGAAGGACGAGGGGACAGCAGGTCGGACGCCCACCTAGCACAACCGGTATCGTCCTCGGCGAGAACAAGGCGACACCACTTGAGAGGCTGAAGGTCAAGAAGGATTTCCAGGTCGAGTTGCTCTATTCCGTGCCCAACCTCGAGCAGGGGTCGTGGGTCAATTTATGCCTCGATAACAAGGGTCGCATCCTGGCCAGTGACCAGTATGGCGGCCTCTATCGCTTTCCCCCGCCGCCCCCCGGCCAGTCTCTCGACCCGAAGCAAATCGAAAAAGTGCCCGCCGCCATCCGCGCCGTCAACGGCATGGTGTGGGCCTTCGGCGCACTGTACGTGGCGGTGAACGACTACGAGAATAAGATCCCGAGCGGCCTCTACCGGATCACCGACTCCAACGGTGATGACCAGCTTGAAAAGGTGGAGCTGCTTCGCGAAATGCACTCCCACAGAGATCACGGGGTGCATGCGCTCTGTGCCAGCACCGGACGGACGTTCGCTATTCTTCATCACCGGCAACGGCGCTCGGGACAACGCCTTCGAAGCCTCTCGCGTTCCTCAGCCGTGGGGCGAGGACCATCTCCTGCCGCGCATGCCCGACGGCCGCGGCTTCATGCGCGATGTCCTTGCCCCCGGCGGTATCGTCTACCGCGTCTCGCCAGATGGGAAGGACTTCGAGATCTATTCTTCCGGCTATCGCAATATCTTCGACGCCGCCTTCAACCGCGATGGAGAACTGTTCACCTACGACGCCGACATGGAATATGACTACAACACGTCCTGGTATCGGCCCACGCGCATCTGTCACGTGACCAGCGGCAGCGAATACGGCTGGCGAAACGGAGCGGGTAAGCGCCCCGAATGGTATCCGGATAACCTACCACCCGTGATCAACATCGGCCCTGGTTCGCCTACCGGTGTGACCTTCGGTTACGGCGCGAAGTTCCCGACGAAATATCAGGAGGCTCTCTTTATCCTGGACTGGAGCTGGGGCAAGCTCTACGCCATTCACCTGAAGCCCAACGGCTCCAGTTACTCGGCCGATAAGGAGGAGTTCCTCTCCGGCGTTCCCTTGCCGATGACCGACGCGATCATCCATCCATCGGACGGTGCGTTGTATTTCGCCATTGGCGGTCGCAAGGTCCAATCGGGCTTGTACCGCGTGACCTACGTGGGGACCGAATCCACCGCCCCGGTCCAGCCCCGGACCGACGACAGCCCGGAGCGGGGCTGCGTCGGCTGCGTCATCGGCTCGAGGTCCTTCATCAAAAGGTCGGCCTACCGGCCGTGACCGAATCCTGGCCCTACCTCGGCCACACCGACCGCTTCATCCGCTGGGCCGCCCGTATCGCCATCGAACACCAGGAGGCCGCGACTCTGGGCGGATCGCGCGCTGAACCGAGCCGGACGCGGCAAAACAGCTCGAGGCCTTGCTCGCGCTCGTGCGCACCACCGGCATCGATCCGTTCCATCGAAAGCCTCATGACGCGCCGGTGGACAAGGCCATGCAGGCGAAGATTCTCGCGTCGCTGGAGCGGCTGGATTGGGACAAGCTCACCCACGACCAGCGCATCACGCTCGTCCGCATCTACGAGATCTGTCTGAACCGCTTCGGCCGCCCCGATGACGCCGAGGTGCAGCGCATCATCGCGCGGCTCGACCCGCAGGTTCCCCGCCCCCACGCGTGAGCTGAACTGGGTGCTCTGCGAGACCCTGGTTTACCTCCAGTCCCCCACCGTCGCTGACAAGGCCCTCGCGCTGATGGAGCAAGCCCCCACTCAGGAAGAGCAGATCGAGTACGCTCGCTCCTTGCGTATGCTCAGGTCAGGCTGGACGACGCCAACGCGCACCGCGTATTTCGAGTGGTTCCTCAAGGCGGCGAGCTATCGGGGAGGCGCGAGCTTCGAGAAGATTCCTCGAGTTCATCCGCAACGACGCCGTCGCCGGCCTGAGTGCGGCCGAGAAGGACAGCGCTGCACGAGGTACTCCAGCAGAGTCCGGTGAAGAAATCACCACTCGAAGGGCTGGCCGAGACGTTCGCGGGCCGCACGGCCCAGGACCTGGACGCTCGAGGAGCTCTCCGCCGCGGCGCAGGAATGGTATGAAGAATCGGAATTATGTGAACGGACGCAAGATGTTCGCCGCCGCTGCCTGCTTCACCTGCCACCGCTTCGGTAGCGAGGGCGGAATGACCGGTCCCGACCTCACCGCCGCCGGCGGGCGGTATTCTCCTCACGACTTGCTCGATCAGATCCTCAACCCGAGCAAGGAGATTAACGAACAGTTCGTGCCCATGGTGATCACAACGAAGGATGAAGAAATCATCAGCGGAGTCATCGTCAACCTCAACGGCGACCAGGTGTCGGTGAACACCAACCCTGCCGACCCGCACCAGCTCGTCTCGGTGGACCGCAAGGAAGTGATGAGCATCGAACCGTCGAAGCTCTCCCCGATGCCGACCGGCCTGCTGAACATGCTCACGAAGGACGAGATCCTCGACCTTCTGGCCTATGTCCTCTCCGGCGGCAACGCGGAGAACGAGGCGTTTCGCGAGTAAGGAAGAGTTGTGGGAAGCGGGTCCTCCGGAGTTTCCCTTTGTTTTTCGAGGTTACCTCGATCGATCTCAGCGCGTTCGCTGTCCGACTCAGCGGGTGGAACGCCAGAGCTCGCGCGTCCAGTCGTCGCGTCCGCGGACGTGGGCGCGGAGCTCGTCGAGGGGATAGTGGTTGTCGCGCCAGCGGATGCCCCGCCGGCGCAGGGCCAGTACGGTAGAGCGCCAGAGGGCCACCAGGCACATCGACGCCCCCCACGGTAAGAGCAGGGCATGATACCACCGCAGGCCCCCCTGGCCTCGTGCCGCGTTCGAGGATCGTGGCCACGGCCGCGATGCCCAGCAGGCAGATCAGACGGGTCCACCAGGGGCCCACGAACAATCCCACGCACGGCCCGAAGCCCACGCTCAACAGACCGGCCGTCGCGATTGACACGACGCTCAGGCGATACTGGGCCCCGGCGAAGAAGTTCTTTTCGAGGCCCCGGATCAGACCCCAGATCCCTTCCTGCCAGCGGACCGACACACAGTCCTTTCCCAGTGCCACCTGGCCGCGGAACCCGGCGAATTTCAGGACCTGGCCCAGCCGGACGTCCTCATCGACGGAAAGCGCGATCCGCCGGAAGCCTCCGACCGCACGGAGCGCTTCGGCCCGAACCAGGTTGAACGCGCCGATCCCGACCGCCGCCTTGCTCCGCGGATCGGCAGCCTTGCGCGGCGGGGCGTAAGCGTTGAACATCAGCAGGAACATCGCCAGAAAGACCCGTTCGCCGGTCGATTCTGTCAAAGCTTCCGGATAGACCGCCAGGTGATCGACGCCCTCGGTCTCGGCCAGCGCGATCGCCCGGCGGAGCGTTTCGGGCTCGAAAACGACGTCTGCATCTGTCAGCAAGATCCAGGCTGCCTCCTGAGCATCGGGCGAGGCCGCGCCGATATCAAGAGCGTGTGTCTTTCCGAGCCAGCCAGGCGGAAGCCGGTCGATATGAATCACCTGGAGGCGTTGCCTGACGCTTGCTGGCTCGCGAGCGATCGCGTCGAGGATCGCACCCGTGCCGTCGCTCGATCGGTCGTCGACGGCGATCACCCGGAGGTCCGGGTAATCAAGCGCCAGGAGCGACCGAGTCGCCCGCTCCACCATCGCCGCCTCGTCACGGGCGGCGTAGATCAAGGCAACCGTCGGCCATCGATCGAGGTTCGCCGGCAGATCGGGTGCGACCTCCGACAGCCAGCTCGCCCGCCGGTGAAAACGTAAGGCCTCGACAAGCTGGTAGATCCAGAACAAGGCGCCCATGACCCCGGCGCCGATCAGTCCCTGGATGACATCATGGCTCATGACCTGACCTGCGTCTGCGTACCGTACCGTCTGTCATCGCCGGAACGGCCGGCAACGTCCTTTTTATGTTACGAGCGACGACGGCGGTAGGGTCGAAGGCCGGAACGGCGGGGCCGTTCGTTTTTTTGGTCAGTAGGTCGGGCCGGGTTGTGTTCCGACCACAATCTGCTTCAGCTCACCGAAAAGTCCGACCGGAACGCCGACGACGACCGCCGCCGCCGACTTCACTACCGGATTGGAACCCGAGCTCTCGTAGTAGTCGCGCGGCTTGTAGAACAGGGGATGCCGGTCCACGAATGTCAACGTCCGCGGCAAGGGCGTGGCGGCCACAGCCGTTCCCCCTTCGATCGGCGGACTGAGCGCGGGTTCGGCCGAGGCCAGAGCTTGCTTATTCGGCCCGCTGTGACAGCCCGTGCCCACCAGCGGAATCGCCAAGGTCGCGAACAAGAGGACAACCGAAAAATTCGACCGCCGATTCAACACGGTCGCACGCATGAGAAAACCATCCTTTCGAGCGCCCGTCTCGGTCCGCGCCGGAGGAGCGACCCTTGATCCGGGCCACCATTCATTTCCAAGCTTATCCCATGGACTAGCCTGGCGCCGGTTTGGAATCGGGAGGTTCGGGGTCGGTCATGCCGTCGGTTTCGATAGCGCAAGCGGGGCGAGATTCCGGAGTGCGTGATGCGGTTGGTGACGTGGTCGAGCCGCCCGAGAACTTGCATAATGGAGAAATGACCGGAAGACCTTGGGCCACGAATGGGCGAGGCGTTTCAACTATGAGTGCAGTCGAGGGCCTTGCGCCTTTCAGGGGCCTGGTTCGGGAATGGATCGCGTTTGACCTGGAGACGACCGGCCTGATGGCCGAGTCCGACCGGGTGGTCGAGATCGGCGCCGTGCGTTTTGACCAGGACGGCAACCCACTGGCTCATTTCGAGCGCCTGGTGTACCCCGATCGGCCGATGTCGGCTTCGGCTCAGGCGATCCATGGGATCAGCGATGCCATGCTCGCCGGAGCAAGTCCCGCGCGGCGGGTCCTGCCCGATTTTCTGGATTTCCTAGGCGATCCGACCACAACCGTCCTGCTCGCGCACCACGCCGTCTTCGATTCGAGGTTCCTGGGCCACGAGCTCGATCGCGCTGGGCTCTCGATCCCGGCCCACCTCGTGATCGACACCCTGTCCCTGGCCCGTCGCAAGCTCCCGGACTGGCCGGACCATCGGCTGTCGAGCCTTTCGCGCGGACTGGACCTGGGTGAAGAATCGAACCATCGAGCGCTCGGTGACAGTCTCCTGGTCCAGCGCCTCTGGCTGGCCTTGAACGGATCAGCAGAACCCGCCGACAGCCTTCTCGCCTATCCGATCTTCGACCCGAGCTCGAGCAGTGAGCAGACCCGTGAAGGCGTACCGGTCGGCTGGGATGTCCTGAAGCTCGCCATGAAGCAGGGGGCGAGCATCCGCATGGAATACAGCGGCGGCTCGCGTGGCAACGCCCCTCGCAATGTGACCCCGCGCCGGTTCGTTCATCGCGGTGGAGTCGCCTACTTCGTCGCGCTCTGCCATCAGGATCGGTTCGAGAAGTCGTTTCGCCTCGACCGGGTGGTTCGTTACGAGGTTCTGGCGGCGTCAGTGAGTTCGATCGGTTTGTGATAATGCATCTGAGCTGACAAGAGGACGCGCATTGGCTAGGCTGCTGGTGAGTGTTCGATCGGTAGCCGAGGCCCTCCTGGCCTGGGAGGCGGGCGCTCAATTGATCGATGTCAAGGAACCGGGCCGGGGACCGCTCGGCCGGGCCGAGGTTGACGTCTGGCTCGCGACGCGGCAGGCGCTTCCGGCCGACGCCGAGGTGAGCGTTGCGCCGGGCGAGCTCGGTGACTGGCTCGACGGCCGCGAGGGTCCGATCCCATCGCCTCGACAGCTTGCCGGCATCGCCTACCGCAAGATCGGCCTGGCGGGGCTGGGAGGCGACACGGAATGGTCGTCGCGCTGGGCTGGCTTCCGGCGAGCCTGTGGGGCCGGGCCTCCCTGGATCGCCGTCATTTATGCCGACTGGGTGATGGCCCGATCGCCTCATCCCGAACTGATCCTCGCCGCCGCGCTGGAGGCCGAGGACTGCGCCGGGCTCCTGATCGATACTTTTGACAAGTCGCGTCCCAGCCCGCTCGAGCCCAACGCCTTCTGGTGGGGCTTGATCGAAATGGCCCGATCGATCACCCGTCGGCCGTTCCTGATCGCGCTGGCGGGCCATGTCGATCGTGACGCGATCGCCCGACTTGTGCCGATGAAGCCCGATTACTTCGCCATCCGAGGCGCCGCGTGCGTGGGAGGCCGCCGCGACGCCCCCATCGACCCCGAGCGAGTTCGGGACCTGAGACGGCTGCTCTGATCAGATCGACGCACCGAGATCACAGTGTCGATCAATCGGCGGTGGGGAAGTCCTTCGGCACCGGTATCGTGACCTTGCCAGTCGCCGCCCACTCGGTCCCCCGCGTCATCAGGCTCTTGAAGTCCGGGCACTGGATCGCGGTGATATCATTGCCCGCGACGTGACCCAGGACCGTTGTGAAGACGCGGCCCTTGCCGTACGGGATGACCCAGGCCATCGGCTCATTGGTGCCGGTGCCTTTCTTGGCCGTGTCGGAGTAGGCGGTGGCCAGGATCTCCATATGTTCGGCCGGTCCCCGCTGGCCATGGTAGAGCTCGTCCTTGGCGTGAATCCACGCGCGGGGCATGCCCTTCATGATCGGATGCTCAGGATTGCGGACCACCACCTTGTATGCGTGGACAGGACCGTGGCCGGAGCCGGGGCCTTCGCCTTTCGGGGTACGGACCACCTGGCCCGCATCGTCGATCGTGAGCCGGTCGCCAAAGCTGTTCTTGCGCCAGCCCAGGCCGATCATCTCGTTCCACGCGGGCCAGCCTTCGAAGGCGTTGTTCGCGGCGTGGATTACCGACAGGCCGCCACCGCCGGCAACGTATGCCTCGAGTGCCTTCTGCACGCTCTCGGGCCAGGGCTCGCCGTTGTAGTTGCTCAGGACGACATCATATTTCGAGAAGTCGGGGTGAAACGCGATCCACGCCGCCTGGGACGCTTTCTTCTCGGGCGTCGTCGCCACATCCACGGTGAACCGACCTGTGGCAAGCAGATCGTCCTTCATCGGTGGCGTCATCGCCTTCCAGTTGTGGTTATTCTGGCCGTCGATGATCAGAACGCGGATCTTGCCCGATGGATCGGCTGCTCCGGCGAACTGTCCGACCGCCGGTGTTCCCACCGCGATGCTCAAAAAAGCGAGCAGCCAGCCTCGCCTGTCCCAGACGTGCGTCGCCATCGGTTCGTCTCCTGGGAGTTTCGATACAGCCCGGTTCGATTCGATCGGAGGCCATCGTCTGACCTCCGGAAGGACCCCCAGGATACACCGTCTCGAGCCGAACACAACGGTGGAGCGATTTCCAATGATTCGACCCGGCTCAGTCCTGGATATAGGTTTCGAGGAACCGTGCCAGGCGATGGAAATCGGAATCGGACGGGATGTAGCGGACGACGGTGACCAGGGTCTCCTGGTCGATCAGGGTCTCGAACGGGACATAGTTCAGGTTGAGCTGGCCGGAGACCGAGATCATGACCCCGTCGCGTTTTTCCTCGACCAGGGCGCGATAGGCTCCGACGCCGAGCTGGCTGCCCAGCATGACATCAAAGGCGTGCGGCAACGCGCAGCCTCGCCTCGTAGCCGAGCTGAAGCCCCGTCACCTTGCGTGATTTTCCGGTCTGGCGGGTGTACTCCTCCGATGACCAGGTCCGAGAAGAGCCGCGCGATGTTGACCTGGGCGATCGCCACGTGGCCGTGGTCGTCCTTGGTGATTCCCGCGAGCTCCTGCCGGGGAAGAAGGGTGGCGATCCCCTCGGCCAGGACGATCACGCCGAATTCCTTCCCCTCGCGCTCGCGGACCCGCATCATGGTGACGATCTTGCGGACTACCTTGTCCACGATCATCACTGGATGGGTGATCTGGTCGCCGGTCTCGGGGTCGGTGTAGGTTTCCTCACCGCGCAGCTCGTCCGCGATGTCCTCGACGCTGATGACCAGGCTGGCTTCGCCGGCGATCGCGGCCCCATAGGCGAGCCAGCCGGCGCTCCGGCCCATCGTCTCGGCGATGAAGTAGGTCCGGCACGACTCGGCGTCGGCCAGGAGGTTGAGGATTTCCCCGGCCAGCGTATGCACGGCGGTAAAATACCCGAAGGTGAAATCGATGCCGAGGTAATCGTTGTCGATCGTCTTGGGGACGTGCACCACCCGGATGCGCGATCCCGGGTAGTCGGCCGGCAAATACTCCTGGAACCGCTGGAACTTGTTGGCGGTCTTGAGCGTGTCGTCTCCGCCGATCGAGATCAAGGCGTTCACGCCCAGAGAGCTCAGGGCCGAATGAACCGTGCGGAGGGTGGCGGTCTTTTCAGGATCGGCCAGGTCGGCCTGGCCGGTCACGTACCGGCCGGGGTTGGTCCGCGCCGTGCCCAGGAGGATGCCCCGGCTGTTGCGGCTTCGCCTGAGCATCCGGTGATCGATGCGGACGAAGTCGCGGCCCTCGATCAACGGGCGGTCAGGGCGGTACTCGACCAGCCGCGAGTAGCCGTTGAGGATGCCGATGACCTCGATCCCGTGCCGCAGGAACGAGACCGCCGCCGTTGAAATGACCGCGTTGGCCGCCGGGGCCGGTCCCCCGGCAAACAGGATCGCCACGCGCTTAATATCGGTCTTCATACCCAGAGGGCGAGATTCACTCGTCATGTCTCGTTCGGGTCCGTTAAGGATTTCGAAGTCTACAGCGGCACTCGCCCGGTCCCGTTCCAGCCGCGACGGGACTTCTTCCCGCGGTGCCGCTTGATCCGCCTCGTCGGAGGACGACGCCGCCTTGCGCGGCAATCGCTCTTCTCCAGGGGGGGTAAACACTCAACTTACACCGACTTCGATCCGGCCGCAACGAGACTTTTCGTCAGAACATTGAATTGATTATAACTTCACGGATTCAGATTGACAGGCGCAACTCCGGGGCTGATCGCGAGGTACGGGCGCACCTCATCGAGCTTGTGGGCGCCGAAGCCCTTGACCCGTCGGAGGTCGTCGATCTGACGGTACGGTCGGCCGTCGATGATCCGCCTCGCCAGAACGGGTCCGATGCCGGGAATGGCCTGGAGTTCCTGGGGCGAGGCCCGGTTCGGGTCAATCGGTTCGACGTCTCGAGCTCGCCGGGAGCTCGACCATCCTGAAGTCCTGGAGGAAACGGCGCGGGAGCGGCTGGCGGGCCGCGGCGGAGCCCGCGCGGCCAGGTGGTTGGTCATGAACTGCCAGTGCGTGCCGTCGCTTCGCAACTCGACCGTCCCCACCAAGTCGGTACGGAGCAAGGGAATCCGGTCGCTCTCCAGCAGCTCCAGGGTCTCCGGGTGCGGGTGGCCGTAATCATTGCCGGCGCCCAGGCTGGCGATCGCCAGGCGCGGCTGCACCAGCTCAAGCCAACGCGCATCGGTCCCATTGCGGCTGCCGTGGTGCGCCAGCTTGAGCACGTTGCAAGCCGCGGCCAGCTCGGGCACGTTTCGCTCCCACCAGTCGCGTTCGACGCTCTGGGCATCGCCGGGCAGGAGCATCGAGAACCCGCCGAAATCGAGCCGGATGCCGATGCTGTTGTTGTTCTCTTCACGCTCGTCCTCGGGCGCCTGCGGAAACACCGTCAGATTGACCGAGCCCAGATGAATTCTCCGCGCGGAGAGCCCCGGCGTGACGAACGCGATCTTGCGAGACTGCACCAGCTTGAGCAGCTTGAGATAATTTGGCGAGGTGCTCCCCGAGGTCGAGGCCAGGATCAATCGGACCGGCAGGGCCTCGATCAACGCGGACATCCCGCCGTAATGGTCCGCATGATGATGTGAGAGGACCATCAGGTCGATGACGCTGATTCCTTTGGCGCGGAGCGTCTTGACCACCTGTCCCGAAGGACCGGCGTCGACCAGCGCGGTCTTCCCTTCGGGCGATCGGATCAGGATCGCGTCCCCCTGACCCACGTCGAGTACGTCGATCGACACCTGCCCTTTGCCGGCCGGGATCGGCCCCAGGCTGGCCCATCTTTGGACGGGCGCCGCGATCGACAGACCCTCCGCCCGCTCGTACGATTCGTAGGCGAACAGGAAGCACGCCGCGGCGACAATCAGCAGGATTGCGCCCAGCCTCCATCTCCAGCTCATAGGGTGATGTCGCCTCCCGGGTCGTTCTTTGTGAGCGCTCGCTGGATCGCGCGGGTTTGCTCGGCAACTTTCCGGGTCGCCTTCAGGTCGCGTCGAAACGTGATCGAGAGCACGTCACCCGGCCGGGCACCATGCGGCAGCAGGTCGTGAGGCACGTTGATCGCCGTGCCGTCCTCGGCTAGCAGGACGGCAATCTCGCGATCCGCGGCGTTGCTCTCGACCCGGTCGAACGAAAGGATCACCGTCGTGAGATCGTCGTCGCGTCGCTTCGCCATCGAGGCGCTTCCCTTCGGTTCTGTCCCGATCGTGCCGCCGCGTAAGCCGAGCCGCCGGAATCCAACCGGTCGGCCGCGTGAGCCGCGGCTAACCGCAGGATAATCGATGGCTCGATTTCGTGACGTACAATCCGGGCAGGAAGGTCAGGCGCGTACTCGAATCAAGGTCCTCCGAGTTCAATTCTAGGACCCGTTTCTCGCGGCAGTTCGAGAATTCCAACGTTCGCCGCGGACACCCGAATCTGGCGTTTGTTCGAATCGTTAAGATTTCGATTAATTATGTTTGCCTGTGACCAAAATATTTTTGTTCGCATCCAGCCGGCTGAGCGTGAACCTCATCGCGTGGTGGGTAAGATCGACTCCCTCGTCCTCGGGCAAGAGAAACCTTATCGATGCGTTTCGGACTGAGCTTTCAGACGCGCGAATCCCGTGCCGTAAAAGGACCAGGAGGCGTCGCCCAGGGTCTCGGTCACCTGTCCCCGGTTGTGCGACTTGACGTTCGACAGATAGTCGAACTCGTGCGCGATCCGCTGCCGCACCAGAACCTGATGAAGCTGCTCGCAGCGCGGGGCGAGCCAGTCCTCGGGCTCGACGTGCGTCACCAGGCGGATCACGGTCCGGTCGCGAAGCTGATCGGCGTTCTTGACCAGCAGGGCGAACGGATCATTCGCCGTGTAGTAACTTGGATCGCTTCCGAACGCCGCGGGATAGAGACGGGCCCACGCATGCATGGGCAGGGGGGCCTTCAGATCGGGCCCCAGCAAGGGTGGAGCCTGGATCGAGATGACCCCGAAGATCTCCGGATACTTGAATCCCAGATGAGCTGCGCCGTAGCCTCCCATCGAAAAGCCGTCGAGTCCTCGCCCCGACCGGTCGGCGATGGTTCGGTAGGTCGCGTCGATATGCGGTATCAGGTCTTTGATGATCACCGACTCGACGGGGTACCGTCCATCCTTCGAGTCGCAGTACATCGTCTCGCCCCGTAGTCCGTTGGGCATCACGATGATCATGGGCGCGACCTTACCGGCCCGGATGGCCGCGTCGATCCCCGCGACGATCGCCGCACCTCCGCGCGGCGTATTGCCCGTGGCGTGCAACTCGTAGAGGACCGGATAGCGTGTTCCGCCCGAGCTGTCGTAGTCGGGAGGCACGTAAATCAGGTAGCTGGCGTCGGCGTCGATCGTGGCGCTGTGGAACGTCTTGTAAGCGGTTCCGGCGGGCGCGGTGTGGTCGGGATCGACCCAGACCTTGGGCAGAAGGAAGCCGGGAGTGGACGCCGCCGACGTCCCCGAGGCCTTCGGTCCGGGCCTGGCCGGCTCGACCGCGGCAAATTGCTGCTTGAAGAAGGCGACGGCCCGGCGGGTCGCCTCGGCCGTCTCGGGAAGCTCGGGCCGGCCGAAGTAAAAGCCGTGCGGACCGTTATCCGGCAAGTATGTCTCGACCGACTTGCCCGCCGCGCGGAGTCGGGAGACGTAGAGATCGATCACCGAGACCGGCGAGTTATCGTCGTTGCGTCCGTTGATAATCAGGATCGCGCCGCGGGCCGCCGCGGCGTCGGTGATCGCCGAGTGGTAGTTGTACTTCGCCGGGTCTTTCTCGATCTCCTCGGCGGGGGCGCCGTGCTCTTTCTCCATGTCAGCGATCAGTCGCTTGAGGATCGACACGACAGGCTCGCCCCGTCCGGCGGCCTTCTTCACCTCGATCAGGTCGAGGGCGGCCGGGCGCAGAGCACGGCACCCTGGAAGTCGATCCGCGAGACAACCTTCGACAATACGTTGCCACCGTGGCTTCCGCCGAGCATGCCGACGCGCTTCGGGTCAACGAACGGCAGCTGGCGGCACCGTGGCGATCGCTTCGACGGTGTCGTCGGTCTCGATCGGCACGAGCCCGATGGTCTCGTGCGGTCGGTAATCGATCGAGTAGACGGCCCAGCCTTCCCTGAGGAAGTCAGCCACCGGTGATCGCGTGGAACGGCCCAGCCCCACAGTGGCCGCCTTGCCGAACCTCCCGCCATGCAGCAGGACCACGACCGGAAAAGGTCCTGGCCCTTCCGGTTTGCGGACATAGGCCGGGATCGAGACACCGCCCACCCCCTGGAATTCGGTTTCCCGGCCGAGCGAGCCGTCGGAGAGATGCTCCCACGTTGCTTCGTCCGCGCCTCGGACCGTCGCCGCACCGGTCAACAGGACCAGCGCCCACAGCATGACCCGGTTGAACATCACGTCACCTCGCCGCCCCGATCGGGCACAACCCCACCCGCGTTCGTATCGAAAACGACCCTCACCGTGATTCGATACGTTCGCACCGCGCCGCACAAGGAAAAAGGCGTCGCGACTTCCGAAATCTTTCAGAGGCAGTCGCGGAGGTCGGTCATCCGGGGAACGCTGGCGGGAAGTGGCCCGCCCGGGTGATTCCGATGAAAGATGAAATGATTGAGATGCCTGAGTAAGTGTCGTCAGCCGCCGCCGAAGAGCGTGCTGAGAAGGCCGGGGGGTTTGCCGCCGGGCACAATGACCCGGTCGCCGGGCAGGACCTGGTAGTTGGTGAGGGTGTCGCCGCGGTCGCGGATACCGAACCAGTCGATCTTGAGGATCTGGTCGGCGCCTCCGGCGGGATGGGGACGGACGAGGTATGCCTTTTCGGGAAGGCTGTTGGTACGCAGGCCCGCCTTGAGGACGGCGTCGAGGACCGTCTCGTTACCGGTGCTCGGGAACGGTCCCTGGGTGGTCACGGTGCCCAGGACGTAATAGATCTTGCTCGCGCTGCTGTTGGTCAGTCGCGCCGAGACCTCGTAAGGCTTGCTGGGCGGAGTCGAGCCCGCCCGCGCCATGAGCTGCTGGGCGATTTTGATCTCAACCTCCTGGAGTGTCAGGCCGGCGACATAAACGTCGCCGGCGAACCCGAGGTCGATGGTGCCGTCGGGCTGGACCGTCGCTCCGGTGGGAGTCATCAGGTCGGCGACCGCCGGCCGGACCGAGATCTCGAGCTCGTCGGGGGGCTCGACCACGTAAGGTGGGTGCGTGATCATCTCCAGCTCGCGCGGCTGTTGTGGGTCGATGCAGCCGTACTGGGGAATCTTACTCTCGGCATGCCGGTTGCCTATTCCGTGACACCCCCCCACCACGATCAATGGCAGCGCGGACATCAGGGCAAGCATCGAGCGTCGTTCGGCCTGGAGCGTCCGTGCGGTCATCAGCCTTTGACCTCTTCTTGGGTCAGGGGAAGCTGGCCCAGGTTCGGCGCGCTGGACTTTGGGGGGGCGCGATGCAAATCCCCCGGCCATGTTCCGTCGCGTCATCCATGAGCGGGACGTCGCGTGACCGGGCCGCGAGCCGAACAAAACGAGTTTGGAAACCGGCATCAGGGTTTCGCATCGGCACGGTTTGCCCGACGACTTGAACAAAAAAAGTCGGCATTGACCGCGATCGGAAGGGTAGGTAGCCTGCCACGGATTGAATCAAAACGACCCCGGCGCGGGTGAGCTTCCCGAAAATCGGTTTCAAGTTTCGTTTCAAGTCGAACGTGAAATCGTGTGCGACGGTCCGCCAACGGACGGCGGCCGACGGGAGGCCGGGCGGTTGCCTGCTCGATGGCGCTGCCTGAACCGATCAAAGGAGGGCGCCGGGTCCAGGAATTCATGGCGTAAGGATGCCCATGCCGGCTCCCGTCTCGCGGGTCTTGTTCCTCGGTCTCGACGGCGGCACGATGGCCGTCCTCGGCCCCTGGTTCGATCGGGGCCTCCTGCCGAACCTCGCCGCGCTCTGGCGACGGTCGGCATCCGGCACGCTTCGCTCGTCCGAGCCGATGGTGACGCCCGTCGCCTGGACGTCGTTTGCCACCGGCTGCACGCCGCCGGTCCACGGCATCCACGAGTTTTACTACGTCGACGCGGTCGACCGGACGATCCGGGCGAACCACGCGGGGCGGGTGCGGGTGCCCACGCTCTGGCAGGTCCTGAGCGCCGCCGGCCGCGAGGTCGTCAGCCTGAACCTGCCGATGACCTATCCTCCGCCCCGGGTCCGCGGCCTGGTCGTCGCCGGCTCCGACGCCCCCGGGCTCGAATGGGCGTTCGCGCAGTGCCCCGACTTCGGCCGCGAGATCTTCGCCGAGGTCCCCGACTACACCCACAAGATCGTCTGGAAGAACCGCCCCCGGTCGCTTCGACGACCTGTGCGGCCAGGCCGACCGCAACCGGGCCATCTTCCACGCACAGGCCGAGGCCGCCGAACGCGCCGACGCACGCTGCGATTGGTCGGCCCTGATGGTCCACTTCCATAACCTCGATAGCCTTCAGCACCGGCTCTGGCCCTACCTGGACGTCGATGAGACCGGCATTCACGATCCTGGCTGGAACGAAGAGGTCGCGGCCTGCATGGCGGCGCTCGACGAGAGCGTCGGCCGGCTCCTGGAGCTGGCGTCGAAGCGGGACGCGGCGGTGATCGCGGTCTCGGACCACGGGTTCGGACCGTGCCGGGCCTTGGTCAACGTCAACGGCCTGCTCCGCGCGGCGGGCCTTCAGCGGGGCCTGATGTACGGCACTCGCTTCCGATACCGGGCCGAGCGGCTCGGCGACCGGCTCCATCGCTGGCTGACCCGGACCGCGCCGGGAGGCCCCGGTCGACGCCTACCGCGCTCCATCGAGGGCCAGGTCGGCTGCGACTGGAAACGCACCTGGCGCGTTCGCCCCGTTCGGCCAGCTCAGCGGCTGCATCTTCCTGAACCGGCTGGCCCTTGCCGGCGGCACGAATGCCCTTTCCGCCGGCGCGGTCGAACGCGTGATAGACGACGTGATCGACGCCTGCCGCTCGGCGAAGGACCCTGAGACTGGCATCCCGCTCTTCCGCGACGTCTTCAACGTGGCCGACCGGTACGACCTCGACCCGGCCGCCGAACGGTCTTGCCCGAAGTCCTCGCCCTCTCGGCCGATGGCTACCAGGCCCAGGCCAAGTGGGGCGTTCGATCCGCAACGAACTGCTCGGCCCCGACCCCAACCTGCCGGGGACCCACTGGCGGGACGGGATCGTCGCCATCCACGGTCCCGACATCCGCGCCAGCGACGGTCTCGTGGCCGAGCTTCACGATGTCGCGCCCGACGGCGCTGGCCATGCTGGGGCTGCCGATTCCCGACGTCATGGAAGGCCGTGTGCTTCAGGAGGCGTTCGAGGACCCCTTGCACGTCTCCTACGGCGAACGCCCCGTCATCGAGCCCGATCCCCATTTCGAGGCCCTGCTCGCCGCGGGCTTTGGCGCCGCGGAAGGCTGAGCCGTGCCGTGTGCAGCCCACTCGCATCCCCAGAGAATAAAGAGACGAGAAACGAGGAGATCCCGATGCCCGAGACCCTGCCCGAGATCGAAACCATCGTCCGCGACTACATCCTCCGCGAGTTTCTGCCGGGCGAGGACCCCGCCGAACTGACCGAGGAGACCCCGCTGATCACGGGCGGCATCCTCGACTCGATCACACGCTCAAGCTCGTCGTCTTCCTTGAAGAACGCTTCGGCGTCACCATCGAAGCCCACGAGGCCGGTGTCGAACACCTCGATTCGGTCGGCCAGATCGCCAGCCTGATCGCCGAAAAGAAAGCAGCCTGAACCCAACCGGGCTCAGGCCATGCGTTAACGATCCGAACAGTCAGACCCACGGCGTTCCGACAATCCTCGTCGGGTCCGTGGGTCTTCGGGTTCCGTTCGCGCACCCAGATCAATAGGCGTCGGCGCTGATCACCTCGCCCCCCTTGGTCGAGCCGATGGCCCGCCAGGTCATGAGGTTGATCGAGTTCTTGATGAACTTGACGCTGCCATCGCCGAAGACCGTGTTAACTCCTCCCGGATGACGGCCCCGCGCCGAGCATGTCGGGCAGACCGGAAGCCGAGGCTTTGCAAGGAGGGTTATTCATGTAGGGATACTTGCAATAGCTTATCGAATAGATGACGTCGGGCTGGGTGCTGTTCGGGGCCAGGTAGGTCTCATATCCGGAGGCGTCGCCCCAGAAAGTGAATCCGCGGAGGTCGTCGCCCTGGGCCTGGATGACCTCGGCGACGAGCATGGTGTTGCTTGTGCCGTCGAGGAAGGTGCTGAAATCGAAGGTGCCCCACGACGAGGTCGTCGTGCCGTACGTTGACGGCGGGTAAATGTCGGCGAAGGGGGCGCCCATGAACGGCACGCCGTTGAGGGTGGCCTGCTGCCCCTGAGCGGTGTTGCCGAAATTGGCCGCGTAGTTGTGCGACTGGATACCGCCGAACGGTGAGTTCGGGGTGTCGCTCGGGCAGGTGTAGGCATTGATCCGGTTATGCGTCACGGTCGCGTTTCCCGCGCCGCTGTACCGGAAGAGTCCTTTGAGCAATGCATCCGTGTCGGGCCCGTCGACGAAGTTCCACGAGTTGAACATCGCCCCCTGTTCCAGATAGGGCATGATGAACACAGTCCAGGTTCCGTAGCAGCACGCCTTCTTGCCGGGCGGAAGTGAGCCGTTGGAACTCTGGTAGTTGTGCATGGCCAGCCCGATCTGCTTCAGGTTGTTGACGCACTGGGCACGCCGCGCGGCTTCGCGGGCCGCCTGAACCGCCGGCAGCAGCAATGCGATCAGAACAGCGATGATGGCGATCACGACCAGAAGCTCGATCAACGTGAACGCACTACGACGAATTCTCATGAGGACAAATTCCTTTCAAAGCGCTTCGCGTCGTTTCTCTTGAGTGCTGGCTGGATGAGATTTGTCACGTCCGGGCGAGCCTGTGTGTCAGCGCGGTGAGGGGAGGCGGCCGAACGCATGGCCGCGACCGCGCGAGGCGACCGATTCAGACTTTATCTGGCTCATTTGAGGAGCTTGTGTAAGACACATGGTGGTTGTGTGAAACAAACACAGGTGCCGCGGGAGTGAGTCGTTGGTCAACCTGGCGAAAACGGATTGCTTTCGACTGTTGATGAGCCAGGTAAGATCTCTTCGCCGGGAGAGGCGAGTCCACGTTCATGGAAGCGAAGATTTGACCGGGCCTTCACCAGCGTTCCGACTGGTTCAGCCTGTATCAGTATACCACGGTGACTGTGTTAATCAAGAAGGTTGTCACCGGTTCTTCGAAATTCTTGTCCGGACCGCGATCGCGGGAGTTGTTGTGGATGTTGTCGCGGAAGTAAGCGTTCGTGTTCGTCGGATAGGGCGCCTTGCCCACGATTCACAACGTCGGTCAGTTCCCGGGCCGGTCCAGGGCATGTAACGCCTCGTTGTGTGCGGAAGCCACGAGGCTGGTTCGGAGATGCGCGGTGGCGCCAGCGTGCCCATTGCTTTCCTGGTGCACCGGCTCCTCGGCTTCCTCCTCGTTTCGACCCCGCGCGAACCAGTCGATGAGGCGTTCGCCCAGGACGTAGTAGATCGGGATCACGAACCGGCCCAGGACGGTGCTCACGGCGATGCCGAAGGCGATCACGATCCCCAGCGAGTTCCGGCTGTACGCCCCCGCGCCGGTGGCCCGCGCCATCGGGAGGACGCCCATGACGAACGCGAACGAGGTCATCAGGATCGGCCGCAGCCGCTCGCGCGACGCGGCCTTGGCGGACTCGAGGATGCTCATTCCGCGCTTCTTTCGCATCTCGACGCCAAACTCGACGATCAGGATCGCGTTCTTGGTCTCCAGGCCGATGAGCATCACCAGGCCGATCTGGCCGAAGACGTCGAGCGGCATGTCGAAGAGCCAGAGCCCGATGACGGCGCCGAACATCGCCAGCGGCACCGTCAGAATAATCACCATCGGCCTGATCCAGCTTTCGTACAGGGCCGCCATGAACAGGAATACGCAGATGACTGACAGGGCGAAGATATAAACCGCCTGGTTCCCCGTCTTTTGTTCCTGGAAGGTCGTGCCCGTCCACTCGTAGCCGAACCCTTCGGGAAGGACCTTCGCCGCGACCTCCTGCATGGCGGTCAGCGCCTGGCCCGAGCTATACCCGGGTGCGGGGCCGCCGTTGATCTTGGCCGCGCCGTAGAGGTTGTAATGGGGAACGTCGATCGGCCCCAGGGCATACCGGACCTCGCCCAGGGCGCTCGAGCGGCACCCGCTCGCCCTGCCGGTTCAGGACGTAAAGGTTCTGGATGTCCTCGGGCCGGGTGCGCACCGCCCCTTCGGCCTGGAGCATGACCTTCCAGACCTTGCCGTAGAGGTCGAAGTCGTTGATGTAGTAACCGCCGAGGTTGGCCTGGAGCACGGCGAACAGGTCGGAGACCGGCACGTCGAGCCGGCGCGGCCTTGGTCCGGTCGATGTCGAACTTGAGTTGCGGCACACGCGCCGAGAACGTCGAGAACACCGCCGACAACTCGGGACGCTTCCGCGCCTCGTCCTGGAGCCGGTCGACGACTCCCTGAAGGGCCTCGACCCCCTTGCCCGACCGATCCTCGACCATCATCTCGAACCCGCCGGTCTGGCTCAGCCCGCGAATCGGCGGCGGCTGAAGCACCAGCACGCGGGCGTCGCGCACCTTGCTGAGATCATCCCTTGAAGCTGCGCTGCCAGGCCTTGGCGCCCGGAGTTCGGGCTTGTCGCGTTTCGACCAGACCTCGAGCACCGGGAAGATCACGCCGCAATTACTCTGATTCGTGCTACTCAGGACGTTCAGGCCCTCGATCGAGACCGTGTTCTTGATTCCCGGCACCCCCCGACAGATCGACTCGACTCGCTTGATGACCCGCGACGTGGCCTCGCCGCTGGTCCCGTCGGGCGCTGGATCACGACGAGCAGGTAGCCCTGGTCCTCGGTCGGGATGAACGCCTTGGGCCGCTCGGCGATCATCCAGCCGGTCAGCCCCAGCAAGACAACCGACGGCGCCACGATCGTCCACCAGTGCCGGGCAGTGAAGGCGAGCACGGCGTCATACGAGTCCTCGATCCATCGCAGGCCGGCGTTGAACCAGCGGAACAGGAAGAACCGCGTCTCGCCGTGCTTCTGCCTGAGGAACAGCCGCGCCATGGCCGGGCTGAAGCTCAACGAGTTGAACGCCGAGAACACGAACGAGAAGACGATCGTCATCGCGAACTGGTTGTACAGCCGCCCCGTCACCCCCGGCATGAACGCCACCGGCACGAACACCGCGGCCAGCACGAGTGTGATTGTCACGATCGGCGTCGTGATCTCGGCCATCGCCGCCCGCGTGGCCTGGAGCGGCGGTAGGCCGCGATGAAGGTATTTCTCGACGTTCTCGACCACGATGATCGCGTCGTCGACCACCAGGCCGATCGCCAGGACCAGCCCGCAGAGCGTCAGCGAGTTGATCGAGAACCCGAACGCCGCCATCACCGCGAACGTCGCCACCAGGGAAACCGGGATCGCCAGCATCGGGATGATCGTCGCCCGATACCCCTGGAGAAACACGAAGACGACCACCATCACCAGCCCGAACGACTCAAGTAGCGTGTGCTTGACCTCACTAATATTTTCATGAACGTAATTTGTTGTATTGTAGACGATCGTGTAGTCGAGCCCCTCGGGAAAGCTTTGCTTGAGCCGGTCCATCTCGACGCGGACCTCGTCGACGATGTTCAGCGCGTTGGCATCGGCGTACTGGTAGATCAGGATGCCGCCGCAGGGTTTGCCGTTGATGTAGCTGGCGGTCTCGTAGTTCTCCGACGACAGCTCGACGCGGGCGACGTCCTTCAGCCGCACGATCGAACCGTCGTCGTTGCGCCGGACGACGATCTCCTCGAACTCGCCGACCTTCTCTAGCCGCCCCTTGACGGTGATCGGGAGTTCGAAGTCCTGGCCGTCGGGCACGGGCCGGCCGCCGATCTTGCCGGCGGCAGCCTGCACGTTCTCTTGCTGTACGGCCGCGATCACCTCGGTGGGGGCGATCCGCATGTTGGCCAGCCGGTCGGGATCGATCCAGATCCGCATCGCGTACTTACGCCCGAGTACGTTGGCGTCGCTGACGCCGTTGATCCGCTTCAGAACGTCGGCGACGTGGATCTGGCCGTAATTATCGAGGAAGTTGGCGTCGTATCGGCCGTCGGGCGAGATCAGGTTGACGACGCATACCATGTCGGTCGAGCTTTTCTTGATCGACACGCCGTACTGCTTGACCTCCGGCGGGAGCTGCGCCTGGGCCGTCTGGACCTTGTTCTGGATATCAACCGCGGCGATGTCTTGCGAGTAACCAACGTCGAAGGTCGCCACCAGGTTCGACACGCCGTTGCTGGTGCTCTCGGAGCTGTAGTAGATCAGACCTTTGGTGCCGTTGACTTGCTGCTCGATCGGCGTGGTGACCGTCCGGGCAACGCTCAGGGCGTCGGCTCCGGTGTAGGTTGTCGTCACCTGGACCTGCGGCGGCGCGATCGGCGGATACTGCGCGATGGGTAAGAGGAACGCGCAGATTCCGCCGATCAGGAGCATCAAGAGCGCCGTGACCGTGGCGAAGATCGGCCGTCGGATGAAGAATTCGACCATGGCGCGTCGAAGCCCTCGTGGAGATGGGTAAGGGAATCGGATCGGTACGGATCTGCCCGAAGGATCACGACTTGGCGACGGCCGCGGCGCCGATCGCCGCGCGTGCGGCCTGCTGAGGCAGGACCGCGGGCTCGGTCCTGACCGAGATCCCGGGGCGGATCATCTGCAAGCCCTCGACGATCACCGTCGCTCCTGGTTTCAGCCCCTTGGTGATCACGCGCAGGCCCTCGAAAGTCTGGGCGGCCTCGACCCGTTGGACGGCGACTTTCCCTGCGGGGTCGACGATGTGGACGACCGGTCCCGTGTCGGTCTCCATCACGGCAGGTGACGGGACCACGACGGCGTCTTCCAGGCGGTCGATGACCATCCGTAGCTTGACGTACTCGCCGGGCAAGAGGGTCGCCCCTGGGTTCGGGATGCGTGCCTTGACCAGGAAGGTGGACGTCGTCTCATCGACCTTGTTATCGATGAAGTAACAGGTCCCCTCGTGAGGATGCTCCTGTTCATCGGTCGCGCCGGGGCGAATCAGGCGGATGGGTAGACCCTCCTGGATCAACCGTGTGATCCGTCCCAGATCGCGCGAGCTGAGCTGAATGTCGACTCCCATCGGGTCGAGCTGCTGGATCGTCGCCAGCTCGGAGAAGGCGCCGCCACCTCCCGAATCGGGTCCGACGAGGTTACCGACCTTGACCCTGGCCTCACCGATCCGGCCATCGATCGGAGCGAACATCCGGCAATAGCCCAGGTTCAACTCGGCGTCGCGCACCGCGGCCTTGCCGGCCTCGATCTGGGCGTGGGCCGAGGCGATCCCGACTTCGTAGTCGGCCCGAGCCTGTGCGTGTTGAGCACGGTCGGCCTCGACCTGGGCTTCCCACTTCCGCCGGTCGGCCTCGGTCTTGTCGAGCTCCTCGGCCGATCCGGCGTTGCGTGACAGCAGCGTCCGGCTTCGTTTCTCCTGGATCTGGGCGAGCAGGAGCTGGGCTCGGTCGAGCTCGAACTGCGCGGCGGCGACCTCGCGCCCCTTCGATTCCTCAGCCTTGGTCAGCGCCGCCTCGGCCTCGGCCAGCCGTGCCCGCGCCGACTGGAGGGCGACCTTGTACGGCTCCTCGTCGATGACCAGCAGGAGCTGCCCCTTCCGGACAAACGCCCCCTCGGTGAAGAGGCGCTCGGTCAGGAAGCCCCGGACCCGGGCCCGGATCGTGACATCTTCCAGGGCACGGGTCGTCCCGTTGGGAGTGACCAGGACCGGGACGTTCAACCGCTTCGACTCGACCACGCCGACCGTTGGCGGTGGCGGTCCGGCCTCCGCCTCGGGCTTCTGACACCCCGCCAGGCCCAGCATGAGCGAGACGGCGATTCCTCCGAGGACAAGGCGGCCCGTCGAGCCCGAAAACCGCCGCTGATCGTGTCGCATGGATTGAATTCCTGAGATTCTTTTAAATTGGTTCATGCGAAGATTCAGTTCGTCGTGGGGACTGTTCCCCCGTCCACCCGCAAGTTCGCGCCGTTGATGTAACCGGCCAGCGGGCTGACGAGGAACGTGACGGCGGCGGCGATATCGTCCGGCCGGCCGAGCCGTGCGGTGGGGTTCGGTACCATGTTTTTGACGGCGAAGGCCTCCAGCGCCTTCAGGTCATCAACCGCGATGCCAAGTTGCGGGGCCATGCCCTTGAGCATTTCCTCGACACCAGGCGTCATGATCATGCCCGGGCTGACGGTGTTGGAGGTGATACCCGTGCCGGCGAGTTCCTTGGCGAGGCCGACGGCGAGGTTGAGGTTGGCCGCTTTTGTGGCCGAGTAGTTTCCCATCTCGCCAAACGGCATGGTCGCGACCCCGCTGGCGATCGCGATCACACGGCCCCACCCGCGCTGCTTCATGCCAGGCACGAGCCGGTTGATCATCCGCACCATCGAGCCGACGTTCTGGTTATACAGGTCGTTCCAGGCATCGGCGTTCGTGTCGAGCCACGCCCCCTGGGGAAACGCTCCGGCGTTGTTGATCAGGATGTCGGTGCCACCGAAGGTGTCTTTGGCCACCCGGGCGACGGCATCTGCCCCGGCGTCGGTCGCCAGGTCGCCGAGCGCAACGACCGCCTTGCCCCCCGCCGCCTTGATCTCGGCCGCCACTCGGTGAGCCTCCGCCTCGCGTCGGCCATGGACAACGACCTGAACACCCTCTGCGCCCAGACGCCTGGCGATCGCTTCGCCAATCCCGCTGCTGCTCCCCGTCACCACCGCCCGCTTGCCGACGAGTTGAAGGTCCATGTACCGATTCCCCCAGAAGAACGCCTGGAGACGCCCTTCCTAAAAAAATGTGTGCGACTGATCCCGTCTCCACCCCTGCCGTACCCTCCACGCCTGGTAGAGGCCGATGTCATGGATGACCGAGGAGTGAAGGCAGCGATTTTCCTGTCTGATCGATCTCGTGACAGGTTCAAGCCCCGCGGCTGACAGGTTCAAGCCCCCGGCGCGACTTCTGTACTGTTTGGTAAAAAATATAGGGAAGTGGACGGAGGAAGGCAAGTACCATATTGTACCAGTAGGTAAAGAAATTCGAGGGGGAGGCAGGCCGTGGTGAAGGGGCGTCCGCGCGAGTTTTCGATGGACGAGGCGCTGGACAGTGCGCTTAAAGTGTTCTGGCGCAAGGGATACGAGGGTACGTCGCTGGCGGACTTGACCGAGGCGATGGGGATCAACCGGCCGAGTCTGTACGCGGCGTTCGGGAACAAGGAGGCGCTGTTCCGCAAGGCACTCGATCGGTACGTGGCGGGTCCGGCGGCGCCACATGCGGTCGGCCCTCGACGAGCCAACGGCCCGTGGCGTGGCCGAGCGTCTGCTCCGCCGGACGGCCGAGCTACTGACCGACCCGGCCCACCCGCCGGGCTGCCTGGCGGTTCAGGGGGCCCTGGTCTGCGGCGAGGCGGCCGAATCGATCCGTTGCGAGTTGATGGCCCGCCGCGCGTCGGCCGAGGCGCTTTTGCGTCAGAGGTTCGAGCGGGCGATCGCGGAAGGCGACCTCAACCGCGATGCCAGCGCCGCCGACCTCGCCCGCTACATCACCACGGTCAACCAGGGAATGGCCGTCCAGGCGGCCGGCGGCGCCAGCCGCGACGATCTGCTCCGGGTCGCCGATACGGCCCTCCGCGCCTGGCCGGTTTGAGAGGCCAAGCCGGAACCAAAACCGGGTTACGCGCCCTCCCGCTCGGATTGTCGACACGCGGTCTGGCTCGATTTCTCCGGGGTACCGAGGAGCTTCAGAGCCTGGTCCCGGCATGATTCGAGCATCCGCTCCGCTAGCCCCTGGTCCTGGATCGAACGCGCCAGCCCGAGCCCGCCGACGCACAGGGCCAGGACCGCCAGAACCTGCGGTTCCGAGACGTCGGGGCTGTCCTCTCGAGCATGCGCCGTCAGCGCCTCCTTGAGGTCCTGAACGATGGCCTCGAAGCGAACCTTCACCGGCTCGCCGGCCCGAGCGACCTCGGAGACCAGGGCCACCACGGGGCAACCCCCCTCAATGGCGTCACGGTGACCCATGCTGAGGTAACCCGTGAGAAACGCATCGAGCCACGCCACTCCCGATAGACCCGCGAGCCGCGCACCGCGATCGTCCTTGACCCTCGACCCGACACTTCCGATCACCTTGGCTAGAAGCGCCTGCTTGGAATCAAAATGTGCGTAAAACCCCCCGGCCGTTAGCCCTGCCTCTTCCATCACCCGGTCCACACCCGTCGCGTGATAGCCGAGGCGTCGGAACATCCGGCCCGCCGCTTCCAGGATTCGGGCTCGCGTCTTCTCCTTGTGGCCCGGCGCGTAACGCATTGGCGTGAGTCTCGAGGCGTCCTGGTCAACCAGACGTCTCGCGCGTTGGCAGCCACGCCGCACACCCGGCTTCGTCGCTCATTATATGACGATCGTCATCTCGGTCAAGCCGTGTCGGTCACTGGTGGATTCCGGCCGGTTTCAACGCCCGTCGAGCCGCCGGATGGGGCGGTAGCGAGCTCGGTATTCGGTGGGAGTCTGGCCGAGTTGCTTGCGGAACTGCTTGGTGAAGTAGCTCTGGTCGTAAAAACCGCACGCCTGGGCGATCTCGGCCACGGATCGGTCGCTGGTGGTGAGGGCCTGGCAGGCGGCGTTGATCCGGACCCGCACAACGTACTGCGTCGGGGTCATCTGGTAGAGCCGTTTGAAGCGGCGGTCGAACTGGCTCACTGAGAGATGCGATAGATCGGCGAGTCGCGCAACCTCGATCGGCTCGTCATAGTGGTTCAGGACATGAGTGATCGCCTCGTCCATCTCTCGGTAAGGCCGGATCAGCGACTCGGCCTTCTCCAGGTTGCGCATCACGCCGGCGATGCCGATGATCCGGCGCCTTGTGTCGAAGAGTGGGATCTTGCTTGAGATGAACCATTTGAGCTCGTCCCCCTTGCCGGGGACCAGCCAGATCTGATTCGGGAGCGGCAGACGGCTTCGCATCACCCGTCGGTCCTCGGCGATGTACTGATCGGCCAGGTGCTTGGCGTGAATGTTCAGGTCGGACAGCCCGATCATCTCGTCCTCAGCCTTGAATCCGCGCAGCCGCCACAGGGGCTCATTGACCTTCATGAACCGGCTCCGGCGGTCCTTGACGTAGGCGTAGACCTCGGGCAAGTAATCGAACAGCGGCGTCAGCGCCAGGCTGTCGGCGAGCCGCTCGAAGAAGTGACGCTGAAGGAGGTGAGGATCAGGCATGCGCAAAAAATACCAGGGAACGCGTACAAACTCCTAGTCCCTTGAGCAATCCCGAGCTTATCTTAAAGAACCTGTGGCGACGTCACCACCATTCGTCCTCCGCCCGCCGAATTCGATCTCGTCGGGAACACCGGTGGTGAATTCCTCCCGACGCCGAAGGTCTCCCGCGAACCCGTACCGTTCCGAACGCTGTGGACAGGAGTTGACGCATGCTCTCGATCACCGGCAGGGGTCGGTCCTCGACGTGCAACGGAGTGACCCGCCGCGACTTCTTGCAGGCCGGGACGCTGGGAGCGATCGGGCTGGGACTTCCCGACTGGTTCGCGGCCCGAGCCGCCGGCGCGGTCAAGCCGGGGGCCGACGACCGGGCGTGCATCATGATCTTCAACCTCGGTGCGCCGAGTAACATGGACCTCTGGGACATGAAGCCCGACGCCCCCGCCGAGATTCGCGGTCCCTTCAAGCCGATCGCTACCCGGTCGCCCTCGATCGACGTCTCGGAGATCCTGCCGCGTCATGCGCTGATCGCCGACAAGTTCTCGCTCGTCCGGTCGGTCCACCACGGCGGCGCGGCGGTGCACGACGCCGGCTGGCAGATGTTGCAGACCGGCCGCCTGTTCACGGGCGGGGTCAACACGCCCCACATCGGCTCGGCCGTCAGCTATCTGCAGGGACGCAAGACCGACCTGCCCCCGTTCGTCGTCCTGCCCGAGCTGATGGGCCGGGGCGGTGGCAACCTCCCCAACGGTCAGGCCGGTGGGTTCCTCGGCAAGTGCACGACCCGTTCTCACTCAATGCCGATCCCTCAAAGCCCGGTTTCCGCGTGCCCGATCTCCTGCCGCCGAAGGAGATCGGCACCGTCCGGCTCGATCGTCGCCGCAAGATCCGGGCGCTGGTCGACGACGCGGTCGAGACGTTCGAGTCGTCGGAGAACGCGGCGCTGCTGGAAGACAACTTCCAGTCAGCGTTTCGGCTCATGACCAGCGTGCAGGCCCGCGCCGCGTTCGACCTTGAGCAGGAATCGACGCCTACCCGCGAGCGCTACGGCATGACCCGGTTCGGCCAGTGCTGCCTGCTGGCGCGTTGCCTGGTCGAGAGCGGCGTCCGTTTCGTGACGATCAACGCCTTCCTCACGGTCTTCGACGAGGTCACCTGGGACATTCACGGGTCGAAGCCGTTCACCTCGATTGAGGGGATGCGCGACATCGTTTGCCCGATGTACGACCAGGCTTATACCGCGCTGATCGAGGACCTCGCCCAGCGAAACCTGCTCGATACGACGCTCGTGTGCAACCTTGCCGAGTTCGGCCGGACCCCACGAGTGAACCCCGCCGGAGGCCGCGACCACTGGCCACTCTGCTTCACCGTGGGCTTCGCCGGCGGCGGCGTTCAGGGCGGTCGGGTGGTGGGCGCCAGCGATCCGGTCGGCGCGGTGCCTGCCGACCGACCCGTCGAGCCCGCCGACATCGCCGCGACCATCTTCCACAGCCTCGGTCTCGACCTCGAAACCAAGCTTCCCGGCCCTGCCGGCCGGCCGTTCCCGATCGTCGATTTCGGACATCGCGAGATCCAAGAGCTCTTTTAAAAATATAACTCACATGAAAATAAGGAAAAATCTCCAACACAGGCTCGTTGCCGCCGCCCTCCTGCTAGCCTGCGCTGGCGGGACCGGTATTGCCCGCGCGGCCGAGGAAGTCGTCGTGCTCCCCGCCGAGGTCACCCTGAGCACGCCCGAGAGCCGGCAGCGGCTGATCGTCCAGGAATTCGAGCGTGGCGAGGTGGGACGCCAGGTCGTCGACGCGGTCGATTGGTCGTCGAGCGACCCCGACGTCGCCAGCGTCGAGAACGGCGTGGTCACCCCGGTCCACGACGGCCAGGCCATCATCAAGGCCCGCCTGGGCGACCGGATCGCGACTGCCAAGGTTGTCGTGAGCGGGCTGAGCCTTCCGTTTGTCTGGAGCTTCCGCAACCACGTCGAGCCGTTGCTGGCGAAGCTTGGCTGTAACTCGGTGCCTGCCACGGCGCTCTTGCGGGGAAGGGGGGGTTCAAGCTCTCACTCCAGGGTTATGACCCGTCGATCGATCACTTCAATATCGTCAAGCAGGACCGAGGACGGCGCGTGGAGCTATCCGACCCCGGGCGGAGTCTTGTGCTCGCCAAGCCCTCGGGCGCGATCGCCCACAAGGGTGGCGTTCGGTTCGCGACCCGCTCGACCGAGTACCGCATCCTCGCCCGCTGGATCGCCGACGGCGCAGCGCCTCCGAGCGAGGATGACGCAAGGGTCGAGGAACTGGAGGTCCTCCCCGCCCGTTCGATTCAACGGATCGGCCAGACGCAGCAGGTCCTGGTCCGCGCACGCTACTCCGACGGCCGGACCGAGGACGTGACTCGCTGGGTGAAGTGGTCATCGGCCGACGAGACCGTGTGCAAGGTGGACGAGCAGGGCAAGACCCAGGTGATCGGCCCCGGCGAAGGGGCGATCGTGGCCTGGTACGCCAGCAAGCTGTCCATCGCCCGCGTCACCGTGCCCTACGATGGTCCAAAGGCCGCGACCGAGGCCACCGCCGATCGTCGCAAGCCACGCAACTTCATCGATGAACAGATCGATCGACAGCTCGCGCGGCTCAACCTGCCGGCATCGCCGGACTGTACCGACGCCGAGTTCGTCCGGCGCGCTACATCGATACAATCGGCCGGCTACCCGGCGCCGACGAGGTCCGCGCGTTCCTCGCCGACCCATCGCCAGCCCGCCGCGACGGTCTGATCGAGGCACTCCTGGGGCGGCCCGAGTTCGCCGATTACTGGACCTACAAGTGGTCCGACCTGTTGATGCTCAACGGTACGCGACTCCGGCCCCGGGCGCTCAAGACGTATTACGACTGGATTCACCAGCAGGTGGCCGATAATGTGCCCTGGGACCGGATGGTGCGCTCAATTCTCACGGCCACGGGCGATAGCCTCGAGAACGGTCCCACCAACTTCTTCGCGCTCAGTCAATCGCCCGAAGATATGACCGAGAACGTCTGTCAGGCGTTTCTGGGGCTATCGATCGGCTGCGCCAAGTGTCACAACCACCCCCTGGAAAAATGGACGAATGATCAATACTACGGGATGGCCAGCCTTTTCGCAAGGGTGAAGGCCAAGGGCTGGGGCGGCGAGGGGCGGCAGGGGGACGGGCAGCGGACGCTCTTTGTCGCCGAGTCAGGCGAGCTGGTCCAGCCGAGGACCGGCAAGCCGCAGCCTCCCACGCCGCTCGACGGCCGATCGCTCGACTTCGACGATCCGGCCGACCGGCGGGTGAGCCTCGCCGCCTGGTTGACCGACCGGGAAAACCCCTACTTCGCCCGCTCGATCGCCAACCGGGTCTGGGCGAACTACTTCGGCGTCGGCCTGGTCGAGAAGGTGGACGACATGCGGGTCTCAAACCCGCCCAGCAACGAGCCGCTCCTCGCGGCGACGGCCGGGTACCTCGTCGAGCACAAGTTCGACCTCAAGGCGCTGATGCGGGTGATTCTCCAGTCGAACGCCTATCAGCGGACTAGCCGGCCGGTCCGTGGCAATCAGCACGATCATCGCTTCTACGCGCATTATTATCCAAAACGGATGATGGCCGAGGTTCTTCATGACGCGATCGCGCAGGTGACCGAGGTGCCGACCCGGTTCGAGTTCGTCGCCTTCCCCGGCTCCGACCGGCAGAAGACGGATTTCTACCCCCTGGGCACCCGCGCCGTGCAACTCTACGACGCCGCGGTCGAGAATTACTTCCTCCAGGCGTTCGGCCGCAACCCGCGGCGGATCGTCTGCGAGTGCGAGCGGTCCGACGTGCCGACGATGATCCAGGTCCTGCACCTGTCCAACGGCTCGGCGCTCAACGAAAAGCTGCACGCCCCCGGCAACCGGCTCGACAGGCTGCTCCGGCTTCGCCGCGCGGGGATGTCGAGCGTGTCGTTGGTTGATGAGATCTACATGATCTGCCTGGCGCGGTACCCGACCGCGACCGAACGGCGCAACCTGCTCGAGTTGCTACCTGACCAGGGGGCGGACAACGAGGCCGAGATCATTGAAGATCTGTTCTGGGGCCTCATGAGCAGTCGCGAATTCCTGTTCAATCATTGAGGTGTGGGAGTCGTCCTGATGTCCATGCTCATGACCCTGCTGGTCCTGGCTGAACTCGCCGCGGCCCCCGCCGGCGCGACAGGGAACGGATCGGCGCCCGATTACGCGACCCAGGTCGCTCCCATCTTCCAGCAATACTGCGCGGGCTGCCACAACGACGACGACCGCGAGGGGAAGTTCTCGCTTGAAACCTACGCCTCGCTCCAGCGCGGGACCGGGCATGGCCCCGCGTTCCTGCCCGGCGACGCCGGGGGGAGTCTGCTGCTCCGCGTCCTGAACGGCGGCGCCAAGCCGAAGATGCCCCCGAAGGATGAACCGAGGCCAGGTCCGGACGAGCTGTCGATCATCGAAGCCTGGATCGCGGCGGTGGCGCGGGGGCCGAAGGGTCAGGAGCCTGACCGGCTAAGGCTCATCGTCCCGAAGATCGCCGCCACGAACCGTACGCGCCCCGTGACGGCGCTGGACGCGACTCGCGACGGCCGCTGGATCGCCGTGGCACGCGGCGCCGAGTTGGGGCTGTACGCGAGCCGGACGCCGCGCGACGGAGCCCCCGATCGAATCCTCGGGACTTTCTCCGGCAAGATCAACGCGCTGCACTTCACCCCCGATGGCGAGCGGCTGGTCACGGCGTCGGGCGTCGCGGGCCTGGGGGGCGTCGCGTCGGTCTGGAACGTCGCCGACGGCTCACTCGTCCGCCAGTTCCAGGGGCATCGCGACATCATGTATGATGCCGAGCTATCGCCCGATGGTAAGATTCTGGCGACTTGCAGCTATGACAAGATGATCGTCCTCTGGGACGCCTCGACCGGCCAGTCGCTCCGCGCCCTGGAAGGCCACACCGGGGCGGTCTACGATGTCGGGTTCAGCCCCGACGGCCGTTTTCTGGTGAGCGCCAGCGCGGATGATACGTGCAAGGTCTGGCGCGTCACCGACGGCCACCGCATGGATACCCTGCCGCAACCCCTGAAGGCCGAGTACGCCTGCGCCTTCAGCCCCGACGGCCGATCGATCGTCGCGGGGGGCGCTGACAACAACCTCCGTGTCTGGCGATTCGTCTCGCGTGAGAAGCCCGAGATCAACCCGATGGTGATCGCCCGGTTCGCCCACGAAGGCGCGATCGTGAAGCTGGCGTTCAGCCCTGACGGCCGGGCGCTCGTCTCGACCGCCGAGGACCGGACCGTCAAGGCCTGGCGAACGAGCGACTACAGCGAGTTGAGGCTCTGGGAAAATCAACCCGACGTCGCGTCATCGATCGCCTTCGAAGCCAGCGGCACGCGATTCGAGGTCGGTCGGATGGACGGCTCGATCGCCTCGTACGCGCTCCCGGATGCCGGCTTGGCCGGTTCCGGTTCCTCCGGTTCCGAGTCCGAGCCCTTTGTCGTTCGCGTGGCCTCGGTGGATCCGCCCGATCCGGGCCAGGACCCGATCCACGAATCCAGCGAGCACGAGCCCAACAACCTGCCCGACCAGGCCAACCCCGTCACGCTCCCGGCGCGGATCTCCGGCTCGATCGACGGCAATCTCGCGGGCCTGGCCGATTCTGATTTCTACCGCTTTCACGCTCGTGCCGGCCAGTCCTGGGTCTTCGAGGTCAACGCCTCTCGTTCCCGGTCGAAGCTCGATTCCTACATTGAGGTGCTCGACGACCATGGTCAGCGCGCCCGCGAGTGCTCCTGCAAGCCGTGCGCGACTCCTACTTCACATTCCGCGGCAAGAACGACACCGAGACTGACGACTTCCGCGTATTCAACTGGGAAGAGATGGAGATCAATAATTATCTCTATGCCAGTGGCGAGGTTGTCAAGCTCTGGCTCGCTCCCCGCGGGCCGGATTCGGGCTATATCGTCTATCCGGGGCAGGGGAGCCGCTGGGGCTACTTCGACACCACACCGCTGGCGCATGCGCTGGGCGAGCCGTGCTATGTCGTTCAGCCCCACCCGCCAGGTACGAAGCTGGTGCCCAATGGTCTACCTGTGTTCACGCTCTATCATGAAAACGACGACGACTCCCACCGCGAGCTGGGCAAGGATTCGCGGCTGGTATTCCGGGCGTCGGCGGACGGCGATTACCTGCTCAAGATCAGGGACGTGCGTGGGCTCCAGGGCTCGGGATTCGGCTACACGCTCGACGTTCGTGTTGCGCATCCTGATTTCACGGTCAAACTTATCGGCGCGAACCCGGCCGTGCCGCCCGGGGGCGCGAAGGAGTTCAAGCTCGCGGCGCATCGGATCGACGGCTACGACGGTCCGATCCGGGTCGATATCGGCGGCCTTCCGCCCGGTTTTCATGTCAGTACTCCCATCGTGATCGAAGCCGGTCAGCTCGATGCACTTGGCGTTATCGCGGCCGACCGGGACGCGGCCCCGCCCCAGGCCGCCGCCGCCAAGGCCAGCGTCATCAACGCCACGGCGCGTCATCGACGGCCGCGAGGTCACGCACCCGGTCAATCACTTCGGCACCCTCAAGCTCGGCCCCGCGCCCAAGCTCCGGGTATCGATCGAGCCTGCCGACGGCGGTCCGCGCCCCATCAAATCGCCGGACTCGGGCTCCGAGCCCTTCGAGTTCGCGATCGAGCCCGGCCAGACGATCACCCTGACCGTGAAGGTCGAGCGCGACGGCTTCAGCGCCCAGGTCCCCTTCGGCAAGGAAGGCTCCGGCCGCAATCTCCCCTTCGGCGTTATCGTTGACAACCTCGGCCTCAACGGCCTACTCGTGCTCGAAAACCAATCATCGCGCACCTTCTTCCTCACCGCTAGCCGGAGTGCGACTGAGCAGGTCCGCCCGTTTCACCTCACGACGGCCGTTGCGGGAGGAGCGTCGAGCCGACCGGTCATCCTGCATGTCATGAAGCCGCGCCCGGAGGCCGCGGAGGCATCGTCGCTCGCCCCGTGATGTTGCTTGCGGAGAGCGCTCTCGCGATTTCGCCGTCAACCGACCGTGCTTGGCGCAAGCTCGCACCCAACCTGCTCCGAGTCTCGAAGGAATTCGACCAGCGACTGCGTCAAGGTCCCCGCGCTGTCCATCCGGGGGACCTTGTGCTGGCCGCCGAGCTTGCCGCGCGACCGCATCCACGACTCGAAAGCGCCCGGACGCGCCACGACGAGCGCGGGCAGGGGAAGTCCGACCCCGTCGGCCCGATGGGCGTGGTAGTCGGCGTTCCGGGCACGGAGGTCGGTATCCAGGGCGAGCCGGAAGGCGTCGAGGTCGGCCGGGGGCGTCGAGAACTCGACGACATACCGGTGATATCCCAACGCCCCCGTGAAGACAGGTCCGACATGCCAGTCGCGCACCGCGCTGGCCGTTGATCCTGACGCTGCGGCGATCGACGCTTCGACCTCCTCGTTGATCAGGTGCTCGCCGAAGGCTGACAGCGAGTACTTCGTCCGCCCCGTGAAGCTCAGGAGCGGTGGGTCGAGCGACTCGAACCGGACGGTGTCGCCGACCACATGTGCCCACATGCCCGCGCAGGTCGAGAGCACGATCGCGTAGTTGACCCCGCGCTCGGCATTGTCCAGCCAGTGCCGGGTCGGGTTCGGGGTGTCGAGCTCATCGACCTTCACGAACTCGTAAAACAGACCGTGGTCGAAGACCAACCGGAGCCAGTCGGTCGCCGGGTCACCAAAGGCGATGAAGCCTTCCGAGCAGGGATAGGTCTCCTGGAGCCGTACTTTTGGGCTTCCCACTATCGACCGGAACGCCTCGCGATACGGGTCGAACTTGACCCCGCCATGTACGACCACTTCGAGTGTGGGCCAGACCTCGGCCAGGCTCGATTTGCCGCTGAGCTCGAGTAGCCTCTGAAATAACGCCAGCAACCAGCTCGGTACGCCGCCGATCAGGCTAATGGGCTCGTGCAGGCTCCGCTCGGCCAGGATCTGGAGCTTGCGATCCCAGTCGGGCTCGAGCGCCAGCTCCAGGGGCGGGAACGTGTAGGGGCGAAGCAGGTCGTTCAGCTCCTTCGAGGCGATCCCGCTCAGGTCGCCCTGCTCGACGCCCGGCGCGGGGCGATCCAGGTCGCTCGAGCCTCCCAGGAAGAAGAGCCGGCCGTGAAACAGCCGCGAGCCTGGCCGAGACGCCTGATGGTAGGCGACCATCGTCCGCGCCGCCTTCCGGTTCGACGCCAGCATCGCCCGGCTGACCGGGATGTACTTGGTCGCCCCCTGGGTCGTGCCGCTGGTCAGTGCCAGGTAAGGTATCCGGCCCGGCCAGGTCAAATTATCGAATAAGGGATAGGCGTCGCGAAAGTAAAGGTCCCAGGTCTGTTCATAGGTGCGCAGCGGCACCGCTCTCTGGAAGTCGGCGACCGACCGGATCGAGCTGAAACCGTGGTCGCGGCCGAACCGGGTCTTGCTCGCGGCCCGGATCAGCTTCAGCAAGGTTTCCGACTGGACCGCCACGGGGTCGGCCTTGGCCAGCGCGGCCACGCGCCGGAGCGACCCGTGCTGAAACCCGCGGTTGACCAGCGATCGGACCGGCCGCGCCCCCGCAAGCTGGACCAGGGGCGAGATGGGAGCGGTGGAGGAGTTCGAGATCAAGGTCGAGGAAGTGCCCATCGCTCACGATCGTCCTTGCGCCGGCTCGCGGACGGACCCGTCCGCCGGCTCCTTCACGCCGCGGCAGAAATACGCGCCGGCCGGTGGAAAATTGCGCGGCTCGAAGACGAACCGGACCTCGTCGAAGAACCGCCTGTAGAACCGCCAGTAGACCCACGGCAGCTCGGTGATCTGGTGAAACGTACCCCCGGGAGCCATTACCTTCTTGACCATGCGGAACAGGTCGGCCTGAAGATCGCGGGGAAACGACGGCACGGGGAGCCCCGACACGATGTGATCGGCCTGGTCGATCCCTAGCCGGGCAAGGATCTCGTCGAGCGCCCGGACGTCCCCCGCGACGACGTCGAAGCCCTCCATGTGGTCGAACCGCTCGTGCAGCAACCGCGCGAAGTCGGGGTCGCGCTCGACGACCACCACCCGGCAGCCGGGGCGGACATGGCAGGCGATGACCCGTGTGATCGGCCCGGTCCCCGCGCCGAGCTCGACGATCACCTTGGCCCGGTCCCAGTCGATCCCGCGGACCGTCGTCTCCGACAGCCATCGGCTGCTCGGCGCCACGCTGGCGATGGCCGTGCCGTGCTTGAAGAATTTGCCCAGGAAGAGGGAAAAGTCGCTCATCAACGTCTCAATGTTCCTTGGGAACCGGGACCGAAACCGGGACCGGAGCCGCAGCCGGACTCGCTCCCCGACGCCTTCGGCTCCGTCGATCCTGCTCGATCAGGAATCGCGACGGCTCCAGCGCGGGCGGAACGGTCCTGAGCTTGTCGCGGAGGAAGCGGACGACCAGTTGGTTGACCAGCCGCGATTTCTCGATCTGGGGAGCATGGCCGCACCTCGGGATCACGACCTGGCGCACCCGGGGCATGCTCTCGGCCGCGCGGACCGAGCCGGCAACGTCGGAGATCACCCTGTCGTTCGCACCCCAGATCAGCAGGGTCGGCTGCGTCACCAGGCGCAAAGCGGCGCGACCGAGTGACCCACGGTCCCGCGCAAGGTCCGCAGTACCCCCTTCTTCCACCTCCGGTCCTGGAACTTCCGCGCCACCGCGTCGATCAGGCCCTCGTTGGCGAAGTGCTTGCGGTGGAAAACGGAATTAACCAGCGTGTCGTACTGGCTCCGCCGCACGCCTTCCATCATCGGCAGGTTCTCGTCGCCGTGGAAGCCCGAGGGGCAGATCAGGGCCAACCGCGCGACCTTTCCGGGATGACGGGTCGCGTAGGTCAGAAGAACCTGCCCACCCAGGCTGGAACCCACCAGGTTATAGGGCGGGTTCTGCACGAACTGATCGAGGAAGTCGGCCAACCGGTCGGCGAGGTAATCGACCGTAACCTCGCCCCCCTGGTCAATCCAACGGTGCAACGCGTCGCCGTCGTAAACCAGGATCTCGGGCACCTTGACATCGAAGTGCCGCGACCAGCCCGCACGGTTCGCGAACCAGCTTTCCGACTGCTCGGCCAGGCCATTGACCAGGATCAGAGGCTCGCGCCGGCGGTAATCGGTGAGCCGATGGAGATCGAACAGCTTGCGAACGCTCGGATTCATGGGTTGCCAGAACTCCAGGTGGCCGAGAACGATCGTGAGGACGACCGGCGACGTTGACCCGATATCGCACTGCGGTTTTCTCGCCAGGCGATCGGTCGAAACGCTCCCCGGGCCGTCGATCGTCTCCCTCTGACAATACCACGGTGAAGCCCAGGGGCCAATTGTTCTTCGTCACGACACGCCATGAAATTACCGTGAAATGGTGGAACAACAGGCCGCCCGACCCACCTTCACGATGAGCTCTTCGCGCGATCCGCTACGGTCCGAAAACTTCGACGAGTTTTTGGTTCATCAATTCGCCCCGAAAATGCCGATCGACTTACATACCAGATCGTCTTCCAGCGTCCTGATGGAGCGGGCTGCGCCGGAAACCACGATTCCACCCAAGATCAAGGAGGACGCGAGTCGCCTCGGGGTCCGGCGTCTGTTGGTCCGTAAAGCCATGTGCCGGCGACATTTGAGGCGACATCCATTTGGATACTGAAGACGGAGACGGATGACGATGCTCACCACGCTCACCCTCGCCATGCTCCTCTGGTCGCCCCAGCCACAGTGCTCGGGGCCCGACTGTTACGGGGCCGGCGCGTTGCCCTATCCCTATGGCGAGCGTTACCAGAGTTGCACGCAACGCGTGTATGGCTGCATATCGCGCAGCACCTGCTTCGACTCGCTCTATCCCGCCTGTCCCTGCCCCCTCGGCGTCAGCGCTCCGGGCGCCGACTTCTGGGCGGACCAGATGCATCGGCCAACAACCGCTTACGCACCCGCCGTCACTCCCCCCGCGACCACCACCGCCCCCAATCCGGCACCGGCACCACCACCGACACCTGAGACGGCTCCCGCGCCAGCGCCTGGACCCGACGCCAGTTCCTCTTCCGCTCCTCCCGCGGGCATCATCGCCCCATTGCCGTGATCAGGTAGTCCTCGAAAATATACGCATTTGGCCAGTTCCGGGATATCGGCGCGTGTCGATATCCCGGAACTGGCCATTTTCGAATTCCAGAACCCATAGGAGTTACGCAGTCATGCCAGTCCGTACAGCGGGTGTGCGATAGAAGTGTTGATTATTGGGCCGGGCCGCCCTGGGGGATTGCTCCTCCAGGGCGGCCCGGCCCAATAACCCTTGCCGCTCGTCGTCGGTGAGGATCAGGGGAGTCTTGGGACGACCGCTTTGGCTCTTGGTGTTCATTATATAGCTTCTTTTAGAGAATTATATAATAAATCAAATTAAGAAATAAGGGGTTTTCTCGAAAAGGGAGACGCTCAAGATTTGCAAGATTTCGTGCAACGAATGCTTCACATTCAGTTCCTTACGAATGATCGCGACGAGGACGTAAATGCAGATCGCAATCCAGACCTGGGTCTTCACCGCGTTCCGCGAAGTCCCGTAAAACGACTTGATCCTCAAATGTTGCTTGATCCATCGAAAGAACGACTCGACCTGCTAACAACTTCGGTAAATGTTTGCAATTGTAAATTCAGGCAAGTCGAAGTTGTTGCTTGAGAACACCAACCGTCTGCCCGTCTTGGGATCACGGTAGACCACGCGACGCAAAATATCGGGGTAGAGTTTCGAGGTCTTGGGACCGCGGAGGATGATCGTTTGGTCGCTGCACACTCCGGTCGTCTTGTCCACGCGCCGGGACGATCGCCGGAGGATGTTGACATCGTGGGTCTTGCCGTGCGTAATCCGCACGAAACAAGGGATATTTCCGCGCAGGTCGATGAGCGTGTGAAGTTTGATCGCGGCCTTGTGACGTCGGAATTGAGCCCAGGGGAACAACTTCAGGCAGAGATCGATGGTCGTGGAATCGAGCGCATAGGCGGTATGCTTGAGTTGAACGCCGAAGTCGTCGGCCTGGTACAACCGGCGCGCCCGAGCGATCAAGACCTGAGCGAAGTCCGCGTAGATCCGCCAGTCGCGATGCTTTTTGGCATCGGCAAGAGTGCTCTGTGCGATGACGCCGCGAAAGCCAGCGTGGTAGAGTTTTTTCTGAAGGGCGTGGAGACACGTTTCGATGTCTCGAAGGCTCTCGCGATAGGTCAGTTGAGCGAAGGCCATGCAGAGAAATTGATCGAAGCAAGAGAAGTTGCGAGCCCGTCGGTTGCCCCGATAGCGAGCGACGCAACGGTTGAACTCGTGTCTTGGCAGGGAGTCGATCAGTTGTGAGAAGACGTATCGATCACTGAGCATGAACCATCCCCTGACGCCTTGCGGCGAGTGGGAAATGGTTCCAGGCTACTCTGGAGTTCAGATCGACGCCAGAGGATATCACACTTAAACCCTGAAACAGCAATGAGATACGCCGAGCGACATCTTCGTTAACCGGACACTACTGATTATTTTTGATTAATTTCCGTGTGAATCACCAGGTGCCGTCTCCGAGCCGTGAAAAGGCGAACGGCTCGTGTCGCGCCTCGGTTGAACCTCACCGTCCATCCGTCGGTTTCGCGAGTGAGGCCAGGAGTTCGTCCCAGGTCGTGGCGTCCGAGATCCGATCGTAAAGCTGGATGAGCTGTTCCCGGTCGGTGATTGCCAGGAGCGCGGCGGTCGCGCGTTCATCGGGCGGGCCAAGGGTCTTGCGGCCGATCCGAAGCAAGCCTTCCGCGAGCCCCTCGGCCCTACCCTTGGTCTCGCCCTCGACTCTACCCCTGGTCTCGCCCTCGGCCCTTCCCTCGGCCCTACCCCTGGCCACGCCTTCGGCGAGGATGTCCTGGTAGAGCCACGAATCCTCGATTCCACGAATGCCCAGAACCATGGTGGTTATCCCCTCCATCATCGCCTCGACCTGCTCGCGCGGATAACGCGAACACAACAGGAGCAACGTTGAGGCCCACAGCAGCTTCCGCAAATCCTCCGGCGCCTCCCGCTTGAGCCGCTCGGCCACCGACGTCAGGACTTCGGGCAGTCGCTCCATGGGCACGTCGGATACCGGCGCCAGCGGCAGGATCGGCAAGCCTCCGGTGAGGAGCTTCTCGGGCGGCTCACGCCAGACCCGGACCACATCATAGCGAAACCAGTGGTTCCGGCCCCGACCGGGACACGAGCGCTCGAAGGTCCCGCTCAGCTCGGGTCCGTCGGCGGCAGGGCGGATCAGGACCAGGACGCTCCAGACCGGCACCTTATGGCGGCGTTCCAGAAGGGTATTATACCAGAGACACTGACCGGGATACCCCAGGTCGCGGCCCGAGAGGAACTCGGCATGCACGATCCACGGTTCCGGCCCATCGATCCGCATCACCTTGTCGGTCTCGGCCGTGACGGTCGAGACGTTCGAGTCGATCACCTGCACGAGGCTCGGGTCGGGCACCGGGATGCCCATGAATTCGAGCCATGCGGCTGGCTCGATCTCGAACAGTTCACGCATGGTGGCGTCAAACGGCCTGGCCATGCCCAGGGGCCTCCCCTCAATGCGGTCGGGACGCGATCCAGCGGATTCGAAGCTCGCCCAGGCCGGAAATCACGATATTAACTATGGGTGAGCCTGTTGACAGGCCGTCGCTCTTTGGCAATCGAGATCGGATGTGAGATTTCCGGCGAGCCCGCGCGGACAATCGATCGGTCAGGGCGAGCAAGGAGTTGAAGTTGTCTGCCGACGTGACGGAACGAACCCATCGCACGAGTTCAACGATTGTGTCGGTTGTGGCGACGCGGGTTGGGGCCGTCGAACTCGTGCGGACCGAACCCAAGCTTGGCCCGGCGCCGAACGAACCCAGGGGTCACCGGGGCGCTGAGCGAACCCAGGTTCGGCCCGGGCGCCGAACGAACCCAAAGGATAACCCGGGCGCCGAGCGAACCCAACGCATAGTCCCGCGGGTTGTGCGGGTCGCAACGAGGCGGGATTGGGCCCGCGGTACTCTTACCGAGCGAACCCAACGCATAGCCTCGCAGATTGTACCGATGATGCAGGCGCCCGTTTGAGCGTCGAGGATCTCGACCGCTAGGGAGAACCAACGTCCTTGCCTGCTGGTGTCAGCGGCCGAGCTTTCCGCCCTTGCATGTTGACCTGGCCGAGACGTACCGCGACCTGGGTGATCCCACCCGCGCCGCGGGTTGTTGCCGGATCGTGTTGATGCTCTGGCCCGACTATCCCGAGGCGTATAACGGACTGGGGCTGGCCTATCTGGACATGGTGCAATGAGAGGACGCTAAGGAGCAGTTGCGGCGCTCCCGGCCTCGAGCCCTCGGTACTCTGGCCCGTGGCGGGGCGCGCTCCAGGAATCGGGGCGGCCGGATGAGGCCCTGGCGCGATATCAAGGCTCCGCGGAGTGTGTGCCCGGGCTGGCCCCGGCGCTGGTGCTCATGTCATGGATGGGTCCATCTCGCGGAAGGGACGATAGACGAAGCGGATCGCTGCTTCCGGCGAGCCCTTGATCACTAACCCCGCACGACCTACCCCTGGCCCGGCTGACGACGTTGCTGGGCGACAGACTGCCCGAGACGGACCTCACGACCCTGGAGCACAGGCTTGCCGATCCCGGTGGGTGGTGCGAACCGCCAGCGTCGGCCAGGTGCGCCGGCCGAGCTAGACTCGGTCGGTCGACCGCTGGAAACACGACGAGATGTTCGAGACACCGGGCCAACTGTTGCGTGATGTGTCGTGAAGTCTGGCGGGGCGGTTCTTGACCACGGTACCATAAGCCCGCTATGGTGTTGAAACGATGTTGACGCGGTTCAGAGCGGCCGGGGCCGCCGAGCGTTGCCGAGACACCCAACGCATGTTCCCGGATGCGAAGGCCGCCAAGGCACACGATCTGTTTCAGGCATGTACGATTCGTTGATTGCCACAGATTCAAGGGCCCCGGAGTCGCAGCCATGACAGAAAAGAAGTCGGTAACGCGGCGCGGATTTCTCGAAACGGCGGGCGCGGCGACGGGAGCCATCGTGGCTGCCGGCACCTTCGCCCATCCGGCGGTCGCCAAGGTGAAGGGGGCCAACGAGCGGCTCAACTTCGCGATCCTTGGCCCAGGTGGCCGCGCCCAGGCCCATATCGGCCACCTTCTCGCCATGAAGAAGGAAGGCCGGAACGTCGATATCGTTGGCGTTTGCGACGTCTGGGACGGCTACGACGGTCAGGTCGATGCCGGCAACGGCAAGAAGGTTCACCTGATGCGGGGGCTCTATCCCTCGGCCAAGCGTTGCGGGCTCGACCCCAACGATAAGGAGAAGGTGACCAAGGACTATCGTCGCCTGCTCGAGAACAAGGACATCGACGCGGTGGTCATCGCCACCCCCGACCACTGGCATGCCCGGATGGCGATCGACGCCATGGAGGCGGGCAAGGACGTCTACTGCGAAAAGCCGATGTGCCACACGATCGACGAGGCACGCCGGATCACCGAGACGCAGGCCCGGACCAAGCAGATCTTCACCGTTGGCGTTCAGTCGACCGCGCACCCGATCTGGCGCAAGGCCAACGAGATGATCACCGCCGGCAAGATCGGCCACGTCCTCCAGGGGCAGACCAGTTACTACCGCAACAGTGCCATGGGACAGTGGCGATACTATCCCCTCGTCGAGGAGATGAACCCCAACACGGTTGACTGGAAGATGTTCCTCGGGACCGCGTTCGGCCTCGCGCCGGAGCAGCCGTTCAACCGGGCCCGGTACGCTCAGTGGCGTTGTTACTGGGACTTCGGCGGTGGCATGTACACCGACCTGTTCGTCCACCAGCTCACCCACCTGATCCAGGCGATGGGCGTCCGGTTCCCGCGGCGGGTCGTCGGCGCCGGCGGTCTGTACCTCGAGTATGACGGCCGCGATGTTCCCGATGTGGCGACGGTGGTGGCCGACTACGACGAGGGCTGCCAGGTCGTCATCTCGGCGACGATGTGCAACGACGTCCAGCTCGGCGAGGTGATCCGGGGCCACACCGGCACAATCAAGTTCGAGGGCGAAGGATTCCGCGTGGCGCCTCAGAAAATCGAGGGCGCTCCTGCTCCTCCCGGCCGGAACAAGGGCGAGGACGGCGAGCTCGTCACGGTCGACTTCAATTCTGGTCGCGACGGCGACACCCGTGCCCTCTGGAACCACTTTATCGAGTGCATCCAGTCGCGCAACCCCGAGACCCTCTGCCCGGCCGAAACCGGCTACGCCGCGATCACCACGGTCAACCTCGGCGTCGACAGTTACCGATACGGCAAGGCCTACTTCTTCGACAAGGGGACCGGCAAGGTCACTGACGCCGACTCCTCGTGGTCGGCTCGCTGGGAAGAGCGGAGCAAGCTCCGCGGCAAGCCCAGTCAGGTCATGGGCTGGAAGGCCGATCCCACCGAAGGGTCGACCGTCACTTCGCCGCTCTACAACCGGAAGCTCGAAGGCGACTGGGTCGACGGCAAGGACCCCGCGCGGGAGGTCTGAAGCCTTCCTCGGGATTTAAACGAACGCTGATGATGGGCCATGCCGGCACCCCTCCTTGTTCAGGGGCCCGGCATGGCCCTGATTTCGTGGTCCAGGTCCAGGCTTGAGAGGACTTCTCAAGTGGGTACGAGCGAGACGTTTGAACACACCGCGGACCTTGGCCTGAGAGTCCGCGGCGCCGATCTCAACGACCTGTTCCGGACCGCGGCGGAGGGTCTTTTCGACACGATCGTGGCGAACCGCGAGGCGGTTCAAGCCGTCGATACCGAGACGTTCGACATCCAGGCCGACGACCCCGCCGCCTTGCTCGTCGCCTGGCTGAGCGAGCTGATCTTCCGGGTGGAGACCCGACACCGGCTTTATGGCGGGATCGACGTCCACGTAGCCGACGACGGCCGGAGTCTCCGGGCCACGATTGTCGGTGAGCCGATCGACCGTGACCGACACCTGCTCGACCACGAGGTCAAGGCCGTGACGCACCACGGTCTGATCCTCGAACGCGAGGGACCGGGATGGCAGGCGGAGCTGATCCTCGATATCTGAGAAGAGACTCAGGAGATGGACTCGACCCTGATCTCATGACGTGCGATGAAGGCCTCGGCCTCGGCGCGCGTGAAGACGCCGGCAGTCGTGCCAACGGCCCGAACGCAACTGGCCCCCACGGCGCTGGCGAGCTTCAGGCAATCCATCTCGGGAAGCTCGTCGAGCAGGCCGGCGATGTAACCGGCCGCGAAGGCGTCGCCGCCGCCGGTGCCGTCGACGAACGGAACCGTATAGGTCCCGAGGCGGACCTTCAGTGCGTCGGAGACCGCAACCGACCCACGGCCGCCGCAGGTGATGATCACCCGCCGCGCTCCCAGCTCGAGAAAGGCTTCCGCCTGGTGAACCGGGTCGGTCTCACCCCCCAGGATCAGGGCGGCCTCGTCGCTATTCGGAAGAAACACGTCGGTCTGCGGTAGCACGACCTTCAGCGCACCGAGGTGAGGGCCGGCGGCTGATACCGCGACATCGAGAACGGTCCAGGTGCCCTGCGCCGCGCGGCCGCGAACCGCTCAGCCAGCCCTTCGGGGTCGAGTCCGGGCAGGATCAGGAAGTAGCCGATGTAGAGGACCCTCGGCGGTGGATCGAGCAGGGGGTCGAGATCGGCGGTCACCAGCCCGAGGTTGGCCCCGACGTTGTGAATGAACCGGCGGTCCTCGCCCCGGACGTTCACGATCAAGGTCTGGCTCGTCGCCCGATGCGGATCGACTTTCAGCGCCTTGACGTCGATTCCGTGCTCGACCAGGGTCTCGGTGGCGAACCGGCCGAAGACATCGTCACCGACCCGGGCACAGATCGACGTTTTGACCCCTAGACGTGCCAGGTCGACCGCCACGTTGGCCGCGCCGCCACCGATGTTGAGTAAGAGCTCGTCGGATTCAACCAGCTCGCCCGCGATCGGCAGATGGTCGATCGGCGCACAGAGATGGTCGGTGACCACCATCCCGGCGGAGACGACGCCCTTCGTTCTGGCCCAGCTCGATGACACGACGATGCGCCCCTTGACAAACGACGGTCGGTCAGATCGGGTTGTCAATCGACGCGGCGACTTCGTCGCCAGCGACGTCAGGAGCGTCGGGCTGGGTGCGGACGCGCTTGCCGATCAATTCCTCGATCTCGGAGACAGTCAGCACCTCGCGCTCGATCAGGGCATCGGTCAGCCGCTCGAGATCATCGCGGTGCACTTCGAGCAGGCGGTAGGCACGCTCGTCGGCCTCGCGGAGGATGCGTGAGACCTCCTCGTCGATGAGCTGGGCGGTGTGCTCGGAGTGATCGCGAGTCTCGCTCATCTCGCGGCCGAGGAAGGGGTGTTCCTCCGAGGCGCGGAAGAAGACGGGGCCGATCCGCTCACTCATGCCCCACTGGGTGACCATCATCCGAGCCAACCTTGTGGCGTTCTTCAGGTCGTTGGCGGCGCCGGCGGTCAAATCGTTGAAGACGAGTCGCTCGGCGGCGCGACCTCCCAGGGCGACAGCCAGATCGGCCAGGACCTCGCTTTCATTGATTCCAACGCGATCCTCTTCGGGAAGGAACTGGGTCACACCCAGGGCTCGGCCGCGTGGGATGATCGTCACCTTGTGGACTGGGTCGGCGTTGGGCGTCATCCAGGCTACCAGGGCGTGGCCGGCTTCATGATAGGCGGTGAGCCGCTTGTCCTTCTCGGTGATGATCTCCTCGCGCTTGGCTCCCATGATGATCTTGTCGTGCGCGGCGTCGAAGTCGCGCATGTCGACCTTGTCCTTGTTCTCACGCGTGGCCAGCAGCGCGGCCTCGTTAACCAGATTGGCCAGGTCGGCGCCGCTCATACCGACAGTCCCCCGAGCGATGCTATCCAGTTCGACGTCACCGTCGAGAGGGATGTTCCGGGTATGGACCTTGAGGATATCGAGCCGCCCCTTGCGGGTGGGCCGATCGACCGTGACGTGTCGGTCAAACCGGCCTGGGCGCAATAGAGCCGGGTCGAGTACGTCGGGTCGGTTGGTCGCCGCCAGGACAATCACGCTCTCGTTGGGCGAGAACCCGTCCATCTCGGTCAGGATCTGGTTGAGTGTCTGCTCGCGCTCGTCATGCCCGCCGCCTAGGCCGGCGCCTCGAATCCGTCCCACGGCATCGATCTCGTCGATGAACAGGATGCAGGGGCTGTTTTCTTTGGCGGTCTTGAACATGTCGCGGACCCGGCTGGCGCCGACGCCCACAAACATCTGGATGAACTCGGAGCCCGAGATCGAGTAGAACGGCACCCCCGCCTCGCCGGCGACCGCACGGGCCAGCAGGGTCTTACCCGAGCCGGGAGGGCCAACCAGCAAGACCCCCTTGGGAATCCGCCCGCCGAGCCGCTGGAATTTCTCGGGGTTCTTCAAGAACTCGACGATTTCCTGGAGCTCGCTCTTGGCGTTCTCGAGCCCCGCGACCTCGTCGAACGTGGTGCGCTGCTTCGATTTGTCGTGCCGCTTGGCCGGGCTTTTGACAAAGCTGCCGAGGATGCCGCCGTCGAACTGGTCGCGGGCCCGCCGCATCATAAAATAGATCAGGCCGACGATCACGAACGTGGGTAACAGCAGCGTGATCCAGACGAACGTGTTGGTCGCCTGTGGCGAGCTCGTCTCGACTCGCACCGCCTCATCGGGCGACTTCAGCTTGTCCTGCTCGCGGATCGTGCTCAGGACTGAGTCAATCGACGACTCGGAGGGAAAATAGGTGCTGAAACGCTTGACCTTCTGAGGGGCCGTCGCGGCGGGAGGCTGATACTCGACCTCGTTGCGCAGCTCTCCCCGGACCTCCATCCCCTGGCTTATCGACAGGCTCTTGATGTTGGCCTTGTCAACCTGGTCGAGGAACCAGGGGCTGTAATTGACGGAGACCTCGTTCCTGGGCTGAAATTGCCAGAAGATCAGGGCGAAGCCCGCGATCAGGAGCAGCCAGAGCCAGGGGGGAGTGGGTGAACCCCCCGACCCGTTGGGCTTCCGCCCGCTGGCGGGACGTCGCGGTGAATCTTGCGGCGGTCGACTCTCCATACGATCTCTATTCCCGGTTAAGAACCAATCCGAGCGAACGCGGTCGGAGAATATTAGGTATGCGGTGGTGGCACAGGGCGGAGCCTCGCTCGAAATGCCGCCGCAAAATCAATTGTAGCCAAACCCGTCGGAAATATCAGGGGCAATCGACGCTCCCCTGTTCAAACGCCAAGCCTCGGTCTGGTCAGTGGTTGGCTTCGGCGGCCTCGAGCCATTTCTCGCAGTCGATGGCCGCGGCGCAGCCCGAGCCGGCGGCGGTGATCGCCTGTCGATAATGGGTATCGACCACGTCGCCCGCCGCGAAGACTCCTTCGACGCTCGTCGCCGATCCGTAATTCGGCATCGTCTCCAACAGGTTCGCCGGCGCCTCGATCCCCTTCCACGCCAGTGCGGTGCGGGTCAGGAGATATCCCTCAGGCGTCAGCGCTAGCTGTTCCTTGAAGATCGACGTGTTCGGCGAGTGGCCAATCGCCAGGAACAGGCCGTCTACCGTCAGGTCGCGGGTCCCTTGCCCCTTGGTCGAGACCAGGCGAACGCCCGTGAGTGCGCGGTGCGGCTCGCTGACGCCGAGGTAATCCCCTACGCCGTAGTTCCACAAAACCTCGACCTTGGGATTGGCGAAGAGCCGGTCCTGCATGATCTTCGATGCCCGCAGGGCGTCGCGGCGGTGGATCAGCGTCACCTTGCGCCGAACCGGGTCAGGAAGTTCGCCTCCTCGACCGCCGAGTCACCGCCGCCGATGATGCCGACCTCTTTACCACGGTACAGCGCCCCGTCGCAGGTGGCACAGGTCGAGAGACCGTAGCCCATGAAGTTCATCTCACTGGGCAGACCCAGGGTCCGGGCCGACGCTCCTGTCGCCACGATCAGGGCCCGGGCCTCGTACTGCATCCTCTCGGACTCGGGGTCGCCGGGGTCGGTGGACGTGGTCACCCGGAACGGCCGCCGCGACAGGTCAACGGCCGTCGCGGTCTCGAACCGGCAGTCGGCGCCGAACTTCTGCGCCTGTTTACGCATCAGGTCCATCAGGTCCGGGCCGTTGATCCCCTCCGGAAAGCCCGGGAAGTTTTCGACGACCGTCGTCCATGTCAACTGACCTCCCGGCTCGTGGCCCTCCAGAACCAGCGGGTTCAGGTTCGCCCGCGCCGCGTACAGCGCGGCGGTCAGCCCAGCCGACCCCGACCCGATCACGATCACCGCCGATTCAGCCATCGGACCCTCTCATCAAAATCATCGCGTCGTTGTTAAACGCATGCGACCAGGCATGGCTAACGACGATCGATCGCCGCGTCTGTCCCGGCCCGCCCGGGGCCGGCAGATCGGCGTCCTCAGCGTCACGAGCCCTCATTGTATGCTGCCAGAAAATAACCCGGCGTCCAAGCGGCGACTACCCGGAACCACGAAAAGCGATTTTCCCGAGAATCCGCTTACATAATTAGATTTGTAGTAAAGCACTGGCCCCGCGACGCTTCAGGACCACGCGGGCGAGACTCCGTAAGTTGAAAAATGGGACCAGGCGCCGGGATCGGCAGACATGACCTAGATTCCATTAGAGAGCCTGGGTTCCCGACCCTGCGATCGGGGCGAAGTGGCGTGGCGATCAGGTGTTGGGAACCGAGATACGCGGCCCGAGAGGATCCGTCCCATGCTGGTGTTGACGCGGAAGCTCATGGAGAAGCTCTTCATCGGTGACGACATCTGCGTGACTGTCGTCCGACTGGAAGGGGGGCAGGTCCGACTCGGGATCGACGCTCCACGCGAGGTCTCCGTGGTCCGCGCCGAGCTGGTTCCCGAGCGGATCGCCGCGCGACCCCGGCCCGTGGCGCGGTCCACGCCTCGACCGGCGCCCGCACATCCACGGCGATCTCAGGACTCCACCACCATCCGTGGTTCATGGAATCGATACCCGACGCCGCGGACGGTCTCGATGAGGTCGGCGGCGTCGCCCAGCTTCTTCCGCAGGCTCTTGATGTGGACGTCGATGGTTCGCTCCAGGACCACGGCGTCCTCGCCGATGGCCGCGTCCATCAGCTCGAAGCGAGTGAACGCTCGCCCCGCCTGACGCAGCAGAACTTCCAGCAGGCGGAACTCGGTCGGGGTCAGCGGCAGCTCCTCGTCGCGATAGAGCGCACGGTGGCTGTGCCGGTCGATGACGACTCCCTGGCTCTCGAACAACGACCCCGTCGACCGGCTCTTCCGCCGTCTGACGGCGGCGGAGCTCTTTCTTGATCCGCTCGATCAGCACCTTCATGCTGTAGGGCTTGGTCACGTAGTCGTCGGCCCCCATCGCGAACCCGACCAGCTCGTCCGATTCTTCGGCCTTGGCCGTCAGCATCACGATCGGAATCTCGCGCGTCCGCACGCCGGTCGTCAGCTCGCGACAGACCTCCAGGCCCGGCTTGAACGGGAGCATCAGGTCGAGCACGATCAGGTCGGGCAGCTTGAGCTGCGCCTGCCGCAGTCCCTCCTGGCCGTCGAACGCCGCCAGGACGTCGAACCCTTCGCGCTCCAGGTTGTACGTCAGCACTTCGACCAGCGGTCGCTCGTCTTCGATGACCAGGATCTTCGGTTTGGGCATGACTGGTTTGTGGGCAATAAAGGCTTGGAAGGATTAGCGTCCATCGTTGCCGAAATTTTTCCTACCCGCCATTGTAACGGCTACCGTGTGACGAAGGTGAGGAAGCCATGAGGAAATGATGAAGCCGACCCGAGACCGGAGAATTCCACACGATCAACCGAAATTCGGCCGGGCCAGCAGAACAGCGGCGTGGGCCAGAATCCGGGTGCCCAGGGGTAAAGCCCGCTCGTCGATGTCGAAGGCGGGTGAGTGAAGGTGATGCCGAGCGTGATGCGCTCGGGTATCGTCTTCCGATCCGTCGGCGACTCCAAGCCGGAGCATGCAGCCGGGCACATGTTCGAGGTAATCGGCGAAGTCCTCGGCCCCCATGACTCGGGGCGTTGATCGCGTCCACGTTCGACGCGCCCGACACCTCGGCCGCGGCCTCGGCGCAGATAGCGCTGACCGCGGGATCATTGAAGACGCCGGCTACGCCGTTCTCGAACCGAACGTTGATCGACGCGCCGCTGGCCGATTCGATGCCCCGGGCGATCCGCTCGGACGCGCTGCCTGGCCTGTTCGATCACCTCGTGGCTGAGGGTCGCGCAACGTACCGAGCAGGTGGACCCGGTCGGGGATCACGTTGGAGCTGGTGCCTCCCTGGATCGTGCCGAAGCTCAGCACGACCGGTTCCGCGCGCGTCGACCGAACGGGGAACGAGCTGATATACCGCCTGGACGAAGGCGGCGGCGGCTCCGATCGGGTCGTCGGTCTGAAATGGCCGGGCCGCGTGGCCGCCCCGGCCCTCGATGAGCACGTCCAGGTCCTCGCAGAAAGCGGTCAATGCTCCGGCGCGATGTCCGACCCGGCCGACCGGTCGATCCGGATCGACGTGCAAGGCGACCAGCGCCTTCACGCGGTGGAGTGCGCCCGCCGCGACCATCTCGCGCGCTCCGCAGCCCACTTCCTCGGCCGGCTGGAATAACGTCCTCAGGGCCACGGGGTAGGGAAGCAGCTCACGGCAGCGCCATAATGCCAGGGTCGCCCCCAGCGCCATCGACGCGTGCGCGTCGTGTCCGCAGGCGTGCATCACCCCCGGACGGGTCGAACGATAGGCGATCGATTCGGGCTTGGCGTCATCGATCCGCAACGCGTCGATATCGGCCCGGATCGCTACCCGCGGGCCGGTCATTTCCGACGGCGCGAAGTCGGCCACGATTCCCCGGCCCGACGGAATCAAGACGTGCGGCACTCCCTCCCGCCTCAGTTGTTGCGAGAGGAAATGCGCGGTCTCGAACTCTTCGAGGCTCGGCTCGGGATGCGCATGGAGGTGTCGGCGCACGTCCCGGATCGTCCCGCTCAGCTCGTCGATGGTCCGCTCGATCTCCCGTCGCCAGTCGCCCATGGCCCGGAGGTCCTCAGGAAATCGGTCCGAATCCTTGATGGGATCAAAAGATACAACAAATCGTCAAGACTCGCAAGCGGGGCCTCGACAGGAGGGGATCTCGTCGGTATAAAAAAGCCAGCACAGGGAAGGCCCGAGGATTCGGGCCACACCCAGAACCCGATCCACCACGGAGGGAGCCACGATGATTGCGAGTTGGGTTCGTTGTGCGCCTCACGTTTGGTCTGGTATTCACACCTCTGCTGATTCCGTCGTTCACCACCGCCTCGACAATCATCCAGCCAATCTATTATTCGACGAGCGGATACGTAGGCGACTCGCCGTCTGTCGTGGACAACCCGGTTTCTTACAGCGGGACCGGCGCCACCGCCAATCCGGTGCTGTTCCCGGGCTCGTTCAGCCTGGGCAGCTTCGTCGTGCCGCAACTGGCGTCGAACGTCAGCGTAACCGAGACGAACACACCGTTTCACATCGATGTCTATTTTAGCGAAAATCCGCCCCAAGGAGTCTGGCCCTGGAACACGTCAAGTCTTGGAATCAACGGCGTACTCGACGGCACGCTGACCGGCTCGACCGGCTCGACACTGATCGCGACGATGACCTCCGTGACCGGCGAAGGGCCAGGACCTCTGCCGTTCCCGATCAGCGCATTTCAGACCAACGTGCCCCAGGCGGTGGCCCCTTTCAACCTGGCGAGCTGGACTTACTACAACGGCTCGCAATACGTGGGAGTGACCGCGCCCCTGATCGCCGGAGTCAGTGAACTTTACCCCGTTCCCGAGCCCACGGCGGTGCCTCTGCTGTCCTTGGTCCTGGCGGCCGTCTGGTGGCGGCGTACGAGCTAGTGGGACATTTGCCTCGCTGGTGGCCATAATATCGTCCGCTCTGGTAGGATAGACGGATTCTGATCACACGGAGGCCGGCATGTCCCGACGCAAGAAGGACCCCTCAGGCCGCTGACCGACGACGAGGTCGCGGTCCTGACCCAGCTCAGCCGATCCCAGGCCGCACCCGCCGCCCAGGTCGCGCGGGCCACCATGCTCCTGGCCGTAGCCCGTGGCTACGACTACCAGCAAGCCGCCCTCGCCGCCGGCCGACGCTCCGGCGACGCCGTCTCGCACCTGGTCGCCCGCTTCAACGCCAAGGGCCTGGAGGCCACCTCGCCCCGCCACGCCGGCGGGCGCACGCCCGTCTACGACCTCGCGGCGCGAGAGCGGGTCTTGGCCGAGGTCAAGCGGGCCCCGACCCCGGAGGCCGACGGGACGGCGACCTGGTCGTTGGGCACCCTGCGGAAGGCGTTGCGGTCCGCCCCCGACGGCCTCCCCGCCGTCTCGACCTACACCCTCTGGCGGGTCCTCCACGGCGCCGGATACAGCCACCAGCTCACGCGTACCTGGTGCCCCACCGGCACGGGCCCTGCGCCGCCGCAAGGCCGGTGCGGTGGTCGTCACCGAACCTGACGCCGGGTCAAAAAAGTGGATCGAGGACGCCTACCGCCTCGGGGAGGCGATGGGCCTGTCGGTCTGGTGCGCCGACCAGGCCGGTCCGTTCCAGACGGTGCCACAACCCGGCCCGTCCTGGCAGCCCGAGTGCGCGCCGACGCGGCAGCCGCACGAGTACCTCCGCGACGGCACGGCCAAGGTCCTGACGCTGTTCCACCCGGCCGATGGGCAGGTCCGCCTGGAGGGCGCGACGAGTTGCCCCAACGTGGTGCGCCACCCCTGGCTGGGTCGCGAACTGTCCGCCGTCCTGGAGGGGCTCCCGGCGTCACCGGCGGGAGCCAACGCGGCGACCCGCATCGCCTGGGAGCGGTGGCAGGACGGCCTGATCGTCAAGCCGACGCTGCTGTCCGAATTGCCGCCGCTGCGGATGCTGCTGGTGCTGGACAACCTGGCCGGGCACAAGACGGCGGCGTTCGTGTGCTGGCTGTTCTTGCACGGCATCATGCCCTTATATACCCCGCTGAGCGGGTCATGGCTGAACATGGCCGAGAGCATCCAGCGGGTCCTCAAGCGGCGGGCGTTGAGGAGCCAGCACCCGGAGCGGCCCGACCAGATCATCGGCTGGTTCGAGGCGGTGGCGAGGTACTGGAATGCGGATCCGACGCCGTTTCGCTGGGGCGGGAAGCGGATGGAGCGGCGTCGGCGGCAGCGGGAGCGAAGCCACCGGGTCGGCGGCTCGAGGGCGTGCACGCGGGGGCCGATCCGGCGGCGGTCGCGGGGGGGGCATCATGGCCATCAGCGAGGCAAATGACCCCGTAGGCTTTTGAGATGAACCTCGCCCACGAACATGTCCGACTTCAGCCGGACAATTCCACGGACTTTCCTCACCCGATCCGGCCCGTGATATAGGCTTCGGTCCGTGGGTCCTTGGGGTTGGTGAAGAGACGGTCGGTGTTGCTGAACTCGGCGATGATGCCGGTCCGGTGGCCTTCCTTGAGGGAATCGTCGAGCATCAGGCACGCGGTCATGTCGCTGATTCGGCGGGCCTGCTGCATGTTGTGAGTGACAATGACGATGGTGTATTCGTCCTTGAGGTCGTCCATCAGGTCCTCGACCCGCGCGGTGGAGATCGGGTCAAGGGCCGAGCAGGGCTCGTCCATCAGGATGACCTCAGGCTCGACGGCCAAGGTCCGGGCGATGCAGAGCCGTTGCTGCTGGCCTCCCGAGAGGTCGAGGCCGGATCGGTGGAGCTTGTCCTTGACCTCGTCCCACAAGGCGGCACGGCGGAGCGAGCGCTCGACCAGCTCGTCGAGGTCGCCCTTGTAGCCGTTGATTCGCGCCCCAGGACACGTTGTGATAGACGCTCTTGGGGAACGGGTTGGGCTTCTGGAAGACCATGCCGATCCGCCGCCGCAGCGCCACCGGATCGGTCCCCGGGCCGTTGATCTCCTGACCGTCGAAGGTGACCACGCCGTCCATCCTGGCGCCGGGAATCAGGTCGTTCATGCGGTTGAAACAGCGCAGGAGCGTGCTCTTACCGCACCCCGACGGCCCGATCAGGGCGGTGATCCGGTTGCGTGGGATGTCGATCGTGATGTCCTTCAGGGCGAGCGAGCTACCGTACCAGACCGAAAGGTCGCGCGTCGACAGGACGACCGATTCCGCCGGAGCCGGCGGTTCCGCGGTGCGAGGAGTGGTGGAAGGAATACTCATAAAATCAGTAATAAATGGCATTCCGGGATTATGAGCGGTTCCGGCCGGCCCCCGACCGGTTGCGGATCAGGATCGCGGTGGCGTTCATCGTGAGCAGCAGGAGCAGCAGGATAAGGATACCCCCTGCGGCGATCGTCTGGAACTCGGTGTTCGGCTCTTTGGCATAATTGTAGATCTCGACCGGCAGGGCCGTATAGCGGTCTCCGGGCCCGCGGGGGCCGGAGGATCGACCCGGCGGCGCCGACCATCAGGAGCGGCGCGGTCTCGCCGATCGCCCGCGAGATCCCCAGGATCGTGCCGGTCAGGATTCCTGGCAGCGCCGCCGGCAGGACGTGGTCGCGCACCACCTGCCATCGGCTCGCTCCCAGCGCCAGGGCCGCCTGCCGGAGCGAGCCGGGCACGGTTCGAAGTGCCTCCTGAGTGGCGATCACGATCACCGGCAGGATCAGCAGGCTCAGGGTCAAGGCCCCTGCCCAGAGTGTAGGACCCAGAGCCAGCCGCTTGAAACCGAAGGCGCGCACGAACACCGCCAGTCCAAGAATCCCATACACAATCGAAGGCACGCCCGCGAGGTTGGCGATATTGGTCTGGATGATCCGCCGGATACGGCCCGCCGGGACATATTCCTCCAGGAAGACCGCCGCGCCCACGCCGACCGGCAGCGCAAGGACCGTCACCAGGCCGAGCAGCCAGAGGCTTCCCACCAGGCCTACCCGAAATCCCGCCACCGCCGGGTTCCGCGACCTGGGCCGGGTCAATAGTTCGAAGAGGAACCCGATCAGCTCGCGGACGTTCGATCCCAGGTCATACCAGGGATGCCCCGGAGGCCGGGCAGGACCACCGCCAGGACCGAGCCGAGTAGGACTGACAGGACCAGGGCACCGGTCAGGGTCGCCAGAAAACAGGCGACACCGAAGAGCGGGCCGGCCAGCCGGCGAATCCGGTTATGCGGCGCGTAGCGGCTCGAATCTCGGCGCCGCCGTTCATCGATAAACCTCCCGGAACCGCCGCAGGATCAGGCCCGACAGGAGGTTCAGGATCAGCGTCATTAGGAACAGGGCCATCCCGACGGCGAAGAGCGACAGGTACTCAGGCGTTCCATAGGAAGCCTCGCCCCCGGTGACGGCGACGATGTATGCCGTCATGGTTTCGACCGACGTGAGCGGATTGAGCGTGATCTGGGGGCGGATTCCCGCGGCGAGCACCACGGCCATGGTCTCGCCAATCGCCCGGCTGATCGCCAGGATGAACGACGCAACGACCCCCGAGAGCACCGCGGGGAGCACGATCCGGGTCGAGACCTCGAACTTGGTCGCGCCCAGGCCGTACCCAGCCTCGCGGAGCCCGCGCGGAACCGCCGACAGGACGTCTTCGCTCAGAGAGGAAACCAGGGGGATGATCATCACTCCGACCACGATACAGGCACTCAGCGCGTTGAACGTCTCGACCCGGACGCCCCACGGTTCGAACACCGCCTTGAGGCCAGGGGTAACGAGCATCAGCGCAAGGTAGCCGTAGACGATTGTCGGAACTCCCGCCAGTAGCTCCAGCGCGGGCTTGAGCACGCCCCGGACCCGCGTCGGTGCGTACTCGCTCAGATAGATGGCGCTGAGCAGCCCGACCGGCAAGGAGATCACGCTCGAGCCCAGGGCGATCACGAACGTCCCCCAGGCCAGGGGAAGGATTCCATAGCGAGGAGGATTCCCCTCGGGCCGCATCTCGGTCCCGAAGAGGAACGCACCCAGCCCGACGTGCGAGGTCCGGAAAAACTCGAGGGTCTCGATCCCCAGGACGAGCACGATGCCGGCGGTGGTCAGCACGGTCACCACCGCGCAGAACATCAGGAACAGCAAGACAACCACCTCACGTATCCCGCGCCACCGTGACGGGGGTGACCAGAGCCGTGCTTCGGAGGGCGATCCCACGGTATTGGCGTTCAATTGCCGGTCTCGCCCACGCCACTGGCGGCGCTTCCTCCGCCGGGCATCGCCTTGCGGTTCGCGGCCTGGTCGTCGCCGGTCGGGGCCACGTAGCCGGCCTTCTCGGCGAGGGTCGCGGCGTTTTCGAGATAATACTTCAGGAACGCGGCCACTTCAGGCCGGCGCATCGACGAGTTCTTGACGTAGATGTATAGCGGTCGCGAGAGCGGCCGGTACGACTTGTCAAGGATCGTCGCCGGGCTCGGGCTCACGGCGGGCGCGTCGGTGTCGGCCTGGATCGGGACCGCGCAGCTTGTCCTGGTTGGCCGCGAAGTAGGCGTAGCCGAAGTAGCCCAGGCCGTCGAGATCGCCCGCGACGCCGCTGACCAGGGTGTTGTCGTCGGAACTGGCCTGTACGTCGTCACGCTGGCTCCGCGCCTTGCCCACGATCGCCTCGGTGAAGAACTCGAACGTGCCCGAGTCCTTGTCGGGGCTATAGAGCACCAGTTTGCGATCGGGCCAAGAGGGATCGACGTCCTTCCAGGTCTTGACGGAGCTGCCGGGCGACCAGATCTTCTTGAGCTGCTCGACTGTCAACGTCTTGGTCGCTTCGTTTCTGGGGTTGGTCACGACCGTGATCCCGTCGTAGCCGACGAGGAACCGAGTCCATTCGATTCCCTGGGCCTTGGCCTTGGCCTCCTCGTCCGGCTTGGCGGTCCGGGACGCGTCGACGATATCGACTTCGCCCTGGAGGTAACGGCTAAAGCCGCCGCCGGTGCCGTGGTTGTCGACCACCACGTCGATATCCGGATTAACCTTGTTAAACTCTTCCTGCGCGGTGCTGCTGATCCGGAAGACGGTGCTCGAGCCGTCTACGACCACCGTCCCCCCGGAAGAAGCTCCCCCCGAGGAGCCGGTCCCGCCGCAACCGGCCACGACCAGGGCCAGAATCGACGCCGCGGACCCGAACTTGACCCACACTCGCATCGTTATGATCGCTTCCTGGGTTTGCCGGTCCGGGGCCAGGCCCCGGCCGTTTGATTCGAGAGTCAGACAGTTTGCCTCGCCGTCTGCGTCGGGAAACGCTCCTAATGTACCGGGATCATGTGAAGATTCTATGAGGAGGGGTGATCGGGATCGACGATTTCTTGGTCCGAGCGGTTCAGCTCCGGATTGCCGGAACCGGATACCGAGGGAGATGGACCGTGAACCGGCTGCCGACGCCCACGCGGCTACTGACGTTGATCTGGCCGCCGATCGACTGGACCAGGTGCTTGACGATTGACAGGCCCAGACCAGTTCCTCCAAGCTCTCGGCTGCGGGCCTTGTCGACCCGGTAGAACCGCTCGAAGACCCGGGGCAGGTCGTCGCGAGGGATGCCGATGCCCGTATCGGCCACCTCCAGGTCGATGGCGTCGTCGGCGAGTCGGCAGGAGACGCTGACGGCGCCTCCATCCGGTGTATACTTGATGGCGTTGTCGATCAAGTTGTCGAGGATCTGCCGGATCGCCTCCTCGTCCGCCATGACCAGGGTCTCGTCGTCCAGCGTTCCGAGATCGAGGCTCAACCGAAGGTTCCTGGCCTCGGCCCGGCCGCGTTGAGACTCGACGCAGGCACTGACCACCGGCGCCAGGACGAGCGGGCGGTGCTCGAAGACCTCCTGCCCCGATTCGAGCCGCGCCAGGCTCAGGAGGTCGAGGATCAACTGATTGAGTCGTTCGGCCTGCTCCTCGATCCGCTTGAGGAACCGGGTGTTGACGTTCTCGTCGTGCAGGGCCCAGTCGAGCAAGGTCTCGGTGTACGCCTTAATCGAGGCGAGCGGAGTCTTGAGCTCGTGCGAGACATTCGCCACGAAGTCCTGGCGCATCCGCTCGAGCCGTCGGAGCTCGGTCACGTCGTGAAAGACGAGCACAGCCCCCGGCGGCGGCGAGCCGGGCAGGGGCGTCCCCTGAACGGCCAGCACGCGAGCCTGGACCCGGAGCGAGACCTCTCGACTCGACAAAACGATCTCGCCTCGGTACGGATCATGGCTGGCCAGCGTTGCCTCGACCGCCCCCTGGACCTGCGGGCTGCGGATCAGCTCGGGCACGAGCCGGCCGACCGCGCTGGCGTCGAGGCCGAACAACTGGTCCGCGCTGGCGTTGGCGAACAGAAGGCGGCGGCGGGCGTCGATAGCGATCACTCCTTCGGCCATGCCGCTAAGCACCGCCCGAAGCTGCTGCCGGTCCTGCTCGAGCCGGGCCATCCGGGTCTCAAGCTGCGGTGCCACGCTGTCCAGCAGATGGACCAGCCGGCCCACCTTCCCCCGGGAATCGTACCGGGAACGGATCGGCCAGTAGGGGCGCCCCTCGCCCAGCGCGGCGATCCCCCGCGCGATCTCGTCCAGGGCACGCGCACGGCAACGCGATCCGGAGATCAGAGCCAGTACGCCGATCACGCTCCCGGCAACGCCGGCCACCACACACCAGACGACCATGACCCAGGGTCCCGGGTTGGGATGACGACCAGCGAGCAAAATTGACCCGGATCGCCCGGTTTCCAGCAACGTCCCGAACCGTCCGGCCCGGCTGCTTGCCGGATACGCTAACTTGGCCGTCACTCCCGGTCAAGGATTCTCAAGGACCGTTGTGGGTTCACGACGTCCTGGACCGATTCGCTGGAATCTCCCCGGTACCTGATGTTCTCGGAGAGGATGCAGCGGTGGCAAGGCAGATAACCCCGATCGATCGCCTCGTCTGCGGAGGCGAAGTCGACCTCGTTTTCGTCCTTCATCGCGAAGAGGCTCGGGCAGCCGACCAGGTGGTACACCTTACTCGCATGGTTGCCAATCAGTGCGGAATCGCCACCCCCTTGACGATCCGCGCCCATGAGATGGCCCCCGGGACGGGCCCGCGATGGTTTGCCAGCCGCGGGCGGACCATCGAAGAACGTGTCCTGCGGTTCTCGATCGCTGGAGCCCGGGCCGTCGGGCTCGAGTTCCTTGCTCTGGGCGACGGTGCTGGCGATCGTTCCCGGGGTCAGGACCGGCTTGAGTCCGAAAATCAGGAGGAATGCCGCCGCGATACCGATCATCCCCCAGGCCAGAGAATGCGGGAACTTGCGTGATCTCGGTTGCCGCGCGAGCCAGGCGTCGAGGTCGTCGCGCAGGGAGAGGGCGTCAGGATACGCGCGCTTCGGGATCGGGGGCGATCGCCCTCAGGCAGATTCGCTCCAGGGCCACCGGGATGGTGCGTTCGAAAGTCCGGGGCGCGGTCGGGAGCGTCGGAGCATGCGCCATCCAGAACGGCGCCTGGCTAGGCAGATTGCTGGGCCGTCGGCCGCAGAGCAACTCGTAAAAGATGACGCCAAGACTGTAGACGTCGCTCCGCTCGTCCGCCAGGTGACTCTGACCGCGGGCCTGTTCCGGGCTCATGTAGGCCGGCGTCCCGATCACGGCGCCGTCGCGGGTCAGGTCTGAGTCAAGGTCCGCCCGGCGGGCCAGTCCGAAGTCGGTCAGGTGCGGGCGGCCCTGGTCGTCGATGATGATGTTCGACGGCTTCAGGTCGCGATGGTAGATCCCCTGGCGATGGGTGCAGTCCAGGGCATCGGCCAGGTCGCGGATGATCCTCACGGCGGCGTTCAGCTCGAGCCGTTTCGGATCGCGCTGCGAAAGCAAGGTCCGTCCGCCGATGTATTGATAAGCGATCCAGCACCGGCCGTCCTCACAGCCGGCGTCGTACACTGTGACGATGTTCGGGTGCTCGATCCGGGCCGCGGCTCGTGCCTCTCGGAAGAACCGCTGCATCACCCGCTCACCCGGGTCCGCCAGCTTCAACACCTTCAGCGCGAGGTCGCGGTCGAGTCGCGGATCGTAGGCCTGGAATACCTGACCGAAACCGCCGTCTCCCAGAAGCTCGCGGAGCTGAAACCGACCGAACGTGCCCAGCGACCCTTTGATCCAGGTCTCGGTCCAGAGCCGTGACCCTCCCATCTGACCCAGTCCGTATGAGCCGACCGACTCCGTCAGCTCGCTGGGCCGGCTCCCCATCTCACTCAGCCGGCTATCGATGGTGCCCCCACAGAACGGGCATGCCGAGACCGCCGGTACACCCCCCGAGCTGTCGAGCTGGATCTCGACACTTCGTAAACAATCGCCGCAGACCATGCGAACTGAAGGGATCATGGTCCTCGCTTCCTTGGTCGTCAAACCCTTTGGATCTCAGTCCACGGGCCAGCGCCACTTCGGCTGGCGTGGCCGCTGGTAAGCGCTTCGCATTGTCTCTGTCGCTAAAATACAACCAGTTGAGGTCGGATGAGTGCAATGATGCTTAAAATCTACCATCAAGCCAAGGTCGACTGCAAGCAGAGCGTCCCTTCGTAATGTAGAACAGAATCAACGAGGTGCTTAACAAAATAACGGGAAGGTGACCGAAGTGTGACGGATATGGCGTTCGATGTACGATATTAAGAAAATCCCGAGAAAAGAGGCCGCGATTTCACTCCATTGAGGAGGAATGAGGAAAACTGGGCGGATTGAGTAAACAAAAAGGAGGGCTCGATCCCTGATGTTTTTTGGGCGGGAGAAGCTTGCGTATTCTAATCGTTGACGTTTGTCCGACTTATTTCTGGGTCCGACTTCCGTCGAGCAAAGAAGATCGATCTTCTTTATTTGTCCACAGGAAGTCGGACCTGCTGTTACTCTATACGGTACGTGAGGAGGTCGTCTCGCCGCCTACGTACCCGAGCATCAGAGGCGCGACGTCCGTAGCGCGGCTTCGGCGGCGCTGAGCCATTGGTGATCGTCGTTGTGCTCGAGGTCGCGCAGGGCCTGGTCGAATCGCCGGCTGGCCATGCGGAGGTAGAGGGCGGCGGCGGTCTGGTCGCCGGGGGCGACCCGCCGGCTGACCAGCGCCCGGTCGATCCGTGCCAGGGTGCATGCGGAGGTCACCAGGGCGATGGCCGCGTCGGCGATCCGCTCCTGCACGAGCTGTCGTTCGAGGATCGCTTCGCGATGTTTGACCAGCGCCCGTTCGACCGACCAGGCGAAGCGGGCGACCCGGCGGGCCAGGGCATCGGCATCCCCGCGCAGACTCGCGCTCTGTACCGGCACCGTGGCGGGCCGGGCCAGGCGCACAAGTCGACGTCGGCCAAACTGCCAGAGGGTCGGCACCAGACGCCCCGGTGACTTCAGGCCGTCGAGCGTGGCCTTGAACTCCTCGCCGATATCGCGCATCCCGACCAGGGCGATGAACGCCTTGAGGACCTCGTTGGCTCCCTCGCCGATCGTGTTGATCCGGGCGTCGCGCATCATCCGCTCGTATGGCTCGTCGCCGAAGTAGCCCTGGCCGCCGTGGACCTGGAGGGTCTCGTAAACCCCTTGCCAGAGCATCTCGGTGGAGAAAACCTTGAGGATCGCCGTCTCGAGCATGTAATCCTCGACTCCACGGTCGATCAAGGCAGCGGTCTCGTACGTGGTCGCCTCCATCGCGTAGGCGGTGGCGGCGAGGTAGGCGATCTTCTTCTGGATCAACTCGAGATCGGCCAGGGGCCGGCCAAACTGCCGACGCCGCGCGGCGTGCCGGGTCGCGGCGGCGAGGCAAACCTTGGCCGCGCCGGTGCAGCTCGCTCCGAAGGTCGTCCGACCGAAGTCGAGCACGGTCAAGGCGACCTTGAGTCCCTTACCGACCGGCCCGAGCACATTCTCGGCTGGTACAGCCATGTCGTGAAACGCGAGACGGGCGGTCGCCGTCCCTCGTATGCCGCATTTGGGCATCCGAGCTTCGACCACCTCGAAGCCGGGCATGTCGGGGGTGACGAGGAACGCCGTCACTCTTGACTCGCCCCCCTGGGGATCGGGTGTCCGTGCCATCACCGTCAGGACGTCGGCGAGCGCGCCGTTGGTGATATAACGCTTGGTGCCGTTCAGAATATAGGTGCGCCCATTGTCGCTCGGCATCGCCGTGGTCTGCACGTTCGAGGCGTCAGAACCCGCCTCGGTCTCGGTCAGCGCGAACGCCGCCAGCTTCTCGCCGGTCGTCAGGCCGGGAAGCCACGCGCCTTTTGCTCAGGAGTGCCAAACAGCAACAAGGCCCGGATGCCGATCGAGTGATGCGCGTTTACGAAGACACCGGTCGCCGCGCAGTGGCCGCCGATCACCTCCATGATCCGGCAGTAGCCCGACTGTGACATCCCCCTTCCGCCGTACTCACGCGGCGCGGTCATTCCCAGAACACCGAGCTTTCCCAGCCCCTCGATGACATCGTGGGGGATATCAGCCTCGCGGTCGATGGCTGCGGCGTCGATGTGGGCGTCGGCATACTCGCGGACCGCGCGGACGGCGGTCTCGACACGGTTGGCCTCGTCGTCGGGAAGCTCCGGGTAAGGGAACAGGACATCGGTGCGGAACTCGCCTCGGAACAGGGCCTTCGCGAAACCCGAGCGGGACGGGCCCGAGAACAGAAGCTCCTCCGCCTGGCGGACCTGTCGGGCCCGCTCGGCGTCGTCCGGGGGCGTGCTCTCCGAACTCGGACCGCGATCGACCGAAACAGCCATGGACGGCCTCCTTCGACGCGCAAATGACCGGCAATTCGGGGCGGGAGTCCGCAAGAATTCTAGCGGCGATCGCGCCGGAAGGAAGCCAGGTTCGAGCGGCCGCGCACCGATTCAATTCAATCCACGCGCTCACGAGACGGCTCCGTCCCGGGCCGCGTTCCTTCTTCGCGACGCGGGGCCAGGAAGCCGGCTTCCTGGCCAAGGTAGTACGCCAACCCCGTTCCCAGAACGATCATGATCTGGGTGATCGGCCTCAGATCAAGAAAATGAGCGACGAGATAGCCGAACCGGTGATCGACAGAGAACCATTCGTAGCGCCACTCGGTATATAGCCCCAGGATCAAGGCCGCCAGGGCGCAGACCACACCGCGGGGCCTCGAATGGTGCCGTGCGAGCAATCCGCACCCCAGGCCGACGCAGGCTCCGGGGATCACCAGCGCGTACAGCCGGTGATTGATCAGCCAGAAGAACACGACGAAACCGAATATTCCGCCGGCCACGCCGCCGATGAACCCCAGCGACGTGCTCAATAACCGGTTGATCATCGGTCGCTCTCCTGGCTCGGCTTACCTCGACCCCTGTTGTTCATCGTAGCAAAGGGCGACGACCCATGGTCAAACATACCATGCCATTGTGGCTAGACCCAGGTTCAGAGCTTGGAAGATTCGGTGCCGGTACCGGCCGGCTCGGGGCACAGCTCGACGACGTGGGCATTAGTAATATGTTTAGTGATTAATATGTGAGCAAGATTGAACCATCGTTCACAGCGGTCGAGAATGACGCTGTCGGCCGTGGCGACCACCTCGGCCGAGGCGGACAAGGTCGCGTCCGGGTTGAACTCCAGCGCCACGCTCCATGACCAGCCCTCGTCGGCGGAACGCTCGAGGATCATAGCCTTGAGCCGGCCGCTGTTTGAGACGGGCCGATCGAGGAGCCACGCCACCGGGCCGATCGCCAACTCGGCCAGACCTCGGCCAACCAGGTTCAGGGCCGGCAAGGTTTCTTCAACCTTGCGGTACGTGCCGTGGACCCCGGCGAGGTTGCGGTCGACGCCGTCGCGACCCCTTAGCACGACCGCGCCCCCCAGCGCCGCCTCGATCGTGGTCAGTAGATTGAACCCATCGATCCAAAGCGGTTGGCCCCGGAGTGCGTCGATGCCAATCTCATGCCGGCGCCGTCGATCGCGGGCCGCGTTCGAGCAGGACGACCGTAGGACCGCCATGCGCTGCCGCGCGGTCAGCGACCAGCGGTCGCCTACCAGCTTGAGTGCTGAGCTCGGGGCGTAACCGCGCGACAGGAGCCAGGACAGATCGGCCACTCCGGCCCTCAGCGCGGGCCAGGCGGCCGAGTCGAAGGCACGCTCATCTTCCGGGTCAGAACCACGGTGCATCGAGGAATCACCTTCCTGCGTTTCCCTCTCGAACCTCCACAAACGCACGTTGATCTTACCAGGTGAGGGTCATCCCTTCATTCATTTGCCCGGTTACTGGAACCTCTTCATCAGATGGTCGCGAATCACCTCGACCATCCAGGGACGCGGCTGCTCGTAAAGAGTTCCGAACATTCTCACAAATATTATTTTGAGTAATAACAATATAAATATTATATAAATTTGTATTAAATCATAATAATAGTTATTTATTTGTATAATATAAATCATGTTTACCGAAACTCTCAGGGCCAAACAGGCGACCTGCTTTTCCGATCTGTTCGGAGAACGGCCCGGCGGGTCATACTGAGAAGGGCGGGAAGCTTTGGATAATCAATGACTCTCGAGGACCAGGACGCTGATGCTTGCCTACACACCCGAGCTGGAGGTCGCCGAGGCCGCGGCCCGCGCCGGCGGCGCGATCGTGGCGCGTTATTTCCGTGACGGGATCGCGATCCGCAGCAAGGACGTGGCCAACCTCGTCTCCGACGCCGACGTCGAGGCCGAGCACGCGGTGGCCGAGGTGATCCGCGCGGCATATCCCGGCCACGAGATCCTCGGTGAGGAGACGCTCCGAGGTGACGCGACGGCCGAGCATCTCTGGATCATAGACCCGCTCGATGGCACCAACAATTTCGCGCACAAGATTCCCCATTTCGCCGTCTCGGTAGGTTATTACCGGCATAGGCAGGCGGTCTGTGGGGTCGTGTTCAATCCCGTGCGCGACGACTGGTTTCGCGCGGTTCGGGGGCAAGGGGCCTATGCCGGGAGCGAGCGGGTTTCGGTCGGTGCAGACAAAGCTCGATGAGGTTCTCGTGGGCGTCGGCTTTTATTACGACCGGGGCGCGATGATGGAAGCGACCTTGCGCGCCATCGGCGACCTGAAACGTTGTCAGATTCACGGCATCCGCCGCTTTGGCACGGCCTCGCTTGACCTCTGTATGGTGGGGTCGGGCTGTTACGGCGCCTATTTCGAGTACGAGCTCTCGCCCTGGGACTTCGCCGCGGGGGCGCTGTTTGTCGAGGAGGCCGGAGGTCGGATCACGACCGCTCGCGGCGAGCCGCTACCGCTGGCCAGAACCAGTGTCCTGGCCTCGAATGGGCCGTTGCACGCGCCAACGCTCGAGATCGTGCACCGTCATCATCCGGACGATTTCCAGGGGTGAAACCTTTTGAGTTCCCGATAGGTGATAGCGTCCAACGCAAAGGAGGAGTCTCCATGTCCAGCGAAAACCGCGTTTTTCGTCCGAACCTGGTCCTGCTCCTGGTCCTCGTGGCGTCCGCAGGCCTGGACGAACGGCCCGCCCATGCCCAGATGGGGGGCATGAGCAGATCGAGCCGCTCGCTGGGTGGTTACGGCGCGTCGACCATCGGCTCTTACTACCGCAACAGCGGCGGCGGTACGTACCTTCCCTACAATGGCCGGGCCTCGGGTTACGTCCCCTATCAGAGTGGCGGCGGCATGACGGCGCAGCCGGTCTCGCGGAGCCTGATTTCGACCTCGATCGGCGGCGCCTCGATGGCCGCGACCCCGATCGGCGGCGCATCACTTTCGACCGCCGGCGGCATGCGCGGTAGCTCGATGGGATCAACGTGGAGCGAGGTCGGACGCGGGCTCATCCCCTATGGCTACGAAGCGGGTCTTGGCCGGGGGATGGGAGGTTCCATGACTCGTTCCGGATCGAAACCCAACGCCACGCCCGGTCCCGGCTTTGGCAACCCGTTCCGAATGCCGACCGACCTCGGCGGTCCGTCGGGAATGGCCATGCCCTGAATTCGCGGCCGTCGGGATTCGTGAGGCCAGCAAGGAGAAGATCGGCGTGTTGATCGAGCCGGTTCCGGTGGGTCCGAGCCAGGCCGATCGGTTCGACCACGAATCCAACTGAAACGGAACCTCCGACCTGGTCATGATCTGCCAGACACTCCCGGGACGGCGGGCCTGGGCTTCGCCGAGGTGGTACGATCGCTGATGGTGCCATGTACGAAAACTTGGATGAGGCAGTCCCGGTGTTGGCCAACCTGGGGATCAAGCGACCTCGGCGTCCGGAACCCGCGAAACCGCTTCACCGCGAGCGTGCCGAAGCTGATAAACACCACCAGCGCAAAGATCTGAGCGGCCACGAAGGGCGGTTCGGTCTGATGCGGAGCCAGCGTCTTGAGTATCCCCACCTTCTGGAAAGACTGGACGATCAGGACAACGAAGTTGAGGTAGAAGGCGAACACGGCACCGATGACGTACACCGGCCGCCAGGCGCCGGTGAGATGGCGAGAGTAGCGGCCATAGATCACTGCGGCCAGGATCACCATCGAGATCACTCCGAATGCGAGGCCCGGCGTCATTCCCTTGATCGGGAACCCGAAGCCGGTCAAGCTCGTTGCAACGGTGGTCGCCAGGAAGAACGCGGTCCACCCATCGAGTCTCTCATTCGCGATCATCCCGAATAAGACGATGAACCCCGAAACGATGGCCGCCAGGCTGATGGCGACGTGAAGGATCGTGAAGATCGGTAGAGCGGACGTCGGAATAAGCACCGGGACGAGACTCACATCGAGGTCGATTTGTCCGTGACATCGCCAGAGTTTATCAGATTCCATGCGAGGTCGCCCCGGGTGCAGAACGGGGCGTACGACCTGGGTCTTCGCTCCGGCCGAGGAGCGAAACTCGTACCGGTTCCGTCCTACTCGTGCGCTACCGAGGGGTGCTATTTCAACAGCATGCCGAGCGGCAGCAGGGGGCCGATCGGCATCAGGTCGAAGGTCAGCAAGTCGTCTCGACCGAGCGGTAGTGCCTTGAGAAGTCTGTCCGCCTCGCCGACCGAATCCACGTTCATCAGAAAGATGACGCCCTCCTCTTTGTCCCGTAGCCAGAACTGCTCCATCTTGCCATCGAGATAGAGTTGCAGCGTTGCCGGGACCTCCTGCGGCAGATCGCGCTGTCGTTGTTCCTGCGAGAGCGGCTTGAGTGTGCCGATTGCCATGATTTTCATAATTTTCTCCAACTTTTAATGGGAAGCAACCATCTGTTTTCTCAAATTGATTGAATCTTTAATTGATCTGAATTGAGTTCAATTGACTTGAATGAGCGCGAGCGAACTCGCCGACGCTCATGGGTTTACGTCCCGTCAGCCTTTCGACGTTATCGTTCATCCCTCCCATCACGAAGCTGCCACGGGTAGAGGAGCCATTCGAGAAAGTACGTCGGGCGGAGATGAGTGGCCGCCAGGCCCGACCAGTTGAGGACCTGCTCGGCGATGAAGGTGTCCTTGCAGGAATCGCTTCTGGAATGGCGATCTGCCGATCTCTGGGACAGATTGACGATCGCGGAGACGCAGGCTTCCTTGGCGGCCTGCGCGAAATTGACGGTCGCGTTGATGAGACCGGGTAGACCAGATATGCCGCATCGATCCCTTCCATGGCCTCGCGGATTGTGTCGATGTTCTGGAGGTCGCCCACCACGACCTCGGCGCCCTGCTTCTCCAGCGCCGCCGATCGGTCGTCCTCGCCATGAACCATGGCTCGGACCTTGAGCCCACGATTGATCGATTCCTTGGTGGCGGCACGTCCGGTGTCGCCGGTCGCCCCCGTGATCAGAACCCTGCGGATCATGTTTGTGGTCCTCGCCAGGCGGAGTGCCGGTAAATGGAGCTTCTCTTGGGGTTCGTCTCATCAGCTGAGACTGGAGGTTCTCGGCCACATCGCGTGTTGAGGTAGGGGTGGGCCTCACCCCAGACGAGCCTGACCGGACTGCCGAGTGCCTCTGATTCGGGGTTCTGAAGAAAGGCCCGTGTGAGCGCCACGAGGCTCGCGCACTTGAAGTGCGCGATCAACTTCGGGATGGCGGATGGTCGGCGCCGCGGTGTTCAAGGCATCGATGACGCGGAATGTAGATAATAGACATCGGGATTTTAGAGATCAATTAAATTAACACATTTTGATGGACTGGGCACCGCCCCGAAGACGACGAGATTGGTTGTGGTGATGCAGGGCCCGAGCATTGAGTCTCCGATGTGTCCACGGCCGGTCCTCGGGAGCGGTTTCCCCCGGACCGCCAGATCCGCTCGGAAATCGCCCCGATCCGCCGGCTCATGTCTTGACACCCCGCCGCCATTTGGTTTAACTGTAAACCAAATGGCATCCAAACGACCCGAGCGCAAATTGCCGTCGCTACCGATCCTGGTCGAGCCGGGGGTGCTGGAGGTCCGTGCGTGGGTATCGATTGTGCGGATCTATCATCGCATGGCACGTCGGCTGGGGCAGGTGCTGGACCGTCACGGATTGACGGTGGCGCAGTTCGAGGTCCTGGCGGTCCTCTCGTACAGCGCGGGGGTGACGCAGCAGGAGCTGGCCGCTCGACTTTTCGTGACCAAGGGGAACATCTGTGGCCTGATCGACCGGATGGAGGCGGCCGGCTGGGTCGAGCGCCGGCCCGATCCGGAAGACCGGAGGGCGAACCGGCTCTACCTGAAGCCGGCGGGTGAAACAGTGATGGCCGCGGCCATTCCGCCGCACGACCAGCTTGTCCATCATCTCTTCAGGACGCTCGAGGGCTCTCGGCTCGAGCATCTTTATCAGATGTTGCAGGACGTTTCACAGGCAATGGATGAAGAGGATCTGTAGGTTTCAGAAGGATCTTTATTCAGAATGAGAAGGAGTTTGAACATGTTTCAGCGAACGCTCGTGGCCGCCGGCGTGCTCACCGTGTTGTCGATCATGGCCGTGGCCCGGGGGGCCCAGGCGGCGGAGACCTACGCCGCCGACGCGGTCCATTCGTCGATCGTCTACCGTGTCAAGCACATGGACACGTCCTACTTCTGGGGACGGTTTAACGACTTCTCGGGCACATTCACGCTCGACAAGGAGAACCCCGCGCAGGGTAAGCTCGACTTCCAGGTCAAGACCGACAGCATCGACACCGCCAACGCCAAGCGCGACCAGCACCTCAAGAGCCCCGACTTCTTCAACGCCGTGCAGTTCCCGGTCATCAGCTTCAAGAGCAGCTCGATCACGAAGTCGGGCGCGGCCTACGAGGTGGTGGGCGACCTGACGCTGCACGGTGTGACCCGGCCGGTTTCGGTCAAGGTCGTGCCGACGGGTTCGGGCACGAACCAGATGGGCAAGCCGATCGCGGGCATCGACGCCAGTTTCACCATCAAGCGGAGCGATTTCGGCATGAACAAGATGGTCGGACCCGTTGGCGATGAAGTGTGGGTCAACGTCTGCATCGAGGGGTCCCAGAAATAGGCCACGCGTCCTACAGGTTCAGGACCGATCCACGGATGAATCTAATATCAATGATCGTCTTCGCCGTGCTCGTGTCGGCCGGGACCGCCCTGATCGTGGCGGGCCTGGCCGGATGGGCCGGCCGCAAGTTCGGCATTTTCGGCGCTGGTCCGGCCGCGGCGGCGCTGAGCCTGGCGGCCGGTGTGCTCGTCGCGGAGCTGGCCAACGCCTGGCCTGCCTTTCCGCCGGTCGAGGTTACCGACCGGCTCGCCGGGCTCATCGCGGCGGTGCTGGTGCTGGGTCTGTGCGATTCGATTCGGCCAGCTCCCGCGTGGGGGCGCTGGGAAAATCGTCTGCTCGTGGTCTTGCTCTCGCTGGCCCTCGTCCTCGGTCCGGTGCTCGGTCCCGACTGGCCGACGCGGCGTGACCTGCTTCGACAAGCGGGCCTGGCACTGGCCCTGCTGGCGATCTGGTCGAGTCTCGAAGCCCTGGCTCGCCGATGCCCCATCGCGGTGCTCGGACCGGCCCTGATCGTGTTGATTGCCGGGGCGGGCCTGGCGCTACTGCTCTCGGGAAGCCTGGTGCTCGGTCTGATCGGCCTGGGACTGGCCGCGTCGTTGGGAGCATTCTGGCTCCTGGCCTGCGTGGCGCCCGGGCTGTCGTTAAGTCTCGGCGCGGAGGCATCCCCATCCTGGTCGCCGTCCTGGCCTTCCTGCTGATGGTCGGACAGGTCTATTCCGGGCTGCCTCCCGCATCGGCCTGGTTGCTCGGCGTGGCGTCGGTCGTGCCGTGGGTGAGCCTGGTCGGGCCGTTGCGGAGGCGCGGCCCCTGGTTCTCGGCTCCGATCGTCGCGATCGTCACAATCGTGCCGGTGGCGATCGCGGTGGGGCTGGCGGTCGCGGCGTCGCCGAGTTACGAATAGGGAGGTTCGGAACCTGGCAATCCATCAAATGACCGATCGACCGGGAGCGACGCGATGAGAGTCGTCAGTTTCGGCGAGGTGATGCTCCGGCTGTCTCCTCCGGGGCACCTCCGGCTCACCCAGACACCCGTCCTCGAGATGACGTTCGGCGGCGGCGAGGCCAACGTGGCTGTCTCGCTGGCCCAGCTTGGCGACGAATCGTCGTTCGTGACCCGCCTGCCCAGAAACGACATCGCTGAGGCGTGCATCCAGCAGCTTCGCGGGCTGGGGGTTGACACCCGCGGGATCATTCGCGGCGGCGACCGGATCGGGATCTATTACCTTGAGACCGGCGCGTCGCAGCGGGCGTCGACCGTCACGTACGACCGAGGCCACAGCGCGATCGCCGAGGTCGATCCGGCCGAGCTCGACTGGCCCAAGCTCTTGCAGGGAGCCACCTGGTTCCACTTCACCGGGATCACCCCGGCGATCTCCGAGCGCGCGGCTCAGGCCACGCTCGACGCCGCCGGCGCGGCCAAACGGCTTGGCCTGTCGGTAAGCTGCGACCTGAACTATCGCAAGAAGCTCTGGAGCCCCGAGCGGGCCCAGCAGGTCATGAGCGGTCTGATGCCTCACGTCGATTACTGCATCGCCAACGAGGAAGACGCCGAGAAGGTCTTCGGCATCAAGGCCGCCGGCGCCGAGGTCTCGCAAGGCAAGCTCGACCGTGACCGATACGTTGACGTCGCCGCACAGCTCACCGACCGTTTCGGGTTCAGAGGGGTGGCGATCACGCTCCGCGAGAGCTATTCGGCCTCGCGGAACGGCTGGTCGGGGGTGTACTACCACGCGGGGCACGCCTGCTTCAGCCGTCGGTACGAGATCGACATCGTCGACAGGGTCGGCGGCGGCGACGCCTTCGCCGCCGGCTTCATTCACGCCCAGGCCAACGAGCTGGCGCCCCAGCAGGTCATCGACTTCGCCGTCGCGGCGAGCTGTCTGAAGCATTCGATCTCGGGCGATTTCAACCGCGTCAGCCTGCGCGAGGTCGAGGGCTTGCTCACCGGCGACGGCTCGGGCCGGGTCCAGCGCGTAGCGCGATCGACTGGCCCCGAAGTCAACGTTGAGTCCGCCTCCGAGTTTAGCTCTTGTCGGCATCGGTCCTGGCCAGTAGCTCGACGATGGCTTCCGGGTTCGCTGGCTTGACCAGGTGATGATCGAAGCCAGCCGCTCGGGATCGCTCGATGTCGGACTCCTGGCCCCAGCCTGTCAGTGCCACGACGAGCGAATCCTCGGTCCCTGGCCGCTCCCGGAGCCGTCTGGCCACCTCGTTGCCGTCCATGCCAGGAAGCCCGATATCGAGCAAGATGACTTCGGGCCGGAACTCTTCGGCCAGTATCAGCGCCTCCATGCCGTTATGGGCCACCCGAAGTTCCTGCCCGTAGAGCCGCTCCAGGAGCCTGGCCAGGCTCCTGGCGGCGTCCACGTTATCGTCCACGACCAGGATGCGCCGGCGAGGAGGCTTGCCGACCGATTCACGTGCCTGATCGCTTACCGGCGTCTCGACGTCCCGGGCCCGCGTAAGCAGGGGCAGGCGGACGACGAACTCACTTCCCTTGCCCGGCCCTTCGCTGCGAGCGGTGATCGAGCCGCCGTGCATCTCGACGAGCGTTCTCACCAGGCTCAGACCGATCCCCAGGCCCCCCTGGGCGTGGTCCTTGTGGTCACCTACCTGGACGAACATGTCGAAGACACGGGGCAACATCTCGGCCTTGATACCGATGCCCGTATCCCGCACCCGGACGACGACCTCGCCACCGTCGGCCGCCTCGACCGTCAGTTGGATCTGGCCACCGGGCTCGGTGTACTTCGCGGCATTGTTCAGCAAGTTCCAGAAAACCTGCTCCAGGCGGGTGGGGTCCGCCTCCAGCTTGATCGTCCTTTCGGCGACGGTGACGAACATCTCCTGGTGTCGCTCGTCGATCAAGGGCCGGGCCGTCGAGACGGCCTGATTGACGATGGTGGCCAGGTCCACGACCTGTTTGCTGAGTTCGATCTTGCCCCGGTTGATCCGCGCGATGTCCATCAGGTCGTCGATCAGGCGCGCCAGGTGGACAACATTTCTCTCCGCCATCGCGCGCTCGGATTCCATCGGGCCGTCGCCGTTCGCCCCCCGGATCAGATGCAGGGAATTGCGGATCGGAGCCAGCGGGTTACGCAGTTCATGGGCCAGCGTGGCGAGAAACTCATCCTTGCGGCGATCCGTTTCCTTGAGCTCACCGTAGAGCCGTGCGTTCTCGATGGAAATGGCCGCTCGGGAGGCCAGGTCTTCGGCCAGGCGCACGTCATCCGGCCCGTACGCGCCGGCCCGACTCGGCCGCCACGAACGTGATCGCGCCAAGCGTCCCGGCCCGCCCACGCAACGGCACGCACATGTAGGATTTGAGGCCCAGTTCCCGCAAGATTCGGAGTTGGTAATCGTCGCGTGCCCCGGCCACGATCATCTCGTCGGTGATCTCGGCGACCAGGCGAGACTCACCCGAACGGATCACCTCCGGGACGCCGCTCTCGGCGGCCGGGTTGGGCGGGTATCGGCGGTGGAGGTCATGGGCCAGTTCCACCTTCGCGGGGTCGATGTGGGCCACCGCCAGCCGTCGGATCAGTCCGCCCTCATCCGCCAGGTCTACCGAGCACCAGTCGGCGAAGAAGGGGATGGCCAGGCTGGCGACCTTCTGCAACGTGCTGGCCTCGTCCACGATGCCGGCGAGCGTGGCGCTGGCCTCGGCGAGGAACCGGGCATCGCGCTCGGCCCGTTTGCGGTCATCGATGTCGGTGGTGGTCCCGAACCGTCTGACGAGCTGGTTCGCCTCATCGTACACCGCAACCGAGCGACCGAGCTGCCAACGATAGTTGCCGTGACGATCCTTGAGGCGAAATTCGGCCTCGAAAGGCTCGCCCGAGGCGTGTGAACGGGCGCTGGCCTCGATGATCCGGGCGATGTCGTCGGGATGAACCGGAACCCTCCATCCGTCCGGGCTGTACGAGACTTCGGCGCTCAGCCCGGTGTACTGGAACCACCGCTCGTTGTAGAACTCGACGGATTGGTCGGGGCGAGTGACCCAGACGATCTGCGGCATGGCACCTGCGAGATGCCGGAACCGCTCCTCGCTTTGCCGCAGGGCGGTTTCGGCCCGCTTGCGGTCGGTGATGTCGGTCCCGGTCGGTGCCACGAACACGACCCGGCTCGTCTCGTCCTTGATGGGCAGAATGATGAGATCGACCACTCGCTCGCTGCCATCGGCGACGAAGTAGGACATTTCCGCCCGATACGTCTCACCCCCCACCGCTTGAAGGGACGCCGCCTTGATCCGTTCCGCCAGGACGGGCGACCTGTTCCACCAGGGGCATTCCCAGAATCGCTTGCCGACGACCTGTTCTCTCGTGTAGCCGCACGCTTCCAGGGAGAGCCGATTCGGTTCCAGGATGGTGCCATCCAGGGCCATGATGCCGGCGAAGAGGGGGCCCTGCTCGAAGAACGCCCGGAACTTGGCGTTCGCCATCGCCGCTTCCGCCAGGAGCAGCCGTTCGCGTTCCACCGCGTGTATCCGATCGGTCACGTCCCGGAAGTAGACCGAGAGACCGGTCGGAGCCGGGTAGCTGTGGACCTCGTACCATCGATCGTGGTCCGGGTAGTACGCTGTGATCGAGTTGGCAACTCCCTTGTCCGCGGCCCGTCGATAGGATTGCTCGAACTCGCTGCCGAGCAGTCCGGGGTACGCGTCCCACAGGCCCTTTCCGAGCAGGTCGCCCGGCTGTCGGCCCAGGATCTGTTCGGCCTGTCGGTTGACATAGGTGAATCGCCAGTCCCGATCGAGGGCGAAGAAGGCATCGGTGATGCTCTCCAGGATCGTCCGGGCCTGCTCCCCGGTGCGCGGATCTCCGCCTCGGCCCGTTTCTTCTCGCCGATGTCCCGGAAGACCAGGACAGCGCCGACAACCCGCCCGGCCGGGTTGCGGATCGGGGAGGCGCTATCGTCGATTGGCCGTTCCGTACCGTCCCGTGAGATCAAGACGGTGTGATTGGCCAGCCCGACGATCACCCCCTCCCGCAAGGCCCGGAGGGCGGGATTCTCGACCTCCCGGCGGGTCTCCTCGTTGACGATACGGAAGACCGAAGTAAGCGGTTGACCCATCGCCTCAGACAATGGCCAGCCCGTGAGCCTCTCGGCGACCGAGTTCAGCGACGTGACCCGTCCCTGCTCGTCGGTGACGAGGATGGCGTCACCGATGCTGGAGAGTGTGATCCGCGAATGCTCGCGCTGCTGGAGGGCCTCGTTGGCGTTCCCCTCGGCCCGCCGTCGTGCGTCACGCAAAGCCCCGCCCAGTACGCGCGATACCCCCCCCGACCAGCAGGTAGAGCACCAGTCCCGCCTGGTTCTCGAATCCATCGACGGTGAAGCTGCCTTTGGGCGGCAGAAGGAATCGTGCCGAGAGTACGGCCCCGATCACGGTGATCAGCAGGGCAGGGCCGCGTCCGGCGTACCCGGCGACCAGGAGGACGGCGAAGAACAGAGTGGCGAAGGGGAACAGGCCGCCCAGCACTGGGTCGAGTGCCCGGCGGACGACTACCGCCAGGATCACGGCGGCGATCCCGCCTCCGTATCGAAGCAACGCGGCGATCGAATTACTCCGCATTGATGATTTCCCGAGCGATGCCCCGATCATGGACGGGCGACGACGGTCATCCTCCTCGGGTTCCGGGCTTCCGAGTCCGTCATTCTATCAAGAACGGATGCGAGATGCTTCCTCGTCATCCGTTCCTTCAAGACCTGGCGATCCGCGAAACCTCAAGCCCTCACGTCGAGCGGGGTCTGATCCGGGCCGGTGCGATCTGTGGCGGAGGCGGCATGCCCGAACCCGGGCCGGCGCCTCGACCCGGTCCGGGGGGCGGCTGGGTGAGGAGATTCTGTCCGGCGCGGGCACCACGGGCCGCGGTGTCGAGCGTCTCGGCCTCGTCGGACTGCCCTTGCTTGCGGAGCCGCTCGATATACGGTTCGAGGGTCGGGGCGATGCCGGCGTACTCGCTTGCCGCCATCCGATCAAGGTGGGCGACGATCTGCCGATCGACGGTTCTCGCCCGCGCGTTGTCTCCGGTGCTACTGTATACCGAGGCCAGGCCCACCAGCGCTATCACGCGGTCAGGGTGGGTCGTGGGCAACGCCTTGGTCGGCATCTCCAGCACGCGCCGGAAGACCGGTTCGGCCTCGTCGAACTTGTGCTGAAGCGAGTAGAGCGTGCCCAGGTCGTTGAGCACGACCGCGATCCGCGGATCGGACAGGCCGAGTCGCTTCTCCCAGAGGCTTAGCGAGCGTTTCAGGTCGAGTTCGGCCTCGCCATAGCGGGACTGGGCGCTACAGATCAGGGCCAGGACGTGGAGCGTCTGCGCGACGTGCTCGGAGGTCTTGCCGTGGTGTTGCTCGCGGACCGCCAGCGCCCACCGCGCCAGCGGTTCGGCCTCGGCAGCGCGGCCTTGCTGGACCAGAACCAGCGCCAGATCGGAATAGCTTCGCGCCAGCGGTTTCGGATCGTCGGCCATCGCCGGCCGGGCAATCTCGATAGCCAGGCGGAACCGCTTCGAGGCGGCTTCCAGATCGCCCTGGCGGAAGGCTTTCCAGGCATAGTTGCTGTAATAATACCAGTCGGCGAACCGACGGCTGGTCATCGTCTCGGTCGATCTCGGTGACGATGTCGATGTCTGGGCCGTGGAGTGTGGGACCGACGCGGCCAGAACGAGAACGGCCACGATCGTCGGCACCATCGCATGCGAGAGGGCAACCATGCGCTTCATGGGAGTGGCTCGTGTCAGGCGGGGGGGCAGCCATCGGTTTTGAAGAAAGGTCGATCCGATCCCTTGCTTCAGTCTGCGCCCGAACGCCGATCGTCACAAGCGACCACCCCGAAATCGTTGAGGTGCGGGCTTCCGCGTGAGTGACAGTCACAATGCCGAGAGGAGGTCCCCGGCATCAATCGACATTCCATTCGCGGGATGTTATCGTCAACCTGGATCGTTTCTCCATTTGTATGGCGATAGGCTCATGGATCTCTCGCCGAGGGAGGCTCACGATGGTTGCGCTGTGGATCTTGAGCGCGAGTCTCGTGGTGTCGGTCACGAGTGAAGCGGTCGACCCAAAGGATCGATCCACGTATCAGACCTCGCTTGAGACCGTGGGTCGTGATCCCGAGGCCCATGTCCGACTCTCGCTCTGGTGCCAGGCCCATGGTTTGTCTGCCGAGAGCCTCAAGCATCTGACACTTGCCGTCCTCTTCGATCCTTCTCACGCTCGGGCACGCGGTCTCCTCGGCCTGGTCTCCTACCACGGCCGATGGCTCCGGCCCGAATCGATCCGCGACCGGGTCCAGGCCGATCAGGAGATGACCGCGCGGCTCGATGAGTATCGACAGCGCCGAAAGCTGGCCAGGTTCACCGCCAAGTCCCAGTGGGAGCTGGGGCTCTGGTGCGAGTCACAAGGGCTCACGGCCGAAGCGGCGGCGCACTTCACCGCCGTGACCCAGATCGACCCCTCGCATGAAGCGGCGTGGAAACGCCTGGGCTACAAGAAGCACCAGGATCGATGGATGACCGACCGCGAGATCAGCTTCGAGCGGATCGAGGCCGAGACCCAGAAGCAGGCCAACCGTCAGTGGCAGACACGCCTGGAGACCTGGCGAGGATGGCTCAACCTGAAGTCACGCCGGGCCGACGCCGAAGCCGCCCTGGCTGGTATTGTCGATCCCCGCGCCGTGCCCGCGGTCTGGACCGTCTTTGCCAACGGCTCCGCCGAACGACAACGTGTCGCAGTCCAGGTCTTCGGCCAGATTGATTCCCCCGACGCCTCGCGCTCGCTGGCGATGCTGGCGGTCTTCAGCCCCTCCACCGAGGTCCGCCGTGTCGCCATCGAGACTCTCAAGCGGCGGGACGCCCGCGAGTTTGCCCCTCTGCTCATCGCCTTGCTACGTGATCCCATCAAGTATCGTGTCAAGCCCGTCGGCGGTCCGGGTTCTCCCGGACAGCTCCGTGATCGAAGGTAGCAAGACCGACGTCCAGCGCAATTACTCACCCCTCACGCCCATTCTGGCGTTCCGGCCCGGAGATATCGTCACGCTCGACGCCAGCGGGATGCCTGTCCTTCTGAGGAGCCTCGGGATCGGGACACAAAATCGGAGGAATCTGATGGCGGGAGCTTCGAGTTACTGGCAAGGGCAAAAGCTCCTGAGTGCCAGTAATTCGTTTGGTGCCAGCGCCAGTCAACTGCGCGTCACGCCGCCCGTCGGCCAAGTCGACGCCGTGATTCCGATTGGCCAGATGATGCTCGAAGCCCAGGAGTCGGCGGTCGTTGCCCAGGCTCAGATGAACAACGACGTCCGGACGATCGAGGCGACGAACGCGCCGATTCATGATCGCAACGCACGCTGCCTGGCGGTCCTGAACCCGATTTCCGGCCAGGATCTCGGTCCTGATCGTGAGGCATGGCAGCGCTGGCAAGCCGATCTTTTCGGTTATGCGCTGGGATACCAGCGGGCCTCCGAGCCCAAGCCGGTGGCCATCCAGGACGTACCGCTGGCCTATCAGCCCCTCCCTTTGACCATCGGGGTCACGGTGGGTCCCGTGACGGGGCGTATCCATCAGGCATGCTTCGCTGCGGGAACCCCGGTTCAGACCCTGGAGGGTGCACGTCCGATCGAATCACTTCTGGCCGGCGATCAGGTGCTCACACAGGATATCCGAACCGGGTTGCTGAGCTATCAACCGATCGTGGCGTCCTTCCACAACCCACCTAACCAGACATTAAAACTGAAGATTGGCGACGAAACCATCGTCGCCACGCCAATTCACCGGTTCTGGAGGGCCGGGCAGGGCTGGGTCATGGCTCGCGACCTCGTCGTCGGTGACAATTTACGCGTTCTCGGGGGCGTGGCGCCTGTCTCCGCGATCGAAGAGGATAAGGTCCAGCCGGTCTTCAACCTACGAGTCGCCGAGAACGATAGCTTTTTCGTCGGCGTGTCCGGCAGCCTGGTTCACGACAACAGCCTTGCCGAGCCGGTGACCGGGCCATTTGATGCCGTGCCGAGCGTCACGCCGGCTCCGGCCCGGCATTAATAGTGGACCTGAGACAGCCAGGCCACACCCACCAGCGTGGTCAGGATCGTCAACGGCACGCCGACCTTGAGGTACTCGACGAACCCGAGGTCGGTCCCTTCGCGTCGAGCGCTTTCGACGACGATCAGGTTGGCGACCGAGCCCAGCACGGTCAGGTTGCCGGCCAGCGTGCTCGACATCGAGAGCGCCAGCCAGGCCTGCTCCTTTTGCGGCATGACGTCCATCAGAGGACGAAACAGAAGGACCGCCGGCACGTTCGAGACCAGGTTCGAGAGCGCCACCGACAGCGCGCTGACCATCGAGATCGGCGACTGAAGCACCGACTGCCACCGATCGATCCCCCAGTGTCGGACCACGTTGACCTCGAAGGCATGAACCACCACGAACAGACCGGCGAACATGATCAACAGCGGCCAGTCGACCGCGTGGTAGACCTTGTGCGGATTGACCCGGCCGAGCAGCAGGAATGCCGCTGCTGCCAGGGCCACCAGCGCGATCGGCTGCCCGGCGAAGAAGCAAGCGACTGTGATCAGAGTGACCGTCAGGCTCTTGAGCAGCAGGTTCTCGTGAATCCGGAGTTTCCGCACCGTGACGACCTCGTACGCCGGGAGCAGTACGCCGCTTTCGGTCGCCGCTGAGAGAGTCTTGCGGTAGACCAGGGCCACGATCACGAAGTTGATCACCAGTCCGATGGCCGCGATCGGCGCCAGTCTCGCGGCGAACCGGAGGTAGGAGATCGACGAAAGCGAACCAATGATGATGTTTTGAGGATTGCCCGTAATCGTCGCAACCGATCCCACATTCGAGGCCGTCGCCAGCCCGATCAGGTATGGAATCGGCGGCCGTTTCAGACGCCGGCAGAGGGCCAGCACTAGCGGCGTCAGCGCGACGCATACGACGTCGTTGACCAGGAAGGCCGAGAGCACACCTGACAGCCCGATAACCACCGCGAGAAGTGGGAATGGCCCCGAGAACCGCCGCGCGATCGCCTCGGTCGCGAGCCGCGAAGAAGCCCGACATCCGCAGATAGGCGACCACCACCATCATCCCGAACAGGAGGATGATGGTCTCGTAGTCAACCGCCCGCGCGGCTTCGTGCAGGTCGAGGATTCCGGCGACCATCATCGCCGCCGCGCCGACCAGCGCGATCCCGGCCCGGTCGATTCGCAGGCCTGGAACCCGCCCCACGGCGAGGGCCACGTAGGTCAGGCCGAAGATCGTTGAGACCAGGCTCGCCGAGGGAAGAACAGGGGGAGGCGTCGTCACGGAAATCTCCTGGCAAACCCGGGCCCGCGGCGTTCGCGTTCCCACGTTGATCTTGAGCGAAAGAGAGAAATGGAACCAATCAAGAGGTCGCCGACATCTCACCCAGTGCCGCCAACGGTTCGATCGCGCCGTCGCTCGCGAGTTCACGGTTTCGGGTCAGGGTCTCGGGAACGCGGAACGCGACCAGGAGCGTGGCGGCAACGCCGACTCCGGCCAGCAGACCGAACACGGCCCGGTAGCCCAGGCTCTCGACAACCAAACCGGTCAGCGCCGGTCCGATCGCCGAGCCGAGCACGAGCGAGCAGCCCACGATCACCTGCGCCTCGCCCGCCCGACGCGGGTCGCCCAGCCTGTCAGTGACCCACGCCGCCGCCAGCACCGCGAACAAGCCATTGCTCAGGCCGTCGAGCGCCTGGTTGGCGATGATCATCCACGGCGAGGTGGAGATGGCGACGATCCCCAGCCGGATTGCCATGACCGACCAACCCGCGATCAGGAGCGGTCGCCGCCCGAACCGATCCGCCATCCGCCCCGCCGGCAAAACCACGAGCATCCATGCGATCATACTTACCACGAAGGCGTACGCCAGCAGCGCCTCGGCGCGTGCAGGTCTGCGCTCCATGAACAGGCCCAGGTACACTCCGCCCGGCGCGTTGGCCATGTGGAACAGGACCATCGCCGCCACGAACGTCCACAGCGCCGGATCGCGCGGGAACCAGCTCTCCTTGACCCCACGCGGCTCGGGCTCGCGCGAGGCTTTCTCGGCCCTGGCCGTGTTGCGAGCCGGTTTTTCCTCGTGAATCAACAGCGCCAGGCCAAAGGCAAGCGCCTGGAAGACGATCAGCATGGGGAAGATCGACTCGACCCCGTACCGCTCGACAATCACACTGGCGATCAAGGCGACCAGGACAACGCCCGTGGGCTTCCAGAACCGGAGCGCGCCCAGAGCCCTGCCGAGTTCGCCGGGCCGCGCCAGAGCGGTCGCCTCGGCGCCGGAGAGACTCTCCAGGCAGGCCCGACAGACCCCGTTCTCGGCGAAGAGGACAACCAGGAACCCGAGCACGAGCGGTTGATGGGTTTTCGGAAGCAGGAACGTCGCCACGGCCAGCGCCGCTAATGCCGCCAGCAGGAACGGCTTCCGCCCGCCGATCCGATCGGACCAGATTCCCACGGGGAACTGCGCCAGGCTGGTCAGGGCCGCCAGCGTCATCAACAGGCCGATGGTCCGGTCCGACATTCCCCGCTGCCCCAGAAACAAGGGCAGGTAAGGTAGCGTGAATCCGATTCCCGCCACTCCCAGGAAATAGGCCCCGTAGAGCCCGATCCGGTTCTTTGTATCCATGTTGACGACGCACTCCCCACATTCTGGCCAGGCAGAACGCCCACGCCCTCGCGGGCGTCCGGGCAATCAGATGCCCAGGACCGAATGCACGGGAAGTGCCAATCGCGGTTGACACGAGAATTCGGGGTATTTCTTGGACAGAACGACCCCTGGCGGGAATAAACCCCTCATTCCCAGCGGGGGATTACCGCCCAATCGGGTGGTCGTTCGTCGTCCTGAGTCCCCGATCGAGCCTGGCGGGCGTCCGGGTTCACGGGGTGGGCGGGTTCGCGCCATTGGCCGAGCACATGACCGAGGGAAGCTCGGCATCGGATTCGGACTCGGTATTCGGCGGGGTATCCACCGGCGGAGCTTCGGGCACGTGTCCCAGAACGGCGACCCGCAGGAAGTACGTCGGGCAGGCGTCATTGAACTGGAGCCTGAGCCTGGACCGGCCCGCGCGTTCGGGATCAATGCCGACGATGGTGGCCTCGATCCAGGGGGTTGGCTCGGCTCCGGCCAGTCGGATCCGGACCTGCCCGCGGACTTTGGGTATCTCAGTGGGGCGGAACACGACGAGCAAAGCCGCACCAGCCCGGCTGATGTCCCGAAGCCGGGCGCGGACCATGTGCTGCGCGCCCCCTCGTCCCAGGCGACCCGCGCCGGGGTCGAGCAAGGACGCCTCGGGTTCGTCCGATGCGCTTCACCCGCTGGACGATACGACGTTCGAAGGAACTGGTGGAGATGGTTAAGCGGTTCGTCGCTCATGGGACTTCTCGCACCTCGCGTCACGGTCCCGTTCCCGTTGGTTATCGAAAACACGTCCCGAAGCGTGCTTCCTGACTATCTGGTAATCTACGTCACGATTGTGTGGGTGTGAGCCAGTGGTCGACAAAAACCGCCGAAAGGTCCGTCCGGCGAAATCCGCTGGATGCACTCTCGGGTTGCCCGAACAGGGAGATTGTGTTACCTGACAGTCCAAACGTGGACGTGTGGCAGAGTGCCAGAACGGTCGGTTCGATGCGCGCGTCGGATCGGAGCGAAGCGCAGGCGGGAAGGAGTCTCGCGTGGGGCGACCGGTCGTGCGGAAGGATCAGCCTCATCGTCTGGACCAGGGTCCGGACAGATGCGGAGCGTCGTTGCCCAGTTTCGAGCTCGATGAGACGCTCATCGCGTGTGTCGCTCGTCTGCTGGGCGACACCTTGGAGGTCCGCCTGATCGGCCCGGCCATGACCGCCGACGCGCTCGAGCGGGGACTCCGCGACCTGGGCTGTGAAGCCTTCGTTGCCCGTACACCGACGGACGCCGAACCCGGTTCCGCCGACGCCCTGGTCCTGATCGAGGACCCTGTGCGGCTGAGCGACCTGGGCGAACGGCTTCACGACCTGCGGGGTCAGCTCGCTTCGGGAGGGTCGCTGATCCTGATCGTCAACCGGCTCGATACCGATGCGGGTCTGATAGGACGGGTCGAGGCCGCCGGCTTGCTCGTTGGTCGGATTGAGCGTCTGGCGGGAACGCAGGGGGCCGTCCTGTTGGTTGTGGCGTACCTCCTGCCAGAGCCGGGTGCCGGGCTTGATCGGATTCAGCGGCTCTGGCGCGAGCTGGCCACCCGGGCCGAAACTTCCGAGCGCCGGCTCGAGCTCCTGGCCGCTCACCAGCAACGGCTCAACGAACGGGTCGATACCCTCCGCACGCGCCTGCTCGAAGCCCATGCCGAGCTGGTCCGGCGCGATGACGAGATCTACAAGACCTTCGGCGACGCGATCGCGCTGCGCAACGCTCTGCTCATCGAGCGCGACGGCTTGTTGATCGAGCGCGCGACGCTCTGCTCGCTCAGCGCGACACCCTGGCTCGTGGACTCGACGCCGCGGAAAGCCGCTTGAACCGGCTCCGTTCCAGCCCGATCGGCCGTCTTTACCGTCTCGTCAGCCGACTCCGTCGGCCTCGCTCCGCCCTTTGATCTTCCAGGACATTCTCATTACTGGCGAGGAGCCTGCCCGGTCATGGTCGATTGCTCCATCATCATCCCCGTGCTCAACCAGGAGTTTCTGACCCGGCAATGTCTCGACACCCTGCTCGGTGCGGGGCGCGACCGGGCGTCGACCGAGATCCTTGTGGTCGACGACGGCTCGAACCCATCGATGGTCGAGGTTCTGGCCGACTACGGCGATGCCCTCCGGGTGATCCGCCACGATCGGAGCCTGGGGTTTGCCGTCTCGTGCAACGATGGAGCAGCGGCGGCTAACGGCAGGTTCCTCGTCTTCCTGAACAACGACACCGTCCCCCTCGCCGGCTGGCTCGATCACCTGGTCGCCTATGCCGAGACCAGGTCCGGTGTCGGGATCGTTGGTAGCAAGCTCCTGTTCCCGGACCGGACGATCCAGCACTGCGGAATGGTCATCGGCGCCGACCGGATGCCCCGGCCCCTGTACGTCGGCTTTGACCCCGAGCATCCGGCGGTGAACCGGTCACGGCCCTTCCAGATCGTGACCGGGGCCTGTCTCCTTATTCGCCGCGACCTGTTCAAGACGCTGGGAGGCTTCGATACCTTATTCATTAATGGATTTGAAGATGTCGATATTTGCCTACGGGCCGTCGGACTGGGCAGCGAGGTTCATTACTGCCACGAGAGCGAGCTGTACCACCTGGCGTCAATGTCGGAGGGACGGACCAACCACGACGGCCACAACGAGCGGCTCTATCGCGAGCGTTGGGCCGGGAAGGTCCGGCCCGACGACTGGCTTTATTACCTCGAGGACGGCCTGATCCGGGTGGAGTACGGCAGCCACGTCCCGCTTCGATTCACCCTGCGCCGGAGCTGGGCATCGTGGTAGATCGCGAGGGCAACGCCGAGGAAGCCGAGCGGCTCCTCGCGGTCCGTGCCCGTCAGATGAGCACGTACATGCGAGAAAACCTGTTTCTCAAGCTCGCCTTGAAGCAGCCCCTCACGGTCTGAGGCTATGTTGATCGAGACGAGAACGTCCCATGCTCAAGTTTCTGATCGTCGGCACTTTGCGCTCGGGCTCGGGATACATGGCGTCGGTCCTGAGCCGGATGGGGCTGGCATGCGGGCACGGCTGGGCCTATCCGCCAGATCAGCCGAGACGCTATCCCGAAGTGGACCTGCTGGGCGATGCATCGCCAACAGCCGCGGCCTGGGTTCCGGAGTTCGGCGGGCTCGTGCTGCACCAGGTCCGGCACCCGCTGGCCGTGATCGGCTCGCTCCTGGGCGCGCCTCCCACGCCGGGGGAAGGCGGCTACCCGTTCCCGCACCAGCGACTGGGGCTCGAAGAGGCCATACGCTATTACGTGGCCTGGAACCAGCGGTGCGAGAGACACTACGGCTACCTGCGATACCAGGTCGAGTCGGTCGATCGACGCTTGCTCCAGAAAGTCGCCGACCTGGTCGGGAGGTCCGTTGACGTTGCGCTGGTCGAACAGGCGCTTCAGGCTGTCCCGACCAACCTCCGTACCCGGTATGCCCGGATCAGGCTCGACTGGGACGACCTGCCGGCCGGACCGCTGCGCGACCCGCTCGTGAAGATCGCCCGCCGTTACGGATACAGGGATGCAACAAATTCTACGTGTTGATCCGATATCCGTTCCAAAGCCGCGTTGACCGCTAGCGAGTCGACAGTTACATTGACCACGCCATGTTAGTGAGAGCCTTCTCGCCCTCGAGTCCACATCTCCTCGCTCGTGGCTGGACCATTCACCGGGCAACGACCCGATCCGACCCGACACGAGGTTGGTCATGATTCCCGAACGAAAACCACCGTCCCGTCGCGCCCTGATCCTGATCCCGGGGACGGTCAATTATTTCTACAATTTGAGCGGCCAGCGGATCGCCGACGCGCTCCATCCGCTCGGTTTCGACGTCGAGATCTCGACCCTGGCCGACTGCCCAGAGGACGACTACGACTGGTGCGTCCTGTCGAACATCACCGAGATCCTCCACGTGCACGGCGACGAGGGCTCGGGCCTGGAGCGGCTCCGGGCGATCGCCGGACGCTGTGAGGCAGTGGCGAGTCTGTCGATCGACTGCGTGATGACTCCGTGGTATCACCGGATTCGCGACTATAGCGCCCGCGTCGGCGCGGACTTCATCCTTGACCTGGGCTTGTTCGATCAGAGCCAGTTCCTCGAGCCGGCCGAGCGAGAAGATTATCGGTTCGTGCTCTCGGGCCTGACCCCGTCCGAGCGCCGGTTCGTCGAACGCGCTGGGCGAGGACGACACGGATCGACGGATTCCCTGGGCGTTCGTCGGCCACGTCACGACCCACCGGGCAGCCCTGGTCGACCATTTGATCCAGGCGGTTGACCCACGCGGGTTTGTTTATATTCCCGCTCCCGCTCCTTATACCGAAAAGGGCTCGCCACACCTGAACCAGGAACAGTTCGAGCGAGTGCTTCAACGGACCCGATACCAGTTCTGGTGCTCGCATCACACGCACTTCTACATGGAGCCGGAACGGTTCCGGTCGTCGCTCCTAACGGGTGGGGTGCCGATCAAGATTGTCGAATCGCGGCGCGAGGTGCCCAGGTCGGCCCCGCTGGCCTACCTGATGTTCGAGTCGGCCGACCTCGGCAAGCGTCTGACTTCACAGTCGTTCTCCAGGCTCCGCCGCCGGTTCCGTCAGGACTGGAAGCAGTTCCCGACACTCAGCCAGGAACTGGCGCGGGTCTTGACCGAGTCGGGCATCGTGAGCGAGTCTCACTCGTCGATCCAGGCCGCCTGAGCCTGAGCCGGAAGGTGCGGGTCCTCGGGAAGCCGGACACGCACCTTCTTGTTTTTTTGAGTTTGGGCTGTGCCGGACACAACGATTCTGCCGATTCCCAGGAGGGCACGACACGGGAACAGGAGGCTGACCGGCTCCTGAGACCGCGGGTCGAGCCCGCTCGGGTTTCCGTTGATCTGCGTTTGCCGCGGTCCCAAGGAGGCCGAGATGATCGCGACCGCCCCCCCCGCACGCCTTGAGACCTTGCTCCCGCTGCTGGCCTGCCCGGCCTGCTCCGGGTCGCTTCAACCGGAAGCGGACGCGCTGGCGTGCGTCGAGTGTCGGGGTAAGTACCCGATCATCGCGGGCCGACCCACCTTCCTGCCCGGGTCGGCTCCCCCGCGGATCATGCCGGTCGAGCATATCAGCAATCCAATCCCCACATTATGGTTTGATTGGTTGGTGAACTTTGATGGTTGGGTCCTGAACCTCGGCGCCGGGGGGACGCGTGTCAAGCTCAAGAACTGCGTTGAGATGGAATACGCGCTGTTCCGCCACACCGACGTCGCCGCCGACGCTCACCAGCTTCCATTCGGCGAGGCTGTATTTGACGCCGTCGTGAGCTTCAACACGTTCGAACACCTGGCGAACCCCGAGCGTGTGGCGGCCGAGATTCAGCGAGTTCTCAAGCCGGGGGGACGGGTCATCATCCAGACCGCGTTCCTGCAACTGCTCCACGAGGCGCCCCATCATTATTACAACGCGACCGAGTATGGCCTGAGGCGCTGGTTTCAGGGGTTCGATATCAAGGAAGTGAAGGTCCCGGGCAACTTCCATCCGGCCTACGCGTTCGCCTGGCTGACCTCGGAACTGTTGCGGGCCGTCGAGGCGGAGCATGGGCCGGCCGAGCGGCGCGTCTGGCGGCCACGACGCTCGACTTCTGGAGCACGTGCTGGGGCCAGGAACGCGAACAACGCGCCCAGAGCCTGCGGGACGTGCTCGGGCTCCTTTCCCAGGAGGCCCAGAAGCACTCGCCGGTGGATTTCAGCTCGATGCCCGCAAGCCGGACGCGACCGAGGCCGCGCGGGTTTGAAAGAAAAGGACACGATGGCCAAGAGCGAGGAGAGGACCCGAATGAATACCGACGGGGTAACGATCGCGATCCCGAACTGGAACCACGAAGTCCTGCTCCCCCGTTCGATTCTCTCGGCGCTCCGGGCGCTGGCGGTGCTCCGCGGCAGGGTGTGCCGGGCGAGATCATCGTCATCGACGATTTCTCGCGCGACGGCTCGCTGACCCTGCTCCGCCAGCTCGAGGCCCTCTATGCACGCGACGGCTTCCGGTTCCTGGCGTTCGGGGCCAACGCCGGGCTCGCCGCCAGCCGCAACCAGGCGATCGCTCACGCGAAGTACCGCTACATCGCCTTCCTCGACGCCGACAACGAACTGATCCCCGAGAACTTGCCGATTTTCCTCCGGACCCTCGAAGAGACCAAGGCCGCGGTCGCCTACGGCAACCTCCTGATCCGCTCGGCCGCTGCCGAGTGCGCCCACTACGTCCTCTCGAACGAGAGCATGCAGGGCCGTCTCTTCGGCGGAAATTATGTTGATGCCTTCTCGGTCGTCGATCGGCTCCAGCTTCTCGATGTTGGCGGCTACGAAGCGTCCTACCACGCGCTCGAGGATTACGAGCTCTGGCAACACCTGGTCACCAACGGCCGACGGATTGTCTTCGTGCCCGCCGTGCTCGGATACTACTACGCCCTGCCGATCTCGATGGGCCGCGACACTCAGAAGGAAATGGCCGTCGGTGCCAAGATCAAGCGTGTCTTCAACCAGGTGAACATTCGCCAAAATATGCCAATGAACACCAATCACCTACGTTATCACCCAGAACTGGGTTATATCTAAAAGCCGGGAACGAGCGATATTCTCATGACTTCTTGAGGCTCGGTAACAGACAACGGGAATTCAAGGAAGAGGACCCGATGGACCCGACGCTACTGGACCAGAGGCCGAAGATCCCCTCGATCCTGACGGTGTACCGGCCGGTCGAGGAATACTGGAGCGCATCGGCGCTGATGTTCGTCCCGGCCCCGAACTGGAGCGGGTGCTCGATCCGCTCGATTCGTTGTTCGTTCATCTGATTCTCGAGTTGGTTCCCGGGTTTCCGGTCCTGGTTGACCTGGCGGCCGAGCCGACCGGTGGCGCGAGCAGCGTCCTGGGGCTGGCCCACCCGCACGTGCAGCGGGTGCTGGCCGTCACCGGGGCGGTTGATCGATCGCTCGCGGCGCTGCGCGGTTATGTCCGGGGCCGTGCCGAGGAACTGGCCTCGCTCGAACTGGTTCGCCGCGGCGATCTGTCCGATCAGCTTGACGGCCAGGCTCGTGTGGTCTTCCTGGCCGATGTCCGCGACGCCGATCCGGTCGCTCTCGCCGACGACCTGACAGGCTGGCTCGACGTGCTGCCCGACGCCCTGGTTTTGCTGCTGAACACCGGGCCGGTCGGCGATTGCCCCGCGCTCGAGGTGTTGCAGGAGCGTTGCGGCCGGGGCTCAACGCGCCGGCTCCGCCTGATCCGCGACCTGGGCGAGGTGCTCGGCGCCAGCCGGATGGCGGTGGTCGCTCGCCGCGATCATCCCTACGCCGACGACGTTCTGCTCCGGCTCCAGCTCATGTACGACGGCAACCACCACTTTCTGGACCTGATCCGGTCGGTCAACCAGACGGCCATGCAGGCGGCGGACGTCGATTCCGAGGTCATGAAGACCCATCCCTCTTCCGGACCGCTACGGAGTGAGATCGAGCACTTGAAACGGGCCGCGCACGAGTCGCGCGAGCAGGCCGAGGCGGCCCGGCAAGCGCTCGAGGCCACGGCAGTCGAGCTCGAACACCTGCGCTGGCGGGTCCGCGAGCTGGCCGACCAGACGGTCGGGGTCCTCTCGATGACCACGATCCTCCGCCACAAGCTATCGCCCGGGGTCGTCGGCAAGCTCTACCGGGCCTCGAAGCGGCTCGCTCGCAAGGGACTGGCCCGTCGCCCCTGAAATACGCTCAGGAGCGGGGCCGCTTCCATCTCAGGCGAAGAGCTCGGTGACCGGCTTCCCTTTGCCGTCCTGGGTGACGTAGAACGGCCGCTTCTCGACGTTGAATCCGGTGCGCGGGCTGATGCCCATCGCGTGAAAGATCGTGGCGTGCAGGTCAGTGATCGTGACCGGGTTCTCGATCGCGATGCACGGCCGCTCGGGAGCCGTGGCTCCATACAGGAACCCACGCTTCATGCCGCCACCGAAGAGGACGACCGAGGTCCCGCCCGTGAAATGTCGGTGCAGGCCGTAGTGCTTCATCTCCTTGAGCACGTCGGTCTTGGCACGCGATTGATCGCGTGCCGTGCTGCCGGGAACGCCCTCGATCATCATGTCGCGGCTGAACTCGCTGGCCAGGATGACGAGCGTCCGGTCGAGCAGGCCCCGCGCCTCCAGGTCGCGGATGAGCTGCGCGACCGGCCGGTCGATCTCCTGTTTCATCCGATCGGCGGTGGTGTGGCCGTTCTCGTGTGTGTCCCAGTGCAGGAAAGGGACGTACTCGGTCGTCACCTCGACGAACCGCGCTCCTGCTTCGACCAGGCGTCGGGCCAGCAGGCAGCCCCGGCCGAACCGGCCGGTGTCGTACCGCTCGAAACTCTCTCTGGGTTCGAGCGTCAGGTCAAACGCCTGCTTCTCGGGCGCAGTTGAGCAGCCGGTCGGCGTTGTCCATCGCCCGGAGCATCGACTCCTGGTGGTAGTCGCTCATGTACTCCGACTGCGGGCCCTCGCGGACCAGTCGCTTGAACCTCTGGTAACGGTCCTGGAACCGCGACGCCTCCATCCCCTTGGGAGGCCGGACCGAGAGCGCGGCGTCCTCGGGGTAGGGGAGGTTGAACGGCCCGAACTCGGCGGCCCAGGAACCCACCCGTGGTGAACGCCTTGAGCTCCTCCTGCTCGCCGATTCCCTCAAGCCGTTGACCGATGTTGATGAACGGCGGCATCACCGGGTTCCTCGGTCCCAGGACCCTCGCCATCCAGGCGCCGAGGTGCGGCGCCGCGACGGTCTGGGGTGGGACGTAGCCGGTGTGCCAGTGATACTGGTGCCGCGAATGCAGGATGGTCCCCAGGTCGGCCTGAACGTGCGATCGGATCAGGCAGGCGCGGTCCATCACCTGCGCGATCTCTTCCAGCCCCTGGCTGATCTTGATCGAGTCCACCGCGGTGTCGATCGCCGGGAAGGTGCTCATGACCTTCTCCACCGGCATGTCGATCTCAAAGGGTTGATACGCCTTGGGGTCGAAGGTCTCGGGCGCGGCCATGCCGCCGGCCATCCAGATCAGGATGCAGGCGTCGGCCCGCGGTCGAGGCTGCTCGATCGACGCCTCGGACCCGGATTCGGCCCCCCACAGCAACCGCGGTTCGCCCGCCATCATCGCCGCGACCCCCGCCGCCGACAGGGCCTGGAGGAACTCGCGGCGACTCGCCTGTGCCCGCGCTGAATCTTTGCTTGATAAGTTCATATCGATTTTCCTGTTTTATATTGAGTTTTAGGTGTTGCAAGAAAGTTCAGCGGATCAGTTGGAACTCGGGCAGCATGAAGACGGCCCAGAGCAGATCTTCCAGACCCTCGCGGGTGACCGGGGTGCCGAGCAGCTCGGCCGATGCGTCGCGCTCGGCGGGGGTCGGCCCGCGCGACAGGGCGTACCGGAACAGCCAGTCGATCAGGTTCGGTCCCGCGTCCGGGTGCTGCTTCAGAATCTGGTCGGCGCCCCGTTCGAGGGTATTGGCCATGACCTGGCCATTGGCCAGGTCCAGCGCCTCGAGCGTGGTCAGGAGGTCGGGCCGGGTCGTCACGACCTGTTCGCGGTTGGGCCGGCCGAGCGAGCGCATCAGGAGGTTGCTCTTCATGAGCGACGCCCGGACCAGCCGCCGCCGTTCGTTTGATTCCTTGTTCTTGTCCGGACTGTCGGCCGGGGCGATATTGGGCACGTCCGGGCTCTTGGGACCGGTGCCAGTGATCTGCCAGATCGCGTCCACGAACTGCTCGGCCGTCATCCGCCGCGCCATCGGTCCCGCGTACTGGAAGCCATCCGCCGAAGGTTCTTCCTCGAGCACGACCGAGCGCGATTGATAGGCCCGCGAGCGGACGATCAGCCCGATCGTCTTCTTGAGGTCATAGCCCTGGTCGGCCAGGTCGGCAGCCAGGAAGTCGAGCAGGTCGGCGTTCCAGGGCGGGTTCTGCATCGAGTCGACCGGGTGGACGATCCCGCGGCCCATCAGGCGTTGCCAGAGCCGGTTGACGATCGTCCGCGTGAAGCGGCCGTTCCGCGGGTCGGTCAGCAAGTTCGCCGATCTGCTCGAGCCGCTCGGGCTGGGGCGGCGTCCGGATCGATCGAGCCCAGCTCGGGAAAGATCCAGGCAGCGCGTGCCTGCCGCCCTGTCGGCTTGTCGCAACGGTGGACCTCGACCGGGCCCCTGGCGTAAATCGCCGCCAGACCGTACGCCTCGTCGAGCTTCCAGCGGTCAATAAAGCTATCATGACACGAGGCGCACTTCATGTTGATCCCCAGGAAGACCTGGGAGACGTTCTGCGCGAACTGGACATCGCGGGACTGGCTGGCGTTGACGCTACCGCGCCACTGGATGCCCCGGATGAACCCCTCGGATTCCGGCGAAGGGTGAATCAGCTCGCGGACGAATTGGTCGTAGGGCGTGTTTTCCAGCAGAGCCTGGTAGAGCCACCGCGTGATCTGCTTCCGGCCGCCGTCTATATAGCCGGTGCCGGCGTAGTCATTACGCAGCAGGTCGTTCCAGAACGTCAGCCAGTGCTCGGCGTAGGCGCGATTGTCGTTCAGGACCTGGTCGACCAGCCGGTCGCGCTTATCGGAGCGTGTGTCAGCGAGGTAGTTGTCAAGCTCTTCGGGGGTGGGCAGGAGCCCGATCACGTCGAGCGAAACCCGGCGCAGGAACGCCGCGTCGTCGATCGAGCCCGGAAGACGCTGCTTGCGGCTCACCAGGTCGTTGTCCAGGATCCGATCGATTGGGTTGGTCCGTCCGTCGACGGCGGGGGGAAGCTCGGGACGTCGCGGCAACAAGGGAGGCTCGTAGCGACGCTCGGCGAAGCTGAAGCCCGGCTCCCAGACCATTCCCTGCGCGATCCAACGTTTCAGGGTTGCTAGCTCCGACGGTTTCAGCCGCGGCTGCTTTCGGGGGGGCATCTGCTCGTCGGGGTCGTTCGAGGTCACCAGCTCAATCAGCCACGACTCGTCCGGCTTGCCGGGAATCACCGCCTCCTTGTCGAGGATCAGCTCGCGGCTGTTGAGCGAGAATCCCCCTTTCGATTCCTTGCCTCCGTGGCACGAGACGCAGTGGGTCTTCAGGATCGGCACCACCTCGTGAGCGAAGTCTATACGGCTCTCTTCTGCCGCCGCTGCTCGAGCGCAGGAGAGCACGGCCGCGAGCAAGGTGATTCCAATTCCCCAGGTGGGAAGAAAGGCGTACGATCGCGTTGCGCGACGGTCTCGCATGAGTGGTGGGCCCAGGAGGTCAAAGCAAAGGGACGACGCGGCGGCTGGTGCGCCCTGGTTGATGAATTCTATTCGTGGCGGCTCGCCGGACGGTTCATCATAACGCGCGGGACCCGCTCCGAAAAAGGCCGGCACGTCCGTGGGGAAAAGACCGGCACGGCCGCGGGGGTTCCGAAGAGGCGACCCACCTCCAGCCGGCTCGCTCAGGATGCGGGTCGTCGCGGCTCGATCCCGGCGAGGTCGTCGCGGATCAGTCGATCGATCAGCTCGGCCACACCGGCACCGTGGGTCGCTTCGGTCACCAGGTCGGCCCGCTCCTTCAGTGCGGATAGCGCGTTGGCGACGGCCACTCCGCAACCCGAGGCTTCCAGGAAGGTGTGATCGTTCTCGGCGTCGCCGATCGCCACGGCGTTCCGGTGCGAGATCTCCAGCTCGTCCAGCGCGGCGGCCAGGCCGGTCGCCTTGTTCACGCCCGAGGGGAGGATCATCACCGCCCCCTTGTTAAAGATAACGTGCAGCTCCAGACCCTGCTCGCGAATCTCGTCGAGCACCGTCGTCTCGAACGGCTCCCAGGTCGCGACGATCACACGCCCCACCGCGATCGGGCTAACCCCGCGCTCCTTGAGCCGTTGGACGAACTCGGCCGGCGGCGGATTGGCCAGCAGTCGTTCCCGGCGCGTGGCCGGTTCGTAGAGCAGGGCCCCGTTCTCAGCGATGATCCGGTCGAACAGTGCGGCGTGGGGAAAGACCCCGAGCAGCTCGTTCAGTTCGCGTCCCGTCACCATCAACAGCTTGCGCCACTCTGCCGGAGCCGGAGAAGCGCTTCCACGGTGGCGGGTTGCACCTCACCGTGGGTGGCGAGCGTTCCATCATAATCTGCGGCAAGCACCTGGTAGCGCATCGGCGGTCTCCCTTGCAAGTTCCGGCGGGTCCTGGACTATAATCGGGCCGCAAACCCCCGTGCAAATCCGGCACCTTTGATCTGATCTCGAATCGGAGACTCTCCCGACATGGCGCTGACCGCTTCCAACATGCTCGATCTGGGGACCGAAGCCCCCGACTTCCATCTCCCCGATACCGACGGCAAGATCGTCGGCCGCGATGACTTCCGTGGCGCCCCGCTCTCCTCGTCGCGTTCATCTGCAACCACTGTCCTTACGTCAAGCACGTCCGTCACGAGATTGCCCGGCTGGCGCGAGAATATCAGGGTCGCGGCGTGGCCGTCGTCGGCATCAGCTCCAATGACGCCGCCAGCTATCCCGACGACAGCCCCGAGATGATGCGCAAGGAAAAGGCCGAGGTCGGCTATACCTTCCCTTACCTGCACGACGATACCCAGCAGGTCGCACACGCCTACCAGGCCGCTTGCACACCCGATTTCTTCCTCTTCGATCAGAACCAGCGACTGGTCTATCGCGGACAGCTCGACGATAGTCGTCCGGGCAATCCCCAACCGATCAACGGCAAGGACCTCCGCGCGGTGCTCGACGCCGTTCTCGCCGGTACCCCCGTCTCGACCAACCAGCGTGCCAGTTTGGGCTGCAACATCAAGTGGAAGCCCGGCAATGAACCGGCCCCGGCTCGGTAGGCTCGGGGCAACACCCTCCTCTCGCACCAAAGTGAAGAGCTTGTGGTGTCTATGAAACGAGCGATAACGCGCGTGTGTCGGGCACTCACGAGGTGATGAGGTAGGCGGTTCACTCGTTAGTGTCTCAGTCAACAAGCTTATTGCCCGCATAACGAAACGGTTGGCCGATTGAAACGGCTGTATTGCTAGTAATCTGGGCAGCATGATCGCCGTTCAACGCCTGGGCTTGATCTCGGGCACATGGATGGCTATGTGCGCCCGAAATGATTTCTCGGCTTCGAGATAGCGCCCGCACGTGCGCGCCGAAACGACCGCGAGCCGGAACAGCCGCCGGGATTCGTGAACCCTTGGCAGTCGATTTGCGTCTAGACGTGCGACCTGAGCGGGAGCGAACCACCAAGCAAGTCGTGAATCTCGTGGAGGTCGAGGCGTCGTTCGGAGCGTGGATGGTGACAGCTCGCCCCTGTGGGCGCGAGGTCGGCCATTCCGTTCCCGTCCGTTCAGTCCGGGGTTGGGACCATGTTGTTTGTGAATGAGGCAAGCGTGATCGATCGGTTGAAGCAGGTCCTGGATGAGCTCTGCGGGCCGGATCTGACGCTGCCCCCGCGCAGGGTCCTCCGCGTGCGCCTGCTGGAACTGATCGACGGCGGAAGTTGCCTGGAAACGGGGCAGGACCACGAGCCCGTCGCAAGCGAGGGCCCGCGCGATATTCCCACGGAATTCAACGCGTTTGCGTCACTTCTTCAAGGTCCGTGTGTACCAACGTAGAGTCAAGGAAAATCCTGTAAAACAAGCAATTTCAGAGGTTTACGTCATTCCACGAAATCCGAGAAATCCGCTTTACCGTGTCATTTTCCGGGTGAACTGTGTCATTTTGTGTCACAGAAAATCATTAGCTTCTTTAAGCTTTGATAGCTTAAGACCGCTGCCTTACCCACTTACAATCTGATGAACGTCTGGCCTCGTCACAAAGAAAACCCGACCGGGGATTACCATTGGGGCTTCGCATCGCGATGCAAAGGGATAGTTTGGTCTTTCTTTGCATGGGCCTGGCAGATTCTTGGGTCATTGATTGATTCAGGGTAACCAATTGGAAGAAAGATCTAGATCGCCTTTCAGTCGGATGGTGCGCCACTTGAACGGAGATTTTGGAGAGGAGGTGACCGATGAGACCCTACTCCCAAGATCTCCGGCAACGCATCGTCGATACGGTTCGACGTGGCGAGGGGACCATCCGTCAGATCGCTGAGCGGTTCCTGGTCAGCGTCGCTTTCGTCACTCGGCTGTTGCAACTGCACCGCAGCAGCGGTTCGGTCGAACCGCGGCCCCACGGCGGAGGGAATCCGGCCGTGCTCACGCCGGAGGACCACGGGCGGCTCCGTGAGTTCATCGCCAACCAGCCCGACGCCACGCTCCAGGAGTGTGCCGCGCACCTCGGCACCTCGTGCAGCCTTGCGACGATCTCGCGCGCCCTCAGCAAGTTGGGGCTGCCGCGCAAGAAGAAGGTCCCGCGTGCCGCGGAGCAAGACAGCCCGGAGGTCCAGGAGAAACGACGGGGGTACCGTAAGGAACTCGCGGGGATTGACCCGCACCGGTTGGTCTTCGTGGACGAGTGCGGGGCGAACACGGCAATGACCCGGACGTACGGCCGTGCCCCCGCGGGGCAGCGGGTCTACACCGATGCCCCGGCCCACTGGGAGTCGATCACGCTGACCTGCGGGGTGCGACTCTCGGGCGTCACGGCGACGTTGGCATTCCCGGGCGCGACCAACACCGGGACGTTCGAGACCTACGTCGAGGAGGTGCTGGTGCCGGAATTGAAGCCCGGTGATGTGGTGGTCTGGGACAACCTCAAGCCGCACGAGTCGGAGGACGCGATCGAAGCCGTCGAGGAGGCGGGTGCGGAGGTGGTTCCGCTGCCGCCGTACAGCCCGGACTACACGCCGATCGAGGAGATGTTTTCGAAAGTCAAAGGCGCGATGCGGTCGTCGGCCGGGCGGACGAAGGAGGCGGTCTATGCGGCGTTCGGTTCGGCCTTGCACGACGTGACTCCGGAGAACATCGCGGGCTGGTTCCGAGACCGAGCCGCGTACGCTATGCAACTGTAAGGCGCTCTAGCGTGGACCGCTCGACGGAGTTTATCTGGAGATGGCTCGACCATTCTGAGAGGAGAAAAGAAAAAGTCCGTCACCCGTAGTAAGGAGTTCGTTCAGGGAGCCTGACCAAAGCTCATCTTGAGCTTTGGTCTATACTGACAGCGTCAGAGCCAATTTCATTCGTCCAGGGAGATCGAAAAGCGGGATTTCGCGTCATGTCGACGTAGGGCTGGTGCGAGTCGAAGCCATAACGGAAAAACCAAGACCAATCAAAGGAGTCGGTTGCGTTGTAGTTTGTAATTCCGGGTTGCATCCATCCTCTCAGCGGGTCGGATGAGCGGGTTTTTCGCCTCTCTTCCCCGTTCACCTGGGTGATTCGCGGTTTTTGGGGCCCTCGGCGCGCACCGCGATTTTCGTCCGGCCCGATTCCAGTCGTCCGTTCGTCCCGGTCAGACTTCGACCGGCTGTTGTTCCGTCTTCGCGCGCAGGGCCTCGGCGATCGGCCCCAGTTTCAACTTGCCCAGGGTCCCTTCGCGGCGCGGCGCCGATGCCAAGAGCGTCGCGAATGTCGCGTGTACCGCCAGCACCACTCCCACTTCCGCGACGAACCGGCGTGCCCCTCGGATGTTGCCGTCGTCCACCCCCCAGAACACCTTCAACCGCGCGTTGACCCGCTCCACCGACGTCCGTCCCTTGTACATCCGCTCAAACTTCTTCGTCGCGCGCGGCAACGCCGGGAACCGTCGCAGGTCGACCTCGCGGTCGACTCGCACCGTCTTGCCGTACGACTTCCCCGCGTTGCAGACCGACGACATCGGGCATTCCCAGCCCTCGTGTTGGGCTGGGCAGCGGTATTTCAGCGTCTTGCGCTCCGGTTCGTGGCCGATGTAGGACATCTTATGTCGCACCGGAGGTTCGCTCACCTTGTTATAACAGTAAATCGTCCCGGATTCGTCGTACACGACGTTCGATGTGCCGTCGTGGCCCGGCAGCATCCGCTCCGGCTCGCTCTGCCACATCGACCGCATCTGGATCAGCGGCGTGATCGCTTCGTCGCAGAGGAGCCGGTGAACATCTTCACTGTCGGCCGCCTTGTCGTAGGCCAAGGTCTTGATCCGACCCGCGGGCAAGTTCGCCTGAGCCTGCGCGAGGATCGACGGCAGGGTCTCGCCGTCGCCGGCCTTGGTGTCGGTGATCTCATACGAGAGCACCACTTCGTGCTTCGCGTCCACCAGCAGGTGGAGCTTGTACCCGAACCACTCGACCGCCCTGGTCACCTTGCCGTCGTCGTGCTTGTACTCCTTGCGGCCGCCGGAGGGCTGCGGCAGACCCTCGTCGACCTCCTCCCGGGCGGCCTCCTCGGGCTTGCGGCGTGCCGACAAGGCCGTGGCGTCGGCGGCGGTGTCGCGGCCGAGGTCGGCGACCTCCGCACCCAGGCGTTTGATCAACGCGTTGAAGATCTCCTTGAGGTGCGTGCGATGGGGCTCCTGGCCCAGAGCGTCCTCGAACCGCGACATGTTCCACTTTTTGGGGACGCCGGCCTCCGACTCGATGCCGATCAGGCGGCGGAGCCCTTCGTTGCGGCGGAGTTCGTCGAGCACCGCTTCGTTGGTGAGGTGCCGCAAGGCCACCCGCAAGACGATGACGCCCCAGAGCACGGTGACGGGGTACTCGTTACGCCCCTTGCCGCGAGCGACGCGGAGCGACTCCAGGAGCTTGGCGTCGGGGAGTGCGGCAAGGAGATCCTTGATGGTCTGGAGCGCGGGGCTGTCTTCGAGATCGTCCCAGGCGAAGAGAGGTTTGGTCTCGTGGATGATCATCATGGGGGCGTGGCCGGCGGGTGTGTCGGGAGGGTAAAGTGAGGCCCACACGATAACTACGCGACACATCCCCGAAGCGTTGTCGCGTTGGTCGAAAAATCGGGAAAATGTGGGGTTTGTCAGGCAAAGTGCTGCGAATCAAGCAGGGATTTTGGGGAAGGCGGAAAAAGCTCGGTCAGGGACGTCGACGACACAAGGACTTGCGCAGGCGCAACCGGCTCCAATCAAAGGTTCCGTAGTTCCGCACCCCTGCGTGCAAAGGCTACCATGTCATGTCGCGGGTCATCGCTGTCACTTGGAGCCACCCCGGCTTGCCGAATGAGGATTGTCGCGTATTACCCGTGTTCCCCATCCAACCTAGGTCCATTTTGGGCTTTGGAAGGCTTGAGGCGTGGGAAGTCCGCAACGATCTCACGCAGGTCGAGCGATACCTCCGAAGGAGTCCCAATAGCGTCCCGCCAGCACCTCGCGACTGAACCGCCGCGCGGCCTCGCGAGCCCGGTTCTGGTGTTCGGCTTCCCAGGATGGGTCATCCCAGAAGCGTTTGATCGTGGTCACCCAGGGGGCCACCTCTCGCGACGTGGTGGGTAGATGCGAGTCCGGGATGACTCAGAGTCTCGGGTGGTGCATCATAATCGCTGACCGAAATCCTAAGGCTCGAAGGACTTGGAACGGGGATAACGTTCTAAACGGCGGATCAATAAATAAATCGGAATGACCTAGACAACGTCTCTCTGAAGCGGTGAATCTACCAAGTCGGTCTCCTGTAGAGGAACCGGAATAAGTGGGGGAATCAGGGTTCACCATCGGTCCCCGCACCGATTGCGGACTTTGGTCGGGTCGAGGCAAGTGAAGGACTCGATCCGCTCCCAAGTCCAGCGATCCCGGTCTCTTCGGGCCGTGTGCCGGAGATGATCTCGCGCTGTGCTCGAAGGTAACGTTTCGATTTCGCTTGTCGCTCGGTCGGATCATAACGGGCGGATGCGGTAACGTCGTAGAACCAACCGGCTCGTTTGCAGACGTTTGCCCAGGTATCGGCGTCGACTCAGAAGTGAGCGGCGCATTCTGAGGGATAGAGTTGGGGGGGCGCCCTTGGTCCCAACCGAGGACCTTCCGCACGCGAAGCTCGTGGAGCACTGCTTGGGCCAGTCCGACATGACCGCGAAGTGTCGGATGCTGGCCGTCATGAAAAAGCTCGTCGTCGAGCATCCCGTGGGTACTGATCGCCCGGAGTTCTGCCAAACCATCGATCAAGATCGCGCCATGCTTGGCAGCTACCACGCGATAAACCTCCTGGAATGGCGTGGGACACCGTTGCGGTAATCCATCGTTGTCGCGTGCCAGAATGAAATGGCGGTTCGCCTCCACCCATCGCTCTTGATGTGCAAGCAAGCGGCCGAGGCGAAAATGCACCTCGGCAAAGCTCGACTGACGCTCGAGCAAGGCCCGGTACCGCACGATACTTGCCCGCGGATCATCTTCGGCAGCCCGGGCTGACTGGAAATCGCGGTAAAACCGGGCACGATCGGTCTCGCTCACGGTACCGGTCAAGGTCGAACGGTTGGGCTCGTAGCCGGCCTCGTTTCCCGGCGGAATCACCAGGACGGGAACGATCTCCATCTGTCGGCAGTATGCGACGATCGATTCCATGCGGTGATGGAAATCGCGAAGGATGGCGTCGGCTTCCGACGGTGTGCAGATCGGTGGATCGACCAGTTGGTGCTGATTCAGCGGCGGCGGGGCGTCGATCCGATGCTTGTTGATTAGCTCGTACGTCATCCGGCAGAACGGGGATTTCAGACTCGCCCGGAAGCATCGGTGAAGGAGCGGGTTTCCCGGCGCCTCGTCGAAGCCCGGGCTCCAGCTTGAATCGTAGCGCGCCTGGAACTCATTGTGCCCGTCGTAAATGATCATCACGGCCGGCCAGATGGCGAGTATTTCGAACTTCTGATGCATCCGTTCCAACGTGACGCCGGCCTCAGCGAGCGCATGCGCCCTGACCGCCCGCCCGGGCAAGGCCTCTTCGAGTTGCCAGGCCACGATCTGAACGATTGAGAGACGAGGGTGAAAGGGTTCACCCCGGGCACTTGATTCTCCGATCACCGCGATTTCGATCGAGCCTTCGACGGGCTTCGTCAGGCGCTCGAACAAGTGAGGCATCCGGTGGATCCACCGTTCCAGAATCGTGGCGCCCGCCTCGGTCTCGACCCAGTTGATCAGAGTGGAGACGCAGAGAAGGAGATGTTTTCCCAGCCGCGACTGTAGAGGGCGCCGATGTCGTGGCTGGAGGATCAGTCCGCCAAGTAACAGAGTTCCCGGAATCGCGATGATGAGCATACCCCGTAGAGCACGAATGCGCTTCGGAGCAGTCCTTCCATCACCGCTCGACGTGCCGGCCAGGGAAATGTCTTGAACCATTCGGGCAGAACGACGAGTAACGAGACCTGGAGCGCTGGGAATGACAGGAGACAGATTCGTTTGATCCAGCGACGTAACATCTCCAAGAATCTCACATTGTGTCTCAAAAAGTTATTCGGAATGACACCAGAAAATGTAACGAAAATATAAAGTTTGATATAATTCATAAGTTATTATCAATAAATATATGAAAATATTTTCTATGAAACATTTGGTACACTCCGAAGGGTTCGAAATCAAGGCGTGTCGCTCGAATGCCGACCTGGGCGGTGTGTCGCCCAAGCCGTTACAGAATCACTCCTTCGGCGCTCGGCTGAACGATTCCGTCCCCCATGTTCGCGACAATATTCCCCACTCATGCCAAAACATCTGTGGTTTGAGCAGAACCTGGATTAAATCCAGTGAAATTTTCGGCGAGTGGTGCGAGTAACACCGACGTTGCAAAAAAAAGCCATATCCAGCCGATCGATCTATTCCCTAAATCTGAAGGAATTCACGGTTTACAAGTCTTTACAATTTCGTTGTCCTTGCTGAACTAAAAAAATTACTGGAAAAACTTCTTGCCTTTCCTTGACGTTTCGTTTGAATAGGCATCTCACGATTCCGACGATCTTTGATGACTACGCGTACCGCCGTCTCTGAATCTGCACGGTACGCTCTGCGCCTGGACCGCGGCGGCGACGCGAGTGCCGCAGGCGGGCTGAGTCCAAACTTCTCCAGACTCGGTTGCGACAGCACAACGGAGAACATCGGCGGAGACACTGCCGACCGTCCCCACTCTGCGCCTTCAACCGGAGCTGCGGGCACGCGATCAGTGCGCCACCACGACGATTAAGGTACTTCACGTACATCGCTTCTCGGCCCCACTTGGGAGAACACTCGATGAGACCGCCGCCTGGCTCCCGCTCCCAACGCCGCCGTGTTGTGTCGCTTCGCCGCCGGGACCGGCTCCGCCGGATCAACCGCCTCGAAGCGCTGGAACGCAGGGTCATGCTCACAGGAGGGCCGATCGATCTGATCCCGATCGCGACCGCGTTCACTAACCCGATTGCCATCGAGTATTCCCAGCTCAATGGCTCGCTTCTGGTCTCGGACAATTACGCCAATGGCAGCCCTCATAACTTCGACCTCATCGAGCCCGACGGCTCGCACCTCCAGTTTTCCAATGCTTCGGGTTACACCGATGAAGTCGAGATCGCGGCGGTGCAGCCGGGGAATACCGGCGGGTTCACTGTCGGCGAGCTGTTCGCAGGCGACGGCCAGCCCGGCCAGATCGTCAAAATTTCCTCCGACGGGAGCAGTGTCACCGATCCCTGGGTGACCCTGCCGGGCGAGACCGGGCTCTTGCGCGGCGCGCTCTACGTCGACCAGACCGGTCTCTTCGGCGATGACCTCATCGTCTCGACCACCGTCGGCGATGTCTGGAAGGTCGATAGCCAGGGCAACGCCACCGAGCTCGCCAGCGGCCTGGGCAGTGGTGTCAACCCGTACTTCGAGGGTGTGATCACCGTCCCCAACGATCCTCAGACCTACGGGCCGCTGGCCGGCATGATCGTAACCAGTGATGAAAATAACGGAAATCTTTATACAATCAGCCCGTCCGGGACGGTCCATGTTGACCCTCTGGGAATCTCGACGCTCGAAGACGTTACCCTGATCCCCACTGATGGCAACTTCTTCGGCGTCGACTACGCCAACAACAAGATCCTGGGGGCTTCGGCCGCCGATTTCGCATCCTATGCGGGCCAGATCCTTCTGACCCAGGAGACACCCGATTCCGGCACGTCCGGCCTCTGGGCTCTCACATGGTCGCACGGACAGCTCCAGACCCAGTCGATCCCCCTCGCGAGCGGATCGAGCACACCGAGCCAGTGGGAGCACGTCAACTTCGCCCCCATCGGCGTCAACCCGCTACCGCCCCCCGACGGTACGCTGTCGTCGCTGTCGGGATCGGTCTATGACGATCTCAACAACGACGGCGCCAAACAGTCCGGCGAGCCGGGACTGGGCGGCGTGACCGTGACCTTGAGCGGCATCCGTGACCAGGGGGGCACCGTCCAGTCGACGACCACCACCGCGTCTGACGGGTCGTATGATTTCGGTCAGCTCTGGCCCGGCTCTTACACCCTCACCGAGACCTTGCCATCGGGTCTGATCGCCGGCAAGCAGGCGGTGGGAACCCTCGGCGGCACGAGCACCGACCGGAGCTTTACCCAGATTCGGGTCAAAGGATTCGAAACCGGCACCGGCTACAATTTTGGTTTCGACCACGCCCCTGAGTTCACGACCACGCCGACCACCCTGATCTCGGTCTCCGCGTACTACAGCTTCGACGGCTCGAGCGGCGGCACCAACGGCGAATACGTGTACAACGCCGCGGCCACCGACCCGGAGAACGACACCCTGACCTACACCCTGCTCCAGGGTCCCCCGGGAATGGCGGTCGATCCCCAGTCCGGTCAGCTCACCTGGGCGCCGACGAGTACCGGCAACACGAGCGGTCCCGACGGTAGCGTCCAGGTGGCTCTCCAGGTCAGCGACGGCCGCGGTGGTACCGCCGAACAGGACTTCACGATCCGCACGATCCAGAACGGTCCCAACACCCCGCCTTATTTCACCTCGACACCGATCACCACCGCCCAGATCGGCGTCACGTACACTTACGACGCCACCGCGTTCGATCCCGACCTGGATTACCTCACTTTCGTCCCGGGCACCACCGTTCCCAACGGCTTGTCGATCGACCCGGATACGGGCATCGTGACCTGGACCCCGACGGTGAACCAACTCGGGCTCAATACTGTCAACCTCGACGTCAGCGACGGCAATAACAACACGGCGGTCCAGACGTTCCAGGTCCGGGTCGGTCAATCACCCGGCAACACGCCGCCGGTGATCACCAGCACACCGGTCACCTCGGTGCCCCAGGGTCAGATCTATGTCTACCCCGTCACCGCCATCGACTCCGATGGAGACACGCCGTTGACGTACAGCCTCCAGCCGAATCCTCAACTGGCAGGCATGACGATCGGGTCGCTCGGCGGCCGGATCGAGTGGAACACCACGGGCATCGCATTGGGGAACTATAACGTCACGGTCGTTGTCACCGATGCCCGGGGCGGCAGCGACCAGCAATCGTTCACCATCGACGTGACCGCCAACAACGAGGTCCGGGGCCACGTTTTCAACGACCCCAGTCCCGACCCGCTGCCCCCTCTGAGCCCGCCCAACCCCGCCGCGATCACGCTCGGCGCGATCGATACGCCCTGGAACAGCACGACAGGCCTGGCCTACCTCCCATCAAGCAACACGCTGGCCGCCTCCGTGAACCAGATCAGCGGCCTGCCCAATGTCTTCAACCAGTTCCTATCCGACGGCACCCAGGTCCCCTATTCGAACGCTTCAGGGTGGACCTTTGAGATCATGATGGCGTCCGCGCGTCCCCGGCAACCTCGGCGGGTTCACCGCCGGCGACCTGTTCGCCAGCGCTGGCAATACCGGCCAGGCGGCCATCGCGCGGATCACACCCGCGGGCGACATTCTTAACCCCTGGGTGACCTTGCCCAACGATACCAGTGATCCCTACGCCCTGACCTTCGATACCACGGGTCTCTGGGGCGGCGACCTGATTGTCGGCACCGACACGGGCAACATTTGGACCATCTCTTCCACTGGGGTTGCCAACCTCATCGCCACGATCCCCAACGCCGGCTATGTCGGCCTCTCCACGATCGAGGGGATGATCACGATCCCCAACGATCCGGCCTATGGACCGCTCGCCGGTACGATCCTGGTGAGCAGCGAGACCAACCAGCAACTTTATTCCATCCCCCACAACGGCTCTCCCGTTGCCGTTTCCTTGATGTCCAACGGTCAGAGTCAATCGCTGGGAGTTTCCGAGGATCTCAGTATCATCCCCGCCGACGAGAACTTTTATGGAGCCGATGGGGGGAGCAGTCGCCTCCTGGCCGCTCCCGCGGCCGACTTCGCCGGCATGGCCGGCCAGATCCTGGTCTCCCAGGAACGGCCCTCGAGCGGTTCCGGCCTGTGGCGCATCTACTGGGACGGATCGAACCTCCAGACCGCCCCCATCGCATTGACCGGCACGTCGAGCGTCCCCGGCGGCTGGGAAGGAACCACCTTCGCCCCCGCCGGCGTCACCTCGATCGCTCCCACCCCCGGCGCTCCGGGCCTCCCCGACTGGACCGTCAACCTGCTCAACTCCAGCAGCCAGGTTGTCGCCACCACCACCACCGACCCCTACGGCGACTACGTCTTCGCCAACGTCGCCAACGGCACCTACACCGTTCAGGAAGTCCCCCAGACCGGCTGGACCCAGGTCCTGCCCGCCAGCCCGGGAACGTACACCGTCACCCTGACCGGCGGCCAGACCTCGTTCGGCGACAATTTCGATAACGTCCCCACTCAATCGTCCAACCAGGCCCCCGCGTTCACCACCACCTGGACCGCCTCCGCGCAGATCGGCGTCAAGTATGTCTACAACGCGTGGGCCGCCGACCCCGATTTTGACCGCCTGAGCTTCGACCTCCCCGTCCATCCCGCCGGCATGGTCATCGACCCGGTCCATGGCATCCTCGTCTGGACCCCCACCCCGGATGAAGTCCGGCCCCCAGAACGTCACCGTCCGTGTCTCCGACGGCCGCGGCGGGGTGGCGCTGGAGCGGTTCACCATCGATGTCGCGCCGGCCAACGTCCCTCCCCACTTCACGTCCCAGGCCGTGACCACCGTCACCACCGGTTCGACCTACGTTTACAACCTCAGCGCGGTCGATCCCGATGGAGACATCCCCACCTACCACCTGAACACCCCCTATTCGGGTCTGTCCCTGACCAACGGTAACCAGCTCACCTGGCCCAGCGCACCCCAGGGCTCGTACCCGATCACCATCCAGGCTACCGACTCCGCCGGCTTGTTCGACCTCCAGTCGTTCACCCTGAACGTCATCGCCAACCCCAACAACCTGGACCCGGTCATCACCTCGACTTCCCGCACCTCGATCCAGCTCGGCCGGACCTATTTCTACCAGGTCGCCGCCCATGACGATGACGGCGATCCCTTGACCTATTCGTTCACCAACCCTTCCGGAGGTACGGCCCCCGCGGGCCTCAACAACACCAGTACCGGCCTGTATGACTGGACCCCGACCGCCAGTCAGTTCGGCGCCAACTCGTTCGTGGTCCAGGTCAGCGACGGCCAGGCGACCACCGATCAGCCCGTCACCGTCCAGGTCGTCGCCCAGCAGAACGATCCACCGCCGATCATCGCCGCCATTCCCACCCAGTACCGCCGTCGTCAATCAGGCGTATGCCTACACTGCCTCGGGCAGCGATGCCGACGGTGACCCCCTGGTCTGGAGCATCGTCTCCGGGCCGACCGGCCTGGGCATCGACCCCGACCTCGGCACGATCGTCTGGACCCCGACCTCCGACCAGGCGGGGCATACCTATCCCGTCACGATCAAGGCCGACGACGGACAGGGGGGCTGGGCCACCACCACGTTCAACATCCTGGCCCAGGGAGCCGACCTGCCGCCCCAGTTCGTCTCGGTCGCCGACCTCCGCGCCGCCACCGGCGTCGACTGGCAATATCAGGCCCTCGCCATCGATCCCGAGGGCGATACCCCCACCTATGGCCTGGTCAGCCCGCCCGGCGGCATGACCATCTCCGCCGCCGGCCTGATCGACTGGCCCGATCCCACCGGCTCGGTGACCGACTTCCAGGTCACCGCCACCGATGGCCAGGGGCTCACCACCACCCAGGACGTCCCGCTCCAGATCGTCGCCACCGCGCCGATCGCCCCCCCGGTGATCACGTCGACGCCGGTCCTGACCGCCATCATCGGTTCGGCGTACGAATACACCGTCACCGCCACCGACCCCGGCGGACTCTTGCCCTTGAGCTATGGTCTCATCTCGAACAACACCGGCTCGCCCATGAGCTTCAACGGCAATGTCCTGACCTGGAATCCGTCGTCTTACTTCGACACCCCCGGCCAATCCTACGGCGTGTCGATCACCGTCACCAACTCCGCCGGCGCCGCCGCCGAGCAGGACTTCCAGGTCTACCTCACCAATGCCAACTCCGCACCCACGATCCCGCCCATCGCCACCCAGAACATCACCGCCGGCACCTTGCTCACGATCCCCGTCCAGGCCAGCGACACCGACGGCGACTCCCTGACCTACGCCGTCAGCTCCAGTCCCCCGATCACCGGCCTGACCATTGACTCCGCCGGCACGCTCTCCTGGACCCCCGACCCGACCTATACCGGCAGCCCGACCATCACCGTCACCGCCACCGACTCCTACGGGCTCGCCGCCACCACCTCGTTCTCCGTCAACGTCGCCGCTGACACCACGCCCCCCCAGGTCCAGGTCCACGAGAGCGCCAACCCCGCCGACGTCAATTCCCTGGTCGTCTTCCATGTCGACGCCAGCGACAACGTCGGCATCAAGACCCTGTCGCTCACCGTGGGCGGCACCAACGTCCCCCTCGACGCCCACGGCGACGGCCGGCTGCTGATGGCCGCCATCGCCTCGAACATTCCCATCGTCGCCACCGCGACCGACCTGGCGGGACTGACCTCGCAGGCCACCGACAGTCTGAACGTGATCAACCCCGCCGACAGCTCCGCCCCCACCGCCACGATCAGCTCGCCGACCGATCAGGCGACCATCACCGCGCCGGTTCCGGTCATCGGCACCGTCAGCGACGCCGTGCAGGTCCAGTCGTGGCGCTCGAAGTCGCCCCACTGAATACGGACAACTTCACCACCATCAATACGGGCACCTCGGCGATCACCAATGGCACCCTCGGCACCTTCGACCCCACCATGCTCGCCGACGGGTCGTACGATCTCCGGCTCTATGCGATCAACTCGGGCGGTGTCAGCACCACCACCGACCAGACCGTCAACGTCGCCGGCAGGCTCAAGCTGGGCAACCTCCATCTCTCGTTCACCGACCTGACCATCCCGTTGGCGGGCATCCCGATCACGATCACCCGCAGTTACGACACCCTCAATGCCAACACCAAGGGGGACTTCGGCTACGGCTGGACCCTCGACGAGGGCAATTTCCAGGTCCAGGTCAGCCAGCCCGACGGCACGCTCCAGACGCTGGGCATCCTCACGCCGTTTGCCCTCGGCACCCGGGTCGTGATCACCCGGCCGGGACAGTCACCCGAGGGCTTCACCTTCGAGGCCCAGCCGGTCACCACCGGCTATTTCGGCTTCGAGCAGTTCGTCAACCCGATCTTCGTCCCCGATGCCGGCGTCACCGACACCCTGAGCGTGCCGCCCACCGAGCTGCTCGCCAACGGCGACGGCACCTACTCCGGCGAGGACGCCGGCGCCACCCCCTACAACCCTGCCGACCCCCTCTTCGGCGACAGCTACACCCTGACCACCCACTCGGGCATCGCCTACACCCTCTACGCCGACACCGGCCAGCTCTCCACCGTCACCGACCGCAACGGCAACACCCTCACCTACCAGTCCACCGGCATCTACAGCAGCACCGGCGTCGCCGTCACCTTCACCCGCGACCCCCTCACCAACGACATCACCGCCATCACCGACCCGCGCGGCAATGCGATCACCTATGGCTACGATATGTATGGGAACCTGATCTCGGCCACCGACCGCGCCGGTCAACAGACCCAGTTCTTTTACAGCACCACTCAGCCGCATTACCTCGATCACGTGATCGATCCCAACGGCATCACCGTCGCCCAGGCCGCCTACACCGGCGGCCGGGTCACCGGCCTGACCGACGCCACCGGCGCCACCACCGCGCTCTCGTACAACCTGACCAACCTGAGCGAGACCGTCATGCCCCCGCCACTCGGCGGCACCGCCAGCCCATCGTCCACCCTGACTTTTGACTCCCAGGGCAACGTCCAGCAAACTTCCGACGCGCTCGGAAACTCCAGCTCGGCCGGCTACGACACGAGCAACAACCTGACCTCGCAGACCATGACCATCAGCGGCCAGCCCCTGACGACCAGCTACACGTATGATTCGTTTGGCGACGTACGGACCGCCACCGATCCGGCAGGCGATACCACCGCATTCACCTACAACGCCACCGGCCAGCCCGTCTCCAGCACCGACGCCCTCGGCAACACCACGTTTTATGGATATGACTCGAATGGCAACCTGACCTCGACCACCAGCCCCATGGGGCTCACCACCTCGTTCAGCTACGACGCCAGCGGCAACGTCCTGGCGACCACCACCCCCGACGGCACCACCTCCTCCACCTACTACCAGAAGGGCGACACCGGCGGCGCCCCGGGCGACCTCAAGTCCACCACCGACGCTCACGGCACCACGACGACGTATACCTATGACGCCAACAACAACCTAATCACCAGCGACTGGACCTGGACCCAGCCGGGGAGCAATCCCCCGGTGACCCAGGACATGAAGACGACGAATGTCTACGACGCCAACGACCACTTGATCCAGACCATCGCCGCCGACGGCACGATCACCGACACCGTCTACGACTCCAGCGGCCGCGCCATCTGGACCGACGACCCGCACACCTCGGGCCAGGCCCACGTCGATGGCACCGAGACGATCTACGACGCCGATGGCCGGGTCGTCCAGACGCTTCGGTACCACGACGTGGTGATCGACTTCAGTGATCTGAACACCACACATCCCTCCAGCTACCTATCCGCCTCGGGCACCCCGTTCTCGACCTCCGCGACGATCTACGACGCCCAGGGCCGCACGGTCTGGTCCGACAATCCCCACCTGCCGAACCAGCCCTCCGACGGCACCGAGACCTTCTACGACGCCGACGGCCGCGTCATCGCCACCGAGCAGTTCCACAACGTGAACATCAGCTACGCCATCGGCTCCAACGGCATCGCCGGCAGCCCCTCGGTCACCTCCGACACCAGCCCGTTCTCGATCAGCGACACCATCTACGACTCCGCCGGCCGGGTGATCTGGACCGACGACCCCCACGCGCCGGGTATCGCCCCCGACGGCACCTTCACCGCCTACGATAACGCCGGCCGCGTCACCAGCACCGCGCGGGAATCGAACGTGGTGATCACCCTCACCACCGATCCCGGCACCGGCGTGTCGTCGAACTCGCTGACCTCGACCCCGACCCTGATTTCCTCGACGTCGAGCACGTACAACGCCGCCGGCCAGCTTCTCACATCCACCGATGCCAAGGGGAACGTCACCCAGTATACGTACGATGCCGATGGCCGCCTGATCAAGACCATCTATCCCGACGGCACCTTCGCGACGACCACCTACGACCCGACCACCGGCCGCAAGACCGCCGCCATGGACCAGACCGGTCAGATCACCAACTACACCTACGACTCCTACGGCGACCTCACCAGCGTGGCCCTGCCCGCCGTCCCCGACCCCACTTCAGGCACGTTGAACCAGCCAACCTATATCTATACCTATGACACCTACGGCAACCTCCTCACCGAGACCGACCCGCTCGGCAACACCACCACCTACACCTACGACGCCTTCGGCCGCAAGGTCTCCGAATCGTTGCCGATGCTTCCCGACAACTCCACCCCCACCGAAACCTGGTCGTACAACGCTTTGGGCCAGCTCGCCAGCACCACCGACTTCGACGGCCACGTCATCACCTACACCTACGACGACCAGGGTCGCGTCACCGAGAAGGACGAGTACGCCAGCGCCGCGGCCGAGCAGAGCGGGACGTTGAGCGAGAAGGTCACCTACACGTACGACAACTATGATTCGCGGAACCGGCGTTACGACACCGTCACCATCGCCGACACCGGGACTGAAGACGGCACCACCACGACCTATTACGACACCGCGGGCGACATCGTCGCGATCGACTCGCCCCAGGGCGACATCACCTACACCTACAACGATTCCACCGGCCAGAAGACCGGCGAGACCACGTCCAACACCGACATCCAGTATGCCTACGACCAGGAGGGACGACTCGCGAGTGTCACCGTGGACAAGCTCGACGGCGGATCAGTCACGCCGCTAATCACTACGTACACCTATGACCTGAACAACAACATCCTCACCACCAGCTTCGCCAACGGCACGGTCGAGACCCGATCCTTCGACACGCTCAACCGTCTCTTGGCGGTCACGACGACGCTGGCGTCGACCGGCGCCGTGCTCGTCGGCTATACCTACACCCTCGACCCCGACGGCCGACGCATCCAGGTCGTCGAAACCAGCGGACGCACCGTCAACTATACCTACGACCACGACGGCCGCTTGACCCAGGAGGCGATCACCCACGACCCCGCCGGCAACGACTGGACCTATTCCTATACCTATGACCTCGCCGGCAACCGACTCTCCTTGAACGACAACGGACCCAACGCCGACAGCCTGAGCTACACCTACGACGCCGACGGCCGGCTCACCGATGTCAGCGGCACCACCGGCGTCAACGGCGACAGCACCGACACCTCGTACACCTACGACGCCAACGGGAGCATGCTCACCGCCACGATCACGGTCAACGGCACCCAGACCAGCCAGACGATCTACACCTGGGACCTCGAAGGCCGGATGATCGCGGCCGTCACCACCACCGGTACCGGAACGGTCACTTCAAGCTATACCTACGACGATAACGGCAATCGAACGACCCAGACCGTCAACGGCACGACGACGACCTACCTGAACGACCCCAACCAGGCGTATGACCAGGTGCTTGAGGAGTACGCGGCCGGCGGCGTCCTGGCGGCGACGTACGTGCGGGGCCTGGACTTGCTGTTCCAGGACCGCGCGGGCACCCGGTCGTACTACGTCGTGGATGGCCTGGGCAGCACCCGGGCGCTGACGGACCAGAACGGGAACGTTACCGATACGTATACGTATGATGTCTATGGCGACCTGATCGGGTCGACCGGCACGACGACGAACGAGTTTCTGTTCGCGGGCTATCAGACCGACACGGCCACCGGGTTGGATGACCTGGGGGCGCGGTACTACGACGCGGCGGCGGGGCAGTTCACATCGCGGGACTCGAACGATGGCTCGACGTCGGACCCGATTACTCAGAATCACTATCTCTACGCGGGCGCGGACCCGGTCGACAGAGTTGACCTGAACGGACATAATTTTAGCGTCCTCAGTCTGACGGTTTCGATTGCGATCGGAACCGCTATCTCCGTAGGTGATGCCTATCTGCAAGGTCAGCGTGGATGGGATCTCTTAGACGATGCGTTTGTTGGAGGAGCGTTTGGTGCAGCAGGTTACGGAATAATGTCGCTGAATGCAGCCTATCGTAGCGTAAGGATACTTCAAACAATCCTTCTCCTGTCAGGGACTGGATTTGGGATTGCCGGAACCAGCCAGGCTGCATACGATGGGAACCTCTGGTTGGCAGCTTATCGCGGAGTTTTCACTGTGCTTGGGGGCGTAGCACTCAAAGCCAGATCGTCTTTATTGAATTTGCCACAAGGATTTAAAAGCATAACACAATATAATAAATTTTTAGATATCTTGGTTGCTGGGTTAAAGAATGCAGGAGCTAGTGATGCCTCAGTTGCAGTTCGGGGCAGTGCTGTAACAGGCGTAAGTTCAAAGACAGGTGGACCCTTTAGTCCAGCATCGGATCTCGACCTCGCTATTGTTAGTAAATCTTTATTCAACAAGGCGGCTGAAATGGGTATAGGACTTCGTCAGAATCGCACTCGTACGGCACCTCTTCAGACCAGAGATCTCGATAAACTAGGGTTAATCGATGAAGCAAGGTCTCTAAGTAACATGCTTGGACGTAATGTAACATTCATGATCTACCAGAGCGTAGAAGCGGTCGTAGATCGGGGTCAAGCCTGGTGGGCTAATTAGTCATGACTAGAATTTACGACGATTATGCTATCTATAATATGGATATTATGGAGGCAAAGGCGATTTTGGAGGCTTTACTCGGAATCGTTTTTAAGCCGCGCGATAGCATGTATTATAATTTTATTTATTATAAAGGATTTGGTATAAACGATGAAAGTTTTCAATTGTCTATCAATGAGGACTTTGATGGCGAAATATTATCAAATAATGAGTTAGATAAAAATGCGATAATATTAAATGTCGAAAACACAAAGCGTAGTGACCAACTCCAAAGACTATTGCTAACCTTACCAAAGATTCGTCATATACACCATCAGGTGAGTGCCCGTGATGCATAGAGTGCGGGTTATTGGTGTCAGCCGTCATGCCGCCATTCTGGCGGCACCCGAACCCAGGGGGGACTCCAGGGTCAGACCGAGTTTCAGGGGACTCCAGGGTCAGGCCGAGTTTCAAGTTATTTCGGGTAGACCCACGCGAATTCCCAGGCCGCCACAGAGCGGATCTCACGATATTACTGAGGGGCGGACATGCTCCCTACCGCTCTTTCTCAATCCGGTCCCTCTTCTCCTCGTCCCCATCCGGGGCGCACGGTTCCGCTCGCGACAACGGACGCGATCCGGTGACGCGATGGTGGGCCGCCACCTCACCCAACGAACCGAACACTTGGTTGCATGGATGATCATGACGGGGCCGGTACGCGATTGACCCCAACGTCAACCATCCGACCGAACCCAACGCGTAGTCCTGCGGATTGTGTCGATTGCACAGCCAACGACTCACGTTAACAGGCAAACCACCGACCGAACCCAACACATAGTTGCGCACATTGTATTGATTGTGCGGGCGCCCGTTTGCTTCAACACTCAACTCACGCGACCGACCGAACCCAAACCGACGGGAACTCCGGGACTGGCGTGTCGATCATGGCCACCAACTCCGCCGCCGCCACCGCCGAGCAGGACTTCCAGGTCAACCTCACCAACGCCAACACCGCACCCACGATCGCCCCCATCGCCAACCAGAACATCACCGCCGGTACCTTGCTCACGATCCCCGTCCAGGCCAGCGACACCGACGGCGATCCCCTGACCTACGCGGTCAGCTCCAATCCCGAGATTACCGGCCTGACCATTGACTCCGCCGGCACGCTCTCCTGGACTCCCGACCCGACCTATACCGGCAGCCCGACCATCACCATCACCATCACCGCGACCGACCCCTACGGGCTCTCCGCCACCACCTCGTTCACCGTCAACATCGCCGCCGACACCACGCTCCCCCAGGTCCAGGTCCACGAGAGCGCCAACCCCGCCGACGTCAATTCCCTGGTCGTTTTCCACCTCGACGCCAGCGACAACGTCGGCATCAAGGCCCTGTCGCTCACCGTGGGCGGCACCAACGTCCCCCTCGACGCCCACGGCGACGGCCGGCTGCTGATGGCCGCCATCGCCTCGAACATCCCCATCGTCGCCACCGCGACCGACCTGGCGGGACTCTCGGCGCAGGCCAACGATAGCCTGAACGTGATCAACCCCGCCGACAGCTCCGCCCCCACCGCCACGATCAGCTCACCGACCAACCAGGCGACCATCACCGCGCCGACCACGGTCATCGGCACCGTCGGCGACGCGGTCCAACTCCAGTCGTGGTGCTCGAAGTCGCCCCCCTGAATACCGATAACTTCACCACCATCAATACGGGCACCTCGGCGATCACCAATGGCACCCTCGGCACCTTCGACCCCACCATGCTCGCTGACGGCTCGTACGACCTCCGGCTCTATGCCATCAACTCCGGCGGCGTCAGCACCACCACCGACCAGACCGTCAACGTCGCCGGCAGGCTCAAGCTGGGCAACCTCCATCTCTCGTTCACCGACCTGACCATCCCGTTGGCCGGCATCCCGATCACGATCACCCGCAGTTACGACACCCTCAATGCCAACACCAAGGGCGACTTCGGCCAAGGCTGGACCCTCGACGAGGGCGACTTCCAGGTCCAGGTCAGCCAGCCCGACGGCACGCTCCAGACGCTGGGCACCCTCACGCCGTTTGCCCTCGGCACCCGGGTCGTGATCACCCGGCCGGGGCAGTGCCCGAGGGCTTCACCTTCGAGGCCCAGCCGGTCACCACCGGCTATTTCGGCTTCGAGCAGTTCGTCAACCCGATCTTCGTGCCCGATGCCGGCGTCACCGACACCCTCAGCGTGCCGCCCACCGAGCTGCTCGCCAACGGCGACGGCACCTACTCCGGCGAGGACGCCGGCGCCACCCCCTACAACCCCGCCGACCCCCTCTTCGGCGACAGCTACACCCTGACCACTCACTCGGGTATCGCCTACACCCTCTACGCCGACACCGGCCAGCTCTCCACCGTCACCGACCGCAATGGCAACTCCCTCACTTATCAGCCCACCGGCATCACCAGCAGCACCGGCGTCGCCGTCACCTTCACCCGCGACCCCCTCACCAACGACATCACCGCCATCACCGACCCGCGCGGCAATGCGATTGCCTATGGCTACGATATGTATGGGAACCTGATCTCGGCCACCGACCGCGCCGGACAGCAGACCCAGTTCTTTTACAGCACGAGCCAGGCGCATTACCTCGACCACGTGATCGACCCCAACGGCCTCACCGTCGCCCAGGCGGCCTACACCGGCGGCCGGGTCACCGGCCTGACCGACGCCACCGGCGCCACCACCTCGCTCTCGTACAACCTGACCAACCTGAGCGAGACCGTCATGCCCCCGCCACTCGGCGGCACCGCCAGCCCATCGTCCACCCTGACTTTTGACTCCCAGGGCAACGTCCAGCAAACTTCCGACGCGCTCGGAAACTCCAGCTCGGCCGGCTACGACACGAGCAACAACCTGACCTCGCAGACCATGACCATCAGCGGCCAGCCCCTGACGACCAGCTACACGTATGATTCGTTTGGCGACGTACGGACCGCCACCGATCCGGCAGGCGATACCACCGCATTCACCTACAACGCCACCGGCCAGCCCGTCTCCAGCACCGACGCCCTCGGCAACAGCACGTTTTATGGATATGACTCGAATGGCAACCTGACCTCGACCACCAGCCCCATGGGGCTCACCACCTCGTTCAGCTACGACGCCAGCGGCAACGTCCTGGCGACCACCACCCCCGACGGCACCACCTCCTCCATCTACTACCAGAAGGGCGATACCGGCGGCGCACCGGGCGACTTGAAGTCCACCACCGACGCCCACGGCACGACGACGACGTATACCTATGACGCCAACAACAACCAACTGACCAGCGACTGGACCTGGACCCAACCGGGGAGCAATCCCCCGGTGACCCAGGACATGAAGACGATCGAACCTCTACGACGCCAACGATCACCTGATCCAGACCATCGCCGCCGACGGCACCATCACCGACACCGTCTACGACTCCAGCGGCCGCGCCGTCTGGGCCGACGACCCCCACACCTCGGGCCAGGCCCACGTCGACGGCACCGAGACGATCTACGACGCCGATGGGCGGGTGGTCACCACCGAGCAGTTCCACGACGTCGTCATCGACTTCAGTGATCTGAACACCTCACACCCCTCCAGCTATTTCTCCGCCGCCGGCACCCCGTTCTCGATCACCTCCACCACCTACGACGCCCAGGGCCGCACCGCCTGGACCGACGACCCCCACATGCCCGGCCAGCCCACCGACGGCACCCAGACCATTTATGACGCCGATGGCCGCGTCATCGCCTCCGAACGGTTCCATGATGTGAACATCGGTTACACCATCGGCACCGACGGGATCGCCAGCAGCCCCTCGGTGACCGCCGACGCCAGTCCCTACCTGATCACCGACACCATCTACGACACCGCCGGCCGGGTCGTCTGGACCGACGACGGCCACGCACCGGGCACCACTCCCAACGGCACCAACACCGTCTATGACACCGCCGGCCGGGTCATCTCGACGGGACGGTACGCCAACGTCCTGATCACCCTGACCATCGATCCCAGCACCGGCGTCGCCTCCAACGCGCTGACCTCGACACCGACCCTCATTTCATCGACCTCCAGCACCTACAACGCCGCCGGCCAGCTCCTCACGTCCACCGATGCCAAGGGTTACACCACCCAGTATACGTACGATGCCGATGGCCGACTGATCAAAACGTCCTATTTCGATGGCACCTTCGCCACGACCAGCTACGACCCGACCACCGGCCGCAAGACCGCCGCCATGGACCAGGCGGGTCAGATCACGAACTATACATACGATCAATACGGCAACCTGGCCAGCGTCTCGCTTCCCGACCCCGACACCGCGGGGGGCACCAACCGACCGACGTATACCTATACGTATGACAATTACGGCGACCTCCTCACCGAAACCGACCCGCTCAACAACACCACGTCCTACGCCTACGACGCCTTCGGCCGCAAGGTCTCCGAAACGCTGCCCACACTGCCCGACAACTCCACCCCCACGGAAACCTGGTCCTACAACGCGCCGGGGCAACTCGCCAGCACCACCGACTTCGATGGCCACGTCATCACTTATACGTATGACGACCAGGGCCGCGTCACCGCCAAGGACGAGTACGTCGACGCCACCCACGCCCAGGCCGGACCCGCCGACGCATCAAAAGTCGTCACGTACACCTACGACAACTACGATTCGCAAAACCGCCGCTACGACACCGTGACCATCGCCGACACCGCCTCCCCCAACGACAACGGTACCACCACCACCTACTACGACACCGCGGGCGACATCGTCGAGATCGACTCACCCCAGGGCGACATCACCTACACCTACAACGATTCCACCGGCCAGAAGACCGGCGAGACCACGAATAACACCGACATCCAGTACGCCTACGACCAGGAAGGGCGATTGGCGACGGTGACGGTCGACAAGCTCGACGGCGCCTCCGTCACGCCACTTGTCACAACGTACAGCTACGATCTGAACAATAATCTCATCACAACCAGCTTCCCGAACGGCACCGTCGAGACCCGGACCTACGACGCCCTGAACCGACTGCTCACGGTCAAGACGACCGACGGCTCCAGCACCATCGTCGGCTACACCTACACCCTCGACGCCGACGGCCGCCGCGTCCAGGTCGTCGAGGCCACCGGCCGGACCGTCAACTACACCTATGACAATGACGGCCGGCTGACTCAGGAGAAGATCACCAATGACCCCAGCGGCGACAATTGGACCTATACTTACACCTACGACCTCGCCGGCAACCGCCTCTCGCTCAACGACAACGGCCCGAACAACGACAGCCTGAGCTACACCTACGACGCCGACGGCCGCCTGAGCGACGTCAGCGGCACGACGGGCACCAACGGCGACAGCATCGACACGACGTACACCTACGACGCCAACGGGAGCATGCTCACATCCACGACCACGATCAACAGCGTGCAGACGAGCCAGACGACCTATACCTGGGATCTCGAAGGCCGAATGATCGCGGCCGTGACCACCGGCACCGGAGCGGTGTCCGCCACCTACACCTACGACGATAACGGTGATCGGACCTCCCAGACCGTCAACAACCAGACCACTACCTACCTCAACGACCCCAACCAGGCGTACGACCAGGTGCTCGAGGAGTACGCGCCGGGTGGCGTACTGGCGGCGACGTACGTGCGGGGGCTGGATCTGCTGTTCCAGGACCGTACCGCCGCCGGGGGCGGCACGGGGCTGTCGTTCTACGCCGTCGACGGCCTGGGCAGCAACCGGGCGCTGACCGACCAGAACGGCAACGTCACCGACACGGACACCTACGATGCCTACGGCAATTTGATCGCGTCCACCGGGACGACGCCGAATGAGTTCCTCTACGCGGGATACCTGACTGACACGACCACCGGGCTGGATGACCTGGGGGCGCGGTACTACACTGCGGCGGCGGGGCAGTTCACCTCGCGAGACGGCTACAATGGCTCAACGTCCGACCCAATTACTCAGAACCACTATGCCTATGCGGGTGCTAGCCCTGTTGACAATATCGACCCCAACGGTCATGATTTCAGTCTTGGGGAAGCAATGCTTGGCTCCACGATTGGAGCGACGCTTGATTCAATTGAAGGAACCGCTGGGCAATTTATTCTCAACTCACTAGAAAAGAAGCAGGTAGACTGGGAATACATAGGAACGGAGGCGATTCTTTCCCTTGTGCCATTGGCCACTTATGCTCTGGGAGGGCTTCTATCTAAACTTTTAGCACGAAATTTGGCGGCATTGCGCTCGGGCTTCTCACTGCTGCAAAACTCCAAATACATCATCGGACCAAGTACTAAATATAACCAAGCCATTGATAAAATCGATGAACTCGTTTCTTTCATCAAGGGAACCGGTTGGCAATTGAGTGTGATAGATTCCTTCGAACAGGTCGGAAAGGCAGTTCGAGATGGTGTCGAGATACCTATTGCGGGAAAGATCAACTCATATATTAACAACGATGGCTCAAAACACATTGTAATTAGTTTGTACAAAGGCTGGAACGAAGCAACGCTACTCGAAGAGCTCATTCATGCTGAACAATTGTATAATGATAATTTGTTGGGAAAAACATTCTCGAAATTGCAAGAGCTAGTCTATGAGGCCGAGGCAGCACACATATTGATCAACGACTATGGATTTGTAGTTAATAAAAATTGAGCGTAATCGGAATATTTGGATCTCAATAGAGCAGCCGCCGCGTGAAAGCTATGATTGTTCGGCAGTTGGCTAAAAGTCCGATTGTCATGAGAGCAAGACAGAGAAGATCACTACCAACCTCGCTTACAGAAATCTCGCGAGAAGTCGATCGCGCAGATGGGATGCGAGGAATTCTTAGTCACAAAGCGAGATATAAACATGAATGAAACACTCATTTTGTTAATTGATGGAATACTTTTAAATGGCGTGCATTACTCGCGTGGAGTTCTATTGGATTCCTCGAGGTCCATAAATTTTTTTCCCGAACCCTGGAAAGGAGTGGTCGCGGTTGATGGTGGAGGCGAATTCAAAGCAAAAGTGTCATACGAGAACGAAATGATTGCTCCAGTTGTTTCGTTTGATGCAAACAAGAAAACTTCGGCACAAATTGATAAATCCGTATTTTTAAATGACCTAATTGTTTTCGAAGGAGGTACAAACATAATTCATATAGAAGTTTGTTCAAAAATTAATACTCTTAATTTTCCTGTTTTTTTGACAAACAATCGATGCTTTCAGCCATGTTGCTTTGATGTTGAACTTAAGTTATTTCCAGCTACCTTTAATGAACTTCCCGACTTTGACGCGTTTTCGAATTACATTTTGTGCCGCAATCGAATCTCAAGAGGCATGCACGCGGCCAGAAGATCCGAATTCGCGAGTGAAATTTTGATTATAGCTTCAGAAAAAAGACTAGGACCAGGAATGTATTTGCCAACAAGCTCGTTTAACAAAAAAAACAAGTACGCAGTTTTCTTAAAAAGATTTCTTCATGATAATATATATGAAGCAACAATTTTTGGAGAAACCAATGTTCCTTCAGATTTAAAAGTAGGCCACGTTCTTAAAAGAGAGGTAATTTGGCAAGAAGGGCTAGCGGTTCACAAAATAGACAAGAATATTGCTGAAATTTTAAAAATATTTATTTAGATTTCACTGGACGATCGATGTTTGCCTTTGTTTTTGGTTATTTCAACTTCACACCACCACCGACCAGACCGTCAACGTCGCCGGCAGGCTCAAGCTCGGCAACTTGCACCTCGCGTTCACCGACCTGACCATCCCGTTGGCCGGCATCCCGATCACGATCACCCGGAGCTATGACACCCTGAACGCCAACACCCAGGGTGACTTCGGCCAAGGCTGGACCCTCGACGAGGGCGACTTCCAGGTCCAGGTCAGCCAGCCCGATGGCACGCTCCAGACCCTGGGCACCCTCACGCCGTTTGCCCTCGGCACCCGGGTCGTGATCACCCGGCCCGGCCAGGCGCCCGAGGGCTTCACCTTCGAGGCCCAGCCGGTCACCACCGGCTATTTTGGCTTCGAGCAATTCGTCAATCCGATCTTCGTCCCCGACGCGGGCGTCACCGACACCCTGAGCGTGCCCCCCACCGAGCTGCTCGCCAATGGCGACGGCACCTATTCCGGCGAGGACGCCGACGCCACCCCCTACAACCCCGCCGACCCCCTCTTCGGCGACAGCTACACCCTGACCACCCACTCGGGCATCGCCTACACCCTCTACGCTGATACCGGTCAGCTCTCCACCGTCACCGACCGCAACGGCAACACCCTCACTTATCAGCCCACCGGCATCACTAGCAACACCGGCGTCGCCGTCACCTTCACGCGCGACCCCCTCACCAACGACATCACCGCCATCACCGACCCGCGCGGCAATGCGATCGCCTATGGCTACGATATGTATGGGAACCTGATCTCGGCCACCGACCGCGCCGGACAGCAGACCCAGTTCTTTTACAGCACGAGCCAGGCGCATTACCTCGACCACGTGATCGACCCCAACGGCATCACCGTCGCCCGGGCGGCCTATACCGGCGGCCGGGTCACCGGCCTGACCGACGCCACCGGCGCCACCACCTCGCTCTCGTACAACCTGACCAACCTGAGCGAGACCGTCACACCTCCGCCACTGGGCGGCACCGCCAGCCCCTCCTCCACCCTGAGCTTCGACTCCCAGGGCAATGTCTCATCCACCACGGATGCGCTCGGAAACTCCAACTCAGCCGGCTACGACACGAGCAACAACCTGACCTCGCAGACCATGACCGTCAGCGGCCAGCCCCTGACGACCAGCTACACGTATGATTCGTTCGGCGACGTCCAGACCGCCACCGATCCGGCCGGTGATACCACCGCGTTCACCTACAACGCCAACGGCCAGCCCGTCACCAGCACCGACGCCCTCGGCAACACCACGTCTTATGGCTATGACTCCAACGGCAACCTGACCTCGACCACCAGCCCCATGGGCCTGTCCACCTCGTTCAGCTACGACGCCAGCGGCAACGTCCTGGCGACCACCACCCCCGACGGCACCACCTCCTCCACCTACTACCAGAAGGGCGACACCGGCGGCGCCCCGGGCGACCTCAAGTCCACCACCGACACCCACGGCACCACGACGACGTATACCTATGACGCCAACAACAACCCACTGACCAGCGACTGGACCTGGACCCAGCCGGGGAGCAATCCCCCGGTGACCCAGGACATGAAGACAACGAATGTCTACGACGCCAACGACCACCTGATCCAGACCATCGCCGCCGACGGCACGATCACCGACACCGTCTACGACGCCAGCGGCCGCGCGGTCTGGACCGACGACCCCCACACCTCGGGCCAGACCAGCGTCGACGGCACCGAGACGATCTACGACGCCGATGGGCGGGTGGTCACCACCGAGCAGTTCCACGACGTCGTCATCGACTTCAGTGATCTGAATACCTCACACCCCTCCAGCTATTTCTCCGCCGCCGGCACCCCGTTCTCGATCACCTCCACCACCTACGACGCCCAAGGCCGCACCGCCTGGACCGACGACCCCCACATGCCGAACCAGCCCTCTGACGGCACCGAGACCGTCTACGACGCCGACGGCCGCGTCATCGCCACCGAACGCTTCCACAACGTCGTCATCGGTTACACCATCGCCACCGACGGCATCGCCACCGCCCCCACCATCAGTTCGGACACCAGCCCGTACCTGATCACCGATACCGTGTACGACACCGCCGGCCGCGTCGTCTGGACCGACGACGGCCACGCACCCAACACCACTCCCAACGGCACCAACTCCGTCTACGACACCGCCGGCCGCGTCACCGCCACCGGACGCTATTCCAACGTCCTGATCACCCTGACCATCGATCCCAACACCGGCGTCGCCTCCAACACCTTGAGTTCGTCACCGACCCTGATTTCCTCCACCTCCAGCACGTACAACGCCGCCGGCCAGCTCCTCACCTCCACCGACGCCCTCGGCAACACCACCCAGTACGTCTACGACGCCGACGGCCGCATGATCAAGACGATCTATGCCGACGGCACCTTCACCACGACCACTTACGACCCGACCACCGGCCGCAAGACCGCCGCCATCGACCAGGCCGGACAGATCACGAACTATACATACGATCAATATGGCAACCTGGCCAGCGTCTCGCTCCCCGACCCCAACACTGCGGGGGGCGACGACCGGCCGACCTATGTGTATGCATACGATAACTACGGCAATCTCCTGACCGAAACTGATCCGCTCAACAACACCACGACCTACACCTACGACGCCTTCGGCCGCAAGGTCTCCGAAGCGCTGCCGATGCTTTCCGATGGTACCACGCCCACCGAGACCTGGTCGTACAACGCGCTGGGGCAACTGGCCAGCACCACCGATTTCGATGGCCACGTCATCAACTACACCTACGACGACCAGGGCCGCGTTATCGAGAAGGACAAATACGTTGACGCCACCCATGCCCAGGCCAGCACCGCCGATGCCTCAAAGATCGTCACCTACACCTACGACAACTACGATTCACAGAACCGCCGTTACGACACGGTGACCATCACCGACACCGCCTCACCCAATGACAACGGCAACACCACCACCTACTACGACACCGCGGGAGACATCGTCGAGATCGACTCACCCCAGGGCAACATCACCTACACCTATAACGACTCCACGGGCCAGAAGACCGGCGAGACCACCGCCAACACCGACATCCAGTACGCCTACGACCAGGAGGGCCGACTGGCGACCGTCACTGTCGACAAGCTCGACGGTGCATCAATCACACCGCTCGTCACCACGTACAGCTATGACCTGAACAATAACCTGATCACGACGAACTTCGCCAACGGCACGATCGAGACCCGCTCCTACGACAGCCTTGGCCGCCTGCTCACGGTCACTACCACCAACGGTTCGAGCACCATCGTCGGCTATACCTACACCCTCGACCCCGACGGCCGACGCGTCCAGGTCGTCGAGGCCAATGGACGCACCGTCAACTATACGTATGACAATGACGGCCGCCTCACCCAGGAGGCGATCACCCACGACCCCGCCGGCAACAACTGGACCTATTCCTACACCTACGACCTCGCCGGCAACCGCCTCTCACTCAACGACAACGGACCCAACTCCGACAGCCTGAGCTACACCTACGACGCCGACGGCCGGCTCACCGATGTCAGCGGCACCACCGGCGTCAACGGCGACAGCACCGACACCTCGTACACCTACGACGCCAACGGGAGCATGCTCACCTCCACGACGACGGTCAACGGCACCCAGACCACCCAGACGACCTACACCTGGGACCTCGAAGGCCACCTGATCGCCGCCGTCACCACCACCGGTACCGGAACGGTCACTTCCAGCTATACGTATGACGATAACGGCAATCGAACGACCCAGACCGTCAACGGAGCGACGACGACCTATCTCAACGACCCCAACCAGGCGTACGACCAGGTGCTCGAGGAGTACGCCCCAGGTGGCATATTACTGGCCACCTACGTGCGGGGGCTGGACTTGCTGTTCCAGGACCGCACCGCTGCGGGGGGCGGCACGGGACTGTCGTTCTACGCGGTGGATGGCCTGGGCAGCACTCGGGCGCTAACTAATCAGAACGGCAATGTCACCGATACGGACACCTACGACGCCTACGGAAATCTCATCTCCTCGACGGGGAGTACGCCGAATGAGTTTTTGTACGTGGGCCAGCGGCTCGACGCCGGCACGGGCCAGTACGATATGGGGGCGCGGGCCTACGATGCGGCGGCTGGGCGATTCACCTCAAGGGACTCCTACGACGGCGAGATGTCCGACCCGATCACTGAGAATCACTACACCTACGCAAACACCGACCCGGTCGACAACATCGACCCGTCGGGACACTTCAGCCTTGGGGGCTTAACCGTCTCGATCGCCATCGGGGGGCTCATCAACGGAACGATCTCGTCCTTCACGGGTGGGACGTTTTGGGGAGGCTTCGTTCGCGGCGCTGTTGGCGGGGCGATCGGTTACTCGGCCTTCGCTCTCTTCGGACCGCTATTCGCGGCGCAGAAATCAGTCACGGGTCTCTACGCCGCCTTATTCTCCAGCGGATTCATCGCAGGAGCGTCGGTTGGAGGACTGAGTTCGTCGTGGGAAGGCAACGGCTCATCCGACATCTTCTTCGACGCCTTGGAGGAAGGTATCGTAGGCGGAGCGTTCGCCCTCGGCTCCGGAGCCGCATTTCGAGCACTCATGGCAGTATTCTTCGCGAGGCCTGTGAGCATTAAACCCGCACCGAACGGCGATATCCTTGAAGATGCGAATTATGCTCAGAAAACGTATTCTCCGAATTTTTCCGACGAAGGTACGTTCGCGGGTAAGACGGTCAGTGACATTGCAGATGCCCTGCTCTCAGGAAAATTGGAATCGAGTGACATCCCTATTGAATACATTGTCCGTGATGGGAACAAATTGATCTTGAATACCCGGTCATCGCAGGCACTTGCCCAGGCGGGTATTCCTAGGTCAAAATGGACCGCTGTTGACATGACCGGAAACCCTGGTGCTGAAGCGAGACTTACAGCTCAGCTCGCGAGGAACAAACTAACGAGCGAGGGAACCCCGACAGTTAGGCCGGGCGGAGGAGGTTGACCACGATGCTGAAGACACCGATCTATCAAGTTCCCGTTCCTTCTACGGATTTTGCCAGCGACGCCAAAATGTGTGGATCTATTCTCCGCTTCGATTATTATCGGAATGAAATTGCATACAGATGTGGCATTAGGTTCAAATTCGTTTCCGCCTTGCGAGAGCGGGCGGAGCGCTGCTGCACTCCGTGGCACATTGAGGGAGCCTACGATACACTAGTGGAGGTTAGCGATTCGCCCTGGATCACCGAAATAGCGTCCGATACCGACGCGAGAAAGAGAGATTTGTTTGAAATGCATCATTATATGATATATTTAGACAGCGTGGGATGCTTTGAGATCATTGCTGCATCGTGGGAACTCCTTCCGGAGGTAATGGGGGAATGGAAAGAAGTATGAATGAATTAAGCCGTGTTCTTTCGCATGCTCTTCGTCACGAGCCTTGGCTTTATGAGATCGAGATCGACGATGATGGATGGGTGTCCATTGAATGCATTCTACCAGGCTTGCGAAGGCTCCGGCCAGAATGGGCTACTTTATCCGAAGACGACCTACGTCAAGTGGTAGAGGCCTCGTCAAAGACTCGGCACGAGATTCGAAAAGGCGAGATACGTGCCTTATACGGGCATTCTTTAGCCGGGAAGATTAGAAGGCTAGTTAGTGCCCCACCCACAATCCTATATCATGGTACGTCTGCTGATGCCAAGACTAGCATCCAAAAAATTGGATTAATTCCACTGGGTCGGCAATACGTCCATCTTTCAATAGACAAGGCTACGGCAATGGAAGTCGGACGTCGAAAGACACGCGAACCAATAATATTTCGTATATTAGCATTGAATGCCTATAGTAGAGGAGTCCTCTTTTACGAGGGCAACGACAAAGTTTGGCTGGCGAATGAAGTGCCTCCTAATTATATATCAATCGAAACAAAATAGTTTAAATGAGATATTTTTTGGTTATTTTACGCTCACGCCACCACCGACCAGACCGTCAACGTCGCCGGCAGGCTCAAGCTGGGCAACCTCCATCTCTCGTTCACCGACCTGACCATCCCGTTGGCCGGCATCCCGATCACGATCACCCGTAGTTACGACACCCTGAACGCCAACACCAAGGGCGACTTCGGCTATGGCTGGACCCTCGACGAGGGCAATTTCCAGGTCCAGGTCAGCCAGCCCGACGGCACGCTCCAGACGCTCGGCACCCTTGCTCCGTTCGCGCTCGGCACTCGGAACCCGAAAAATGGGACATTCTGGCTGGTATGGGCAAAATAGATGACATTATGAAGCAGAATTTCCCCTTTCCGGCTCCGCACCACCTCGACCGACGCCCCCCACACCGCGGGCCAATCCGGCGTCGACGGGACCGAGACCTTCTACGACACCGCCGGCAACGTCGTGGGGACCGAGCAATTCCACGATGATGACGACCGCACCCGCCTCACCAATGACCTGCGCCCCGCAGTCGTCCGCTCGGGATAGTCGCTGCTCGCCCGTGTCCTCATGACCAACCACCTGCATCTCCTGCTCAGGGCATCCAGGCCGAACCTCTCCCGGGGCATGCAGTCTTTCCTCTCCAGCCATGCCCTCCCGGAACAGCCGGCGCCGACCCTGCGCCTTCCGGGGACGATACCGCGCAGAGATGATTGAGGACGAGTCGTACGACTGGCCCGTCAGCTTCTACATCCACCTCAACCACGAGCGGGCCGGCATGGTGGCCTTGCCGCAGGGATAGCCCTGGCCGAGCTATCCCGATGGCCACCGCCACGACGCGGGGCGTGCCGGCGCTACCGCGGGTCGCCGCAGATGTGCTCCTGGCGGCGTGGCGGGGGAATTCGGCGGCAACGATCCCGCCGGGGTGAACGTCCGGATGCTGGCATCCGATACAGTATCACGTGGCGGGGGGAATTCGGCGGCAACAATCCCGCCGGGACCTACCGCGGGCACGTCGCTGCGGGGGTATTCGAACCGGTGCCGTCACCGTTCCGGGAGTGCTTCAGCGGCCCGCCGCCGGACGAGGCGCGTCGGCTCGTCGGCTGAGAGGGATTGAGGAGGTGGGCGCGGTATTACAGCCTGGGCCCGGAGGTTCTATCGCGTCGTTACGACCGTCACATCGCCTGCGCGGGCCAATCTGTGCCGTCGGCACACGGAAAGCCCTGATGCGCGAGGTGGCGATCGCCTGGGCCTGTCGCGCCGAACCCAACGCGGCGGGTGGACTCCCCCTACCGAGCAGCACACGGCGATAGGTCCACGAGTCGGAGGAGATCGTGGGGGAGTTTCCACGGGCCGAGAATTCCTCCTGCCCCTTGCTGAGAAGGGCATTAATGCCGGGCGGTCCATAGTCCGACCCCGAGGGGTCGAATCGCCCTGCGGCTCAACTCGGTGTCAGGCCAGAGTGCTCGACCAGAAACTACGGCGAGATCATAACCGCCGACTCCTTCTGAGCGATCCAGCTTCAAGGTGGCGGGCTGAAGAGACAAGCAGAGAACTTTTGCGGCTGAGCCGGCGGGGCTGAGGGAGGAGACCGCTCATGCCGTCCGCAAATCGAGCAACGCACGCAGGGATGCCTGACAAATGGCCTGGCCCGATACGCGGTGGCTTCGCAAGCCGTTAATCAATAAGGAGCTACGCTGCCGCGAGTTGAAAGCATGCGATGGGGATCAGCTCCCGCTCCTCGAATCCCAGCTACGCCTTCACGCCCAGGGTGAGCAGCTCGTCGATCAACGGCCGATAGACCGAGTTGTCCAGGCGTTGCTTGTAATATCGCCGGTAAGTACCCCGCCCGATGTGCCTCGCGAGCCAGGCGTTTTCCCCGAGGATCACCCACAGGTTGTGCGTCGAGCGGCAGCGGAAGCCATGGAGCTTGCTGGCCCGGAGGCCGTCAACGCCGTGCTCGCGGCAGGCCGGGCATTTGCAGCGATGGAGCACCGCCCAGTCGTCTGCGGAGGGTTCGCGGCCTCGCCAGCTGCCCAGATCGGCAACCTGCCGCTCGCCGCTCCCGGGCAGCTGGACGATCCCGCGGGCCGCCCGGTTCCTCCAGCCGCTCGAATCGACCGAATCGAACCCGACGAGGGCGCCGAGATGGAGGGTGGCGGTGCCGCCGACTCCGAAGACGTGGATCTGCTTGTCCGCGAAGACGCTCCGCACGTGGAGCAGGCCGAGGAGGATCTCGTTGTAGGGCATCGCCTTCGGCTTGCGAAGCAAGTTCGGCACGATCGCGCCCAGGGCGATCCAGGGCTTCGACGACAGCTGCTCGTCGGCCCGGACCCGTGCCGTGTATTGCATCAGGTTGCTGCCGATGTGGATGACGGGGACATAGCCATTGTGCTGATAACGGAGGTTGACCCGCATCGTCTTCTCGAAGCAGCCGCGGCGTTTCTGCGGCGACATGCTCGGGAATGGGATGTAGTCCTGCGGGATCGGCTTCCAATCCGGTTTGGCCTTATCGACGAACTCCTCGTATTCGTCAAGCGGTGTGTCTCCATCCCGAGATCCGAAGTAGAAAGCGCCGTTGTCCAGATAGACCGCAACCCCTTCGGGAACGCCGAGATACTCTCGCAGGCCCGACTCCATCGCCGCGGCACGCCGTGCCCTCATGCGGTGGAACTCGGCGTAAGAGACCATCACCGCATTCAGCTGGGGAAGATGGAAGGCCGACGCGGGATCCCAGACACGCGGCTCGAAATTCTTGAGGCTGAGCCCCGCGACGATGCGCACGATGAATGCTGCCCTCGAGTCAGGAGGACAGTGGCGTGGTTCGACGATGTCGACGTTCGTGTTCGTCGGTGCGTCCGGCGCCGCCCCGTCCTTCGGCTGATGCCTGTCGTAGCCAATCCCGGAGCGTGGCCAGGCGCTTCCCGAGCCCGCCGGCAAGGATGTGAATTTCGGTACCAGGCGGGATGAATTCGACTACCTCGACAAGCGCCGAAAGATAATCCTTGCCCGCGCAAATACCAACGGCCCGATACGACCGCGACTGCAGGACGCGCGAAACAGTCTCTGCGACCTGCTGCCGAAATCCAACTGCTGAAGCGTGGGAAAGTCGCTCATCGTACCAGGGGATCCCCCGCTCGGCCTCGATCAGCCCGAACTTCGCCGAGAGGATCAGGACGACCAAGGCGTCGTCAGCGCAGGCCCGCAGATATTTCCGAAGTACGCGGAACGCCGGGCCGTCGTAGCGATCAATGGCTCGGAGATATCCCTCTCCCGGAACCTTCCGTTGTGAGCAAGAAATGATTAGCAAACGTTCCACCATTGTTTTTCTTCCGAAGGCCTTTCCCATTTTCTGCAGCTTGGTTTTTATCGCAAACAGAGATCGATTGGCTTAACATGCGTCCATAGACGCTCTGTCTCAAATCTCCAACCTCTGGAATCGCGCCGGTGTTTCGCAAATCCTGGAGAGTATATTCGTTACGATCAGAGCTCGCGTTGCGGGCCCAATCTGCATGAAGAAATTCTCTTCGGCCCCGTAACGCGTCCCGGCGATCAAGCCAAGGCAGTGTAACGGAGGGACGAGCTATTGGGGAGGTCTTGGATGACGCCGGATGTCTCAATACCGTTGACCGGAGGTGATCCTGTCGCCGTTGCACTCAACGATCCGGCGATCATGGCGAGGTTGAGCAACGCCGCGCGCGCCTTCCTGGGGAAGCGGGTAGGCGAACTCTCGCCGGCCCAGCGGACGGCGGAAACCGAGGTCATCGTCCAGGAAGCGGTCTCCCGCGCATGGAATCACCGAGATCGGTTCGACGGGTCGAAGGAAATCGTGAAATGGCTGGTGGGCTTCGTGATCAACGTCGCGCGAATTCGCGAAGAATCGCTCGCGTAGAGGTTCCGACCCGCCCGAGGTCCCTCGTGACCTGGAGGCTTTGGCCGTCGACCCGGCCCAACCGATCGAGGATGCGATCGCGAACAAGCTGCTCGTGGAGCACCTCCTCGCAAAGCTTCCGCAAGTCGACCGGCAAGTCGTGGTGATGAAGTACTGCGAAGGAATAACGTGCGCCGAGATTGGTCAGCGGATGGAGATGAGTGAGAACGCGGTTCGGGTCCGCGTGCACCGCGCGATCCTGAAGCTCAGGGCCGAGTGTGGTTCCGCCGGGGAGGCCCAACCATGATGGAACGGGAGAACCAGCTCCGTCTCGATGAGCTCGCCCTCCGGTATCTTGCGGCGATCGACGGCGATCATTTCGAGACGATCGAAGCCCTGTGGGCGCAAGCGGCCGATGACCCCGACCTGGAAGAAATGTTGCACGGCCTGAACGCCGAACTCGCGGCGGAGCAGGATTCGCAGGAGCGCGAATCCGCCACCAGGGCCATCCTCGAGGGTATCGAGCAGCATATGCCGAGTGCGGAGATCATCCGCGGCGCAACGGGTCAATTATCGGTGGCCGAGGTCGCCGAACACATTCGGCGGCACCCCCCGGCCGGCTTGACCTCCGACGACTTGAGGCTCAACGATACTCTGCGTCTGGCTACCGAGCCGGTCCCCATGGAACTCGGGATCTCTCAGATCACCCGCTGGGGGACGCGGTTCGGCTCGGCCCCTCAGGCGTACTGGCGGGCGTTCCGCGAGGTGGCGCTCGACCTCTGGATGGAGCGGACATCGACCGAGAACTGCCGGATGGCCGCGCGACCCCAGCGTCCGAAACGCAATGAGGACAAGTCATGAACCGCGAGGAGGAGAAGGAGTGGATTGCCCGCGTCGTTGCAGACCTCCGAGCCGGGTGTGAGCTGCCGGAGTACTCCTCGGTCCGAGGTCCCGTTCCGCTCGAGCGGTTCATGGCCGAACACTCGCTCCGGTTGGTCGAGTTGCCGCGACTGTCGCGGTCGGCGGTCTACGACTACCTGCTCGCCAAGGGGAGCATCCCGGGAGACTTGGGCGAGGACGAGGACCTGGCGGGATTCCTGTACGTCACAGGCCCGTTCGGTCGTGTATTCGTCAACGCAGATGACCCGGTGCCCCGCCGGAGGTTCACCGCCGGCCACGAATTCGGCCATTTCATCCTCCATCGCGAACTCATGGGGGGACAGGTGCTGTTCGGGGACAGTCCCGCAACCGTCCTGGAGGTCGAGGACGAGACGGCGTCGGCGATGGAGCGGCAGGCGAACCGGTTCGCGGCCGAGATACTGATGCCGGCCGGGGTCTGCCTGGCGAGGGCGGAGGCGTTTCGGAAGCTGTACCGCGTGTGTCCCCGCACCTCCTTCGCCTACCACCTCGCGGCCGAGCTCGTCGTCAGCCCGCTCGCGATGCGTACCCGGTTGGAAGACCTGGGGGTGGGCGATGAGTGACGATGACGCCATCCGACGCTTCTTCCGCCGGCACACCGGTGCCGTCGTCGGCACCTACCCCGTCCAGGGCGAACTCGATCCTGTGTCCGAGACGCGAGAGGAGCACATGGACTGGGGGGTCGAGCTGGCGGCGGACGACTGGAAACCGGTGATCCTGCCGGAAGAGCCGGCCCAACCCGGGGAAGTCCCGGAGCGGTTCATCGACGGATGCCAATCGGGGCAAGCCGTCGCATGCCTGCGAGCGCCGGAAGTCGGCTGGCCGATCCCCGTATTCCTGGCGGAAGTCGGCGGAGTCGCCATGCGGCTCAGCGGGCGCGAACTGACCCGCGACTTCTACGGGCTCGACCGCGTCGTCAGCTTCGTCACCGACGCGTTCCCCTGGCAGGAGGTGGAGGCGCTCGCCACGGCCCTCGCAAACCTGCCGGATTTTCCGCTTCGCGTCCTGCCGACCGATCTGCCCAAGGTCGATGACCCGATTGAGCTATTTGACTACGAGAAGATGCGGAAGGCCGCCCAGAATCGCGCCGACAACGAGATGGCGAACTGGGAGGCGATCGCGCTCGCCGCCGACCGCACGACGCCCACCCTGTGCGACGGTCGGCTGGAGCCTCGCCTGCGATCATCAAAGGCCGCCGACCGCTTCGGACTCGTCATCGGCCTGGTCAAGACCCACTCCGCGAACCTATTGCACCCCAAGGGCTGGCGGACGCTGTTGGATCTGAAACCCGGTCAGCGGACACCCTACTTCCGGATAACGCGGAGGGCCGAGGGGGATTTGAACGACCTGCCCGTCGCGACGTGGTTCGTGAAGATGGCGGGCGGCCGAGCGGTCATGCCCAACTGGGCGGCCGTGCGCGTGGAGGTCCCCTGGATCCAGTTCGAGCGGAAGCCGGAACACGCCCGATCGGGGTTTGTGAACCGCCTGTCCCGCTGGCTGATCGACGCGCGATGCCGTCAGCGGAGCTACGCCCGGATGGCCGTCTCCCTCGAGCCGATCGTCCGGGCGGAGGACTGTTTGAAGAGCCTGTTCAGCCCCTTCGGCGTGCTGCGAAATCGGTTCCTGAAGCACGCCGGGGTTATCGGGAGCATGCCCCAATGACCGACACATTCGGAGAATTCGATGCCCTCGACGCCTCGGCTGCCCCTAGCGAGACCAGCCGGCGGCTAGGCAAGGTCGCCGCGCCGCCGAATCGGGAATCCACGAGCGAGTTCTTCTACTTCTGGGTGGAGCGGGGCAAGCTCGTCGAGCGGACGCAGATCGTCACGGCGTCCTCCATCCTGGGCGGGCGGGCGGTCAGTTTCGTCGGGCTGGTGGAAGAGGTGTACCGCCAGAGCCGGCAGACGGACATGAGCGAGGAGATCGACAGGTTCGACGCCGACTCGGGCATGGTGCCGCCGTTCGCTTCCGCGGGATTCACCTACGCCAAGGCGCTGATCCTGCGGACCGATCCGGTTACGCACGCCCCGCCGACCGAGGAAAGCACCGTGTATCTCGGGAGCGGCAGCGATGCGGAGCAAGGCTACGGGCTGGACCAGATCGGGGAGGACAACAGGCTCCGCCTCGGCCTGCTGCGGAACGGGGGGACCGAATTCGCCGGGCCGGCGGTGATCGACCTCGGCTATCTGCTCGGGGAGAACGGCGGCCACCTCAACGTGAACGGGATCGCCGGCCTCGGGGCGAAGTCCAGCTTCCTGCTGCACATGAACTACCTGCTCCTCCGCGAGGCCGCCGAGCAGGCGAGGAAGTTCCCCGGGAAGCCGGACCGCCTCCAGATCGTATCGATCATCTTCAACGTCAAGAACTTCGACCTGTTCTTTATCGATCGCTGGAGCAAGGCGTGGAGGGCGAAGGGAGCCGAGGCCGGCGTCGAATGGAGGGACTATACCGGGGTGGAACGGCCGGCGCCCTTCACCAAGGTCCAGTTCTACGCCCCGCAACTCAAAGGACAGGCCACCCCGGTCAACGTCGGCCGTGCCGACAACGCGGTGCAACCGTATAGCTGGTCCCTCTCGGATATCATCAGGCACCGACTGTTCCGGTTCCTCTTCTCCGAGTCCGACATCTACGATGCCAATTTCGGCGGCCTGGTCGGCGAGGTGGAAGACCGGCTCACGGACGGGCCACCGGAATCGCCCCGGCTGCGCACGACCGACGACACCCCGCAGACGTTCGACCAGCTCCTGAAATGGTTCCGCGACAACCGCGACAAGATGTTCAACGACTTCGTCGCCGCGACCAAGGGGAAGTTTCTCCGGCGACTGAAATACATCGTCCAGGAGGGCGACGGCGTACTCCGCCGGACGGATGCGGCGGGGAATCCGCCGGACATCCCCACGTCCGGGCAGGAAGGGCCGATCGTGATCGACCTGTTCGGCATCCGCCTGACCCCGTCGCTGCAGCGATTCGTGGTCGCGGCCGTCTTCCAGCAACTCGTGCTGAATCGGTCCGGGAACCAGACTGAGGGCCTGCGATACCTCGTCACGCTGGACGAGCTGAACCGCTTCGCGCCGAAGGGCAGTTCCGATCCGATCACCGAACAGATCGAGCAGGTGGCCGCCGAGATGCGCTCGCAAGGGGTGATCCTGCTCGGGGCGCAGCAGCAGGCGAGCCTGGTTTCGCCCCGCGTCATCGAGAACGCCGGCATCCGCGCGGTGGGCCGGAGCGGGCCGCTCGAGCTCTCCGCCGAGGTCTGGAAGATCCTCGATGCCCGCGACGAGGTCCCTCGCCGCCCAGATCCAGGCCGACGAGAAGCTACTGCTCCAACCCAGCTTCCGCGCCCCGATGCTCGCGAAGATCCCTTACCCGCCGTGGGCCCTCAAGAAGGAAGACGTGGATGTCGCTGCCGAGTCGGGCGACTGTCTCGATGGAGGACTTCCAACCCTCCCCAGGAAATCGCGACGAGAGGCGGATTTCGCGTAACACCAACCGCGGCCCGGGCCAATGCACGTCGGGAGGAATGGCGAGGGAGGGCATGAAGCGTTGCCCCCTCCGATCCTTGGCCGGCGACGGCCGGCCGCAAGCACGAGGAATCGATGCGTATCATCCATACCGCGGATTGGCATCTCTGCGACCGGCTCCGCAATGTGAATCGCACCGACGACCTGAAGGATCGGGTCGAGGTCGTCGCGGCGCTTGTGCGAAGACCACGCGGCTGATGTCCTCCTCATCGCGGGCGACCTGTTCTCCGAGCAGGCCACCGTCGAGAACATCACCGCCGCGCTGACGCATCTGCACGTGGCCTTCGCTCCTTTCTTCGAACGTGGCGGCACCATCCTCTCCGTGACGGGCAATCACGACCGCGACGACCGCATCGAGATGCTCCGCGCCGGGATGCGGCTCGCCGCCCCCGTCGCCGGGAGCCGGCGGTTCATGGCCGGCCGGTTGTACCTCCTGAACCGCCCGTATTTCGGCACGCTGCAAGCTCGAACCGGCGAGCGAGCCCAATTCGTTCTGATCCCCTATCCGACGTCGAGCCTCTACGCCGAGCACGACGACGAATTCCGCTCCAAGGACGAGGAGAACCGCGCCCTCCAGGGCCGCGTCGCCCAGGAGCTGCGGATCGCCGGAGCCCACCCGGATTTCGACCGCACCTTGCCGACGATCCTGGCTGCGCACCTCCACGTCCGCGGGGCGGAGGTTCACTCCCTGTACAAGCTCACCGAGCGGGATGACGTGGTCTTCGATGAGGGGTTCCTGCCGACCGCGTGGGCCTACGTCGGCCTGGGCCACATCCACAAGCCGCAATGCCTCGGGGGGATGCAGCACGTCCGGTATCCGGGCAGCCTCGACCGGCTGCACTTCGACGAACGCGGGGACGAGAAGGGTGTCGTGGTGCTCGACCTCGGCCCGTCCGGGTTGCACGACGAGCCCGCCTGGATCCCGATCGCCGCGACTCCCATGCTCGACGTGCACGTCGACGATTCGGCCGAGCTTGGCTCGATCCCGGAACGTTACCCGGACCGGGAAAGAGGCCATCGCGCGAATCCGCGTGATGCACAATCCCGCCGGACCGAGCCGACATGAGATCTCCCGGCAGCTCCGAACCCTCTTCCCTCGCCTCTCTGAGATGACATGGATGAGGCCGGAGACCCCCGCTGGCGAGGCGAACGCGGCCAACTTCCGGCCGGACGCCGATTTCCGCTCGACGGTCCGCAACCACCTCGCGACGAACCTGGAGGGCGATTCGAACAGGGGAGAGATCCTGGAGCTCGCCGAGCGATTCCTGGCCCAGGAGGCCGCATCATGATCCCGAAACGAATCGAGCTGGAGAACTTCCTCAGCTTCGGCACGCCGGCCGCCCAGTTCACGTTCACCGACGACGATCCGCTCTGGATCCTGTGCGGGCGAAACGGTGTGGGCAAGTCGGCCGTGTTCGACGGCATCACCTACGCCCTCTACGGCGAACACCGCGGCGGCAAGCAGAAGGCCGAGCGACTGATCCGCCACGGGGCCGACGGGTTCCGAATCGTCCTCGAGTTCGAGTTCGGGGGCGTGGATTACCGGATCACCAGGATCAGGGCCGGGCGGACGGTGCAGAAGGTGGAGCGCCGCTACGACGACGAGTGGGAGGCAGTGCCCGGGGTCGATTCAGCCGACGACGTCAAAGCGTGGGTCGTGAGGACTCTCGGGATCGGATACAAGGCCTTCACGACCTCCGTGCTGCTCCGCCAGGGCGAAGCCGACAAGCTGTTTTCCGCCAGCCGGGACGAGCGGATCGCCATCCTCAAGGGTATCGTCGGTTTCGAGCGGTACGAGGAGCTCTCGGATCGGATCCACACGGCCACTCTCATTCACAGCTCGAATCTCGAATCGGTGCGACGGCAGCTCGGTGCGCTGGAGCCGATCACGCCCGAGGAGATGGCGTCCGCGGCGGATGCGGTCGCGGCGGCAGAGAGGACGCGTGAGGAGGCCCACGCCCGGTTCACCGCCGCCGTCCGGCGTGTCGAGCAGGCGAAGCGTTGGGAGGGGCTCGACTCCAGGAGGGCCGAGCTGGAACGGCAATTGGCGGCGGCCGAGCGGCGCGCTGCGGATGCCGAAATGATCCAGTGCGACAAGGCCCGATTGGATGACCTGACCTCGGCCGTTCCGCAATTGGAAATGCTCGTCGGACTCGGGGGCAAGATCGCCGTCCTGGAGCTGAAGATTGCCGAGGCAGGAGCAGCCCGGGACGGACTCGCCGTGGCGATCGAACGCCTCGCCAAGGCTGCGGATCTGGTCAGGGCCGACAAAGAGCATTTCCAAGGTCTGGCGTTGGAGTCCGAGCGGCGCGCGAACAGTGTGGGCGCGGAGATCGAGCGTGGGATCGGGCTTTTGGAGCTCGCCGATTCCTCTGAGGAAATCCGGGGGAGACTCTCGGCGTACCCGGCCGACTTGGCAGATCAACTCACTCAAGCGGATGCGGCGGAGGCCGTCAGCGGCCACGAGAAGCAAGCGGCCTCGGACGCCCTCGCGGCCGCAACCGCACTGCTTCGGCAGGCACGGGAGCGGCGAGACAGGTTTGCCGATGTCCGGATTGGTGCGACCTGTTCCCTGTGCGGGCAACGGGTCGATGAGGTCCACGCCCGGGAGGAACATCTCCGGATCGAACAGGACATCTTGAACCGAGAGCGCGAGGTCACGCGGCTTGATGTCAGGGTCTCCGCCATCGAATCGGCCTCCTCTGCCGCGCGTGAGCGTCGTCATAAGTTGCAGAAGGATAAGGCACAGTTCGACGGTGATACGACCAAGCTCGACGCCATCCGCTCCGCCCTCGCGCAACTCGGATCCGGCTTGGAGGCGGCGGGACTACGAGCACGGCTTTCCACGCTTCGAGACGAGAAGGACCGTGCCGGGACACAGGCCGCGGAGGCGAAGGGCAAGGTTGAAAGGGCCGGTGCCGAGCTCGTCCGACGCAGAGCGCCGAACAGTTGGATGGCGCACGGTTTGAAAGGATGTCTTGGTAAGGAGGTGGCCGATGACACCCTATTCTCAAGATCTCCGACAGCGGATCCTCGATACGATCCGGCGCGGTGACGGGTCGGTGCGCCAGATCGCGCGACCGGTTCCTGGTCAGCGTCTCCTTCGTCACGCGGTTGTTGCAACTCCACCGCACCACCGGCTCGCTCGAACCCAGGCCCCATGGCGGCGGCAACCCGGCCGTGCTCACGCCGGAGGACCTGGAGCGGCTCCGGGAATTGATCCGCCAGCAGCCCGATGCCACCCTCGAGGAATGCCGCCAGCGGCTCGGCCTCTCGTGCAGCATCATGACCATCTCGCGTGCCCTGCGCAAGTTGGGGCTGCCGCGCAAGAAGAAGGTGCCCCGTGCCCGGGAGCAGGACAGCCCGGAGGTCCAGGAGAAGCGGCGGGAATTCTGCGAGGAGACTCGCCGGCGTCGACCCGCAGCGGCTGGTCTTCGTGGACGAATGCGGGGCCAACACGGCGATGACCCGAGCCTACGGCCGCGCCCCGGTGGGCCGGCGCGTCTATACCGACACCCCCGGCCACTGGGATTCGATCACGCTGACCGGCGGGATGCGGCTCTCCGGGGTGACGGCGACGTTGGCCTTCCCGGGTGCCACCAACACCGACCGTGTTCGAGACCTACGTGGAGCAGGTGCTGGTCCCGGAGTTGAAGCCCGGCGACGTGGTGATCTGGGACAACCTCAAGCCGCACCAGTCGGAGGAGGCGATCGAGGCCGTCGAGGCGGCCGGTGCGCGCGTGGTGCCGCTGCCGCCGTGGAGTCCGGACCTGACGCCGATCGAGGAGATGTTCTCGAAGGTCAAGGGGTCGATGAGGTCGGCGGCGGCGCGGACGAAGGAGGCGGTCTATGCGGCGTTCGGCTCGGCCTTGCATGACGTGACCCCCGACAATATCGCGGGATGGTTCCAGGACCGAGCGGCGTACGCTATGCAACTGTGAGGCGCTCTAGATGGCGAACGGAAGAAGCTCGAGGGTAAGATGCGGGAAGAGGTCGAGGCCATCCGCACGCTGGAATTGGAACTTGCCGGCGGTCGGGCCACGGGACTCTCGGCACTCGATCGACTCACCGAGGCCTGGCGGTCGAGGTTTCTCGATCTCGACGAAGAGAGCGTTCGTGGACTTGCCGCCGAACGAGATCGGCTGCTCGAGTCCGGTGTGGCGAATCGGTACGACCAACTCTCTAAGGACCGCGAGAGATGTTCCGAATGGTCGAATCAGCTGAGCGGTGTGTGGCGCGAAATCGACTCCATCCCGGTGGATGGGCGCGTCCCGGTCGAAGAGGCCGGGCGCATCCAGGGAGAATCGAGGGCCGAGTCGGACGGGGCCGATCTCGCCCGGGACTCGGCGGTGCGTGCCTGCGACGGATTGAAGGCTCGCGCCGACCGGTACGAGACCCTGACGAGCGAACTTCGTGTCGTCGAGCGTCAACTCGACATTCATAAGAAGCTGGACGGCCTGCTCGGCCAGAACGGGCTGCAACGCAAACTCGTCAGGGACGCCGAGGAGCAGGTCGTGGAGCTGGCGAACGACACGCTCCAGAACCTCTCCGACGGGGAACTCTCCCTCGAACAGGACGACGCGATCGGGCGGGACGACAAGGCGTTCGCCCTGCGAGTCCGGCGGGCGGGAGACCCGGCCCCGATCGGCGTCATGTTCCTGTCGGGTAGCCAGAAGTTCCGCGTCGCGGTGTCGGTCGCGCTCGCTGTCGGCCGATTTGCAACTGGCCGCGCCCGTCCCCTCGAAGCGGTCATCATCGACGAAGGATTCGGCAGCCTCGACAAGGAAGGCCTGCGCGCGATGGCCGACGAGCTGAAGCGACTGCAGCAGTCACAATCCCTCAAGCGCATGATCCTGGTGTCGCACCAGGACGAATTCACGGACCAGTTCCCGGTCGGGTACAGGCTCGCCGCAAGCGACAACGGCACGATCGCCACGCCGTTCCGGCGTTGAGTTCACGGGCACGTTGCCGACAGACCGCAGGACGACTTTCATCAAGGAGCTATTGCCAATGTTGGCGCTTCCAGCCGCCGACCTGATCCCGGTGCGCGCCCTGAACCAGGTCACGTACTGCCCGCGCCTCTACTATCTGCAGTACGTCGACGCCGTGGTCCCGGTCAATGAACACATCGAGGGCGGCCTGTTCGACCACCGTCGCGTCAACGATCCGGGGCTCGCGAACCGGACCCGCAAGGAGGGCAACACCCGGTCCACGCGCGGCGCCGCCCTGACATCCGAGCGGCTCGGGATCACGGGAGTTCTTGACGTGATCGAAGAAAAGGGCGAGATCGCCTACCCCGTCGAGACCAAACACGGCTCCGCGCCGCGCGACGAGGCAGGCCGTCCGATGGCCTGGGAAAACGACGCGGTACAGTTGTGTGCTCAGGGGTTACTGCTCGAAGAAGACTTCGGCTCGCCGGTGCCGCACGGAATTCTGTTCTACGCCGGCACTCGCGAGCGGGTCGAAGTCCAGCTCGACGAGGCACTGCGGGCCAAGACTTTGGCCGCCATCGAGCGGATTCGCGAGCTCGGCGCCCGCGACACGCCACCGGAGCCGCTGCCTGCCGAACTGCGCCACCGGTGCCACGGCTGCTCGCTGGCCACGATCTGCCTGCCCGAGGAGACGCTCTACGAAATTGGCGGGGAAGGCCGCGCGACGATTTCATCGCCTCCCGGGATCACCCGCGTGATCCCGCAGTCCGACGACGGGGCCGTCCTCTACCTGCAGGAGCCCGGGAGTCATGTCGGCAAGAGGTCCGAGCACCTGATCGTACGCAAGGACGGCCGGGAATTGAGCCGGGTGCCGCTGCATTCCGTCCGGCAGGTCGTGGTGCTGAGCAACGTGCAGATCTCGACGCAGGCCCTGGAAACCCTGGCGAGCAACGGCATCCCGGTCGCGTTCATGACGACCTACGGCCGGTTCATCGCCACGCTCTCTCCGGCACCCGCGAAGAACGTGTCGCTGCGCGAAGCGCAATTCCGACGCTTCGCCGACCCCGCGGAGTGCTCTTGCTGACCCGGGCCGTGGTGCATGCGAAGCTCACCAACCAGAGAGCACTGCTGATGCGGTGCCTACGGTCTCGCCCCGACGACGAGGAGGCAAGCCGCGGCAGTGACGAGCCGGCCGCACGCGACCTGGCCGAGTTGCTGACGCGCCTGGAACGCGCTACCGCCATCGACACCCTGCTCGGACTGGAGGGTCAGGGCGCGGCGCATATTTCGGCGAGTTCAACCGCTTCCTCAAGGCCCAGCCGCCCGGACGCGGCTTCGACTTTCGGAGTCGCAACCGCCGGCCGCCGCGCGATCCGGTGAACGCACTCCTGTCGTTTGCCTACGCCATGCTGGCGAAGGACTGCTTTTCCGCCCTGTGTATCGTCGGCTTCGATCCTTATCGGGGGTTCTTCCACGCGGGCCGCCACGGGCGGCCGTCACTGGCCCTGGACCTGATGGAGGAGTTCCGGGCGGTGATCGCCGACAGCGTGGTGCTCACCCTGATCAACAATCGGGTCGTCGGGCCGGAGGATTTCGTGACATGGCGGGAGGCATGTCAGCTGACGGAGGAGGGGCGCAAGAAGTTCTTCGCGGCCTACGAACAGCGCCTGCGCCACCGTCGTCACTCATCCCGTCTACGGGTACAAGATGTCCTATTCGCGGATGCTGGAGGTCCAGGCCCGGATGCTGGCCGCGTACGTGCGCGGCGATATCCCCCGCTACACGGGCTTCACGGTGCGCTGAGGGAGTCGAGGCGTGGACACTTACATCGTGGCGTACGATATCTCCCATCCCAAACGGCTGCGGAAGGTGGCGACGGCGTGCGAGGACTTCGGGATGCGCAAGCAGTTCTCGGTGTTCCTCTGCCGCCTGAGCGCCACGGATTTCGTGAGGCTGCGGAGCCGGCTTCATGACCTCATCAATCACGAAGAAGACCAGGTCCTGATCATCCCCCTCTGCAGCAGGTGCGTGCATCAGATCGAGGCTCGGCCGGCCCACGGAGGCACCCGACGCGCGGGATGTCATCGTCGTGCTGTGAATGCGGCCACGGCAAATTTGCCGTGGAGGATCCCTTCCCAGGGTAGCACGACGCTTTCAGCCGTCGTTCTTCAATGCGGCCACGGCAGTACAACCGTGGAAATAAAAAATCGGCGCGCAGCGCCTCTTGTAATGGTCGATTGGAGTGGCTATGCTGCCATCGTTCACGACAGCTGATAGCGTAAGGTATCGCTGGCCGATGAAAGAACCTCTATTCTCGGATTCTCCAGCGAGCTTGCTCGGGAATCTTGTTGCTCCGTAGTAGATCTCCTCGGTGATCCAGGAGGATGGACAGCGCTTTGGCACTGTCCCGAGAAAAGATCACTGTCAGTCGATGATCCATTGGCTGGTGGCTTGGTTGAAGTCGTGAGGGCACGCATGACAAGAGCACGATTCGAGACCTCATTCGCGGCGTTGACGGGTCACGGCCCTTTCCCTTGGCAATGGGCCTTGTACCGGCGCTTTGTCTCCGACCGACCGGATAACATACCGGCATTCTGCAACCTCCCGACGGGTCTGGGCAAGACCTCGGTCATCGCCGTCTGGTTGATCGCCCTCGCAACCAGCCGGGAGAGGGTGCCGAGGCGCCTGGTTTACGTGGTCAATCGTCGTACAGTTGTGGACCAGACTACGGAAGAAGTGCAGAAGTACCGAGGCAACCTGCACGCCGCCGGATTGTGGGAATCGCTGCGCGCTTGTCGGCGTTGCGGACGAACGACGACGATCCGCTGAACGCCGAGTCCCCCCCGCTGGCCATCAGCACCCTGCGGGGTCAGTTCGCCGACAACCGCGAGTGGAGTGTCGACCCCAGCCGCCCGGCGGTGATCAGCGGGACCGTTGATATGATCGGCAGTCGTCTGCTGTTCAGCGGCTACGGGATCGGCCTGAAGGCGAGGCCGCTGCACGCCGGATTCCTGGGCCAGGATGCGCTCCTCGTCCACGACGAGGCACACCTCGAGCCGGCGTTCCAGCGTCTCCTCAAGGCAATCGAGGCGGAGCAGGCGCGGTGCAAGAAATTCCGCTCGTTCTGGGTGATGGAGCTGACCGCCACCAAACGAGGCGGCGGCGAGGCGATCGAGCAAGCGCCCGAGGAGACGTTCGAGTTGACGCCCGAGGAGACGGCGATACCGGCCAAGTTGCCCGCGGAACCGAGCGAGCCGATTCACCACGTCTGGCGGCGGATGAAGGCGAGGAAGGCGTTGGCGTTCCACCCGTCGCGGCGCGACTCCGTGGCGGCCCGGATCGGAGAGCTGCGCGAGACAAATGGAAGGACTCCGGCGAGGCGATCCTCATCTTCGTGCGCACCATCGATGACGTGAAGCAGGTCCGGGCCGCGCTCACCAGGGGGAAGGACGGTGTCCCGGAAGGCCAGGTGCAGCAGCTCACCGGGACCATGCGGGGCCGGGAGCGCGACGAGCTCGGCGACGACCAATCGCATCTTCGCCCGGTACGCGGCATCGCCGAAGGTCGCTGCCCAGGACGGGACCGTTTACCTCATTTGCACGTCGGCGGGCGAGGTCGGCGTCGACATGTCGGCCCAGCACATGATATGCGACCTCTCGACGCTGGAAAGCATGGCACAGCGAGTCGGCCGCGTGAACCGGCGGGGCGAAGGCGACGCGGTCATCGACGTGGTATACGAGACCGACCCGAACCCGAAACCCCTTTCTCCCGGGTTCGAGGCGGCGCGTTGGGAGACGAAGAAAGTCCTCGAACGGCTCCCGACGTGCGTCGGGGCCGAGGGTCGGCGCGACGCGAGTCCGACGGCACTGGGCGCCGTGATGAAGTCCCTGACCGACCCCGAGCGCGAGGCCGTCTTCGCCCCGAAGCCGACGATCCTACCGGTCACGGACATCCTGTTCGACGCCTGGGCGCTCACCACGATCCGCGGCAGCCTGCCCGGCCGGCCGGAGGTCGAATCGTACCTGCACGGCCTCGCCGATTGGCAGCCCCCGGAGACGCGGGTCGCGTGGCGGGAAGAAGTCGGCGAGATCACCGGCGATCTGCGGATCCTGCACAGCCCGGCCGACCTCCTCGTCGACTTCCCGCTGAAGCCCCACGAGCTGCTCCGCGAGCCGAGCGACCGCTCGTTCAAGCAACTCGAGATCATGGCGAAGCGGCTGAAAGATCGGCCTGCGATGCCCGTATGGCTGCTCGACGCCGATGGGTCCGTGGACGTCTTGACCCTGGCCGAGCTCGCCTCCAAGGATCAAAAAGAGCGCATCCAGGACAAGACGGTACTCCTCCCCCCCGCCTCGGGCGGGCTGTCGGGTGGAATGCTCGACGGCGCTTCGCCGAATGCAGACGATGTCGCCGACACGGAGGATCGGAAACGCATCTGGGATGATTCGAGACCGAAACTCCCGAAGGGCCTGCGGAGGGTCCGCACCATCCAGTTCCCCGGCGATGACGAGGACGCCGTCGGCAAGGTGTGGTACTGGTTCAAGCTCGACAACGAAGGCGACACGTCCGCGAGAGCCCCGTGAAGTGGGTCGACCATGTGAAGGATGTGGAAGACCTCGCCGGAAGGATCGTGGATAGCCTACCTCTCGGCGACCTGGAACGGCGGGCGGTGAAGCTGGCCGCGAAATTCCACGATCACGGGAAGCGGCGGAAGCTCTTCCAGATTATGCTCGGCAATGCGGGCTATCCGAAGGACGTCCTGGCCAAATCGGACAGCCGGGGGCGCCGGATGGAGGAGCGGTATCGCCACGAATTCGGGTCGCTGTTGGATCTTCGGAAGGAGCCCGAGTTCGGGCAACTCGCCGACGACGAGAAGGACCTCGTACTGCACCTTATCGCGGCGCACCACGGCCGGGCGCGGCCGCACTTCCCGGCCGACGAGGCGTTCGACCCGGATCACTCGGCGGCGTTGGCCGAGGAGGTTGCCTGTGAAGTACCACGCCGCTTCGCCCGGCTGCAACGCAAGTACGGCCGGTGGCGGCTGGCGTACCTGGAATCGCTCCTCCGCGCCGCGGACTGGGCGGCCAGCGCGAAGCCATCGGAATATTACTTCGCGGAGGACGAGCAATGAACGACCCGACTCCATCGATCGCGGTGGCGATGGACCCCACCAACCCGGGCCAATTCTTCGCCTGCTGTGGATTGCTGGAGCTTGCAGATCGGTTGTGGGCCGGGACTGAAGGATGGTTCGCGGAGGGCGAGCGGGAGTTCAAGATCGCGTGCGGTGGCACGCTCCCCCAACTCGTCGATGCGATTGCGACCGCGAACCTGATACACAACGACCCGGACGATCCTTACTCGTCGCCGATCACGATCGCGGACCCGTTCCGCCCGCTTTCGGTGGACTGGTGGGTGACCGACCGCACAGGGGCGAAGGACTTGAAAGTCTGGGCTGGCACCATGGAGAGTTACGGCATCGCTCGCGCCATGAAGCACGCCCTACGAGACAAACGTTTCCATACGTCCTCCCTGTTCGACCAAGGGGGAGTCGTGGCAAACCCGGATGATCCGGGCAAAAAGAAAGAGCCATACTACTTCGACGCCCGCCGGGCCGGGAACGCGCATGCGCGCGATGTCGGGTTCTCGACCAACGACCTGCAACTGACCAGCACCGCGTATCCGGCCGTCGAGTTCCTGTGCCTCGTGGGGTTGCAGGTCGCGAGGCCGGCATCTACCGATCGGGCACGGATCTACGATTATTTCTGCTGGCCGACTCCGCTGTCGCCGAACCTGCTGCTCGCCGCGGCATCGGGAGCCTTGGAGTTGCCCGGTCAGCGAGGCTTCCGCTTCGAGAACTGGTTCCGCACCGGCCAGAGGAAGCATAAGGCGTTCCGTCCCGCGACCCCGATCCACCCTACGGAGACTGATCGATGAGCGAGTTGACCGAGTTCGATCACTATTTGTCCGACGACGGCCCAGCGGCGATGGTGCTGAAGCAGCATCTGATGCCGGCCGAAGGCGTCGATGGCGTGCTGTTCCCGGCCACTTACGCCAGCGGGGAAGGATTCGTGGGCGGTTACAACATCGACGTCGATGCGGTCGGCAGAAATGTCGCCCTGATCGACAGCGTCGGATCGCAGGCGAATCGCCTCGAACCGATCTTCCTCGGGGAGAAGTACCGGCATCTCGTCCCGCAGGTTGCCGTCAAAGCCGGTACCAAGACGGTCAGCATCCTCGAAGCCGGGCATCGGGCGGCGGACTGCGCTGATCCGCAGCTCCTCGATCCAGTCGAAAATCCAGGAGGCATTCCACGCGGTCCTCCGCGGTGACGCCGAGCCGCTCGCCAGGATCGCGCCGACGTCCCTGGTCTTCGGCGTGTGGGACTCGCGGGACACGCAGGCGAAGTTGCCCCGCGTGATCGCCTCCACCATTCGCGCCTTCAACGTGCGGCCGTTGCACCGCTCGGCGCAATTCAATCCGGCTGTGGACTACGTCGGCGAACAACTCCTCGATGAGCCGGCGGACAAGGCGAGCAGCGACGCCTATGCCGAGAGGGGCTTCGTGCACGTCCCCGCCACCTGGTCCCACGGTGGCGTCATCGCCGATGGCGGCATCCTGCGCACCACTACGCTGGGCCTGGCGGCCCTCCGCTTGTTGAAAGCCGGCCCGGACGCGGACCGGACCCTTGCACTCCGCCGTTACATCCTGGGCCTCGCACTGGTGGCGCTGACGCACAATCCCTGCGGCTATCTGCGACAGGGTTGCCTGCTCGTGGTGAACCCGGACCGGCCCGGCGAGTTCGACGAGGTCTACCCCGACGGCGAGAGAAAGCCAAGCGGCATCAAACATGACGGCGCGTTGAGATACGCCACCAAGACGGCCGAGGCGTTTGGTGTCGTCCATGTCGGGGAAGTGCCGTTTGAAACCGAACGGGCGAAACGGGATGTGACGGGCGAGGGCGACGCGAAGAAGACGGCGAAGGCTCGCTCCAAGAAACGGGAAACGAAGCAAGAACCCGCGGAGGGCTAACCGTGCCGACATCCTTTCGCATCTCGGTCCGCTTCCTCCAGCCCCTGGCGCACGGCCGGGCCGACGGTGGCTCGCCGGAGTGGCCCCCCTCGCCTCTCCGATTGGTCCAGGCACTCGTGGCTGCGGCCGCTCGGCGGCATGACTCGGAGCTCCTCGGAGACGCCACGCCGGCCCTGCGCTGGCTGGAGAGCCGGCGGCCGGAAATCGTCGCCGCGGCCGGCGTGCCCGGCGATCGTCCCTACCTGCTGTACGTACCGAACAACACGGCGGACCTGCTCGTCCCCGCCTGGAAACAGGGGGATGTCGTTAGGTCTGTGAAGCGCGAGCAGAAGCCCGTTCGCCCCACGCACCTGGGCGGCGACGCGGTCCACTACCTTTATCCACTGGTGGAAGATGTGAACGAATTTAATCCGCATTATGAAACATTGAAAGCCGCCGCCCGCTCGATCACGCACCTCGGCTGGGGCATCGACATGGTGGCCGCGGATGCGGACATCATTTCGGAGGCCGACGCCGCGAAGCTACCCGGCCATCGCTGGCGTGTCGTCCCCGTCGGGGGCGTGCCGCTTCGGGTGCCGAGGGCGGGCACCCTCGATGACCTGATCCGCAAGCATGCCGCGTTCGTGGGCCGATTGTCGAAGGACGGGTTCCGCCCCGTCCCGCCGCTCGACTGCTTCGACGTCGTCTGCTATCACTCGCCGACGGTGGACAGTCTGCCGACACCGTCGCGTTCGCTCGCGGCGTTCGAGATTCACCGGACGATCGAGGACCAGGAAAATCCTGAAAACGCCGGTAAGAGCAGGTATCGCCCATTCCACCACGTCCGGCGGGTGGCGGAGGTCGCCGGCATGATGCGGCATGCCACCGCGGGCGTCGCCAGAAACCTCGGCTGGGCGGAGGATGACGTCGTACACCGCATCGAGGGGCACGAGGTGCATGGCGGCCCGGCGACCTCCAATGACCGCTTGCAATTCTTGCCCCTGCCGAGCATCACCCCTATGGGGGTGAGTGGTATCCGTCGGGTCTTGGTCGTCGGCCCGCCGGGCTTCGATCTCGCCCCGCTCCGCCGCAGGCTCAACGGCGAGGAGTTGGTGGACAAGGACACTCGACAGCCCGTGGCGATGTTGTCTAGCATCGCCGCGACGGATCGGAACGTGGCGCCCTTCCTCGGCCCCGCGACGACCTGGAGTACCGTCACGCCGGTCATCCTCCCCGGATTCGACGACCCGGACGGCCTGCGGGCGAAACTCACGGCTCGCGAATCGAACGGCGTGGTGTCCTCGGCGGAGCAAGGCCACCTGCTCGCTCGCCTCGACGCCCGCGTCCTGGCCCTGATCTGGAAGGCGTTCCACCAGGCAGGCTGGACGCGGGACGCACTCGCCGAGGCTCAGGTCGAGTACCGCGCCGTCGGCTGGCTCCGGGGGTTGGACCTGGCCAGGAACTACCAACTGTCGAAGCTGAACTATCCTCGCTATCACCTGCGCATCCAGTTCAAGCGGCCGGTCTCCGGCCCGTTGGTGATTGGGGCGGGTCGATATCGAGGGCTTGGCGTCTTCGTGAGGCATGAGTGATTCCTGGCGACCCGCGGCCCCACCTCATCGGCACAAGCCACGGTCACCGCCGCGCCGACCGGCACCGGCCCTAACAGCACGCGCGTCGCCGTCTGGCTGGCGGCGAGGTGTTTCCGCCTGATGTTTCGCCGCCGAATTTCCTCCCGTTACGCTTCGGTCCCACGGGATCACCGCGGTGTTTGAAACCGAACGGGTAACTGTTGGCAAAGCGTATGGTCCGCCTTGACCGGCTACCCGGATCTTGTGACTGCGATCGACAACTCCACGACGAGTGCGTGTTGTCCGAAGCAATCCGCCGCGCGTGATGCGGCGGGGACTGTCGTTGCCCCCTCTCATGGCGTACACTTGTGCGCGTTGGGAGTGAGGCGTTTCGGTGTTTTCTCAACCTGCTGAGGTACGGACCCCCAGTATCCTGGTTGAGCGGTATCTCCTTCCGTGAGCACCCGGCCGGTTGACTCGCTGGAATGGAAGAAATAAGCCCTCGTTCTTGCCAAACAGGGGGCGAGCGCGAAGGTGATGAAACGCGAAGGATCTCGTCGTAACGCCAGAAGCTCTTTGACAATTAGGCAGATACGTTTGTAACGCGGCTCGGGGGCCGCTCGCGGAGCCAAACCGATTCAAACCAAATGGTTTACGGAGTGCGACCGCATGAGCTACCCCTGTCAGCCATCCTGAAAACATCCTCCGCTCGCGGAAGGCCGCGCAATCCCCATAAGACCGGCCAGTTAGATCGCGAGCCGTCATCCACGGCGACCGAGCCGTGGCCGCATTGAAGCTGGTCTCGGCCGCGTTCACCGTCGCGAACGTCCAGGCGTCATCCACGGCGACCGAGCCGTGGCCGCATTGAAGCATTAGCGTCATGACTGGGATATAATGGTGGAGTCCAGTCATCCACGGCGACCGAGCCGTGGCCGCATTGAAGCCTCAAGGGCCTCGTCGGCGGGCGCGGCCTTGGTGGCGTCATCCACGGCGACCGAGCCGTGGCCGCATTGAAGCTGGTTCCCGGCGTATACCCAGGTCATCGGCGGCGCGGGTCATCCACGGCGACCGAGCCGTGGCCGCATTGAAGCTTCGTCTGGCCCCCTCACGCACCACACCACCGGAGTCATCCACGGCGACCGAGCCGTGGCCGCATTGAAGCTTGAGCGGGGGATTCTCCGGCTGGCCAGGGACGCGGGTCATCCACGGCGACCGAGCCGTGGCCGCATTGAAGCTTCGTCGCCACGGCCGCGAAAACGTCCGCGTAGGTCTCGGTCATCCACGGCGACCGAGCCGTGGCCGCATTGAAGCTCGGCCTCATCCATCCCTGCCTGGCGGACCGCGGCTGTCATCCACGGCGACCGAGCCGTGGCCGCATTGAAGCTGGGGGCCGGCGGCCGAGCCGAGCCCGAAGTAGCGCCGTCATCCACGGCGACCGAGCCGTGGCCGCATTGAAGCTGTACCCGGCGCTGACCTCAGCCCTGCGCGGTCCGCGGCGTCATCCACGGCGACCGAGCCGTGGCCGCATTGAAGCCGGTCCGCGGCCGACGGGCTCGGAATCGGGATCGGGAGTCATCCACGGCGACCGAGCCGTGGCCGCATTGAAGCGAGTAGGACGGCTGGATTCGCGGGGGTGCCCAGGGTCATCCACGGCGACCGAGCCGTGGCCGCATTGAAGCGAAAACCTGGGCACGAACATCGGCAACCTCTTCGTCGTCATCCACGGCGACCGAGCCGTGGCCGCATTGAAGCTCCCAATCCAGGAAGACACCATGAACGAGACCAATTGTCATCCACGGCGACCGAGCCGTGGCCGCATTGAAGCGCGTAGGTCGTTTGGGCGTCGTTCGGGTCGTCGGCCGTCATCCACGGCGACCGAGCCGTGGCCGCATTGAAGCCATCTTGGGCCAGCGATCTTCTTTCCGCCTGGCGGTCAGTCATCCACGGCGACCGAGCCGTGGCCGCATTGAAGCAGCACGCGGCGAACTCCCGCAACCCGACCCACCGACTCGTCATCCACGGCGACCGAGCCGTGGCCGCATTGAAGCCCGGGTCCACGCCCGATCGCTGTTTAGCTCGCGTCACGTCATCCACGGCGACCGAGCCGTGGCCGCATTGAAGCTGCATTTCGGGTCGCGCGGGGCATTCATAGCATTGACGTCATCCACGGCGACCGAGCCGTGGCCGCATTGAAGCGTGGGTCATTCCCGAGGCGTAACTGCCGGGACTGCCCGCGTCATCCACGGCGACCGAGCCGTGGCCGCATTGAAGCGCCAGAGTCCGCGATCTCCGATCCCGACCTCTCAGGTCATCCACGGCGACCGAGCCGTGGCCGCATTGAAGCTTTGGGTTTCGGGGGGGCCTGAGCCGACCAACGGGAGGTCATCCACGGCGACCGAGCCGTGGCCGCATTGAAGCCTCGGCCAGCAGGGCGTCGAGCAGCTCAGGACCCAGCGTCATCCACGGCGACCGAGCCGTGGCCGCATTGAAGCTTCGTTCACGAGCCCGGCGGTCGGCGATCTGGGGAAGTCATCCACGGCGACCGAGCCGTGGCCGCATTGAAGCGAGGGCGCTTGGGGCCGGCCGTGGCACGGTCGGACCGTCGTCATCCACGGCGACCGAGCCGTGGCCGCATTGAAGCAGGACTGGTATGACGGGGACAGCGAGAAATACGTCGCGGTCATCCACGGCGACCGAGCCGTGGCCGCATTGAAGCTTTCTGGCCGGATTGGACAGACCGCTATGTGGTCGCGTCATCCACGGCGACCGAGCCGTGGCCGCATTGAAGCGCCGTCAAGCCCGACGGTTCCCCCGGCGGGGCGAGGTCATCCACGGCGACCGAGCCGTGGCCGCATTGAAGCGTGAACCCGAAGACCGGCCGCGTCGTGATCCTGGACGTCATCCACGGCGACCGAGCCGTGGCCGCATTGAAGCATAAGTCCAGCGCTTCGGCCTGGCCGTCACCGGTCGAGTCATCCACGGCGACCGAGCCGTGGCCGCATTGAAGCCGACCTGGTCCCGTGCAGCAGGACCGGCCCGAATCTGTCATCCACGGCGACCGAGCCGTGGCCGCATTGAAGCGAGGCTGACCTGCATCGCGGTCCGCCGTTTCGAGGGCGTCATCCACGGCGACCGAGCCGTGGCCGCATTGAAGCCTCGACGCGCATTTCACCGGCCGCGGACAGGTCGAAGTCATCCACGGCGACCGAGCCGTGGCCGCATTGAAGCAGCCCTGAGGACGATGAGCCCGACCACGAAAAGATCACGTCATCCACGGCGACCGAGCCGTGGCCGCATTGAAGCACGTTCACGCCAGGCCCTGGCCGCACCCGCAGCCCTTGTCATCCACGGCGACCGAGCCGTGGCCGCATTGAAGCGCCGATTATCCTGGACAGTTCACCAACGAATGAATGTGTCATCCACGGCGACCGAGCCGTGGCCGCATTGAAGCCGACCTGGTCCCGTGCAGCAGGACCGGCCCAAATCTGTCATCCACGGCGACCGAGCCGTGGCCGCATTGAAGCGAGGCTGACCTGCATCGCGGTCCGCCGTTTCGAGGGCGTCATCCACGGCGACCGAGCCGTGGCCGCATTGAAGCCTCGACGTGCATTTCACCGGGCGCGGACAGGTCGAAGTCATCCACGGCGACCGAGCCGTGGCCGCATTGAAGCAGCCCTGAGGACGATGAGCCCGACCACGAAAAGATCACGTCATCCACGGCGACCGAGCCGTGGCCGCATTGAAGCACGTTCACGCCAGGCCCTGGCCGCACCCGCAGCCCTTGTCATCCACGGCGACCGAGCCGTGGCCGCATTGAAGCGCCGATTATCCTGGACAGTTCACCAACGAATGAATGTGTCATCCACGGCGACCGAGCCGTGGCCGCATTGAAGCTCCCGCAAGCCAGCTAGTCGAAACAGATTGCTTCGACGTCATCCACGGCGACCGAGCCGTGGCCGCATTGAAGCCGATTGCCACTCGCCAGCCGTCGTCTCGGCCTTCGCGTCATCCACGGCGACCGAGCCGTGGCCGCATTGAAGCCACGATCACCGGGATCGCGCTCGGGGCGCGCGGTCGTCGTCATCCACGGCGACCGAGCCGTGGCCGCATTGAAGCACCAGCGGATGCGCTCGAGTGATTTTCCGGCTTACCGGTCATCCACGGCGACCGAGCCGTGGCCGCATTGAAGCCGCCGCAGCCGCCGATGGTGATGGTGATGGCCATGGTCATCCACGGCGACCGAGCCGTGGCCGCATTGAAGCGACATCAGCCGCGGCTCACTTCGGCCGCTGTCGCGAGCGTCATCCACGGCGACCGAGCCGTGGCCGCATTGAAGCCTGACGATCCGACCCGTGTGCTGCATGGTGATCCCGCGTCATCCACGGCGACCGAGCCGTGGCCGCATTGAAGCCACGTGTTGATCTTGAGGTTCCAGCCGTTGTAGGCCGGTCATCCACGGCGACCGAGCCGTGGCCGCATTGAAGCATTGGACGACGGGACCGTTGATAGGCCAGTGCCTCCCGTCATCCACGGCGACCGAGCCGTGGCCGCATTGAAGCTGCATCGTGACATCCCACGCCGGCGAGGAGTGCTCGAGTCATCCACGGCGACCGAGCCGTGGCCGCATTGAAGCTCGATGTCGCCCGTGAGACCCACGGCTGGTCCGAGGTGTCATCCACGGCGACCGAGCCGTGGCCGCATTGAAGCCCGTCTTCGGCTGCGCTCTGCCCCGCCACCGGCGCGGTCATCCACGGCGACCGAGCCGTGGCCGCATTGAAGCCGCTTCAAAATCCGCGAATCCATCCCCGCTCTCTCGTCATCCACGGCGACCGAGCCGTGGCCGCATTGAAGCAGACGCGTCGCCCGGTTGTCGGCGGCCCTGGGCCGTCGTCATCCACGGCGACCGAGCCGTGGCCGCATTGAAGCCAGGAGGGGTCGCGGCGACTGCTCCGCGCCCGGATCACGTCATCCACGGCGACCGAGCCGTGGCCGCATTGAAGCGACGACGGGTCCGACTCGCCCTTCGCGCTCCACACCGTCATCCACGGCGACCGAGCCGTGGCCGCATTGAAGCACCCTTGTGCTCGAAGACGCACCCCGTGGCCTCGATCGTCATCCACGGCGACCGAGCCGTGGCCGCATTGAAGTCACGCACCCTTAGACGAAGTTCTCGCGACCGCAAGGTCATCCACGGCGACCGAGCCGTGGCCGCATTGAAGTACGTTGTCCTTCCAGGTCTCGGCCTGGACGGGATCGTGTCATCCACGGCGACCGAGCCGTGGCCGCATTGAAGTTCCCAGGAGGAGATGGTGAATTCGGCCTGATCCGAGTCATCCACGGCGACCGAGCCGTGGCCGCATTGAAGCCTCACGATCTCCTGGTAGCCGTTCCCCCATCCGAGGTCATCCACGGCGACCGAGCCGTGGCCGCATTGAAGCGCGAGAGGACCGGGTTCGCAGGTCGACCGACCTTCCGGGGTCATCCACGGCGACCGAGCCGTGGCCGCATTGAAGCCTTGACCTCGTTCCTGTCGAGCCTCGCGGCCATGTGGCGTCATCCACGGCGACCGAGCCGTGGCCGCATTGAAGCGCGGGACTGGCGACGAGTTGCACGGTCGGGCTGGGGGTCATCCACGGCGACCGAGCCGTGGCCGCATTGAAGCAAGTACCTGAGCAGGCCGACGCCGTGGCGGAACTCCTGGTCATCCACGGCGACCGAGCCGTGGCCGCATTGAAGCTCGGCCGTCCGGTCGATCCTGACCGTGAAGGAGGTCGTCATCCACGGCGACCGAGCCGTGGCCGCATTGAAGCACGGCCGAGCCGCCGATGGTGATGGTGATGGCCATGGTCATCCACGGCGACCGAGCCGTGGCCGCATTGAAGCGACATCAGCCGCGCTCACTTCGGCCGCTGTCGCGAGCGTCATCCACGGCGACCGAGCCGTGGCCGCATTGAAGCCTGACGATCCGACCCGTGTGCTGCATGGTGATCCCGCGTCATCCACGGCGACCGAGCCGTGGCCGCATTGAAGCCACGTGTTGATCTTGAGGTTCCAGCCGTTGTAGGCCGGTCATCCACGGCGACCGAGCCGTGGCCGCATTGAAGCATTGGACGACGGGACCGTTGATAGGCCAGTGCCTCCCGTCATCCACGGCGACCGAGCCGTGGCCGCATTGAAGCTGGGTCGGCGCGTCGGTCTCTGACCAGACCACGGCGGATGTCATCCACGGCGACCGAGCCGTGGCCGCATTGAAGCAATTCCTTCGGAGACGGCGCGACGGGAGCGACCAGGTCATCCACGGCGACCGAGCCGTGGCCGCATTGAAGCCACAACCTGGGCACCAACATCGGCAACCTCTTCGTCGGTCATCCACGGCGACCGAGCCGTGGCCGCATTGAAGCGCGACTCCCTGTCACGACTTCAAGCGGAGCAAGCAACGTCATCCACGGCGACCGAGCCGTGGCCGCATTGAAGCGGCACGCATTCGAGAAAGCTCACGAGTGCATTCCAGGTCATCCACGGCGACCGAGCCGTGGCCGCATTGAAGCACGAGAGGGAGCCACGCGCAGCCGGCCGCACGCCCAGTCATCCACGGCGACCGAGCCGTGGCCGCATTGAAAGTCCATCGCCTTGGATCGTTCTGTCTTAGTGGGTCTTTGGGAACTTAAACAGTCTAGCGAGAGTTGACCTCGTTTCGCCACAATGAGGCCTGGGAGACGGATCATACTCAATCTCTACGGATTTACTTCTTCATGACGGCCTCACGACGGGCATACGCCACCGACTTGACTGATCCTCAGTGGGAACTGATCGCCCCCTTTGTGATCCCCGAAACCGGGGGAGGACGACCGCGGACCACCGACGTGCGCGAGGTCGTCAACGCGATCTTTTACGTCCTTCGTTCCGGGTGCGCCTGGCATCTCCTTCCTCATGACTTTCCGCCTTCGGGAACGGTCTACGATTACTTCCGTCGTTGACAACGCGACGGTACCTGGGAATTGATCCATCAGACGTTGCGGGAACAGGTTCGGATTGAAGCGGGACGCGAGGCCCGAACCCACGGCCGCGATCATCGACAGCCAGTCGGCCAAGACCAACGAACAAGGCGGGATCGACGGTTATGATGCAGGCAAGAAGGTCACCGGCCGCAAGCGTCATCTCCTCGTGGACGCCATGGGATTGGTTCTGGCCGTCGTGGTTCACTCCGCCGGGATTCAAGACCGTGATGGGGCCAAGCTGGTGTTGGAGCGCGCTCGAAATCGCTTCGAGCGGCTGAAGTTGATCTGGGCGGACGGTGGCTACGCCGGCAAACTGGTGGCTTGGGTCCAAGGCAACTGTGGTAGCGAACTGGAGATCGTGAAACGCAACGACGATCTGAAAGGATTTCATGTCTTACCTCGTCGCTGGGTTGTTGAGCGTACGTTCGGCTGGCTTGGCCGCTACCGGCGAATGAGCAAAGACTACGAGTTTTACCCAGAAACAAGCGAAACGATGGTTCACGTCGCAATGATTAACCTGATGGTTCGGCGGCTGTCGCCGACGACCCAAAACCCTTAACTTTCCAAAGACCCTCTTAGCCAACTACACCGAGAAGATCACCACGGCGGTGTCTGCAAGGACCGTATCCGATTGCAGCGAATTGCAACGTTGAGTCACTCGGCTCGTCTGCTATTTTCGTCCGCTCGGATGCGAAGTTCCGCCTGAAACGCCCGCCGCACTCGCGAGCGGGTCCATCGCCTCCCTTCCTTGTTGACGACCTTCCGATGGTCCAGGATGAGAGTGATGGCGTCCCAGCCATGCCCGTCGTTCCTCAGCTTGACGATCTCCCGCATGACACTTTGCTCTTCAGGATCATCGACCTTGACCTTGACGTACCGGCCCTGTTCGCCGTCCCAGCGCCGCTCCCACTTCATGCCGTAGCCGGGGTATTTGCCGTTGGCGTGCCCCTTGCGCTTCCGCAGGGCCAGGGCCTCCTTGGTGCGCTGGGAGATCAGCTTGCGCTCAATCTCGGCGAACACGGCGACGAGTTGGATCATCGCTTTCCCGAACGGATTCGACAGGTCGCTGAGCATCGGGAAGTCGCACAGGAGCAGGCCGATGCCCTGGCGTTCCCAGCGGTCCAGCATGATCACGCAGTCGGATAACTTCCTGAACGCCCGGTCCACCTTGGCGACGATCACGACGTCGCCCTTCCTGATTTGTTCGCAAAGCAGTTGGCCCGCCTTGCGTTCGGGCAGAGGGACCTTGCCGCTCTGGGCGTCGTTCCATGAACCATCCTTGTTCCGCGTGGGGGCATCCTCGAACCAGGCATTGATCGATCGCCCGATCCGTCGAGCCGCTTCCTCGATCGTGTGCCTCTGAACCTCGGGCGACAGGGCTTGCCTGTCGGTCGAGACGCGGATGTAGCCGAAAACGCGTCCTGATCCCGGATCGACGGCGACTTTCTCGATGGCCTTCGTCATGGTAGTTGTCCTGTCGATAAGCGGCTTAATCGGAGATGATTACGACGATGACTCCCTCCACCCCCGACGATCTCGCGAGTGAATTCAGCGCGCACCATCACCCCAGGGCCTTCAACCCAAGTCAAAGGCATCAGGAAGTGAACAACAACGAGGTGAGCGAGGAGACCCTGAGTCGGCGGGAGCGAGGAGGGATGTGCGTGGCCTTCAGGGGGCCGACGCTTGCGGAAGGGGCGGGTTATCGCGGGATGTGATCCACGAAGCGCGATCCTCAAGAGTGTCTACCCGTTGCGAGCAAGCGGATCTCGGGCGGTAGTGGCAGTGGGTCGGGGATCACGCAACGACGACATGCCGAGCAGGTGACATTGGACCCGGTCCCTTGCTCTTTCGGGCAGACCCATGAGCCGTTGATCCACTTCCTGGGTCTTCTGGCATCCTCTCGGAACACCAGGACTCCAGGGGGAACCCGTGCCTCGTCTTCGACATCCACGCAGAGAAAACACCGCCGGCCCACCGGCATGTCGGCAGGTCCCGTGTCGCGATCCTCGGACCAGAAGGCATACACGTTGGAAAGCGACGCCAGCTCGATCAGGTGCGGACGCAACTCGGGAACCCGCCACGATCGCGTGTAGAACAGGAATTTCACCCGCTTGCACGACCGGGCGATCTTGATCCACGTTGTGATGTAGGCGATTCCGAAGAAGTCGCCCGCGACGTGGATGCGGAGGATCTGGACGACCTTCCAGCGGATCTCGGCGATCAGATCTTCCGCGAACTGGGCATGCTGATCGCTCCGTTCCCAGTTGTCCTTGTGCTTGGCGAGGTTTTGCCGCACGGAGAAGAGGAATCCCAGGGCGTAGCAGACGGTCAGACATGCCAGCGTCGCGCCGGGACAGGTCGAGAACGCGGGCAAGCTGAAGTTGTGAATCAGCGGTCCCAGGTGGGAATTGCCCGCCGTGAGCATGGACTTCCGCTCGCGTGGTTCACGCATGGTGTGGTCTCCAATGATGATAGTGGGGAAAGGGACACGGGGGCCGGTGATCGACCCCCGCGTGGTGGGATCACTTCGTTTGACCGCCGGTCTTCGCCGCGCCGTTACCCTCGTGGGCATCGGGGGTAGCCGCCTGCGGTAGGGCGGGATTCTGCTCCGGTTTCGGTGCCGGAGTGGGCTTTTCCCGCGTGAGCGGCATGAGCACGAAGTCGTGGCATGGGCCGGCGTGCATCAACAGCGGCTGGTCCTTGCCGAAGAACCGCATGTGCAGTCGCTCGTTGCCCGCCGCGTCGAGGAACTGGCGGAACATGAGCGCGTCGAGGTCGAAGGTGGCCTTGCCCACCGCGTCGGGCACCAGTAATGAGGTGTAGGCTCGACCCTTCACGTCCGACTCGCAGGTCATCATTAAACAACCGCCCGAGAGGACCATCTCGACGGCTTTGTGCTCGCTATCCGTCGCGGCCTGGACGGTCGCCAGGGGATCACGGAGCACGCTGGCGTCATCGAGCCGCAGTTCGGCTTGCCGCTCACCCGTCGGCCAGACGTCACGGAACCTGGGGAACCGACCGTCGGGGATCTTGGCGGTGAGCACCGCGTCGCGGGTCACCACCTGGATCTGGCCCGCTTCATACTCATGCTTCTTCAAGTCCCTGGGCTTGCCCGGGATCACCGCGATGCCCAATGTGCCCGAGCCTGTCTCACGGGCGAGCTTGAGCACGAGCGGCACGACCTTGTTCGCGATCAGCGGGTGGTACGTCGTCGGCGTGGCGGCGTGCCGCACTTCCGGCCGCCAGAAGCGATCGGGGATGCCGCCGTGTGGCCGCACCGGAACGCGGTAGAGCGAGAGCCGGCGCCCGTCAGTGGCGACAAACTCAGCGTCGGTTTTCCCCTCGTCAGGGAGACAGATCGCGATGCCGCTCATCGCGTAGCGGGTCGAGTTGTCCGTGTCGGCCGCGAACCGGGTCTTCTCGATCGCGGTGGCGAGGTAATCGCCCCGGATCAGCCAACCCGTACTTGTCAGGCTCCCTTCGGCGGTGAGGTTCAGCTCCTTCCTGGGGTCGTAACCGGGCAGCTTCATGCTGATCTGACGACCTTCGACGCGGACCTCCTTCGCTTCTTCCAGGTAGATTCGCACTCGGGGTTCGGCGTAGGCTCCGAGCATGGCGTTCAGCGCGTGAGCGTCGATCATGACCACGCCCGAGCCGAGATAGTTCAGCGGCTCCAACGTGAGCAACAGCCGGTTCTCCATGTCGGTCGCCGCCACGGTGCAATGGCCACCCGGCTTGACCGTGACGTGATAGCTCGCCAGATCCTTACGGAAAGCACGTCTGACGAGAATGTGCTTGAACAGCGCGAGTCGATCGCGGAGATCAGCCGCGCCGAACTCGACGAACGACTCCAGAGGCGCCCCGGTCAATGGGTCGCGGAGCGTTGTTTTCTTCTTCGCCATCGATCCATCTCCTATGCTGAAGGCGCACCGCGACCGTCGGCCCCGTGCCGGGGTCCACGATGCGCCGTGGCAGCTATGTGAGTTCAGTGACCCTTACGCCGGGCGAACAGAGGCATCTGCTCAGGTGTGAGCCCGTCGATGATCTGCTCGTAGACCGGGATGTCGCCCTTGAGCTGTGCGATGGCCAGATACGCCTGGCACAGCGAGTAATGAAGGTGGTTGGGCTCGTTCGGAGGACATTCCCCGTTGCGAACCCGGTCCTTCATCCACTCGTACTCAAGGGCGGCGACTCCACGCTCGTGAAGGTCACGATAGTGGGCGATTGAGGCAGCCAGTTGCGCGACGGCGGCTTCGAGCATCTGGGAGACACTCCTGAGCCGGGTCGCTGGTTTCTCATACGGCCGGATGTTTTCCGGCTTCCGCGAGGTACGGGCCGGAATCTGTTCAGGCGGAATCCACGGACCGCCATAAAACCAGTACAACCCGCGGTTGGGTGTGTAGCTCGTCCAGTGGGTGGATTCCGGTGGCTCGTTCTTATTGAGATAGCAACACCTAAGCTAAACTTGAGCTTTGGTGACGCCTTTGAGGTCTATAAGATCTTGATCATTGAGACAACAACACCTAAGCTGAACTTGAGCTTTGGTTGGGCGGGTGGAACCCGGTGGTTCCTTCGCCGTTCGCTTCCGACGTGCCATCGATGTCCGTCCCTCCGGTCATGCGATCACCAGGCCATCGCCGCGCATCGCTTCGACCAGGTCATCCAGGTAGCGTGGCTCGACCACCAGGCCGCCGGCCCACCACAGGGAGCTTTCGCTCACATTCTCAGTGAGCCATGTCCGTGCGGCCGGCGTTCGCGGCTTGACCAGGCAAATCGACCCGTGGTTGTAGACCTCCGCGTCGTGCTCGTGGATCGGTTGCGTGGCGCTCATCATTCGATCTCCCGATCCAGAAGGTTGATCAAAATCGCCGCGTCATCATTGCCCCGCGACTTGCGCAGCAGGTAGGCGAACCGGACCAGCTCGCTCGGCCGGGACCGGGTCAAGGTGGTGATGACGTCCTTGCGGTTCCCGTTGATCCAGGACTCCTGTAACGCTTCGAGCTGATCCCAGAACAATTTCTCGGATGCCATCGTCAATACTCCTCAGGTAGAAGGATGCAGGTTGAGGAACGGTCGGCCTCGGTGATGATCCAGATCTTGACCCCGGTCGAGAGCGTGTACGCGCTCAGAATCCGCGTGCCTTCATCGATCGCCCGATCGTTGGCGAGCGCGTTGTCCTGGCCGACGTCACCCCAGTCGCCGCCGATGTGACATTTCAGAAACGCGCCGGCCAGTTGCCTGGCGTCTGCCAGGGCTTCGAGCGCCCCGGGTGTGGCGACGAGCTGGCCGAGCGGAAACTTCGTACCCATGAACTGCATGACATTCTCCTCTCATTGAAAATGCCGGGCGAACCGGCGCCAGTGGTTGCAGACCTTACCCATCACGTTGGTCAGCCAGTTGGCGTAATCCTCGCCGTGATACGACTGGTCGAGCGCACCGTGCACGAACTCGTGAGCGACGACGGATACGATCTCGCCACGTTGCGATTTCTTGTAGCGGTGCTTGTTTGACCGCTTCCCGATGCGAACCGGGTTGATGTAGTAGACCCTGCCGTACTCGGAGGACGTCTCGAACTCGGCCTCCGCCATGTCGGAGAAGACGAAACCCGTCGAGAATTCGTGATCGATCTCGAACAGCCTGTGCAGCTCCGTCAGGCACCCGGCGTACGCCCATGCGAGCCAGTGTGCGTAGTCGCTGAACTGCACGTCGAGCGGATCGAACTCACGTGGCACTCGACGGCGCACGCAGTTCTTCACGATGAACTCGTATGGCAGGAGGCTGGTTGCAGCTTCGTTACGGTCCTGCGGTATGACCACGATGCCGCCGCCTGCGTCCTGATCCCTGCGAGCGGCCACGCTGACGGATTCACTCGGAAAATCGTCGATCGGCGTTTTCGCCGTGCCCCGCAGTTTTGGCCCGCCATATCGCGTGTAGACGGGTTGCTCCAGCTTCAACGTCGATTGACGATCCACCGCCATCTGGGTGATCAGGTCGCGGAACCGCGTTGAGTACGGATACCGCAGGCTGTCACGGTTGGCAGTCAGTCGCTCGCCGCTCGTCCCCTGCAATTCGATGATGACCGTCCCCGGGAAATCGCTGTTCTCCGTGAACATGGGGATTCCCCCGAGACGTACCAGCACCAGATTTCTTTGAAACGATGAGATTCCCAGGTTCGCCCAGGTCACTCCCTCGTGATCCAGCGGGCGCCGGAATACGAACCTCGGGACCTCCGGCATGTGGATCTCGCCATCGAGCGTGTACGTGACCTTGCGGCGCCCACACAGCGAGATGAACGTGCGGAACGCCCGACGTAGCGAATCGCCCACGAGCCCGCTCCATACGACATGGCTGCACGTTCCCGGGTAAGATTCGCCCGGTTCGATGTCGTAGCCGGCTCCGCTCCCCGAGACATTCCAGTCGCCCGACGCGATCGAATACGACTTGTGGGCGAAGTACAGGATCTCCTTCGCCTTCCCGAAGCCACCCACGGCGCCCTTGAAGTCCTTGCCGCTCGATCCCAGGCAAAGGAGCTTGTTGATCAGGATCTCCCGGGTCATGGGCTCGCCGTCGTTGCGGACCGCGACCCTCGTTTCCTGGTCGAATTCGGTGATCTCGATGCCGATTCGCGTCGAGCCGCAATCGAGGCTGTTTTGCATGATCTCGCGGGCAAACGCCCAATACTTGTCCCGGTAGTCGTTGAACGACTTGGTGAAGAACTCGGGACCAATCACCACGCTCTGCGCGTACATTTGACGATGCCTCTCAGGTTGAGGTTGGGATACCGAATCACGATTTACAGCGAGGGGAAGATCGGCGGGCGATCAGGCACATCCAGGAGTGGCCAAAGCGACATGATGCCGTCCTTCAGGATGCGAGTTTCCAGGTTTATGCTCACACGTCGAAGCCGTCGAACGCACCGATCGCGTTGAAGTCGTCGAAGTCGGATTCCATCCCGTCCACATCGTCACCGTTCATAAAGCGGATGATCTCGGCGGCTTCGTCACGGAACGTGCGCTTTCGCTTCGCGTTCTGATGGCGGATCTCCTCCAGGCATCCATCGCCCGAGCCGCCGCCACAGAGCATCGAGTAGAACACCCCGTCGGAGTCGCAGAGCCCCGCCTTGAAGACGAGCCACCAATCATGAACACTGTTGACACGCGGGCCGGCACCACAGCACGAGCACATACCGCCCGGCTCGGTCTGGTTCTTTGGGTTGTTGAACTGCGACTCGAAGGTGATGACCTTCGCCTTGAACATGGCCTCGGCGTCCTTGACGACGGTCCCGATCAGCTTCGATTTGAATGTCTTCGCCATGGGTGAAACATCCTCGGTACGTACAACGAAACGGCCCCACGACGACGTGCCGCAGGGTGTATCAATCACCCGGTTTCGGGTGGGCTATTCCGAATCCATGAGACGCGATCCTTGCAGCGCTCTCATAGCGACGTGGCGTTACCGTCAACGCGCAGCAAAAAGCCCCTGACAACGTGCCAGGGGCCTGGAAATCGGATTTCTACGGCCACCGTAAACGCGAAAAGGCCACCGCAAAGGGGCGGTGGCCGATGGATTGGAACCAGAGGTTTGGCGGTGGCCTTGGTTGATGGCCGCCGGACGGAATCACGTTTCTGGAAATTTCCAGAAACCGATTCGGCGCGTACGTTCATCGGTCACGCGCCAGGAGGCGGTTTTTCACGATGGTGCCGATCAACCACAACCCCGATGGCCTCTGGCCAGTGACCAGAAGACGGGGGCGATGGTGGCCTCTGGCATCGGCAAAAAGCCGCGCCAAAGGCTTCCCAGAACCAGAAGGCCAAGGGAATCGGCACCATTGCCAGGCAACGCCAATCGGGGGCTTTCAGGGGCCTGGCAGGGGCGGAGGCTATCCCAGCGCTCATGTCTGGAATGGCCTCCACCCCTGACTCTGGCCACCGGGGGGCGGTGGTGAATCAGGGGCGGTGGTGGTCTCTGGCCTTACGCGCTGGCCTTGACCGGAGTATCGTTCAAGCAAGGCGCGGTGGCGGGGGCGGTGGCCTTGTCGGTGGCCAGCGCATTGGCTTCATACGCTCGCAAACGTGTCAGAACGACGAAGATGACATCCGTTCGGTCGAGTTCGCAAAGCCTCTGGGCAAAGGCCAGCGCTTCGGTAGGCGTCATCGTGGCCGGATCGACAAGCCCGGTAGCTTCCGCCAAGCCCCGATCCGCCAGACGGTTCAAGAGTTCGGCCGCGCTGACTCCGCCGATAGTGTCAGAGGCCACGCTCTTGGCCAGTGAGTCAAGCGCCTTGTCCAACGCCTTGGAGCGATCGGCCTTGGCCTTGGCTTTCTGGGCTTTCGCTTCACTCGCCTTGGCCTTGGCCCCCCCGGTGGCCTCCGCGCTGGCCAGACGCTTCTGAGCGTCGATAGCGTTCATGGCCTCCGTCGTCTGGGAAGTGGTCAAGCCTTCATCGGCAACGCGCAAGATGATGGCATCAAGATCCATGTCATAGCCGTCCTTGACGCTCCATTCGTCGGTGGCCTTGTCGTAGCGCAGCCAGGCGCCGATGGCGTCAATCGTGGCGATCGGGAAGGGACGGCCGGAACGACCGGCGGTGAGAATGGCCTTGGAGTCATCCGAGGCCAGCGCGTGAACGTGGAAGCAGGTAAGCCACTTGTACGCTTCGGGGGTCCGTCCGTTCATGGCCAGACGGTAGCGCTGTTCAAAGTCAGCGATCGTATCGGCGCGTTGCCTCCACCAATCGGCCTTGGGAATCAGGGGCTTGAAGGCATCGATGGCCTCCTGGAGATCGGCGCCCATGCTGATAACCGTCAGGTTCTCTTGCATGGCCAGAGCGCTGGCCTTGCCGATGATCCGCTTGAAGATGGTGCGTTGGGTATCGGCCACGTCATCGGCAGTGAGTTTGGCGCCTTGGCGGGGGCGGTGGCGTTCAAAGCCTCTTGCAACGTCGGCGCGGTGGTGGCGTCGGTGGCAGGGGTGTTGGCCTCTGGCGCGATATCAGGGGTGGTGGCCATCGGATCGGTGCAGGGGGCGGAACGATCGCCATGTTGATGTCGGCGGTGTTGGCCTCTGGGGCGGTGGTGTTGGTCTTGCCCTTGCGTGCGGACTTGTTTGCGGTGGCCATTGATGCAGACTCCGAATCAAACCATAACGATTGAGAATCCTTTGACAAATCGACGTTCCTTGTCTATCGCAATGGTTCGAACGGTGGCCAGTGATCGAGAGCTATGGCGATAGTTTGAGGCCATAAATCGAATCGCACGTTTCCTTATATGCAAAAGGCAAATGATGCAAAATCGCCACATCAGTAATTTCAGTGTCGGGACACTTGGTTTGCGGGAAATCCGCCGATTGATTGTTGTCAGAGTCGGTGTTCTCTCATGAAAGTTTCATCCTGCCAGGATGCGCAGCGATAGACGGAGGATAGGGCCGGAATACCACAACGAGAGTGAAATCGGCGGAAACACCGCAGTGCCAGAGGCAAAGTCGGAGGTGAGACCAACGCTCAAGGGCCGGTTGATGTGGCGTGAGGTGATGGCCGAAGTGGCAAGAGAGAGCGATAGGCGGAGCAAGAGAGCGTAGCGAAAGGTCAAGAGAAGAGATTCGGTATCAGACAATTCGTCTGAGGCCACCCGATCACAACAACGGTGGCTAGTGGCAGATTTAACCGCTGAATCGTAAAGGATTTACGGATGATTCGATGGACCCGGGCAGGCCCCCCACACCCGTGCCTCATGATCTAACTTTCCCCCCCCTGGAATTTTTGAGTCCCAGACAATTTGTTAAACATTTTGGTTTGGAGCCCGGCCATCGCAGGAGTCTTAAGGCCAAAATGGATTTAGTCTGTAAGTTTGTGATGGTAGAAAATCTGACTGAATTAGCATGCAATGTTCATTTTACCCTGGGCCTGAAGATCACTCGGAGCTGAGTATTGCTTTCCCGGAGAAGTGCGGTTTTTCCTGCCTACTGACGTACATGGAGCATTCGATGCGGAAACAAGCCTGGAGTGATGTGAAACGTACCGAACGCCTCCGCCGGCGCCGTTATCGTCACCGACCCGACGCCCGTGCGTGCAGCTTTCTCGCGAGCATAGCTGGACATTGAGCAATCTCATTCGGAGCGTTCAAAGTCCACGAAGCGCCATCTCGACCAAACCGCATCTCGAACGGCCACGACTGGACCCCGAGCCCGGTCGTACTCCGGCGTGGCCGGCCCCTCCACGTTCGAGGCAATGCAGTCGTCCGTGAGGCTGTTGACCGATTGCCGATCGATCCCACTTCTGTCGGCAATCGACGATTTTTGAACGGATTCTTGACACTCGAGCTAAACACAATCTATCGGTTCCAAGGAATTACATCGATAGCCGCGGCACACGAGTAATCGAGGAGAAGCTCAATGAGGTATCTCGATCGACACCACGGCCTCGAGGTGGAGGAGGTTCACGACACGCAATCCGAGGTGATCGACACTCCCGGGGACGGTGGGCGGGGACGATGGCGTTACCCACCCACGATGGACTTAATCCTTATCCCGTTCATCGATTTAGACACGAGCTACAGGAGGGGGACGCTGGGCCCGAGCGAAGCTCCTGCGACACAAACAACTATCTGTTCTTTTCCTATTATTTCCTTTCTGAAAAAGAGAGTTAGAACATCGTCCCCTCGTCCCCCTCCCCGCGTAGACCCCTGTATCATCGCGAGATACGCGGGTACGGTCGCCAAATCGCCCATCGTCCTCGCATCGTCTCAATGCCCCCCGGGCGATGGAAGTTCATTTGCCAAAATCTGTGAGTTTCAAAATTCTCTAGGTACACTGTTATTAGCGAATAGGAGTGAGCTCTTCCGGTAGACATGACTGGCAATCGGAGAGGGGAGTCCATAGTCGCTGAGGAGGGGTCGCGGTCGTCTGTGGAACCGGCTGACGCCCCTCGGTGGATCGAAGTCCGAGCCTCCCGGGCCGGAGGCTCGAACGTTCAGTAAAGGAAGGATATTTGACGTATGTTTCAGAAACCCGTAGACCAAGTCTTAATCGCATTAGAACGCCATGGCTATGAATTCCGCCGTGATGGCGGGGGGTGGAAATCGAGGTGTCCTTGCCATCGCGGCGAAGGGCGATCCCTGGCAATCGGCGAGGGACAGGACGGTAAGGTCTTGCTCCACTGCTTCGCACATCAGTGCTCGGCGGAAAGCATATTAGAATCCATCGGATTAAATTTGGACTATTTATTTATAGATATCACTTATGGGAAGCCTTCCATGAAACACCAGGCGCCTGTCCCGACCATCGATGAGGTCGAAGAACGTATAGTTCACGCCGTGGGGCCGATCGCCCAATCCTGGATTTACCACGATGCCACCGGCAACGAGTTCGCCCGGATCTATCGCTGCGAAAGAGACGGCGTGAAGAGCTATCGGCCCGTGCATCGAGGCGTCACCGGCTGGGTGATCAGGGATCCCGAAGGACCCTGGCCGCTCTACAATCTCCCCTCGTTGTTAACGTCGCCCGGCCGAATCTATATCGCGGAAGGGGAGAAATGCGCCGACCTGATCGGGGCTCTGGGACTGGTCGGCACCACGTCCGTTCATGGTTTCGAATTCGGTCCACAAGACCGATTGGAGCCCCCTGGCGGGAAACCACGATGTGATTATCATCCCAGACAATGATGAATCCGGCGAACGCTACAAGGCTGATGTCGTTGGAATTCTATCGACTCTCGAGCCGAGGCCGCGCATCAAGGTCCTCGCGCTGCCCGATCTACATAATCCCGGCGATGATCTCGAACAGTTCATCGAGGGTCATGGCGGCGACCTGGGCGCGGTGCGGGAGAGGATCGAGATCATGGTGGAAGAAACGCCTCATGAGGAATTCGGCGGCGATTCGCCAGGCCAGGACGAAGAACCCATCCCGGTGTGTCCGCCGAAATTCGCCCTCTGGACACTCAATCTCGTCGGCAAGACCAACCTTGTCCGAGATGCTTACAGGAGAGGGTATGCAATAGTAACCGAGGCAGAGGCCAGGACTTTCCTGGCGATCGAGGGCTCTTCCTTCTCCAACTGGCTGCGAAGATTCTGCATCGCCAAGGAGGTCGCCCCCACGGATGAAGCGATCCGATGCGCCGTGTCGGTATTACGGGCTCTGAGCGAGATCGGCCGGGATGTGACGCTCTACAAGCGGATCGGCCGTTCCGTAGACCCGCGATAAGGCAATCTATATTGACTGCTTCGATGCCGGGCGAAACGTGATACGCGTCGATGAAACCGGATGGAGGGTGGAGAAGAACCGCTCCGTCGCTTTCCGTACGCCGCCCGGTGATTCACTCCCGCAGATCCTCCCGTCGAAGGGCGGCTCGCTCGAAGAGCTGAATGGCCTCTTGAATCTCGAGAGCGAGGCGGATTGGAGGCTATTCCTCGTCGCCATGTGCTCGTACCTGATCCCTCCCGGCCCGGCTTCGCAGTATCCGGTCACTCTCCTGCGCGGTCCGCATGGCTCCGCCAAGAGCACCATGTCCCGCGTCATCCATAAGTTGGTCGACCCCGTCGTGGATATCGGATCGAAGCCCAAATCGGTCGACGACCTAGCGGCGATCGCCGACCTCCGTTGGCTCGTGAGCTTCGATAACATCTCCGGCCACCTGTCGAGCGAGATCTCGGACGAGCTGTGCAAGATGGCCACCGGGGGAACCCTATCCAAGCGGAGGCTCTACACGAACTCGGAGGTAGCCATTTCGAGGCTCCATAACCCGCTGATCTTGAACGGCATCGACGACATCTCCGACCGGGCAGATTTGCTCGAGAGATCCGTCGTCATCAGCCTGGAGAAGCTCCCGACCGAAGGCGATAGGGCTTACAGGAGCGAAGAGGATTACTGGAGGGAATTCGAGTCGAAGAGGGCGGGCATCCTTGGTGCCCTGCTGGATCTGCTCTCCGGCGCCGTGGCCGCCCTTCCTTCTGTGAAGTTGGAGAAAACGCCGCGGATGGGAAATTTTGCTAAATTAGGAGAAGCAATCGGCACAGTCCTGAAATGGGAGCCGGGTTCCTTTGTGCAACTGTTGTTCGATAACCACGCCGCCGCCGAGTCGGAATCGGTGGAATCCCACCCGGTCACCACTTCGCTTCGGGCATTCCTCGAGAGCCGGGCCGACAAGAACTGGGAAGGGACCATGACGGAGCTCCTCGCCGAATTGCGGAAGAAAGCGGATGACGAGACGATGCGGTCGAAGTCCTGGCCGACTCAACCGAATGCCCTTTCTTCGATCCTCAATCGCATGCATACGGGGCTGGGGAAGAGCGGCATCAGCGTGGAACGCTCGAATAAATCAAATAAGAAATCGAGGCTGTATACCGCTTCGCTGGATCGTACCGACGATCTGCCCTTCTGAACAGTCGACGCTCTCCGGTTTCCTCTCTCGCACGGCCGGAGGGCGTCTATCACTTTCACGGCTGACCTCATCGAGAAAGCTGCGCCATACATAGACTAATTCCGGAGTTCTTTGCCATGATCGAGAAAGAAAAACTTTATTTGGTCAACGAGGTGAGCGAGTTTCTTAGGTGCAAAAGGACAAACGTATACGATCTTGCTACCAATGGAGAATTGGTCTGCATAAAGGTGGGTGCCCGTAATGGCGGAATCCGCTTCATGGGGTCGGATATCCTCGACTTTCTCGAAAAGAGAAGATTGGTGAAGACGGAGCCGGGGAAGAAGCCGTCCTTGGCCAAACCTCCGAAGAAACAGTTCTCGCACCTGGCCAAATACCTCACATGAACGAATAGGCGTCCAGATCGTCGTCGCCATTCGAGCCAGTGGAGTCGGCTTCCTTCTGTGGGGCCGGTTCCTCTGGCTTTGTCGTTTTCGGAGGAGTGTTCAGCCGTTCCACGTCGGCCAGCATTTCCATCGTCTCGGGATGATAGTAGACGCTCGTTGTAATCTGAGTCCCCGTGTGACCTACAAGTCGGGATACGCGACTCAATGGCGCTCCAGACTCGATCAACTTGGTCACGAAGCGGTGTCTTGCCATATAAAGAACGCAGTCTTCGGGAAGCCCGAGCCGGATTCTGGACTCACGGAATACGTGGGAAACAACCTGTGGATTCCAGGGTTTGCCGTAATGGTTGCGAAGAAGCGGTCCTTTGGGGCGGTTATGAGCGTAGGTGCGTAAAATCTCTATTAAATCGATCGGGAAATAGATTTCGCGTTGCCTTCCGGTTTTGGTTCCTGTCTTATGTTCGGTTGGTTGCAGACGTGCGATTGGTTGACGGGCGTCTAGATGCCGAGCCTCGATCTTGATGATCTCTCCAGGTCTAGCTCCCGTTGCGACAATAAAGGTGAACAGCTCTCTGAAAGCCTCGCTGGTTCCGGGATCAGAAAGGATCGCCTGGCACTCGGCTTCGGTCATCGGACGATTTCTGACCGCCACTCGCCAGGGGTTTTTAAATCGTGAAAGCGGGTTCGTGGCTAACAACCCTGTATCCTTGGCCCAACGGTATAGCATCAGGATGTGCTTGAACATCTGGGATCGAGTCGAGTCGCAAAAAGTGTGCTTCTTCCCGGTCCCCTGATAGTTCGTTACGAAACCGACGGCGATCGCTGGTGTAAGTTGGTCAAGACGTGCGTCTCGGAATTGAGCCGCGAAGGGGCCAAGACGGTCCACATACAGACGCCTTGTGCTTGCCCGAAGATGCTGCACCGAGTCGATAAAGCGCTCACACGCTTCGGCCACTGTGATGCCATCCGCCCGTACGGCTTCAAGCTTACCTTCTGCAGCCATTAGCTTATAGAATTCGCGCGTTGCATCCTTCTCGTTGTCGGCCAGCCGAATCTGCTTTTTCTTCAGCGTGACGTACCATGCTTTCCTGTCTGCCCAGTACCAGGGTTTTGCCCGGCCCATTCGTGTTAGTCTCCCAGAATTGTGTCAAGATTGTGTCTCGAAAGCCGTGCTTTATGGGAAAATCTTCCCAAAACAATCATAGAACACGACTTACGCTCAACACGAAAACTGGGCATATTGTCCGTGTGTACCATGAATCCCGTCGTGTACGCGATCCTCTCGAACTCCCGCCGGTGCCTGACCCCGCACCCACATCCCGGTTTCGTGGCTTCGAAACCATGGTGAAGCCGCGAAATCGGGACACGTCGTTCAATGACGCTTCCTCAACGTTCCGGTCCCTTGGGTCAACCGACATCGCGCTGATCGGCCCACGAGTTGCTTCTCTGCGTGTTGTTTTCTCGTTACGATCGGTCAAGATGACGGATGTCCGGGAGCCGCTTGAAAGGGAGTGGAGGAGATCTCATGGGCATTGAACGGATCTTTAACAAGTCCAAGGCCAAGGGAAAAACCCCGAAGCCCTCGAATCCGACACGCCCTGTGACGGAGGAACCTGCCGTCGTACCCGCCTCGTCGTCCCGGGCGAGGGAACCTGAACGCTCGTCGTCCCGGGCCACTGGTACGTCGCCGTTGGCGGCCCCGGCCGGTCCGGCGCCTGTCGTAGCGCTCACTCATGACGAGATCGCCGCGCTCGCCTACGAACTCTGGCTCGGTCAGGGATGTCCTCAGGGGCACGAGGACGAGAACTGGCGACACCGCTGAGGCCGCCTTGCTCGCTCGTCGATCGAACGGCTGAGACCTGACCTGAAAAAAGGTCAAGGAATCCCGTGGGCTCGAATCACGGGAATCTCCAGGCCTCGAGTCAAGGTTCTGCTGACCGGGACAAGATGGAGGAGAGTTCCACTCAGGCGGATCAGGGAGAACAGATATCGGGATATCCCCTACAGGATTATCAGGGAAATGAGAACAGCGGTCGAGGGCGACCCACGGAGCCATCCTGGAACCCGCTCGATGTCGGAGCAATCGATCCCAATGCCATGAAAGCGTGGCTACTCGCTATTGATGGCTTGACTGCCGCTTGTGGGGATTGCCAGGGAGCGATTCTTCGACGCGTCGAGGTCGTCGACGAGCGGTTCGGTGTTGAGTGCTCCGGTGAGTTTCGCGCGCGACCCGTTGGGTCAGGTTGACCTGAAGCGATCGCGGACGATCCCGGGGGAATCGCTCATCATGGGTCCAATGACGGCTGTCAGATCAGGCTCGATACGCCTCCTTTTTTTCTGGCATCACCGGGTCGGATTGGGCCAGGCATCGAGATCGGCCTTCGGTTTGACCCGGTGCTTCTCTCTGGTGAGAACGGGCATTGGCCCGGCGATAGGGAACCATGCACCGGACTTGCTGGGAGTTGGGGTGACGATGCGCAAAGTCCGCGTCTGACGGGAGAAACGTGGCGGCTGTCGTTACCCCGCCAACCATCGCCGAGGCCGTGACGATCTCATCAAGGTCTTGGCGTTCTTGAGTTTGTTTTCGCCAGATCCTGATCCGTGTCAGGCTGAGAAATCACGCCGGTTTTAGCATCAAGCCTCGCTGCAGGCAATGTACCATCCAATCATACCGAATCCGGTCGGCTCAAGCTACGGAACAAAAAAGAGACAAGTCCCAATCTTTGTAGTTGACGATCCCTGGGACGCCGGGCGATGATGACCGACGACCAGGGACAGGGCTGTGCCGACCGTGTTGCGTCGGTACGACGCGGAACCGAGATTGTGGTCCCCGAGACAGGCTCGTGCGTTAGAAACGTTGGAGGGCGAGCGAGTCGTAGTCGGTCTCGAAGCCTTCACGATGGTGCTTCGCGTGAAGGCCTGAGCTTGAGAGAAGGATTTCTTGTCGATACCTGGGGATTCTTGTCACGATCGGCGAAAGACCGAGGTATTACGAACCGGGTACAAGGAAGCGTCGCCCGGTTTGTCCTATCACAGGAGGTCGAGGATCCCGAGTGGGTCCTTATTCCATCACGAAAGTTGGCCCCAAGACGGCCACATTGGCGAAGGAGCCGAACAATGATGGGACGCTTCGAGAGCATCTGGGAGTCGGCGGCTGGTGACGGGGCCTTGAGTCCCGTAGGTCTGGCTCGCCCGGATAGTGAATTCGATGCCTTGATGGACGCCTGGTTCAAGGAGCGGCAAGATTGTATTGAATCCCGGCTTTATCTCGATGAGGCCGGCCGCTTGCTGCGTCAGATCGTGGGAAAGGACCAGGTGCCGCCGCGTCTGCGACGGCAAGTCCGCGAATTGCTGCGGGCGTTGCGGGACTTCCGCGCCGCCGACCACGACAACCCGTCGGAATTCAGGGAAGACTGACTCATCGCGATCGAACTCTTATCATGGGGATGACGAAGTTATTATCGAGCGGTTAAAATCGGAGGGAACAAGGAGGTTCTCCCCGATTTTCGTGTGGGTTATTCCTCCGCCACACACTAAAAACAAGGAAACGCTCTCCGTGTGTCCAGCACCTCGATTTTCCTCAATCCCCGTTCTCGATTCGACTTCCGATTCCGATCTCGCCTCGCGGCGGTCTTCCACCGTGTCGACGGCGACCCTGGCGCCCCCGGACGATCCCCTGGCGCTTTACGACGAGATCGAGGCCCTCAAGAAGCGGGAAGACGCCACGATCCTGGCCCATTACTACCAGGACGGCGAGATCCAGGACCTGGCCGACTTCACCGGCGACAGCCTGAAGCTGGCGCGGGCGGCGACGAAGGTCGAGAGTCGGACCATCGTCTTTTGCGGCGTCCACTTCATGGCCGAGACGGCCAAGATGCTAAACCCTGGTAAGCGGGTGCTTCTGCCCGACCTTCAGGCCGGTTGCAGCCTCGCGGAGAGCTGCCCCGCGCCTGCGCTCGCCCGACGACAGGCCGAGCTGCGGGCCGAGGGGCGGAAGTTCCAGACTGTGACCTACATCAACAGCTCGGCCGCGGTCAAGGCCCTGTCCGACTGGGTTGTCACCTCGGGCAACGCCGCGACGATCATCGAGCGGGTGCCCGCCGAGTACGAAGTCCTGTTCGTTCCCGACCGGCATCTTGGGTCTTACCTCCAGGAAGTCACCGGCCGCCGACTGATCCTCTGGAACGGCGGCTGCGTCGTCCACGAGATCTTCAGCATCAGCGACCTGGTCCGTCTGAAGCGCCGGTATCCCGCGTCGATCACTCTGGCCCACCCCGAATGCCCGGCCAACATCCGCGCGGCCAGCGACTTCATCGGCGGCACCGAGGCGATGATCAAGTTTGTCGCGGGGGTCGCCGAGCCGGCTGACTTCCTGGTCGCCACCGAGGCCAACATGCTCTGGCAGCTTCAGAGCCAGGTCCCGCGCCATCGATACCACCCGGTCCCGGGAATCACCTGCGCCTGCAACACCTGCCCCCACATGGCTCGCAACACCCTGGTGAAGCTCCGCGACTGCCTGGCCAGCGGAGCGCCCGAGATCGCCTGGCAGCCTGAGTTCGACCGCGCCGCCGAGGTGCTCCGGCGCAGCCTGCTTGACTGATCAACTCAACGGCACGGTGGATTCCCCGATTCTCTCACGAACCAGCCCGGAAGGAGGGCCACGGATGATCTGCGTCGCCGTCACCTACATCGTCAAGCCCGGCAGCGAGCCGCGGGCCGTCGAGCTGTTTGGCAAGCTGACGGCGGCCACACGGACCGAGCCGGGGTGCCGGATGTACCAGGTCCACCGCTCGACGGCCGACCCACGCAAGTTCTTCATCTACGAGCAGTACGACGACCAGGCCGCGCTCGACGCCCATCGCGCCGCGCCCCACTTCGCCGAGTACGCCGCGGGCGGGCTGTTCCCGCTCCTCGAAAACCGCGTGCCCGAACTCTACGAGCCGCTGGGACCCTGGAATTGAGGATGCGCCGTGGTATCGACGACGGGACCAACTCCGACCGTTGGTTATCGCTACGCTTCGGCACGGGAAGTCGCGACGATCTGTGCCACAACTCCGTGGCGGGTCCCGAATGTCGACCGGCTGGGTCGGGCCAAGAAGATCTACTTCACATGAGACCTGTATGATACGGTGAGGGAAGCCGAAGTGGCTCTTCAGATCGGCTCGCTTCACCCCCAGGGACCGTTCCCCGCTCCCACGGATCGTCTCGAACTTGATCTGACAGGCATTTCCTACACGGTCCTGGGCACGGTCCCCGGCGGTAGCGGAAGCGAGGCGATCACCTGGGATAGCCCTCTTGTCACGTACATCACGGGACTGAATCCATGAACCAACCTTCGATGCTGCCTTCCGGCACGCCGGACCTCCCTGATGAATCGATCGTCACATGCAAAGCGGATGGCGAACCGATGATGGGTCTGCTGGTAATGGTCACTCTTGAGATGAGAAAAAAAAACGACTATCACGTACTGTTTGGCCCGAGTGATCGTCAAGGACGCATTCAAGTACGTAAATCCGAGATTCTTGAAAAAATCCGTGAGGAGCAAAGTTTGTTTCCGATGGATTATGAAGGGGAGGAGTTCCGTGGCGAGTCGCTGCGTGTCGAGCCGATGGGACTTCGCGATCTTGAATCCGCCCTGAAGGCATACGAAGTGTACGGACCGGAAGCGGGGTATCCCGAACGGTATCGCGAGGTCCTGACCGGGGCTTGGGAAACCCTTTATCGTTTGCGACCAAGGCGTCTTGAGCTGGACGTGAGCGTGCCTTCCAATCCGTCCGAGGCTGCGATGGCCTGGGTCCATAAATCGTCGATCGTTGCGTCTTGAGCTGCGCGACCGGTCGTCTCCGCTCGTTGACTTCGCCCGGTGTGCGGCCTAGCATGACCCTGTTGGACACTCTCTATTCTATCGCGGTTCCACCGCCCGGACCGGCCAACGATCCTGGATCACGCTCTCACCGTTTGCACCTGGTATCAACCCACCTGGATTGGAGAACGCAGCGATGGCGATGGAGCGACCGCGGACCCTCGGCGCGCTGAAGGCGAGTGGCTATCGCGGGGAACCGGTCAAGGCCGAGATGAGGCGCAACCTGATCGACCGGATGCGCCGGGCGCGCCGCTCTTTCCCGATATCCTGGGCTATGAGGAAACCGTCCTGCCGCAGATCCAGAACGCCATCCTGTCGCGGCACGACATGCTCTTTCTCGGACTTCGCGGTCAGGCCAAGACCCGGATGCTCCGGCAGCTCGTCCACCTTCTGGATGACGCCATGCCGGTCATCGCCGGCTCCGAGATCAACGATCACCCATATCATCCTCTGTCGAAATACGCCCGCGACCGGGTCGCCGCGATGGGTGACGACACGCCGATCGACTGGGTCGGCCGCGAGGCGCGCTACCACGAGAAGCTCGCCACCCCCGACGTGACGATCGCCGACCTGATCGGTGAGATCGACATGATCAAGCATGCCGAGGGCCGCTATCTCGGCGACGAGATGACGATGCACTTCGGCCTGATTCCCCGGACCAACCGGGGGATCTTCTGCATCAACGAGCTCCCCGACCTCTCGCCCAAGATCCAGGTCGGCCTGTTCAACGTGCTCGAAGAGCGTGACGTCCAGATCCGCGGCTACCCGGTCCGACTGGCGCTCGACCTCTGCATGGTCTTCTCGGCCAACCCCGAGGACTACACGAACCGAGGCCGGATCGTCACCCCGCTCAAGGACCGGATCGGCTCGGTGGTCCGCACTCATTACCCCCTGACCCGCGAGCTGGGCATGGCGATCAACGACCAGAATGCCTGGCTCGAGCGCAACGGCGATACCACGGGGGATGGCCATCACGTCGTCGTTCCCGTGTACATCAAGGAGATCGTCGAGGAAGTCGCCCGGCTGGCCCGGTCGTCGCCCCACGTGAACCAGCAGTCGGGCGTCTCGGTGCGGATGTCGATCGCGAACCTCGAGAACGTGGTCTCCAATGCCGAGCGGCGCGCCTTGATCAACCAGGAGCGGTGGGTCGTTCCCCGGATCTCCGACCTGACGCACGTCGCCCCCAGCTCGCGCGGCAAGCTCGAGCTCACGCTCGCGGAGGATGACGGCCAGGAAGACAAGCTGATCGGCCGTCTGATCGACGAGGCGGTCAAGAACGTCTTCAGCCACCATCTCGACCCCCGTGAGTTCCGCGCCCTGGTCGAGCACTTCGAGTCGGGCAAGGCCGTTGAACTCACCGACACCCTGCCGGGCAAGACGCTGCTGGACCGGATCGAGAAGGTCCCCGGCCTCCGCAAGCGCGCCGAGGAGCTGGCCCGTGACCTCATCGCCGGCTCGACCGAGACCGATGCCCGATCGGCGGCAACCGCCAGCGCCGCCGAGTTTATCCTCGAAGGTCTGCATGTCCACAATAAATTAAATAAAAACATCAAGGCCGGCGCGACGTCGTACAAGCGGTGAGTCGCCGCGGAACCTGGAGCGCTCCCGTCGATGCCCAATTATGAATACACCCGCTGGGACGGCTCCCAGGAGTTCCAGCCCCAGTCGGCCGAGAAGGCGTTTGACCAGATTGCCGAGTATCTCCTGCCCCATGGCGAACAGGTCCTGCGCAACCTCGACCAGTTCGACGACGACGACCTGCCCGAGGTCCTCGAGCTGATCCAGAAAGAGGGCCTGATCGAGAAGGACGGCGAGGGGAAGTGGCAGGTCAGCCCCAAGGGATTGCGTCGCATCCAGGAAAGCGCCCTGACGAATCTCTTCCAGACCTTCAACCGCGACGCGATCGGCCGGCACGATACGCCCCAGAAGGGCGAGGGGACGGTCCGACTGGAGGACTCGAAACCGTATGTGTACGGCGACTCGCTGGCCAATCTGAACCTGCACGAGACATTGAAGAACGCCTATGTCCGACAGGGCGGAGGCGTGCCGATCCGGCTCCAGTACGACGATTATGTCGTGCATGAGACCGAGTACCAGACGCGCTGCGCCACGGTCGTGCTGATCGACATGAGCGGTTCGATGGGCCGGTACGGCAAGTACGCCATGACCAAGAAGGTGGCCCTGGCCCTTCAAGCCATGGTCCGCGCCCAGTATCCGCAGGACAGCCTGCAGATGATCGGGTTCTATACCTACGCCAGTCCCCTGACCGAGCGCCAGCTTCTGAACTCGGCACCCAAGCCGGTCAGCCTGTATGACAGCCGGGTCCACCTTCGATTCAGCCTCGACGCGCCGCCGCAGCGGGTGCCGCAGCACTTCACCAACATCGACGCCGGGCTCCGCCTCGCCCGGGGCCACCTGGGCCGCCAGGCCGCGCAGAACAAGCAGATCATCGTGATCACCGACGGCGAGCCCACCGCGCACATCGAAGGCCGCGAGGTCGTCCTGATCTACCCCCCCTCCGAGAAGACCGCGCGTGCCACCTTGAACGAGGTCAAGCGGTGCGCCAACTCCGGCATCCGGGTCTCCAGCTTCGCCCTGATCGAGGACTACTTCTACATCGGCCTGGTCAACTTCGTCGAGGAGATGGCCCGCGTCTCGCAAGGCGTGGCCGCCTACTGCTCGGCCGACGACCTCGGCTCGATCGTCTTCGACAGCTTCGTCGGCGGCCGTCGCAAGCGAAGTACGCGGCAAGGTTGACGTTTCCACGCACGTTCGCTCGCTGACTTTAAAACAACCCTTCCGCGATCCGCGATTTCCGTAGCGTCACCGCCTCCTCGCAGTTGATTCGCAGCACGCGGATCGTCGTCCGGCTCTATTGTTATGGCATGTCCTTTTTTCTCGTCACGTGGGAGCCGGGTCAGTTCCTTCTGCGCCGTCGGAAGGATCTCGACGCGATGGCTCGCACCGCTCATCTTACCTCATGGGACTGAATGCGCTCATCAGAGCCCCAGCTCCTTCCTGGCCTGCTCCCAGGAGATGGGATGCAATCCCTCGCGGTTCATCTCTTCAGTCGCCGCGTCCGCTTCGAGTGTGTCGAGTGCGTCCTCGATCGTCTCGGCGTCCAATCCGGGCCAATTCTCCACCGCGAGGCGCAAGACGGCCCGGAGCATTTCGGGGAGCGAGTCCGTCGTCGCGGTTTTGCGCCGATCGCCAGCCGCGACGTCGGCCACGAAGCCGCCTTGCTCCGACGTGTTCAGGCCAGTTCCCATGTGCATGGGCGATGACACGAGAGATCTCCTGGAAAGGGTCAGCCTCTCGCGCCGCGAACCTGGCGGCCAACGGGCGATCTCATGTCAGGGATGGAGATCGTCATCGCAGAGGAGTTTCGCCCGGCAGCCCAGGGCGTCATAGGCGGCGTACTTGTACAACTCGGTCAGCGTGGGGTAGTTGAAGCAGGTCTCGATGAAGAGATCGGCGGTCTTGCCGGCAAGGAGGGCGATCAGGCCGACGTGGACCAGCTCGGTCGCCTGCTCGCCGATGACGTGGACGCCCAGGAGCTTCATGTCGTCGACCGCGAAGAGGAGCTTCAAGAAGCCCTTGTCGTCGCCGATGATCTTGCCGCGGGCGTTGTTGGCGTAGGTGGCCTTGCCCACGACGTAGGGAATGCCTTTTTCCTTGAGCGCGTCCTCCGACTCGCCGGCCATCGAGCATTCGGGGATGGTGTAAATCCCGTACGGCAAGATCTGGGCGACGTCGCCCCGGTACTTGAGGTCGAAGGCGTGGACCATCGCCACCCGGGCCTGGTCCATCGAGGTTGACGCGAGCGCAGGGAAGCCGATCACGTCGCCCGCGGCGTAGATATGGGGCACCGTGGTCTGGTAATGCGCGTTGACCTTGATCGCCCCACGCTTGTCGGCCTCGATGCCGACACATTCGAGCCCCAGCCCCTTGATGTTGCCGTCGCGCCGGAGGAGACCAGGATCGAGGCGGGATGGAGCACCGTCCCGGACTTGAGCCGGACGTCGAGCTCGGGGCCCGAGAGCACGGTATCCACCGAGTCATTGAAGTGGAATTTGATGCCGATCGCTTCCATCTGGCTCTGCAAGGTCGCGGCGATCTCGCTGTCGAGCGAGCCGATGATCCGGTTCCGCTGCTCGACGAGACTCACCTCGATCCCCAGGATGGCGAACATGCAGGCGTATTCGCAGCCGATCACGCCGCCGCCGACCACGAGCATGCTCTCGGGCATCTGGGTGATGGTCAGGATCTCGTCCGAGTCCCAGACCCGGGGGTCGCCGAAGGGGTAGATCGGCGGCCGGTGCGGGACCGAGCCGGTGGCGATCAGGATGTTCTCGCCCCGGAGCCGTCGGCTGGTACCGTCGCGCCGGCTGACCACGATCGTGTGCGGGTCGTCAAAGGTGGCGTTCCCCTCGACGAACTCGATCTTGTGCCGGTTCAGGTTGTTGTGAATGCGGAGCCGTTCCTGGGCCGTGACCGAATGCTCGTGGACCATGAAGTCGCGGATCGTCACCTCATGCTTGAGGCTGACGTTCAGGCCCGAGAGATCGCGGTTGCGATACCCCGAAAGAAACAGGGCCGTCTCGCGCAAGGTCTTCGAGGGCAAGGTGCCGGTGTTGGCCGCGGTGCCGCCGACGACCGGCTCGCGCTCGATCAGGGCAACCTTCTTGCCGAAGTAGGCCGCCTGCGCCGCCCCCTTCTCCCCCGCCGGTCCCGAACCGATGACCACCAGGTCGTAGTGTTCGCTGTCCATGGGACAGGTGTATTCCTCTTCTTCAGGTGTGCTGTTCGGTTTTGTTCTGTGCCGTTTCGCTCTGGCCCGAGGGGGTGTGGTCCGGCCGATCATCGAGCGTATGACGATACCCGGGGGACTGTCAAGCCGATGGAAACCGGCGGAGTTGCCGGATTGACCCTGCCCATGGCGCGTTATACCCTGAAATGATCTGGAGAAACGTCGCGAGGAAGCCCTTTCGATGCGGGTCACGCTGGTTCCATCGTCGGTGGGAGGCGAGGGTACGGGTCCAGGCGAGCAGCCGGGCCAGTATCTGATCTCCTACCTGATCAACGACAGCGTGGCCATCGACGCCGGCAGCCTCGGCCTTTATGGTTCCCCGTCGCGTCAGGCGATGGTCAAGCATGTCCTGATCTCGCACACTCACATCGATCACACCGCCAGCCTGCCGATCTTCATCGAGAACGCCTTCGAGGCCGATTCGGAGTGCGTGACGATCTACGGCAGCGAGGCGGTGCTCGATGGCCTGAGCCGCGACATGTTCAACGACCGGACCTGGCCCGACTTCATCGCCATCTCCGAGCACGAGGTCCGGCTGTTGCAGCTCGTCCAGCTCGAGCCCATGGAGCCCCTGCGGATCGAAGGGCTGACGATTACCCCGGTACCGGTTGACCACCTGGTGCCGACCCTCGGGTTTCTGATCGAGGACGACCGATCGGCGGTCCTGATTGCCTCGGACACCGGGCCGACCGACCTGCTCTGGGAGTGCGCAACCGGGCTCGTCGGGTCGACGCGGTCTTCCTCGAGGCGGCGTTCCCCAACGCGATGGCCAACCTGGCCCACCGTTCCAAGCACCTGACCCCCGAGCTTTTCGGCCGCGAGGTTGGCAAGCTCGCCCGGCCCGCCGACATCATCGCCGTCCATCTCAAGGCCCGGTTCCGAACCGCGATCCTTGCCGAGCTTGACGCCCTGCAACTCCCCCGGCTCGAAATCGGCGTCGCGGGCAAGGTTTATCAGTGGTAGACATCGCGGAGGGTGGAGCGTCCGATGAAAGGGGTCTCGGGAGTGAACGATGAACCGGCCAACCGTGAGGAGGGGGCCCGGACACGACGGGGAAAATGGTGGTGGCTGGGCCTGACGTGCGGTCTCATTCCCGTGGCGCTGGGCGCCCTGGTCCTGTTCTTCTGGGTGGGCGACCATGTGCCCCGGCGGGACCTCTGGAGAGTGGCTCTGGGGTTCCTCATCGCCCTGGAGGCCGTGTACTTTGCGGTTGCGGTGGTGTCGCTGGTCGCGGTTCCGGCGCTTTCGGTCGTTCTCTGGCGGGCGCGGCATCGTGGGACGCGCCGGCCCGCGGCGGCGCGGGGGCTGCTGCTTGGCGTTTCGCTGCTGATCGGGCTCGGGGTGTGCGAGACCGTGGCCGGGTTCTGGCAGGGGCGGCTCGCGGGCCCGAATCTCTCGCCGGTCGATGACGATGCGCGGGGGACCCAGAGCCAGCAAAGCCGTCGGCTGTTCGAGACCGGAGCGGTCGATCTGCCGCTGACGTTTTCCGAGGCGGGAGAGGCGGGTGACGTCCATACGGTCGTCGTCGGCGAGTCGAGCGCCGAGGGGGTACCCTACAACTTCTGGATCTCGGTTGGTCGGCTCGTCACCTGGCGGCTTCACGAGGCCATCCCGGCGCGGAATTTTTCTCTCGATGTTCTCGCCTCCTCGGGCGAGACGCTGGAGGCGCAGCACCGCAAGCTCGCCGGGCTGAAGCGCCGGCCCGACGTCCTGATCATCTATTGCGGACATAACGAGTTCTCCGCGCGATTTCCGTGGTCGCGGGAGGTGGACCACTATCTCGACAAGCGGCAGCCCACGTTCGTCGAGCTCCTGATCGATCGCGTCGAGCGGACGTCTCCGCTCTGCGGCCTGATCCGACGGACGGCCGACAAGTGCCGCGTGGCGATCCCGCCGCCGCCGGAGGCGAGCCGGGCGCTGGTCGATCTGCCGGCGTACACTCCCACCGAGTACGCCGCACTCGTGGCCGATTTCCAGCATCGCCTCGATCGGATCGTCGCCTGGGCCGATCGGCTCGGGACATTGCCGATCCTGATCGTGCCTCCGGGCAACGACGCGGGCTTCGAACCGAACCGCTCGTTCCTGGCCGCGCAAACCCCTTACCCGGAGCGTGAGGCCGTCGCCCGGGAATTTCAGGCCGCCCGCCAGACCGAGGCCAACGACCCGTCGCGAAGCATGGCGACCTACCGGGCGCTCCTGGCCCGACACCCCGGCTTCGCCGAGGCCCACTACCGCCTGGCCCGCCTGCTGGAGCGTGCCGGCGCCTGGGACGAAGCCTACGCTCACGACATCAAGGCCCGGGATAACGACGGCCTACCCATGCGCTGTCCGACCCCGTTTCAGGACGCCTACCGGACGGTGGCCGCCCGGTATCCCTGTATCCTTATCGATGCACAAACCTATTTTCACAAAATCGGTCGACACGGGCTGCTCGACGACCACCTGTTCCACGACGTGATGCACCCTTCGCTCCGCGGCCAGATCGCGCTGCGCAGTCGGTCCTGCAAGGGTTCCAGGCCCGCCGCGCCTTTGGCTGGCCGGAAGGGATGCCCGCGCCGATGCTTGACCCAAAGGAATGCGCCGAGCACTTCCGGCTCGATCCTTACGCGTGGCAGCGCCTCTGTCTCTGGGGTGTCATGGTCTACGACATGTTGTCACCCCTGCACTATGACCCCAGCCGCCGTCGCGCCAAGCAAGACGCGTTCGGCAAGGCCCACGACAAGATCAAGGCCGGCGCCGCTCCCGAGTCGGTCGGCCTGCCCAACATCGGCGTCCCCGAAGCCGTCCCCCTGGTCCCCGACGCGGCGGTGTTAACCAGACCGTCGACGGATTGATACGGCAGTCCACGATCGTTCGCCGGAACTCATGATCGTCGTCGGGAGCACTCGCGAAGAGACTCAACGCGACAAGCTTGGGGTATTCGGATAGGAAACCGGGCCGACCGCGAGACGGTCCATTGACTAATGTCCGAGGATGGCGCATCCTGGTCTTGGCGACAGCGCCCCGTCAGGTGTGAGCGACCTGGAGTCACTTCCATGCGACCTGGAATGCGACGCTTTCTGTACGGCATCGTGTCCGCGCTGGTACTTTCAACCACGCCTGGCGCCTTCGGGCAGACTGCCGATGGTCCTCAAACCGAGAAATCTCCGAGCCGCGCGAACCGTTGGCGGCGATCGAGAAAATGAAGCAGGAGGCGGTCGATCGTTATCGCCGTGAATGGTCTGATGCGCGGAATGACGAGGAAAGAGAGCAGGCGGGCACTCGCTATCACGCCGAGATTCGCGCGGCGATGCACGCTGCCCTGGAACTGGCTCGGACCCATCCCCGGGACGCTGTCGCCGGGGACGCTCTTCGCTTCGCCGTTCTGGCGGCACGAGGGGTAGACGCGGAGAGTGTTGTATCCGCGCTGGAGCTCCTCCGCCGTGATCATGTCCGCAACCCCGGAATGGGTATGTTTTGTGAGCAAATTACCACGATTTATGAGCGGTTCCCCATCGCGGAATTCCTGATCCGTGCCGTTTTCGAACAGCATCCCGACCGTGACGAACGCGGTGCGGCGTGCCACGCGCTGGCCACGCTTCTGGGAAACCAGTCCTTCACTCTCCGATTGCTCCGGACGAAGCCCGAAGAACTCCGGCGGTATCGCCCTCGCTTCGAGCACTATCTCACGGTTTGGGAGGAAAACTTCGGGAAGGAAGCCACCGCGCGATACCTCAAAAAGGACCCGGACGCCCTCGACGCCGAGGCCGAAGCCCTGCTCGAACGCATTCTCTCCGAATTCGGGACGGTTCACTGCCCTGTCGACCAGGATCGGAGAACCCTGGCGGAAATCGCCCGCGGCGAGCTGTTCGCGCGGCGCCACCTGGCGATCGGCAAGGTCGCCCCCGATATCGAGGCGCGAGACCACGCGGGCAAGGTCTTCCGGTTGAGTGACTACCGAGGCAAGGTGGTCCTCCTCACCTTCTCAGGCAACTGGTGCGGCCCCTGTCGATCGATGTATCAAGAGGAGCGCGAACTCGTCAAGCGCCTGGGGAATACGCCGTTCGCCCTGCTGAGCGTCAACACCGATGAGGACCGGGAAACCCTGCGGCAATCCATCGAATCCGGCGAGATCACCTGGCGCTGCTGGTGGGACGGCGGGACCGGCGGGCCGATTACCACGCGCTGGGGTGTTCTGCACTTTCCGACCCTCTACCTCCTCGACGGCGAAGGTATCATCCGGAGGAAGCTGTACCGGGGCGACGCCATGGATCACGCAATCGAAGACCTGCTCAAGGAGTCGGTAGCGAGAGGACATCCAACGAGCCAGGACAACCCTCGCGGGGATGAAAAAGAGTAAGGAATGGAGGAATCTCGGTTCCACCGAACTTGATAATAATCTGAACGAATTTTGAAATTTACGATCTGAACGAATCGCTATATTGAAAGAATCAGAAAACTTTATGACTGTCGCCGCTCACTGAGCAAAGGCGATCTCGCCTACGCTCACGTCGTCTGCTTCTCCAGGCTATACGGCACGACCTTGACGCCGGCGGTCTTGCGCCACGGTTCGAGCCGGCGCTTCAGCTCGGCCTGCTGGGTGGCGCGATCCGGACGGGGCAGGGGAGTGAAAACGCGTGGTTCGGTGTCGTTGAAATAGTCCCGGACCTCCTCGCCGTCGAGCAAGGCGACCAGGTCGCCGGGCCCCATCGGCAACGCGGCGAGAAGTTCGGCCGTCGCTTCGAGATGACGCCCCGCGTGCTCGGTCCCTCCCGCGTCGGCCAGCGCGAGCAGGTCGATCTTCAGGCCGGCGTTCCTGATGTCAGCGATACATGAAATCAAATCTTGGTTTTTCCATTGTTTTTCGTAAAGCGAGCGTACCAGCGGGTCGCCCGATTCGACCACCAGACAGACGCGGCTGAGCCCGCGCTCGCGATAGACGACCCAGGAGTCGGGTCCGCTTCCATCGGAGCGGAAATCGTCGAGCATGCCGACGACCGGCAGCCCGAGCGCATGCGCGATGGTGTCGAGGTAGGCCGATACGATCTCGGGCGGCTGACGCAGCGCGTCAGGACCGGCCAGGAAGACGGTCCTGGCCTGCTCGATCCGTGATCCCACGACACACTTGACGGCCGAGACATGGCCGGCCAGCTCGCCGGGCGCACGGACGATCGAGTCGCCCGGTGAGCGGCGGGCCAGGCCGGTTGTACCGAGCGTCGCCAGCACAACGAGCGGCCCGGGCGCGTTTGGCGGCACGATGGGAAGTGGGGACGGACCGTAGGCGGCGAGGTAACGCTCGCGCTGGGCGAACCAGGCGTTGGCGTCCCATCGGGTCACCTGTTCCAGAGCGTCGCGCAGCTCGTCGCCGGAAAGCGGCGGCGTGGGAGCCCTGGGAGCGATCGGCTCCAGAGTGTCGTGGTTCCAGGCTTCGAGCAGCTCGATGGCCGCGCCGCGAATCCGGGCGTCGAGGTCGACAGCCTCGGCGTATCCGAGCGTCCGGCGCTTCAGGACGAGGTTCACGCCCTCGCGGACCCGGTCGATGGCCTGGGTCGTGCCGTCCAGGCCCTTGAGAAAATGGGTGCCTTCGATGTAGCTGCGCTGCCAGCGGCCGTCGCGGTCGAAGTGGTAAATGGGGGCATCGCCGTAATAGAGCGAAAAGACCCCGGTCCGGAACCCGGCAAAGATCGGGTCACCCTGACCCGAGGCCGGCTTGAGCAAGATCCGCTTGCCGTACATCGCGCCGCTATCGAGCAGGCAGGCCGCTTCGGTCTGTTGCGCCATCGTGGGGTACTTCCGAATCGAACGAAAAAGCCGTCTCCGCGCCGGGAGCGAGATCCATTATAAAGCAAACGACGCGCTTCGACGCGCTCTCTCCCCGGGAGTGAGTCGAGGCGGAAGCCTGATCTCGATCGGATCGGAAAGGACTCCGGCGATGACCGAGGTGACGGATACGACCGAGCCGGTTCCGATGGCTTCCGCGGGCGGACTGGGCCTGTTCGATGACGCGAGGCGCGGCTGGGGCTGGCGGCTCGGGATCGAGCCGGTGCTGATCGGCCTGCTGGCGCTGGTCCTGTTCCTGGCCGGCAACGGCCGGACCGGTCTGTGGGACCGCGACGAGCCGCGGTACGCGGTCTGCGTCCGCGAGATGCGGGCGCGGCACGACTGGCTCTATCCGACCTACAACGCCTTGCCCCGGTTTCATAAGCCGATCCTGATCTACTGGCTGATGCGCGGCGGCGTGGCCCTCGGCGGCGACAACCCGTTCGGGATGCGCCTGGTCTCGGGCCTGGCCGGCGTGGGGACATGCCTTCTGGTCTGGGGACTCGGGCGCCGGATGTTCGGACCGTCGGTCGGTCGAATCGCGGCCCTCGTGCTGGCGACGGCGCCGATCATGATGGTCGAGTCGAAGCTCGCGACGACCGACGCCACGCTCGCGTTCTGGCTGGTGGGCGGCATGTTCTGTCTCTGGGAGCTGTCGAGGCGGCCGTCGCGACGGCTGGCGTTGCTTTTCTGGGTCCTGCTCGCGCTGGGGTTCCTGACCAAGGGGCCGGTGACGGCGGCCTTGCTGGCCGTCGCGGGCCTGGCGAGCGGTTGGTGGGGTGGGCCGACCGACTGCTGGCGACGGCTGCACTGGCGGCTCGGGATGGGAGTCTTCGCGGCGATCGTGCTTCCCTGGTTCATCGCCATCGGCATTCTCTCACACGGCGATTTTTACCGGGTCGCGGTGGGCACCCACATCGTCCAGCGGTTGACGACGGGGTTCGAGCAGCACGACGGCTTCCCCGGCTATTACGTGGTCGGGTCTCTCCTGACGTTCTATCCCTGGTCGTCGATGCTCCCCGCGGCTCTTGCCGGCGGCTGGTCCCGGCGCCGCCTGTCGCCCGAGTTCGGCTTCCTGCTCGGCTGGATCGTCGGCCCGCTCGTCTTCCTGGAACTGGTGCGCACCAAGCTGATTCACTACTACCTGCCGGCCTATCCCGCCTGCGCCCTGCTCGTTGCCTGGCTGCTGGTGACGCTGGTGCGCGAGGAGGCCACGCTCCGGCGCTGGCCGATGGGACGGCAATCGCTCAGCCTGCTGACGAGCATCGGCATCGGCCTCGCCGTGGCGCTGTCCGCGGTGGCCTGCGTGGTGCGGGACCCTGTCCGATGGGCGTGTCTGGCGATCGGCCTGGTGCTGGCCGGGGGGACGCTCATGGCGGTCCTGCGCCTGATCCGAGGCGCGACCGGCCGCGGCGGTCTCGTGGCTGATCGCCACCTGGGCGCTCATCGGCCTGGGCCTGGGCACCTGGCTCGTGCCGGGGCTGGCTCCGTATCAGCTTTCACGACAGGTTGGCGAGCGACTCGCCAACCTCTCGAGCGAGCTTCGCGTCAAGCCGGTCCTGCTCACGTTCCAGGAGCCCAGCACGGTCTACGCCTTCGGCCGGCCGATCACGATGCTGCGGGTCTGGGAAGATCTTTTTGACCAGGTCACGCGCCACGGCGAGGTCATCACCCCGCTCCGCCCCCACGAGCTGAAGTTTCTTCAGTCGTCGCCCTATCTGAGGGTTCGGGTCGAGGACCGATTGAGCGGCTTCAACCTCTCGAAGGGGACCGCGCAGGAACTGGCCTTCGCGCGGATCAAGGCCCAGCCCACCGCGACCCGCGAGGACTGGATGCGCTGGCGGCCCGGCCACGACGAGCCGGGGACCAGAGACTCCAGCATTCAGCGCGCTCGTCGTCGCCCACCGGCTCAACCTCGAACCGGACCCCCACCCAGTAGCCGCAGGTAAAGTGATCGGAGCTGGTCGGTCATCGTCTCGTGGCGGAACTGGTCGGCGAACCGCCGCCGGCCCTCCCGGCCCAGGGCCTCGCGTCGGGCGGGCGTCGGCGGCCAGCCGCAGGATCGCCGCTGCCAGGCCCCGCCAGGTCGCGCGGCTGGAGCAAGATGCCGGTCTCGGGCAAGACAACCTCGCGCGCCCCGTCGATGTCGTAGCTGATCGCCGGCCGGCCCACGAGCATCGCCTGCGGCAAGACCCGCGCCAGCCCTTCGCGCAGGCTGGGATGAACCACCGCGTCGATCGCCCCCAGCAGCTCGGGAATCCGCCCCGGCGGCACCAGCCCGACGAAGTGAAACGCGTGCGTCAGCCCCATCTCGCGCGATCGATCCGATGAGCCGCTCGCGATAGATGCCGTCGCCGATGAACACGAACCGGACCCTGGGGTTGGCCGCGATGCACCTGGGGCGCCACCGCGAGGATGTCGTCGTGCCCCTTGTTCTCGAACAGCCGGGCGACCGTTCCGAACGCGACCTCGTCGTCGGCCAGCCCCAGCTCGCCGCGCACCTCATCGCGCGGCCGCGCGGGATGCAAGAACGCATCGACGTCCATGCCGCTGTAAACCGTCTGATATTGCTCGGGCCGGCCGACCCCCGCCGCCAGGTACTGCGCGGTCATCGCGTCGCAGACGCTGACCAGGGCATGACACCGCCGCGCCGCCCAACGCTCGGCGGCGATGTACGCGGCGTTCGGGATCGGCCCCTGAAACGGCCCGAACGATGGCCCATGCACCGTGTGAACCACCGCCGGCACCCCCTCGCGCCACGCCGCCGCGCGGCCCAGGATGCCCCCCTTGGCGCTATGGGTGTGGACCACCTCGGGCCTCAGCTCGCGGAACAGGCGGCGCAGCCGTGCGGTAGGCCCTCCAGTCGTCGGACGGTCGGATCGCCCGGACGAGCTCGGGCATCAGCACCACCTTCAGGCCGCGCTCTCGGACCCGGTCGAACAGGTCCCCCTCGGGCCCCTCCGCCGGGCCGGTCACCAGCGTCACGTCGTCGCCGTGCCGATGATGCAGCCCCTCGACCGTCAGGACTGTATTCTCCTGGGCACCCCCCAGAATCAATCTGGTAATGACGTGAATGATTTTCAATTTACGAGGGTTTACCGGCCCTGATTCGTGACTCATGTTCATTCGTAACGTACCCGGACCAGGAACAACCCCTGTGGCGGCGCGGTCGGGCCCGCCGCGCGGCGGTCCTCGGCCGACAGGGCCTCGCCCACCCGCTCGACCGGCCACCTGCCGGTTCCGACCAGGAGCAAGGTCCCGGTGATCGACCGGACCATGTTGTACAGGAATCCGTCGGCCTCGACATCGACCCACACGCAATCCCCCGCCCGGCTCACGGCGATGTGTCCGATCGTCCGCACGCTGCTCGTCCGGTTCGGCCACTGGGTCTCGAAGCTGTGGAAGTCATGCCGCCCCTTGAGCGCCTGCGCCGCGTCGTTCATGGCGGCGACGTCGAGCCGCTGATACACATGATGGCTGTATCGGGTCTGAAACGGGTTGGCGACCCGCCCGTTGTCGATCACGTAGCGATAAAGCTTGGCCTTCGCGTCGAGCGTCGCGTGAAACGCCTGGGGCATCTCCCACGCCCCCCTGACCCGGACATCGTGCGGCATCGTCGCGTTGAGTGCCTTGACGAACACCTCGGGGGCATGCCGCGACGCGGTGTAGAAGTGGACGACCTGCCCCAGCGCATGCACTCCGGCATCGGTCCGCCCGCTCGCGTTCGACGCCGGCACCACCCCCGTGAGCTTGCCGATCGCCTCCTCGAGCACCTCCTGCACCGTGCGCCGGTCGGGCTGCCGCTGCCAGCCGGAAAAGTCGGTGCCGTCGTAGCTCAGAAGGAGCTTGATGTTCCGCATCGATCAGAAAATGAGCTTTCACTCGATCTATTGGGTCGCCTTGCCGAAATCGGAGCCGACGATGCCGACCCGCAAGGAATTCCGCGATTCCGCGCCCACACCACCAGGGCCTCCGCCCCCTCGGGCACGAAAGGCTTCCCATTCGGGTCGCTGAGGGTCGACAACTCACACTCCCACGGTGGCCAGTTTCACGAGTTCCTCGGCGATCTGCACCGCGTTGGTCGCGGCCCCCTTGCGGAGGTTGTCGGCGACGCACCAGAAGAGCAGGGCGTTCCCGCCGTGCAGGTCCTGACGAATCCGACCCACAAAGACCTCGTCGCGTCCGTTGGCCATCGTCGCCAGCGGGTAGGCACGCTCGGTCGGGGCATCGACCACCACCAGGCCGGGCGCTCCGGACCAGGCCTCGCGCGCGGCCTCAGGGCTGATCGGCCGCTCGGTCTCGACCAGGATCGACTCGCTGTGACCGTTCAGCACCGGAACCCGCACGCAGGTGGGACAGACGTCGATCGTGTCGTCCCCCATGATCTTGCGGGTCTCGTTCACCATTTTCATCTCTTCCTTGGTGTACCCGTTGGGCAGGAAGTCGTCGATGTGGGGTAAACAGTTGAACGCGATCGGATGCGGCGAACTTGCTCGGCGCCGGCGCGTCGTGTCCCGAGACCTGCGCGAGCGTCTGGAGCTGGAGCTCGTGCAATCCCCTTCTGGCCCGCGCCGGAAACCGCCTGATAGGTACTGACCACCACCCGACGGATCCTGAACGCGTCGTGCAGCGGCTTCAGCGCCACGACCATCTGGATGGTCGAACAATTGGGGTTGGCGATGATCCCGTGATGCCGGGCGATATCGTGCGGGTTGACCTCCGGGACGACCAGCGGGACCTCGGGGTCCATCCGGAAGGCGCTCGAGTTATCGACCACCACCGCCCCCGCTTTCGCCGCGATCGGGCTGTACTGGCGCGAGACCGACGCCGGAGTGCTCGAAAGCACAAGATCCACCCCGTCGAACGCACCGGGTCCGAGCGCCTCGATCGGATACGCTCGGCCCCGGAAGGTGAGCGTCTTGCCCGCGCTCCGCTCCGACGCCAGGAACTTGATCGACTCCATCGGGAACTGGCGTTCCTCCAGAAGCCGGACCATCACATCACCCACCGCGCCACTGGCCCCGACCACGGCAAGACGCTTCACGGCCGTCTCCCTGTTCCTCATCTCGAGATCCGAAACGGACATCTTCCCGAGATTCACGACACGATTAGAAACCAGAAACGCAAGGAGCCGTGAGGTTCCACGCCTCCCGCGGCGCACGACATAACCGGCCCCTTGTCGACTCGCGACTCCACGCCACCCATTTTACTCGCGGGACCGGCTAACCGCCAGATCGTGTGGACAAACGTTGCCTGAAGCGCGGCACGAACCGCCGCGGCACCTCGGATCGCATCATTCGTCGATAATCATTGTTGAATTAATATATAATTTTATTTTAAAATAGACTGAAGATGGATTCCGGGGTGGTGGCCGATCCGGCGGCGGCTTGTCGGAGGATTCGGCCCGAATTTACAGGAAGTCCCGAACCTCGGCTCCGCGTCCAGAAGCGTGTAGGGTCTGCTGGGCGGACCATGTCGGCTCCGGATGCGGTCCGCCGAGCGAGCCCTGCGAAGGGTCGGCGGCTCGGCGGATTTTCCCTTTCCGGGGCACCACCTCGGAATCCATCATGAGCCAATTTTAGGCTTTGTCGGAATGGGGACTGACTCCGGGCGGACCGCAGTGAGAATCTGTTCCAGAAGTGGAGCGGTCCCGAGAATGGGTACAGGCACCGCTCGAAGACTCGCGGAGCCAGTCCCCATTCTCAGGCCGGCGAAGCCTTATGGAACAGATTCTGAGTGGCTCGGTTTCCCCGTTTCGTATCGATCCTTCGCCGCTCGATCCCGTGGTTTCATCCAATCCCGCGGAGGTCGGGCGTTTCGCGGCACATCCCACCAACGCACTCGTGTTTGTGAGTGCTCGAATTTTCATCCGAAAAAGGTGAAGATCTTCTCCAGACTGCGCCGATACCCCAGAACGGACGGTGACGCCGCCGTCCCTCGTTCCGGTGCGCCACGCACTCGCGCCGGAACCTGGTGCTGGACAGCCTGAGACTTACGACCACGAGGCCGTTGCCATGATCGCCACCCTGGACGCGCTGGACGCCCCGAGCGCACCCGAAAATACGAGTGAGACCGACGCCCCCCGCCCCCGCAAGCGCGGCGGCGGACCGAAAACCGAGGAAGGCAAGAACATCGCGCGCCGCAACGCGATGAAGCACAGCCTGCGGGCCAGGCTCGTCCTCCCCGATGAGCTTGAAACAGCCTATCACGAGACCAGGACTGCGTACTTCGATGAACTGAAACCGGTCGGCCGGGTCGAGCAACAGCTTGTCAGCCGGATGGCGTTCACGTCGGTTCAGCTTGAACGATCGGCCGAGCTGGCGATTGCCGACCTCCGCCGCGTGATCGATCGCGCCGAGAACTTCTGGGACCTCGACCGACAAACCCAGGTCGATAACCTGGGCAAGCGCCTCAAGAAGGACCCCGAGCGGATCGCGCACCGGCTGGAACGGTACACCCAGGGGGCCGACTGGCTGATTGACCGATGGGAAGGACTGGCCGACGCGCTACAACACCAATGGCCGCTGGGACGACACCCAGCGCGACCTGGCGTTTGACCTGCTGGGGGTCTCGAAGGCCCTCCGCGACGGTCACGCGAAGGTCCCGCGCCGATGATCGCGACGGCCTGATGACCCTGGTCAAGGACGAGATCGGGCGTCTGTGGGACGAGCAGCGGGCGACCCTGAACCGGCTCGATATGCATGAACAGGACCTTGCCTGTTGCGGGATTCCGGTCGAGGCGGATGCCGAAACGAAGCGTCTGCGGAAGTATGACTCGGACCTGAGCCGCGAATGGCGGTGGGCGTACGATCAACTGTTCAAACTACGTTCCGATCCCTCGCGGCTGGCGAAGGTGGAAGCAAAGCTGGCGAAGTGCCCGTTGCCCGTTGATGGAATGGTATCGGAGCGGGTTGAGGACCCGGTCGCGCCGAGCAACACGCCCGTGATGATCGAGGATGACGCCGACCAGTTGATCTGGTCGGACGCCGAGGCGCTGGCCAGCGCGATGGCCGAGCTGGAGGCGATGGAGCAAGCCGACGACGAGGAAGCGGCGGAAGAGGAAACGCCAGCCGGCGCCGGTGTCGGCTCCGATCGTGCCGCGGCCGTCGGTTCCGCAGTTCGTGCCGTCGGGAGCGAAGGGCGGGAATCGTCGCCAGCGGCGAGCCGCCGCGAAGCGGGCTGCGCGAGAAGGCGCGTCGATCGACCCGCTGAGGGTCGATCGCGGTACAAAACGGAGTCGGTTCGACGACCGGAGCCGCCCGCGAGGCGTCCCCGGCTGTTCGGCTGGCGCGCCGGCGCGGATTCGCACCTCGGAACGGGCCGAAATCCCGATATTGAAGAGAGAGGAGCGCGTCAAACCGGGTGGATCTCCGGCCGGATCGCGAGCCGGCGGGTTCGGAAGATCCGGGTGGCATGGGTTGTAACGATGGTGCGGGTGGGTTGATGGCGGTCCGGTACGAACGAACTCGACGCCGATACGAACGAACTCGACGCCGGTACGAACGAACTCGATGCCCTGAGCCTGGTGTGGTTGGCCCGCGGTCGTTGGTGGCATTCCAGGCTGGGAGGGAACCGATCGCGTCGCGCGGGGTCACGTTCACTTGAGGTTGCGGGAAATCGGCCGGTCGAGCAAGATCAGCGTCCCTGGATTGTTCTGAGGAGAGCGTGCGATCATGGCGTCATCATCCGGGTTCCGGCGTTCGCGATGGATGGCAGCGGTCCTTGTCCTGGCCGGGGCCGGCGTCGTGAACGCGCCCGCGAGTGCCCACGCCAGCGCCGCCGAGATCCGACTGGGCCGCGATTACCTCGCGTCGCTGGTCGAGAAGATGCCGCCCCTCACGTTCAACAATGACCAGGCGCGGGGCACGGTGCGCGAGGCGCGCCTGGTGGCGATCGATCCCCAGGGACGGCGGTTCGTATGTCGCTGCCAGGTCGTCGGCGAGTACCGGGCCGCGCCGAAGCTCGCGAGTCCCTGGCGATCGTTCCGGTTCGATATCGCCGTGGCCATCCACGTCGAGGCGTCGGGAGATGGCACGCCCCGGCTCCGGATCACGGTCGAGGAAGTCCGGCGCCGGGAGATCGAAGGTCTGGCCGGCACGCTGGCCCGCATGATGGGACGTTATTTCGACGATCTGGTCACCCGGGTGGCGGCGGGCAAGGCGGCGTCGCTCAACGACAAGCTCAACAGCGAGGTGGTCCGCAAGGTCGCCGCTCTGCGCGAGTACGGGGTGTTCACCCGGATCGAATATGCCGCCGAGTTCATCGTGCTCCACTTCGACGTGACCCGGTTCCAGGCCGAGGGGATCGCCGGTCATGTCTATCCCGCGGCCGAGACCGAGGCGCCCGCCGGAACCGTTCCGCTCTACCGCGCGATCGACCCTCGATCCGGTGGACATGTTTATACAATCGATCCGACCGCCATCGGCCGGCTCGGCCTGAAATCGGAGGGGGTCGCCTGCCGCGCATTTGACCACGCCGAGCCCGGAACCGTACCGCTGTATCGCTGGCACGTTAGTCGCGACCAGCTTTACACGACCGACCGCAATGGCGAGGGAAGCGCGCGTCAGGGTTATCGCTTCGATGGCGTCGCGTGCTTCGTTTTTCCCGACGCGCGGCCGGGGACGGTCCCGTTCTACCGCTTCTTCGACCCGCACGGGCATCGACATTTCTACACACTTCATCCGCACGCCGAGTTCGCCAAGGGCGAAGGTCCGCCTGATCTCCCGTCGGTGCCCGCGCCGGCCCTCACGCGTAGGCCGGGGCCTCGGAGACGCTGACGGCCTGCTCGCGGAGCTCGCTGGGACCGTTGAACGAGGTCATGGCGACGTCGGCGGCGTCACGACCGACGGCGATCGGCACGAGGGCGGGGCGAATGCCGTCGAAGGTGGCGTCCACGTTGTACCAGAGCCCATCGAGGTAGACCTGGGCATAGGCATGGAAATCGGGGGCTCGAGCCCCAGGGCGTAGGCCGAGACGTATCGGGCGGGGATTCCCAGACCGCGGCAGAAGGTGATGACCACATGGGCGAAGTCGCGACAGACGCCGGCCCGATGTTCGAGGGTCTCGACGGCCGAGGTGAGCGGTCCGGACGCGCCGCGTTGATAGGTCAGGTGGTCATGAACCCACTCGGAGATCGCCTGGACCCGGCTCCCGCCGGGTGCAAGCTGGCCGAACTCGCGGTGGGTCGTCGACGCGAGCAGGTCCGACTGGCAGAACCGCGAGGGGAGGGTGTAGATCTGGATCTCGTCCGGGATCGCCTGGGGAGCGGACTCGGTGGCGTCGGAGGGCAGGGGGCCATTGGGCGCGGTCTCGATGGTGGCGGTGAACTCATAAGCAAATTTGCCGGCATCCACCAGGATGCGCCGCTGGGGGTTGCCGTAGAGGTCGTGACGGAGGAAACACGAGGGCGTTCTCGTGGTCAGGAGCCGCTCGTGGCGCACCTGGTGGGTCCGGCTCTGGGGGAGCGGCTCGACCATCAGGATCACGAATGTCTCATGCGGCAGGTCATAGGTGGCGGTGGCCCGAACGTTCAGCAACATGTGCCGGTCCCTTCTCATCGCTCAACCGATCGGCGTCCCGTGTGTCATGGCTTTCGGAGATCGCATCGAAATGACTACTATAGGCGCAAACAAGCGTATCGATGGTTAATTTCGGTCTTCAACCGGGGCAGGAGTCGTTTCGCCGGGGCTACGCGGGATCGGTCCGGCCTCCTGCTTCGCCGGGGGATCGAACCTGGCCTCGTCCTTGACGAGGAGCACGTCGACCCCGACCGAGATGCTGTGCCGGCCGCCGCCGAGGATGACTCCCTTGATCGGGCTGACATCGTCGTAGTCGCGGCCCCAGGCGAGGGTGATGTGCTGGTCGCGCGTGATCAGGTTATTGGTCGGATCAACGTCGATCCAGCCGAATCCCGGGCAGTAAACCGAGACCCAGGCATGCGACATGTCCGATCCGATCAGGCGGTCCTGCCCCGGAGGAGGCGAGGTCAGAAGGTAACCGCTGACATAACGCGCGGCCAGACCGAGCGAGCGGAGACAGCCGATCTCGACGTGCGAGAAATCCTGGCAGACGCCGCGCCGGTTCTCCAGAAGGGTGGTCAATGGGGTATCGAACGAGCCGTTGCCGTTCGAATCAAAACGGAAGTCAGTGTAGATCCGACGGGTCAGGTCGACCACGGCCTCGAGGAAAGGTCGGCCGGGGCCAAAGGACGTCGCGGCGTAGGCGGCCAGGGTGGGGTCGCGGTGGATGTAGTGGGAGTCGAACAGGAACTGCGCCGCGGCCAGCGTCTCGATCTCGCGACTGGCGGCAGGCTGGCGGCCACCTCTTCCCAGGGGGGCGTCGCCGACGCGTCGGGTATGGGGCGCGGCAGGACCCGCACCAGGTTATGCGCGGTGATCTCCAGCTTCTTGTGCGGCTCCTGGACGGTGAAGAACGTCACGCTATTGCCGAAGTAGTCGGTACGGGTGCGGAGCACCGAGGTCGGCGAGCTGATCTTCAGGTCGTGCTCCAGGCACATCTGCCAGGGACAGTCTCGCGCCGTCAGGTGCGCCAGGTTGTGACAGAGGGAGACGCTATTGTTGTAATAGTAACTTGTTGTGTGATTGATGTTGTAGGTCATCAGCGGCCGTCTCCCTGGTCCTGCGGACGCCACTGGTCCGTGAACGGGCGGGGAGGCTGGAGGTGAGAGAAGTAGTTGCGGGTCAGCGCCTCGGAAAGCGCCGGGATCTCGAAATCGAGGCGGGCGAGCAGGTCTTCGAGCTCGGGACGATAGCCCGACGGATCGGAGCGGGCCAACCGGCCGATCTCGGCGACGCGGAGCCGGGTCAACGATCCCAGGATGATCCGCTGGGCCTCGGACCGGCCGGGCGCGAACTCGTGGCGGGGCAGGTGCTCGATATTCTCGGCGAGGACGGCAAGCTGAAACGCCAGCGATCGGGGATTGGCCTCGTCGGCCAGCAGGAGGTCGAGCACCGGTGCCGTCTCGATATGGCTCATGTAACGTCGTCGGTACGTCATGGCACTGTCGGCCACGTCGAGGAGGGCCTCGAGGAAGGGAGGCTCCGGCCCGCTCGGCGCCACCAGGGTGCTCCGGAGCAGGCCGTTGATCTGGAGCGCGCGCTCGAGCCGGCGGCCCATGACCAGGAACCGCCAGCCCTGGCCCCGCGTCATGCTATCGGCGACAAGCCCGCCGAACGCCGAGAGGCTGATCACGGTCTGATCGAGGGTGTCGTTCAGCGCCTGAGTCGACGCGGCGCGTCCTGGTCACGGTCGCGATCGCGACCGTGCTCCGCCGGGGTCGACTCGGCACCGGGGGACGCGGTCTCATCGACATAGAGCTCGACGAGTGTGCCGATGATCCGCCACATATCGAGCGAGAGCCGGTCGCGCACCTTGCGCGCGGTCCGATCCAGGGCATGCACCGACGCCGCCAGGCTTCCCGCGCGGCGCGAGTCGCCCAGGATCGTGAACAGCTCCTGCTCCAGGACCGCCAGCCGGTTCTCGCTTCGTATGTTGAAGAGCCCGGGGTAAACCCGGGTCGAGGTGTTCAGGGCCCGCAGGAGCGAAGGGATCTCGGGTACGTCCGACAGCCCCGTCTGCTCGGTCGCGCGGACGAGAATGCCGCGGAACAGCCGGACGATCGACTCGATCCGGTCGACGTACCTGCCCAGCCAGTACAGGTTGTCGGCGGCCCGGCTGGGCAGGTCGTCGCCGTCGCGGCTCAGGGCGACCGGCTGTACGCTCGCGGGCAACAGGCTGAAGGTGCTCACGGGGCCTTCGGAAAGCACCCAGGTATCCTTGCTCCCCCCACCTTGCTGCATCGATACGACCAGCGTATCGGGGTTAGCGGCGATTCGGGTCAGGCCCCCCGGCATCATCGTGAACGGGGTGTCGGAAGCGGTCGTCGCCGACAGGTAGCATCGGATCGTCAGGTGACGCGGACGCAGCCCCTTGCCGTCGAGCACCGGCGCGGTCGAGAGCTGAAGCTGTTCCTGTCCGACGTACAGGTCCGGCCGGGTCTGGATCGAGGCGGCCAGCTCCTTGAGCTGGGCGCGATTGAGCTTCTCACCGAAGATCGTACCGGACCGGCGCGGACCCCAGGTGGGCTTGATCACCATCCGCTCGAGGTTGGCCAGCACGTGTGCCCGGGCTTCGGGATCGCCACACCACCAGGTCGGCACCGACGGGAGCAACAAGTCCTCGCCGAGCAAGCCGTCGGCAGATCGACGGCAGGTAAGCCAGCAAGGCGGGCGACTCCACCAGGCCGCTCCCGAGCGCATTGGCCACCGCCACGTTCCCCGCGCGGACCGCCTGGACCAGCCCGGGCACTCCCAGAAACGAATCGCGGCGCAGCTCCAGGGGATCGGAGTAGCTGTCATCGAGCCGCCTGAGGATCACGTCAACCGGCTGGAGACCGCCCAGCAGCTTGAGGTAAACCCGATTGTCCCGGACCGTCAGGTCGCTCCCTTCGACCAGGATGCACCCCAGGTACCGCGCGAGGAACGCATGCTCGAAGTACGTCTCGTTGTAGGGGCCGGGGGTCAGCAAGACGACCCGCGGGTTGTCGCGATCGTGCGGGGCGATCGACCGGAGGGTCTCGCGCAGGGTCTGGAAGAAACGCGCCAGCCGCTGCACCTTGCATTCGCGAAACGGCTCCGGAAGCATCCGCGAGAGCACGATCCGGTTTTCGAGCACATAACCCGCTCCCGATGGAGCCTGGGTCCGGTCCGCCAGGACCCGGAACGCGCCATCGGGCCCTCGGCCGACGTCCGCGGCGTAGAGGTGAAGGTAACGATTGCCCGGCACCTTCAGGCCATGACAGGGGTGGAGGAACCCCGGGTGTCCATAGACCAGCGGCGGCGGCAGGAGGCCCGCCGAAAGGAGCCTCTGCGGCCCGTAGAGGTCGGAGAGCACGAGGTCGAGCAGGCGGGCCCGCTGGGTCAGTCCCGCCTCGATCCTCGACGCTTCGCCCGCTTCGAGCAGGAGCGGGATCGGATCAAGCTCCCACGGTCGATCCATGCCGCGGGGGTCGCCGTAGACGTTATACGTGACGCCGTTCTCGCGAATCAGGAGCTTCGCTTCCTCCCAGCGCTGACGAAGCTCGGTCAGGCCGAGGGCCTCGATCTGCGAGACGAAGTCCTTCCACTGGGGCCGGAAGACCCCATCGGTCGAGACCATCTCGTCAAACGAGTCGGCCGACGTCAGGTAGCTCAGCGAACGGCGAGGGGGAGGCGCCTCAACCGCGGATGGGACCGCGGTCGAGGAGGCCACGCCGGACGGTACGGCGGGTGCCGCCGGCGTGGAGGGCGGGACGATCTTGGTCGTGTCGGGTCGTGTGGCGATCGGTGGGTCCTTCTTCTCGGCGTGTCGGATCGAGTGCGGCAAGACAAACCTCGACAACGATCAACCACCTTACCATGGCGGATGAGGACCCAGCCGGTCTCATCCCGGCTGCCGCAGGTCGAGCGTGAACGGGGCCTCGGGGTTCCGCTCCTCGTCACGAGCCACGAAGCTCCCGGGTGAATGCCCGAACGCCTGGAACCGCGCGATCCGACGCCCCTCGGCCTCGTTGGCGTTGACCGGGAACGTGTCGAACGAACGGCCGCCAGGGTGCGACACATGGTAGGTGCAGCCGCCGGCCGATCGATTCATCCAGGTGTCGTAAATGTCGAAGACCAGCGGCGAATGCACCGGGATGGTCGGGTGCAGGCAGCTCGGCGGCTGCCAGGCCCGATAGCGGACCCCCGCGACGAACTCACCATTGGTGCCGGTCGGGTGCAGCGGCACGCGACGGCCGTTGCACGTGACCACGTGTCGGCCGTCCGTCATCCCCTGAGCCTTGACCTGGAGCCGCTCGACCGAGGAGTCAACGTAACGGACCGTCCCCCCTGTCATCGACTCCTCACCCATCACGTGCCACGGCTCGATCGCCTGCCGCAGCTCGAGCGTCACGTCGCGATAATTGACCTCGCCGAACCGGGGGAACTTGAACTCGAAATGAGGGGTGAACCACTCCGGCTCGAGCGGAATCCCCTTGTGGTTCATCTCGTCGAGCACGTCGTGAAAGTCTTGCCGGACGAAATGAGGGAGCATGAATCGGTCGTGCAACTCGGTTCCCCAACGGGCGAGCCGGGCGTGGTAGGGATCATCCCAGAACCGCGCGATCAGGGCGCGGATCAAGAGCTGCTGAACCACGCTCATCCGTGCGTGCGGCGGCATCTCGAAGGCACGGAACTCGACCAGGCCCTGCCGGCCGCTGCTGGAGTCGGGCGAGTACAGCTTGTCGATGCAGAACTCGGCCCGGTGCGTGTTTCCGGTGACGTCCACCAGCAGGTTGCGGAAGACGCGATCCACCAGCCAGGGCGGGCAGCCGCCGTGGTCGGGTATCTGCTTGAAGGCGATCTCCATCTCGTAAAGACTGTCGTTTCGCCCGTCATCCACCCGCGGCGCCTGGCTCGTCGGCCCGATGAACAGCCCGGAGAACAGGTACGACAACGAGGGATGGTTATGCCAGTAACCGACCAGGCTCCGAAGCAGGTCGGGTCGGCGCAGGATCGGGCTATCGGCGGGCGTCGGACCGCCGATCACGACATGGTTTCCGCCACCGGTCCCCGTATGACGGCCGTCGACCATGAACTTCTCGGTCCCGAGCCGCGCCTGGTGCGCTTCCTCATAAAGCGTGGTTGTCTGGTCGACCAGTTCGTCCCACGAATGCGCGGGGTGGAGATTGACCTCGATGACTCCAGGGTCAGGTGTCACTTTCAGGTGGTTCAGGCGGTGATCGGTCGGTGGCAGGTATCCTTCGAGCACAACCGGGGTCTGGAGCTCGCGGGCGGTTTCCTCGATCGTCGCGACCAGCTCGAGATAGTCTTCAAGATACTCGGTCGGAGGCATGAAGATATGGAGCCGGCCGTTCCGTGGCTCGACGCAAAGCGCCGTGCGCACGATCCAGTTCGGCAGGTTACGGCGGTACGCCGCGGGCGCCGGGTCGTGATCACCCGAACGGGCCGAACCCTCGCGACGTTCACCCACGCCGACGCCGGCCATCTGCGGCACGCCCACCCGCCGCGACCGAGCCAGCTCGGCGCGGGGGAAGCGGATCACGGGGAGCGAAGGGATCACGCTCGTGCTCAACGTACCGATCGGCCGGCACCGCCCAGGGGAGTGAATCGAGCGGCAGGCGGAAGCCCATCGGCGAGTCGCCCGGCATCAGGAACATGTGCTCGCGACGCAGGAACCAGGGACCGCTGGCCCAACGCGAGTCATCCCCGAACCGTTCGCGGCGAAGCGGCAGCGCATAACCGACCACTCGCTCCAGTCCCTGCTCGAAGACACGGGCCAGGCGCTTCCGCTCCTCGGCGTCCTCGAGGTTGCTCTCTAGCGGGTCGACATTCAACGGCAGCCGGCGTTCCTTCCACAGGTAGTACCACACGTCCTCGTAGCCCGGCTGGCAGAAACTCGGGTCAACGCCCAGCCGATCCGCCAGCTCGTGGGTGAACGTACAGGCTTCGTCGGGACCGTGGCCATAGTCGCGCGACTCGTCGGCGAACAGGCTCGGGTCTTCCCAGACGCTCACCCCGTCGCGCCGCCAGAAGCAGCTCGAGCGCCCAGCGCGGCAGTGACTCGCCCGGATACCATTTGCCTTGGCCGTGATGGAGAAAGCTTCCGGGAGCGAACTTTTCGCGGAGCCGCTTGAGCAAGTTCCCGGCCAGGACTCTCTTGCGGGGACCCAGGGCCGCGGTGTTCCATTCCTCGCCTTCACGGTCGTCGATCGAGACGAACGTCGGCTCTCCCCCCATCGTCAGTCGGACATCACTGTTGATCAGGAGGCGGTCGATCCTCTGCCCCAGTTCCAGGATCGACTCCCACTGATCCTCGCGATAGGGCAGGGTGACCCGCGGCGTTTCCTCGACCCGGGTCACCGACATCTCGAAGTGGAACTCGGGCGTACACGTCTCCTCGGGCCGGGCCGGGTCCTTGGTCCAGGTGAACGATCCGCTCACCGGCGCTGCGCTTCGTGGATCCGCGGCGCAGGCCAGGGGAATATGCCCCTCGCCCGCGAGCAGACCCGATGTCGGATCGAGCCCGATCCAGCCCGCTCCCGGCAGATAAACCTCGGCCCAGGCGTGCAGGTCGGTGAAGTCGGCCTCCGTTCCGGAGGGACCGTCGAGCGCCTTGACGTCGGCCTTGAGCTGGATCAGGTACCCCGAGACGAACCGAGCGGCCAGACCGAGATGCCGCAAAACCTGGACCAGCAGCCAGCCCGTGTCCCGACACGAGCCGCTTCGTAGCGTCAGTGTCTCCTCGCAGACCTGAATCCCCGGCTCCATGCGGATCAGGTACTTGATCTCGTTGGCCAGCCGCTGGTTGATCGTGACGAGGTAGTCGACCATGCGCGGACCCTCTGCGCGCAGATCGTCCACCAAGGCTTGAAGCCTCGGACCCGCCGGCTCGGTTTCGAGATAGGGGATCAACTCCTTGGCCAGTACCGGCTCGTACACGAACGGATAGGTCTCGGCGCTCGCCTCGACGAAGAAGTCGAACGGGTTGATCACGGTCAAGTCGGCCACCAGGTCGACCTCGACCCGGAACTCCTTGGACTCCCTCGGAAAGACGAGCCGGGCCAGGTAATTGCTGTACGGATCCTGCTGCCAGTTGAGAAAGTGCTCCCGCGGGGTCACCTTGAGCGAATAGCTCAGGATCGGCGTCCGGGTATGCGGGGCGGGGCGGAGCCGGACGACCTGCGGGGTCAAGGCGACCAGGCGGTCGTAGTGATACTCGGTCTTGTGGTTCAGAGCCACGCGGATGGACATCGTACGGGATATCTCCGGTTCGTCTCGGATCAGCTTCGGTTCTTTGGCCGGTCGGGTCGGTCATCCCCGCGACGGTCAATTTCGGTTGGCGTGTCGATCTCGCGCGACGGGCCGGTCTTGGCTCGCGATGTTCAGGTTTGAGGAGCCTCAACCGCTGTGGGAGCAGCGGCAGTGGGAGTGAGCTCGACGCGGACATCGAAATAGGTGTGATGGACGGCGTCGCCGATGTCGTGAATCCGGTTGATGATGCTGGTCAACTCCTGGTGCAGCCCGGCACGTATGAAGTCGTCGATCTTGACCAAGTTGAGCCAGCGCAGAAGGTGGTCGAGCTTGTGTTCGACCTCGTTGCCCGGTCGAGCGGTGGGCCGGCCCGAGATCGCGTGCACGGCGTGGCGGCATTGCTTCAGGCAGAAGCGGACCGATCGGGGAAAGAGCGGGTCGAAGAGCAAGAACTCAGCGACCGCGTAACCCGGGTCGCCCAGTAGCCGCTTCTTCTGGAACGGCTCGAAGCCCGAGCAGCTCGTCAGGATCGCGGTCCAGTGGGCGCTATCGATCGGCGTGCCCACCAGGTCGGGGGTCGGCAACAGGATGTGATACTTCACGTCCAGGATTCGCCCGGTCTGACTGCCCCGCTCGAGGTACTTTCCGAGGAGATAAAAGTCCCAGGTCTCGCCGTGCGACATCGTTCCCTCGGCGATCCCGTAGATCAACTGGTTGATCCGCTTGATCTGGCTGTAAAACTCGTTTCGGTTACGCTGATAAAGCTCATGTGCGGCGGGGCTGTGGAGCCAGAGGTGGTAGTAGTTCACCCGTTCCCACATGTCGCCACTGATCACCTCGCGGATGATCCGGGCGTTTTCCCGGGCCGCGGCCAGGCTCGACACGATGCTGCTGGGGTTGTTCACCTCCCAGGTCAGGTGGTTCTGAACGGTCTCGCCATCCGGCGACCCGGTGAAGTCATGAATCCCGCTGATGATGAGCAGGGGGGTCCACTGCTGTTCCATCGGCACGCTGAAGTCAAGCAAGAGGGTCTGATTGACCTCGAGAACCCGGGCGGTACTCTCGGCGCGCTCGAGGTAGCGGCTCATCCAGTAGCAGTGCTCGGCGACCCGCGAGATCATGAATGGTCGTGCTCCAGGACCCAGGTGTCCTTGCTGCCGCCCCCTTGGCTCGAATTGACTACGAGCGACCCCTTGACCAGGGCGGTCCGGGTCAGGCCGCCGGGGAGGATCCAGGTCGACGTGCCACTGACGATATAGGGACGAAGGTCGACGTGCCGAGGCGCCGTCCCTTCCTCGGTCCAGGTCGGGCAGGTCGAGAGCGTGATGACCGGCTGGGCGATGAAGTTCCGCGGCTTGGCCAGGATCTTGGCCCGGAACTCGTCGCGCTGGGCCTGTGTCGAGGACGGCCCCATCAGCATTCCGTAACCCCCCGACTCGTTGACCGCCTTGACCACCAGTTCGCCCAGGTGATCGAGCACATATGCGCGGTCGTCGGGACGGGCGCAGATGTACGTGGTCACGTTTCGCAGGAGCGGCTCCTCACTCAGATAGAACCGGATCATGTCCTCGACGAAAGGATAGATCGCCTTGTCGTCGGCCACTCCGGTCCCGACCGCGTTTGCCAGCGTGACGTTCCCGGCGCGGTAGGCTCGCATCAGGTCGGGTACACCGAGCACGCTGTCGGGTCGGAACGCCTTGGGGTCCAGGAAGTCGTCGTCAAGCCGACGGTAGATCACGTCGACCCGCTGAAGGCCCTGCGTGGTCTTGAGGTAAAGCTTCTCGTCATACACCACAAGGTCGGGGCCGAGGACGAGCTCGATGCCCATGTTCCGGGCCAGGAAACTATGCTCGAAGTAGGCCGAGTTGTAAGGTCCCGGCGAGAGCAGAACCACGCACGGCGACTCGCCCGCCCCCGCCGGCGCCACCGAGCTGAGCGCGGCCCGCAGACGCTGAGGATACTCCTCGACCCGACGCACCCGGATGTCCTGGAACAACCCCGGGAAGACCCGCTTCATCACCTGACCGGTTCTCGAGCACGTAACTCACCCCCGAAGGGGTCCGGCCATTATCCTCGAGCACCCGGAACTGCCCCTCCGCGTCGCGGATCAGGTCCGTCCCCACTACGTGAATGTACTGCCGCCCGGGTGGCTCGAACCCGACCATCTCTGGCCGGTAGGAGGTTGACTGGAGGACCAGGTCCTCGGGAATTAATCCTTCCTGGAGGATCTTTCGGTCGTGATAGATATCATGGAGGAACAGGTTCAGCGCCTGGACCCTCTGCCGCAGGCCGGCCTCGAGCGTGGTCCATTCCTCCGCCGAGACCGTGCGCGGGATCAGGTCAAAGGGAAAAATCTTCTCGACCCCCCGGCGGTCGGAGTAAACCGAAAAGGTGATTCCCTGATTGATGAACGCCAGGTCGGCACCGGCGCGAAGCTGGTGGAACTCGGTCATTGTCAGCCGCCCGAGTCGTTCCAGCAGTGCCGCGCAGTGAGGATGGGGCTGGTCATCCGAACCGAACAGCTCGTCCCAGGCCGTTGGATGTCGCTCGTACCCCTTGAAGAGGAAAGCAAGTTCATCTCCGCTACGATCCGACTGCGAATGGGCTTGCGATTGAGCGGAGGAGCGTGGCGACTCCACCGTCCGGATCGGGCTCGACATCGGTGGGTTCCCTCTCGTCGAATGGTCCATTCCGCAGTGAACTGACGCGCATCGGATCAAGGTGAAACGAAAGCAAACTGTCCGACACGCGGTTCATGTTCCGCTTACGCGACACGGACTTGGATCACGCAAAGTCAGGTCAGATCTGACGAATGACCACGAAAAGACTCGGGCGCGGAGAGGGGCGGTCGAGCGTGGTATCTGCGATCAATCGATCAATAAGGGCGCAATCTAAACCATTTCTCAATTCCCAATCGTTATCGTCAATGGTGAACCGAGCCCGTTTTCGGAGTACTCGACAGTGCGAGAGGCCCGGGGCACGTTCAGTTCCGTGCCTATCATGTCTCACAAAAGGGGAAACTGCAAGCCTCGTCTTCTCAAGACATGCTTCCTTCGTCGACGGCGCGCCATGTGCTCAAGGGCTCTCGTCGCTCGCGCCGGGATCAATCTTGCCCAGATGAAGCCAGGGGATGACGTCAGTCTCCTGATTGAGAACCTGACATCGCGTTGATGTTCTTCTTTTTGCGCGGCGGGAGTGGAAGACGATGAAGATTTTTCACTGCGGACATTGTGATCAACTCGTGTTCTTCGAGAACACGACCTGCGTCAACTGCGGCAATGTGCTCGGCTATCTTCCTGATAAGGCGGTGATGGGCACGTTTCAGCCGATCGATCCCAAGCCGGGGGCCGGCGAGCAGGGCAGCTTCAGCCTCATCAGTCAGAAAGGGGAGCCAGGCCGCTACAAGCTTTGTCAGAACTACAGCCAGGAGAACGTGTGCAACTGGGTGATCCCCGAGAACGATCCGAACGCGTTCTGCCCCTCTTGCCGGCTTACGCGCGTCCTGCCCGACCTGAGCCGTGAGGGCGCGCGCGAGGCTTGGGCGAGGCTCGAGACAGCCAAGCGGCGATTGATTTACAGTCTAATCGGGATGAAACTTCCAGTGGCCAACAAGGTGGACGATCCCGAACGCGGGCTTGCCTTCGAGTTTCTGGCCGACCCCGATCCCGGCTCGGCCGACGCCGCGCCCGTGCTGACCGGTCATGAGAACGGTCTGATCACGATCAACATTGCCGAGGCCGACGATGCCGAGCGCGAGCGCCGACGGCTCCAGATGCACGAGCCCTACCGGACCATCCTCGGGCACTTCCGTCATGAGATCGGTCACTACTACTGGGATCGCCTGATCCGTGATAGCGACGAGATCGACGGTTTTCGTTCCGTGTTCGGCGATGAGCGCGAAGATTACAACCAGGCGCTCCAGCGGCATCACAAGGAGGGTGCGCCGGCCGACTGGCCGTTAACGTACGTCTCGGCCTACGCCAGCTCACATCCTTGGGAAGATTGGGCCGAGACCTGGGCCCATTACATGCACATCATCGACACCTTGGAGACGGCGGTCGCCTGCGGCTTGTCGCTCCGCCCCAAGCGGTCGGACGAGCCCGCCATGAAGCCCGATATCAACGTCGTGGCTGATCGGCCGCCCGCGTTCGACAAGCTCATCGAACACTGGTTCCCGCTGACTTATGTTCTGAACAACCTCAATCGCGGTCTCGGGCTCCAGGATGCCTACCCGTTCGTACTTCCACCACCGGCACTGGATAAGCTTCGCTTCATCCACGAGGTGATCGGCAAGGCCAAGTAGGCTTTGTTTTTGTGCGTGAAGCCGTCTCGACTAAGGGGCGGCTTACCATTCCATCTGGTAAAATCGTTATAGGGTAAGTGGGCTGGATCTGGAACAGGTACACTGAGGGTCGGGCATTGAGCGGGGGTGAGCGAACAGTCGGACCCGATGACGGGGCGACTCCGATCCTGGAAGCCCGCGACGTGGGTCGGATCGGGCTGGGGAAGCCACTAAAGACGTGGCTCCTGAACAAAGTCACCTTCTCGTTGAGGGCCGGAGAACGTGTGGCGCTGCTCGGTCCGTCGGGGGCCGGCAAGACCCTTTTGCTTCGAGCTCTGGCCTTGCTCGATCCGATCGACGCCGGCATCGTCGTCTGGCGGGGCAGGGCTGTTCGGGGCGACGACGTTCCTTGCTATCGCGGCCAGGTCATGTATCTCCAGCAGCGCCCCGCCCTGTTCCCAGGGAGCGTGGCCGATAACCTGCGACATCCGTTTGCGCTCCGGGTCCATCGCGGCCGATCGTTCGACCGGTCGCGAATCGTCGTACTTCTCGACGAGCTGGGCCGCGACCCTTCGTTCCTCGACAAATCCCATCGCGACCTCTCCGGTGGGGAGGCCCAGATCGTGGCCTTGCTCCGCGCGATCCAGCTCGATCCTGTTGTCCTTCTACTCGACGAGCCGACTGCCGCGCTCGACCGCGCCTCGGCGCAATCGATTGAGACCCTTGTCCTGCGCTGGCATGGCGCGCCGACGTCTTTCGACGCCGATCGACGAGCCTGCGTCTGGGTAACCCACGATCACGACCAGGCCAACCGTGTCACCGATCGGACGATCCGGGTCCACGGCGGCATGATCGAGAACGACAGCACGCCGCCGCGTGTGGCCAAACCTGATCGGCAGCTCGATCGGGAGCCAACGAGACCATGAAAGCTCCCTATCTCGAACTCACGTACCTTCAGGTGGGCCTAGCCTCTCTTCTGATCTTGATCAACGGCGCCGTCTCGGCCCTTCTGGGCCTGGGCCTGGGCCGACGTCTGCTTCTGGCCGCGGTTTGCACCGTGGTCCAGCTCCTTCTGGTCGGACTGGTCCTGGAGTGGATCTTTCGGCTCGACCGCTGGTATGTCGTCGTCGTTTGGATGTTGGTCATGACCCTCGTCGCGGGGATCACGGCGGTTCAGCGGACGAAGCTTCGCTATCCCGGCATCTGGCTCTCCAGCGTGGTTTCGCTGTGGGCGAGCTCGTGGATGATGGCCAGTCTCGCGATCACCATTCTAGTGCGGGTCCATCCCTGGTACTCGCCCCAGTATGCGATCCCATTGCTTGGCATGATCCTGGGCAACGGTCTGAGCGGGGTCTCGCTTGCACTCGACCGCCTGGGGTCCGAGCTGAATGCCCGTCGGGGTGAGGTGGAGACCCTCCTTGCCCTGGGCGCGACTCGCTGGGAATCCGCGCACGACCCGGTCCGCGAGGCCGTTCGGACCGGCATGGTCCCCACCTTGAACGCGATGATGGTCGTCGGCGTCGTCAGCTTGCCCGGCATGATGACCGGCCAGCTACTCGCCGGAGTCAATCCGATCGAGGCCGTCAAGTACCAGATCGTCATCCTCTTCCTGATCTCGTCGGGGACCGCCCTGGGGACCGTCGCGGTGGTCCTGCTCAGCTATCGCCGGCTCTTTAATCATGAGCACCAATTCCTGTATCATCGCATACATGGTCGCTGATAAAAGAACGACGGCCCGCGCGGCCTGGACATGGCGGACCGGCAAGGTTCCAATGGAAAAGGACCTTCCGGCACAATCCGTTGCGTCGTGTATACCTGGAATCTCGGGCGAGAGGCCGAACATCACATGGACATCAATCGCCGTCGATTCTTGGAAACTTCCGTAACCGGGGCGTTTGCACTCTCTTCCCTTGGAGCGGACCCCGCCAAGCTGCCGACCCGCGCGTTCGGTCGGACCGGCCTCACGGTCTCAATTCTCGGCTTCGGCTCGGGGAGCCGTTTCCTAATGTACGAGGACGAAGACGAGGCGCTCGCGGCTCTCGGTCACGCGCTCGATCTGGGCATTAATTACATCGACACCGCGCATTCGTACGGTAACGGCAAGAGCGAGGAACGGATCGGTAAGCTCATGGCCGAGCGTCGCAAGGACGTCGTCCTGGCCACCAAGCTTCCCGGCCGCAAGGCCGACGACGCCCGCCGGCAGCTCGAAATAAGCCTCAAGAGGCTACGGACCGACCACCTCGACGTTTTGCACATCCATGCTCTGAAAGACCACGATGATCTGGCGTCGATCGAGGCGAAGGACGGCTCACTAAAGGTCCTGTACGAGGCCCGCGATCAAAAGATTGCCCGTGCTATCGGCATCACGTGCCATGCCAACCCCGCTGCCCTCAAGTCGGCCCTTGAGCGGCACGACTTCGATGCCACTCAGATGGCGCTCAACGCCGCTCGGCGCGTATGGCCGAAGCGCCGGGCGGGATGAAGGCGACCCCTATGTCAGCAGGTGGTTTCGAGGAGCTTGCGCTCCCCGTGGCCCATCGCAAGAACCTGGGAATCATCGCCATGAAGGTCTTCGGCCAGGAACAGCTCGTCCGTTCGGCCCCGATCGACAAGCTGCTCACCTACGCTCTCTCGCTTCCGGTGAGCCTGACGAGCCTTGGGATGCCGAAACGCGAGTTCATCGATCAGAACATCGCGCTGGCCCGTGGCTTCACGCCGATGTCCGAAGCCGACCGTCAGAATCTGACCCGATCGATCGCACTGGAGCGCAAGGTCTCACTGGCCGAATTCTTCCGCGACCATGTGGACGTCTGAAGCCCAGGTAGAACCGGTGCTGCGATCGCGGCCGGAGTATCCGTTCGAGCCGGTAACGGCCCGTCATCCGGCCGCGACTTCACAACCGATATCTCCGCCGCGCCTCTGTGCTTCCATCACTCGATTCCCTACGTTCCAGCGACGAACTCTGAGAACATTGCGATTCCATATCGGATCGTAATGGACCGGGTTTGACTTGGTACGAATTCGGGATCAAGGGATGATCAATGCCGCGGCAGCGCTGGCGATCGATCGTGTGCTTGGGACTGGCGCTGGCCGCGCCCTCGGCGTCGGCACTCGCTCAGCGGACGAGCGATCTCCGCGCCGAGGCGGTTCGCCTCTACGAGTCCGGCCAGTATCGAGAGGCGATTCCGTACCTCGACGCGGTCATCTCTCGCCGTCCCCGTGACATTGAGGCGCACATCAAACGCGGGAATGTCTACCTCCGGCTCGATCAGCCCGCGACGGCAGTCCTCGATTTCGACAGAATCATCCAGTTCGCCCCCTTTTTCCCCTCGACTTACACTGATCGCGGACTCGCCGAGATCATGCTCGGCCGGCTCGATGCCGCACAGGTCGACTTCAACCGGGCGATCGGGCTCTATCAACGGCCGATCGGGAATATCGACTGGCTCGGCTCCGGCGACATCAACAGCTCGTGGAGCATGGGCGGGTTTGCTCCGGTCGGGACTCTTGACCGCACGGGTAAAGGTCGGGCCGTGGCCCATTGCGGTCTGGGACAGGTCTATTACCGGCTCGGCCAGTATGCCGAAGCGATTGCCGAATACGACCGTTCGATCGCATTGAATCCCAGTGATCCCAACCCTCATACAGGGCGGGGTGATGCCCTCGCAGCGCTCGACCAACTCGACCCGGCCCTGGCAGAGTTTGTCGCGGCCTTGCAGATCGACGCGCGGCACTCGCGCGCCGGAGCGGCCTGGGCGACGTTCTCCTGCGTAAGGGCGACATCCCCGGCGGCCTCGCCGAGCTCGACCAGGCCCTGATTATCGACCCAAACAACTACCTGGCCCGTCGGCTCCGCGGCTCCTATCTGGCGCGCCAGGGACAGGACAAGAAGGCGGTTGCCGATTTTGACGCGCTCCTAAAGATCAATCCCAAAGACGCCGGAGTGCTCAAGGATCGCGGCGGCGCCCTGGTGCGTCTAGGCCGGCCCGCCGAGGCTCTCAAGGACCTGGACGCATCGATTGCGCTCGACCCCAAGCGCACATCTTCTTGGCTCAATCGAGGAGCCGCCCTGATCGCCCTCGAACGTTGCGAGGAGGCGATCACCGACCTCGAGAAGGCGCTCCGGCTCGATCCACGTAACGCAGCGGGGTACTCGAACCGAGGAAGGGCCTACTTCGCGGTCGGTGAGATCGATCAATCGATCGATGACCTTGATGCTTCGGTCCGGCTGGCTCCCAAGAATCCGGTCGTCTTCTATAACCGTGCCGAAGTCCTCGCCCGCCTGGGCCGCCTCGAGCTGTCAATCAGCGATTACGATGAGGCGATCCGGCTTGCGCCCGACTTCGCTCCCGCCCATGTGGCCCTGGGCAACGCCCTCGATGCGCTCGGCCGTCGCGATCGGGCGATCGAGGAATATGGCATGGCACTTCGGCTGGTTCCCACAGATGTAGGTGTCCACTGCAACCGGGGCAATTCTCGACGGCTCCAGGGCGACTGGGGTGGGGCAATCGAGGACTTCAGCCAGGCGATCGCTCTCGACCCCAGGCACGCCGATGCGTACGTTGCGCGCGGATGGGCCCGCCTGATCGATGGCCGACCGGGCGCCGACGAGGACGCCCGTGCCTATCTCGGACTTCGGCGAGGCGACGACCCTTACGCCGCTTACATGGCCATCCTCGCCACTCTCTCGACCCGACGCGACGGCCAGTCCCGCCACGCCTCCGACCTCCTCGACCAGGCCCTGGCCAACGCACCTCCGACCACCTGGCCGGCACCCGTGCTGCGTTACCTCAAGCACACGATCAATGCCCAGGAACTCCTGGCCGCGGCGCCGGGAGATGACCAGGCCGCCGAGGCCCATGCGTTCCTCGGCCTCGACCTCCTGTTCTCCGGCTTCTCTTCCGACGCCTTGATCCATCTCCGATGGGTCTGCGACCACGCGCATCGGCAGACCCTCGCCAACGACCTGGCCCGTGCGACTCTTCTGCGGCTTGAGCCGGCCGATAACCTGCCGGTCCCACTCCCCTGATCGGTGGCAAACGCGCCTATTTTCGCTCTTTGATGACGCTCCAGGACGCGGCTCTGGATCGCTTCTCCCCTTCGACTGAACGAAGTGAACACTCCAAGGGCGCTGATCAAGAGGATTTTAATACAAAGAACGCTCTTGTAAGGTCTACGTATCCCAGAGTATGGTTTCGATCAAGTGAACGAAATCGGCCTTCTCAGCCAATGGATCGTAGGACGTTCACTAATTAGCGACTGCCTCCGGTCCCACCTGAGGAATGAACAACCATGAAATCAGTTCCCCTCCGTTACGTTTTTCTTGCCCTGTCGACCGTTCTGGTAGTCTTGACATCCTCTGCGGTCCAGGCGAGTTCTGTTACCACGTATCTAGCGCTGGGCGACTCACTGGCCTTCGGGGTCGGGGCCAACGACACGTCGACCGATGTTTCCAACGGCGATCGTGGTTACGTGGGGCCATTCACGAGCATTCTGGCATCAAGGCAAGGCGGGATCACGCCAAATTTAATCAACCTGGGAGTCAGCGGCGAGACCAGCTCGAGCTTCTTTCAGGGCGGCACCGGGCTCGAAGGTCCTGACTCCGCGTTACGTAATACAAATTATCCCAACCCGCCAGTTTCTCAGAACAGTTTGATGCTTGCCGAAATCGTCAACCAACTGGCCGCCGGCAATACGATCTCAAACGTGACCATTCAGCTCGGCGCCAACGACCTGTACCAGGTACTGCTCACCCCCGGCTTCTTCGGCTTGACGCAGGCACAGCAGGAGACGCTGTTCTTGCAGGCCCTGACGACGATCGCCACGAACGACGCCGTGCTGCTGACCGAGCTACATGCTCTGGTCCCCTCCGCGCAGATCGCTTTGATGGGCTATTATGATCCTTACGCACCCTTCCTCAGCGATCCCAGCAATCCTTATTACCCCGTAGCCGAAGCCTCGCATGTCGCGATCCCATTGCTCGATCAGATCATCCAGAGCGAAGCCGACGCATTCCAGGCGGTTTACGTCGATGAGTATTCCGTCTTCGTAGGCAACGAGTTGACAGATACGTATATCCTGAATGGAAATTCACATCCCACGCTCGCCGGCTATGCCCTGATCACGCAGCAGCTTGATCTGGCAACCGTCCCCGAGCCCGGTTCGTCGAGTCTGGCTGTTGCGGGCAGCGCTATGTTCGGTCTGCACTGGCTATTGCGTCTTGTCGGTCGACGACACCGGTAAGGATCGTCATTGAACCGACCGGGCTCGATGGTCCACGGAACCCCCTGGAACCGCGCATGGTCCATCATCTTTCACTCCAGGCGGGCCGGCTTCTGGAGGTTTACGAATATGGCGATCCCCGGGGCCACCCGGTCATTTTCTTCCATGGTCTGATCGGCTCGCACCACCAGGCGTCGTACATCGCCGCGGAAGCCCGGGAGAACGGTCTCTGCATCCTCGCACCAAATCGCCCGGGTGTGGGGAAATCCGACTTTATTCGTCGTAAGAGCCCGCTCGAGACGGTGTCGGATGTGGAGGAGATCGCCCTGGCGCTGGACCTCGAAACGTTCAGCGTCATGGGGATCTCAGGAGGAACTCCTTATGCCCTCGCGTCCCTCGAGCGGCTTGGCTCGCGCGTTCTCACGGCGACTTTGATCAGTGGAATGGGTCCGATGCGGCTGCCTGGAGCCTTGAAGGGGATGCGCAGTTCGGATCGGATTGGCCTGGAGATCGGCTCGCGCCAGCCGTTGCTGGCGCGTCGTGTTTTTGAGAAGTGGTCCGATCATTTTCGTGCCCACCCCGATCGTTTCCTCGATCGCTTCATCGATCAACTCGTGGCCCCCGACAGGTTTCTTTTCCGTACCACTTCTCTCTACGATTTGTTCAGACAAGATCTTCATCAGGTCTTCGTCGAAGGCCAGGGTGCCGAGAGTCTCGCTCATGAGCTGCGACTGTACCGATATGCCGGTTTCTCGTTTGGCCTCTTGCCAAAAGACCGTCGCGTCGTTCTCTGGCATGGCTTGAACGATGATCTCGTTCCCCCCGCGATGGCCTGGGCCCTCTCCCGATACCTTCCGAACTGTGAGGTTCACCTTGTCCCGGGAGGACACTTCGTCGCGGTCGAGATCGCCGGCCGGATCATCGCGCGGCTACGCGAGCTGATCGAATCGAGCCATGGTTGATTAACTGCAAGTAGCTTACGACGATTTACTGGACGAGCGTTCCGCGCGAGATCCGGGTCAGGTTCAGGGGATCACGATCAACCGGTACTCGCGTTCGTCGCCGCGGCCGATCGTGGCCAGGTCGTCCCAGAGCACCGGAGGCAAACGTTAATCCGGATCGCTCGAAGAGCCGCCTCAAAATGTCCGCCGAATGCTTGGTACCGCTGGTCCGGACCAGCATGTTCAGGTCCAGGAGTATTTTGAACAAAACGTCATGCCCATGAGTTCGGGCAATCGACCTTATGAAAAGGCGTACATGAAGTGGGAGTATTGGCTCAAGAGCGAACCAGAGCGATCTATTTCCGCCTGATTTTTAGAGCAATTCGTGGTTGGATGGAAACACGCATCGAGTATTCCTCAGGATCGATACTACCTACTCATCCTTCTAGTTCTACAGCCGCAGGTAATTGACCCCTTTGTGTTTTTCCTTCCAGGTCTTATCATGTGATGCTTTGGCCACTTTGTTCCGACGGACGTGGTAGTCCACCAGGGCGACCGCACGCGACAATTTCAACTCCGGCTCCTCCAGGGCCGCCTCCAGCAACCGCACCGTCCGGTCCAGGGTCAGTTCCGGCACTTTTTTTTCAACCGCAACCGCGTCACGCCCACGAACAGGTGCGCCAACGCGACCAATGTAATGTGGTGGTGCCACCCGACCCACGACCGCGTCTCGTACTGCGCCATCCCGAGGTAGCCTTTGCAGTCCTCGAAGAAATCCTCCACCTGGTGCCTCGTGCACGCGACCAACGCCATCACTCGCAATGGCGTCTCTGCATCGCCGTTGCTGACGTAGTACTTGACCTCGGGAGTCTCCTCCAGCGAACGGCGGACCAGCACCCAGATCGGCGGCCCTGGCTTGCGGTGGCGGACCGCCCAGACCCGCACCGCCGCGAACTCGAAGACCAGCGGCCCGACCGCCCCCTCGCGCCACCTGGAGTCGCTGCCAGGCGTCGGCGGGCAGACCTGCCGCCAGTTCGGCCACCGAACACACCGCCGCGCGGTTCGGGCACTTCGGCGGTTGGCCCCGCCCCGAGTACGGCGGGATGCACGACGCCGGGTCCGCCGTCCAGACCGTGGTCGTCGTGGGAACCTCCATCACATACCGCTGGTCCAGTTGCTCCAGTTCGTCGAGCAGGTCCCCATTGGTGCCGTACTCCTCATCGGCGGTGACCCAATCCAGACCGACGATCCCCAGCACGGTGACGTCGCGGACCAGCGCTGCGGCGATCTGCGGCTTGGTTCGGAACGGCAGATCCTCGGGGATATGGGCCTCGGCACGACGCTGGGTTGCCACCTCCCCCTCAAACCAGGACCCGTGGAGATACAACTGGTGATCGAGCAAGGCGGTGCCCGCGGGCGTCACTCCGATCAGGAAGACGCCGACCTGGCAGTTGTCCTCCTTGCCGAGGCGGCCGTTGTGCTGCCGCGCAACCCCGGCGCTCTTGGCCCCCTTCTTGGCGAAGGCCGACTCGTCGATCACGCCAACGGTGCCGATCGGCGTGCCCGCCGCCGAGGGGACCAGTTCGTCGGCGAAGGCGGACTGGATCTCGGCCTGGACGTCGTCCGATTGCCAGGGGGCGACGGCGATGAACTTCTGAAGCCCGGAGACCTGGCCGGTGCCGGTGCAGAGGGCAATCGGCTCGATGCTCTTGCGCTCGGGGCAACACATCAGGCCGTTGACGTAGGTGTAGGCGTGGTCTTGCGCCTGCTCCTTGCCAAAGAGAGGGGCGAAGCGCTCGTGGAACTCGACCAGTTGCTCGGCCGCGGCGCGCACGTCGTCCGGTGTCATGGAGGCTCCCTCCTGACCAAGGGGTTGACGAACGAGGCTTCGGCCGATTCTCGTGTGTTGGAATCCCTACTCGTCTATTCTACCAAGAAGTCGCGAATTTGTCTGCGGCTGTAGAACTAGCCAGTTAGAGGGATGCGGCTTTCGAAACGGGTGCCGGCCCCACCATGAAGCGCATGGAATGGACGACTCCTGTCGTAATTCATGAGTGAATGGAGACGACCGGGATCGAACCGGCAACCTCCTGGTTGCAAACCAGGCGCTCTCCCAATTGAGCTACGTCCCCGAACAAACGTCAAGGTCTGCCAGCCGTTAGAATTGTACTCGAACGTTTGCCGCATTCCAAGACCGTCACCGATGTTCAGAGTCGTGTATTAAGGCGCGATCGATTTCTCCGCGCAACGATCGTGTCCAGGCGCCGGGCCGATCAGGCCAAGGGCTCATGACCCGAATCTTTGGATCGCTTCCTTTCTGCCTAAATCAAATGCACGCCTGCTGAAAAATGTCATGGTTCGCGGTCAGTCAACACGCCGAGGATTCACACCCTAAGGATAACGTAAAGTCTCTGATAGAAAAATTTTAGGATGAAAATTAAGTTTGTCGGCGGTCGTTGGGCTCACCAGGTTGGTATACGAATCGCTAGTTGGTAAGAGGCCAGATCCAGGGGATTCCCCGGACTGAAGACGGCGTACAGGGAACACGGGCTCCGCGCTGGTGGTGTCGTCCCGAGCCTATCCGATCTTGGAATCGAGTAATATAAGAACGTTCGCGTATTGTTTTAAAAGCTCTCCACATCGCTTTTTTTGAACGCTCGGACACATCCGCCGTGACGGCGTGATTCGAGCACATTGATGGGTTCGGCGCTATCATTCTTCGGAGTCTTGCACCATGAGTGGTGACATATCGAGGCGAGGGCACTGGCCCTCTCTGGTGAGCGCGTTTCTTTATTTTGACGTTAGTTATCTTGTCTGGATGTTGCTTGGGGCCCTGGGCAATACGCTTGGCGAGGTTTTCCGTTTGACGTCGGGCCAGAAGGGCTGGATGTTGGCCGTGCCGGTCCTGAGCGGAGCGCTCATGCGGCCGGTCGCGGGATATCTCGTCGATCGGATCGGAGCACGGCGGCACGGCGCTGATCGGGATGGGGCTTTCCCTCCTGCCGCTCTTGCTGGGCTGGCTCTGGGTCGATCGTTACGAACATCTTCTGTTGGTCGGCGGCCTGCTGGGCGTGGCGGGAGCGAGCTTCGCGGTGGCCTTGCCACTGGCGAGCCACTGGTATCCCCCGGAGCGGCAGGGGCTTGTCCTGGGGTTGGTGGGCGTGGGCAACAGCGGCGTGGCCCTGGCAGGTCTGCTGGCTCCGGCGCTGGTTCCTTTGGTGGGCTGCGCGGAGTTTTCGGGCTCTCGATCATTCCCCTGGCGGTGGTTGCTCTGATCTTGGGGCTCGGCGCCCGGGACAACCCTTCCGAGGCTGGGCCGGACACCCGGCCGATCCGGGAGGTTCTGTCGTGTCTTCGACGGCGCGATCTCCTGGGATACTGCGGGTTTTACGCCCTCACGTTCGGTGGTTTCGTGGGACTGACCACGTTCCTGGCGATCTTCTTCCGCGATCAATATGGCATCGAGCCGTTCCGCGCGGGAATGTATGCCACGACCTGCTCGCTGGTCGGCTCGCTCCTGAGGCCGCTCGGCGGAGCCCTGGCCGATCGATTCGGCGGGCTCCCGATCCTGTTCCTGGTCTACATCGGGGTCGGCGTCCTGGGGCTCCGTCTCTCATACGTGCCTCATTTCGAGGTGACGCTGGCGTCGCTCGTCCTGCTGCTGGGACTGATGGGGATTGGCAATGGCGCGGTCTTCGAGATGATCCCCCGGCGGTTCCAAATTAACCTCGGAATGGCGACCGGGATCGTGGGCATGGCGGGGGGGCTCGGCGGCTCGGTGCTGGCCCTCTTGATGAGCCTGGCGAGCGACCGTTTGGGCCATTTCGGCCCCGCGTTCTTCGCCGTCGGCACGATGGGACTGCTTGCCGCCGGCATGTTGCTCCAGATCAGCCGGCGCTGGCACACGCATCATGCCGCACCCGCAAGCTCGATGCCGATTTCGGTGCCTGCGTCGATGCCGAACGCAGGCCCGATACCGGTCTCCACGCCGATCCAGGTCGTACACGAGGCCGAAGTGATGGCACGTTGATCGTCGCGTCGGCCAGAACCCCATAACTCCAAACGAGGCCCGACGCGATCGCTCATGCGCCTGGTGCCGTCTGGATGACACGCACCTTCATTCCCAGGGCCTGGCTCAGAGCCACCATTTCGTCGAGGATGTCACCATAGGCGACGGCGACATGATTGCTCATATAGTGAGCCATAATCGTGTTGGGGTGGCAACCGAGGTCGGCGGCCATGAATGGCCATTCGCGAGTCGTGCCGCGCCACCAGGCCTCCCGGACGTCGTCCGGGAGGCTGACCGACGCGCCCCGCCCCAGATCCATGACGAGCTCGCCAGACGCGCTGAGCCAGGTCCTTGCCCAGGTGATCGGGCCAGGGAGGCTGACGCCGGCGAACGTCCCCCCGGCGATCGGGAAGTAGCCCGAGGGCTGTCGGTAGCTGTGGACCCCTGCGAGGCTCTCAACGTCGTGATTGAACGCGTAGGACCCGCAGCTTCCTGAGTTCAGAAGGACCCAGAGCCAGCGGCCCTCGTGCTCGGCGCCCCATCGGACGTCGTGAAACATCACGGCGCCGGGCATGCCTCTGGCTTCGAGCACGCGTTTCATCAGCTCCATCGGCACGAGGTTCCCTTGATCGGCCTCGGTGCTGGTGATGAGTACATGACCGTTACCCTCGGGGCGCGCGTGCGAGTTTAACAGGCCCTCGGCGAAGTCGCTGGGAGGCAGCAGCTTGAGCAGACCAAGCTGATACTGCCAGCCCAGGCAGTCGGCCTGGAACTCATCGACCAGGTCGAGCACCGTAAGATACATGCGGATCTGGGCCCTGGTCGACTCGGGGGTGAAGTCCTCGGCACCCGGAGTTTGCCAGTGAAACGTGACGCCACGGTCCTGGACGAAGCGAAAGGCGTCCTCGATGCGCTTTTCCCCGATCGATCGACCGCGATCGATCAGCCAGGCCTGGTCGACCTTGTGTTCCGAAAATCCGATCGGGTACAGCGCCCGTGGGCCGAAGTAGCCGTTGATCATACCCATCGACGTATCGCCGAGCATCAGCGCCAGGACGCGCTGGTGCTTGATGCCGTCGAGGACCCCCCGGGCGATCGACGCGGCGTCGGCCGGGACCGACGACGGGGCGTGAAGCTCGCTCGTGTCGTAGTCGATCCGCCCGGTCGAGCACCAGGCGTCGAGCCGCTCCATGAAGCGTGGGTCAGCCGTCCAGTCCGGAGCGCTGTCCAGATCCGCGAGCTCGGCCGGCCGACGCTTTCAAGTGACGCCGCGGTATTCAGCAGAGCCACCAACCCCGGCCAGGTTCCGGAGAAATTCGAGGCCAGGAGCAGCGGATTGTCCTTGCCCACGACTCCGTCCACCGTGTGTGGAGCATAGGTCCAGTGGACGAAGACTCCGATCATCGGGTCGTCGATGGGCCCGAGCTTTTGGATCGACTCGCCGGGGCGGGTCAAGTGCCCCTCGACCAAATAGGGCGCACGTCCCAGCTTCCTCAAGGCCGCGACGAGCTGCTCGGTCGTCTCCCGGGCCTGTGGCAGCGCCCACTCGTTTGGCTTGGCGCGATAATCGCCGGGCCAGAAGACGGCGACCTTCTTCGACATGGCAAGAGACTCCCGGAAAATGCTCCCATCCCCGCAACTGACGCACAGGAGGTTGTGGTCCTGTTGATTCGTACCGACCTGGATTCAAGGCCGGTTGATCAGTGCTCGATCGGAACTCCTCGAACCCTACGCGGAGCCATGAGGAATCGTCAACCCCCCGGGAAGGCAGAGAGTGGACATCGATCGACCGTCCGGAGACATTACAGGAGCCGGACCGTGCGAGCCAGGCAGACCGCGAAGGTTTGACCGAAGAATCTTTGCGGAACAAATGTTGGATGAGGTCGGCAAAGGGAGGCAACAAGCGATGTCGACGTCGCTCTACGACCTGATCATCTTGGGGGGAGGCTCCGGAGGTTTGAGCCTGTCCGTGGCGGCGGCGCGGTGGGGCGCGCGTGGCCCTGATCGAAAAACGGAGCCTGGAGGGCGCCTGCCGGTTCTCGATCTGCGCACGAGCAAGGCCCTGATCGCGGCCGCGCGGCGGGCGCAGAACGTCCGCGACGCGCATGAGCTGGGGCTTCAGGTGGGCGACTTCGAGGTCGATTTCGCCGCGGTCATGGGCCGCGTCCGCGGCGTGGTCTCCGAGTTCGCGGCCGAGAACTCGGAGGAGGTGCTCCGCGGCCGCGGGATCGACGTTTATCACGGCGCACCGGCGTTCGAGGCGTATGACACGATCGTGATCGACGGCCGGACCCGGCTGCACGGCCATCGGTTCGTGATCGCGACCGGCTCGCGTCCCGTCGTGCCCGCGATCCCGGGATTGGCCGGATCGGGAGCGCTGGACACCCAGACGATGTGGGACCTCGAAAGTCTCCCCGCCGAACTGATCGTCCTGGGGGCTGGGCCGATCGGCCTGGAACTCGCTCAGGCGTTCGCCCGCCTGGGCTCCAAGGTGACCGTCCTGTCCGATTCGGAGCGGGTTTTGCCGGCTGAGGAGCCAGAGGTCTCGCGGGAGGTTGCCGCGGCCCTGTCGGCCGGCGGAATCACCATCCGTACCGGCGTGACGATCAGCGGTGTCACCGTGCGCGACGGCCGCAAGGTCTGCACGGTGCACGACCCTGCCTCGGGCTCGACCGACGAGGTTGCGGGGACAAACCTCCTGGTGGCCGCGGGACGCGCCGCCAACCTGGAGGGCCTGAACCTCGAGGCGGCAGGCATCCACGCCGACACCGAACAAGGTATCGTGGTGGACGACCACCTCCAGACCCGCTCGACGCGGATCTTCGCGATCGGCGACGTCATTCAGCGTCAAGGTCATCTACACGTCCACGATGCCGAGCGCGAGGCGGCGATCGTGCTTCAGAACGCGGTCCTGAAACTGTCCAGAAAAATCCGGTCCGACGCCTTGCCCCGCGTGACATTCCTCGATCCTGAGGTGGCGAGCGTCGGACTGAGCGAACAGGAAGCCCGGGCGCGTTACGCCGACGGCGAGGTCCGGATTTATCGCGCCGAACTCTCCGAAGTCGACCGCGCTCGGATCGACGGCCGGACCGAAGGCTTCGCCAAGCTGATCGCGACCCCCGGCGGTAAGGTCCTGGGAGCCTCGATCGTCGGACCCGAGGCGGCCCTGGTACTTCAGGAGTTTGTCCTGGCGATCGAGCAGGGTCTGACCTTGTCTCAGATTGCCGCGACGGCCCATCCGTATCCTACCTATGCCGGCGTCGCCCGAACCCTGGCCAACCAGTTCGTCGCGCAACGCTTCGACTCCGGGTTGGTCCAGAAAGCCCTACGCTGGTTTTACGGCTACCAACCCCCCACCACCGGCAACGGCGGCGCACCAAAAGTCACGGGGAACACTCCATCCCATGTCTCGGCGGCCGGCCATCCCAACGGACATGGCCGACATTGATGCGCGGCTCCAGACTCGCGGCTTGACCGAAGCGAAAATAATAATAATAATCGTTATCGGTTAGAACAGACAGCCAATGCGGAATCGGGGCGAATTGCCTCGTTCACCCGGCGGCTTCGATACGATATGCTAGCGGTGTGCGGGCATTTGCGATGGGTCCGGAGTGAAGTTGACGAGTTTCGGACCCGGGACGGTCTTCACTTCTGCTCAGAGAGTGAGGCTTTGGTCCATGGCTGCTCCTTCCCTGGCCGGCAAACCTCGCAAGGTGATCCCGAAGATCCTGGCGGTAATTCACGCCGATGGCTGTACCGGGTGCGAGGCGTGCGTTGAGGTCTGCCCGGTCGATTGCATCTACAAGGTCCCGGGCGAAGACCACGCCGGGCTCCAGAGCTTTTGCGATATCGACCTGGACCGCTGCATTGGCTGCAAGCATTGTGCCCAGGTCTGCCCCTGGGATGCGATCGACATGGTTGACACGCTCGACGTGGCGCATCATGTGGCGCTCAAGGGGGGACCATCAACTTATGTCGAGGAGCGCTGGGACGAACTGGTCGAACAGGCTCAGCGAAACGCCGAGGGGCTGCTCGCCCGGAAGAAATAGGAGCTCGCGAACGAATCGTTGACGAAGGCATCGATCGCAACGAATCCGAGGTCGCGGCCGACGACTGCGGGGACGTATTCACGGCGTGCTCGAGCGTTGGTTTTGCGCGCCCACCTCGCCTTGACCTTTCCACCGGACCGTCGGAGGGAGATTCTGGAATGCGCCAATGTGTTAGTGTGTTCAAAGGGATGATCACGGTTTGCACGTTCACGCTGGCCTCGGCGGTCCTGCTGGGACTCTCCGGATGTGGCGGGACTGGAACCGAGACCGAGGTGGGCGGTGGTCCGGCCGGCGGCCCGCCGGCCGACGCGGCAGCGTCGAAGGGCGATGCGTCGGCCAAGGGCGGGATGTCGGAACTGACCACACCGAACCGTACCGTCGATCCCAGGAGCCTGACCGAGGTTGTCAAGGAAGAGGTTAAGGGGGGTGAGTCCCAGCTTGGACCGTCGCCCGCGACGTACCTCTGGGCTCCCACGGATTCGGCACTGGTCAAGGACGAGCCGCTCACGGCGAGCGTCCCCAAGGGACTGTCTCCGCTGGCCGCTTTTGTGCCGGCGGCGAACCCCTTGACCAAGGGCAAGTTCGAGCTGGGTAAGCAGCTGTATTTCGACCCGCGGGTCTCGCTCGACGGCACCGTGAGCTGCGCGACCTGCCATAATCCGGAACACGGCTGGACGGACAGCCCGCTCGCCACCTCGATCGGGATCGACGGCCAGGTCGGCAGCCGGAACGCCCCAACTGTGATCAACGCCGCTTACGGCCGGACCATGTTCTGGGACGGCCGGGCGCCGTCGCTCGAAGGCCAGGCGCAAGGGCCGATCCAGAACCCCATCGAGATGGGCAAGCAGTCATACAAGGAGATCATCGAGCGGCTCCGCAAGATCTCGGGCTACACCGAGCAGTTCCAGAAGGTTTTCGGCACCGATGTCACGCTCGACGGTATGGCCAAGGCCATCGCCACCTTCGAGCGGGTGGCGGCGCTCTCAGGCAACTCGAAGTATGATCAATACATCGCCGGCGACATGAAGGCGCTCTCCGAGAATGAGAAGCGTGGCATGGTGCTGTTCGGGCTCCGGCTCGACATGGATGACGACTTCAAGACCGACGTCGTGCTCAAGAAGGCTGGCTGTACCTCATGCCACATCGGGGCGAACTTCACCGACGAGCAGTTCCACAACCTGGGGATCGGCTGGGACTCGAAGTCGGGCAAGTTCGCCGACCTGGGCCGATGGGCGATCGACCCGATCGGCGGCAAGAGCGACAGTGACATCGGCGCCTTCAAGACGCCGACGGTGCGCGACGTGGCCCAGACCGGCCCATACATGCATGACGGCAGCCTGAAGACGCTCGAGGAAGTGGTCGAACATTACGATAAGGGGGGCCATCCCAACCCTTCGCTCGACCCCGACATGAAGAAGCTGAGCCTGACCGACCAGGAGAAGAAGGACGTCGTGGCCTTCATGAAGGCCCTGACCGGCGAGCCGACCAAGTTGGCCCTGCCAACCCTTCCCGTCGGTCCCGACGGCCAGTCGCCCGACCCGCGCAGCGCCCTGTCGGCCCCGGCACACAAGGCCGCCGTTCTGTTCCATCCCGGGGTCGTCCGCTGACGCGTCTCTCCATCGAACTCCTTTCGCGATCCGCGGCCGACGAACGCGTTGGCCGCGGATCGCTTTTTCCAAACCGACCTTGGTTTGATCCGATCCGAACTTGTAGATACGAGCAAAGGGGGCGTTTCGTGCGTGGCCGTGGGATCGTGCTTCTGATACTGCTCTGTCTCGGCGGTCTGTCCATGGCCTGCTACGGCAGGGCCCTGTTTCGTGGCGAGCAGTTCGGTTATCGCGACGCGGCGCATTTTTATTACCCGCTTTATCAGCGAGTTCAGGCCGAGTGGCAGGCGGGGCGATGGCCCCTCTGGGAACCCGAGGAGAACGGCGGGATGCCGCTGCTCGGCAACCCGACCGCGGCGGTCCTCTATCCCGGTAAGGTCATCTACGCCCTCCTGCCTTATCCCTGGGCCGCGCGGATCTATGTCATCGTGCATACCCTCCTGGCATTCGCCGGGATGTTCGTCCTGATGCGCTCCTGGGGCGTCAGTCTGACCGGGACGGGACTGGCGAGCCTGTCGTATGCCTTCGGCGTGCCGGTGTTGTTTCAATACTGCAACATTATTTTTCTGGTGGGGGCGGCGTGGCTGCCGCTGGGGTTTCACGGAGCCGATCGATGGCTCCGCAATGGCCGTCGTTGGGGTCTGATCGAACTAGCTCTGGTCCTGACCATGCAGACACTCGGGGGCGATCCCGAGACCGCCTATGTGCTCGGAGTGAGCGCGGCGGCGTACGCGGCAGCACTTTCCTTAGGCGAGCGTGGGCCGGGAATCATCCCGTGGGGCAGGCTGTGGTTCTGGGGGATAGTCGTGTTCGTCCTCTGGATCGTGGCGACGCTGGCTCTGGCGGGCTGGCTGCCTTCGTTTCGGCCGAGACACGCGCGGGAAAGCCGGCCCTGGCCGTGCCGTGGGTTTCCTGGGTCCAGGCGTCGATCACGGGGCTTTGGGGTCTGGCCGGGATCGGCTTCCTCTGGTACTGGAGGCGTCGAGGCGCTCGATGGCGCCTCGGAACGATGATCGCTGGGCTGTTGGCCGCGGGGATCCTGGGAGCGGCCCTTGGCTGTGCTCAACTTGTACCGGTGTTCGAATTTACCGCGCAGAGCGGCCGGGCGGCGGGGCAGGGGCCGCACGATCTGTTCCCGTTCAGCCTGGGACCGGCCCGCCTGATCGAGCTGCTCTGGCCCGATATCTACGGAACGCATTTCGCTGGTAACCGGTTCTGGCTGTCGGCGATCCTCTCGCGCCGGCTTCAGGCCGAGATCTGGATTCCCTCGCTCTATGTCGGAGGACTTACCTTACTTCTGGCGCTGTCGGCGTTGGGATTTCGTCACGGGCCCCCCGCGCGTAGCTGGCTTTCGGCGATCGTCTTGATCAGCCTGCTGGGGAGCCTGGGCGACTATACCGGTCCACTCTTCTGGGGACGCTGGTTCCCGTGGGTCGCCGCGTGGGCCGGACCGCTTGACCCGCATGACACCACAACGATCCGACTGGATGGCTTCCTTCGCGACGGCGATGGCAGCGTCTACTGGACCCTGGCGCAGCTGCTGCCCGGGTTCCGTCAGTTTCGGTTCCCGAGCAAACTCCTGACCTTCACCGCGTTGGGCCTCGCCGGACTGGCCGGTCTTGGCTGGGATCGGCTTGTGTCGACAGATGACCCGACGCAGGCGCGGGCGTGTCGCGCGAGGGTCCTGTCATCGTTGTTCCTGTTGCTCAGCCTGGCGGGTCTGATCGTGTCGGTCGTGGAGCGTGAGGTTTTCCTGGCGATGATCCGCCGCAAGGGGAGTCACCTTCAGTCGGGCTTTGGCCCACTCGACATCGAGGGCTCGTACCGGGTGCTTCGAGGAGCATTCACACAGGGGGTCGTGGTCTTCGGCGTCGGCATGTTGCTGACCTGGCGAGGGGCGCGATGGCCGGGTCTATCGGGAATCCTGGTGCTGTTGGTTATGTCCTTCGACCTGGGCTGTGCCAATGCGCGGCATGTGATCACGGTCCCCCAGGCGCTGTTCGAGACCGAACCCAAGGTGATTAAACTGCTGGCCGAGGCCGAGAGGAAGGACCCCACGGGGGGACCGTACCGGGTCCACCGGATGCCGCTCTGGGATCCGATGACCTGGCTCTTGAACCCCTCGCCAAACCGGGTCCGCGACTTCGTCACCTGGGAACGCGCGACGATTCAGCCGAAGTACGGTATCAACTACGGCGTGCAGTACACCCTGGCGCTGGGTGTGGCCGAACTTTATGATTACGAATGGTTCTTCGGTGGATTCCTTCGCTCACTCGAGCCCGACGCAGCACGGGCGCTGGGAAAGCAGCCCGGAGAGAAGATCGTCGTCTATCCTCGCCGCGCCTTCGATCTCTGGAACACACGCTACTTCATCCTGCCAGCCTATCCCAACGGCTGGACCGACGAACATCGCGGGTATGCGTCGTTTCTTCCCGACACGGTGCCCGTCTATCCGGATTTTCGCCAGTTCGACGGTCCGGAGGGCCAGGCCAAGCAGAAAGAATGGCTCGAGTCAGAAGACCTCCAGATCTTCCGCAACCGAGCGGCGTACCCGCGGGCCTGGGTCGTGCACGCGGCGCGGTTCCTCGACCCGATCCATGGGCTTAATCGAACCGATCGCGACAAGCCGATGGAGGAGATCCTCTTTTCCAACGATCTGTTCTGGCAGGACCGGACGCTACCCGTCTTCGACTCACGCGAGACGGCCTGGATCGAATTAGAGCCCGAGAGAGCGCGAGGAGCTCAAGGATTATCTCTCAGGGGTTTATTCCGTTCGTGGCGCGAAGTCCGAGGTCAAACTCACGCGGTACGAACCCCAGCGGGTCGAGCTCGACACCGATCTCGAAACACCGGGCCTGGTCATCCTGGCGGACGTGTACTATCCCGGGTGGCGACTGTCGATCGACGGCAGGCCCGCGCCGGTCTACCGCGCTAATCGGATGATGCGGGGCGCCGCGGTCCTCTCGGGCCGGCATCATCTTGTCTATACCTTTGATCCACCTAGCTTCACGATCGGGGCCTGGATCAGCATCGCGGCCCTGGTCGTGCTGGCGGGGGCGGGCGTCGTTTGCTCGCTCCGGCCGGAATCGAGGGTCTTGTCGCCCCGGGCGCAGTTGTTAAATTAGCCACCGAAATCTTGTTCCGATTTCAAGAACGCATCGAACCCGGCGAGGCTTCTCTCATGCGCCAAAACCTTGCGGCATTGTCGGTCCCGATCGTGTTCGCGTGCCTGGGGTCCACTCCTGCTCCCGTTTCCGCGCAGACGATGGTGCAGCCGAGGGTCGCTCCGGGACCGAACGAGCCCGACTGGGACGTGGTGCTGAAGTCGCGGTACGGGCTGTCGATGTTCGGCGACCTCTTGAACCCGGTAAAGACGACCACTCAGGCCACACCGGGCCTGTTCCGAAAAGCGGGCCCGGGCCCGGTCACGTTCGTGCCCGTCATCGCGCTGGGTCTCGAGACCGTCAACCGGGGGGGCTGGTATCTGCGCGGAGTCGACGAGAAGTCGCCCCGGAAGCATGAGCTCTGGTCGTACCAGTTCAAGAACACGACCCAGGACCTGGAAAAAGGGACCAACCTGCCGCCGCCGCTCAGGTCGAGCTCGTCGGTCACATTCGACCCTGGCGACGCTCCGTTTGGGCTCTGGGTCTCCAACGACGGCCTGAAGGATGGCGGTGTCTTCAGCCAGCCCCAGCTCGTGGCGTCGATCAACCAGCGGCTCGCAAAACAGCCCTACAAGGCCATGATCTATCCCAACCGAGAGTTGTTGACCGGCAAGGCGATTCCCCACAGCTATATCATTGGCTGGGAATACTCGACCAACGACGACTTTCAGGACATTGTCTGCCAGGTCGATAACGTCGAGCTGGTTCCTTAGGAAACATGTCAGCCCGCACGATCTGGACCCTGGGCCACTCGAACCACGATCTGGCGAACTTCCTGGGCCTGCTGAAGTCGTCATCGATCGAGCAGGTCGCCGACGTCCGGCGGTTTCCGGGATCGAAACGGCACCTTCATTTTAATGGCGAGGCCCTCACGGCCAGCCTGGACGACCTGGGAATTGGGTACACTCACTATCCCGATTTGGGAGGCCGGCGCGGCAAGCGATCGCCGGGCTCGCCTAATGACGGCTGGCGAGTCGAGGCGTTCAACGCTTTCGCCGATCACATGAATACCGTCGAGTTTGCCGCCGCGCTGAATGACCTGACCGCGGGCGCTGAGTCCCGGCGGACCGCGGTCCTCTGTTCCGAAGCCTTGCCCTGGCGTTGTCATCGACGTCTGATCGCCGATGCGTTGATCGTCCGAGGCTGGTCAGTGCTCGACATCATGGGCTCGGGCAAGATCGACGTTCATGCGTTGACCCCGTTTGCCCAAGTCGTCGATGGCCGTCTGCTCTATCCGGCCACACCGACTGCTTGAACACTCACTTGTCGTCCGGATTAAGGACCTTGAAGACGACCGCCGCCACGGCGCCGCCGGCAAAGTCGGCGAGCATGTAGACCCAGATGAAAGCCACTTTCGCCAGACCCATCACCGTGATCCCCGCCGCCACGGCCGGGTTGAAGGCTCCGCCCGAGATCCCGCCGACGGCGAAGGCCCCCGTCAGGACGGTGAATCCGATCGCCAGGCCGTAAAACGAGTTATTCGCGTTCGCCTTGGCGGTCGCCACGTTCAGGACCACGTAGGCCAGGGCGAACGTGAACAAAAACTCGGCGACCAGCGAACGCGCGACGTCCAGGTCCTTGGCCGTGCTCGGCGGGCTCTTTTTCATGTAGAGAACGACGAAGGCCGCGGCCAGGCCGGCCGCGAACTGGGCGATCCAGTAGGGAACGGCGTCCGACAGCGGACATCGCCCACGAAGCCAGGCGGCCAGTGTCACGGCCGGGTTGTAATGTCCCCCCGAGATATGTCCCCCGGCGAAGATCATCACCATCAGTGCCGATCCGATGGCCAGCGGAGCCAGTGGCCCCGCTCCCGGTTCGATCACCGTCATCCCTACGGTGAAAACAAGGAAAAATGTCCCGATAAACTCCACGATCGGCTTCGCCATGACGAATCGACTCCCGACGAGAAAGACTGCCGAAGGAAAACCAGCCCTTTACCAGGCCAGCGCAGGTGAAATGGTCAAGAAGGGGCTTGGTTTCAAGTTGAAGCGAAACTAACACGTGCGAAAACAGGGGACAAACGAATTCCCCGCGAAGTTGTGGATGGATGATCCGATAGACTGAAATAAGCGTTAAACACCGACCGTCAATACCATAAATTTGTACAGTATGCGATTGCACCGGCGGGCAGGAACTTGGTATGGTGTTCAGGGTTGAAGACCCGGGCCGCGAAGGGGCCAGGTTGCGAGGGTTGCGGGGCCAGTCATCCTGAATCTCGAGACAGGGATGGAGCGATGGCGAAGCGTAAGGGGCGGGCGACGGATGGACTGGGTCTGGACGCGGCGCGGGCGCGCGCGGTGGTGGAAGACGTATCGCTGGCCGAGGCGACCCGGTCGCGCTACCTCAACTACGCTTTGAGCGTGATCACGTCGCGCGCCTTGCCGGACGTGCGCGATGGCCTCAAACCCGTGCAGCGTCGGATCTTGTACGCGATGTGGCACGACCTCCACGTCACCGCCGACGCGCGGTTCATGAAGGGTGCGGCGGTCGTCGGCGAGGTCATGGAGAGACTATCACCCGCACGGCGACCAGTCGATTTACGACGCCCTGGTGCGGATGGCGCAGCCGTTCATCCTGCGTCACACCCTGGTCGAAGGTTACGGCAACTTCGGCTCGATCGACGGCGATCCGCCGGCGGCGATGCGGTACACCGAGTGCCGCCTGACGCCGATCGCGGCCGAGCTTCTGAGCGAGCTCCGCGATCAGACGGTCGATTACCGACCCAACTACGCCGCCACGCCACGATGAGCCGGTCGTCCTGCCAGCTCAGTTCCCCAACCTGCTGGTCAACGGGGCTTCAGGGATCGCCGTCGGGATGGCGACGAATATCCCGCCGCATAACCTGAAGGAAGTCTGTGCCGCCCTGGTCGCCTTGCTTGACAACCGGGAGTTGCCTCTCGAAAAGATTCTGCGGCACATCCACGGCCCGGACTTCCCCACCGGCGGCGTGATCCTGAACACCGCCGACGAGATCCGCCAGGTCTACGCGACTGGGCAGGGATCGATCAAGCTCCGCGGGACCTACGAGCCCGACCCCGAGAAGCCCAACACGGTCCTGATCACATCGATTCCCTACGGGATCGAGAAGGACGCCCTGGTCCAGCGGATCGGCGAGTTGATCGGCAAGGGGCAGGTACCCCAGCTTACCAACGTCAAGGACCTGAGCACCGACGACGTCCGGATCGGCCTGGAGCTCCGCCCCGGCTCGAACGCCGACGCGGCGCTGGCCTACCTGTTCAAGAACACGCCGCTCCAGACGAATTTCAACGTCAACCTGACCTGCCTGCTTCCCGCCGAAGGAGCCGAGGTGGCGGTGCCCGACCGGCTCGACCTGAGGAGCATCCTCCAGCACTTCCTTGACTTCCGGCTCGAAGTCGTGACTCGTCGGCTGCGCCACGAGCTGGCCACCCTGAACCGCCGGATTCATGTCCTCGAAGGCTTCGCGATCGTCTTCAACAACCTCGACGAGGCGATCCGGATCATCCGCGCCAGCGACGGCAAGGCCGACGCCGCACCCAAGCTGATCGCGCGGTTCGGTCTCTCGGAAGAACAGGCCGACGCGGTGCTCGAGACGAAGCTATACCGGCTGGGCAAGCTGGAGATCAACGAGATCCTGGACGAGCTGGCCGAGAAGCGCGCAGCGCGCGGCCGAGATCGAGGCGTTGCTGGCCGACGAGCCCGCGCGTTGGAAGATCATTCGCGGGGAGATCAAGGAGATTGCGCGGGCCTATGGTGACGATCGGCGGACCCGGGTCGAAGGGCCGCCCGAAGTCGTTGAATACCGCGTCGAGGACTACATCATCGATGAAGATGCCTGGGTGATCATCACGCGCGACGGCTGGGCCAAGCGGCAGAAGTCGTTCACCGACGTGGCGAGCATCCGCGTCCGCGACGACGACAAGGTCGGCTGGATCTACCGGGCACGGGCCCGCGCAGACTCTGACTTTGTTCACCGACCGTGGCGTGGCTTACACGCTCCGGGCCAACGACATCGCGATGACCACGGGGCATGGCGAGCCGATCCAGAAGCTGTTCGCTTTCGAGGACAACGAGCACATCGTCAGCGTGATCTGTCATGATCCTCGCTGTTTGCCCGATCCGGGCGACATCCCGCAGACGCCGCCGGCGTTGGTTCAGGGCCTGCTTGAGGGCGAGCCCGGCCAGGCGAACGAAGCGCCGCTCAACGGCTACGCCAACGGCGATACCTCGGCGGGTCTGCCACCGCCGCCGTATGCCATCGCACTCTGACGGCAGGTGGCAAGGTGCTCCGGTTCGCGCTGGCGCCATGGTGGCCGCGCCGTCGAACCGCAAGGGGCGGCTGGTCGTCCGGCTCGATCCTGTGTTTCGCGATGACCTCGTCGTCGGAGTCGAGGCGACCGACGGCACCGAGAACGTCTGCCTGGCGACCCGATCGGCCCGGGTCCTGATCTTCCCCGTGACCGAGGCCAACGTCGTCGCCGGCGCGGCGCAGGGCGTGACGGCGATCAAGCTCGACGCCAAGGACCGCGTGATCGGCTTCGCCCTGGCCAACAAGAAGCGCGAAGGGTCTGACCGTCCAGACCAACCGCGGCGCGACCCAGATCATCCGCGCCACCAAGTACCCCGTCACCAGCCGTGGCGGACGCGGCTACGGCATCCTGCAGCGCGGCGGGCTCGAAGCCGTGCTCCACGACGAGGCCGTGCCGGTGCCGTCGGTGGAGGAAATCGAAAGCGATTGAACAAACCCATCAACCCGTACGAGCTTTACCGCCGTCTCCTCCCTTTCCAAAGGGACGAGAGGGCTGAGAATTTTGCCGAGCAGGTGGCACAATCCCTTACGGAGGAATCCTCACGGTGGCTTCCGGAACCTATAACGCCGATTCAATCACCGTCCTGGAGGGCCTTGAGGCCGTCCGGCGTCGGCCGGGCATGTACATCGGCGGCGTGGACAAGGCGGGGCTGCACCACCTGATCTGGGAGATCGTCGACAACTCGGTCGACGAGGTGATGAACGGCCACGCGTCGCGGATCGTGGTGACGCTCGAAGCCGACGGTAAGACCATGGGGTGGCCGACAACGGCCGGGGTATTCCGGTCGACGTCCATCCCAAGACCGGCAAGAGCGCGCTGGAGGTCATCTTCACCACGCTACACGCCGGCGGCAAGTTCGACAACGATGCCTACAAGGTCGCGGGCGGCCTGCACGGCGTCGGCGCCAGCGTGGTCAACGCGTTGAGCAAGAGCCTGGTCGCGCAGGTCCGCCGCGACGGCCAGACCTACGTTCAGCGCGTACCGGCGCGGTAAACCGGTCGGACCCGTCGAGCTCGGCGAGCCGGTCGCGACCCGCTCCAGCGGCACCACCATCACCTTCACCCCTGATCCGGAGATCTTCCCGGACGTCTCCTACGACCCCAAGGAAATCGCCGAACGGCTCGAAGTCAAGACCTATCTGAACAAAGGGCTGGTCATCCAGTTCAATGATCAGAAGAACAAGTCAAGCGTCGAGTTCCGACACGAAGGTGGCGTCGCCGACTTCCTCGAAGCCATCATCCAGGCCCGGGGCGAGACCCGCGTGGCGAGCACCCCGTTCGTGCTCGAGCGCGAGGACGGCGACGAGAACCTTCGCTGCCACCTGGCCCTGACCTGGACCGAGTCGACCGAGGAGCACGTTCGATCGTTCGTCAACACCATTCCCACGCCCGACGGTGGTACCCACGAGCTTGGTATGCGCGAGGCCGTCCGCGCGGCGGTCAGGCGATTCATGAGCGATCATGAGCACATCAAGAAAGGTATAGAAATTAAGAATGAAGACATCCTTGAAGGTCTGACAGCCGTCCTGTCGGTCTGTGTTCACGAGCCGCAGTTCCAGGGACAGACCAAGGGCCGGCTGAATAACCCCGAGGTCCGCTCGCTGGTCGAGTCGATGGTCCGGCCCCGCCTCGAGAACTTCCTGATCAAGAACAAGAGCGTCGGCGACGCGATCGCTCAGCGGGTGATTCAGGCGGCCAAGGCGCGCGAGGCCAGCCGGGCCGCTGCCAGCCAGGTCCGCCGCAAGACGGCCATCAGCAACCGCCTGAACCTTCCCGGCAAGCTCGCCGACTGCGACAGCACCAACCCCGAGGACTCCGAGCTCTTCATCGTCGAGGGCGACTCGGCGGGCGGCTCGGCCAAGCAGGGCCGAGACCGGAATATTCAGGCCATCCTTCCCCTCCGCGGCAAGGTCCTCAACGCTGAGCAGGCGGGCAAGGCCAAGGTGCTCGACAACAAGGAGCTGACCGACCTCGTCAGCGCCCTGGGCTGCGGCATGGACGACCAGTTCGACTCCGGCCGGCTCCGCTACGGCAAGGTGATCCTTCTGACCGACGCCGATAGCGATGGCCACCACATCGCCACCTTGCTCCTGACGTTCTTCTACCGACACATCCCCGGTCTCATCCAGAACGGCCGCGTCTTCCTTGCCTGCCCCCCCCTGTACAAGATCACCTGGGGCAAGGAAACCCACTGGGCGGCCGATGACCCCACCCGTGACCGAATCCTTTCCAGGCTTCCCAAGAACGCTCAGCCTAACATCACGCGGTTCAAAGGGCTCGGCGAGATGCCCGCCAACCTCCTCTTCGAGACCACCCTTGACCCGGTTCGCCGCCGACTTCTCCGTGTCACCGTACCGGAGGACGATCGCGCCTATACCGAGCGGACCGTCACCGACCTCATGGGCAAGGAGCCCGAGTCGCGGTTCAAGTTCATCATGGCCGAGGCTTATACCGCCAAGGATATCGATATCTAAGCCGGGAGTGAAAATCCAATCGACATCACACTGAGATCTCGGTTAGAATGAGCGAAGATCGACCCGCCGCAACCGAGGCGACCTCATGCCCTGGCCCGCCCTTTTGACATCCATCGCTCGGAAATCCTGGTTGGCTCTGCTGGTGGCGAGCTTGTTCGTGTCGTCCGCGCCGGGCGCTCCGCCTGCGCCACGAGAGCGGGGCAGGAGCAGAGACCGGGACAAGGTCGATTTCAATTTCGACATCCGGCCGATCCTCTCGGACCGTTGCTTCCTGTGCCACGGGCCCGACGAGCGGTCGCGCAAGGCCGACATGCGGCTCGACACCCCCGAGGGGGCGATCGCCAGCGAGTCGATCGTGCCCGGCCATCCCGAGGAGAGCGAGCTGTTTCGCCGGATCGGCCCGGGGATCGAGGACGAGGAGCGGATGCCCCCGCGGAAGTCGAACCTGAGCCTCGATCCGCGCGAGGTCAAGCTGATCGAGCGCTGGATCGCTGAAGGAGCCGAGTACAAGCCGCACTGGGCGTTCCTACCTCTGCCCGCGCAGGTTGACGTGCCTGTGCCGCCACCGGAATTGAAGGGAAAAGGACCAGACTGGGCCAGCGGCGCGGTCGATCGATTCGTGCTCGATCGGCTCGTCGAGGAGGGGCTCGAGCCGTCTCCGGCGGCGGCGCGGGACGAGTGGCTTCGCCGGGTCACGCTCGACCTGACGGGATTGCCGCCCACTCCCGACGAGGCCGACGCGTTTCTCGACGACCGATCGCCCCTGGCCGAGTCCCGGGTCGTCGATCGGCTGCTTGCCTCACCCCGATTCGGCGAGCGCATGGCGCTCGAATGGCTTGACGTGGCGCGTTACGCCGACTCGTTCGGTTACCAGGCCGATGGCGAAAACCATCTCTGGCCCTATCGCGACTGGGTGATCCGCGCGTTCAACCAGAACCTCCCCTACGACCAGTTCGTCACCTGGCAGATCGCGGGCGACCTGCTCGACAAACCGACTCGAGATCAGAAGCTGGCGACAGCCTTCTGTCGGCTCAACCGGATGACCAATGAGGGAGGAAGCATTCCTGAGGAGTTCCGCAACGAGTACGTCTCGGATCGGGTCCATACCTTCGGTACGGCCTTCCTGGCCCTGACGCTCGAATGCTCGCGCTGTCATGATCATAAGTACGACCCGATCACGACGAAGGACTACTATGGGCTCGGGGCGTTCTTCAACAGTATTGACGAGTGGGGAACCTACGACCACGCGCAGTATCGGCCGACGCCAACCCTGGCGCTGACCACCCCCGCCCAGGAAGACCGGCTTGCCACCTTGAAACGCGCGGTGAACGAGGCCGAGACCCGGCTGGCCGAAGCTGTGTCGGCCCCCGAACGCGAGGCGTCGCTTCGGAGATGGCTCGATCAGCCCGAAATCAAGGTCGAAGTTCCCGATCTGGCTGGTCGGTTCCCGCTCGATCGGATCGAGTCCGGCAACCGTCTAGCCAACGACGCCGCTCCGGATCGATCCGGCACGACGAATCCGGCGAACACCCTGGTCCCTGGCAAGCTCGGCCAGGCCCTCCAGCTTACCGGCGACGATCCGGCGAAGTTCCCCGGTCTACCCCCCGACCTTGACCGATGGCAGCCGTTCACCGTGGCGTTCTGGCTCCGCACCCCGTCGGTCATGACGCGCGAGGTCGTCTTCCACCGGACCGCCGGCACCGATACCGGCTTTCATGGCATCGAGCTGACCTTCGACCAGGGACGGCTCGTCCTGTCCCTGATCCGCTTCTGGCCTGGCAACGCCATCGCCGTGCGGACCATCGATCCGATCAAAACGGAGACGTGGGTCCAGGTCGCCGTCAGCCACGACGGTTCGGGGCGTGCCTCGGGCTTGCGGATCAGCCTGGATGGCCGCGCGGCGTCGGTCGAGATCGTGCGCGACCATCTGACCAAGAACGTCGGCGTCAAGGACACGGGCGGCGAGCTCACCTTCGGCGAGCGGTTTCGGTCGCCGGGCCTGAAGGGGGCATTCATCGACGATGTCCAGCTCTCGACCGGCGCGCCTGACTCCGATCGAGCTCGCGCAGCTTCATGATGGCCAGACGCTCGCCGTCTCCATCGAGCGGCGCGACATCGAGGCCCTGCGGCCTTATTACCTCGCGGTGATCGACCCGGAGCTCGCGGCAAGGCGCGCGGACCTCGAAAAGGCTCGAAAACGGCTTTGCGACGCCGAGACCGATGTCTTCGAGGTCATGACGATGGAGGAAATGGCCACCCCTCGGCCGGCCTTCATCCTGGCCCGTGGTGCCTACGACGCGCCTCGGGACCGGCCGGTCGGGCGAGTGACGCCGGGCTCGTTGCCCGAGATGCCGGCCGACGCGCCCCGCAACCGGCTGGGACTCGCACGCTGGCTGACCGACCCGAACCACCCCTTGACGGCTCGAGTGGCCGTGAACCGATACTGGCAGCTTTTCTTCGGACGCGGGATCGTGGCGACGTCGGATAACTTCGGGCTGCAAGGGGCCTTGCCGACCCATCCCGAGCTACTCGACTGGCTCGCGCGCGACTTCGTCGCGTCGGGCTGGGACGTGAAGCGGCTCTGCCGGACGATCGTCCTGTCCTCGACCTACCGTCAGCGCTCGTCGGCATCGCCCGCCTTGCGTGCCCGCGACTCCGAGAACCTGTTGCTGGCCCGCGGCCCGGCCCGCCGACTGTCGGCCGAGATGCTCCGCGACTCGGCGCTTTTCGCGGGGGGCCTGCTGGCGGAGTTGCTCGGCGGCCTGCCGGCAAAGCCGTATCAGCCGCCGGGGTTATGGAAAGGTCAGAATGCGTTTCTTCCGCAATATGTTCCTGACCAGGGAGCGGGTCTCTACCGGCGCAGTCTTTATACCTTCTGGCGCCGGACCTCGCCCCCGCCGAACATGCTGGCCTTCGACGCACCCGGCCGCGAGGTCTGCGTCGTTCGCCGACAGACGACCAGCACGCCACTTCAGCCCCTGGTCCTGCTGAACGATCCTCAGTACGTCGAGGCGGCCCGGGCACTGGGTGAGCGAATGTTGCGCGCTGCCGACTCGACACTCGCCGACCGCCTAATCCTGGGCTTCCGGCTGGCGGCGACGCGCCGGCCCACCCCGCGCGAGCTATCGATCCTTGAAGAGCTTTATCGACGCCAGCTTGACGTCTACCGGAGTGAGCCCGAGGACGCGAAGACCCTGCTCAAGATCGGCAGTCACCCCGCGCCTTCGGACCTTGATGCGGGTGAACTGGCCGCGTCGACCGTCACGGCTGCCGCCATCCTGAACCTTGACGCCGCGACCATGTCGCGGTGATCGGAGCCTGTCTCGATGTCCTCCGCACCTCCGTTTCGACCCCCTGGCCAGCACACGACGCCACTTCCTCGCCGGCGGCAGCCTGGGACTGGGCGGGCTGGCGCTCGGCATGCTCTGGCCCGAAGCCGTCCGGGCCGAAGCCGCGTCGTCGGCCTTATCCACAACACCGCCATCGCCACACTTTCCGCCCAGGGTCAAGCGGGTCATCTACCTGTTCCAGAGCGGCGGTCCCGCACAGCAGGAGCTTTTCGATTACAAGCCGTTGCTGAATGAGAAACACGGCGAGCCTTTGCCCGACCATGTCCGAGGCGGTCAGCGGCTCACCGGGATGTCGGTCAACCAGGCCTCAATTCCCCTGGCCGGCTCCGTATTCAAGTTCGATCGACACGGCGCCTCGGGCGCCTGGGTCAGCGAGCTTCTGCCGCACACGGCCGGCATGGTCGATGAGCTGTGCATTGTCCGATCGATGTATACCGAGGCGATCAATCACGACCCTGCCATCACCTTCTTCCAGACCGGCTCGCAGGTCGCGGGCCGGCCGTCGATGGGGTCGTGGGTGAGCTACGGGCTCGGCTCGCTGAACGAGAACCTGCCGGCCTTCGTGGTCCTGGTGACCAAGGACAAGCGCGACCAGCCGCTCTACTCTCGGCTCTGGGGCAACGGCTTCCTCGATTCCAAGTACCAGGGGGTCAAGTTCGCCTCCGGAAAAGACGCGGTCTATTACCTGACGAATCCCGAAGGCGTCTCACCTACCGGCCGCCGGACGATGCTCGACGCGCTCGGCGCCCTGAACCGGGTCCAGCTCGAGCGCGAGCTCGACCCCGAGATCGCATCGAAGATCGAACAATACGAAATGGCCTACCGGATGCAGACGAGCGTCCCCGAGGTAACCGACCTTTCGGGCGAACCCGATCATGTGCTCGAAATGTACGGTCCCGACGTCCGCAAGCCGGGCACCTTCGCCGCGAACTGCCTGCTCGCCCGCCGCCTGGCAGAGCGCGGCGTCCGGTTCATCCAGCTCTATCACCAGGGGTGGGACCAGCACGGCGGCCTTCCTGGCGGCATCAAGACTCAGGCACGCGAGACCGACCAGCCCTGCGCCGCGCTTCTCAAGGATCTGAAGCAGCGCGGCTTGCTCGATGACACGCTCGTCATCTGGGGCGGCGAGTTCGGCCGGACCAGCTATTGCCAGGGGAAGCTCACCCCCAACAACTACGGCCGCGACCACCATCCCCGTTGCTTCACCACCTGGCTTGCCGGCGGCGGCGTCAAACACGGTCTGATTTATGGCCAAACGGATGCTTATGGCTACAACATCGCCGACGACGCCGGCAACCCGATCCAGCCCGACAAGAACAAACTCACCCCCGGCGCCGTGCACGTCCACGATCTCCAGGCCACCATCCTCCACCTCCTTGGCCTCGACCACACCAGGCTGACCTTCAAATTTCAGGGTCGCCGCTATCGGCTGACGGACGTGCATGGGCATGTGGTCAAGGACCTGTTGGCTTGAGCCGATTGCGGAAGCGACATGACAGGAAGTCAACCGCTCCTCAATCGGCGGTCACATGCATCAAGACCTTACGAGCCCCTGGTCTGGCCGCGGCGCGGAAGGCGTCCTCGGCGTCGTCGAGCGTGAACTCGGCTTCGATCAGAGGGCGGACGTCGATCAGACGCCGCGCGAGCGCGTCGATGGCCGGGGGGAATTCACCACAGCGCGAGCCGACGACGCGGACCTCGTCAATCACGATCGGCGCCAGGTTGATGGTGTAATCAACGGCCACCGTGGTCTTCAGAACGACCGTACCGCAGGGACGGACCAGGCCCAGGGCTGTGGGGAGGCCGGTCGGTGATCCGGTGCAATCGGCCACAACGTCGAAATTGTGTGCAAGGGGTGAGGCGGCGTGGAGTGTGCACGTGGCGATGCCCTCGCCGGCCAGGGCGAGTTTCTCGGGGTGCTTGCCGATCAGGGTGATCTCGGCGCCCGAGAGCCGGGCGGCCCAGGCGCAGAGGAGGCCGAGCTTCCCGTCGCCCACGATCGCCAGCTTCGTACCCGGTCCCGGCTCGACCTGCTCGACCAGGCGCAGGGCCGCCGCAAGGGGCTCGATGAAGACGGCCTCGCGGTCGTCGATGGCGTCGGGGACGGGATGCAGGTTCGATAGGGGCACCCGTACCCGCTCGGCCATGGCTCCGTTGTGGTTGAGGATGCCCACCACGGTCCGGTTGGGACAGTGTCGTGTCAATCCTGATTGGCATGTAGGGCAAACCCCACACGCGGCATTGATCTCGGCCGTCACGCGCCTCCCCTCCTCGGTTAACCCGATGAACTCGTGGCCGGGTATGCCGTGGAAGCCCATGTAGCCGCGCGCGAGTTGGAGATCGGTGTCGCAGATCCCTACGGAGCGCACCGCGAGCACCGTTTCTTCATGTCCTGCAACAGGTTCGGTCAGATCGACCCGGAAGTGAATTCCGTCGCCGTCGCAATAAACACCCTTCATGAATATTTCTCAGAGTTTTGAGAAAGTGTCACCTGATCACCTCGCGAACACGATCCCAGATCGGATTCCTCTTTTTTTGGCGAATCCGGTTGGCCGATCGCGCCGATTCCTTGTAAACTTGTGCCTCGCTATTGGAGCGACGTCCCTCCCAATTTGTGCCAGCCCGCGCGAATTCGGTCCAGAAGTTTAGAAAAAACGCAAGCGATCCGCGCCCCCTCCCTTGTCCATTGGAGGCGAGAGGGTGGGCTGTTGAATCAAAATGGAAGAGGCATGGGGTCGGCAAAGCCCGAGTTCGTAGCCGAGCCCTTTACCAGCGTTTGGGACGCGATTCGTAGAGACGGGAACAGACGAACGGTCCGCCGCGTGCTTCCGCCAGCACGATACCCGATCAAAACAGGAACCAGACAGGGTAGCGAATGACGACCACAACGAGCAATAGCCCCACGACATCCGGGATCAGGATCGCGTGGGTTCCCGTTCTCTGGATCTTGGCCCTGCACGCCGGTGCGTTGATGGCCCTGAATCCGGCCTGGTTTTCCTGGTCGGCGTTAGGGGTCTGCGTGTTCCTGCACTGGCTGACCGGCGGGATCGGGATCTGCATGACGTACCATCGTCTGTTGACGCACCGGAGCTTCGCCACCCGGCCGCGCTGGCTCGAGTACGTGCTCACCGCGATCGGCTGCTGCGCCTCCGAGGGGGGCGCGGTCGGCTGGGTCGCCGACCATCGCCGGCACCACGCTCACTCCGATGATGAAAACGACGCGCATAGTCCCAATCGCGGCTTCGGTTGGGCCCACATGTTCTGGTGGATGACCCCCGATATCACCGCGGACCACACCCCCGAATACCTCGACCGATGGGCCCCCGACCTCTACCGTGATCCGGTCCACGCCTGGCTCGACCGGTACAACTTCCTCTTCCCAATCGCCATGGGCGTGGGCCTGTACGCTCTGGGCGGGATGCCGTGGCTGGTCTGGGGCTGCTTCGTTCGCTCGATCCTCGTGCTGCACGCGACCTGGCTCGTGAACTCGGCGACCCACCTGTGGGGCTATCGCTCGCACCAGACTCGCGACAATTCGACCAACCTCTGGTGGGTGGCCATGGTCACCTACGGCGAGGGGTGGCACAACAACCACCACGCGTTCCAGACCTCTGCGCGGCACGGCCTGCGGTGGTGGGAGATCGACATGACCTACATCGCCATCCGTCTGATGTCGTTTCTGGGCCTGGCCTATTCCATCAAGCAAGCCAAGGTCCGGCCCCAGCCCCCGGCCCCGCGCTCAAGCCGGTGAAGCTCGCCCGGACGGCCGTCGCGACCGATGCCGATGCTGATGCTGATGCCGAAAACGGCGCCATCGCCTCCCAGAACGACGACGAGACCGAGTCCGAGCAAGTGGCCGTCGCCGCGCGTTGATGGAACACGCGGACAACAACCGCCCCTCGTCATTTCCGGTCGGCCGCGCCGGCATCCCTCTTGAACCGGATGCCTCGCGGCGGCCATGATGAGGGCTCGAAATCGTACGGTACGCGGCCCTAGCTCAACGGCAGAGCAGGGGACTCATCAAAGTTCTCAACCGAGAGCCGAATGGTGGCGCCGGGGGGTGACCTCCGGACGCGATCCGGGTGAATTGCGGGAAGCCTAAACCGTTTGACGGCATGGTAATCCGCAGCCAAGCCTGGCCGGGCTCCGGTGGCCAGGAAGGTTCAGAGACTAGCGGGGTGAGTCCCAACGATAACCCCCGCCGACGAGCGCCCGGCCTCTTGTAGCGCCGCCCGTTCGACCGGGCGAGCAGGCGTCGAGAGGGTGAGATAGTCCAAGCCTCGCGGAAACGCGAGGGGTCTTGAATCCCTTGGTTGCAGGTTCGAATCCTGCGGGCCGCATCAGCCGAGCCGTGAAACTTCACTTGCCCACGCTCCACACGCGGTTCGCTTCCGGGTCATCGCTGGCCTGGTGTGCGATCATTGCAGGTTGCATGGCGCACGGCATCGCGATCTGGGTAGGTTTAGGAGGTTGGGAAGACCTTCGCAACGGCTGGCCGATCGCCCGCCACGATCATCCGCTCCATTTTCACGGCGCGGCCAGTGCCCGTGCCTACTTCGGCTTCTCGGCGACGAACGCGGGGTACGACCCAAGCTTCATGGCGGGTTATGCCGCCAGCTCGATCTCGAACACCTCGACGACCCTGCCCAGCTCGTGGTCGGACTGCTGGGCCGATCCGACCCGGTTTTCGTCTACAAGCTGTACGTGTGGGGCGCGACGGCGCTGTTGCCCTGGATCATGGTCGCGACGTGCCTGGTCTGGCGGCTTCGTCGGTCGGCCATCGCGGTCGCCGTGCTGCTGGACCTGATTTATGTCTGGACCGACTTCCCGATCAATTACGTCGAATTCGGGATGGTCTCCTTCTTCCTGGGCATCCCGCTCGGCCTCCTGTCCACGGGCCTCGTGGTTCGCTACCTCGATCGGGGGGGATTCGGGCTCTGGCTGGCGTCGGCGATGGCCTCGGCCCTGGCGGTCCTGGTCCACGTGACGGTCCCCATGGTCGTGGCTCCGGCGTCGGCGTCGGCGTTACCTGGCCAGCGTGCTCGGCGCGATGCGTGCCGGCCGCCGGTTTCCGATCAGCCGGCACCTGGGGATCTGGGCGATTCCGTTCGTGGTGCTGGCCCTGAACGCCTTCTGGTGGCTCCCCGCGGTCTGGCTGGGTCGACGCAGGGGAGTCGGCGACCCGTCGTTCACGCATCCCGAGCCGGTGTTCGGTCGACTCGGGCAGATCGTCAGCATGGAAGCCCCGATCGAGAGCGTGCTCTGGGCGCTGGCGCTGGCGGGTTTTGCCTCGCTCGCCCGGCTCCGTCCGGTTCGGCGGTGGCGCTGGGAACGTTTCTGGCCGCTGGCCTGTTCTGGGGCTACCTGGCGGGTTTTTCCCGCTCCCTGGATGTGTTTCAGCCCGGCCGGCAGACCTACGCGCTTTATACCGCGCGCCTGTCTCGCCGCGGGCATCGGGTTGCGCCGAGGTTCTGGCGCGGCGCGGCGGGGCCAACGGCTCGAAGGCCGGGGGCGGCTCGACCGGTGGCTGATTGTCGCTGGCGTCCTGGTAGGCTGCCGGCTGTTCGGTCCGGCTTTGATGGCGTCGACTCAGGCCACGGCTCACGGGTCCGCGGCCATTTCTCTCGAGCCGGCCCTCAGCCGTCTGCGCTGGCTGGTCGAGCACGTCCGCACGTACGTTCCGCCCGGCGCGCGGTTACTGTACGAGGAGGGGGGAAAGGCCCGCCCAGGCTCGCCCGATCCGTTCGCAGGGCGATCGCTACAGCGGTCTCCTCCCTTACCTGACGCAGGTCGAGTTGCTGGGCGGACCCTTTCTGCGGGTACTCGTCCAGGCAAACTTCACCCAGTTCGGCGAAGGCCGGCTGTTCGGCGAGGAGAACTGGGGCCGCGACCACTTCGTGCGCTATGCACGGCTCTACCGTCCATCGGCGATCGTCTGCTGGAGCCCACGCGCGCGGTCGTTCTGCCGGGCGAATCCGGACCTGGTCGAGGTTGTGGATGACGATGGCTTGCTCCTGTTCGGGCGAGTCAAGGGGTTTGGGGGCACGACGATCGTCGGCGACGCGGAGGTCGAGGCCGGGCCGGGGCAGCTGGTGGTCCGGCGCGCGACCCCCGGCCTTGACGGGACGGTCGTCCTGCGGTATCACTCCGTCCCGTGCCTGCGGACGCGGCCAGGTGTCGCCTGGGACTCGGTGCGTCTCGAGCACGACCCGGTCCCGTTCATTCGCCTCCGACTGCCCCCCGGTCCGATCGCGACCACGAGGCGATCGCTTCACGTTGGGTTTCCCGCCCGGGGCGGATCAATCGACGACGCGGGACACGTCACCTCGAGGTCCGACTGAGGCAAGGAAGAGCCTGATGCCCTGAGGAACCGGAAACCATGCTCGTCGCTTCCCGGGTCAGGAAATCCGGGTGGGTCGAGCGGTCGGTCCTCAGGAACCCGAACAACCGCGTGGCCCGATCTCCAGGGAAGGAGTCTGCCGTGCCTGCGCCGACCGAGCCCGAACCGACGCCTGCGGCCATGCCCGCGCCCGTGCTCGATTCCGGAGCCAGCGTCCGTCCGGCGGCCCTCGATTTCGACCGCCACTTCCGCCGCGCTGTCTGGATCACCACGCTCTGCGTCATCATCGGCGCGGGGATCGTCTACGCGGGCAAGGCGGCCGACGATCGCAGCGCCTTCATCCGCTGGCGGCACCAGGTGCTCCAGTTCTGGGACGGCGAGAACATCTACGACGCGATGATGTTCCCCAACCCGCCGATCATGCCCCTGACGCTGCTTCCCTTCATGCTCCTGCCGCCGGTCGCCGGGCGCTGTCTGCTGGTTCGCGCTCAAGGCCGTGCTGACCGCGGTCTCGGTCTGGCTCTGCTTCCGGATGGTCCGGCCCCCGGGGACCCGGCCGCTCCCGTCCTACGTCCAGGCCGCTCGTCCTGCTCCTGAGCTTCCGGCCGATCCTGAGCGACCTGCACCACGGCAACAATAACCTGGTGATCCTGTTCCTGGTCGTGGCCTCGCTCTACGCCTGGCGCAAGGGGTACGACGTCCTCGCGGGCCTGATCCTGGCGCTGGCGATCTCGTACAAGGTGACGCCGGCGCTCTTCGTCCCCTATTTCGCCTACAAGCGGTCGTGGCGGACCGTCGGAGCGACGTTCCTGGGGCTGGGCATGTTCCTCCTGATCGTGCCCAGCCTGATCATCGGCCCGCAGTTCAACGGCGAGTGCCTGGCGATGTGGTGGCAACGGATGATCAGCCCGTTCCTGACCAAGGGAGAGGGCAGCCCGCAGGAGATCAACCAGTCGATGGTCGGGGTGCTGACCCGGCTCTTGACCGACGCCAAGATCGGGTCGGGCCGCTATGACGTCCACCTCGACGTGAACCTCGTCTCGTGGCCCCGGCCGCTGGTCGGGCTCGCTGGTCAAGGGGCTCTCGCTCGGCCTGGTGGGGCTGCTCGCGGTCTTCTGCCGGACCAGGACCGCACGCGCGCGACGATCCGCGGCTGCTCGGCGAGTTCGCGCTGGTCGTCCTGACGATGCTCTTCGTCTCCGAGCGAAGCTGGAAGCACCACTACGTGACGTCTGCTCCTGCCCTACACCTATCCTGACGTACCGCGTGTTCCTAGCCGTCGGTGTCGCGGACGACCGGGCGGACCTTGCTCGGCCTCGCGCTGGCGTTCTCGGCGATCCTGATGGCGACGACCTCGAGCGAGGTCGGGGGGCTTGTTCGCCCAGGGACAGGGCCACAAGATCGCCCAGGGCTTACGGAATGTTCCTCTGGGCGGGGGTCGTGCTCTATATGTGCGACCGCCTGGCGAGTTTGGGTGGAGAGAGCTAATCACAAGTGACGATAAGAGCGAGTATGGGGCCCAGGGTGCCGGACCGCATCGGGCCGCTGGCACTCAAACGCCCCGGCGAGCCGCACCCGTGCGGCTCGAGCGCTGATCCCCTGGCGGTCACGACCTCCGAATCCCGGTCCGGCGTCAGCGAAGCCGCACGGAGTTCGGGCGCGGACGGTTGACGATCGAAGTTGTACCGGATTCAGACCGGAACCTTGACACGCGTTCCGCACTCTCCTCTGATCCGACCAATACGGACCTGGCTCGGTCAGCCAATTCCTGGGGCAATTGGCCAAGGAGGGCCCATGAACCCGTTTCGATCCAATCCACGTCGGCGTCGGAAGATGGAATTCGGTCCCGAGCGGCTCGGAGTCCCGGGAACTGCTGACCGGCGGCTCCAACACATTCGCGATCATCCCCGGAACCGTCTCCCAGACCAACGGGACCGACGGCGATCAACTTCACGATCGACCCTGCCAATTTCACCCTCCCGAAAGCCACGAGCCACGGACCGGCCATGACCCTGGGCATCGATGTTGTCGCGTCTTCGGGATCGACGCATCAAGCCGCTCATCTCGTCGATCGACGATCCCCGACGGTAATATCATCCCCCAGGTGTTCCACTCGATCTACGACCCGCATCTCCGCACCTGGCCGTCGCCAGTGGCCAGGGAACCAACGCGGTGCTGGCCCCGGTCTCATCTGCACCCTACACCAGACCGGCCGGCCCAGACCTACACCGTCAACGTCACGGCGGTAGGCAATACCAGCGGCACTTCCTGCTCGGCTTCTACCTGCCCGGCGACGCCAATGGCAACGGTATGGTGAACAAGGCCGACATCCAGCTCGTCAAGAGCGAGATGAACACGAACAACCGACCCAAGTACAACTTCAACGCCGACACCAACCGCGACGGGCGGATCGGCAAGATCGACCTGGCGTTCACGCTTCAGAACCAGGGCGTCTCGACCACGATCTCGCCCGTGGTTTCGGCGAACTGGGATACCACCAACAGCATCGGAACCTCGGGGACGCAGGTCACCAACGTTCCCTCGGCCCACTTCACCGGGAAGCACCTCGGGCGGCGCGACGATCACCTACACCGATTCCAACACAGCGATCGCTCCGGTGAGCACGACCGCCGATGCGTCGGGCAACTACAGCATCAACGTCCCGCTGGCTCCAGGCGTCAACACCTTCACGGTGTCGTCGACGGACTCGTTCGGTCAAACGATCTCGGGCGCGATCTCGCCCGTCTCGTACATCACCCCGACCCAGTCCGCGGCGGCGTCCACGCTGATGACGGGACAGTAAGCCCGTTCCCGAAGCTTGTGATCGATCGACTTCCGTTCTCAATCCGACGCAAATTCCGGCGTCCGAGGAGCCCCACCGGCCCCTCGGACGCCGGTGGCTGCGCGCGATGACGGCGCGGACCTCGGGATCGGCCTCCGGACCGTGGGCCAGCAGGGCCGCGAGCGCCGCTTCGGTCGCGATCCGGCCCAGAGCCCAGGCCGACGCGCCCCGGATCACGGGGTCCGGATCGTCCAGCCGTCCGATCAGGGCCGGCACCGCCTCGGCCGCCGCCTCGCGGCGCCCTCCCAGCACCAGCGCGGCGTTGCGCAGCAGGCCGCGACGTCTGGCTCGTGCCAGGGCCGTCCTCTTGATCGATCGGGAGAAGGTCGCCGGCTCGCGCTCGAGCCAGTCGATGAGGTCGGGGCTGGTCCACTCGGAAGACGGATCGAGCTCGGCCATCCGTCCCGCCGGCGCCTTGCGGTTCCAGGGGCAGACGTCCTGGCAGACGTCGCAGCCGAAGACCCAGTCGCCGAGCCGATCGGCGATCGACTCGTCGATCGCCCCTTTGTGCTCGATGGTCCAGTAGCTGATACAGCGGCGGGCGTCGAGCCGGTAAGGGCCGTCGAAGGCGTCGGTGGGACAGGCGTCGAGACACCGCGTGCAGGTGCCGCAATGTCCCCGATCGTGGGGCGAGTCCGCCCGCAGGTCCGTGTCCACCAACAACGCCCCCAGCACGGTGAAGCTACCCAGACGACGGTCAATCAACATGGTGTTCTTGCCGATCCAGCCCAGCCCGGCGAGCCGGCCGAAATCACGCTCCAGAAGCGGCGCGGTGTCAGCCACCGCCCGGCCGCGCACGCCGGGACAGGTATCCTCCAGCCACTTCATCAGCGCGTCGAGCCGACGCCAGAGGACCTCGTGATAATCGGCCCCCCGCGCATACGCGCGCGATCTTGCCCTGTCGGTTGGTCGTCTTCGCCGTGGCGGGCTCGGGCCGTCCATAGACCAGACTGACCATGACGACCGACCTCACGCCATCGAGCAGCCGGTCGGGATGCGCGCGGACCTCGGCGTGACGCGGCAGATAGTCCATCCCCGCCGCGCAGCCCGTATCGAGCCAGTCGAGAAACTGCGCATGGCCCGGTGGCGCCACCGCCGGCGCGATCCCGACCTGGTCGAACCCCAGCCGGAGTGCCTCAGCCTTGAGCCGGTCGGTCAGGTCGTGCGAGGCGTTCAACGGAGTCGGTCCCGGTTCGTTACAGCAACCTCTCCGCGAGCCGCCGGCTTCAGCGAGCCCGCAAGGCGAGCGAGTCCTTGACGCCGAGGTTTTCGTAAATTCGACGGCTCGCGTCCGAGCGGTTCAGGGTGTAGAAATGGATGCCCCGGACCTGGTTGTCGAGCAGGTCGCGGCATTGCTCGGTCGCCCAGTGGATGCCGACCTTGGCCACGGCTTCGGCATCGTCACCGCATCGGTCGATCGCGCGGAGTAGACGCGCGGGAAACCGGGCGCCCAGCGCCAGCTCGGCCATCCGGGTCATCCCCGGCTTCGACGTGATCGGCATGATCCCGGCGACGATCGGGACCTGGATGCCGGCCCACTCGCACCGCTCCCGGAAATCGTAGAAGTCGTGATTGTCAAAGAAGAGCTGAGTGCAGATGTAATCAGCCCCCGCGTCGATCTTGCGCTTGAGGTAGTCGAGCTCCTTGAGCCGGTTGGGGGTGGCGGGGTGGCCTTCGGGAAAACCGGCGACGCCGATGCCGAATCCTCGCCCCCCCTCAGGACCGGGCTGGCTCTTGATGAAGCCGACCAGACCGTCGGCGTGTCGAAAGGCGTCCTGGGCCCGGTCGTAATCGGGTCGGTCACGGGGAAGGTCGCCTCCCAGGGCGAGGATGTTCTCGATCCCCGACGCGGCGTATCGATCGAGGATCGCCGACAGCTCGTCGCGGCTATGGCAGACGCAGGTCAGGTGCGAGACCGCCGTCAGGTTCGTCTCGCGCTGGATCCGGACAATCAGGTCGTGCGTCCGCTCGCGCGTCGAGCCCCCCGCCCCGTACGTCACCGACACGAACGACGGCTGGAGCGCCTGAAGCTGCGCGATCGTCTCGAACAGCTCGTCGGAGGCGGCATCCGTCCGTGGAGGGAAAAACTCGAAGCTGAATGTGGTCGGGTGGGCCTGAAGGATCTCGCGGATGTGCATGGAGGGTGCTCGTCGCTGAGCCGGTTCGGAAAATCAAATGGAACCAGCATACTCGGGGTCGGCCGAAAGCGGGAGGTTAATCCGGTCGGGAAGGCTTGACCGGTTTGTCGATCGTGGGGAGGCCGATCCGTGGACAGATCGGCGCCAGCGGGCAGGTCTCGCAACGTGGGCGTCGGGCGTTGCAGACGGCTCGGCCGTGGGCGATCAGGCGATGGCTCAGGTCGACCCACTGACGGCGGGGCACCCGGTCGATCAGGTCGCGCTCGATCGACCTGGGATCGGTGCCGGTCGACATTCCCAGCCGGCGCGCCAGCCGTTTGACGTGCGTGTCGACGACCACCCCCGAGGCCAGCCCGAAGGCCGTGCCGAGCACGACGTTGGCGGTCTTCCTGCCCACGCCCGGAAGCGCGGTCAGGGCGTCGAGATCGCGGGGGACCTCGCCGCCGTGCCGCTCGACGAGCCCGGCGCCATCCCGAGCAGGCTCCTCGCCTTGGCGCGAAAGAAGCCGGTCGAACGGATGAGGCCCTCAAGCATATCGGGGTCGGCCTCCGAAAGGGCCCTCGCGTCGGGGTAACGGGCAAAAAGCGCGGGGGTAACCAGGTTGACCCGCGCGTCGGTACACTGGGCCGAGAGGATTGTCGCCGCTAGGAGCTCGAACGGGTTGCGGTGCCGCAGGGCGCAGCTCACCTCGGGATAGGCGCGTTCCAGCGCCTTGACAACCCGACGCGATTGGAGCTGGGGATCAAGGCTGGGACCGCTCGGGGGACGAGAAGCATGCGCCATGACGGGGCCGCGACCACTCCTTTTTGACGGTTCTCTCGGGCGGATCGATGCGGGCGAGCCGGCCTTGTCGGAGATTCGAGCAAGCCTACAATACCGACACGAATTCCGTGATTCAACCCGCGTTCCGCGCTGGCTCGTGCTCGTCGGCTGCCCATCATTCAAGGCGATCTCATTCATGGAACTGGACGGTGATTACGACCTGCGTGGCTTCGCCAACGTGTGCCGTCTATTCCCCTTGCCCAAGGTCGTGCTCTTTCCCCACGCGGTGCTACCTCTCCACATCTTCGAGCCACGATACCGACAGATGACCGAGGACGCTCTGGCGACCGACAAGCTGGTCACGATCGTCCAGTGGAGCGTGCCTTATCCGACCGTGCCTGGGGTCGAGCCGGAGCTCGAAAAGATCGCCTGTCTGGGCCGGATCATCCAGCACGAGCGATTGCCCGACGGCCGGTTCAACTTCCTGCTGCTCGGCCGCAAGCGGGTCCGGCTGGGCCGCGAACTGCCGACCAAGAAGCTGTACCGGCTGGCCGAGGCCGAGATCCTCGATGACGAGAACGAGGACCAGCCGTCCGACGACCACGTCCGCGCGATCACCGACGCGTTTCGACAGGTCTTCGAACGGCACGGTGCGCTCGATCCGGACCTGGCGAGCCTGCTCAGGACGGGGATCCCACTCGGCACCTTGACTGACCTGGTGGCCCACGCGCTGGGCTTGCCGCCGAGGCTCAAGCAGGACCTCCTGATCGAGACGCGTGTCGATCGACGCGCCGAGATCCTCCGCAAGGTTCTCCTCGAGATGGTTCCGCGCGATCCGGCCACATCCCCGGCCCCCGGGCCGCGTCTGTTCCCACCTCCCTTCAGCGACAACTGAGCCGCGGAGGACTCCGCTCGACAGCTCGTGGCGGATGGCTTGATTTCCCAGCGATATTGACCTAAAATGAGCCCCGAGCATTTACGAAAACTCTCTTCTCATCAAGCTTTACAAAGATTCCCGCACGCGATATGCCTCATTGTTCTGCCGGGCGTTCTTTTTGCTTCGAGAGGATCGGTCCATGGCCCAGAGTTTTGCGTCGGAACGCCCCGCGTATCGCAGCGGGGGCTGCATCGCCGACGACGACGCGATCGAGACGCCCGCCGGGGTCGACCTGGAGCGGATCAGGAGCGCGGTGCGCGAGATCCTGATCGCCGTGGGCGAGGACCCGGATCGCGAGGGCCTGCAGGAAACCCCCGACCGCGTCGCGCGGATGTACGCCGAGGTCTTCTCGGGGCTGCACCAGGACCCCAAGGTTCACCTCAAGACCCTGTTCACCCAGAAGTACGACGAGATGGTCCTGATCAAGGACATCCAGTTCGAGAGCTTCTGCGAGCATCACCTGCTGCCGTTCACGGGCCAGGCGCACGTGGCTTACCTGCCCAACGGCAAGGTGATCGGGCTCTCGAAGATCCCGCGCGTGATCGACGTCCTGGCCAGGCGGCCCCAGATGCAGGAACGGCTGACCGAGGAACTGGCCGACCTCCTGATGCGTGAGCTCGACGCCAAGGGCGTCGCGGTCGTGATGGAGGCCAGCCATAGCTGCATGACCGTCCGCGGCGTCCATAAGCCAGGCAGCTCGTTCGTCACCAGCGCCATGCGCGGCGCCTTCCGCGAGCGGCTGGCGACGCGGTCCGAGGTTCTATCGTTGATCTTCGGAGGCAAGGCCTGAGACTCCCGACCGAGCCGACTCTCGCCCTGCTGGCCGATTTCTCGCTCCGACTGGGGGGCGGGCTTGCTCTCTTCTTGCTCCTGACCTCGTGGCGTGCGGTGCCGCTGGGCTACTTCCGCACTCACTGCCAGATCATTCTCGGACTACTGGCGCTGGCGGCCCTCGAGCTTGGCAGGACCGGGGCCCCGGCGCCGTTCGTGGGGCTGGTCGTGTCGGCCGCGGCTCTGGCGTTTCTGGCGTCAATCGCCTGGGGGCTCGGATTACCCCGGGTGGCTGTTCCGGCCACGTCGTTCATCATGCTCCTGAGTGCGTTGGGACTGACGGCCCTCTCACGGACGTCGCCGATCGAGCTCTGGGCGCTCAACGCGGTCGGCCGGATGTCCTCGGGGTTCCTGCTGGGTGCGACCTTCAGCGCGATGCTGCTGGGCCATTACTACCTGACCGCCCCGTCGATGACGATCGTTCCGCTCGAGCGGATGGTGCGATTGCTGAACTGGTCCCTCGGCGCCGCGCCCTGTTGGCCGCGACAGGGCTGGCCCTCTGGCGATCGAGCCTGGTATCGATCCCGGGCGTACACGACGCCAGCGCGGCGCCGGCTCCCTATCTTTTTCTCGCCGTCCGCTGGGGCATGGGCTTTGCCGCGGCGGGCCTGGCGGCGGTACTGGCCCGGAAGACGGTGGCGATCCGCTCGACCCAGTCGGCCACGGGCATCCTTTACATCGCCACGATGTTCGTCCTCTTTGGCGAGCTGACGGCCCTGATCCTGTCGCGCGACGCCGGGATCATCTTGTGATGTCGACCGCGCGGTTTCCGGTAGCGATCGCCCTCGGATGTTCCGACGCGCCGCCGGGCACGGGGTCGATCTTCACGGACGCGACCCTCAGACGCTGGGGCCGCTTCTCGCGGCTGCCGGGCTCGTCATCGATCGCGAGGGTCAGTTCGTGCAAACCAGCGGTCAGACGGAACACGGGGCTGCCCAGGCTCTGGTAACCCCCTGGCTCAAGCCGCCACCTCGCCAGCTCGCGCGAGCCCGCCAGTAGCCGGATCTGACGTGGCCGTCGGATCGCCGCCGCGTCGAGAGCAAGGGTCAGCTCGCCATCGGGCTCGGGTTGATAGAGGGCAATCCGGCTGATCCGTGGCACGATCCGGTTGGGACGATCGCGCCAGACGGTCGAGCCGCCGAATCCCAGGATCGAAAGCGTCAGAGGATGCGCCGGCGGCCGGAGCCGCGTCCGGTCGAAGACGATCGATCGATCATCCCGGTACACCACGCAGTCCGCGAGCACCGCCTGGAGCCGCTCGAGCCCCGGCTTCAGCTCGGGCACCTTGCAAACGTCGCGTTGCAAGATCATATAATCAAATTCGTGTGCTTTAAGGTAAAGCCATGAGTATTCACGGAAGTCGGCCTCTGATCGCAGCGCGACGGCGAAATGAGCGGGATCGGCCAGGTAATCCGGCTGGGCGATGCGATCGAGCCGGAACGGGCAGTCGTGGCCCATGCGCTCTTCCTGGACGGCGTTATCGTGCCCACTGTAGCCGGCCGACGTCGTGAGCCGGTGCAAGGCTTGCCAGTAGGTTGTTTCGCCATACAGGAACGACCCGCCGGCCGGTGTGTAGGGGATCTCGAGGACGTGGGCCCTCGGATCGCGCTGCTTCACGAACGCATAGGCCCTGGGCAATTCAGGCAGCACGCTCTTGGGGAAGCCGACCATGGCCAGATCGGCCACCGTGAGCGCCGCGATCAGGGCGAACACGGCGATGCGCACCCCGCCGCTGTTGAGCCTTCCGAGCAGGTCCTTCAGACCGGCCGACGCCAGCACGGCCGCGGGCACGGCGGCGAAGAGGCAGAACCGTGAGGGGACGCGGGTCATCCGGAACGGCGGAAACACGTCCCACAGCCAGCTTGACGGCAGGCTGACCTCATGGCCGAACACCGTACAGGTGGCCCCCATCGAGAGCACGACCAGGAGCCCGAAGCAGAGCCAGACATAGCCCGCCTTCGGGAACGAGACCCGGCGGACCGCCGCGTACAGCGCGAGAAGTCCCGTGACCACGCCGAGATACGCCGTCCGCTCGGCGGCCGAAGCCCCGAGCGCCGCGTACGGTTGAACCGGCAGAAATCCCGCGAGCAGGTGGCGGGGCGAGGGGACGAAATAGCTCCACAGGGGTGTGGCGTACTGGTTGAACTCGGGCCGGGACCGCTCCAGTCCAAATCCGTGAAGCGCGGTCCAGATGTGGCCCGAGAACAGAACGAGCAAACATGGGAGCGTCAGCCCGACCATCGACGCGAACCAGGGTGCCCGGCTTCGCATCCAGATCCACGCACCGCTTCCCCGCGTACCCTCGCGCCGTCCGGCCCAGACGACGTACAGGATCGCCGGGAAGATCGCGAAGATCATGTAATACGCCGCACACATCGACACAAGTACATAGCTTGCCGCCGACGCAACCAGCCGGCGGGGGCTGGGCGCGTCGACGAACCGCATCCAGCAGACCAGAAAGATCGGGAACCACCCCACGTAGATCAATTCGAGGTGCGCGCTGGCGTGAATCATCACCGGGGCGCTCAGCATCGCGAGCAGCCCGGCGAAGCCCGCGCAGAGCCGGTCGCGGAGCAGTTGCCAGGCCAGTAGGGTGGTGCCCAGGCCCGTCAACAACAGCCCGGTGGTCCAGACGATATTGTAGCAGAGCGCGTCGTTGTTCAGGACGAACGACAAAGGCAGAAAAAGAAGAGCCTGGAAGTGCAGGGGAGAGAAGCTCCCGATTGGCGCACCCACGGGGTATTGCAACTCGGGACAGAGGAACCACGAGCGTCCCTCGACCAGGCAGGTCCGGTACCAGTGCATGATCCAGAGGTGCTGCCAGGCGTCGGGATTCTGCGGGACCGATGAACTGAACCCCGCCACCGCCGGATACGTGGCGATCGACAGGGCCGCGGCCTGAAGAGCCAGGATCGCGGCCAGCGCCTTCCCGCCCAGCCGCTTCGCCGCGATCGGCGCCGGCGCGGGCGCGAGCGTCGATTGCGGCTCGCCACATCCTTGCGTGTTCGCCATTCCCGCCATTCCCCTGAGCCGATCAGCGATACTCCCATCCCCACCGCAGATCGGCCCGGCACCGATCCAGTTGTTAACAAAAACCGTAAATCTTTACAACACAAGCCGGCCGGGGCGTTACAACCGATCCTGCCAGCACGAAAGCAAGGCGGACGCGGCTCGGCTCCGGTCGGGAATCGGGCTGCCCGCCGCTTGCGGAGTCCGGTTGCGGGCCGTAGCTTCGACCGTGTCGAGAGACGACGGGGGTCGAGCTGGAGAACGATCCTGGTAACGGTAACGAGGGAGGCATTCATACCCATGGAACACTCACACTCGCGTCGTCAAGCGCTCAAGGCCGGCGTTGCCGTCACGGCCGCGGCCCTCGGGTCGCGATCGGCAACGTTCGCAATGGCTCAGGTTCCGGCGTCGGGCGCGCACATCCCGGTAATGATCTGGGACGAGCAGCAGCCCCGGCAAAAGGAGGCCTACCCGAACTTCCTGGGCAACGCCATTGCCGAGCGGCTACGACAGCAGCCAGATATGTCGGTGACTTCCGCCCGGCTCGACGACCCGGAGCAGGGGCTCGGCTCGCAACGCCTCGACAACTGCCGCGTTCTGATCTGGTGGGGCCATGTGCGCAACAAGGAGATTGCCCCCGAGCTTGGCCGAGCCATCGTCGCCGGATCAAGGAAGGGCGCTTTCGTTGATCGCGCTCCACTCGGCGCACTGGTCCACGCCGTTTGTCGAGGCCATGAACGAGCGCGCCCGGATCGACGCCGCCCGTTGGATCGCCCACGCCGGATCAAACCGAGAGCGGGTCGAGCTCATCGAGGTGGCACCGCCGAAACGCTACACGGTGCCGAAGGCCGATGAGCGCCCCACTCCGTACCTGACGCTTCGCAAGTACCCTGAGGGCCGGACCGCGGCGAAGCTCCAGCTTCCGTACTGTTGCTTCCCGGCCTACCGTGGCGACGGCAAGCCCAGCCAGGTCAGCGTCTTGCAGCCCGACCACCCGATCGCCGCGGGTCTGCCCGCGACGTTCGAGATCCCCCGGACCGAGATGTACGACGAGCCGTTCCACGTCCCCGAGCCCGACGCCGTCCTCTTCGAGGAACGCTGGGCCGGCGGCGAATGGTTCCGAAGCGGCATGCTCTGGAAGCTCGGCCAGGGCCAGGTCTTCTACTTCCGTCCCGGCCACGAGACGTACCCGATTTACCTCCAGCCGGAACCTCTTCAGGTGTTGACCAACGCGGTGCGCTGGCTGGCGAAAAGGAACGGTTGAGATTCCATGGCCATGCAAGACCCGAGCGTAAGGAACCGGTGGGTGATGCCGCGTGACCTGACAACCCGAAGCTGCTGGACCGTGCGAGCCTGGACCGACGCGCGGCGCTGGCTCTTGCTGGCCTTGTTGCTGGTCGTCGGGTCCGGGGCCGAGCCGGACGAGCCGGCTCCGAAGTTCGCGGGCAAGACCATTCCCGACCCGCCGAGCCAGGGCGCGCCGTGGACGCCCCCGGCGACGAAGCTGCCGCGGTCCCTCGTCGACGCGACTGCCGCGCTCTTCGAGTCTGGGGGCCGCCGACCCTCGCGGCTGCGACTACCGCGAGGTCGAGGTCGTCGGCTGGCGCGTGCGAGAAGGCCCGGGGGTTTGTCCTGCCGGAGCGGCCCGGCGAGGCCGGACGGTTCGCCGTCGGCTGGGACGGCGTGGTGCGTCCGGCGCTCGCCGTCGGCGCCGAAGGCGGACCTGGAGGCCGACGTCCGGGCGCTGGCCGTCGTTCTGAAAAAGAGCCGGGAATCGCCCCAGTTCCTCGAGCGTATCGTCCACCAACGTGAGACCGGGACCACGACGCAACACCGTGACCCGATCTCGCCGTTCCATGACGATCGCGAGCCGGCGCCGGCCGTGCCCCGGTCGGCGTTGACGCTCTGCATGCTCCTCCGCCTGGGCCGGGCCGACCTCGCCGAATCGCTCTACGCCGCCGCGACGACGTGGACCCCCGAAACCGCCCGTCCCGACCTGGCGGATCAGCACATCGGCTTCCCTTCGCTCTCCCGTCGCTGGGCCGACGCCCTCTATGCCCGCCTGATCGCGGCCCACTGCCGGGGAGACGACGCCGTCGCGCTCGACGCCGCCCGCCGGCTCGACCGCTTCCGGAAGGCGGTCGAGGCGAGGGCCGGGGCGCTGGGCTTGACGAGCAGCGGCCGCGCCGCCGGATTCGACCTGGACCCGGACTACGTGCGCAATGCGAACGTCATCACCGAGCTCCTGGCCGACCAGGAGCGCCGGGCCAAGGAGGCACCGCGCGGGCCGGTCCCGCCGCGCGGGGGCGACCCCGCCGCGAGGATCGCGGCGCTGATCCGCGACTTCGACCAGATCCATGTCGTGCAACTGGTCCACTTCGGCGGGGCCGACCCCGCCGACGGCGCGATCGTCGCCGAGGTGGTCGCCGAGGGCGACGCCGGCCGTCGGGCCGCTGCTGGCCGCGCTCGAGTCGGATACGCGGCTGACCCGCTGCGTTTTCAGCCGGAGCGGGCATCGATCACACCCGCCCGGTGACCGAGGCCGTCTACGCGGCACTCCAGCGCCTGCTCAAGACCGAGCGCTTCATGGACGACATGTCCGACTCACCGAGCTCAAGACCGCCGAGGGCCGCAAGCGACTGGCCGGCGTGGCCCGCGCCCTGTGGGAGAAGAACCGCGCGGTGCCGCTGGTCGAGCGCTGGTATCGGGACCCTGCGCGACGACTCGGCCGGGCCAGGCGCGCTGGCTCGAGGCGGCGTCGGGCTCGTCCAGCCGCCCGGCGCCGCGCGGATCGCCCGACGGTGGGGTATTCAGCCGTGAGGAGGCCGGGCCGGCCGCGGCCCGGGAGAGGCGATGAAGGGCGATGGCGCTCCGTGAGCCGACGTCACCCCAGCGTTTCGGAGTTGCTGGCCCGTCGCATGCCAGGAGATCGCCGGAGACCGGCAAGGCGCTGACGATCCCCGACGTCAAACTGGCTCGAGCCTGCGACCTGGCGCTCCGGTTCCAATCGTGGGACGGGGCCGCATCGCTGCCCACGATCAAGGCGCTCATGACGACCTGCCTCGAGCGATCCTCGACCCCAGCACCAGAGTCAGCAATCGAAGGCTACGCCCGCTATATCGCGGCGTCCACGATCGTCCGCGCGCGGGCCGGCGACCGCGAGGCCCTCGACGAGTACGCCGGATGGATCAAGAAGTCGAGCCGCGGAAGCTTGAGTCAACGTGGCACGACGTCCTGGAGCCGTTGTGGACGTACCCCGAGCACGCGGCCGATGTCCGGGGCCGCGCGGGCGATGTTCCTCGACCCGAAATCCCCCTGGCTGCCGCTGATTCCGGTCAAGGAGGGCCGGTTCGACCATCAGTACATGGAGCAGATCGCCTCGCCGCTGGCGTGCGTTCCCGCGTACCGCGAGGCCCTGCTCGCGGCGCTGGGCGACAGGACCAAGGTCGGTACGGCCGTGCGAAAACCGGAGGGCGTGGTTCAGTACGCGCTCACGGCAGGCTGGAGCAACGGTTTCCTTGACGATCGCGTACCCGATCCCGCGGACCGGCCGGGGATCGAGGTCCCGATCCGCGCGTGCGATCTTGTCGCCTGGAAGCTCTCGGCGATCGATGGCGCTCCGGAATGCGTGTTGACCTGGCCCGAGGTCCAACGCGACCAGGCCGTCGACGCGTGCGCCGGGTATCTGCGCCGATATGGTCCGCGCCTCGCCGTCGAGTATTCCCCGGACGAGCCTTACGCCGCGAACCTGATCGCCCGCCTCCGTTTCCCGGCCCTCGAACGACCGGCCACGCCCGAGGACGTGCCGCGCGGGCCGCGCTGTCTTCTCGGCGAAGGGGGAAGGCGAGGCCCGCGTCGTGACGCTGCCGTCGGGCTTTCCTGTGCCGCGCTCGCTGGCTCGCCCTCAAGGCATTCCCGATCGACCGCCGTCGCGGCCCGGACCCAGCCCGCGTCGATTTCCTCCAGGACGGCTGGGTCTGGCAGGCGGAAGACGTGCTCAAAAGTGATCGCTGGGAGCGGTTTTACGGCTTCGTCGGCCACGCGACGCTCGCGCCGCGTCGCGGCCTCGGAAATCGAGTTCTCGCCCGATCGCAACCGATGGCTGACGCTACGGGATGGCCTGTCGGCACGGGTCGAGACGGCCGAGCTATCCACTGCCGTGTTCCGGCCTGGCGCGGCGATCCTGGTCGCTCTCCGGATTTACAACGTCCGTGGCGTCGAGCGATCAGCGCCGACGGAGTTCGTCCGCGCCGGGGCCGACGGCAAGCCGGCGTTGCGCCGGGGGTGTCGCTGGTCCTCCAGGCGCTCCCCAAGGGGAGCGACGGACTCGAAATGCTCGGTTTGGATTCCTCACCACCCCGGAAACCAACGTGGACGGACCGGTTCGACCCTGGCACCGCTTCCCGGATGCTGGCGCCGATGGAATCCTTCGAAGCATGTCGGCTCGATCTCAACGACTGGTACGCGGGACTCCCGACAGGCGGTTACCGGCTCCAGATGACGTTCGGGGCCGATTCGGGGGTCGGCGTGGGCACGACGAACCACCTGGAATTCAGGATCGTCGAGCCCGAGACTCCCGAGTGATGAGCTCGCCTGAGGAACCCGTTCAATGACCGCGCCAGCCTGCCCGGACCACGTTACTGACGACTCGTGGGTCGCCGGGCGTTGGCGCCGGCGCGCCCAGGCTGAGGGCGACGTCAACGGCGGCGGTTTCGCCCTGGGAATCGCCGCCGAGCCAATCGCGATCGACACGGACGATCAGGGGGCTCGCGGCAGGGTCAATCGAGGCGAGGCGGTGGGCGTGATGGCCGCCATGCGGGGAGTAGACGTTAACCCACCACTCCGAGCCGCGGACGGGCAGGGGGTCGGTCCATCGGACGCTCAGCCTCAGCTCGTACAGCCAGTGGCCCATCGGCGTGAGCCTGCGCGGCGGGGCAACCTGGCTACCCAGGGTCGCAAGCTGGCCTGGGGCCAGCTCGGGGGTCACAGCCCGATTCTCGACCGCGGCCAGGAACCAGAGCGGTGCCAGGCGTCGGTCGGCCGCGCGTTGGAGGGTCGTATCGGGGAGCTTCCCTTCGAGCGTCACCGTCGCCCGGTCGGGATCGAACCGTACGGATAGGCCGGCGAGCAAACGGTTCCCCGCCAGCGCCCTGCGCACCAGGGCCGTTCCGGTCTCCGTCGACAGGTCGAAGCCGGGCCGGAGACCGGCGTAGAGATCCGGTCCGGTTGTCGCTTCGCCCTCAACCGCGACCTCGGGCAGGGGCGCTTCCGGCTCGGTGCGGAAATGGCCCCCGAGCCGCGTGAAGCCGTGCGCGGGAGGCGTCAACGTCGCCCATTCGGCAACGTTGCCAAACGTGTGAAACAGACCCCAGGGGTTGGGATCGAAGCTCGTCGTTCCCTCGGCCGGAACCGCCGGGGCCGTCGAGTCGACGGCCAGGGCCGGCTCGGGACCGAGAAAGTTGGCTCCCTGCGGATAGCCCGGCGCCGTGCCCCACCAGAACGGTGTGTCCTTCCCCGCCCGCGCGGCGAGGTTCCATTCCTCGACGGTTGGCAGGCGGTAGACGATTCGCGCGGGGTCACTCTTGCTCAGCGCGTTGAGAAAATCCAGCGCCCGGGCCGGTGTCAGGCCGATGGCGGGCTGCGCGGGGTTTTCGAGCGCGAATTCATCCGACCGGCCGGCTTTCGGGTCGTAGCCGGTCAGTCGACTGGCGACCTGAGCGTTGCTCGCCTCGCCGATTGACAGGTAGAAAGTGGGTCGGCCGGAGGGATTGAGGATGCGGACAAACCGGAAGCCATCGCCATTGGGTCGAGGCAAGAGCTGGGCCCGGGCCCGCCCGTCCAGCGGACGCCCCCACCCGAACGGGCCGGGATCGGGACGCGGACCGGGGGGCTGCGGGTGTGGGAAGTCGTCGATCGACGCGGTCAGGGTGTTGCTGACCGGCGACTCCGGTGCTTGAATTGAAGACCGCAACCCGGACCAGGACTTCCGGCGGCGCAGGTTCCGCACCGAGGTCTCGGGAACCAGGACTGTCAGTCGTCGGGCGTGCAGCTCCTCGGTCGGGATCGCGTGCCCCTCGGTCCGGCCGTCGGGCACGCGAACACGTAGCTCCAGCGGCTCCGGATTCAACCCCTCGCGCTCGCGCTCCCGGTCCCACTGAAACCGCGCATGAAGCTCAAAATACTCGGTCCCCGGCGCATGGTTGACCATCAGGACCGCCTGGTCTTCCCAGCGAGTCAAGCGAATCAGGCCGGTCTCGGAGGCGCGCACGGGCGCGAGGATCGACAACCACGCAGCCGTGACGAGCGAGAATCTCTTTAGATCAATCATCAACATGGCTTGACCTTCTTGCCTGTCTTCGGGCCCGAACCGACCCGATTGCTCTCGACCCGCGCGGAGTCGAGTTGCCCCGACGACTCGGGTCAGCGTACCATAAACTTCTGGCCACGAAACCAGGCGAGCCCGTCGTCCTCATGCCAACGGGGGCTTTCGCGTTCGTGTCCGCATGTTTTCGGTCGATCCACGGTGAATTGAGCGATTCGAGCGTCAATGCCCCCGCTCTACCGGATGCCGGTGTTTTACCTGGCGGCACTCTTGCTCTTCGCCGTGCTCGGCCTGGGCTCCTGGTTGCGCGCGACGCCGGGCTCATCCACACCACCTGTTTCGCGCCCCGGTGCCTCTCCCGTTGCCATCGCTCACGACCGGGCGCCCGTCATGGCTCCCACTTCCACTCCCGTCGATCCGATTTTGCGAACACCCGAGGGACTGCGGCGCAAGGTGCTGATCAAGGACCTGGACGTCGTCTGCAAGACCGACCCGGTCGGAGGAAGGCCGGTGGGCGAGCCGCTCGATTACTTCGCGATCGAATTCCTGTTCGGCGAGGCGAAGGACGGATCGGGTCAACCCTTGATGTTCCAGGTCGGACCCCGGAACGGCCCGCCACGGGGCTGGCTGCCGGTCGCGTCGGTCCTGGAATGGGACACGCGGCTCATGGCTCGGCCGACGCCACGCGCCACCCGACCGGATCAGAAGCTCACGATTTACCGGGAAGCCGACTGTCTGCTCGACGCTCTCGCCGGTCGGATTTGCCCGCGCCATCGGGGTAAGTGTCCGACCGAGGGGGAAGAGGTCGAAGCGGCTGGCTCCTCGGCCTCGGCCCCCGAGTCGGAGCCCGCCTCACCTCTGGGTATGCCGATCCTCCGATCGCGCGCGATCCCCGAGCCCGACGGGTCGACCCGGACGATCTTCGAGGTCGCCAGCCTGGTTCGCGACCAGGCGCCGATCACGCCGCCCAGGACGCTGCCGCCGGTCTTGATCCAGGCGCTCCGTCAGGTCTACATCGCGTTCGTGATCGACACCACGGCGTCGATGCAGGGGACGATCGATGCCGCCCGTCGGCTTGCCGGCAAGCTCGCCCGCGATGCCGTTGAGGCTCGACCGGGGGGCGAGGTCAGGCTCCAGATCGCGCTGGTCGAGTATCGAGACCGTTCGCCGTTCTTCGGTTTCAATACCCGCGTGGCGACGCCGTTCGATGGTCCGCGCGGGTTTCTCGACGCCCTGAAACGGATCGAGGCCGCGCACCGGGGTGATGGCTCGATCGACGAGGCCGTGCTCGATGGCGTGGACACCGCGCTGCCGCCCGAGCCGGTGCGCAACTGCCCGCGATCATCTGGCCTGGCCGTCGGGACGGACCGGCGAGCTCGCCACCAAGATGATCGTGCTCCTGGGCGACGCCCCCGACCATGCGCGCGATCTGGCGCGGGCCGAGGCGCTCGCGACGCGGGCGAGTGCCGCCGGGATCACGATCGCCACGGTCGCTCTGGACCGCCCCGGCAGTCTGTCGCGTGACGAGAAACGGCGGCTGACCGAACAGTGGCGAACCCTGGCTCAAGGCTCGTTCCACCCGCTCGACAAGTCCAGCGGCTTTCAGCGCCCGGTCGCCCCGGCCGACCTGCGGCTCGACCAGGCCGAGGCGCTCGAGCCCTTGCTCCAATCGTTGATCGACGACCGGCTCGAGCACGCGCGCAACCTCGCCGCGCTGGCGCAGGCCGAGGCCGAAGGACGGCTGGCCCGCTACGTGAATCGCCAGGGGCTCACGCTCGACCAGGTGGCTCCCGTGCTCGTCGACCTCCATCGCGGCGAGCCCGAACCCGCCGCGCGGCCCGACCCTCGCGCCGATGGCCGCAAGGCCCCCTCGGTCCGTCGCGGCTGGATCGCCGAGCGATTCGGCGGTAAGACGTTGGTGGATGTCGGTATGCTCATGGCCCGCGACGAGCTGGCGACCCTGATCGACGAGCTGACCCAGCTTCAATCCGCCGCGCAGGGGACTTCGGCCACTCTGGCCGAGCTGCTCGAGATCGGTAACGCCGCCGCCGTGGGCGAGACCGCGTTCCTGGCCGCCGATCGCGGCAATCAGACCTTCGCCGAACACCTCAGACGTCGCCAGGGGCTTCCTCCCGCTCGACCGGACAGCCTCCTCGGGCGGTCGCAGACCGATCTGCTCCAGGCCGACGACCTCTACCGCGCCGCGCTCGATGCGAGGCTTCGCGCAAGTCTCGCCGGGCTGGTCAAATGGTGGAACGCCCCTGACTGGTCCAACCCGCGCCGGAGCGTCGATGGTATGATCCTGGTCCCTTATGCGTTGATCGATTTCTGAACCGTCTCCATGCCCATGAAGCAGATCTACTACACCCAGTGTCCGATGGGCTACGGCCTGGGGGCGAGCAACGGCTTCCAGATCAAGCGGCTGAGCCCCGATTACCCGCTCACCGGCGATTTCCGCCACCTGAGCCTCCGGGCGTTCGTGGCCGGGAGCCGGACGCTGGCCCCCGCGACCCTGCGCTACCGTCGGGGCGAGCACGGGCTCGCCGAGCTCGCCTGGCTCTCGCCCCGGAGCCACGAGTACGAGACCGAGCGCGGGTTCTGGGGCCGGCCCGGCGGGCACTTCGCGCATGGCCTCCTGCTCGAACCGGCCGAGCTTCGCGCGCTCGACGACTGGCCGGCGGGGCTCTTTGACCAGCCGCTTTGGATTCGGACCGACCGGGTGCCGAGCCGCGGCCAGCCTCCCCTCGATCTCGACCTGGCCGTCGCCGCGCACGGATATCCGCCGGCCTTCGAGGCCGTGGCGCCGCTGGCCGAGGGCATGGACGTCGATCATCTCGCGGGTTTGCTGACCGCCCTGGCCGACGCCGCGCGACAGGGCCGGACGCTCTTCCTGATCGACGAGCCGGCCCGTCTGGCGCGGCTCGTCATGCTCCTGACCTTCGCGTTTCCGCCCGTCTGGCGGCGAGACCTGACCTTCTCGACCTTTCATGACCGTCCCGAGGAGCTACCCGGCTTCCGGCTTCAGGGCACGATCCCGTCGGCCCGTCCCAATCGCGCCGCCTTGCTCTCGCAGGGCTTCGTCGCCGACGCGCTCGGCGCGATCGAGCCGCCGATCGAGCCGGCCCTCTGGGCGCGGACCCTCGCCGCCTGGCTGACCCGGCGCAGGCCGACGACCGGCACGACTGGGAAGCCACCCGACTCCGGGCCATCGACTCCGGGCTGGTTGATCCCGAGACGCTCTGGTCGGAATCCACGCTCGATCGTCTTTTCGGGCTTCCCGAGGCGTTGCGACCCCCCTTGAGCGTACCCGAGACGCCTGCCGCCTGGTCCGAGCTCGCCGAATGGTCGGCGTGGGTCGGCCAGGTCCGGCTCGGCGCCGGTTGGGCCGCGGCGCGCGGGGCGGAGTTCTGGCGGCAGAGCACGCCTCAGGCCGTCCTGGACGAGGCCCGCGCCGCGCTCCAGGCGCATCTGGAGGTCAGCGAAGCGTGGAGCACGAGCCCGGACCTCTGGGGCGAGGTGGTCGGGGGATGGGTCCGGGCCGCGCCCGATCACGACCGTCTGGCGATGATCGCGGCCGCGCTGCGGTCCGCGCCCGAGTCGGTCCGACCCAGATTCGCCGTCAGCCTGGTCCGCCACCTCCCCTCGGCCGATGCCGACGCGATGCTCGGCTGGATCGAGGCCGAGACGCGCTGGGACCGCTCGATCGTCCTGCCGCTGAAGGTCCGCGGCGCGATCGCGTCGTCGGCTCGAGACCGGCAAGCCGGCGCGGCTTCAGTCGCTCCTCACCGAGACGTTCGCGCATGATGACGCGATTCTCAGTGTATTGAATGCGATGGCGGCGGAAGCGGCGGCGGACGATCGTCCCGAGCTCTTGCCGGTGATGGCCCGGTGCGTGTCGGTCGCCCTGAGCGGCGATATCGACGGCGCACCGTGCGTTCGTGTCCTCCAATCCTGGGCGCTCGTGCAAGGACCCGAGGCGGCGCTCGCCTGGCTCGGTCCGCTCTGGGAGCGCTGGCTTTCCGACCCGCTCCAGCACGACGCCTGGCGCCGCCTGGCGCGGGTTGATTCCCTGTCGGAAACCGATCGCGGGACGCTCGCCCGGGTCATCCTGACGGCCGCCGCCGTTCCGGGCGTGCCGCCGGAGGGCTTCCGGTTCGGGATCGAGGAGATCGTCCTGCCGCTGGCCGAGCCGGTCCGCCCGCACGATCCGTCCTGGCCGGGGTCTTACCTGGACCGACTGCCATCGGACCTCGCGCTGATCTCGCGCCTCTTCACCACCCAGCGACTTCCCGGACTACGCCAGTGGCTCGACCAGGCGCGTCGAGCGGGCGAGCTCTCGGAGGGCCACATCCGACGAATCGCGATCTGCCAGCGATACTCGCAGATCATGAACGCGCGCGACGAGACCGAGCTGTCCAAACTCCATCTTCCCGACGTCCGGCCCGACGAGCGAGGCCTGATCCTCGGCCAGTTGCTCAACCGCCTGGGTGACGGCTCCGACGAGTCGATCGGGCTGGCCCTGAGCAGTTGCCGCGCCGCCTGGCCGGGAGCGTTCGCTCTCGGCGCGCCGGGAATCGATGCTCTGGGCGCGGCGCTGGCTCGAACGATCCGCGGTGATCGCGTCCATCCGGAAGTCTGGATCGAGCGCCTGACCCGGATGATCCGGCGGCTCGAGCTCGACACGATCGGACCCTGGCGCGGCTTCGAGCCCAACGGCCTGGCCGCCGCCGTCGCCGCGGCGAGCACCCGTCTGGAAGGCGACGGCTTCGACCCCTGGAAATTCCGAGCCTTCGTGCTCGGCCACGATCACGCCTGGCGCATCCTGGCTGCCGATCTCGGCCGCGACCTGCAAGCGTCGCCGGTCGACGAGGCGCTGGCCCGTTGCAAGCGGTGGGACGGCGCCCTGAATAAGGGAAGACACACCGATCGGTTCTTTGAAGTCTTGCTGAATCAATGCGAGCCGCGCCTGCTGGTCGCCGTGGTTTGTGACGCCGATTTGAACAAAAATTTTCGTAATTTCAAGCTCGCCTGGTGGCATGCCGGCATGCATGAGGGAGCGAGTGATGATCTCCGCGATCGATTCGCGCGCAGGCGCCGATGACGCCCTTGCCCCGGGGCACTCTGCCGCTGGTCCTGAACTGGTTTGATCCCAGGCGATCCTCGCCTCGCGGGGAAACCGTTTCTGACGATCTCCCGCTCCTCGATCCGGCAGGACCGGCGCCCCCGCCGGCCCCCGCCGACGTGAGCGGGTTGTCGTCGCTCTCGGAATGCGGCCGGACGCGCTGGCGTTGTCTTGAGGCCTTGACCCTCGGCATGAGCTCGCTCGATGACCCGGCCCGGCGCTGGCAACAGGTCGAGCGCTGGACGAACGAGGCACTCCCGCTGGGCGCGCTCGATCCGATCGACCGGCAACGGTTTGCCGCAGCCCTGATCGCCGGCCTGGGGGCGCTTGATCATTCTCAGGTCGCGCGCCTGGCCGAATGGCTCGTTTGCTCCGGTCTGGACGACCCGGCATCCGACTGGCTGAACCACTGGTTCGAGATCCTGGCGGAAATCAGCAGTCCCGACGGCGCCCTTCGACTCATGCGCGCCTCGATGGTCAGCGACCTGCGCCGCGCCATCCAGGCCCTCGCCCTTCGAAAGAGCGGCGCGGGCAACTCCACGCGTTAAGATTCCATCGGGTAAACTTTCGCGAACGCCCTCCCTGGGCGGTTGATCTTGTCGGGATTGGGAGCATGCGTTCATGTCCGATTCGGGATCGGGAGCGGGGCAGAAGGGTCGCCCCGTGGTCGGGATCGATCTGGGGGGAACGAAGATCCTGGCGGCCGTGATCGACCCGGATCAGACCGTCCTGGGGCGCGCCAAGGTCGCGACCCCCGCGCACCAGGGGGCGGCGGCGATCTTGCAGGCGATCCTCAACGCGGTCGATTCCGCTCTGGCCGACGCCGGCCTGGCTCGAAGCGATGTCGCCGCGGTGGGAGTCGGCTCGCCCGGTCCGCTCGACCCCACGACCGGCGTGATCCTCTTCAGCTCCAACCTGAACGTCCGCGATTTCCCGCTCGGCCCCGATCTCTCGTCGGCGCTGGGCTGTCCGGTCGTCGTCGAGAACGACGTCCGGGTCGGCGGTTACGCCGAGTACCGCCTGGGGGCGGGCCGGGGCCACCGCGACATGATCGCGGTCTTCGTGGGGACCGGAATCGGCGGCTGCATCATCACCGGCGGCCAGATCGTTTCGGGCACGACCGGCAATGCCGGTGAGATCGGCCATATCGTCGTCAAGGCCGGCGGCCCGGTCTGCGGCTGTGGCAATCGCGGCTGCATCGAGGCCCTGGCCAGCCGGACCGCCATCGCCCGGCGCGTTGACAAGGCCATTCGTAAGGGAACGCCCACGGTCCTCCGCGACAAGCTCGCCCGCAAGGGGGGCCGGCTCAAGAGCGGCGAACTCGCCGACGCCGTCGCCTCGGCCGACGCCGTCGCCGTCAAGGCCGTCAACCGCGCCGCGCATTATCTGGGGCTGGCCGTCGGCAGCCTGATCAACATGCTCGGCCCCGAGATCGTCGTCATCGGCGGCGGCGTCGCGGAGGCCCTGGGGGCTCCGTGGATCGCGCACGTCCGCCAGACCGCCCGTGGTCAGGCCCTGGTCGATCCCGAGCAAAAGGTCAAGATCGAGCCCGCCGCCCTCGGTGACGACGCCGGGATTCATGGCGGAGCGCTGATCGCCCGCGAACGGTTCTTGCTCAAGCCGTGATCGGATATCTCAGGCGATGTCCTTGCGGCGCCCGCCTCGGGTGGCCGTGGCCACGATTCCGACCTGCCGGCACATGCTCAGCAGCGGGCACTCCGAACATCTCGGCCGGGCGGACGTGCAGGTCGTCTTGCCGAACGGCACCAGCCGCTCGTTGATCTCGATCCAGAACTTGCGGGGCAGGCGCTCGGCCAGCGCCCCAAATTTTCCTCGTGGCCAGACACTATGCTCAAGATGGATTCCGGGAGGGTGGCCTATTCGGCATCCTTCTAGAGGAGTAGGCCCGACTTCAATCGATCCAGAGAAGCTGGAATTGAAGGCGTTTTTGGCCCGGCTGAAGTCAGACTTACTCCTCCGCACAAGGCATTCTGAGGCCACTAACCGAAATTCAGTATAAGCTCTCATTTTTAAGACAATCTTCTAAAATATGGATCATATCAAAAAGATAATTTTGATAATTTATCCATTTCCCAACCGATTGAGTGTAAACTGGGCGTTTGACCTGATAGGCACTAGCGGTGCGTACCGTCCTGTGCGATCGATGGAACTCAAGGCAACTAGAATCCCATGAGAGCCTACAAAAATCAAAGATTCTCCTTGAATGCGTCTCTGGGTGGTACACTAAATCTTCGTATTTCACCTCCAAAATCTCGATGGGAAGGGTTGACTTCCAGTGAGTCATGATACGTTCGTACTCCAAGTAGAATAATGCTATATTTTTTAAATTATTTGAAAACGAAAGATGAGTAAAATTCTGACAATAACACGACAAGCAAACATCAATCGGATTCCGTCTACAATGAATGATCTTAGCATTAGGAAAAAGCAACCAGATTAAACCCAACTCTTGAAAGTTGCCGGGCATCTTGTCAGTGAAAATACTTTTACACTCAATCATGTATTTCTTAAAAAAATTTATCCGAATTTTATCTAAAGTTTCACTGTTTATATCAGTGAGACAGAAAGGATATAATTTCTTAGATCCTAACTCCCCCGGAAGACGAGTAATGAGATCAGGAATGTCATGAGTCTCACCCTGGGCCAACACAAAACTGCTTGTGGCGAGCATCTGTTCAACGAGACTTGTTCCGGAACGAGGCATGCCCACAATGTACACCATCGAGCAATGATAAAAAGATTCCTTCTGAATAAAATCCGAAAAAAATTTTGAATTAAAAAACTTGATTCTATTATCATTCAATATCTTGCTTAACTTGACACTCCACTTTTTTAAATCTAATCTGTTTGCAGTCGCATAATACCTAAATGCCAAATCAAATTTTTTTTCTGCTTCAAAAACCTTGGCAATTGTAAAACAAGCAATTTTCTGTTCAATTCTTTTACTAAGTTTGCGAGAACTCAAAATTAATTCAAGATATTCAATATGCTTATGTTTAGAATCATCGTAAAATTTTAATTCCGATAATTTAAAATAGGCGACGACAGCTTCAGGAAATAAACAAACAACGTGACAAAGCAAGGTAATCGCTTCCTTTGTTTGGCTCAACTCCACAAGTGTATCTGCAAGAGCAAGATAAGCAGGAAGAAAAAATATATTATTATAAATACAAATATTAAATAATTCAGCTGCATCGCAAAGCAAATTATTCTTTCTAAAAAGACACCCTCGCAAAAATAAAAAAGTTAATTGAGTTGAATTATCTTTTACGCCTTTTAATCTACAAAATAGTTCGAATCTTTCTAGTGCTGTATCAATTTTGTTGGACAAAACATAAAGATTTACAAGTAAAAGATATCCTTTTTTACTATGAGAAGATTCTTGTAGCCAATGCTCAACAAACTGTATGCCTTGCTCTAGATTTCCAAGTTCAATACAAATGCTTACAATCTTCTCTACGGCTTCTATGTTATCCTTTTTAAATTTAACCATTACCTTATAGAATTTAAGGGATGTTTCTAAGGACCCATTATTGTATAATTTTTCAGCGCAATGGCCTAACTGCAGCTGAAATGACTGTGAGCACAATTGAAAGAAGCATGATTTTTCCGACAACAAAATAAATAACGAAATAAACAAATTCAGTGTATGATCTACCAACCTATGAATATGATATACAATATATAACATATATTTAACTTTCTTTTGTAATTAGCTCTTTCTTAGAATTAGATGAAAGATATTTAATTAAGACTCCGAGACTGTCGAACGCTACTGAACAGTGTCAAATCGCCATTGGACCTGTTTGGGACGGTCCCCGTTACTACTAACTTGTCGCGAGACAATGTTGGGGTGCAGCGATCACACTCCTGGCCTCGCTCGTCGAGCGACGGCAGATACAGACGCGACAGGAGATTAAAAGTGTTTGAGTTAGCAGGAGGTGATGACGATGAACTTAACGGTGAAGACTTGGCATTTATCATGTAATATTAAAGTGACTTTGCTTATTAAAAAATTTGTAACCCAAGATGCGTACGCAAAATTTATAATTAATCAATAAAATCATAAAGAAAAGGCAAAATATTATTCCTATGACTATTTTATAACTACGCATCTTGGTAATTTTACTTATATTCAGGTTTAGAAGCCCAAAAGCCGCTGTCGAGAAAGCACCACTTGGCAGATTTCCGAATCAATACTCGATAAATTCAACATGCTCTTCATTTATAATATTTAAGCTCGTTTCATTTTTTCCACGAGCTGTCCGCTTTAAAACAAGTTTTGGAGTAGGCAGAAAATTCGACCGTTCATCATAATAAATTGTTCCTGTTATTAGGATTTTCATGTTAGATTTGGCTTTTACGATCCTCATTTCATAATTACGTAAGACCCAACCTTCGTCAGGAGAAACCTCTATAGAACCCTCAAGAAGATCGTTTGGCGAAACACCTGTTCCAGGGAAATTTCCCTTTCCAGCAAATAGAATCTTATAGCAATTCTTGCCATCTGGTAACGTAAACCGATTGATGGTAGTAATAGAAATGCCTGGGTCAGATAATAGATCCAATATTAGAATTTTATTAATATATACGCTACACCCTGCAAATTCGCTTAGTTTATGTTCTAATCGTGATTGAATTGGTTTTATTTTCTTATTAAAATATCTAACTTGGTAAGAAACAATTCTGTCAAGTTTATCATATTTATTGTTTAAAATTAAACCATACTCTTTATTATAACAGATAATAGCTTTTGACTCAATCTTTCCGTTGAGCTCTTTGTAGTGACTTTTGTTGTATGAGGGCTGAAGATTTACAACCATCTTTGCACAATTGTCAGTTTTAGCAAACTCTACATTTACTACGGACGGATTTAATAGATCCTTATATTTACCAAAAGAGTGACAAAAAGAGCGATTAATTGAAACTAAAGCTTGTTTGTAATTGTTTATCGTTGTATCATCTTTTTTTTCAACGGTTTGTCCGGAATGCGCGACATTTGCAATATTGCATATTAAAAAAAATAAGATTTTCGATACCACTGCAGCTTGTGTCTTTATTCCGTTCGGGTTTTCGTACACCTTGTCAAGGCTTCGGTGCGGGCGGCCTACGGCGGCGCGGAGACCGGCCCCAGCCCGGTGGATCGGGCCAAACCAGGGAGCAAGCACCATGTCATCGTCGAGGTCAACGGCATCCCGCTGACCTCCAGCGTCACCGAGGCCAACCTGCCCGACATCAAGGAGTTCGCGCCGCTGTTCAACACGCTCCCCGCGGTCGGGGGAAAGGGGGGCCACCCGAAGACGAAGCCCGACGCGATGATGGGGGACCGGGGCTACGACTCGGGAGCCGCATCGCCAGGGTCTGCGCAACATGGGGGTCGAGCCACAGTTGGCGGAGAGGAACACGGAGAACGGTAGCGGGCTGGGTGTGTTTCGCTGGGTGGTGGAGCGGACGCTGGGCTGGTTCCACCAGAATCGTCGGCTCCGCATCCGCTACGAGCGTCGCCCGGAAATTCATCAGGCGTTCCTCACTCTGGCTTGCATCAAGATCTGTGCTTTGTTTTGTTCGATGGGTAAAGTTAGACGCTCTAAGGAATCTGACCGCGAAGGCAAGTCCACTATGTCAGGAAGCCCCCTGTTTTTCAGGCGTTTTTGAGTTGCTTGGGGACTCTACCCGCGCGAACAGGGTAGCAAAAAACTGTAGGCGCTCGCCATGGAGCGGTTGTGATAGACGAAAAGGGCCGACTGACCCTTGTCCTGGCGCACCAACTGGCGAGCGCCTACAAAAAACTTAACTCTCTTTGCGCAGCGGTCGATAAATCGACCGCTTCCTCCGTCGCAATAATTTCTAAGCGTAGTCGTGTTACTCGACGGCAATTTGACGGGGGATTACTCTACCATCTTTGATGAACGGCCTTCCAAGTAGCTTTTTATAGTTCTCTCGTTGAACCTTGGTCAAAACTTTGGCGATTTCCCGGTCGAGGTATCCACGTAGTTCTAGATTATCCTTGACTTTTGCTTTGACGATTGACTTTATCGCATCTTTTCCGGTCTGGCTGTACACGGGCTCTGTCCAGTCTTTCTTGTTTTTAGGTTCTGGGTTAAGTTGAGGATTATCCCTTCTATCCTTTGCACGCGCCGCGCTCGCGATTTCGTTTGCGGCGACGGTTTTCTGGAAGGCGAGCTCAGTTGCATCCTGAACCATGTTCGTGACCAATTCGACCTGCTCGGGGCTCATGTTAAGCCGCAACTGGAATTCGGGCCGCAAAAAAGCCATCGGACCCTCGACCTGAAGGTGGATCTCCTCCAGTCGTCTACGCTGATCTCGATCAAGTATTTTCAGGAATAATCCCTCCGAACTTAACACAAAATTAACAGACGCAAGATGTGCTGGCTTCATCATTTCAGACCATAATGCAGGATCCACCTTTTGTGCAACGCGGGGTCGTAAGGATTGAGCAATCTCGCTGGCTTGGTGCGAAATCTCCTCGTAGCGTTTTTTAATCTCCTCTCTTTGAGGGGTTGACATTTCCAGCTCATCCAGCACTTCCGGGTGCTTTGTTAAAAGTGCATATCTCGAGTAACTCACTAAGGGAAATGAAACTAAGGGAAATGAAATAGCAGTTTTCACCTTGACCTTGGATTTCACTTCTTCCTTGAGTACAGGCTCATCCGGTGATGACGAACTGGCAAGCGCCAGAGTGATAGCAAAGCATAATACCAATACCATGAAACGGTACACGTGAAACCTCCCTCGAAAATCGGTAATTTTAAAAAAAGAATATCTGTGCGCCCAGATAGGGCACAGCGTCCCAGTGGGTGCAAGTCCAACCCGGCCAAGTTTGATCGCTCCAGCCGGAAGCTATCGGAGCGGCGGTGGAGGTAACGAAGCCGTCGGAGCCTTCGAGACAAGTGTACCGCTTGGCGGTGCAGCGAGTTGACAGGCCGTAACGCGAGTGAACACCGAGCAAGCCTCGAAAGTTTTAACGTGGGAGCCGACCCGCCATTTATTCGGGGAAGGCCGCCGTCGCTGGGGAATACCGAGGGGCTGAGAATCCCTCACACCGAACGATCTGAACCAGCGGTCCCACCGGGGTAATGGTGACGGCATGTCGACACACGGGAAGCTGCTGCAACAGGGGAAACCCCAACGGTGGGAAGCGAGATCCCAACCGGATTGTCGCGAGGGACAGGCCGGGCCGCCTGGGGTGGCGGACAGGCTCGTAGTACCGCGGAAGCCGGGTAACTCCGGTGGAGGGAAGGGGCCTGAGTTCAAGAAGGCCGCCCGCCGAGGAAAAGGACAGGGAGAGTGGCGCAAGCCTGTTTACCTCCCGCTCAAACGTTCAAGATCCTAAGGCGGCGGACCACAGAGTCCAAGCGTGCAAGCGCTTGACCTCTGTGCTTTCTTGTCCGAGAGCCGGATGCGGGAAAACCGCCCGTCCGGTTCGAAGAGCGGGGAGTAGAAACGGAACCTCGGTCACCGCGCTACTCCTCGACTCCACACACTACTTTTTTCATTTGTAGTAGGGACAAGTATGAACGGCATAAGAGATATTGCAAGCTCCACAGCTCTGCGTGCATTCGCAGAAGCTGGCGTCGTTACAGCCCTCGCAACCCTTATTGGCCGGAATGCACTTGTCTGTAAAATCACAATAGCCATCACAATTTAGGGGAGTTGATGAGCCCGAAGAAGAAGACGACAGCATAGCGAAGCTCGCTGCCACAGACAGCTTCGAACTCACTAGTATACCACCTGTGAGAACGAGAATCGCCGTCGATGCAACCAGGGAAGCCAGCAAACGCATGATCCGGGTCATGATTCTCCCTTTTCGAAGTTAGTGGGAATTTTGTCTGATTTCGACGCCACGCACTCTCAGTATCAAGAACGGCTGATCCGATGAGTTCGTGAAGAGTCTAATGTGTCTAGTAAAGGGGCCACCTTTGGATTGACTTTGAACTTTAATTTTGATCGAAACACTTTCTCTAGGGTTAATCATTTCTGGCAAGGCAGTCACGGTCGTACAAGCACAAGAGGTTCTGACGCCAAACAATGCGATGGGTTTCGCTGACATATTAGTAATTTGAAATTCACAGGTTCTTTTTTCATCTTTACAAATCTTGCCGATATTAATTGCGTATTTGTTTGGTATTAAGGGATCGCCTCGCAAGGTATTTATTATCGCAGTAAATGAGTAAGAGTTGTAATGACGCAAGCACAGAAAGCTTAGGCATGTCATAAATGTAAACAGGATTAGGAAAAAAATTTTTAGTTTTTTATTAACATAGTAAATGCCGGCTTTTAATGAAACATCTCGAGTGTTTTTCATCAAGCTTTTTGATGTTTAAGATTTAGGTTTCTTAGAACCTTATTTAGGTTATGCTATTTGCGTAAGTGGCTCTAACTTGTCGTTTACTCCTCGCTAGAAACACTCGTCCGCGTTTCACGTTCAGTTCAAGAGTAATCAAGCAGAGCACTTGTATTCGGTTCGCCTTTTGTGGTGCATCCGATAGGAGGCCGAACAGTCAGGCCTTTGCAATCTCATAGTGTAGAGTCATCTCTGATGCCTGGATCGGCTTGAGTGCTGGATGAACCTTGCTTGTAGTCGGTAATTACACAGTGCCTGGGTCTTTTGCAAGAAATATTTTGGCTCGATACCAATTTTTTTCGCCGACCCGCAAAAAAGCCGTAGGCGCTCGCCAGTTGGTGCGCCAGGACGGCGGTCAGTCGGCCCTTTTCGTCTATCACAACCGCTCCAGGCTACCCAGGATCGCGCACCAACTGGCGAGCTCCTACAAAATTTTTCTAGAGCTCGCCAGTTGGCGCGGACCTGGGGTGATTACACACGACAGGAAAGGGTCGTGCCAGGGCGAACTGGGGATACCAGGGCCGGTTCGCCCCGGGGGATCACTCCCCCGGGGCTCCCACAGATCCGGTTCGGAGGGAGGGGGGACCGAACTTAATCGGTCCTCCCTTCCCCTATCGTGGTGCTGCTGACCTCGACCTGCCGGCACATGCTCCGCAGCGGGCACTCCGGACATCTTGGGCGTGCGAACGTGCACGTCGTCTTGCCGAACGGGACCAGCCGCTCGTTGATCTCAATCCAGTATTTCCGGGGCAGCCGGTCGGCCAGCGCCGTCGCGGTCTAGTCCGGTGATTGGGTCGCCACGTAGCCCCAGCGGTTGGTGATCCGATGCACATGAACGTCGACCGCGATCGCGAACCGCTGGAACCCGACCGCCAGGGTCAAGGCCGCGATCTTGGGGCCGACCCCGCGGAAGCTCGTCAGCGCTTCGACCGAGTCGGGGACGCGGCCCCCGAACTCGCGGATGATCCTTTGCGACATCGCCAGAATGTCGCGCGCCTTGACCGAGGCGAACGTCACGCCGCTCAGGTAACCGCTCAGCGTCGCCTCGTCGAGCGCCTCGGGAGTCCGCGCCTCCTGGAACAGCCGCAAGCAGACCGGCAGCGTCGTCTCGTCCCGCGTCCGCGCCGAGATCAACGATCCCACAAGCTGCTCGAACGGCGTGCCATGTCCCTGGTCCCGCAGGGCGAACATCGCGGCCGGCGGGACGCCCGCCAGCGCTCCCCGGAGCCGTCGAAAGACCTCGTCAATATCAAAGAATTCTTTCATAATTTTATCATAAAACATTCATTTATGAATTTTTCAGTATTAGTAAGGATATTGATGGAAATCGAGTGGGTCCGACTTCAGCCGGCCCCACTGTTTTTGATGGCACCGGGTTTATGGGAAGCGTATTTTCGCGCAAGCTCTCACTGTTCTGGATTTGCCGTGAGTCGACAACGAGAAAATGGAGCAAAACCGTTGCCAAGGCTGGCCCGTTTTTTCCTAGGGTCTCCCGGACCATGTCGCGTTTGGTATAGTTTCCTGGACATAGGGTGCCCTTGATATCGTCCGTTTCATTGACCGCGGTGGGTCCAGGTCGCGCGGATCGGGACGTTGGCTTGCCTTGATGGAGCTTGCACCGATGGCCAAGAAGAGTACACCCGGGTCGATCATCGCGCCAGAGACCGACCGTCCCGCGGACCAGGGGGCGGCCGACGGTCCTTCCCCGTCGGCGACCGCGGTCCTGACCGCCCGGCCAGTCGCGAGTCTCCAGGGCGGACAGCAATTGCTCGACGCGCTCAAGACCCTGAAACGCGGCGAGTTCCGGGTTCGTCTCCCCGTCGACGAGACGATCACTGGGTCCGCGATCGCCGAGGCATTCAACGAGGTCGCCGAGCTGATCGAGCACAACGCTCGCGAAACCGACCGGATCGCGCGGGCCGTCGGCAAGGAGGGCCGGATCAGCCAGCGCGCCGCCACGGCACCGCGGTCGGCGGCTGGGCCGATCAGATCGACTCGCTGAACAGCCTGATGGGCGATCTCGTCCGGCCCACCGTCGAGGTCGCCCGGGTCATCGGCGCGGTCGCCAAGGGCGACCTGTCGCAACGGATCGCGCTGGAGAACGAGGGGAATCCCCTCAAGGGTGAATTCCTCCGCATCGGCCAGACTGTCAACACGATGGTCGATCAGCTTGGCTCGTTCGCGTCGGAAGTGACCCGCGTCGCCCGCGAGGTCGGCACCGAGGGGAAGCTCGGCGGCCAGGCCCAGGTGACGGGGGTCGCCGGCACATGGAAGGACCTGACCGATAGCGTCAACAGCATGGCCGGCAACCTCACCGCCCAGGTGCGCAACATCGCCCAGGTGACGACCGCCGTCGCCAACGGCGACCTGTCCAAGAAGATCACCGTCGACGTCCGGGGCGAGATTCTCGAGCTCAAGGACACCATCAACACGATGGTCGATCAGCTTGGCTCGTTCGCGTCCGAGGTCACCCGCGTCGCCCGCGAGGTCGGTACCGAGGGACGTCTGGGCGGCCAGGCCGAGGTCCGGGGCGTGGCGGGCGTCTGGAAGGACCTGACCGATAGCGTCAACAGCATGGCCGGCAACCTCACCGGCCAGGTCCGCAACATCGCCGAGGTCACCACCGCCGTCGCCAACGGCGACCTGTCCAAGAAGATCACCGTCGACGTCAAGGGCGAGATCCTTCAGCTCAAGGACACCATCAACACGATGGTCGACCAGCTCAACAGCTTCGCCTCCGAGGTCACCCGTGTCGCCCGCGAGGTCGGCACCGAGGGACGTCTGGGCGGCCAGGCCGAGGTCCGGGGCGTGGCGGGCGTCTGGAAGGACCTGACCGATAGCGTCAACAGCATGGCCGGCAACCTCACCGGCCAGGTCCGCAACATCGCCGAGGTCACCACCGCCGTCGCCAACGGCGACCTGTCCAAGAAGATCACCGTCGACGTCAAGGGCGAGATCCTTCAGCTCAAGGACACCATCAACACGATGGTCGACCAGCTCAACAGCTTCGCCTCCGAGGTCACCCGCGTCGCCCGCGAGGTCGGCACCGAGGGGAAGCTGGGCGGCCAGGCGCAGGTGCAGGGTGTGGGCGGCGTCTGGAAGGACCTGACCGATAGCGTCAACAGCATGGCCGGCAACCTCACCGCCCAGGTGCGGAACATCGCCGAGGTCACCACCGCCGTCGCCAACGGCGACCTGCGCAAGAAGGTCACCGCCGACGTCAAGGGCGAGATCCTCCAGCTCAAGAACACGATCAACGCGATGGTCGACCAGCTCAACAGCTTCGCCTCCGAGGTCACCCGCGTCGCCCGCGAGGTCGGTACCGAGGGGAAGCTGGGCGGCCAGGCGAAGGTCGAAGGCGTGGCCGGGACCTGGAAAGACCTGACCGAGAGTGTCAACAGCATGGCCGGCAACCTCACCGGCCAGGTCCGCAACATCGCCGAGGTCACCACCGCCGTCGCTAACGGCGACCTGACCAAGAAGGTCACCGCCGATGTCCGGGGCGAGATCCTCGAGCTCAAGAACACGATCAACGCGATGGTCGACCAGCTCAACAGCTTCGCCTCCGAGGTCACCCGCGTCGCCCGCGAGGTCGGCACCGAGGGACAGCTCGGCGGCCAGGCGCAGGTCCGGGGCGTGGCCGGCGTCTGGAAGGACCTGACCGATAATGTCAACAGCATGGCCGGCAACCTCACCGCCCAGGTGCGGAACATCGCCGAGGTCACCACCGCCGTCGCCAACGGCGACCTGTCCAAGAAGATCACCGTCGACGTGCGCGGCGAGATTCTCGAGCTCAAGAACACGATCAACGCGATGGTCGACCAGCTCAACAGCTTCGCCTCCGAGGTCACCCGCGTCGCCCGCGAGGTCGGCACCGAGGGACAGCTCGGCGGCCAGGCGCAGGTCCGGGGCGTGGCCGGCGTCTGGAAGGACCTGACCGATAGCGTCAACGGCATGGCGGGCAACCTCACCAGCCAGGTCCGCGGGATCGCCAAGGTCGTCACCTCGGTCGCCAACGGCGATCTCAAGCGGAAGCTGATCGTCGAGGCCAAGGGCGAGATCGCCGCCCTGGCCGATACGATCAACGAGATGATCGACACCCTCGCCACCTTCGCCGCGCAGGTGACCACCGTGGCCCGCGAGGTGGGCGTGGAAGGTCAGCTCGGCGGGCAGGCGAAGGTCCCCGGGGCGGCCGGGACCTGGAAGGACCTGACCGAGAACGTCAACCAGCTTGCCGCGAACCTGACCACCCAGGTCCGCGCCATCGCCGAGGTCGCCACCGCCGTCACCAAGGGCGATCTCACCCGATCGATCGCCTTCAGGCTCAGGGCGAGATGGCCGCCCTGAAAGACAACATCAACGAGATGATCCGCAACCTGCGTGAGACCACCCAGAAGAACGACGAGCAGGACTGGCTCAAGACCAACCTCGCCAAGCTCACCCGGACCCTTCAGGGCCAGCGCGACCTTCTGAGCGCCACCCGTTTGATCCTCTCCGAGCTCGCCCCGGTCGTCGCGGCGCAGCATGGCGTCTTTTACCTGACCGATGTCGTGGAAGAGACCCCGGTCCTGAAGCTCACCAGCACCTACGCCTATCGCGAGCGCAAGGGGCTCAAGAGCGAGTTTCACATGGGTGAGGGACTGGTCGGGCAGTGCGCCTTCGAGAAGACGCGCATCCTGATCACCGACGTGCCGGGCGATTATGTGCAGATCAGCTCGGGTCTGGGCGAGGCGCCGCCGTTGAATATCGTGGTCCTGCCCGTGATCTTCGAGGGCCAGGTCAAGGCGGTCATCGAGCTCGCCTCCTTCAGCCGGTTCAGCGACAACCAGGTGTCGCTGCTCGACCAGCTTACCGAGACGATCGCCATCGTGCTCAACACGATCGAGGCGACCATGAAGACCGAGGCCCTGCTCAAGCAATCGCAATCGCTCACCGAGGAGCTCCAGAGCCAGCAAGAGGAGCTGCGCAAGACCAATACCCGCCTCGAGCGCCAGGCCGCCACGCTCCAGGAGTCGGAGGACCTGCTCCGGAACCAGCAGGAGGAGCTCAAGCAGGCCAACGAGGAGCTTGGCACCAAGGCCCGCCAGCTCAGCATCCAGAAGGCGCAGGTCGAGACCAAGAACCGCGAGATCGAGCTCGCCAAGCAGGAGCTCGAGGAAAAGGCCGAACAGCTCGCCCTGACCTCCAAGTACAAGAGTGAGTTCCTGGCCAACATGACTCACGAGCTCCGCACGCCGCTGAACAGCCTGTTGATCCTGGCCGAGATGCTCGCCGAGAACCCCGACGGCAACCTCTCCGACAAGCAGCGCGACTTCGCGCAGACGATCTACCGATCGGGCTTCGACCTCCTCTCACTGATCAACGACATCCTGGACATGGCCAAGATCGAGTCGGGGACCATGGCCATCGAGCTGGGAAATATGCCGTTCTCGGACCTGAGCGAATACGTCGGCGCGTTCCTTCGACCCCGTGGCCGAGACCAAGGGGCTGAGGCTCTCGGTCGCGATCGCGCCGGACTTGCCCGAGGCGATCGCCACCGACGCGAAGCGGCTCCAGCAGGTCTTGCGGAACCTGCTCTCCAACGCCTTCAAGTTCACCGAGCGCGGCCAGGTGGACCTCAAGGTTGACCTGGCCGCCGGCGGCTGGAGCACCGACCATCCGGTGCTCGCGCGTGCGTCGCGGGTCGTGGCCTTCGCGGTCAGCGACACCGGCATCGGCATCGCGTCCGACAAGCTGCGGGTCATCTTCGAGCCGTTCCAGCAGGCCGATACCGGCACCAGCCGGAAGTACGGAGGGACCGGCCTGGGCCTGTCCATCAGCCGCGAGATCACCCGCCTGCTGGGTGGCGAGGTCCGGGTCCAGAGCCAGGTCGGGCGAGGGAGCACGTTCACGCTCTACCTGCCGCTCGAACCGATCCCGGTTGTCCGGGAATTGCTGGCGTCGGACCGGAGTAACGCGCTGGGGACCATCAACGCCGCCGCCAGGCCCGGCCATGGCATCGGCATGGGTATCGGTATCGGTATCGGTATCGGCAATGGCGGTGAGGCCGGGCTGGCGCTGCCCACCCCGATCGCCGTCAGCCCGACGCCGATGGCCAGCGGCCCCGGCGTGGTCTCGCTCCCCCTGATCAGCGGCGACAGCCGGAGCGAGATCGGTCCCGATGACCGGGTCATCCTGATCGTCGAGCACGAACCGCGGTTCGCGAGCATCCTGCTCGACAAGGCGCACGAGATGGGCTTCAAGGCCGTGATCGCCGCCGAGGGGATGACCGCCCTGGAGCTGGCCCGCGAGCTCCGGCCGTCGGCCATCACCCTGGATCTGCGCCTCCCCGACACCGATGGCTGGGTCATCCTCGACCGGCTCAAGCACGACCCGGCCACCCGCCACATCCCGGTCCACGTCATCTCGGCCGACGATAGCTGGCAGCGCGGGCACAAGCTCGGGGCCTTGGCCTTTCTCAAGAAGCCGGTCAGCAAGAAATCTCTCGACGACGCCTTCGGCTCGATCAAGGCGTTTCTGGATCGGTCGATCCGCACCCTCCTGATCGTGGAGGACAACCCGGTCGAGCGCGCGATGATCGTCGCCGCGCTCAAATCGAGCGACGGTGCCAGCGACAGCGACAGCGACAGCGGCCACGACATCGAGATCGAGACCGCCGCCAGCGCCGCCGAGGCGCTGGAGCGGCTGCGGAAAGGGCCGCTGGATTGCATGGTGCTCGACCTGAACCTGCCCGACGCCAGCGGAATTGACCTGCTGGCCAACGTCCGCCGCGAGCTGGGAGATCAGAACCTCCCGGTCGTGGTCTATACCGGACGCGACCTGACCCCCGACGAGAAGGCCCGGGTCGACGATCTCGCCGAGTCCACGATCGTGAAGGACGCCAGGTCGCTCGATTACCTGTTCGAGACGACGGCGCTGTTCCTGCATCGGACGGGAGCTTCGGCCCGACCGGGCGGAAGCCTCGCATCCCGGCAGGCGGACCCGGTCCTGGCGGGCCGTCGGGTCCTGATCGTGGACGACGACGCCCGCAACGTCTTCGCGCTGACCAGCAAGCTCGAACGCTGGCGGATCGTCCCCTTGCGGGCCGAGAACGGCCGGCAGGCGCTCGATATTCTGCGGAGTACGCCCGGAATTGACCTGATCCTGATGGACATCATGATGCCCGAGATGGACGGTTACGAGACGATCCGCGCCATCCGTTCGTACGATCGGTACCGCGACCTCCCGATCATCGCCCTGACCGCCAAGGCCATGAAGGACGATCGCCGCAAGTGCATCGAGTCGGGGGCGTCGGACTACCTCTCGAAACCGGTTGCGGGCGATCAGTTGATGTCAATGCTCCGCGTCTGGCTCCATCGACGCGCCGGCCGGGGACACGTCATCGAGCCGGTCTCCGGGCCCGTCGCCAGCCCCCGCGGCGAGACCGCGGGGTCGGAAGGTCGCAATCGGTAGGAATTCCTGATACCCTGGTCCTCAACGCCAACGCGGTCCTCGGAGCGGACTCACCCCCTGGCCCGCTCATCCTGGAGCGTGATCCGTCGGCGATTCCCCGATTCCATCCCAAGAAAATGAGGCGCGCGTACGAAGTCTGGTCATCAGAAAGCATAGCGGTATGAGTTCCGAGCATTCGGTCAGTGTCTTGCTGGTGGACGACCAGCCGAGCAACCTCATGGCGCTCGAGGCCATCCTCCGCGCGTCCTCCGATCAGGCGCTTGTCAAGCTGAACCTGGTCCGGGCCTATTCGGGCGAGCAGGCGCTGTTGCGGGTCCTCGACGACGAATTCGCCGCCATCCTGATGGACGTCCAGATGCCCGGGATGGACGGGTTCGAGGCCGCCGAGCTGATCCGACAGCGCGAGCGCTCGGAGCACGTGCCCATCCTCTTTCTGACGGCCTATCCCAGCGACCAGCTCCAGATCGAGCGCGGCTACGCGCTCGGCGCCGTCGATTTCCTCTCCAAGCCCGTCGTGCCCGCGGTCCTGCGCGCCAAGATCGCGGTCTTCGTCGAGTTGTTCCTCAAGGGCGAGCAGATCAAGCGGCAGGCCGAGCGCCTGGTCGAAACCCAGCGCCGGGACCACGTCCGCGAGCTCGCCGAGGAAAAGCAGCGCTGGGAGGTTGACCGGCTTCGCGCCGAGGCGGCGCGCGAGAAGCAGATCGCCACCGAGCTCGCCGAGAAGGCCGACGCCCTGACCCGCTCGATCGCCGAACGCGAGCAGGCCGATGAGCAGCTTCGGCGCCGGATCGCCCAGCAGGCGGTCGTCGCCGATCTCGGTCAACGGGCCCTCGCCGGCGCCGAGCCGGCCAGCCTGCTCGACGAGGCGGTCGCGACGGTGGCGCCGCGCCCTGGACGTCGCTTACTGCCGGGTCCTCGAACTCGACGTCGAGAACCGCCGCCTGATCCGACGATCGGCCGGGGGGCGGCTAAAGCCGGAAGGACCAGGCGATCAGGCCGAGCAGCCGCTCGATGCTTCCGAGCCATCGGCCCGTGCGCTGGCGACCCTGGAACCCGTCGTCATCTCCGCGTCGAGCAGCCCCCATCCCGGACACGTTGACGGCCTGGCCCCGGTTCAATTCCCTCCCCTGCGATCCGCCGTCAGCGGCGCCATCGTCGTCGTACCCGGCCGGGACCGGCCCTATGGCACGCTCGAAGCGTTCGATCTGCGGAGCCGCGGTTTCTCGCACGACGACGTTCATTTTCTCCAGTCGGTCGCCAACGTCCTCGCCGCCGCGATCCAGCGCCGGCACGATGAGGCTGAGCTTTCGGCTGTCCGCGACGAGTTGGCCGCTCAGCTCGCCGACATGACCCGGCTGCACGCCCTCTCCGAACGGCTCTCCAACAGCTTCGAGCTCCCCGCGGTCCTGGAGCAAGTGCTCGCCGCCGTCACGGGGCTCCAGGGTACCGATAAGGGCGTCCTGTTGCTCCACGACGCCGACCACCTCGCCTTGCGGGCGGTGGCCGGTCTCGGCCTGCTTCCCGATCGGATCGACACGATCGTCCGCGACGAGACCGTTCGCCAGTTCAATCGCCGCGGAACCCACACCCGATCCGACCGCGCATCACTGGAGCACCCCGCTCCTGACCTGCGTCGGCAAGCGGGTCGGCGAGATCGTCACCGTCTTCGACCAGCCCCGCAACCTGTCCGACCGCGAGCGACGCCTGACCATGCTGTACGCCCGCCAGGGCGCCGAGTTCATCGACAACGCAAGGCTCTACCGCGAGATCCGCGAGTCCGATCGTCGCAAGAGCGAGTTCCTGGCCATGCTCGGCCACGAGCTGCGCAACCCTCTCGCTCCGATGCTCAGCGCCCTGCACGTCATGAACATGCCCGGCTCCGGCGAGTCGGAAATCCAGTACGCCCGCGAGGTCGCCGATCGGCAGGTCCGGCACCTGGCCCGCCTGGTGGACGACCTGCTCGACGTCTCGCGAATCAACAACGGCAAGATCGAGCTCCGCAAGGAGACGGTTGACCTTCGCGACGCCGTCCGACAGGCCGTCGAGACCTCTCGACCGCTGGTCGAACTCCGCCGGCACAGCCTGGAAGTCGCCATACCGGACCAGATCATCGCGCTCTGCGCCGATCCGGCGCGACTGGCCCAGGTCCTCGCCAATCTCCTGAACAACGCGGCCAAGTACACCGAGCCCGGCGGCCAGATCCGCCTGACCGCCCGGGTCGAGGACGCGATGGCCGTCATCCGGGTCCGCGACAACGGCATCGGGATCGACCCCCTCCTTCTTCCCTATGTCTTCGATCTCTTCACCCAGGCCGACCGATCGCTCGACCGGAGTCAGGGAGGGCTCGGCATCGGCCTGACCCTGGTGCGCCGCCTCGTCGAGCTGCACGGCGGCAGCGTCGGGGTCCACAGCGCCGGCGCCGGACAGGGAAGCGAATTCATGGTGCGGTTCCCGTTGATCGAAACCCCCTCCGAGGCGATATCGCGCCCTGACCCGGACCCTGAGTCCGGCCGAGACAGCGGTCGGCGCACTCCGCGCCGCGTCCTCATCGTCGACGATAACGCCGACGCCGCCCGGATGCTGGCGCGGATCCTTCGCGCCGAGGGCCATGAGATCGAGCTCGCCTATGATGGACACTCGGCGCTCGAAGCCCTGTTCCAGCATCCCCCCGATGTCGTCCTGCTCGACATCGGCCTTCCCGGCATGGACGGCTACGAAGTGGCCCGGCGGGTCCGTCAGAATGAACACCTTGAGTCCATCGTGCTCATCGCCCTGACCGGCTACGGCCAGTCCGAGGATCGCCGACGCGCCCTGGAGGTCGGTTTCGACGACCACATGGTCAAACCCGTAAACCCCGACCGGCTCACCGATCTGATCGGCCGCGATCTCAAGGCCCGGTGCGCGAGCGGTTGATCGCCTGATTCAAAAAAATGCAGAGATCCCGAATCGCCACGCGGAAGGCGCCCGGCTTCTCCTTCCCTCTCGACGTACGCGCCTGCGGGGTATATAGATGATGATAACGTCCTTGACCCGTGCCGCCGGGGACCGGAAGAGCGGAGCCTGCCGTTCGGGCGGAGTCCGGGACCGAGGAGATGATCCATGCCGATACGCCTTCTTTCAACTTCGCTGACGCTGGCGGTCGCGACGACGCTCAGCCTGTTTCTCGCGAGTGGCCAGGCGGCGCAGGAGCCGGCCGGCGACACGCCGAAAGAGCCGTCCACGACGACGGCCAAGGATGCACCCAGGACCGACGCGCCGGCCAGCGATTCCTCGGCCGCGGATAAAGAAAAAGCCAAGGACACGGCGAAGGCGAAGACCAGGCCCAAGCTTGAGAAAGCGACCTTCGGCACCGGCTGTTTCTGGTGCGGAGAGGCGGTCTTCGAACGGCTCAAGGGGGTCCACGGTGTCGTCTCGGGCTACTCCGGTGGCCAGGTCCCCAACCCGACCTACGAGATGGTGTCGACCGGCATGACCGGCCACGCCGAAGCGTTCCAGGTGACGTACGACCCGTCCGTCGTGACCTATGAAACGCTCCTGAAATACTTCTGGCATAGCCACGACCCGACCACCCCCAACCAGCAGGGGCCCGACTTCGGCACCCAGTACCGTTCGGTCATCTTCTACCACACCGAGGCCCAGAAGACGGCGGCCCAGAAGTCGTTTCAGCAGCTTGCCGACCAGGGCTACACCGTCACCGCCATCGTCACCCAGCTCGTTCCTTATGAGACCTTCTACCCGGCCGAAGCCTACCATCAGGACTACTACCGCAGGCACCGGGGCGCCGAATACTGCCAGATGTGGATCGAGCCCAAGCTCCGGAAGCTCAAGCTGATCAAGTGAGCCGGGCCGCCACAAGGACGAAACGGGGTGATCCCCCGTGTCAAGGCGCCGGGTCATCCCCGGCGCGTCGAACCATCGCGTCATTCAGGTAGAGCCCCAACAGATACCTCAGCTCGACGCCAGCCCGCTCGCGATTCGTGAGGTCCGTCTCGGCACCGTCCGCGGCGGCGGCCTTCATGAGCTGGATGACGACCAGCGTCATCCGTTCGGCACGCTCCGGGGAAAGCCACGGAATCCTGGCCTGAAGGATTCGCAGGACGTGCCGGCGCAGCGAAAGCCTCAGCTCCGCGGCGCGGCCGGACGTTTCCCGGCCCGAGTCGATCAGGGTCCGCGCCGCGGCCCGCTCCTCCTGGAACCCGGCCAGAAGCCCGAGCAAGGCGTCGACCAGTTCGGGAACCTCGATCGTCGTCGCGCGCTCCTCGATCCGGTTCAGGGCGTCGTGAAGGTCCTGGCCAAACCGATCGAGCAGCGCATCCGCCAGCGCTTCCTTGCTCGGGAAGAACTGGTAGAGCGAACCGATCGGCGCACCCGCCGCGCGGCCACCTCGGTCATCGTCACGGCGTCGTAACCCTTCTCGGCAAACACACTCACGGCAGCCTCCAGCAATGCCGCGACCCGCCGCTGACCCCGCCACCGTTTCGGTGCCCGGGGCGTGATCTGCTCCTCTGACCTTGACATTTGCGAGGACTTCCTCATAAATGGGTTTCGTGAGGCTTGCCTCATGTTACCACGGACGGCCCCGATGTCCATGTGGCCGGGGCGACGGAGCAAGTCGGAGTCTGCGCAAGCGATGACTCATACGTCAGAACACGGGCGGGATGACATGGGAGGTCTGATGCCGACCGAGACACGCTGGTATCATGATGTCGCTAACTTTTTCGGTGGAGTTTTCCTCACGAACACGATCCCTCATCTTGTAAGCGGCCTATCGGGAAGTCCGTTCCAGAGCCCGTTCGCGACGCCACCCGGGCAGGGCCTGTCCTCGTCGACGGTCAACGTTCTGTGGGGGATGTTCAACCTGGTCGTGGCCTATATCCTGGTGGTCCGCGTCGGCCGTTTCGAGCTGCGCCGGACGAGGCACGCGGCGGTCCTGGGGCTCGCGGTCATGCTTTCGGCCCTCTTGCTCGCCCATCAATTTGGACGGTTTCATGGGGGCAATCTCTAACCGGAACACTGAGGCGAGCAACCCTCCCCACATGGCCTCGATCGCCCCGCGGATCGTCAATCGCGGAGCGGTCGCGTCGATCCTGGCGGTCGTCCGACCGGAACGAGGTATTACCCCACTCAGGCTTCTCGCGGCGGTTTACCCTCGCATGGCTTACGCGAAAGACCGGCGCGATACGCCTGCGAGGGCCTTTCTCCAGGAACTCTCGCTCACGCACCATTTGACTCCACAAATCCTCCCCGCCAACGACCTCCCACCAACGCACTCGTGTTCGTGAGTGATCGAATTTTCATCCGAAAAAGGTGAAGATCTTCTCCAGACTGCGCCGATACCCCAGAACGGACGGTGACGCCGCCGTCCCTCGTTCCGGTGCACCACGCACACGCGCCCGGAGCCTGGTGCTTGACAGCCTGAGACTTACGACCACGAGGCCGATGCCATGATCGCCACCATCGACGCGCTGGACGCCCCAGCGCACCCGAGACCACGAGTGAGACCAACGCGCCCCGCCCCCGCAAGCGCGGCGGCGGACCGAAAACCGAGGAAGGCAAGAACATCGCGCACCGCAACGCGATGAAGCACAGCCTGCGGGCCAGGCTCGTCCTCCCCGATGAGCTTGAAACAGCCTATCACGAGACCAGGACTGCGTACTTCGATGAACTGAAACCGGTCGGCCGGGTCGAGCAACAGCTTGTCAGCCGGATGGCGTTCACGTCGGTTCAGCTTGAACGATCGGCCGAGCTGGCGATTGCCGACCTCCGCCGCGTGATCGATCGCGCCGAGAACTTCTGGGACCTCGACCGACAAACCCAGGTCGATAACCTGGGCAAGCGCCTCAAGAAGGACCCCGAGCGGATCGCGCACCGGCTGGAACGGTACACCCAGGGAGCCGACTGGCTGATCGACCGATGGGAAGGGCTGGCCAACGCGCTGAACACCAAAGGAAGCTGGGACGACACCCAGCGCGACCTGGCGTTTGACCTGCTGGGGGTCTCGAAGGCCCTCCGCGACGGTCACGCGAAGGTCCCCGCGCCCGATGATCGCGACGGCTTGATGACCCTGGTCAAGGACGAGATCGGGCGTCTGTGGGACGAGCAGCGGGCGACCCTGAATCGGCTCGATATGCATGAACAGGACCTTGCCTGTTGCGGGATGCCGGTCGAGGCGGATGCCGAGACGAAGCGTCTGCGGAAGTATGACTCGGACCTGAGCCGCGAGTGGCGGTGGGCGTACGAACAACTGTTCAAACTACGTTCCGATCCCTCGCGGCTGGCGAAGGTGGAAGCGCGGCTGGCGAAGTGCCCGTTGCCCGTTGATGGAATGGGATCGGAGCGGGTTGGGGAGTCATCAGCGAGCGTTGTCGCGCCGAGCAACACACCCGTGATGATCGAGGATGACGCCGACCAGTTGATCTGGTCGGACGCCGAGGCGCTGGCCAGCGCGATGGCCGAGCTGGAGGCGATGGAGCAAGCCGACGACGAGGAAGAGGCGGAAGAGGAAGCGCCGGCGCCGGTGTCGGCTCCAATCGTGCCGCGGCCGTCGGTTCCGCAGTTCGTGCCGTCGGGAGCGAAGGGCGGGAATCGCCGTCAGCGTCGGGCCGCCGAGAAGCGGGCGCGCCAGAAAGCGCGTCGATCGAGCCGCTGAGGGTCGATCGCAGTACAAAAAGGAGTCGGTTCGACGACCGGAGCCGCCCGAAAGGCGTCCCCGGCTGTTCGGCTGCGCGCCGGGCGCGGATTCGCGCCCCGGAACGGGGCCGTTTCACGATATTGAAGAGAGAAGGACGCGCCGATCAGGGTGCCGAGCCAGGTGCATCGCGATCGGCCGGGTGAGGATCGTGCGGGTCGTGCGGATGGTGTCGATCCTGCGGGAGGGCGGTCCTGGGGTCGATCGCCCGCGAGCGCGAACGAACTCGCCCGCCAGCGCGAACGACTCGCCCGCCAGCGCGAACGAACTCGCCCGCCAGCGCGAACGAACTCGACGGGTCGCGAGCGGCGTGTGTGTCAGGAGCGTTCCATCCGGGCGCTGTTCGCGAGAATCCGATTGGACGACATGGTCTTCCAGGGAAATATTTGAAGAATAGGTATCTTGTAGCGAACTGACTGGAGAAATGGACCGGACCCTCGGGCGTCGTTTGACACCGGGGAAGAACGGCCAGGCCCCCACGTGGCCGGGAGCGACGCGATGAATGCGTTCGACAACACGCACGATGACGACCATGGTCCGACCCGACGGGTCGCGACGAGCCGAGGCGGCGGGGGATTGCCGCCGCCTCCCATGAGTCTGCGGATGGGTCCGGGGCCGTATTGGGGGCTCTGGATCGTCGGGCTGATCGGTCTGGCGCTCGTCCTGATCGTGGTCGCGTACAACGAGTGCAAGATCGAGGTGGGCACCGGCGAGGAAGCGGTCCTGATCCGACGCTCCGGGCTCGACCTCGAACCGGGCATGGAGCTCGCCCCGCCCCGCAAGGAGGGGCGATGGTATTACAAGGGCGTTCAGACCGAGGGGTCGTACGGGGGCGTCCTGCTCGAAGGCCGGTACTTCTACAACCCGTTCTACTGGTCGTGGGAGATCCTTCCCCAGTTCGTGATCCCGGACGACAAGATCGGGATCAAGGTCGCCCTCAGTGGCGAGGAGCTGCCGGCCGGACAGGTTCTGGCCGAGCCGGGGCAAAAGGGAATCCTACGCGAGGTGCTCAAGCCGGGGCGCTATCCCTACAATCCCTACGCCGTCTCGATCGAGCTCCATGACCCGATCACCGTGCCGACCGGATTTCGCGGCGTCGTCACCCTGCTCGCCGGTACGCCAGCCGCGCGAGTCGAACGCGTTCCTGGTCGAGCCCGGCCAGCGCGGGGTCCAGCCCGCCACGCTTGACCCGGGCACCTACTACTTCAACCCATACGAGACCCGGGTCAGCCTGGTCGATTGCCGTTCGAAACGGTTCAACCTGGCCAGGAGTCGGCCATGGACTTCCTCTCGGCCGACGGGTTCCCGATCACCGTCGACGGCGCGGTCGAGTTCCGTGTGATTCCCGAGCGGGTGGCGGAAGTCTTCGTCAAGTACAACGAGGACGACAACGGCGACGCGATCGACGAGGAGATCATCCGCAAGATCATCACGCCGGAAAGTCGCTCGCTCTGCCGGATCGGCGGCTCGAAGCTGACCGGCGGCCAGTTCATCAGCGGCGACGACCGCGAAAAGTTCCAGCGCGAACTGGTACGGAGCCTGACCCAGAACTGCCAGAAGCAGGGGATCGAGATCCTCGCTGTCGCCATCACGTCGATCCAGCCTCCCGAGGAGATCGCCGGCCCGGTCCGGCTCCGCGAGGTTGCCAAGCAGGAGCTGCTCCAGTATCAGCAGGAACGGCTCCAGCAGCTTTCCGAGGCGCAGCTCCGGGTCCAGGTCATCCTGGCCGACCAGAAGCACAAGCTCGTCGAGGCCGAGCAGTCGGTCGTCGAGAAGACGACGCGGGCCGAACAGGATCAAGGGGTGGCCGTCACCCTGGCCGAGCAGAAGCTCAAGGTGGCCGAGACCCAGCTTGAAGCCGCGAAGGACCAGGCCACGGCGATCGTCGCCAAGGCCACCGCGCAGGCCGACGTCATCCGGTTCAACAACAAGGCCGAGCTCGCCGGGCTGAGCGCGCCGCGTCGGCGCCTTCGAGGGCGACGGCGCGGCCCTGGCCCACAATATCCTGATCGGCAAGCTCGCGCCGGCGTTCCAGACCATCCTGTCGAACTCGGAAGGCCCGCTCATGGAGCTGTTCGGTCAGTTCACCCGGCGCGACGGCGTTCGGACCCGCGATCATGCCGTCACCACCCCGGTGAGCACGACCACGCCCCTACCGACACCGACACCGACACCGGCACCGGCTACCGAGACGGTCAAGAGCGAGGAGGTGCAGCCATGAACCGCGCATCGATCAAGACCATCGGCAACGTGCTCGGGCTGGTCGCCCTGGTTTATCTGGTCGGCTACCTCGGGATCTGGCAATGGACGATCTGCCGGATCGAGGTCCCCCCCGGCCAGAGCCTGCTCCTGCAATACAAGGGGCCCTGGCCGTTCGGCTCGGTGCCCCAGGCGCCCGAGGGAACGCTGGCGCAGGTGGATCGCTATGGCCGTCCGCTCCAGGTCGGCGTCCTCGAGCGGATGCCGGGACCGGGGCGTCATTTTTATTCGCCCCTGGAGTTCAAGGCCACGCTGGTCAAGGACCTGATCATCGAGCCGGGCAAGGTCGGCGTGGTCGTGGCCAAGTTCGGCAAGCCGTTGCCGTCCGGCACGTACCTGGTGGATGCCGAGGGCTACCGGGGCATTCGCCGCAAGGTGCTGACTCCAGGCCGGTATCGACTGAATGGCTACGCCTACGACGTCAACGTCGTCGGGGTCGATGCCTGCGTCGAGCCGGCCACGCGGGTCCGTCGTCGGGAGAAGGACCTGACGTTCATTCCGCCGGGCTACGTCGGGGTCGTGACCAACAAGACCAACGACCCGCGTACCGGCCAGGTCCAGGGCATCCAGAAAGAGGTGCTCCAGCCGGGCATCTACTTCCTGAACCCGGTCGAGAAGCGGGTGGACGTCATCAGCGTCGGCTACACCGAGACGACCCTGATGGTCGAGACCGAACGCGCAGGGCGCCGAGAACGCCGACGACCGGCGCGGCGACCGGCTGGGCAAGAAGTCGCAGCGCGAACCGGTGTACGCCGCCGGCAAGGGGATCGAGTTTCCGTCCAATGACGGCTTCCTGATCCACCTCGACTACACCGCGATCTGGGGGATTACCCCCGATCAGGCGCCGTCGGTGGTCCGGCAGTTCGGGACCTTGAAGGACGTCGAGCAGAAGGTGATCCTGCCCCAGATCGGCTCGATCTGCCGGCTGCACGGCTCGAAGCGCGGGGCGGTTGACCTCCTGGTGGGCGACACCCGCGAGGCGTTTCAGACCGAGACGGCCGAGGAGCTGGAACATGTGCTCGATTCCAAGAACCTCTCGCTCCTGTTCGGTCTCACGCGACATATTTATGTGCCCGCGCAGGTGCGCGAGCCGATCCAGAAGGCGAAGATCGCCGACGAGCTGACGCGGACCCGCGAGCAGGAGCAGCTTACCGCCAAGGCCCAGGCCGACCTGACCGAGGCGAAGGCGAAGGTGATCCTGGAGGAGCGCCGGACGTCGGCATCGACCGCGAAGCTGGTCGCCGAGCTCGAAGCGGAAGGGGAGAAGAAGGCCAAGGAGATCGAGGCGACCACCGAGCGCCTGATGGCCAATATCGACGCCAAGACGGCCGCCATCGCCGCGAAGACGACGACCGTTGTGGGTGAGGCGACCGCGCACTCGACCGAGCTGGTCCGCGAGGCCGAGGCCGACCGGTTCCGGCTCTACGTCAAGGCCCTGGGCGGCCCCGACGCCTACAACCGTTATGTCTTCGCCGAAGGGCTCCCCGCGCACCTGCGGCTGGGTGTCTTCTACGCCGGTCCCGGCACCTTCTGGACCGACCTGAAGGGAATCGAGCAAACCCTCCTCGGGAAGCTCGCCTCCGAGGCAACCACGAGTCCGGCACCGTCCCGGGGGCGTTGATTTCAGGATCTCGGCGAGAGGTCTGGGCACAGACGCTTCCGACCAGCAGGTCCGACGGAAATCGATTCGGATCTGCTGGTCGGAGCGATCGGATGCAAGTGGATATCAGGGCTGCTGCCGGGCGTGCGCTTCGAGCTGAGGCCAGGGCATCTTCTGGAATGCACCCCGGGCCGCGGCGGGCAGGTTCGACGCCTCGCCGGGGGCGGGGGGCGGAGGAGCGGAACCCGGAGTTTTGTTCATTTCATCACGAACGCGTTCCAGCATGGGAACCAGGCCCTCGTAAAGCTGGAGCTGGCGGCTGTTGGTCGCCGGGCCGAACCGGAGATTGTACGTGGACATGAAGGCGATGAGATCTCCCAGGGGGACCTCACGCTTCGTGTCGAGCTCGGCAAGGACCTTCTTCATGCTGGGATCGTGCAGCAGACGGCTCAGGCTGGCGAGGGTCGCGAAATAGGCTTCCGCGTCACCGTAGCCGGGATTCGAGGGGTCGATCTCGGCGACGAACGCGGCGTGAAACCGATTGATCGCCTGGTTCAAGTGCTTGATCGTTGATGACGACACATCACCTTTCCTGTCCTCGTCGAGGGCCTGGGTGACCGCCCGGGAGAGCTCCTGGCGCTGGGACAGGAAGCTCTTCGGAATCAAGTGGGTCGGGGAGCGTATCCTGAGCGGTCAACTGGTTGATGCAGAGGGTGATGGCCTCGGTATTCCACTCGAAAGGGACCTCGCGCACGGCGGCGGCGCCGAGCGGGCTGGCGGCCTTCGACGACCGGATGGCGGCGGGGTCGAAGGCGAGGATCTGCAACAGGAGGTTGTTGAGGGTGGTGCCGTCCTCGAGGTCCAGCCGCGCCACCCGGGCATCGCGCTCGGCGCGGGCCTCCGCGTCGCGCCGCTGCCTGTCCTGTTGCGCCCGCTGTTGCTCGGCCCGCAGGGCCTTGTTCCACTTGAGCATCGTGTCGAGGTTGATCGCCCGCGCTTGCGCGTCATCGACCTCGTACACGCCCTCACCGCGGGCGAACGACCCCATGCCCGCCATGTAACCTCCCCACGGATTGACGCCTCCCTGGCCGCCCCAGCCTCGCCAGCCATATCCCCCGTAACCACGCGGGTAATGCCACTGAGCGTCGACGATGCCCGGCACTCCGAGCACGCCGAGGGCCACGATGCCGACCAGCCTGATTCTCAGGGTCATCCGTCGTCTCCCGGGGAGGATCGATGAATCACTACCGACACGACCATGCTTATCCTAGCACCGTGCCGATGACTTGGAAAACGATTTGGGAATCACCGCCGGGGAGTGATCAACGCCCGGTCCCTGGCGCTGAGGAACCTTCCGAAGATCAATTCACAAAGGTAAATTCCTTGGTATTGATGATCACCCAGATCAGGTCCTCATAACCCTGCCGCAGCGTTCCCTCGGCTCTGCGGCGTTTCAGGTGATCGAGGCAGGTTTTGAGCTCGGCCTGATCCGGCCTTCGCGCCAGGGCGACCTGGTAAAGCTCGAGAACGCATTCCGCGTCGGGCCGGGCCGAGTTTATCCATCGATCGATGCGACCCTCCGGAGCTTCGAGCCAGGCCTGGATCTCGGGCGAGCCCAGGACAAGTAAGCTCTGGGCGAGACTCGCCTCGTTCGACCGCTGGCATTCACAGACGCTCGACCGGGGTGGACGGCCGAAGACGTCGAGGAACCGCGAGCCGACCGCCTCGTCCGGTAGCTGGGTCGCCCGGAACGAGCGGGGCAATCCCGCGAACTCCGCCGGTCTGCCGATCACCCGGCCAATCGCGTCGAGAAGCTCCTCCGCCTCCATCCGGCGCGGGGCGAACCGCGCGTAGAGCGGCGGCCCGCCGCCGCCTGCCACCTCCGGCGCCAGGCCGGGCAGGGGAAGGCTCGACCGATCGTACGCGCGACTGCCCGCGATCGTCCGGACCAGGTGCTTGAGGTCATAACCGTGCCGCGCGAAGTCGTCGGCCAGGACATCGAGCAGCTCGGGATGGGTGGCGGGATTGCTTGGTCGGAGGTCATCCTCGGGCTCGACCAGGCCCCGTCCGAAGAAGTGCTTCCAGTACCGGTTGACCACTACGCGGGTGAAGTACCGATTCTCCGGTCGGCACATCCAGCATGCCAGAGCATCGCGCGGATCGTCGCGCGGGCCAAGGTCGACGGGGCCGGCCTCTCCCAGATAACGAGGAGGGACCGAAGCTCCGTTTCGAAGGGTCCACCGCGTGGCCCGTATCGAGCAGGAAGAGGCAGGGAGTGATCGGGTCGATCTCGGTCCCCGATTTCTGGCCGATCCGGCTGAAGAACGAGGCAAACCCGTAATAATCTGCCGGTCCCCAGCGGTCGAAGGGGTGCTGATGGCATCGGGCGCACTGGAGCCGAACGCCCAGGAAGAGCTGAGCGGTCGACTCGGTCCGGTCGTCGAGCGACGAGACCTGCCGATACCAGACCACCGACGGCTGGTCGGTCGCGTCACCCCGGGCGGTGATGATCCGGGTCGCGAGCTGGTCGTACGGCAGGTTCTCGGCCAGGGCCTGCCGCAACCAGGCGTGAAAGGCGAACGTGCCCGGCTGTGAGATCGCGCCGAAACTCCGCTGGTTGCGCAGGCAGTGCCGACCACTTCGAGCGCGAAACGGTCGGCGTAACCGGGCTGCTCCAGCAGTCGATCGATCCAGCGCGCCCGCTTGTCGGCATGTCGATCGGCGGCGAACGCGCCGACCTCGACGGGGTCGGGCAGGACGCCGGTCACGTCGATCGACGAGCGTCGGGCGAACGCGGCGTCGGAGCAGGCCGGACCCGGGGCGAGGTTCAAGGCCCGCAACCTGTCGTCGACGAAGGGATCGATCAGGTTGTCCGAGCCCGTCGTCCGCCAGGAGGCCGGCCGGCTCGCTGCCGGGATCAGAAACCGGGCGACGGCGATCTGGCCGGCAAACCGCGCCAGGATCAGGGCTTCTCCCGGGCCGCGCCTGGTCTCGACCACGCCCCGACCATCGACCATGGCCAGATCGGGAGTGTTCGACTGGAAGAGTGCCAGCCGGGTGACGTCGCGGTCCGATCCGTCGTCGTAACGGGCCAGCACGCTCAGTGTCCGGGTTGCACCGGCGGTCAATCGGTCCGAGGCCGGCTCGACCGAGAGACCGGCCAGCCGGGCTTCGTGTTCGACATGGGCCGGCATCCCCTGAGCGATCCAGCGCCGGATCGTATGATACTCGGGGGTCGCGGGATCGAGCCGGCGGCCTCCGCCATGCGGCACGACGGTCGTCGGCTTGAGCAGGATCAGGCTTCGCTCCGGGGCCGCCGGAAACACCCGACGGCCGCGTGCGTCTCGCGTCAGGCTCAGGAAGTCGAACGCGGGGTCGGTGCCTAGCAAGCTGAGCGCAAAGCCGTTTTGCCCGCCCGCCTTGCCGTGGCAGGTTCCACTGTTGCAGCCGAGCCGCGTGAGCGTGGGGCCCACGTCGTTGACGAACGAAACCGCGCGGGTTTCGGCGTTCGCGGGTTCCACCACGTCCGGTACGACGGCGACGGCGATGATCAGCCAGGCCGAGAGCATGGAACCGCTCCTCTCGATTCTTTTCGACACGGGCCGACGGATTGTAACACGGCCGGAATGACGGGGTTCGCTCGCTCCGGCAGGGCGGAAATAGGGCGACGAATGGCGGCCTCCCGCATAGAATAGTAGGGAGCGCGATCCAGGGTCGGTTGCGTGCGATCGATGACACCAGGTTCTGTCCGTGGATGCGAGGACGCGATGGCCTCCGAGTTCAGCAAGGTTGAGGATGCGCTCGAAGCCCTGGAAGCCGGCCGCGTGGTCATCGTTGTTGATGACGAAGCACGCGAGAACGAGGGCGACTTCATCGCGGCGGCCGATAAAGTCACGCCCGAGACCATCGCGTTCATGATCACCCACGGGCGGGGGCAGCTTTGCATGCCCATCATGCCCGATCGGGCGCAGCAGCTCGAGCTGCACCCGATGGTCGAGCGAAACGACGCTCCGTACCGGACACCGTTCACCGTGCCGGTTGACCATCGATCGTGCCGGACCGGAATCAGCGCCGAGGAGCGGGCGCGAACCATCCGGGCGATCATCGATCCGACAACCCGGCCCACGGACCTGATCCGGCCCGGTCATCTGTTTCCGCTTGTCGCGCGCGAAGGCGGAGTGCTCCGACGCGCCGGGCACACCGAGGCGGCCATCGATCTTGCCCGACTTGCCGGATTGTCGCCGGCCGGAGTCCTTTGCGAGATCCTGGACGGCATCCACGTGGCGGACCGCGAACGCCTGCATGCGATCGCGCGCGAGTTCAAGCTGCCGATCCTCTCGATCGAGATGCTGATCGCTTACCGCAGGCGGCGTGAGAAGCTGGTCACGCGGCAGGCCCAGGCCGATCTGCCAACACGATACGGCAAGGCCCGGATCATCGGCTACAGCGTGAGGCACGAACCCGGTAATGAACCGGTTGCGGTGGTCATGGGCGACCTGGGCTCGACACCGGCCCCGCTCCTGCGGATGCATTCCTCCTGCTTCACCGGCGACCTGCTCGAATCGCTCCGGTGCGATTGTGGCGACCAGCTTCGCATGGCCCTCGAAATGATCGGCCGCGAGGGAGTCGGCGCCTTGATCTACCTGCCCCAGGAAGGCCGCGGGATCGGCCTGATCGAAAAATTGCGGGCCTATGAATTGCAGGACCAGGGGCTGGACACGGTCGAGGCCAACCTGGCCCTGGGTTACCGGGCCGATCAGCGCGATTACGGCATCGGGCTCCAGATCCTTCAGGATCTGGGCCTGAGCAAGGTCCGTCTCCTGACGAACAACCCCAAGAAGACCGACGCCTTCGTCCTGCACGGCTACGGCCTGGAGGTCGTCGATCAGGTCCCGATCATCGCCCCCGACGAGGTCGAACGGCGCAAATACCTGGCCGCCAAGCGCGATAAGATGGGCCACCTGCTTCCCGTCGAACGCCTTGACAGCGGCGAAGCGTAAACGCGAGGCGTCGCTGGCCAGTGGGGCGCGGGACTGTGCAACATCGCAAGAACTTCGTTAATGTGAGCAGAAAGCGAGAATCAACGAGCCGGTCTTCCGTCTTCCTCGGAGATCGGCCGGAACCCCGGGCCTGGATGCCCGCGAACATCCCACCCCCTTTGCTTGAGAAAGAACGAGGAACCCCGCGTGAAAGCTCCGCTCCGCTCACTCCGGCCGATGGCCCTGGTGCCGGCCTTGTTCGTGGCGCTCGCCGCCACCGCCGCCGTTCCGGCCGCCGAGACCGATCCCAAGGCGCGTCAGGCGCTTGATGAAGTGGCCCGCGCGTATCAGCACCTGTCAAAATACATGGACCAGGGCGAGTTCGTCCTGTCGGCGACGGTCAACGGCAAACATGAATCACTGCGGACACCGATGGCGCTGAGCTTCGAACGGCCCAATCGGCTCAAACTCGACACCGGCGAGGTCATGCTCGTCTCGGATGGCACGACCATGACCACCATGGTCCAGCCGCTCAAGAAGTACGCCGCGACCGCCGCCCCCAAGTCGATCGAGTTCGAGACGTTCCGGCAGGGCCCTCTGGGATCGATGCTCTTCGGCGGCCCGAGCGCCATGCCCATGTACATCTTGCTGAACATGGTGGCGGGGAACGACCCGGAGAAGGCGATCTCCAAGCTCGGCGGCGCACTGGTCCTGGAGGCCGACCGTGACGCCTCGGGAGTGCCTTGCAAGACGGTTCGGATCGACCAGCAGCAGGGGCCCGACATCCGCCTGTCGATCGATCCTCAAACCAAGCTCCTGCGTGCGGTTGATCTCGTGCTCGACGCCAAGGAGATGGCCGACAAGGGGCTCAACGACAAGGTTTCGCTCGATCGCCTCGGCTGGTCGTCGGGGACGATCAACACCAAGGAACTGCCGAGCGACGTCTTCGCGTTCCAGGCGCCCAAGAATTACGAGAAGGTCGAGTCGTTCGCCCGCGCGGCCGAGGAGGCCAAGTATCCGGTCAATGACCTGGTCGGCAAGCCTGCCCCCGGTTTCACTCTGACGGTCCTTGACGGTCCCGACAAGACCAGGACGCTCTCGAACAAGGATCTCGCGGGCAAGGTCGTCATGATCGACTTCTGGGCCACATGGTGCGGCCCCTGCATGATGGAGCTACCCGAGGTCCAGAAGGTGATCGAGCAGTACGCCAAGGATAAAAAAGACGTCGTGATCGTGGCCCTGAGCCAGGACGACGAGCCCAAGGAGCTGGGCGAGGTGCGCAAGCTTGTCGAGAAGACCCTGGAGAACAAGCAGCTCAAGCTGACCGGAACCCCGGTCGGCCTGATCGGGCTCGACCCAAGCCACTCGGTCGGCGATGCTTTCCAGGTCAACGCGTATCCGACCGTCGTCCTGATCGACGCCAAGGGCGTGATCCAGGCCGCCCATGTGGGTATCCCGGGAGGCGAGGTGGAAACCGTCGCCAAGACCTTGACCGACGATATCAACACCTTGCTCGAGGGCAAGTCACTCGTGGGCGCCGAGAAACCGGCCGAGGCCGCGGCGAAATAACGCGAAGTGAGTCGATCGCGTTCCCGGTGGAGGGATGGATCGGACATTCCTCTACCGGGTGCGTGGCTCGTCCAGCGGCTCGATGTCGCGTACGCTGATCAGTCGGGCCCGGAGCGATTCGTTGAAATGAACGGTGCCGCGCACACCGACGCGACGGCTGGCCAGCGGTCTGATGTCGATTCCGGGAGGGATGTCCAGATACGCCTGTGTTCTGCCGTCACGGCCGATCAGGGCGTAAACCCTGTGGCCGTCGACCTTGTGCGACGACGCCTGGATCAAGCCCTGGACGTCGTAGGGCCGGGCCTCCGGGTCCTGGATCTCGGCGAGCCGGTGCTCCTCGGTACGGAAGGCGGCATCGCGCCGCCGGCTTCGCGCGAGGATCGACTCGATCCGTCGTCCGTCACGTGCCATGGCCTCGTGCCGGGAGAGAAGGTCGAGCCGTTCCCGGATCGCGATCCCCGACGCGGTATCGGTAACACCTTTGAGTAGATCTTCATAAGCCTGTCGAACGCCTTCCAGACGCCATTGATCGACCGGCTGTCGGAGGATGGCCTGATGGGCCGACTCGATCCGTGCGATGGCATCGGCGGCGTCGGGCGCGATCGGTCGTTCGTCCGTGCCGGGAGAGGGTTGATAAGCGACCCGGACGGTCGAGGGGTCGGTCTTGCCGGCCTGGTTAAGGGATGACGTCGGACGGGGCGGCGGCGTGTCGAGCTGGACGCCGTCGGCCCTGATGTAGCGGACGTCGGTTTCGGGAGGGACGATCGCTCGCCAGAGGGTCCGGCTCTTGCCCTGGCCCAGTCCGAGCGTGGGGCGATCGGTAAGCTGGACCAGTTCGCCCCGGCCCAGCTCGAGGCGCGGCGAACCCGGCATGAGTGCCCGGGGTTGGCCTGCCCGCACCAGGGCCCGATCGATACGGACCCGGGCGAAACGGGTGGAACGCCCGTCGTTCGGGTCGAGTCGCCTTCTGCTCGATCCAGCAAAACGAGCCGGCCGGTGGCTCGATCGTCAGCCAGCCCGGCGTTTCCTGGTCGCGGATCACGATCCGATCGCCCTGGATCAACTGTCCCGAGATCGTCGCGCTGGCATCTGGCTCATCAAAAATGTTAATCTCACGTGCGCTCACCACGCCCTGGGCCGGCAGGTCGATCGGTGCCGTACCGGCTGTTGAGCCGATCGGTGACGTCAACAGCACCAGCGCAAGAAAGGCCATGGCGGTTCGGGACAAGGGCGCACGCTCTCCTTTGAGGATGGGTCGATGCCATCGACCGGGTTCTTAGCTCAGTTGGTCCGATCGGTCAAGTCGAGCCGGGTCAGATCGCGTGATTTGTGGGATCGGCACGGACTCGACGCGGCAGTTGCCTTGCGATAAGCTGTTTGACACCTACATCTTCGCCGAGGATCCGTGTGTGATGACTCATGAGCCAGCGGTCGGCTACCCACTTCATCGCCTCCGCCGATTGCGCCAGCATCCCGGACTTCGCGACCTGTTGCGCGAGCACCAATTGACGCGGGACGACCTGATCTACCCCATGTTCGTCTATCACGGCACGAATCTGAGCGCGAGATCCCGTCGATGCCCGGTCAGTTCCAGCTTTCGCTCGACCGGCTGGGCGAGACGGTGGGCGAGGTGGCCGAACTGTCGATCCCCGCAGTCCTGCTGTTCGGCGTTCCCGAGCACAAGGATTCCCGGGGCACGGCGGCGCTGGCTGAGTCTGGGATCGTGCAGGAGGCGATCCGGCTGATCAAGAAGTCGTATCCGGATCTTATGATCATCACTGATCTCTGTTTCTGCGAATATACCGATCACGGCCATTGCGGGCCGTTGCGGGAACGTTTTGGCCGGATTGACGTTGATAACGACGCGACTCTGCCGCTCCTGGCCGAACAGGCGGTCAGCCACGCCCGCGCGGGGGCGGACATGATCGCTCCCTCGGGAATGATGGATGGTATGGTCCAGGCGATTCGCGGCGGACTCGACCGGGCGGGCCAGAGTGAGGTTCCCATCCTGTCATACGCGGCCAAGTTTGCCAGCGCCTACTACGGGCCATTTCGCGAGGCGGCCGAGAGTACGCCTACGTTCGGTGACCGTCGGTCATACCAGATGGACCCGGCCAACGGTGACGAGGCACTCCGCGAAGTATCGATCGATTTGGCCGAGGGGGCTGACCTTGTGATGGTGAAGCCCGGCCTGGCCTACCTTGATATCGTCCGCCGGGTCAAGGAACGCTTCGGTGTGCCGGTTGCCGCCTACAACGTCTCGGGCGAGTATTCTATGGTGAAGGCCGCTGCCGCCCGGGGCTGGATCGACGAGCGTCGGATCGTCCTTGAAACCTTGACGGGCTTCAAGCGAGCAGGGGCCGACATGATCCTGACCTATCATGCCCTGGACGCCGCACGCTGGCTGAAACAGGGCTGAGGCTCGATGCACCATGACCTACAAATCCACGACCCCCGCGACCTCCCGGCCTGCGCTATCATCTTCCGCTCAGCCACGAGGCGTTCCAGCGAGCGTGCCGGGTGATCCCCGGCGGGGTCAACAGCCCGGCGCGTGCGTTCGGGGCGGTGGGAGGCGAGCCTCCGTTCATCGCGCGGGGGGCAGGAGCGCGGCTTTATGATATCGATGGTCACTGCTATATCGACTATATCGGTTCGTGGGGACCGATGATCCTGGGCCACGCCGATCCCGAGGTCCGCACGGCGGTGCTCAAGGCGCTCGAGCTCGGTTCGAGCTTCGGAGCGCCGACGGTGCGCGAGGCGGAGATCGCCGAGACGGTGGTCGCCGCGGTTCCCTCGATCGAAATGGTCCGGTTCGTCTCGTCGGGAACCGAAGCGTCGATGTCAGCGCCTCCGGCTGGCGCGGGGAGTGACCGGACGTCCCAAGGTCGTGAAGATGACCGGTCATTATCACGGTCACGTCGATGCGTTGCTCGTCCAGGCGGGCTCGGCCGCCACGACCCTGGGTACTCCCAACAGCCCGGGTGTGACGCCGGGCGCGGTGGCCGACACGATTCTCTGTCCTTTCAATGACCTGGCCGCCGTGACCGAGGTACTGACGCAACATGCCGGCCAGGTCGCGGCGGTCCTGCTCGAGCCGGTTGCGGGCAACATGGGCCTCGTGCCTCCCCGGCCGGGCTACCTCGAAGCGCTCCGCGACCTGACCAGAAAGCACGATGTTCTGCTTGTCTTCGATGAGGTCATGACCGGATTCCGGCTGGCGTACGGCGGTGCGCAGGAGCGATACGGAGTAACTCCCGACATCACGATCCTGGGCAAGATCATTGGCGGCGGCCTCCCCGCGGCGGCCTATGGAGCCTCGCGGGCCATCATGGAGCACATCTCGCCGACCGGACCGATCTACCAGGCCGGAACCCTCTCGGGAAACCCGTTGGCCATGGCCGCGGGACTCGCAACGCTCCGTCTCCTGCGCGACGAATCGCCATACGAGCGGTTGGAATCTCTGGCCGCCCGTCTCGAGGAGGGGCTGCACCGTGCCGCGTCGCAGGCCGGTGTGCCTCATGTCGTTCAGCGAGTTGGGAGCATGCTGACCCTGTTCTTTAATCCCGAGCCCGTGCGCAATTACGAGGATGCCAAGAAGAGCGACACGGCGCGGTTCGCCCGCTTCTTCTGGGAGATGCTGGCACGAGGTGTGTATCTCCCATGCAGCCAGTTCGAGGCGGCGTTCGTCTCGGCGGCCCACACCGAGGAACAGATCGACGCCACGATCGCGGCCGCTGCCGGAGCGTTCGAGGTGCTCGGGCAATAGCTCTCGACGTCCGATATCGTCATAAACGACGGGCCGCGTTGACAGCCCCGGCGGTTCCGGCTAAAGTTCGCCCGCACGTCGCGACCGATCGCGGCGGGTAGGAACTGACCGAACGAAAGCGAAGCCGGAAACCCCACCACTGGTATTTGTAACAACTTGAGAAAGGCCAAGCGGTTTGGTTTGCTCCAACCCGGGTGCGGCGGTCATGATTCGTGCTCGGGCGATCCCAAGGACGGGGACGCATTCCGGCACGTGATCTCTTTGACGGGCGAGGGTGGTTCATGGACGATGTCCCCGCCGGTCCGGCGAGCCCGAGGCCGCGGAGGCCGTCGCTCACCGTCGTGATCCCCGTGAAAAACGGTGGACGCGATTTCGAGCGCCGCCTCCGGCGGCTTCGCGACGCACTCTCGGTCAACGACGAATTGATCGTGGTCGATGACGCCTCGATCGATGGTTCTGCAACCCTGGCCGAGTCACACGGCGCCCGCGTGCTGCATAATGCGACCACGCTCGGGCCAGCGGCCGCGCGTAATTCCGGCGCGCTCGCCGCTCAGGCACCTCTGATTTTCTTCCTCGACGCTGATGTAGCGGTTCACCCCGAGACCATCCGGCGCGCTGTCGCCCGGTTCGATTCGGACCCGGGCCTGTCCGCCCTGTTTGGCTCGTATGACGACCATCCCGAGGCCCCCGGACTGGTCAGCGCCTTTCGCAACCTGCTGCATCATTACGTCCATCAGCAAGGAGAATTCGTCGATGGCGTCCGCGCGGCGCGGACGTTCTGGACCGGGTGCGGAGCAATCCGCCGCCAGGTCTTTCTCGATTTTGGAGGATTCGACCCCAAACTCTATCGACGCCCCGCGATCGAGGACATCGAACTGGGATACCGGATGACCCGCGCCGGTTGCCGGATCGTGCTGGACCGTGACATCCAGGCAACGCATCTGAAGCGCTGGACGCTGAGCGGAATGGTTCGGACCGATATCTTCCAGCGCGGCGTGCCCTGGATGTTGCTCCTGAAGCGATCGAAGACCCGTGAGACCGATCTCAACGTACGCCTTGGTCAAAAGCTCAGCGTTGCGGCCGCGGGACTGGCCGCATTGTCAGCCATGTCGGCGTTCCTCATCCCGGCATCAGGGTTCGTTACCGTCGCGGCTCTGGGGCTGATCATCGCCCTCAACGCCGGCTTTTACCGGTTCCTCGCCAGCCGGCGTGGCTGGAGATTTGCTATGGCGTCGATATTACTACATTATGTTTACTTTTGCTCCTGTGGAATGTCGGTCGTGATTGCTCTGGGGCTCTGGCACCTGATCTTGCGGCATGACGAGCCGCAATCGACGAACATCCGCAAGGACCCACCGGAATCGGCGGGAGGAACACGTACCCGGCCCTGGGCATGGAGGCCATCGCGATGGATTCGTTCATGAATGCTTCCCGATCCACAACCGTGGCGATCGTGCGTGGGACAAGTCGTCGCGGCGCGATGGCCGAGGCCCTGGCGTTGATCTTCGAACAGGTCCGCGACCGGGTCATGCCGAATGTTCTCATCAAGCCGAACCTGGTCAGCCATAAAGTCCAGCTTCCCTCAACCCATCCCGACATTCTTTCAGCCACGCTCGACGTTCTTTTCGCCGCTGGCGCGAAGCAGGCGACCATCGCCGAGGGAGCCAGCGACGCCACAGCCGGATTCCGGCAGTTCGGCTACGATCGGGTAACCTGGGGTCGTCCCGTTTCTTATTTCGATATCAACCGCGATGAGACCGAGTGGCGACCCCTTGAGCTGACTGGCGTCGACGGTCGGCCCTTGATTGCCCGGCTCTCACAAACTGTCGCCTCGGCGGACTGCCGGGTCTCGCTCGGGCTGGCCAAGACGCACGTCACGTCAATCGTCACGCTCAGTCTCAAGAATATGCTTTCGAGCATTCATCCCGCCGACCGGATCATGATGCATGGTCATGCCGGTGGTGGTAACGGTTATACCGGCTGGAAGCGGATGGCGGTCGAGTTTCTCAGGGGAGACACCCCTGTTGTCGCCGCATTAACGCGAACGATGGGCCGCGCCAGGAACGTTCGGAACAGCCTTCGCGTGATCGCCGAGCGCGGCGCCGATCCGTTCGAGCACCTGAAACCGGCTGAACTCGCTTACTTACGGTCAGTCGCGGCGATGAACCGTAATCTCGTCGCCCTGAGTCGACAGGTCATGCCTCACATCAGTGTGATCGACGGTTGGTGTGGGATGCACCGCGAAGGTCCACGTCACGGAACACCTCTGAAACTGGGTGTCGCCATCGCCGGTACCGACGCTGTGGCAGTCGATGCCGTGGCCACCGCGGTTATGGGGTTCGACCCGTTCCAGATCGGGTATCTGAAATTGCGCGCACGAGACAGGACTCGGCACGGCTGACCTTGAACGGATCGAGATCGCGGGCGACCCGATCCGGCAGGTTCGTAAGCGGTTCGTCCCTCACTCCAATTTTCCTATCCAGAGCCTCTGGCCGAGGGTCTCGACGACTTCGTCAACGTTGCGCGGGCCTCATCAACGGCTCGAATCGACGGTGGCAAGCGACAGCGAGCAGGGTGCGTTCTCATGAGCGCAACGCGTTCCGAAAGACCTCCGGTTGAGTCTGATCCTCGCCGCGATCGAATCCCCGGCCCCGATCGAAGCCGCAATTACGCGGTGGCGTGAGGTGCTCGAACCTGGGGACGAGCTAATCGTCGTCTCGGCATCGCGAATCGACGTGTGTGGACAGGTCGAGAATTCTTTGCGCAATCCGCTAACGAAATGGATCCAAGGCACATTCGGGCAACTCGTTCCCGATCTCTGGCGGGATGGAATCGAATTCACAACGCGTCCCTTGATCGCCTTCACGACTGTCCAGATGGTACCCTCGCCGGGCTGGCGTCAGGCCTTGACTGCGGGTCTCGAGACTGGCGACGCAGCAGCGTTGGGGGGTCCGATCGAGCCATCGCGGTATCTGCCAGTCATCGACAGAGCGGTCTATCTCCAACGCTACTTGAACTATCATCGTCCTCTCGGTGCGCCGAATGACGTGGCGCCCCCGGGAGAGAACGCGATCTATCGCCGCGATTGCCTCAAGGGACTGGAATCTCTCTGGATCCGGGGATTCTGGGAGATCGAGATCCAGCGGGCACTGAGGGACCGGGGCGAGCGGTTCTCGATGGTCGAGACTGAGGCTGGAGTAGTGGTCTTCCAGGGAGGGACGGTTCTGTTATCCTTCCTGCGGCAGCGTTGGCGTCACGGCTTCCGATACGGCGACGGCCGAACTCGGATGATGGGCAACGCGAAATTCGTTGCACACATGGCCGCGGTCCCCGTGATCCCATTGATCCTCCTTGGTCGAATGATCCGGCGCTTTGTGAGCGCAAGATGTCACTGAGGTTCTGGCTGCCGGCCTTGCCGTATGGACTGGCCTTGGTTCTGGTTTGGACACTGGGTGAGGCATGTGGCCAGCTTGTGGGACGGTTGGTCCCACGAGAGTCGACGCATGGCGTAGGTAGCGGATTGAGACCGAAAAACCGAAGGTCGGGTGCGCCGGGCGCACTGATCCGGACCCTGGTCGATTAATCTGGTGCGTTGTTGTTGAAAAAATGAGTTGACGCACCCTTCCGACAGAGAGGTGCCGGCATGGACGCCAACGGACTCGGGGTGGGATTCCTGGTGGTAGGGGCTGGATTTCTGGGATCACAGCGGGCGTCGGCGGCCATGATCGCTCGCGGATGCCGGCTTTCGGCCGTGCATGATCCGGATGTTCGTGCCGCGGTTGCGATTGCCAGCCGACATGGTGCCAGGGTCGCCCTCGACTACGAATCGGCACTCGGTTGGGACGCGATCGACGCCGTGATCGTCGCTTCTCCACATGCCGATCATTACGAACAGGTCCGCCTTGCGCTCGACGCGGGCAAGCACGTCCTGTGCGAGAAGCCGCTGACCGTCCGCCCCGACCAGGCACGTGACCTGGCATTGCGGGCCGATGCGAACGGACTGCGACTGGCCACGGGCTTGAATCATCGGTTCTATGCCCCGATTCGAGACGCGCTGGCGCTGGTCGGGCGGTGGGCGATCGGGCGAGTGGAACGCGTCCGGGCCGAGATCGGCCATGTCGCTTCCCCGGAGTTCCTGGCGAGCTGGCATACCGACGTCGCCCGTTCGGGAGGAGGCACCTTGATGGATAACGGGCCACACGCCTGCGATTTGGTCCGACGCTTCCTCGGCGAGGTGGTCGCCGCTCGCGGATTTTTGCATAACCATATCCACCCCGGCTGCGAGCTTGAGGCCGAGGCGGTTTTCCGCTCGGTCGATCAGGCGACGGGCGAAGTGCGCTCGACCTGGACGCGGCCAAGCGGATACCTGACCATCGATGTCCACGGCTCACAGGGCCAGCTGCATATTGAAACAGCCCCCTGGCGATTGACCGGTTTTCTGGACGGAGGAAAGAGAGTCTCGCGGCGCTATCTGACCGAGCGGCTCTCCGAGCGTAGATATCGCGGTCTTTTCGGCTGCGAGAGGTCGCTGGTACGCGAACTCGAGGCCTTCGTGTCGACCCCATGGGGTCAGCCCAGGCAGGAGGCGACGGGATGGGACGGATGCCGCGTTACCGAGATGATCGACGCGGTGTATCGCTCCGACCTGAAGGGGTCCGAGATCTTGCTCAGTCCGCCGGCTCTCCCTTTACCGCCGCGGACGCGCCGTCGGATCTACCGGGAACAGTGGACATGATAAAGACCTCGTCGACGGGCCTGCCCATCTTGACCTACCATGCGATCGAGGACGCCCCCAGCGTCATTGCGACGGATCGCGCTACGTTCCTGGCGACGCTTGATCGCCTGGAAGGTGCCGGTTATCGCCCGATCGACCTGGCAGCCTGGATAGCGGCGGGGCGTCCCGAAGTCGAACGCGGGTTTGCGTTGACATTTGATGACGGACTCCGATCAATCCTGGACGTGACAGACGAGCTGGTACGTCGGAAGTTGCCGGCGACCGTCTTTGTGATCGCCGGGAGGGTCGGAAGCCATAGCGCGTGGGCAGGTCAGCCGCGTTTGATCCCGCGGGTAAAACTACTCGACTGGCAGGAGATCGGCGAACTGGCCGAAGCCGGTTTCACGATCGGTGCCCATGGGATGACACATCGACCGTTCGACCGCCTTGATGACGCGGGGCTCCATAACGAGCTTCGGGCGCCCAGGCGTCGATCGAAGACCGGCTCGGGCGCGACTGCCGGCTCCTGGCCTATCCCTATGGGCGAACCAACTCGCGTGTCCGCCGCGCGGCGGCGGTCTGGTACGATGCGGCCTTCGGCACTCGTCTTGATTATGCGACTTGCGCACAGGATATCTTCTTCCACTCGCGGATCGAGACTTATTACCTCCGCTCGCGGCGGGTCCTCGATCGCATCCTCTCCGGCCGCGCGCGGTCCTGGCTCCAGAGACGACGGCTCGGTGCGCGGCACGCTCGGTCTGGCGTTTGCCTCGAACCAAGACTCTGACGATGACGTGAGTTTTTAGAGAATTATGACCTCTAATCGATGCGAATCCGTACGTCCGACGCCGCTCGCGCATGGATTACGGCTAACTTGCCCGGCATGCCGGGCATTGCTGGACGGCGACGCGCCGGAAGTAGGAGATGGCACGAGATGCCCTCACTGCCGCCGACATTACCCGGTCGTGGCCGGTTTGCTCGATCTTCGGCTCGAGTCGGATCGCTACCTCGAGCTTGACGTTGAGCGCGCCCGAGCCGAGCACCTGGCTCGGCTCTCCGAAGGGACCGACGTGCTCGGTCTGGCGTCGATCTATTACGAGTTGGCCCACGACGCGGGAGATCGCCGACAGCGGTTTCTGACGCATATTGCCGGAGCCGTATCTCGGGGTGAGGCGCTCGCCAATCGGCTGCCGCAAAGCGGCTCGATCCTCGAGATCGGCTGCGGAACCGGAGGATTGCTGGTTGCTGCTGCACGTTCGGGACGATCGATCGTGGGTATCGACATTGCTGCACGCTGGCTTGTCGCGGCGCGTCGTCGACTGGCCGATCATCAACTCGACCAGGCCGTCACCTTGTTGGCGGCCTCGGCCGAATGTCTTCCCTGGCCGGACTGCGCATTTCGACACGGTTGTTGCCGACAGCGTTATAGAGCACGTTGACGATCCCGAGCGGGCGATTCGCGATTGCGTCCGCGTGCTCAAGCCCGGCGGACGCTTGATTATGTGGTCGCCGAACCGATACACGCTCACGGTTGATCCCCATCTGGGTCTTTGGGGTCTTGGTTGGCTTCCGCGGAGCTGGCTTCGGATTTACTTGCGACTGCGACAGCGACGTCACTGGCCTCCCCGAACTCTTTCGGTTCAGGGTGCCAGTCGGCTAGTGGTTGCGGCGGGCCTGGATGACGTACGGGTAGATTCGCCGTGGATCGATCCACGATGGGCCCGGAGCCGTCCATGGTCGCAGCGAGCGTCGATCGGCCTCTACAACAGCGCGCGTCGTGTGCCGGTAACACGCGATTTGCTCCGGGCGGTCGGGCCGCTCTGGGAACTCCAGGCGACCAAAAAGGAGGCCGCATGATCGCACTGGCTCGGCCCGGCAAGAATCAGTCGGTTCTCCTGACACGTCCCCAGGCGCTTCACTCGGAACACGCGATGAGCTGGCAACGTGGCTCACATTACCTGCGGCCGGCGGGGCTATCCTGGATGTTTGCTTCCGAACTGATTTCGGGAGCACTCGGCTTTCTGGTGATGGTTCATCTGGCGCGTCGGCTGGGGCCATCCTCGTTTGCCCGGCTCGAGTACGCTGCGGCGGTGGCGGCCTGGTTGCTTGTGGTGGTCCGGGGGGGGGTCGATGTGATCGCCACTCGCGAGGCGGGCTCGTCGACCGCGATTGGTCCGCGCCTTGACCGACGCCCTGATCGGACTGCGTTGCCTCGCCGCAGTGGGCGGATACGTGCTGGTTCTCGTTTTGGCCGTTCTCCTAGGCAGCGATCGAGGGTCTATCGTCGCGCTGGCGGGGTTGATCCTGTTTCCCTCGGCATTTGTCACCGACGTTGGACTCCGGGCAACAGGCCAGCTCGGATGGCTGGCATTGTCCCAGTCGATCCGATCCCTGGGCTACGCGATCGCTGTCTTTCTACTCGTTCGGAGTTCCTTCGATGCTGGTTGGGCGGCGCTCTGTCTGGTCCTCGCCGAGGCGCTCGGTGCTGTCGTACCGCTTTCATATCACATTCGAGATCATGGCTTTCCCCGGCCCAGGTTCCGCCGCCGAATCACGCTGATCCTGGCACGCCGCGGTTTGATCGCCGGACTGATTCGCTTCGGCAGAGTGAGCCTCTATGGTGCAGACTTGTTGGCGCTGGGTTGGTGGGTTGGACCCGAGTTGGGGACCTATGCAGCGGCGAGGCGCCTTGTCTTCGGTTTGGTGGCGCTGGGCCTGGTCATTCCGGCCTCGGTCGCTCCCTTGATCGCACGGGGCTGGGCGGCGGGGACGCATTTGGCGCGAGGATTGATAGTCGAGGCGCTCCGTCGGCTCTGGAGTTTGAGCCTTCCCGCTGCGCTGGGCCTGGCCTTGACTTCCGATCGATGGATGCCACTTCTCTTCGGGCCGGGCTATCAGGGCGGCGGCCCCTGGCTTGCTCTGATCGCCATTCGTCTCCCCTGGTTGCTGACCGCGAGCTTTGATCAAGCCGCGCTCGTCGCTTGCCGCCGCGAGACCTGGGTCCTCGACCAGACGATCGGTTTACTCGCCCTGGCAGCCGTCATCATCCCGGCCGCTGTCCTCTTCGATGGACCGTGGGGAGTTGGCTGGGCGGCGCTCGTCATTGAGATCACCGCTGCGGTCGGAGGCTGGCGGCGTCTGGCGCGGCTGGGCATCGCTCCTCCTTGGCACCATCACGCGGGACCTTCGACCGCTGGTTGCTGCGCGATCGCCCTGGTTGTCTCGGCAGGTCGCCACTGGCCACTTGGAGCCGTGATACCCGTTGCGGCCATCAGCTATGCCGCTGTCTGGAAGCTGGCGAGGACAAATCTGTCAGTACGGCGGACCCCTGTAGGGAGTTGCGACCTATGAGCGCACTGGCCCGTCGCGGGCTTTCGATCGATCTCGACTCGACCGCGTATTTCGACCGCCTGTCCGAGGTCGAGTCCTCACACTGGTGGTCGCTCGCCATGTGGCGGATCGCCGCCACCTGGCTCGCCGAGAGCGCTACGTGGTCAAAGCGGGTTGCGCGCGCTCGACGTCGGTTGCGGGACAGGGCAGGGTGTCGCACGACTCGCGAGCCTGAGGGCGATCGGGCAGGTTGTGGGCGTCGAACCCAGCGCCGAGCGCTCGGACGCGCTCGCCGGCATCCCGGATTGACACTGGTGCGCGGTAGTGTGTTCGCACTTCCGTTCGCCGCGGAATCGTTCGATGTCATCACCTGCTGCGACGTCGTCCAGCACCTTCCAGTTGATCGACAGGCCAGCGCTGCCCGCGAACTGCGACGTGTGCTGCGTTCGGAAGGATACGCCCTGATACGCTCGAACAACGAGCCTACTTGCGGTGGTCTTGAAGGTTTGAAAGAGATCATCATGTCCGCGGATTTTGAGCTTCGCTGCGCGAGCCGTGCCAACTGTCTTCCCGCCGTGGCCCACGAGCTACGCGAAACGCTGAGATTAGCGGGTAGTTCGTCGGAGGGGGCCTCGCCGCAGGTCATCCAGCGGGTGGCGGGCTCCAGATTCAGGTACCCCCTCGCTGGTTGAATCATTTGATGAACAGCATCACGAGCGTCGAGGCACTGATCGCCGGCAGGCTCGCCATACCTCTACCGTATGGGCATAGCACATTGATCCTCGTTCAAGCGGGAGGTTCCCATGCGAATCGGCATTGACGGCAGTTGCCTGGCGAACCGCCGGGGTTTCGGCCGGTTCGCTCGCGAGTCACTCGCCGCCCTGGCTCAAACTCCAAGCGCGCATGAGTTCGTCGTCTTTGTCGATCGTCCTTCGGCGGAGTCGACGAGCGTTCATGTTCCGGAGCGTTGCGAGCGAGTTGTCGTCGACGTCGACGAGGCCCCGAGCCGGGCGGCTGCTGCATCGGGCCGAAGGCGGGTTCGTGACATGATCGCTATGGGACGGGCTGTGGCTAGGGCGCGGCTCGACCTGATCTTTTTTCCTGCGTCCTACAGCTTCTTCCCAACCTGGAACGTACCTCATGTGATCGTGACACTTCACGACACGCTGGCGCTGGCTCGACCAGACCTGGTTTTCCCGACCTGGCAGGGCCGTTTCGCATGGGCGATCAAGGAGCACGCCGCCGTTCGCTGGGCCGACCGGATCGTGACGGTCTCACAGGCAGCCCGCCGAGATCTGATCGACTGGTTTCGACTTGACGAGCAGAAGGTGAGTGTTGTGACCGAGGGCCCTGACGTCATCTTCGAACCCCGCCCGAGCGGTGCCGATTCGGATGCCGCGCTTCTGCGGTGCGGGATCACCCCAGAATCACCCTTTATTCTCTACGTGGGTGGCCTGAGTCCACACAAGAACCTGATCCGGCTGATCGAAGCTTTCGCACGCGCGGAGCTTGACGACGCGGTTCGCCTCGTCCTAGTTGGCGATATGGGTGATGTGTTTCATACACATGTTCCCGAAATTCGTACGGCGATCAATCGGTCGAGGCTCGAGGGACGCGTGGTCCTGCCGGGCTTTGTCCCGGATGATGACCTCGTCCACCTCTACAACCGGGCGCTCGTTGCTGGCGCAGCCATCGCTGTGGGAAGGATTTGGTCTGCCGGCAGTCGAGGCCATGGCATGTGGGGCACCGCTAATATACAGCCGGTCGGGCTCACTGCCAGAAGTGGTCGGCGACGCCGGTCTCGCCATCGACCCAGCCGACATCATGGGCATGGCCAAGACACTGAAGCGCCTGTGTGATGAACCCAACCTCCGACAACTCCTTGGCCAGCGCGGTCTGGTCCGATCGCGCCGGTTCCGCTGGGAGAGCACGGCGCGCTCACTGCTCGACCTTTTCCACGAATTCGACCCGGGGCGGACCTGGAGGATCTCAGCATGAAATTCTGTATGCTGACCACATTCTTCGGGTCATATAGTTTCGGCGGAGACGCCGCGTTTGTCGATCGGCTTTCGCGCACCCTGGCACGGCATGGTCACGAGGTTCACGTGATCCATTGTCGCGATGCCTTCGACATCGCACGTGGCGACCAGACTCCAAGATCGTATGAGGCGCCGCCGGGTATAACGATCCACACTCTGAGAAGTCCGGCGGGACCGCTCTCCCCTCTGGCGACCCACCAGACCGGGCAGCCCTGGTTCAAGATGAAAGCGATCTACCGCTTGATGGATTCTATACAGCCTGATGTGCTCCACTTTCATAATCTCTCGCTGATCGGCGGACCTGGACTACTTGCGATTCCCGCTCGAGGTTCCGTCAAGCTGCTCACGGCTCACGAACATTGGTTGGTTTGTCCACTTCACGTCCTGTGGAAGTATGACGGGGAAGTCTGCGAGAAGCCCGAGTGCCTGAAGTGTTCCCTTCGAGCCGGTCGTCCCCCACAATTCTGGCGTCAGACCGGGCTGCTCGACCGATCGCTTCAACACCTCGATGCCCTGATCTGCCCGAGTCTCTCGACCATGAATGAGCATGCACGGCGTGGTATCAAAGCACGTTTAACACATATCCCCTATTTTCTACCCCCGGACTATACGGGGTTACCGAAAGCGCCGACACCTCGCTTCGATCGCCCCTACGTCGCCGCTGCCGGCCGGCTTGAAGAGATCAAGGGTTTTCAGGACGTTATCGAAGCGATGCGCCGGATTCCCGATCTGGACCTGCGGATTGCGGGATCGGGTCACTATGAATCGGTGCTTCGTGAGCAGGCCCGAGGACTCGAAAACGTCCACTTCGAGGGCCGACTCGATGCCGCCCGCGTTGCCGCGCTGTTTCGAGGCGCACGCGCGGTCGTCGTTCCCTCGCGGGTGTATGAGACCTTCGGTTACGTCGTCCTTGAAGCCTTCGCCGAGGGGACCCCGGTGATCGTTCGCAACCTTGGGGCCCTTCCCGAACTTGTCGAGGAGAGCCAAGGCGGACTCGTCTTCGACTCTCAAGACGGGCTGATGGCCTGGCTCCGGCGACTGGCATGTGACAACGTCCTTCGTGATTCACTCGGCGGCAACGGTCTGAAAGCTCGCCAGTCGCTCTGGTCCGAGTCCGAGCATCTCGACCGCTACTTTCAGTTGATCGACGATCGACGCCGTGCCCGCCGGATCAGGATGGACCGTGGACATGTTCGAAGGACCGAGCCGATCCGAATCGCATGTCCCCGCGAAAATGCTCGACCACAAAACGTTTAAATAATTTATATTTTATATGTTTTGATTTTTATATAATCTTAATGAATCTTGCTGTTTTGGTCTGAATCGCTGCACCAGGAGAGCCCTCGGGTCCGATACGAAAGTGAGCGTCAAGATCGCGATTCAGACCGATTGATGCTTCGGGGAGATCTGGAAATCTTTCAATTGCAACCGCTCGCCGATTGCCTGGAGAGGAGGTCCCACCGATGGACCACGCGATGATGTGGGCAGCGCGGCCTCGAACTCGACGCATACTGTGCCTACTGATCGGGCTCATACAGGCCGTGCTGGCTACCGATCCAGGTCTGACTTCCCGGCGGTGCTCGGCGCAAGCCATGCTGGCCGACGATGTGATTATCCTCTCGAAGGGTCAGGCAGTGCGCAAGGCGGCCATGGAGAAAGGAAAGGGAGGAGACGCCAGATCACTCTTCCCGGGTAGCCCCGGATCGGGTGGATCACGGCTGCCATCGCGGCCCACCCCGCTGGGGCCAATCCTGGGATCGGCCCCGGAGTCGATGGGGGTGCTCTCGGCAGCGTCAGGCTACACGACCGCGTTTTCGGGCCGGTCGTCTGCTCCAGGAATCGCTCCGCTGCCTCCCACCATGACTCCTGCGGTCCCCCAGTTCGGCCATCTCGAGTTGCCAGCACCCGAGGACGAGGGACCTCCGGAGGGGCTGACGCTTGACCAGGCGATCGAGCAACTTGTCCGCGCGAATCCGGACCTCCTCTCCAAGGCTGGTGAAATTCCCAAGTCGCGCGCTGATGCAGTGACCGCCGGGTTGCGTGCCAATCCGATTGTCTTCTTCAGCGCGGACAGTATCCCCTACGGCACGTATTCGGCCCAGCGACCCGGAAATAATGGTTATGGGATCGTGGTGGTCCAGCCCATCGATATCAACCACAAGCGGCAATATCGAGTCATCGTCGCCGAGCAGGCTCACGCTGTGCTCGAGGCGCAGTACGCCGATGCCGTAAGGATCGCGATCGATCAACTCGGAACGGCGTTCATCGACGTATTGGAAGCACGTGAAACCCTCCGATACAAGCAAGCCAACGTCGACCGGCTTGGTGAAATGGTCAAGGCGATGCGAGAGTTATTGAGTAAGTCAGCGGGCTTGCGTCCTGACCTGGACCGCACAGCAATTCTCCACGACACTGCCGAGATCGAACGCGATGTCGCGCTCTCAAACCTGACCCAGGCCCGCCGCACGCTGGGTGTCCTGCTGGCCCTTCCTGAAGAGGCGGCCGATACGTTGTTGGTCCGGGGTACGATCCGCGACACGGCGCCGCCTCCACCACCTGTCGAGCAATTGATCGCACTCGCCCTATGCAATCGATCTGATGTCGTCGCATACCGTAGAGGCGTCCAGCGCGCCGCGGCAGACATCGACCTGGCACGTCGCGAGCGATTCGAGGACGTCTTCCTGTTCTATACTCCCTACGGGTTCCAGAACTACGCCTATCAGCACGACAAGAGTGCGACCTCGTGGAGTCTAGGCGGACTAGTGTCCATACCGCTGTTCAATCGGAACCAGGGCAACATTGCGCGGGCCCAGCACGGCGTGATCCAGGCCCAGGTTGAGCTCGCGGGTGTCGAACGACGGGCTGCCGCCGAAGTCAAAGGAGCCACGCTCGACTATGAGACTACCTTCAAAACCGTGCGACGGCTCGAGAACGAGATCCTTCCCCGCGCCCGCCGGATGCGCGATGACCAGTACCAGCTTTTCATATCAGGAGAAAAGTCTATTACAGATTACTATAACGCCGATCGTGACTACAATGATGTGGTTCGTCAGTATTACGATAGCCTGATCCGTCATCGACGGAGCATGCTTCGAATCAACATGACTGTCGGCCAACGTCTCTTGCCCTGACTCGATCGAGTGCTACTGAGAGCCAGGAAAGTAATCCAAGTCTAGATTCCAAACTTTCCTGAAAAATATAGGGGTGGTTGGCCGTGCAATACTTTTCTGGTACCTGATCACCGGCGGGGGTGAGAAGGTCTCGCGGCGAGTGGGAACCTGGACCTCGTCCTCCTGACGTCTCAGTCAATCATCCTCGCTGATACCTCGTAGCCACACGGCGGCTCGACGAACATCGATCAGCACATCCGCCCGTAGAGATCCCAGGCCGCCAGTTCAAGCTCGGCGGAGAGCATCTCCCGTCCCCATGCCTGGCCCAGCCCCACCCACCCATTGGTCTCTACAAGAGTTGGCGAATGTGTTAAGTAACCCCGCATGCATTCATTCCGAGTCAGCTCGTGCGTCCGCTCCAAGATGCTTACGCCATCCTCATCAAGGGATTCGGGAAAACCGGGTCGTGTGCTGCGCCGGGGCCCGGAGCCACGGTTGCCGGGCTCCAGCCGGCTTCCTTCGCCCAGAAGTTGTGGCGGTTTTGCATCGATCCTCGCGTCAAGGAGTCGGCCTTGATCGAACCGATGCACACGATGGTGCGGCTGGAAGTGGCCTCTCGGCCGGGGGTTTTGCTCGCCATTCACGACTGGTCGACGCTCAGCTTCGGCACCTATCAATCCAAGACCGACCGCAAAATCCTGACCCATGCCAAGGACGTCGCCTACGACCTCGCCACCGTTCTGACGGTCCGCGGCGACGACGGCGCGACGATCGCCCCGGTGTTCGTTTCCTTGACCACCGACGACTGGCAGTGGTCAAGCAATCCGGGCCCACCTGAGGCCCCGATGGTCAAGTAATCCGGGATCTCCCGCACTCTTGATACTGCTGGCGAATTCCTCACGCCGCGTCTGCGGCGGACATCAACCTCGTGACGGTGGACCTCCTCGTTCCTTCGCGTGGTCGCTCCGCCAACCAGTCCGTGATCCGCACTACATTGATCGCCGTCGCCGTGGCGACGTGCTGCAGATGGGTTTTCGCCTCCCCGACGTAGCGCGCACGACGAAGGCCGCACGCCCGTACCCCCTGCGAAAGCGTCCCCTCGATCCCCGCACGCCGGCGGTATTCGGCCCGATACTCGTGCGACGACTCCCTCGAACGGGCGGCCTGTAAGGACTCGTACTGCTCACGGGGACGAAGGGTTACGCTCCGGCGCTTCGCCTCGGTGCACCGGGCGTGCGCCGGGCACGTACCGCAGTCCTTCGCCGAGAACTTGACCTTGATCACTTCGTTGTGCCCGCGGTCCACCGCCGGCGTCCAGCTCACGCTCGTCCGGCCCTCGGGGCAGGTCGCCTGCTCATGCTCCCAGTCGATCGTGAAGTCTCGCGCCACGAACCCCTCATCGGCCTTGGACTGCCAGCGATAATCGGGACGCGTCGGGCCAATCAGGTCCACCCCGTACTCACGGCGGCTGGTCACGAGTAACTCGGCATCGACGTAGGCGGTGTCCACGGCGTGCTTGCCCGGCAGCAGATCGACACAGCGGAGTTCCTCAGGGATGGCCGGTGTGACTTCGCCGTCGGCGACCGGCGCCGGCGTGGTGGCCACGTGGACGATCAGGTGCGGTGCCTCATCCTCACAGGTCTCGGTCAGGTGGACCTTGTAGCCAATCCACGTCGTCGTGTTCTTTTTGCCGAGGCGGGCCTCGACGTCGTACGGCGAGCTGATGAACAGCCGCGCCGGCGGAACACCATCGGACTCGGTGCGCCACCACACCCGCCCGGCGTCGACAGCGAACTGCTGGAGCCACACCCGCCGCAGTGTCTCGACGGCGGGCACCTGCCCGAGCTACGCCGGCGCGTCCGGACCAGAGACCGCGGCCAGCAGCGTGTGACCGTCCTCGCCGAGGCGGCAGGCGTAGGCCTGACGCTCCTCGGCTGCAGCCGGGAACCGGGATTCGTCCGTGCGCCGGCCGTACCGCTCGACCCATTCCGGGGAGCTCTGTTCGCGGAGCCACTGCGGGGCGACGACCGCCAGGCTGTTCAGGGCATGCCTCAGCGCTTCGGTCGCACACCCGAGGCGGACGGTGGCGCGGACGCGGGCCAGCACGTGGGTCGAGTCGGTACGCTGCCGCCCCCGGGCCTTGAGCAGCCCCAGGCCCTTGCAGCGATCGAGCAACCGCTCGAGCAGCAACCCCTCCGCACCACCGTCGAGGAGGCGGGAGCGGAACTCGCAGAGCCCGGAGGCGTCGAACCCCGGGTCGGTGGAGCTCGAGGCCGAGCAGATAGTTCCAGTCGATGCGGGCGCAGGACGGCCTCCGCCGCCGCACGGTCGGAGAGGTCTTCGCGGAACTGCAGGATGGTGATCAGGGCCAGCCGCCAGGGGGTGAAAGCGGGTTGTCCGCGGCGGGGATACAGGTCGGCGAAATCAGTGTCCTGGAAGATGGTGCCGAGTCCGTCGCGGAGCTGGAGATAGGGGTTGCCGTGGGGGAAGGCGGCATGGGCGACGCGCAGTGTCTTCGGGGACAGCCGGGGCGAGGCGGAGCGGAAGCGACACGGAGCGACCTCACGAGGGCAAGAGCGACTTGGTGTAAACAATTACAGTATACTGCCTTGCCCGCTCGTAGGGAATTCGCCAGCAGTATCAAGAGTGCGGGAGATCCCGGATTGCTTGACCACTGCCAGCGTCGCCGGGACGCCCTGTCGCTGCGCTTTCAGCAGTTGTTGATGCGGTTGAGCGGCCGACAGACCAAGCGGAACCAACCGATCACGACGAGCGGCCTCCTGGCCGGGTTGTGGGTCCTGCAAAGCGCACTGGGTCCCCTGGCCAGCCACGGCGTCGAGCAACTCAACACCATGCTAGAAAATCATTTGCCCCTCTTTGCAATAAAATAGTGAATCACTATGCGTTTGTAGAGACCAATGGCGTTGAAGCGGGCGACCAGGTGCGAGACGGAATCCCCGGAGCGTCGGCCGGCGGCGAGGGCGGCTTGCTGGTAGTCGTAGCCACGGGCTACGGCCAGGAGCATGGTGGCCCGCGCGACCTGGGCGGCGGGTGCGGCCTGGGATCAGCTGAGCAAAGTCAGGACCGCGACCTCGTCGTCGGTCAGCGGCCTGGGGGGTCCTTCTTGCGTCGGGACATGCCGGCCTCCGTGTGATCAGAATCCGTCTATCCTACCAGAGCGGACGATATTATAACCACCAGCGAGGCAAATGACCCACGAGTCGAGCGAGGTCTGGCACTCCGGGCACACCGTCGGCGGCTGGACCGCGACGATACGTTCGACCTGCTCCGGCGGCGGTGCGGGCCGGTGGTTGGGCGGGTACCCGGCCTTGCGACCCGGCCGTTTGGGTTGGGTTTTGGGCGGCCGCTTGGAGAACGGGGCCGCTTATCGCTTCCCCGCCCTGAGGGACTACTCCAGCTCGACCTTGAGTCGTTCCACCTTGGAGCGCAACTCGTCGATTTGGCGGGACTGCCGCCAGGTGAGGTCGATGAGTTCGTCGTAGGTAGGTGGCTTGCCATCCATGACGGGAGTTTTTACACAATCGAGTCCGCCGAATGCCACAGGGGAGCGGTCAGAGACCTGGTAAACAAGTACGACTTTCCTGATTCTCAGTAAACGCAATTCGAGGCGGTTCTGATTTCTTCCCTGACCTCGTGCGCGAATCGCTCACGGCTGAATCGTGCGACATGCGCCAGTCCGCGCTCGATCCGGACCCGCGCAATCCGTCATCATTTCCGAGCACGCGGAGCGCCTGGGCGATCTCATCGAGTCCAGGACGCTCGAGATACCATGGGGCATCGCCTCCCGCTTCGCTCAGGGCACTGTTCCGAAGAGTGACCACCGGACAAGCGCTGGCGAGTGCCTCGACCACCGGAAGTCCGAAGCCTTCGTAATCCGATGGATAGAGCAAGGCTCGGGCGACGGCGAGGAGTCCGCGAAGGATCGGCTCGGCCACATGACCGCCATCGATCACGCCGGTGGCCTGACTTTGAGAGGGTGATGGAAGTGCGGAGCCCCCAGAGGGACCAACGAACACGAGATAGTGTGCGGGGTAGTTGCGACGATGCTGTGCGAACGCTTCGAGGATCACAGGAACGTTCCGACGCCGCGAACGCTTGCCGACAAAAAGAAAAAACGGAGCATCTCCCAGCCCGAACTTTTGCCGAGCCAGGCGAACTTCCTGAGCATCGGCGGCAAGCGGCCGGAAGCTGGGCTCGGGACCCGGATAGACGACACGAATCCGGTCCGCCGCAATTCCGTGGACAGCGATCACGTCGGCCGCCGTGGCACGTGATGGAACGAGCACCCGCTCGGCTCGTCGAGCGGCCTGTCGGTAGCGCCAGCCGTATCGCCAGCGAACATGTGCCGGAAAACTTGCCGGCACCTTCCATGGAAGAGTGTCGAACATCATGAGCACCGTCTTGCCCTGCCACGTCGGCGGTATCAAGTTCGCGGGGGCGAACAGGAGATCATCGCGACAGAGCAACCGGCCCAGCCCCAGGCATTCCCAGGCAAGTCCCGGCCACCTCTCACCCACCATGACACAGCGCAGCCCGGCAACCTCTGGCACACGTTCCTGACCACTTGGATCCCGAAGCACTACCAGGGTTTCGCTCAGCGGAAGTCCCGTTTTCGCCCAATCTGACAGGAGACTCTCCAAGCACCGTCCCACACCGGTCCGCTCGGCGTCCAATCGTCTGCCATCGATGACTAGACGCATCCTTGCACACTCCCCGAAGCTCTTGACTTGACCCGAAGTCCAAGGTCCATTCAGACGATAGAGTTCATCCGGTTGGTTCGTTTCGTCAAGCAGACTCCCCGTTTTCGCCGACCACCCGCGCTGAACTCTTATACCCAATACCGGTGCATGAAGACACAGCTTGACGGACTACTGTCTAGGGCACTTGAACCGCGAAACTCATAGTGAATGAGTCAAGTTTCACGCCGGCACCCTTTTTTCCTCGATCCAGCGGTCGAGCATCTCATCGAACGCATCAAAGCCGCGGCGCAGCGCGGAATCGTCCAGTGCCTCCTCGGGGACGATCTGGGCCAAGCCGGGGCGCAAGAGCCGATTATACGTGCGGGTGCAGAACAGGATGGTTCGACCACCCGGCCTCGTTACCCGATAGCGATGCGTCCCGGCGATCCGCTCGATCAAACCGTGCAAGCGAAGGCGCCGCAGGTGGTATGTCATCTGACCCGAAGTCATGTCGTCGGGCGACTTCCCCAACAGGGGAGCCCAACAGTCCCGCAAGTCGCGGTTGGAGAAACCTCGGGCCAGGAGACGGAACACCAGCAGGGCGCCGAACAGCGCCTGCACCGACACGTCGGCGAACCGCAAGCCGCTGGCGCGTTGCCCACCGACCTCGACCGGTCCATCGACACCGCGGAACGCGTCCTCGCCGATGGCACAGTCCTGGCTGATCCGTTGGACGTCGAGGAGACGTCGGTTGGCGTCGAAGCCGATCCGCCGCAGGGCGGGCAAGTTGGTCAGCCGTTTGCCGATGCCGAAGTCGCGCGTGTCGTTGATCGTGGTCTCGGTCCGCAGGGCGCGGCCTTCCTTGTGATACTGCTTGATCCGGGAATGCTTGTAATCGATATGCAGCGACGGCGTCACCCCCTCGGTGAGCACCCGCGTCCGGAACCGGCCCGGGGTCTGCTTGGTGATGCGGCGCTGGAAGATCAGTTGAACTTGGTCGGGGCGGCCGATGTCGAGGTTCTCGCGGATCACCTCCTCGAAGAAGACACGGCCACTCAGCGGCCGGTCCAGGACCTGGGTCAGGGAGAACTCGGCCTGGAGGATCGACACGTCGTAGCGGTAGCCGGCCAGGCGATCGGCGACGGTGAACGGATGGGGGAGCCGTCTCAGCCATTTCCGTAGCAGCGCATCGATCTTGTCACCCGAGAGGTCGTCGCAGAGTTGTTGCAACCGTCGGGGGTCGGCGCAGCTCAGGATGCCGTTGTCGAGGGCCTCGAAGGCGATCCCCTCCTTGGCCAGTTGCCGCTTGACGTACTCGTGCCCGTTGATGCAGAGCTTGGCGTTGTAGGGGAAATAGGTGCAGAACTTGATGAAGAACGGGCCGAAGTCCTCGTCGGTGCCGTAGAAGTAGAAGTGGTTGACCATGGCGGTCGTGCGCACGATCCAGGGGTAGGCCTGGCCGGTGTCGGGGTTGCGGCGCTTCTCGGTGCGGAAGACGGGCGTCTTCTCCTGCGCCTTGCCGACGAAGACGATCCCCTCGTTCCTGTGGAACTGGGAGTGGTACTCTTTGGCGATGTCGTCCTTGCGCTGCCCCTTGGCGAAGGTGATCAGAGGGATCTGCTCCTGCTCCACGAAGTTCACGACGGCCGTGATGAAGTCCGTGCTCATGGGCGCCATGAGAGCCGAGGAGGCGAATATCTCACCGCGGTGGAAGCGGAAGAACGCCGCGACGCCGCGATCGGTTTGCAGGCGGGGCTGATAGACGTTGAGGTACATGCGGTCGATGCCTTCGACCTCCAGAGTCACATGATCCTTGAGGACTTGGGCGACGGTGCGTGGTAGAGTCATGGGTGGCTCCGGTCGTCATGACCCCTCGGGGTCAACCAACCGCATCGCGGTTCCATCGGGGATGCCTCAGCATACCCCGTCATAGGCACGACCGGAGCCCTCTTGTTTACATCTCGTCGGTCTGAGGCGGAGCCTCGTTAGTTCTAATTTGCGGTGCGAAATTGAGGTCGCAAGTGGCGAGGGAGCCGTCAATCGGTTGGGTTGACGTGCCAGGATCGGACGCCTCCTGCCTTAGAGCCTCCCCCGTTACCGGCACGCCCCTAATTCCGCCACACGCTCGAGGTTGTCGGCCAGGGTCTCTCACCCAACCCATGGCCCATCCCCGCTTGCCGTGATAACGACACCGCTTTAATTTATGGCCCATGATGGATGGCAGGGTGGTGCCATCAACTGGCCGATCAGGGCACCCAACAGCCTCTTGGACGTTGTGCACGAATTCAAAATACTTTAGTGGATCATTTGGCTTGTGTAAAGCCATAACTGCCGGCTGAACTGCCCTCCTTTATGATGGGCGGTCTCTTGCACCACGGAAGCCGCCAAGTCCCGCTGCAAGAAGGACCCGCTCCGCGAGCTGACCGGCCCGGAACGACAGGAATTGGTCCAGCTGAGCCGGACGCGGACGGCGCCGGCCGTCGAGGTCATCCGGGCCAAGATCCTCCTGGCCGTCGACCGCGGCGAGGATCACCAGGCGGGCGGCCCGCTCGGTCGGCCGCCGCTCCGGTGACGCGGTCTCTCACCTCGTCGCCCGCTTCAACGCCGAGACTACCCGGGCACCGACGCCCTGAGGGCCCCGCCACGGCGGCGGACGCCAGCCGACTTACGGCCCCGGAGGCCCGGGCCCGGATCGACGCCGAAGCCGCCCGGGCACCGACGCCCGAGGACGACAGCACCGCGATCTGATCGCTCGCGACCCTGCGCCGCGTACTCCGTGCGGCGCCCGACGGCTTGCCCCGCGTCTCGACCTACACCCTCTGGCGCGTCCTCCACGGGGCCGGATACAGCCACCAGCTCACGCGCATCTGGTGCCCCACCGGCACGACCCTGCGCCGCCGCAAGGCGGGGCCGGCGGCCGTCACCGACCCCGATACCGGTGCGAAAAAAATTCCCTCGTGGGTCATTTGGCTCGCTGGTGGCCATAATGCCCCCGCGACCACCGCCGGATCGGCCCCCGCGTGCACGCCCCCGAGCCGCCGACCCGGTGGCTTCGCTCCTGCTGCCGCCGACGCCGCTCCATCCGCTTCCCGCCCCAGCGGAACGGCGTCGGATCCGCATTCCTGTGCCTCGCCACCGCCTCGAACCAGCCGATGATCTGGTCGGGCCGCTCCGGGTGCTGGCCCCCCAACGCCCGCCGCTTGAGGACCCGCTGGATGCTCTCGGCCATGTTCAGCCATGACCCGCTCAGCGGGGTATATAAGGGCATGATGCCGTGCAAGAACAGCCAGCACACGAACGCCGCCGTCTTGTGCCCGGCCAGGTTGTCCAGCACCAGCAGCATCCGCAGCGGCGGCAATTCGGACAGCAGCGTCGGCTTGACGATCAGGCCGTCCTGCCACCGCTCCCAGGCGACGCGGGTCGCCGCGTTGGCTCCCGCCGGTGACGCCGGGAGCCCCTCCAGGACGGCGGACAGTTCGCGACCCAGCCAGGGGTGGCGCACCACGTTGGGGCAACTCGTCGCGCCCTCCAGGCGGACCTGCCCATCGGCCGGGTGGAACAGCGTCAGGACCTTGGCCGTGCCGTCGCGGAGGTACTCGTGCGGCTGCCGCGTCGGCGCGCACTCGGGCTGCCAGGACGGGCCGGGTTGTGGCACCGTCTGGAACGGACCGGCCTGGTCGGCGCACCAGACCGACAGGCCCATCGCCCAGGGCCGTTCGGTTCTCCTTGACACTCCCTTCTGTCGGTCGTTATGAGATAGGGCGTGATCCACCTTAAGGAGAATCTTCGCATGGACGTCACGCCAAGTCTCGTCGGTCTGCTGGGAGAGGTCCCTGATTTTCGTCGCGCTCAAGGGAAACGACACCCCCTTCCTGCCGTGTTGTCGCTTGTGGTCCTATCGATGCTCGCTGGGATGCGCGGACTCCAGAGTGTTGTCGATTTCGGCCGAAACCTGCCACCAGACGTGATCGCTGCCCTCGGCTTCATGCGGTCCAAGACGCTTGCCAAGAGCACGCTCTCGGAGATCCTCCGTGCCATCGACATCGACGCCTTCGAGCCGGTTGTCAGCCGATGGCTTCAGGCTCTGGCCAACAGGCATGGTTGGAGCGCGATCGCCATCGACGGCAAAAGCTTGCGTGGCTCGACCGGCGAACAATTGCCCGCGGTCCACTTGGTAGCTGGCTAAGCGCATGAAGCCCAGATCGCCCTGGCCCAACGGCGAGTCGACAGCAAGACCAATGAGCACAAGGCGGCCCTCGAACTGCTGGGACTGTTGCCTTTGGCTGGGGCGGTCGTCACCGCCGACGCAATGTTCACCCACGCCGATTTCTGCCGGGAAGTCCTCCAGGCCCACGGCGATTACCTCCTGGCCGTCAAAGATAACCAACCGACGTTGCTGCATGACATCGAAGCGGTCTTCGCCGCCGAAGCGGCCATTTCCCCCCTACCAACAGCGTCAACGTGATGCGTCCCGTACTCATGCGACGGTCATCAACGAAGGGCATGGCCGACGCGAGCGCCGTACGCTGATCGCCACCACGGAACTGACGAGCTACCTTCGACCGAACTGACCCGGTTTGCAGCAGGTTTGCCAGGTCACTCGCGAACGTTGGGACCAGGGTCAACACACCGTCGAAGTCGCCTACCGGATCTCCAGCCTCGAACCGGAGCGGGCCAATGCCAAGCGGTTGCTCGCCATCGATCGTGGCCACTGGGGGATAGAGAACGGGCTGCATCATGTCCGTGACGTGAGTCTGGGTGAGGATGCCTGTCGCGTCCGCAGTAAGAACACTCCCCAGGTCTTAGTACTACAGTTGTAACTAAGCCAGGGGGCTGGTAGACTGGCCGTGGAAACACCCACGGAGGGTCACCATGGCCAGCACCGGTTCCGCCGTCCGCCTCGAGGAAGTCCGGCAGTGGGGACAGCAACTCGACGAGGTCGCCCAACGGATCGGGGCGCGGTTCCCCCGTAGCGAGGCCCGCGACCGGGTCCGGGCCTATCTGGTCGGGCTCCTCGGACCGGTCCAGCGGAAGAACGGCTGGCAGGTCGCCGAGCAGATCGGCGACGACGACCCCTACGGCGTGCAGTACCTCGTGGGCCGGGCCGACTGGGACCCCGACCTCGTCCGCGACGACCTGCGGCAGTATGTAGTCGAGGCCCTCGGCGACCCCGAGGCGGTTCTGGTCCTCGACGAGACCGGGTTCCTCAAGAAGGGCACCAAGTCGGCCGGCGTGGCGCGGCGGTACATGGGCACCGCCGGGCGGATCGAGAACGCCCAGGTCGGTGTCTTCCTGGCCTACGCCAGCCGGCACGGGACGGCGTTCATCGACCGCGCCTTGTATTTGCCTGAAGAGTGGACCGACGACCCGAAACGGTGCCACGCGGCGGGGGTCCCGCAGGAGACGGCGTTTGCCACCAAGCCGGGCTTGGCCAAGCGGATGCTGGAGCGGGCGTTCGCGGCCGGGGTGCCGGCGGCGTGGGTCACCGGCGACGAGGTCTACGGTAGTGACGGTGGCCTGCGGCGGTGGCTGGAATCAGAGCGGCGGCCGTACGTCCTGGCGGTCCGGGCGAATCAGTACGTGTGGGTCGGCTTCCGGCAGTCCACGGTCGCCGCCCTGGCCGGGGCGCTGCCGAAGCGGGCCTGGCACAAGATCACGATCGCAGCGGGGAGCAAGGGGCCGAGGCGGTACGCCTGGGCGTGGCTGCCGATCAACAATGACCTGGGGCCGAGGTGGCAACGGTGGCTGCTGGTCCGTCGCAGCCTCGACGACCCCGAAGATCTGGCCTACTACTACATCGCGGCGGGCCCGCGGCGGACGACGTTGACGCGACTGGCCAAGACAGCCGGGACCCGGTGGTCGATCGAGACGTGCCAAGCAGACTCCACCTCAAGCGACAGCTGGTACAAGGCCCCCCTCGCCGGTTACGATCAGCGTCGCCGCGCTGCTTGAACTGGCGGCGTGGTGCCGGCACCAACTGATCGAATCATCTGGAGAGATCACATGCCCAGCACTTCACGACCCAACGCTCCCCCCCATCCCTGACAGCGGAACCCGTCCCGCTGGCGATCGTGACACCGACCATCTGGACCCGTCTCCCGATCGAGCAGAAGCAGCAACTCCGCAACCTACTCGGACAACTCCTGGCGAGGCTTCTGGCGGCCACTCGAAGCGAGGAGGCCGACCTTGACTGACTCAATTCGCTCGCCCAAGCTCAGGCCATGGCACCTCGACCGCTCGGCCTTCGTCTATGTCCGTCAATCCACGCCCCAACAAGTGATTGAACATCACGAGTCAACCGAACGCCAGTACGCTTTGGCCGACCGCGCCGTCTCCCTGGGCTGGACGCCCGAGTGCGTCACGACGATCGACGACGATCTAGGGCACTTGAACCGCGAAACTCATAGTGAATGAGTCAAGTTTCACGCCGGCACCCTTTTTTCCTCGATCCAGCGGTCGAGCATCTCATCGAACGCATCAAAGCCGCGGCGCAGCACGGAATCGTCCAGTGCCTCCTCGGGGACGATCTGGGCCAAGCCGGGCGCAAGAGCCGATTATACGTGCGGGTGCAGAACAGGATGGTTCGACCACCCGGCCTCGTTACCCGATAGCGATGCGTCCCGGCGATCCGCTCGATCAAACCGTGCAAGCGAAGGCGCCGCAGGTGGTATGTCATCTGACCCGAAGTCATGTCGTCGGGCGACTTCCCCAACAGGGGAGCCCAACAGTCCCGCAAGTCGCGGTTGGAGAAACCTCGGGCCAGGAGACGGAACACCAGCAGGGCGCCGAACAGCGCCTGCACCGACACGTCGGCGAACCGCAAGCCGCTGGCGCGTTGCCCACCGACCTCGACCGGTCCATCGACACCGCGGAACGCGTCCTCGCCGATGGCACAGTCCTGGCTGATCCGTTGGACGTCGAGGAGACGTCGGTTGGCGTCGAAGCCGATCCGCCGCAGGGCGGGCAAGTTGGTCAGCCGTTTGCCGATGCCGAAGTCGCGCGTGTCGTTGATCGTGGTCTCGGTCCGCAGGGCGCGGCCTTCCTTGTGATACTGCTTGATCCGGGAATGCTTGTAATCGATATGCAGCGACGGCGTCACCCCCTCGGTGAGCACCCGCGTCCGGGCCGGCCCGGGGTCTGCTTGGTGATGCGGCGCTGGAAGATCAGTTGAACTTGGTCGGGGCGGCCGATGTCGAGGTTCTCGCGGATCACCTCCTCGAAGAAGACACGGCCACTCAGCGGCCGGTCCAGGACCTGGGTCAGGGAGAACTCGGCCTGGAGGATCGACACGTCGTAGCGGTAGCCGGCCAGGCGATCGGCGACGGTGAACGGATGGGGGAGCCGTCTCAGCCATTTCCGTAGCAGCGCATCGATCTTGTCACCCGAGAGGTCGTCGCAGAGTTGTTGCAACCGTCGGGGGTCGGCGCAGCTCAGGATGCCGTTGTCGAGGGCCTCGAAGGCGATCCCCTCCTTGGCCAGTTGCCGCTTGACGTACTCGTGCCCGTTGATGCAGAGCTTGGCGTTGTAGGGGAAATAGGTGCAGAACTTGATGAAGAACGGGCCGAAGTCCTCGTCGGTGCCGTAGAAGTAGAAGTGGTTGACCATGGCGGTCGTGCGCACGATCCAGGGGTAGGCCTGGCCGGTGTCGGGGTTGCGGCGCTTCTCGGTGCGGAAGACGGGCGTCTTCTCCTGCGCCTTGCCGACGAAGACGATCCCCTCGTTCCTGTGGAACTGGGAGTGGTACTCTTTGGCGATGTCGTCCTTGCGCTGCCCCTTGGCGAAGGTGATCAGAGGGATCTGCTCCTGCTCCACGAAGTTCACGACGGCCGTGATGAAGTCCGTGCTCATGGGCGCCATGAGAGCCGAGGAGGCGAATATCTCACCGCGGTGGAAGCGGAAGAACGCCGCGACGCCGCGATCGGTTTGCAGGCGGGGCTGATAGACGTTGAGGTACATGCGGTCGATGCCTTCGACCTCCAGAGTCACATGATCCTTGAGGACTTGGGCGACGGTGCGTGGTAGAGTCATGGGTGGCTCCGGTCGTCATGACCCCTCGGGGTCAACCAACCGCATCGCGGTTCCATCGGGGATGCCTCAGCATACCCCGTCATAGGCACGACCGGAGCCCTCTTGTTTACATCTCGTCGGTCTGAGGCGGAGCCTCGTTAGTTCTACAGCCGCAGACAAATTCGCGACTTCTTGGTAGAATAAACGAGTAGGGATTCCAACACACGAGAATCGGCCGAAGCCTCGTTCGTCAACCCCTTGGTCAGGAGGGAGCCTCCATGACACCGGACGACGTGCGCGCCGCGGCCGAGCAACTGGTCGAGTTCCACGAGCGCTTCGCCCCTCTCTTTGGCAAGGAGCAGGCGCAAGACCACGCCTACACCTACGTCAACGGCCTGATGTGTTGCCTCGAGCGCAAGAGCATCGAGCCGATTGCCCTCTGCACCGGCACCGGCCAGGTCTCCGGGCTTCAGAAGTTCATCGCCGTCGCCCCCTGGCAATCGGACGACGTCCAGGCCGAGATCCAGTCCGCCTTCGCCGACGAACTGGTCCCCTCGGCGGCGGGCACGCCGATCGGCACCGTTGGCGTGATCGACGAGTCGGCCTTCGCCAAGAAGGGGGCCAAGCAGCGCCGGGGTCGCGCGGCAGCACAACGGCCGCCTCGGCAAGGAGGACAACTGCCAGGTCGGCGTCTTCCTGATCGGAGTGACGCCCGCGGGCACCGCCTTGCTCGATCACCAGTTGTATCTCCACGGGTCCTGGTTTGAGGGGGAGGTGGCAACCCAGCGTCGTGCCGAGGCCCATATCCCCGAGGATCTGCCGTTCCGAACCAAGCCGCAGATCGCCGCAGCGCTGGTCCGCGACGTCACCGTGCTGGGGATCGTCGGTCTGGATTGGGTCACCGCCGATGAGGAGTACGGCACCAATGGGGACCTGCTCGACGAACTGGAGCAACTGGACCAGCGGTATGTGATGGAGGTTCCCACGACGACCACGGTCTGGACGGCGGACCCGGCGTCGTGCATCCCGCCGTACTCGGGGCGGGGCCAACCGCCGAAGCGCCGAACCGCGCGGCGGTGTGTTCGGTGGCCGAACTGGCGGCAGGTCTGCCCGCCGACGCCTGGCAGCGACTCCAGGTGCGCGAGGGGGCGGTCGGGCCGCTGGTCTTCGAGTTCGCGGCGGTGCGGGTCTGGGCGGTCCGCCACCGCAAGCCAGGGCCGCCGATCTGGGTGCTGGTCCGCCGTTCGCTGGAGGAGACTCCCGAGGTCAAGTACTACGTCAGCAACGGCGATGCAGAGACGCCATTGCGAGTGATGGCGTTGGTCGCGTGCACGAGGCACCAGGTGGAGGATTTCTTCGAGGACTGCAAAGGCTACCTCGGGATGGCGCAGTACGAGACGCGGTCGTGGGTCGGGTGGCACCACCACATTACATTGGTCGCGTTGGCGCACCTGTTCGTGGGCGTGACGCGGTTGCGGTTGAAAAAAAAGTGCCGGAACTGACCCTGGACCGGACGGTGCGGTTGCTGGAGGCGGCCCTGGAGGAGCCGGAGTTGAAATTGTCGCGTGCGGTCGCCCTGGTGGACTACCACGTCCGTCGGAACAAAGTGGCCAAAGCATCACATGATAAGACCTGGAAGGAAAAACACAAAGGGGTCAATTACCTGCGGCTGTAGAACTAACGAGGCTCCGCCTCAGACCGACGAGATGTAAACAAGAGGGCTCCGGTCGTGCCTATGACGGGGTATGCTGAGGCATCCCCGATGGAACCGCGATGCGGTTGGTTGACCCCGAGGGGTCATGACGACCGGAGCCACCCATGACTCTACCACGCACCGTCGCCCAAGTCCTCAAGGATCATGTGACTCTGGAGGTCGAAGGCATCGACCGCATGTACCTCAACGTCTATCAGCCCCGCCTGCAAACCGATCGCGGCGTCGCGGCGTTCTTCCGCTTCCACCGCGGTGAGATATTCGCCTCCTCGGCTCTCATGGCGCCCATGAGCACGGACTTCATCACGGCCGTCGTGAACTTCGTGGAGCAGGAGCAGATCCCTCTGATCACCTTCGCCAAGGGGCAGCGCAAGGACGACATCGCCAAAGAGTACCACTCCCAGTTCCACAGGAACGAGGGGATCGTCTTCGTCGGCAAGGCGCAGGAGAAGACGCCCGTCTTCCGCACCGAGAAGCGCCGCAACCCCGACACCGGCCAGGCCTACCCCTGGATCGTGCGCACGACCGCCATGGTCAACCACTTCTACTTCTACGGCACCGACGAGGACTTCGGCCCGTTCTTCATCAAGTTCTGCACCTATTTCCCCTACAACGCCAAGCTCTGCATCAACGGGCACGAGTACGTCAAGCGGCAACTGGCCAAGGAGGGGATCGCCTTCGAGGCCCTCGACAACGGCATCCTGAGCTCGCCGACCCCCGACGGTTGCAACAACTCTGCGACGACCTCTCGGGTGACAAGATCGATGCGCTGCTACGGAAATGGCTGAGACGGCTCCCCCATCCGTTCACCGTCGCCGATCGCCTGGCCGGCTACCGCTACGACGTGTCGATCCTCCAGGCCGAGTTCTCCCTGACCCAGGTCCTGGACCGGCCGCTGAGTGGCCGTGTCTTCTTCGAGGAGGTGATCCGCGAGAACCTCGACATCGGCCGCCCCGACCAAGTTCAACTGATCTTCCAGCGCCGCATCACCAAGCAGACCCCGGGCCGGTTCCGGACGCGGGTGCTCACCGAGGGGGTGACGCCGTCGCTGCATATCGATTACAAGCATTCCCGGATCAAGCAGTATCACAAGGAAGGCCGCGCCCTGCGGACCGAGACCACGATCAACGACACGCGCGACTTCGGCATCGGCAAACGGCTGACCAACTTGCCCGCCCTGCGGCGGATCGGCTTCGACGCCAACCGACGTCTCCTCGACGTCCAACGGATCAGCCAGGACTGTGCCATCGGCGAGGACGCGTTCCGCGGTGTCGATGGACCGGTCGAGGTCGGTGGGCAATGCGCCAGCGGCTTGCGGTTCGCCGACGTGTCGGTGCAGGCGCTGTTCGGCGCCCTGCTGGTGTTCCGTCTCCTGGCCCGAGGTTTCTCCAACCGCGACTTGCGGGACTGTTGGGCTCCCCTGTTGGGGAAGTCGCCCGACGACATGACTTCGGGTCAGATGACATACCACCTGCGGCGCCTTCGCTTGCACGGTTTGATCGAGCGGATCGCCGGGACGCATCGCTATCGGGTAACGAGGCCGGGTGGTCGAACCATCCTGTTCTGCACCCGCACGTATAATCGGCTCTTGCGCCCGGCTTGGCCCAGATCGTCCCCGAGGAGGCACTGGACGATTCCGTGCTGCGCCGCGGCTTTGATGCGTTCGATGAGATGCTCGACCGCTGGATCGAGGAAAAAAGGGTGCCGGCGTGAAACTTGACTCATTCACTATGAGTTTCGCGGTTCAAGTGCCCTAGGGGCCGGGACCGCACGCGCAAGCGCAACGACGCGAACCGGAACGGACCGGCGCGGACATCACGGAGGAATGGCGTATGAGACTGCTAATCATCAGGCCCGGTGGTATCTGGTGCTGCGGTTGTTCGAAGACATTGCCGGCCGGCGAGCCCATCACGGTGTGCAGGTGCTGCGGCAGGTTCTACTGCACGCGGTGCCTCGACGCCGCGGTGGCGTTCCACAGCGAGGAACGGGAGCGGTTGCAAGCCGCGCTCGGAGGCCCGCGGGATTACTGCATGGAGGAGGTGCTGGCGGTGCTCGAGAAGGCACTGCTCGAGGACCTGCTGAAGGCGATCCCGGTCCCGCCGCGGGATCAGGGTCACTAATGACAACCGCTGCGCTCCGGGACCCGACGGCCACAAGCCTCGGGGCCCGGAACGGGTGCAGCGGTGACCTCCGGCAGCCCACGTGGGCTGCCGGAGGATGGGCGGCGGCGGGTCAATCCGCCGCCGCCCCCGTATCTCGAAACGGAGGCGAACATGACACCGAAAGGCGTCTTCCATTTCATCCAAACCCTCGTCCTGGGGGTGCTCTCGCTCCAAGCTGTGATGAGCCTGCGCTGGTCTATGCGCTGATGGCGACCCGCCTCTCGAAGGTGGCAGGCCTCCCGGTGCACTGCCCGTTCCGGCCGAATCAGATCGATCTTTACCTCTACTGCCTCAGCTTCGCGCTCGTGTTGCTGCTCGCGTTCTACTGCCGGCGCGCTGTCGAACTGGTCGGCGAACCGCCACTGGCGCTCGAGCTGCGCTGATCACGACGTTGCTGATGCCCATTTGGATCGGCCCCATCGTGGACGTTTTCGGGACGTGCGCGGTCGCGTTCGGGGTCGCGTACTGGTTCGGAAGCGCCGCCTCGTTGCTCGCGTTCATCATCGGCGCGGCCCAGATCCAGACGGAGCGGATGGGGCAGAGACCCGGCAAGATGGCCCTGGGAATTGTCTACGAAATCGGCGGGGCGCCCGGCCTCGGACTCCTCCGCCTGCGATATCCGGGCTCCCGCGTCTGCGACGAGGTCGCGAGCAAGCCTGCCCTGGTGTTCGGGCTCTTCGTCGCCGCCCTGGTGCTCGCCGTCATCAACCGGCTGCCATAGCGGCCGCTACGTCCTTCGGGGGCCGGAATGGTACCGGCCTGCCGCCATAACTCCCGCATCGCGAGTATGTTCCGGGACCGGGAGCGTGGGCGACCTCGTGGGTCTGTGCGCTGCGCCGGTCCCACGCCCAGGAGTTCGGAGGTTTTCCGTGCTGACGATCCACATCAACGAGGAAGGCGTCGGGGATTGCACCTTCACCGAGAAGAAGGACGCCAAGGGGTTCTTCGTCGCCTTCGAGGACGACCCCACCGAGACGTTCATGTCGGACAAGGCGCTGCTGAGCGAGATCCGGTTCCAGATCCGGCGCCGGCGGAAGAAGAGCACCAACGGCCGTAACGGCGGGGAGGCCCCCGGTGCGTGACGATCAGCCCGACTTCAGGGACCCGCGCCACATCGCGATCCTCATCTGCAGCCTACTGCTGTTCGTCATCGGGACTTCCTACGTGAAGCGGACCGGGCGGTTGCCGCTCCAGCCGGGGCCGCCTTTCCGTGCGACGACGGAGGAGAGGCCGAGGCCCCGGACGCCCCTCGAGTCTCGCGCTCGAGCGCGGCGAGGCGATCTACCGCGGGCCGGCCGACCCGCCAGCGACGGGTATCGTGGTCATCGGGCCAAAGGGCCCGGACGGCCGGATCATCCCGCTCGCCTACGAGTCCCGGGACGGCGCGATCGCGGCCGTCGTGGACGGGAAGCGCGACGTCACCTGGAGGGCCAGGCGGCCCGACGAGGCGCCGAACAGCGTCGACCCGTTCACGACCAGACACCACGAGGCGGCGATGGACTCGCAGAGCCTCGCCGAGCTGATCCGGGGGATCAACTCCCGGCTGGTCGATGCCCACCGTCAGAACCCGTGAGCCGGCGCACCCGTCCCCCGGGGGACCTCGGGTGCCGGCCCCGAGCCCCATACCACCTGAAAGGACCATTCCCATGCTCGCGTTGCAAGCACCGCCGCGTAACCTGTTCTCGCGGCGCATCCCGCGAACCCCCGCCCCCCGCAACATCGTCGACTACCTCGACGCGCGTCGCGGCGTGAAGCCGACCTGGGGCGAGCCCGGCGACCGCTCGCCGCAGTGGCGGGCGTCGACGGAACTGGCGAGGTCGGGGTTCTTCGAACGGCTCAAGGCCGAGCTCCTGTCGCTCACCAAGACCTGTCGCAGCCGCCCGACCAACATCGCTCCGCTCAACTGGATCGTCGGCCGGTACGTCGGGGACGTGGCGGCACTCGACGACCAGGTCGATGGCGTCAACCGGCTGCTCCAGGCCGTCGTGCGCAACCAGACATGCATGCCGATCGATTCGGACCAGGGCTTCCCCTTCGCCCCGGCCGGGGACGATCTGGCCAGCCGCCTGGAGTTCTCGGAGGAGTGGAGGGCGTGCGGGCGCGGGAGGACAGGGAGGAGAGGGCCCGCGTGCGGTTCGCCCGGGATCTGTTCACCCCGACGGACGCGGGCGAGGTGCTGGGGCCGAGCATCATCGGCGCCGAGTTTCTCGTCGGGGACCGGGCCTCGATCCTTGCCGCCTGCCAGCAGGACATCGCCCGGCGCTGCGAGGCGGCGGCGATGTACGTGTGGGAGCGCCTGATGCAGGGCCTCGGGAGCGGCCTGCTCGGGATGGTCTCCTGGCACTCGGCGGACGTCTGCTGGTACGTCCGGGGTGAGCACCGCCTGCGGCTCAAGGGCGACTGGGCTCAGAACCACTATGAGCACTGGGAGGTGTGCAAGGAGGTGCACCTCATGGACGCCATGCACCTCGCGGGCATCCCCGGCTGGCTCGATCTGCCCCGCACCGTGCAGAACGTCGTCGACGCCATCCCGCCGCTCCTGCACCCGGAGTTCGGGACGGTCGTGGGGACGATGGTCAAGGAGCGGGAGATCTCCTGGCTCGCGGGCGAGGTGCGCTTCCCCGCCGAGCGCGTCCTGCCCCAGCGCCGGCTCGTCTTCGACCCAGCCGTCGTCATCGGTCCGGTCGTCCTGACCGGCTGGGAGCTCCCCGAGCACGCCCGGCCCGGGTGGTGGATGCAACTGGACTGCGCTCTGAACAGATGACCATTTATCCGTAACGGAGCTCATGCCATGACCGACAGGTCTCTCCAGTCCGAGCTGCTGGGCCTCCTTGGCCGCTTCCTGCTGTTCCTCTTCTTCCTGGTCCTGACTTACCCGATGGGCCTGCTCCTGCTCGCCAGGCTGGCCGCGCCGAGGTTGACCGAAGGAGGCGAGGGGCCGGGGGTCGCGGCGCGGCTGCTCGAGGTCGTCGAGCCGCTTGACGGCTTCACCGGCCCATCGAAGCCCGTCACGGCGACGAACGAGCCGCCGAAGCCGGATGAGTCCTGGCGCGACCCGGCGAACGGCCGATCGTCGCGCCGGACGCGCCCGAGGGATCCTGGCCCATGGTCGAGGGCGTGGACGGCCGGCTGTATCAGCTCACCCCGAGCGGCAGGCACCCGGTGGACGACTCGGTGCTGTCGAGGTGGGCGGCTGAACGCCACGGCCTCGAAACGGAGCTACTCAGGCAGGACGCGGACGGCAAGTGGGAGCGCTTCAACCTGAGGGGGCGGATGCGATGACAGTCCGCCGGGTTTCGACCGGTGCAGCGAGCAATGGGGACGTGTCGATGCGCGGCGACGAGGCGATCCGCGAGTTGCTCGCGCTGGACTACGAGTTCTACTCGCGCGCCTTGCGCTGCTGCTGGCTGCACCCGTGCGCGGCCGAGCAGTTCCACGCCGATTACGCCATCGCCCGGAACTACGCCGGGCTCATCGCGTGCGTCCGCGAGTCGACGCTGGACGACGCACGGAGAGTCATCCGTGAGAGCGAGCGCCTCTTCCCGGACGCCGGAGCACTCGTCCACGCCAAGGCGTCCGTCCTGAACATCGTCTCGATTCACGGGAGGCATCATGGCAGAGACTGAAGTCCATGTCCGAAAGAGGCTGCCGACGGCGGACGAGCTGCCCCCGCTCTCGGATGCATGCCAGAACGAGTTGCGAATCGTGCTCAATTCCTTCTGCCCCGAACCCGAGGTGCGGGAGGCGCTGTATCCGGAACTCGTCAGCCTCATGCGTTCGGAGCTTCTCGGATACGAGCAGCTCATCGTCCGGATCGACAATGCGGTCGTCGAGGTGCTCAACAACGAGATCCTCCGGCTCAGGGAACGCCTCCGAAGGAGGTGGTGGCCATGGTAGGGCGTCGCGTCTCCCGCGAGTGCCTCGAGCAGCTCCATACGTGGGTGATCGTCCACTGCGCGTCCGCCCTGGAGGAGCCGGAGTTCCTCCCCGGCCTCATCGCCATCGTCAAGCTGGAGAGCGACCGCGCCCTGCAGGACGAGCGGGCCAGGGTGCTCCGGAGGATCAACAAGCCCTGTGAGCAGTGAGGAGCCCACGACACCTGACGAGGTCAGCAAGCGCCTGCCGGGGCTGAGCGAGCGGATCGCGGCCCAGCTCGACGAGGCGACGAGGAGGGAGCTGCACGACTTCATCGTCGCGCTCGCCTGCAACAACAACGTCGAGGAGACCGGGATGTGGCTCTTCGCCCTGATGCGGGCGATGAAGCCACTCACGGAGTCTGAGAGCGAGTAACCGAGACAGCCCGCGTCCACCCTTCACGCGAAAGGAGACCGAAGATGCCTCACCTCTCGGGCCGCTGCACGTGCGGCCGTCCGATGCACTGGCCGCGGGGCACCCGCTACGGCGACACGTGGGAGTGCTACCGTTGCGGGATGATCTGGACGTACTGTCGCGACGGCGAGCTCGCGTTGGCGACGACCCGGTCACGTCCGCCGGCGCCTCCGCCGCGGGTGGTCGTGCTGCCGGTCCTCCGCGAGACCGTCCGGGAGCTGCCGCCGCCGAGCGGAACCCGTTCCTGGAGCCGGGGGCGAGGCAACTCCCCGCGCGGAGCCATATCCGCGACCGACGATGGGCTGCCTCCCGGTGCTGATCGGCATCTTCGCCATAGGCGCCGGCGGCGTCTGGAGGCTGGTCAATCAGCTCGTCTAGGTGGCCGACCCTGATCGAGTGAGTGGCTCACATCGTGTGAGCCGAGAGCCACATAACGCATAAACCCCGAGGGGAGGATTGCAGATGATCCAAGCTGGACATGACGAACGACTGGCGGGCGATGGGTGGGTGCCATCCCTGGTGCCGCCGGCCTCCGACGAGCCGCCCGCCGACGATCCCGCTGCGGATCTGCCGGCGGAGGCGCCGGGACCCGACTGGGAGACAGACCTGAAACGCTTCGTGATAGCGGCAGTGGCTGCCGTCGCGCTGGACAGCCTCGTGAACAAGCCGAGGCCCCTCAAGGTCGTGCTGCTCGTGTACTTCGCGTTCCTCCTGAGCGGCATGCTGCTCTGCCGCGTGATCCGTGTCGTCCGGAGGCAGCCGCGCGGCGGCTGAGCAGTAAGGAGTTCGGGGCACGGACGCCCCGCTCCGGGACATCCGGGAAGATGAGCGGTCCTTCCCGGACGCCGGGCCGCTCCTCCACGCCGAGTCGTCCGTCCCCCAACCATCGTCTCGATTCACGAGAGGCATCAAACCATGACGCTCTACGACGCCTGCCAGCTCCGCGCCGCCGCCAACAGTTGGCGGGAGCGGATCCGGAGGGATAATTCAATCGACCCCGACGCCAGGCGGCTGCGCACTGAAGGCGCTACCTGGTGCTCCGCGGGTTCGCCGCGGACCTGATGGACAATCCCCAACCCGGAGAACGCACTGATGCACAACAACCGCGTTCGTAGTTTCCTCGAGTCCGACGAGGACAAGGTCGTCACCCTGACCGCCGTGGTCGCCGCCACCCACCAGTTCCAGCAGGACAACACGAGGCGGGCCAGGCGACTCCTCGCCCGCACCGTCCGCGACTGCCTCGGGCACGTCCTCGGCCGGGAGCCCACGCGGGAGGAGGTCGTGCGAGTGCTCATGGGGGAGATGTGACGGTGAACCAGGTTCCTGACCGCAGTGACGAGACGACGGTGCCGAGGTCCCTCGTCGCGTCCGACCGCCAGGCGGTGAACGTCCCCGCGCCGCAGCTCGCCGCCGTCCCCATCGAGGTCCCGTCGGAGGGGCCGGGTCGCGAGGTCGTACAGGCGGTGCTCGCGGCGGGAGGAGAAGCGATGACGGGTTTCCACGACGTCATCCCTCGTCGGCCCCACGAGCGGCCCGGCCGATTCCTTCGCGAGGAGGACCGTCCGATGCTGCGCAAGTTCGAGTGGAAGAAGCCGTGGTACGTCACCAGCGCGGAGCACGTCGCCGGCTCCATGCTGGCACAAACGAGGAGGACGCTCGAGGGCCCGGAGACGGAACTCCGCGGCGACTCCCCATCACGTGATCACGAGGCAGGTCAACCGCTGGTCGAAATGCACCTTCCGCTATCCGATCGGGGTCGCGACTCACGTTTATCAGATGTGGGGGAGCGGCCTGCCGCTCGACCACATGCCGGCGATGGCCGACGTCGAGGCGCCGGAGTCCGGGAGGGACTGGGTGGTGTATCTCGTGGAGAGCTCCTTCTGGCCGACCCGCCGGGGCGAGGGGACGAAGCAACGCATGCTGGTACACGGCCCGGGCCTCCGCCGCATGGGCGAGCAACTGCTGGGCTCCGGGGTGCACGTCGCGGGCGATCACGAGGCCGAAGAGCGCGTCCGGGCGTATCTGGGCGCGACCCTCTCGCACATCGAGGGGGGCGGGAAGAGCCTGCCCGGTGCGTCGAAGGATCAGATCTGGGGCGTGGCGCCGCGCGTGGTATCTCCGGGCCCTCCCTTCCTGAGGTCGCGAGCGCCAGCCCACCCCCCAAGGGTCCGTCGGCGGCGTCGCATCCCGCGCCAAACTCCGTGCGGGCGCCGATGCGACCCGGGGGCCGGGATCCGCATCTCGCCGACGACGCCGCCGCGGGCCCCGCTCGCTGAGGCGACGAGGGAGCCCACCGCCGCGGCGGGCGCCCGCCGCACCCGGCCCCCACACCGACCAGGCCGGCGGCGGCCCCGGAAGGCGAGCCGCCAGGTCCGGAGGCCGGGGACGATCCGAGACGAACCACCGTGAAGGGCGGACCCGCCCCAGCGTGAAAGGAACTGCGCCGTGGGCAGCAAGCAACGACCCGAGATCGAGGCCCTCCAGCACGACGCCGCATGTGCCGCCGCGTTCGCCCTCACCAACGTCGTCATCGCCATCCTGCGGCCCGAGGAGGTCGCCGACTGCCGGCACGAGTTCTACGGCGTCGTCCGTGCCAGCCTCGAGGCGTACGAGGAGCTGCGGCGGGCGTCCGACCACCACCCGAGGCCGAGCATCAACTGAGGTCCAGCCATGCTGCTCACCGTCAAACAGGCCGCGGAGCGGCTCGGGATCAGCGCCGCGCTGACCTACTCGCTCGTCGCCGGGAGGAAGCTCAGGTTCTGCCGGGTCGGCAACGGGCGGGGGAGGATCCGGATCCCCGAGGACGCCATCGGCGAGTACCTCGCCCGCTGCACGTTCGAGCCGACCGAGCCGGAGCGGCCCCGGCCCGCCCCCCGGATGCCCCGCCTCAGGCACCTCCGCCGGAGTTGAGCCCCTTGGCGCGCTTCACCGAGTTGGCCATGTGCTCGGGGTCCTGCTGGACGTGCCCGTAGACCTTGCTCACCATGCTCGGGTCGCGATGGCCCATCAGGTGGGCAACCGTGACGGTGTCCACCCCCGCCTTGAGCGCCTCGGTCGCGAACCACTTGCGGAACGCCCCCAGGTGGTACTTGCGCCCGTGGGCCCGGGCGAGCCGGAGGGTCTCGGCTTGCCACTTCCGGACCGCCGCCCGGTATTCCGCCCGCGCCTGCTTCAGCCCGTCCGCCGGGACGCCCTCCGGCTCGAACGGGGTCGGCCTCGGCGGCGCGATGCCCGCTGCCTCGATGGCCCGCCTCCCGAGCTCGATCTGCAGGCGGCAGAACGCCGCAGTTGATCGCGTCCTTGGTCCAGGGGTTCCCCTCGGAATTGACGAGGAGCGTCCCCTCGGGGCTCGCCGCGACCAGGCGGGCGACGATCTCGCGGGACCTCGGCGTCAGGTAGATGACCCGGTGGTACTTCTTGCCCTTGGCCTGCTTCGGCGGGAAGACGATCCGGCCCGACTCCGGCTCGAAGTACCCGCCCAGGATCTTACGCAGCTCCTGGGGGCGGCTGCCCGTCTCCCAGGAGAGCTCGACCAGGTTGCGGAAGTTCGGCTCCCGGATCGCCTCGATGACCCGTGCGTATTCGGCGGGGGAGACCGCCATCTCGCGGGCCTCGCGGGCGGGCTTCTTCACCCGGGCGAGCGGCGAGCGGTCGATGAACTCCTCGTCGGCCGCCCAGTTGAACGCCCGCTTCACGGCGCCGATGAAGTTGTGCTTCGAGTTGTTCGACCAGTCGGGGAAGCGGTCCATCGCCCGGGTGACGTGGAACGGCTTCAACTCGGAGACGGTCAGCCCCCTGGGGATGCCGTCGAGGAACCGCTGGATGTTCTCGCGGTACCACGCGTAGGTGCGCGCGGCCTTGTGGCGGATGGTCCAGTCGAGGAACTCGTCCAGGACGGACGCCACGAGCGGGTCCTTCGCGGGGGCCGGCCGGGCCGCCGGGGCCTCCTCCGGCGGGCTCGCCATCAGCTCGTGGTAGCGGTCGACCACTTCCCGCGGGGGGATGGGCTTGCCGAGCTTATCCCGCCTGGGCTTCGGGTCGGCCCCGAGCGGGATCTGCTTCCTCGCGATCTGGACGTACCACTTGCCGAGGGGCTCGCGGTAGAACGGCTTGGGGTAGTGGGGCATGGGAGGGCCTTCCAGGGCAGAAGTCTGAAAACTTCTCTGAAAGACCGCCTTTCCCGCCTTCCTGCCTTTGCCGTAAGTCCTTACTCTGCTTCAAGTCGGGGCGAGAGGATTTGAACCTCCGACCTCACGGACCCGAACCGTGCCTCTAGCCAAGCTGAGCTACGCCCCGTGTTTTCACTAATTGTGTTACGATCCTATGGCGAACATGGTGGTTCTGTCAATCGCAGGTTTCGCATAGGCTTATTGGACTTTTTGGCCTCGAGAATCTTGACATCCCGACGCCGTTAAACGAACCGAGTGTCGAGACCCAAAAAAGTGACCAAGAAAAATGGCATCGGACCCCGGTTATTCCAGAGTCCGACACCTTGCATACCCCCACGGGGACTCGAACCCCGGTCCCTAGGCTGAGAACCTAGTATCCTAGGCCGCTAGACGATGGGGGCGATACGGTGTTTATCATGACTCCGAACTGTGGAGAAGTCAAGAGGACGCGAGTGAATTCAGACCTATCTAACGAATTGAACAGGACTTAGAGCGGAAAGGATAAGGCGGATGCCCAGGATTGAGATCGACGGTCGTCAGCTTTATTACGAGGAGTTTGGTCAGGGGGAGCCGCTGGTTTTTTTGAGTGGTTTGGGGGGAGATCATCGCGCTTTCGCGCTTCCCATGCGCCACTTCAGTGGATCGTACCGGACACTGGCCGTGGATGCTCGCGATGTGGGTCGGAGCGACCGGGTCGCGGCTGCCTATAGCACGGTCGACATGGCGCACGATGTGTTAGCCTGGCTCGATGTCCTGGACGTCGACGTCGTGCATCTGATCGGGCATTCGCTGGGCGGTCTGGTGGCTCAGGAAATAGCGATACGCTCACCAGAGCGTTTGCGAAGCCTTACGCTGGCCTCAACGCACGCCGGGGCGGACGTCTGGCGAAAGGCTGTGATCGAGTCATGGATTTCGCTGAGGTTGTCGAGCGACGCCGCCGTGTTCACACGAGCCACGCTTCCGTGGCTCGTGGCCCCACCCTTCTACGCGAACAGTTCGCAGGTCGAAGGGCTTGTCCGGTTCGCGGAACGAAACCCCTGGCCCCAGGAGCCCGAGGCCTTTGCCCGCCAGGCCATGGCCGCGATTCAACATGACGCCCGGAGCCGCCTCGATCAGATCAGGGCTCCGACTCTGGTCCTGGTCGGCGAGCTTGATATCGTTAATCCCCCCAGGATCGCTCGCGAACTGGCTGAGGCGATCCCGGGCAGCCGGCTCGAGGTGTTGCAAAGGGTCGGCCACCTGCCACACATCGAGGATGGTGCCGGGTTTCGCGAGGCGATCACGAGGTTCCTTCACGAACGGTCGACCGAGCGCTAAGATCGTCTCTTGTACTCCTCAGAGCGTGGGACTAACTTCACCTCGAAGTCCAAGACAAACCGGACCCGAACAGGTCGAAACGTCGAGGGAAGGAGGTAGGGATGGCCACGGATGAGGAACTGAAGCGAGCGTACAAGGCGTTCAAGAAACGGCTCAAGCTCGCTCGGCTCGACGATGAGTCGGGCCTGAGTCGCGGGAAGCAAGCGGTCGGGAATCTCGGGGATCACTCCGCCTACCGGCTTCCCGCCGGGCATCTGGGAAGAACTGGTCGCCGAGGAGAAGCTCAAGTACGAGGGGGGCGGGACCTATTCCCTGGCTCAGGATCTCTGAAGCGGCGAGCCTCTTTCGGCACAACGACCGCCGATCCGCCAGGCTCCGAGCGGTGCTCGGGCTGGCCACGCTTGTCGATGCTCGGCCTCTCGTGGCCGCTCTGGCTCGAACCGTCGCGATTGCCCCGCGTGCCGTTCGTCGTCGGGATCGGGACCGTCTCGCCGCTGGTTTCCTGGTTCCGGTTCGCCGCGTTGCTCGCGTCGATCGCCGTGTTTGCCGCGGGTCTCGCGTGGCGAAGGGCAGGTGTGCTTGGAATGACCCTGCTCGATCTGGTCTGGTCCTGGAAGATCAGCATCGTTTTCAGCCCTGGGTCTATCAGTTCTTGATGGTGGCACTGGCTCTGACTACGCTGCCGGAGCGGCATGCCTTGATGCTGGCTCGTGGCTGGTTCGTGTCGACGTATATCCACTCGGGTCTATCGAAGCTCGATGTCTCGTTTTGCCGTGAGCTGGGGTCGGTCTTCCTCAACACGCTGGCGCGGCCGGTTTGGGCTAAATGCTGCGTTGTGGCCGTTCCGCTCGCGGTACGCGTCGATCCTGGCGATGCCGATGGGTGAGATCGCCGTGGCGCTGGCGTTGCTCATCCCTCGGGCTCGCCGGTGCGGCCGAGTCGGAGCGGTCGTCTTGCATCTGACGCTGATCGCCATCCTCGGTCCGTGGCCGGGCGGGCTAGGCCATAGCACGATCGTCCTGGTCTGGAACGCCGCGATGTTGGCCGAGGTCTGGATTGCGTTCGGTTCGGAGCCGATCGGGGTCGAGACTCTGCCGATCCGGCCATCCGCGGCTGCGGTCGAACTCTGTGGAGTCGATGGCGATCGCCGTGATCGCTGCGGGATTGGTCCTGCCGCTGGGCGAGCGTTGGGGTTGGTGGGATGCCTGGCCGTCGCATGCGCTCTACGCCAGCCACGTCGCCAGGACAGAGGTGTTTGTGCATGAGGAAGGATCGAGACGTCTGCCGCCTGAGGTCCGACGCAGTGTCGCGCTGACCGGGCCTGGTCCATGGCGTCGGCTCGATCTGACTGGATGGAGCCGCGACGTGCGCGGGGTTCCGGTTTATCCGCAGGATCGGGTCGGCAATGGCCTGGCCGAGGCCCTGGCGGCGCGTTATGGTGATCATGCCTGATCCGGGTGGTCCAATCGGGTCCGGCCGATCGCTGGTCCGGGCGTCGTCGCCGCGTTGTGCTGATTGGGCCACGACGAGATCCGCCGTCACGCGGCCCGATACCTGCTCAACGCCCATCCCGCCTGGTCGTCGAGCAAACCTTGGCAGGCTTCCCGACCCTTCAGGTCCAGGAGAGCTCGCCCATGCGGCTGCCGCGAGCCAGCGGAATCTTGCTTCATCCGACGTCGTTGCCGGGCCGGTTCGGCATCGGCGACCTTGGCCCGAGGCCCACGCGTTCGTCAAGTTCCTGGCCGAAGCAGGTCAGCGCTGGTGGCAGATCCTTCCGCTTGGTCCGCCAGGGGCGGGCAACTCGCCTTACCAGTCGTTCTCCTCCTACGCCGGCAACCCGCTTCTGATCAGCCCCGAGCTGCTGGTCGAGGACGGCTGGCTGACGCCCGGCGACTGGTACGACTATCCCCGCGCTGCCGTCGACTCAGGTCGATTTCGAGGCCGTCGCCGCGGCCAAGGGCACGCTGCTTCGCAAGGCGTTCGACCGGTTTGCGATCCGATCACCTCGACTTCGAGACCTTCCGGGCCGAGGAGGCTCACTGGCTCGACGACTACGCCCTCTTCATGGCGCTGAAAGACTATCACCAGGGCACAGCCTGGAATGACTGGGCGCCCGAGCTCGTCCGCGCGACAGCCAGCGGCGCTGGCCGCGATGCAATCCGAGCTGGCGGAACGATTCTGTTATTACAAGTTCGTTCAGTATGCCTTTGACCGGCAGTGGCGAGCGCTTCGCGCGGCGTGTCTTGCAGCGGGAGATCAGCCTGATCGGCGACGTGCCGATCTTCGTGGCCCTGGACAGTGCCGATGTCTGGGCCCGTCCCGACCTGTTCCTGCTCGATGAGCAGGGACAGCCGCTGGTCGTGGCGGGTGTGCCGCCCGACTACTTTCAGTGCCGACGGACAGCTCTGGGGCAACCCGCTCTATCGGTGGGAGGCCCACGAGACCGAGAAGTTCGCCTGGTGGATGAGCCGGATGCAGGCGTCGACCGAAACGGGTGGATCTGGTCCGGCTCGACCATTTCCGCGGGTTTCAGGCGTTACTGGGAAGTGCCCGCGGGGGCTGCGACGGCGGCGGAGGGGCGATGGGCCCTGGGGCCGGGGACGGCGTTCCTCGAAGCGCTCCGCGAGGGCCTGGGTGGACTGCCCCTGATCGCCGAGGACCTGGGCGATATCACCGCCGAAGTCCAGGCCCTGCGCGACCGATTCGATCTGCCGGGAATGCGGGTCCTCCAGTTCGGCTTCGCGGGCGAGCCAGATACCGATTTTCACCTGCCGCACCGCTTCGTCAACCACTGCATTGCCTACACCGGCACCCACGACAACGACACCGCGTAGGATGGTTCCAGGATACGGGCGACTCATTGACGACGAATCAGGAAATGGTTACGCGACGATTCGAGCGGGCGTTTGCACTCCGCTATCTGGGGACTGACGGGCGCGACTTCGCGTGGGACCTGATCCGCCTGGCGCTCGGTTCGGTGGCCGACACGGTCATCATTCCGTGGCAGGACGTGCTGAACCTGGACAGCCGGGCGCGCATGAATACCCCCGGCACGCCCCGGGGCAATTGGGGGTGGCGGTTCGCGGCCGAACAGGTCACCTCTGAACGGCTCGAGCGGCTGGCTGACCTGACGTCGGTTTACACTCGATGGAACGGCGAGCCACCACGTGTTTATTTGCCTCCGCGTGGTGTGCCCGCTCCGGGTTCGGGCTCAAGCGCAGCCTCTCGGCAAGTTGCGCCTCAGTAGGCGCCATGGATGTAGGTCAGCAGGTGTTGATTCTCGGAGCTGACCTTCTCGAAGAGGACCTTGATGACGTCGCCCACCGAGACGATTCCGACCAAATTCGACTTGTGGAGCACCGGGACCTTGGCGATCCGGCACTGACTCATCTTGCCCATGACCTCGTTGACGTCGTCGTCGAGGTCGCACGTCACCGGATCGGCCGTCATGACCTCGGACACCAGGCGCCGGGTGAAGTCCGCGCCGTGATGTTGTACTTCGCGTAGCGCGTCGCGCTCGCTGAAGATTCCGACAAGATGCCCCTCGGTGTCCACCACAGGCAGCGAGCCGATATTGTTCTGGACCAGCCGCGCGATCGCCTCGCCCACGTTGGACTCCGGATCGATCGAGATGACTCTGCCGCCCTTGGTCTTGAGGACGTCGCGAACCTGCATGGGAACCCCCCTGGGCCGGAGATTGACCGCCGCGCACCCATCGCTATCGTTGAACGGAGCAACGCTCGAATCGGCTCAACCGCGAACGCGCGGACGGTCCCGGAAAGATGACGGGGAAGAAGGGTTGAACGACCGTATCGTGCCACGACCCGAACGATAAATCAAACGTTTTTCTCCAGGATCTTCGGAACTGTCGAGATGTTAGGAATCGGACTCCACCCATGGCACCAAGGTTTCGGGTCCGGGGATGGCTTGACCCGGTAGCGGCGGCGAAGCTACCATCCCGAGGTTGAGTTCGGGAAGGAACGCGGTGTATGGACAAGGGTCAAGGAGGTCCCCCCTGTCACGCGCGACGGAGTCGATCCTGCTATTGGGGCTACTGGCGGGGACGTTCGCACTGCGGGCCATCTCTCCCGATCAACCGATTGTGGAAAACTATGTCGGCCGGCAGGTCCCCACGGCGATGGTCGCGCGCAACCTGGAACGGGGGTCGGGCTTCGGCCGCCCACAACTCGAGACCCTCCCTGCGCCCAATCTATTCCTGATCGAGCCACCCGTGTACGCGGCGGCGGTGGTCGGGTTTCGACGGACCTTTCAACTCGATCTCGACCCGTCGGGACGGCTTGTCTCGGCACTCGGGATCACGCTAGGGGCATGGGGGCTGTTCGGCCTGGCACGACGCCGCGAGGGGCGGGGGGCCGCACTGCTGGCGATCCTCGCCTTCGCGACGTTTCCCGTGACGATCCGGTACGGACGCTCGTTCCAGCCCGATGCCCTAATGCTGGGCACCTTGGTCGCCGGCCTGCGGTGCTGGGACGAGCACGTGACGCTTGGGAGCGGCTTCCGGTCCCGGGTCTGGCTCGTGTCGGGAGTGGTATTGATCGCGACGGGCCTGGCCGTGAAGGTCATCGCGGCATACATCCTCTGGCCGCTCGTAACCTTGATCCGCCCGCCGGAGCGCCGGGTTAGGCTCTGGCTGGCGCTCGGCTTGCTGCTGCCTGCCCTCGCCTGGTACATCCACGCGGCCGTGCTGGTCCGGGCCGGTGAAGGATCACGGGCTTCGGCCGACAACGGGATGATCTGGGTCCGTTCGATGGCACCCCTGGCGCTCCTGGATCACCGGACCTGGGTGGAGATCGGCCGGTTCCTGCTCTACCGTGGCTTCACGCCGGTTGGCCTGGCGCTCGGAGTCCGGGGCCTGCGCAACGCCGACCGGTTCTGGCGGGTGTGGGGGGTGTCGGCGTCGATCGCTCTGGCGTTCCTGGCCGCGAAATTGCATCATGAATACTACGGGCTTGCCCTGGCGCCAGTCGCGGCGGTCGGAGTTGGCCGAAGTCTCGCTGTCATGACGCGACGCCGGCCGATGCAGGGGGTGGTTGCCGCCTGCTTGCTTGTCGGGGTGTCGCTTCTGGAGGCGAGGAGCACCTGGAAGACGCCCGACGAGTGGACGACGCTTCCCGAGGCCGCTCAGGCGGTTCGGGACACCGTCCCCGCCGGTTCCTGGGTCGTGGCGCCAGAAGCCTTGCTCTACGCGGCCGATCGCCGCGGCTGCCGGCTCGAATATGCCCCTTCGGCCGCCCACCGCGCAACAGGCGAGTGGGGCAAGTCGTTGCGGGACGAGGGACCGCTCGCCCTGGTCGAATTCTACCGTCGTCAAGGCGCCCGATACGTTGCGATCCCAATCAGTCCCGCGGTCGCGGCCGAGCCCGCGCGGCGTCTTGTGAGGGAAGCGATTCTGCGCCGCTATAATGTCCTAGTCGACTGGCCCAGCGTCCTGATCGCCGCGCTCGAACCGTCCCGACACGGAGAGATCCCGTCCCGATGGCCAAATCCCACACTCCGAGTCGCCCGATCGCGGGAGGATCAGCGACCATGAATACGAACGCGAACGCGAACCTGAATGCAGCCGCCACCGCAGCCGGATCTCCCAACGGCTCGATGGCTCCCGTGACGCTGCCGGATTTCGCCCGCTGGAAACAACGAGGGCGGAAGATCAGCGTTCTGACCGCCTACGACTACCCCACGGCGCGTCTGCTTGACACCGCCGGTGTTGACTGCCTGCTCGTGGGCGACACCCTCGGCATGGTCGTCCAGGGCTGGGACACCACGCTCCGCGTGACCCTGGACCAGATGGTTTACCATGCTGAGATGGTCGCCGCGCCGCCCGTCGGGCATTCGTCGTCGCCGACCTGCCGTTTCTGAGCTACCACGCCAGCCCCGAGCAGGCGATCCTCTCCGCCGGACGGTTCCTCAAGGAGACCCGCTGCCAGGCCGTGAAGCTTGAAGGAGGCCTGAGGATGTCGGCGACGATCCAGGCTCTCGTCGAGGCAGAAATCCCGATCATGGGCCACGTCGGACTGACCCCCCAATCGATCCGACGGCTCGGGGGCTTCAAGGTCCAGCGCGACGCCGACGCGATCATCGCCGACGCCGAGGCCGTTGCCGAGGCCGGTGCCTTCGCCCTTGTCCTGGAGTGCGTTCCCGCGGAACTCGCCGCGAGGATCACGGCGCGTGTACCAATCCCCACCATCGGCATCGGCGCAGGCCCCGATTGCGACGGCCAGGTCCTCGTCAGCTCCGACCTGCTCGGGCTCTTCGATGAGTTTCAGCCCAAGTTCGTTCGCCGATACGCCGAACTCGGCGAGACCATCCGCAAGGCCGCTGCTGCTTTTGTCGCCGACGTCGCCTCCGGTCAGTACCCCAGCGACGATGAGAGTTTCCACGAAGCGAAGAAGTAAGAGAGCGAAGCGCTCACACCGAGAGGGAAGCGGGGAGAAGTGAATCAGGAAGGAAACAAAAAGCTTGACGAAGAATTGATATAATATATGTTAATATCTTTTAAATTTCAGTATATTTACGCTTTTTCTTTTTGCTCGTTCAATTCTTCACTTCGTCTCGTTGGCTTTTCCCTTCGCTCCTTATCCTCTCGGTGACGTTGCATGAGATCTCTTCAACCAGCGGCGATGCGGGCACGGGCCGACTCGGCCTGGCTCAGGAAGAGGCACGAGTGGCTGGTGGCAACGAGGCGTCGTGCTTCGTCGGGGCGATCGAGGGGGATGAGAGGCGAGTCAAGGAGGACGTCGGCGCTGAGATTACTGAGCAGGTAGACGTCGGCCCAGGCGAGGGCTCGCGCGACCTTGCGGGCGGCATGGGCATCGGGATCGGAGTCGTGGCCCCGTAGGGCCTCCACGGCTCGGCGGGGGTCGTCCAGCTCGATCAGCCTGCGCAGGCCGGGGCCGATCGGGCCATGGACGCGGGAGAGGACGACGATCTTGCCCCCGCGCGCGACCAGCCGGGTGGCATTGGCCAGGGCCTCGGCCAGCGCGTCGATCCCGGACGGGACGCCCGGACGGCCGACTCCGACGACGACCAACTCACTGCACTCGTCGGACTGGAAGGTCCAGCATCGGTCGAGGACGGCGGCGGCCTCGGTCCGAAGTGCCGATTCAAGACCGGCCAGGGCCGCGACCGCTCCGCTCGCCCCTGGGACGATCCCGACGTGAAGTTGACTGCCAAGCAGCCAGCTCACCTCGGCCGACTCGATGAGCGGGGGCCGGGGCCGGTCGCGGTCGGGCAAGTCGTCGTCTGAGCCCGCTCCCGCTTCGCCCGCGGCGTGATAGGCCCGGATCGTTTCGGTATCGCTCAGGCCGGGAAAGATCACGCTCCAGGGACCTCGGTAGCCGAGCAACGGGTCGTAACCGATCCGGCCGATGGGCACCACGACATCGGCGTCGGTCAATAGTCGGTTGAGGTAAACCCGCCGATCTTCGGTCGTGCTGGCCAGGTAGGCCAGATGATCTCGATCGGCCGGGTCGTGGCGACGGAGCGTCACGCCCGGGGGTATCTGATCCGGCGCGAGGGTGTCGTTGGGAGTCAGAACGGTGATCGACTCCCGCTCGACCCCCGCTTGTTCAAGCGTATCGCAGACGACTGACAGGACGCTCTCGACCTCGGGCAAGGCGTCATCGAGGGCGATCACCACCTGATCGCCCGGAACCACTGCCTGACGCAGGGAAGGGTACTGGAGCGGGTTCGCAAGCGCCTGGCGAAGCTGGTTCGCGATCGCGCCTGGGCCCAGACCGGCCGGGCCGTGCCAGTCTGCGACGATACGATCGGGGTCAACCTCGAAGTTCAGCGACTCATCCTGAAAACGGACCGTGACTTGCTTCACCCTCGATGCGCCTCGTCTCGAATTCGATCGCGATTGCGAACGTGATTGTCCCAACCCTCAGGAGCTATTTTCACTCCCGCTTGAATGGTCATCTTAGGACCTTGGGCGTCGTGGAATCAAGCGCCGCCGGATCGTCGGCGAGTGAAGACGCGCTACAATGATGGAGAGTAGGCTGGAGGATCATCGCATCCCCCTTCGGTTTTGATTCCGAGGACTTTTGGGAACCGCGTCCCTTTGGTCCGCGTCCAAGGAAAGTGATGTCCGCGCGTCCAGACGAGTCGAGCCTCATCGCCGCGTGCCGGGCCGGGAAGACGGAGGCGTACGGGGTCTTGGTCGAACGATACCAGGGCCGGCTGTATCCCACAATCTTCCGGCTGACCGGCTGCGCCGAGGAGGCCAGCGATGTGCTTCAGGAGGCGTTCTTCCAGGCATATCGGAAGCTCGATCGGTTCCAGGGCGGAAGTTCTTTTTACACATGGATTTACCGGATCGCGATCAACCTGGCTCTGAGTGCTCGTCGGCGGTCGCGCGATCGTCGGAGGACAGAGGACTGGGAAACGCGTGCGGCATCGCGCCTGGTGCGTCCGCGCTCGCTCGGGTTCGACCCACCCGACCCCAGGACCAGCATCGATCCGTCGATCCGGTTGCAAGAGGTCGAGCGAGATCAGCAGGTGCAGCAGGCGCTCGACAGACTGGCTCCCGAGCATCGTGCCGTGGTCGTCCTGAAGGAATTCGACGGCCTACGCTACGACGAGATTAGCGTGATCCTCAACGTCCCGATTGGCACTGTCCGCAGCCGGCTCCATCGGGCCCGAGTCGAGCTGCGACAGCTTTTGGCTCCCTTGTTCGACGTGGCGGAAGGCGACCCCGCCACGTCTCCCGACTCGGAACCAGCACCGTTGCGTTCCCGATTCGGGTCGTCCTCGCAAGCCGAGATCCCTTGAATTGACGCTGAAGAGACCATGACCTTCGAAGACGACACACGGCTGAGTGCCTATCTTGACGGCGAGCTCGACGATCCGCTCGATCGGGCGTCGATCGAGTCTGCCCTGACCTTGGCATCGGCTCCGGACCCCGACCTGGCCGAGCAGCTTCAGAGCCTGAGCGCGGTGCACGACCTGGTGTCAAGCCTCTTGCGGCCCGCTCCGCCGGCCGACCTGTCCGGCCTGGTCCTGGCCCGTATCGCTCGCGAGACACGCAAGCGTCGGTTCCAGAGCCTGTTCGGCGTTCTTGCGCTGGCGGCCTCGCTATTGCTGGCGGTCGGGGTGGGAAGGAATGGGATTCCGCCTCGACGTCCCGCCGCTGTTGGCCGACATGCTGGAGATGCGTTTCTGGCTCGTTCCACGGCTCCGTCCCGACTCCCGGCGCGTCGCCTGGAGGATCGACCGCTGAACGAGGATGAGCGGCTCGCTGAGACCAACGCACCAGCGAAGCCCGCGCTGGCGAGGACCGAGGAGCAGCGAATCCGCTCCTTGCTGGAGGACCATCGCCTCCGCCGAGTCCTGGTCCTGACCGATCGGATCGGCGGTGTGGAGACGGTCGACCAGGTTGAGGATCTCGTCCGCCAGACCCCCCGCGCTGATGAGACATTTGGTCGGATCACAATCAGCCATGGAATCGTGATCGATCCCAAACATCCCAATGAGGCGACCGTCTTCGCCCTGGTGATGAACGAGAACGAGTTGCGGGAATTCGAGCAGAAGCTCGCAAAGTCCTTCCCACGTCAGATCGAGGAGAACGAGCCTCCGGCGGAGATAGTCAACCATCTCGCGCGTGTGGGTCAGATTTCGGTGGCACCCTCACAAGCGGACCTTCTGGGCCTGCTGACGCGGTCCGACAAGGATAAGGCGCCCCGGTCGGAGCCGGCGCCCGCACCTGGGGCGTTGCTTCCGCTGAAGAAGTCGGTCGGGAGGTCGTTGCTGGCGGCTCGACGTGAGGAACAGCCGTCGGTTGTGCTGGTCTGGGTCACGAGGCCGTGATCGGGGACGTTCCCTTCAAAGAAGCAGGTTTTCAAGACTACCCAGCGCCAGGGGCTCGCGGCTGGCAAAGGGCTCGGCGTGCTGGACGCCGGCAAGGTGACCCCAGAAGCGGGTCCGGTCGAAGACGGAATCGATGACGCCGGCCTTACCCGGGGCCTGGTTGTCGACCAGTTGGGATCGGTAGCAATGGAGTGCCACGCGCTTGGCTTCGGCCTGGTCGGAAATATCGAGCAAGAGGCCGGGACGCTCGACGATCCTCAGGTGGACACTGAAGTAGTAGAGGATGCGCGCCGGGTGGAAAGGCTGGCCCGGGATGTCGGACTTCGAGAGCTTGGACCAGAACCGCGCGGCCTCTACCAACTCGGTGGCGGCAAGGTGGTCGGGATGGGCGTCTTCCCAGTAGGGGCGAAGATCAGGCGAGGGCGAGTCGCGCGAAAGACCGACGCGACCGCGCGTCGGTGAATCAGGCTGGGCTCGAGGCTCCGGTTGGGTAGACCCAGGTTTTTTCGCCAGGGGTTGCCCAGGGCGAGATTAGCGGCCTGGGTTTCGCGCGCCCGGGTCGTCAGACTGCCCAGCGGAGTCGGCTCGCCACTGGTCAGGTCGAGGATGCCGACCTTCCAGCCCTGCGCGATCAGGCGAACGATCGTACCGCCCACCCCCAGTTCGGCATCGTCGGGATGAGGGGCCACGACCAGGGCATCAAGCATCGACGGTCTCGCTAACCTCGGAAGATATCCGGGAAACCGGTTGGAAGCTCACCGGACTCGCGTGTGAAGGAGCCAGGTGCAGGATGGCATTCCAGCCGGTCCCGGTCAAGCGCTCGATCACGCGGATGGATGACATGACGGTCGCCATCGTCCCCTGGCCGGGGAAGACCGAGTCACCGACGAGCCAGAGGCCACAGCCGAGGACATCGGAGGAAACCGCGAAGAGGTTGCTGTTCCGGCGCGTGACCGGAGGGCCTCCCACCGCTCCGAGCATTCGGCGCGTGTATCGGGAAAAGCTGCGCGGAGTCGCGTACTCTTCGTGGACGAGGTGACGCGACGATTCCGGCAGGGCGCGCTCCAGTGCCTCCAAAAGTCGGCTGCGGTAGCTGTCCTTGAGGCGCGGGTAAGTCTCCGGATCGAGGCCGGTCCAGTCGCCAGGGTATGTGTGGGTAGAAAGGGTGGCGACTCGGACATTGGACGGGCCATAGGCGAGGTCGTCCGGGGTTGAGAGCGACACCAGCACGTTATTGCCGCCGTGGATCGGCCGGTCGATGGACTGGAGGACCTGGTGGAACAAGGGGGTGTCTTCCGGGACGGCCTGGCGTTCAATCGCGAGGTAGGCGGTACAAGCGCTCCAGACCGCCTGGGTTTTTCGGACGCTTCGCGCGAGGGATCGATCGTATCCGGGTCCGGGTTCAATCGATCGGCCGAGCAGACTGGCGGCGAGGTCGAGTGTGAGATTAAAGACGACCTGCCGGGCGTGGATCTCATGCCCTCTGCGACGAGTCACGATGTGGAAACCGCCGGGTCCCGATCTAGCGGCGATGGGCTCGACGCGATCGACGAGTGTGCCGGTACGGATCGCGCCGCCGAGCGCGGCGAAACGATGGCCGATACCCTCGGCAAGGGCCTTCATTCCACCGACCGGCCGGCTCATGCCCTGCCGGTAAGCCTGAAGGAACACCGACGCATTGGCGAACGGGACGGTCTCGGGGCCGGTCTGAGCGGTGTCCTGGAGTAGCATGGCGATGAACGCTCGGAGCGCGGGGTCACGATCGAGCCCCAGGATCCGGAGCACGTCCCGAACCGTGACCAGCGAGGTCAGGCCGCCCAGCGTGCCGGCTAGGCCCAGGATGCGTAGGTCGTGCAGCAGGTCCGCGAACGAGCGAAGCGGTAGACGGGGAACTCCACCTGAGGACCGGAAGAGCGCCTCACCGACGGCGGCTTGAAGCCGCCAGAAGCGCAGGAGGGCGCTGTCATGACCCGGGAAGGCGTCGAGGATTCGGCGCTCGAAGGCGCGGGCGTCGGCGACGATATCGATGGTCCGATCGGGCATATGGACCCGGTAGCTTGTCGTCCGCTGACTCTTGAAGTCGAGCCCGATCACCCGGAGAAGACCGCCCAGTGGCTCATCCGGCTCTAGACCCATCAGGGCGGTGGCGCCGGCGTCGAAGGTAAAGGGGCCGCGAGGAAAGTAGCCCGCGCAGCCGCCGAGCCGGGTATGGGCCTCGAACAGGACCGTTTTCATCCCCATGCGCTGCGCGAGCGACGCCGCGGCCAGGCCCCCCATGCCCCCGCCGATGACTGCCAGGTCGTACTCCGTCCCGTCGCGCATGGCCTGATCCTCGATCCGGGAGGTATGACCCTGTGTGGGTCACGTGCTCCCGGATCGTATTGTAGACGGGCCGGCGAGGCTCGGGTCGGTTCCCGTCCCGTCACTTCAACTCCGTCCGGGTGACGCGAAACGCCGCGTCGACGAGCCGCTCGCTCGATTCAGGGTCGAACCCTTCGACCACCGCGACATCAAGCCCTCTCCGCTCGACGGCGTAGACCCGGTTCTTGCTGGAGCGCCTGAGGCGGTCAGGGACTTGGTCGGGGGTCTCCGCGTCCGGCCCGAGCTTACTGGTCTGGAAACGGGTGTAAGCGTGGGCGAACTCGCCGGCGTCGCGCTCGGTGTCCCAGGTCGAGATCCAGACGAGCCCGAGTTTTTCCATGTCGTCCTGGTTCACGAAAACGACGTAGCGGTCGCCGTCCCAGCCGGGGGCGGCCTTACGGTCGAACCGGCGGAGCATGACGCCGATCTGCATCTCGCCGACGACGTTCTTGCCCATCTCCTTCCAGCCGCAAAGCTCGGGTAGGGGGTCGAGCTTCAACTCGGTCGGCGGATCGGGCTCGTCGCGATATTTCTCGGGATGAATCACCTGCTCGGTGGAGCGCGGGGGCGACTTGTAGGCGGCGTCGAGCGCTTCCCAGCCCCCCTTGTTCGTCAGGTGGGCACAGTAGACCAGGCCGCGAAGATAAGGGAAGATCATCGTCTCGGAGAGGATCAAGGGGGCCTCGCGGCAGGCTGGCGCCGCCAGCCATGGGCATCAGCGGCATCAGGAAGCTAAAGGTTCGGTCGAGCCGGGCGGCGGGCATGTCGCGGACGACCCGGCCGTCCCAGTCCTCCATCTGGACCCCGATCATGGTCAGGGTCGCCTCGCCTTCGACCAGCGCCGAGAGGGCCAGATCCTGATCGTCGTCGACCTTCGCTTTCTTCTGGAGCGCGTCGATGTCGAAGTTCTGGTCGGCCAGGGCGTGGGTCAGCTCGTGGGCGATCACCGTCTTGTTCTCATCCTTGTCGAACCCGCCGGTCTTGCCCAGGAGCCGTTCGAGGAAGCTCGGCGGCTTCTTCACCACGGCCTCGGGCTCCTTGATCAGGTGCATGGTCTTGGTCTTGGTGTCGTAGAACGCGGCGATCTCCTCGGAGTAGACCTTGACCATGGTCTCCTTCAGGTTGACATTGCGCGGCAATAATCCCAGCGCCTTCATTCCAAGCTCGTCGGCGCGGAGCTCCTCGGGGTCATCTGCTCGTCGATCTCCTTGATCAGAAGCGCCTTGAGGTCCTCGCGCGGGGTCACGTCGCGCTTGACCTCGTGGCGAAACGAGAGCCCGCGCAGCCCGGGAAGGATCTGCTCGAACGCCCGTTTGTACTGGATCACGGCCTCGTTAGGCTTGTTTCGGTCGGCGAGCGCGTCACCCTCGTTGAGTAGCTTCTTGCCCGCATTGCTATCGGCCTTCAGGGGTGCGGGCGAGGGGAGGGGCTCGTCATCCGCGACAGCCGTGGGTTTGGGGACGGTCGCGAAGGTCAACGCGGCCAGGCCGATCCCGCAGATCCAGGCTCTGTTCCAGGATTTCATGATTTATCCATGTTTGGGAGTTGTCGGCGGATAGGTCAGAAGCAGGCGCGCGGCCCGGACGCGGACCTCGTTACGGTCGCGGGGACCACCGCGCATGTTGCGGTAGTGGTCGAGCTCGTTGGCCAGGTAGTCGAAGATGATGGTCTCGGGCATGCCATAACGGCGCATCAGCTCGATTGTGTCGCCGCGGTTCAGCTTGGCCGCGGTCCGGCTGCGGACCAGGGCCACCGCCTTCTCTAGCCCGGGTAGCGTATCGCGGCCGTACTTCTCGCACAGGGCCTTGATCTCGTCGCCGGCGCCCTCGCCTTCCGCCCTCAGGAGGCGGCGCAGATCGTCGTGGAACTGGAGTCGTTCCTGGTTGAGCTTGTGGATGACTTCTTGATATTCGCGCGCCTTGGCCAGCTCCATCTCGCGCTTGAGGTCTTTGCGCTCGGCCTGCTTCTCGCGGGCTTCGCGTTCAATCTCCTCGAGAATGTCCTCCTTGGTGACCCTGGGAGCCGGGGCGGCAATCGCGACCGGGGGAACCTCTGCGCCTCCGCCGGATGGGGCTCGGCGGAGGGAAGGGCGGCGGCACGGACCGCCAGTTCGGGGTTATCAGGGGCCACGGCCTCGGCGCGAAGGGGTGTGGCGGGATCGGGTGGGTCGGGGAGTGTTCCGGTGATGGTGGCGAACGCGGCATCGGTCGTCGTGGTCGTCGGATCAGGCGCGATCGATCCGGTTCGCGACGGGCTGATACCCGAAGGCGCCGTGACGTCCGGACCCAGGACCGGTAAAGGTGGAGCGGACTCGGGGATGAGCAACGGGGGAAGGATCGGGTCACGGCGCGAGGCGAGGTCGATCGGTGTTCCCTCGGCCGAGGGCGCGACCAGGATATTTCGGCCCAGACGCATGGACGGGTTCGCTACCGGCATGGCGCGTCGGCTTTCCCGTGTCGGCTGGGAGCGATCCGGGTTCCGTCGCTGGTAGACCGTGAACGAAACGGCGGCGATCGCGATCAGGATCGGAGGCAGGAGCGACGCATGCAAGCCACGGCTCCGGTACTGGATGACGACCTTCGGAGCCATCGCCGGGTCGGGTGACGGCGAACCCGCTTGCGTCGGCGTCGGCTCGTGCACCTGATCCGGCCTGGCCTGCGCGTCCGACGAAGTCGCTGGTGCGGCTGCCGGATCCGACTCGGGCCGTGGGATCGCGCCGGACTCCTGGGCTTCGGTCGCCGCCAGCAGCTCTTCGGGGTCGAATGCGAAGTCAGGCTGGTCGCTCAGCATGGCCTGGCTCCTTTACGGAGTTGATGGTCGGGTCAACCTCCCGCGGCTCGGCCGATGCCGCTGCCGCGCACAGTCTGGGACTGAGGATCGAGGAGCTGTTCAATCTCCTCAGCGGTCGGGAAGCCTCCCTTGTCCTGGATCGCGGCGGCCGAAGCCGGCGGACCCAGCCGTTCCTCGAACTGTTCGGGGCTGGCGCCGACCAGGCCGAGCGCGATCTCTCGGACATCGCGTCCCTGGTGGTAAGCGGCCTTGGCGATGGCCGACGCGTTGTCGTACCCGATCCGGGGGGCGAGCGAGGTACACATCGCCAGGCTCCGCTCGATCAACATGTGGCAACGCTCGGCGTCGGGCTCGATCTGGCGTACCCCCGCGGCCTCCTTCCCTTCAAGATGTTTCCGGGCGTCGAGGCACTTGTGTGCCAGGTGTCCGGCAGCCGAGGTCAGCAGGTCAATCGACTGGAGAAGATTATAAGCGATCACCGGCATCATCACATTCAGGTCGAAGTTCGATCCCAGCGCATTCGCCCAGGCGATGGTTGCGTCGTTGCCGACGACCTGGGCGGCGACCATGAGCATCGCCTCGGGGATCACCGGGTTGACCTTGCCCGGCATGATCGAGCTCCCCGGCTGAAGTTCGGGGATCTTGATCTCGCCGATCCCGCACCGCGGCCCCGAAGCGAGCCAGCGGAGGTTGTTGGCAATGTTCGACAGGCTGATCGCGACCGTCCTGAGCGCCCCCGATGCCTCGACGGCCGCATCACGGCTGGCCATCGCCTCGAATGAGTTGGCGGCGGGTCGGAACGGCAAACCGGTCTCCTTGCCGAGCTGGATGGTCATCCGCTTGGGGAACTCGGTGTGAGTGTTGATGCCCGTGCCTAACGCGGTCCCACCGATGGCCAGCTCGGCCAGCGCATCGGCACAACCGGTCAGGCGGCGGATACCGTTCTCGACCTGTGCGGCGTAGCCTGAAAATTCCTGGCCGAGCCGGATCGGCACCGCATCCTGGAGATGAGTTCGGCCGATCTTGACGATCGGGTCAAACGCATGAGCCTTTTCGTCCAGCAGCTTATGAAGCTCTTGCAGGGCAGGGATCAGGCGCTTCTGGATCCCTTCCAGGGCCGCGACGTGGATCGCCGTCGGGATCACGTCGTTGGACGACTGGCCCATGTTCACGGCGTCGTTGGGATGGACCGGGGACTTGCCGCCCCGGGTGCCGCTGAACCGTTCGTTGGCGATGCCGGCGATCACCTCGTTGGTGTTCATGTTGGTCGAGGTGCCGCTGCCGGTCTGAAACACGTCGAGCACGAACTGGTCGTCGTGTTGACCGTCGGCAACCGCCTGAGCCGCCTGAACGATCGACTCGCCGAGCGGCTCGGGGAGCAGGCCGAGGTCCATGTTGACCTGGGCAGCGCTTTTCTTGATCAGCCCGAGGGCGCGGAGGAACCCACGAGGGAACCGGAGCGGGCTAATCTGGAAATTCTCCAGCGCCCGGCCGGTCTGTGCCCCGTAATACGCCTCGACGGGGACTTCCATCTTCCCCATCGAATCCGACTCGGTTCGCGTCTTTGCCAATGCGGCTCTCCCCTACATGACGGCTGGCTGGCCCGTTCCCGGTAGGCATCCTCACCACCCGATCGAACGAGCCTCCAGCCCGTTGGCCGGAAACAGAACCCCACGATTGTACCAAACACCACCGGCGCCGGCACCTCTCGTCGGTCGGTATCAACAGCAAACGAAGGACCACCCTGGGCCGCAACGATCCGTACGACCGGCGGATTCCGGCGATCCTCTTGCCGTCAATCCAGCCGTCGCGAACAGCGGGGACGAGGTGAACGAAGCCGTCACGAGCGATTAACCCGTCTGGATGGCTGACCTTGCCGCGGATCGGCTCACCTCCATTATGGCCACTCACCTTACCGAAGGACCGTAGTCTCGGCATGGACTTGATTTAAAGTCTTATAGGGCGTGTGGACAGGTCGTTGGGTCAACCTGAAAGACGAATTGGGTGGCTAGGGAGCCATCCGCCGAGTTTGGAACAGGACGAACGGGCACCGGAGCGGATGATTGCGTCAGGGAGACCATCCGTTAAGATCTTCAGGGACGGGAGTAGGTCGTGGGCTCGCGGCACGGCCGAGGGACGAGCTTCCGCAGCGCTTGTCTGCCACGATATGTTCTCACCTGGGATCGAGGTAAATCATGCGCCTGGCCTCGAAACGGTTGACCGTTGCGAACCTGCTTGCACTGACGGCCATCCTCGCCACAGCGCCGGCACACGCGGCGGGCAAGCCAAATATCATCATCTTGCTCTGCGACGATCTGGGGTACGGCGACCTGGGTTGCTTTGCCAACCCGACGATCCAGACGCCCAACCTCGACCGGTTCGCGTCCGAAGGGCTCAGGCTCACAAGCTGCTACACGTCCTCGCCGGTCTGCTCTCCTTCCCGCGCGGGGTTGATAACCGGGCGTAACCCGAACCGCCTGGGGATCCGCGACTGGATTCCCGAGAACACGGGAATCTTCATGCGCCCCCGCGAGGTGACGATCGCCCAGCTCCTGAAAGGGGCCGGCTATCGCACGCTCCACGCCGGCAAGTGGCACCTTCATAGCCGCACTGACGGCTCCGAGCGGACGCCCGGCGAGGCGGGCTTCGATCATTGGCTTTGCACCCAGAACAACGCAGCCCCGTCTCACCTCAACCCCACCAATTTCGTCCGCAATGGCAAACCGCTGGGCCGGCTGGAGGGGGCATCCTCGCAGATCGTTGTCGATGAAGCGCTCGCCTTCCTCGAAGATCGCAAGGGTACGCCCGACGCCCCCTTCTTCCTGAACCTGTGGTTCCACGAGACCCATGAGCCGGTCGCCGCCGAGGACCGCTTTCTGGCGAAGTATACCGACGAGTCCAATCTCGACCGCCGCCATTACTATGGCGATGCAACCCAGATGGACCACAACGTGGGCCGGCTGTTGACGTATCTGGACGACCACGGGCTGCGGGACAATACCTTCGTTGTCTTCAGCAGCGACAACGGCCCGGAGACCCTCAACCGCTACCGCACGGCAAACCGGAGTTACGGCTCACCGGGCCCCCTCCGCGGGATGAAGCTGCACATCACTGAGGCCGGTTATCGTGTGCCGGGCATCATCCGCTGGCCGGGGCACGTCAAGCCTGGGACGGTGAGCGCAGAGCCCGTCTGCCACCTCGACTTGCTGCCGACGTTGTGCGCCATGGCGGGTGTCGAGCCGCCGTCGGACCGGGCCCTCGATGGGACCAACCTGCTGCCGCTGTTCGAGGGCCGGCCGATCACCCGACCACATCCGCTTTACTGGCAATATGATTTCGCGATCAGCAAGCCATGGGAGATTTCGTTGCGAGACGGTCCCTGGAAACTGCTGGCCAACCGGGCACTCGACCGTTTCGAGCTTTATCACTTGACCGACGATCTGGGCGAAAGGACCAACCTGGCCGACCGGTATCCCGACCGCGTGCGCGACATGACCGCGGTGATGAAGAAACTGCACTCCGAGATCAATGCCGAAGGTGCCACCTCCGGCAATCCTCCCGCGCGACAGAACCAGGCAAAGGCTCCGTAGGTTCTTACGTCAGCGCAATTGATCCACCTGACGATCGCGATGCCCTGTTTCACAATGGTTCAACCGAGAGTATCATTGGGGACCTGAAAAAATGGCCCCGAGGTCTCTGGCGGGATCGAGATGAACCGATCGCTTCGCCCTCTCTCAGCCTGGACGCCGCGACATCCCATGGTCACGCGCCGGTTAGCGCTTCAGGCCGGTGCGTTGGGGTTGCTTGGGCTCGGGATGGACCACCTGGCGAGTTTGCGGACGGCAATTGCGGCTGGGGATGCTGGGAGTAGGTCCGGCGCGCGTGCCCGGTCGGTGATCTTCATCTTCCTCTCGGGCGGGCTCGCGCAACACGAAAGCTTCGACCCCAAACCCGACGCCCCCGAGGGCATCCGGGGCGAATTCCGGCCGATCGCCACACGGACGCCGGGCGTCCACATCTGCGAGCACCTCCCGATGCTTGCCCGGCGGAGCCATCTCTGGTCGATGGTCCGCTCGCTGACCCACGCCTCGAACGACCACTCGGCGGGCCATCACATCATGCTCACCGGGCGTTCGGATTTGCCGACCGGTTTCGCACCCAACCGGCCTGGCCTGAACGACTGGCCCTCGATCGCCGCCGTGGCCGGTGCCGTCGTGACGCCGAAGCACAACAATTTACCCCCGGCGGTCGTCCTGCCCGAGCGGCTGATTCACAACACCGGCGGCGTCATCCCCGGCCAGTTCGCGGGCGTGATGGGACCGCGACGGGACCCCTGGTTTGTCGAGGCGTCGCCGTTCGACCCAACCGCTTACGGGGCATACCCCGAGTACGAGTTCGATCACCAGGAGCGTGCCCGTACCCCCAAACGACAGCGGTTCCAGGTCCCTGACCTGACGTTGCCCGAAGGGCTCAACGGTGCGCGGCTGTCGAACCGTCTGGGACTGCTCGCTCACCTCGACCGTCAGCGTTCGGACCTCGACCGGCTGGCCAGCGTCGAACAGTTCGATGCGCGGCGGCAGGCGGCATTGTCGCTGCTGACCGACGCCAGGGTCCGAAACGCCTTCGACGTGGCCGACTCCGACCCTAAGCTTCTCGACCAATACGGCCGCAACTCCTTCGGCTGGTCGCTCTTGATGGCCCGTCGGCTGGTGGAAGCGGGGGTTGCCCTGGTTCAGGTGAACCTCGGCAACAACGAGACCTGGGACACGCACGGCAACGCCTTCCCACACCTCAAGGACAACCTCCTGCCACCGACCGACCGGGCCGTCTCCGCGCTGCTGGACGACCTGGACGGCTGCGGCCTGCTCGATTCGACACTGGTGGTGATGGCCGGCGAGTTCGGCCGTACCCCCAAGATCTCTACCCTCCCCTCGGCCTACAAGCTTCCCGGCCGCGACCACTGGGGCCGGGTGCAGACAGTCTTCCTGGCCGGAGGAGGTGTGGTTGGCGGGCGGGTGATCGGTTCCTCCGACCGGATCGGCGGCCACCCCGCGTCCGACCCGCAGACCCCGGAAAACCTGGCAGCGACCATCTATCAATCGATGGGCATTCCATCTCTCGCCGCCTGGCACGACGAACTGGACCGCCCCCACCAGGTTTACCACGGCGATCCCATCACGGGGCTTCTTTGAACCGGGGACCAGGAGAGGCGGCATCGCTCCTATCGGATCCTATCCGAACGCCGGCAACGGACCGCTCGGTAGGCTTGCCGCCTCGACGGGCTCGGGCTCGACCGGACTGACGCCGGTGATCGGCCACCATTCCAGACGGATCTCGCTCCCCTTGACCGCGACGAACGGGCAGGGGGGGTGCTCGGTCCAGGTCCCGCTGTTGAGGTAATGGACTCCGTCCACCATCGTATCGAGCGGCAGGTGAGTGTGGCCGCAGGTCACCGCGCGGTAACCGCGGTGCCGCGCGTACTCGGTCGCCCGGCGCTCGATCAGCTCGCTGTTTCGCTGCCACCGCTTGGTGATCCGGCGAACCCATCGTGCGGCCCGATGCGGCATCCATTTCTGAATGTAGTAGAACAGGCCGCAAGCGATCTCGGTCAGCAGGACGAACTTGGTGATGAACGTGTCAAATTGGTCGCCGTGGAGGATCAAAAGCTGGACCTGACCGTTGTCGTAGACGTACTCATCGCGGATTTCGACCCCGACGATGTGGCTGACGATGTCGGCGGGGCCGTCGTGGTTGCCACGAATCCAGGTCAGGCGAAGGTCATCGCGGTCGGAGTTGCGACGGATGACCTTCAGGCAGGCGAAGTGCCGCCTGGTCAGGCGATTAAAATTGAGGTCGTCGAAGATATCGCCGTTGATCACCAGCTCGCGGGTCTGATTGACGGCCCATTCGAGGAACTCCTCCAGCAGGCGCGCCTGGCAAACGTCGCTCCCGAGGTGAAGGTCGCTGATGACCAGGCAGTCATACGCAAGCTCGCGGCGGTTGGGATCGCTGGGGAAAGTTCCAGACATCGCGGCGGGTCCCATCGGTCCTTTCGAGTCAACGCCACAGAGGCGGGCTCGGCTCGGGCTCGGATCAATATCCGGCGTAATAGGTCATTCCGGGATAGTCGCGAACAAACCCGAGCTCGGCGAGCCAGGCCGCGGCGGGGCTGTTCAGCGTGGGGAGTCCGTTGTACGAATCGACCTTCAAGGCCCGACGCCCCGGACCGGCCAGGCCCGTGAGCAAGCTCAACGCCTGGCGCAGCTCGATTTCCGAAGCCGACGCCAGACCGGTCAAGCGCTTGCCCCCGGCCTCGATAATCAGGACGGGCCGCCCTCCTGACACGACCAGATAACTGGTCAACGTCCGCGACAGACGAGCCCGACCCCCGTCGAGCAGGGGGACGTCGAACAACGCTCCCGACCCATAAAGGTTGGCGGGATCGAGCGTCGAGATCAAGACCAGCGTCTCGTCCGATTTCGATTCCGAGGCTCGATGCGCCAGCGTGTCGGCCGCCTCGGCGCTGGCGTACTGGACGCCCGAAAGCCCCTCGACGAAGTAACCGCGCCTTAACTCGCCCCGAAGCTCGGACCGGGCCAGCCAAGGCGCAGATCGCGCCACGAGGGCGCCCACGGCTCGAGTGCGACGATCTCGCGCGAGCACGCCGTAACGCTCGATCAGGGTCGCTGCCCAGGCCAGGCACGAGGCTTCGGAATCGCCCTCGGGGTCAGGTAGACGCGACCAGCGCCCCTCGTTGATCGCTGGGCCCGGCCGGCGGATCGAACGCCGGGCCATCCCCTTCCCGACCCCGATCGCGAACCGTCCGCGCGACGCTTTCCCGGATCGGGCCGACGCGACCAGTGCGTCTTCCCAGGCCGACGAGCCGGGGCGCAACGGGTCGAACCGGTCGTTGGTCACCAACCCTCGGCGGACCAAGGCCCGCAGGGCGCCGCGGGTCCTCGACGGCTCGATCCCGGTCTGTCGCGCCAGGTCGGTCGCGAAGCTTGCCCGCGCCGGGTCAGGTGGTCGAGAACCGCCGCCTCGGCCTCTGGCAGCGTCGAAGCCAGGTTGCCATCTAACGTGGCCTCGGCCCAGCGGCCGGGGAAATCGCGGGGAATGAAGGCAATACGGAGCACACCGCCGCGTTCCGGGTCGTCGCCGTCGGTTCGGCGGCGCCAGAGCCATTCGCCGCCAGCGAACAGGGCGTCGAGCTGACCTTGATCGGGACGGTATCCTTTGATCCGGCGGGGGAGGATCTCACTCTCCCAGAGCTCGGCCGGCGCGGCCAGGCCAAGCAATCGCTCAAGCACCGTTTCGAGTCCGACCGGCCCGTCGCCACACGTGGCCGGATGGACGTACTGCCGGTGGAGCACGAACTCGGCGAAGACCTCGGGACGGACCGCCACGCTTTCGCTCCGTCGCAGGGCAAGCGACAGCCGTCGGACCTCGTCGAGATTCCGCCGATCTGCCCACCGCGCCCCGTCGTCGAGCTTTACCGCCTGCCCCGTTTCCTCCCAGCGCTCCAGCAAGCCGGTCGCCACGGCAGGATCGATGGGATAACGTGCCATGAGGTCGTCCAGGCCGATCAGGGCATGGGTCTGAAGATAACGGCGGGCGATGAAATCGAGCGCCGTGCGGGCGTCCTTCGTCGCGCCGCGGGGGCGACGGAACGCCCGTTCGTAAAGCGTCGACTCCTCGGCCGAGATCCAGCGCGCGGCTCGCGTGTCCCGGCCAGCTCGATCAACGCGGCGCGGCCCTGGACCGGAGCTCTTCCAGGAACCGGAGCATCGGCCCAGCCAGCTCGTCCGGCGTCAAGTCGCCCAGCCTCTGAAGCGTTTCGGCCATCTCCTCGACCGTGCGTGGATCGAGCCCAGCCCCGCGTAATCGGTTCTCGACCCGGCCGATCGCGGCGGGCTCGAGCAAGGCGTCGAGCATCCTCTCATCGACAACTACCGTGGGCGTGGACTCCAACCCCTCGCCCTGCCGATCAGCCCGCCGCGGCTCGTCCCCCGCATAGAGGTAGGCCCCGGTGAACCGGAACACCAGGTTCGACGCGAACGGCGAAGCGATCTCGCCGCGATGGCGAACCACCCGGATCTGGCCCGCCTCGATCGCGTCCAGGAATTGACGGAGCCCTGGCACGTCGAGATCGTCGTCGAGGCACTCGCGGTACGTCTCGACCACGATCGGGAAATCGGGGAACTGGCGCACGACCTGGAGCAGGTCCTTGGCCCGCAATCGCTGGAGCCAGAGCGGCGTCCGTTTCGACGGATCGGGTCGGGGCATCAGCAGCGCCCGGGCCGCGTTCTGGCGGAAGCGGAGCCCGAATAGGGCACTATCGCCCAACTCGGCGCGGATCAAAGCGTCGGCGCGGTCGGCGGTCAGGCCGTCGAGGAGGTCGAGCGGCGGCTCGTCGTGGTCGGGCAGGCGGACCAGAACCCCATCATCAGCATGAAGGCAACTGACGACGATTCCCAGTCGGTCACGAAGATACCCCTGGAGTGCCAGCTTCAGGGCGTGGTGCAGCTTGCTCCCCCAGGGCGTGAGAACCGCCAGCCCAAGCTCGCCGGCGGGGTCGCGGAAGGTCTCGACGATCACGGTCCGATCGTCCGGCAACGCCCCCATTGCCCGCGCCTGGCGCTGGACGTAACGGTAAAGGACCGACGCGGCGCCGGTTTCCAGCCGGCAGGTCTCGGCCAGCCAGGGAATGACCTCTGCCTCGTCGCTGCCGCTCGAAGACCTCGCGCGAAAGCCGTCCGACGGCCGTACCCAGGGTGGGCGTCCGCCCGGCCGACTCGCCGCGCCAGAACGGAACGGCCGCAGCCTGTCCCGCAGCCCGCTCAACAAGCACGCGATGCGGCTCGATGGCGTTGATCCGCCAGACTGACGTCCCGAGCAGGAAGGTTGTCCCCACCGCGCTGCTCGAAGACGAACTCCTCGTCGAGCTCGCCGAGCCTGGGACCGGTTTCTCCGGCGCCATCGAGATAGACCGGGTACTGGCCGGTATCAGGGATCGTGCCGCCGCCGGTCAAGGCCAGACGGGTCGTTCCGGGCAGGGGACGCAGCCGCTGATGGACCCGGTCCCAGCTCACCCGCGCGCGGAGGTCGCGGAACGTTTCGGTCGGAAACCGCCCCGACACCATCTTCAGTACGCTCTCGAACGCCGACGGCGTGAGGTCGCGATACGAGTACGCGCAGCGGACCCGGTCGAACAGCGCCGACACGTCCCACGGCTCAACCGCGACGCACGCCACGACCTGTTGCGCCAGGACGTCGAGACAGCGCGCGGGACGCGCAGAGGCTCGACCTCGCCGTCGATCATGGCCCGCGCCAGCGCGGCCGCTTCGAGCAGGTCACCGCGGGTCTTGGCGATCAGCCGCCCCTTGCTGACCCGTCCCACGACGTGTCCCGCCCGTCCCACTCGCTGAAGCCCCGCGCAGACCGAGCCCGGCGACTCGACCTGACAGACAAGGTCGACCGCTCCCATGTCGATGCCGAGCTCGAGCGACGCCGTCGAGACGACCGCCCTGAGCTTGCCCTCCTTGAGCATCGCTTCGGTCGCGCACCGCTCGTCGAGGTTCAGACTACCGTGATGTGCCCGGGCGAAGGTCTCGTCGTCGTCCGGCGCTGCCCGTTCGTTCAGATGCGCAGTCACCCGCTCGACGACCCTCCGGTTGTTGGCGAAGACGATCGTCGAGCGATGTGCCTCGATTTGCAGCATCGAGCAAGTCGTCGATCGCGGGCCAGACCGTTCCCTGGGTCTGTCCGATCGGCTCGCCGGACGCGAACGGCGCCAGGATCTGGAGGTCCAGCGCCTTCCGCTGCCCAGTATCGACGATCGACACCGGCCGGGGCTCGAACCGGGCGGGACTGCCGGCCGTCGTCGCCGCGACGATACGACGGCCCCCCAGGTAACGGGCGACCTCCTCGAGCGGCAGTCTGGGTGGCCGAGAGGCCGATCCGGAGGAAGCTCGCCGGGATTCAGCGCCTCGAGCCGTTCGAGCAAGAGCGCCAGGAAGACCCCGCGTTTGTTGGGGCAGAGCGCGTGGATCTCGTCGACGATGACGTGCGAGACCTGGCCGCAGGATCTCCCGCGCCCGGCTCGTGAGCATCAGGTGCAGCGACTCGGGCGTTGTGATCAGGATGTCGGGGGGCTTGCGGACCAGCCGTTGCCGGTCCGCCGGGGGCGTGTCGCCGCTCCGGACCGCCACGCTCAGACGCGGCAGCGGCGATCCCTCGAGCTTCGCCTTGCGAGAGGATGCCCTCGAGCGGTCCTTGCAGGTTCCGCGCGACGTCCTGGTTCAGTGCCTTCAGCGGTGAAATGTAGACGATCCGGACACCCCGGCTGGTCCTGGGCACCCGCCAAAGGTGGTCGAGACAGGCCAGGAAGGCCGCCAGCGTCTTTCCTGACCCGGTCGGGGCCAAGATCAGGGTGTTCTGGCCAGCAGCGACCGACGGCCAGCCCCTCCGTTGCGGGGGTGTGGGCGTGCCGTAGGTGGCGCGGAACCAGCGGGCCACGACGGGGAGCAGAACGTCGAGCCCGTCCCCGCCGTGTTCACCGTTTTCCGACGTTCCCGTACCCATCTCGTCCGGCGTAACCCCCCGGCCCAGAAATCCATCGGGCTGAAGCGCTCACGCCTTCGATTGTCCCGGTCTCACCCCGGCCCGGCTAGTCCGATCTATACGAATGTTCCGAAACCGTTGGCCTCGCAGGCGTCAAAAACTCGAGGGTCGTCTGCCTCTAGACTCTCGGTAGTCCGATCGCCGAGCAGCGCCTGATCGATCAGACCGCGCAGGAGCTGACCAACACTTTGTTGCTTTTGCTTAGACAGTTCGATCAGTGCGTTCACGCGGCTCGAGGGGAGGAGCAGGCCGATCTCCACGACGTCGGGCGCCGCGGCCCTGCTGGTTTGAGGGGCAGATGTGCTGGAAAACGCGGCCATATGCGGGCCATTCCTCTAAGAAAGACGGGATAAAACGGCTTCCGCGCAGATACGGTCTTCTTAAGGCAAAAGCCGGGCCATTTGACGCTCCGAGCGTGCCTATTGCAAGAGGGTAATCGCCAGGATCGCCAGGGCCCCGAGAAACACGCGCGATGGCGATAAAGTGAATCAGCCACCGCGAGTCGTCCGGCGAAGCTCGGGAAAACGAGGGCACCTGGGAATGAGACGGTGGCCGGCGGTCGACGGGGGGGACGACGACGGCGGGCACCGGGACCGGCGGTGGCTTGTGAAGGGGCGCCAGGGCGGGTTCGGCGTCACCCAGATCGCGAAGCGATTGACCGAAGCCGATCGGCGACGAACTGTCGACGTTGAGCAGGCGGAGGTCGTCGTCTTCGAACACCGGGCTGGGCGGGCGGAACGCGCGGGCGGCCTCGGCCTCGGCGCCGAGGATGGCGCGGACCCGCTCCGGATCGGTCCATCGAGCGATATCGGCGCGCAGTTCGGCGCAGCTCTGATAGCGGTCGTTGGGATCTTTGACCATCAGCTTGCGGATGATCGCGGCGAACGCCGTGGGAACGCCGCGGGCGACGTTCTCCAGCGGTTCAGGATCGTCCATCCGCTGCTTGAAGATCTTGTTAACCACATCGCCCCCCTCGAATGGGGGCCGGCCGGCGAGGGTGAAATAAAGGGTGCAGCCGATGCTGTACAGGTCGCTCCGGCGATCGGCCCCCGCGGCGTCGCTGAGCTGCTCGGGACTGGCGTAGTCGAGCGTGCCGATCACGACGTTGGGCCGCGTCAGCTGCTGGAGTTCGTCGCCGCCCAGGGCCCGCGCCAGTCCCAGGTCCAGGATCTTGGCATCGCCGTCGGGGGTCACCATGATGTTCGAGGGCTTGATGTCGCGGTGGATCAAACCCGCGTCGTGGGCCGCCCCCAGGCCGTCGAGCACCTTGAGGAAGAAACGGGCTGCGTCCGGGACTCGGAGCGGGCCCCCTTTCTCCCCCTTGACGATCTCGTAGAGGCTCTCCCCGGGGATGTATTCCATGACCATGAAGTAGATATCGCCTTCACGCCCGACCTCCAGGGTTCGGGCCAGGTTCGGATGGTGGACCCGGCGTGAGAGGTCCATCTCACGACGGAACCGGAGCAGTGCCTGCTCCTCCTGCAGGGCCCGCTTGGGAGGCAGGACCTTGATCGCGACCTGCCGGCCGTCGCGGTCGTGCGCCGCCAGGAAGACCTTGCCCATGCCGCCTTCTCCCAGGGGTCGGAGGATGCGGTATCCCCCCAGGAAGAACCCCCGGGTCGCCCCCGAGAGCACCTTGCCCGCCTGGTAGGAGGTCAGGATCTTCTGGCGGACCAGGTACCGCGCCAGCCGGACGTCGGCGTCGGCGTCGGGCTCGGGAGCGACGTTCGAGCGGGCGCGCGCCAACTCGTGAGGGGGAATCAGGCCGCTCCTGGCGACGTTGGCCACGAAGTCGTCAAGACGCGCCATACCCTAACCCTTCGGATCGGCCAATGGCCGGACCCGCCTTCACGCGCGGGCCGGCGTCGGCTCTATCCACCGCGGGCGTCTTACGAGGCCGGGGAGAAGCGCTCGCGAAGACGACCGGGCCTCGAGCCCGGTCTCCGCCGGTCGTGTCGTGTTTGCGAACAATAAACGGTGATCGTGTTGTTGCGGTCGTAGCGAGCTTCATACGGCGGTCGTCGTCTGAGTCGCGCCGGCAACGCCAGCCGAGGAGGTTACCTCGTTCACGTGCACGACCAGACACGTGATGTTATCTTTCGAATCGTTGGTCAGGGCGTGATCGGTCAGGAGCCGGGCGGTCTGCTGAGGGTCATCGGTCTCGCCCAGAATCCGGGCGATCTCCGGATCGCGAACGACCCCGGTCAAGCCGTCGCTGGCCAGGAGAAACCGATCGCCCGCCTGAACGTCCAGGACCCGGACATCTTCCGGCCCGCCCGGCGCGTCCTTGCTTCCCAGGTAGAGGTAGAGGACGTTCTTGAACTTGTGGTTCGGGACCTCTTCCTTGGTGATCGTGCCCGCCTCGCCCAGGGCGTCGGCCAGCGAGTGATCCTTGGTCAACTGCTCGAGCCGGCCGTCCCGGAGCCGGTAGGCCCGCGAGTCGCCGATTCCGGCCACGTAGACCTTCTCGTTGCGAAAGAGTGCCAGAACGACGGTCGTCCCCATGTTCGAGAACTCGGTGACCGTCCCTGACGAGCCGAGGATCTCGTGGTTGGCCTCGGCCACCGACTCGCGGATGACTCCCTGGACGGCCCGTGCGTCAGCATCGTGTGGTCCGAGCCGCCGGCCGAGCTCCTTGGGGATGATCTCCACGGCCATCCGGCTGGCTTCCTCGCCGGCCTGCTGGCCTCCCATCCCGTCAGCCACGAGAAACAGGGCGGGCGATTCCTCGGGCGACGCGGCCACGGGAACCTCGCCCCCCCCATCCCCTCGGGAGGGCCCGGACTGGCGTTCCGCCCGGTTCGCGACGCCGTGATGGTGCCGCCGCGCTGGCCGCGACCGGGTATGTAGTAATTGTCCTCGTTCTGTTCGCGATAGTTGCCTACCGTCGAGACCACGCCGAAGCGAAGCCGGAGCGTCCCGGGTACGAGGGTTAGCAAGCTCGGCGTGGGATAATCATCTGTTGATTCTAGATCACGCACCGGAGCCTCCCGCCTCAGAGCGTTCTGCACCAGGGTTCGCAAACGACGATACCAGGTCACCTCGACCGCCTTCTGAATGGTTGAGCCGACGAGCCTCACGTACCGAAGGGTGATCCGTCAGAGCGTGGATCCAAGTGCGCTCCGACCGATCGGACCTTCGAGCGGCGTCGCGCCTCGGACCCGTACGGAAATCGACGTTGAGCCCCGTCGCGATTCGGTGTATGCGACGATCATCATACCATTTCCAGCGTCAATCGACACACCGAGGTCCGATCCATTCCCGTCCCGCAGCGTCGGTTCCATGATCCGGCGGAAGGAACCAACCTCTCATTAATTCTTCGCATGCGCCGGGCTGGCCCAGCGCATCAGGTCATCCACCCCGACCGTCCGGTACGTCATGAACAACTCTCCCGCCTCGAACCCCGCCGTCAGCCCGTGGTATCGGTTCATCGTCTCGACGGCCGCGAAGATCCCCGCCTTCGCGGCGGGGAACTGGGTGGCGTAGCAGCGGATCGCCTCGATCTTCACCGCCAGCGTGCTGCCGATGTCGGCCACGATATAGCCCGAGGCTTCCGGCAGGTTCAGTCCATGAAGCGCGATCGGGAAGCTTAACTGGTTGCTGATCGTGTGGACCGGCAGACCGTCGAAATGCTCGTCCCACTTGGTCAGACGGCTGTAGAAGACCGCCGCGTCGGTGATCAGCATCGCCTGGTAATGGTCGGGCGAGGCGAGCACGGTCTTGCCTCCGAAACCAATGACCACCTTGGGCTTGTGCCGTCGGAAGACCTTCGCCAGCGCGACCCGGGTTTCAAACGAGTCGAACAGCCTACGGTTGGGCAGGTTGAGGTTGATCCGGAGGTCAACCCCCAGGATCTCGGCCGCTCGACGCGCCTCGGCAAGCCGGACGTCGGGACCGGGCGACAGCGGCGTGGGTTCGCCATCGGTCAGGTCGACGATGCCCACGCGGTAGCCCTTGCGCACCAGGCGGGCCAGGGTCCCACCACACGCGATCTCGACGTCGTCGGGGTGGGCTCCGACGGCGATCACGTCCAACTCCACGTCGCCGGCCTCGGCCATGTTTTCGTCGCTCTCCCTACGCTCGTTCACCACCTGCTCGTCGAGTATATCCGTCACGCTCCCGTACCCACAACACGACCTCGCGCCCGACCTCAGCGCGTGGGACTCTCGGCCTTCGAGCGCAGCCAGGCGTCGGCCTCGGCGAAGACCTGGCGGATCTTGGCGTGGTACAGTAGCCGGCTGATCTGTTCGAACGTGCCCCAGTGATACCAGTGGCCGAACGGGTCCTCGACGTGTTCGGCGGAGCGGGTGATCAGCGAGGCATCGGCGATCTCGGCGATGTAGTACGTGACCGTCTTGACCACCTTGCGGCCGCGCCGGATGTACGTGTACGAGAGGCTTCGCTCGAACCCTTCGCGGAAGGCCCAATCCACCAGCCCCGTCTCCTCCCGGAACTCGCGCGCGGCGGTCTGGCGCGGGGTCTCGCCCAGCTCCATTCCTCCCTTGGGAAACTCCCACTTGGCGCGCGGGTTGCGCACCGTGGCTGAATGGAGGACCAGGTAGTTCAGGACCTGCTCCTCCTCCAGTCGGTAAGGGATCACACCGGCGGAACGTTCCTGGATCGTGGTCATCTTAGCGGCGATCCGACGGCGCGCTCGGCGCATCGCCGTCCTCGTTCGCCGCGACGAGGCCCAGGACCGTCCCCGGCCTGACCTCATCGTCTTCGCGCCCGCAAATCCTGGCAAGTCGGCCGTCGGTGGGGCAGGAGACGTCAAAGGTGGCGGGGCCGACCAGCACCTCGACCAGCCGGTCCCCCTCCCAGACCTCATCGCCCCGCGCGGCGAACCAGTGACTCACGACAATCGGCACGTCCGGACCGGTCCCCAGGCTCGGGCAGGATCACTGCCTCCAAACGCATGGCGAACCCCGTCATGGGACTAGATTCTTTCGGTCTCGAGTCGTCGAAATCCCCGCTCGGCACGGCCGGAGACCTCGTCGCTCGTCGTTGAATTCCAGCTTATCCCCACTTCACCTCTTTGGCCAGAGCGTTTGCCCCATTCCCTGCTTCCTCTCTGGCTTCTCCTCCACCGTCGATGCTACAATGATGCATGAAGGCAATCCTTTTCACCAGGAAGGGGAGTGGAATCGCGATGCGCGCGCTGATCCTGGCCGGGCTGTTGGGGGGGATCTTTGGGGCAGGTCTGGTCCCGCTTTTCGGCGCGGTCCCGGGTGATTCCGGGGAGCGGATTCCCGGGCCGTTCGTCCCCTTCGAGCACCTGATCGGAAGCTGGAAGGGGCAGGGTATCCCGACCGCCAACCGCCTCAAGGGCTGGTCCGAGACGCACCGATGGGCCTGGAAGTTCGTCAAGGGCGTAGCGGTCGGCATGTCGATCGACCTCGAAGGCGACAAGACAATCACCCACGGCGAACTGAGCTGCGACCCGGCTGGCAATCTGTACCGCCTTGAAGCGACCACCCCCGAAGGTAAGGTCGTGGTGTACTCGGGCACGTTCGGAGCCGCGACCGCCGCGAGCGGCAGCACCAAGATGCTGACGCTCGAACGACTTGATCTCTCCGGCCCTGGTACCGGCAGGGAACGGCTCGTCCTCTGGCCTTATAGCAACCAGATCCGCTACGCCCTCTGGCTCGAGCGCCAGGAGGCCGGCGCCCCGCAGTTCAAGCGGATCATCGAGGTCGGGCTGACCAAGGAAGGCGAGGCCTTCGCCGCCGGGGGCTCGGCGTCCGATCTCCCCAAGTGCGTCATCACCGGCGGCGCGGCCACGATGACCGTCAGTTACCAGGGGAAGTCGTTCCCGATCTGTTGCTCGGGCTGCCGCGACGAGTTCAACGACAATCCCGAGAAGTACGTCCAGAAAGCCGCCCTCCGCGCCGCGAATCGGGCGGATCGAGCCCCGCAAAACCCAGAGCGGCCTCCACCGCCGGCAAGGACGACGGCGCCTTCGACGGCCTCGGTGACGACGCGCCGGCCGCCCCTCGCTCGCGACCCGCGTCTGTCCCGGTCCTTCCGAAGGCCGAGTCCGCCGATAAGCCGGATCACGCTTCATCGAAAGCCGCGGACAACGCTAAACCGAAGAACGACGCCCGCGCTGACTCGCTCCTGCGGATGGGCCAGAACCTCGAAAAAGCCCGCAAGGCTGCCGCCGCCTTGCCCTACTACCAGCGGATCGTCAAGGAATTCCCCGGCACTGTCGCCGCCACCGCCGCCGCCGCCCGGATCAAGGCCCTGGGCGGGCGCTGATGGAAAGGGCAGGGCAGGGTTGGCAACGGCTAGATCCGCTCGTCGATCAGGACCGGCATCCGGGGCGATCGGGTCATGACCTGGTAGTAGTGGCTGGCCGGCTCGCAGATCATATACACGACGGCGATCCCGCGCTCGTCGGGGACGAGTAGCCCGCGCATCCCCTGCCGGACCCGGAACCAGACGCCGCGGTCCAGACCGAGCGTGGCGGGGATGTCCACCGCGACCGCCTCTAGTCCGTGCCAGCCCCCCTCCTGGATCGTCTCCATCCAGGTCCATCCGGTTCGTGGGAGAAACCGGCTCTGGCCCCGGCCATTGCCCCACCGGACGACCTGGAGCCGGCCGTCGCGCCAGACCGGCAGGCGCGGCCGACGGTCGCGATACAGGAAACGCACCTCGCGCTCCCCGCCCCGCTCGTGGGCACACCGTTCCAGGGCATGCCGCCCGATCAGTTCCGTGGGCATCTCGCTCCATGCCAGCGCAATTCCTGTGCACATGCCATCAATCAATCAATCTAAAAGCAGATTTTCCCCCGGACGTCGCAGATATCGTAGGAATTCGACACATCACGATAAACGCCGACCAGCGGCAAGGTCGCCGCGCTGCGGAGCGCGAACCGGCCCATGCGGGCGTTGATCTCGCGCTTGAGCCGGGCCAGAGCCTCGGCGCGTCGGCCGTCGCTCTCGAACAGACCGAGCGGAGCATGGGCGCGGGGGGTCAGCCGCTCGGCGATCACGTGCATCCGGGTCGCGTTCACCCGCGGCACCCACGCCTTCCGCAGGCACGGCCGGGCGGCGTCGAGCAAGACGTCGAACCGCTCGCTCGGCACCGCCAGCGATGTCTGGCCCAGCCCCACCTGGCCGTTCCGGTAGGCGACCCAGACCGTCAGCCGCCCCGCGCGCACGGCGTGATACTCGAGCTCCTCGATCAGCCGTTCGATGTTCCGCACCAGCCACGCGTAAAGCACCAGGGGGTCGGCCGTCGACTCGCCGAAGCTTCCCCGCGCGACAGGGCCTTGTGCAACGGCCGATCGGGATGGATCGGCTGCACAGACTCGCCGTTGAGCTCCCACCAGAGCGACTCGCCCGTGGCGGTCAGCAGCTCGCGCACGAGCCGTCGGTCGGCCTGCGCCAGGTCAAGACAGGTGCGGATGCCCCAGGCGCCGGACCGCGCTGCCGCCGGCCGGCGATCCCGGTGATCTCGGTCACCGCCAGGTCGGTCAGGAGCACCGACTCGGCCGATGGGTCGAGCACCGCTTTTGCTCCGAACGGCTTGGCGGTGTCCGAGATCAGCTTGGCGAGGGTCCGCGTCCGCGCGATCCCGACCGTCACTGGCACCCCCAGCCGTTCCATGACCCGGTCGCGGATCGACGCCGCCAGTTCGTCGAACCCCTGCCCCCGCCGTGGGATCGCCTGGAAGAAGAACTCATCGATCGAGTAATACTCGACCCGCGGCGAAACCTCGCGCACGATTTCGAGCATCAGTCGGCTGAGCACCTCGTACCACCGGAAATCGCGTTTGACGTACACCCCGGCCGGACACTTGACCAGCGCTTCCCAGATCGGCGCCCCCGTCTTCACCCCGGCCATCTTCATCTCGTAGCTCTTGGCGATCACGCACGCGCCCTGGTTCCCCAGCACCCCCACCGCCTTGCCACGCAAAAACTCATCGCGCACCCGCTCCGCGGACACATAAAAACAGTCCGCATCCAGGTGGCCCACCGCCACCACGGCAGACCGATTGATCACACTGGCCCTGCTCCACATGGACGGAAGTGTATTATGCACAGAAAGACAGGTCAAGGAGAAAAGGGCGTGGGCTGGGGACAGCCAGGGGAAAAAGGATAAATCCGCACGGAATCGTGGCACTAGAGGATGACAGGACCACGGCGTACAGGGGCGTACAGGAAGGAGGCTCCGTCGCGTTTTTCCAGGCCTTGAGGCGCGGTTCAGCCGGCACCATTCGGAGGGGCGAACACGGCAGTCCATGCCTTTTCAGTGGGTAGAAGGTATCATTTAAGGCACCTCGGCGCGTGCTCCGGGGCCGCGAATCGCCGCGACGCGACAGTAACCGCGCTGGAACGCCCATGATCGAAATTGGCGCAATCAATGCGTACATTAAAATCGATTAACAAACGACACTGGGACGAGGTCTACGCGACCAGGGCCGAGACCGGCGTGAGCTGGTATCAGGACGAACCCACGCGATCATTGGAGCTGATCGCCGCGGTCGCGCCGGACGAGGGCGGGCGGATCATCGACGTGGGCGGCGGCGCGTCCGTCCTGGTCGATAGGCTGCTTGAGCATGCCTTCGAGAGGATCGCGGTCCTCGACATCTCGGAAATCGCCCTGGGCAAGGCGAAGGCGCGGCTCGGGGAGGGTGAGCGTGCCGCCCGCGTCGAATGGCTCGCGGCCGACGTGACCGAGGCCCAGCGTGTCGGCACGTTCGATGTCTGGCACGACCGGGCCGTGTTCCACTTCCTGATTGATGCCGCGGACAGGAAGGCGTATGTCGACCTGGCCCTGAAAACGGTCCCCAAGGGCGGCCATCTGATCGTCGCCACCTTCGCGGACGATGGCCCCGCGCGGTGCAGCGACCGGGAAGTTCACCGCTACAACGCCGACGCATTGCAGGCCGAATTCCGTCCCGGCTTCGCGATCGTGCGAGCCGTCCGAGAGATTCACACGACACCTTGGGGAGCTTCCCAGCCGTTTCTGTATGGAGTATTCCGGCGGCAGGACGATTGACCGTTTCGCGCGTTTGTCACTTGCCCCTGTCCTCGACATACCGCGCAGGGAACGAAACAACATGAAATCTTGGAGTTAATAACAAATGTTTTTCTTGGGCGTGCTCCTCGCGGTTCTGGCCTCCGGTCCGGATGATATCCACATCCCCAAGGCGCTCTTCCGGCCGGAGCTGTTTGAGACTCTGGTCAACCCCGCGTGCTCACACTGCGTGGACGAGTCCCGCCGGATGGCCGGGGCGCTTCGCGATGATGACCGGGTGCTCTCCTGGATTCGCGGCAAGTACGACGGCGGCGCCATCCCCTACCGCTGGTTCCTCGTACCGTACCGCGTCATCAGCGATACCTACGGCGTGTTCGTCTATGACGCCGACGCCGGATTCGTCCGGGGCTATCCCGCGTCACTCGACTACCGATTCCACGGCTGGCGAAACGGCGTGATGGTGATGCGCCACAAGGACGGCACGCTCTTCGACTGCCTGACCGGGCTCGCCTTCGACGGCCCCCGCAAGGGCGAGCAACTTGTGCCCATCGCGACGATCGAGACCGATTGGGGTCCGTGGCTGAAGGCCAATCCGGGTACGGTGGCCTATGCGATGGTCGCGCGGTTTCAGCCGCGATCGACCCCGAACGCCTTGCTCCCGGAGTCGCGATCGACCCGCCCCGAACCGGACCCGCGACTTGTCGCCGAGGAGCGAGTGTTCGGCCTGGCCGAAGGCGAAGCCAGCCACGCCTGGCCATTGAAGTCCTTTGGCGCAGGTCCCGAGCTGTGGAACGTTCGTCTCGGCAGCGGAAACGCCATCATCCTCTGGGACGGCCGGACGCGCACCGCCGCGGCCTACGCGCCCGAGTTGGAGGGGAAAACGGCCGGGCCATTGACCCTCGCCGTAGACATGAGCGACCCCGAAGCCCCGTGGCTCGATCGGGAGACCGGCTCACGCTGGTCGATCGCTGGTCGCGCGGTCTCCGGCCCGCTCAAGCGGCAAACCCTCCGCTGGCTGCCGGGTGTGATGGTCAAATGGTACGCCTGGGCGGCCGAGCATCCCATGACTACGGTGGAGATTCACGAAAACCGAGAAAAGAATCCGTCGAAGTAAGCGGATTTGCCTCGTCCCCTTCGGCTGGCCGCCGGTTGGTAGTGCACCCGGGCATGGCCGCGGAATCGTCCGAACACCGCGTATCTAACCGCTCGCGGACGAACCCGCCGAACCGATTTGTGGTCGAGCCGACGGCGTGGCTGGCGTACTACTGCACCGACCCGGCGGCCTCGGTCGCCGACATCCTGACATCTGTAGCCGATCACTTCATCCTGGAGATCACTTTTCGCGATTGCAAGGACGTCGTGGGGCGGGTCAGCAGCAAGTGCGGTTCGTGTGGGCGAACCTCGGGGCGTTCCACGTCTGCCAGTGGTCGCCCAAGATGACCGAGGCGTAGGTCTGGTCCCGCCCGGCGGAGGAGTTGGTGGACCGCACCGACTCGCCGTGGGACTCACCGCTGCGCCGTCCGAACCACGCCGATAAGCGGTGGGCGGCGCGGTGTTCGTTACTGGGCGAGGAGATTCGTGCAGTTCTACGCCCCGGGGTGACTGACGAGGAAATTCAGGCCACGGCGGAGCGGCTGCTCAGTCTAGCGGCATAGGATGAAGGAAGTCTCGGAAAGTACAGATTAAGCATGAGAGGTTCGATACCGTCGCAGAGCTTCCAGGGACCGCGTCATGTCCTCAGGCAACGGCGACGTGAGAATCAGGTGTTGCCCGGTCAGGGGATGATCGAGGCGCAAGGTGTGGGCGTGGAGGGCCTGGCGGTCGATCAATACACGGCCTGAGTCGGTATCCTCGGTTTCGCCGCCGAGCAGGTCACCAAGCGTGAGACGATCGCGGCCGGAATAGGCCTTGTCGGCGATGATGGGATGGCCGATGTGGGCCAGGTGGACGCGGATCTGGTGGGTCCGGCCGGTGGCGGGTTTGCAGCGCACCAGGGCGTAGCCGCGGAAGCGCTCGAGCACTTCGTAAAACGTGATAGCCTCCTTGCCGCCGTCCTCGGGCAGGCGGATGGCCATCTTTTCGCGGTTGGTCGGGTGGAAGCCGATGGGACGCTCGATGTAGTCGCTGTCGCGCTGGGGAACGCCTGAGACGATCGCCAGGTATTCCTTGTGGATCGTCCGCTGCTCGAACTGCTGGGCCAGGTGACGGTGAGCGGCGTCGACCTTGGCGACGATCAGGAGGCCGGTTGTGTCGCGGTCGAGCCGGTGAACGATCCCTGGCCGTTCGGCGCCGCCGATGGTGGATAGGTTCTCGAAGTGGAACTGAAGCGCATTGACCAGGGTGCCGGTCCAGTGGCCCTTGGCCGGGTGGACGACCATGCCCGCCGCCTTGTTCACGACGGTCAGGGCTTCATCGTCGTAAACCACCCGGATCGGGATATCTTCCGCCACCGGCGTATCGTCGGCCAATTCGGGAAGCCAGACGCAGATCCGGTCGTCGAGCCGGACCTTGTACGACGCCTTCACCACCTGGCCATTGACCAGCACTGCGCCGGCGTCGATCACCTTCTGGACCACGCTCCGCGAATAATCGGGATACCGGCTGGCCAGGTACGCATCGATGCGCTTGCCCACCATCCGGGCCTTGACGTCAAATTCCGTGGGGACCGACGACAGCTCGGGAGGCGACATCACGGACCCAGTCAAAGTTAATCAACAACTTACGGGCTTACTTGGGAGCGGCAAACGGGTCGGCCGGCAGCTCGGACTTGGGGGCCTCGGCCGGTGCGGTCGTCGATGGCGCGGGAACAGCCCCGGACGCAGGGGGCTCGCTCGCGGGAGCGGAGGTTGGCGAGGGTGGGGGCGGGGGTGGCAGGTTCATCGGGAAGGGCAAGTCAAAGGGTGTGGTCTTTGACGAGCCGCCGAGCGACGGGGGGAGGGTCATCGGGAAGTTTCCCTGACCGCCGGGAGGCAGGATGGCCTCGGTGGGCCTGAAGGCGTAAAGCTCCTTGTAGAACGCCGCGCTTTCGGGCTGGCGCAGGGTCTGAGCCAGTCGCTGGGCCTCGGCGGCCTCGGGGGTTCCCTTCCAGGTCTCAGCCACTTTCTCGTACTGCTTGATGGCCTTCTCAAGCTCGTTGCGGGCTTCGAGCGTCCGACCCGCACCCAGCGCCGCGGCGCGGGCCTGGGGTGAATCCCGCGGGGCCTCGCGGGCGACCTCATCGAACAGGTCGAGCGCCTTCTTGAACGCCGGCAGAGCCGCGTCGCGGTTGGCGGGCAGGTCGACGAACCCCTGGTTGTAGAAGTCGCTGGCCGACGACAGCAAGGCCCACTGCTCGGCAGGGGTCTTGGGGTACTGGTGCGCGATCTCGACCCGGTCCGCGGGCGTGCGCGCCGTCTCGACCTTGAGCCACGCCGAATCGGCCGACTTCCGGCCCAGGCTGAGCCCGCTCGAGAAGATGGCCAGGCCCGTGACGACGACCACGATTCCGCCGATCAGGCTCCAGAACTGAGTCGGGTTGGCCATCGCCCGACGTAGCCAACGCGCCAGGAGCGGCAGGTCCTGTTCGGGATCGTGGATCACCGTCGGCACGGCGTGATCCAGTTGATGCCGGACTGGTAAGGGGGTCGATGTTGACCTCGGCGAGCGCGACTCGTCTTTCATCCTCGGACCTCGTTCCGCACACGTCCCCGGCCCGATCCTCGTTTGCAAACCCGGAGCGGGGCCACTCCCCGCGGTTCCAGGACGGGACGGTGCCTTCTGAAACTCAACCCCGCACGCATCTTACAGGCCCGGACGTGGATCGGTCAAGCAGAGCGGCCGAGGGGAGGTCGTGGCCTCACTCCAGTGCCCTCCGATCGAAAGTCCTTAAAAGATATCCTCGCGGCCGACGGTCCAGAGACAAAGCGTCTTCTCGATGGCTCGATCCCAGCGCGGCCTCCGGTGCAGTGGCGAGGATGGAAGCGAGCTGAAGCCTTGCGAGATTCTTGACATCCTTGAATTCGTTAAGAGTGCGATCATGATCGTCTGGCATGGCACCGCCGCCGTTGTCGCTCGCGCGGCGGTCAACAGCCCCGCCATGGCGACCGATGGTGCCAGTCCGCGGCGGATTGAGCCTTTTCCGGAGCAGGTCGCGGGCGGCGCCTTCGAGGTCGCAGAGCACGATCGGCACGCGGTATTTTTCGGGAAGACGGTCGATCTCCTCGTGAATGACACGCGCGATGTCGTCGCCGGGTCGACCGACTGAGGAAGCTTCGGAGTCCTTGAGGACGCAGGCCTGCTCGCGAAGCCGACGCCGTGAGTCGGTGATGTTGGCCTGGAGCGCGACCCGGCGAGCGACCTGATGCAGCCAGCCCCCAAGTGATTCACTGACGCGGAGCGAACTTGCCTTCCTGGCCAGGATCAGGAACGTGACCTGGAAGGCATCCTCCGCGACGTGAGTTGAGCCGCAGAATGTCGCGGCAAACGGCCAGGACGAAAGCGCCGTGGCGCGCGACGAGCGCGGCGAATGCGGCCTCGTCGCGGTCCGCGACGAACCGATCGAGCAACTGGGCATCAGTCAGGCCGACGGTCGTGCCTGTCCGGAATAGCGACCCGAGGTCGCGAAGCACCGGCCCGAGTCGCGCACCTGCCATGAGAGCGGCGTCCCCAAGGAGTTCTCTGGCACTCTCTTTTTGAGGTATAAGGGCACGCCAACGCGGGTTGATACAAGATTCCGGGAAAAAACGGCTCGCGATGGTCAGATCAAAGGGTCACGATCCGGATATCCTTCCATCGACAGACCGCGCCGGGGGCCCATCGGTTGTGGCCCATCTTGCCGTTGTCGTGGACCTCGAAGCCGATATGGCCGGCTCGGCCGATGAGAGCGAGGACCGCGTCGGGGTCGTAGCCCGGCGCGTCGATCCGCGCGGTATCGAGCTCGCAGATCTTCTGGTTGTTGATCCAGGTGGTGATAACCGGAAGACGGCCCACGCATCGGATGCGGAAATGGTTCCAGTCGTTGGGCCGCCAGACCCGGGTGAACTGCTCGAACGTCGCGCCGAAGTTCGGGATGGGCCGGGCGAAGTTCGACTCGATCGTACCCGGGGCGCAGGCTGGCCACGCGGAAGCCCGGCAGTTCGTCGCCGTCAACGGCGAAGGGGGCGACCAGGAAGGGGCCCAGGTTATTGCCGAAGACTCCGCCGATTCCCCCCCTGGGTCGGTGGTCGAGCAAGACCTGAAAGCCGATCGAGCCCAGTTCGTGCGCCCGGAGCATGATTCCCGTGTCGACCGGCCAGTCGGGGCGGGCGTCGAGCTCAAGCTCGAAGTCGGCGAACGTCTGGTCGCTCAGGAGATAGGCCCCCAGCCCCGATCCCGGCGGCTCCTGACCGCCTTCCAGGACGCCATCGCGGACGGTCCAGCGACCGCTCTGCGCCGCGATCTTTTGCAGCGAGGGGTTCCCGGCCGCACGCGCGAGGACCCGCTGTTTCAGCGTGTCGGGCGGCACGCGCTCGCCCTCGGCAAACTTCGGGATCGCGAGCCGGGGAACCGCGTGCCACCCGGCGAGGGTCTTGCCGTCGAACAGCGGGCGAGACCCGTCAACGGCGCCGGCTCGGCTGAATCGAGACATTGCGCCCACCGAGGCGATCGTGACGGCCTCGCGGAGGAAGCCACGGCGCGAGCTTGATCGTGAAGGGCTCATTCCGATTCACCTCCCGAGCCTTGCGAACGCGAGGAGACGGGCAGGGGAACGCCCAGGGTGTCCTTGCTGGCCTGGAAACCATTGCCATCGACATCGACAAAAATCGGGTTGCTGAGCGCCGTGGGCGCCTGCTGGCCGAAATTGCCGTGGAAAGGGCCGATCTGTGAGTGTTCGCCGGTCGCGATCACGATGACGTGTGCGTCTTCGGTCAGTCGGAGCGGGATCGTCCGGCTGAAGCGGAGCGCCTCGGAACTCCTGGCAAACCCATCGGCGGCATCGGCGCGGGTGAAGTTGAGCGCCGGGATCGGATGGCCGTTGACGAGAACCTGAACCCGGTCGATATCGATCCAGGGAGCGCAGCTCACACGGACATTCAGCGCCGACTCGCCACTGGCGCGGACGTTTCCACCGGGAGGAACGCCGTCGAGCGCGACCTCGAGGAACGGCCCGTTGCTCAGGACCATCCGGCCAGCCCGTGCCGCCCGTGCCAGGGCGATGGGATCGAGGCGGGCCGGGTCGTCCTGCTCCGACGCGACGTAGGTGAAGATCGAACCATCATGGAACGCCGTGATGTGCGCGTCCGAATTCGCCGTGGCGTAGATCCGGTCGCCCTGGTTGAGCATCTGGAGCCATTGGAACGCGCGGCCCGTGCGCGCCTTTGCGCCCGACGATTCCAGCGCCTTGAGCAAGCCCACGATCTCGCGGTTGAGCTCGAGGGCGTGGGTGAACGGCCGGGTGCCAAACCCGCCGTCGGGGTTGCCGTCGCGGTCCTTGTCGAAGTAAAGCCAGCCGACGTCGGGGTGATTCTGCTGCACGAACTTCTCGGCGTCGTTGTCGTGATGGAATAGACGCGCGATCTGCACCTTGGGGTCGCGATCGGTTCGCGGCGCGCCTCCGCCCTGAGCGCCTGACAGGACCTGAAGGGGAAACGCATTCTGGTGATTGGTGGCCCCCGGGCCGGGGATGCCGCTCAGCTCGATACCGCCGCACGAATGCAAAAACGGTTCGAGCTGAAAACGTTCGATATAGGTTGTAAACGTGCTGATCCGGTTATGCTCGGTCGCGGGTGCGAACTCGACGCCACTGGCGGCGATGCCGACGACCCGGCCGCCCGTCTCGGCGATGCTGTCGTTGCTGGCGGTGGTGTGGTTGTGAAAGTCGGCGATGACCCAGCCGGGGCTCGAAAACGCCCGCCGGATCTCGGCATGGACGGGGGTCGTCGTGCCGTAGGCGACCTCGAATCGGCGTTTTTCGAGCGTGAACTCGGGCCCTCGGCCGATGAGCGCCTCGTAGTGACCCGGCGGCAAGGCCAACGTGAACAACCCGTCGGGCGAGAAACAGAGATGCCCCGCCTGTCGCGGAAGCGCGTCGGGACCGAAGTTCGGATCGGGGGTGCCGTCAACCCCCTGGAGCACGACCTTGACCGGACCACGAGTCCGGCCGCGGCCGTTCGTCCCATCGACGATGTCGAACGACGCCTGGGCGATCGGCCCGAGCGAAATGGCGGTCTCCCGGCCCGAAGCCTCTGGGGCCGAGAGCCGCGCCTGGGTGTCGGCCCGCCCGCGCTGGGTGACGACCACGTCGTACGCGCCCGGTTGACTCAAGATCAGCGTCAGCCGGCCCTCGGCGTCGGTCCGGCCCTCGGAGGCGACGGTCTTTCCCGATCGCGCGACCACGTTCGCACCGGCGACAGGCTGCCCCTGGGGGTCGCTTACGCGGATCTCGGCGCGGGTCGCGTTGGTCTTCAGAAGTTCGGCAATCACGGCCTGCACCTCGGCCGGGTGTCGGCCAGGGATCAGGAAGCGCTCGACCGATACCTCGCCACCGGCTGGAATGAGCGAGGGCCGGGGAAGCGACGGACCGATCGGCTGCGCTTTCTCGTCAGCGATGAGAAGCTCCGGAAAGTCGAGCCGGTTCCCGCCGGCGAGGAAGTAGGTCACCCGCGCGGCCGTCGCGTATGACCGGATCGGCTTGCCGCCGGCGCGGACCACGCCGTACGCTGCGCCATGCCAGGGCTCGTCATAGACCAGCGAAGGGGTATCGCCAGCGGGAGGAATGCGGAACAACGTATCGGCGCGGATCTTGTCATAAACGGCGGCGCGGGCCGGTTTCGGACCGTGGTTGCGATAGGTTGTCGTGATCCGCAGGAATGGCTCGCCGTCGCGGAGCGAATAGTCGGTGGACACATCAACGGGGTCGCCCTGCATCCCCTCGGCCGCCGCCCTTGAGAAACGGATCAACACGTCGTTGCCCCGGGCCCTGATAATCTCGGCACGGGTCGGCGCCGGGGCGTCGAGGTAATGGCCCTGGGGGTAAAAAGCATCGAGCAGGTCGTTGTTGCCGCCGGGAAGATCGTGACGCACCAGGTCGAGCACCGCGCCCTGCACGGCCTGCGTGTTCACGTTCGCATCCCGGAACGACGCGACACCGCCGATCGTCGCGGTGATCTTGTCATTTCGTAGCAGAAAGTCACCCGGGATCGCGTCGGCCTCCTTACCCTCGGGAAGCATTCGGAGGTGATCCGGTCCGATCTCGACGATCTCCGCCGCCTGCGCCGGCCGCGTCGCGACCACCGGCAACGGGATCACAAGCAGTAGCAGAAGCGTTCCGACGAGGCGGTGAGTCCGGATTGGCAACATCGGTCCTCCGAGATCGCGTTTTTGAGGCATTCACGGCAAGATGGTCGGGCGACGGCCGGGTCTCGACGACGACGAGCATACCGGAAGTGTGGTCGTTGGTGTTAATCAATATGAGTCGGCCGAAATGATCTCGCCCTGGGCCCGCGAGCCCAGCGCCCAGACGACCGGCATGCTGGTGCTGTCCTTGAGGAACTTGACCGAGCCATCACACGACAGGATGTTCGCTCCGCCGGGGTGGAAGCTCGTCATGTTGAACATCCCGGCGGCCTGAAGGGTGTTGGCACCCCCCGCGCTGCAATTCGGATACTTCGAGTTGGGGGGCAGGAGGGTGGAACCCATCGAGTAACCGGGAAGGCCGTAGCCCCAGGCTTCGCCGAGGACCGGGGTGAACGTGCAACGCGTCGTGGCGACCGACTGGGCGCACTTCGTGATCCACGCCTGAAAGCCCAGGGCGTTCAGGTTGGGCATGATCTCCGTCCCTGGGTTCGACCGTGATGTGCCCGAAGGGGCACTCCCCACGAAGATGATGTCGGTGGCCGGCGTGATCATCGTCTGGCTGCCGGAACCGGTCTTCCACTCGCCGAAGGCGATCGTATTGCTCGACCCGTCCTGAATGTCGCGGAGCCCGAAACAATTACCGGTGATCTGGAACATCCCGTTGGGCGGTCCTCCCGCCTGAGTCGCCTGCCACTCGATGCCCGAGCCGTACGAGGCGAAGTAATTGTTGCCGGTCGCCCGGTACTGGTTCAGCGGCGCGTTCTCGGTGCTGTTCCACGAGGGCGCCGGGCACGAGGGACACAGAAATGAGTTGACTCGTGTGAAGATCACGGACCAGTTCATCACCGATCCGGTCGGGTCCGACTTGCAGGCGATCGAGAAGTTCGCCGCGTTGTACAGCGCCTGCTGTTCCAGGTCGGGGAGCAATCGGGCCTGGGCGCTGAACGAACCGTTGACGCGCGTCGAGCCGTTGGCGTTCGATACGGTCAGAGCCCCCGGGAGGGAAGCAGTCGTTGGCCGTGTGATAGTTGTGCAGCGCCAGGCCGATCTGCTTGAGGTTATTGGTGCACTGGGTGCGCCGAGCCGCCTCACGCGCCGCCTGGACGGCGGGCAAGAGCAGGGCGATCAGGACCGCGATGATCGCGATCACAACCAGCAACTCGATCAGAGTGAAAGCAACACGAGAACGTGCATGTATGCGAGTGTGTGACACGGTGAGTAACCTCGTTCAAGGCGGGATGTCGAGCGGGGCGGTAACGAGGTCGTATTCTAGTCGGACGAGTGGTTTCGGAGATGATCGGGGCGGGAAGATCGCGTGAAACTCGCGCGAATCTCGGCGCGAACCGGACGACTTAAAAAGCGAAAGTATGTTCGAGCGAGAGGATTATCAAATTCTCAAGAGATGCGAGGAAACCGGTTCTTCGGAAAAAGCTTGATTTACGAATTAGCAGGTGTGATTTCAATCGAACAAAAATCGTAATAATTTGATTTTATATTATTTATTCTTTAGCATAATGATCTCCTGCTCGATCCGCGTTTGTGTTTCGCGCGTCAGGCTCGGGCCGTGGAGCGCGTCCCGCAGTCGGCCGAGCCATTGTCGGCGCCGGGGCGGGCTATTGACCAGCGGGCGAATTCGTTCCTGGACCGTTTGCAGGAAGGATGGATCGGGGTCGTCGGCGACGATCTCGGCCCAGAGGGCCAGGGTCCGCTCGAAATCCACGGCGGCGAGGAAGGTCTGGAGCGCGCCGGCCGAGAGCGACTCGAGTGTCCGGCTGGCCTGTGCGGACCGCCCGCGCGGCTGGTCCGGCCAAGCTGTGCGCGGAGGGCGTCGGGGCGGCCGGAAGCGAGGAAGACATCGATCAGGAGGGCGTCGAAGACGGGTCGTTGCCCTGGCTCGAGCTTGTCGCGATCGATCGAGAGGAGCGCCGAGGTTAGCCGTGGGAGCGAAGGCGGTCTTGTGTCGGACGGGCGCTGAAGCTCGGCCAGGAGGGTCGCGTGGACCCAGGAAAGCGCCGCGGCGTCGGAGGCGTCAGCGCCTGGACGGGGCGGTGCGTTCAGGCGAGGCCAATCGGTCAACGATGGGCCGGATTCTTGTCGGGGTGGTGTGCGCCGCGCCCCCATGTATCGGTACAGGGGGTCGCCCAGGTAAACCAGCCGCCAGGGCAGGCCGAATGGATCGGGACGGTTGCGGCGGGCCGACGCGACGAGCGGGACACCCTCGGCAAACAGCTCGCTGAAAAGGTTGGCGCGCGGAACGCCTGGAGAAATGGCTCGTGCATCGCGCCATAGTAAAGGAACGCCCCGTTGGCCAGCCATCGTCCGGCGATGGTGGCCGGGTCGTCGGGGTCGGTGGCGGAGAAGCTGTGGATGATCGACACGACCGATGGCACGCTGGGTGGGATGTCGCAGGGGTGGCCCGGCCCGCCCGGAAGCTGGAAAACCGACGGGTCGCCCTGGGTGTTGATTTCGACCAGGCCGAACTTGTTGACCGGCTGAAACAGGCGCGACCAGGCCGACAGGCTGGCCTCGCCCCCTTCGCGGAGCTTGACCGGCAGACGGGCACGCTGGAGGAGGACCCGCGCGGCCGGATTCATGGCGTAGTCGGACCAGGGCAGACCCGGCGTCTCGTACGTGTTGAACAGGAGGGCCGAATCGGGCTGAAGGAACAGGCTGCACATCGCCCGATACACGCTCGGGGCCGGGTCGCCGATCAGCCGGCCGGCATACGCCCAGCGCGGCGGCCCGGCGTGGGTCTGGGCGTCAACGGATTCGGGCTCGTTCCGGCCGATCAGGTCATCAAAGGCCGCAGGGCCCTCGCGGTCGTCATAACGGTAGGGATAGGGACCGGCCAGGGTCAGGAAGTCGCAGTCGTCGCCGATCAGGGCGTACCGGCGGGTCCGCGAGGCGACCAGCCGCTCGAGCGATCGGGCCAGCGCCAGGGCTTGAACGCGGGTCAGTCGATTGGAGGGTTCACCGTCGGCCTCCCACCGGACGATGGGCTGGAATCGTCCCGCGGCCAGAGCGACGGCTCCGGCCAGGCTGGGGCTGGTCGGGCTGGAGAAGACCATGCCGGGAGGCGTGGCGCCGAGCCGGAGCGGGAAGGCGCTGCCGTCGAGGAGGTCGCTCGCGTTCCCGCTCGCCTCGTCGCTGGCGCGGGTCCACGAACGGCCGACGGCGTCGACGGCGGCATCCCAGAGCCGCTCGATCTCGATCGGGTGGGGATGACCGGGATACCGGACGATCCGGGCGGGGCGAAACGCGCGAATGAACCTGAGCGTCAGCTCGGTCTCGTCGATCAGGATCGGGAAGAAATGGCCGTCGTCCCAGAGCGCGATCGCCTCCAGGAATGACTCCTGGTCGGGAACCAGGCAGACCAGGTCAATCACACGACGGGGCGGGCCCATACGCCGATTCCACGCCGGCGCGGCCTTGCGAACCGCGTCCACGCTCTGATTGAACGGCGGTCCCGCCACCGCGAAACTGCCGCCGGCTTTCGAGAGACCCGCGGCCTGGCTCGCGCTGGTCGATCCCGATGGATCGCTCAGGCCGCGCCGCGCGACCAACGCCGGCCGATCAGGCCCGCCATCACCAGGGCGAGTGCCAGACCCGCCACGAGCACGAGAGCGATTCCGTGCCGACGCTGCTTCCCATGCATCAATCCATTGCTCCTTCGTGACTGGCGGGTCAAGGGAGTGGAGGCTCGGGCGAATAACCGTTATACTGATCTGGTTGCGGAGATTGTTGCCGTTTTCGGCCCGGGTGCGTCATCTCCGGGGCGAATCAAGGGTACGGACTCCCCAGAGACACGAAAATCGTGGCGGGGGCACGCTCTCCCGCTGCGCGACGACGAGGTAACTGGTCCGATGAAAAAAGGTGGCATCCTCAACCCGGCGATCTGCTCGCTGCTGGCCGAACTGGGGCACATGGATGAGCTGCTCATCGTGGATGCCGCGTATCCCCTGCCGCCCGACGGCCATGTGATCGACCTGACGCTCACGCCGGGCATTCCCCGGTTCCTCGACGTCCTTCGGGCCGTGGCCGAGGAACTGGTCATCGAGTCGATCACGGTCGCCTCGGAGATGGCCGAGTACAGCCCGAAATTGTACCAGGAAGTGCTCAAAATCGTCGGCGACGTTGATGTCGACGAGGTCCCGCACCACGAGTTCAAGGAGCAGTCCCTGGGGGTCAAGGGGATCATCCGCACGGCGGAGTTCACGCCGTACGCGAATGTGCGGATCGTGGCGGGAACCGCGTACTGAGTGAGGGTCGTGTCGACCGAGGTCGACGATGCCCGCGACGCGCAAACCCCGCTCCTCATGGCGAGGCGGGGCCACATCTCTCTCGGAGGGTAGGCCCTGGCCTTCCGCGTGTCGGAAGATCGGCGGGCCGGAGCCTACCCTACAAACAGAGAGATGTCGTTCTGGTGGCTCACGCCTCGCCGACGTCCGGGACCGGCGCGCCCAGGCGAGCGGCCATCTCGGTAAGCTTGGCCCAGTGGGCCGCCTCGATCGGGATGCCTTCGCTCGAACGGCGGGCCAGGGTGTCGCGCTCGGGATCGCCAGGGAGGAGGATCTTGTCGACGCCAGCGGCGCGGGGGGTGTCGCGAACGAAGTCGGCGACTGTCGTGGCCTCCCGGATCAGGGTATCGCGGCCAGCGAACCGGGCCGGGTCGAGGGCGATGAAAACGACGTTGTTGCCCATGGCCGGCGGCGATCCGGGGTAGCTCGAATGGCCGCCGGTCAGACCGCCGGCCAGCATGTCCAGGACCAGACCGAGTCCGAATCCCTTGTACGCCTGCGTGCCTCCCATCGGCAGGATCGAGCCGAGCGGCGGGTTATAGAGCACCGATGGGTCGGTCGTCGGCCGACCCTGGGGGTCGAGCAGCCATCCTTCGGGGACGGGACGCTGGTTGATGTGATAGACTCGCACCTTTCCCTCGGCCACGACGCTGGTGCCGAAGTCGAGCACCACCGGGTCGCCGCCGGTCGGCACCGCGGCGCACAGGGGATTGGTCCCGATCCGCGGCGCGATCCCGCCCGGCGGCGCCACGCGCTGCCCCGCGCCGTTGTTGTTGACGGTGGCGATCAGGATCAAGGACGATTCGGCGGCCTTCTCGGCATACTCGCCCAGCCGTCCGATATGACCAACGCTGTGCGCCGTCCCGGCGGCGATTCCCAGGGTTTGCGCCTTCGGGATCACCAAATCGAGCAGCCGATGCGCCTGGACCTGGCCGAACCCCCACTTGCCGTCGCTGGTGACCACAGCGGGGGTCTCGTGCTCGATCTTGAGCGCCACGCCGGTCTTGTAAATCCCCTTCTCGACGAAGTCGATGTACTGGGTCGCCCGCATCACCCCGTGCGAGTCATGGCCTCGCAGGTTGGAGCCGACCAGGCTGGTGGCGACCGTCCGGGCCTCGTCCGACGGCACCCGCGCGGCCTGGAACAAACCGGTCACGAACTCGATCAGCGGCTGGGCCTGGAGTACGGGCATCGTCGGGACCTCTCCTGGGATCGCATCGGGCGTCGGGCCTCGGGAAAGAATCTGATCTTACGGACCCGCCGGACATTTGCAATCAGGGGCCGCGAGCGTTTCAATTGGGGGCGGGCGTGCGGGATCAATGGGCAACAGCGACAAATCGGACCGGGAAGGGTCGAGTTCTCATGGCGTACCGGGTCAGCACCGAGTCGCGCGGCGGCGGGACTGTCTACCTCCTGCACGACGAGTCGAGCGGGGCCTCGGCTGCGGTCCTGCCGTCGGCTGGCTTCAACCTGTTCTCGCTCAAGCTCCCGGCGGCCGGGCAGGTCCGCGAGGTGCTCCAGTCCGCCGCCGATTTCGCGGACCATCCTCACGGGCCGGGACGGCTCGGGACCCCGATCCTTTTTCCCTATCCCAACCGGATCAGGGGGGGCGGTACACGTACCGGGGCAGGGACTACCAGTCTCCCGATCAACAACGGCCCGAACTCGATCCACGGCTTCGCTTCGGCCTCCGCGTGGGATGTGACCGACCACCAGGCAAGCTCGACCGGGGCGTCGGTCACCGGCCGGTATCAGATCAGCAAGAACTCCCCCGATCGGCTGCCGCTCTGGCCGGCCGACGCCGTGCTCGAGGTCAAATATGCCCTGGCCGGCCGTCGCCTGACCATGACGGTCAACGTGACCAACCCGACCGCCGAAGAATTGCCTTATGGATTTGGGATTCACCCTTACTTCCGCCTGCCGATCGTCCCGGGGGGCGACCCCGCGCGGACCCTCGTCGTCCTGCCGGCGGCGAGCTACTGGGTCCTCGACGGGTTTCTCCCCACCGGCGAGGTCCGGCCGGTCGATGACCGGCTCGATTTTCGTACGGGCAAGCCCCGGAAGGGTTTGAAGCTCGACGACGTGCTCACCGGTCTGATCTTCGACGGTGACCACGCCACCTGCCGTCTGATCGACCAGGCGCTGGGGCCGGAGTTTCGGATCGGCTTCGATCGCAATTTCCGAGAGCTCGTGGCGTTCACGCCCCGCGATGAGGGAGTCATCGCGATCGAGCCCTATACCCAGACCACCGATGCCATCAACCTCGAGCCGCGCGGTATCGACGCCGGCCTGCGCCGTCTGGAGCACAATCAGCGGCAAACCCTGACGATCGTCATGGAAACCGCCGACGTGTCCTGAGCCCGGCGAGGGATGGAACGAAGCCCGAAACCAGGGCACCGTCCTGTCGAACCTGTCGGCCCCGTAAATTCCTGGAACCGGGGCGTGGTCGGAACCGCTCGAGTTTTCTATGATGAACGGAACGAGACGGCGGGATCGATGTGGAACCGACCTGACCCGACTCCCGTCGGTCTCGCATAGTGGCATGGCTTGAGGGACGTCCTCACCGAGGACGATCCGTAGCGGAAAGCGGGCCGGCCCAGTAGAGTTGGCGGCCGCGTCCGAGGAATGATGGTGATGGAGCCGCTCCGCCCAGCCGAATCCGAATCCAGTCCCGCGCCCCAGGCCAAGACCGAAACGAATCCCGAAGCGCTGGACCTCCAGCACTTACGGATCGACGTTCTGCGGTGCGCGATTGATGTGTATCTTGCGCAGGCCTACCCCAGCGGGGCCTTGCCCGAGTCGGTGCGCCGTCGACTGGTCTGGCAGGCCGACCTGCCGGCCAGCATGTTGCTGACGCACCCTCCGTTCGAGCGCGGGGCAAGGCGATGGGCGCGGGGCGCCTCGATCTTCGCCCTCCGGCTGGGCAACGCCCGCTATCCGCACATGAAGCTCCAGATTCAGCCCTGGCCCAACGCCGCCGGCTTCTTGCTCTCGGTCAACACCCACGACCAGGTCCTCTCACTCGACCCCACCGCCGACGATGCCCCCGCCTTTCGCGCCCTTCAGGCCGAGAATCAGCGGCTCAAGGAGGCGATCGAACAGGCGTGGGACCAGGACGGACTCCCCACGTTCCTCCGTTACCTGCGCGAGTACATCGCCCACCGCGACGCCCAGCACGAAGGTGACGGCAACCCCGTTTGAGCCTGGCCCGAACGCGAGACGGGGCTGGTCGAGGCTTGGCCAGGTTCTTGAATCAGTCCTTCGGTCCCTGGACCAGCTCGGCGGGGGTGAGCCCCTTGCGGTGAGCGCCGACGCCGATCGGCCGGGGGTTGTAGGTACCGACAAGCTCGACGTCGGTCCGGGCGGGGATCTGGTCCTCCATGCCCAGGCACCAGAAGCAGGCGTTGACGACCAGGCGGCGGAAGCCCTCGCTCTGGAAGTCGCCGGCGTGGCCCATGGTCGTCGTGAAGATCCGCGCCGGCTTGCCCGAGCCGCCGGTGTACGTTTTGGTCCAGGCGATCGGGACCAGGTCCTTGCCGGCCTTGGGGGGATCGGTCGGGTTCATGCCGGTCAGGACCTGGCCGAGGACGATTGGCTTGCTATCGCCGGTCAGGCTCCGCAGCGCGTAGACGTCCGAAGGGCCCCAGATATCCTCCACCCCTTTGACGATCGGGTGGCTTTCCATCCCCGGCGCGATCAGGCCGCGGGTGCTCTCCTTCTGGTGGCGCCGTAGTGGTTCACCCATGTCTCGCCCAGGACTTCTCGCCCGAAACCCCCCGCGGGGTCCTTGCTGTTATAGCTGTAGCGGGCGTACGGGCTGTCCTTGTGCTTCGCGTAATTGAAGGCGTGGGTGCTGGTCCGGAGCGCGACCACGGGCTTGCCCGCGTCGAGGTAGTCGATGATCAGCTTCATCCGGGCGTCGGGAAGCTCGCGGAATCGCGCGAAGAGGACGAGCAGGTCCGCGGTCTTCAGGGCCTCGAGGCCGGGAATGTTGTCCTTCTGGCCTGGGTTGACCTTGCCGTCGGGGTCGACGGCGAACAGGACGGTGCACTTGAACCCCTGGCGCTGGGCGAGGACCCTGGCGAGCTGGGGAATCAGCTCCTCGGAGCGATACTCGTCATCGGCGGCGATCAGGACGATGTGCTTCCCCTGGCCGGGGCCTTGCCCCCCTTCGAGGACGATCCCGGCCGCCGGCTCGTCGGCCGGGGCGGTTGTCGCGATCAGGCCAGGGAGCATGAGCGTCGCGACGATCGCAACCAGCGTCGATCGACGGACGGAGAGTGCCGGGTGGCGCGTCATCAGGGATTTCCCTCTTCGAAGCGTGGACGATTCGGTTCAAGGACCCGCCGGGGATGGTTGTCCGTTGACCGCCAATCTATGGCGAGCCCGGGGCCGCGTCAACGCACCGCCCGAGTTCACGACCGAAACGCAACCGGGCGGCCCCTTGCGAGGGCCGCCCGGCGCGGAGTACGTGAACTGGCCAGACCGACGGGCTCAGCCGTGCTTCCTGGCCTGCCGGGTGCTCAGTCGGAGCTTCGCCAGACGGGCACGGACCTGCGCCAGGAGCGCCTGTCGTCCCACCTTCGCGGTCGCGGCGTGAACCGCGACCGGCGCGGGGGCGGGTGCCGGGGCGAGGCTGGCCTGAACCGGCGCGGAGGTTGTTGTCGCGGCCGTGGTGGTCGTGCTCGACGTGACCGCGGGGGTCGTCGCGACGGCTGCCGCGGGCGCGGGTGTCGATGTCACGACAGGGGCCGGGTTTGAGACCTGGAACGAGTTGACGTAGGCGGGCACGCTGGCGTTGAACTGGCTCTGAACGGCATTGGCGGGGATCGACACGTTGACCGTTCCCGATGCGTTAAACTCCCCGGAGAGGAGGAACTCCACGGTCTGGGAGTCGATCCAGTTCAGCGATGTGGCGTGAGCCGGGTTGGAGGAGCTCAGGCCGTTGCCCGAAAGGATGAGGTCGGACGGCGTGACCGACCCCGGGTTGATGGGAGTGGTGAAGCTGACGACGATCCCGTTGGTGGAGGACTGGGGGTTGATCGTCGCGCTGGCGGCGACGATCGAGCTGGACTGGACGACCGGAGACGAGGTGATCGACGCCGCGGCGACGCGAGGCGCGATACTCGCCGACAGGCCGCCGGTGCCGTTGTACTCGTAGGCCCCGACGTCGGCCGGGCCGGTGCCGGGGAACCCTCGGCCGCTGATCCGGACCCGCGAGCGGTACAGGAAGTCGTAGCTCGGGGCGAATCCCTCGTTGGCCGCGTCGATGGCCGACGAGCTGAGCGTCAGGTTGTAGTTCTCGCTCTGGAAGAAGATGGCGGGTCCGTCGGCGCCCGGACGCGGGTCGTACGGTGAGACGAACCCGGGAGTACCCACGAAGTTCCCGGACGCGTCGGGCGTGGTCGTCAGCGTGCCGTTGAAGCCGTTGCCCACGTTGATGACGCTCGCCCCCTGGTTCGCGTTGCTCGCTCCATTACTGGAGAACATATTCGAGATCAGCTTGATCTTGTTGGGGGCGTTGGCCACGACCGCCGCGCCGTTGCGAGCCGAGGTCAGGTCGTGGTTGGCGTAGAAGATATTGTTCGCCACGTCGGCCACGTAGGGCGAACCCGAGTTGACGATCGCCAGGACGCCGACCTGGTTATCGACGATCGTGTTGTTGTCGATGTCCATCGCGTTGCCGACCGAGCTCAGGCCGAGGTCGTTGACCACGACGCCGTAGTTGCTGCCGGCGATCAGGTTGGACTGAACGTACGGCATGCCCGTGCTCGAGCCCGAGGCGTTCACCAGGACGCCCATGCCGGCGTCGATGATGATGTTCTTGTCGAGCACGAGCTTGGAGTTGGTGATGAAGACGCCGATCGAGTTGGGGTCGATCGCGCCGCTGTTCTGGTCGCCGAGCAAGGGGCTGACGATCGTGACGCCGGCCAGCTCGGTCGGAAGCCCGGTGATGCTCGACAGGCCGCTGGCCGTGACCACCGCCTGGCCGTTGCCCGGGGCGCGGATGACGGTCTGCTGGGCGATGCCGGGCTGGAACGACGAGTCGGTGCTGCTGGACGAGGCCGAGATCACCCGGACCAGCGACCGAAGGGTCAGGTTCTCGGTGTAGGTGCCGGGCAGGACCCCCACGATGTCGCCCACCCCCGCGGCGGAGATCGCCAGGCTGATGCTCGGGAACGGGTTCTCGCGCGTCCCCTGCGGCTGGGTGTTGTCGGTAACCCAGCCGGCCGGTCCGGCGTAGATGATGTGGCCCGAGGTCGGGGCCGGGTTGGCCAGCGTGAAGTCCCAGCTCACGTTCGATCCCGGCGAGCCCGAGCCGTTGAAGGCGTTGCCCGCGACGTCGGTGATCGGGGTCGAGCCCGCTCCGTAGAGCGAGATCTGGTACAGGCCGTTGGTCAGGGTCGACGGCAGGGTGAAGGTGACCTGCTCCGGTCCGATCGGGCTGGTCTTCAGCGGTGTGACGTTGAAGGTCACGCCCGTGAGCGGGACGTTGACGTCATCGCCCGTATTGAGGATGCCATCAGGCCCCGCGCTGACCAGCTTGATCGAGTTCGCGTTCAGGCTGGCCGGGTTGAGCGTCTTGCTGACGTCGAACGTGACCGTGACCGGCGACCCCTGGACCAGCGAGTTCGGCACCGGCGAGATCACCGAGGTGAGCGCCGGCGGGGTGGTGTCGACCACGAACCCAACAGCCGCCCCCTCACTGATATAAGTGCTCAGGGGATCGCTCGGGCTGTTCGAGGCGTTGCCCGAGAGATCGACGACCCGGACCCGGACCACCGAGTAGTTCTGGTCGTCGGAGGTTCCAAGCAGGCCGTCGGGACCGACGTTGTAGTTCGTGTTGGGCAGCGGGGTGCTGGCCTGGACCGTGAACTGGCCCGCGGCGTTGGTGGTCGACTGGCCGACCGTGACGAACTGGCCGGTCGTCGGGTTCAGATAGTCGAGGTAAACCGTGTCGCCCAGCACCGGGTTGGTGGGTGGGAAGACGTCGGTGATCGTCCCCACGAACGACGGGGTGGTGCTGTTGGTGATCGGCAGTCCCTTGACGCCGGTCTCGCTGGCGGTGGCCATCTGGAGCGACCCGGCCACGATCGACGGGGCGTGGGTGTCGACGGCGAACTTCAGGGTGAAGTTGCTGCCGGGCGGATACGAGCTACTTCCCGAGGGCAGGGGAAGCTGGGTGCCGTTGGGGTCGTTGTTGTTGCCGGTGTTGGCACCGTTGAGCGCGTTGCCCTGGATGTCCTGGATCACGTTGGACCCGGTCCCCTTGAGCGTGATCTCGTACTCGTCGGTGGGCAGGGTCATGCCGGCCGTGTTGATGATGATCACCAGGCCGGTGGCGTCGAGCGAGACCCGCCCGTTGAGGCTGTAGGTGATGTTGTTGTTGTCGGTGAAGTTGCCATCGCCTCCCGAGCCGACCAGCAGGACCGTGTTGCTGGTGACCGTGCTGAGGTTGAGCTTGTGGTTGAACTTGATGTCGATCTGGTTCGGGACCTGATTGACCCCGGCGACTCCGCCCACGGAGTAAAGGTTCGTGGTGGTCCCGTCGGGGAGCTGGGCCTGGACGTTGGTGGTCGAGGAATAAGCCACCACTTCCGGCGGGTTGTAGGCGACGAACTGGTAGGCACCGATCGCGAAGAAGGGCCGGGTGCCGAAGCCGACGATCGGAACGGCGGGATCATCCACCCGGAACTGGCCGGCGAGGTCGCGCTCGCCCGCGATCGGGGCGTACCAGTAGGTCCCTGCGTTGCTCGCCGGACCCGGCACGGCGCCTGGCGAGCCGGGCAGGGCCATGACCCACTCGCTGTCGAACGTGAAGCTGGCCGTGCCGGGCAGGGTCATCTGCTTCCGCGGGTCGTTCACACTGAAGAAACCGACGCTGGAAACGTTCCGGCCGATCACGTTGCGGGTACCGCCGTTGGCGTCGAGCGTCTGGTTGACGACCGGGTAGATCGCGTCGCCGGCGAGGTTCGGCCCGAATTCACTCCGGGCCGCGTTGATCGCCGCCGAGTTGGCCAGGAGCTGGAAGTTCCCGGCCGCGGCGTTGACGAACTCGGGATTACCGAAGATCGCGCCGTTGTTCCCGCCGAAGTTGGCTGTCGGGTTGTTCGCGACCAGGGTCGCCCCGTTCTTGTAGTAGAGGTCGTACTGCGCCTGGCTGCCGTATTCCTGGCCGTCGGACAGGATCGCGGTGTTCGACGAGTTGGCGAAGATGTTGTCCATCGACACCCAGTACACCGAGTCGTTCAGCGGGATGGTCGATGCCTGGTTCGGGGCCACGGTGTGCTGGCCGATCACGTCGTTGTAGAACGTGTTGTTGAGCATCACCAGCTCGATCGGGCTGGTGGGGTCGGGAACCGTGGTGCTCGAGGCCTTGACGTCGGAGTTCGCCAGCACGCCGACAGCCGAGTTCGAGATCGTGTTGTTGACCATGAACAGGGCGACGCCCTCGCCCTCGAAGGGGTCGGTCGTGATCCGCGCGGGCTGGCCCAGGCCGGTGGTCGTCACCGGAACCACGATCGCGGCCCCGGCGCTGGGATGGACGAAGACCGCGGCGTCGGAGAAATACGACAGGTTCGAGTCCGAGATCGTCATCGCGAACGCCGAGTTGTACTGGGTCGCCGGCGTGATCCCGAGCTTGGTGGTGTAGGGATCGGAGAACCCGGTCCCGGTGGCGTCGGAGTAGACGATCGCTCCCGACTGGATCTGGATGCTGGTCATGTAGCGGATGTCGGCGTTATCGATGATATTGCCGCCGCGGGGGTCGAACAGGTTGTAGCTGGTCAGCGAGTTGCCGCCGAAGTAGATGTAGCCGGCGTCGCCCGCCGCGGGCGTGGTGTAGTAGCTGGGCGTATTATTGGGGTTCAGGAGCGGGTCGTTGTTATAGATGTTATACATCTTGACATTGCGAACCGTGGTGCCGACCGTCGCGTCCTTCAGCGAGGTCAGGATCACCGGCACCCGCTGCTGGCCGGTCGACTGGTTGCCGGCGATGCCGACGATGCGGATCTGGCTGCCGACGCCGGGGTCAACCGTCGGGCTGCCCGTGGTCGAGGGGGGATCGATCGCGTCGTCCACGCCCACGATGAACCCGGCACCGCCGTCGACCGCGGCACCTGTCACGTTGCTATCGCCCGTCGAGCCGTAGGTCCCCGTGTTGCCGGCGTCCCAGGGAGCGTAGTCGTTGAGCATCTTGACGATCAGAGACTCGCCCGGCTTGGCGATTGTCGAGCCGTCGGCCAGCACCGTGCCGGGCAGGGCGCTCTGCAAGGTGAGCGTGATGTCGGGCTTCAGCTCGGCGGTGAAGCTCGTGGTGTTGGGAGCGGGCGGGCCGCCGCCCCGGTTGAACCGGAACCCGGTGTCGTAGTATCCCGCCAGGACGACCGTGCCCCGGAGCACGTAGGTCAGGTCGGTCGACGCCCATACCGAGTTGACGGTGAGGTTGGCCGTGCCGTTGGGCAGGGGGACTTCCTGAGGACGCAGCAACTGGCTGTAGTCCGCATTCTCCTTGTACGACCGGTTGGTGACGACCGCCATGCCGTCGATGTCGTTGTTCTGCATCACATTGCCGCGGAAGAACGGCTCGCCCGACTGCAGCGGACGCGTCGGGTCGGCGGCCAGCAGACCGTTGGGCTCGATCTGCATCGCCGTGTCGAAGTTGTCGTAGAAGTTATTGTTCGTGACGATCGCTTTCGTCCCCTGCTGCGACAGCGGGTCGAAGAGCGAGCCGAAGAAGCTCTGGGTCAGCGGTGTGTTGAACAAGGTCTGCTGGATGATGAAGGCAAGCACCGACTGCGATGGCAGGGTCCCGGTCGGGCTGTTGACATAGCCGCCGCCGAACTTGAAGGTCGCGTTGTTGACCACCGCGACCGCCCCGCCCTGAATGCCCACGCCGCCCCACAGGCCCCGGTCGCTGGCGTTGCCGATCGTCGGCTGTTTGGCCCCATTGTCGTTCGACGAATCGACCGACGGCGTGTACGCCGTCCTCGCCGCGAAGTCATACAGCGAGGTGAAGATCACCGGCTGGTCGCTCATCCCCTCCGACTGGAAGCCCGCGGTCTGGGAGTTGAAGCTCGGGTTGGCATCAAATTGGTTCATGTAAGAATGACTGCCAATATTGATGCTCGCCGCGCTGTTGGCGATGATGGCGCCGGTCGAGTCCTCCTGGCCGCCGTTGACCACGGCGATCCCGGCCCCGGTGTTCGACTTGACGACGATCCCCGGATCGACATAGAGCCGGTTGTTGACGAACTGGGTCTGGCCGCCGGTGTTGACCAGGGTCTGCTCGCCGATGACGAGCTGCGAGGTCAGGATGTAGGGCAAGGGGTCGTCGAACTCGTAGTTGATGTTCCCGCCCAGCGTCGTGGGGTTGACCGGGTAGGTCATCGCGTTGGTCGCCTCGGCGACGCCGGTCACGCCCGTGGTGAGGTTCGCCCGCACGTAGATGCCGTTGAGGCTGTAGTTGGTGGTAGACGTGTTGCGGATCAAGGGGCCGCGAGCGGTGTCGTCGACCCGGAACGAGTCGAGGTCGCCCGAGATCGTCGCCTGGGCGCCGTTGGTGAGGCCGTCGGGGATGTAGATCTGGTCGTTGGTGATCGTCGGACGGCTGTTCGACAGGGTGATGGCGTCATACCGGGTACCCGAGGTCTGGGGTACGGCACCGCCAGCGTATCGGATCTCGCTGTAGTTGAGCAGCGACAGCGTGTCGTCCGCTCCCGAGATCGCCGGCTGACCGCTCGGCCCCTGGAGCGTGCCGTCGATCGGGAACGAGCCGCCATTGACCTGCTCGTTGTAATTGCGGAAGGCGATGCCGCCCCAGTCCGACCCTTGCGGCGCGCTGCCCGTGTTGTTGGAGTTACCGCCGACCGTCGAATCATTGTATGACGTGAAGATAACATGGTTGCTCGAGCTGGCCGTGCCCAGCGCCTGGAGCGCGGTGCCCTGGTTCTGAACCAGGATCGACGCGTTCAGGAGCTTGACGTCCGCCCCCGGCTGGAAGACCATCATCGTGTCGAACGGCAGGCTGATGCTGGCGTCGTTGATCGTGGAATCGGAGCCCGCGGGGGCCTGGAGCACGAACGACGGCGTCGTGACCACGCCGGTGACCGGGTCGGCCTGGGGAATACCCGGCAGGGCAACGATCACCACCGGCCCGTTGGCCGAGAGCACCTGCGCGGCGTAGATCGCCGAGCTGGCGAAGTGGCCCAGAGCAGCCCGGTCGTAATTGGAGTTGAAGGGCAGTGTGAAGTTGACCGCGGCGTTCAGGTTGCCGCCGTTCTGGGCGTTGGCCACCGTTTGCGGAGCGAGCACCGGGTAGGGGTTGCTCAGGCTGCCGTTGGCATAGGTGGACGGATCGAGCGGGTTCTCGACGTAGCCGGGGCGCGCGTAGATCACGTTGCCGGCCGGCGCCACGTCGAACGCGGTCATGAACGCGCCCCCGGCGAAACCGTCGCCCGAGACGTCGTTCTGTCGATAGGTCCCGTTGGCCTGAAGGTCCTCGTACGTGGGGGTGACGAACGGGCCGCCAACCACGTTGCCGCTCGAGTCATACCCCTGGAAGCTCGTACTCGCGGTGTAGCCGTCGAACGAGCTGTTGGCGACGTAGTTGTTGTTCGACGTCAGGTTGCCCAGGAACTCGCCGTCAAGCTGGTTGCCGTAAATGTCCTTGATGACGGTCGTGTCCGAGTTGGGCATGTAGATCCGGTAATAATTCGCCGGAAGGGTGGTGCCGGCGGGCAAGCTCATGACCAGTCGGGTGCCGATGAAACCGGCATCGCCGGGCACCAGGCTGGGATTGCTGGGATCGACCAGGGTGACGGTGGTGCCGGCCACCCGCGTGAACCCGGAGCCACTGCTGCCCAGGCCCCCTTCGCCAAGCTGGCCGAAGCTGCCATTATTCGAGCCGATGAGCTGGATCGAATTGTTGTTGATCGTGGTCGGATCGAGCGGCGTTGAGACGTCGATGACCACCTGCGTCGGCGGCGCCGGGGCGTTGGCCGTCGAACCGGCGGCGGGGAGCTCGAAGTACGATCGGGGACCGCCGACGACCTGGCCCGAGCTGCTGTCCAGGTTCACGCTGGTGATGTACACCGGCGCCGGCTGGAGGTTGAAGTTGAAGGTGAACTGGCGGGTCCCCTGCTGGTAGAACTCGTTGAGCGTATTCCCGGCGGCGTCCTTCAACCCGTTGACGACGAACGCGTAGGTGCCGGCGGGCAGACCCGGCAGGAACGTCAGGTCGACCCGGCCGGCGTAGGGAATGGACGTGTTGGCCCGGGTGGGCGACGTCCCGACGCCGAACGTCGTGTCGGTCGCCGTGAACGCGGCCGTGGCGATGAACTGGCTCTCGTTCACGCCGGTCGTGGTGTTGACGAGCTGATAGTTGGACAGATTCGACGCCGAGCTCGGATCGACCGCCGGGAAGTTGAGCGTGACCGGTGTCGCCAGTGGGCCGGTGCCCGGGTTGGACGGATCGACCACGTCGACCGACAGCGTGCTCAGGCTCGACAGGTTGGGGTACTGGCTGGGCTGGAGCGGGTTGGTCGTGGTCGAGACCGGCAGAGGCGCCCCGCCCGGGGTGAGCGAGACCGCCACGAGCGGAACACTCGGCGTGCCGTTCCAGGTCAGGCCGACCGCGGGCGTCGAGGAGTCGATCCGGAACGTGAAGTCGGACGACGAGGAGAACCCGGCCTGGGGCGGACTATCGGGGTTGGCGATCACCACCAGCCGCATGTCCGTGAAGCCTTCGGGGAGGTGCGGGGCCTGGATCACGAACCGGCCGCTGGCGTCGGTCGTGGTCTGGACATCGAAGTTGCCGACGAACCCGCGGCCGTTCGATCCGGTGGCCAGATTGTTCGTGCCGCCGTGCAGGCTGTTGAACTCCGCCAGGACGGTCAGCCCCGCCAGCGAGCCCGGGAACGACGCCGAGACCTGGCCGTTGAAGACCGGCGTGGTGATGTCGGTGTTGTTGTCCCCCTTGATCCCCGAGTCCGAGTTTGGGTTCAGGACGACCGACTGGACCTTCGGCGCCGCCAGGGTCAACGTGCCCAGGATCTGGACGAACGGACCCCCCGGGGTCCCGTTGCCGGTGGGGAAGAAGAAGCCGTTGTACTCGCCGTCGAGTACCAGCCCCGCCTGGTCGAGCACCGCCGGTGCGCCGTTCTCACCCGCGTGGACCACGATCGCGTACTTGTCGGTCGGCAGCTCGGTCTGGTCCAGCGCGTTGAGGTTGATCGTGACGGTGTTATTCAGGGGGTTGTAATAGAAGTTGGCCCGCGGGTCGGCCGTCACCAGAACGTTGCCCGGCTGGCCGAAGTTGTTGTTCACCCCGCCGGCGCGATCAGATCTGGAACGTGTTCGCGTTGATCGTGTTGGTGTTCAGCGCCTTCGTTGAACTGGATCGTGATCACGCGGCCGTTGATCGAGGTGCCGAGGATCTTGGGACCATCGGTGACGTTCAGATTGAAGTTGCCGTTGAACGTGACCAGCGACTTGCCGTCCTGCGAGACGACCGGTCCCTGGAGGGTGTACACGTAGTTGCCGTTGGCCACCGGCACGGTCGAGTTGATCGTGATCGGGAACGCGATCACCGTGGGATCTGGTCGGGTTATCCACGGCGATGGGCGTTCCCACCGAGACGCTCACTCCGGCCGGTAGCGAGCTGAAGATCAGGTCCGACGCGCTGACGCTGGAGAAGTTAACCGGCCGGTTGAAGGTGAACGTCACGGTGCTGGGCGAGAGCGTCGCCGTCCGCGCCGTTGGTCGGGCGTGACCGACAGGACGTTCAGACTGCTGGCGGCGGCCAGCGCCTTGGTGGCGTCGACAAATCCGAAGCCGCCGTTGACGTTCCAGACGCCGGGCGAGCCGCCGTTGAGCGGCGTCGACGACGCCGACGCGATCAGGGCTGTGCGGACGGCCGTCGGCGTCAGGCTGGGGTTGATCTGCTTCATCAAGGCCACGACCGCCGCGACGTTGGGCGAGGCTGACGACGTTCCGAAGAAGCTGGGCAGAGTTCGGCTGCGACAGGTTGGTCGGCGTCGCCGGCTGGCCCGGGAACGGCGGATTGCTGGTGTCGATGATGTTCTGATTGGCCGGCGCGGGGAAGAACGACGTGTTGCCGCCGTCGGGCCCCGAGATGGTCGGGTTCTGGACCAGGACCGGCGACGACTTGCGCGCTGCCGTCGGTGTTGAAGGCGATCAGGTTGGGACCCTGCGAGCTGAATGGCTCGTTGGCCAGCGGCGTCTGGTCCAGGAACGTCGAGGACGCCCACCAGGGGACCGCGCCGACGCCGATCGTCGCCTGGGCCGCCGAGTGACCGTAGGTCGTGGGGTAATAGGTGCCTCCGGCCGACCCGAACTGCTGCGAGACGGTGACGTCGGTATCGCCGGGCTGAACGAACTCGACATGCCCCGGCGCGGAGCCCGAGGCAAGCTGGATGGCGACGAAGTAATTGCCGGCCTTCGGGATCACGACGTCCTGGAACGGGGCCTGGAGTGCCACGTTGTTGCTGGTACTCGATGCCACGACGTTGCCGCTGGCGTCGAGGATGTAAAAGTTGACCTGCGAGGTCACCACGTTGGGAGAGCCGACCGGCTGCTGGGAGTTGTACGGCTGGTCGAACTCCATCGCCAGCTCGGCGTTGTCCGCGGTCGCCGTGATCGGCAGCAAGGTGGTCACGCCGCCGCTGGCATTGAAGTTCTGGAACGTCCCGGAGCCGATGCTCCCCACCGACGCCTGGACGCCACGGAACTGTGAAAGATAGCCGTTATCCGACGCATTGTGCGCCGCGCTCGAGATATGTCGCGCCGGCCGCGGTGACGGCGTTCACCCCCTGCGCCACCAGGCCGTCCTGGAACATCGGCTCGTCGGAATAGCCGATGTCGTCCACGATGGTTCCGGCACCGGCCTGCTGGAGCTTGACGATATTCTGCATGAAGCCGAGCTCGCCGTAGTCGGCCGAGGCGAAGGACAGGCTGGCGCCCGGAGCGATGTCGTAGATGTTCTCGAGCATCGCCCGGCCTTCGTCGGTGCTTCCGGCCGGTCCGTCCTGGATCACCTGGACACCCGCCGCGGGGAGGTCACCGGTGGAGATCGACCCGGCGATGCCGGCGGGTTCGGTCCCAGGATTCGCCGCCTGGTTGACGCTATCCGACAGGACGCCGATCTTCTGCCCCGCCCCCGTGACGCTGTATTGCTGCGAGGCCGTGTCGGCCTTCAGCGCGGCGTCGCCCTCATTATTGGCGACTCCCTGGTAGGAAACGTGAGGCGCGTAGATCGGGTGCAGGTCCGCCGTCTGGGGCTCCTCGGCCACCGTCGGCAATTGCGAGACCGGGAGGAAGCCCTCCACGATCCCGTAGTTCGTGCCCGTCATCGCCGTGACCTGCATCCCCAGGTTCTTCAACGACGCGACGTAGGAGGTGTAACTCCCCGAGCCGTTCCAGTTGATGTCGACGCCAACCATGCTCGACTGGCTCGACTGGAACTCGATGTTCGGGAACTTGGTGGCGATGTGCGTGGTATCGCCATTGGTATAGGCCTGATAAACGTCGATCAGATCCTGGCCCGCGTTGGCCATGGGCCCGTTCTGGACATCGGCCAGGTTGGTCGTGGTCGGATGCCAGAGCGCCGAGGCCGGAAGCACGCGGACTTCCAGGGATTCCATCAACAGGGCGTCGACGTCGAACCGTCGCCCCCGGACGCCCCGGCGAGGTGCACGACCCTGATTTCGATCCCGTCCCTTGCCCTTGAAGCTACCCATCGACACACTCCCCGGCTTGCTCTGGAGCAACGTCCCCCCGGCCCCCCCGCGCGGTAATGACCGCCCGCGGACAGGGCCCTTGCAAGGGCCTCGCTCCGTTTCGTTCAAGGTGATCCGACTCGTGTTCCCTTCCGCTCGGCTCCGACACCATAGCCACCAGCACACCCCCCCAGTCGGCTCTGGGAGATTGGGTGAGTGCGTGATTGGCTACATGCACGCAGTCAATCATTCACTGGCAGATTCCGTTCGTCAAGTCCGCTTTGGAAAAATTCGCGGGAGGTGAGGATTCGGAGGGGCGTGCGCGTCGAATTCGGTCATGGGACCAGGCGCGGATTACGGATCAGTTGGAGTGTGGCCTCTGGTCGCGCAAAGTCAAACGGCGGGGCGACGAGGGGGGCTTTTTTTTCAAGGGGCCGGGTGCGTTGATCCGTCCGGCCCATCCCGCGGTCCCGGATCAACCCCATGATCGCGCAGGGCCGCGACCAGGCCGGGCACGTCGCGGTAGATCACGCCCCGGAGCCCCGCGGCGCGAGCGCCTTCGACATTTTCGGCAAGATCATCGATGAACACACAATCGCCCGGATGCGCACCGGCCGCCTCGGCGCAAGCGTGATAAAACTCTCGACTTGGTTTGATATGGCCAATCTCGTACGACAGGATCAGGCGGTCAAACATCGCGAGCGTCGTCGCGAACTGCGCGCGGAACTGCGCGGCGTGGAGGTCGTTGGTGTTCGAGCCGAGCACGAGGGTGTAACCCTGGTGCTTCAGGGCCGACAGCACCGGGGCGATCGGCTCGTTGGGCCAGAAGATGTCCACCCACGCCGCCGCGAACGTCTCGTGATCGATCTCCAGGCCCACCAGCGCGGTCATTGCCGCCGAGAACTCGCGCGCGGTCATCTCGCCCCGCTCGTACCGCTGCACCAGCGGGACGAAGCCGCGTGCCCGGACCAGCTCCCATGACCTCGCCGCCGCTCAGACCCAGCGGAGCGCCGACGCACGGCGCACGCCTTGCCGTGGTCGAAGTGGCCCACGACATTGCCGAAATCAAAGATCAAGGCCGGAGTTCGTTTCGGTTTCTGGTGGTTGTTCATTTCAAGAGTTTATCGTTTGAGAAATGGTCATAGAGCCAGACCTCGACCGGCGTACCCGTCGGATAACTCTCGACCGGCTCGGGCACGACGACGAACCCCGCGGCCCGCGTGGTGGTGGTCAGGATCGAGGCCCCGCTGGTCGCCAGCGGAACGACGCCGCCGGGTTCGAGCATCACCCGCGTGTAATCGACCCGTCCCGCGGCCGAGACCAGGGCGCACGCCAGCGGCGCGACGACACGCGAATAGGGCCAGTCCCAGGCGATCGGACGCCCCCCCAACAGACGCACGATCGGCCCGGCGAAGAAGTCATACGCGCACAGGCAGCTCACCGGGTTGCCCGGCAGGAGCACGACCGGGACGCCCTTGACGAACCCCAGACCGGTGGGGCTCGCCGGACGGAGCGCCACGCCGTGGACCGGCAGCTCGCCGAGCCCGGCGACCAGTCCGGCGCGAAGTCCTCGGGACCGGTCGAGCTCCCTCCCGAGACGAGCACCAGGTCAAACCGATCGACGGCATCGACGATCGACGCCCGCAACCGTTCGGGATCGTCCGGAATCGGGCCGATCCGCGTGCAGACGCCGCCGTCGCGGCCGATCAGAGCATCGAGCATCCAGGAATTCATGTCCGCCAGTCGGCAATCTCCTTCCTCGATCGCCGCCCCCGGCTCGAGCACCTCGTCGCCGGTGATCAGCACGCCGACCCGTGGCTTGCGAATCACCTCGATCGCCGCGTTTCCCCGCGCAGCGCGCTCAGCACGCCCAGGTCTTGCGGGCGCAGCACACGGCCCGCCGGGAGCACCGATGAGCCCGCCGCGATGTCCTCGCCGGCCGTGCCGACATGCCGCCCCGGTCCGACCGGCTCGATGATGAAGACCAGGTCCCCCGCGCGTCGGGTCGACTCGACCATGACCACGGCGTCGGCCCCGTCGGGGATGGGCGCTCCGGTGGCGATCTCGACCGCCTCGCCCGGCCCGACCGCAACCGAGGCCCTCCGACCCGGCCGTGCCGATCCGACCAGCCGGAGCACCACCGGCCGATCGTGTGTCGGCCCCTGGGTCTCGACCCCGCGCACCGCGTAGCCATCCATCGCCGACCGGTCGAAGCCCGGCACCGACGCCCGGGCCACGACCTCCCGGGCCAGCACCCGGCCCGCCGACGCCTGGATCGCGATCGATTCGGCCTCGATCGATCTCACCCGGCTCGCGATCAAGGCCCGAACGTCCGACACCGACGCGCGGAGGTGAAAGCCGCGCATCCGGGGGTCGTCGAACGTCGTGACACGTGGACGTGGAGGAGAATCGCCCGACATGGCAGGCTCACGCTTCGTCGCGGCGATGGAAGCTTACCGCGTAAATCGCTCGTACGTCCGAGCTCTCCGCTTCGATCTCATGGGCAATCCTGAGCGGCGGTTCAAGGGCGATTCTCGGCCCGGACGCCCGCGATTCTCCCCGTTCCTGAGGGTCGGACGATAGAGAGCGATCAGGTTCATACGCGGCACGGGTGATTGCCTCACGCGACCTCGAGTCGGCCCTCATCCAGGCGGCCGCCGTTTGATCAGGAGCGGTCTGCGTCCAGACCACCCGGAACATCAAGGTTTCTCCATATAGGTAGTAACCTCGGCGGTTGTGTGGGTTTTTTCGTTCGATTGCGAGATACGCATAAGTTCTTCGTCGCTGAACGGCAATTCCATCGGCTCGAAGCGTAGATCATTTGCGGGGCGATGGTTCCGAATCTCCCTCGGATGAGAACCATCCTATCGCAAAGCCACGGCCATTTCCAACGTTTCCGCCCCGGCCGACGTTCTCGCCGCCCCGACCGAACCTGCGGTCGAAGGCTTGCGCGGGTTTGCCCGCCGGATTCGCGATCCGATCGTAAAGATCAACCACCCATGATGATCGATCAAGGCCGCTGCGTTTTCTCCAGCCCGGGGATGGCGAGTCCCTGGTATCCGGCCCGCCGGTCGTTGACGTATTCTGAAGAGTTGTAACCCCTGAAGCGGCTTCAGGCACTATTCCCCATAGGAATTATCCAGACGCAGGGGGTCAACATGCTCACGGACCAGTTTCTCCGGGAACCCGGCGGGTCTTCAGCGGGGTCGGGGTCGGTCGCACTGGAAGGGTCCGAACGACTCGATTCATTGAGCGACGAGGATCTGCTGGATCGGTTCCTGGGCTCGGGCCACGACGTTGCGGCGGCCGAGGGCGCCTTCCGGATGATCGTGACGCGGCACGGCCCGATGGTGCTGGGGGTCTGCCGCCATGTCCTGAACCAGCAACAGGATGCCGAGGATGCGTTCCAGGCGACGTTTCTCGTGCTGGCACGCAAGGCGGTGTCGATTCGCGACCGGCGGGTGCTCGCCCGCTGGCTTTACGAGGTCTCCTATCGGATCGCTCTGAGGGCACGAAGTGAGCGAGTCCGCCGGCGCGGGCACGAAAGGCAGGGCGGCGAGATGGCGGCGACGATCTGCTCCGAGCATTCGGGCTCGCACGAGCTCCGGCCGATCCTCCACGACGAGGTCAGCCGGCTCCCCGAGAAGTATCGTCTCCCCGTCATCCTGTGTTATCTCGAAGGCAAGACCAACGAGGAGGTCGCCCGGATTCTGGACTGGCCGGTCGGGACCGTCAAGGGGCGGCTCTCCCGCGCCCGCGACCTGCTCCGTTCCCGGCTGACCCGGCGCGGCCTGGCGCTCTCGGCCGTCCTGTTATTCAACGCGCTCGAGGACGGGACCGTCTTCGCCGACATGGTCCCGACCGCCCTGATCGATGAGACCGTCGGCAACGCGCTGGCGGTCAACGCCGTGCAAGCCCTATCGATGCGTGAGGAGCTTGAGTCCTCAGCGGACTCCACGACCCACCTCGCGCCCGAGATCCAGCACATGATGGACCTGGCCTTCGAGGAGCTCCAGAACCGGAAACGCCAGGTGTTTGCGGTTTGGCTCGCCTGGCTGTTGAGTGTTGGCCTCGTGGTCGGTGTGCTGGTCGTGTCGGTGTTCGTCTCCGGGGCCAATGCCCGTTTCGGCGGACGGGTCGGCTGGCCGTTCGACGGCCTCGGTCTCGGGCCGACGTCGCGGCCCGTCCCCGCGGCGCTCGCGGTTCCCGCGCCCGTCCCCGCGCCTGCCTCGTGTCATTGATTCGCCCGGTCCGCCGGTTCGGCTCACGCTTCCCAGGCCCGGCTTGTGCGACGCGTTGATGTCTCCTATATTACGGGGCACAGCACAGCGTCGTCGGCGGCCGGATCTGGGGTCCCGCGCATCGCGTCAGCTAACGAGTCGATCCAGTGGGTCGAGAACGAGACCGAGACGGACAGGGAGACGAGCCGATGGCGACCGCCGAACGGACCCGGGGACGGATCTACGACGATATCACGCAGACGATCGGCAACACGCCGCTGATCCGCCTCCGGCGCGTCACCCAGGGGTGCGTGGCGACCGTGGTGGCGAAGCTCGAGAACTTCAACCCGCTCTGGTCGGTCAAGGACCGGATCGGCGTGGCGATGATCGACGCCGCCGAGGCCGCGGGCAAGATCACCAAGGAGACCCTGATCGTCGAGCCCACCAGCGGCAATACCGGGATCGCCCTGGCCTTCACCTGCGCGGCGCGGGCTACCGGCTGATGGTCACCATGCCCGAGAGCATGAGCCTGGAACGCCGTCGTCTGCTCAAGGCCTTCGGTGCCGAGATCGTACTGACGCCGGCGTCGGAGGGAATGCCCGGCGCCGTCCGCAAGGCCGAGGAAATCGTCAAGAACACGCCGGGCGCCTTCATGCCCCAGCAGTTCAAGAACCCTGCCAACCCCGCCATCCATCGCCGGACAACCGCCGAGGAGATCTGGCGCGATACCGACGGCCAGGTTGATATCCTGGTCGCGGGGGTCGGCACCGGCGGCACCATCACCGGCTGCGGCGAGGTCCTGAAGACAGCGCAAGCCCGGCCTCCAGGTCGTTGCCGTCGAGCCGGTCAACTCGCCGGTCATCTCGCAGCTTCGCAAGCACGAGCCGATCAAGCCCGGCCCGCACAAGATCCAGGGGATCGGCGCGGGCTTCATCCCCGACAACCTCAACCCCGAGATCATCGACGACGTGGTCACGGTCCGCGACGACGAATCGTTCGAGATGTCGCGCCGGCTGGCCCGCGAGGAAGGCATGCTCTGCGGGATCTCCTGCGGCGCCGCGGCGGCCGGCGCCATCCAGGTCGCCCGGCGGCCCGAGAACGCGGGCAAGATGATCGTCGTCATCCTTCCCGACCTCGGCGAACGCTATCTCTCGACCCCGCTGTTCCCCGAATGAGCGCGGTCGAGCCCGTGCCCGTGCCCGTGCCCGTGCCCCTGTTGATCCCGGACGATCCACGACGCGATGGTCGCGCATTGCGTGCGCGAGGCCCCGCTGGAGTGTTGCGGCCTGCTGGGCGGCAAACCGCCCGGTGTGTCGTCGTTTCACCCGCTGCGCAACGCCGCCGCGAGCCAGACCCGGTACGACGCCGATCCCCGCGATCTGATCGACGCCGTGATCGCGCTTCGCGCCCGGGCAGCCGAGATCCTGGCGATCTACCACTCGCACCCCCAGTGGGAAGCCGTCCCCAGCCGGACCGATCTGGCCGAGAACCACTACGGAGCCGTCCCCCGGATCATCGTCTCGCTGCTCGAAACGGTGCCCGTGGTCCGGATCTGGCGGCTCGATCCCGACCAGCTACGAGGAACTTCCCTGGCGGCTGGTCGACGACCCGATCGACGAACCCGGTTGAAGCCGGGGGTCCGAGCCGCTAAACTACCCCTCACCATGAGCTTGCGGGTTTCAGCCCGCCGTTTCCCTTTTTTTCCCCGTCCAGCGAGCCACGACGAGAACCATGCAGCGCACCCTGATCATCTTCAAGCCCGATTGCGTCCAGCGCCGGCTGGTCGGTCCGATCCTCCAGCGTTTCGAGGCCAAGGGGCTGCGGATCGCCGCGCTCAAGCTCATCCAGGTCGATCGCGCGCTCGCCGAGAAGCACTACGGCGAGCACCAGGGCAAGCCGTTCTTCGACGGCCTGATCGAGTTCATCACCGGCGGCCCGGTTGTCGTCGGCGTGCTCGAAGGCAACGAGGCCATCGCCGTCGTCCGCAACCTGCTGGGCGCGACCAACGGCACGGCCGCCGCCCCCGGCACCGTGCGTGGCGATTTCTCGATCAGCAAGCAAAATAACCTGGTCCACGGCAGCGACAGCGAGGCGTCCGCCCAGCGCGAGATCGCCCTCTGGTTCCGGCCCGAGGAGGTTCTCTCGTACGACATCGCCGGCAGCGACTGGGTCTTCGCGGGCGCCTGACCTGACCTGATCTGATCTGATCTGATCTCGATAAGCCGTTCGGCCTGGCCTGGCGGGGGTCGTATCCCGATGACTGACCAACCGCCGACCCGGGCCCGACGGCTCTTCCCGAACCCGTTCTACGTCATCCTCCTGATCGCCAGCACCCTGTTCACCCTCACGGTGCTGGCCTACCTGGTCAGCCCGAGCTGGTCGAGCGCGCGGGCCGACAGGCCGCGCCCGGGCCCAACGGAGCAGGGGGTGCTCCCCTCGCTCGCCCTGGTCGCCTGGCTCGACCGGAATGGTCCGCTGGCGCTGTCGATCGAGTTCGGCGTGATGTTCGTCAGCGGCATCCTGGCGATGGCGACCGATCGTTTCTTCTCGGGAGGAACCGGAACGGGTCCGTCAAGGGCCAAACCCCACACCAGGGCGAAGGAGTCGACCGATGGTGCGCACCGACATCAAGGCTGAGATCGAGGCGTTGCGAACCGAGATCGAGCGGCACAACCGTCTCTATTACCTCGACGCCGCGCCCGAGATCAGCGACCGCGACTATGATCGCCTGATGGAGCGGCTCCAGACGCTCGAAGCCGAGCATCCGGAGCTGATCACCCCCGACAGCCCGACCCAGCGCGTCGGCGGCGCCCCGCTCGACGAATTCCGCACGGTGAGCCACACCGTGCCGATGCTCTCGATCGACAACACCTACAGCGAGGACGAGATCCGCGAGTGGGACGCCCGGGTCCGCCGGGGCCTGAACCGGGCGAGCCGGTACGGTACGTCGTCGAGCTCAAGGTGGACGGCGTCGCGGTCTCGCTCCGCTACGAGCACGGGCAATTCGTCCTGGGCGCGACCCGCGGCGACGGCGAGCGCGGCGACGACATCACGGCCAACCTCAACACCGTCCGCGATATCCCGCTCAGGCTGGGCGACGAGCCGCCGGAGGTCATCGAGGTGCGCGGTGAAGTCTACATGACCAACGCCGAGCTCGTCCGTCTCAACGAGCTGCGGCAGGGCGCGAGGAAGCTCCCGTTCGCCAATCCGCGCAACGTCACGGCCGGCTCGCTCAAGCTGCTCGATCCCAGGCTCTGCGGTCAGCGCCGGCTCCGGTTCGTCTCGCACGGCCTGGGCGAGATGTCGGGCCTGAAGGTCGGGTCGTACTGGGACCTGCTCGCGCGGATGAAGGCGTGGCGAATCCCGGTCAGCCCGCATAATGCCGTCTGCGACACGATTGAAGACGTGCTCGAGCACGCGCGAGACTGGGCCGACCGCCGCAACACGCTCGATTTCCAGATCGACGGCCTGGTGATCAAGGTGGACGACCTGAACCAGCGCGCCCGTCTGGGGACCACGCAGCAAGAGCCCGCGCTGGGTGATCGCCTTCAAGTATGAGGCCGAGCAGGCGATCACCAAGCTTGTCGGCATCACGGTCCAGGTCGGCAAGACCGGCAAGCTGACCCCCGTGGCCGACCTGGTGCCGGTGCCGCTGGCCGGCACGACCGTCAAGCGCGCCAGCCTGCACAACGCCGACGAGATCCTCCGCAAGGACGTGCGGATCGGCGACACCGTGGTGATCCAGAAGGCCGGCGAGATCATCCCCCAGGTCGTCCGCGTCGAGGTCTCGGCCCGCGACGGCTCGGAACAACCGTTCGACTTCCCCACGACCTGCCCGAGCTGCGGCGCGCCCGTGACGCGGCACACCGGCGAGGTCGATTTTCACTGCACCAATTCCCCCGCGCGTTGCCCCGAGCAGCTCAAGGAGTGGATTCGCTGGTACGCCCACCGCGACGCCATGGACGTCGACGGCCTGGGCACCAAGCTGATCCACCAGCTCGTCGACCGCGGGCTCGTCAAGAACCTGGCCGACCTCTACCGGCTCGATGCGCCGACCCTCGCCGGGCTCGAGCGCATGGGCAAGAAATCGGCCGATAACCTCGTGGCCGCGCTCGAGGCGACCAAGCACCGGACCCTCGATCGATTGATCACCGGCTTGACCATCCGCCACGTCGGCACCCGCAGCGCCGAGATCCTGGCCGAGCGTTACCCGACTCTCGACAACGCTCCGAAATGCCCCGCTCGAAGCCCTCGAGGCGATCCCCGAGATCGGCCCCGTGGTCGCGTCGAGCATCTTCGACTTCTTCCAGGACCCCGAGAACCAGCGGCTGCTCGACGACCTTTTTGCCGTGGGCGTTGCCCCCGAGCCGCTCCGCCGCGTCGTCCGCCGCCGGCGGCCTCGCCCTGGCCGGCAAGACCTTCGTCCTCACCGGCACGCTTCCCGAACCGTCACCCGCGCCGACGCCGAAGCCCTGATCAAGCGGCACGGCGGCAAGGTCACCGGCTCGGTCTCCAAATCGACCTCCTATCGTCCTCGCCGGTGAAGACCCCGGCAGCAAGCTCGACAAGGCCCGGCAGAACAATGTGCCGATCATCGATGAGGATACATTGCAACAGATGATCCGCTGACGACATGAAGAGAATCAAGGCTCGATTCTGTTCGTCCTCGCCATCTCATGGGCGGATCAACCACCTGTCAGTATCCCTGTGCCCCGCCATCCTTGCGCGGGTCTGATCCTCCGCTGAGGACATGCCGATCGGTGTCGATGCGGATCGCCTGGTATCCGCCGTATCCGCCCCGGCCGTGGCCGAGCTTGTGGCCCCTGGCTTCCAGCGCCCGGCGGACCTCGGGGCCGATCTCGGACTCGAGGTAAACCACCCCGCCGTCCCGGCGCGCTGGGCCGGTCGGGTCGGACGAGCCGTCGTGCCGGAACCGGGGCGCGTCGCCCGCCTCCTGCACGTCCATGCCGAAATCGATCATATTTGTGATCATCTGGGCATGACCTTGTGCCTGCATGTCGCCGCCCATCAGCCCGAAGCTGAGCCAGGGCTTGCCGTCCCTGGTCACGAAGCCGGGAATGATCGTGTGGAACGGCCGCTTGTGCGGTTCGAGCCGGTTGGCATGCGTGGGATCGAGTGCGAAAAGGCACCCTCGGTTCTGGATCGGGAAGCCCAGTCCGGTGGGGACGTGGTACGAGCCGAAGCCCGAGAAATTGCTCTGGATCAGGCTGACGGCGTTGAACTCGCCGTCGACCACGGTCATGTAAATCGTGTCGGCCGCCGCCGGCTCGCCGGGCATCGGGTGGTTGCTCGCGACCGCGCGATCGATCAACTTGCCGCGCTCGGCGGCATACGACTTGGAGATCAACGCCGCGACCGGGACCCTGGCGAACTCGGGGTCGGCGTAATACTTCGCCCGGTCCTCGTAGGCGAGCTTCTTGGCCTCGATCAAAAGGTGAAGCGCTTCGGCCGACTGCGGGCCCATCGACTTCAGGTCATACGGCTCGAGCAGGTTGAGCATCTGGAGGACCGCGATCCCCTGGCCGTTGGGGGGCAGCTCCCAGACGTCGTAACCGCGATAATTCGTCGAGACCGGCTCGACCCACGTGCTGGTGTGGCTCGCGAAGTCGCGGCGCGTGAACAGGCCGCCGACGGTCCGCGAGTAATCGGCGATCGCCTCGGCGATGGCGCCGTTGTAGAAGGCGTCGCGCCCCTCGCGCGCGATCAGGCCGAGCGATCGGGCGAGATCGGGGTTGCGAAAGACCGTGCCGGTCCGGGGGGCATGGCCATCGGGGAGAAAGCACGCGGCCGAGCTGGGAATCCGCGCCAGGGCCGGCGCCGAGGCGTTCCAGTCGTGGGCGATGATCTCGCTGACGGGGAACCCGTGCTCCGCGTAATCGATCGCGGGGGCGAGCAGCTCGGCCAACGGCCGGGTGCCGAACCGCTTGTGAAGCTGGTCCCAGCCATCGACGCAGCCGGGGACCGACCAGCTCAAAGGCCCATGCGTCGGAATCGCGTCGAGCCCGGCGGCGGCATACACCGCGCGGTTCGCCTCGTAGGGAGCCCGTCCGCTGGCGTTGAGGCCGTGGAGCTTGCCCGTCCGCGCGTCCCAGACGATCGCGAACAGGTCGCCTCCGATCCCACACGACATCGGCTCGACGACTCCCAGCACGGCGTTGGCCGCGATCGCCGCGTCGATCGCGTTGCCCCCCTGCTGCAAGACCCGCAGCGCCGCCGACGTCGCCAGCGGCTGGCTGGTCGCCGCCATCCCGCGCTGGGCGTGGACCGTCGACCGCGTCTTGTGAAGCGGGCCGCTCGGCCGGTCGTGCGCCGAGATCGCGTTCAGGCCGATCCGCCAGCCGAACGTCGCGACCAGCATCCACGTGCCGATCAACACGGCCAGGGTCCCCGTCCGCGGGAGATGGAGCATCTGCATCAGGTCTCTCCTCGATCTCGATTCCGTTTCCACTGGATCCAGAATGCGTCGATCTCCTCCCTGCGCGGAATTCCCCCCTGGGCGCCGTGCGACCTGACCGCCAGGGCCCCCGCCGCGCACGCCCAGGCCGCGGCGTCGCGCAGCGTTTTTCCCTCGGCCAGGGCCACCGCGAGCGCTCCGCTGAACGTATCGCCGGCGCCCACCGTATCCACCGCGACCACCGGCGGCGCCGGGATCGCGGTTGGCCCCGCCTCGTCCACCACCAGACATCCCTTGGCGCCCAGGGTGACCACCACTCCGCGCACCCCGCGCCGCGCAGCGCCTCGGCGGCGTCGAACGCGCCGCGCCCGCTGGTTTCCGATCCGGCGCTCTGCGCCAGGGCCTCGGCCTCGTGCTCGTTGGGGGTCAGGACGTCGATCAGGCCAGCGATCTCGGGCGTCAGGATGGCGGGATCGACCGGCGCCGGGTTGAGCACCGTCGTCATGCCCTGCGCCCTGGCCCGCGCCAGGCCGCGCGCGACCGCGTCAACAGGCACTTCGAGGCTTGCGAGCAGGACCCGCGCCCGCCCGGCCCCGGCGCGAAGACGCTCGCGGGCAAGGCGTCGAGGTCCGAGGCGCCGAGGTGTGCGTTGGCTCCCGGCGCGACGCCGATCATGTTCTCGCCGCCGTCGGCGACGAAGATCAGGGCGACTCCCGAGGCCACGCCCCGCACCGTCTTGACGTGCGCGACGTCGATCGACTCGTGGCGATAAGCCTCGATCGCCGCGCGGCCGAAGTCGTCGTTGCCGATGGCGGTCAGGAACGTGACCTCGGCCCCCGCGCGTTGCGCGGCGACCGACTGGTTGGCCCCCTTGCCGCCCCCCCCGATCGTGAAGCGTCCGCCCAGCCGCGTCTCACCCGCCGCGGGTAGCCGCGGCAGGCGGACCGTCATGTCCGTGTTGCTCGATCCCAGTACGACAACCCGCGGCATCGATCTTCCGGTCCCCGCCTTCGTGATTCCAAACGCCCGATGACGTCGGCGCCGTTATACCACGCCGGTGGACCGTTCAGAACCCGTCGGCCCGGGTTTCGAAACACCGGAAGGGCCCGATCGCGCTGGCCCTGGCGATCGAACCCCTCGCATTGGATCGGAGATCGACCGGGCCGTTCCCTTTCCTTCCCTTCAATTGGGAAGGGACTCGAGCAGGATCTCGCGCAGCCGCCCGCGTTGTTCGGCCGTCAGGCGGCCCGCGCGGAACCGGTCGTCGATGTCTTCCAGGCACTCGTCGAGCAGGACTTCCTTGCCGGGATAATAGGGATGACGCCTGATCATCCCAACCGTCTGTTCGAGTCGTTCAAATTCGCAGGGCATCGTATTCATCATCGTCAGAGTGATGATCCCGACCGTAGTCATGGCCCCGCGAGAAAAGCACGCGCCTTGTCTCACTCAGCCCACGCCCGACCGAACCACTCCCTCCATCCGTCAACACGCCTTTATGAAGAAAACGCTCTGGAACATCCACAGATCTCAAGCAAATCGGATGCCAGAGCCGCGATCGACCAGGTCATGGGGTGATCGCGTCGCTTCCTCATACCATACGAAACGAAGGCGAGTTTGGTGCGTGACGCGAGGCGTTGGAGGAAATCAACGATAATCCTCGCGGATCGGGTGGAACATATCGAAGGCGACGGCGGGACCACCCACGGCTCGAACGTGGTGGCGCACGCCGCCGGGAATCCGCCAGGCGTCGCCAGGGCCGATCAGGCGCGTGGTCTCGCCGATCGTGAATTCGAGCTGGCCCGAGATCAATACGCCCATCTGCTCGTGCGGGTGCTCGTGATCGAGCACGATCGAGTCCGGTTCGAAATGGACCACCGAGAGCATCATCGACTCGCCCGCCACGGTCCGGATCGACACCCCGGGAAAGATCTGATGCCGCGAGCCCCCCTCGGCCGGGACGAAGTAGCGGTCTTCGGCGGTGGGGGGGCCGGGCTCGGGCTTCGTGGTCGTCATGCTCAGTTTCCCGCTCCGTAGTGTGTGGCGACCCACTCGCCCGAGGTGGCCAGGAAGTTTTCCCGAAGTCCCCTGTAGACGTTCTGAAGCACCTCGTCGAGCTTGGCCGGACCCCCCTCGATCAATCCCTGAACGAAGGCCGGGAAGAGGGGCCGCATCTCTCGGTCATTGGTCAACCACTCGACGATCGCCAGGCCCACCGCGGGGTCTCGTCGGGGCGAAGCTGGCCGCCGAGCGCGTCGTTGGCCCGGGGGGTCCATCCCTGCTCGCAGAGATCGACCGCCATCAAGCGCGTGCGCTGCAGGTAGACGCTGCGAGGATCGAACGCCGCCGCGTACGACGCTCCCAGCCCCAGCGCCAGCCAGGCCGGCGCGCGCGCCCTGCTTGTCGCCATTGAGGACCCCCACCACAAGCTGCTCCGCGAGCATTCCCTCCACCGAACGCGGAGTTCCGTTGCCACCGCCGCTCGACCCGCGTTTCGATCGCGAGGGCTTGTGCGCCGCGGGCGTCGAAGACGGAGCCGAATCGTCGCGACCGCCCCTGGGATCGACGACCGCGATGTAGGGCTCCTTCTCCTTGAAGCTGGCCGTCCCCGACTCGCCCGCCTCGACCTCGCGGTTCTCGAGCGATCGGACGAATTCCACATAACTCGACGGGGTGCTGAAGAGGAACAGGCTGGTCTTCTCGGCCCAATCGAGCGCCGGGACGCCGGGCTCGGAAAGGGTGGCGCGAAGCTGTGTGTATGCCGACTCGATCTTCTTGGACACGGTCGCCGCGCGGTCCTTGGGCAGGGTGCTGAAGATCAGGAAATGCGCGCTGGAAGTCACCTCGGGGGTCGTTTTGGGGCTGGCCTGCTTCCAGCGCTTCAGGCCGATCGCCTCGACCATCTTGTCGCGCTGGTCGGCCGGCAGCTTCTTGAGCTCGGCGGTCCGAAGCTGCTCAGGGGTCGGGGCGTACGATTCGAGCGTCGCCTTGGGGTCAATCCCCGCGTCGAGCCGCGCTCCGGCCTTGACCCAGCTCTCGATCTTGTCGATCGCCTCCTGCGCCAGGTTCCGGTCGTTCCCCTCGGGCATCTTGGGGGTCTCTTCCCCCTTGATCCGCAGGACAAGATGACTCTCGTCCGGCTTGCCCGGCGCGATGATCTTTTCCTTGTCCGACCCCGCCATGATCTTCTCGAACGTCGAGAGATCGAGCTTTCCCCGACGCCGCTGCGGGTTATGGCAGTCGGTGCAGTTGCGCACCAGGATCGGCGCGATGTCCTTCGAGAACTTCGGCCCCGTGTCGCTCGATCCCGCGGGCTTCGTCAAGGTCGACGCGTCCTCGACCGGCGCGGGGCTCGCTTCCTTCTTCGAGGTGCTTCGCTTCTTTTTTGTCGTCTTCTGAGCCAGCAGGATCGACGGCCGCTCGGTCCGTACCCCGCGATCTCCCGGCTCGCTCGCCCGCGCCGACGACATCGCCGACCCGCCCGTACCGAGGGACCAGGCCGCCAGGCAAGCGCCTCCGATTCCGATCGACAGCCATTTCACGCCGCGCCTGATGAACATGAACCGGATCTCCCGCGCCCGTTTGGAACCGAGCAAGATTGGATGTGCTCATTTTCCGGCGCGAAGACGCTTTGGCAAGCCCGAACGCGAAAGAGCAGGGCCGTACTCCCCGGCGCGGGCGGTTCGGTCAGGGCTGGATTTCGAGCCGCAACCCGCGGCGGGCGGTCTGGTGGGCGATCAGGTCGTCCTGGATCAGTCTCAGCTCGTACGAGCCGGGAGCGATCGACGGAGGGAGATGGATCCGGTAGTTGACGTAATAGTCGCGTCGTCGTCGTCGACACAGGTCGTCGGCGGTACCCAGCGACTGACTCCAGAGCGGGGCCCCGTCGTCCGGCCCCGAGCCGTCCTGGACGTTGACGTGGACCAGCTCGACCCGTGAGGTCAGGCGCGACCGGAATCCATGGCGCGGCTCGTCCGGCTCGGCGTGGACCCCGGCCAGCTCGCAATACAGGATCAACCCCTGCCCGGGACGGCAGGATGTCGGGTCGATCGGCTCGAAGTCGCCATATCCCTTGACCTTGCGGCAGATCTGAAGATCGGTGATCTCGAGCGGCGCCTGGTCCTCCAGCGCGATCAGGACCGCGTGCGGCAGCGCGTCGATCCGGGCCTCCTCACGCGCGGAGGCGTCGAGCCAGTCAATCAGTCGGCCCCGCAGCGCCCACGCTTCGCGCTCGTCTTCCGGCATCTCGGCCGCCCGGTCGCGAGCGACCCCGCGGAGCCGGACCAGCCCATCGCGCCAGGCATCGCGGGGACGCGCCGGCACCGCCGGCTTTTCCGGATCGATGGGCCGCGCCTCAGGTTTGGATGCGGGTGCGGTTTCGATTTCGGTTCCGGTTTTGGGTTCGGCTTCGGGCGTGGTTTCGGTCTTCCCCGCGCTCGTGTTCCGGTTTTCCGCGGGATCGACGAAGAGGCGCGACGCCACCTCGACCCGTGGATCGACCTTCGCCGGGCTCACCACCTCGGCCGCGACGGTCGCGACCGGCTCGGGGGGCACGATCAACGGTTGTGCGACCGGTTCGGAAGGCGGGAGATGGATCGATTCGTCCTGGTCTCGGACTCGATTTTCGGTTTCGTCTCCAGCTCCGGCCGCGACGGCCGCACCCTCCGGCGGGGCGGACACGATCGGTTGCTCGACGATCGGTTGCTCATGTATTTGTGATTGTGGTTGTGTTTGTGTTTGTGCCTTTGCCCGTTGGAGCGCGGCGTCCAGAAGGGGCGTCGGCGAACCCGCCACGGCGTCGCTCTCCGCCTCCGTGGCGGCGACTGTCATCGGTTTCACCGGGACGGCCGCCGGGGCCGCGGTTGTGGTCAGGACGGGCGGAAGCGAGACTGGCGGCGCCAGCGCCATCGACGTCCGCTGACAGCCCGTGGCCATCGGCAACAGGATCCAGATCGACATGGTCCCGACAAGCCTGGCCGTATTACACCAGGCTCCCCGGCCGCGCAAATCGGCATGAGCGACCCTTGGTCAGTTCGATCCATCGGTCCCGGATTTGGAGATGAAAGGAAGCAGCGACGGTGTACCGGAACCGCCGATCGGGATCAAGGCCGTTTGATGAGGAATCGAACGGCCAGGCGGGTTGTGAGGATGAGATCTCGCGGAGCCGCGGAGAGGCTGGTGAAAGCACTCGAACGGGACCGTGATGGAGTTGGCCTCCTCCCCGACTTTCTCGCCACATCTCCGCATGAATTTTTTTCCTCTCTTTCCCATTTTGTGCATTCGGATTCCCCGCGCACCACGATATTAATCATAAGAAGGCTCACGTCGTGAGTTGCCGTGATCCACCCAGGTTCGGTGGTGTCCCAGATCCCTTGCACGAGAATCGATACAATCTTACCCCCCCCTTTTCCAAGGGGGGGTTGGGGGGTAAGCCCGCCACGAGACCAGGCGGCCGACCAGGCCGACCCCCCCTTGCCGCCCCTTTTTAAAGGGGTAGAACGTCCATATCTCTTCCGGCAATGGATCTGGGACACCACTCAAGTTTACTGTTGGAACATTTTAAAATGTCACTGACTCCTGAAGAGCGCAAGGCCATTAATCGGCAAAATGCGAAAAGTCGACCGGACCGCGTACCGAAGCAGGTAAAAAGCGATCCCGCAGGAATGCCTACAAGCATGGATTTCGATGCGAGGTCCTCGCCCTTTCCGGCGAGGATGGCGCGGCGGTCGAACGGCTCGCGGACGAATGGTACGATTTTTACAAACCGCAATCGCCCGCCGAGCGTGAGCTGCCTCGAGATGGCCGTCACGGCCTCGGTCCAGCGCAAGCGGATCGTCCGGGCCAAGACGGCGGTCGTCGCCGAGCAGGTCCGCGTCGCCGAGTTCAACTTCGACCAGCACTTTCGCGACCAGATCCAGGCGGTCGTCGGCCAGCTCGAGGACGATCCCGGTAATGTGGTTCATCGATACCGGGCGTCCGCCGCCGGCTGCCGCTGGCTGATCGGCCGGTGGGAACGCCTGAGCCAGATGCTCGAAAAGGACCAGACCCTGCTGGGTCATGACCGCCACGAGGCGATCCAGCTTCAGGGATACCTGCATTTCACCGACACCCTCATGTACGCCGAACAGGCGTATCTGACGTTCATGCACTGTTACATCGCTCAGCACAATCATAACAAGAAGTACATGAAACTGTTGCTCAGCAAGTACCGGATTCCCAACACCTTCCGGGCGCGGGTCGGAAAAGCTGGATGCCGACGGTCGAACAGTGCAAACCCTGGCTTCGCAACCTGATCGATACCAACATCGCCGAGCTTCGCGAGCGCGAGCTGACCCTGCGTCTGACGATCGAACAGCCGGCGCGATGAAGCCAAGGAGCGAGCCCTCGTGCCGCGCGGAAAAGACGGTGCCGACCTTCAGCGGTATGAACGGATGCACGAGCTGTCGTTCCACAAGGCGTTGAGCGCCTTCGAGAAGGGCCGCGCGTATCAGGTCAAGACCGGCCTGCTGCCGGGGATGCTGGAGCCGGTGGAACCGGAAGACCTGATTGAAGAGGAAGAAGCGGTCGCATCGGAAGTCGCGGTCACAACGGAAGCTCCGGGAGTGCCGGTTTCGACCGAGGCCGCGCCGGTCTCGCCGTGGGCGAGCTGCGCCGGGGCGATCGCGTCGGCGCCGAACGAAGCCAATCGGAAGGCGGGAAATGACCGAAATGGTGTGCATTCGGTGGGTTACATCTACACGCGGGAACGTGTGGACGGGCGATCGATCAGGCCGCTTGAGCAACTGATCGAGCACGACCCGCCGCCGTGCATGCGGGTCTTCCCGTACTGATCCAGATTTCTGGATCGGTCGGCGGATCGGCACACGTCAGCTTGAGTGAAAACAGCGATTTCCCGCGAGGGGCGAGTGGAAGGTACGCGCGGAGCGAGGGTGCTTGCCGAATCGACGGGTCGGATTGTGCGGGCGAGGCGCGGGGCGGGGCGGTTCGATTGTGAGCACGGAAGCCCGGTGACTCACGATACTGTCAGATAGAAGGCCAACGTGGAAACACGAGGCGCTGGCGACGTTCCTTGACAATGCGTATTCGGAAACGCTCCGGGAGCCTGCTAGGACAGGCCCGGACGATGGCATGTCCGAGGGTGGGCCAGGTTCGTTGAAAACCTCGAAGACGAACGCGTCTTCGCTCCTCTCCCGGGAGGGGTTTGCAAGAATCAGGAGCGCAGGGCTGTTCACTTCTTCCGGGACACTACCGATGCGCCGGCCCGGTTCGGAACGATAGCCCTTGTTCCGCTGCTTCGGCGCGGTACGCGCGCCGACACGAGGCGTAAGCGATCTCCATCTCTTCACTGGACAGCGGGCGGCCGTTGGGGTCCACGGCGCCTCGGATGATCAACTTGCGAGGGACCAGCGAGGCCGCCAGGTCGGGCAGGTCGTAAACGGCCAGCACGCCCGGAACGACGTTCGAGAGCTGGTCCCGCGTGACCGGAGTGCGGACGACGGCGGACCATGAGGTGATCGAGCCATCGAGCGTCAGCGATATGACGCGAGGCTCGAGAGCGGCGGCGTGCAGGGCGATCGGTCCCGCCGTCCCCTTGCCCACCAGGACAAATCCGTCAGGAAACTCACCAGCCAGGCTCGCCAGCAGCGCGAGCAGGTCGCCAACACGCTGACCCAGCAAGGGTCGAGCCAGATGCATCGAGAGAAACGCTTCCTTCATGTCGAGTCCGAACGGACCGGGCTTCGCCTCGGGGGCCGTCGATCCCATGCCGCGAAGGTCGGCGACCAGAACGGGCGCGCCACGTTCCAGCCACTCTCCGGCCGGTCCGCCCGGATCGGGCGCTTCCCTCAGGTCGTCGCCGATCACGACCACCAGGGGGCCGCGAGCTTCCTTCGTCTTCTCCGAGCGGAAGAGCAGGGCCGGCACCACGATACCGGGCTCGGTTGTGAAGACCAGCTTGCGCGCGCTGTAGCCCGCGCGCTTTGTCTCACCGACATCCTCGCGGTGCGCGGTGACGATCGGGGCCGGCAAGGCGATCAGGCGGCGGACCTCGCCCAGAAGCTCGGATTTGCCGTGCGTCCGGCCGAACTCGGAACGCACGCCGGCTAATTCGCTCTCGCGCTCGGCGTTCAGGTCGAAGACCGACTTGCCGTGGAGCTCGCCGAGCACCTGGCCGCTCCGGGTGCAGCGGAGGGAGGCGTCGGATGAAATGGCGAAATCGTCCTCGGTCGGTGCGTCATCCCTGGCCAGGAGCCACCGGCGCATCCACCGGAGCATCGCTTCGCGGTGGCCCTGGTTGTATCCGTGGGTCGCGTCGGTTTCGAGCAGGTCAACCCGCTCGCCGTGGCCCAGCAGCCCATAAAGCCGTTTGGCCTCGCGAAACGTGGTCCACGTCCCCTGGATGTCGAAGAAGTCGCGTGTCGACGCGAGAATCAAGGTTGGTCTGGGGGCGAAGGGCCAGGTAATCCGCGTGGTCCATGCTGAATGCGACCTGGCCGTTGATGTTTTGCTCGGCATCTTGCGGCCCAAGCGTGGCGAACAGGCGTTCGAGCGAGGTGATGTAGCACGATGGGGCCGCGACGGCGATCCGGTCATCGAGCGCCATCAGATACGACGTCAGGGTTCCGCCTCCTGAGCAGCCCGAACAGCCCAGGCGGTTGGCGTCGATCTCGGGCCGGCTCGCGAGGTAATCGAGACTGCGGATACCGTCCCAGACGCGATAGCTCGCCGTGTTCCGACCGACGAGCAGCGCACCGATACCGATCATCGTGTGCTCATTGGTGTTCCCGCTGCCCAGGGCCTTGCCCTCGCTGTCGACGCGTTGCCAGCGCTCGCCCTGACTGATCGGGTCGTAACAGAGGGCGGCGATCCCGTGTCGGGCCAGCAGGATGCAGGCGCGCTGATAGCTGACCGCGGCCTTGCCGTTGACGTCGTGGCCGCATGGAATCAGGACCGCGGGGAAGGGAGGCGTGCCGGCCGGGAGGTAGAAGACCGCGGTGACATGGTGGTCGGGCCGGCTCTCGTAGATGACGCGCTCGATCCGGTAGCCGTCGCGGGCCTCGACCCCGACGACCCTTGTCCTGAGGGGAGTCTTCTCGGGGAATCCGCCAAGTGCCTCGACGAACCGGGTTCTCAGGTCATGCTGCCGGTGCGCCACATCCTCCGGCGTCCTGAGGGCCGCCACCCGAGCGCGGCGAGCCTCGAAGGCCTTCGCGGCCTCTCCGGTCAAATAGTTCCAGAGCAATGCCCGCGGCGAGCCGCCTCCCGGGGCGGATTCCAGGACGACCGCGTCATCGGCGACCGCCGATACCAGCAGGCTCGAGATCGAGGCGGAAACGGCCAGGGCAACCAGGATCGCGCGGCGCATCGGCTTCTCCTCGGAGGGAAGGACTCGATCCGCCTATCTTCCTTCATGTTCCCGGTCGGAGCAATGTCCTCTCGATGGCCACCGCGAGCGCCTCGGGCCTCTGGCTTCCGATCAGGAGCCGTGTGCCGTCGGTCAGCTCGATCCGGACACCCCGGTTGCCGCGTGCGTTCAGCACGCGCTCACCGTCCCGGCCAACCCGGATGCCCCACCCGCCGTAATCCATGAGCGGGCGATAGCTGACGACCTCGATGCGAACGATCGAGGCCACGGAGACGACGCGGCCGATAGGTGGGAATCCAGCCGAACCAGACCCGGAGCTCGGTGGGTGTTACCTCGGTGGTCATTCGCAGGAACCCGACCACGACGACCAGGGGAAGGACCGCGCAGAGGGCGAACGTCACGCGCCAGCTCGAGGCCGTGGTGGTTGGCCAGGGCGGCGAGATCGGGCCCTTGCTCGATCTGCCAGAGCAGGAGCGACCAGAAGAGGACCTCGGCCAGGATCACCAGGGCATAAGCCCACCAGTCGAAGTTCTGCTCTTCACGATAGACGACCGCCGCGGGTTGGAACGAGGCCACAGCCACACTCAGGACCCTCCCCTCGATCCCAGCACCCGGCAGATCGCCTGAAATCCGAAGTCGGCAACCCGATCGGCGGGCACTTGCCAGAGCTGTGGGTTGAGCACCTCGAGCGAGACGTAACCGTCATAGCCCACGCGGGCGAGCTGCTCGAAGATCGGCTCGAGCTGAAAGTCGCCCTCGCCCGGTAAGACGCGATCGCTGTCGCCCGCGAGCTCGCGCGGGGTGCCGCTCAGGTCGCAGACCTGCACCCATGCCAGGTTTTCGGGGGTCAGGTAGGCCAGGTCCTCGAACTTGCTGGGCCCGGTGTAATAATGGAACAGGTCGAGGCAGACCCCAACCCGGTTTGCCTCGTCACTGGACTGGGCGATCAAGGCGAGCGTGGTGTCAAGACTGGCGCAGAACCGCGCTGTCTTCTGGAATTCGAGCGCCAGCCGGACCCCCGAGCAGCGCGCGGTCTCCGCCGCTTCAGCCAGTGCCTCCGAGGCCCGGCCGAAGTCGTCGGCGGCGAGCTCACGGTTGAAATCGGCCGCCACGACCAGGGTCGGAATCCCGATCTCACCCAGGATGCCGAGCCGGCGGTGGAAGTGGTCCCAATGTGCGGCACGTTCCGCGCCGCGGGATAATAAAAGCCCTCCCTGGAACGACGCCGCGGCCGGAGTCAACCCCTGGTCGGCCAGCAACTTGCGTGCGTCGGCGGTGGTGTGGGCCGTCAAGTAGGTCTCCAGCTTGGTCAGCCAGATCTCGATCGCGGTCCAGCCGCCCCGCGCGTAGGAGTCGAGGTCAGCCGCGAAGGCGTTGTTCAGGGTGGTCGCCTGACTGATGCACGGTTTCATTCAAGCCTCGGTCGGGATCGAGCTACCTTCGAGCAGGTCGCCGAGCGCCGGTCGGATTCCGGCCGAGGGCACGCGCCACTGCCGGCAACTGTCGCGGTCGCGAATCGTCACGGTATCGTCGATCAGGGTCTGGCCGTCGACCGTGATGCAGAACGGCGTCCCGGCCTCGTCCTGACGTCGATAGCGTCGGCCGATCGCTCCCTTCTCGTCGAAGAAGACGTTATGGTGCCGCTTGAGCTCACGGTAGATCGCCTCGGCCTTTTCCGGCATCCCATCTTTCTTCACGAGCGGAAAGACCGCCGCCTTGACCGGCGCCAGACGGGGATGGAACTTCAGGACCGTGCGGGCCTCGCCGCCGACCTCGTCCTCGGTATAAGCTTCGCAAAGGAACGCCAGTGTGGCCCGGTCGGCCCCCGCCGACGGCTCGATCACGTGCGGCACGTACTGGTACGGATAGCCTGGCTTGTCGACACCGTCGCGTGTCTTCAGATACTCCTTGAACGCGTTGAATCCCAGCTTCGCCTTGTCCCGCTCCCAGCGTTCCTCGTCGAAGTAGCTCAGATCTTTACCGCTAAACTTCTGGTGTTGCGACAGGTCGTAATCGCTCCGGTGCGCGATTCCTTCGAGTTCGCTGACACCGAACGGGAAGCTGTACTCGATGTCGGCCGTACCGATCGAGTAGAACGCCAGCTCATCGGGGTCGTGATCGCGGAGCCGCAGTTTGTCGCTCTTGAGGCCGAGCCCGACGTACCACTGGAACCGGGTGTCGCGCCAGTACTTGTACCAGTCGGCCGACTCCTCGGGATGGCAGAAGAACTCGATCTCCATCTGCTCGAACTCGCGCGAGCGAAACGTGAAGTTGCGGGGGTTGATCTCGTTGCGAAAACTCTTGCCCACTTGCGCAATGCCAAAGGGGACCTTGACCCGTCCGGTATCGACCACGTTCTTGAAGTTGACGAAGATCCCCTGCGCGGTCTCGGGCCGGAGGTAGACCTTGCTGGCGTCGTCGGCCACCGCGCCGGCGTGCGACTCGAACATCAGGTTGAATGAGCGGGGCTCGGTGAGCGTTCCTTTTTCTTTACAATGTGGGCATGGAACCTTTGCGTATCCAGGTTTACCGGCAAGGATCTGCAAAGGGCTAGGATTCCCCCAGACTGGCACGATAGTGCATCCTTCTTTCCCACCTAACCTTTTGAATGTTTTGTCCCACTCTTTCTTGTTCTCTCGCTCAACATCAATATCCGATCCTAAAGCACTGAACCAAAAGGCCTCGGTTGAATCGGATCCCGCCTGATAGTTCTTCTCCTTTGTCAGGATCGAAATCGCGATCTGATCCGCCCGGAACCGCCCCTTGCATGACTTGCAATCGACCATCGGGTCGCTGAACCCGCCGACGTGCCCCGAGGCTTCCCAGACCTTGGGATGCATGATGATCGAACAGTCGAGACCGACCATGTCGTCGCGGCTGGTGATGTTGTCGCGCCACCAGGCGTCCTTGATGTTTCGCTTGAGCTCAACGCCGAGCGGGCCGTAGTCCCAGAACCCGTTGATGCCGCCGTAGATCTCGCTCGACGGAAAGACGAATCCCCGCCGCTTGCACAGCGAGACCAGCTTGTCCATGTCCATCGTTGAACGTTCCCATTCCACTACAAGAAGAATTCAGCCTGGCGAAAACCCGGGGTGGAATCCCAGAACGATTCCGTCTGCCGGGATCGCGGGCTGGTGCTCGCTAGCCCACGGCCACGATGCGAAACGGGTCGCGCTTGAGCTCGAACGCGCGGTGATGCTCGAAGCTGTTGAGCTGCGCGGCGGCGTCGATGTCGTCGTCGAGCCCCAGTTCGGAGACCCGACGACCGCCACGGCCCCGATTGAGGTAACGGACCAGAGGCGTGCTCTCCTGGGTCCGCTCGCCGGTATGGAACCAGATCGCCTCGTCGATCTTGGACCAGAGCCCGGCGACGACCTCGGCCTCGTCGTTCATCAGAGTCCCTCCCATGTCCTTGAAATGACGGCGCGAACGCGCCGGCCAGGAGGGAATCCTCGTAACTGACGAACCCGTCCGTCCCGGCGCAGACGATGTGAATGCGCCGGTCCTCGGTATGCAAGAGCTGCGCGGTGGCGGCGAAGTTCGGAAAGGCGCCGATGACGACCCGATCGGCCTCCAGGCACGACAGGATCGCCCGTGTGCCGTTAGTGGTGGTCATGACCAGTGTCTTGCCCTGGCAGATCTCGGGCGTGCAGCTTCGCGGTGAGTTGCCCAGGTCGAAGCCGGCGATTGGCAATCCCTGGCGTTCGCCCGCCAGTAGCGCCGTGCCGGACGGAAGCTCGGCGGCCAGTCTTCGTGCCTCGTCGATCTCGGAACAGGGCAGGACCGCGATGCATCCGGCCGACAGGGCATGGACCATCATCGTCGTGGCGCGGAGGACGTCGATGACCACGGCCACTCCGCCCCGGAGGGCGCCGGGGGGTATCAGCTCGGGCAGCAGATGAACAAACAACAACGGACGTTCCGACTCCGACATCGACGCCCCTTTCCGCCCCGATTGCCGATCCTTCGCGGACCCGTTTGACCCCAGCCGATTATGGCATGCCGGGTACCTCGTTGGGGAGTCCGATTTCCAGGCGAGACGCGATCGCGGCGGCACCGCCGATCCTCACTTTTCGTAACCTTCGGCTTCCCAGATCCACGGCTTTGGGTTAGGCTCCCGCACTTGAAGGCTATCGCCCCCGTTCCACGGATGGCAGGGCAGGCGGGTCGAGACCGGGACCCGGCTGGATGGCTCCGTCTCGTCGAGGTGCATGGATGCACGAGCCGAAGGGAAGTATTCTCCCGATCAACGGGCCCCGGCGATTCATCATCGACCTGGTCCATTTCGCCAAGCGCGTGCCGTCGACTCCCGTGAGCCGGCTCGTGAACGTGTCGGCCCTGTTCGCCGCTCGCGACGCGCATCCGGCCCGGCCTTCATGGGCCTTGCTGTTCATGAAGGCGTATGCCCTGGTGGGTGCCAAACACCCACCGCTGCGCAGAGCCTTGCTCGAATTCCCGTGGCCACGAATGTACGAGCACCCCTGGATGAACTGCGCCCTGGCGATCGAGCGTTCCTACCTGGGGGAGCACGGCGTCTTCGTCGGCCTCTTCCGGGCCCCCGAACAGCAGTCGATCAGCCAACTCCAGGAGGCGCTCCTCTGGTACAAGCACCAGCCCCTCGAGAAGGTTGGGGTCTACCGGCGAGCGCTGCGAGTCAGCCGCGCGCCGACGGTGGTGCGACGGCTGCTCTGGTGGAGCACGCTCAATATTTCGGGCTTCAAGCGAGCCAAGCGGTTCGGCACGTTCGGTCTGACCAGCTACGGCGCCCTTGGCGCCGAGTCGCTCCACCCGATTTCGCCCCTGACCACGACCTTGACATTCGGCCCGATCACTCCGTCAGGCGAGGTCGTCGTCAAGCTGATCTACGATCACCGCGTCCTCGATGGCGCGTACATCGCTCGCCGGCTCCGCGACATCGAGCAGATCCTGAATACCGAGATCCTCGGCGAACTCCGCCAGGGATACGTGCCAAAGGACGGCGAACGAGCGGACCAGCCCTCCGTTTCGCCGCCGTCGAAACGCTCGATGAGGTCTCACCCTCATTTTCCAGCGAATCCAGGTCCCGGAGAGAACGACGAGGGCAACATCCTGCCGATCAGCCGCCGTCAGCAATCGTCCGGGACCTGAGACCGACCCGATCAACTTCCGTGGTTCGCGAGCCACGAGACCCGTCGATCACGTCACGCCTCGGCCGCCTCCTGATCGGTGGTGATCCGGACTTCAAGCCGGCTCATCAGCGATTTGAGGGCCATTTCCTTGCTGTTGATGAACAGCACATTGTCGAGCACGATCGCCTTGCGTTCCTCGGTCACGTGCAGGACCAGCCGGCCCGCGCCCAGGAACAGGAACTCGAGGACGTCGGGAATCTCCTTGTCGAACTTCAGGTTCGTGGTCGGGAACCGTTCCAGGTCGCTCATCGGGCCGTGGTGATGGAGGATCTCGTTGGGCATGATCTCCCAGTAATCGAGCCAACGGGTCAGGTAGACGACCCCGAAGATCACCGTCAGGACCAGCGCGACCATGAAGTAGAACCCGGCGTTGGCAACGGTGTAGATGCTCCCGAGCAGCACCCGCGCCGGACGCATCAGGTCGTAGTCGAAATACGCCCCGATCCAGAGCAGGATGAAGGTGACCAGCAGGATCACCAGGAATACGGCGATCAGGGTGAACCGCGGGAAGTCGACCGCCATGATCAGCAGATTGAACGCGAAGATTCCCAGGAACAGGACGCCCAGCAGGTTCGAGGGCATCATGAACCGGTGATGTCGCGCTTCCCACGTCTCCGAGGACGAAGCGGCGGGGGCCGTCGTGGTCGCCGGTCTGGCGGCATCGGCCGGCTCCTTCGGCATCGCCTTCACCTGGGCCTCCGCCGTTCCGGGGAGCGGATACTCGAGGTGATTCCCATGGATCTTCATCCCGATCCCGCAGATCACCGCGACGATCAGCGTGGGAAACATGAAGATCACTTTCGGATACGTAAAAATGCGAATTCCCTGCTCGCGGTGCCTGAGCAAGCGCCCGTCGGGAACAGGAGTCGCTTTGGGGTCCGAGGCCATGGCCGGGGATCTCCAGCAAGAAGGACAACGAGCCGCCGGAAGCCCTGGGCCCGCGGCTCGTCAAACGTTGAACGTTCGCGGGTCGAAACGACCTTCCTCACCCCGTGGTGAACAGGGCATCGTACCGCCGCCCTCGATCACGGTAAAGTCCCTCAGACTTGACCGTTCGAGCGGTTCGGTCTCGGCTCTCGGGAGGATGTTCGTTCACCCGGTCTGTTCCTTGCCTTCAAATCTCTTGCCACTCGGAATTTTCGATCGGACGAATCAGGTTCGCGCCTCGATCCCGGTTTTGTGAATCGAGATCACCATGCGACCGACATGATCCCGCTACGATGGTCGTCGTCGCCTGACAGCGCGGGCTGAACTCGGACCAGATCCTTCCTTATCGAAGGGCCGGATCGGCCTGCGCGCTGGCGCGGATCGGGAGAGCCTGCCATGTCGAAGCGTTTCCATCGCCAGCCCGGCGAGTGCCGGACGCACCTGCCGCTCGGTAAGTTCGCCGCATTCCTGCAAGCGGCCGTGACCTTCGCGGGCCGCCTTGGTCTGCTGGTGACACTGGGAGCCGTGATCCTGGCGATTCTCATGGGCCGGCGGAGTCAGGGGATCGCCTCGGATCTGCCAGCGGTGCCGTGGCGTCCCGTCGCGCCGTGCGTGTCCATCGATAGCCTCATATGGGATGACGCTGGCCGCAGGACCACCTTCATCGACCCCCAGACCGGCCGGTTACTCGATCTTTCGATTCCGGGGCAAGATAAGCACCGATGGACGATGTGCGCCCCTCGCGCGACGCGCTGGGCCAGTCGCAGATGGCCTCGAACTGGATGCGGATCGATTCTCAGGGGAGGTGCTTGGCGACGGGGATCGCCCGGTTCGCGATTCCCAGCGGCCGGACCATCGATCAACTCGAGATCGACGGACTGACACCGGGTCCGCTCTGCTGGTTTCCCGAACCCCCCGCGCCCTCTTGCTCGTTCAGGGACACGAGCGCCTCATCCGCCTCGAATTCGAGCCGGAGGGTGATCGGTACAAGCTCAGGCCGATCGGCTGGCGGATTCCGTATCCAGGTGGGCGGCGGCCCCAGCTTTTTGATATCGCCTGGCCCGCGATACCCGAGCTCGGCGGGAGGGTCTTCATCTCGCTGAGCCAGCGGCCAGCGGAAGGGGAGCAAGCGGATTATTTGCTTCCCCGGATCTGGTGGCTCCAGTTGGACCCTGGCGCCACGTCGATCGTCGCGGCCGGGCCGCTCTTTGAACCGGCCGGCGGCATGAAGGACGACTCGTCCCTCATCGAGCGCGCGGTCAGCGTCTCCATCACTCCCGAAGGCAGGCTTTTTGTGGCGTTTCTCCATCGCCGGGAGATCCATGACCAATGGGACCTGTGGTTTGCTCCGATCCTCATCGATCCGACGACCGGAGCGCCCGGGCGTCCCATGCCTGTTCCATTCCACTGGCTCGAGGCCACGCGCTCAAGGAGCCCATCGTATCTCCCGACGGCCGTTGGGTCTTCGGGATCATGGGTGAGGTGCTGCAACCTGCCCATCTGGAACGGTTCTCGGTCGCCGAGGCCCTGGACGCTTGCGATGCCCGGTCCTCCACGCGCGACATCGAGGACCGTCGCGCGGGAAGACCGGACTGAACAGACCGGGATCGAGCAAGCCGCGGTAGACCGCTCGCGGCGATCGATCCCAGGGCAGGTCAACAGGTCAGAACGAGCTGGCGTCGATGACCTCGCCGCCGCCTCGCGTGGCGATCGAGCCCCAGGTCTGGAGGTTGACGCTATCCTTGATGAACTTCACCGAGCCGTCGCAGAACCCAACGTTCACCCCGCCGGGATGGAACGAGCTGGCGTTGATCATGGTGATGTCGTCGTGGCCGTAAAAGGCCTCGCCCGCGGTCGCGAACAGCTTGTTCGAGAAGAAGCACGTCGGCTTGTTGGGAGCGAGCAGGTGCGAGTAACCGCCGCCGATCCCGACTTCCTCGTTGGCCCAGGTCGAGCCCTTCCAGTCCTGGACCGCCGTGGTCGCCAGGTTCGGCTGACAGGTCGCGGAAACCGTCTGGAGCGTGAGCTGCATGCTCGCCATGAGCACGGGCGAGCACGAGGGACAGGCGCCGTAGGACAGGTTCGACTTGAAGATCGCCTGCTTGCCGGTCTTGGTGTTCTTGCCCCGAATCCATTCCGAGTGAATCGCGGTGTTCGAGGTCCCGTCGGTGATCATGGCCAGGGTCACGGGGGGCCCTTCGTTTGTGTCCGAGAGCCGATAGGCGGGTCCGTCGAACTTGCCGCCGTTGAGCGAGAGGCAGGTGCCGATGTTATTGCCGTAATTGTTCAGCCCAGTCTTGACGCCGTTGGTCGTATAGCCCGGATCGTTCCCGTCCGAGGGGCAGAGGAACGTGTTGATCGTCATGCTGATCGCCGTCGTCTGGAGGCGGATCCCGCCATTGACGCTGATGGCGAAATAGCTCTGGTTGAGCGCGTTCCAGACAGCGGGCTGCTCCATGTACGGGAGTAGCCGCGCCTTCATCGAAAAGTCGTTGTTGCCCGGATCGACATCACCCCCCGTACCAGTCGGAGGATAGCTCCCGTTGGAGCTTTCGTAATTGGCCAGCCCCAGGCCCAACTGTTTGAGGTTGTTGACGCACTGGCTTCGTCGCGCCGCCTCCCGCGCCGCCTGGACGGCGGGCAGCAAGAGGGCGATCAGGACCGCGATGATGGCGATGACGACCAGAAGCTCGATCAGAGTGAAACCGCGATGATTCCGCGAACGCATCGATGGACTCCTCATCCTCGGGACGTTTCCCGGCCCTACTTCGCGCGTCGAAGCCGGCCACGCCATTCTCGGCGCAGTCCTGACCTTCGCACAACGAACGCGCTGGAGCGGACCCAACTTGTCGGTAAGAGGTCTTCTACTTAAATAACACGGCGCGAGGTCACGGCGGGACAAAGAATGGTGGTATTCCGCCCGAATAAAACGCCTCCGTGTTCGAGATTCTTGCAAACCCGCTCCGGGGGGGCAGAAACGAAAACGCGTTCGTCTTCGACGTTTTCCAGTGAACCTGGTCCACCCCTCGGAAATGCCGGCGTCCGGGCCTGTCCCAGCAGGCTCCCGGAGCGTTTCCGAACACGCATTGTCAAGGAGCGTCGCCAGCGCCTCGTGTTTCCACGTTGGCCTTCTATCTGACAGTATCGTGAGTCACCGGGCTTCCGTGCTCACATTTGAACCGCCCCACCCCGCGCCTCGCCCGCACAATCCGACCACCCGATTCGGCAAGCACCCTCGCCCCGCGCGCACCTTCCACTCGCCCCTCGCGGGAAATCGCTGTTTTCACTCGATTTTACGTGTGCCGATCCGCCGACCGATCCAGAAATCTGGATCAGTACGGGAAGACCCGCATGCACGGCGGCGGGTCGTGCTCGATCAGTTGCTCAAGCGGCCTGATCGATCGCCCGTCCACACGTTCCCGCGTGTAGATGTAACCCACCGAATGCACACCATTTCGGTCATTTCCCCCTCGCCGATTGGCTTCGTTCGGCGCCGACGCGATCGCCCCGGCGCAGCTTCGCCCACGGCGAGACCGGCGCGGCCTCGGCCGAAACCGGCGAATCCGGAGCTTCCGTTGCGACCGCCGTTTCCGGCACGGCCGCTTCTTCCTCTTCAATCAGGTCTTCCGGTTCCACCGGCTCCAGCATCCCCGGCAGCAGGCCGGTCTTGACCTGATACGCGCGGCCCTTCTCGAAGGCGCTCAACGCCTTGTGAAACGACAGTTCGTGCATCCGTTCATACCGCTGAAGGTCGGCACCGTCTTTTCCGCGCGGCACGAGGGCTCGCTCCTTGGCTTCATCGCGCGCCGGCTGTTCGATCGTCAGACGCAGGGTCAGCTCGCGCTCGCGAAGCTCGGCGATGTTGGTATCGATCAGGTTGCGAAGCCAGGGTTTGCACTGTTCGACCGTCGGCATCCAGCTTTTCCGACCCGCGCCCGGAAGGTGTTGGGAATCCGGTACTTGCTGAGCAACAGTTTCATGTACTTCTTGTTATGATTGTGCTGAGCGATGTAACAGTGCATGAACGTCAGATACGCCTGTTCGGCGTACATGAGGGTGTCGGTGAAATGCAGGTATCCCTGAAGCTGGATCGCCTCGTGGCGGTCATGACCCAGCAGGGTCTGGTCCTTTTCGAGCATCTGGCTCAGGCGTTCCCACCGGCCGATCAGCCAGCGGCAGCCGGCGGCGGACGCCCGGTATCGATGAACCACGTTGCCGGGATCATCTTCGAGCTGGCCGACGACCGCCTGGATCTGGTCGCGAAAGTGCTGGTCGAAGTTGAACTCGGCGACGCGGACCTGCTCGGCGACGACCGCCGTCTTGGCCCGGACGATCCGCTTGCGCTGGACCGAGGCCGTGACGGCCATCTCGAGCAACTTGCGCTCGGCGGGCGATTGCGGTTTGTAAAAATCGTACCACTCGTCGGCGAGCCGCTCGACCGCCGCGCCGTCCTCGCCGGAAAGGGCGAGGACCTCGCATCGAAATCCATGCTTGTAGGCATTCCTGCGGGATCGCTTTTTACCTGCTTCGGTACGCGGCCCGGTCGACTTTTGCGCATTTTGCCGATTAATGGCCTTGCGCTCTTCAGGAGTCAGTGTCATTTTAAAATGTTCCAACAGTAAACTTGAGTGGTGTCCCAGATCCATTGCAGGAAGAGATATGGACGTTCTCCCCCCCTTAAAAAGGGGGCAATACTGTTCGGCCCCAATAATGCTCGTGGACACTCTAGGGCACTTGAACCGCGAAACTCATAGTGAATGAGTCAAGTTTCACGCCGGCACCCTTTTTTCCTCGATCCAGCGGTCGAGCATCTCATCGAACGCATCAAAGCCGCGGCGCAGCACGGAATCGTCCAGTGCCTCCTCGGGGACGATCTGGGCCAAGCCGGGGCGCAAGAGCCGATTATACGTGCGGGTGCAGAACAGGATGGTTCGACCACCCGGCCTCGTTACCCGATAGCGATGCGTCCCGGCGATCCGCTCGATCAAACCGTGCAAGCGAAGGCGCCGCAGGTGGTATGTCATCTGACCCGAAGTCATGTCGTCGGGCGACTTCCCCAACAGGGGAGCCCAACAGTCCCGCAAGTCGCGGTTGGAGAAACCTCGGGCCAGGAGACGGAACACCAGCAGGGCGCCGAACAGCGCCTGCACCGACACGTCGGCGAACCGCAAGCCGCTGGCGCGTTGCCCACCGACCTCGACCGGTCCATCGACACCGCGGAACGCGTCCTCGCCGATGGCACAGTCCTGGCTGATCCGTTGGACGTCGAGGAGACGTCGGTTGGCGTCGAAGCCGATCCGCCGCAGGGCGGGCAAGTTGGTCAGCCGTTTGCCGATGCCGAAGTCGCGCGTGTCGTTGATCGTGGTCTCGGTCCGCAGGGCGCGGCCTTCCTTGTGATACTGCTTGATCCGGGAATGCTTGTAATCGATATGCAGCGACGGCGTCACCCCCTCGGTGAGCACCCGCGTCCGGAACCGGCCCGGGGTCTGCTTGGTGATGCGGCGCTGGAAGATCAGTTGAACTTGGTCGGGGCGGCCGATGTCGAGGTTCTCGCGGATCACCTCCTCGAAGAAGACACGGCCACTCAGCGGCCGATCCAGGACCTGGGTCAGGGAGAACTCGGCCTGGAGGATCGACACGTCGTAGCGGTAGCCGGCCAGGCGATCGGCGACGGTGAACGGATGGGGGAGCCGTCTCAGCCATTTCCGTAGCAGCGCATCGATCTTGTCACCCGAGAGGTCGTCGCAGAGTTGTTGCAACCGTCGGGGGTCGGCGCAGCTCAGGATGCCGTTGTCGAGGGCCTCGAAGGCGATCCCCTCCTTGGCCAGTTGCCGCTTGACGTACTCGTGCCCGTTGATGCAGAGCTTGGCGTTGTAGGGGAAATAGGTGCAGAACTTGATGAAGAACGGGCCGAAGTCCTCGTCGGTGCCGTAGAAGTAGAAGTGGTTGACCATGGCGGTCGTGCGCACGATCCAGGGGTAGGCCTGGCCGGTGTCGGGGTTGCGGCGCTTCTCGGTGCGGAAGACGGGCGTCTTCTCCTGCCTTGCCGACGAAGACGATCCCCTCGTTCCTGTGGAACTGGGAGTGGTACTCTTTGGCGATGTCGTCCTTGCGCTGCCCCTTGGCGAAGGTGATCAGAGGGATCTGCTCCTGCTCCACGAAGTTCACGACGGCCGTGATGAAGTCCGTGCTCATGGGCGCCATGAGAGCCGAGGAGGCGAATATCTCACCGCGGTGGAAGCGGAAGAACGCCGCGACGCCGCGATCGGTTTGCAGGCGGGGCTGATAGACGTTGAGGTACATGCGGTCGATGCCTTCGACCTCCAGAGTCACATGATCCTTGAGGACTTGGGCGACGGTGCGTGGTAGAGTCATGGGTGGCTCCGGTCGTCATGACCCCTCGGGGTCAACCAACCGCATCGCGGTTCCATCGGGGATGCCTCAGCATACCCCGTCATAGGCACGACCGGAGCCCTCTTGTTTACATCTCGTCGGTCTGAGGCGGAGCCTCGTTAGTTCTACAGCCGCAGACAAATTCGCGACTTCTTGGTAGAATAGACGAGTAGGGATTCCAACACACGAGAATCGGCCGAAGCCTCGTTCGTCAACCCCTTGGTCAGGAGGGAGCCTCCATGACACCGGACGACGTGCGCGCCGCGGCCGAGCAACTGGTCGAGTTCCACGAGCGCTTCGCCCCTCTCTTTGGCAAGGAGCAGGCGCAAGACCACGCCTACACCTACGTCAACGGCCTGATGTGTTGCCCCGAGCGCAAGAGCATCGAGCCGATTGCCCTCTGCACCGGCACCGGCCAGGTCTCCGGGCTTCAGAAGTTCATCGCCGTCGCCCCCTGGCAATCGGACGACGTCCAGGCCGAGATCCAGTCCGCCTTCGCCGACGAACTGGTCCCCTCGGCGGCGGGCACGCCGATCGGCACCGTTGGCGTGATCGACGAGTCGGCCTTCGCCAAGAAGGGGGCCAAGAGCGCCGGGGTTGCGCGGCAGCACAACGGCCGCCTCGGCAAGGAGGACAACTGCCAGGTCGGCGTCTTCCTGATCGGAGTGACGCCCGCGGGCACCGCCTTGCTCGATCACCAGTTGTATCTCCACGGGTCCTGGTTTGAGGGGGAGGTGGCAACCCAGCGTCGTGCCGAGGCCCATATCCCCGAGGATCTGCCGTTCCGAACCAAGCCGCAGATCGCCGCAGCGCTGGTCCGCGACGTCACCGTGCTGGGGATCGTCGGTCTGGATTGGGTCACCGCCGATGAGGAGTACGGCACCAATGGGGACCTGCTCGACGAACTGGAGCAACTGGACCAGCGGTATGTGATGGAGGTTCCCACGACGACCACGGTCTGGACGGCGGACCCGGCGTCGTGCATCCCGCCGTACTCGGGGCGGGGCCAACCGCCGAAGCGCCGAACCGCGCGGCGGTGTGTTCGGTGGCCGAACTGGCGGCAGGTCTGCCCGCCGACGCCTGGCAGCGACTCCAGGTGCGCGAGGGGGCGGTCGGGCCGCTGGTCTTCGAGTTCGCGGCGGTGCGGGTCTGGGCGGTCCGCCACCGCAAGCCAGGGCCGCCGATCTGGGTGCTGGTCCGCCGTTCGCTGGAGGAGACTCCCGAGGTCAAGTACTACGTCAGCAACGGCGATGCAGAGACGCCATTGCGAGTGATGGCGTTGGTCGCGTGCACGAGGCACCAGGTGGAGGATTTCTTCGAGGACTGCAAAGGCTACCTCGGGATGGCGCAGTACGAGACGCGGTCGTGGGTCGGGTGGCACCACCACATTACATTGGTCGCGTTGGCGCACCTGTTCGTGGGCGTGACGCGGTTGCGGTTGAAAAAAAAGTGCCGGAACTGACCCTGGACCGGACGGTGCGGTTGCTGGAGGCGGCCCTGGAGGAGCCGGAGTTGAAATTGTCGCGTGCGGTCGCCCTGGTGGACTACCACGTCCGTCGGAACAAAGTGGCCAAAGCATCACATGATAAGACCTGGAAGGAAAAACACAAAGGGGTCAATTACCTGCGGCTGTAGAACTAGGGAAGAGAGACGTTATAGACAGGAATCCCGGTTGCGGTCCGCCCCTCGTGAGTGCCGTTGTGCGCATGCCCGTGGACGACGGCCGAGACAGGATAGCGGTTCAAGGGCTCTTCCAATCGGCCGCTGCCCAGGAAGGGAAAGATCTCGACCGGCTCGTTCTCGACGGTCGCCCGGATCGGAGCGTAATGGAGCACCGCCAGTCAGCTCTCGGTGCGCAGCCTCGCCAGGGCGGATTCGAGCTTCATTGCCTCGTCGATCGCCTCCTGGACGAACGCCTTCACCACCTTCTCGCCCCAGGAGCCGAGCGTGCCCCGGCCGAAGCCTCCCGCGAATCCCCGCACTCCCGCGAACCCGACACCATTGACCTCAACGGCGTCGCCGTCGAGCAGGATGATCCCGGCACCGACGAGGATCTGCCTGACCTCCTCCTCGCGCCCCCACTCGTAGTCGTGATTGCCCAGCACGGCGACGATGGGGAGAGCCTTCGTGATGGCGGAAAGCTTATCGACGAGCAGATGGGCCTCCTCGGGCAGCCCGTAATCGGTCAGATCTCCGCAGAGCACGATCACGTCGGCGAACCGGCCGGCTTCCTCGAACAGAGGCCGGATCATCCCCCGGGAATTCTTGCCGCAGTGGAGATCGCCAACTGCGGCGCCCCGCACGATCGATCCTGATTCGGGCATCGGAACCTCCGCAACTCGTGGTGACCTCGCACCGCCCGGAGTGGGCGACTCCTCACTCCTCGCCCCGGCAAAGTGCATGCCCAGTTGGCACTCGCTTTGCAAGCGATGCGGCCGACTTATCGTGAGCAAAGGGAGTTTGCGATGGATCTGGCACCGATCGATCTGGACCCGACGACACGCGATATCTACGTGCGGACACTGGCCGTTCTCAACAAGGCGAGCCTGCCGTTCCTCGTGGGCGGGGCGTATGCGCTGGCGAAGCACGCCGGGATCGAGCGACACACGAAAGACCTGGACATCTTCATCCAGGAGGATGATCGCGAATCGATCCTCGAAACGCTCCGGTTGGCCGGCTACCGAACCGAGGTTTCCTTCCCACACTGGCTGGCGAAGGCTCACGGCCAAGGTGGGTTCATCGACGCGATTCATAGCTCGGGCAATCGCGTGGGCCCGGGTCGACGAGGAATGGTTCTCGCACGCATCCGACGGCGAGATCCTCGGTGTCCCCGTGAGGCTCTGCCCTGTCGAGGAGATGATCTGGTCGAAGGCCTATGTGCAGGAGCGCGAACGGTACGACGAGGCCGATATCGCGCACCTGATCCGCAGCCGGGGCGAGGCCATTGACTGGACACGGCTACTCCGGCGGTTCGGAGACCACTGGCGCGTTCTCTTCGGCCACCTCATCCTTTTCGGCTTCATCTATCCAGCCGAGCGGGGCAAGATACCGGCCTGGATCGTCGAGGATCTTTCCAGGCGGCTGGGAGAGGAGGCAGGCGAAGCTGCTGCCGACGAGCAGTTTTGCTTCGGCACGCTCCTCTCTCGCGAGCAATATCTCGTGGATATCGGAAAGTGGGGCTACCGGGACGCCCGGCTCGCGCCCACAGGAAAGATGTCCCCCGAAGAGGTCGCTCACTGGACAGCCGCGATCGCCGGACCGTGACGTGAGAAAGCGAACCCGCCAACGTTGCGATCATCGGGGCATCCGCTCATCGCGACGTGCTCGAGGGAAACCTGGTCTCGAGCCCGGACATCCGGCGGATCGGTGCCGGTTCAGGAACGCCGCCAAGGTTCGGGGCCGCCTCACGCCACCAGCGAGCGGCGCGGGCCTGATCCCAGTCGGCCGCGCAGCCGCAATCGCCCAGCGCGGTGCTCGAGGCTGTCGGCATCGGGATAACGATCGCCCGGTTCCTTGGCCAGGCAGCGCAGAACCACGCGCTCCAGGTCCTCGGGAATGTCGTCACGGAGCTGGGACGGGGGAACCACCGGGTCGTACGTGTGCGCGATCAATGCCTCGATCCCGCCCCCCTCGTCGAACGGAGGCCGGCCGCTCAGGAGGAAATAGGCGACCGTGCCGAGCGAGTAGATGTCGCTCCGCTCGTCCAGCTCGCGGCCTCCCCGGGCCTGTTCCGGCGACATGTACAGCGGCGTGCCGAGGATCTGGACCTCGCCCCCCTGCTCGGCGGTATGCCGCTGGGCCAGGGGGAGGACCAGACCGAAGTCGAGTAGTTTGGCCACGTCGTCCAGCCCGCCCCGGCGGGCCGCGAAGATGTTCGACGGCTTGATGTCGCGGTGGATCAGTCCCGCCGCGTGCGCCTCGCGGAGCGCCAGGCAGACCTGGCGGAGCAGATAGACCACCCGGCCGGGTGGGAGCGGGCCGTGATGCCCGACCAGGTCGGCCAGGTTCAGGCCGGGCAGGTATTCCATCACGTAATAATATGTGCCGTCCTTGGTCCGGCCATAGTCGAAGATCTCGACGGTGTTCCAGTGCGACAGCCTGGCCGTGATCCGGACCTCGCGCTCGAACCGTTCGAGGGTCTTAAGGTCGGCCGCGTTCCCGGGCCGGATCAGCTTGAGGGCGCAGGGGCGCTTGAGCAGTTGGTGATCGGCGAGGTAGACCTCTCCCATCCCGCCCGAGCCAATCTGCCGCCGCAGGCGATACTGGCCGAGCTGCCGGGCCTCGACGACCTGCATCCGCAGCCGGTGGATCGTGTAGGCGCCCCATGATGAGCCGAGCGCCAGGATCATGAGCAGGATCACGTCGTAACCGTAGCGGTCGAGGGGAGAGTTGCCGCTCGCCGGCGACCGCTGCACCAGCCACCCCATCTCCGCGGGATGCTGGAGGTAGAGCGCCAGCAAGGTCGCGAACGGGAGCATCGCGAGCACGCCCGCAATCGCGGCAGCGCGGCGCCAGCCTTTCGGGACGTAGATTCCCGAGGTGAGGATCAGAATCGACGTCATGAGCACATTGTTCTGCATCACCCGTTGCGCGGACAGCGGGTCGTGGCGAAGCGAATACGTGAGCATCGTCCAGTACAGCGAGAAGGAGACCCGGCCGGCGAGGATGCCGATCATGCCCAGCTCAAGGAACCGGATCTGCCGTAGTGACAGGGGACGCCGACTGTATAGCAGAGCGGCGATGGCGACCAGGACCGTGAGGACGATGAGGTAGACGGTCGTGAGCGTCGGGTCATGGCGCCTCATGACCGCATGCCGCCAGAAGAAACCCATACCAAAGATCAGGAGATAGATGATCGCCAGCTCGCGGCAACGCTCTCGCACCACCGTCCGGGCCTCGGCCGCACGGCCCGTGCTGATGCTGCTGCCGCTGCCGGCGGCAATCGCGGCCTTGAGCGCGAAGTCGCCGGGCGCGTCGCCGCGGCCGTCCTCGTGATCATCGCCGCCGAGATCGATGGGGTGGGCCGGGTTTGGGGCAGGGGGGCGTACCGACGCCGGGCGCACCGGGGACATTGGTAATACGGGTGGCGAAAGGAACCCGTCGTGGGCGGCGGCCTCGTCCTGGGCGAGTAGGCGGGCGACCTCGGCGCAGAGGTCGTCGTCGTGGCCGCAGGTGCGGCGAAGCCAGTCACCTCGTTCCGCCGGGTCGAGGCGGACGGCGGCGGCGAACAGGTCGTCAATCTGTCGCCAGCGTTCCGGTGTCATCAGCACCCCCCTTCCCTTCCTGTTCCTCGTCGCGAAGCTGGCTCCGCAGCCAGGCCCGCGCCAGCCGCCAGTCGCGCTCGACGGTGACCACCGAGACGCCGAGCGCGCGAGCAACCTCCGGGACGGTCATGCCGCCGAAGTACCTCAACGTGATGACCTGGCTCTGCCGCCCGTTCAGCGCCGCCAGACGGTCGAGCGCCTCGTGGACGGCGACGACGTCGAGCTCTTGCGCCTCGAAGTAATCGAGCAGCGGGTCCAGCGGCACCCGGGTCCAGCCCCCGCCGCGCCGGTATGCGCCACGACGCCGCGCGTGCTCGATGAGGACTTCACGCATCGCCCGCGCCGCCGCGACGAACAGGTCGTCCCGGTTCGGGGACCTCTCGAAGACCGCGTCGTTCAGAAGCCTGACCACGACCTCGTTGACGACCGCCGTCGGAGACAGGGTGTGATCGGGACGCTCGCGACGCATCAGACGCGTGGCTACCCGGCGGAGCTCATCGTAGACGAGCGTGAGTAGCTCACCCCTGGCCCGGTCGTCACCGGCCTGAACTCGCCCCAGGATGTGCGTCCAGTCGTGCCCCAGTCCGGCCTCCACCTTCCCCGCACCCCCCCGTCAAAAAAAATTGATGAAGGGTTCCACCGGAATTCCACGCGTCCTTACTTTGGGGGAGAGATCTCCAGCTAGTATAACAGGATCACGGATGGTCGATCACCGTCCCTCGAACCTGCGTTCACACCCGTTTTTTTTCGTTCCGATCGATGTAGGGCCAAGAAACCTCGACGGTATCATCAGGAACGGAACGAGTTCGTTTGCCACGCCTTCCCAGATGAATGGCCCCCGGGCGGCCGGCGACGACCGCGGGGCCAAAGCCGGAGATACTCTGACCCCCCACCCTCGCGAGGTCCCGATGAGCCTGAGTTGCTGTCGCTGGTGCCGCCAACGTTCTCTCAACCTGATCCTGTACGGGCTGGGCACGCTCGCTCTCTTAACGATCGGCGGTGGCTGCCAGGAGAACAGTGCGGCGATCGCCCCGGCACGGCCCCCGGCGATCCCGGTCAGCCACCCCGTCCCGCGCGAGGTCACCGACTACGTTGACTTCACCGGCCGGATCAACGCCGTCCACTCGGTCGATATCCGCCCGCGGGTCACCGGTTACCTCATGAAGATGCCCTTCAAGGAGGGGACCGAGGTCAAGGCCGGCGACCTCCTGTTCGAGATCGACCCCCGGCCCTACCAGGCGCAGGTCGACTCCTACGTGTCGCAGCTCAACCTCTACCAGGCCCAGCTCAAGCTTGCCCGAATGGTCTACAACCGCGACGTCGGCATCAACTCGCGGGTGCCAAACTCGATCAGCCAGCAACAGCTCGACCAGGACTACGCCTCGGTGGAGGAGGCCGAGGCACGGGTCAAGTCGTACGAGAAGAGCCTGGAGATCTACAAGCTCAACCTCGAGTTCACCAAGGTCGACTCGCCGATCGACGGCCAGGTCAGCCGCTATTACCTGACCCTGGGCAACCTCGTCAACCAGGACCAGACCCTGCTGACGACGATCGTCTCGCTCGACCCGATGTATGCCTACTTCGACATGGACGAGCCCACCCTGCTGCGGATCCGCAAGGCCATCAACGAGGGGCGGATCAAGCGCGGATCAGGAGGGTGTGACCCTCCCCGTGTTCATGGGCCTGCAGGGCGAGGAAGGGTTCCCCCACGAGGGGACGATCAACTTCTTCAACAACCAGGTCAACCCGACCACGGGGAGCATCTCGGTGCGAGGTGTCTTCCCCAACCCTGAGCCAAGATGGGGGCGTCCGGCTACTCTCGCCGGGGATGTTCGTGCGGATCCGCCTGCCGATCGGCGAGCCCCGGCCCGTCGCTGCTGGTCATCGACCGCGCGGTGTCGTCGGACCAGGGTATGAAATTCGTCTACGTGCTCGACTCCAAGAACAAGGTCCAGTACCGCCGGGTCACGACCGGGGCTCAACAGACCGACGGCCTCCGCGTGATCGACGAGGGGCTGGAGCCGGATGACTGGGTCGTCATCGGCGGCTTGCTCCAGGTCCGGCCGCGGATGGTGATCGAGCCCGAGAAGGTTTCCATGCCCACCCTCGCCGACCGTCCTGCCACCGGCGAACTCGCCCCGACGCTGACGCCGTCACCGAAGTCCAGATCGAACCCGAAATCCAGGCTCAAAACCAAGCCCGCGTCCGCGTCCGATGCGCGGCCCAGCCGTCCGTGGCCGAGTAGCGAGTCGTGCATCGGAGAGACGAGACGACGTCGGAGGCCGAGTCCGAAGCAAGAGGAAGGGGACAGCCCGGCATGATCGCTCGCTTCTTCATCGACCGGCCGATCTTCGCCACAGTCCTGTCAGTCGTCATCACCCTGATTGGCGGAATTGCGCTGTATTCGCTCCCGATGGCGCAGTATCCCGCGGATCACGCCCCCGGGCATCTCGATCTCGATCAGCTATCCCGGCGCCAGCGCTCCGGTTGTGGCCGACACCGTGGCCGCGCCGATCGAGCAGCAGGTCAACGGCATCGAGGGGATGCTCTACATGTCCTCGCAGATGGGCAATGACGGCTCGTACACCCTGACGGTCACCTTCGACATCGGCACCGATGTCAACACCGCGCTGGTCATGGTGCAGAACCGCGTCGCGCTGGCGATGCCGCTCTTGCCGACCTCGGTGCAGAACCAGGGGATCACGATCCGCAAGAAGACGCCCGACATGCTCATGATCGTCAACTTCTTCTCGCCGGACGACCGCTACGACGACATCTACCTGAGCAATTTCGCCACCATCTACGTCCAGGACGAACTTCTTCGCGTCTACGGGGTCTCGGACGTCAACTACATGGGCCAGCGCGACTACAGCATTCGCGCCTGGCTCGACCCCCAGAAGCTGGCGGCGAAGCAACATGACGGCCATGGACGTGGCCAACGCGATCCGCACCCAGAACCTCGACGCTCCCGCCGGCCAGGTCGGCCAGCCGCCCGTCCCGACCGGGCAGCCATTCCAGTACCCCGTCGACACCCTCGGCCGGCTGGCCGATCCGAAGCAGTTCGAAGATATCGTGATCAAGGTCGGTCGTCGCAGCGTGGACGACCCCGCGACCGCGATCGTCCGGGCTCCGCGATGTGGCCCGAGTCGAGCTGGGCGCCCAGAACTATAACCAGTCCTGCACCTTCGACGGCCACCCGTCGGTCGGGCTGTCCATCTACCAGCTCCCCGGCACCAACGCGCTGGATGTCGCCGACCGGGTACGCGAGAAGATGGCGGAGCTCAAGACGCGCTTCCCCGACGGGGTCGACTTACGACATCGCCTACGACACCACGCCGTTCATCCGCGAGTCGGTCGGCGAGGTCTTCAAGACCCTCCGCGACGCCGTCCTCCTGGTCGGTCTCGTCGTCCTGATCTTCCTCCAGGACTGGAGGACGATGATCCTCCCCATGATCGACGTTCCCGTCTCGCTCATCGGCACCTTCGCCGCCATGGCCGCCATGGGCTTCAGCCTGAACAACCTCACCCTCTTCGGCCTGGTGCTCGCCATCGGCATCGTGGTTGATGACGCCATCGTCGTGCTCGAGAACACCGAGCGGCTGATCGCCACCGGCCTGGACGCCGCGCACGGCGACGATCAAGGCGATGGAGGAGATCACCGGGCCGATCCTGGCGATCACCCTGGCGCTCAGCTCGGTCTTTGTCCCGTGTTGCTTCATCAGCGGGATCACGGGGCAGTTCTTCCGCCAGTTCGCGGTGACGATCGCCGTCTCGACGATCATCTCGGCGGTCAACGCGCTGACCATGACGCCGTCGCGGGCCGTGCTCATCTTCCGGGCCAGGAGGGGGGACACGGGCACAGGCGGGAGGCTCTCCCCTGGTGGTTCTTCGCGATCGTGGGGGGCCTGCTCACCGTCCAGTACGGACCCCGATATTATCCCCTCAGCCCGGAGGCGCTGGCGACGGCGATCGGGTATTCGATCGATACCGCCGACGACCCGGAGGCGGCCATCGCCTGGCTTTCGTGGGGGGTGACCGCGATCCACTTCGTCCCCGGCCTTCTGGCCGGCGGAATGCTTGGCTGGATCATCATCCGGCCCGTCAACGCGATCCTCGGCTGGCTGTTCCGCGCGTTCAACAGCCTGTTCGACCGTTTGACCGACGTCTATGGCTGGACTGTCGGCAAAATCGTCCGGCTCAGCCTGCGTGGTGCTCCTGGGCTACGCCGGTCTGCTCGTGCTGACCTACGATCTGTTCCAGAACTCGCCCAACGGGTTTCATCCCGCGAGCAGGACCAGGGCCGGCTCATCGTCAACGTCCAGTTGCCCGACTCGTCCTCGCTCCAGCGGACCCACGAGGTCATGCCTTCAGGCCGACGCGATCGCCCGCGAGATGCCCGGCGTGGCGACACACCGTCACCATCTCCGGGATGTCGTTCCTGGCGCAGGCGAACAGCTCGAACTTCGGTTCGATGTTCCTCGTGCTCGACCCGTTCGACCAGCGCCGCGGGTCGCCGGCCGACACGCTACGAGACGATCATGGCCCGGCTCCGCAAGGAGTACAAGCGGCGGATCAAGGACGCGCAGGTCACCGTCTGCGGCTCGTCCGCCGTCCCCGGCCTGGGCGTCGCCGGCGGGTTCAAGCTGGTCGTCGAGGACCGCGGCAGCCTCGGCCTGGAGGCACTCCAGGCTCAGACCGACGACCTGACCCGTCGAAGCTGCAGGACGCAGCCCGGCCTGGCCGGCGCCGACCACCCAGTTCCGCTCCAAGACGCCCCAGCTTTTCCTCGACATCGACCGCACCAAGGTCGCAGTCGCTGGGGGTCTCGTTCGACGACGTGAACCAGACGCTCTCGATGTACCTGGGATCGCTCTACGTCAACAGCTTCAACGAGTTCGGCCGCCACTGGCAGGTCACCATCCAGGCCGAGGGACAGTTCCGCAACCAGATCGAGGACATCAACCTGCTCCAGGTGCGCAACAAGTGGGGGCAGATGGTGCCGCTGGGCACCGCTGGTCAACGTCCGCGAGGTCGGCGGCCCGATCTCGGTCACGCGCTACAACCTCTACACGCGCCGCGGCGATCACCGGGAACATCCAGCCGGGCGTCAGCTCGGGCGACGCGATCAAGGCGATCGACCGGGTGGCCGGCCGACACCTTGCCGCTGTCGATGAGGACCGAATGGACCGAGCTGATGTTCATGCAGATCCGCGCGGGCAACACCGCGATCTACGTCTTCGCGCTGGCAGCGGTGAGCGTCTTCCTCGCCCTGGCGGCGCTGTACGAGAGCTGGTCGCTGCCGCTGGCGGTGATCCTGGTGGTGCCGCTCTGCCTGCTCTGCTCGGTGGCCGGGCGTGCTCTACACGGGTCGCGACGTGAACATCTTCGTGCAGATCGGCCTGGTGGTGCTGGTCGGCCTGGCGTGCAAGAACGCGATCCTGATCGTCGAGTTCGCCAAGCAGCTGCAGCAGGAGGGCATGCCGCTGTTCGAGGCGACGCGCGAGGTCGTGCCGGCTCCGGCTCCGGCCGATCCTGATGACCTCGTTCGCCTTCATCTTCGGCGTGATCCCGCTGGTCGTGGCCGCCGGCGCCGGGGCCGAGATGCGGCGGTCGCTGGGAATCGCGGTGTTCAGCGGCATGCTCGGCGTGACGCTCTTCGGCATCTTCCTGACGCCGGTCTTCTTCTTCGTCATCCAGGGGCTGAGCGAGACGCGACGCTGTTCATGTCCGCCGTCGACCCGCTGGGTCGGCTCCACCTTCCTGAGCGCGGCTGCTCGGGGCGGGCGTCGGCTTCCTGCTCGCGCGGCTGCGGCGTCGCCCTGGAACGCGCGTGGGCCGTGGCGCGTCGGCGGCGGCTCGCGGGCTCGTCGTGCTGGCCGTCGACCTGGTCCTCGCTCGACGGCCTACCGAGGCGGTCGGCTCGAGGCCGACGCTGAACCGGAGCGAAGTCGACGCGGAGCGGAAGTGGACACGAAAGACCGGCCCCCGTTGACCCGACGATGAGACCGCGTGCCCTCGACCCCTCCACCGCCCCCGGCAGTCGAACCGTCCCGATCGAGAGATCCAGAGCCGTGATCTCTCGCTTCTTCATCGACCGCCCGATCTTCGCCGTCGTGATCTCGGTCGTCTTCGTGCTGGCGGGCGGGGTGGCCGTCTTCACGCTGCCGGTGGCGCAGTATCCCGACGTGACGCCGCCCACCGTGCTGGTGACGGCGCTCTACCCGGGGGCCAACGCCCAGACCGTCCGCGACACCGTGGCCGCGCCGATCGAGGAGCAGGTCAGCGGCGTCGAGGACATGCTGTACATGTCCTCGCAGTGCACCAACGACGGCGCCTACACCCTGACCGTGACCTTCCGCCTGGGCATGGACACCGACATGGCCCAGGTGCTGGTGCAGAACCGCGTCTCGCTGGCCCTGCCGGTGATCCCGGCCCTGGTGCAGAACGAGGGCATCAGCGTCAAGAAGATGTCGCCGAACACGCTGATGATCGTCAACCTGATCTCGCCCGACGGCCGTTACGACAGCACCTTCCTGAGCAACTACGCGACGATCTACATCAAGGACGAGCTGGGCCGGCTCCCGGGCGTCGCCGGGATCACCTACCTCGGCCAGCGCGACTACAGCCTGCGCGCCTGGCTCGACCCCGACAAGCTCGCGGCGCTGAACCTCAGCGCGCATGGACGTCGTCAACGCCATCGCCCAGCAGAACCTCCAGGTCGCCGCCGGCCAGATCGGCCAGCAGCCCGCCCCCGCCGGCCAGCAGTTCCAGCTCACGATCAACACCCTGGGCCGGCTCATCGAGCCCGAGCAGTTCGCCGACATCATCCTCAAGGCCGGCCGACGGACGACCCGGCAGTGGCGCACGACCTCGCAGCCGAGCGACCAGCCCGGAGCAGACGCAGGTCGCGAACCGGTCGACCGCGCCGACCGCCGCGCCGGTCACGCAGGCCACCGGCATCGTCCGCCTCCGCGACGTGGCCCGCGTCGAGCTCGGCTCGCAGCAGTACGACCAGTCCTGCACCCTCGACGGCAAGCCCTCGGTCGCGGTCTCGATCTACCAGCTGCCCGGCTCCAACGCCCTGGACACCGCCGAGCGGCGTCTACGCCAAGATGAAGGAGCTGAAGACCCGCTTCCCCGACGGCCTCGATTACAAGATCGTCTACGACACCACGCCGTTCATCCGCGAGTCGGTCAACGAGGTCTTCAAGACCCTCCGCGACGCCGTCATCCTGGTCGGCATCGTCGTGCTGGTCTTCCTCCAGGACTGGCGGGCGATGATCCTGCCGATGATCGACGTGCCCGTCTCGCTCGATCGGCACCTTCGCCGTCATGGCCGCCATGGGCTTCAGCCTGAACAACCTCACGCTCTTCGGCCTGGTGCTGGCCATCGGCATCGTGGTCGACGACGCCATCGTCGTGCTCGAGAACATCGAGCGGCTGATCGCCACCGGCCTGACGCGCGGACGGCGACGATCAAGGCGATGGAGGAGATCACCGGGCCGATCCTGGCGATCACGCTCGTGCTCAGCTCGGTGTTCGTCCCGTGCTGCTTCCTGGGCGGCATCACCGGGCAGTTCTTCCGCCAGTTCGCGGTGACGATCGCCGTCTCGACGATCATCTCGGCGGTCAACGCGATGACCATGACCCCGTCCCGCGCCGTGCTCATCTTCAAGACCGAGCCGGGAACGGACGGACACGGCACGGCACGAGTACAGCGCGAAGCGCTTCCCTGGTGGTTCTTCGCGATCGTCGGCGGCGCTGCTCACGGTCTGGCTACGGACCGCTGTATTTGCCGATCGACCTGGGCACGCCCGTGACGGCGGCCGGTCTCGAGGCGACCCGAGACCGAGCAGCCGGCCCGGCGAGCTGGCTGGGCTGGGCTCGACGGCCGCTCTATTTCGCTCCCGGGCTGCTGGGCGGTGGACTGATCGGCTGGCTGATCATCCGGCCGGTCAACGCGGTGCTCGGCTGGCTCTTCCGGGGCTTCAACCGCCTGTTCGACCGCGTGACCGACGTCTACGGCTGGACGGTCGGCAGGTGCTGCGGGTCAGCGTGCGTCGTGCTCGTGGGCTACGGCGGCCTGCTGGTCCTGACCGGCTGGGTCTTCGCACGGCGCCCTCGGGCTTCATCCCGCAGCAGGACAAGGGCTATCTGCTGCTCAACGTGCAGTTGCCCGACTCCGCCTCGGTCGAGCGCACCGCAGCGGGTCATGGCGCGGATCGAGGCCCTGGCCCGCGACACGCCGGGGGTCGAGCACACCGTCGGGCGTCTCGGGCCAGTCGCTGCTCCTCAACGCCAACGCCCCCAACCTGGGCTCGATGTACGTCATGCTCAAGGAGTTCGAACAGCGACGCGGTCCGCGACTGTCGGCCGACGCCATCGCCGACGATCTCCGACAACGCTGCCAGCAAGAGGTGCGCGGGGCGATCGTGTCCACCTTCGGTGCGCCGCCGATCGACGGCCTGGGGACGACCGGCGGCTTCAAGATGATCATCGAGGACCGCGGCAACCTCGGCCTGGAGACCCTCCAGCGGATCAGCGACCAGATCGTCGCCCGGGGCAACGACACGCCGGGGCTCCAGGGCCTGTTCAACAGCTCGCGGGCCAACACGCCCTGGCTCTACCTCGACATCGACCGGACCAAGTGCATCGCCCTGGGCGTGCCGGTGAGCGAGCTGTTCAACACGCTTCAGGTCTACCTGGGCTCTTACTACGTCAACAACTTCAACGAGTTCGGCCGGACCTGGCAGGTCAACGTCCAGGCCGACCGCAACTTCCGCGACCAGGTCCCCACCATCCAGCATCTCCAGGTGCGGAACAACCAGGGGCAGATGATCCGCCTGGGCACGATCATGGACGTGCGAAACACCAGCGGGCCGGTGATGGTGAAGCGGTACAACATGTATTCCGCCGCGGCGATCACCGGCAACCCCGCACCGGGCACCAGCTCGGGCCAGGCGATCGCCCTGATGCAGAAGATCGCCCGCGAGGAGCTGCCCCGCTCGATGGCGTACGACTGGACCGAGCTGGCCTACATGCAGCTCCAGGCGGGCAACACCGCGATGAGCGTCTTCGGCCTGGCGGTGGTGTTCGTCTTCCTCGTGCTGGCGGCGCAGTACGAGAGCTGGAAGCTGCCGCTGGCGGTGATCCTGGTGGTGCCGATGTGCCTGCTCTGCTCGATCGTGGCGATCGAGGCCGTGGGCATGGACGTGACCCTCTTCACGCAGATCGGCTTCGTGGTGCTGGTCGGACTGGCGAGCAAGAACGCCATCCTGATCGTCGAGTTCGCCAAGCAGAGCCAGGAGGCGGGCGTCCCCCGCCGCGAGGCCACGCTGGAGGCCTGCCGGCTCCGGCTCCGGCCGATCCTGATGACCTCGTTCGCCTTCATCTTCGGCGTCGTCCCCCTGGTCCTCGCCGAAGGAGCCGGCGCCGAGATGCGGCGGTCGCTGGGAACGGCCGTCTTCAGCGGCATGCTCGGCGTGACGATCTTCGGGATCTTCCTGACCCCGGTCTTCTACTACGTCATCCAGTGGTTCGCCGAAAGGAAGACCGTCTCAAGGTCCCCGATCGATGCGAATGGTACCCACATTTGAAAGGTCACCTTTCACTTCGATAATCGGACCAGATTCTGCGATGGATTCCGGTCCGACCGAAGTTGGACCCAGTCCGTCTGCAAATGTGCTGGGTCCGCGAGGTGGAATTCCTCATCGAAACTGCCAGGTTCCCCATGAGCTCCCGGAGCGTTTCCGAACGCGCATTGTCAAGGAACGTCGCGAGCCACGTCGGCCCTCCATCTGACAATATCGTGACCGGACGGGCTTCCGTGCTCATATTCGAACCGCTCCGCCCCGCGCCTCGCCCGCACAACCCGACCACCCGAGCCAGCAAGCGCCCCGCCCCGCGCGTACCTTCCACTCGCCCCTCGCGGGAAAATGCTGTTTTCACTCAAGCTGACGTGTGCCGATCCGCCGACCGATCCAGAAATCTGGATCAGTACGGGAAGACCCGCATGCACGGCGGCGGGTCGTGCTCGATCAGTTGCTCAAGCGGCCTGATCGATCGCTCGTCCACACGTTCCCGTGTGTAGATGTAACCCACCGAATGCACACCATTTCGGTCATTTCCCGCCTTCCGATTGGCTTCGTTCGGCGCCGACGCGATCGCCCCCGCGCAGCTCGCCCACGGCGAGACCGGCGCGGCCTCGGCCGAAATCGGCGCTTCCGGAGCTTCCGTTGCGACCGCCGTTTCCGACGCAACCGCTTCTTCCTCTTCAGTCAACTCTTCCGGTTCCACCGGCTCCAGCATCCCCGGCAGCAGGCCGGTCTTGACCTGATACGCGCGGCCCTTCTCGAAGGCGCTCAACGCCTTGTGGAACGACAGCTCGTGCATCCGTTCATACCGCTGAAGGTCGGCGCCTTTTTTTCCGTGCGGCACGAGGGCTCGCTCCTTGGCTTCATCGTGCGCCGGCTGTTCGATCGTCAGACGCAAGGTCAGCTCGCGCTCGCGAAGCTCGGCGATGTTGGTATCGATCAGGTTGCGGAGCCAGGGCTTGCACTGTTCGACCGTCGGCATCCAGCTTTTCCGACCCCGCCCGGAAGGTGTTGGGAATCCGGTACTTGCTGAGCAACAGTTTCATGTACTTCTTGTTATGATTGTGCTGAGCGATGTAACAGTGCATGAACGTTAGATACGCCTGTTCAGCGTACATGAGGGTGTCGGTGAAATGCAGGTATCCCTGAAGCTGGATCGCCTCGTGGCGGTCATGGCCCAGCAGGGTCTGGTCCTTTTCGAGCATCTGGCTCAGGCGTTCCCACCGGCCGATCAGCCAGCGGCAGCCGGCGGCGGACGCCCGGTATCGATGAACGACGTTGCCAGGATCATCTTCGAGCTGGCCGACGACCGCCTGGATCTGGTCGCGAAAGTGCTGGTCGAAGTTGAACTCGGCGACCCGGACCTGCTCGGCGACGACCGCCGTCTTGGCCCGGACGATCCGCTTGCGCTGGACCGAGGCGGTGACGGCCATCTCGAGCAAGCTCGCGCTCGGCGGGCGATTGCGGTTTGTAAAAATCGTACCACTCATCGGCGAGCCGCTCGACCGCCGCGCCATCCTCGCCGGAAAGGGCGAGGACCTCGCATCGAAATCCATGCTTGTAGGCATTCCTGCGGGATCGCTTTTTCCCTGCTTCGGTACGGGGTCCGGTCGATTTTTTGCGCATTTTGCCGATTAATGGCCTTGCGGCTCTTCAGGAGTCAGTGACATTTTAAAATGTTCCAACAGTGAACTTTGGTGGATCACGACAAAGCACGACGTGAGCCTTCTAATAGTTAATATCGAGTTGCGCAAGGAATCCGGATGCACAAAATGGGCAAGAGAGGAAGATGGGAGTAGGACAGGCCCGATGAGACGGGAACCATTTCGTTCCGTGAACCCGGACCAGGGTTTCGCCAGGAATTTCGAGCAGGGCCGTTCAACGCTTCTGGGAAACCCCCAGCCGCTGTGACGGTATGGCGGGTCGATTGGTGGCGGATCGATTGCGGTATGTTCCCTCCGCTTTGTGGGAGAGGGAAAGAGTGGGGGGTTGGGTTAAGGTGAAACGTGACCAGCATCGAGATGGAAACGGCCCCGCGGGTTCAACCCGCATGCTTGACGATCGCGCAAGCGCCGCTACAAGATAAGGGGTCCATTTCTCGAAGCCAGTGCGTCACCGGGAAGAGGAAGAAGCGGGGGATGTTGTCGTCATGCGTGTTTTCATCACGGGGGGCTCGGGGCTGATCGGCCGCGCACCTGGTCGAGCGGTTGATCAGCGAGGCGACCAGCCGGTCGTGCTGTCGCGGCGCTCCGACGAGGTCCGCCGCAATCCCTCGTTCCGGGGCATCCCGGTCGTCGCGGGCGATCCCGTCGACGCGGGGCCGCTGGCAAGACGCGATCGATGGCTGTGACGCGGTGGTCAACCTGGTCGGCCACAACGTCTTCGCCGAGCGCTGGAACCACGAGGTCAAGCGGACGATCCGGGACAGCCGGGTCTATTCGACCGAGCACGTGGTCGAGGCGATCGGCCGGGCGAAGTCGCGGCCGTCAGGTGCTGGTCCAGGCCTCGGCCATCGGCTATTACGGCCCGCACGGCGACGAGGAATTGACCGAGGAGAGCCCCGTCGGGCTCCGACTTCATGGCGGTCGTCTGCCGCGAGTGGGAAGAGGCGGCCCGGCCGGCCGAGGCCTCGGGCGTTCGCCTGGCCTGGGTCCGCACCGGGAGTCGTGCTGGCAAAGAATGAGGCGGCTCTCGGGGTGATGACCCCGATCTTCCGATGGCTCCCGGCGGCGCGGCACCGGTGGGCAGCGGCGGCACGCTCGCACCGGCCCGCGGACCGCAGTGGATGAGCTGGATCCATATCGACGACATCGTCGGGCCTATTCCTGCTGGCCCTCGACATCCCGAGGCGCGCGGGCCGATCAACGGGACCGCGCCCCACCCGGTGCGCAACGCCGAGTTCGCCCGGGCGCTGGCCAAGGTCCTCTGGCGGCCGTTCATCCCCGTTGGCCGCCCGACGCGGTCCTCGAGCTGGTGCTCGGCGAAGTGGCCCAGGTCGTCACCAAGGGCCAGAAGGTCTTGCCGGCGCGGGCCCTGGCCCTGGGTTACACCTTCAAGTACCCCGAGATCTTGCCGTGCGCTCGCGCGGTCTTCGCCCCGGCCCCGACCCCGGCGGCACCCGCGGCCCGAGCTGTCGCGGCGGGGACATCATTGAGGACGATGACACGAGCCCGAAGCGACACGACGGCGCCGGCCGCTGATGGTCCTGGGGACGGCCAGCCACGTCGGCAAGAGCCTGATCGCGGCCGCGTTCTGCCGGCTGCTGGCCGAGTCGGGCGAACGGGTCGCGCCGTTCAAGGCGCAGAACATGGCGCTGAACAGCTTCGTCACGCCCGAAGGGGGCGAGATCGGCCGGGCCAGGCGGCGCAGGCCGAGGCGTGCGGGAATCGAGCCGCATGTCGATATGAACCCGATCCTGCTCAAGCCGATGGGGGGCGTCTCGCAGGTCGTGCTCGACGGCGAGCCCCATCGGCGGTGATGTCGGCCCGCGACTACTACGCCGCCAAGGAGCGGCTCTGGCCCCGGGTCACCGCCGCGTATCGACCGGCTGGCGGCGCGGTTCGACCGGATCGTGCTCGAAGGCGCGGGGAGCCCGGTCGAGATCAACCTGGCGGAGCACGACCTGACCAACCTGCGGATGGCCCGCCACGCCGACGCCGCCGATGGTCCTCGTCGCCGACATCGAGCGCGGCGGCGTCTTCGCCCAGCTCGTCGGGACCTGGGAGCTGCTCGGACCGAGGCCGACCGGAGCGGGTCGTCGGGCTTCCTGATCAACAAGTTCCGCGGCGACGCCAGCCTGCTCGACTCCGGGCTCGCCATGATCTCAGGAGCGGACCGGCGTGCCGGTACTGGGCGTCCTGCCTTTCCGGCCCGAGCTTCAGATCGACCAGGAAGACTCGCTCGGCCTGGAAGAGACGGCGACCGAACCCACGTCGGACGAGGACGCGGTTGACGATCTTGACATCGCGGTGGCCCGCCTGCCGGGGCTGAGCAACGCGACCGACTTCTGGCCCCTGGCGCGATTGCCCGGGGTCCGGGTCCGCTACGTCGCCGCCGGGCGTTCGCTGGGCCGGCCTGACCTGGTGGTCATTCCCGGCACCAAGGCGACAGTTCGCGACCTCGACTGGCTGGCCGCGACGGGACTGGCCGAACGGATCAAGGAGCGGGCGGGCGACCCGGACGGGCCGATCGTCATGGGGATCTGCGGCGGGTTCCAGATGCTGGGCCGGTCGATCGACGACCCGCTCGGGCGTCGAGTCGGACCGAAGCGCGTGCCGGGGCTGGGATTGCTCGATGTGCAGACGACGTTCGGCCCGCGAAGGCGCGGCACCGGGTCAAGGGCCGGTCGATCGAGGACGGCTGGCCCGTGCTCGGTTACGAGATCCACATGGGCGCGACCGAGCGGGGCAGGGGAGTCGCTCCCTGGCTCGAGCTGAACCGCCAGGCCGACGGCCAGCGCCGTCCTTGACGGGGCGATCGGCGGCTCCGGCCGGATCATTGGTACGTATGTGCATGGGATTTTCGACAGTCATGCCCTCGCGGTGGCGCTGGTGAACCGGCTTCGGGAGCGCCGGGGGCTGGAACCGCTCGATCCGGCGGCCTGGCAGGACCATCGAGAGATGCTGGCCGGACGCTATGAGAATCTCGCGAAGTTCTTGCGCGAACATGTCGATCTTTCCCCGGTCTACGCGGCGATCGGGGGCGGGGGATGACGATCCGGGACGCGGCGATTTACTCGATCCCGCTGGGCGCCCTGATCGACGTGGCGCTGGGCGATCCGCGCGGCTGGTTCCACCCGGTCCGGCTGATCGGCCGGCTGATCGGGGCGATCGAGCGGGTCTTGCGGCGGGTTCTGAAGGTGGTGGGCGAGCGGGCCTGGGCCGGGCGCCTGGCGGGGGTCGTCCTGGCGCTCCTGGTGGTGGGGACGTCGGGCCTGTCGGCTTGGGCTCTGGCTGCGCTGGGTGATCGGATGGGAGCGTCGGGATCACTGGCGGTCCGGTCGATCCTCGTCTACTGGGCGCTCGCGGCCCGGAGCCTGGGCGACGAGACGTTGCGGGCGTCGGAGGCCCCGGACCTGGAGACGGCCCGGCGCGAGCTGGCGCTGATCGTCGGGCGCGACACCGCCAGCCTCGACGAGCCCGAGATCGCCCGCGCCTGTATCGAGACGGTCGCCGAGAACTGCAACGACGCCGTGGTCGCCCCCCTTTTCTGGCTGGCGCTCGGCGGACCGGCGGCGCTCTGGGCCTTCAAGGCGGTCGAGCACGCTCGATAGCATGGTCGGCTATCGTAATCAACGCTACAGAGATCTGGGATGGGCCTCGGCCCGGCTCGACGACCTGTTGAACCTGGTGCCGGCTCGTCTGAGCTGGCTGTTGATCGCGCTGGCGGCCCTGATCCAGGGCGAGCGGGCGGGTGGTGCGTTGCGGATCGGCTGGCGCGACGGCCGGAAGCATCCCAGCCCGAACGCGGCATGGGGCGAGGCGGCGATGGCCGGCGCGCTGGGGGTGCGGCTTGGCGGCCCGGCGACTTATGGCGGCGTTCCCGGGTTCAAGCCTCACCTGGGCGAGCCGATCGAGCCGATCACGCGGCGCACGGTGCGCGCGGGCCTTGCGGCTGATGGCCACCGCCGCGGGGATCGCCGTCGTGCTGGCCTCGGGCGCGCGGAGCTGGCTGCTCGCGGCGGCTTGACCCTGGGCGATGGCGCATGCTAGGTTGATTCGTGTCTTCGTGTGTGGGTTGCATTTTTCAAGGGGGAAACGAGCCGCGCCATGTCCGACGCCTTGCTGATCGCCGCGCACGGGACACGCGACGCCGTGGGGGTCGAGGAGTTCTGGGCCCTTGCCGACGCCTGGCAGCGGCTCCGGCCCGACCGGCTCCAGGCCGCGGGGTTCCTCGAGTTCGAGCGGCCCGACGATCGGCGAGGCGATCGACGGTCTGGTCGATCGCGGGCGCGCGCCGGATCGCGGTCGTTCCGGCGATGCTGATGGCCGCCGGCCACGTCAAGAACGACGTGCCCAGCGAGATCGCCGACGGCGCGTCTGCGGCACCCGGACGTCTCGTTTCATATGGCCCGCGCCCTCGATATCCATCCCGCGCTGCTCGAACTCTGCCACGTCCGCTACCGCGAGGCCCTGGCGGGCCGGCCCGAGGTTCCGGCGGGGCGGACCCTGTTGCTGCTCGTCGGCCGGGGGACCTCCGACCCCGACGCCAACGCCAACATCGCGCGGGTGTCGCGGTTCCTCTGGGAAGCGTACGGCGTCGGCTGGGCCGGCGTCGCCTACGCGGGCCTGACCGCGCCCGATGTCGATACCGGCCTGACGTTCAGCCGTCGTCTGGGGTTCGACCGGATCGTCGTGCAGCCCTATTTCCTGTTCGACGGCGTGCTACTCAAGCGCATTCAGGCCGCCGCCGCGCGGCACGCGGAGCTTGATCCCGCGGTTGAGATCGTCACGACCGAGCACTTCCGGCTGCACCCGCTGTTGCTCCAGGCGTTCGAGGACCGGGCCCACGAGGCGATCCACGGAACCCCGAACATGAACTGCGATCTGTGCAAATATCGTGTTCGTCTGATTGGTCGCGAGGCCGACCTGGGGCAACCGCAGGAAGGGCATCATCATCATGTCCGTGCGATTGAATCCGAAGATCACGGACATGGTCATGTCAGGAATCGATGGCTCCGACAACGGATCAAGGGGGCGGAATCGGAGGCGATCGGCGAGGACCATCCCTGGGACGCTCGGTTATTGCGCAGGCTCGAGGTGCTGGTTCCGTGACCGGAGATTCACGGGAAGCGCCGGCGTCCATCGCCATTGTGGGGGTGGGGCCGGGCGACCCCGAGCTGTTGACCTTGCGGGCGGTCCGGGCCATCGAGCGGAGCGCGGTGGTCCTGCACCCCGGGCCGGGCGACAGGACGGGCTTCGCCGTCGAGGTCGTGGCGAGCTGGCTGCGTCCCGATCAGCGGGTCCGCGGCATGGCCCTGGCGATGAAGCGCGGGGCCGGACGACGGCACCGTCGGCTACGACCGGGTCGCACAGGCATTAGTTGATGAGTCCAGACGCGGGAACCCCGTCGGTCTTTCTGACCGAGGGCGACCCGATGCTTTTCGGAACAGGATCGTATCTTATCGACAGAATCATGTCGATACGAAGCGATCTTGCGGTCGAGGTGGTGCCGGGAGTGAGCTCGCTTTCGGCCGCCGCGGCGCGGCTGGGCTGGCCGCTCGCCCAGAAGGACGAGGTCCTGACGGTCTGTCCGGCGACGTATCATGCCGACGAGATCGGTCCGATCCTCGACCGCGGCGGGCCGGTCTGCTGGCTCAAGGCGGCGAGCGTCCTGCCCCGGCTCGTTGAGGAGCTCGAGAGCGCGGCCGGCTCGATCGCGCGGCCCTGGTCGAGCGCGCTGGGCCGGCCCGACGAGCGGGTTTTCCGCGACCTGGAGGCGGCGCTCGCCGAAGACCTGTCGTACTTCTCGCTCGTCCTGGTACGCTAGGGTATGAACGCTTCCTCCTCTTCATCGATCACGGCGACCGACCCCGCCCCCGGAACCCGGGAACGCTCTGCATCGTCGGTCTGGGTCCCGGCCCGGCCGACCTGTTGACGCCCGCCGCGGCATCGGCCCTGGCCGCGGCCGAGGTGATCGTCGGCTATCACGGCTATCTCGACCCGATCGCCGATCGGATCACAGGTAAAGACGTGATCGGACGTGATCTGGGTCGAGGAAGTCGATCGGGCGTCGGCCGCGCTCGACGCGGCGGAGCAGGGGAGGTCGGTCGCCCTGGTCTCCAGCGGCGACGCGGGCGTCTACGGCATGGGCGGTGTCGCCTGGGAGCTGGCCGCGGCCCGCGCGAGCCGTGTCGAGGTCGTTGTCGTTCCGGGCGTCACCGCCGCCTGCTCCGCGGCGGCCCGGCTCGGGGCGCCGCTGGCCCACGACTGGGCCTGCATCAGCCTCAGCGACCTGCTCACGCCCTGGCCCCTCATCGAACGCAGGGTCGAGGCCGCCGGTGCCGCCGACTTCGTCCTCGCCTTCTACAACCCCGCCAGCAAGACCCGGACCTGGCAACTCGCGGCGGTCGCCGACTGCTACTCCGCCATCGACGGCCCGATACTCCGGTCGGACTAGTCGAGAACGCCTTCCGACCCAACGAACGAGTCGAGATCATCCGGCTCGATCGAGCTTGAAAGTGCGATGTCTCGATGTTCACCACAGTCGTCGTCGGCAGCTCGCAGACCTTCATCGATGAGGGGCCGGCTCCGCTGCGGAGGATGGTCACCCCCCGGATCTACGCCGCGCATCAGGGCGGAACCGAGGATGAGCCGACGTCGCCGTCGGGGTCGCCTGCGACGGCCGGGGAAACGCCGGGCGACGGATCATGGCCGAATCGCTCGCGATCATCGACCGCGAGCTCGGGCCCGAGCCGGCCGATCCGGCGGTCCGGGCCATCGTCCGGCGCATGATCCACGCATCGGCCGACTTTGATTTTGCCCGATCGCTGGATCCATCCGCCGGGTCGATCGAGGCGGCGCTCCGGGCGCTCCGGAACGGGGCGTCGATCGTCACCGACGTCGAGATGCTCCGGGCGGGCATTCGCCGCGACGCCTGCATACGGCTGGGGATCGAGGTCCTGTGCGGCCTGGCCGATCCCGAGACCGACGCATTGGCGGCTTCCGAGGTGTTGACCCGATCGGCGGCCGGGCTGCGGCGGATCGCCCGGCAGGCCGGCGACGGCGTGGTCGTCGCGATCGGCAACGCCCCCACGGCCCTCGACGAGACGATCCGGCTGATCGATGGCGGGCCTGGCGACCCGCCTGCGTCGTCGGCATTCCGGTCGGTTTCGTGGGCGTGGTCGAGGCGAAGCGCCGGCTCCAGGAACAGTCGATCGTACCCTACCTCACCAGCGTCGGCCGCAAAGGGGGCACCGCCGTCACGGCCGCGGTGCGTCAACGCCCTGCTCGACCTGGCGCTGGAACCGGATGAGGGGGATTAAGCAGATGGCCGAAGCCCCTTCCGATCGTTCCCGGCCCCGGTTCGAGCTGGTCCGCGGCCTGTCCGTCGCTCCCCGCAATCCGCAAGGGACGCGCGAAGGCTACACCACCGGCGCCTGCGCCGCGGCGGCCACCCAGGCGGCCTGCCGGCTGCTGGCTCGCGACGAACGGCCCGAGTGCGTCGCCGTCGCCTCGCCGCTCGGATTCGACCTCCTGATCCCGATCAACCGCCTGGTCTATGATGATGTGAACGACACGGCGACGGCCGGCGTCATCAAGGACGGCGGCGACGACCCCGACGTCACCCACGGCGCCGAGGTCCTGGCGACGGTCCGTCGAATCGCGAACGCCGGGCGTGTCGATCATCGGGCGGCGCGGGCGTCGGCACGATCACCCAGCCCGGCCTCGAACTCCCGCCCGGCTCGGCCGCGATCAACCCCGTCCCGCGCCGGATGATCGCCAGGCGTCGGTGGCACTGGTCCTCGCCGCGGATGGTCCGGGGCCCGGCGTCGAGGTCACGGTCGCGATCCCGGGCGGCGAGGAACTGGCGAAGAAGACGCTGAACGCGCGGATCGGGATCCTCGGCGGGCTCTCGATCCTGGGAACGACCGGGGTCGTCCGGCCCATGAGCACGGCGAGCTGGCGGGCGTCGGTGCTGCAGTCGATCGACGTCGCCGCCGCCAACAGCTTGGCTCACCTCGTCCTGACGACCGGCGGCCGGAGCGAGCGGTTCGCCGACGCGCTTTACCCCGACCTCCCCGAGATGGCGTTCGTCCAGATGGGCATCTTCACCGGCGATAGCCTGAAGCGCGCCGTCGAGCGGGGTGTACCGCGCGTGACGATCTGCGGGATGATCGGCAAGCTCGCCAAGCTCGCCACCGGCCAGATGCAAACCCATGTGGCCGGCGGCGGAGTCGACGTCGCGTTCCTGGCCGACCTGGCCCGCGCGGCGGGGGCCGAGCCGCAACTGGCCGACAGCATCAGCCGCGCCAATACCGCCAGACATGCTGAGGAGCTGATCGAAGCGGCGGGCTTCGCGCCGTTCTTCGACCGGATCGTGCGGCTCGCGGCCGAGTCCTGTCATGCGCATATCGGCAAGGGTCTCGACGTGGAGGTTGTCCTGTTCGATTTCGACGGCCGGACGCTGGCGCGGGCCCTGGTTCGGCGCGTCGAGGCCGAAAGCGTGAGGACCGGCTCATGACGAGGCCCGAGCCCGTCCGGATCGTCGGCATTGGCGCGGAGGGATTGGCCGGTCTCTCGCCCCGCGCCCGCGCGGCACTCGAAAGGGCGGATTTCCTCGCCGGGGGCCGGCGGCACCTGGCCCTGGTCGGTCCTCCGCGTGTCGAGAGCTTGATCATCTCCAGCAACCTTGTCGAGCTGGTCGAGCGGCTCAAGAACCGGCACCCCGACGAACGTTGCGTCGTGCTCGCCTCGGGTGATCCCCTCTTTTATGGGATCGGCCATCGGCTCGGTCAGGAGCTGGGATACGATCACATCGTGGTCGAGCCGGCCGTATCGAGCCTCGCTCTGGCGTTCGCCCGCGCCGGTCTGTCATGGCATGACGCCTCGATCGCCACCGTCCACGGCCGCCCCATCAAGGAGGCCCTGATGCCGCTTCTCGGACGGAGCAAGATCGGGCTCTTGACCCACGACGGCGCCAGTCCCTCGGCGGTCGCCCGGTTCCTGATCGAGCGTGGACTGGACGACTACCGGGCGTTTGTCGCCGAACGACTGGGGGCCGACGACGAGCGGTCGGGAACCTACCCGGTGATTGATCTGGTTGATCAAGAATTCGACCCGCTGAACGTGATGATCCTTTTGCGCGAGCCGGAGGCGTTATATGCATCGGATTGCTCGGGTGTGATTCCGGACGCTCAGTTTGCGCAGCCGGAGCAACCTCCGATTCTTCTGACCCACGCGGACGTCCGGGCCGTGGTGCTGGGCCGGTTCCGGTCGTTGCCGCCTGGTCCGCTCTGGGACCTGGGAGCGGGTCTCGGCGGTGTCGCGATCACCCTGCGCGGGCCATGCCGTCACGAGAGGTCGTGGCGGTCGAACGATCAACGACACAGGCCGCGTTTTTGCGTGTCAACCGACTCCGTTTCGGAGCCTACAATCTTCGAATTATTGAAGACCAGGCGCCTGACTGCCTCGAAGCCGAGTCCGATCCGGCCGGAGCCTTCGTCGGAGGTACGGGCGGCCGGCTGAGCCTCATCTTCGAGAAACTCCAGGAGCGTCTTCTACCAGGAGGTGTACTCGTGGCGACGTTCGTGAGCCTCGAGAATCTGGTCCAGGCCCGCACGCGGCTCGATCAGTCGGGCTGGCCTCACGAGCTGACCCAGGTGGCCATCAGCCACGGGGAAGACCTGGCGGGCCTCACCGTACTGGCGCCTCAGCGACCGGTCTGGGTTCTTCAGTCCCGCCGACCGTGTGTCTGAAATGAGCCACGGGATCGCGACGCGATTTCGGGCTCAGCGCCAGAGGCAGGCCAACCCGAATCCGGTTCCAAACGTGGCGGCGAGGACTCCCACCACGGTCGCCAGGGCCGCCCGCGGTCGACGCTCGGCCAGGGTTGCCAGGGGCTGAAACCAGGTGGGAAACGCCGGCTTCGCCTTCGGGCGAGCGCCCGAATCGGCCAGGTTCAGCCGCAATCCTGGCGTCGCGTCCACTGATGGTGGCTGCGGCGACGAACTCTCGGCCGCCCTGGAGGGAGCTGGTTCCACCTTGGGAGGCGGCGTGGCGACAACAGCCTCCACGGGCTTCGGGGCGGTCGCCGCGCGTCCCCTGGGACGCAGGAGCGCCTGAAGTGCCTCGGCCGCATCTTCGGCCTTCTGGAACCGGTCTTCCGGTCGAGGTGCCAGCAGTTTGTCGAGGATCTGGATGAGGTTCGACGGCAAATCCGGCATCAGATCCGCGATCGGAATCGCCCGGCCGCTGATCCGGGTGCCGAGCCGTTCGATCGGTGAATCGCCGGGGAACGGCAGCTTGCCGGTCATCAGGTGAAACATGGCGCACCCGAGGCTGAACAGGTCGCTCCGTCCATCGACGTCGCGCCCGCATGCCTGTTCGGGCGACATGTAATCGACTGTTCCGACCGCGATCCCGTCGGCCGTGGCGAACGTGGAGACCTCGTCCGCTTCCATCAGGACCCCGAGTCCCAGGTCCAGGACCTTGATCTTGCGGTCGTCGCTCAACAAGAGGTTCGAAGGCTTGATGTCGCGGTGTACGATGCCTTGCGCATGAGCGTGTCCCAGTCCCAGCGCCGCCTGCGCGGCGTAGTTGACCATCTCCGCAGGCGGGATCAAACCCCGACGGATGCCGCCTGCCCAGACTTTCGCCCGGCACGTACTCCATCACGATGTACAGGATCTTGTTCACCTGGTCGGCGTCAAACGCGCGGACCACGTTGGGGTGGTCGAGCCGCCCGACGAGCTTCATCTCGCGCTGAAATCGGGCCACGACACGCTCGTTGCTTACGATCTCCGGAGCAATGATCTTGAGGGCGACCACACGGTCCATCATCAAGTGATGGGCCTTGTACACGCGCCCCATCGAACCCGAGCCGAGCCGGTCGAGAATGACGTAGCGGCCCACCACCAGGCCATGCGCCTTGCTGTTCAGGAACCGGCGAACCTGGTATTCGGTCAGCACCTTGTCGGCGACAAGCCGCTCGGCCAGGGCCAGAGCCTCCGACGGATAGTCACCCCTCAAGACCTTGGCCCGCATGTCGGCCAGGGCACGCTCGCTCAGAACGCCCGACCGGCTAATGATCGAGACCAGGTCGACAGGGATATTCTCCGACGGCAAAGGTTTTTCGAAGGTCGCCATAGCACCCGCCCCGTCTTAACCCTTGAAACCCTGGAGGCTTGGAGTCGATCTGGTGACCAGGACGCGAGGTTCGGAGCGTGGCGGTTCGCCGACGTGGTTTCCTCCGAGCCTCGCGCTCGTTTGAGCCATTCGACCATACCATAGATCCGGTCGAGCGCTCAATTTTTTTGGATCGATCTCGAGCCGATTGCCGCAGCTCGCGGTGTGTCTCGATCCCGTTTCCTGGTAAGCTTTTGGATCGTTTGCGGCCGGCGAGCTGGCTCATCTCGACCGCGGTTGCGTCGGGATGGCCAGCGTCGTGGATGGCGACCCACCGTGATTCAGGCGGCGAAGCGATTCGATCAGGATCGTCAGCACCGCCCCAGCCAGAGCTGCATCACTCGGCGCGGGGAAAATCATACCGACGTTTTGCAGGACCATCTGTAGAATCCCGAGGATTCCTCCCCCGGCTGTCAGGGCCGTGATGGCGATCCGCAGCAACTCCGTCGTGTTCAGATGACCCTTGAGCGATCCCGGCACCGCGCTGAAGAAACCAGAGACCTTTGCCAGCACTCCAGTACCTTGCGTCGCGTCTTTCGATAAGTGTTCCAAGCGCATATCCTTCATGTGAGTACAGTGTGAATTTGGCGTTGATCAGGAGCGTCGATCGCGCTGGCTCATGGCCCGCCGCAGCCGCCAGCGATGGTGATGAACAGATCGGCGAGACAGGGCGGCCTGGTCACGCTGAGCGACCCAGAGTTCGAGCCACGCGCGATCGGGGTGAACCCAGACTTGGCGGCGGTGGTCGGCAAGCTGCCAGAGCGTCGAACCCGGCGCGGGTTCGTTGACGGCCGGCGGAATCGGTCCGGGTTCGGCAGGAACAACCCGCGGAGCCGCAGGCGGCGGGTCGGGCCGAGGTCCGATCGGAGTCAAAGCCCGATCCGGAACCTGTTCGGGTTCCATCGGCGTCGGGATCGGCGTCGGCACCGGTTCGGGAACCGGAGGTGACGGAGCCGGGGCCGTCGGCCGCGACGGATCGGCGGCGAAGTCCTTGTAGGTCCAGTCCGCCAGGTAAGCGGCCAGCAGCATCGTGAGCATGAGCGTCAGTGACTCCTCGGCATGAGCAGGGCAGATGCGGTCGGCTCACGCGAACTCGGAATACGACCAGTGACCGGGAAGGACCTGGCCGGGATAACCCTCGAAACTGGAGAGGGCCCACGAATCCTGCATGGCGAGCATCCGCTCGACCACGTCGCGGTCAGCCCAGAACGAGTTCGGAGGCTGATCGAGCGCCAGCGGCCCGGAGGGCATGGTGCTGCCCCACGACTGGAAGATGCAGGCCCCCGGACGGTCGTCGCCCCGGACCCCGACGATCAACATGCAATGTCCCCAGACCCCGCGCGGGCTACAGAAGCCCTGCGCATTGCGCTCCAGAGTGAAGCCCTGGTTCGAGCAAACCGTAACGGGATAGCCGTTGGCCAGTGCGTCGGCGAGCTCGTCGTAGGTGGCGACCAGTGAGGCGGTCTTGACCTTGTGCGCCGCGGCCTGAGTCTCCAACCCGGCGGGAACGCCCTGCGCCCCCCAGAGCTTGGCGCGTCGGCCGTCGTACGGACCAACCACGTCGCGCGACACGGTGCCCAGCGTGGTCACCGCCTGAGCGGCCCAGGCGCCGACGGCCCCGTCGGCATAACTGCCGCGCTGGCCGCCCACGTCCACCCGCGCCATCCCGTAAATCGCTTCGGTGGCCGTCTGCTTGAACGTCTCAGCCTCGTGGCCGATCACGATCTGCACCGCCTGGAGCAGGTCGATTCCGTGGCCGAATCCGTGACTGACGCAGTCGCCAATCGCCTGCGCGGGGTAGTCGATGTACTGGCCGTCGTTCACGTCCTTGAACGCTTTGTACAGAAGGCTCGTCCGGCCCGTTCCCGAACCCTCGAGTTGCGGCGCGGCCGCCCCGAAAAACGGGTGGCTCATGCCCGTCAGGACCCGCCGGACCTCGAAGGGATCTTGAAGCCAACCGCCCAGATTTTGATAGTCGTTCATAGATGTAATTTGTGTCGAATATTAATGGAGGACCGTCATGCCCGCGCGTTCGTGGTCCGCCAGGTTTTGATCAAACGACGCGGGGATTTGACGGTTCGGACCGATCCGGCACGCGCCGCCGGTCCGAACCGCGAGAATGGGGGAAAGGAGATAACCTGGCCGGCTCGATATCATCGACCGGCTTTCAAGCCCTGGGCAAAGGCCCGCCAGAGCCGGACAACCTCGGCGCGCTTCTCGGGGGTTGTCGGCTCGGTCCCCTCGGGTAGCACCTGGGTAAAGCTGGGGGAGACATGGTCGGTGAACGCCTTGACGCGTTCGTCCTTCCAGGTACTCTGAAGCGCGGTCTGCGCCTCGGCGACGGGCTTGCCTGCCTCGAGCGTCCTGGCCGCTGCCAGCCAGGCGTCACTGTAGGTGGCGAGCAAGATCGGCGCGAACGCCTTGCCCAGGGTCGAGCCGTTGACCGTTGCCGGTGGCGACGGATGAGGCGCGGAAACGGGCCTGGCGAAGATGTGGTCGTAGAGCACAACCCCCGCCAGAAGAACCAGCGCCAGCGGCATCAGAAACTCTTTGATCGTCTTCAATCGCGGGTCTCCCTTGACGTCAACGGGATCGATCGCTCAACTCGCCGCCGTCTTGGCCACCGCGTGTCGCAGGCCCACCGCGGCCAGGGCCGCCAGCAACGACTGAAACGCCGGCTCGAACTGACTCTGCGAGGCCTGATAGACCGCCAGGCCCAGAAGGCCCACGGCCGCCAGATACGTCTTGTAACCACTCAAAAGATTCAAAATTGCCATCATAATTTGTCTCGATAACTTCCCGGAACCGATCCGGTTCCCAGTTCCTTCAGCACAGAAGTCAAAACCATTCATCGAATGAACAAGAGGTTTGACGGAGAGGGTCTTCTCGCCAGATATTCCGTCGCGGCGCGGTCCGGCCAATTCGTTGGGGGCGGTGATCCGGGCGCGTCGCGACGATTTTGTGCGATCCCCGCACCGAGGTGCGAGAAGCCGGTCAATCGTCGCTCCTCACTTTTCAATATCGAGAAAACCGGGTCTCGCGAACGCTGATTCCGAGAAGATGAGTAGGATCTGAGGGTTGCGGAAGTTTGAACATGCGGCTGGTAACGACTGTAAGGGGCGAAAAATGGTCAAGAGGGGGGCGTCTCGGTTACAATCCGGTCTCAAATGGGGCCGAGCCGCCTGATTCTGTCGATCGCCAACGCACGGGGCGTCGGCGTCCGTATCAGCGTCAGTGTCTGGCATCAGAGTCGGCCCGAGTGCCCCCCGGCTGGTCCTGCGGCTGGTGAGGGATGAACCAGGATCCATACTCAACGTAAAGGCTGAGCCCGCCGAAAATGATGCCTCAAAAGCGACCGCCGACATCGGCCTGATTGGACTGGCCGTGATGGGGGAGAACCTCGTCCTGAACATGGAAAGCCACGGCTACACCGTGGCCGTGTTCAACCGCACGACCTCGAAGGTCGACGACTTCGTGCAACGGTCGCGGGCAAAGGAAAGAAGATCGTCGGCTGCCACACCGTCGAGGAACTGGTCGGCGCGCTGAAGCGGCCGCGCAAGATCATGATCATGGTCAAGGCCGGGCCGCCGGTCGACGACGTGATCGACGAACTCGCGCCGCTGCTCGAGCCCGGCGACATCCTGATCGACGGCGGCAACACCCACTATCCCGACACCACCCGGCGCACCCGCGCCCTGAAGGAGAAGAGGATCCTCTTCGTCGGCACCGGGGTTTCCGGCGGCGAGGAAGGGGCGCTGAAGGGCCCCTCGATCATGCCCGGCGGCAATCCCGAGGCCTGGCCCCACGTCAAGCCGATCTTCCAGGCGATCGCCGCCAAGGTCGACGACGGCACCCCGTGCTGCGACTGGGTCGGCCCCGAGGGGGCCGGCCACTACGTCAAGATGGTCCACAACGGCATCGAATACGGCGACATGCAGCTCATCTGCGAGGCGTATCAACTGATGCGCAACGCTCCTGGGCATGGAGCCCCAGGCCATGCACGACGTCTTCGCCCGCTGGAACACCGGCCCGCTCGACAGCTACCTGATCGAGATCACCCGCGACATCCTCGGCTTCCGCGACGCCGAGACCGGCAAGCCGATGGTCGACCTGATCCTCGACACCGCCGGGCAGAAGGGGACGGGCAAGTGGACCGTCACCTCGGCCCTCGACCTCGGCGTGCCGCTGACCCTGATCGCCGAGGCCGTCTTCGCCCGCTGCCTCTCGGCCCAGAAGGAAGAACGCGTCGCCGCGTCCAAGGTTCTGCGCGGTCCCAGGCCGTCGCTACTCGACGGCAACCCGCAGACCTTCGTCGACGACATCGAGATGGCCCTCTACGCCAGCAAGATCATCTCCTACGCCCAGGGCTACGCCCTGATGGACGCCATGGCCGCAGGAATCGGGCTGGGAGATCAACAACGGCGGCGTCGCCCTGATGTGGCGGGGCGGCTGCATCATCCGCAGCGCCTTCCTCGGCAAGATCAAGGAAGCGTTCGACCGCAATCCCGAAGCTCTCGAACCTGCTGCTCGACCCCTACTTCACGCAGCGAGGTCCAGCGCGCCCAGGAAGGCTGGCGACGGGTCGTCGCCGCGGCCGTCACGCAACGGGATCCCGCTCCCGGCCATGTCGCTCGGCCCTGGCCTACTTCGACGGCTACCGCAGCGAGCAAGCTTCCCGCCAACCTGCTCCAGGCCCAGCGCGACTACTTCGGCGCTCACACCTACGAGCGGGTCGATCGACCCCGCGGCCAGTTCTTCCACACCAACTGGACCGGCCGCGGCGGCACCACGTCGTCGACCTCGTATAACGTCTGAAGCCGTCACGGTGCTAGGCTTTCGCCTGCCGATCCCCGTAATCGGCAGGCTAAAGCCTATCCTGCCAGGACGTTAGACAGACTCCGGCCGGCGGCTCATCCTTGACATCCGGAATCGATCGCGAACACTTGAACAAGGTCGAAGACGGGCCTGGTACGAATCCCGCTTGGTGCCGGACGGAACGATCCCATGGCGAAGGAGGAGCAGCACACCGCGAACGACCAGCCACCTCGGGGCGAACAGCCGTGCCTCCGATCCGCCGGAGGAGAGCGTTGGCGTGGAGGATGACGCTGCTTTCGGAGAGCTCCAACGGCGTGGTTCGCCGACCCGCTCGGCGAGACGGTCCCCTATACGGGGAACCTTCTGGCCGGCCCTTCTCCTGGAGCCGCGGGTTCCTCGGCTTCCGTGCCGGAAGCCGGGTTCGATTCGCCGGTGTTCGACGATGGATTTCCCGGAGATCGACGATCTCGAAGGGCCAGACGCTCGGCCAGTATCGGCTCGAGACCGTCATCGGGCGCGGGTCGATGGGGCGCGTCTACCGGGCCGAGCACCTGGGCCTGTGCCGCCCCTGCGCCATCAAGGTGATGAACCCCGGCCTCGTCGCGCGCCAGCCGCAGGTCCGTGAGCGGTTCTGGGCCGAGGCGCGGGCGGTGGCCAACCTCGTCCATCCCCACGTCGTGACCATTCATAACCTGGGCAGCGACCGGGGTTATCACTACATCGAGATGGAATACGTGCCGGCGGGATCAGCCTCAAGGAGTCGCTCGCCCGCGAGGGTCCGTTCGAGCCGATCCGGGCCTCGACCCTGGTCCGCCAGGTGGTCCTGGCGCTCGAGCGCCGCCCACCGTTCCGGGCTGGTTCACCGCGACGTCAAGCCATCGAACGTGCTTCTGGCCAGCTTCGATCACGCCAAGCTCGCCGATTTCGGCCTGGTCCGCCACCTCAACGAGCTCGAGTCAGGCCGGTGTCCCGGTCGCCGGCACGCCCACGTACATGGCCCCTGAGCTGTTCGAGGGCGTGCCCGCGAGCCATCAGTCCGACATCTACGCGGTCGGCGTGATGTACTACGACTTGCTCGCGGGAGAGCTGCCGTTCTCGTCCGACCAGATCGCCCACCTGATCCATCTCCATCGCGAGGCGCCGGTGCCCGACCTGCAGCCGGGTCGCCGGACGTCCCCCACGGCGTCGAGGCGATCATCGCCCGATGTCTGGCCAAGCGTCCTGAAGAGCGGTATGGATCGGCCGAGGAGCTGGCCGATGACCTCGAGACGGTCGTCGCCGAGCTGCGCGATACCGAGAGCCTGCTGCTCCGAGAGCGTGGAGGGCCTCGACTGTTTCGTGCAGGGGGGGCACGATCATTACCGGTCTTTTTCCCGCTCCCCGGCGACCGGCTCCAGGAGGTCTATCTCGAAGTCAGCCAGGGGCGTGGAGGCGAGCGTTTCCTTTCGGTATTCTCGGTGTGCGGGCCCGCGCAACCCGAGCATTTCGAGTTTGCGCTGAAGCTGAACGCCGAATTGACTTATGGCAGTCTCTCGATCCGTATCGTGAACGGACAGGCCATGTTCGTGATGACACGAACGTTTCCGCGCGATCGGATCGCGACCGTTGACGTTCGAGCCGCTTTGCTCGAGATCGCGCGGCGGGCCGACCGGCTCGAACAGCGCCTGACGGGCGCCGACGTCTACTGACCGATCGGGTCAGGTCGAGTCGGTTCGGGTCGGATCGGTACGGAACCGAGCTGAAGGGTGAGGAGTCAGATCCCATATGGCGGCGAGTCTGACCGTGAGCGCGTCGACGGCGAGCCAGTTTCTGGCGGTGGGCATTCTCACCGTCGCGGGGGTGCTGGCCTGGCGGCAGATCCGGGACCAGCGCCGCCGGGCGCTGGAGGCCCCGCTCTCCGAGGCCGACGTCCGGCACTTCGCGCGGCAGGACTTTCGACGCTTCGTGGTCGGGGCGGTGATGGTCTTGCTGGCGCTGGGGGTCGCGGTCGGAACGCGACTGGCCCCTCGGCTGGCGGGGCGCGCCAATGTCTGGTTTCTGGCGGTCTGGCTTGGGGTGTTCCTCCTGATCCTGGTCTTGCTCTGGCTGGCGCTGCTGGACTGGTTGGCCACCTGGGTGTACGCCCGCCGGACGCGCCGCGAGCTGGCGCGGGAACATCGCGAGCTGCTTCAAGCCGAGCGGTCGGCGCGTCGGTCCGCGGGAGGCAATGGTCAGGGCAACCCGTACGACTCGTCGAACGGGCCGCTTCCACATTGATCCTTCATTCGATTCGTTGACGCGATGTTGTACGGACGATACTATTAGAGAACACGATCCAGGAAGGAGCCATCCGCGTCCCGATGACGTGGCGCGGACAGCCATCGATCTTCGGAGGCTCAACCCATTACGCTGGTCGGATCATCTGATCTCGCTTGGCATTCCGTCCCCTGGGCTGTTGGTTCACCTCCGGTTCCTCGCCCATCTCCTGGACCTTCACCCTTCAGTCGCAGATGCAGCCGCTTGGTTTGGCCCGTTCCCGGGAGGTCTCTCGATGGATAAGGTGTTCTGGCGCCGTTGGGTCGAGTGGACGCTGCCGATCGTGGCGGCGGTCCTGGTCGTCCTCGGAAGCTCCTCGGCAGGTGCCGGCGAGCCCGACCCCAGGACCTACTGGGACATCGACGACATCAAGCCCGGTATGAAGGGGACCGGCCAGACCGTGATGGTCGGCACCAAGCTCGAGGAGTTCGGGGCCGAGGTTCTGGGCGTGATGCGCGGGGTCAGCCCCGGGCGCGACATGGTCCTCTGCCGCCTGACGGGTTGCAACCTCGAGCACGCGGGCATCATCCAGGGGATGAGCGGCAGTCCGATCTACATCGACGGCAAGCTCCTGGGCGCGGTCGCCTTCGCCTGGGAGTTCGCCAAGGACCCGATCGCGGGCGTCACACCGTTTCAGCAGATGGTGCAGTACGTCCGCGGCAGCGACAAGCGGATCGCCGCCGAGGCCGAGGCCCTGAAGAAAATGGCGCGTCCTCGGCGGATTCGTCCCACGCCGCCGTGCCGGGCGGAAGCTCGGGGACGGCATCGAACGCCCGATCGAGCGTACCCCTCGTGATCGATGGCCTCGCCAACGAGATCACCTTCGGCGCCGCGGCCCGATCGGACGCCGCGTCCGATGCCTTGGCGGTCTCGGGCGGGGGCCTGGCGGGAATGCGGCCGATCGCCACGCCGATGGCCGCAACCGGGTTCAGTCCCCGCTCGCTCTCGGTCCTGAGCGATCGATTCGGACCGCTTGGATTGACCCCCATGGCGGGCGGCGCGGCGTCGGCGCAGGTGATCCGCGACGAGGGCGACAAGCCCCTGGTGCCGGGCGCTCCGCTCAGCATCGCGCATGGTGACCGGCGACTTCGACCTCTCCGGGATCGGCACCGTCACGCACGTTGAGGGGAAACGGGTCTACGGCTTCGGCCATCCGATGCTCAGTCTGGGAACCTGCGAGTTCCCGATGATGACCGGCTTCATCCACACGGTCTACCCGCGCGCCAGCGTGAGCATGAAGATGGGCTCGCCACTGAAGGTCGTCGGCGTGGTCGATACCGACGTCAGCACCGGCGTCGCCGGTCGGGTCGGTCCCCGGCCCGACATGATCCCGATGAGCGTCCAGGTCAAGACCGGGCCGTACTCCGAGCCGCACACGTATCAGGTGGAGATCGTCCGCGAGCCGAATTTGCTGCCCAACCTCGTGATGGCCGTCCTGACCAACGCGATCGACACCGAGGGGAACCTTCCCGAGGAACTGACCGCCCGGATCAAGGCCAGATCACGCTCAAGGGGCAGGACCCGATCGAGATCAGCGATACCTTCAGCGGCCCGCGCTACACTGGCCCGATGGGGGCGGCGGCCCTGTTCAGCCCGATCGCCTCGATCGTCAACATCCTGGTCAAGAACCAGATGGCGCCGGTGCGGATCGAGTCGATCCAGTGCGAGGCCGAGATCAGCCCGGGGCGGACCGTGGCCTCCATCGAGTCGGTCCGGCTCGCCTCCGACCGTCTTGAACCGGGCGATTCGCTCCGCCTGACGGCCATCCTCAAGCCGTTCAAGAACGATCGGCGGAACGTCGAGATGGTCCTGCCGCTGCCGCGCGACCTGGCCGAGGGGAGCTACGAGGTCACCGTCTGCGACTTGACGACCAGCCTCCGTCGTCGCTTCCGCAACGAGCCAGCTCTACTCGAGCCGCGCGACCTGGCGGGGGTCGTCACCGCGATCCGGCTCCAGACCGGTCCCCGTCGGAGCGGCCTTTACGTGCATGTGGCCGCTGCCGGACCGCGGCCTGGCCGTCGCGGGTCAGGCCCTTCCGAACCTGCCGGGAAGCGTCCGGGCCGTGTTCAGCAACGGCCGGCAGAGCCAGGACCCCGCGGTCAGAACCGACTTGATCGAAGTGGCCGACACGCCGTACGTTGTCGAGGGGACACAGAACCTGAAGTTCACCGTGGTCAAGGACACCGAGTATTCGCTCCACGGGTCTTGAACCCGGTCCCGACCGGGGCACGACCCGACAATCCCAGGGCGCGGCGTTTCCTTCGACAACGCGCAACAACACCGCAAGACAGGAAGCAACCGATGGCGCTCGACCCTCGTCCACGAGCGCGGCTTCGCCCGCGCCTGGCGTTCCGTTTCCGTCGGCCATTGGCCGCGGGACTGGTTCTTGTCGTGATGGGGGCCGTCACGGCCTCGGCCAAGCTGGAGACCTGGCGACAGGATACGTCGGCGACGTTCACCAAGGCTCAGCGCGAGGGAGTGGTCGTCTCCGATAGCGGCCGCGTCCGGCTTAGCCGGACGCTCGCCCCTCTGGGCACCCTGGACGCGGCCCACGTCTGGGACCTGGCCCGGACCCCCTCGGGCGATCTCTTCGCCGCTACCGGCGACGCGGGCAAGGTCTTTCACCTCGCCGCCCAGGCACGGCAAAGGATCGCGATCACGTGGGTGCCTGGACCGTCGCGTTTGACGCGCACCGACACCCAGGCCCTGTCGCTGGCCGTCTTGTCGGGCGGGACCTTGCGGTGGGGACCGGACCGAGCGGGCAGGTGATCGTGTCGACCTGGCCGATCCGGACCACCCGTCCGTCAGCCAGCCCGACCGCGACGTGCAGTACATCTGGGACCTCGCCGCTGACTCCAGGGGGAACCTGTACGCCGCGACCGGTCCCTCGGGGCAGCTCTGGAAACGGTCGGCGGACAGGAAGTGGTCGCTCGCTGCTCGATAGCCGACACGCACACCTGCTCAGCGTCGCCGTCGGAACCGATGGTTCGGTCTATGCCGGGAGCGACGGCGAGGGCCTGGTCTATCGGGTCGGTCCGGACGGCAAGCCGTCGGTCCTCTACGACGCCCCGCAGAGCGAGATCCGTACACTCCGGGTCGGACCCGATGGCGCCCTCTACGCAGGTACGGCAAGCGAGTCGGGAGGCGGATCGAGCCCGGGGCGGAGCGGTCTGATCTTCTCGAGCGGCGAACGGAGCGGGAGCGAGCCCGGCCTGCGCCGGCCGGCGGCGGTGCCACCGATAGCAGCGCGACGAAGGCGGCCGACATTCCTCCGCGTCCCTCGCCTTCCCCTGGTGGACCACGTTCCGGTGGAGCGAGGCCGTCGATCCCCTCCGGCGGCTCGGCCATGCCCCGGACGGCCGCGGCCGGCGAAAACGCCGTGTACCGGATCGACTCCGAGGGGGTGGTGCGCGAGGTTTTTCGCGTCAAGGCCCTGATCTACGCTCTGGCCTGGCAGGCCGATCGACTGCTGGTCGGGACCGGTCCCGAAGGACACCTTTACGAGGTGCGCGGACTGGGTGAAGAAGCGACCCCGCTTGCCCGGCTCGATCACGGTCAGATCCTTTCCCTCCTCGAAGAGCCGGGCGGGCCGCTCCTGATCGGCGCGGGCGACCCCGGTGCGGTTGTCCGGCTCTTACCGGGCCATGTCGGCAAGGGAACACTGGTTTCCGAGGTCCACGACACCCGCCTGATCAGCCGCTTCGGTGCGCTTTCCTGGCGGGCCGAGCGGCCCCAGGGAACGAGCCTGGGGCTTCAGGTTCGCACCGGGAACGTCGCCGAGCCCGACGACACCTGGTCGAGCTGGTCGAGCGAGCAGACCGACTCCGCCCACGGCCGCGCCCAGGTCCCCGCGGGTCGATTTGTTCAGTACCGCGCGAACCTCGCGACCACCGATCCGGCGGCCAGCCCCGAACTGCACGCCGTGGCCCTGAGCTACCAGTCGGCCAACCTGGCCCCCGAGATCAACAAGATTGACGTCCCCGACATCTCGACCGGCGACGGCGCCACCCGACAGACGAAATTGAACCTACGCTGGGACGTGAGTGACCCCAACGCCGACGACCTGAGCTATACATTGCACGTCCGAAAGGAGGGCTGGCCCGACTGGGTGCCCCTGGGGAGCCAGAACGGGCCGATCAGCGAAACGAGCTATTCCTGGGATACCACGGCCGTGCCGGCCGGGCTCTATCGGCTCCGTGTCGTGGCCAGTGACCGGCCCTCGAACAACCCCGACGACGCCTTGACCCGCGAGCGGATCAGCGAGCCGTTCCTGATCGATCATGAGGGACCTGTCGTGTCGATCACCCCCAGAATCCGAGGGGCCGAGATCTCCCTCAAGGACAACCTGACCCGGCTCACCGCAGGCGGCCTACGCGGTGGACAGCGGCGAGTGGATCACCGTCTTCCCCGACGACGGCCTGTTCGACTCCTCGTCCGAGTCGCTCACCCTGAAGCTTTCGGACCTGTACGCCGGGTACCCACGTCCTGATGGTCCGCACCACCGACGCGGCCGGGAACGTCGGTACCGGCGATGCCTTGATCGATGTCAAATAAATGAGCGCGCGATCCCGTGGGCTGAGCCTGGTTGAAGTCGTCGTGGTCCTGGCTCTGGTCGTGATCGTGGGCCTCGTTGCGCTGATGGCCCTGCCGCGCGGCCGTGAGCGCGCCCGCATGGCGTCGTGCCGGAACAACCTGATGCAGGTCGGCGTCGCGGTTCAGCTTTACGACCAGAACCAGCATCGGCTACCGACCGTCCCCGCTCCAGGGACTTCCGGTGCCGGACCGCTCGTGGCACTGCTCGACGAACTCGGGTTGGCCGACCTCACCGGGCTAACGAACGATGTCAAGAACCGACCACCTCGCGCGGCCTCCGTTCCCTCCGGCCCGAGGCGGGTGCGGAGCTTCGTCTGTCCGAGCGACTCGGGAACGACCCACGGACGGTTCGCCGCTCCCGTCAGCTACCGGGCCACCACCGGCAACGCGCCCGACGGAGCCAACGGCGTCTTCGCTCCCGGCCGCCGCCTTTCGATTCGGGATGTCGAGGCCGGCGACGGTGCCGCGTACACCGCCGCCTTCTCGGAGCGCCTGGTCGGCGACGGCCGCCCCGCGCCGGCGCCCTCGTCGTCGATCAACTACGCGCTGGTCCCCGGCCCTCTCGCCAGCAACACATGCCCTCCGGTCTCGCCCGAAGCCTGGCGCGGCGACGCCGGCTCGTCGTGGATGGCCTCGGACTGGACCTCGACCCTTTACAATCACGCACTCACACCCAACGCTTTGTCCTCCTGCATCGCCGATGACCGGCGCGACGCCCTCATGGGGGCGTCGTGCGGCCACGTCGAAGGCGTCAACGTCCTCCTGCTTGATGATAGCGTGAAGACGTTCACATCCCAGGTCAATCCCAGTGTCTGGCGCGCGTGGGCGAACATCCCGGCGTCGGCCGCGCCCTGATCGGCTCGTGCCCTGCCGGCTCAACCCGCTTTCCTGGTCGGCGTGCCTGTCCGTGCTTTCTTCGGTGTAGCGCCAGGCTCGGAGACGGGAAAATCGGCGGAATTGGTCCGTTCCGACTTCAGGAGCCGCTGGACCTGATCGACCACGTCGGGATGATCGGCGGCGAGGTTTCGTGTCTCGCCAGGATCGTTCTTGAGGTCATACAGTTCGATCGGCCCATCGGTCGTCAGCCGGACGGCCTTCCAGTCGCCCATGCGGACCGCCTGATGAAACCCGCGCTCGTGAAATTCCCAGTAGAGCGGCGGCCGGTTCGCGGCGGTCGCGGTGGTATCGCGCCCCAGCAACGCGGCGGCGAAGGAAACGCCATCAAGCCCGGTTGGGGCGGTGGCGCCGGTGAGCTCGGCAAGGGTCGGTAAGAAATCCCAGAACGCCACGACCCGGTCGCTGACCGCCCCGGCGGGAACGTGGTCCGGCCATCGGACGAACATGGGAACGCGAATGCCCCCCTCGTACATCGCGCGCTTGAAGCCGCGTAGCGGCCGGAGCTCTGGAAGTAGGCGGGATCGGCGCCGCCTTCCTTGTGCGGACCGTTGTCGCTGCTGAACAGGACGATGGTGTTCCGATCGAGACCCAGCGCATTGAGCTTATCCAGCAGCTTGCCCACGTCCGCGTCAAGATGGCTGATCATCGCGGCATGATTCTTCTGGGGCTGCGGCCAATCGCGGTCGGAGTAGGGGGCGTCGCTCGGCACCTCCATCCCGTTCTTCTCCGCCGCGCCTCGTTCGTTGTTCGCATGCGGCAGGATTGAGGCGTAATACAGAAAGAACGGCCCCTGCCTGTGTCGATCGAGAAAATCGACCGCCCGGGCCGTGATCAGGTCGGGACTGTACTGGGCGCGCTCGATCGAGACGTTCCGCTTCGGCCCCTCGACATTGCCGGCGATTGGGAATCTCTCCTCGCCGTTCCACAGATAGTTGGGATAGTAGTTGTGGGCATGAGTCTGATCGGTGTAGCCGAAGAATTCATCGAATCCCTGCCGCTTCGGCGATCCTGTCGAATCCACCTCGCCCAGGCCCCACTTGCCAAATAGTCCGGTGGCGTAGCCGGCCGATTTCAGGACCTCGGCCAGCGTCACGTCCTGGGCCTGGAGCGGCACCTTCGCGTTGCCCCTCACCCGCGCATGACCGGTATGCTTGCCGGTCATCAGGCAACATCGCGACGGAGCGCACACCGTGCTCCCGGCGTAACACTGTGTGAACCGCGTCCCCGACGTCGCCAACCGGTCGAGGTTCGGCGTCGCGATCCTCTTCTGCCCGTAACTGCCGAGGTCGCCGTAACCCAGGTCGTCGGCGAGGATCAGGATGATGTTCGGCTTCGTCGGCGGGCCATCGGCGGCAAGCCCGTTGGAAACGGAAACACGGCTCAGTAACGCCGCGACCAGCATGAGAGTGCAAGCCCAGGTTCTCGGCATGGTGTCGTTCTCCGATCTCGATGGTCGATGGTGAGAGGGTGTACGAGAAGTCCTCGAAACGGACGGAAACAGGTTCACCAAAAAATCTGAACCATGTATAGCGTAGAGATAGGTCCTATTTTTTAGTCGGATCAGTGCAAAAGAAATCGTTTCATCCTGTCCGACTGAAGTCGGCCTCACTCGACCCCCGAAAGGCATTCGATCAAGAATCGCACAGGTTATTCTTGCGCGGCTTCTTGACTCGATTAGGTTTTCCCACACGCTCCGAATCGTCGAAACTCGCAGGCTACTCGACAGCGCGTCCGATTCCTATAACCCTGCCCGCGGTTTTTTTCCGGATCGTCACGACCCCGGGAGGGGCTTGCTGGGAGCGTGCATGTGGTTGTGAACTGGGTTTGACCGGCGAGCCGGAAGCGGCAAAGATACGCGGCGCCTGTCAATCGGAGAGCCCACAGCATGTCCACGGTCGGTCGGGAGGAGTTCGCGCGTCGACACGGGTAAGACCAGGGAGGGTCGAACGATGGGGCAGGGGCAGGTCGAGAGACGGGCTCGGGTGCCGAAGTTCGCGGTGCGGGTCGGGCTGCTGGTCGCGATCCTGGGTTCCGCGTCGGCGCCGGGCGCGGAGTTTGACGACGACCCGGGAGCCGCCTGGCAGGCTGATCAAAAGGCCGCGATCGAGGCGATGGCCAATGGCGATCTCGCCGAGGCCGAAGCGCGTCTCAAACAGGCTTACGAGGCGGCCCGACCGCTCGATAACGGCGATCTTCGCAAGATCACGACCGTCGGCACGCTCGCCTGGTTGCGCGTGCTTCAGGGACGGCCGGCCGATGCCGAAGTCCTGGCACGCTGGGCCGTGAAGACGCGCGAGGTGGTGCAGGGGTCCGAGCATTTGGACCTGGCCTACGACCTGAATTCGCTGGCCACCGCCTGCTTCAACCAGGGTCGGCCCGACGAGGCCGATCCTCTCTACCGCCGCGCCTCACGATCCGGGAAAACACGCTCGGACCCGATCATCCCGGTGTGGCCGACCTGCTCAACAACCTGGCCAACCTGGAGCGCAGCCAGGGGAAACCGGCTGACGCGGAGCCGCTGTATCGACGAGCGCTGAAGATCCATGATGAGACCGAAGCTTCCGGTCCCTCGGTTGATCCTCGGGTACGGGCCGGTCTGCTCTATAACCTCGCCTCGGTGGTCTCGCGGCAAGGACACTTCGCCGACGCCGAGCCGATCTTCCAGAAAGCGCTGGCGCTTCAGGAAAAGACCCTGGGCGCGGAGAATCCCGAAGTCGCGCGCACGCTCAACAACCTGGCGGGGGTCGAGTTCGGCCTGGGCCGATTCGATGAGGCGGCCGCGCACTATCAGCAGGCCCTGATCCTCAAGGAAAAAAAATGGGGTGCCGACCACCCCGATCTCGCGAGCACGCTCTGCGGCCTGGCGGCCGTGGAGGCTCGTCAAGGCAAGCTCGACACGGCGGAACCCCGGCTCCAGAGGGCCCTGGAAATTCGCCGGAAGGCATTAGGTCCCGAGGCCCCCGAGCTCGCGGGTCCGCTCGTGGGCCTGGCTACGATCGGCTGTCAGCGCGCAGCAATACGACGCCGCGGAGGCCCAGGCCCAGCGCAGTCCTGAAACTGACCGAGCAGGAACCGGCGGCCGCACGGAGCGACCGAATCGAGGCCCTCGATCTCCTTGGCGAGATCGCGCAATTCAGGAACGACCCCGCCCGGCACGCACGCGTTCCAGCGCCAGGCCCTGGCCGATAGCGAGCACCGAGCTCGGTCCCGACCATCCCGAGACCGCCCGGATCATCGACCACCTGGCACGTTCATGCGTGGCTCAGGGCGATACCGCCGAAGCCGAGAGGTTTCTCCGACGGGCGCTGGCCATCCGCGAAAAGCTCCTTCCTTCCGGCCATCCCGACACGGCTGAAACCCGCGATCAACTGGCTGGTCTGCTCACGAACGCGAACCGATCCGCCGAAGTCCGGCGCACAGGAGCAGTCCGTAAATGAACGGGATCGTCCGCTCCTCTCCGCGGATCCATCCGATTTCTCGACGGATCGTCAGTCACCGCCTCGGATCGAAGCGATAACGCTTTCGAGGATCTCGTCGAGCGAATGACCGGGATGGTAGCCGATCGCGTCGGCGACCTTGGAGATGTCGGGAATCCGGCGAGGCATGTCTTCGAAGCCGGCTTCATAGGCCGACTCGTACGGGACCAGAACGATCTCGGAGGACGAGCCGGTCAAGGCCTTGACTCGATCGGCCAGCGCGCGGATCGTAACCTCCTCGGTCGAGCCGATGTTGTAGACCTCGCCCACGGCGTCGGTGTGATCGCTCAGCCCGACCAGCGCGCCGACCACGTCGGCAACATGTGTGAAGCAACGAGTCTGCTCGCCGCTGCCATAAACCGTGATGGGCCGGCCCGCCAGGGCCTGGCGAACGAAGGTGGGGATGACCATGCCGTATCGGCCGGTCTGGCGCGGGCCGACAGTGTTGAACAGCCGGACCACGATCGTCGGCAGACGGCGCTCGTGCCAGTACGCCAGGGCCAAAAACTCATCGATCGCCTTCGAGCAGGCGTAGCTCCAGCGCCCCTTGGTGGTCGCCCCGAGCACGAGCGGGCCATCCTCGCGAAACGGGACCTGGTTGCTCAGTCCGTATACCTCCGAGGTCGAGGCCACCACGACCTTGCACCGCGCCTTGGCCGCCTGGCTCAGTACGACTTCGGTGCCGTGCACGTTGGTCTCGATCGTGCGGACCGGGCTCTCGACGATCAGACGGACGCCAACCGCCGCCGCCAGGTGGAAGATCAGTTCGGCATGGCTGACAAGCTCGGCCACCGCTCGCTCGTTGCGCACGCTCTCGATGACGCAACGGTATCGCGGATGATCCTCCAGGTGTCGAACGTTTTCGAGGCTGCCGGTCGATAGGTCATCGAGGATCGTCACCTCGTCGCCGCGCGCGATCAGGGCGTCGGCGAGGTGCGACCCGATAAACCCGGCGCCTCCGGTAATCAGCACGTGCATCAATCCGACTCTCTTGGCTTGTAGGATAGGCTCCGGCCCACGGTCAACTGATCTGATCTGCGGCAGGCTAAAGACTACCCTACGAGAATCGCGGATGCGAGGCTTCTACGTGGGGGTTCAATGCGAAGCCCCGGTCGTCTCAACCTCGTGCTCCCTCTGACCGGAAGCGTGACCATTCTGATACTCGGACGCGGCGTGGTCGCTAGCGTGAACTCCGACCAGATCGGTGGCCTCGTCGCGCGGCCGCTCCGGGGCCTGGCTGTTCGTCCCCCGGTCGCTGAACCACTGGATCACATAATAAAAGACCGGTGTCAGGAAGATCCCGAAGAGGGTCACGCCGAGCATGCCGCTGAAGACGGCGGTGCCGAGGGTTCGCCTCATCTCGGCACCTGCCCCCTCGGCCAGCACCAGTGGAACGACGCCCAGGATGAAGGCGAACGAGGTCATCATGATCGGCCGGAGCCGGAGCTGGCAGGCCGCGAGGGTCGCCTCGCCCCGCGGCACTCCCTTCTCGCGCTCGGCCTTGGCGAACTCGACGATCAGGATCGCGTTCTTGCACGCCAGCCCCACCAGGACCACGAAGCCGACCTGCGTAAAAATATTAATATCAAGGTGTGCACCAATCACCCCGGCGATCGAGCAGAGTAGGCACATCGGCACCACCAGGATCACCGCCAGGGGAAGCGACCAGCTCTCGTACTGCGCCGCCAGCACGAGGAAGACGAGCACCACCGCCAGGATGAACACCAGCATCGCGGTGTTGCCGGTCTGAAGCTGCAGGAGCGCCAGCTCGGTCCACTCGGTCCGCATTCCGTGCTCGATGTTCTCCTCGGCCACGTTCTCCATGACATCGATCGCCTGCCCCGAACTGACGCCGGGAGCGGGGTTGCCGTTGATGGCGGCCGAGGGGTACATGTTGTACCGCATGATCAGGACCGGACCGGGACGCTCCACGATGCTCGCCATGCTCGCCAGCGGGACCATCCCCCCGGCCTCGTTGCGGATCTTGAGCTGTTTGAGGTCCTCGATCTGTTTGCGATACTTGGGATCGCCCTGGACGTTGACCTGCCAGGTCCGACCGAACCGATTGAAGTCGTTGACGTAGAGCGAGCCCATGTAGACCTGGAGCGTGTTGAACAGCTCGCTGACCGAGACCCCCAGGATCTTGGCCATCGACCGATCGACCTGGAGGTCGAGCCAGGGAGTATTGGCGCGGAAGCTAGTGAACAGGTTTTCAAGCTCATCAGTCTGGTCGCCGCCGGCGACGATGGTCTCGGCGGTTTGCTGAAGCTGTCTACGGCCGAGGTCGCCGCGGTCCTCGACGACGATCTTGAAGCCTCCCGCCGTGCCCAGGCCCTCGACCGGCGGTGCGCCGAAGATCTTGACCTCGCCCTCGGAGACGGCGTCCTGAAGCTCGGTGCCGAGCCGGCCAGCGATCGCCTCGCCCTGGAGCGACGGCCGGAGCCGGTGCTCGAAGTCGTCGAGCATCACGTACATGGAACCGTAATTCGGGGCGTTGGCGGTCAGAAGCAGCGATTGTCCCGCGATGGCCACTGTGTGTTTGACCCCGGGGACCTTGAGGGCCAGTTTCTCGATCCGGCGCATCACCCTCTGGGTATGCTCCACCGAGGTGGCGTCGGGAAGCTGAAGGTTCACCAGCAGGTATCCCTTGTCCTGAGTCGGGATGAAGCCGGCCGGGGCCTTGGTGAACCCGTAATAGGTCATGTAGAGCAGGCCACCGTACACCAGCAGGACCAGCACGCTGATCCGTAGGAGGACGCCGACCGACCGTGTATAGAGATTGGTCGCGGCGTTGAACGCCAGGTTGAAGAGCCGGAAGCCGCTGCTCAGGATCCGGTTCAGCGGCAGTCCCAGAATCCAGCCCGCCACGAACCCGATCAGAATCGACAACGTCGGCGACGGCCCAGTGCGGAGCGGTCCCGTGCATGAGTAGCGGGTTCAGTCGAGCGGTCAGGAAGGTCCAGGCCAGCCACGCCCCCATCGCCCCAAAGAACGGACGCGGCAGCACCTCGTTCGCCTTCTTCCGATTGCGGTCGAAGCAACAGCGCCGACAGCGCGGGACTCAGGGTCAGCGAGTTGAATGCCGAGATCAATGTCGAGGTCGCGATCGTGAGCGCGAACTGGCGGAAGAACTGGCCGATGATCCCACTGATGAACGCGCAGGGCACGAACACGGCCGTCAGCACCAACCCGATGGCGATGACCGGCCCGGAGACCTCCTCCATCGCCCGGATGGTGGCGTCGCGCGGGCTCATGCCGTGCTCGATATGGTGCTCGACCGCCTCGACCACGACGATGGCGTCGTCGACCACGATGCCGATGGCCAGGACCAGGCCGAAGAGCGTCAGGTTATTGAGCGAGAACCCGATGGCGGCCATGACGGCGAAGGTGCCGATGATCGCCACCGGCACCGCGACCAGCGGGATCAGCGCCGATCGCCATTTCTGAAGGAAAAGGAGCACGACGATCGCGACCAGGATCACCGCATCGCGCAAGGTCTTGAAAACTTCATTCACCGATTCACGTGATGAACGGCGTCGTGTCGTAGACGATCGAGTAATCAAGCCCGGAGGGAAAGCGGAGCTTGAGCTCGTCCATCTTGGCGCGGACCACCCGTGCGGTCTCCAACGCATTGGAGCCGGGGCGCTGATAGATCGAGAGGGCCACCGAAGGATTGCCGTCGAGCGTGCACGACTGGTCGTACGCCTGGGCGCCGAGCTCGATCCGTGCGACGTCGTGGAGCCGGACGATCCGGCCGTCCGAGTCGGTCTTGAGGATCATATCCGCGAATTCGTCGGGCTCGACGAGCCGCCCCTTGGTGGTCATCGTGTACTGGAAGACCTGACCCGTGGGAACGGGGGGCTGACCGATCTGCCCGGCGGCGACCTGGATGTTCTGCTGCTCGATCGCGCAGCGTGACGTCACTGGCCGAGAGATTGCGGAACGACATCTTCTCGGGGTCGAGCCAGACCCGCATCGAATAGTCGCGCTGGCCCATGTAAGTGATGTCGCCCACGCCCGGCAGACGCGCCAGCTCGTCCTTGAGCTGGATCGTCGCGTAGTTGCTCAGGTAAAGGTTATCGCGGCTCCGGTCGGGCGAGGAACAGGTTGACGATCATCAGGATGCTGGGGCTCTTCTTCTTGACCGCCACTCCGCGCCGCTTGACCAGGTCGGGCAAGATCGGCTCGGCCAGGCTCACCCGGTTCTGTACCAGGACCTGCGCCATGTTCAGATCGACCCCGAGCCGGAACGTGACCGTCAGGATGTACATGCCATCGTTCGTGCACTGTGATGACATGTACATCATGTTCTCGACGCCGTTGACCTGCTGCTCGATCGGCGCGGCAACGGTATCGGCAACGACCTCGGCATTGGCGCCCGGGTAGTAGGCAGCAACCTCGACGGTCGGGGGCGTGATCTCGGGGTACTGCGCCACCGGGAGGGTGAAGACGGCGATGGCCCCGCCCAGGGTGATGATGATCGACAGCACCGAGGCGAAGATCGGACGATCGATGAAAAAGCGCGACACGGGTGGGAACTCCTCAGTTTCGTTCAGTTCGTTTGCTCGGGCTCGCCCGATCCGGCCGACACGGGCTCGGGGCCCATGGGATGACCGTTGCCGTTAGGTTGCGAATGACCGTTTCCATACGGCGCTCCGTTGCCATTCTTGCCGGACGCCGCGGCGGCGTTCGCTGGCTCGAGACCAGGCTCCGATTCGCGGCCGTTGATCGAACGCGACACCGCGAGGGGGTCGGCGTCGAGGTCGTCGCCCAGGCCGTTGGTTTCTGACCACGGCTTCCTGGAGGATCCGGACCCGACAGACGCGGCGACCAGGTGCCGGACCGGGCGGAGCGACAGGGTGCCGAGGACGACATTGTTGATCCAACGCAGTGCCGGGTGATGGAAGAACCTCACCTCGCCGAGCCAGTCAATCACGTAGAAGAACACCGGCGTCAGGAAAATGCCGAAGATCGTCACGCCGAGCATGCCGCTGAAGACGGTCACTCCCAGCGTGCGCCTCATCTCGGCGCCGGCCCCGTGACCGATGATCAGCGGGAAGACGCCGAGGATGAACGCCAGCGAGGTCATGATGATCGGCCGGAGCCGCAGCCGGCAGGCTTCCAGCGTGGCCTGTCGGCGCGACTCGCCCGCGTCGCGGTGATACTTGGCGAACTCGACGATCAGGATCGCGTTCTTGCTCGCCAGGCCGACCAGCACCACGAAGCCGATCTGGGTGAAGATATTCATGTCTTCCTTGGCGACCTTGAGCCCCATGATCGCGCTCAAGAGGCACATCGGCACGACCAGGATGATCGCTAGCGGCAACGACCAGCTCTCGTACTGCGCCGCCAGCACGAGGAAGACCATGACCACGGCAAACCCGAAGATGTACATCGCCGTGTTGCCGGCCTGCTGTTCGAGGTAGGCCAACTCGCTCCATTCATAGGTCATCGACGGCGGCAACTGGCGGCTGGCGAGCTCGCCCATGATGTCAATCGCCTGGCCCGAGCTGATCCCGGCGGCGGCGTTGCCGTTGATCGGCGCGGCGGGATACATGTTGTACCGGGTCAGGACGAGCGGCCCGTTCTGCTCGCGGAAGTCGGCCAGGGCCGCCACCGGGATCATCTGGCCATGAACGTTGCGGACCTTCAGCCGCTTGATGTCGCTCGGGTTGTTGCGGAACGGAGCGTCGGCCTGGACGATCACCTGCCAGGTCCGCCCGAACCGGTTGAAATCATTGACGTAGAGCGAGCCCAGGTAGACCCGAAGGGTCTCGAACATGTCCTGGAGGTCAACCTCCTTGGTCATGCATTCGGTCCGGTTCACGTCGGCATAAAGCTGGGGGACATTGGCGCGGAACGGAGTGAACAGGCCCACCAGCGCCGGAACTCCCGCGCCCGCGGCCGCTTTTTCCTTGGCGGGAGCGGCACCATGTCCGGCACCTCCCGGCGCCCCTTGCGCCTGCTCCACCCAGCTTCTCGCCGGGGATCTCGAGCTCGCCGTCGGGGAGCAGATGGACCTTGTTCCCCCGGTCCACCAGGCTGTCGGTCTGCTTCTGGAGCTCGGCCGAGCCCATGTCGCCGCGGTCCTCGACCATGATCTTGAACCCGCCGGCGCGACCCACACCGCGCACCGGTGGCGGCCCGAACACCTTGATATCAGCCTCGGGGACCAGCATCCCGAACTGCTTGCGCAACTCGTTGGCGATGTCCTCGCTGTAGAGCGACGGCTCGGGTTTGCCATTGACAAGTCGCTTTTCCAGATGAAGGAGCTTACGCGTCCGCTCCTCGAGGTCGTAGGTCTTACGCTTGGGCCGGCCCAGCCAGTCCTCGTTCCACCTCCGCTCCAGGCCATTAAGGTTCACCAGCCGGAAGAAGCGATCGGCGACCGGCACGGGTCGATTGGCGAACCCGTCCAGAATGATGAACATCGAGCCGAAGTTCGATCCGAACGCCGAGAGCAAGAGCGACTGACCGGCCATGGCCTGGGTGTGCTTGATACCGGGGAGCTTGTGAGCGATTGACTCCATCTGGTCCATCACCACGATCGTACGCTCGGACGAGGCCGAATCGGGAAGCTGGACATTGACCAGCAGGTAGCCCATGTCCGCCGACGGGATGAAACCGGTTGGCGTGCTCTGGAAACCCCGGTACGTCAGGAAGAGGAGTCCGCCGTAAACCAGGAGCGACAAGACGCTCAGCCGGAGCATCAGTCCCACGATCCGTGTGTACGCGCTGGTGGCCCGAAGGAAGGCGGCGTTGAAGAGCCGGAAGCAACCCCCCAGGAACCAGTTGAGGGGATAACTGAGCAGGCCCCCCACGATCGCCCCCAGGAGCGCCGCCAGTATGACCCCTTCCCACCACGCCGCGTCCCGGACCGGCGAGCCGCCGGAACGCCGTCGAGGGCCCCAGCAAGGGGATGAGTTGCTCGGTCAGCAGCTCGTAGCCGATCCAGGCCCCCAGGATCAGGTAGGAGAACCGCGGCAGAGGGTCCTGCCGGCCTTTGTCGCGGGGCCGCAGGAGCACGGCGGCAAGGGCGGGGCTCAGGGTCAGCGAATTGAACGCTGAGATCAATGTCGAGCTGGCGATCGTCAAGCGCGAACTGGCGGAAGAACTGGCCCACGATCCCGCTGATGAACGCGCACGGCACGAACACCGCCGAGAGCACCAACCCGATGGCGATGACCGGCCCGGAGACCTCCTCCATCGCCCGGATGGTGGCGTCGCGCGGACTCATGCCGTGCTCGATATGGTGTTCGACCGCCTCGACCACGACGATGGCGTCGTCGACCACGATGCCGATGGCCAGGACCAGGCCGAAGAGCGTCAGGTTATTGAGCGAGAATCCGATGGCGGCCATGATGGCGAAGGTGCCGATGATCGCCACCGGCACCGCGACCAGTGGGATCAGGGCCGACCGCCAGTTCTGGAGGAAGAGCAGGACGACGATCGCGACCAGGATCACCGCCTCGCGCAAGGTCTTGAAGACCTCGAAGATCGACTCCCGGATAAATGGCGTGGTGTCGTAACGGATCTCGTACTGCGAAGCCGGGCGGAAAGTCCTTGGCCAGCTCGGCGATCTTGGCCTTGACGATGTCGGCCGTGTCGAGGGCGTTGGCGTCGGGAAGCTGGAAGATTGCGATGCTGGCCGAGGGAAGGTGGTTGACACGGCAACTGATATCTTGACTCTTGGCCCCCAGCTCGACCCGGCCGACGTCCTTGATCCGGGTCATCCGGCCCTCGGCGGTACACTTGATGATGATGTCGGCGAACTCCTCGGGCTCGACCAGCCGGCCGTGGGTGCTGAGGGTCAACTGGATCGGCTGTCCCTGCCGGATCGGAGGCTGGCCGATCTGGCCGGTCGCGACCTGGAGGTTCTGTTCGCGGACCGCCCGGACGACGTCGCCGGCGGTCAGGTTCGCGCGACGAGAGCTTCTCGGGATCGAGCCAGATCCGCATGCTGTAGTCGCGCTGGCCCAGCATCGAGATGTCACCCACACCCGGCAGTCGCGCGACCTCTTCCTTGATGTGCATCGCGGCGTAATTGCTGAGGTAAAGCTGGTCGTACCGGCCTTCCGGCGAGTTGATCGCGACCGCCATGAGGATGTCGGGTGATCGCTTGCGAGTCGTCACCCCGGTCGCCTTGATCACGTCGGGCAACAACGGCATCGCCAGGCTCACCCGGTTCTGCACCATCACCTGGGCCATGTTCAGGTCAACGCCGTGCTTGAAGGTGACGGTCAGGTTGTACGTGCCGTCGTTGGTGCACTGCGACGACATGTAGAGCATGTTCTCGACGCCGTTGACATACTGCTCGATCGGCGTGGCGACCGACTCGGAGACCACCTGGGCGCTGGCGCCGGGGAAGTTGCAATCGACCGAGACGTTGGGGGGAGAGACCGGCGGATAAAGCGCCAGCGGCAGGGCGAACAGGGCGATTGCCCCGGCCAGGGTGATCACGATCGAGAGCACCGAAGCGAAGATCGGTCGATCGATGAAGAAGCGCGAGATCAAGGTCCGATCCTCCGAAAGTGCGGCGGGAGCGTACTCGGCCGGTTGCGGCCTGGGTATCGGGGCAGGCTGGCCGCGGGACGCGGCATGCTCATTCCTCGCTGCCGGCGGCGTCGGCCGTCTTGCCCGCCGACTGGATCGGCGTCGCGACCAGCTCGGGCTTCACTTCCATCTCCTCGCGAATCCGCTGCAAGCCGCTGACAACCACCTGGTCGCTGGCCTTGAGTCCTTCCTCGACCACCCGAAATCCGTTGTGGAGCGAGCCCACCGTGATGTTCCGCTTGAACGGCATGTCGACAAGCTGCTCCTTGCCGTCCTTGGCTTTCTTCTTGCCCTTCTCGATCACGTAGACGAACTTCTGTCCCTGGTCGCTGGCCATGGCCTGCTCGGGAATCAGGATCGCCTCGTGAGGGTCGCCGATCGGCAGCCGGACCCGCATGAAGAGACCGGGAGAGAGCATCCGGGGCTTGGGATTGGCAATCTTGCCACGCACCCGAAGCGTCCCGGTGCTGGGATCGACCTTGTTATCGCTGAAGTCGATCTCTCCCATGTGCGGAAAATTGGTCTCGTCGGCCAGTTCGGCCTGCACCGGGACGACCGCCTCGTCCCGACTCTTGATCCGGCCCTCCCCCACCAGGCGGCGGAGCCGGAGCAAGGTCCGCTCGTCCACGTCGAAGTAGACGAACAGGGGATCGAGTGACACGATCGTCGTCAGCGCGGTCTCATCGGCCTTGACCAGGTTGCCGGGGTCGACCAGGCGACGACTCAGTCGCCCCGCGATCGGGGCCTTCACCTTGGTGAACTCGAGGTTCAAACGAGCCAGGTCACGCGCCGCCTTGGCCACGCCCACCGCCGCCTGGGCCTCGGCGTGGTCGCCCCCAATCCGGTCGATCTCCTCGCGACTGATCGCGCCTCGACCATACAGGTTTGTGGCCCGCCGCTGATCCGCCTCGAGTCGGTGCTGGTGGGCCTCGGCCTGGAGGACGTTGGCTTCCGATCGATCGAGGTCCGCCTGATACGGTCGGGGGTCAATCTGGAACAGCAGGTCCCCCTCGTTTACCTCGGCACCGTCGGTGAAGTTGACCTTGTCCAGATACCCCGTCACTCGCGCGTTGACCGTCACCGAGAAGATCGCTTCGGTCCTGCCGGTGAACTCCTCGTAGTCCCGCACCATGTCCTTGATCGGCAGGCTCACCTTCACCTGAGGCGGCTTAGGAGCCGGCGGTGCGACCACGTCCTGACAGCCCGATAACCCTAACAGTGCCAGGCCCGACCCGAACCACCATGCTCGCAGCTTCGTGTGTTTCATGACCATAGTGCAAATAATCGATAATTAGAGAGACCGCTTTAACCTGACCGGAAACGGGTTCCGCAGGTCACGACCACAAAAAAATGGGCGGAAAGCCGGCAAGGATCGTGTCAGGACGTCGGTCAGCCAGCGCCTCGAAGCCGGCGGAGCCGTTCGGAATCGCTGAGAATGCCCTCGAAGAGGATATCGAGGATATCCCGGGCCTGGTCCTCCGTCGGCTTGCGAGGACCGCTGAAGTAGTTGGTGAAGATCGTCCCGTAAAGCAGGTCACTGACCACGTCGGTGATCCGCTCGACCGGGATGTCGCGGACCCGCCCGGCGGCGATCAGTGTGCGGTAATGTTCATGCCAGCGGACGACATTTTTTTCGCGGTGCTCGAAAAAGGTCGGCTTGGTCCGGTCCTTGAAGTGGGCTCGCTCCTGGATCAGGAGCTCGACCAGTTCCGGATGCTCGGCAAAGAAGGCCAGGAAGGAGCGGATGGCCTGGCTGATCCGTTCGAGCGGGTCGTCGATGCCGGTCAGCCGCGCGTCGATCCGTTCTCGAAGCCGCCGCATCACGCGGTCCGCCGCGGCCAGGAACAGCTCGCGCTTGCTCGGGAAATACCGGTAGAGTGTCCCCTTACCGACCCCCAATCGCTCGGCCAGGGCCTGGGTCACCGCGTCAGAATAACCGTGTGCGGCGAAGTGCTCGGTGGCCGCGTCGAGGATCTCCTCGCGACGCGCCTCCAACCCCTTCTTGCACCGCGGACCCGTCTGCTGTTCCACCGTACCACTCAGCGTCACCGGTAGAGACCTCGATGAACCCCTCGACCGGACTGACCGGTCAGTCCGGTGTTTATGGTAGGGCCTACACCATTCGGGGTCAATGTGTGCAGAAAAAAAGTGATGTGTGGTTCGATCGTAGAGGATTTCGTGTCGGGAACGATGGCGTTGATCTGCCACGATAGGATGCGTGGTTCGTCGCGTGAAGCGCCGTTCTTCTCGGATCAACTGCGGGCGTCGATTTTCATCGGATCACTCCATCCACCGGCAGCCCGCTGGGCACCTGCTCCGGGATGGTCCGGAGCATTTTGCCGAGCGAGGGGCTGGTAAGGCTGGCGAGGAAATCCATGAGGTCCGAGAACTCGTGGTCCGAGAGCACCATCGGCATTCGCGCCAGTGGGTCGAGCGTGGACAGCACGGCGGCAATGGTCGAAGGGTCGTTCCGGAGCGTGGACTGAAGTGGGAGCGCAAGTTGGCTGGGGTCGTAATGGACCAGGGCCGACACGCAGTCGAGGTGATGAAGTACGGCTCCTTCCAGCGACGTGTAGGCTCCGTTGTGCATCCACGGTCCGGTCATGTCGACGTTCCGCAAGGGGGGAGTACGGAACGTGAAACGGTCGGCGGCGCGGCCGGAGATGTTGCCGCATCCGAAGTCGAGCGGGGTGGAGGGAGGCTTGCCCGGACCAAACTGGGGGACGGCGATGTTGTGAGGCAACTGGTCGGTCAGCAGGCGGCCCGAGTGACATCGATAACACCCGCCCTTTCCATAGAATATCATCGCCCCATGCCTCGCGGCGGGGCCAAGTGCCTGGTCGTCGCCCTGGAGGTATCGGTCCCAGGGACTATCGCTGAAGAAAAAGGCCACGGACTCGAATGCGGCGATCGCGTTGCTGGCATGCTGGAAACCGAGTTCGTTTGTGGACACACCGGGATAGACCCGTGCGAACCGCACTCGATACTCCGGAATGGCCAGGATTCGGGCCATCAACGCCTTCCAGATGCCGGAAAAGTCGCTGTCGTTGAACAGCGCCAGCTCGTTTCCCGGATCGCCAGCGATCCCCCGCATCTCGTCCCGCCCCGTGACCGGGAACATCGCCTGCGCCGCAAGCACGCTGTCGAGTCCTTCGAGAAGCTGGCTCCCGGCGGGAGTCGTGAAGGTTCCCCTGGCGTTATCCACGCTCACCCGGATGTCCCAGAACATGGTGGTCCATCCCCGGTCGCCACGGTTGAAGATCTCGGTCGCGTTTCGAGCAACGAACGGACGTTCAACCCCTTTGACACGCGTCGAACCCAGCCCCGACCCTCCTGTCCCGATGGAAAGCGACAGGGCGTCGCCACTGAAAAACATGGGATGATGGCAGGTGGCGCACGCCGTGTCACGATTACCGCTCAGGACCTTGTCGTAAAAGAGCAGCCGGCCCAGTTGGATCTTGGCGGGATCGGGGCGAGCCGGCGGATCGACGGCGCGGATACCCTCGGCCTTGAGGTTGGCGCGGAGGTCGGGAACTCGTTCGCGATCGATGCGACGGTCCTGCGCGGGAACGAGATCGCAGCAGAACAGGGTGATGAACAGGGTGAGCGTCGTCGTCGATTTCATCATCGAAGGAACAATCCCCCGGGCGCGGTGTGACGGACGAATCCGCCCGATCACCGCGGGTCTCGAGAAGCCGTTACTAAAGAATCACAAAAGGTGCGGACGATGGGACTGCGTAAAGCGTGGACCTTCCCAGCGCGAACATCGCTCTCGTTGGGCGGTACGAGTTAATCAGTCTGTCTGGGTTCGCTACGGGCGAGGAGCTAACTTCTCAACGGACTTCGCGCATGGCTGACGGCCATGATTCTACGGTACGACACCCGGCGCGTTTCAAGAGCAAAACATTGGCGCCTGTTTCTCGGAATCGATGGTGACAGAGATCTCGACGCTCAAGATCTAATGGGTTCCCGCGGGCGAGCCCGATTCTGAAGCTCCAGACAATGCTCGGATGGATTGAAACGGCGGTATCTTCGCATTAAGCTGGATCGTGAGAAGATCCCTTCGACCCAGTGCGTGAATCCGCACCACCCCTCGGGCACGCCGGCGCGAGGTGGCGTGATTGTTTGCATTGCGTTGTATTGCGCAGGACGCCTCCCCGAGGCACTTCAACGGACGGGAACGAGGGGGATCGGTTGGGTACGGTTCGAGGCGATTCGTGTTCGATCTCCGGCGCAATTCTTTTTCGAGGAGTCCAGAACGATGGCCATGGTCAGGACCAGGAATCGAGAGACGGCCTGGACGCGCCGGTGCCCCCTGTCCGCGCCTGGTTTCACATTGATCGAGCTTCTGGTGGTCATCTCGATCATCGGCGTGCTCGTCGCCTTACTCTTGCCCGCCGTCCAGTCGGCGCGGGAGGCCAGCCGTCGGGCCTCGTGTTCGAACAACCTGAAGCAGATGGGCATCGCCATCTATAGCTATGAGAGCGCGACTCACCTCTTACCCGCCGCTGGCGAATCGGTCAAGTACGGGACCATGCCGCCCCCCACCCAGTTCGTCGACGGCCCTTCGGTCTTCGCGCGTCTGCTACCTTACATGGAGCAGGAGCAGATCTTCAACGCGATCAACTTCAACCTCGAATACAACAACAACACGGGGGGGAATGTCACGGCCTTCAGCACGTCGATCAGCATTTTCCTCTGCCCCTCGGCGTCCAGCATCAATAGCGGCGGGCACGACACCCTCGATCCCAAGGACACGATGATCCAGAAGCGAGGGATCGGCTACGGTGTCGTCGATTACGGCGCGACCTGCTTCACCGAGATCAACCCGACCGGTGCCGCCGCGGCCGGGAACAACTATCCCGCGACCCCGCTCCGCAACATGGCCACCCGCTCCGACGGCCTGCTCAAGCAGGGCTATACCTCGGTGGCGATGGTCCGCGATGGCATGGCCAATACCATGGCCATCGCCGAGGACGCCGGGCGCGATGCCCGTTTCACCAGCGAGTACCAGGAAACCTCCAGCAACGTCCCCGCCGGTTACCGACGCTTCTGGCGGTGGGGCGAGCCGGCCAACTCGATCGGCGTCTCGGGGGTGGTCAACAACAAGACCCGTCCCATGAACGACCAGACGCCTTACGCGAATACCTGCCCTCCCGGTTGCATTGGCGCGGGGGCCAATGACGAGATCTTCTCTTGGCATCCCGGCGGGGCGAACGTCCTCTTCGGCGACGGCAGCGTCAAGTACGTCAAGGAGGGCGTCAACCCCATCGTGCTCCGCGGTCTGGTCACCGCCCAGGGACGCGAGGTCATCGACAACACCGCCTTCTGATCGAACGAATGGATCGGCCGAGGTTTCCCACTCACGGGGCGTGGGATGAATCGAGGCGAGGGCAATCCGTCGGCCCATCGTAAGCATCGGAAAGGGAACCGGCGCTCCGGTCGCTGACGGTCGGGGATAGATCGGCGCCGGCCGCTCGGTTAGTCTCGGTCCGAGGGTCTGTACCGCGCTGTTTTTGATCCTGGAATCCCTTGAGGAGACTGCCGATGAGCCAACGCCCCACACCGTACTCGCGAAGGAGCTTTGTCCGCCTGGGCATGTCGGCCGCCGCGATCGCGCCTCTCGCCCAGCTTGCCCCCTCGACCCGAGCGCGGGCCGCCGAGCAGGAGGCAACATCCGGAAGCTCGGCCGATCCCTGGCGAGGTCTGAAGGTTGGCATCGCCTCTTATACCTTCAGCAAGTTGCCGCGCGAGGCGGCCATCAAGGCCATTCGCAAGGTCGGCGTCAACTACGTCTCGATCAAGGAGGCCCACCTCCCGCTCAAGAGCACCGCGGCCGAGCGAAAGGCCGTCGCGCAGGAATTCCGGGCCGCCGGCATCACCCCCCTGAGCTGTGGCAATGTGGGCATGACCGACGACCCGGCCCAGCTTCGCAACGCTTTCGAGTACGCACGCGATGCCGGCATCCCCGTGATTGTCTGCAAGCCAACCCGGGAGTCGCTCCCGCAACTCGATAAGCTCGTCAAGGAGTTCGACATCAAGCTGGCGATCCACAACCACGGACCCGAGGACAAGACCTGGCCCTCGCCCTATGAGCCGTGGGAGGCGATCCAGTCGTTCGACGAGCGGATCGGCCTGTGCATTGACGTCGGCCACACGACCCGAGCCGGGGTTGATCCCACCGAGGCCATTCGCAAGTGTGCCGCGCGGCTGTACGATGTCCACATCAAGGACCTCTCGACCAAGGAAGGCCGGTCGCGGCCGGTCAAGGTCGGCTGGGGCGTCCTCGATATCCACTCGATCCTTCACGCCCTGCTCGACATCTCCTTCGCCTATCACGTCGGCCTCGAGTACGAGGAAGACATGAACGACCCGATCCCGGGCGCCGGCGCGAGCATCGGCTACATCCGCGGCTTGCTCTCCGACATGAAGGGGCGCTGAAGACCAGCGCCGGACCGGACCCTGAGACGGCCGAGGTCGATCTTGAGCGACCTCGGCCGTCGTGATTTTGTGCGATCCTCACTTCTTGAGATGCTGGTCGAAGAACGCGATGACGCGCTCGCGGATCGCGATGGGATCGGGGTCACTGCCGGGTCCGAAGCCGTGGCCGCCGTTCTTGACGGTGAGGAACGTGACCTCGACACCCGCCTTCTTGAGCGCGGCCTCGAGCCTTTCGGACTGCTCGATCGACACGAGCTTGTCCTGATCGCCGTGCACGATCAGGAACGGCGGGTCGTCGGGCGTGATGTAGGTCAGGGGGCTGGCCTGGCGGGCGACCTCCTTGCGTTCGTCGACCGGGCCGCCGAGCAGTTTGCCGACAGCCGAGTCAGCGGACTTGCTTCGGGCCGGCATCGTCTCGACCAGGAAGTCGGTAGGCCCGTAGAAGTCGCAGACCGCGTTGACCCGGGCCGACTGGTCGGAGTGGTTGCCGACCTTGTCCCAGCCGGTCGCATCCGCCGAGGTACCGAGCAGGGCAACGAGGTGGCCACCCGCCGATCCGCCCCAGACGCCGACCCGCTTGGGATCGATCCGGTAGGCGGTGGCGTTGCCGCGGAGCCATCGGAGCGCGGCCCGGCAGTCCTCGATCTGGGCGGGGAACGGAGCCACCCCGGTCAGTCGGTATTCCACGCTGGCCACCACGTAGCCCTTGCCCGAGAGCGGGATCGCGGGGCAGTTGTCCTTGGTCCCGCCGCTCCAGCCGCCTCCGTGCACCCATACGACCAGCGGGAGCGCGTCACCCTCCGCCTCGGGATGATAAATGTCGAGCTTCAAGGCATGGTCCCCGACCTTGGCGTACTCGATGTTTCGATCGACCTTCACGCCCGCGGGGATACGGGGCGGCTGAGCCTTGGTCTTGGCCTTGGCCTTTTCCTTGGCCGGTTCTTTCACCGGATCAGCGGGGACCTGGGCATGGACCAGAGACAGCCCAGCCAACCCTCCCACGAGCACGAGCGCCACGCCTGGAATGAGCCGGAATCGCTTCATGGAGGTTTCCTCGAAGGTGATGTCGATCGCTCCGACCGATCGTTGAACCCCGGCCGGCCCGGATCGTTCCGCAAACGATAACGCGAGTCATCACGGCGATGCCAGGGAGTGTCGGCTGAGGCTCAAGAAACGCTCCCGCTCGCCGGGATCTCGCGGTGCGAGCCCGGCGTCGCGGGGGGCTTGGATGGAAAGAGGGAGGGCTTCGGCTCGAAGTACCAGGGGACGGTGATCATGACGATCCGTCGGTCGCCGCTGCGCAGCAGGGCAGACCGGAGCTTTTCGGAGCGGTAGTTGTGGAGCAGGAACTGCCACCAGATTCGCTTCACCAGCGCGGGGACCACGACGGCGATCATCCGGTCGGGATGTTGCCGCTTGAGCCCCTCGATGAACGTCATCAGCGGGTCGAGCATGCGATAAGGCGTGTGAATGATCTCGAGACAGGGCAGGTGCAGGCCCGCCGCTCGCGCAGGCTCCGACACATCCTCGTCCCACTGGCGGCGCAGCTCGTCGATCTGCTGGTCGGCCTGGTCCCCTTCCAGGTTGATCAGGTGGACCGTGTAGACGTCGGGAGAGAGCCGGAGCGCGAATCGAAGCGCCTTGTCGGTCAGCTTGTTCCATGACTTGACGGGGACCACCACAAGGGGTGGCTCGACATGGCTGAGGTCGAGCGGGGCACGGGTCCGGACCTGGCGCTCGATCTGGAGATAATACCGTTTCATCGACCGGAACAGGAGCACCAGGCTTGGCAGGGCCAGCACGGTGATCCACGCGCCTTCCCGGAACTTCGAGGCCAGGATGACCCCGAGTGCTGACGCCGTCGCGACCGCCCCCAGGCCATTGACCGCGAGCTTCAGCGCCGCCGAGGTCCGGCTCGTTCGTGAAGCGGAGGCGGACGAGGAATCCGGCGAATCCGCCTTCAAACGCTTGAACCAGTGAACAACCATCCCCGACTGCGATAGTGTGAACGCGAGAAAAGCGCCCACGGCGTAAAGCGGGATCAGACCATCGGTGATCCCGCCGAAGCCGATCAGGAGCAGTCCCGCGGTCACGGTCAGGAAGACGATTCCGACCGAGTAGACCAGGCGTCGGCCCACCTGGGTGAACGCCTCGGGCATGAACCGGTCCTGGGCGACCAGGCGGCAGAGCCTGGGGAAATCGACGAAGCTCGTGTTGGCCGACAGACAGAGGATCGCCAGCACACTGACGATCGTGACGTAGTAAAACGCCCCTCGGCCACAGACGGCGGCGACCAGTTGCGACATCACGCTCTGGTAGCCCGGCTGGCTCTGGTCCATCGCCCCGATCCCGTAGGCGTGGCCGAGATACGAGATCCCGCCCAGGAGTAAGGCCAGGAGCCCGACGATCGCGGTCAAGGTGCGCCGGGCGTTATCGACCGCCGGTGCGCGGAACGCCGTGACCCCGTTGCTGACCGCTTCCACGCCGGTCATCGCGGTGCAGCCGCTGGCGAAGGCTCGGCAGAGCATCCAGAGCGTGATTGAGACGCTCGCCGGTGGCAGCGGGTGGGGCGGAACGACCGGGTGGGGATGGCCGTGGCTAGTGATCACCTTGACGATCCCGATCCCCAGGACCACCGCGAAGCAGATCACGAACACGTAGGTCGGCACCGCGAACGCCCACCCCGACTCAACGGTCCCGCGCAGGTTCACCAGGGCGACCAGCACCAGGACCACCAGGCAGAGCGGCAGCGTGTATCCGTGCAGCCCGGGGAATGCGGAGACCAGGGCAGCGATCCCGGCCGAGATCGCGACCGCGACATTCAGGACATAATCGGTCATCAGGGCGGCGGCGGCCCAGAGGCCGGGCAGGGTGCCCAGGTTCTCCTTGGCGACGGTGTACGAGCCACCCCCGCCCGGATAGGCCCCGATCGTCTGTCGGTACGAGAAATAGAGGATCGTCAGCAGGGCGATGATCAGGAGTGTGATCGGCCCGAGGTGCTCGAGCCCCGCGGCGCCTGCCGGGAGCAAGATCATCAACAGCGCCTCGGGACCGTACGCGGAGGAGGCCAGGCCGTCGAGGCCCAGCGCCGGGAGGCCGGCGGCCACCCCGATCTTCTGATCGGATTGTTCGTCGGTCGCCAGGGGGCGACCCAGAAGCAGGTTCAGCAAGCGCATCCAGGGGGCCTCGGGAGCGGAACTCGGTCGCGTGGTTTGGTGCCGGGGCGGGAGTTGGGTCCGCCGTCAGGCAGGGGCAATCGATGTGCCAGCTTGGACCATCCGGCGTTTTTCTACCCTGGCCCCTCGGAACCGGCGGACCCTTGTGTTATGACACCAAAAACGCGCCGATCTCGTTCCGACGAAGGAGAACCCTCATGATGCTGCCGCGTCGACGCTTCCTGAGCAAGACCCTGGGTGCGGGCACCGCGATCGGGGCAGGGGTCCTCTTCTCAAGGGGAAGCCAGGCCATCGCCGAGCGACCAGCGCCGACCGAGGCCGAGCTGATCCGGATCGCCGAGCGCCCGGTTCTGAACGTCGACGATCTGAGCGCTCCGGTCGTCATCTCTGAAATGGAGTTGCTCCAGAACGGCCGGAACTTCCTGGTTCGGGTTCGGACCAGGGACGGTGCCGAAGGGCTGGCGGTGCCCAACGCGATGCGTCTGATCGACGTCTACCCCCTCTTCGTCCGCAAGATCGCCCCGTTCTTCGTGGGCCAGGACGCGCGCGGCTCGAGCCCTTGCTCTGGGAACTGTACCGGCACGGCGATAACTACAAGTTCCAGGGGCTGGCGCTCTGGGTCTGCGTGGCGGCGGCCGAGTTCGCGATCCTCGACCTCCTGGGGCGGCTCAACGGTCGACCCGTCGGCGACCTGCTCGGCGGTGTACTCCGCCGCGACATCAACGTTTATCGGGCCAGCGGCCGGCGGGGCAACACGCCCGAGCAGGAGATCGCCTACCTCAAGCAGCTCATCGACGAGACCGGCGCCCGCGCCTTGAAGTTCCGGCTGGGCGGCCGGATGAGCAAGAACGCCGACTCGCTTCCGGGCCGGACCGAGCGGCTGATCCCGCTGGTGCGCGAGACCTTCGGCCCCGACATGACGCTGTATGCCGACGCCAATAGCTCGTACGACGTGCCGAAGGCGATCGAGATCGGCCGGCTCATGGAGGCCAACCGCTACGCCTTCTACGAGGAACCCTGCCGGTTCGACCATCTCGATGACACCCGCCAGGTCACGGCGGCGCTGAACATTCCCGTCGCGGGGGGCGAGCAGGAGTTCAGCGAGTACGGGTTCCGCTGGATGATCCGTAACCGGGTGGTCGATATCGTCCAGCCCGACCTGCATTACTACGGCGGCATGATCCGGTCGCTCCGGGTCGCCCGGATGGCCGACGCCGCGGGCATGCTCTGCACGCCGCACATGTCGGGCTCCGGCCTGGGCTTCCTCGACGTCGCCCACTTCGCCTCGTGTCTCCCGAACCCGACGCCATTCCACGAGTTCAAGGGAGACACCGACATTCCGGTCAGTTGTGCCACGGCATCGCTGAAGTGCACCGCCGGTGTTCTCCGGGTCCCCTCGGGCCCCGGTTTCGGTGTGACCATCGACCCCGCCTACGTTCGCGAAGCCCGGCCCGTGAAGGCCGTCTGAGCGGCCCGCGGCCCGGTCGATTCCCTTGGTCCTCAAAAAAAACGGGGCCGAGCATGTCCGGGATCGATCCGGCTTGTTAATAATATTAAGGAGTGGTCCTCATAACGGATGATCAAGGATCGGCGGGGCGTTCATTCCCCCCCTCGCCCTGGCGCCGGTGGTTCCCGACCTGTCGAGACCCGTGCCATGAATGATCGAATCTCATCGTCCAGGTTCCGTGTCGTCTGTCTCCTGATCGTATCGTTCGTACCGGCGCTGCCGATTCTGGCCCAGACGGCGACCGGTGACCTTCCGTTGCCGGGCGCCGGCTCCGAAGCCAGCGCCAGCGCGAGCGCGGCCCCTAGCTCCAAGAACGAACCGGCCGCGGCGCCCAAGAAGATCGTCAAGTCGGACAAGGAGTGGGCCAAGCTCCTGACCCGTCCCCAGTTCATGGTAACCCGGATGAAGGCGACCGAGCCTCCGTTCAGCGGGGCATACGTCAACAATCATCTCAAGGGGACGTACCTTTGCGTCTGCTGCGGGGCGCCCCTGTTCAGCTCGCGGACCAAGTTCGAAATCTGGGACCGGCTGGCCGAGCTTCTCGGCGCCCTACGCGCCGAACGGATCGACTCGGCGATGGACTACTCGGCCGCCGAGGCCCGGGTCGAGGTGATGTGCTACCGTTGTGGCGCCCATCTCGGCCATGTTTTTACCGATGGGCCCCCTCCCACCGGGCTCCGATACTGCATCAACTCGCTTTCCTTGAAGTTCGCCAAGGAGACCAGGCCGTCGGCAACCGACACCAAGGCCGCCAAGTCAAAAACCACGGATAAAGAGAAAGCCAAGGAGCCCGCGAAGGCCTCCGACGAATCCGCAACCCCTGAAGGATCGACCCCGGCTCCCAGGAGCTAACCCCGATACGTCCAACGCGAGCCGGGTCTTGATTCCGAGGCCCGGCCCGCGACGTCTTTGCCACGGTTCGACCCGCGACTCCCATCACGGTTCCTGTCTCGGTCTCGCGCCATCGCCGCGCCCGAATCGTCGTTGATTTTCGAACCGGAATCCAACGCGCACATGCCAGTCGCATGGTATTCTACCCGAGAGGGTGACGCCGGCTCGCGGGCCACGGGACGCGACGCCGGCACGATTCCTCGCAACCTTCATGGGAAATCGGCAATTAGGGCTTGACCTGCCGGGATAAACTCTTGACGCGGGGTGGGCAGGTTGCTGGGATGATGCCTCGGGTCGCGCGAGCGTGCGGGCGCACGCGAGTTTTGCACTTGTCTCGATGGACTCGAGACGAGGATCAACCCCACACGATCAATCAATCCACAGAACCCTCGGAGTTGCTGGCTCGGAACCGGGAACTCGGAACGCGGAGCAGGGGGATGGAAAGTGACGGCCTCCGGATCGGGATCGCAGGTTGCGGGTGGGCCGCCAAGGTCCACCTCGATCGCCTGCTGGCCCTCGATGAGGTCAGCCTGGTCGGCTGCTCCGACCCGGACCCGTCGGCGGCCGAGGCCCTGGCGGCGCACGCTCACGAGCGAGGCGCGGCGGCCGGTTCGTCCGTGCCGGTCTTCACCGATCATCGCGAGCTGCTCCGACGGACCACCCCCGACGCGCTGGCGATCTTCACTCCCCACCTGGCGCACTATCGCGTCGCCATGGATGCGCTCCAGGCGGGCTGCCATGTCTTCATCGAGAAGCCGCTCTCGACCAGCGTTCAGGAAGCGGTCGATATCGTGAACGTGGCGCGGGGACGGAACCGGCTGGTGGGCGTCGGCCACCAGTACCGCCTCTGTCCCAGCCTGGCCGAGGCGCGTCGACGGCTTCAGGACGGCGTCCTCGGTCCGATTCGCCTCGTGACCGCCACGCTCGCCCAGCCCTGGCTGGCGGCTCATAGCGGTGCCGATCAACGCAGCGAAAACGCCTGGCGATTCGATCCCCGGGTCGCCGGAGGGCTGGGCGGCATCCTGGCCGATGCCGGCGACCACCTGCTCGACGCCTTGCTCTGGATCACCGGCCAGACCGCGGTCGAGGCCGCCGCGATCCAGAGTCGCGACCCGCGCGGGCTCGACCTCGTCACCGCCGCCGTCGTCCGGCTCGCCGACGGCACCCCCGCGACCCTGGCCGTCACCGGGGTGACTCCCGGCTCTCGCTTCGAGCTCTCCTTCTATGGCGAGACCGGCAAGCTCCACGTCACCGATCAAACCCTGGACGAGCAACGGGGCCAAGCTCAGGCCGGCAACGGACACGACGAAGGGGAAGCCGATCCTTTCGCGAGCGCGAGTGCCCGCCCACCCGGTCCGGCCAGCGGCGGCGAGAGCATCGACGCGAATTTCGTCGCCTCCATTGTCGCTGGAACGCCGCTCTGCTGTCCCGCCGACCAGGCTCTGGACACGGTCCGCCTCCTCGAGGCGCTGAGCCGATCGGCCGCGACGGGACAGCTTGTCCGGCTCCATTGATTCGCGTCCCGAGCCGGTTCGTGGCGTTCGGCTTGCCCGAGCGTTTCGATTTGACGCATCATGTTGGAGGAATTCCTCTTCGAGATCAGTATCGGACCTTGACAGGGAGGACGGCCTTGACTACCAGTAGGTCTCTTCCCCGAAGCCAGCCAATCGACCCGAACATGACCTGACGAGGCATCCTCGAGACTACTTTTTCCCGCAATGGACCGTTCGGCCCGGCTTGCTTCGTCTCAATGGTGGAGGAAGCCGAGGAACCGACGAATCTGATCGATGTCAGCAACGGGGTAGCTGGACCCCTCGACCCTAAACCCGAGGACTAACCTCATGTGGGACCGTCTTGAAATGCTGGTGGCTACCGAGGAACCGACCCCGGTCAGCTCCCCCTGGGAGTTCGAACGCTTGGTTCCCCCGATGTCCGCGCGTCACCCCGGTGACGAGGAAGAAGACTTCGACGAGGAAATCGACGACGACGATGATCTCGATGACCTCGACGACGATGAAGATGATCTGGAAGACGAGGACTTCGACGACGACGAGGACGACCTCGACGATGACCTCGACGAGGAAATCGACGACCTCGACGTCGAGGATGAAGATCTCGACGACGACGACGAGGACGATGACATCGACGATCTCGACGACGACGATGATGAGGAGATCGACGACCTGTAAGCCAGGCTGTCCGGCTGGAACCTCCGTGCTGTCGTGTCGTCCGCAAACCCGTGGCAATGTCGAGTCAGAGGCCGGCGCTTTCTTCCAGGGACCTCGATGCCCTGGAAGGCCCCGGCCTCGACGCGCTCCCGGGACGGGACTCCGGCGGTTCATGGTTCGATCGAGGTGAGCCGCCCGTTGCCGTCGATCGTCACCCGCGCTCGATTTGTTCGTTCCGCTCGGTTTGGTGGAAACTTTTCCTTGTGAGGCGAACCGGAATTGGGCTATCCTAGGAATTCTGAGGGACTCTGGCCCCGTACGGGTCGCTGTTTGCGCACGCGCGCCTTAGGTTGATCGTGGGGGCGGGTCCGCATCCGGCATCGGTCGCTCGGGAGTCGGTCGATCGCGGTCGCGGTGATTGAACAGGCAGGCTGGGAAGGGAGCGTCGTTACGATGGCCGCACCCCATGAACGTCCGGGCGAACCAGGACCCTCGTCCGAGGGCTCCGGCTCGGAGACGTCCACCCGGCGGCTCCGGGAACAGAGTCAACTCGATTTCGAGATCGAGTTCCTGGGCAAAATCCTGGAGCGGGACCCGCTCTATGCCGATGCCCTGCGCGTCCATGCCAACAACCTGGCGGCCAAGGGGTTTCATGCACGGGCCTTGCAGGTGGACCGGCGCCTGGTCCGGTTGTTGCCGGACCGGTCGATTCCGTGGTACAACCTCGCCTGTAGTTACGCGGTCCTGGGGATGGTCGACCCGGCCCTTTCGGCGTTGCAGCGGGCGCTCGAGCTGGGATACCGTCATCTGGACCACCTTCGGCGGGACCCGGACCTCAAGACGCTACGCCGCGATCCTCGGTATCAGCGTATGGTGCGCCGGTTCTGATGAGGTCGCCGCCCCCCCCGTTTCGCCACGACGCCTCGCGAGCCCCTCGCGGCCTGGCTCTCGCTTTTCTCCTTCACTCACCATGACACACCACGACTGGGAACACGTCCAAGCCGCCACCCGGGTTGTCCGCGCCCAATGGTCGGGTACACCACGGGTTGGCATCGTCCTGGGGACCGGGCTGGGTGCCCTGGCGCAGGAGATCGCCGCCGAGGCGGTTCTGCCCTATCCCGACATCCCGCATTTTCCCCGATCGACCGTCACCAGCCACAAGGGACAGCTCGTCTGCGGCAACCTCGCGGGCCAGTCGGTCGTGGCGATGGAGGGGCGGTTCCACCTGTATGAAGGCTACTCCGCCGCCCAGGTCACGTTTCCGATCCGGGTCATGAAGGAGCTGGGCTGCCGCTACCTGATCGTCTCGAACGCCGCGGGGGGCCTGAACCCGCATTATCGCAAGGGCGACATCGTGGTTATCGAGGACCACATCAACCTGCTCGGTCAGAACCCCTTGATCGGCCCCAACGACGATCGGCTCGGTCCTCGGTTCCCCGACATGATCGAGCCGTACGACAAGGCACTCCAGGACCTGGCGCCTCCAGGTGGCGCTCGAGTCGCGGATCGACGCCCGCCGGGGCGTTTTCGCCGCCATGACCGGCCCGTGCCTGGAAACCCGCGCCGAGTATCGTTTCTTGCGGACCATCGGCGCCGACGTGATCGGGATGTCGACGATTCCCGAGGTCATCGTCGCGGTACACTGCGGCCTGCGCACCCTGGGCTTCTCGATCATCACCGACATGTGCCTGCCCGACGCCTTGCAGCCGGTCCAGATCGAGGAGATCGTCGCCGTGGCCAACGCGGCTGAGTCCAAGCTCCGCACGGTCGTCTGCGGTGTCCTTCAGCGGCTCGAATCATGACGAACAACGGCGTGACTTCCTGTGTCTGAACTGAAGACCGGCGTCCCGGACCCATCGACCGTCCGGGGCGCCGGTTTCGGTTCCCATCGTTTTATTTCACGCTGCGCTCGAACTCTCAACTCAACCGGCAAGCGATCCGCAATGTCTCAAACAGCCAAGCCCTACAAAGACACGCTCAACCTGCCGGTGACCCGGTTCGAGATGAAGGCGAACCTCACGGCCCGTGAGCCCAAGCTCCAGGCCCGCTGGCTCGAACAGGATCTCTACGCCCAGGTCCGCCAGGCGCGTGCCGGTCGGCCCCGCAAGGTGCTCCACGACGGCCCGCCCTACGCCAACGGCGAGATCCACATGGGGCACCTGCTCAACAAGGTGCTCAAGGACATCGTCGTCCGCTCCTTGACGCTGCTCGGCTTTGATAGCCCCTATGTTCCCGGCTGGGACTGCCACGGCCTGCCCATCGAGCACAAGGTGGTCAAGGACCTCGGTTCGAAGGCCGCGTCGATGAGCCATGCCGAGATTCGCAAACTGTGCCATGTCGAGGCCCTCAAGTGGGTCGACGTCCAGCGCGACCAGTTCCGCCGCCTGGGCGTTCAAGGCGACTGGGAGCATCCGTATCTGACGCTCGACCCCCGGTACGAGGCCGGTATCCTCGACGTGCTCGCGGGCCTGCTCGACGGCGGCTTCGTCTTCCGCCAGCTCAAGCCGATCCACTGGTGTCTGAACGACCGGACCGCACTGGCCGAGGCCGAGCTCGAATATCGCGACGAGACCACGCCGAGCATCTACGTCAACTTCGAGATGGTCTCGGGCGTCCCCGAAAAATGGGGGGGCGGCCCGTGGCACGCCCTCATCTGGACAACGACTCCCTGGACCCTGCCGGCGAACGTCGCGATCGCGGTTCACCCCGAGATCGAGTACGCGGGCGTTCGCTACGACGATCCGACAACCGGCCAGACCGTGCAAACCATCGTCGCCGCCGAACTGGTGGGGAAGGTGATGGGGTTGCGCGGGATCACAAGTTTCCAGGAGATCGGCCGGGTCAAGGGGGCCAGGCTCGAACACGCCGAGTATCGCCACGCGTTCATCGACCGCGTGAGCCCGATCGTGCTGGCGTTGTATGTGAGCGTCGAGGATGGCACCGGCCTCGTGCACACCGCCCCCGGCCACGGCGCCGAGGACTACCAGACGGGCCGTTCTTACCAGTTGCCGACCCTTAGCCCGGTCGACGCCTCGGGCCGGTTCACGCCCGAGCGCCGAGGGGCTGGTCGGCCAGACCGTCTGGGCGGCGAACCCGAAGGTGATCGCGATGCTCCGCGAGTCGGGGCATCTCTACCACGACCTGGCGTTCGTGCACAGCTATCCCCACTGCTGGCGTTGTAAAAAGCCGGTCATCTTCCGGGCGACCGAGCAGTGGTTTGTCGGGGTCGATCGCAACGACCTCCGGGGCCGTACCCTCCGCGAGATCGACGAGGTGCAGTGGCTTCCCGCGTGGGGCAAATCGCGGATCGACGCCATGGTTGGCCAGCGCCCCGATTGGTGCATCAGCCGGCAGCGAAGCTGGGGCGTACCGATCCCGGCCCTGGGGTGCGAGAAATGCGGCACCCAGCTTTTGAGCCCGGCGAGCGTCCGCCACTTCCGCGACCTGTTCCGGGCCCATGGCGCCGACGCCTGGTTCAGCCGGCCGGTCGAGGAGATCGTGCCGCCCGGCGCCGCGTGTTCCCACTGCGGCGGCAAGAGCTTCCGCAAGGAGGGCGATATCCTTGACGTCTGGTTCGAGTCGGGCTCGAGCCACCGCGCCGTGCTTGATGAACCGAGCTACGGACTCGGCGGCTGCTCCGGCGTTCATGTACCTGGAAGGTTCCGACCAGCATCGCGGCTGGTTCCAGTCGTCGATCCTCACGGCGGTCGGCACCAGGGGCAAGGCGCCGTTTCAGACGGTGCTGACTCACGGCTTCATCGTCGACGAGCAGGGGCGCAAGCAATCGAAATCGGAAGGGAACGCGATCTCGGCCGTCAAGGCGACCGAGCAATATGGCGCTGATGTGTTGCGGCTTTATGTCGCCAGCCTTGACTACGCCGACGACGTGCGGATGAGCGAGCGGGGCATCAAGGAGATGTCCGAAGCCTATCGCAAGATCCGCAACACCTTCCGCTACCTGCTGGGGAACCTCGAAGATTACGCCAAACTCGATCCCCGCGACGTCGCCCCGGAAACTCTTCATGAGATCGATCGCTGGGCGCTGGGCCGGCTCAACGCCTTGATCCGCGACGTCCGCGCGGCCTATGAGGCGTTCGAGTTTTACAAGGTCTATCAAAAGGTTTACCAGTTCTGCTCGGTCGATCTGTCGAGCTTCTATCTCGATGTGCTCAAGGACCGGCTCTACGCCGAGCATCCCGACGGCCCCGACCGCCGCGCCGCACAGTTCGTGCTGACGAGGTTTCATGACGTGCTGGCCCGCCTGCTCGCCCCCATCATCCCGCACACCGCCGAGGAGATCTGGGATTTCGTTCCCAAGCGCGAGAGCGTACCGGCAAGCATTCACCTGGCCGAATGGCCCGAGCCCGATCCGCAGTGGGACGACCCCGACCGCGACGCGACCTGGTCCGACCTGCTGGCGATCCGCACCGAGGTCCTTCGCGAGCTGGAAAAACTCCGGGCGGCCAAGACCATCGGCAGCGCCCAGGAGGCGGTCGTTCGTCTCGGCAGCAACGACCCGGCGATTGCCACCTTGCTGGAACAGTCGGGCGCGCTTCTCCAGACTCTGGCGATCGTCTCCGAGGTCACTATCGGCGGCGCGATGCCCGCGGACGCTGCGCGCGGTCTCGACCTGACGTCGCTCTGGATCAAGGCGGGTAAATCTCCGTACGCCAAGTGCGAGCGGTGCTGGAATCTGCGACCGAGCGTGGGAAAGGTTTCGGTGCATCCGACACTGTGTGAGCGGTGTGCGGGGGTGGTTGAGGCTCTGGGGACAACCGTGAATTCGTCCGGGGACCGGGATTGAGGAACCACGCCGGAATGACCGACACGCCGAACACCGACGCCTTCCTTCCTCGCAATCCTCCCCTCGCCCCCGATGCGCCCCCGATCCGGCTGGCGGTCTGTGTTTCGGGATCAGGGACGACGCTCCAGAACCTGATCGACCAGATCGCAGCGGGAACCCTTCGCGCCGAGATCGTTCAGGTGGTAGCGAGCAAGCCCGGAATCGGCGCGATCAAACGGGCCGAGGCGGTGGGGATTCCGGTGGCCGTGATATCACGTCCTGGATTTCAAACCCTCGCCGAATTCAGCGCGGGGGTTTTTGACCCGATCCGTCAGGCGCGGGCCGATCTCGTCATCCTGGGCGGATTTCTGAACCTGATCGAGATCCCGTCCGATTTCGAGCATCGTGTGATCAACATTCACCCCGCGCTCATCCCGTCATTCTGCGGCAAGGGCTATCACGGGATGGTTGTGCACCAGGACGCCATAGCCACCGGTGTCAAGGTTTCGGGCTGCACGGTCCACTTCGCCGACGCCACGTACGACACCGGGCCGATCATCCTTCAGGAAACCGTCCCGGTGCTCGACGACGATACACCCGAGATCCTGGCCGCTCGCGTCTTCGCCGCCGAGTGCCAGGCGTTGCCCGAGGCGATCCGGCTCTACGCCGCCGGATTACTCCACATCGAGGGCCGGCGCGTCCGTCGCTCGCATTAAAAAAGCGGACCCGAATCGTTGGCCTCGACGCTACATTTCTCTGCACGGCCGGAGAATCTCGACGCCGGGAACCGCGCCTCATGATGCGATTGAATACGACGATAAGCCGAATCATCCCTCCGGCCTTCTGGGCCTGGATTCTCCTGGTCGCGATCCCGATCGCGTCCGCGGAGACGTTCATCTTCAACCATGAGAACGTGCTCGGCACGTCCCTGGAGCTTCAGCTTTCAGCCGATTCCGAAGCCATCGCCCAGGGTGCCGAAACACGCGTACTCGCCGAGATCGATCGCCTCGCCGCAATCTTCAGCGGCTACGATGCCGCCAGCGAGTTCAGCCGCTGGCAGGCGGATCGGCTCGATACTCCGGTGAAGCTCTCCCCGGAGCTCTTCTCGCTTCTCGAAGCGTCGGACCACTGGCGGACAGTCAGCGCCGGCGTGTTCGATCCCCGCGTCGAGATCCTCAGCCGGCTCTGGAGCCGCACGGCGCGACAGGGACGCGAGCCAACTGAGAAAGAACTTGCCGAGGCCCGTGCCGTTCTGGCCCGCCCTGCGTGGCGGCTTACTGCCGGTTCGAGCACGGCCCGGCGGCTCACCGACTGTCCGGTCACTCTCAACGCGATCGCCAAGGGCGACATCGTCGAACGGGCTTGCCGTGCCGGCCTGGAAATCGATGGCCGACCGGTTCGGGAGATCCATGGCCTGCTCTTGAATATCGGCGGCGACCTCCGCGCTTGCGGTGAAACACCCGCCACGATTGGCCTGGCGCCGGCGCAGGGCGACTCGGAAGCCACCGAGCCCACGGTCTGGATCGAGGTGCGCGACCGCGCCGTGGCAACGAGCGGTAGCGCCCAGCGCGGTTTTGATATCCAGGGGCGGCACTACTCGCACATTCTCGACCCCAGCATCGGTCGTCCCGTCGAGCGTATCGTCAGCGCCACGGTGATCGCCGACCGATCGGCCGACGCCGACGCCCTGGCCACCATCTTCAACGTGCTTCCCATCGAAGAAGGCCTCAAGCTCGCCGACGCCACACCCGGCGTCGCTTGCCTGCTGACCAGCACTGACGGCCGAATGTTGCCCAGCCAGCGCTGGCCGGCGTACGAGACCCGGAATCCGATCGAGATTGCCGCCGCCGCTCCCTTCGAGGTCAAGCCAGCGGCAGAGGGTACCGCGCCGGCCTGGAACGACACCCACGAGCTCGTCGTCAAGTTCGAGTTGAATGGCCAGGCCCAGCAAGCCGGCGGCATGTTCCGGCGCTATCGACGTCCCTATGTCGCGGTCTGGGTCGAGGACCGGGCCGAGCATCCCGTGCGGACCCTGGTTCTCTGGTTCCAGACCGGCGGCAAAGGGACGCGCTGGCTTCCCGACCTCAAGCGTTGGTATCGTGGAAACCAGTCGAATGCCCGGGATGCCAGCGGCCGGACGAACCTCGTGGCTACGGTCGCGCGACCAACCCGCCCGCCCGGCAAGTACGAGGCGATCTGGGACGGCAAGGACAACAAGGGAAGATCGCTCCCGGCCGGCACCTACACCGTCTGGATCGAGGCCGCCCGGGAGCATGGCACCTACCAGATCATTCACAAGACCATCACCATCGCCGATCGACCGTTTGCCGAGGAACTCACCGGTAATGTCGAGATCAGCTCCGCGTCGCTCGCCTACCGCTCCCGAGCACGAGCCCGAGTCCAGGCCCAGCCTCAACCCCAACCCCGGAACGCTGAGCAACAACCAACCGAGCCGGTCCTCGCCCCGCGCTGAGCCGAATCACCCCACGTGGCAGAGGAAGCTGAACCTGCGGCTCGCCGCCTTCATGCGCTGGGCTCACATCTATCTTTCGATGTTCAGCCTGGCATCGCTCCTGTTCTTCAGCGTGACGGGCATCACGCTGAATCATCCGGACTGGTTCTCCACCCGAGGCGAGCACACCGTTCAGTCCGAAGGCAAGATGCAGATCGCCTGGCTCAGGGGCGCCGATACTGTGTCTGCATCGACGAACTCCAACACCATACAGGAGACCGACTCCGCGGCGGGGGTTGATAAGCTCGCCGTGGTCGAACACCTCCGCCAGGTACACGCCATCCGCGGGGCCCTTGCGGAGTTTCGCATCGACGAACGCGAGTGCATGGTCACCTTCAAGGGTCCGAGCTACGCCGCCGACGCCTTCATCGACCGGACCAGCGGCCATTACGAGCTGACCGAGACCTCACACGGGTTCGTCGCCTGGATCAACGACCTTCACAAAGGGCGCGACACGGGCAAGGCCTGGTCGATCATCATCGACATCGCTGCCGGCCTCATGACGGTGGTCTCGCTCACTGGCCTGATCCTGCTCTTCTACATCAAGCGCCGGCGGGTCTCGGGGGTCGTCACGGCCCTGGTCGGAACCGCCGTGATCGCGGCGGTGGTCTGGATGTTCGTGCCTTGACCGAATCGTCGCGATGAATCCGCCGCTCACTCCATCGCGGCTCGAAGTGCTGTCCCGGATGGCTCCTCGTTGCTCTCAGAGAGGAGCGCGAGCAGCGCATCGAGATTGACCGGCTTGACGAGGTGGTGATTGAAGCCCGCCTGGGTGGCACGTTCGCGGTCGCGTTCCTGGGCGTAACCGGAGACAGCGATGAGGAAGACGTGCTCGCCACCGGCGCCATCGCGGATGGCGCGGGCGATCTCGTAGCCGTCCCTGCCGGGAAGGCCGATGTCCAGGAGCACGGCGTCCGGGTGGAAGCTCGCGACGGCTTCCAGGGCTGCTGGACCATCGTGAACCGATTCCGCGTCGTAGCCGGAGATTTTGAGGAACCTGGTCATCCCACGCGCGGTATCGACGCTGTCGTCGACCACCAGGACACGCCTTCGGGTGATCGAGCCGGATTCGTGGGTTGTGGCTTCCGTGCGAGCGCGAGGCCTGGCCGTGGTGGGTTCCGTGGTTACCGACGCGGCACGGGGCAAGCGGACGATGAATTCGCTTCCCTTGCCAAGTCCCTCACTTCGCGCCTCGACGCTCCCCCCGTGAAGCTCGGTCAGGGTCTGCACGAGTGTCAGGCCGATGCCCAGACCCCCTTGCGAGCGCGCGAGCGAATGGTCCACCTGGGCAAAAAGCTCGAAGATTCTCGCGAGCATATCGGGAGCCAACCCCACCCCCGTGTCCTTCACAGCAATCACGACGGCGCGGCCGTCGTCCTGGGCGCTGAGCGTGATCCGTCCCCCACGGTCGGTGTACTTCGCCGCGTTGGACAGCAGGTTCACGAGGATCTGCTCGACGCGGGTCGGGTCGGCCTCCAATCGTAACGGTCCCGTGGCGAGATCGAGGGTCAGCGTTTGACCCCGTTCCTCGATCATCGGCCGGACCACCGTCGCGGCACGCACGGCCACGTCGTGAAGGTCGAGCGGCTGTTTCTGAAGCTGGATCTTGCCCCGCGTGATCCGTGAGACGTCCAGCAGATCATCAATCAGGCGGCTCAGATGCTGGACCTGGCGATCGATGGTCTCCTGGCACCACGAGTGATCCTGTTCGCTCCCCGGCCGTTTTAATAGCGTAATGCAGTTGCTGACGGCCGCCAGCGGATTCCGCAGCTCGTGCGCGAGCATGGCCAGGAACTCGTCCTTGCGGCGGTCGGCCTCGACAAGCTGCTCGTTGCTGGCGCGAAGCTCTTTCTCCAAGCGCTGCCGCTCGGCGATCAGAAGCTGGAGCTGCGCGTTGGTCTGGCGAACCGCCTCCGATTCGGCCGCCTGGCGCTTGGTGCGGACCTGGCTCATCACCCGGTCGATGGCTGGGGGCAGGTAATCCAGGAAGTCGGTCGTCTTGGGAACGAAGTCGCGGACCCCCGCGCGAATCGCCTCAATGAGCTTGCCCTCGTCGCTGAAACCGGTCACCAGGATGGCGGGAATGTCATGTCCGGCGGCCTGCAACTGGCGGTAGAAGTCCAGGCCGCTGACATCGCCTCGGAGCCGGTAGTCAAGGACAACGAGATCCACACCTCCCCGCTCGATCAGCCCCAGGGCGTCATCCGGCGTCGTCGCCGAGACCACGACGTAACCCAGGCGCTCGAGGCGGAGCCGCACCAGGTGCGTCACCCCCTCATCATCTTCGAGCACGAGGACGGTGCCACGCTCCTCAGCCACGATCGGTTCCCTTCTGCCCCCCGTTCGCGTCTGGCACCTTGACCACCTGCAGGAATAGTCCCAGTTGCTTGATCGCCTCGACGAAGCTCTCATACTCCACGGGCTTGGTGATATAGACGTTGCACCCCAGCCCGTAGCAGCGTTCGATCTCACGGGGATCGTCAGTGGTCGTGAGCATGATGACCGGGGTCAGCGCGAGTTTGGAGTCGGCCTTGACCCGGCGCAGGACCTCCACGCCATCCACCCGTGGCATGTTGATATCCAGGAGCAACAGGCAACGCCCCGACAACCCCTGTCCCGGGTGCTCGCCCTCACCGCGCAACAGGTCGAGCGCTTCCTGGCCGTCGCGTACCCGGATGAATCCGTTGACGAGCCCCGCCCGTTGCAGGTTCTTGTGAATCAAGAGGGCATGGCCGTCGTCATCCTCGGCGAGTACAATGGTTAATGCTTCAGCGCTCATGCGAAGACTCCTTTATTTTCAAAGGACTGCGGCGATGCCCCGTTGGTCGCGATTTCGGGAGGGCCGCCTGGCAGGTCAACGTAGAAGGTGCTTCCAGCGCCCAACGTCGACTCGACCCTGATCTTGCCCCCATGGCGTTCGACGATACGGCGCACCAGCGCCAGGCCGATCCCTTCCCCTCGGGCCGCCCCGTCGTGGAATCGCTGGAAGGCGAGGAAGAGCTTGGCCATGCCGGCTTCGGGAATGCCCCGCCCATTGTCCTTGACGTAATAGGTCTGAATCGGTGAGGCGCTCTCGTCCACGACCCCGACCTCGATGAACCCGGGCCGCTCGGGATCGAGGTAATTCACCGCGTTGCCGATCAGGTTGGCGAAGATCTGCTCGACTGCCGTCGGGTCGCCCCACGCTTTGGGCAGCGGCTTCGAGGCGACCGTCGCCCTACGCTCGGCGATCGTCGAACCCAGGGCCTCGACGACCCGGCCAACCGTGGCGTTGACGTCCACCTGCTGCCATCGATACTCCACCCGGCCGGCCCGCGAGAGTCGAAGCAGGGCGTCGATGATCGCCGAGAGCCGCGAGACCGCCGTCTGGATGAACTGAATCGAGCCGGCGATATCCTGATCCAGGAGAATCGCGGCGCGCTTCTTCGTGGTCGCGGGAAGCTCCGCCGACTCGATCATGTCGTGCAGGTCCTTCGCGGCGTGGCCCAGCTCCTGGCTGAAACCCTGGAGGTTCACCAGCGGAGAGCGGAGGTCGTGCGACACACTGTAGATGAACATCTCGTTCTCGCGGTTTTTTTCGGCGATCGCCCGGGCCATGCTATGAAAGACCCGGTCGAGCTGCGCGATCTCGTCCCGGCCCTCGAGCGGCGTGACGAGCTCCTTACCCTCGGCAAGCCGACCCGCGTTGTCGGCGAGGACGGCAAACCGGCTCGTGATCCCCCGCCCGAGGGCCACCGCCAGGATGACGACGCCCGGGATCGCAACCAGTCCGCCTCCCACGATCGCCCAGACCTGACGTTGCGTGATACGGATCAGGTCGTTCATCCGCTCGGTGTCCAGACGAGATTCCTGGCCCAGAAAATCGTCGATCGCCCCCCTCACGTCGTCCAGCAGGTTCTTCCCCTTGAGGTCCTTCACATGGTCGAGCGCCTCCTCGCGTTTCCCCGCCAGGAACAGCCGGCCCGATCGCTCCTGCCACGCGATCAGCGCCCTGGCCCTCGTCGAGATCGCGCGGGCCCTGGCCCACTGGACCGGATTATCCGCGACGAGCTTCTCGAGCGCGTCGATCTCACGAGGCACGTCTCTCTGGGTTTGTTCGGCATGGTCGGAGAAGATCGGATTTCCCGTCAGGAGCAGACCGCGGACATCGCTATGCGCCTCGACCAGTTTGCGGAAGATGCCCTCGGCCCTGGCGATCACTTCCTTGGAGTGGAGGGCCCATCGCTGCGCCCGTGCGACGTCGGCCGTCGTCTGGAAGATCAGAGCGATGAAGGCCACCAGGGCGAGCAAGGGAATGATGAGAAGGATGAGCCCCTTCTTCAGGATGGTGAGATTCTCGGTCATCGGGATAGTAATCGCTTTCGGTCACCCTGAATGAGCGGCTCGTCATGTGAAATCTGGACCGCAGCGCCGGATACCGGAGGTTCCGGTAAGACGTACGGGAAAATCGTCCCTGGTTTGTTGGAATTCATCTTCAGGAGGGTGAGCCAGGGACTCGAGCCAGCGAATCAGGATGCGAATTTTTCCGTGTCGTCGCCAATCCCGACTCGATGGGGATCAAGTCAAATTCACGTTAGCAAAAAGACGGCCCCAGCGTCAACGACGGCGGAGGCATCGCTGCCCCCCTGCGAGTATCAAGGCGGGCGATGGATCGGATGGGATCATCTACTCGGCCAGTTCCTTGAGGCGTCGAATCAGGTCGAGGGCCTGGTCGGGGGAAAGCGTCGCCGGATCGGTCTGGTGAAGCTCGGTGACGAGGGGATCAGGCAGCGCGGCGAAGAGGCTCCCGGTGAGAGCGCGGCCGGTCCTGACCTTCTTGAGGGGAGTGGTTGACGGGCTGGGACCGGGGTCGGGGCCGTGCTGCTTTTCGAGGAAGGCAAGGATCTTGCGGGCCCGATCCAGGACAGGGGCCGGAACGCCGGCCAGGCGGGCCACGTGGATGCCGTAGCTCTGGTCGGCGCCACCGGGGACGATCCGGTGCAGGAAGACGATCTCGCCCTCGCTCTCGCGCACGGCGACGTTCGCGTTCCGGAGCCGTGGTTTGGTCTTCTCGAGCTCGACGAGCTCGTGATAATGAGTGGCGAACAGGGTCCGGCAGCCGACCACGTCGTGCAGATGCTCGGTGATCGCCCAGGCGAGCGAGATCCCGTCGAAGGTGCTTGTACCGCGGCCGATCTCGTCGAGGATTACGAGGCTCCGCGCGGTCGCGTTGTTCAGGATGTTGGCCGTCTCGGTCATCTCGACCATGAAGGTGCTCTGCCCCCGGCTCAGCTCGTCGGTCGCGCCGACGCGGGCGAACAGGCGGTCGACGATCCCGATCCTCGCTCGACGGGCCGGCACGAAGCTTCCCATCTGGGCCAGTATGCTGATCAGGGCGACCTGGCGGATGTACGTGCTCTTACCCGCCATGTTCGGCCCGGTGATCACGACGATCGACCCGGCTTCCGGACCCGCGCCGGTTCCTGTCGACGATCCCAGGCGAGTGTCGTTGGGGACGAAGTCGCCAGCGGGCAACAGCGCGTCGAGCACCGGGTGTCGACCGGCGTCGATCTCGAGGACCGGCTCGTCGACGACCTCGGGACGGCAGTAGCCCTGCCGCGCGGCGAGCTCGGCCAGGCCGGTCAGGACGTCGATCTGCGCCAGCACGTTTCCCACCTGAATCAGCCGGGGCGACTCGGCGGCGACGCGATCGCGCAGGGTCAGGAACAGCTCGTATTCCAGCGCGCAGGCGCGGTCATCGGCGTCGCGAACCTTCGACTCGTACTCCTTGAGCTCGGGGGTGATGTAACGCTCGGCGTTCTTGACCGTTTGCTTGCGGATATAGTCGGACGGGACCGTCGACTTCGAAGCCTGGGCGTGCGAGATCTCGATGTAGTAGCCGAAGACCTGATTGTAGCCAACCTTGAGCCCCGAGATCCCGGTCCGGCGCGCCTGATCGGCCTGATACCTGGCGATCCACGACTTGCCGCCGCGGGCGGCGGCACGGAGTTCGTCAAGTTCGGGGTGGTAGCCGTCGCGGATCAGTCCCCCTTCCTTCAGCGCCAGGGGCGGGTTGTCGACGAGCGCGGCCTCGATCTCGGCGCGGATCTCGGGACAGAGCTCGATACCGGCCTCCAGGTCGCGCAGTCGACCCGACGATCGAGCCGTGAGCCGGGCCTTGATCCCGGGCAAGAGCGCGAGCGTGCGGCCCAGGGCGGCGAGGTCGCGAGGCGTGGCCCGGGCCGTGCCGACCCGCGCCGCCAATCGCTCGATGTCCGACGCCTCGCCCAGAGCCTGTCGCAAGTCGGTGCGCAGGCCGGAGTCGCGGACCAGCTCGGCAACCGCGTCGAGCCGCTCGACGATGGCGGCCGGGCTGGTCAGAGGCGAGGTCAGCCAGTCGGACAGGAGCCGGGCGCCCATCGGGGTGATCGTCCGGTCGATGACCTGGAGGAGCGAGCCCTCGCGGCGGGCTTCGCGGAGGGTGCCGCGTGAGCTCGAGGCTCCGTCGGGTCATCTCGTCGAGGGCCAGGATCTCGCCACGTCGGTAGGGAGCCAGGCGGTGGATGTGGCCGATCGACGTCTTCTGGGTCTCGCGAAGGTACGCCACGAGGGCGCCCGCGGCCTGGACTTCGAGCGAGGCGTCATCAACGCCGAACCCCCCCAACGTGGTCGTGCCGAAGTGCTCGAACAGGGTCTTGCGGGCCTGGTCGGCCGCGAAGTCCCACGAGGGGCGGATCGTCAAGACGAGCCGGGGATGGTTGCGGAGGGCGCGAACCCAGGGGGCTTCGAGGCTCAGCTCCGAGATCAGGGTCTCCGACGGGTTGAGCCGAGCGATCTCGTCGCCAAGCTCGGTGCGCAAGACGGGGGTGAGCTGGAACTTGCCGGTCGAGAGCTCGACCCACGCCAGGCCGAGCTTGCCTCCCGATTCGACGACGGCCGTCAGGTAGTTGGCGGTCCTGGGGTCGAGCAGCTCCTCGTCGGTCAGGGTGCCCGGGGTGACGATCCGCACGACCTCGCGTTTGACCAGCCCCTTGGCGAGTCTGGGGTCCTCAACCTGCTCGCAGACCGCGGCGCGTTGACCGGCCTGAACCAGCCGGGCCAGATACGAATCGAGCGCGGGGTGGGGAAATCCGGCCATCGGTACCGCGTTCGGGCCCTTGTCACGGGTCGTCAACGCCAGGCCCAGCAGCGCGGAGGCGCGTTCGGCGTCCTCGCCGAACATCTCGTAGAAGTCGCCCATCCGAAACAACAACAGCGCGTCCGGGTCACGCGCCTTGAGCTCGCGATACTGCTGCATCATCGGCGTCAGCGACGGTTCGCTCATAGGGCAAGCAGGCGACGAAAACTTGGCCAGATCCCAGCGAAAAGCGAACCCGCCGCCGCGCGACGACAGAGATCGTCGCCGTCACGGACCGATGGACCGACCGACCCGTACCTTACTTCGCGGAAGGAGAGCCCGACATCGATCAGAATTTATCGAGCGCGGCCTGTTCCTCGGTGTAGATCTCAAACACCTGATCGAGCCGGGTGATCCGAAAGACCTCGAGCAGGTCGGGGTGGATGCAACAGAGCTTGAGCTTCCCCTTGACGGCGCCGACCTTCTTCTTGAGGTTGATCAGCTTGCCCAGAGCGGCGCTCGAGAGATACTGAACGTTCCCGAAGTTGAGTAGAAGTTGACGATGTCCTTCGTCCTCGACCAGGCTGTAAAGCTGATCGCCCACCTCCTGAATGTTTTCCTCGGTCACGATCTTGGTATCGACGAAGCTGACCACGGTCACGCCGTCAATCGTTTCGAGGCGAAGATGGCGGCGAGAGGCTTGCGACATGGGGCAATCTCCTGTCCAGAGACGGAAGGGGACCCATCACGGAGCAGCCGGACGGGTTTCAGGACGCGCAGGACCGCAAGCGGACCTCTCGGGCTGGGAGCCAGTTCCCATCGAACCAAATGACGAGCCACCCGACCGAGGCGGTAAGTGCGACAACACTTTAACAACTACCACAAGATCGCGGCGAATCAAGGGCGCACCTGAATCCGGAAGTCGCCCGGGGTCGCAAACTGGCAGGCCACCACCCGTCCTGGAATTGTAGCATACATCGAGCACGAACGTGCGCGATCGATGGAGGACGCGACGAAACCGGCTGGCGCTGGTTACAATGAGATCTTCCCGGCAGAGCCGGTTTTTCTGGTTACCTGCTTCCCTTGTGCCGGGTCAAGTTGTTCATGTCTTGTCCACGACCGACGAGGAGACAGCACGCGGATGCCTAATGCCCTGGAGACGTTTCCGAACCAGTTTCCCGACCGCGATTACGAGATCGAGATCACCTGTCCGGAATTCACCGCGGTTTGCCCCAAGACGGGCCAGCCCGATTTCGGCACGATCGTCATCACCTACGTGCCGGCGTCGGTCTGCGTCGAGCTGAAGAGTCTGAAGCTTTATCTCTTCGCGTATCGCGACAAGGGGATCTTCTACGAGCACTCGATCAACACGATCCTCGACGACCTGGTCGCGGCCTGCCACCCACGCACGATGAAAGTGGTGGGGCACTTCAATCCCCGCGGTGGTATGACGTCGCGGATCACGGCCACGTACCAGGGTGAGACGAGCTGATGGCGCTGAATCGGACTCCCGGCATCGTGACCCTGACGACCGATTTCGGTCTGGCCGGCAGCTATGTCGCCGAGATGAAAGGGGTCATTCTCAGCCTGGCGCCGGGGACGACCCTGGTCGATGTGACCCACACGATCGGCCCGCAGGACATCGGCGCGGGCGCTCTCGTGCTGGCGAACCTGCTGGGAGCGTTTCCCGCGGGGACCGTGCATCTGGCCGTGGTTGACCCGGGGGTCGGGACCGACCGTTCGATCGTCGCGGTGGACGTGGAGGGCGTCTGGTTCGTCCTTCCGGACAATGGCCTGGTCTCGGCCGCGGCCCAACGTGGCGAGGTCCGGGGGGTCTGGCAGGTTGCGAATCCGATACTCCGGCGGTCGAACGTCTCGGCCACGTTCCACGGACGCGACATCATGGCTCCGGCCGCCGCGTTCCTGGCCCGGGGGGGCGACCCCGATCAGCTTGGGCCCTCACCGAGACCGCGACCAGCTTCAGGCGCTTGACCGGCTTGAACCATGGTCGGAGGCCGACGGCATCCACGCCCAGGTCGTGTTTCGCGACGCGTTCGGCAACCTGATCACGAATCTGAGGGGTGAGCGCCTGGCGGCCGAGGGTGGCGGGCCCGACGACTGGATCATCGAGATCGACGGCGCAGCGCATCGAGGGCCTGATCCGAACCTACGGCGATCGTCCCGCCGGGAGCCTGGTGGCCCTGGTGGGCAGCTCCGGGTATGTCGAGGTCGCGGTCGTCAATGGCGACGCAGCGGGTCGGCTCGGTTCAGGGCCGGGGACCGCCGTCCGGTTCGCGCACCGCGACGGCGCCGCGGCGCGGGAGGCCATGAACGTTGAGCGTCGCCGATAAGCTGGTACACTGGGATCATGATCACCTCTGGCATCCGTTCACGCCCCAGGCGGACTGGGTGGCGTCCGACCCTTTGATCATCGAGCGGGCTGAGGGGGTCTATCTGTATGACAACCACGGCCGGCGCTACCTCGACGGCGTCAGCTCGCTCTGGTGCAACGTCCACGGGCATCGCCATCCCAGGCTCGACGCGTCGATTATTGAACAGCTTGGAAAGGTAGCGCACACCACCTTGCTGGGCGCGAGCCACCCCGCGGCGATCGAGCTGCGCACCGCGCTGGTGGAGCGGGCGCCTCGGGGCTTGACGCGCGGTCTTCTTCTCGGACGACGGAGCGACCGCGGTCGAGGTGGCACTCAAGATGGCGTTCCAGTACTGGCGGCAGAAGCCCGAGCCCGAGCCCGCCCGGACCCGCTTCGTCGCGCTGGGGGGCGCCTATCACGGCGATACGCTGGGCGATGTGAGCCTGGGAGGTGTCGAGCGGTTCCACGCCCTGTTCGGCCCATTACTCTTCCCGGTCCTGCGAGCGCCGGCGCCCCATTGCTACCGGTGTCCGCTGGGGCTGGAACGGCCGGGCTGCGCGCTGGCCTGTCTCGACCCGGTCGAGCGGCTCCTGGCCGAGCACCCGGGCGAGGTCGCGGCGATCGTGGTTGAGCCTCTGGTTCAGGGGGCCGCGGGAATCATCGTCCACCCGGAGGGCTATCTCAGGGGACTGCGCGAACTCTCACGGAAGTACGACACCCTGTTGATCGCCGACGAGGTGGCCGTCGGCTTCGGGCGAACCGGCCGCCTGTTCGCCTGCGAGCGTGAGGAGGTCGTCCCCGATTTCCTCTGCCTGGCCAAGGGACTGACGGGGGGCTATCTGCCGCTGGCGGCGACTCTCACCACCGAGCAGATCCACACGGCCTTTCACGGCACCGCCGCCGAGGGAAAGACGTTCCACCACGGTCATACTTATGGCGGCAACCCCCTCGGCGCGTCGGTCGCGCTGGCGAACCTTCAGGTCTTCGACGAGGAGCGCACGCTCGAACGTCTGCAACCGACGATCGCCCATCTGGCCGAGCGGCTGGAAGAGATGGCCGCGCTGCCTCATGTGGGCGATGTCCGCCAGGTTGGCCTGATCGCCGGTGTCGAGCTCGTGGCGGATCGTGAGACGAAGGCGCGGTTCCCCGCCACCCAGCAGGTGGGCCCGCGCGTCTGCGCCCGGGCTCGCCAGCACGGGCTTCTGATCCGGCCCCTGGGCGATGTCCTCGTCATCATGCCCCCGCTGTCGATTGGCGTCGACGCGCTCGACACGATGATCGATGTCATGATAGAATGCGTGCGTACGATAAGCAAGGAGCTATCATGAGAGCGAGCCTGCCCGGCCTTTTCGTGGTGGGAACCGACACCGGGGTGGGGAAAACCTGGGTGTCGTGCTCGATCGCGCGGAGCCTGGTCAGGCGGGGTCGGAAGGTGGGCGTGCTCAAGCCATTGGCCACGGGCGTGCACGAGGGAGCGAGTCCGGGTGAGGATGCCTCGGCCTTGCTGGCCGCTGTCGCCGCGGGTCACGACCGGCCGATCCGGCCGGATCGGGTGGCTCCGCTGGTCTTCTCCGAGCCTCTGGCGCCGGTCGTGGCGGCGCGGCTTCAGGGGCGTCGGCTCGAACAGGTCGAGGTCGAGCGTGCCTGTGCCGAGGCGCTGGAGTGGTGGCGGGAAGAGCGTGGGGCCGAGCTGATGGTGGTCGAGGGGATCGGCGGCCTGCTCACTCCTCTGGCCGAGGGGACGACGCTGGCCGACCTCGCGATCCGGCTCGATTATCCGCTGGTCGTGGTGGCTCGGGACGCTCTGGGAACACTTAACCACACCCTGTTGACGATCGAGGCGGCCCGGCGGCGCGGTCTGCGGATTGCAGGAGTGGTCCTGAACGCGAGCGTGCCCGACGAAACACGGGGCAGGTCGCGGGCGACGCACGCCGAGGAGCTGTCGCGGCGGCTGGAGCCTGGCCTTGCCGTGCTGGCGGTGTTGCCGTACCTGGACAGCCCGGAGGCCATGGACGTTCGACTTCACCACCTGGACTGGCAGGAAAGGGCCCAGCTTCCCCGGGGTCCGGCCGGTATCGAGGAGCTCGCCCACGCATGAGCAGTGATACCATCCCACCGAACGCCCGCAAGTCCAGGTCCGACGCCGGTGACGGCGCAAACCAGGAGGTTCCGCCTCCCCCGACCAGCGCCGGCAAATCGGCTCCCTCCTCCCCGGCCCCCGGGACCGCGAGCGCCGACGACCTGGGACTCTCGCTCATCCAGGTCGATCCCGATCCCCTGCTCGAAGAGTTTCATCCCGTTCCCGAACCGGACTCAACCCTGCCGATCGACCCGGTCGGCGAGGGTTCGCGTTCGGCGCCCGGCTCCGAGGGGGGAAAAAGCGGGGTCACGCTGGCAGGCATCGATCTCGACGTACCTCCCAGTGCGAGTGCCGGCGAGGGAGTCGCGATTCCGGGGATCAAGGTGGCCGGATCTTCCCGCCGCCCGAGAAACGGGTCACGGTCCTCGACCTCGGATTCGATCGCGGCGCTGGATCTTTATGCCCCATCGGCATCGCATGCCAACCCACGGGATCAAGAAAACGACAGGGCCTCGCGGGACCCCGACCGGCCGGGCCCGGACCAGAGGGTCGAGCCGGACGATGACGATGACGACGATGAGGAGATGGAGCGGAGTGGCCCGAACTGGCCGGTTGCCCTGCTGGCGAGCTACGCCAGCGCCGTGACGATCGGTCTGATCTGGGTCCTGTGGGGCCATCGGGCGGTCCGTGAGCGACCCGAGGCCGATCCGTTCCCGGGGTCGGCCGCCTCGGCCGACCCCGGGCGGCGAGCCGATCGTTCGCGCAAGATTGAACCCCCCGCGCCCATCGCACCGACGCGAAGGGTCCGGCTTGGCGAGACGCTCCGGCTTGGCGCCCTCGAAGTGACGCCCCGGAAGATTGAGGCCGGGCCGGTGATCCTTCAGCACGCCATCAACAAGTCCGAGCAGCGGTTGGGCGGCACCGACGCCCTCGTCCTGACGTTGACCTTGAGGAACGTGTCCCACGACTCGATCCTCGCGCCGCTGGACGAGGCGTTCATCCGGCAGCGAGGGCGGGGAATCCGCGACAGTTTCGTCGAGGTCGGCCCCGATCGTCGGATCGAGATGTATCCCCTGGCGGTCGTCAGCGAGTGGTCGATCCACGGCCAGGAATTTCGCGAGCTGGCGCCGGGCGAGTCGTACGAGACCCAGGTCATGACCGACGCCGGCGCCCTCGGTAAACTGACAACAGGCACGGCGGAGATGATCTGGCGGCTCCGGCTCCGTACCGACGTGAACCAGACCGAGACGCTGGGTATTCCCTTCCAGGCCAGCGAGGTCGGAACGGTCACCGGCGTCAAGCTCCCGGAGCCACCGCCGCCCGAGAATGAGCTGTAGGTTTATCCTGATATGCACATGCCTCGGCAAGACGAGAGCGTACGCCCGGCCGATGTCGTTCCCGGTACCGAGCTTTCCCACAAGGCGCCGGCTCGATCGGCGGCGCGCCGGCTGGCGCGGCTCGGCTGGGTGGTGTTCCTGTCGACCGTGGCGCTGGTTCATCCCGTGGCGAGCTTGCTGGCGCGAGTCGACTGGCGGGCCGATCTCCTGACGCACTTCCGTGAGCCGGCGCTTGCGGTCACGGTCGTCGCCGCACTCCTGCTCGTGCGTACGCATCGATGGGTCGCGGCGGGGCTGATCTGTCTCTCGGTCGCGCAGGCGACGGCCCTTCTCGCCTACAGTGGGTCGAATCCCGTTCGTCCCGACCCGCGGCTGCCCGACCGGCTCAAGATCCTGATGGCCAACGTCTTCGTGGACAACGATCGATACGCTGATCTCGACGCCCTGATCCGGAGCGAGCGGCCCGATATCGTCGGCCTGGTGGAGCTGACGCCCCGGTGGGACGAGGCGCTGGAGGGCCTGAGCGAACTCTATCCCTACCGGCTCGACCTGCCCACCGGCACCAGCGGCCTCGCGCTCTGGTTCCGCGAACGGCCCGAGCGGATTGGACCGCCCCGGGTTCCGCTTCCCGGCGGCTCGCCCGCGATCCACGCCGAGTTCCGGTTCGCCGGTCAAACCCGCCACCTCTGGCTGTTGCATCCGACCATGCCCCTGGCCCGCAAGGGACTCCCCGAGCTACCCGCCCTCGCGCGATGGATCGGCGCGACGGAGGGATCGAAGATCGTCATCGGCGACCTGAACAGCAGCGAAGGATCACCACTCTTTCATGATTTCGTGCGGAGGGCCGGGGTTCGTGATAGCCGGCTCGGGTTTGGTCGCCAGCCAAGCTGGCCCAGCGACATGCCCTATCGGATTGCGATTGATCATGTGTTTGTAACAGACGATATTGCCGTGACCCGGCGCCGGCTCGGGCCGATGATCGGGTCGGATCATTTCCCGTTGATCGTCGAGCTGGCGCCTGCCGACGCCGCGATGACAAAATCGCCCAGCCAGTCGAAGCGGTCGGCCCCCTCGGGAGCAGGTTCGGGGGGCTGAAGCCCCTCGCGGTCATCGAACTTGGCCCGGTCGGCCTCCGAGAGAAAGCGAACAACCCGTCGAGCGGTGTCGTCGCCGAACGTCCCGGCGAGGGCCGGATCGGCGGCGATCTCCTCGGTGGTCCGGGCGATCCAGCTCGGGCCGAACCGGGCCGCGAGGGCCGATCGGACCACGGCCGAGATGCTTGCCATCTGTTCGCGACGACTGGCGAACGGGCCGGCTGGAAGCGGAGCAGGGGAGCCCGCATCGGCCTGTTGTCGCAGGCGTCGCTGACGGCGGCGCTCGGAACCACAGGAGGCCTACCAGGATCGGTCCCGCCGCAAGCAGCGAGGCGGCGAGCACCAGGCCTGTGGAAACCTCCGGCCAGCGGCTCAGGGGCTCGGGACCGAGGTTCGGTCGGGGAGGACGCCAGCGCGGGCGTTGGGGCGGGGATGGCGGGGTTCGCTCCGGACCGTCGCCACTCATCGGCGGCCTCGGCGCAGCGCCTTGCCGTTGAAAATGCGAATCAAGGGATTGATCGGATCTTCATTCGTCGAGATCTCGAACCCCGCCAGGTCGGCCGACGCGCAGAAGTGTCGGAACGCGGCTTGCTGTTGCCGTGCCTTCTCAGCATAGGTGGCGCGAACCCGTGCCGAGCCCGCGTCCACGAGGACATGACCCGGACCTTCGGCATCCTGAAGATCGAGCAACGCCCCGCTTTCGAGGGCTCGCGGAAGCTCGGCCTCGCGAGGCTCGACCAGGCGCAGCGCGATCAGAGGATGGCGGCGGGCCACCCGTCGCCAGACGGCGGCCGGTTCGTTGTCGAGCATGAGGAAATCGCTCACGACGACGATCAACGACCGACGTCCCGCGACGGCGCTGAAACCGCTCGATGCCCGCGGTCAGCGCGGTTCCGCGTGCGACCGTGGGAGTGACGACCAGGGTTCTGAGGATGCGTGACAGGTGGCGCGGGCCGCCGCCGGGCGGGAGCTCGGCCTCGATCCGGTCGCTCACCAGGATCAGGCCGACACGGTCGCCGTTCTGGATGGCCGCCGTGGCCAGCAGCGCCGCCGCCTGGGCGGCGCGGTCGGCCTTGGTCCTCCCCTCCGGGCCGAACCGCAGGCTGGCCGAGACGTCGACGATCACCCAGAGGACCAGCGAACGTTCCTCGACGAACCGGCGGACGAACGGCCTCCCCTGCCGCGCGGTCACGTTCCAGTCGAGGTGCCGGACATCGTCCCCCGGCTCGTACGCCCTCAGCTCCGAGAACATCAGCCCGACTCCCGGCCGTGCTCCGTGATAGGCCCCGGCCAGGATCGAGACCGCCTCGGGCTTGACCCGGAACCGCAGCCTGCGGGTCCGCCGGACGATCTCGGCGGCGTCGGGGACGGCTCCACGCACTGGCTCGTCGAGCCTGCCGCGGCAGTGTCCCGAGAGCCACCTCCCGAGCGATCGCCAGGCGTTCGCCATCACGGCGATGGCTCCGGCTACTCGCCGCCAGCGACCGATTCGGCGGCCAACGGCTGCGTGCGCAGGTCCGATTCCAGGTTCGGCCTGCCGCTTCTCGTCCGGGCGTTGATCCGGTCGAGCGTCCATCGGATCCGAACCTCCCAGCGCCCCTGCGCATCGGGGCGGACGACCCAGTGGGGGATCAAGGCCGAGCTCTGGTAGACCCCTTCGTAGCCCCCTTCGCTCTGGCTGACCGTCTCGATCGGGAAGCACCAGAGGCCCCCCGGCTTTCGACCAGTTGAGTTCCATCGCGAGATCGAGCCACTCGTCCGTCAGCCTCACGCCGCTGGTCTCGTGCAGCTCGAGGCGCTGATCGAGCATCCCGAGGTCGTTCCCGCCCAGGTCCGAGTAATAGCGGTCGGGAGCGTGACCGGCCAGTGACGCGATATTGATCTCGACACGCGAAGTGATCGACGATTCGAGCGGAAGTCCGTCGAGCTGGTAGTGGACCGAGAGCGTGGGCCGGCCGGCCTCGAGCTCGATCGACTTTCGAACATGGATCGTGATGGCCGTCCGCCCAGCCTGGTCGCTCCATCAGGAGCGCGACCTGGCCGGTCGAGCGCTGAAGCTTTGAGAGATAGGCGCCGGTCACGAAGTCGCCCCGCTCGACGTCGCGGCCGTCGATCAGGTCGTCGAGGGTCGTGCCCGGAGCGAAGATATGATCGACCAGCGCCTTGCGCGGGCTCCGGTCGTAGATCAAGAGCCGATCGAGCCCCTCCTGCTTGAGCACGACCCTGTTCTGGATGCTGGCCGGTCCGTTGTAGTCGGAGCCGGCCTGGCCGTTGGCGGCGGCGATCAACGCATGATACGCCTCGGGACGGCGGTCGAGAGTGGCCAGCACGTTGGTCAGCGCGTGCCGGACGTCGAGCTCGTAAACGTGCCCCCCTGAGCCGGCCGGACCAGAGCGACGAGTCGATCGTTCTCGAGCCGGACTTCCTGGCGAGCGTCGAGGTTGAAGTCGCCCGCCTCGATCGATACACGCGGCCCTTCCTTCCCCTCGGCTTCGTCGAGGGCGTTATCGGCGGCGATCAGATGGTGGTAGATCGCGTTGCGAAGGTGGGGAAGATACAGGCCGCCGAACGCACCGTGCCAGTAGGGGCAGTTGCACTGGCCGCGATAAAGCTCCTGGCGAGCGACTTCGAGGTAGTCGGGATCGGCCTGCCCGTTCGCCTCGAGCCCGGCCAGGCGGTTCGAGACGGCGAGCATCCGCGTGTACATCTCGTCGCTCTCGGCGTATCGCGCCTTGAAGTTCCGCCAGAACCCGCCGGCGCGGACGAACGGCCTGAGCCGTTCGGCGACGGCATGGCCCTCCGTCTGCCGGACGCGCGTCAGGTAGTCGCTCAACCGCGACGCGGGGCAGCGACCACTCGGTCATCTCGCGATACGAGCTGTCGGGCAGGTACACCTTGCCCAGCGGGAACGTCGCGTCGACCGCCCGGCTCAGGGTCGTCGGCTCGATCCAGGCGCGGTTGCCGACGATCATGTCGCAGAACCGGCGGAGCCAGCCGTTTGTATAGACGTGATCGATAGGTTTCGGGCCAGGCGCCGAACTTTTCGCCGTCGTCGGCGAAGACGACCGTCGCGCCAGGCTGTTCGTGCGGCGAGCTGGCGCAGGTATTCGTAGGTGGCGTGCGGTTCCTGGAACGGGATCAGGTAGCGAAGCCGTTCGGAAGTCGGGGAAGACCTTCAGGAGCCGCCCTTCGTCCTCGGTCAGGTAATAGCCGAAGAGGTCCGCCTCGGCTCAGCCCGGCGCGCTGGAAGTGGAAGTCGTCGAGCACCGTGTACTCGACACCCGCTTCGACCAGTGCCGAGACCAGGTGCTGCTCCCAGACCCGTTCCGGCACCCACATGCCCCGGACCGAGACGCCGAAAAGCTCGCGCAGATAGTCGGAAAAGCCGCGGATCTGCCCGACCCGGTCGCGGTGCGGGATCATCGTCAGGATCGGCTCGTAGAACCCGCCGCCCAGGATCTCGACACGCCCGGCCTCGACCAGCGCGCGAACCCGCGTCGATGTACTCGGGCCGGTGCTCCACCAGCCACTCGAGCAGCGGGCCCGAGGTGTGGAGCACGAACGGGATGTCCGGGTAGTCCTTCGAGCACCTCCAGAAACGGCAAGTAACTGTCGCGATAGGCCGCCTCGAACACGCCGTCGAAGTTACCCACCGGCTGGTGGTTGTGCAGGGCAAGAATCAGGCGGACGCCGGGCATGGAGTGGTCCTTGGAGGCATGGTCTGGGATGACCCTCCGTGACCGCGAATCGCTCAGGCGTCGCGTACGAGGTCGGATCGGCAGTCAGGCGAATTCACTGAGGATCCGCTCGGCCCAGCGCCCGGGCCGGGGCGGAATGCGAAGCGTCGACTCTCGCGGAGGAAGCCCGCGGCGTCCTCGGGGGGAACCGGGTTGATGTAGAAGCCCGAGCCCCACTCGAAGCCCGCCACCTTGGTCAGGCGGGGGATGATCTCGATGTGCCAGTGGTAGTGCGGCAGCTCCTGGTGGTCGAACGGAGCGGTGTGGATGATGTAGTTGTACGCCGGGCTGTCGAGCGCCTGCTCCAGCTTGTTGAGGACCTGCCGGAGCACGCTGCCCAGGTCGTCGACCGCCGGGCTTGGGGATGTTCTCGAAGTGGCTCGAGTGGGTCTTGGGCAAGATCCAGGTCTCGAACGGGAACCGGCTGGCGTAGGGGCAGAACGCGGTGAAGTGGGGCGTGTCGAGCACGATCCGCTTCTCGGTCGGCCTGCTCCTGCTGGACCATGTCGCAGTAAATGCAGCGGCCGCGGTAGTTGAAGAACTCGAGGGCGCCGGTCATCTCTTCCCAGACCGAGATCGGCACGATCGGCGTGACGATCAGCTGGCTGTGCGTGTGCTCGAGGCTCGCGCCGCCGGCCGCGCCGACGTTCTTGAAGAGCATGCCGTGGACCAGCCGCGTGTCCTTCTTCAGGTCGACCAGGCGGTCGCGGTAGACCCAGAGGACCTCGCGGATGTTGTCCTCGGTGAGCGCGGCCATGCTGATCTCGTGGCGCGGGCTCTCGATGATGACCTCGTGGGCGCCGACGCCCGCCATCTTGTCGTAGATCCCGTCGCCCCGCTTGTTCAGGTTCCCCTCGACCTTCAGGGCGGGGAACTTGTTGGGGACGACGCGGATCCGCCAGCCCGGTCCGTTGGGCCGGGTGCCCCGCTCGCGGTAGGCGACGATCTCGGGGGGCGTCTTGTCCTCCTGCCCCTCGCAGAACGGGCAGAGCCCCCCCTCGACCTGGCTCTGGGCCTCGCCCTTGAAGTCGTGCGGACGCTTCGCCCGCTCGTGCGCGATGATCACCCAGCGACCGACGATCGGATCTTTCCTCAGCTCGGGCATGGTCGCTGCCTCCTCCTTCCAGAACAGAGTGGAGCGTGGAACGCTCGACGCTTCAGGACCGTCGGCGGGACCGGCGGTCGCGACGGTCGTGGTCCGATCCTAGACTTGCCACATGATCCGCTCGAAATCGGGCGAGGGCACGGTCAGCTCGAAGATCCCCTCGCGGGGCGCCCGGTCGAGGCTGGCGTCGCCGCCCAGCAGCTCGACGTAAAACCGGACCGGCTCGCCGGCCTTGAGCCCGAGCCGGCCGAACGGCACGGCCAGCTCGAGGATCTTGCCGGTGGCGACCTCGACGGTGTTCCCGTTGCTCGACAGCTCGCCGCCGATGGTTGATCATCGCCGTCGGGCCGGGCCAGCGACGGGTTCTGAACACGACGATTTCCCAGTCGGCCGGGTCGACAAACCCGACCCGCAAGCTGACCCACCTCGGCCAGCCGCTCCGACGCCGGCGCTCCCTCGGTGTCGACGCGGATCAGGAGCTTCTCGGCGCTGAAGCCGAACCAGACCGACTGGAGCAGGCCCTTCGTCACCAGCGCCATCGTGCCTCGCTCGTTGCCGCAGACGTACCGGGCGGCGTTGATCCACTCGAAGTACGTCGAGTAGCCGTCGACCTTGACGTGCAGGAAGCTGTTCGGCTGGTCGTGGATCGGCCGGTGCGGCGCCGCCTGCGAGATCGGCGTGAACAGCGACGCCGGGCGGGTCGTGGCCCAGCAGCGTGTAGACGTTCCGCAGGTGCTTGCGGAAGAGGTGGTCGAACAGGGCGTCCAGGGCGCTGGAGTGATCGTCGCCGTACCACCAGAACCAGTCCGAGCCCTCGGCGATGTACAGCTCGTCCCAGGCCGCGGGCAAGGACGTCGGGATCGTGTCGGCCGCGTCGCGCGGTCTCGACGAGGAACTGGCGGGTCTGGTGCAGGGCGTCCCAGGCCGCGGTTGTCCTCGGGGTGGCCGATCCAGATCGCGAAGTTGTGGCTGATCCAGCTTCCGGCGAAGAGCCGGGGCAGGGTGTCGGCCGGCGGGTGGTCGCGGAGGAACTCGCCGACCGTCACCGGCTCGGATCCGCGGGTCGCGGACCGCCTGCTGGTAGAGCGAGCGGAGGAACGAGACGCCGCCGTCGGGGTAATACTCCCAGCAGTTCTCGCCGTCGAGGATCACCGGGACGATCGTGGCCGGGTTGTGTCGGCAGGCGTCGCCGATGGCGTGCAGCTTGCCGAGGAAGTCGCCCGCGGCCACCGGCCCGGGACTGCGCTGGTAGTGGAACCCGACCTGGTCCGACATCGAGTGGTCGCGGAAGACGATCGCCAGCTCATGGCCCGCCTCGCTGACCTTCCAGGGCCGGTAGAGCAGCTCGGGGTGCCGGACGTGGCCCCGGCTGTCGCGGCCGACCTTGCCGTGGGTCGAGCAGCCGAGGATCTCCTCGTCGGTGGCGATCCACTGGATGCCGTGCCGGGCCAGGAGCGGGATCATCTGCTGGCAGACCGAGCCCTCGCTCGGCCACATCCCCCGCGGGCGCTCGCCGAAGTGCTGGCTGTGCGACTCGACGGCCCGGCGGACGTGGACCTCGGCGTCCTCGGGATAGCCGTCGCGATAGCCCGGCAGGTTGACGTCGGGCATCGCCTCGCGGGCCAGCCGCTTGTCGAAGAGCAGCGGCAGGATCGGGTGGATAGAACGGCGTCGTCGTCAGCTCGACCTGGCCGCGGTCGGCGAGCTTGCCGGTGCAGCGGGATGATCTCGCCCAGGATCGCGCGCTGCTTGTCGAGCAGCCAGTTCTTCTCGTCCTCGGTGTACCGCCGGCCCTTGGCCTTGAACTCGGCCAGCTCGGGGTCCTTCTCGAAGAGCAGCGGGTGCATCCAGGTCAGGTTCGACCAGACCTGGAGGTCGCGCAGGTCGCGCTCGCGGAACCGGGGCAGCGCCTGCTCGCCGGATTCGACTGCCCAGGCGCGCTGGAGCGTATACAGCTCGTGATAGCGGGGATGGGGCCGGATCATCGCGTCGGCCTAGGCCATGAAGAAGTTGTCGAGCAGGTAAAGCGCGTCCTCGTGCGACAGGCCGTCGGCCGGCAGTCCGCGAGACCCGGAGGTGCTGGTCGCTCGCGCCATGGACGTAGGCCTCGATCTGCACGAGCAGGCTGGGCACCAGGTTGATCGTGCAGCGGAACTCGGGCACCTCCTCGAGGTGCAGGGCCATCCCGATGTAGTCCTTGGTCCCGTGCAGCCGGACCCAGGGCATCGGGTTTTCTCCCGCGACGTCGTCGGGGTAGTACGGCTGGTGCTGGTGCCACATCAGGGCCAGGGAGACGTTGCTCATACCTTGACCTCCTCCACAACGCGCCCGGATCGCGCCGAGCCATTCGCGACCCGCCCCGGAATTGCTGGTCCCGGGGCTGGCAAACCTCGGTGCGATCGGTCCGTCGGTTCGTCCGTTTCCCTTGGCCGACTTTCGCTTCCGCCCGTCGGCGTTTCGACCGCGCGAACGGGATCGGAAGCCTCGTGGACTCAACAGGAGATCGGACAAATCAGGGAATCGATCGCAGCCTTTTTGTGCTCGATTCGATCGGTTCGGTGGAAGCTCCGGCGCAGTCAATGCCATCGATCAGGCACGAAGCCCTGTCTCACGCCCACCGAAGTCCACGACGTCTCTCTTTTGCGTACGGCAGGAAGGTCTGCGGAAGTGACGAATCCGGAACGCTCTCAGCTCTCCGCGCCATGCAAGACGCGCGTCTTGCATCGCGCGGAGAGCTGAGAGGCTGTCCGAAATGGGCGCTTTGGCTCACGCCAACGCCGCCATCAGTTCGACAACGCCTCCTCATAGGCTTCCACCGATCCTGCGTGAATCGACTGAAGCTTACGGCAGGCCTCGGCATGAGCCTGGTTCACCTGGTCGGCGTCCCAGTCGACCATCCGCCCCGGGAAGTCCTGGAGCTTGGCCCAGCTATTGAGGTACTTGAGCAAACCGACCTCGTGGCGCTGTTCCTGTTCCTTGGTCCAGGCAAAAAGCGCCCGGCCCGTCCGCGGCGGGTTGGCACTGGCGGCGTTCTGGGAACGCGGGGCCGGGCCCTCGCCGGTTCCGGTTCCAGTTCCGGTCCCGGTCGCAACCGGGGCGGCCGCGCCGCCAGCCTCGGCCACCGCGACAGGCTGCGGTTGCGGTTGCGGTTGTGGCTGCGAGCCTGGGACGAACGCCGGAACGCCGTCGCGGTAGAGATATCGCGCGACTCCGAACTTGACCGCGGCACGCTTGAACGCGTCGGAATAACCGCTTTTATCATCATCTCCCGAATCGGCCATCCCCGCGTAACCGCCCGCGTCGCATTTGGTCAGGATGGTGCCGTCCGGGAGTCGGATCGTCAACCGGCAGAGGACGGAGTTCTCCGACGGTACATAGTCGTCCAACCAGTTCTCGGGCCCGAGCACGCTGTCCAGCCGGTTCATCACCGTCCGCGCCGTCACGTATTGCAACTGCCGGTTGGACTGCGAACGGACCTTGAGCTCGTGCGGTTCGAACGGAGCGGCGAGGGCCGCGAACAGATCGGGATGCTGGGTCATGGCTAACGCCCCCCGGAGGATCGGACGGAATTGGGACCGGGCCCTTGGTGGCGCGACCGGTGCTTCCGCCCCCCTCGACAATGCTCAACACCGGGTGCAAGGGCGGGCCTCCGGCCGCTTGGGGGCGACCAGAGAAAAACACCGCCGTCCGCTCGCTCCGGGTCACGCGACACCGGGACGAGCGGACGGTGGTATTGTATCGATTGTCAGGGCAGATTGACAAGCGTTCAGTATCAGGAATTTCGATTCAGGCCAGAATTCCTGTCGTGTGGGACGCGGTGGCGGCGGGTCTGGCGAGGGCCGAAACCTTGATGCTGAAGTCGTAACGGTAGAGGATGATCGCCATCAGGATGCTCCCGAGGATCATTGCTCCCAGGGAGATTCCCAGCAGGGCGACGAAGATATCGCTCTTGGGAGTCTGAACAAAGACACCGGGACGACCCCCCGCGGCGGGACGGCCGCCGCCTTTGCCGCCGGTACTAGCTGCGCGGCCGGATCGTGCTCGAGACAATGTCCCCCTCCTTTATCTTCTTCCCTTGGATGGTCGCCCCGATGACCCGGCCGACAGCCTGGTCGGGATCGACGGCGATGATCTTGATCTTGCCCAGAAACTCGGGCCGCGGCTTGACCCGATAGAGGTACAGCTCGTGTCCGTTCACAAGGCCGTCATCCGAGCCGATCGTGATCTCGACCGACTTGTTCTGATCGTCGACCCGTGCCACCTCGCCCTGGACCGCGGGGGGCCTCTCCAGCCCCTTGATCGTGCTGATGTCGTCGGAGAGACCGTTCTGGCGGAGCAGGGTCTGGAACCGAGCCACCCGATCGCGGAGGTCGTTCGAGTTGGTCGTCGCGGTTTCAAGCATTCGGGTCAGCTCGCGGATCTTGTCGTTGAGCTCGGTCTGGCGGAGCTTGTACTCGTTGGCCTGCTTCTCGACCGCCGACTTCTGATCGCGGAGAATGTCGGTCTCGCCCTTACGCGCCGCGGCGTCCTGGAGGGCGAGCTCGGCGGCCTTCTGGGCTGTCCCCAGCGCCGTTCGCGACTGGGTGATCTCGTCGCCCAACCGTTTGTTGTCGGCATCAAGCGACGCGATCTTGTCCTCCTGCTGCTTCATCGCCGCTTTATGAGTGGCTTCGGCCGCGAGCTTTTCCTTTTCCGCCGCGGCTTTCTGAGCTTCAAGGTCACGCACCTTGGCGTTCAGGTCGTTGACTTTCTTGGTCTCGGCCTCTTTCGCCACCTTCCAGTTGGTTTCGGTGATGAAGACGACCGTCGAGACTCCCAGAAAGAAGAGCGCCAGGATCGTGATGACGAACACAAGGATTCTGCCGACGAAGGTCATGGTCTCATCCACCAATTCTGGAACGATACGGACCGTTCGCCCACCCTGCGGAACCGATCGGCCGCGACGACTCTGGTCAGGTCAAATCAAGTCAAACGAACTACACACGATACGGGACGAGCGGACAATCCGTTCGCCCGCCTGATAGACATGTCTGACAGCCAGCCACGCCGTGGCCGATGCCACGATCGTTGTGACTGATTCAGTTTATCGACGCGATCCGCTCCACGGCAAGCCTCGGCGTGTTTCGATTGGTTAAGACCGATCCACGCGAGGTTTCCGGGCATTCGATTCCGAAACTTGCCCCAACTCTACATCATTCTCAAGACACCGGCAAGAAAGAGAATCTGGGAGATTTGGTGAAACCGAGTTTTCGGTCCGACCTTCTCCTCAACCGCCTCGAACCGGGATCAGCCAGACCAGAGAATGTATTTTTTTGATTTCGGCTCCGGCGACACGCCCGTGACGCCGTCACGACCCCACCCCGCCGCGCCAACCGCCCCATTCCGTCCCGTAATCGGGACAAATCTCCCAGATTCGCCGCACTCCCTGGTCGTTTCCTCCGATGCTTAATAACAACGGGCCGGTGCGCGCCCCCAATCGATCGGGCCGCGCCGGGTGTTTTCGGCTTCCTTTGGACGGGCAACTCGCCGGGAGATTTCCAATCATGACCGCGCCAACCTCCGAGCCTTTCGACCGCGCAACCTCCACCACCAATTCCACCCCCACAACCCGCCCGATCAGCGCCGCCCGATTGGCGGCCAACCGCGCCAACGCCCAAAAATCGACCGGACCCCGCACCGAGGCGGGCAAGGCCATCTCCCGGCTCAACGGCCTGACTCACGGCTGCGCCGCCGCCACAGCGGTATTGCCTGGCGAGAACGCCGAGGAGCTACAGGCGCGGGTCGAAACCTGGTTCGACGAGCTCGACGCCCGGTCCGACACCGAGCGCACCCTGGTCGAGACCGCCGTCCACGCTGCCTGGAGGGTCGAACGCTGTCGCAAGGCCGAGAACGCCGCTCTCAGCAAGAAGGTCCTGCTCGCGGGCGAGGCGTTCGACGCCGATCTGTTCGCGAAACTCAAGCGCCTGACCGGCACCACCAGCGCCCTGGTCAATGATGGCCAGGGCACGGTGTACGAGCTGCGGAGTTTCAGCCTGGGCTGCCGCTGGCTGATCGAGCAGTGGGAGAACATCGGCCGCGGGATCATCCAGAACGGCCGGCTCGACGAGAGCCAGATCTTCGACCTGCTCCAGTTGCAGGGCCTGCGCCCGACGGGTCACCTGGACAGTCCCGTGACCGGCCTCTGGCTGTCGTACGCGCTGGCCTCGCATCTGGGTCCCAGGAAAGCCGACCCCGAGCGGCTCGATTACTTCTTCACGCTGACCTACCCGGGCGAGGATCGGATGGCGAAGGGCGAATACCGACGCCGCACGGCGAAGCAGTACGCCAACCTGCCCGAGCGTGCCGACGCCAACGCCGCGCTGCTGGCGCAGATCGAGGCGATCCTCGACGAGCTCAAGCAACGGCTATCGGAAGTCGAGGCGCGCGAGGAACAGTTGCGTGAACTCACGATCCAGGAAGCGGCGTTCGACGCCAGCAACGAGGGGATGAAGCGTCAGCGTTACGAGCTGGGCCACCAGCGGGTCCTGCTGGGCTGCCTGAAGGAATTGCGGAACGTGCGGAAGGATCGGGTGGAATCGGTTGAGCCGACAGCCTCGCCCGTGCCGATCATCCCGGACCCGGCGCCGAGCGAACCCAAGGCCGAAGCGCCGAGCGAACCCAAACTCGAATCGCCGAGCGAACCCAAGCCCGCGGCGCCGACCGAACCCAGGGCCGAGGCGCCGACCGAACCCAAGACGGCGGCGCCGACCGAACCCAACCTTGAAGCCGCACCACTCTCTATGATGTTCGAGCCGGCCGACACGACCCTTATTGCCGGCACGATCGGCTCGACCGAGTGCCAGGCGAGCCCGGCCTGACCGACCGCTCTTTGTCAATTCGGATACCCCGACCCGCCAACCGCGGAGATTCCGCGCACGGATGGGGCTCCCATGACCTGCGGCCCACACGCCCTGGAATGCGTGAGCGAATTCCGGAGAAACGACGGAAAATCGGCAACAGAACCTGGCGGGCTGGGGTCCGTCCGCTCCGCGGCCCCCAGCAACCAGGATTCTGCTCGTACCGGACGTTACCAGGCGGTGGTCGACAGGCTCGCCCTAGTAACTACTCGCGTCGATCACCTCGCCCTGGCTGATCGAGCCGAGCGCCCAGATTGTGATGTTATTGGTGCTGTCCTTGAGGAACTTGACCGAACCATCGAGCATCAGGACGTTGGCCCCGCCGGGGTGGAAACTGCTCAGGGCGAAGACGCCGGGATCTTCGATGGTATTGACCCCGTTCGTGCTGCAGTTGGGATACTTGGGGTTGGGCGCCACCAGGAGATTTCCCTGCGTGTAGCCACACATCCCGAACGCCCAGGTTTCGCCCAGGGTGGGTGACTTGGCTCCCCGCCCTCCACCGGTCTGTGCGGTCTGGGCACACTGGGCCAACCACGGTATCAGTCCAGCGACCAGCTTGGGATTGGGCATCGTATAGGTGCCGTTATTCCGCGCGGTGCCGCTCGGACCGCTGCCGATGAAGATGACGTCCTGAACCGAATACTTGGTCGCGTTACCGGAGCCGATCTTCCACTCACCAAAGCCCACGGTATTGCTCGTGCCGTCGGTGATGTCGCGAATCCCGCGCGAGTGTCCCTTGGTGCCGTAATAGGGGAACGGCCCATTGGGTGGGCCGGCGTTCTGCTGATCCGCGAACTCAAGACAGGAACCCACCGAGGCGAAGTAGCTATTCCCAGGCGCCCGGTACTGCCCCAGAGGTGCCGTGGCGGACGTGAAGTTCCACCCGGGCGGAGTGCTCGACGGACAGAGGAACGTGTTGATCACCGTGACCGAGAAGGTCCGGTTCATGGCGGGTCCGCCATTGGTGTCGTTCATGACTCCCACCGAGAAGTTCAGGGCGTTATAGAGCGCCTGCTGTTCCATGAACCCCAGGAGCCGGGCGTGAACGCTCGGTCCCCAGTTGTTCTTGATGGTTCCGGTCGGATTTCCATAGGGCTGGAAGATCGGCAGGGCTCCGGGAGGGAACGCGTCGTTGGTCTGGTGATAGTTGTGAAGGCCCAGGCCGATCTGCTTCAGGTTGTTGACGCATTGCGCACGCCGTGCCGCCTCGCGAGCGGCCTGAACGGCGGGTAAGAGCAGGGCGATCAGGACCGCGATGATGGCAATCACCACCAGCAATTCGATCAAGGTGAATCCGGGACGTCGCGATGACATGGATGCTTTCCTCGCGTACTGGGGGGGTCGATCAGGACGGAGAGGGTCAATTCCTCAACGGACCTCGACCGTCTCAGACCTCGGCCAGAGTGGCCCTACGATATGGTAGAGAAGACCTCTTAACTCTATCGTGGTCTTACACACGAGGAAATGAGAGCTGTCGTGATTTTTATTGAGATCCTTTGTCGGCGGTCGAGGGCCGGCATGGGTTGACCGCGAAAGAGGCGCGAGCGCCGCCTGGAATCAACAGGCGACGCCAGGTTGGCGTGCCTGAAGCGAGATGGGGTAGGGGATGAGAGGGCGGTCCTGGGAGGGGTCGACTAGGCTTTGTCGGAAACGGTCCGGTGGGCTTCACCGTTCTGCGCGGGGCTCCCCTCGACGAAGACGCCCATGCGGCGAAACTTCTCGTAACGTCGGTCAAGCCGGGTAGAGTCGGAAACCTCGGTAAGCTCGCGGAGCGAGCGAATGAGGAAGCTCTTGACGCTGGCGGCGGCCTCGCGATGGTCGCGGTGGGCGCCACCCAGGGGTTCGGGAATGATCTCGTCGATGATTCCGAATCTGAGCAGGTCACGACTGGTCATCTTGAGGGCCTCGGCGGCCTTGGGGGCGTGCTCGGCTCGACTTCCAGAGGATCGTGGCGCAGCCCTCGGGGCTGATGACCGAGTAATAGGCGTGCTCGAGCATGGCCAGCCGATCGCCGATGCCGATGCCAAGCGCTCCGCCGGAGCCCCCCTCGCCGATCACGACGCAGATGATCGGCGTATCGAGCTGGCTCATTTCGAGGAGGTTTTCGGCGATGATCAGCGCCTGGCCCCGTTCCTCGGCGGCGATACCCGGATAGGCGCCCGGTGTGTCGATGAAGGAGACGATCGGCAAGCCGTACTTGGCCGCCATCCGCATCTTGACCAGGGCCTTGCGATAGCCCTCGGGATGGCGCAGCCGAAGTTGCAGGCCGTGCGTTCGGCCAGGTTCTTCCCCTTCTGATGACCGACGAACATGACCTTGGAATCGCCCAGGTGCGCCAGGCCGGTGACGATGGCCTGGTCGTCGCCGAGGGCACGGTCGCCGTGGAGCTCGACGAACTGGTCGAAAATCAGGTCGATGTAGTCGCGGGTCTGAGGCCGTTGGGGATGCCGGGAAACCTTGACGGTCTGCCAGGCGTCGAGGTTGCGCGTAGATGGTCCGTTTGAGGTTCGCCAGCTCGCGGCGGAGGCGGCGGATCTGCTCGGCGACGCCGGTGGATTCGCCCCCGATCCGATGACTGGGCGTAGCTGGCCTCCATCTCGGCCAGGCGGGCTTCCATCTCGTAGATCGGCGCTTCGAAGTCGAGGCGATGCTCGGTCGCGCTGGCCATGGATCGTCAGGTTCCGGGAACAGAAAGGCCGCTCGGAGCTCGGGCGCTCGGCCCCGCACCGTCATCGGGTCGGGATCGTCCTTGTAAATCCGCACCCGCGAGAATGCCAGGCGGAAGTCCTCGAGGCTCGGCGAGCCGGTCCGCCGGCTTCTTCTGGAGCATCTTGAGGACCAGGTCGGAGAACTCAGCGGTGATCGCCGCGTTATGCGCCGTGGGCGGCACCGGGCGATCCGAGATATGCTTGTTCAGCAGATCGTTCTGCGAATTCGCCCGGAAGGGCGGCCGGCCGCAGGCGATTTCATAACACGTGACCCCGAAGCTGTAAATATCGGCCGACGGCGCGGCGGCTCGCACCGGATCTGCTCGGGCGACATGTAGCTGGGCGTCCCTTGCCGCGGCGCCTTCGCCGCCGACCATCTTCTTGAAGATCGAGAACGGCCGCATCGCCAGCGCGTAATCGATCACCCGGACGTCGCCCGACTTGTTGACCAGGATGTTCTCCGGCTTGACGTCGCGGTGGATCCAGCCCTGCTCGTGCATGTAGTGCAGGGCGGCTGGCCGCCTGCTCCATGAATCCGGTGCAACTGCGGCACCGGCATGGGATAGACCGACGGTCGGGCGATCGGCAGCTTCATGTGGATCGCCGGGAACAGGTCCATGATGAAGTAGGGCTGGTTCGGGTCGCGGAAGAACTCGTGGACCCGGATCAGGTTCGGGTGCCGCAGCTGCATTCCCAGCCTGGCCTCGAACGCGAACGCCTTGCGCTCCGGAGCCGGAGCGATTCCGGGACTCGAGCAATTGCTTCAGCGCGAACCGACGCCCCGTCGACTCCTGCACCACCTCGATGACCACCGAGGTTGCACCGGGATGGATCGTGCGGACGTAGCGGAAACCCCCGATTCGATCGTCCGTGGCGATGTTCGTCTCGGCCGCCATCAAACCACCATCCTCTATTCCTGATCCTGATTCACCGGTTCCACGGAGCGGCGAATGATCTGGCACCCCGGCACTGGATCTTGTCAAGTTTAGCAAAAAAGCCGGTACCGAGCAAATTCACGCAAATCCCGGTGATCTCATGGATTTGAGGCGCGCAGGGAACCGGGACGCGGTCTCGCGTTATCAATCTTTACGCCCCGATCACGGTTTGTGACTTCCGAAAGTTTTCTCGACCCCGGTTGATCGGATCAGATCGTGGTCCGGTCCTGGAGGACGGTGTACTTGGGAATGACCACGATCGAGTCGCGGATGACGTAATGAGGCGGTTCCTCCGATTCGACGACTCCCGCCTCGTTCATGATCCGGACGCCCCGGCCAATCCGTGCGTTCTTGTCGATGATCGCGTTCTCGATCACCGAATTCTCGCCGATCCCGATATTCGGCCGGTTGCTCCGGGCGTTCTCCTCGAGTTGCCGCTGGGCTCTCGTAACTGTCGGCCCCCATGATGTACGTGTTCCGGATGGTCACGTTGGCGCCGATCTGCGCCCGGACACCGATCACCGAGTTCTCGATGACCGAGCCTCGCCCGATGATGCAACCGTCGGAGATCAGGCTGTTCTTGATCTTGACCTCGGAAAGCCGCGAACAGGGAAGATAGCGAGGTCGGGTAAAAATCGGATGATCGCCGAACGTGAAATCGAACGGAGGCTTTTCGAGGGTCAGGTCGATGTTCGCCTTGTGGAAGGCGCCGATGGTTCCGATGTCCTCCCAGTAGCCATCGAAGAGATGCGCCTGGACCCGGTGCTCGGCGATGACCTGGGGGAACATCTCCTTGCCGAAGTCGGTGGCGTTGCCCGAGGCGAGCATCTGGACCATGGTGGCGCGGTTGAACAGGTAGATTCCCATGCTGGCGAGATAGGGGCGGCCTTCGGCATTGAGGCCGAACCGAGCGAGCGACTCGGGATCGGTGCGGACCCGGCGCAGCTTCTCGGGGGTCTTGGGCTTCTCCTCGAAGTCGGTCACCCGCCCGCTCGCGTCGGTGCAGCATGATCCCACACGAACGGGCTTCTTGCTCTCCCCACCGGCAGGGTAGCGATGGTCGCCTCGGCCCGGTTCTCCAGATGGGTGCGGATCATGTCCTGGAAGTCCATCCGGTAAAGCTGGTCGCCGGAGAGGATCAGGACGAGGTCGTACCGCTCCTCGGTGAAGTAGGGAATGTTCCGCCGGACCGCGTCGGCTGTTCCCTGGTACCACGTCTCGTGCTGCATCGTCTGCTGCGCAGCCAGGATCTCGACGAATCCTCCGCCGAACGGATCGAACTTGTAGGTGCTTGGCGATATGGCGGTGCAGGCTGACCGAGTTGAACTGGGTCAGCACGAAGATCCGGCTCAGCCCCGAATGGATGCAGTTCGAGATCGGGATATCGATCAGGCGATACTTGCCGCCGATCGGGACCGCGGGCTTGCTTCGCGACTTCGTGAGCGGGTAGAGCCGGGTGCCTCGTCCCCCCCCGAGAATCAAGCAGATGACCTTGGGCATGGTTTCCCCCTGACTGATCCCGAGCCGATGGTGATGGCTCGCCTGGTTTCGTCTTGTCGTGAAGACGTTTTCGAGACGGCGACCTCGAATGCGGCGATCGGCTGCGCCGAGGTGGTCCGACCGCGTTGGCTCACACGCACAGCAGCGCGAAGCTCAACCTCACCAACCGATGGCCATGTTCGACTCGATCGCCTTCCGCGCACCGTCAAGATCGCAGCCCGTGTGCTGCATGTAGAGCCGGACCGCGTGGAGCTTGTCGCCCTGGGCCTTTGCCAGGCAGTCCCGCGCCGTGGTGCACGGGTCGCTCTTTCCTTTGAGGCCCAGCAGATTCTTCGAGATGACCCAGGCGTCGCGGGGGCGGTGGCTGACCCGGATCACGTCCTCGGTCGGGTAGTTCGTTTGCGCGAACCCCCGGGCCGCCGCTTCGTCCTCGACACACGCAATCATGATATGCGACGTCGTTTCGACCTCGTACAAGGGCATGATCTTGACCCCTTTCCTGGGTTCTCGAAGACGTGTAATGGGCCAACGTTCGCGAGACTCCGGGCCGGCCGCCGGGAGTTGAGCGGCAGCGGCGGTCGAGCGGCCCTAACGGCCGATCCTACACCCCGCCCCGGCGCGGGTCAAATGGCTGGAGAGTCGGTAAAGGCAAATGTCCGGCCACTCACGATTGGACCGGCTCCCGGACCAGCGGGAAATCTGGTAAAGTCCGACGACTCGATCGGACAACGAGGCGACCTGCACGGAATGGCGATCGATCGACCGTCGGCAGGTCGAGTCCAAGCAGCACGGAAGGGACACCCATGCCGACCACGGGAATCTGGATGCTCGCGTTAGCCCTGTCGGGTCTGCCAGGGATCTCGGCGCGATGGATCGGGCAAGACGGACACGACCTGGCGGGTCCGTGGGCCCAGGTGAAGCCCAGCGATATCCAGGATCTGCACATCATCCTGGAGGGCCTTCCGCCTGACCGGCAGGTCGCGCAGGTGGTCGTCAAAACCCAGGAGGGAGACGACTGGGAGTTCGGGGGCCGACCCGGCGCGTGGGCTGTCGTCTGCCAGCGCGCGGCAGGCTCGAGCCGAGTCGATCTGTACCTGGAGCCGACCCGGCCCGTGGCGTCAGCCGGCTTTGCCATCAAGGTCCGGCTCGATGATGGGTCGACCGACGAACTCACGCTCCGTGGCGGCCGGATGCAGCCCGATCTGCGGATTCCCGGAGTCAGGCTCTCGGCGGAGTGGAGTGGTTCCGACCAGAAAGCAGCTGACTGGACCGGTCCGGGACCGGCCGTTGGGCCGGATGGTCTTGTCGATTCGTGCATTGAACTGAGGGGGCTCTCGACCCAGATCGAGATCAAGTCGATCCTCATCGAGGCATCGGGACCCTTGCGCTGGAGGTTCGGGACCAACCTCGAAGGAGACTCGAACGCCGAGCTGGTTCGGAATGAGCAGGACCGCAGCAGAGCGGCACTTTACTTCCAGGCTGGGACGGACCTGAAAGGGCGGCGAGTCCGGGTGTCGGTCCGATATGAGAGCGGTCCCAGCGATACCGTGTCGCTCGTGGCCGGATCAACAGAGCCGAATCGCAGGATGCCCGTGATCCGTCTGCCGAGAAAAGTCTCGACATCGGCCAAAGCCACCTGGATGGGACAGGATGGCCAGTTCCAGGCCGAGCCAGGCGCCGTGCACGCCGTGCTCGAGAACCTTTCGGTCGATCCTCCGATCGTCGCGGCGGTCTTGAGCGACACCGTCTGCGGCTGCTGGGTCTATCGGTCCGATTCCCCAAATGGCGGCCCGGCGGCGATCATCGAGCCGGTTGATGATCAGGGTGTTCTTCAGTTCCGACCGCGATCGGACCGGGCCCGGGCCGATCTCTTCTTCACGCCGGTGCGCGACGAGTCGGGGCGCGGTGATGACCCTGCGACTGGTCCTGGCAGACGGCTCGATCGCGATCGTCAGATTCCCAGGGGGAACTTGTGATGTGAGCAAGATCGCCCCTGACGTCAAAGGTACGACGATCGTGGCGAAGCCTGGCGACGACCTTGGTGTGCTGATCAGCCAACACCGGACGGTCAAGCTGGCCGCCGGCACTTACACGATGACCCAGCCCTTGGTGCTTGAAAAGCCAGTGAATCTCGTCGCGGAACGGGACGCCACCCTTTTATTCCAGCAGTCGAGCGATCAACCGCCGTGGCCGGCCGCCATCACCGTGCATCGCAGTCATACGACACTGGACGGCTTCGCCATCAGGTTCGACGGAGCCATTCGTTGGCAGGAGGATGTCGCATGGGGTCCGTCGGTCATCGGGGTGACGAGCATCCAGGACAACAGCCACCCCGATCCGCGTGTCGACCTGACGTTCGCGAACCTCGACATCGAGGGACCAGCGGCGTCGAGTGACCGGCCCGGGCAGTGGAGCCCCGCCGTCCGGCTCTTCCGGCTGATCAACGCGCGCTCGGGTCGATTGCTCGGAAACACACTCAAAGGGGGCACGGTCGAGTTCTTTCAGGGCCCTTGGGAGATCATCGGCAATGATTTCCGGGGCACTCGTCCCGGTACCGTGAGCTCGAACGTCTTCGGCGCACACAACCCGCACGATCTGCTGGTGAAGCGAAACCGGGCCCGATCAATGGCACCGAACGGTAAGACCTGGCGGTTCCTCGTGATGACAGGCCGGGGCGCGAATGATCGGATCGAGGACAACGATATCGTGGCCATCGGAGCTCGTGATGACGACACGATCCCCTGGTCGAACGAGCCCGAGGTCATCCTCACCGAGTCCTACCATCTCCACTTCGAGGGAAAGCCGGCAGCGATCTCGGCTGACGGCCTGATCGTCAGCCTGGGCGAAGGCCGGCCGCTCGGGCAACCGATGCGAGTCGGGAGCGTCGTGGCGGTAACCGCAGGCGAGAAGCTCGGTGTCTGGCGGCGGGTCTCACAGGTTCTCGACCGAGTCACGTTCTTGCTGGACGAGCCTTTGCCACCGCGTACCGACCGGATCGTGATCGCCAGCGGCTTTGTCGGTGAGTCGTTCTGCCGGAACCGCGTGGACTCGCGAGGTGGATCGAGAGCCGCCAATCTCGTTCTGGCCGGCAACCACTTCGGGACACAGGTTCGCGACAATCATCTTCTCGGCGCAGGGGATTCGTTCCAGATCACGGCATATCCCAGCGAGTCGCCGGGGATCTGGGGATGGTCCCATGCACCGTTTTTAGGAGGCACGATCAGCGGCAACATCATCGAAGACGCTGAAGGAGGAGCGATCCTGGGTGTGCTTCGCTCGGAGTACACCAAGTCGAGCCGCGGGCGGACCTATTTCACGGCCCGATTGACTTCCAATACGATCCGCTGGAGTTCCGAGTTCCTTGCGAAACACCAGGGCCGAGGCGCGAAGCTCCCGCCGGGACTCACCATCGGCTATCGTCCCGCGAGCGATCCCACCGAGCAGATCATCGTGGGAGGGGACAACCGGCTCGACGCTCCGCACGCTTTCCCCCAGGCACTGACGATGCGCGTCCATGACGCGATTTACAACGGCAAGACCGTGGTAAACAAGGGCTGGCCGCTCCCCGCGCCGGCTGAGAAACCAGTGGCAAAGGCCACTCCCGCGGGGCGGGGTGGCTCGTGAAATCCGCGGTCAGGACTCGAGAGATCGGTTCGCTCGACCTTGGTTCGGCTTATTGTGAGGGCAAGCCGGTCGAGATGACTCTTCGGTCCTCGTAGAGTTGGGCCAGGATCAGGCTGCCATTGGTGACGACCTCTTCACCGGCTCTCAGCCCGCTTGCGACCACGACCTGGTCGAAACCTTCCTGGGCGACGTCGATCTTGCGCCGCTCGTAACTGTCGAGCTTGTCGCCCGGGCCTCGTTTCTTGTGAACGAAGACAAAATTCTCATCATTGATCGCGACCATGGCAAGTCGCGGAATGACCGTCTGGCCAGGCACAGGGGGAACGTCGAGGATTGCCCGTACGAGCATGTCGGACTTGAGCCGACCGTCGGGGTTGGGGATCGTGGCCCGAACCTTGACCGCGCGGGTGTCCTTAGACACCTCGTTGGCGACGTACTGGACCTTGCCATCGATCTTCTGGTCCGAGTAGGGGAACCGGATCTCCATCGTCTGGCCGAGAGAAACCTTGTCCTGGTCGAGCTCGTAAACATTGACCAGGACCCAGAGATGATCGAGCGGACCGATCGTCATCAGCACATTCGAGGTGTCGTAGAAGTTGCCAGCGACTACCTCGCGCTCGATGACGATGCCATCGGTCTTGGCGCGGAGGGTCATCTTCGACTTGTCCGAGACGTCTCCAAAGTGGAGAGCGTCGGCTGCCTTGTCCTTAAGCCGGTCGACCAGGGGATCGATTTCTTCCTTGGGGACCTCGTAGACCTGAAGTTTGTCGAGGGCCAGGTAGTATTCGAGCCGGCTCTTCTGCTCGTCATTCTGGGTATCGACCCAGATCTGGTTGGCGATGGCGCCCGTTTTGACGAGGTTTTCACGCAGGTCGTACAGCTTCTTGTCGTGCTGCCACTGGACGAAGCTGGTCTGAAAATCACTCTTGGCCTTGGCCAGTTCGGTGCTGTAGAGATCCAGTAAAGGGTCGCCTTTCTTGACATGCTGACCGACGGTGGCATGAACCTTGACGACCAGGGTATCGAACCGAGGCCGGATCTTGGTCAACGTGTTATCGTCATACGCGGTCCGGCCGGGCAGTTCGAGCTTGATGGACTCGGTCTGGGCGGCGACCGTCGCCATCCTGAGACCGACAGCGTCCTGCTCGTTCCGAGTGATGGCAACCAGGCCGTCCCAGGGCTTGGGAGGTTCGATTTTCGAGGAGTTAAACACCGGCATCCGGCCCGACTCGCCCTGTGCCGCTGTCGCACCAAGATGCGGGCTCCCGATCGATCCGTGGCTCAGAGATTTCAGGGCGTCCTTCACCTGAGCCTTCGACACGCCGCTCAAATAGACCGCGCCGCCTAGCCCTGCCACCAATGCGATTGCCAGGGTCAGTTTCCAGAACATGGGTTCATGCACTCCAATCGAGCGATCGTGCGGATGGTCTCACTCATCGCCGGGCCGGGCATCGAAGCGGAAACCGTGCTGGTACGCTCGCTATAAGTTCGCCGCTTCGCGCATAACACTTCGCGAACGGTGAGACACGAACGCCGCACGAAATCATTCAATGCGAGCCGATCCGTTCACTCTGTCGCGCACGCTGAAAGGTTTAGGGGATTGATGCAAGCTTTTGGTCATCGTACGCCAGACCCTTGTGTAATGTGCAGAGAAAAAAAATCGGATTTTTCCTCGGCCCCGCGACCCTTTGCCGGAACGGTCGACCGGTATGGACATCAGGACGGTGATTTGTCATAATTCCGCCCCGGAATATTGTTCGGAGCTCGCCGATCGAAGGAACGGACCCCGAGGTTGTCGAGCAAGGCCCTGAGCGTCATCATCGAGAGAACGGATTCGACTACCATGATTCGCCAGAGCATCAAGGACGCGTATTTCTCGCTCGTTCGCTACCTGTCGCTACCGAACACCGCCTTCCGACGATTCCGCTACAGCCTGACCGGGCCGCCTGGTCCCGATGGCTTTTACGTTCACCTCGGCTGTGGCTTCAAGTATCTCGAAGGACTGATCAACACCGACGGAAACCTATTCCGCAAGATCGACCTCTGGCTCGACCTTCGGAACAGGCTGCCATTTCCCAGTCGGAGCTGCAAGTTCGTCTACTCGGCGCACACGATCGAGCATCTCTTTCCGTACGAGCGCTTCAGCTCCTCAAGGAAGTCCGGCGCGTGCTCAAGGAGGACGGAGTGGCTCGGATCGCGGTGCCGAGTATGGAGTACGCCCTCGAAGTCGCCCGCGGCGATCACGTCGAGGACTGGCCGCGACCTTTCTCTGACTCCGTCGCGCAGGCAATCAACTACCTCTTCTGTGACGGTCAGCACAAGTACGCCTACAACTTCGACATTCTGGCGAACTTTGCTCGCCAGGCAGGTTTCTCGCGGATCGTCAACTACTCGGCGTCTCGCGGTGTCGAGCCGAAGCAATACGGGTCGGTCGTGGTCGGCGACGAGCCTGTCGGGTCACTTGTAGTCGAGCTAGCCGTTTGAGCCGAGTTTTCCCGGGCACTCATGATAGTTCCTCGCGCTGGCGCACCTCGCCGAGCAGGTAGGTCGTCTTGGCCTGCGACTCGTAGTAGGTGCGCATCACCATCTCGGCGAGCACGCCCATGAGGATGCTGATGACTCCCGCGAGGAAAAACAGGACGACGAGTAGCGGGATCGGGGTCTCGACGAAGTCTTTCCTCGGCTCGCCCGTCAGCATCGGGCGGAATTTGTAATAAAGCATCGCGGCGAACGAGAGCAAGCTCAGGCCCATCGAATAGAGTCCGATCCGGCCGAACAAGTGCATGGGCCGCTGCGCGTAGCTCAGAAAGAAGCGGATCAGGATCAGGTCAAGCACGACGTTGAATGTCCGGCCCAGACCGTACTTGGTCCGGCCCGCGGTCCGGGGGCGGTGGTTGACGACCATCTCGGTGACCCGGGCGCCTTGCCAGGTGGCGAAGATCGGGATGAACCTGTGCATCTCTCCATAGAGCCGCACTCCTTCGAGCACGCGTCGACGATAGGCCTTGAGGGTGCAGCCGAAATCATGCAACGGCACGTTTGAAAGCCGGGCGACCAGTCGATTGGCGATCCATGAAGGGACCTTCCGCGACAACCAGGCGTCCTTGCGATCACGCCTCCAGCCCGAGACGACGTCAAAGCCCTGGTCGAGACGCTCGATGAGTCTCGGGATGTCGGCGGGATCGTTCTGTTGATCGCCGTCGATCGGTACCAGGATATCTCCCCGCGCCAGGTCAAGCGCCGCCGAGAGGGCCGCGGTCTGGCCGCAGTTCCGGCGCAGAAAGGCCACACGCACATGCGCCGGGTCGGCTTGCTGGAGTGCGTCGAGCCGCTCGGTGGTGCCGTCTCGCGAGCCGTCGTCGACGAAGATGAGCTCGTAAGACAGTGGCAAGCTTTTCAAGACGTCGGTCAGCTCCGCATGAAGCGGATCGACGTTGGCGACCTCGTTATAGACCGGGATCAGGACCGATAGAGAGGGTCCGGGTGCGCGACCGTCGTTCATGAAGTGATTCCGATCAGCCGATCATGTACTGTGTGAGGTGACGGCGGCTGATGACGAGCGCCTCCTGGCGTTTCGCGAGAGATCCCTCGAAGGCGCGGTCCTCGACTTCGATCGCGACATCACCATCATAGCCAGTATCGGCCAGCGCTCCGAAAAACTTTCCCCATGCGACATCGCCCAGACCGGGCAGCTTTGGCGTGTGCCAGAGCTTGGGATAGGCCAGGATTCCGTGCGCATCGAGTGCCTGACGATCGATCCGCGCGTCCTTGGCGTGAATATGGACCAGTCGATGATGGAACTCGGCTAGGGGGGCGATGTAGTCCATCTGCTGCCAGACGAAGTGCGAGGGGTCAAAGTTCAGGCCAAACGCCTGGCTAGGGATCGCATCGAACATCCGACGCCAGACCGATGGACTGGTCGCCAGGTTCTTGCCGCCGGGCCACTCGTCGGCGGTGAAGAGCATCGGGCAGTTTTCGATCCCGATCCGCACTCCACGATCCTCGGCGTGGCTTACCAGAGGGCGCCACGTCGAGACGAAACGTTCCCAGTTAGCCTCGAACGAGAGCACCGGGTCGCGGCCCACGAAACTGTTGACAACGCCGACTCCCAGCAGTGCCGCGGCATCGATCACCTTCTTGAGGTGCGCCACGGCGGTCTCAGACTCGACACGGTCGGCGGCCAGTGGGTTGGGATAATAGCCCAGGCCTGAGATCGCCACCCCCTGCATGCTGACCAATTCACGGACCTGCTCGATTGCCTCGGCTCCGAGCGCGGTCACGTCGATGTGCGTCACGCCGGCGTAGCGTCGATCGGCCCGACCCGGGGGCCAGCACATGATTTCGACGCTCGAGAAACCGGCCTCGGCGGCGAAGGCGAGGATTTGCTCGAAGGTTTGGTCGGCCAGGATGGCCGAGACGAATCCGAGTCGCATCGAATGGTGCCCCGTTTTCGATCAGATTCCCGCCAGGCCGCAGAGCATTCCCACGATCAACCCCACCGCGTGTGCCGCGTTGGCGATGTTGCCCATGGCTCCCAGCATACAGATCACCAGCCAGAAGATCATGATCTGGACGCTGCTGGGGTGAAGAATCATCCCCTGCTCGGGCTCATAACGGCCCTTCATCCAGACGTAGCCGAACAGGGCGTAAACCACACCCGACATCCCGCCGAAGAGGCCAGGTTGGGCCAGGTAATACGTGTCGAAGAGATACTGGCCAAGATTCGACGTGACGGCCGAGACCAGTATCAGAAACGCCAGTGTCAGGGTTCCACGCCGATACTCGATCAGGCTGCCAAAAGAGGCCAGGGCCCACATATCAAACAGAATGTGGGCCAGATTAAAGTGGAGTAGAACCGGTGTGAAGAGCCGCCAGACCTGCCCGTGTCGAATGTCGTCGAGACCGCCGGGACGAATGCCGATCTTCCCACCGATCTCCTCGACGCGAAGCGACGAGAAACCGAGCCAATCGACCACCAGGCCGTAGGAATAGAGGTGCATCAGCAGGTAAACGGCCACGCAGACCGATATCAGGGCGATTGTCAGGGGTCGCCTCTGAAAGTTGGGGCGGTTCCAGATGTTGTTGACTGGGCGGACGTTCTTCCGAAATTGCGTCTCGAGCCGGGCGGCCTGACGGCGGATTGTGTCGGCCGAATCTCGCGCGGACTGGAACCGGGAGTCACCGGGATTGGCGTGGAAGGCCGCGAGCTCGGCATCGGCCTGTGCCATCTGGTCCTCATTCAAGACCCACAGACCCCAGCCATTGACTTCCGGACGAACCCGCGTGGGTACACCCAGGGTCAGCAGGTAGTCGGCCAGGAGTTTGGCGGCGTTTTCCTCGGCAAGTGTTCCGATCTGCGCAAGAGAGCAGTCCTCGTTCCCAGGCAGTCGCGTTGACGGGTCTGGTCGTGCCCGGCGCGTACTCCCTTCCTGATTCTGTCTTCTCTCCCCAAAAGGTACCAAAACAGCGCATTGGAGCCTATCCTACTTGAACGACCCGACCTCAATACCGCTCAGGCCAGGGGGCTGGCGTCGAGCTGTTTCGCCAATCGAGCATCCGGCACAGGTTTCCACTTTCGCGCTTCGGTGGCCACGAATAAGATAGAATCATGGCCGATTATCCCCACGTGGCGCTGATCGTGGCAACATCCAAGCAGTACGACCGTGGCCTGCTGCGCGGTATCGGCCGCTATATCAAGGGGCACGGCCCTTGGTCGGTCTACATCGAAGAGCGGGTGCGCCACCGACCCGCCGCCGAGCTGGCTCAAGAACTGGAAAGGGAATGGGATCATCGCGCGGATCAACGACCGCGCGATGGCCGACGCTCTGACTCGTTGCGGGGTGCCTGTGGTTGAGCTGCGGACCGAGGTGGACCACACGCTTCCCACGGTTTACTGCGATGATGAGGCGGTGGCCGAGCTGGCGGTGAGTCACTTCATGGAACGCGGGTTTCGCCAGTTTGCTTTCTGCGGGAGGAGCGGCGTTGGCGTGCGCTGGAGCGACCTTCGCGAACAGGCCTATCGACGCCGGCTGGTCGATCTGGGATTCGCCTGCGACATCTTCGCACCGCGCCAGGGCCGCAAGGAGCCGACCTGGGAGCAGGAACAAGACGACGTGGCGAGCTGGCTCGAAGGTCTGATCAAGCCGGTGGCGGTCTTCGCCTGCAATGATATTCGCGGGCTCCAGGTGCTGGATGCATGCCGGAGGATCGATCTGGCCGTTCCCGAGCGGGTGGCCGTACTCGGCGTCGACAACGACATCGCGCTTTGCGAGCTGGCCGAACCGCCGCTCTCGAGCATCGACCAGGATCTCGGCCGGATCGGTTACGAGGCCGCTCGCCTGCTCGATCACCTGATGAACGGCGAATCGGCCGCGGAGCGTCCTGTCCTTGTTCCCCCGCAAGGCATCGTCAACCGGCTCTCAACCGACGTGATCGCCTGCGACGACCCGGCGGTAGCCGTCGCCCTCCGCCTGATCCGCAAACACGCCTGTGAGCACATCGGTATCGACTTCCTGGCCGACCGGTCCGGCCTCTCACGACGAGTGCTTCAACGCCGTTTCAAGGCCGCCACCGGCCGGACACTTCAGGAGGAAGTCCTCGAAACCCAGCTCGGACGCATCAAGCAGATGCTCACCGAGACCGACCTGAAGCTTGACACGATCGCGCGGAAGTCCGGTTTCCATTACATCGGCTACATGTGTTCGTTCTTCAAGAAGCGCACGGGCATGACTCCAGGTGAATTCCGGGCGATCCACGCCAATGCGCGGACGCAAGTACCGAAATCAGAATCAGCCTGAGCTCCACGGATCCACCGCTCGACGGAAATGGACGGCGAACCGGCTGGCTCCGCGGTCCGCGTCCATCCGCCGAGAATCACTTCGAACCCCGGAGACTCACATCGAATCGGCGCTGATCACCTCACCGCCGGAGTACGTCGAAACGGCCCACCAGGTGTATGAGTTGACCGAATCCTTGAAGAACCGCACCGAGCCGTCGAGAAAGCCCACGTTCACGCCGCCGGGATGATTTGAGCTGGCGCTGATGTTGCAGATGTACTTGCTCGCGCCGGCATCGCTGAAGAAGCAGGCATTCTTGTTCGGCGTCATGATGTGACTGTAGCCACCGCCTTCACTCGTGTTCTGGTTGAACCACGCCCGTCCCTTCGTGCTCGATCCGATGGTGGTTGCGGCATTGCAAGCCGCCACGATGTTCGTCAACGGTGTGGCCGACTTGCCGGAGATGCCCGCCGTGTAGATCTGCCACTTACCACGCGAGGTACCGCCGTCATTGCGGCCCCGGACGAACTCGCTGAACATGACGGTGTTCGAGGTGCCGTCCGTGATCGAGGCCAAGGTGATCGTCGGACCGTACTTCGAGGTGCCCATGTCGTATGCTGGGCCATCAAAGGTCTCGCCATGGTTATAGATGAACGTTCCCAGATTATTGGGATAGCTGTGGTATGCCCCCTGAACCGACACGCCGTTGACTGTCACGTTTCCTCCAGGAATATTGCCGTCGGAAGGGCAGAGCATGACGTTGACCTGAATTGCCAGCACGGTGTTGTTCTGAGCGGCGCTGTAGGGCAGGTTCCAGTTGATGGCGTTGAAGATGACGGTCTGCTCCATGAAGTTGAGCAGCCGGGGCTTCAAGGAAGTGTTGGTCGTGTAAGTCGTGCCGGTCCCGTCGCAATTGGGCGGCAAGGCGCCGTGGACGTCGCTATAGTTCGCCGTGGCGAGCCCGAGTTGCTTGAGGTTGTTGACGCACTGACTCCGCCGCGCTGCCTCACGCGCTGCTTGCACCGCGGGGAGCAGCAACGCGATCAGGACGGCGATGATCGCGATCACCACCAGCAGTTCGATCAGTGTGAAACCGCTTCGACGCGCGTTCATGGTCGCTCCGAATGGGATAATGCCAGGGAGATGGGAAACTCTCCCTCATTCGGCTTAACCATTTGCTGCGTCGTCCGACAACGATCCGTAATGCCCCGCCCGTCAGCCGATGTGGATGACGCATTTTGGCTACAAACGGGGATACGTCGCATTTGTTGTCAGTCCGTGGCAGAATCGCCTCCGGCTTGTGGCCAGTGCTGAAATGGTCGAATAGCCGAACAGGGATATCCTATTTAATACGGAGATCTACCTCGCCCGACAATCCGATCTTGCGACAATTCTTTCTAAAATCACGAAACGACCGTCCCCCCGGCCGTTCCAAGGAAACGGCTTCGGGGCGAACGGTCGCACGAAAGCAATCAGTTGATCTGTCTGAGGATGCCGCCGGCTCAGAGACTGTTGGCGTCGATGACCTCACCCATCGACTTAGTGGCGATGGCGTACCATGTAATCGGGTTGATACTGTTCTTGACGAACCGGACTGAGCCGTCGAGGAACCCGACGTTCACACCGCCGGGATGGTTCGAGCTGGCCGCGAGTACGGCCCAGGCTTTGCTGATGCTGCTGTTGCTGTAAAAGCAGGACTTTGTGTTCGGCGTCATGTCGTGGGTGTATCCGCCTCCCTTGCCGATGTTATCGTCGAGCCAAAACGAGCCGACCGCGTTATACACAACGTTGGTCGTCGGCGCGGACTTGCACGCGTAATAGACGGTCGTAGGGGTGGAGAAGACCGATGAGGACAGCGACGTCATCTTGTACACATTCCAACGCGATGGGGTAGACGTATTATTGCCGCGAAGGGTTTCGCTGAACATCGCTGTGTTCGAGAGTCCGTCGGTTATGGTGGCGAAGGTGACGATGGGTCCCTGGCCGGGACTATTCAACATATACGCTGGCCCGTTGTACTGATTGTTCGTGAATCGAAGGGCAACGCCGATGTTATTGGGATAGCTGACATAGCCGTCAACCTTGTTGACACCACCGATCGTCTTGTAACTCGCGGGGACGTTGCCATCCGAGGGACAAAGGAAGGTGTTCACAAGCCAGTACTCGATCGTATAGTTATGAGGCTGGCCGTAGTCCACGCTCCAGTTGATGGCATTGAACGCGGCTGTCTGTTCCATAAAATTCAGCAGACGAGGTTTGAGCGACCAGTTATTGTACTTGCCAATTCCGTTGTAGCCGTTGTCCGCGGCCGGCGGTAGCGCGCCATTCACGTCGTTGTAGTTCTGGGTCGCCAACCCGAGTTGTTTCAGGTTATTGACGCACTGACTACGGCGAGCGGCTTCACGCGCGGCCTGGACAGCCGGCAACAGAAGTGCGATGAGGACCGCGATGATGGCGATCACGACGAGCAGTTCGATCAGGGTGAATCCTCGATGCCTCACGTTCACTTTCATGGGTCGGCTCCCTCGATTCGGAGGAGGTGATGGAAGACAGGGGATCGACGATCTTCAGACCGAGACGTGACCCGTGTCTCAACGGATCGACAAACGTCCGGACCTCATACCGGGCTGCGCTCGGGTGAGCGAATCTACGTGACAGACCGCTTCGCCGCCGCGAACGTGTTCCGACAGCGGTTTGGAATTGGGCGTTCGACGGAAAGGGGGGAAAGCACGAACTCGACCAGAGTATATTCTGTTTATAATCGAGTCGCCTGCCGGAACCAATCCGATCTCGCGACAATCCATTCTAAAATTGCGAATGCCCTATCCACACAGTTCGCGGCGTCGGTGCGCAGATCGTTGTTAACCCGTCCTGAATTCCGCACACCTCCGAAACACTTAGTAGACAGGGTGAGGGGGCGATTTTTCAGGTAAATCGAGGTGTTGGCACCCTGTGACGACCCGCGAATTGAGCGGCATCCAAATCGAGATATGACGCTAGGTATTATCATTACCGCGTCGTTTCAGAGAATCGCCGGGGAGCGGACCGGTGGTATCAGACCACGGAGCTTGGGGGTGCGGCGGAGTTGCCCGGTGGACGATACACTCGGCTCCTGACCTGTCAGGCCAGGTCAAGCCTGGTCGGTCTTCGCGAGAGGACCAATCACGACGCGGACTTCGTGGTTGCGACCGTCGTCGGCGAGGGGTAAGGCACCATCTTCGAGTCGATGACCGTCGAGGCTCAGTGATCGTGTTCCGAGCTCGAGACCCTGAGGGTTTTCGACCACGATCCGGTAGGTTGCCGACCGGTACCGGTACTGAATCGAGTATTCGGGCCAGGTTGAGGGAATCCGAGGATCGAGTTCGAGTCGGTCACCGATCCGGCGCAGGCCGAGCAGGGTGCCGAGTCCGACCTGGTAGAGCCAGCCGGCCGAGCCGGTGTACCAGGTCCATCCGCCCCGACCATTGTGTGGAGCGCCGCTGTAGACATCGCCAGCAGTGACATAAGGCTCGACCTTGTAGCGAGCCGTGCGCTCGGAAGTCGCGGCATGCTGGATCGGATTGAGCAGGTCGAAGAGCGCGAAGGCGTCGCCGCCCCGGCCCGACCTCGCCACGGCCTCGACCAGCCAGGCCGCCGCGTGGGTGTACTGGCCGCCGTTCTCGCGAATGCCGGGCACGTAGCCCTTGATGTAACCCGGCTCGATCGGTGCGCGGTCGAAGGGTGGGGTGAGGAGCAGGACTAGCCGATCGTCGCGACGGACCAGTTGCTCCACGGCCGATTTAAGGGCGAGCTCGGCTCGCTGCGGATCGTTGGCGCCGCCGAGCCAGGCCCAGCTCTGCGAGAGGGAATCGATCCGGCATTCCGAGTTCGACGCCGAGCCCAGAGGTGTGCCGTCGTCGAAGTAGGCGCGGAGATACCATCGGCCGTCCCAGGCGTGCTCCTCGATCGATTGGCGGAGCGCCTCGGCCTGATCGCGCCAGACCACCACCCGCTCTGTTTCGCTGCGCTGCTCTGCCAGGCGGGCGAATCGCTCGAGGACAACGGCGCGGAACCAGGCCAGCCAGACGCTCTCGCCCTTGCCGCCGGCTCCCACCCGGTTCATGCCGTCGTTCCAGTCGCCCGTGCCTATCAAAGGGAGGCCGTGGGGGCCGGTCGCGGCCGATCGATCGATGGCGCGGACACAATGCTCGTAGACACTGGCCGAATCGGCCGAGATCGAAGGTAGACCGTAGGCGTCCTCCTGTCCCGGGCCAAGCTCGGGCGCCTCGAGAAACGGGGCCGTCTCGTCGAGCAGCGTTCGGTCGCCCGTCGTGTTGACGTAATGTGTCACGACGAAGGGAAGCCAGAGCAGATCATCCGCGATCCGGGTACGGACCCCGCTCCCCACGGGCGGGTGCCACCAGTGCTGCACATCGCCGGCCACGAATTGCCGTCCCGATGCGCGGAGAATATGCTCGCGCGCCAGCTCGGGAGCGGCGTGGACCAGAGCCATCACGTCCTGAAGCTGGTCTCGGAAGCCATATGCGCCACCCGCTTGATAGAAGCCGGTACGGCCCCACATCCGACCGCTCACGATCTGGTAGGGAAGCCATCGGTTCAGCAGCAGGTCGAACGCGGGTTCGGGGGTCTCGACCTGTACCGCCGAGAGGAGGCCATTCCATCGCGCGTGGACCGCATCGAGCGCGGCCCGAGCCAGCTCGGCCGTGTTGTACCGTGCCACCAGGTTTGCGGACTCGGCCCGCGAATCGGCCTCACCCAGCAGAAAGACGAGGTTGATCTCCTCGCCTGGCTCCAGCTCGAACGGCGCATGAAGCGCTCCGCACGGATCGAGTGCCGGGCCCACTCGGCCCGATAGCCCCGTCCTGCGCAGGGCGGCGGGGGACGAAAGGTGTCCCAGACGGCCCAGGAACTCGTTCCGGTCGCCTGTGCTTGTGTACGGACGCACGCACATGTCCATGAAGGCGACGTTCGCGGCGAAGTCGGTCCGAAATGCGTTCCGCGCCAGCAGGAAGCCGCTTTCGGGCTCGAGCTCAGTCACAATGTGCGAGCCCGTGGTGTCACGGACCGTTCCCATAACCCATTCGACGTAGAACGTCGCCGACAGGCGGCGCGAGCGTTCCCCGGGATTACGAAGCTTCAGATGGAAGACTTTGACAGGATCGTCAACGGGAACGAAGACCGTCAGCTCGTGCGAGAGTCCGCCAGCCATTCGCTCGAATACGGTGTAGCCCTGTCCGTGGCGGATCAACGTCGGTGCGTTTGACGGCACCGGCAGAGGTGTCGGCGTCCAGAATTCTCCGGTCTCTTCATCTCGGAGATAGATCACTTCGCCCGGCGGGTCACCAACCGGGTCGTTGCTCCAGGCCGTGAGCCGGTTCAACTGACTATTGCCGGACCAGGTGGTTCCTCCGCCGGTCTCAGTCACGAGAGTGCCGAACCGCGGGTTGGCGATCACGTTCGACCAGGGAGCCGGCGGCAGCGCCGGCGCCATCGCGGCACGAATCCGGGGACGGCCGTTACGCCGTGTATCACCCGTCGGCCGCGAGCGGACCGTCACAACGTACTCCCTCCCGTCGCGCGTGAAACCGCCGAATCCATTATCAAATAGAAGTGATCGTTCTTCGCCTTCACCCTCGGCCGTGGGGACTTGTTCGGAAGCAGGAACGGGCTCGTTCTCATTCCAGGAGTCAATCTCGCGGCTAACTTCGAGAGGGGCCGGCAGACTTGGTGTCCGCTCGATCCGATCGAGCTGGCTGTCGAGTAGCCCACGGTCGCCGACGAGCACAACCCGCGCGGTGGCCTGGAGCAAGATTCGGTCTGACTCGGGCAAAACCGCGTCGCGGAGGACGAAGATCCCCCCCGGCTTGTCGGCCAGCTCACCGAGGTCGCTGGATCGGATCAGTGCCTTGATCTCCTGCGACAGCCCCTCCTGGTAACTTGCCGGCTCCTCCGATACGAGTACGAGGTCAAACTCGATCCCTTTGAATCGCAGAAACGTATGCGCGGCGATCAACTGCCGCGCCAGGGGAACCTCGGAGCCGCCAGCCAGGCGGGCCAGTACGATCGGCCGGTCGCCCGAGATCCCGTGCCGCCACAGGCCCGACGGTCCCATCTCGTTGGCGGTCAGGATCGTCGGCGCGGCGCGGAGCGGCGAGCCTCCGTAGACGATCGATGACGCCAGCCTCTGGAACAGGTGTATCTCCTCGGGCGACCAGCTCCTGTGCCGGTGCTCGATCAGGCTGTGTGCCCATGACAGCTCGAACGCGCGCGCCACCGCGCTGCCCTGGTGGTACTGGTCGGCGACGGACAGGGCTTCTGCGCGGCTGTCGGCCAGCGCGGTCGTGAAGGCGACCACCGATTGGCGCCCGGCTCGATCCTCACCCGGCGTCGGATCGCGAAGATCGGGTCAAGAACGGCTCCCGAAGTTCCCGACAGCGTCGAATTCGGGTCCAGTGCCGCGGGATCGGCCGGCGTCCTTCCACGGCCCAGGAACCGGAATCGGTCGGTCTCGTATTCCACCGTGCCAACTGAAGTCCCCTCGATGGCCACGACATGCACACCCCAGATCGGCCGCTGTTCGGTCGATCGTGGCCGTCGTCGGCAGAGGATTGCCTCGGAACCGGGAATCCACTCGGTCTCGAGGAAGAGCTTCCCGAATGCCGGATGCGCCAGATCGTCGCCACGACGAGCCAGCACGACCTCGGCATAGCTGGTCAGCTCGAGCTCGTGCGGACGCTCATCGCGATTGGTCAGCGTGACCCGCCGGACCTCGGCAAGCTGCTCGGTCGAGACGGTGATTTCCCAGAGGGTATCGATCGGGCCATCGGTCCGTCGGAAGCTAGCCTTGTCGGCGGCGTAGGTCACATCGAAGTCATCCGAACCCAGGCCGACCGGCTGGAATCCCGCCGACCAGATATGCCCCGAATCGATGTCGCGGATGTAGCAGTACTGGCCCCATGGGTCACGCGTGGCGTCGTCGCGCCATCGGGTGACGTCCAGGCCGCGGCAGATGCTGTAGCCCGACCCCGCGTTCGTGATCAGGACATGGTACTGACCGTTCGAGAGCAGATGGGTGCGAGGCGCGGGGGTGAGCGCCGTCGTGAGCCGTCGGCTCAAAAGCGGTCCACCTTCGGCGGTCTCCTTGGTCCTGGGCTCGCGGTTGGCCGGGGTCACCACCTCCGACGCCTCGATCAACGGAGCATCGCGGGGAATCCGCTCTTGGAGCAGCAGAGCAACGGCGCGAACCATCGGCTCGGCGGCGAATCGACGCGGCATGGGCTCATTCGAGGAGCGCGTTGCCCAGGGCCAGCAGGCTCATCCCCTGATGATGAGCCATGAACGTGCGGACGACGATCGACCGTTTTCCCCTGGCGAGGCGGTCGGGCGTGAAGTCGATCGCCTCATAATAGCCGAAGTTTCCAAGCCCTCCCTCGGCGGCGAGCCTGCGGAAATTCTCGAGAGCGTCGTGAGGCCGGATCATCGTGGCCAGCGCCGTCGCATAGGGGGCAATCACCAGGTCGCGCTCGAGCTCCACGCTTCAGGCCCAGACCCGGAACGCCGAACGCCTGGTAGTCGTAGTCACCCTCAACGTTTCGCTTGCCAAAGGAGCTCTCGGAAATCCCCCAGGGGACGCCCGCGGCCTTGCCGTACTCGATCTGACGGGCGACGGCGGTGGCGCAGGCTTCAGAGACCAGCGTGCCCTCCAGGCTCTTCATCATGAGCCGGGGCATCAGGTACTCGAACATCGTCCCACCCCACGAGATCAGGCCGATCCGGCCCGCCGCTCGGGTGTACGGACGTCCGAGCTGGAACCAGTGCCGACGGGGCGCCTCGCCGCGCGCGATGGTCAGGAAGCTCGTCAGAGCCGCCTCCGAGGCGACCAGGTCGTAGCAGGCGTTGTCGAGCCGCCCTTGCACCAGATTGCAGCCGATCGCGAAGAGGTGCCTGTCGGGCTTGTAGAGCGGCTGGAAGTCCATTCCCGCACCCAGAATCTCGGCCCGAACGATCAGCGCTTTCGCCTCCTCGACCAATCCGGCCGCCGAACTCTGGCGCACGCCCGCGACCACCGCCCTGATCAACTCGCCGATCCTTCCCGACTTCGTTTCGAGCCCATCCAGATCCTTCAGGAGCGGCTCCGAGCGGTCAATCTCGGCCAGGCCCTTCAATTCCTTCACGCCGGCCAGGGTTTGGCGTACCCTATGGAATGTCGACGAATCGGCCGGGTCGCTCCAGGATGACTCGACCAGGTCGCTCAGCGGGCTCAGCCACGGAGCCAGCGCATCGAGCTCGGCCCGAAATTCCTGCACCTGGGACAGAAACAGACGCGCCCAGCTCTCAAGCTTTTCAGGCCCCTCGTTCTCCTTCCTCAAGAGCGAACGGACTCGTCCGACCAGCCCGACCCCGCGTCGATCGAGCTGGCCGAGCAGGTCGTACCACCCGATCAGGTCGAGATCGTGGGAAATCGCCTCGAAGACGGCATCAAACTCCTTCAGGTCCGACTCGAGCGCCTTGTAGCTTTGCGCGCCCTCGGCGTCGGTCGGGGGCTTCCTCTGTCGCAGCGCGTCAGCCACGACGCCCAGGGTATCGCGCAGGCCGGCGGCGTTGGCGTTCCCGATGATCGGCGCGTTGAGCAGCTCACGGAGACCTTGCCCGAGGGTCACCAGGCAGCCCAGCATGTTGCCGCTATCGACGGTCGAGACGTACGCTGGCGGCAGTGGCTCGAGCGTCCGGGTGTTGTACCAGTTGAGGAAGTGGCCCCATTGCTTCTCGATCCGGTCGAACGTGTCGAACGACCGCGTCAGACGCCGGAGCAGGTTACGCACGCCGATGTAGCCGAAATCGTGCGCCGAGAGGCTTGCGAGCAGCAGGAGTCCCATGTTCGTCGGCGAGGTCCGGTGCGCGATCCGGCCTTCGGGATCTTCCTGAAAGTTGTCAGGAGGGAGCCAGTTGTCGACATCGCCAACGAAGGTTTCGAAGAAGTGCCAGGTGCGCCGGGCGATCCGGCGAAGCTCGCGCTGCTCGGGCTCGGTCAGAATGGCTTCGGCGACCGGCTGCTTCTGGCTCATCCACCAGGCGATCAGCGGCGAGAGCAGCCAGATGGCGAGCACCGGGCTCGCCGCGCCCATGGCCGCGGGCTTCACCACCGCAACCAGCACGCACACCGCCGCCGCAAACGCCGAGGACTGCCACATGCTGGCGACGAAGTCGGCCAGGCCCGCACCCAGCCGTCGTTCCGTGGTCGCGGCGGTCTCCCATTCGAGCATGTGCCGACGTGTGACAAAGTGCCGCCACAAGGTGCGGACCGTCGCGTCGATGCGCCAGCCGCGCCTGGTTGGCCATGAAGGCGATCGCGAGCACCACCTGACCCACCGTCGCTGGCACGCTATCACGCCATCGCTTCAAAACGGTCAGGGACCGCTTGCGCATCGCAGCGAAAAGAGTGCCGCCGATGATCTGAAGCAAGGGCAGTGCCGGCACCGCGACGGCCAGGGCCGTCCATAGCCAGGGCGAGCCGGGCAGCACGGTCCAGCCCAGTACGAGTAGCACGACCAACGCCGGGGCGACGAGGCTCCGCCTCAAATTGTCGAATAGCTTCCAGCGTTCCAGGCGCGGAAGAGGGTTCCGCCGGCGGACCCCCGCCTCGGCCGTCGGCACGACCGAACCCAGCCAGGGCAAGAGTTGCCAGTCACCACGCACCCAACGATGCTCTCGGCGCGCGTAGGCGTGGTAGCGGGCCGGGAAGTCGTCGAAGAGTTCGGTGTCGCTCGCCAGGCCGCAGCGCGCGTAATTCCCCTCGACCAGGTCGTGGCTCAAGATCTGGTTCTCGGGAAACGTCTTGCCGGTGGCTGCCTCGAAAGCGTCAACGTCGTAGATCCCCTTTCCCGTGAAGCTTCCCAGGCCGAAAAGGTCCATGTAAGTGTCAGACGCCGCCGACGAGTACGGATCGATCCCTCCCGATGCCGCCAGCAGAGCAGCGAACCGCGAGTGCGTGGCGGCGACCAGGTGGAAGCTCACCCGCGGCTGGAGCACGCCGTAGCCGGCAACCACCCGCCCCTCCAATTCGTCGAAGCGGGCGGCGTTCAGCGGATGAGCCAGCGTTCCCACGAGCCGTCGGGCACTGTCGCGCGGGAGCTGAGTGTCGGCATCGAGCGTGATGACGATACTTGACCGATCTCAGGAGAGCCGGGTCGCAACTCAACCAGTGGTAGCTGGTCGTTTGGTCGCCCCGGATCAAGCGATTGAATTCCGAAAGCTTGCCACGCTTCCGCTCCCAGCCCATCCAGCAACCCTGGACCGGGTTCCAGATTCGTCGTCGGTGGAACACGAAGAAACGGTCCGGCCCATCGCCGCAAAACCGACGGTTGAGCGCGCGCACTCCATCCAGCGCCGACTGGATGTAGCCCTCATCTTCCGGCATCTGTTCCGAGGAAGCGTCGGCGAAGTCGGTCAAAATGGCCAGGCGGAACCGCGGATCGGGATTGGCCAGGTAATGGATCTCGAGCCGTTCCAGCAGCATCGATGCGCTCTGAGGTCCGACCAGCATCGTCGGCATCACGATGATCGTATCACAGTCAGCCGGTATCCCTTTTCTGAGGTCGAGCTTGGGCAGCACCCGCGGCGTCATGAGCAACGTGACGAGGTGATTGACGATCCCGACCGCCAGTTCACTCGCCGGCACGATCAGCACCAGGAGGAGACCCAGGACCACGCCGGGGGTTGCGGATGCCCCCGTGGCCAGGGCTGACGCCAGTGCTATTCCGAGCAGCAGAACGAGGAAACCGGCGATCGATCCGAAATAGACCAGATTGGGTTGCGCCTGCGCCGCGTCCTCGGCACGGGTCTTGGCGTCGAGCCTGGGCCTTAGCTCGGCCTTGAGAGTCGCGAGCCCGCGATCGATCAGGTAATAGCCGACATGCCCCGTCACCGCTCCGCCGGCATCGGTACCCGATCGGGCCAGCTCGAGCGACTCGCATGGCCACGGCGACCTCGTCGGCGTCCGATCCCTTGGCCAGCTCTTCGAGCGTCCTGCGGTAGAGGTCGCGGGTGGCGAAGTCCTGGCGTAAGTACACCCCCGACGGGTCCTCGCGCAGGATCGCCTCGACCTTGTTATGCCGCTCGAAGAAATCATTCCAGTCGATCGCCGAGAGTACCCGGAGGCTGATGACGCAATTTGCTACCGACACCTGGTTGGCAGCCTGTCGGCGATGCTCGCGGCGGATCACGCCATTCAGGTCGGTGCCGTGTCGGTCGAGCTCGTGCTCGATCCGGCTCAACGCCACCGCGGCGGTCAGCCCCTTGTCGCGCAGTAGCTGAGAGAGCCGGACCACCGCCGGATCGCTCGGATTGGCAAACGGTGGAGGATCGAGCGCCGGGCGTTTGATCGTGGAGGGTGACTCCTCGCTTGTCGCTTTCGACTGCTCCATGACTTCGGCCGCGAAACGCTCGGCCCGACGCCGTTCGTCCCAGCCCCAGAGCATCTGTTCCGACAGCCGCCGGAGGTTTTCCAGCACCACCAGCCGGAGCATCGTCGGCAAAGCCCAGAGCTCGCCAATCCGGAGCGGAGCGATCTCCTGGAACGCCTGCACGTACTGGCTGATTCGCGATTCGTCGAGCTCGCTATCGTTATGCGCGAGCAGCGCCAGAGCCATCGCATGGACCCGTGGGTAACCTCGCGCCGGATCGACCGCGAGCTTGGGCAGTTCCTCGTCATAGCCGCTGGGGAGGTCCTGCTGGACCTCGCGGAGTACCTCCTCGACAATGTGGAAGTTGTCGAGTAGCCACTCGGCGTCGAGTCCAAGCCCCCGGTCCTCGCCTTGCTCCCCCGCCCGATTGATCCGTTCTTGAGCGCGTCCCAGGAACCGCTCGTTCTCGGCGAACCGGCGGAGTAGCGGACTCGCGGCCTTCCGAACCGGTGCCAGCGCGCAGACCTCGGCCAGGCGTCGCGCATGCGCTTCGAGCCGCTCGGGACCAAACAGTTCGGAGCGGATCGGGCCAGGCTCCGCCGGGTCGATCAGAGGCTGGGTGAGCGGGTCGGCCCCCGCCTGGGCGTGGGCATTCGGGTCGGCGATCAGGCTCATCCGGAGGACTTTCTCAATTTTACGCGTTGAAAGGAGCGATGGGGCTCGATCGGCGCGATTCGGCCCTCGCATCAGGCCGGCCGCGCATGCATGAATTTATTTCGGTTGGTGCACCCGAGCCTCGGTCTGGGGTGAACCAGGAACTCTATCATGTGCGAATGCCCGGCCTTCTCGCAAGTCAAGGCGAACCGCCGTCAAATCTTGCCTTCCAGTACGGAATCCGACCCCAGACTGTTGACGATCCACGACAGTTTGTCATTTTGATCAGGGAAACCTGCTGGTTCCCACAAACGATGAAGTGGAGAGTTTCCAACATCATGCGCTATGCCGTTCGATTTTGCCTCGCATTCGCGACCATCGGACTCGTGTCTTTCGGACGCCCAGCGTGGGCTGCCGATTTCCCGACCGCCAGCGAGCTCCCGGCGCGCCCGAGCTTCCCGAGCCACTCGTCATGTTTGACGGGCGGCCGGTGACGTCTTCCGATCAGTGGTATAAGGAGCGGAAGCCCGAGCTTCAGCGCTTGTTCGAGCATTACATGTACGGCGAGATCCCATCCGCGCCGTCCCTCGCGGGTGACGCGTTCACCGTGACCCGACAGGACGTCGGATTCATGGACGGCAAGGCGACCTTGAAGGAAGTATCGATCCGTTTAGGATCGGCCGGAGTTCCTGAACTGCACCTACTCCTGATCGTGCCGAACGACCGCGCCGGCCAGGTCCCGGTCTTCCTGGGCCTGAATTTCCTGGGTAATCATACGGTCGTCGCGGATCCCAAGGTGGCGCTGCCAACGGTCTGGGTACCCCGGAATCCACCGGGGTCGGTCAACAACCGGGCGACCGACGCCAGCAGGGGCGCGCAAGTGGATGTCTGGGCGGTTGATGACGTAATTCAGCGCGGCTATGCGCTGGCGACGATCTACTGCGGGGATATCGCTCCGGATCACCCGGGCCGCGACGATGGAGTCTTTCCGTTCTTCCTCAAACCGGGCGAATCCAGGCCAGGGCCGAACGACTGGGGGGCCATCGCCGCATGGGCGTGGGGGCTCTCGCGCGGGGTCGACTACCTGAGAACCAACCCGGACATCGACCCGGCGAGGATTGCCGTCGTCGGGCATTCGCGGCTCGGGAAGGCGGCCATCGTCGCGGCGGCGTTCGACGATCGGATCGCGCTGGTGATCCCCCACCAGGCCGGCTGCGGCGGTACCGCGCCCAGCCGCGGCAAGATCGGCGAATCGGTCCAGCGGATCAACACGAGCTTTCCGCACTGGTTCGACGCCGAGTTCAAGACATTCAATACCCAGCCCGAACGTCTGCCGTTCGATCAAAACGGCTTGATCGCCCTGGTGGCGCCCCGGCCGGTGCTCCTGACCAACGCCAGCGGCGACCTCTGGGCCAATCCCGCCGGCCAGTTCGAGGTTCTACTGCGCGGCCGAGCCCACCTATCGGCTTCTCGGCGCGGGCGGCCTCGATGCCAGAGACTCCCGCCCCCGAACACCCTGGTCAAGAGCACGCTTGGCTACCACATCCGGCCTGGGAAGCATTCTATGGGCCGCGAGGACTGGAAGGTGTTTCTCGAGTACGCGGACGCTCACCTCAAGAAGTCGAATGGTCGATGAACCCCGGGCACGCCGTCCCCCGAACGGAGCCAACGACGATCGCCAGCCTGCCGGCAAGGCCGCAGGCGGCGATCATGCCCGCCATTGGTAGAGCGGTCCCATCGTGAAGCAGTCCCACCAGGGCGCCGGCCGACGCTCCCAGTGCGTACTGAAGCGTGCCGAGCAGGGCTGACGCCGTGCCCGCCTGACTCGCGAACGGCACCAGCGCCAGTGCCGTGGCATTGGGAAAGATCAGACCCAGACTGGCCACACACAGGAACAGGAGCACGAAAAACACCGGAAAACCACCGAATCGCGAGGTGACCGCCGCGACGAGCCCGACACCTAGGACGGTCGTCATCGTCGAAGCTCCGCGCAGAATGTTCTGCGCGCTATGACGACGCAGGAGACGCCGATTGACCTGTGCCATCCCGAACATCCCCACCGCGTTGCTGGCGAAGAGAATACCGTAGGCTCGCGGCGGTATGCGGTAGAGCTCCATAAAGGTGAAGGGCGAACCCGTGATGTACGCGAAGAGAAGTCCCGAGGCGGCGCTGACGGCGAGCGCGGCGGCGAGGAACCGGCGATCGAGAAGGATGCCAGGTACTGACCCGGCACGGCCCGGTACGGATGTGTGCTCCGATGCTGGACGGGCAGGCTCTCCTTCAGGTCGAGGGCCACGGCCAGTCCGCACGCCAGGCCACAGCCGGCCAACACCCCGAAGATCGACCGCCAGCCCGCGACACTCAATAATTGGGCGCCGATGGAAGGCGCCACGATGGGCGCGATTCCGACGACCAGCATCATCATCGAAAAGACCCGTGCCGAGTCGGTCGCGGCGAAGCGGTCGCGGACCGTGGCGCGCGATCACCAGGCCCGAGGCACCGCTCAGCCCCATCAGGAAACGGGCCGCGATCAAGGTCGAGATCGACCGGGACAGGCCGCAGAAGATCGACGCCAGCGCAAACCCCATGCAACCCACGATCAGCGGCCGACGCCGGCCCGCACGGTCGCTGATCGGACCCAGAATTAACTGGCCCAGGGCCAACCCTGCCAGAAAGACCGACAGAGTCAGTGGCATCGTGCCCGCCGCAACGTTGAGCTCGCGCTCGATCCTGGGAAACGCCGGCAGATACATATTGATCGCCAGCGGCGAGAATGCCGTCACCGCCCCCAGCAGAACCACGAGCCGTGCGTTAGGTGCCTTCAATGTCGTCGCGTCCTCGGGCGTCCCGTGTCGAGAAGCCATCCCCGGGACCGCTGTGGAATTTACCCGTAGCGGCCGTGAATCGGTCTCACACATGGAACACCTTCCAGCGCGATTCACTGGATTCGAGCCGAATTACGCATGGGCTGTCATCAAAAACTCCATCGATCGTCTCTTTTCGATCACGGCATGCTCTTGAGCGTTTCGACCCGCCGGAACTCGGCGAAGAAGTTCTCGCTCAGTTTCGGCGCGCCGGGGTTCGGGATTGGCTCGAACCCGGCTTCCTTGATCTCGGCGATGAACCGTCCCTTGTCCGCGCGGACGTGTTTCTTGACGAAGGCGCCGGGCTTGGCCCGCTCTCGATCGAACTCGATGACGATCAACCGCCCGCCGGGCCGAAGTGCCTGATGGATCGAGGCAAGCACCTGGTCGTGGTGTTCGAGGTGATGATAGACATCGCAGAGAAACGCCACGTCGAGCGAGCCGGCCGGCAGGTTGGTCGACTCCTGACTCGAACGGACTGTGGTGACCTGTGTCCGCCCCTTCTTTGACGACTCGGCGGCGATGTGCTTCAGAAAGGGGGACGAGATGTCCACGGCGTAGACCTTTCCGCTGGTCCCGACCTGCTCAGCTATGAGCTGCGTGAACAGGCCCGTCCCCGCGCCGATGTCGCCGGCCGACATTCCCGGCCTCAGTCCCAGCGCCTTGACGATTTCCTGGCGCTGAGCGTAAACCTCGCGCGATTCGTTCTCGAATCGCTTGACAAAGGCGTCGACGTCCGGGTGTTCGAACGGCTTGTTGATCTCCGAGCTTTTCTCCGCGGGAGCCGCAGGAGCTGGCGCGGTCGTTGTGGCCTGCGACAGGACGACTCCGGGGGCGAATCCCAGCACCAAGCTCGCCAGAATCGTAACGCCAGATCGGAATACGTTTCGCATGATCGCCTCTTCGATGATTTTTTCGGAGAGATCCCATTCCACAAAGGGGGATGTCGAGAGGTCAGTCACTGGCGGGGAGAGCCGTCGTCCAGAAACGCGCGAATGATCGCGCTGTTGTCGGCGTCGCCGTAACCCTGGGCGGCCAGTGATTCGAGCAGCGTCCGGTGCAGGGTCGAGAGGGGAAGAAAGGCACCGCAACTCTGGCCTAATTCTAAGATCAACCGCACGTCCTTCAAGTGTTGCGCCAGGCGGGCCTGCGGGGTGAAGTCGCCGGCCAGCATCTTCGGGCCCTTGATATCCATGACCCTGGAGTACGCCAGACCGGCGCGGAAGATGTCGAGCGTCTTCGACGGATCGAGCCCCGCGCAGACGCGAGGGCCAGCCCTTCGGCCAGTACGGCCCGGTTCAGACCGATCACCAGGTTCACCACCAGCTTCATCCGGGCGCCGCTGCCCCACGGGCCGACGTGGAACACCTTCTCGGCGAAGGCCGCGAATACCGCTCGTGCCGCGTCGAAGGCTTCAACCGTCCCGCCGACAAGTACGATCGCCTCGCCGCTCCGCACGTGCTCGCTCGAGCCGACGATCGTGGCGTCGAGATAGGTGACGCCCCGATCGGCCAGTTCCTCGCCGAGCGCGGCGGTCGGTTCCGGGTCGCCCGTGGTCGTGTCGATCACGAGCGTGCCGGCACGGAGGCGGAGACCCAGGCTTTCAACCACTTCGCGCACGATCTCCGAATTCGGCAGGCTGAGCACGATCAGGTCGGCACGGTCGGCAACCTCTCCCGGAGCCTCCGTCGCCGTTCCTCCTCGCGCGACCAGATTGGCCTGGCGATCGTTGCTCAGGTCGAACCCGACGACGGCCATCTCTGCTTTCAGGAATCGCTCGGCAAGCGCTGAGCCGACCAGTCCCAGGCCGACCAGACCGACGGTTGGCTCGTCCATCGATCAGCCTCGTACCAGCCAAAAGAACGAGCCGATCAGAAGGGCGACGGCCCCCCATCCGGCGAAGAATCCCAGCCAGGAAGTCCGTGACGGCCACGGGATCTCGAGCCCGAAGGCCGTCACCATCATTGGGCGGGCAGGGGGGACCGCACCGACCGGCAGGGTACACGGCTCGTTCACGACCTCGCCCTCAGCGATCGGCGTGCGCGTCAAGGCATAGAACAGCTCGAGCCGACGAGGATCGACCGGGCGCGTCAACAGGCTGACGACCACGCCGGCGATTGTTCCCGCCGCGAGATAAAAGGCGATCTGCCACGGCTCGTAAATCTCGTCCGCCGATCCCGAGCGATGCCAGACCAGCCAGAGCGGCTTGGCGATCGGCCAGCGCTCAACCATCCGAACGAAAAACGGCTGGGTGGCCAGCCACCACGCCGCGACCGCGGAAACCGCCGAGGCCCACGCCCCCGCGGCATTGGCGGGACGCCATGAGAGTCCGAGCCAGAATGCGATTCCCATGATCGGCGCGACCTTGAACCAGATCTTCAGCCCCGCCACGACGTCGGGAAGGGAATAGGCGAACAGCCAGACCGCCGGCCACCACGAAGACCATCGTGAGCCGCGCCACGACCAGGTAATGCCGGTTCGATCGGTCCGGGAAACGCCGGTCGGTAGATGTTCTCGGTGAAGAGGCCCGACGACGAGATCATCACCGAGCCGCAGGCGCTCATCACGCCGCCCAGCAGCGCGGCGACGAACACACCCAGAAGTCCCGGCATGATCGTGGGCAGGAACGTCCGCGCCAGGTCGCCGTAGACGAGGTCGGGCTTGATCCTCGTCGCGGTCTGATTCCGCTGGTCGGCGTACCAGGCGACCGCGGCGATCGCCGTCAGGCACCAGGCGACGGTGCAGAGCCGCTTGACCAGATTGCCGACCATGAACCCGACCCGCCCTTCCATCTCGGTCTTCCCCGCCGCGCAGACGCCCATGACGAACGGCTGCGCGATGATCCCTACCAGGGCCTGAAGGGCGAACATCGCGATGAAGAACGCGCCGATTTCTCCCGGAGCGACCAATGAGAGCATCGACGGATCGGAAACCTTCTCCTTGACCCCCACCCACCCGCCGACCGCATGGAAGCAGCGGAGGCAGGAGCATCACCGAGAACGCGATCGTCATCATCCCCTGCACGAAGTCGGTCGCGATCGCCGCCGCCAGGCCGCCCGCCGTCCCGTAGACGACGAACAGCAAGGTGATCAGCGCCAGCGCCAGGTTCGCAATTGACCGTCCCGCCGGTACAGGCATCGACCAGCGCCCCGGCCCCTTTCAGGAGCACGCCGATCTTGACCGCCATGTTGGCGATCCCGACCAGCGCGAACAGCACCGCGACGCTCTGGCCATATCGCAGCGTCGGAGCACGTCGGCCGTCGTCACGGCGCGAAACCGTCGCATGATCGGCGCGATCAGCCAGTAGAACGGCGTGGCGAAGAGCCACATCCATTGGTACCAGATCCCCGACTACTCCGTGCCGGAACGTCGCTGACGCCACCACCACCGCCTGGTCGGATGAGGTCCCGGTGCCGAACGCGTGCATGATCATCATCGGCGTGCCGAACCGCCGCGGCATGAAGAAATCGCCGATGCCCCGGACCTTACGGACCGTCAAGTAAACACCGAGAGCCGCCACGCCCAGGAGATATCCCAGGGCCACCACGACGTCGATCCACCGCATGCCGGCGATCATGGCGTGCCCGACCCTTTCGGAGTTACGGGCTGTGCGTTCCCGTTCAAGCGGCTGGAGCCCTGGATGAACCTGTCGTGGACGCGAGCCACGTCCGCGGTTCCGTCGTTGTGGATCAGGACGCCGTACCGCAACCGCAGCGGCCTCGCCGCGCGGAATGACGAGCTTGGCCGGCTCGCTCTTCTCTGGCGCTCCGCTCGATCGGGTTGGCCACGATCAAACCGTAGTCGCGGACGTGGAACCAGCCCTTGCGCGAACGTCGATGGGTCGGTCATCAGCGCGACTCCAGCCACGACCGTCGACCCAGTCGACCCGAGGCATCACACCAGTCGGCGTGCTTGCCCCAGCCTGGCTTGCTCGCCACTCGATCCGTCGCTGGTCAGGAGGCGCCCCCGCTGCTTCACGGCGATCGGCGTCGCGAGCCGAACCCCCAGTCCCATCTCCTCCTGGGCGCCGAAGCGCAGGTCGTGCTCGTCGAGAGAGCAGCTCCGAGTCGAGGACCAGAAGCGTCCTCGCCGGCTCCGCCTGAGGATGTCACGCGGCAGGTCTCATAGCAGACGGCCTCGCCGCCCTCGCGCAACGTATCGGTTCGGACCGCGAACGATCCCCGACCCAGGCCCTCCCGTGCGGCTCGTTCGACGAAACGCTCGTGCTCGACCCGCCCTTTGTTGCGCCAGAAGTCGACCCCGTTGATGTCGCCGAACGCCAGCCAGAGTCCCGGGTGCATCGTGGCGTGGTCGGTCGGGTCTTCACCGCTCAACGGCGGGAAGTGGCGTGTGACCTGTCGCCGGCCCTGCCCCGGGAGCGAAGACGTGGGCGAAATAAGGGCGCCTCACGGTCGCGTCCGGAAGACATAGGTGGCCAGCCGGCTCTCCACGCGAGCAGGATTTGCAACCGATCCCCCTGGCGATCGAACGAAACCTTGCGGGGCGAACCGGCTCCGATGGAGCCGCCGATCGATGTCGGCGGGCCAGACGGAGCGAGCTGAGCCAGCCAGAGCAGGCTGATCGACACGCTCAGGTTGAGCACGAGAAATACCTCCGGATCTTCGTGATTGGGTCCGGCTCACGCTTTTTCTGCTTCACCGGAGGGCTTTCATTTTTTTCCTGTGATCGCTTGATCCGCGCCAGTTCGTCGGCTTCGGGCCGTTCCTTGTAGAACGGGTCGAGCGGAAAGCAGCCCGACACGATGCCGTTGCGGGGCGCGGTGGTGCAGTCGCTGAAGGTCCGGCAGATCTTCTTGCGCTTGAGAGTCCGGCCGGCGAGCACGTCGGCGGGGAGCTCGGGGTAAGAGAGGACCATCCGGCCCAGGCCGATGAAGTCGGCACGGCCGTCGCGCGACCACCCGCTGGCCGACGTTGGGAAGCCATTCTTGCAGGTAAGAATAGGCCGAACCGACGACGGCCAGTTGCGGATACCGCTTCTTGAGCTCGGCCGTGGCCTGCGATCTGGCGGGCGACGCCAATCAGTGGGTCCTCGGGAGGCAGGTAGCCGTCCGAGGGCGGGAACGTGGCCGGGCGCTGAATGTGCGGATTGTAGTAGGGGCTACCGGCCGTGGTGCAGACCCAGTCGATGCCGAGCTCGACCAGCAAGTCGATGAACCGCGCCGGCTCCGTCAGATCGATCCCCAGACCGCTCGTTGGATCGCCGCCGAAAGCGTAAGGATACGTTGGGCCAGGCATTGGCATCGGCTCACCAACGCGATCGGGTCCCATCTGGTAGGGCAGGAAATCGAAGATGCTCACGCGAACGACGACGTCGAGCCCGGCGCCTCGGCCTTGATGCCGCCGACGATCTCGCGGAGAAACCGGGTCCGGTTCTCAAAGCTGCCACCGTAGTGGCCCGGCCGATCGACGGCCGAGAGAAACTCGTGGCCGAGATAGCCGTGGCAGTGCTTGACGTCGACGAATGCGTAACCGGCTTTCTGCGCCTGCCGGCACGCGCGCGGTGGAAATCGACGATCAGGCGGTCAATTTCGTCGTCACTGAAGACGTGGACCGAGTCCGGCAGATGGAACTTGCGGTCGAGGCACGGGTGACGGTATAGCACCATCGGCTCGGTCCGTTTCTTCTCGTTGGGACGCGCGAACCGGCCCGAGTGCGTGAGCTGCAAGCCAACATACAGGTCGTCGGTCCGGCCGAAGTGGCGCTCGTGAGTTTCCATGAGCAAGGTGCGCAGGGCCTCGATCTCGCCAAGATTGGCATCGTTGATCAGGAGCTGGTTGGGATTGGCGCGGCCGTCCTGGCGCACCGCGACCGCCTCGCCGCCCCAGATCATCTTGGCACCACTGAGGCCGAAGTGTTCCCAACGGCGACGCGTCAGATCCGATGGCTTACCGTCCTCACCGCCATCCCAACCTTCCATGGGCAGGATCGCGAACCGATTGCCAACCGTTCCCCCCCGCCATTGGTACGGTCGCGCCAGCGGAGCATCCGGGCCGTGCTCGACCTGGGCGTCGAATTTGAGTTCAGCGGCGATCCCGAGCCGTTCCAGAACTTTCTGTAAGTCGTCGGCCGTCTTGATCGACGCGACGCGTCGAGCCTCCATCACTGCGACCCCTTTGAAACCCAACCGATCGCCTTGCAACGTGGAGGGATATCGTCTCACAGACGACCCCAGGGAACAACCCCTCGGGACCCGTCTCCGTACGCCGGGCACTGCGAGGATTTGGTCTCCGCGGCCTGCGAATTACATTTCTTTACAGAATGTCTCGAAACAACCGCCTCCGTCTCGTGGTAGGTATGTCGCAGTGAAGCATCCGCTCCACGACGGCCCCCAAAAGACTTCGAAGCCGAAGCTGATGCTATCTCTCGCTCAGGGAGCGGCCAGATGTTGAATCCATCACGTCAGGGTTTCACGCTCATCGAGCTCCTGGTAGCCATCGTGATCATCGCGCTATTGATTGCGCTTCTCCTGCCCGCGGTACAAGCGGCTCGCGAAGCCGCCCACCGGACGCAGTGTCTCAATCATCTCAAACAAATCGGAATTGCATTACATAGTTATCATTCGATTAACGACGTCTTTCCGATGGGCATGTCCAGGACGACCATGAAGTACCCTGCCTGGCCCCTGCCGCCCCCCGCGCTCCAGGGATGGGTTGACTGGAGTCCGCTGGCCGCGATCCTGCCGCAGATGGAGCAATCGCAAATATTCAATGCCTGTAATTTTATGTGGAATCCGCAAAGTCTCGATGGGTCGCCGGCCTCCGATATCAACGCCACGGCCAGAAACACGGTCCTGGCGAGTTTCCTGTGTCCATCCGATCCGGGACGCGACCCGACGATGCTTAACAGTTATCATGCCAGCATGGGTCCGACAGGGGAAGTCAACCCGATAAATCCCACGGGCCTGTTCGGAAAATGGGTGGCGTACGGCATCAGGGACTGCACCGACGGTACGAGCTGCACGATTTCATTCTCCGAAGCCCTAAGAGGCGACAGCAACGCGGGGAACTCGTACCGTGGCAACATGGTGACCCAGGTGGCCGACAGCACGCCCTCGATCGAGGTGAACAACGTGGCGACGCTTCCCTTGAGCGCCGTGTTTCAGGCGTTCCGCAACTGCAGCGACACGTATTTCGCGGGTAACGATCATGTCCAGACCGACCGGGGCTATCGGTGGACGGACGGCCGGGCGGGTTACACCTTGTTCACCACGATCGCGGTTCCCAATGATCCGCTGTTCCCGCTCAATGGCTGCCGGATCGATGTCGAGTACGCGTGGTCCGACTCGCAGCAGATCACCCCGGCGACGAGCCAGCATCCGGGAGGAGTGAACGTCCTGTTCGCCGATGGAAGCACCCGGTTCGTCCTGAATTCGATCGGCCGTTCCACCTGGTGGGCGCTCGGCACCCGGGCCGGGTCGGAGGCGATAAGCGCGGGATCATACTGATACGTTATGATTAATAAATTATCAAGATATCTCTATTACAAGGAATACAGTGCACGGGGATGTCGCACCCTGGGCACCGCTCGGGAGTGACACCGTGATCCGCTGACTCCCCCCTTCGATACGCACGTCCGGCATCGACCCACCGAATCACGTCATCATCGCCGCGGCATTGACGCCGCGCCGCCGGTACTTTAAGTTCAAGAGAAATCTCTGACGGTCATAGAAGAGCGCATTCCATCCGGCTCCCCCACGAGCCCCTTCCCTTCAGGACCCACCCCATGCGCGGTGCTTCCGGTCCGCTGTTGGTTGCGGTCTTGCTCCTGGTCGGCGTGAGCGCCGCGTCGGAATCGGACGACCGCCGGGACGGTCATACTCTGGCGCTCGCGGAGCGGGCCTCGATCTGGGAGGACCTCCCCGAACGCTGGGACTGGCAAATTCCTCCGGGTGCCAGGCCGACCGATTCGTACGACGTCGCGGCGATGGCCTTCGTCCGGGTGCCCGCCCGCTACAATGCACGTGGGATCGAGGTAGATCGCTCGAATCCCTATGCCATTCAGGCCGTCGTTTCGCTGAGGGTGGTTGCCGGGGACTATCGGTTCGTTCTGCGCTCGCGGGGGGCGGCTCGTCTTCTGGTGGATGACCGGGTCGTGGCTGAAACTGAGCCACTCAAGCCAAACACCTCGAGTAACGAGGAAGTGCCCGAATCTGTCCCACCCGACGATCCCCGCTGGCGATGGCTGGCACCCGGTGGACAGGAGCGGATCGTGGCCTGGGCCTCCGATGGCGCGGGCGCACCGGGTCGAGCTCCTGGCAATCGTCGGCGGCAAGAAGCTCCGCCCCGAGCCCGGCGAGCTTTCGGTCAGTATCGTGGACCAGGGCGGCGTTCCCCGGATCGTCGGCGCCGCCGGCGTTGAGTTGACCGACGCGTCCTGGTCCGCGTTCGAGCGCTCCGAGGGAAGACGGATCGACGCCTTCGATGCCGTTCGCCGACGCGCGGCGGCGCGGAGCGAGGATGGCTACTGGGCCGAGCGCCACGAGCTGGCCCGTCGGCTGGCCGGGGCGGGAGCGGCAAAAGAACTCCCGGACGAACAGAACATCGTCGATCGGATCGTGACACCCGCAACCGAGCCGGTCGACGATGCCGGCTTCTTCCGTCGACTGACGCTCGACACGATCGGCCAGGTTCCCGACCCGTCGGAGGTCGAGGCGTTTCTGGCGGATTCGTCCCCGTCGCTCGAGAAGCGAACCCGGGCGATCGACACCCGATTGGCCGACCCGCGCTGGGCGGATGCCTGGATGGGCTACTGGCAGGATGTTCTGGCCGAGAATCCCGGCATCCTCAAGCCAACCCTGAACAACACGGGCCCGTTCCGCCGGTTCCTCCACAACGCCCTTTCGGATAATACGGCATTCGATCGCTTCGCCACCGAGCTGATCCGCATGGAAGGCAGCAAGCTGGGGGGTGGCCCGGCGGGATTCGGGATCGCCACCCAGAACGACGTTCCGATGGCGGCCAAGGCTCACGTTCTGGCCAAGGCGTTTCTGGCCGCCGAGCTGAAGTGCGCCCGATGCCACGACGCGCCTTTTCATCCCTTCGATCAGGCCGACCTGTTCGGGGTAGCTGGCATGCTCGCAGGCCAGCCGCTTCCGGTCCCCGGCACGAGCACCGTCAAGCAACAGGAGGGGGGCCGAGTGCCGGCGGTGTCGGTCACGCTCAAGGAAGGTGAGATTGTCCCAGCCCAGTGGAACCTGACCGATATCGGCGCCGCCACGCTACCAACGGGGCTGAAGCTGCCCCACGTTCCTCGCGCGTTGGCCCAGCGCGAGCTACTGGCGGCCTTGATCACATCGCCAACGAACCGTCGCTTTGCCCCCGTGATCGCCAACCGGCTCTGGAAACGCTTCATGGGAGCGGGCCTGGTCGAGCCGGTGGACGACTGGGACAATGGTCCATCAATGCGGCATCCCGAGCTCCTGGCCGCGCTGGCGGCCGATCTCATGACGCATGACTATGATATCAAGCATCTGGCGCGAACCATCCTGACATCGCGCGTCTACCAGGCGCGGGTCATCGACGGATCGGCAAGTCCGAGCGCCCCGGCGAGGCGTCGGATGTCGGCCGAACAGATACTCGACTCGCTCTTTACCGCCGTCGACAAGGAGTTTGGGGCCGAGGAGCTGAACCTCGACCCCGAGGGGCGCCGGACGTCGAAGGAGTTTCTCAACCTGGGGACGCCGCATCGGGGATGGGAGCTGACTTCAACGTCCAACGAGCGCGACCGTCCCGCGCTCTCGTTGCCGGTCGTTCAGGGCCTGGTTGACCTGCTCGAAACCTTCGGCTGGCGGCCATCGCGACAGGACCCGATCACGGTTCGTGACGAGGCGACCACACCGCTTCAACCCGCCTTGCTCGCCAACGGCACCGTAGCGGCCCGGATCAGCCGACTTTCGGATGATAACGCGATCACCACCCTCTGTCTTCAGGAACAGCCGGTCGAGGCGCTGATCCGATCGGTCTACCTCCGCATCCTGTCGCGGCCTCCGACCGATGCCGAGACCAAACGATTTGCCGAATACCTGGGCTCGGCCTACGACCACCGGGTCGTGCCCGGAGCGAAAGCACGAGAGCATGGAGCGACGACGGCCCGGCGTGTCTCGTGGTCGAACCACCTCAGCCCCGAGGCGACCGCCATCCAGATCGAACGCGAGAAGGCCGCGCGCGCCGGCGAACCGCCCACGAACCGACTCCACCCTGAGTTCCGCGAGCGGATGGAGGATATCCTCTGGGCCCTGATCAACAGTCCGGAGTTCGTCTTCGTGCCCTGAACCTTCGGGTTCGTACCGCAGTGGGAGAGACCGGAATGCCGACGCCCTTCGAGCCGAGCATCAGTCGCCGCGACCTTTTGAACGCCAGTGCCGTCGGCGCGGGCCTGGCCCTTCTTCCTAGGGCGGTGTCGTACGCTGACACGGAGTCGAAGCCTCGGTCCCGAGTCCGTCCGCCGCGAGGCAAGGCCGAGGCGTGCATCATGCTCTGGCTCGGGGGCGGATCTGCGCAGATCGATACGTTTGACCCGAAGCGGCGAGGCGACGGCAAGAAGAAAGCCGGATCCTATTACGAATCCATTCCAACCGCCGTTCCAGGCGTGCAGGTTTGCGAGCACCTCAGCCGGACGGCCCGTCGACTGGACCGATGCGCCCTGGTCCGTAGCCTGCACCACGACGTGATCGACGAGCACGCCGCGGCGACCAATATCGTCCACACCGGCCGGCCAGTGAGCGGAACGGTCGTCTACCCATCGATCGGCTCGATCGTGGCCCACGAGCGCGGGGCTGGGGGTGATGGGGTGCCCGCCTACGTCGTCATGGGCTACCCGAACGTGACCCGGGGGCCGGGGTTCCTGGGCGCGAAGTTTGGATATGTGTACCTGATCGACACCGAATCGGGTCCGACGGGTCTGACACCTCCGGGCGATATCAACCCGCCGCGACGCGATCGACGCGAGGCGTTGCTCGAGGAGTTGCGCCGCGACTATCTCGCCGAGCATCCTGGTGAGGCCACGGTTGCCGACTACGTCGCCGCCAGCCGTGAAGCCGCACGGCTCTCGGGCCCGTCGTTCGCGCGGACGTTCGAGCTTGCGAGCGAACCGGCCGCCCGACGCGCGGCCTACGGCGGCGAGTTCGGCCAGCGCTGCCTGCTCGCCCGACGCCTGGTCGAGTCCGGGGTCCGGTTCGTCGAGGTGGCCCACAATCTGAACTTCCTCAACGGCACCGGTTGGGATACCCACAACCAGGGCCAGCGTCGCCAGCACGAGTTGATTCAGGAGCTCGACCGGGCCCTCTCCGCCTTGATCGACGACCTCGAGCGCGTCGGCCGGCTGGAGACGACTCTGGTGGTGGTCGCCACCGAGTTCGGCCGCCCCGCCGCGTTTGATTCCGGCGGCGGCCGAGGCCATCAGTCAACCGCATTCAGTGCGCTTTTGGCCGGCGGCGGACTCCGCACGGGTCAGGCGATCGGCGTGACCGACGACCTCGCCAGGTCGATCGTTGATCGGCCGGTCTCGATCCCCGACCTGCATGCCACCATCCACGCCGCACTCGGCATCAATCCCGCCCGCGAACTCGACGCTGCCGGCCGCCCGGTTCCCATCACCGACCACGGCCGGCCGATCGCCGAGCTGTTCGCCTGAACCGACTCCTCACGTTCAGCGCGTCTTTCCCGTCAATCGGCTACATGAAGCCGATCTTAGCCTCGCCTCATCGTGGCTTTAGGTTACCCGCCTATAGTTCCGTGGGGAGAACGAAGGCCGGCTCAGGAAGAGTGGCCAGCCTGTTCAATCGGGCCCTTGACGGGTTCCATGGAAATGGAGACGCGATTCGATATGTCGGTAAATTCATCGAAACAGGTCCGACCCGAGTGGCTCGGAACGATTCTGGGCCTGATTCACGGCCATTTTCTGGGGATCTTGCTCGCGAGCTACGCGATCGCGACGATCTGGCCGGGGCCGGGGCTGGTTCTCCGAAGCGTCTCGCTCGGAGAGCTGCGTGGATTCGGCGAATCAATGCGCGTGAGCCTGCCCACGATAATGCTCGGGTATCTGCTCTTCTGCGCGGGGCTGGGGGTTGACCTCGGGGCACTGGGTCAGCTCGTCCGTCGACCGCGGCTCCTGGTCGCGGGGCTCTCGGCGAACCTGATTGTTCCGCTGGGCTTCATCCTGATCGTGTCGCAAGCCGCGCACGTCTGGAACCACAATGACGAGCTCCAGAACATCCTGATCGGTCTGGCGCTGGTGGCGTCGATGCCGATCGCCGGATCATCGACGGCGTGGTCGCAGAACGCCGACGGCGATGTCGCGGTGAGCCTGGGAATGGTCGTGGGCTCGACCCTGGCGAGCCCCCTTTCGACCCCGTTGGTCCTGCATGCGGTGGGTTGGATGGCGCAGGGAGGTTACGCGCGAGAGCTACACGCGCTGGCCGCGCATGGCACGGGGCTGTTCCTCGGGATCTGCGTCATCGCCCCGTCGCTGCTGGGTATGGCGCTGCGCCGTTGGCTCGGAGGTGAGCGAGTGGGCCGGCTCATGCCCTGGCTGAAACTCGTCAGCTCGATCGACCTGGTCCTGCTCTGTTACTCAAACGCCGCCATCTCGCTGCCCCAGGCGATCGCACATCCCGACATTGACTTCCTGGCCGTCATCGTGACCGTCACCGTTGCCCTCTGTGTCCTGACCTTCGGCGCGGGCTGGCTGATCGGTCGGATGGTCGGCGCCTCGGCGTCGCAGAGCACAGCCCTGATGTTCGCACTGGGCATGAACAACAACGGCACCGGGCTGGTCCTCGCCTCGATGACGCTGGCCGGCTACCCACGCGTCCTCCTGCCGATCATCTTCTACAACCTGGTCCAGCAGATCGTGGCGGGACTGGCGGGCACGTTCCGTCATCGTCGGGATCGAGGACAAGGCTCGCGTCTGACCACGCTGCTGATCGGAAGATCGCGTCGGGTCGTCCCGGCACTCTGCACCGAAACCCGGTAAGATTGGCCTCGTCGGCAACCAAACGATGCACCGCTCGCCTCGCCTGGAGGCGAGGCGAGCGGTGCATCGTATTTGTGTTCAACGGACCGACGCTCACCCCAGATAGTTCAGGAAGTTGTCCCGCAGCATCCGCCTGGCGTCCGCCGCGATTTCCTCACGCGTGAGCGGCCAGCCGGCGTCGATCAGGTCTTCATACTTGTCGGCGAGCACCTTCCCGATCGTCCGCCGCGAGTGGTCCCACTTGTAGAGGAGCTGGTCGAGCACCCGGGCGTCGGAATGCTGGGGAATGAAGCTGGAGCCCAGCATCTCGACCCTCATCCGCGTCACCTCCTCGACGAGTGACGGGTTGTTGATGAACCACCAGCAGCCGAAGACCATCAGGTTGCAGAACTTCCGCGCGGCGACGATCAGCTCGTGCTGGTCCTCGCGCGCGAGCATGGTGACCAGGAACTTGTTATCGGGGAAGGCGTGGCAGAGGTTCACCAGTGAGTTGACGTCGGCCTTGCCCTCCATGTCGCCCGCCTCGCGGAGACCGGGGTTCACCCGTAGACGCGAGCCGATCATCATCGCGAACGGTAGCCCGCGATCGGCGCACACCGGCAGGACAATCTCCTCGAGGACCGTCTGGCCGAAGCTCGAGGTCTCGGACGGATACCGGAACTCGGGCGGCAGGCTCACCGCCAGGTAGATCGCGCGCATCCGGTCGATCCAGTCGGCCAGGAACCGGCGTGCCTCGGCGATCGTCCTGTGATCGAGCTCGAGCTTCACGTCGTAGCCCCACTCGCACATCCGGCGCGCGGCGTCGGTCCAGTCGCGCAGCATCGGGTCGATCCGCAGGACCGCCCGGAATCGAGGGTCGTGGATCGAATCACCACCCTCGAGCCATCGCTTGCGCTCGTTGTCGTCGAACACGGCGTTGGTCATCGTGATCGACTCGATTCCCGACAGTTCCATGACGTGGTCGATGAACTGGTCGGGGTCCTGCTCGGCGAAGTATTTCCGCAGCGTGGGCAGGCCGTCGCCGGGGTCAAGACCCAGCCTCTTGAGCGTCGTCAAGATTCCCCGGCACGCTTCCGAGAGCGGCGTCCGATCAACGAACAGGTTTTTCCAGATGTGATCGGCCTGCTCGGACTTGCTCATCGCCCAGAACGATTCGTAGGGGAGCTTTGACGCGGGAACAACCCGGTACACTTCGGCGATCAGGTAGTGGTACGTCACCAGCTCATCGACCCCCCAGAGCATCAACCCTCCCGGATCGACCGCACGTGTCGCGTTCGATACGGGGGTGCCAAAGGAGGGCGGGTAGGTGTGCGTATGCAGGTCCACCACCGGCTGAGCCGCGAGAACCTCCTCGACGACGGCGCGGACGTCACGGCGCTCCAGACGCGCAAACCCGGCACGCCGACCATCGGACTCGATGGACGCGACGTTCGGGCCGTTCCCGTTCGGTTGGCGAAGCATGGTCTTGGTCTCACTCATCAAGAGGATCGGTTGAATCAGTCGTTTTCGATTTTAACAAGACAGGCTCAAGGCGAGGAGCCAGGATATGAATGATCAAAACTGATAGCACATACACCGACGCGGCGATAAGGAACATGGCCAGATAACTTCCCGTGGCCTCCTTGATCCGTCCCGAGGCCAGTTGCATCAACATGCCTCCCAGTGCGCCGAGAGTTCCTCCGATACCCACGACCGAAGCGATCGCCTGCCGTGGGAACATGTCCGAGGGAAGCGTGAACAGGTTCGCCGAGAATCCCTGGTGCGACGCGGCGGCCAGCGCGATCAGCAGGACGGCCGACCAGGAATTCGCGACCAGCGGCGCGGCCGCGACCGGAATGACACCCACCGCGCAAATCAGCAGCGCGGTCTTGCGCGCGACGTTCGTCGACCAGCCGTGCTTCAACATCGATGACGAGAGCCAGCCGCCCGCCACCGAGCCGAAGTCGGCCAGCAGGTAAATGACGATCATCGGCGGTCCGACCGTCTTGAGATCGACCCCGAATCGATCGAACAGGAACTTGGGCGTCCAGAACAGGTAGAACCACCAGATCGCGTCCGTGAGAAACTTGCCGGAGGCGAAGGCCCAGGTCTGGCGGTGCGGCAATAGCGCGCTCCAGGCGATGTTTACCGTCGGCTCGACCGGGTCGCTACGAATCCATGCCAGCTCCGCGGGCGTGACCAGACGGTGACGCTCCGGACGGTCATAAAGCGGGACCCAGACCATGACCCACAGGAGCCCGAGCAGTCCCGTGACGATGAACGCCGACTGCCAGCCGTACCGCAGGGCGAGGAACGGGACAACCATCGGCGCGATCACCGCGCCGATGTTCGAGCCAGCGTTGAAGATGCCCGTTGCGAACGCCCGCTCGCGCTTCGGAAACCACTCGGCCGTCGCCTTGATCGACGATGGAAAATTTCCCGACTCTCCCAGTCCCAACAGGAATCGGGCCACCCCGAACCCCAGGGCCGTGGCGGCCAGCGCGTGCCCTGCCGCCGCGATTGACCAGACGATCAGTGCGACGGCGTAGCCGATCTTCACGCCCACCCGGTCGATCAGGCGCCCGACCACCAGAAACCCCAGCGCATAGGCCATCGTGAACGCCGCGTTGATGTCGCCGTACTGGCTATCGCTCCAGCCAATTGTCTTCTGAAGCTGCGGCGCCAGCACGCCCAGCACGCTCCGGTCGATGTAGTTGATCGTCGTCGCGAAGAAGAGCAGGGCACATACGACCCAGCGTATCGAGCTCGCACGCCCTTCGCTGGGTTTGAAGCCCCCGGCGCCGGTGTCGTTTCCTTCGACACCCCCCGCAGCCAGGGCCGTCGTTGCGTCATGACGCGCGAAAGCCGACGCGGGCGTCGTGGATGGGTAAGCCGATCCGGCCGCTTCGGGAGAGTCGGACATCGGCGCTTCTTTCCCGGCGGGTCGCCCCGCGTGTTGGTCGAGCTGTCGAGACGGCACGTACGGTAGCTCTGAATCTAGTCGCCGCCGCCGATTCGCGACAGCCGATCTCGTGACATTCTTTTCTAAAATCGCGAAACGATCCTTACCCGACAGGGTTTAGCATTCCGTCACGCCCCTGCCGACATCGTTCCAACAATCGCGGAGAACTCTCTTGAGAACGGCTCGCCGCTGTACGACATTAGGGCGCACCCCCTCCTGTGGGTCGCTTCGTGTCGGTTTTCCATCCCGGGACCGGGTTCAGTCTAACGAGAGGTTCACCATGACTGTCAGGTCGTCGTATTCAAGGACGCCGGCAACTCGCGCACGGATCGGCGTTTCGCCGGGTTACGGAATCGTGCTCCTGACGCTCATCATTTGCGGACCGACCGGGCTTTCGCAAGCCCCGGCCGCCCGGGCCGCGGAACCGAAGCGTCCCAACATCATCCTGATCTTTTCCGACGACCACGCCTACCAGGCGATCAGTGCCTACAACGATCCTCGCCACCTGATCGAGACGCCGAACATCGACCGGATCGCCCGTGAGGGCATCCGGTTCGATCGAGCGATGGTGCCGAACTCGATCTGCGGGCCCAGCCGGGCCACGGTCCTGACCGGCAAGTACAACCACCTGAACGGCTTTTACAATAACAGCAATTGCAGGTTCGATGGCTCCCAGACCACCTTTCCCAAGCTGCTTCAGGCCGTCGGCTACCAGACCGCGGTCATCGGCAAGTGGCACCTGATCACCGACCCCACCGGCTTCGACTACTGGCATATCCTGCCGGGCCAGGGGGCCTACTACAATCCCCCCATGATCGATAACGGCAAGCGCGTCCAGCACGAAGGCTACACGACCGATATCATCACCGATCTGTCCGTTGATTGGATCAAAAACCGCGATAAGTCGCGGCCGTTCATGCTGATGTGCCAGCACAAGGCGCCGCATCGCGAGTGGGAGCCCGCGCTGCGACACCTGGGCCACGATCAGGACCGCAAGTATCCCGAGCCGGCGACTCTCTTCGACGACTACTCCGACCGCGGGCTGGCCGAGCGCGATCAGGACATGACGATCGCCAAGACGATGACCCCCAAGGACCTGAAGCTCACGCCGCCGCCGAATCTCACCCCCGAGCAGCGCAAGGCCTGGGACGCCTACTACGAGCCCCGCAACGCGGAGTTCCGAAAGGCCAACCTGACCGGCGATGACCTGGTCCGCTGGAAGTACAACCGGTACATGCACGATTACCTGGCCTGCGTCAAGGCCGTCGACGAGGGTGTTGGCCGCGTGCTCCGCACCCTGGAAGACGAGGGACTGGCGGACGACACGCTGGTGATCTACACGGCCGACCAGGGCTTTTACCTGGGCGAGCACGGCTGGTTCGACAAGCGCTGGATCTTCGAGGAATCACTCCGGACCCCGATGTTGGCGCGGTGGCCCGCGATGATCAAGGCGGGCAAGACGAGCTCGGCCCTGGTCTCGAACCTCGACTTGGCCGAGACGTTCCTCGACGCCGCCGGCCTTTCCGTTCCGGCCGAGATGCAGGGGCGCAGCCTCCTGCCGCTCTTCAAGGGCGAGAGCCCCGCCGACTGGCGCAAGAGTTTTTACTACGAGTATTATGAGTACCCGGTCCCCCACCACGTCCGCCCGCACTATGGCGTCGTGACCGATCGGTACAAGCTCATCCACTTCCATGCGCCGGACATCGACCGCTGGGAGCTGTTCGATTGCGCCAAGGACCCGAACGAGGTCCGTGACGTGGCCGCCGATCCCAGTTACGCCGAGGTCGTCGCCGAGCTCAAGCAGGAGATCAACCGGTTGCGGACGGAGCTCAAGGTGCCGGCTCATCCTCCCCTGCGCCGCCTACGGGAACCAGCCCATGTTTCCCGGCGAAAAGGCCCCCGCCAAGAAGAAGGCCGCCCAGCCGGCGGCTGATTGATGTGACCCCGCACGAAACCGGACCACAAACCAACCTCAGGGAGTCTGGCTCACGATGAGAATCACCGTCCTGTGCTTCGGTACGCTGCTCGTTCTCGGCCTGGCCGGCATTGGCTGGACCGCGGATGAATCATCGACCCGCGCCCAAACCATCGATCTCTGGCCGGGCACGCCGCCCGGCGAGCCCAAGGACCTGAACCTTGGCCCCGAGCAGGCCAAGACGAAGGACGAAGGAAAGACCGTCACCTCGCTGACGAACGTGACCAAGCCGACGCTCAAGGTTTACCGGCCCGAGAAGGATAAGTCGGTGGGTGTGGCGATCGTCGTCTGCCCAGGCGGCGGTTACACCAACCTGGCCTGGGACCATGAGGGCGAGCAGGTCGCCCGCTGGCTGAACTCACTCGGCGTCACCGCCGCGGTCCTGAAGTATCGCGTCCCGCGCCGGGCGGATACGCCCAAGGGACAGCCGCCGGTCCAGGCGCTCATGGACTGCGCAGCGGGCCATCAGCCTGGTACGGAGCAAGGCCGAGGATTGGGGGTGGACCCCGAGCGCGTCGGCATCCTCGGCTTCTCGGCCGGCGGACACCTCGGCGCCTGGGCCTCGACCAACTATGACAAGCGGGCTTACGAGGCGGTCGACGCCGCTGATCGGACCGAGCTTCGCCCCGATTTCGCGGTCCTGATCTACCCGGGCGGGGTGATCAAGCCCAAGACCGAACAGCTCGCTCCCGAGATCCGTGTCACCTCGCAGACTCCCCCCACGTTCCTGGTCCACGCCACCAAGGACGGCGGCTCCGAGAACACGATTTTCTACTACCTTGCGCCTGAAGCGCGCTGGGGTTCCCGTCGAGGCCCACCTGTACGCCAACGGCGGGCACGGCTTCGGCATGCGACCCAGCCCCGAGCCCTACGCCGGCTGGACCCAGCGGTGCGAGGATTGGCTCCGGTCGCAGCAGATCCTCAAGGCCAACGGCTCGCGCTGAATCGCTTTGCTACGAACATCGGTTCCAGAGTCGGGGTTGTCGGGCTGACGTATCGACTTTGTGCCCCTCACACCGAGGACGCGAAGGCGATACGTCAGCGCACCTCCGAGGGAGACTCCACCTCGATGAAATCCAACCCGGTGAAACGAGCGTTACGCGACGGCGGCGTCGCGCTCGGCACGTTCCTTTTCGAGTTCAACACGACGGGCATCGCGCGGATCGTGGCCGCGGCCGGGGCGGAATTCGCCATCTTCGATATGGAGCATACCGGCTGGACGATCGAAACGATCCGCATGCTGATCGCCACCAGCGGCTCGGCCGCGCTGGTGCCGATGGTTCGCGTGCCCGCCACCGAGTACCACTTCATCGCGCGCGTCTCTCGACATGGGGGCGATGGGCATCATGGTGCCGATGGTCGAGTCGGCCGATCAGGCGCGTCGGATCGTCGAATCGGCCAAATATCCCCCTGATGGCCGTCGTGGCGCGGCCTTCGGCGTGGCCCATGACGATTATGTACCCGGCGACATGGCCGCCAAGATTCGATCGGCTAACGCCGAACAGCTCCTGATCGCGCAAGTCGAGACCGTCCGAGGGCTCGAGAACGTCGAGGCGATCGCCGCGGTCGAGGGGATCGACGTTCTCTGGGTCGGCCAGGCCGACCTCACGACCTCGCTTGGCATTCCCGGACAGTACGATCATCCCCGCTTCCTGGAAGCCATCGATCGGGTCGTCAAGGCATGCCGCGCACACCGAAAGGCCTTCGGCTACCTGGCCCTCAGCCTCGACGACGGCAAATCCATGCTGGGGCGCGGTTGCACCATGATGGCCTATGGCGGCGACCTGTGGCTGTTCCAGCAAACCTTGAAGCAGGGGCTCGACACCCTTCGCGGTTCGCGTGGTTGAATGGAGTTGATCTGATCGCGGTGCCAGGCCAGCCCGGACGGCGTACGCTCGCTTCGGTTCCGTTCCGAACACATCCACCACACATTGCAGGTTCTGCGCGGAGGACGAATCGTCATGCGGACGCTGAGTACATGGGGGATCGTGCTGGCGGGCGGTCTGGGACTGATCGCCGTCGTGTCGGTGTTGGGCGTCCAGTCCGAGCCGGCGCCGTCAACCCCACGGGGTTCGTCCGAGCCGGCTCGACTCGAAACCGACACCACGAACGTCCGCATCCTGCTGGGAGTCGGTGACTCGTCGCCGCAGACCTGGAACGGCAAGGTGTCGCTCGACAAGGGCGAGATCGTCGCGCTCGACCCCTGGCGGTTCCGCGCGGGGCGAAGCTTGTCGGTCCGACCGCCTGGGAATCGCGGAGCATGTATCTTCAGAGGAAAGCCCAGGCCAAGACCAAGGGCCTTGGCAAGAAAGCCCAGGCCAAGAAAGCTCAGGCCGCGCTTGCCAAGGACTCGCACGGCGCCCCCGTGCCCGTTGCTTCGAACATCGTGCCGACCGGCTTGATTGTCCGGCTCAGGGCGCCGGCCGACGCGGTCCTGACGCTCGCCACCGAACGGGGGAACGTCGCGGTCTCCCTGGCCGAACTGGCCTCCGGCGCCGCCCGACGCTATCTCGACAACCGGGTCGAGGTCCGGCTCGTTCCCAGCGCCGCCGCTCTGGTCACCGGGCCGCGCGAGCAGGATTTCCCCGCGGCCGTCAGCGACGGCAAGAGCGGTGCCTGGATCACCTATGTCGAGCACGCCCACCGCGGGCCCGAGGTCATGACGGCCTACGCCGATCGCCCTGATAGTTTCAAGGATCTGGTGCCCAGGGACGGCGGCGACCAGGTGAAGCTCGTCCACTTCAACGGCAGGACCCGCGCCGCCGCTCTCGATGTCACGCCGTCGGGTCTCGACGTCTGGCGCCCGGCGTCGCGCTCGACGCCAGGGGCCGCGTCGTCGTCGCCTGGTCCGAGCAGCGTGATGGCAACTGGGACCTTTATTCCCGCGCCTTCGACCCCGCGACAACCACGTGGACCGAACCCTCGCGACTGACCGACGACCCCGGCACCGATACCGCCGTGGTCCTGGCATCCCGGCCCGGAGGCGAGATCTGGATGGCCTGGCAAGCCTGGCGCGGCGGACAGGCGGACATCCTCGCGGCGCGGCTCGACGATCCTGCGCGGCCGATCAACGTCAGCGCTCATCCCGCCAACGACTGGAGCCCCGCCCTGTCGATCGACCGCGGAGGCCGTGTCCACGTCGCGTTCGACTCCTACCGCGCGGGCAACTACGACGTCCTGCTCGCGCGGGACGTCGCGTCGGGCTCGCCCAGGCCGAGAGACGTGGCGAACTCCCCCGCGTACGAGGCCCGACCCACGCTCGCGGCCGACCCGCAGGGGCGGCTCTGGGTGGGCTACGAGGAACTGCGCCGCCAACTGGGGCAAGGACTTCGGCCGACGCGCCGGTGACGCCCGGGGGTTTGGTCTCTACGGCGTCAGTGCCGTCAAGGTACGCTGCGTCGACGGCGAGCGCGTCCAGGAAGCTCCCGACCCGGTTGCCGCTCTCTCCGCTTCCGAACAGCTCATGAACAGTATTGCGCGAATCACATGCGATGCCTCCGGGCGACCGTGGCTGCTCTTCCGGCACCGCCAGGAAGTCGCCCTGAGCGACGTGGTCGCCAATGTCGGCGGCGTCTGGCTCGAATACGCGACCTGCCTCGCGGGCAACGCATGGACCCCTCCCCAACCCCTGCCGCGGAGCGACGGTCTGCTCGACAACCGGCCCGCGCCGGTCGCCACGCCGGACGGCCCCGTGCTGGCGTTCTACAACACCGACAACCGGATGCACCGCGAGATCGAGATCGACGCCGCGCTCAAGCGTACCTATGTCCCCCAGCGCGGGTCGCCTCCGGGCGTCGCGGACAACGACCTGTTCGTCGCCGCCCTCGCGATCCCGGCCGCGCTCGACCGCAACGAACCGGTCGAGGGCCTGAGACCGATCGCTCCGACCGAACCGGTCGCCGCCGTTCATCCCGACGAGGCGGCCGACGTCGCGCGAATCCGGTCGTATCGCGTCGAGGCCGGTGGCAAGTCCTATCGCTTGCTACGTGGCGAGTTCCATCGTCACAGCGAGCTCTCCTGGGACGGCGCCAACGACGGTACGCTTGAGGACATGTGGCGCTACGCCATCGACGCCGCCTCGCTCGACTGGATTGGCAACGGCGACCACGACAACGGCGGCGGTAAGGAATACTCCTGGTGGCTGGTCCAGAAGACCACCGACCTCTACCACAACGCGCCCGCGTTTATACCTATGTTTACGTATGAGCGAAGCGTGATTTATCCCGGAGGCCACCGGAATGTGATGTTCCCGTACCGCGGGGTACGCACGTTGCCCCGGCTGGTCGACGAGACGGGCGGCGTGAAGTTCAACGAGAACGACCGCGATCTCGACGCCCAGATGCTCTACCGATATCTGAAGGAACTGGGCGGCATCTGCGCGGCGCACACCTCCGGGACGAGCATGGGCACCGACTGGCGTGAGAACGACCCGCAGGTCGAGCCGGTCGTCGAGATCTACCAGGGAGCGCGCGACTCCGTACGAACACCTCGGCGCGCTGCGCGTCCCGCGCGGGCCGGACGATTCCGCGGGAGGCTGGAAGCCATTGGGCGTGGTCTGGAACGCCCTGGCCATGCAGTACAAGCTCGGCTTCGAGTCGTCGAGCGATCACGGCTCGACCCATATCAGCTTCGCCGTCGCGCTGGCCGAGGAGCCCACCCGCCAGGGGATCTTCAGCGCCATCAAGCAGCGCCACTGTTACGCCGCGACCGACAACATCGTCCTCGACGTCCGCACCGGCGACAACGCTCACGTCATGGGCGACGAGTTCGACACCAGCGGTCCCCTGACCCTCAAGGTCGTCGGCGCGGCACCAGCCCGATCAAACGCGTCGATATCATCAAGGACTTTGTCTACGTCTACTCGACCGAGCCGAACTCCGAGCAGGTTGCCTTCACCTGGACCGAGACCCTCCCCGATCGGGGCGGAGCCTCGAACGGTAACACAAGCTGGTACTACGTTCGCGTCGAACAGGCCGACGGTGAGCTCGCCTGGGCCAGCCCCATGTGGGTCAACAGACGGCGCTGATGTGTTGTTGTCGATTGTCTCCTGGGCTTGATGACAGAGACGGATGGGTCATCCGGAGACGGATCGATGCGATGGTTGCAGCCCCGGCTCCGAATCCGCTCGCTCCTCATCCTGATGGCGATCATCGGCCTGATTCTCGGGGGGGTGATCCTCGTCCGCAGGTCGACGGAGTACCGCCGCCTGGCCTGGATCGCGGAAAATGACGAGGGGCTTTGCCTGGAGTATCTGGAGGAGGTAACGGAAGCCGCCAGCGATGAGGAGTTCAGCCGGGAGTTCCTGCGCGGTATCCCAAAACCTTCGGTCGAGGTACGGATGCCGACCAGCTGGCGTCCCTGACCAGGTTCTATCATCGACGGATTGATTACTATCGGAACCGAGCCGCCAGGTATCGCCGTGCTGCGCGCAGCCCTGGCTGTTTGTCCCGCTCGACCCGCCGATACCGAGGATTCCTCCGGAGCTCGCCATCGAGCCTGTCGATTCGACCCCAGGAGCTCCGAACACCCCTGACCCCGGCCATCCCTCCCTGTGAAGGACGGTCGCTGAAACCTTTCCCAGGTCTGGGGAGTGCCCGATGGAAACGGGATGGCTCGAAATCAGGACCGTTTTAATGGCCTTTCACAACGGCATAACGGAGGGACTGGTGCGTGGGAGCGGGTCGCACAGCTTGAGTCCTGACGCCCCAGGCGTTACCTTGTGACCTGTTCCAACGAAGTCCGCCTCGAGTGCCTTCGCCGACTCCGGGTAAGCTCCGGGGCTGGAACACCATGCGGGTCGTTCAAATTCCAGGGCTGCCCCGACGAGAGCAGAGCGTCGAGTCAGCCCGAAACGAAATGCGAGGAGCACTCCCATGCCCAGGCCACGCGTCTACTTCGACGTCACCATCAACGGCGCGCCCGCTGGACGCATCACCATGGACTTGTTCAACGACGTGGTACCTGAAACCGCGGAGAACTTTCGTGCCTTGTGCACCCATGAGAAAGGTTTCGGTTACAAGGGCTGTACGTTCCACCGCGTCATTCCCCAGTTCATGCTCCAGGGGGGCGACTTCACCAACCATAACGGGACCGGCGGCAAGTCGATCTACGGTAGCAAGTTCAAGGACGAGAACTTCAAGCTCAAGCACGACCGTCCGTTCCTCCTGTCCATGGCGAACGCCGGCCCGAACACGAACGGCTCGCAGTTCTTCATCACGACGGTCGTGACGAACTGGCTCGACGGCAAGCACGTCGTCTTCGGCGAGGTGACCGACGGTAGCGACGTGGTCAAGAAGATCGAAGCCCTGGGCACCAGCAGCGGCCAGCCCAGCGGAAAGGTCGTCATCGAAAGCTGCGGCCAGCTTTGACCCGACCGGAGAGGGGAACCTTCGCGATGCGCCTGCTTCTCCGGTCGCGATGTTCAGAGCATACCGCGGCGGCTCTCCTCAAATGAAGTGGGGTGGCGTATCCGCTGTCCTCGGTATCCGGCCCGCGGATACGCCACGGCCCGTCGTTCGCCACGCGGTAGGTTGCTAGCGGGACCCGTCACTCGCTCAGAAACAACGAGGTTGGTCGAAGATTCCTCACCCGCCCCAGCATGCGAGATTCGCCGCCAGCCAATCCGCCGGGACGGACCCTGACATCATGCGAGGGCTCTGGTCGCTTCCCTCATCAAGCGATCGAGTCCGCCGGATCGGCCGATCACTCCGAAATATCGTTTGAGCCTCAGGATTTCGATCGCTCGATCTGCTCCTTGGCCGCGGCGACCACCCGTTCCGGCGCTGAAGCCGAACTCGCTTCTGAAGGTCCTTCAGCGGGGCCGAGGCGCCGAAGGAGCGCATGCCGATGCTGGTGCCGGTCAGGCCGACGTACTTGGCCCAGCCGAAGATCGGACGCCTGTTCGACGGAGACGCGGGCCGTCACATCGGGAGGCAGCACGCGCGTCGCGGTATTCCTGGGGCTGGTCCTCGAAGAGCTCCCAGGAGGGCATGCTGACGACCCGGGCCTTGATCCCCTCGGTCTTGAGCGGTCTCGTACGCCTCGACGCAGAGCGAGACCTCGCTGCCGGTGGCGATCAGGATGACGTCGGGCTTGCCGTCCGGCGGCGTCGGCCAGGATGTAGGCGCCCTTGGCCAGGCCCGAGGCCGGAGCGTACTTCGTGCGGTCGAGCGTGGGCAGGTCCTGCCGGGTCAGGATCAGGGCGGCCGGCTCGTGGTGCAGCTGCATGATCACCCGCCAGGCTTCGACCACCTCGTTGGCGTCGGCCGGGCGGATCACGATCAGGCCGGGGATCGCCCGCAGCGAGGCGAGCTGCTCGATCGGCTGGTGCGTCGGGCCGTCCTCGCCGACGCCGATCGAGTCGTGCGTGAAGACGTAAATGACCGGGATCTCCATCAGCGCGGCCAGCCGGATCGGGGCCCGGCCGTAGTCGCTGAAGATCAGGAAGCCGGAGCCGAACGGCCGGACCTTCACCAGCGACATGCCGTTGAGGATGGCGCCCATGGCGTGCTCGCGGACGCCGAAATGGAAGTTGCGGCCGCCGTAGTTGTCGGCCTCGAAGTCGCCGGCGCCCTCGAAGGTCAGCCGCGTCTTGGTCGAGGGGGCCAGGTCGGCCGCGCCGCCGATCAGCCAGGGGACGTTCTTGGCGACGGCGTTCAGCACCTTGCCCGACGAGACCCGGCGTGGCCATCCCCTTGGCGTCGGCCGGGAAGGGCGGCAGGTCCTTGTCCCAGCCGTCGGGAAGCTGGCGGTGCTGGATCCGGTAGAGCTCGTCGGCCAGTTCGGGATACTCCTTCTTGTACTCGCTCGACCTGGGCGAACCAGGCGTCGCGCAGCGCCTTGCCGCGCTTGCCGATGCCTTCCTGGAAGCGGTCGTAGACGCCGTCGGGGACCAGGAACTTCGCGTCCTCCGGCCAGCCGTAGTTCCGCTTGGTCGAGCCGGATCTCTTCCTCGCCCAGCGGCTCGCCGTGGGCGGCGCTGGTGTCCTGCTTGTTGGGCGCGCCCTAGCCGATGTGGCTGTCGACGATGATCAGCGTCGGCCGGTCGCTCGTCGCTTCAGGAAGACCTGGAACGCCCGGTCGAGCATGTCGAGGTCGTTGGCGTCGCCGACCCGGGTGACGTTCCAGCCGTAGCCGAGGAACCGCGTGGCCACGTCCTCGCTGAAGGCCAGCGCGGTGTTCCCCTCGATGGTGATGTGGTTGTTGTCGTAGATCCAGCACAGGTTCGAGAGCTTCCAGTGGCCGGCGAGCGAGGCGGCCTCGGCGGTGATGCCCTCCATCATGTCGCCGTCGCCGCAGAGGGCGTAGACGTTGAAGTCGATCAGGTCGTCGAAGCCGGGCCGGTTGAAGCGGTGCGCCATCCAGCGCTCGGCGACGGCCATGCCGACGCTAGTTGCGCCGCCCCCTGGCCGAGCGGGCCGGTGGTGGTCTCGACGCCGGAGGTCCAGCGGTACTCGGGGTGGCCGGGGCACCGGCTGTGCCAGCTGGCGGAACTTCTTGATCTCGTCGAGCGGGACCGAGGGCTCGCCCAGCGGCTCGTAGTCCTTGCTGACCGCCTTGACGCCGGTCAGGTGCAGCAGCGAGTACAGCAGCATCGAGGCGTGGCCGGCCGAGAGGACGAAGCGGTCGCGGTTGGGCCAGATCGGGTCCTGCGGGATCGAACCGGAGGACGTACTGCCAGAGGTAGTAGGCCACCGGCGCCATGGCCATGGGCGTGCCGGGATGGCCGGAGTTGGCCGCCTGGACCGCGTCCATCGACAGGGTGCGGATCGTGTTGATGCACAGTGGCGTCGAGCGGGTGGCGCTGAGACTTGATCTCCGGGCTCTTGTCGACGGCGACCGTCATGCTGGCTCCTCATCGTGATGGTCAAGGACGGCGCGCGGAACCAGACCCCAGGTCGGTTCCTCCCGCGGCAAGGGAAGAGCTATTTATCGCCGATCCACGGGACGGTTGACAAGCCAATTACTTACTGGCCGGCGGCCTTCTCGACATGGCCGCCAAACTGGAACCGCATCGCCGAGAGAAGCTTGTCGGCGAAACCGGCCTCGCCACGCGAGGCGAACCGCTCGTACAGCGCGGTCGTCAGCACCGGGGCGGGGACGGCCTCATCGATCGCGGCCTTGATGGTCCATCGACCCTCGCCCGAGTCGGAAACCCGGCCCGAGAACTGGCTCAAGGCCGGGTCCTCGACGAGCGCGGCGGCCGTCAGGTCCAGAAGCCACGACGCGATCACGCTGCCCCGCCTCCAGACCTCGGCGATCTCGCGGAGGTCGAGATCGTACTGATACCGCTCCGGGTCGCGCAGCGGTGTCGTCTCGGCGTCCTGGGCGTGGGTCTTCTTGCCGATATTGGCCTCGCGGAGGATGTTCATCCCCTCGGCGTACGCGGCCATGATGCCGTACTCGATGCCGTTGTGGACCATCTTGACGAAGTGCCCCGCGCCGTTCGGCCCGCAATGGAGATAGCCGTGCTCGGCGGTCCCCGAGGCGGACCCGCCAAGCTTGTCGAGTCCGGGTGTCCGAGGCGCCGAGTCGATCGGCGGGGCCAGCGCGGCGAAGATCGGGTCGAGGTGTTTGACCACAGGCGCCTCACCCCCGATCATCTGGCAGTAGCCCCGCTCCAGTCCAAAGACGCCGCCGCTGGTCCCCACATCCACATAGTGCAGCTCCCTGGCTTTCAGCTCCTTGGCCCGTCGAATGTCGTCGACATAGTACGAGTTGCCGCCGTCGATGACGATGTCATCGGGCTCCAGACGGGACTGGAGGTCGTGCAACGTGGAATCCACCACCGCCGCGGGGACCATCAGCCAGACGGCCCGCGGCTTCGTGAGCTTCTGAACCAACTCGTCGAGCGTGATCGCTGGTGTCGCCCCCTCGCTCGCCATGGTCTGGACCGCGGTCGCGTGGACGTCGTGAACCACGCAGGTATGCCCGCGCGCATCAAACGGCGAACCATGTTCGCCCCCATTCGACCCAGACCGATCATACCAAGCTGCATGCCAGGACTCCTTGTTGCCTTGCTGCGTTCCGCTCATACTGATCCTGCGCGTCCAGGGTATCGTACCGGCCGTCTCGTCGAAAAAAAGTACCCTCGATGGAATCTCCTGGAACGAAACCGATCGATCCGACAACACCGAACCCAACAACGCAACGGCTGGCGATCAGGGCGCGGCAGGCTCAAGCGTCCACTTCCAGTTGCGGATCTCGGGCATGTCCTCGCCATAACGTGTGATGTATTGACGATGCTCGATCAGCTTGTCGCGGACCGCTTGCTTGGCGTAGGCGGCCTTGCCGCCGAGCTGCGGCAGGCGGTCGACGACGTCGCCCACCAGGTGAAACCGGTCGAGGTCGTTCATCACCGCCATGTCGAAGGGGGTCGAGATGGTCCCCTCTTCCTTGTAACCCCGAACGTGCAGGTTCTTGTGATTCGTCCGGCGGTAAGCCAGGCGATGAATCAGCCAGGGGTAGCCGTGGTAGGCGAAGACGATCGGCTTGTCCCTGGTGAAGAGGGTGTCGAAGTCATGGTCGGTGAGGCCGTGGGGATGCTCGGTCGAAGGCTGGAGCCGCATGAGATCAACGACGTTGATCACCCGGATCTTGATTTCCGGGATATGCTCGCGCAGAAGTTGAACCGCCGCCAGCGTCTCCAGGGTCGGCACGTCGCCGGCGCAGGCCATGACGACGTCGGGCTCGCTTCCCCGGTCGTTGCTGGCCCATTCCCAGATCCCGATACCCGCCGTGCAATGCTTGACGGCGGCGTCCATCGGCAGCCACTGGGGCGAGGGGTGCTTGCTCGCGACCACGACGTTGACATAATGACGGCTCTTCAAACAATGATCCATCACCGACAGCAGCGTGTTCGTGTCGGGCGGAAGGTAGACCCGGATGATCTCGGCTTTCTTGTTGACCACGTGATCGATGAATCCCGGGTCCTGGTGGGTGAACCCGTTATGGTCCTGCCGCCAGACATGCGAGGCGAGCAAGATGTTGAGCGAGGCGATCGGCCGGCGCCAGGGAATGTGCCGCGTGATCTTCAGCCACTTGGCGTGCTGATTGAACATTGAATCAATGATATGAATAAATGCTTCGTAACAGTTGAACAGGCCGTGTCGTCCCGTCAGCAGGTAGCCCTCGAGCCAGCCCTCGCACTGGTGCTCGCTGAGCATCTCGATGACCCGGCCCTCGAGGGCGAGATGGTCGTCGGTGGCGATGACCTCGGCGTTCCATTGCTTGTTCGTGGCCTCGAGGACGGCCGTCAGGCGGTTCGAGGCCGTCTCATCGGGTCCGAAGATCCGGAAGTTCCGCTGGTCCTGGTTCAGCTTGATCACGTCGCGGAGGAACTTGCCGAGGGTCCGCGCGTCCTCGTTCATGACATCGCCGGGACGGGGGACGTCGATCGCGTAGTCGTGAAATTCCGGCAGACGCAGGTCGTGCAGCAAGATTCCGCCATTGGCGTGCGGGTTGGCTCCCATCCGCCGCTCGCCGCGCGGCGCGAGCTCGGCGAGCTCCGGGACAAGCCGGCCCCGGGCGTCGAAGAGCTCCTCGGGGCGGTAGCTCCGCATCCAGGTTTCGAGCAGCTTGAGGTGTTCGGGATGCTCGGTCGGCTCGGAGAGAGGCACCTGGTGCGCCCGGTACGTTCCCTCGACGGGCAGGCCGTCCACCACCTTGGGGCCAGTCCACCCCTTGGGGGCCTCGAGGACGATCATGGGCCAGCGGGGACGCGCCTTCACCCCCTTGTTCCGCGCATCGTCCTGGATCCGCCGGATGTCCGCGATCACCCGGTCGAGCGTTCCCGCCATGAGCTGGTGCATCAATTCAGGCTCATGACCCGATACGAAATGAGGCGCGTACCCGTACCCGCGCAGCAGCGATTCGAGGTCCTCGCGGCCGATCCGCGCCAGCACGGTCGGATTGGCGATCTTGTAGCCGTTCAGATGAAGGATCGGCAGGACCGCTCCATCCTGAGCCGGGTTCAGGAACTTGTTGCTGTGCCAGCCGGTGGCCAGCGGGCCGGTCTCAGCCTCGCCGTCGCCGATGACGCACGCCACGATCAGGTCGGGGTTGTCGAACGCCGCGCCGAAGGCGTGGCTCAGGCTATAGCCGAGCTCGCCCCCCTCGTGGATCGAGCCGGGGGTCTCCGGGGCGACGTGACTGGGAATTCCTCCGGGAAAGGAGAACTGCTTGAACAAACGCTTCAGGCCGGCTTCGTCCTGGCCGATGTTCGGGTAGATCTCGCTGTACGTTCCCTCCAGGTAGGTGTTCGCGACCAGCGCCGGCCCGCCATGACCTGGGCCAGAAATGTAGATCATGTTCAGATCATAGTGCCTTGATCACTCGATTCAGGTGAACGTAAACGAAGTTCTGGCCGGGCGTGGTTCCCCAGTGGCCCAGCAGCCGCGGCTTGACATGCTCGAGCTTCAGGGGCTCACGGAGGAGTGGGTTATCATAGAGATAGATCTGGCCGACGGCGAGGTAATTGGCGGCCCGCCAGTAGGCGTCCATGGCTTTCAGGAGGTCGGGCGAGAGCGGCGAATCCATGGCGGTTCTCCAGAAATCGAGTGGAATCCTCGGGCTCGACGAAACATCGGCGAGCCCCGGCTAATTGTCAGGAAGGAATCCGGCGGCGGACCGGGCGATCATGAGCTCCTCGTCGGTGCGGATCAGCCGGACGCGAACGCTCGCGTCGTCGGTCGAGAGCAACGAGGCGCGGCGTTGTTGCGTTCGGGGTCGAGGTGAATGCCCAGGAAGCCGAGTCCCGCGCAGATCGTCCGGCGGATTTCGGGAGCGTTCTCGCCGATCCCTCCCGCGAAGACGAGGATGTCGAGGCCCCCCAGGATCGCCGCGAAGGCGCCGATGCCCTTCGTGACCGAGTAACAGAAAAGATCGATCGACTCGGCGGCGCGGATGTCCTTGTCGCGGCGCCCGAGCAGGTCGCGGACATCGCCGCTCGTCTCGGAGACGCCGAGCATACCGGAATCCTGGTTGATCAACCGATCGAACTGGTCCGCGGTCATACCCTCGTGGTGGGCGAGAAACCGGACGAGCCCCGGGTCGAGATCGCCCGAGCGGGTGGCCATGACGATTCCCGCGGCGGGCGTGAAGGCCATGGTCGTGTCGACCGCCTGCCCATCGCGGACCGCGGCCAGGCTCGCCCCCGATCCCAGGTGGGCCAGGATCAAACGGCCGTTGGCCGCATGCGGACCGTCGAGGTTGCGGAGCTCCTCCATCAGATAAGCGTACGAGATCCCGTGGAACCCATACTTGCGGACGCCGATGGCCTCGTACCGGCGCGGAATCGGCAGAATCCGAGCCACTCGCGGCAGAGCATGATGAAACGCCGTATCAAATGACGCGGTTTGTAGGAGGGCGGGAGCCGACTGCCGAATCGCTTCGATCAAGGCGATCTCGCCGGGAAGGTGATCCGGGTCGAACGCGCTGATCCGCTTCAGCTCCGCGATCACCGTGTCGTCGAGCACGACCGGCTGATGGTACGTGTCGCCGCCGTGAACGATCCGGTGGCCGACGACCGCCAGCGCGTCGAGACCCGGCCGCGCTTTCAGCTCTTCGACCAGGAGCGCGCCGGCGGCCGCCATGTCGGCGACATCCACGGGTTTTTGAACCGATCCCGCCTGGTCCTCGGCATGCCAGGTCGCATCCTGCCGCCCCACGCACTCGATCCGGCCGCTCAGGAACCGGTTTTTCAGGTCGGCACGGTCGAATACCGCGAATTTCAGGCTCGAGGATCCGCCATTGATCGTCAGGATACAAGACCGTTCGGGCCGTGTTGACACGCCTGGCATGGTCCTCGTCGACGGCAGGGGGAGAGCCGCCAGATCTTCTTTTTGGGAATCACGCACCTCATGATGCAATCGTCCGCCGCGAGGGGTCAAGTGAAATCAACGTGCGGACCATCGGCAGCCCCTCGATATGACGTCACTCCGCGTACCGATCCGTAGCCCTGGCGTTCGTGTCCGATTACGATCGACCTTTCCGAATTCCGGGGCCAAACCAATCGCAATCGGTGGACGACGCCTCCCATGGTACGAGCGATCTCGCAGATGATGCTGGTTCTGTTGATGGTCGGGACTTCGGCGCAGGCGCTGGTGGAAGCCGCTCGCCCGAACGTGATCCTGTTCATCGCCGACGACCTGGGTTACGACGACCTGGGAGTGACGGGTGACCCGGTCGCGCGGACCCCCCATATCGATGGTCTCGCCCGATCGGGCATGCGGTTCGAGCGCGCGTTCGTGACGGCGAGCTCGTGCAGTCCGAGCCGGTCGAGCCTGATCACCGGCCGATATCCTCATAGCACCGACGCCGAGGAGCTGCACTGGCCCTTGCCCGCGTCGCAGGTCACGTTTGTCGAGAAGCTGAAGCAGGCCGGGTACTGGACGGCGGCGGCGGGCAAGTGGCACCTCGGCGACGCGATCAAGAACCGGTTCGACCAGGTCCGCGAGGCGAATCCCGCGGGATTTCAGCTCCCGGCCGGCGGAGGCGGATCGACCCGGCTGGTCGGCGGCCAGGGCGCGGCCGCCAGCGGATGCGACCAGTGGGTGCCGACCCTGAGCGAGCGTCCCCGCGACAGGCCGTTCTTTCTCTGGCTGGCCTCGTTCGATCCCCACCGCGATTATGAACCGGGATCGATCGCCCGTCCGCACCGACCCGAAGAGGTGGTCGTGCCGCCCGATCTGCCCGACCATCCTGAGGTGCGCCGCGACCTGGCCCTTTATCATGACGAGATCAGCCGTCTCGACGACTACGTGGGCCAGGTCCTGGCCGAGGTCGAACGCCAGGGGGTCGACGGGGAGACCCTGATCCTGTTCCTGAGCGACAACGGCCGGCCGTTCCCGCGCTCGAAGACCACGCTTTACGACAGCGGCATCCGGACCCCGCTTATCGCGCGCTGGCCCGGCCGGATCGCCCCGGGCTCGGTGTCGCCCGACTCGTCAGCACCATCGATATCGCTCCCACGATCCTCACGCTGGCCGGGATCGTCCCCGGGCCGAGCATTCAGGGGGTGGACCTCTCGCCGACGTTCCGATCGCCGGACACCATGATCCATCGCGAGATCTTCGCCGAGCGGAACTGGCATGATTTCGCGGCGCGGGGACGGGCCGTCCGTACGGAACGGTTCAAATATATCAAGAATTTCGATTACGAACTCACCCAGCCTCCCCCGGCCGACGCCGTGAGGAGCCCGACCTTCCAGGCGATGCGGAAGCTGCGTGACGCGGGTGCGCTTGCGCCTGCCTTCCGGTACAATTTCGAGCAGCCGCGCGCGCCGAGGAGCTCTACGACCTTGCCGCCGACCCGTCGGAACGAACCAACCTGGCGAGCGACCCGCGCCACAGGGAGGAGCTCGACACCATGAGGCGGCTGCTGTCGATCTGGCAACGATCGACGGACGATCGTGCCCCCGAGTCGCTCAGTCCCGATGAGTTCGATCGCGAAACGGGTGCTCCACTGCCGACCCGCGCGTCCCCGGCCGCTCAAGAGCGCGAAAAAATTCAAATCATCGGAATAAGTTAGGGGATTTGATCCGTTTCCCTCAATCGAGAGAATCGCACACGATGGTATCGGACGAGCCGCAATCCTCCGGACCCGGCGCGAACCGGGTCTCGCGTCGGGTCAGCGACCACCTGGCCAACGAACGGACGTTTCTCGCGTGGGTACGGACCTCGCTGGGATTGATCGGTCTGGGCTTCGTGCTGGCCCGGATGGGATTGTTTCTCCGGCAGCTCGTCAGCCTGGGAGGGGCCCCCCACTTCAAGGTCGTTCACGCCGGCCGCGAGTTCCTGTTCAGTGGGGTCGTGTTTCTGGTCGTGGGCACAACCTTTTGCGCATGGTCTGCCTACCTGTATTACCGGACCGGTCAAGCCATCGAGGAAGATCGCTATATACCCGCCCTGGGCAATGCGCTGACCCTGGTCGGCTTCGTGGTCACCGGGGGCCTGGTTATCGTGGCGCTGGTCCTGTGGCAGACCCTGGCCGGGGAATAGAGCGAACTCCCGGCCTTTATCGTCCCGAGGCCGCCCTGGCCTCGCTCGACGGATCAGGAACCACGATCGACGGGTGAGGCCGGGGCTTCATTCCGACCCCCAGGTAAAATCCCGGATGCGGCGGCTGGTTGTAGCCCACGTTCTGCCAGGCAATCGCCAGCCGGTACTGGGGGTCGTGCATCAGCGTGGCCAGGCGGTACTCGGTGGGAATTGTAGTCGTGAAGATATGCAGGGTCTTGTTGTCGGCCCCGCGCAGGATCACTTCTTCCCGCCAGTCTCCCAACAGGTCGGCGCTGAGGGCGGGAGTCGCCTTCGAGCCGTTGTTCGAAAGACAGCCCGTGGCCACGAGCAGCGACCTGGCCGACTGCGTTTTCCAGTCCCACTTCGAGATCACGTTGCGATCCAGGAGTTCGCGGAGCAGGTCGCCGTCCCACCAGACGGCGAAGTTGGTGGTGCGGGGAGAAAGTCCGATCGGCTCGCCCTTGCAGGTGAGCAGGCCCGCCGGCCCCCCCAGCACTCGCTTCCCAGGTGTCGGGGGTCGATGTCGGCGGCGAGCCCGCGCCCGACGTCCTCTCCCTGGGCGGTCTTCCAGAGGATGGCTCCCGTTCGCGCGTCGTACATGGCCGTGCCGGGACTGCTGTTGGCCCCCTCTTCGTTTTCATGAATCCCGTAGACCTCGAGTCCGGGACGCTCGGGGTCGAGGTCGCCGACGTGGAGCGCGTCGCCATGCCGCAGGCCCGTCGAGAAAAGGCCGCGGCCATCGTCATCGACAACCATCGACCCGTAGACGATCTCATCGCGGCCGTCGTCATCCACGTCGGCCACGCTCACCCCGTGATTCCCCTGGCCCGCGTACGTGGGGTAGCCCTTGTCGGTATCGAAGACCCAGCGCGACGTCAGCTTCCCCTCACGCCAGTCCCAGGCGGCCAGGACGGACCGCCCGTAATATCCCCGGCACATGACGGCGCTCGGCCGTTTTCCATCCAGATAGGCCACGCATGCCACGAAGCGATCGGCGCGGTTTCCGGTCCGATCGTTACCGCCGTTACCGCCCACGCCTCCCCAGCCACCCAGATCGCCGCGCGGCGGCAGGTAGTCGACCGTCGACAGGGCGGCCCCGGTCCGCCCGTCGAAGACCGTCAGAAACTCCGGGCCCGCCAGGACCTTGCCGTTGGTCCCCACATGGTCGGCCGACGGATCTCCGATCGGCTTGCCCAAGCCGTCGATCGTTCCGTCGGCCGTCTTGCACACCATCTCGGCCCGGCCGTCGCCGTCCAGGTCGTACACCAGGAACTGGGTGTAATGCGCACCTTCTCGGATGTTCTTACCAAGATTAACCGACCAGAGGCAGGTCCCGTCCAGCTTGTAGCCCTGAAGGATCGGGGGATCGGTCCGGCCGTTCTGGGCGTTGTCGCGGCCTCGCCCCGTCATATGAATGATGATGTCGTACTGGCCGTCGCCATCGAGGTCGCCCACGGAGGCGTCGTTCGGCGTGTAACCGTTCGGCGTTTGGAGCGGAACGATCAGGTCCTGCCGGACCGCCGCGCCCGCGGGCAGGGTGAACGATCCGCCCGGTTCCTGTTCCTTTTCCTTGCCGACGACCACGGGTCGGACATCGTACGCGACCGCCTCGTCGAGCCGGACTCCCTGATCGACGAGGTTCGTGGCCCCCACGATCGGCTCGGCATTCACCCGGACCGCGCGGCCGGCCTGGGTCCGGTACAGGTTGAACGCGACGGCCTCCGGGTCGGTTCCCAGCAGCCGCCAGCTCACGAAGACCTTGCCCTCGCCCTGGTTGACCGCGACGATCCCGCGATCGAGTCGTTCCATGACCCGCTGCGCCCGGGTCTCGCGGGTCGCAACGGCCCCCAGACCGATCGCCAGCGAAAGACCAATCCGAGTAAGCCCGCGGTGGCTCATGGGTCTCCCCTTCCTCTGCGTTCGATGGACCAGGATGGATACCGGCACTGCTTCGCGGAGATCGAACTTTCATGGTAACGCAATCCTCGTCGCAAGTCCCAGGATGATCCGGCGGAAGCCCCCGATCCGACCCCACACGACCGTGGAGTCTCAACGGGTCGAGTGCTATGGTAGTGCTGGGTTTTTCGTCCCCGATCGCATGGGTTTGATCTCCGGACACCGGCCAGGCCATCGGGCAAGGGGCCTGAAGACCGGCATCGCGTCATCGAGTTCAAGGACATATCTTCATGAAGACATTCAGGATTCGCCGTGGTCTCTTTCCGCGGGCGTTCCACCAGGTCCTGATCCTGCTGGTGGCGATCTCGGCGTCCACGCGCGCCGCGGACGATGGCTGGATCGACCTGACCGGAGACCGGGGCCTGGACGCCTGGAAGCCGCCGACGGGGGCGTGGGCCGTGGTGGGCGGGGTCCATCTCGATCCGTCGAACCCCAGGCGACTGGCGGCCGAGCCCGGTTCGGGGGTGCTTTATAACGGCCCGACCGGCAAGACCGGCAACCTGTACACCAAGGATCAGTACGGTGACCTCGAAGTTCATGTCGAGTTCCTGATTCCGAAGGGTTCCAACTCCGGAGTCAAGCTGGCGGGACTGTACGAGATCCAGATCCTCGACACCCATGGCAAGTCCGCGCTCACCGGCAGCGATAGTGGTGGGATTTACCCGCGCGCCGAGCTGAAGCCCACCTACCATTACCTGGACAAGGGACATGCTCCCCGTACCAACGCCGCGCGTCCGGCGGGGGAGTGGCAGACGCTCGACCTGGTCTTTCAGGCGCCTCGGTTCGACACCGCCGGCGCGAAACAGGCCAGCGCCCGGTTCGTCAAGGTGGTCCTCAACGGGCAGTTGATTCACGAGGACGTCGAGGCGTCGACGCCGACCGGCCATGCCTGGGTCAAGAAGGAGCCGCCCCGGGGGCCCTTGATGATCCAGGCCGATCATGGGCCCGTCGCCATCCGCAACGTCCGCGTCCGGCCCATCGTTCGGGATAAAGAATGATGGGATGAGGTGGCTTGAGTGCGGACCATCGTTCCGCCGGGAGCTGGTGGGAGAGACTCAGCCGCGATTTGATCGGGGTGTCGCGTCCGGAGACGCCGTGGAGAGGATCGTGAGCAAGAGGTCGTGATCGACCGGCTTGACCAGATGATGGTCGAAGCCGGCGTGTCGCGACCGTCGGATGTCCTCCTCCTGGCCGTAACCCGAGATGGCGATGATGACGGCGTCCTTGCCGCAGGGATGGTCGCGAAGCCGGGCGGCAACCTGGTAGCCGTCCATGCCGGGCAGGCCAATATCGAGCAGGACGAATTCCGGAGCGAGCGCCGGGCGCGTTCGCACGCGGCCTTGCCGTCGTGGACGATCTGAACGTCGTGCCCGAGGATCTCGAGAAGATGGGCCAGTCCCTGGGCGGTGTCGCGATTGTCGTCGACGATGAGGATGCGTCGGCAACGCTGTGCGCGCGTGACCTCGGAATGACCGGGGCGTTTCGACGTCGGGGCCGAGGCCGCCGGGAGCCGGACCACAAAGGTACTGCCCCGGCCTGGCCCCGCGCTGCTGGCCTCGACCTGGCCGCCATGCAGCTCGGCAAGCCGTTTGACCAGGGTCAGGCCGATGCCCAGCCCCCCCTCGGAACGCGCTAGCGATCGATCGCCCTGAACGAAGAGCTCGAACATCATCGGCAGCTTTTCGGGAGGGATGCCCATCCCGTTATCACGGACCTCGAAGATGACCTCGTCCCCCGCCCGGCGCACGCTGAGCGCGACCAGCCCACCGGGTTCGGTGTACTTGGCCGCGTTGGTCAGCAGGTTGGTCAGGATTTGCTCGAGGCGAACGGGATCGGCGTCGACCCAGAGGCCATGAGCGGTCGTGGAGACTTCGAGACCGTGCCGCTTCTGATCGATCAACGGCCGGACCGCCTGAACCGCGCTCTGGAGGATCGGTCCGGCGTCGAGACGTTCGGCGTGGAGCTGGATCTTGCCCCGCGTGATCCGTGAGACGTCGAGCAGGTCGTCAATCAGTCGGGTGAGGTGCCGGACCTGTCGCGTGACGATATCCAGACCCCATTGAACCTGTTCCGGACGCCCGGTCCGGGCCGCGAGCGTGGTGGCGTTGCCGATGGCCGCCAGGGGGTTGCGAAGCTCGTGCGCGAGCATCGCGAGGAACTCGTCCTTGCGCCGGTCGTTCTCGCGAAGCTCCTCGTACAGTCGGGCGTTTTCGAGAGCGACCGACGTCATCTGCGCAAGCTGTACGAGGATCGACTCATCGTCGGCGTCGAACTCGTCCTGGTACTTGTCGGAAAGTTGAAGCACCCCCAGGTTCTTGCCCAAATGGCCGACGAGCGGCGCGGCGAGCCAGCCCCGTGGGAAGAGCGGGGGCGCGAGCCATCGTTCCAGACGAGGCTCGGATCGATTCCGTCGGGGGGCGACTCGAGCTCGGCCTGCGTCAGCCGTATGGATCGGGTCAGGCGGGAAGCCAGCGCGTCGATTCCCGGGGCGGCGGGATCGGTGTGGCCCCCTTGATACTTTTCGGATCGCGAGACCACCGTGATCGGCGAGACGGAGGAATAGGAGCAGGCCAGGCTAGTGGCGGAGACATGGGCGCCGATCAGGCGCCGAGCCTGTTCGGTGACGATGTTCAGGACCGAGTCGACATCGAGGGCCGCGCCAAGCTGCCGGGAGACCTCGGCCAGCGTCTGGAGCTGGACCGCACGGCGACGGGCGGCCTCGCCGCTTTCGCGCAGGACCGCCTCGGCCTGACGGGCGACCTCCTCGGCCTGGCGACGCTCGGTCACGTCGCGGAGTGTCGCGAGGTAGGCGGGCTCGCCTTGCCAGACGGTCGGCGCGGCGCGCATCTCGGCGACTCGAACGACCCCATCGCGCGGCAGATCGATCTCGGTGGTCTCGCCGGGAACGACCGGCACGCCGAAGACGACCCCGACCAGGTCGCCCGCCAACGCTCCCAGCAAGGCGCGGGCGGCGGGGTTGGCGAACCCGATCGTGCCGTCGCTCCGAACGACGAGCATGCCGTCGGCACTCGTCTCGACGAGCGTCCGGCACCAGTTCTCGTTCTCGTTCGCGTTCGCGTTCTCATTCTCATTCCCGTCGGATCGGAAGCGTGAAGGCCGAGTCGATCGCGTCGATTGCTCATCAGTGTTGTCCATCGTCACTTCCTGTGGGACGTTCCACCCCATCCCTGCCGAGGGCGATCTCCTGGTCCGAGAGCATGCCCCCACGATTATAGAAGATCTGCGTCACCTGACCGGAGAGGATGCCGTTGACTTCCGTGAACGGCCGGCCGATATGCATTCCCCGGGCGTCGATCGTGAACTCGCGGATTTCCTTGTCGTGCCGCGATCCCCGCATCTTCAACACCGTCAGGCCCCGCCGCATCTCGCCGTGAAGCTCGACATAGCGGAGCAGGATGATCGAATCGGTCGTCGTCGAGATGTGGTTCTCGGTGATCGAGCCTCCGCCCAAGAGCGACGACGTGGTCGAGGTGAACAAACCCGGAATCTCCAGGTGCTTGACGAACGAGCCCAGCCCGATGACGAACTCGCGAAAACTCTTGAGCGGAGCCACTCGTTCCAGCGCCGAGAGGCTGTCCACCGCCACCCGGTCGGGCTGGAAGCTCTGGATCTCCTTCTTGAGGGTGATCAGGTGGTCCTCCAGCGCCGCGGCCTCGGGGTAGGCGCAGATGACTTTCAGTCGGCCCTCGGCTTCCATCCGGCCAAAATCGACTCCCCAGCCCACGGCGTTGCGGAACAACTGCTCGCGGCTCTCCTCGAAGGCGAAGAGCAGGCTGCGCTCGTTCGCGGCATGACCGGCGGCGATGAACTCGGTCGTCAGCAGCGTCTTGCCCGTGCCGGTCGGCCCCGAGACCAGGATGATCGAGTCGCGGAAGAACCCCCCCCCGCACATCTCATCCAGCTCAACGCTCCCCGAGCTGATCCGTCGATCGGACGACTTCTGCTTCAGCTCCAGGGCCGAGAGCGGGATGACCACGATCCCCGATCCGGAAACGATCGTGAACGGCCACTCACCCTTCTGATGCGAGGTGCCCCGGAACTTGAGGATCTCGACGGTCCGCCGGCGCACCTCTTCGAGCAAGGCGTTGCGCAGGACGATGACGTTATCGGACACAAATTCCTCGACACCATACCGGGAAAGCGGGCCGTGCTCCTCGGTGCGCTCGGCGGTGATGATCGAGGTGACCCCCATCCGACGCAGCGCCTTGGTGATCCGGAACAGCTCGCGGCGGATCGTCGCCGCGTCGTCAAGCTGGGAAAAGATGCCGCCCAGTGAGTCGAGAACGACCCGACGCGCCTTGACCTTGCGGATCGCGTGCTCGATGCGCGCCAGCAGCGCTCCCAGGTCATACGCGCCGGCCACGACGTGCGGGTCGGCCGGCTCGGGCGAGGCATCGACAAAGGCCCACTTTCCCTGGCGCTCCCAGCCGTCGATGTCCCAGCCGAAACCCGCCATGTTATGCCGGATGTCGATGGGGTCTTCCTCGAAGGTGATGAACACCCCCGGCTCCTCAGCGGCCATGATCCCGGCGGCCAGAAACTGCGCGGCGAACACGGTCTTGGCACTCCCCGAAGTGCCCGAGATCAGGGTTGAACGGCCCTGGGGAAGGCCGCCGTTGGCGATCAGGTCAAAGCCTTCGATCGCCGTGGCAAGTTTCGGAATCGATACGTTGTGGGATGTCAGCGCGTGCGTCAACGCGATTTCCCTTTCGTTAATTGTCCTCCGGGGCGGCCTGCAAATCGAGACCGAGCAAAACGCGCTCGCTGTCGGATAGATCGCCCAGGATGCGTCGGATGGGTGGCGGAAGCTCCTTCACGACCATGGGAGTCGCCAGGATTTTCTCATCCTCGGCAAGCTGCGGCCGCTCGAGAACGTCAATGACAACCAGGTCGTATCGCCCCTCGAGCTCCGCGCTCGCAGATCCTCCGCAGGTTCTCGATCGCCTGGAGCGACCGGGGCGTCTGGCCGGTGACGTAGAGCTTGACCGTGTACTTCTCCAAGAGGACACCTCCCTCGGCAAACCGTCTGGGCTGGCACGCCTTCGTTCGAATCCATGCGGGCGCGGATGCCGAGTCATCCCATCGGAGTGCTCGTTGAAAATCGGATCGATTGCTTCCCGCAATTTCGATTCCGCCGGTGCGGATCGGGCGGTCATTTTTTCTCGGGATGGATCCCGACAACATCCAGGACATTATGAACGAATGTTCCCAAGGCATGAGAGCAAGCTACCCGAAAGCCTACCAGGGGCGCCGGATTCGAGTCAATCGGGGCCAACTCGTCGGGTTGGGCCGTAACCCGCTCGATGGGGATCACGTTTCGACAGACCCCGAGCCTCCACCCGCCTCTCACCACCCCCGCGATCATGATTCGTTTCCCGTCGCGAGATGACAACCCCCCTCCGAAGCGTCGGCACTCTGAAACTCATGGAGATCCACGGTCCTCTTCCTGGGGCGTCTCAGGGCACCACGAGATGCCCCGGCGAGCCTATCTCACCAACGCACTCGTGTTCGTGAGTGATCGAATTTTCATCCGAAAAAGGTGAAGATCTTCTCCAACTGCGCCGATACCCCAGAACGGACGGTGACGCCGCCGTCCCTCGATCCGGTGCGCCACGCACTCGCGCCGGAACCTGGTGCTGGACAGCCTGAGACTTACGACCACGAGGCCGTTGCCATGATCGCCACCCTGGACGCGCTCGACGCCCCGAGCGCACCCGAGATCACGAGTGAGACCGACGCGCCCCGCCCCCGCAAGCGGGGCGGAGGACCGAAAACCGAGGAAGGCAAGAACATCGCGCACCGCAACGCGACGAAGCACAGCCTGCGGGCCAGGCTCGTCCTCCCCGATGAGCTTGAAACGGCCTATCATGAGACCAGGACCGCGTACTTCGATGAACTGAAACCGGTCGGCCGGGTCGAGCAACAGCTTGTCAGCCGGATGGCGTTCACGTCGGTTCAGCTTGAACGATCGGCCGAGCTGGCGATTTCGGACCTCCGCCGCGTGATCGATCGCGCCGAGAACTTCTGGGACCTCGATCGACAAACCCAGGTCGATAACCTGGGCAAGCGCCTCAAGAAGGACCCCGAGCGGATCGCGCACCGCCTGGAACGGTACACCCAGGGGGCCGACTGGCTGATTGATCGCTGGGAAGGGCTGGCCGACGCGCTGAACACCAGGGGATGCTGGGACGACACCCAGCGCGACCTGGCGTTTGACCTGCTGGGGGTCTCGAAGGCCCTCCGCAACGGTCACGCGAAGGTCCCCGCGCCCGATGATCGCGACGGCCTGATGACCCTGGTCAAGGACGAGATCGGGCGTCTGTGGGACGAGCAGCGGGCGACCCTGAATCGGCTCGATATGCATGAACAGGACCTTGCCTGTTGCGGGATGCCGGTCGAGGCGGACGCCGAGACGAAGCGTCTGCGGAAGTATGACTCGGACCTGAGCCGCGAATGGCGGTGGGCGTACGATCAACTGTTCAAGTTACGTTCCGATCCCTCGCGGCTGGCGAAGGTGGAAGCACGGCTGGCGAAGTGCCCGTTGCCCGTTGATGGAATGGTATCGGAGCGGGTTGAGGAGTCGGTCGCGCCGAGCAACACACCCGTGATGATCGAGGATGACGCCGACCAGTTGATCTGGTCGGACGCCGAGGCGCTGGCCAGGGCGATGGCCGAGCTGGAGGCGATGGAGGAAACCGACGAGGAGGAAGCGGCGGAAGAGGAAACGCCGGCGCCGGCTCCGATCGCGCCGCGGCCGTCGGTTCCGCAGTTCGTGCCGTCGGGACCGAAGGGCGGGAACCGCCGTCAGCGGCGAGCCGCCGAGAAGCGGGCGCGCCAGAAAGCGCGTCGATCGACCCGCTGAGGGTCGATCGCGGTACAAAACGGAGTCGGTTCGACGACCGGAGCCGCCCGAAAGGCGTCCCCGGCTGTTCGGCTGCGCACCCGGCGCGGATTCGCGCCTTGGAACGGGTCGAAATCCCGATATTGAAGAGAGAGGAGCGCGTGAAATCGGGCCGATCGCCGACCGGATCACGCGCCGGCGGATTCGGAAGATAGGGCTGGCACGGGTTGTAACGATGGTGCGGGAGGGTTGGTGGCAGGTCGATCGCGGTTCGGTACGAACGAACTCGACGCCGGCACGAACGAACTCGACGCCCGATCCGTAGGGTCGGGGCCTGTCCGCGGTGGTGGCGGACTGTTAAACTAATAGCGGTGTCTGCCGCGGTCGCAGTGGTATCTGGAATCGAAAGTGGATCTGAGGTCCCGGGAGCCGGCGCGTTGAAAGTCCTCGTGATCGGAAAAGGGGGGCGGGAGCATGCCCTCTGCTGGAAACTGAAGCAATCACCCCGGGTTCAGACCGTCTTCTGCGCCGGGAAACGCGGGTACGTCGATCGATGCCCAGAACGTGCCGATCGAGGTCAACGATATTCGCGGCCTGGCCCAGTTCGCGAAGCGCGAGGGGATTGGATTGACAGTGGTGGGACCGGAGGAGCCGCTCACGCTGGGAATCGTCGACACGTTTCAGCGCGAGGGGCTGCGGATCTTCGGCCCCCGCCGGGACGCGGCGGAGCTCGAGGGGAGCAAGGTCTTTTCCAAGGACCTGATGAGGCAGGCGGGCATCCCGACCGCCGATTACCGGATCTTCCGATCGGCCCCCGACGCCGAGCATTACATCCTGTCCCGCGAGGTGTCGCTGGTCGTCCGCTCGAAGGGGCGCTCGACGTTGCGTCACACCCTGCTGTGCCGGACGGCCAGCGAGACCCTTGAGGCGATCGACCGGATCATGGACCCGCGCGAGCAGCTCGGGCCAGGTGTACAGGTCGAGATCGAGGAGCGGGGCCAGCGCCGTGTGTTTGACAGCGGCGCCGAGGCGCGCGACTACGTGCTGGGCCGGCCGCTGGCGCTGGTGGTCAAGGCCGACGGCCTGGCGGCGGGCAAGGGTGTGTACGTCTGCGACAACCTGCGGCAAGCGCTCGAAGCGATCGACCAGGTGATGGTCCGCCGGATCTACGGCAAGGCGGGCGACCGTCTGATCATCGAGGAGCGGCTCGACGGGCAGGAGACGAGCATCCTGGCCCTGACCGACGGCCGGACGATCATCCCGCTGGTCTCGAGCCAGGATCACAAGCGGGCGTTTGACCATGACGAGGGGCCGAACACCGGCGGCATGGGGGCCTATTCGCCCGCCGAGATCGTCACGCCGGAGTTGATGGAGCAGGTCGAGCGCGAGATCCTGGTGCCGGCCATCCATGCCCTGAAGCGGGCGCGCCGGCCGTTCCGGGGCGTCCTGTACGCGGGCCTGATGCTGACCAACCAGGGGCCCAAGGTCCTGGAGTTCAACGTCCGGTTCGGTGATCCCGAATGCCAGGCGATCCTGTTCCGGCTCAAGAGCGACCTGTTCGAGGCCCTCGACGCCGTGGTCGACGAGCGGCTCGACCAGGTGAATCTGGAGTGGGACAGCCGGCCGTCGGTGACGGTGGTGATGGCGGCCGAGGGCTACCCCGGGCATTACGAACGTGACCGCGTGATCAACAACCTGGAAGAAGCCGAGCGAATGGCCGACGTCAAGGTCTTCCACGCCGGCACCGCGGTCCGATCCGAGGGCAATCTCGGCCGGGCCGGGCGGATCGTGACTGATGGAGGACGGGTCCTGAACGTGACGGCGCGGGGCGAGAGCCTGGCCGAAGCCCAGACCCGGGTCTACGAGGCGGTCCGTTCCATCCGGTTCACCGGCGCCTGGTATCGCCGCGACATCGCCGACCGGGCGCTCCGCCCGCGTCGTTGAGTGCGGCCGCGGGCCAACCGAACCCATGGGTCTCACCGCCCTCGCCTCGATCGCAACCGTAAGGCGGCCTGACCGTTCAGGCCGCTTGTTCGTGCATGGAACCAGGAATCTTGAGTGCGATCTTGCTTGGTTGCATGGTATTGATTATGATCGGACGAGGAGGGGGGGAAATGAGCCGTAAGCGCGAGGGCGGCGAGCCGACCGGCCCTCGCGGAGGGATGGACCGGGGTTCATTTCGGCTTGTGAATGGGCCCGGCGGGATAGACGCCGCTGGAGAAGAGGACCCGGCTGGGCGGAAGGGTCTTGAGCCCTTTGAGCTGGGGGATGTGGAGGTTGTTATGGAGTCCCGGGGCATGGACGGGGCGCTCCGGACCGGCGTAGGGGGGCTGGGGCACGTTGGGCGGAATCACGGGTCCATGGTTGAGGTGGACCTGGGCTCCGAAGAAGGCGGTGTTGGGCGTGCTGGGAGTCGCGATGCTATTGCTGATGGTGCCTTCGACCTTGGCGGCGATATGGCCGCCGGGGAGCACGATCTGGTTGGGATCACCGTAGATGCTGTTGAAGGGCTCGACCGAGGCGGAGAAGACCGAGTTGGTGACGTTGCCGGCGACCAGGGCGGTCATGCCGCCAGCGATCTCGGCGTTGTTCGGGAGCGGGGGGGCGGTGGGCGGCGAGGTCACGATGCTGGTGTTCGAGAAGCCGGTGATGTTGTCGTAGATGGTGGTGAAGTTCTGGAAGACGCCGGTGTGGAAATTACTGTCGGTGACGTCGCCGCCAATCCTGAGCTGGCTGATGGTGTGATCGACGTAGACGTTGGAATTGACGGCGCCGCGGTTGGCGGAAAGCGTGTTGATGACGTGGGCGAGGATCTCGGTGGTGTCCATTCCGGCTCCGAAGACGGCGTTCTTGAGGCCGTTGGGAGCGACGACCATCACGTTCTGGGTCTCGCCGCCGACCGAGAAGTTGGTGAGCTTGGCATTGCCGCCGCCGGTGCCGTCCTCGACGATCGCGGTCAGGTTCGTGGCGTTGCCGCCGACCCGGAGATCGCCAATCTGGCCGGTGACGGCGCCGATGAGGGCCGCGCTGAGGGGGTTGAGAAAAGGACCCACCCCCGCGGTTCCGGAGATGACGTAGGTTCCGCCGGTGCCGGTGGCGGTGGAGACCAGGTCGGAGAACTGTCCCGGCGGGTGGGCGGCGTCACCGTTGATCGCGTTGGCCTGGAACAGGTCGAGCCGGCCCGAGACGGCGAAGACGACACCGTGCTGGATCGTGGTCGGCGTGGTCGAGCCGCTGGTCGTGGTCTGCTGGGTGCTGGAGATCGACTTGTCGATGATGATATGCGAGCCACCGACACTGGGCAGGCCGAGAGCTACCGTATACATGTTGTTCGCGGCGGTCGCGGCGGGGGGCTGGTTGTGAGTCGTGTCGACGCCGCCGAATTTCAGGGTGCTCACGCCGTCGGGAATCGACATCGAGGGGGTGGTGGGCGTGGTGGTGGAGCTCGAGGCCGGTGTTGTGCTGGCGAGCCAGAAATTAGGCATGCTGATCGAGAGCATACCCAGGCCGCTGGAAACCCGCTCGGAGTTATCTCCGAGCTGGGTGAAGGTCTGGAAATAGACCTTGCCATCGCTGCCCGCGGCCGGTTTGACCGTGCCGACGAGACGGCTGGCCAGGGGGTCGGTGCCGGCGACGGTGATCGTATTGATGTCGGTGGCCGAATTCAGCGGGGCCGGGTTGCCGCTGGAATCGTTCTGCTTGGTGACGTTGAGCGCTCCCGGGCCGATCAACTTGAGCGTCCAGGTATCGCCTTTGCTGTCCATCCCGGTGACTACCCCGGAGAGCAACTGGCGGCCTTCCAGGTATTCCGCCGCCGGCCGAATCGACCGACTCTGAGGGGAGGGCTTCCGCGTCGCCATAAACCAGACTCCCAAAACCAAGGCGCCAGGGGGGCCAAGCGGCCCGCCGGACTCGAACGGAGCCGCGGCGCCAGGCCGTTTCTCCGCCGTTCGATCCCTCCACAACCGCCACGCCACGCATCGCCAATGAAGGCGGGTGACGTCCAGCCGGATCGGGATGGGCCAGACTCCGGTCGACTCCACGCCCTTGCGCGTTCGCCCGTGGCGCTGGCCGATCCACCGGACCTTTCTTCGTTATCGTCCGCACAACGAGCATCCTTGAAAGATTCCAGAAAATCGGTGCGATCTCTCCAGGCCATACGAGCCTCAGTCTTTACCGGGGCGGAATCTCGACGTCCCTCCCTGTCTGGATCGGCACCCCTTCCGCCCCATTGCCCGCGTCCCCGGCTCTCGACCTGGTTAAAAGAGATGACGACCGAACGGCCGCCGGGACGCGTGGAGGAATTGCCGCCATGAAACGGTCATCCCGCAGCCGGCGCCCCTCGGTTCACATCACTCTGGGACGCGCCGCGCGGCTGCATCGGCTGGTTACGCTGCTCGCCGAGACATCTCGAGGCCGCGACGTGATCCTTTCCGCATTAGGAATTGGTCTGCGAACTTTCTATCGCGAGCTCGAGCTCCTGAAGCGCTGCGGGATCAAGATCCAGCAGAAGCATAAGCTTTATGAGCTCCTGTCCACTGCGTCCGAGGCCGAGGGGCGGCTGCCGTTTCCCGACCCTCAGCTCAGCTTTGCCGAGATTGGTGAGCTGGCACGCTGTCCGGGCACCGCCGCCGCCCGCCTTGCCGAGCTCCTGGAGAGTGTGGTCAATCCCGCACCACTTCCGAAGAAAACGCGAACCAGGAAATCCAAGAAAAAAGGCGAAGCGTAGGTGACGGATAAGCGTGGGTTAGCTGGGAAGAGTGCGATGAAGTTTAGACCGAGGTCCGGCCGATAAACGGCAAAGTTCCGGGCGTTTTCGAAGGATGTTGATGAGTCCGGAATCGGGGACGGGCAGGAGGAACCGACCGATGGGGCAGGGACGCCGGTGGAACAGGATAGTTGAACTAGGTATAATGGTGTGGATATGTGGGCTGTGGGCGTCCGCCACGGTCCAGGCCCAGGCACCCGGGATGGTGACTCGATGTCCACTGGCCTCGCCGCAGTCGGGCGCCTGTGCCGGTCAACGGGAATGCGTGACGGGATCGGCCCAGAGTCCGGGTGGAGTCACGATGACGCTCGAGCAACTGGTTCGGATGAGCCCGGCGGAACTCGAGCGGCTTTACGCCCAGGGAACTGTGGGCCCGACTCCGATCGGCAAGGTCCAGGGCCAAGCCCTGATCGACCCCGGGACACGGCTGGCGGTCCCCAAGGCCCGTGTATCTCGACTGATCTGGCAGGGGAAGGTCTTCCATGCCGACGGCTCGACCGCGGTCAACAAGTTCTTCGGGGTCCGCGCGATCAAGGCCGACGTATATAACGCCGAAAGCTGGCGCGACGGCCGGCCGGCCCTGATCCTCGACTATAGCCGGACGTCGTACCTGTATCGTCCCTATCGCGACGAGATCCGAGAGATCGCGCCGGGGCTCTATCTCGGCTTGATGTTCGATCGGACCACAAGCCCCGCGCCCGACCTCAAGATGTACTTCGCGTTCGCATACCGGCCCAATGGCTGATAACCCGATGAGGGCTTTTGGATCGATATCGGGCTGGCTTCATCCAGGCGCTAGCCGGGGCGAGATCAGCGCCTCGATCGCGGCTTCATCGCCGGAGGCGACCGGACCGGGCACATCGAAGAGCTCCCAGCGCTCGGTGTGCTCGACGGCCTGGCCAGGGTCGAGCGAGATGAGCGGACCAAGGGTCTCGATCTCGAGCATTTCCTGGTTGGTGAAGGTCTCGAAATTCACCCCGTCATCGGGATAGATCTGTCCCTCGCGATACTCGAACCACTTCACGAAGAGGGTGTTCGCATTCAGATATCCCACGCTTCCAAGCTTATGAGCGAGCCCGAGCTTGGTCGGTCCGCGGTTCGGCTCCTGGCGAAGCGTGACGAACTTCGAGCCGAAATGCCAGCGTGGGTCCTGGAAGTCGAAATAGGGCCAGATCGCCCACAACTGATTGGCGGCGTAGTCGGTCGCCGATCGCGCGATCTTGGGATTGCTGGGGTGAGGGCGCTTGGGCGGAAGCGGTATGATCTCGAAGCCGCCCGGAGCCATCACCGAGACCCCCCAGGGCGCCAGGTCGATTGGAGCCGACCCGATGTTCGTATACCGGTGGACCACCGTGACCCGGCTCCCCGAGGCCACTAGCCGGAGGTCGAGTTCCTTCTGAATCGCATATTCCGACTCCGGGGCGGGAGTCAGCCGGATGATCCCCGGCGCGGCCTCGCTCATCTGGACCGGCCCGTTATCGAGGGCATAGGTCCGCGTATTGTCCTCGGGTCCGGTCCACTGTCGATGACCGCCGCGGATTTTCCACGCCGACTCACCCGAGCCGCCGAGCTGGTCGTCGTACTCCTTGAAGACGTTCACGCCCTGGGCTTTCCGGTAGCTGATGATCCGCGGCCCGACGTCGAGCGTCACGATCAACTCGGCATCTCCGTTATCGATGCGCAAGTTTCTGGCCCAGCCCCGGTACGCGATCGTCTCAATCTTCACGTGCTTCGTCCTTTATGCATACTCGAACGTCATCCGTCACCGTCATGCCCGCCAACCGGCCGGACTCGCGCCGCGTGCGCATGTCCGTGGAGTCGCGAAAGCGTGCCAAAAACCGGCCGGCCGCGAGATAGATCTTAGGGGGATCATCCGCGAATCCGGTCGCGGCTTCAAGCCAACCTACCAGCGAACGATGAGACACGGGGGAGCGTAACCGAGATGTCGCGCCAGATCCAGATTATCTGTCCAAGCTGCCAGCGTCCTCTCGAGTCGCCTGCCGTGGCCGTGGCCGATCCTTTCTTGGTCATGATCCTGATCTTGATGAGCCAGTACCAGCGGGCGGCCAATGAACTGGACCACCAGCGGGCGGCTCACGCTTCGCTTCAGACCGCTCTGGATAACCTGGCGCCACGCTCGGCCGATCGAGAATCGGCCGAGCGTGAGATTGACCGGCTCAGGCTCGCTCTGGAGAAACAGATCTGGCACTTCGACGACACGGCCTCGCGTCATGCCGAAGACCGAATTCGATGGGAAGATCAACTTCAAACCCTGGCCGAGGATTCCAGGATTCGACTTCTTGAGGAGCGCGAACGGTTCGAGACCGCGCATCAAGAAGCGTTCAACCGGTATCACGACCTCGAACGGATCATCGAGCGTCTGACCGGTGAGGTACGCATTCTGCAACAGCGAAACACCGCAAAGTTTGATTAAGCGATCAAATCGAGCAACGTCTTCTCGGGTTTTTCATGCGCGTTCATCGGACCGTGAGACATCGGGGACTTCCTTGCCGAGGGCAGTCGCCAGGTCGATCTGATGTTCCTGTTCCTGAACGAGTATGGAGCGGATATGTTCGGCGATGGCATACTCACCCAAAGCTTCGCACTGCCGGACCCGTACTCGATAGTTGCGGATCGTTTCGTTCTCGTTATCGAGGTCAAATTGTAGCATCTCACGGGCATCTTCCGACGATTTGACAGGCTTGGCAGTCACTGTGGGCATACCGCCGAGATAATCGATTTGCTTGGAAAGGATGAGAGCATGGCTCAGTTCCTCGGTCGCATGGATCTGAAGCTCATTGGCGATATTCATGTACTCCGGCCCCTTGAGCACCTGGGAGTACACGACGTAAGCGATGATCGCCTGGTATTCCCGGGCGAGGTCGTCATTGAGAGCCTCGATCAACTGCTCGCGCGTGATCTTGGCCTGGGCACTTGTCATCTCGGCCATGGTGATTTCTCCTCGTTCAGGATTGCCTTTCCAGGTTTTCCGTAGGTCAGAAACCTGCAGATCAGATGCCGGAAAACGGGCTTTGGGACTGACCGTAGCTCGCTTCGCGACCAGTCGCGATTTCCCGCAGTGGTCCCTGAAACCACCTGGGCCGTTGTGATAACTTGTGAGGGACTCTCCTGCCGATCGAGCAGGAGCCGGCGTGGCGGAACGGCAGACGCAGAGGACTTAAAATCCTCCGGGGGGTTACCCCCGTGTGAGTTCGAATCTCACCGCCGGCAATGGCAGGGCGAAATTAACGAGTACTCCTCTCGTATCGTTGGAAACGCGGTGGTGTCCCAAGGTTGTTGGATGAGGTAAGTCCTTGGTATATTTGACGCTATCGACTTGAGGCGGCCCCATCCACCGCAGGGATCAGGAAGGTGTCGCTACGCCCGAGCCGGACAACTTGTCACGCTTCTGTTGCCAGAACGAACAATGTCCTGACTGGGCGAATAGCCTCCGATCGCCTTCAATGCGATCGATCGGGGGGTCGCCTCGTATCCCACTTCGCGAGGAGATTGCCTTTGGACCCAGCTCTCGGTGACGACTTGGGAAGGAATTGAGGAAGAGCGATTGGAAGGGTTGCGATCCGTCACCTATTAGTTTCCTGGAGTCAACGGTCCCGGGGACGATGGGGATGTGACGGAGCTGCTCTGATGGCGTTGTCGTATGGCGGTCCTCACGTGCAGGTGGCCCCGGTGGGGGCGGCCGAGGGTGGGACCGAGGCGGAGGTCGAGTTCTCGATCGTGATGCCCTGCCTGAACGAGGCGCTGACCGTCGGTCGGTGTGTGGACAAGGCGGTGAGGGCGCTCGAGGAACTGGGTGTGGCCGGCGAGGTGATCGTGGCCGACAACGGCAGTACCGACGGCTCGCGGGAGATCGCGCGGAGTCATGGAGCGCGGGTGGTGCAGGTGGGCGTCCGTGGATACGGCAGCGCGATTCAAGCCGGGGTCGCCGCGGCAAAAGGCCGCTTCGTAATCATGGGAGATTCTGACGACTCGTACGACTTCAGCCGGATCGAGGGTCTCGTGGATCGTCTCCGGCAGGGGGATGACCTGGTGATGGGGAACCGGTTCGATGGCGGCATCGAGCCGGGGGCGATGCCGTGGCTGCACCAGTATTTCGGCAACCCGTTCCTCACGGCGGTCATCCGGCTCTTCTTTAAGGTGCCGGTAAAAGACACCCAGTGTGGGCTGCGCGGATTCACCAGGTCGGCGTTCGAGCGGATGGGCCTGAGCTCGCCGGGCTGGGAGTTCGCCAGCGAGATGGTGGCCAAGGCGAGTCTCAAGCGGCAGTCGATCAGCGAGGTGCCGGTCAAGCTCCACCCGGACGGCCGCGACCGTCCTCCCCATCTTCGTAGCTTTCGCGCGGGTTGGCGCAATCTGCGCTACCTGTTGATGCTCTGCCCCCGCTGGCTGTTCCTGGTGCCAGCCGTCGTGCTGCTGGCGATTGGTCTGGCTCTGTTGGTCGTTCTCACGCCCGGCTCGCTCGCGATTGGCGGCGTCGAGCTGGACATTCACACGATGATCCTGGGAACGCTATTCCTAGGTCTCGGCTACCAAATGCTCTGGCTCTGGGCCGCGGCCACGGTCCACGTGCGCAATCAGGGCTTCGGCGTGTCGGATCAGGGATTTCCGAGACTGCCGATGGGTATCGATCGCTTCCGTCTCGAACACGGCCTGGTTGCGGGGCTCGTCATGCTGGCGGCTGGGCTGGGTCTCAACGTGTGGCTGGTCGGGCACTGGTCGTTTCGACACCTGGAACCCGCCGACCTACCACTGACTTTGCGGATCGCCCTTTGGGGCTGCACCGTGATGGCGCTCGGAGGCCAGACGATCTGCGGAAGCTTCTTTCTCGACATGCTGGAACGGATCAGGCCCCCCGCCGTCACGACTCAGGAAGCGGTTCGGAGCCAGGCTGCTGCCGAGCCTCCTCTCGCGACGATCGGACCCGACGGGTGGGGAGGCCATCGGTCGTGATCGTGAGCGAGACGATGATCGGAGAGCCGCTGGCCCGGAAGACATGGCGCGGCCTGGGGCGGCTGGCGCGTCAACGAAGCGTGGCGCTCCTGGCAATCGGTGTGGCGTCGCTGGGAACGTCGCTGCTGCTGGGGCTATCGCTGCGCTGGCCTCGTCCCTACATTCACGATGAATTCAGCTACCTGCTGGCGGCGGACACATTCGCGCACGGTCGTGTGAGCAACCCAACACCGCCGCTGTCGACCCATTTCGAGACTGCGCACGTTCTAGTGCGGCCGACTTATGTCTCGAAGTATCCGCCCGCCCAGGGGCTGTTTCTAGCGGCGGGGCTGGTGGCGACCGGGTATCCGGTAGTGGGTGTCTGGCTCGCCACGGCGCTGGCGTGCATGGCGATCGGCTGGATGCTCCAGGGCTGGGTCCGGCCACGCTGGGCGTTGATGGGAGGCGGATTCGCTGTCTGGCACCCCACGATCATCGAGTGGAGCCAGACATTCTGGGGAGGATCGATTGCGGTTCTGGGGGGAGCGCTCGTAATGGGGTCGGTCCGTCGGCTGGCGAGGCCGCAGTCGAGGCGTCGCGATGCGGCGGCGCTCGGGATTGGTGTCGTGCTCCTGGCCAACAGCCGTCCCTTCGAGGGTCTGGTCCTGAGCCTTCTGGCGGCGCTCGCGTGGCTGAGCTGGAAGCTTGGTCCCGAAGGGCGCAAGGTTGCCACGCTGTATCTACGGCTCGGCGCGCCGCTCGTCGCCGTTCTTGTTGTCGCGGGGCTATCGATGGGGTTTTATAACGTGCGGACGACCGGCAGCGCAACGCGCATGCCCTACATGCTCCACGAAGCGACTTACGCCATCACTCCGCCGTTTCTCTGGCTTCCCTTGCGGCCCGAGCCGGTTTATCCCGATCGGGCGCTCCGCGAATTGCACGTCGAGTTCGAATCAGCCTCGTACGTCGACCAGCACCGCACTGATCGATGGCTCCGCGTGTTCGTGGGGCGGATGGGGGTCTATCTCAAAACCTATTTGCCATTGATCGGCATGGCATTGCCGCTGGCCGCGCTGCCGCGGTGCTGGAACGACCGTTGGACGCGGCGAGCGCTGTTCATCGCCCTGGGATTCTCGATGGCGATGGCGTCGGAGACCTGGATGCAGCGGCACTATGCCGCCCCCCTGTTCGCGTTGGTGATTTACCTGCTGCTCCAGGGAGTCCGTCAGACGCGCGTTGGCCGATATCGCGGCCGACGGGTCGGCGGATGGGCGCTCGGATTGCTCGGATTGATGAGCGTGACGGGCCTGATCGTCGCATGCGTCAACCTGGTCGGGCTTGACCACGACGCGCCCTGGAAGTCGCAAATGGATCGGCGCCGCTCGATTCAGGCCGGGCTCGAGCAGTCGGGGGGCCGTCACCTGTTGATCGTCCGGTATGATGACGACCATGTCCCTCATGCCGAGTGGGTGTTCAACCCCGCGGACATGGAGACGACGCGGGTGCTCTGGGCCCGCGACCTGGGGGCGGAGCGAAACCGTCATTTGCTCGCAACTTATCGCGATCGGAGAGGCTGGCTCGTCAAAGCTGACGCCTCCGACCCTCGACCCATTCCTTACCTGTTCGAATGAGACAAGCGGACGTGTGAGTCAGGCAAACGCTTCGGATCACGTGTATCGCGTATCTTGATGCGGCCCGGGTCAGGAAGGGCCGGGGGGCCAGCCCTCGACCGGCAGCTCGAACCGGACGGGGGGAAGTTCCTGGACCGCCTTGCGGAGCGACTGCTCCCACTGGGCGTGGATCGCCAGCAGGTCGGGATCCTTGGCGAAGAATCGGCGCTGTCGGCTGACCCGGAGCTCGTCGCTGACGTAGATCAACAGGTCCACGGGGGGGCCGACGGTCACATTAGACCGGATGGTCGAGTCGAGCGAGATCAACGCGTATCGGGCCGCCTCGTCGAGCGTGGTCCGGTCGTAGCGAACGCCTCGGTCGAGGATCGGCCGGCCGTACTTGACCTCGCCGATCTGGAGAAAGGGCGAGTCCTCGGTGGCGCAGGGGATTGCCCTGGGGATAAATCAGGTAAAGGTCGTGCGGCTTGGCCCCGGATTTGCCCTCCGAGCAAGATATGGACGTTGAACGAATATCGGTCCTGCTCGAGGGCCTGTCGGTCGATCGCCGAGACCCGTCGGACCTGGTCGCCGACAATCCGGGCGGCGTCGTACATCGAGCCGGCGTTGGCCAGGCCGGCCCCCTGGTCAAAGTCGCGTCCCAGGAGGGTCATGATCGACTGCGAGCACGAGAGGCTGCCGCTGGTCAGGAGAACGAAGACCCGCTCCCCCGGGTCGACGAACGTGTGCATCTTTCGACACACGTTGACCTGGTCGTAACTGGCGTTGGTCCGAGAGTCGGAGGCCATGACCAGGCCATCGCGCGTCATGATACCCACACAATACGTCATCGCGAACGTCCTCCGGCGCGTCGTCGTCCCGGCCCTTCTTGCACTGGCCAAGGGCCGCCTTGACATTGTGATCGTTTCGGGGGTCGCAACGCAAGGCGATGGACGATTGTCGAAAAAACGTTAGAATCCTCTATTTGCGTCCAGGAGGTCGCCGGGCCAGGGGACGGACGGACGCAGTACCCTCGGAGAGTCCATACCATGTTGATCCGTCTCGGGTACGAGCTGATCTTCGACGTACCCGCCCCGGCCCCGATGCTACTGATGCTTGATCTCGACCCAGCGCGAGAGTACTCGATCCGCCGGCCCGGAGGACTGGTGATCGAGCCCAACGTGCCGGTCGATCGATTCCTTGACCAGTTCGGCAACCGATGCACCCGGATCGTCGCTCCCGCGGGCCGTCTGCGAATCTGGGACGACCTGATCGTCGAGGACTCAGGACTGCCCGATCCCGTGGCACCTTTTGCACAGCAAGTCCCGGTCGAACTGTTGCCCTACGACGTCCTGGTCTACTTGCTGGGAAGTCGTTATTGCGAGGTCGACCGTCTGTCCGACATCGCCTGGAACCTCTTCGGTAGCGTTCAAGGGGGATGGGCCCGGGTGCAGGCGGTCTGTAACTGGGTCCACCAGAATATCCAATTCGGCTACCAGTTCGCTCGGCCGACCAAGACCGCGTTCGATGTCTTCCAGGAGCGGACCGGGGTCTGTCGCGACTTCAACCACCTCGCCCTGACACTCTGCCGCTGCCTGAACATCCCGGCCCGCTATGCCACGGGATATCTGGGCGATATCGGTGTCCCCATCCAGCCCTGTCCGATGGATTTCAGCGGCTGGTTCGAGGTCTATCTCGACCACCAGTGGTATACCGTCGACGCCCGTCACAACACACCGCGGATCGGTCGGGTCGTCCAGGCGCGCGGCCGCGACGCCGTTGATGTGGCCCTGACGACCTCGTTCGGCAAGACCACTTTGACCAAGTTCACCGTCTGGACCGACGAGGTCGCCGAATGGGCGCTCGGTAGCCCTCAGATCAACGCCGCAACCTCGGCCATGACGGCGGTCTGAAGAAGTGGCCTCGCCCAAAAAGCCATGCTCGTAGGGTAGGCTTTCGCCTGCAACGATTCAAAAATCGTGGCGGACAGCAGCCTACCCTACCGGAGAGGCGTCAAGAGATCGGTCAAGCGAACAGGTTCGTAACGGCCTCGGCCTTGACCAGCTCGCGGGGCTGGTTCAGGTGGTTGTAGACGATCGTGGCCGGGTCGATTCCGAAAGCATGATAGATCGTGGCCAGGAGTTCGCCGGGGTGGACCGGGTTTTCGAGCGGGCGCTGGCGGTCTTGTCCGACTTGCCATACACGACGCCGCGGCCGATCCCCGCGCCCGCGAGGCAGGCGGTGTAGCAGTATGGCCAGTGGTCGCGGCCGTCGGCGCTGTTGCCGTTGCCCGAGGTGCTGACGCCTTTTTGCGGGCTCCGGCCGAACTCGCCGACCGCAACCACCAGCGTGTCGTCGAGCATCCCGCGCTGATCGAGGTCGGTCAGGAGGCCGGCCAGGCCGGTGTCGAACATCGGTGCCGACTGGTTCTTCATCCGCTGGGTGAGCCCCTGGTGGTGGTCCCATGAGTGGTTGTCGGAGTTGGCCACCTTGGGCCAGACGACCTCGACGACGCGGGTCCCCGCCTCGATCAGGCGGCGGGCAAGCAGACAGCTCTGGCCGAACGTGGTCCGGCCGTACAGGTCGCGGGTCTCGGTCGACTCCCGCCTCAGGTCGAACGCCTCGCGCCCGGCCCGAGATGATCAGGCTCAAGGCCCGGTCGTAATATTCGTTAAGATTATACTCGGCCACCGCCTTGTCAATCTGAGGCATCCCCGCGTTGATTACGTCGCGGAGCCGCGCCCGTCGTTCGAGACGCGCGGCGAAGACTTCGGGCAGGAGCTGGAGGTCGTCGACCTTGATCCGGTCCATCTTGGTCATGTCCATGTCATCGCCCTCGGGATAGAGCGTATACGGATCATACGCCTTGCCGAGGAAGCCGGCCGAGCCGGCCTTGCCGACGACATTCGATTCCTGGAGCGGACGGGGGAGCATCACGAACGGCAACATCGGCTCCGTGGGCGGCTTGAGCCGGATGATGTTCGAGCCGAAGTTCGGGAAGTCCTTGGGACTGGGCGGTTCGAGCTGGCCCGATGGGCTGACCTTGTCGGTTGTGTACCCGGTCATCATCTGGTAGATGGCTGCTGTATGGTTGAACAGGCCGTTGGGCGTGTAGCTCATCGAGCGAATGAGCGTGGTCTTATCGACGACCTGGGCGAACTTGGGCATCATCTCGGTGAGCGAGATCCCGTTGACCCGGGTGTCGATCGTCTTGAAAGCGCTGCGAACGTTGTCGGGGACGTCGGCCTTGGGATCCCAGAGGTCGATGTGACTGGGACCGCCCTGAAGGTAGAGCATGATGATGCTCTTGGCCTTGCCCCAGCCGGGAGCTCCCTTTCTGGCCCCGGTTCCCTGGGGCGCGGCCGACGCCGCCTGAAGCTGGAACATCGAGCCAAGGCTGAGCCCCAGAAGCCCGGAGCTTCCGACCCGGAGGACGTCACGCCGGGTCCGCCCCAAGTGCGGGTCGCACAAATCTTTTCCCGCCGGTCCACGAATGTTGAGCATCGGGAAACCTCCATTCGGAAGACGCGCGTGGCGCTCCCGTTCCACGAGATCAGTGATTGAACAGGAACGCTGGGCTATTGATCAGGGCCCAGGCGATATCCTGAGCGGCCGTCAATCGTTTTTCGGCGATCTGGTGCGTGCTCGCCTCGGCATCGGCGCGAAGCTGGAGGAGCTTGGGGTCCTGGGGAATCGGCTGGCTGGCCTCGGCGAAAGCAGTGCGGAGCGCCAGCAGCTTGGGATCGACCGGCATCGGCTTCTTCGCATCGGCCAGGGCGGCCCGGCGGGAGACTAGGCCCTCGTCGTGCGCCTGGAAATACGTCGCCAACGCGTTACGCTGCGTCTCGGTCCGGTCCTTGGCGTCGGTTGCCAGGATGGCGGCGATCTCTTCGGGGTAACTCAGGCCGACCGCTTGCCGCGCGGTGGCCACCGAGATCCGGAACCGGCCCAGGGTATGGTCCACCTGCTTGAAGATCTGGTGCAGGCTGAAGCTCAGGACCGTTCCCTCGCCGTCGCCAACTGGCTCCTTGAGCGTGAAGGTCGCCCAGTGGGTTTCGCCGGTTCGCGGGTAGACCGCCCAGCCCAAGTTGGCGGTGTTCTCGTTGCCGTCGACCGCAGCGGCGATCCCGAATTTCTCCTGGCTAAAGTCGGCGAGGGGGTCGGTCAGGACCAGCTTCTTCAGTTCATCACGTTTCGAGAGCGGCGCCGATTTGACCGTGAACTCGGTCAGGACGAAGTTGCCCCCCTTCGATCGCCCGGGTCCCTTGCCGGGGAGCTTGTCGTCGGCCAAAACCTCGAGGCGGATCGCCCTGATGCCCTTCAGGTCGGTCTCGGCCTGGAGTTCGTAGACCGACTTGCCCAGCTTGCCCGCGGCGACGATGGAACGGTCGGGCAGACGGGTCAACACGGCACCGTTACTGGTACGAAGCGCCTTCACGCCGAGCGGCACCCACTCGATCGACGCCGCGGGCGAGCGTTCCCACGCCGTCTGCTGGGCGAGGAGGCCATCCTCGTACTCCTTGAGTTCGCGGGTCCGCCGCGCGATCAGTTCATCATGCGCCTTGGTTTCCTCGGCAATGCGCGGGGCGATCTCCTTTTCGTAGGCTTCGACGGCCGACTTCGCGGTTGCGATCGATACCTCGCGCTCCTTCTCTTGCCGGACGCGAATCTCGGCGACCTCGGCCTCCCGCTTCTCACGTTCGGCCAGCAGCTTTGTGTTGTCCTGATCGATCACATTCATGCTCTTAAGGCAGGCGTCAATCTCGGCGTCGGTCGCCGGCCGGTTCAAGATCCGCACGAACAGCTCGTTGACGAGCTTCCGGTCGTCCGGCTCGCGAGCGACCAGCCTCGACAGCTCGTTGCGGCGGTCGGAGATCGCGTCGCCGACGGTCGGCCCGCTGATTAGCGCCATCACCGGCCCGAGCTGGAGCCCACTGGTCCGCTCGCATTCGCAGGCGCTTTTGCGCGGCGGCCGTCCGAAGGTGGTCAAGAATCCGCTAGGGAGCTCAACTCCCGAATCCGGCAACTCGGCCGCGCGGGTGCCGGCGGGGACGCCGGGGATCTTCGAGACCGCGCCGGTGACGCGATAGACCGCGTCGTAAAGAACCTCCGCCGGTAGTCGCCGCGCGATGGCGTGCGAGTAGTTCGTCCGGTCGTCCTCGTTCCACCTGTTCGGTTCCACCGCAAGCTGGTAGGTACGCGAGGTGGTGATCAGCCGGATGATGTGCCGGGCGTCGAAGCCGCTCTTGATGAACTCGGCCGTCAAGTAGTCGAGTAGCTCGGGGTTCGTGGGCGGGTTCCCGGCCCGGATGTCGTCGATCGGTTCCATGATCCCGACCCCGAACAGATAACCCCAGAGCCGGTTGACGTAGCTTCGGGCGAAATAGGGGTTGTTTGGCGACGAGATCCACCGCGCCAGGCGCTGGCGACGGGTGCTTGCATCGGGAGCGTCGAAATCGCAGGGGAAAGGGAACTCAGGTGGCGCAACCTGGCTGGTCCGCTCGTGCTTGACCTCGCCCGTCGGCATGTCCGCAACGATTTCCCAGAGCGGACGGGGCTTTTCGACCGCCGTACCGGCGATCTGCTGCCCCTTACTCTCGGGGTCGGTCTTCAGGCCCACCTGAGCGAAGAAGGCCGACGTCTGGTAGTACTGATCCTGGGTCCAGCGTTCGAAGGGATGATCGTGGCACTTGTTGCAGTTGAAGCGGATCGCCAGGAACAGGTGCGTCGTGTTCTCCATGATCTCGGCCGGCTCGCGGAGGACCTTGAAGTACGACGCCGGTGGGTTCACGCGGTTCGAGCCCTCGGCGGTGAGGATCGACCGGACGAACTGATCGTACGGCGTGTTCGCGGCCACTTGCTCGCGAATCCACTTCCGGTAGGCGGCCGATCCCTCGGTCCCCAGGAACTTCCGGTTGACTTCGAGCAGGTCGGCCCACTTGTTGGTCCAGTATTCGATGTATTCCTTGCCACCGATCAGCCGATCAACCAGCGCCGCGCGCTTCGTCCGGCTCTCGCGCGGATCGGCCAAGAAATCGCGGACGTCTTCGGGGGTGGGCGGCAACCCGGTCAGGTCGAGCGTGACCCGTCGGAGGAAGTCGGTGTCGCCACAAACCGCCGAGGGAGCGATCTTGAGCCGCCGCCACTTGTTGGCCACGAGCTCGTCGATCGGGCCGTAGGTCTCCGGCGGGCTCCAGGCGAATCCGGTCCGGTCGCCCATGACGGTGAGCGTGGTGGCGACGTACGCCCCCTCGAACCGGGCCAGGATCGGCGCCTCGCCCCGGCGTAGCGACGTGATCAAACCCGGCCGGGCAGCTGTGGCCACTTCGCCGTTGCCGCTCTCGATGAAGGCTTCACAGGTCACATCACGGGTCGTGCCGTCGGCGTAAGTCGCCACGACGCGCATCTGCTGCCGGCTGCCGATCCGCTGGATTACCGGGTTCTGGGGGAACATAGCGATCCCGGATACTCTCGGCGACGTAAGGTCGAGCTTCGCGCCGTCACTGATCCAGCTTCGCAGGATCTCATAATACGGCTCGCCGGGAGCCATGATCGCGCCACCCACGTGCGGCACGGCGCCGGTCGGCTTCAGGAGCATCAAGCTCGAATCGGGGTCGGCCACGTTCACTCGCCGCGAGGCCTGCTCGTCAGTCAGGGCGCAGGACGTCGAACAGCGGATCATATCCACGTAGCGAGAGCTTGAACCCGTTCTTGCCCTGCGCCGAGCCGTGACAGGTGCCCTGATTGCAGCCCAGCCGCGACATGACCGGCGCGACGTCATGGACGAAGCTGACGTGCGACTCGCGGTTGACCCCGCTGACCTTGACCGGGACTTCGATGGTTCGCGACGCGCCGGCCAGGTTCAGAGTGAGGGTGGCGACCGCCTCGCCATCGGCCAGCGGGCGGACCATGCCGCTCCGCGACACCTCGGCGATATCGGCCGAGAGCCGGGGCGTAACCAGCCGGGTGACATCGATCCGGTCGCCCGTGTTAATCGTGGCGGTCACGACCATCTGAACTACTTCGAAGGGACCGTTCAACGCGATCGACGCGGGCTCGACCTCGAGACGTTCGACGACGGAGCCTTTGGGCAGGGCTTCGGCCTCGCTCTCCGACGCGGAAGCCGACCCCGGCGCCGCCGACGTTTCCCAAACTCCCGCGACAATCGTGCGGCGGGGCGCGGGACCGGCCGCCGCGGTGCTCGGCTCGGCCAGGGGCGCGGGGGAGAACTCCTTCGTGATCCGGCCGGTCTCGGTGTTGATCAGTCGGACGATCCCATCGCCTCCTGCTGCGGCGACCACTGTGCCGTCGGGCCGGAACGCGACCGCGTAGACGCCCCCATCGGATATTGTGGCCGACGCGATCACCTGAGCGTTGCGGGTCCGGTACTCGTCGAGTTGCGCCTTCTCGTCCTCGGTCCGTTGCGAGACGACCTTCGATTCGATCGCCTTGATGTCGTCGGGAAGCTTGGTGTCGAAGTCGTAGTTCAGGATGTCGAGCTGCCCCGCGCCATCGAGGCTGCTGCCGGCGGCGATCCGTCGACCGTCGGGGCTGACTGACACGGCGTTCACCCGCCCCGTCATCGCTCGGTACTGACGGATCAGATTGGCGTCGTCGCCGATGACCCGGTTCGATTGGCGAAAGACTCGGTAGATCTTGGGAATACCATCCGAGCCGCCGACAATAATCTCATCGCGCTTCGGGTGCCGTGCCACCGCCTGGATGCCCCCCTTGAGAGCGCCCGGGGTGATCGATGTGATGTTGTCGATGAACCGCTGGGTGGCGACCTCGATCAACTTGGCGGTACGGTCGCGGCCGACCGAGATCAGGTGCGAGCCATCGAGCGAAAAGACGGTGTCGAGCACCCAGTCGTTGTGCGAGCCCTGAAACAGAACCTGCTGCCCGCTCTTGGCGTCGATGGCGCGGACGCTGTTATCCGCGCACCCAAAGGCAATCTTGGTCCCGTCGGGCGACCAGCTCGCGCCGTAGACAGTGTCGAACGTAATCGGGACCGAGAGCAGAAGGGTATGCTTGGCGACGTCCCAGACCTGGACCTCGCCCATCCGGCCCGGCCGGCCTCCGGTGACGGCCAGCCGCGTACCGTCGGGCGAGAACCGGATCGACTCGATCCGCTCTGAAAGGCCGATCAGACGAGCCAACCTTTCCTGGCCGTCGCCGCTCATCAGCAGGACTTCATGAAACCCGGCGATCGCCAGAGTCTTGCCGTCGGGGGCGAAGTCGAGTGAGGTGATAACGGGGGGACGGGTATAAATCGGAGGGTGGTCCTGGTCGAACCGTGCCCGCGAGTTGGCCGGCGTGTCGTCCACCGCCCCTTCGGCGATCCAAGTCGTGATCAGCTCGATCTCGGGGCGACTCAAAGGCTTCTGTCCCCGCGGCATCTCAGCCTCGCCGCCATCGGGCGTGATCTGCTCGATGAGGTGGCTCTCACCGGGCTGGCGTGCGACCACGGCAGCCAGCTTTGACTTGCCTCCCGCCAGCAGGCGGTCGAAGCTGGTCATTACATACCCGCCGCCTGGCTTGGCCGGCTGGTGGCAGCCCTGGCAACGCGACTGGAGGATCGGCCGGACCTGCTTGTCGAAGCTGATCGACGCTTTCGATCCAGCGGACTTCTCGACTCCCTTCTTCTCGGCGGCTTCACCGCATGCCGGGAAGGCGGCGATCCCAAGGGCCAGAACCAGACCTGTAGTAGTCGACAGGGTCCAACTCGTTCGCGTCGCCATGGCGGGATTTCTCCTCGATCTCCGGCTCAGTCTCGGATTGATTTCGATCTTGCGTACAACAATAGGCTGGCAGCGCCCGGGCGGGAAATCCAGAGCCGGCAAGTCTTTCAAGACGGAACCGTGGTACTGCACGTACCGGCGGGATGAACCAAATCAAAGCGGCGGGACATCGCACTCAGGTCACGAATCACAGGCTCGAGCCCGCTTCGGAACGACACGACCACAGCGATAATCCAGCCACGGATTCCCACCTTCTCCAACGAGTGCGCGACACATGGGAGAGTGGGTCAGCCGGTTTCGGGACCTTCTTGGCTTAAAGAATAGTTTAACGGCCTGGCCCGTTGCCCGCAAAGAAAAAATCGAACGCGTTGGCGACACCGCGACACCGGCGACACCAGCCCGACGCGCGAGCGAGGACCTAGTTGCAGGAACGGCGCTTTAGCAGCATTACTGCACGGGTTAGGCAAGCTCCACGCTATCAGGCTTGACATCGAGCCTTTCACCGAGTTGGGGCCAGCTTGGACTTGTTAAGCGGGTTCGGAATTGGGCACTATCCCAAAGGCTGGGGACAGCTTGGGGTTCCGTCTGGACAGTTTGCCTGGCAACGTCGACTCACACTGAAGCTCGCGAGGCCCGTTTTCAAGCAGATTTGGCCCACTTACCGCCCCAACGTCCACCGGTGAAATTGTCCGGACTTGTTCGCCACCGCTGATAAAGTTGCTAATTCCGCGACCGTAACCGCCAGGTTGTCGGAAGTGACGAGTTCCGCCTGCGGGGAGAGTCTCCAGGCGGGCGCGACAGCCCGGAGGCCTCCGATTTCATCATGCGACGAGAGCGTAAAGCTTCGCTTAACCCGTCCCTGCTTCTCGCAGTTCCCCGAGGAGATGGTTAGACTCGGTCACCATGGATGATGGCTCGGCCTCTCTCTTTTGCTTCACTCCCCTGCGGGTCCCGGTCTCGGAATTGGACCGACTCCGCGCCGCGTCGCCTTCTCCTGAGTCGTCACACGGTCACGCCGGCTCCGCTCCGGCCATTCCTCAAGGTCCCTGTCCCGCGGGCCCGAGCGACTCCTCCACGGCGCTGATGGCTCTGGTGGAGGACTTGTGCCGACAGGTGGAGCCAGTTACACGCCAAAGTCGATCGCTTGGAGCGCGAGAACCTCGAACTCCGTCAGCAGGCCGGATATTGGAAGTCTCGCCATCGCGATGCCCTCGCCCGCGTCTCCGCCTTGGAGCAGAAGGTCGAACAACTCGAAGGCGAAAAACGCCAACTCCAAGCCGATCTCTTCGGACGACGCTCCGAAGCCCAAGCCTGGGAACGATCGCTCCAACGACCTGGAGGATCCCCAGGACGACTCCCAGGAGCCCCAAGCGGAACCGGGGCCAGCAACCGGGGAACCCTGGTCCCAAGCGACGGGATTACTCCCATTTGCCCGTCCGTGAGGACTTCGTCGAACTCCCTCCCGAGCAATGCGTCTGCCCTTGCTGTGGCCTACCCTTGCTGCCGCTCGAGCGACACCGAAGACGCGGAGCAAATCGAGATCGAGGTGTCGGCCTACCGCCGGGTGATTCATCGGCGGCGGTACCGGCGGACCTGCACCTGCGACGGCCCGATCACCCTCACCGCCCCGCCCCCTCCCAAGCTGATCCCCAAAGGACGCTATGGCATCTCGGTGTGGGTCGAGATCCTCCTGGACAAGTATTTCAGCTATCGGCCCACGGAGCGCTTGCTGGCCTCGTTGCGGCTCTTGGGCTTGGACCTGGCACCGGGCACCGTCAACGACGGCTTGAAGCGACTGGAAGTCCTGCTGCGGCCGATTTACGAGGCGCTGAAGAAACGGAATCCCCAGGGGGATTTGCACCAAGGCGATGAGACGCGGTGGCGGGTGTTCATCGCCCTGGAAGGCAAGCAGGGGTACGGCTGGTGGTTGTGGGTCGTGTTGGGCCCGGACACGGTGATCTATCTGCTTGACGCCAGTCGCAGTCACACGGTTCCCGAGGACCACTTTCGGGCCGAGTCGCGCGGAGTGCTGGTGGTCGATCGCTATTCGGCCTACAAGGCGATGAGCTGGGTCAAGGACGGGGTCTTGGTCCTGGCTTTTTGCTGGGCCCATGTGCGGCGGGATTTCATCCGGGTGGGTAAGGGCTGGCCGGAGTTGAAGACGTGGGCCTTGCAATGGCTGCGGCGGATTCGCGGGCTCTACCGGCTGAATGACCGCCGCTTGGCGGCCCAGAAGGATGCCAGTGGCGTTCGGGGAAGCGGATGGCCGCCTGCGCCAGGCGGTGGCCGAGATGAAGGCGCAGATGGAGACCGAACTGGGCCGGGCGGATCTTGCCACGCCGTGTCGGAAGGCATTGGAGAGCCTGCACGAGCATTGGGAAGGGCTGACGCGGTTCGTGGACGACCCGCGGATCCCGATGGACAATAACGCCTCGGAACGACGCGCGCGAGGTCCGGCGGTGGCGCGGAAGAACTTCTACGGCTCGGGTTCGCTCTGGAGTGGCCAGCTAGGCGGCGGCGATGTTCTCGATCTTGGCCACGCTGTCGCTGTGGAAGCTCAATCCCCGGAAATGGCTGACGTGGTACTTCGAGCACATGCGCGGTGGCCGGGGGCAAGGTTCCGGAGGATATCCAACCGTTCTTGCCGTGGAACCTTGACGCCGCGAAAAGGAGCGAACTGGAGGAGTGCGGCCTTCCCGAGGGGGACGACACTTCCTAGATCGACAGACGCCTGAATCCCGACGACCGGACTCAATCACCATGTCAGGGTGCCAGTCCCACGCCGGTGAACCGCTGGACTGCGTCCTGCTGCGCACGGAACAAACGGGTTGGGCGGTCGTTTACACGAGAGCACACAAAAGTTAAAACATGTATAACGATTGTGAAAAATTCTACGAAACGCTGCACGTCGAGAGCCGGCTCGAGATCACCGATCATCGCGCGTTACAAGGGAGCGCCGACTCATGGAGCCGCGGGTAGGATCGACCGGTATTTGACGAGGCGAGCGTCTCGGGATTCTGAAGGCAAAGGTTGTTCCCTGGCCGGGTGCACTCTCGAACGACACCGTGCCGCCATGCAGTTCGACAAACGTCTTGACCAAGCAGAGTCCCAGACCAATCCCACGTTTGCAGAACTGAAACTCGCCCGAGGAGTGATGCATCGTGTCGAAGCCGGTGAAAAAGGGCTCGAAGAGGTGGGGACGATCGGCAATCTGGATGCCGACGCCTTCGTCGGCGACCTGGAACTCGATAAACGAATCCGTGTCGTGGGTAGCCACGGCGCCCGTGAGGTCGTCGTCCTCGGTGTGGTCGACGGCGTGCGGCGGAACGGGAACTAGAGGCCTGGCGGCGATCCGGATCGTACCACCATCCGGAGTGAATTTAATGGCGTTGACGAACAGGTTGGTCAAGATATCGGCGAGCTTGGCGGGGTCGACCTCCGCGGAACCGAGCTCGGGGTCCATGTCGAGGCGCGAGGCGCTGACCGCGGACGTCCAGAAACGGCTGGAGCTCGCCGACGACGTCACGCACCAGCGGAGCCAGTTCGGTCGTCTGGATGTCGAGAGTCTTGCCGAACTCATCGGCCCGGATCAACTTGAACATGCGCTCGATCGTCGAGGCCAGTCGACGGGCCGCGACCTGGACCCGATCCACCCAGCCGCGCTCGACGGCCGACGCTGCGGTGCTCAGGGTGCTCTTCCAGAGTTCGGCCATTCCCAGGACGACCGCCACCGGCGTGTTCAGCTCGTGGCTGGCCACCTCGATGAACGCGCGTCTTGAGCCGGTTGGCTTCCGCCAGCCGCAAGTTCGACTCCTTCAACTCGGCCATCAAGCGGGCGTTCTCGACGATCAGGTTGTGCTGCTCGACCGCCTGACGAAGGATCGCCTGGAGCTCATCGGGCTCCCACGGCTTGGTGATATACTGGAAGACGCTCCCCTGGTTGATCGCGTCGATCACCGCCCGGATGTCGGCGTAGGCCGTGAACAGCAGCCGGGTGGCCGCCGGGCGAACCTTCTTGGCATGGCGCAGAACCTCGACCCCGGTCATGCCCGGCATCCGCTGGTCGGACATGACCACATGGATCGGCCCTGGTGCGTCGAGGACCTTCAGCGCCTCGACTTCCCTGCGTGCAGGTCAGCACACGATAGTCGAGACGCAACAGGTCGTGGACCGAGCGAAGCACCTCGGGCTCGTCATCGACCACCAGAAGCGTCGGTCGCGTGAGACTCATGAGCGAACCGCCTCGCCTCCGGCTCGGGGCGTCAGTCCTCAACGACCGCGCGGCGCATCCTGGCGGAACCGTTTGATCAGCGTCACCTCGTTACCGACGTCGTTATAACGTAGTTCATCGACCATCCCTTCGCAGATCAGTAGTCCGAATCCTCCCGAGCGGAGGCCCAGCTTATCGCGCACGTCGAGATGCGAGAACGGGTCGTCGGGGATCGCGGCGTGGGGAATGTTCTTGCGATCAAAGCCCGAGCCCTGGTCGCGGATGACGATCTCGACCCGATCCTCGAATCCGCGGTAGGTGATATTGACCAGCCGGTCCGACTGGTGGCGGTTCCCCCATTCGATGGCGTTCTGCGCCATCTCCATGACCGCCTGGCGGAGGTGCACCACCTGCTCGTCGGCGCAGGGGCGTCGACGCGGCAGAGCGAGACGAGGAAGTCGTTGAGATCCTGGAGCAGCGTGACCTCGCTGTTGAGCTCGACGTGAATCTCGCCCTGTAGATTGTTCCGCTCGATCTCAGACCCGCCAGGCTCGAGCCGTGGTCGATGGCCTCGATCAGGTCCTGGATGCCGTAAGGCTTGGTCACGTAGGCGTTGGCGCCGACGCGGAACCCCTGGACCCGATTAGTGGCGTCGCCCAGCGCGGTGAGCATCACGACCGGGGTCAGCATCGTGGCCCGATCGCTCCGTAGCCGCCGGCAGACGTCGAAGCCGCTGATATCGGGAAGCATCAGGTCGAGAATCACCACGTCCGGCTCGCGTAGACGCGCCAGGGTCAGACCGGTCTCGCCGTTTGGCGGCCACGATCGGCTCGTAGTTACGGAAGCGGAGCAAGCCCGCCACCATCTGCGCCTGGTCTGGGTGGTCCTCGACGATCAGGGCCGTTCCCATCTATCGTTCCTCGCCCTGCACGAACGAGTCCTTGCTCAGACTGTCGAGTGCCCGGGACTCCGAGGGACCCCAAGGGATCAGAACCGATCCCAATCCATCAGACATGCAACTCAACGACATCGGCGTCGTGAAGCTCGTGATCGCGCTTGACCGTCTGTCCTTCGAAAACACCTGTTCCCCAGATCCGGGCGAATTTTAACGTCTGCTCGAAATCGCGATGGATCTCACGAGCCAGGTCAAGCACGGTGCTGCCGACCGGCACGGTGAATGGCTTCGATCGATCGACCGGTTTGCCAGGAACTTTGGTGTAGACCCGCAGGACTCCTAGTAGATCGTACGTGACCCGACGCAAGGCGTCCAGACCCTCTCCACCTTCGGCCGAGATCGGTACGATCGCGAATCTCGCTCCAAACAATTCCCGGATCACATCGAGCCGATCGTCCGCCCCAGGGGCGTCGGCCTTGTTGGCCACGAGCACGGTCTTGACGTGCTGGATCGCCTCGTCCTCCACGTCAAACGGTAGCATCCCGACGAGAACGGTATGGGCCTGGTCCAGCCGAACCAGGACCGCTTCGAGCGCATCGGCCACGTCGTCGACGGCTAGGTCGGCCACGAGCAGGGCAGCGTCGGCCGACCGAACCAGGCTGACCGTCCAGGGCTCGAAGTACTCGGCGCTGATGGGCGGCAGGTCCACGATCTGGACCGGAACGTCCTCCCAGTTCATGATCCCGGGCTGGGGAGCCCGGGTCGTGAACGGATAGGGAGCCACCTCGGGCCGCGCGTTGGTCAACGCCTTGAGGATCGTGCTTTTTCCCACGTTGGGAGCGCCCACCAGCACCACCTGCCCCGCCCCCTCGCGCGGGACCCGATAGCTCATGCCCCCCTTCTTCGACGCTCCGGACGCTCGGCTCGTTTCGATCTCGTCGCGGGCCCGGCTGATCTTCTTTTTGAGATCGGACTGGAGCTTCTCGGTCCCCTTATGCTTGGGGAGCAACCGGAACATCTCGCGCAGCTTTTCCAGTCGCGCGGCCGGTGTGTTCGCCTGGCGATACTCTTCCTCGGCCTTGCCGTATTGAGGCGGGAGATTGGCGGGCATTTGCGAACACCACCCGGAAACCGTCACACGACCCGCGCGGGGCAGGCGCAGGCCCACCCCTGTAAATCGGGTCGTTCAGGGTCGAAACCGATGCGCGCAGCCTATCGCTTCCATGTCTCCGTATCAAGGCCCGACGCGTTCGGGTGTGGTTCGGGCGTTCGCTTTTCGGGCGACCGGACGGACCTTGGAAAAATCGAACTCCTGAGGCCGCGGGTTCTGGCTGCATAAAGCCTGATGATCATCCAGTTTCCCTTGCCAGTCGCGGAGCAGCGCAGTCAACCGGTCGATTTCGGGGCGAAGACCCGGGTCTCCCGACAGGTTGCGGAGCTCGTTCGGATCGCTTTTCAGGTTGAAGAGCTGGGTCTTGTTGATCGACGGATAAACGATCAGCTTCCATCGATCGTCGCGCACAGCGCGCTGGACCTTAGTGTAAGCCGTGAAGATCGAGTCGCGGACGGAAGGCCGGTCTCCCGTCAGGACAGGGACCAGGCTCATTCCTTCGGTTCCCTCGGGCGCCGAGACTCCCGCCAGCGCCCAGGGTCGGGAAGATATCGAGCAGGTAGCAAAGCGCGTCGAGCTTCTTGTCCCGGGGGACCCCCGGTCCGGCGAGGATCAAGGGCGAGTGCATCGAGTGATCGTACAGGTTCTGCTTGCCGAACAGACCGTGACTTCCGATCGCCAGCCCGTGATCGCTGGTGAAGACTATCAGAGTGTTTGACGTTTGGCCGCTTGAATCCAGGGCGTCAAGAATCCGGCCGATCTGGGCATCGAGGTACTCGATCGACGCGTAGTAGTCGGCCAGGTGTTGCCGGACGACCTCGGGACTGCGCGGCCAGGGAGCCAGCCGTTCGTCGCGGATCACCAGTTCGCCGTTGTCGAATGGATGCTCGGGCAGGTAGTTGGCGGGCAGTGGTGGTGGGTTCGTCGCATGACGCTCGTGATACGACGCCGGGGCCTGTCGGGGGTCGTGGGGGGCGTTGAACGCGACGTAGCACAGAAACGGCGCCTTGCCCGACTGACCCTTCAGGAACTCGACCGCGGCGTCGGCGAACTTCTCGACCGAGTGGGTTCCGCTGGGGTGCTTGTTCGTGAGGGTATGATCGGGCGTGATATCCTGGAGCGGCAGGGTGTAGGGATTGCCCATGCCGCCGAAGAAGATCGAGCGCCCGTGCTGGAACGATCGGAGCAGCGACTCCTGCTGGTTGTGCCACTTGCCGGTCGCGAAGGTCGTGTAGCCCGACTTACCGAAGACCTCGGGCCAGGTGGTCTGACCGGCCAGGTCCTCCTTGATATGGAACAAGGTCCGACCGGTCATGAGCATGGCTCGCGACGGAGCGCAGACGGCTCCTTGCATCGCCCCCATGCAATAGGCTCGGGTCATCACGGTCCCCGACCGGACCAGTCGGTCGAGGTTCGGGGTCTGGATATGCGTATTGCCCAGGGCCGCGATCGTGTCGGCGCCTGGTCGTCGCTGAAGAGGACCAGAACGTTGGGCCGCGCGGGCTCGTCGGCCCGGACTGAGGAACCTTCCCCGATCAGAGTCCCCAGCACGATGGCCACCAGCGCGGCGATCGCCAGTCGTCCCTTTTGATGTGGGATTGCCAAAATTTTCATGATGTTCAAGGGTTCTCCTTGGGCCATGGGTAATTGTTTTTGCCGGCCGACGGCTCGACCGGGCCCGCGGGGAGCGTCTTCTGCCAGGCAAGAGCGGTGGCGGCGAGTCGAGCGACGATCTCGGGATGTCTTTCGGCCAGGTTGTTCAGCTCGCTGGGGTCGGCGGGAATATCATAGAGCTCGACCCGGCTTCGGTCCGGGTTCAGAAGCAGCTTCCACTTCCCATCACGGATCGCGAGCATCGGGCTTCGATTCAGGGTGGGTCCGGCAATCGCGAACCGCCATTGCCAGAGGAGGGGTTTGGTCCGCGGTTTGGCGCTACCCCGGAGCACGTCGAGACGATCCTCGCCGTCGCCGTGGTAGCCGGGTGGAATCGCAACCCCTGCGAGCCGACAGACCGTCGGCAGCAGGTCGGCCCCGCTCATAACCGAGGTATTGTCGACTCGTCCTGCCGGAACCATACCGGGAAGGCGGGCGAGAAGCGGCAGGCGGACGCCTCCTTCGTAGAGGCTACGCTTGCGGCCTCGGAACGGACCTGGACTGCCGACACCGCTGTGCCCGGCGTTCTTGATAGCGATCTCCTCCGGCCCATTGTCGGACGAAAAGATCACGAGGGTATGCCCAGCCAGCTTGAGCTCATCGAGCTTCGCCAGCAGACGGCCGACCTGGGTGTCGAGATCGGTGACCGAGGCATTGAAGATCTGACGCGCCGCCAGGTGCGGGAAGCCCGGCCCTCCGGGAGCGAGCGCGGCGTACGGCTTGACCTGTTCGGGAGTGGGATTCAATGTGGCGTGAGGGACCAGCGACCAGAGTTGTAGATAGAACGGACGATCCCGCTGCTCGGTGATGAACCGGATCGCTTCGTCGACGAACAGCCGGCTCGACTTCGCTCGGAAATATGGGTCGTCCCCTCCTTGTTCCTCCCAGGTGGGGTTGTGACAGGTGGTGGATCTGACGAAGTCGAAACCGTAGGCCGAAGGCTCGGGCGCCGGGGCTCCGTGCCCACCGCCGAGGTGCCACTTGCCGATATGGGCCGTGGCGTAGCCGGCTTGTTTCAAGACACGTGGGAGCGTGACCAACTCCGGCTCGAGCCAATCCGACATCCCGCGTCGGGCGTTCAAGTCGGGCGTTGCGTAGTGGCCATGAATCCTGTGACGGGCGGGATACTCGCCGGTAAGGAACCCGCATCGGCTCGGGGAACAGACAGGAGCCGTCACATAGAATTGTGTGAAGAGCGTCCCTTGATGCGCGAGACGATCCAGGTTCGGCGTTCTGATTGTGGGGTTGCCGTAACATCCCAGATCGCCCCAGCCGAGGTCGTCGGCGAGGATAAAGACAACGTTCGGGGGACGGTTTGCCTCGACCTTGGCCCTGGCCTCGGCTTGTGCCTTCACGGCCTGAGCCGGCAAGACGGCCAGAAATGCCAGTCCCAAGGGGAACGCGAGCTTAACCATTCTGACGAGCCTCGAGCCGAACACCAACGAGCTGGGCATGGCTTCTCCTCGCGTCAGTTCGATCGACCGACCAATCGATGGGTCCAGGCGAGTTCAAGTCGATTCAATGATACGATGTCCTCGCCCGCGACACCCATCAATAACTGTCCGAGCTGATCACCTCGCCGCCGGCCTTGGTGGCGAGCGACCAGTACGCCTGGATGTTGATCGATTCCTTGAGGAAGTGAACACTGCCGTCGGCGAACAGGACGTTGGTCCCACCCGGATGGAAACTGTTCGAGTTGTCGAACATCGAGTGGCCAATGTTGTTGTCGCTGCAAGAGTTCCAGGGGTGCTGCTTGAAGCCAGGGGGGACGACGGCGTTGTAAAGCGTGTGGCCTTGCGACCCCTTGGCCCAGGTCTGACCGCGCCAGTTCATCAGCGTGGCCTTGCGCCCATTGTAAGCTTGGTCGCAGGCCTGCATGGCCGTCATTATCCCGCTCGAGTTGGTAAAGGCGCTGAGCTGGTGGCTCGTCGCGGCAATGCCGGTCACGTTCGTCATGCTGATCGCCGGGGTCCAGATAGATTGCGGCGGGCCGGTCACGGCTTCTCCGAAGGCGATGGTGTTGGCCGTGCCATCGGTGCAGGCGGCGATGCCGTATGGGATCAGGTACGCGAACATTCCGTCGCTCCCTGGCGGGGTCGTCCCAAGTCCTGGTCCGTCGAGAGTCGTCGTACCCATGCTGGCGTGATAGTTGTTGATGTTCGGATTACCAGCGTTCGGATCGGATGGGCACAAAAACACGTTCAGCTTGGCGTTGATGACTGTACTGTTAATACGATAACATAGATAATTAGGTCCGGCAAGGGCCGAAACCACGCCCCAGTTGAAGTTGATGGCGTTATACATCGTGGTTTGCTCCAGGCTAGCGAGCAACATCCCATGAGCGCTCCAGCAGTTGTTTGGCTCCATGTGGGTCGGGCTCGAGTCGGGATTGAGCGTGGAACCTGGGGGAAAGACGTTCTGTGTCGTGTGGTAGTTGTGAAGTGCCAGGCCGATCTGCTTGAGGTTGTTGACGCACTGGCTACGCCGCGCGGCCTCGCGGGCTGCCTGCACCGCGGGCAAGAGCAACGCGATCAGGACCGCGATGATGGCGATCACCACCAGTAGTTCGATCAGGGTAAAGCCCCGGTTCGCTTCCGTCCTTGCTTGATGCGCGTGCATTGATAACATCCTTCAAAATCAGGGGGGATGAGGCCGACCGGGAAAGGTACAAGAACGATCGAGAAAGAGGAAAGGACTTACTCTGGAACACGGTCAAAGAGTATTGGCGACACCGAACCCAGAATGCGAAAGGATACGGTGTCTTCGGAGTCATTGCCAACCAATAACAAACGAACCCCGAAAGGGTGAGAACGTATCGGGTGTCCCACATCACGAGACTCGCTGATTCCCGGAGCACTCACGCACCTACTTTCAGGCTCAGAAACTGCTGGCATCGATGACCTCGCCTCCGGCCTTCGTCGCGATCGCCCACCATGTGTTCGGGTTGACGCTGGCCTTGACGAACCGGACCGAACCGTCCAGGAAGCCGACATTCACCCCGCCGGGATGATACGAACTGGCGCCGACCATCGTCCGGCCGGGCGCGTAAGGGGTATCGTTCTGAAAAATGCAGGCGTTGATGTTTGGAGTCGTCAGGTGCGAGTAGCAACCTCCGAGGTTGCAGTTCTCGTGAGACCACCACTCGCCTTTGTACCCGAAGTTGGGAAATATCGAGGTTGAGTTCTTGCAGGCGCTGAGGTACGTCAACGGATACACGTAGGTGTTGGTTGTGGGAAAAGCGATCGAGGCGGTATAAACCTGATCGAGGCCTCGGGACGCACTGGTGTTCTTTCCCCGAACCCACTCGCTGAAGATCACGGTGTTCGACGTGCCGTCGGTGATACTCGCCAGCGTGACGGTCGGTCCCTGGCCAGGGCTTCCCATCAGATACGCGGGACCGTCGAGCATGCCGCCATTATTGTGAAAGATGGTCCCGATGTTGTTGGGATAGCTCGTATATCCCGCCTGGCGAGCGCCTGTTCCGTTGGCCATGGTGACCGTGCCGCAGGGTACATTGCCGTCGGAAGGACAGAGAAAGACATTGACCTGGGAACAGAGAACGGTCTGGTTTTGCGCGACCTGTGGAATATAAGACATATTGATAGCGTTAAACAGCGAGGCCTGTTCCACGAAGGCCAGTATCCGGGCCTTCATGCTCATGTTATTGTCACCACCGGTCGTCGGGTCCGCCATCGCCGTCGGAGGAATCGCGCCGTTGACGTCGTTGTAGTTCTGGATGGCAAGTCCGAGTTGCTTGAGGTTGTTGACGCACTGGCTGCGCCGGGCCGCCTCGCGCGCGGCCTGGACCGCGGGCAAGAGCAGGGCGATCAGGACCGCGATGATCGCGATCACCACCAGGAGCTCGATCAGGGTGAAACCGCGGTTGGGCTGTGATTTGTTCATTTCTGTCTCCCTGTCTGGATGTGCGAGATTGGTAAGCGATGTTTCACCCGGGGTGAAGCCATCAAGAGTCACGGCGCGGACCATGTCCGTACCAGGGCCGAACCGTGACGTCGCGGCCTGGGAAGCGGATGGGGCATTAAATTTAGAGATTTTCAGTCGCGAGGCAAACCGATTCGATAATGCTTCTCGATTTCAGCATGTGCGAGCGGCCGTGCGAAGACGGCGAGCTCATCGATCGCACCGTTCAGGTTGCGAATCGGTCTGGGGTCATTGAACGTCCCGGGGCTCCAGTTGCCGATCTCGGTTTCGCCGAGGCGGAGCGGAGGGTCTGGCTTGGTCGACTCTAGCGAGACAGGCTGACCGTTGATGTGGTGGATCACCGTACCTTCGGTCCGGTCGTAAACGACCGCGAGATGCATCCAGCGCCCTTGAGTTTCGTGATTCCAGATCATCGGCCCGCGATAGCTCCGAAACGACTGGCCGGTCCGTGAAGGTTTGGGAGGTCCCTGGACACCGAGCTTGATGGTACCGTTGTCTTCAATCTGCCAGTGAACTTCACCAAGCTCGTACCCAACCGACATCAATAATGAGTTGTATGGATGTTCGAGACGATCGATCCGCACCCAGGCCATGAGGGTGAGTGAGTCGAATTCCCCCGGGATGTTCAGTCGGACCCGATCGCTGACCCGTCGAAACTCGAGCGCACCCTTGCCGGCCCATCGGCCGGCACCCCATCGGCAGCCGATGATGGTCCCGTCCGTTGGCTCGTCGCCGGTTCGGGCCAGGTCCAGCAGGGCTCGGTCCCAACCCATGTCTTCGGGTTCGAAGGTGTAATAGGCGAGCAGGCTCGGATCGTCGCGCAAGGCTTCGCTTGCCCGCCGCCATTCCTTCAGCCTGCGGACCGATTCCGCCTCGGTCTGCGCGGTCAGCTCGGTGGCCGAGACGTAACTGGCCGACTCCTGAACGGGGCGGGAAACTCCAGTGGCGTCAATACTCAGCTCGGCCCCGGTCGTGAGGCGCTGCCGAGTCGGAGGCGTCTGAAGGGAACCGTGTTCCTGAAGCTCCACCACCCCATCAAAGACCCGGACCTCGGTCCGCGGGCCCACGGTCATGCCGAACTCGGTCCCCAGGTCGACCAGGTCGAGGTCCGGCGACTCAATGGTGAAGCCGCGGGCTTGCTTCGGGACATGGGCCCGGAGCTTGCCGCGATGACAGAAGGCGCGATTCGCCGCGATCAGCTCGAGCTCGGCGGGCCCTTCCAAGATTACGACGGCGCCGCAGTAGAACTCGACGCGAGCCAGACCCGACTTCAGCTTGAGTCGGCCCGTCGGCAGCGGTGCGCCGACCTGTACCGGGAGTCCGGTCGAGTCCCACGATGCGCGGACCGCCTGGGTCAACACGGCGAGGCTATCGTCAATGGCCTCGGCCACCATCGCCTCCGGAACGGCGGGAGCGGCGCACGGTACGGCCGTTGGATTTCGATGGGTGCGCGGCCACAGGCACGCGAAAAGGACCAAGGCGGCGGCCGACCCGACCAGACCGGCCGCAACCGGCCGGAATAGCGCACGGCGGGACAGACGCGGGCCGTACACGATCGGACGCTCGGGCGTTGACCTGGCCGGCTCATGCCGTGAACCAATCAGGTCGGCCTGGAAGTTCATTGCGACAATATACCGGGCCTCGGCTTCCGGATCGGCGAGGATCAGCTCCTCAAGCCGATCGAGCTGCTCGGGACGGATCACATCCTCGCAGAGGGCATCGATCAGCGCGTGAAGTTCGTCATGGCGGCCCTGTTCGCAGGTCATGCGCGTTCCTCGCTTTCGAGATGACGTGCGACGCAAGCGGCGAGCAGCCGCCGGATCTTGGCCATGGACTTGTAGACCGCGTCGGCCGAGCGTCCCAGCCGTTCGGCGGTCGACTGGGTGGTCGCTCCGTCCTTGAGCCGTTCCTCCAGCAGTCTCGCGCTCGCGAGAGGGGAGTTTCTCGAGACAGATCGCCAGCAACTCACCCCGCCGCTCGAGCCGTAGCTCCTCGGATTGCTCGCGCGTCGAGCTTGCCAGCCGTTCGACCAGAAGTTCACTGAAACGGCTCCTGCGCCGGCAGTCCCGGCGGTGGTGCTGGACCTGGAAATAGGCGATCCGGCATCCCCAGGCCAGCATGTCCTCGGGGGGATCACACGGGTCGAACTTTTCCCACATCACCAGACTGGTTTGCTGGAGCAGGTCATCCGCCTCGGATCGGTTGGGAACCAGGGTCACGATGAAGCCGAAAATCCGCCGTTCGGCCTGCCGGAACCGTGACAGAAACGCACGCACCTTCGCATCATCGTCGCGCATGTCGGGAACGAGAACATTGTCGAACGGGATCCACGAGACCCGGTCGTGTTGCATTTGCATGCCGCGCTCCTCGCCTCCAGGCGAAATCTCGTCGCCTGCCACGCCTCAGGTACGGATGTCCTATTTCCCTTGTTGAATGCGCTCACGAGACGTGCCGACACCGTCACGGCACTCGTCAGGTTTTTTCGGTTTGTCTTAACCAGGAAGTGCCCGCAGGTGTCGGGAATTGGAAAACATTTTTCAGAGATACGAGGCTCGTTACTTGGTTAGGGGAATCAACCGGCGGGTTCGTGAGTGATCGGATCCGACCAGGCGATATTATACCGGCCAACTTGGGCACCGGATCTCGCTCTATTAACGTGGTAGGCACATCGGAAAGCGATCCGGGTTTTTGTGATACCCGTTTACAGAGGTTGGCTTTTTTCGGATCACCGCGAACTTGGTCCTGTGGGAAACACATGACGTCCATCCGCGTCCGGCAGTTGACCGACAGGCTCTTGACGATCGGGCTTGCCGGTCTGACCTTCCTCCTGGGCTGCCAGGAGTTGTTCGACTCGGATATCTGGTGGCACCTCCGCGCCGGTACCTGGATTCTGGAGCACCACGCCATCCCCCGGGTGGACCCGTTCACGTTCGGCTCGATCGGACGACCCTGGATCGATCTGCACTGGCTGTTCCAGCTTGCGCTGGTGTCCGCGTACCGTGTGGGAGGTGTTGCGGGGCTGATCCTGTTGGCCGCGACTCTCGTGACGGGGGCGTTCCTCGCCGGGTTCGCGCTGCGGCGCCGCGATTGGCCCGCCTGGATCGTCCTGGCCGGCTGGATCCCCGGATTGCTCCTGACGAGCACCAGGTTCGACCCTCGGCCCGAGATCGTGACGCTGCTTTGCCTGTCGGTCTTCTGCGGAGTCCTGCCACGCGCACGGTGTCAGCCTGCCTGGTTGTGGCTGCTGGTGCCGATCCAGGTCGTCTGGGTCAACGCTCACGGCTTGTTTGCGCCTCGGGCCGTGGCTGGTCGTGCTTTTCCTGCTCGACCGGGCGATCCTTCCTCAGGGACAGCCGTCCTGGCGGCGCCTGTTGCCGCCCAGCGTGGCGATTGTCGCCGCGTGCCTGGCGAATCCTTACGGAGTGCGTGGCCTCAGGTTTCCGCTGGAACTGTACCCCAAGTTGACCGCGGCGGGCGGAGTTTACAAGCAGTACATCGACGAGTTCATGAGCCCGCGGACGATGGTCGAGAAATACTGGTCGCTGGTACCGGGGCGCGACCTTTACCTACGGCTTTACGTCTTCCTGCTGGCGGTCGTACCGATGGTAGCGTTATCGACGTCGCTCTGGCGCACCTGGTCCTCGGCCCGGCCGGAAGAATCAGATCCCGGAGAGGCGAGGGTGTGGCTGCTGTCGATCGCCTGGCCGTTCGGGCTGGCGATGGTCGTCGCGGCGGGCCTACCCGGGCCGGCGACGCCGCCCTACCGGATCGCGATCGGCGGTTGGGTTCCGTGGGTGCTGGTGTCGTCGGGCGTGGCAGCGGCCCTGGCGCTGGGGAGGCGGAGCCGGCTTGCGGCGATGCTGGCCGTCGCCGGGACCGGGTCAATCGCCGCCTGGCTTTTTTGGCTGGTCAACCAGCTCGAGCGCTCCGAGGCGGCGCCCGTCGCCGCGGCGATGGCTTTGGGCCTGGGCCTTCCGGTCGCGTTTCTCTCGATCCGCGCGGGCTCGCGTCCGTTTGGCTGGTTTGTGGCGGCGAGTTTCGCCTATCTGAGCCTGCTCGCGGTCCGCAACATGAGCCTCTTCGGGCTGATTGCCGGTGGAGTGCTCGCGGGTGAGCTTGGCGAGTGGGCCGCCCAACTCGGGTTCGACCGCAATCACGGTTCCAGGGCGGCCGTCGTAACGCCCCGGCTCATTGTACTCGGCGTGGTGCTGGTGCTGGCCGCGTCGGTCGTCTCGGATCGTTTTTATTCAATGACCGAGGAATGCCACCATTTCGGTCTGCGGGAACGACCTTTCTACTATGCCCACGATGCCTGCCGGTTCGCGAGTCGGCCGGGCCTCCCTGAGCGGGCCTTGACGTTTGGCCTGAACCAGGCGGGGGTCTACGAGTTTCATGACGCTCCCGCGCGCCAGGTGTTCATCGACGGCCGTCTCGAGGTGGCCAGCCGCAATTCGTTTGCGCTGTATGTCTGGATTCAACGCGAGATGCTTCTGGGCAGCTCGCGTTGGAAGGACGTGGTCCGGCGGATGGGCAACCCTTTGATCCTGATCGATCACGAAGACAACCGTTCGGCCGAGGCGACACTTCTCGCCGACCCCGACTGGCGTTGTGTGTACCTCGACGCGGTTGCCTCGATCTTCCTGCCTCGAAGCGATTCCGAGCCGGGTCGTTCCTGGGAGACCGCCTATCCGACGATCGACTTCGCTGGGTGGCACTTCCATCAGCCAAAGGAGACCACGATCTCCTTGGTCCCCGGTTCGGTCGCGGTCGAGGCCCAGGCGCTGGTACGCCTGGGGGTGGAACTCGCTCACCGGCCGGTCCCAGCCTGGTCGCTCCGCATTCCGATCGAGCTCGTGGCGATGGACCGCGCGTGGCAGTCGATCGACGAGTCGCCACGAGCCGTCGTTCCCTGGATCACCCTGGGGCATGCCGCCATGGGTCTGGTCGATAGCGCGGCGACCATCCCGAACGGCTCCGCCGATCGAGCCCCCTGGGACCCCGCGCTCGACCTGGCCTGGGCCCAGGCCAGTGCGGCCTACCGCGAAGCGCTGCGGCGCGACCCTTTGGGCTCGCATCCCGAGATCCGGCAAATCCTGGCCGCAACATACCGGTTGCGCGAGATGAACGACGCGGTCCCGCTCGCTCTGGATACCGCGAGTGACCTCCAGTCTGCGTCTCCTTCCTGGCCGGGCGAGCCGCGCCTCGCCGATGTGCTCGCGACGATGCTCCGCGAGGGAAAGCCGGCCGGCGCCGTGGCGCTGGCCCACGAGGCCAGGCGCCGGAGCGTGAAGCTCTCCTGGCCGGTCGCCGATCGCGTCGCGGCCGCGCTTCTGCACCTGGGTGAGCCATCGGCGGCGCGTCGTATCTGGCTCGACGCCGGATCACCCCCCAGCGCGGCGATCCGCGCCGCCCGACTCGCCGACGCCGATCTCGCCGCCTGGAAATTCGCCGACGCCCGGGACGGCTACAAACGTGCCCTGGCGCTCGATTCCAACCTGACCGACGCATGGATCGGTCTCGCCCTGATCGGCCTGGAACAAGGGCGGGCGCCCGATGCGCTCGAAGCCGCGCATGCCGCCCTGGCGAATGAACCCGCCCCACCGCGCCGAGCGCTACTGGAAGGGATTGTCTCGCTTTGCGAAACCCAATCGCGATGAAGACGATCCTCGGGCTGAACGAGTCGAATCCCGAACCGACCAGAGCCTGCCTCTGAGTCCCTCAGTCTCGCGCCCCCGCATACCCCGGTCCACGCACGATCCGGCCTGGTTTGGCGCCAGTGTGCTTTCCGTCGTTGACCACGACCACGCCATTGACCAGGACGTGGCGGATTCCCTCGGAAAGCTGGTGGGGCGCCTCGAATGTGGCCCGGTCGCCGACGTCTTCGGGTCGAAGACCACAACGTCCGCGTAAAACCCTTCGCGGAGCAGGCCGCGGTCGCGGATCGAGAGCCGTGTGGCCACCGCCGAACTCATTTTTCGCACCGCCTCCTCGAGCGGGAGTACCTTTTCCTCGCGGACGTACTTGCCCAGGATACGCGGGTAGGTGCCGTAAGAGCGGGGGTGGACCAGCCCGGTCGGTTTGTCGGGATCGTGGCCGCCGGCGTCGGTGCCGATCTTGATCCAGGGCTGCCTGAGCTGGATCTTGACGTTCTCCTCGCTCCATCATGAAGTAGATCGTGTCGACCCGCTGATGCTCGGCCAGGATCAGGTCCATCGCGGTATCGAGCCAGTCCGTCCCCTTCACCGACGGCGATCTCGGAGAGCCGCTTGCCGGCATACTTGCGGTTCGCGGTCGTCTTGAGGCCGAGCACGAGGATGTTCTCGGGACCGTTCAGGAGGCCCATGTTCTCCCAGTCGGTGGTGGGGTGCTCGACCTCGCTTCGAATCCGGGCGCGAACCTCCATGTCGGCCAGGTTGTCGAAGAGCTTGCCGTCGGCCGAGGCCCAGGGCGGCAGGCACGCGGTCAGGCCGGTGCCCGCCGGCCGTTGTACGGGTACATGTCGGCCGAGACGTCCTGACCGCCCTGGCGGGCGGCGGCGATCTTGTCGATGGCGGCCTGCGCCTTGGACCAGTTCCGCCGGCCGCCGGCCTTCAAGTGATAGATCTCGACCGGCACCCCCGCCTCGCGGCCGATCGTGATCGCCTCGTCGATCGCCTCGAGGAGCTTGTCCCCTTCGGATCGCATGTGGGTGATGTAAACACCGCCGAATGGCCCGATCTCGCGGCAGAGTGCAGTCAGGTCGGCGGTCGAGACGAAGCTGTCGGGAGGGTAGATCAAGGCCGAGGCCAGTCCGAAGGCGCCGTCCTTCATGGCGTTCTGGACCAGGCCGCTTCATTGTGTCGAGCTCGGCGTGTCGCTCGGCGGCCCCTGGGCCATCCCCTTGACGTATGACCGGACTGTGCCCGAGCCCAGGAACGAGCCGAAGTTGATCGAGGCGCCGTGCCGCTCCATCGCCCGGAGCCAGGCGTCGAACCCATGCGGGCCGTCGAACTCCTTGACCTCGTGCGAGGGGGCGTTGGTCGTCCCTTCGCCCAGGATCTCGGTCGTGACCCCCTGCGTCACCTTGCCGATCACCCGGCCGTCGCCGCTCAGGAGCTGCTCGCGCGAATGGCCCTGGATATCGATGAACCCGGGCGATACGACCAGCTCGTGGGCGTCGATGGTCCGTGGCAGCCTCGCCGCGTACCCGGCCCGCCGGCGCGATCCTGCGCAATCCGGTCGCCGCGGATTGCCACGTCGCCCAGGAACCAGTCGTTGCCGGTGCCGTCCACGATCCGGCCCCCCTTGATCAGGAGGTCGTACCGTGGACCCGGGCTGGTCCGGCTCGAGGCCTTTCCTGGCGCTGAAAGGCGATCGGCGTCGACCCGCGGCTCGAGCGGCATCGTCAGCCGGTCGATCTCGCCCGCGTCGTTCGTGAGAAAGCTGACGCGGATCTTCGGCACGGGGTTGTCGTCGAGCCCGTCCTCGTCGACGTCGGTCATGAATGCATCGTAATGGTAATGATCCAGCGGTGCCGATCCGCCTCGCCAGCTCAGCTTCAGCCTGGGGTGCTCGCTGCCGCCGGAGTCGTCCAGGTCGATCTTGACCATACCGTAGGCCGGGTGGGCGTAGGTGCCGGCGTACTCGGCCAGGGGATGTGAGGGACGCGTGCCGGCTCTGTCGACGGGCCTCGGCCTTGCGTTCGTTCCTCGGCGCGTCGAGCTTCGGCTTTTGCGTCCAGCGTCTTGCACCGGGCGACCCAGTCGATCGGCTCCAGGCCGAGCATGCTGATCGAAGACGTCGCGGGTGACGCAGATCGGCACCGGCCGGTTCGCCGATAGGTTGGTCAGCACCACCACGCCTAGCTTCTCGCGCGGCAGAAACGAGAACAGCAGGCTGAAGCCGTCGAGGCTGCCGCTGTGCCAGACCAGCTTGTGGCCCCGGTAGCTTGTGAGGAAGAATCCCAGGCCGTAGGTGGTGTGGCCCAGCTCGGGGAAACTCGGCAGCGTTCAGCCCCAGCATCTCGCTCGTCGGGGACCACCCCCTGCGGTGACTGCATCATCCGGGCCGATCGTTCCGAGAGAAGAGGCTTGCCATCCCATCGCCCCTTGTCGATGTGGAACTCGGAGATAGCGCGCCATTTCCTCGGCGCATCGAGATGATGCCGCCGGCTGGCCCGAGGGCGTCGTCGTGATCAGAACGCGACCTTGCGTGGCTTGCCGCCGGTCAGGGTGTAGGGCGAGGCGTAAGTCGCCTTGCTTCCGGGCGTCGGCCATGGTGAACACGCTCGTGGTCATCCCCAGCGGGCGGAAGACCCGCTCACGGGTGAAGTCTTCCCACGATTGCCCCGAGACCCGCTCGGTGACGACTCCGGCGGTCAGAAACATCAGGTTGTTGTATTGCCAGGCCGATCGGAAGTCGCGGCTCGGTTCGAGCTCGCGCAGGAGCTTGACCGCGTCGAGCCGCGACCGGCCCGCGCGATACCAGATCCGATCGTGGCGCGGCATGCCGGTCCGATGCGTGACCAGGTCACGCGTCGTGGCACGTGTCGAGGCCATCGGGTCCCGGAGCACGAACTCGGGCAACATCTCGCGGAGCGGCCGGTCCCAGTCAAGCTTCTCCTTCATCGGCGAGCATACCCAGACCCGTCACGGTGAACGATTTCGATATCGAGGCGATCGGGAAGAGCGTCCACGGCGTGACCGGGCTCTTGCTTCTCGAGGTCGCGGAAGCCGTAGCCCGCGAGATGCACGACCTTCCCGTCGTGAACCACCGCCAGCGCCAGCCCCGGCACCTTCCATTCGGCCATGGTCGTGTTGACAAATATATCCAGCCCTTCGAGCTCCGGATGTCCATCCGCGGCCAGGGCGGGCTGGCCCGCGGTCGCCACGAGAGCCAGGATCAGGGCCTTCCAGATCGCGAGGCTTTGCACGAAACAGCGTTGTGATCGCGGAATCATCGGTGGGTCTCAGCTCGTTGAGGTGGAGGGAGGACGCACTAAGTTCCCTGGCCGGGGACATTCAGGGCCTGGCGGGTTCTAGCTTGCGGACGACCTGGCCGTTCTCAGTGTTCCAGACCCAGATGACGCCATCGGCCGCTCCGGCGGCCAGGCGGAGGCCATCGCGGGAGGTTGCGAGGCAGAATAGATAGTCGGCCGGCCCGTTCAGCGCACGCGTCACCTGGCCGCGCTCGCCGTTGTCGGGGTTCCAGATCCGTACCGCCTGGTCGCCCGAGGCGGCGACGATCAGGGGCTTGTCCTTGATGCTCAGCCAGTTCAGCGCGGTCACCTGCTTGGCGGCGCCGGTCAGGGTCTTGACCTGTTCGCCGGTCTTGAAATCCCAGATCTTCAGCGCGCTATCGCCCCCGCCGCTGGCGATTTGGGTTCCGTCGCGCTTCCAGTCGAGGCACAGGACGTGGTGGGTGTGCCCCTCGAATTTCTTGAACTCGCGGCCGTCGTTCGGGTCGACGACCTTCAGGAGCTTGTCGGCCGCGCCCGTCGCCAGGGCCTTGCCGTCGGGACTGAACCGGGCCGCGAAGACGGTATCGGAATGCAGACCCGTGAATTCGCGCGCGAGCTTACCGCCAGCGACCTCCCAGAGCTTCAGTTCGCCCGAACGCGACGGCTCGCCCCCTCCTGCGGCCAGGAGCGACCCATCCGGGCTGAAATCGAGACAGAGCACGCGAAAGATGTGCGGACCCAACGGCGCGAGCTCGGCCCAGCGGCCCGAGACGCTCCAGACCTTCAGCGTCTTATCGGCCGACGCCGTCACGAGCGTGTCATCGGCAATGAAGGCGACCCCCTGGATCGGCTTGCCTTGCTCCTCGTTCGCCGCCTTGTGGCCGAAGGCGATCACGCCCACGCCGCTACTCGTCTCCCAGACCTTCACGCCGCCGTCGATCGACGCCGTCGCCAGGGTATTCCCACCGGGACTGAAACCGACCGAAGAGACCGGGGCGTTGTGGCCGATCAGGGTGTGGCGAAGCTTCAGGCCGTCACTCTGGTAAACCCGCGCGACCCGGTCCGAGCCCCCCGCCAGCAGGAGCGTGCCGTCGGGATTGTAGGAAAGGGCGAGCACCGATCCCTCCATCGTTGCGCTCTCGATCAACGACCGCCGCGCCACGTCCCAGACCCGGATCGCGCCGCTCTCGCTTCCGGTCGCCACGCGCTGGCCGTCGGGGCGGACGGCGATCGAGCGGAGCGGCTTTGCGTCGCCGTCGACTTTAAGGACGACCGGCTCGGTGGGTTCCTTGCCGGCCTCGACCGTAAGCGACCAGATCCGTAGCGTCCCATCGTTCGCGACCGAGGTCAGCCGTTGGTTTTCACCTTCACCTTCGCCTTGCCGCGCGAACGACACGCCGTTGACCGGGTCCTGAGACCCCTTCAGGGCAAACTGTTCCGAGCCCGATTCGACGCTCAACACGCGGACGACGTTATCAACGCCCGCGACAGCCAGCCGCTTGCCGTCATGCGAGACCGCGAGCCCCTGGACCGGCGCGGGGGTGTTGAACTGGCGCGTCGGCTGGCCATCGGTGTCCCAGAACCGGACGATCTTGTCGAGTCCGGCCGAGACAAACCCCTGTCCGCCGGGCATCGCGACGACAGCCCTGACCTCCGCGTCGTGGCCTGCGCAGGTCTGTTTCAGGCCCCCGCGCGGGACCTTCCAGAGCGTGACGTACTGGTAGCTCCCCGCCGCCAGCAGGCTCCCATCGGGGCTGAACCGGACCGACTGAACGATGTCCTTGTGACCGCCGAGGGTGTTGATCTCGAGACCGGAGTCCACGTCGAAAAGCTGCACGACGTTGCCGCGCCCCGCAGCGACTCGCGTTCCTTCGGCGTTCAGGTCGAGCGCGACGACGGGGTGAACGCCCGCCGGCAGCGTTCCTAACTCGATGGGACGGCCTTTTGTCGGAACCGCCTCGCTGTCGTCCCTTGCGCCGGCGTCAATCCAGAGCTTGAGCAGACCCAACTCGTCAGGAGTGAGCGACTCCTGCTCCTTCTTGTCCTTCGGCGGCATCACCGGCTCGAACCGGTGCGCGGCCATGCGGAAGACCAGGCTTTCATCGGCCTTCCCCACCACGATCGACGGACCCCGCTTCCCCCCCCTGAGCATTCCCGCGACGGACTCGAGGTTCAGCCTGTTCTCCGACAACGTGGCGCCGTGGCACCCGGCGCACTTGGCTTCGAGGAACTCCGCGACCTCGGTCGCGTAACTGACCGGCTCCTTGCGATCGGGCACCTTGACCGCGATCGGCGTCGGTCGATCGTCCGCGGAGGCCTGGTACTTGAGCGAACCCAGGAGAAGCGCGGCGAGGGCGAGTGAGAGAGCGAGGGCGGGTTTCATCGCGTTGTTCAACTCGGAGGCGTGGGACCGTCGCCGATCAGCTCGCGGATGGGCTCGCCCTGGTTCAAGACGGCCAGGGGGCGGCCGGCGTGGTCCTGGAACTCATGGTGGGGATCGATTCCAAGGACTTCATAGACTGTACGGAGCAAGTCCTCGGGACGCAAGCCGCGCTCGACCGGCGCCTCGGCGTGCCGGCCGGACTGGCCGATGACCTGGCCCATCATGAGTCCGCCTCCCGCCATGACCGCGCACATGCAGCCCGGCCAGTGGTCGCGACCTCCTTGACCGTTGACCCGCGGCGTCCGGCCGAACTCGCCCCAGACCAGAACCAGTACCCGCCCGGCGAGGCCGCGCTGGTGGAGATCGTCGATCAGGGCCGACAAGGCGCGGTCCAACGGGGGAAGCTGGCGCCGGCAGCTCTCGAAGATTTGCCCGTGGTGGTCCCAGCTTCCGTCCACGACCGTCACGAAGGTCACCCCCGCCTCGACAAGGCGTCGAGCCAACAGACATGACTGCCCGAGCGTGGTCCGGCCGTAGGTTTCTCGTAGCCGCGGGTCCTCGCTCGAGAGGTCGAACGCGCGGCGGGCTCGCGGGCCGGTCAGCATCGCGTGAGCCTCGGCGTCGAAACGGTCGATCCCAGCCATCGTGCCAGATGCGTCGCGGCTTCGGTCGAGCCGGTCGAGCCGTCGAAGCAGGTCGCGTCGATCATCGAGTCGCTGGAGGCTGAGGCCGGGCGCGACGATGAGGTTGCGTGGCCGCGCATCGCCCAGCAGGTCGCCGTCCGGGGTGAAGGGACTGCCGACCGCGCCGAGGTATGCCCCCTGGCTGAACGCAGGCGCCGGGGCAGGGCGACGTAGGGCGGTACTCCCTCGGCGTTCACCCCACGCAGACGGGCCGCGATCGCCCCGACGCTCGGACGCAGGTTGTCCTGGTGCGATGGCTCGCCCGGAAACCCCGTCATGATCCAGTGCGACCCGACGCCGTGGTCCGACGAGTCGTGATGCAGGCCGCGCACGATCGACACCCTGTCGAGCCGGCGCGAGCTCGGGCAAGAGCTCACACACCCGCACGCCGGGCAAGTTCCCCGCGATCGACCCGAGCTCGCCCCGAATTTCAGAGGGCGCATCGGGTTTGGGGTCGAATGTCTCGACCTGCGACGGCCCACCCTCCAGCACGATCTGGATCACCGACGTGTCGCGCGGCCTTTCACCATGCTCCGCCCCCGCGCCTGAGCCCGCAGTCGGAATAAATCGGCGAGGCCGAGCCCGCTGAAGCCCAGCACACCGACTCGCACGAAACCGCGTCGCGTGGCCCGCACGTCGAACATCGCCTTTACGCTCCGGATCCACATCAGGTCTTGCGTGGTGAATTGAGGCCTCCCCAACAAGCCTCGCAGTCGAACCGTAGACCCCGGCAAAGGATTTATCAGTATCTTCCGGAATCGTCCAGGACTCTGACAAGCCCGACTCGCCCACAGCCCCGCATGATGGATTGCACGGCTGATTTCGGCAAGTTATCGTTTCACAGATGAAGTTGATACCTGGCCTTTTCGCGTCGGATCGAGCCCCGGGGGAGATGAATCATCGATGAATGCAAATTTGTCGTGGAAAATCCTGGCCTTCTCCTTTGCGATCGTCGCGGCGCCTCCGATTCGGTCCTGGGGGATCGAGGAAGACGTGGAGTTCTCGGCCGCCCCCGCCGCCGTTCAAAAAACGATGCAGGCCGAAACGAAGGGTGCCGACTTCACGACCCTGAGCAAAGAGACGGAGGACGACAGGACCAAGTACTGGGCCGACGTCGAGATCAGCGGCAAGTCGTACGTCATCGGCGTGGCCGAGGACGGCACCCTGAGCGAGCTCAGTCTCCTGATCAACGACGAGGAGATCGCTCTGGCCGATTGCCCTCCTGCTGTTCAGAAGACCTTCAACGAGGAGTCCAGGGGTGCCAAGATCGAGTCGGTGGAGCGTGAGTCGCAGCTTGGCGTCACGATCTATCTCACGATGGTCGAGATCAACGGTAACGATTATGAGCTCAAGGTCGCCGAGGACGGCACCTTGACGGCCAAGATTCTCATGATCGAGGAGGACGAGGTTGACCTCAGCGGCTGTCCCGCCGCCGTACAGGACGCCTTGCGCAACTATGCCCGGGGCGGCACCATCGACGAGGTCACCCGGCTTCAAGGCCTGGGCAAACGCATTTACGCCGCCAGCGTCGAAATTGGCGACAGGTCCTACACGATCGAGGTCGACGCTGGCGGTGCGCTCATTGCCAAGACGCTTGATGAGGATGAGTCATGATCGTCCGCGTTCGATCCTGGATCGGCCTTTTCGGACCACGCTCGATCCGTTCTACTTGAAGCGAGTCCGATCGCTTGGTCCGATGTTTTGGGAGTGGAAAAGCTCGCGATGCCGCCACAGTATATCTTTACGATCGAGAACCTGTCCAAAGCGTACGCAAAGAAGGAAGTCCTCAAAGGGATCTGGCTCTCGTTCTACCCCGGGGCGAAGATCGGGGTGATCGGCGGCAACGGCTCGGGAAAGAGCACGCTCCTGCGGATCATGGCGGGGGTCGATTCCGACTTCAACGGCACGGCCCGTCCCGCCCCAGGCACAAGGATCGGCTACGTGCCCCAGGAACCGACGCTCGACCCCACCCGGGACGTCCGCGGCAACGTCGAGCAGGCGGTCGCCACCGTCCGCGGCCTGCTCGAGCGGTTCGACGCAATCAACGCGAGGCTCGGCGAGCCGATCGAGCCCGACGAGATGGGGCGGCTGCTCGACGAGCAAGGAAAGGTCCAGGATGCGATCGAGGCGGCCGATGGCTGGGATCTTGACCGACGGCTCGAGATCGCCATGGACGCCATGCGCCTGCCCCCCGGCGACGCCGACGTGGCGACCCTTTCCGGCGGCGAGCGCCGCCGGGTCGCGCTGTGCAAGGTCCTGCTCGAACGGCCCGACATCCTCCTGCTTGATGAGCCGACCAATCACCTCGACGCCGAGAGCGTCGCCTGGCTTGAAAGGCATCTCCAGGAATATCCCGGCACCGTCGTCGCCATCACTCACGACCGTTACTTCCTTGATAACGTGGCGCAGTGGATCCTCGAGCTCGATCGCGGGCAGGGCATTCCCTGGCACGGCAACTACTCGTCCTGGCTCGAACAGAAGCAGGAACGACTCGCCCGCGAGGAGAAGCAGGAAAGCGCCCGCCGCAAGACCCTGGCCCGCGAGCTCGAGTGGGTCCGCATGGCCCCCCGGGCCCGCGTCGCCAAGAACCGGGCACGGCTCCAGCGCTATGAGCAACTGGCCAGTCAGGACGCTGACCGTCGCGACGAAGGCGTGGTGCTCCAGATTCCCGCCGGCCCGCACCTCGGCGACCTGGTGGTCGAGTCCGACCACGTCAAGAAAGGCTTCGGCGACCGACTTCTGATCGAGGACATGAGCTTCCGCCTGCCTCCTGGCGGCATCATCGGCATCATCGGACCCAACGGCGCGGGAAAGACGACACTCTTCCGCATGATCGTGGGCCAGGAACAGCCCGACGGCGGCATCCTGCGGGTGGGCGACACCGTGGTCGCCTCCTACGTCGACCAGAACCGCGATAGCCTGAACCCCGACAACACGATCTTCCAGGAGATCACCGGCGGGCTCGACCAGGTGACGCTGGGCAAGCGCAAGGTCCCCGCGCGGGCGTATGTCGCGTCGTTCAACTTCAAGGGACCCGACCAGGAAAAGAAGGTCGCCCAGCTTTCCGGCGGCGAGCGGAACCGGGTCCACCTCGCCAAGCTGCTCAAAAGCGGTGGTAACCTGCTCCTGCTCGACGAGCCGACCAACGACCTCGATGTCGACATGCTCCGCGCTTTGGAAGATGCCCTGATCGACTTCGGCGGCTGCGCCGTGGTTATCAGCCACGACCGTTGGTTCCTCGACCGCGTGGCCACGCACATTCTCGCCTTCGAGGGCGACAGCCGGGTCGTCTGGTGCGACGGCAATTATCAAACCTACGAGGCCCAGCGTCACGAGCGGCTTGGCATCGAGGCCGACCAGCCGCACCGGATCAGGTACAAGGCGCTCACGCGGTCATGAGCCGGTGTTTGACGAACCATCAGGACAGGCTGCGAAGGGGGGGTGGTCGGCCTACCGCGTTGATCATTCGGCCTGGAACCAGCGATGCAGGCGCCGTGAGAACGTCTCGCCGTCCCAGTCCTGCGACCAGACACGAGGCACCTCATGGATCGGATCGCGTCGTCCGGTCGCGGCCTCCCGCGTGGTACAAGCGCTCTCGAATCCGGCATCGACGAGGACGGACTGCGTCCCCGCGGTGAAGCTACTGTGGGGATAGGCGAAGTGCCGGACGCGGGACCCGAGGATTTCCTCGAGTTTGCGTTTGCCCTCGTTGATCTCCATCCGTTGATCGGAATCGGACAGGCGACCGAGCATCGCATGGTTCAGCGTATGAGCACCCGCGACGATGAGCCGGCCGTCGATGAGCCGGAGGAGTTCGTCCGCCGTCAACGGGCGATACTCAGCCGATGCATCGCGTCCTGTCGGTCCTCATGGCACTTATCCCGCAGCGCGAAGTAAACCGCTGACTCTAACGGATTGCAGGTATTGAAGTGCCGGGTATCCGGCCGGCGGCATTTTCGTCATCCTTCTTCTTACCACGGAAGAGGATGCGAAAATGGACGCTCGACCGAAGACCCGGCCAGTCAATCGTGAACGAAAGACTCCCACGCCGCAAGCGCCACGCGGCGCCAAACAGATCGTCATCCCCATGACCCGACACGCAGTACGACGACATCTGGCATCGACACCGATCGCCTGCGGGCGTTCGTCGCGGAATGGGCCCAGGTCGGCCCCGGAGTTGTTCCCCGCGGGCTTCGACCAGGGCTATCGCCTCCACGGCTTTGGGACGCGAGTCGCGCAAGCTTCCCGGCCTGAAGCTGCGGAAGATCGTCCTGGCCGACGGCACCTCCTACTGGCTTCGCCCCAGCTTCGTCACCGGCTACATGACCGGGACCGTCGATGAGTTGGCGTATCCCTTGCTCCTGGCGGCGCATGGTGTTCCCCCGTGGCTGCTCAAGATCGGCTTCGGCCACAGCGAGATGTACTGGTATCGCATCATCGAGCGGCTGGGGCGAAACAGCCTGGTGGGAACCACCGTCCGCGACCCGGCCCGGTTGCCCGAGCATCTGGCGGCCGACGAGCATCACGCCGACTGGGCCGGCCAGAAGGGCTACGTCGCGACCACCGTCGGCGGCGGCTGCATCCTGGGCGTCGCGCTGACGGCCTCGGCCGATGACGCCCATCTCCAGGAAGCCTACGGCGTGTTCGCGGCCGAGGCGCGGGACGTCGAGCCCGAGTACGCCCCCGAGACGGTCAACACCGACGGCTGGGCGGCGACGCAGAATGCGTTCCAGGCGTTGTTCCCCACCGATCACGGTGGTGCTCTGCTTTCTGCACGGGTTCTTGAAGATTCGCGACCGCTGCCGCAAGGCCCACGAACTGCACCGCCGGGTGTGGGAGGTCTACCGTGCCGCCACCGCGGAGGAGTTTCGACGCCGGATGAACGAGTTTCAGCAGTGGTGTGCCACGCAAACCTGGACCGCCTCGGTGCGCGAGATGCTGACGAAACTGTGGAACAAGACGGAGTCCTACGTGGTGGCCTATGACCATCCGGGATGCCATCGGACGAGCAACGCGGTGGACCGTCCGATGAACCGGCTGTGCCGGCTGATGTATGCGGGCCGGGGCTTGCACGGCCATCAAGGCTCGTCCGAGTTGCGGCTGCGGGGCTGGGCGTTGCTGCATGAACTTCCGGCCGTATGCCCCGCGGGGCAAGCGCCCTCGGGCTTTCGAGAGCCCCGCCCATCGGCTCAACGGCAAACGCTACCATGAACATTGGCTCCACAACCTGATGGCGTCCACCTCACTGATGGGCTTCAGAAACCCCAAACCTGCAATCCGGTAGAGTCAGAGAGTTTTTTAGGGAATTCAATTAATAAGAATGTAAATAGATAATCATTATTAATTTTGAACAAATGAGAATTCGGATCATGGATTCTGCGCCTGCTGTCTCTGTCCTGATGCCGGCCTACAACACCGAGCGTTATGTCACCGAAGCCGTCAGGAGCATCCTCGACCAGAGCTTCACTGATTTTGAGTTCTTGATCGTGGATGATGGATCGACCGACCGGACCCCAGAGATTCTGGATCTCTACGCACGGCGTGATTCGCGAATTCAGCTCACGCGGCGACCCCACACCGGTTATGTCCCCGCCCTGATTGACATGGCGAGCCGGGCGCGGGGACAGTTTCTGCGCGCATGGACTCGGATGATATCGCGCTGCCCGAGCGCTTTTCCCGCCAGTCTGCGTATCTGACCGCTCATCGAGAATGCGTGGCCGTCGGTAGCACGGTCCTGCTTGTTGACGCTGATGGCGATCCGATCTGGGACCCTCCCATTTTTCTTGGGCATGAGGAGATTGACCGCTCGATGATGGAGGGCAACAGCGGCGTCATCATGCATCCCTCCGTGATGTTTCGTCGATCGGCTTACGAGGCGATCGGCGGTTATGCATCGCATTACCAGGTTGCCGGGGATTACGACCTCTTTCTCCGCCTCGCGGAGCAGGGGCGACTGGCGAATCTCGACGAGGTCCATCTCAAATATCGGCTTCATTCGAGAAGTGTCGGCTCGACCCGGCGCGCTTCAGCTCGCGGAGATGGAGCAGATCATCAGCAGCACCTACCGGCGACGCGGGCTCGCGTTTCCCGAGGACATTGTCCGATGCCCCGAGCCCGTGATATCGCAAAACCAGATGCATCAATCCTGGGCCTGGATGGCCCTGGCCAACGGGCACACTGCAGCCGCGCAAGAACGCTTTCCGCAGCCTCCGGCACGCGCCGTTCTCGTTCCGGTCGTGGAAGACCCTGGCCCTGATCCTGGCCATGTCCTTGAAGCGCAACCTTCCACGATCGGGATGGTAGGCTTCTTTGGCCGAACGCTCGAGCGGACCATGCTTGACGCGGTGCCAGTCCTTCACTCAATTCTGGCGCGCCGAAACCGCGCCGGGGCAACATCATCTCGGAGCTGTGGATTTTGAGCCGGAACCTCGTCGTCTCACCCGACGAGTCGGCGAAATCTTTTTTTCGGCTCGCGTCGTCATATTCGATCCGGAATGGCTAATTGCACTCCGAAGGAAGTCATCCTTCGTGTGTTTTGCCCAGGGGTCTGTCTGTGAACCCGACGAGTGGTCCCCGAGACGCTTCAAGCGGCCGGACCAGCGAGTTCATGCAGTTATTGACGGGTACGCAAAGCCGGCTTTACGCCTATATCTGTTCGTTGATGGGCGTATCGGCAAGTGCCCGTGATGTACTGCAGGAGACGAATCTGGTCCTGTGGGACAAGGCCGGGGAATACGACCCGGCGCGTCCCTTCCTGCCGTGGGCGTTCCGGATCGCCCATCTTCAGGTTCTGGCCTATCGCAAGCGTTGCGCGGAGCCGCCTGGTTTTCGACGATCAGCTTGTGAGCGAACTGGCCGAAGAAGTCGGGCGGATCGACGCGGGCCACGAGCGCCGGCTCGAAGCCCTGGCTCATTGCATGGAGCGGCTGCCGGGAAAACGTCGGGATGTGCTCGACCGCCGTTATCTGAAGGGTGAGTCGGTCGAGCAGATCGCAATCGAGCTCCGCAAGCCTCCCAACGTGGTGGCGGCTAGCTTGTATCGGATCCGCAAGACGCTCCTGGAGTGCATCGAGATTCGACTTTCCGCGCATTGAATTCCTCGAACCGAGGTCGTCCATGAGCGATCGAGCCGATGAGATCGAGGCCGAGATCGAATCGCTGCTCGACCGCGTCATCGATGGCTCGTGTGATGAAAAGAACCTCTGTCGGTTTGAAGCCCTGGTCCGCGACAATCCCCGGGCGCGGACCGCGTATCTCGAGCAGATGCGGGTCCACGCGCTTCTGGAATGGCAGCACGGCCAGGTCGAGCTCCGGATCGAACCCGCTGCCGCTGGCGCGGATCGCATTCGGGCCTGGTTGAGGACCGGTGGCCGGTACTGGGGGCTCGCGGCCCTGTTGCTGGTCGGCGTCGGCCTGTTGATCCTCGGGGCTCGGTTCGCGATCCGGCAACGGGGTGATGCCGTGATCGCGACCCTGAGCGAGACGCGGGACGTCATCTGGGCGGAAGGTCAGCCGGTGCTCGCGTCGGCTGCTCGGCTGGTGCGCCAGTCGATCCGTTTCCGCTCGGGGACGATTCAGCTCCGGTTCGATTCGGGAACGCAGGTCAGCGTGCAAGGTCCCGCCGATCTGTGGCTCGTCTCGGACCGTCAAATGCGCGTTGAACGCGGCCGGATCACCGCGCGGATTGACGGCCCGACCCGGACGTTCGCGATCGACACACCGAACGTCCGGGTGGTCGATCGCGGGACCGAGTTCGGGGTCGAGGCCGACGCCCGCGGCCAGACCATTGTGGTCGTCTTCAAGGGCCTGGTCGATCTCCTGCGTCCGGGCTCCGTCAACGGTTCGACTCCCATCCGACAACTGAGCCAGGGCGAGGCGGCCCGCGTCGATCGGGCAGGGGGGCTCGGCCGCGTCGTCGCCGTCGAGCACCATCCCGGGGCCGATTCGTGGACGGAAGAGGCTGCCGCTTTAAGCGAACCGGGCGCGATTGTTCGATCAGTACGCGACAACATTCAGGACCCTGACAACTTCCAATGTTATCAGGTGGTACGCCGCGGTCTGTACGACGACGCGCCCGCCTATGTCGATCGTCCGCATCAGTGGAACGGGATTGACCGTCGCGGAATCCCCGCGTTCCTCCGCGGCGCCGATTATGTCATGCCCTTCAACGAGGCGAAGGGGTCGAAGGATCTGGAGATCCGCGTTGAGCTCGCCTGCGCGGCCTCACTCTACGTCTTCTTCGACGACCGCGAGAAGCCTCCCAGCTGGCTCAGGTCAAGATTCATCGACACGGGCGTGAACATCGGGCTCGATGAAGGTTCGTGGCCCGATCCTTCCAAGTTCTCCGTCGCCAAGGGTCCTGGGCGGAGTATCGACACGGTCTTCTCCGTCTGGAAGCGCGACACCACGGCGGGCGAACGGGTCCAGTTGGGCGCGATCCAAGGAGCCAAAGACCGCAGGGCCATGTATGGGATCGCCGCCGTGGCACGTCCTTGAGGCGCGCGGCTTCATTCGCTTTCGTTTCGTGATATTTCTTCAAGTCAGATAGGGGAACAAATCATGCGATTGCGACACCGTGGTTTCACGCTCATCGAGTTGCTGGTTGTCATCGCCATCATCGCGGTCCTGATCGCTCTTCTGCTCCCCGCCGTGCAGGCGGCCCGGGAGGCGGCGCGTCGGAGTCAGTGCGTGAACAACCTCAAGCAGCTTAGCCTGGCTGTCATGAACTACGAGAGTACCAACGGCGCCCTGCCGCCGAACTGCAACTACTCGACGGCGACTACCAACGATTTCGCGATGAAGCCTCGACTGCTGCCATTCCTGGAGCAGCCTGCGATGTTCAACGCCCTCAATATGAGTCTGTCGTACGCAAGCCCCAATAACGCCAACTACTCGGTCCGGTGCACGGTGGTCAACACCTTGCTGTGTCCCTCGGACGGCAACATTCCGCTCGCCACCATGGCTCTCGGCAGCTTGAACCTTCAGAAAGGCTACACGAGCTATCCCAACAATATCGGCAACTACCCGACCCTCAGCAACGGCGCCATGTTTGATGGTCCCGCCTACATGATGGGGGCCAACTACGGGCCGACCGTCACCCTGGCCAGCATCACCGACGGCACGTCGATGACCGCCATTTTCAGCGAGTTCGTCCGCGGCAGGGATGAGACGATCTCCAACGGAAAATGGCAGATCTACAAGTCGACCGACCCGAGCAGCAACACTCTGACGCTCTACCAACTCGCCCAGGATTGCCAGGCGGTCAAGACGGGTCCGAACAATGGCCAGAAGGGGGGCGACTGGCTCGACGACAACGGTGGCAAGGGGGGCGGCTACAGCCACATCATGACCCCGAACAAGCGGGCCTGCGGTTTCTCCAACAGCGTGATCAGCAAGACCAACACCATGGTCAATGCCAGCTCGAACCATCCGGGGGGAGTCAACGTCGGCTTCCTCGACGGGTCGGTACGGTTCATCAAGGACAGCATCAACCAGGTGACCTGGTGGGCGATCGCCACCAAGGCCGGCGGCGAGGTTGTCAGCGCCGACAGTCTTTGAACCGGTTGTTGATTCGAGCCTTGACCCCGCCCGGCGATCGTGAGATGTTAAATGGAAGTTAAAAACCTCATTCGCCGGTCGCCGAGGTCCCGCCTCATGCCGCGCGTGTCCCTGATGATCTTCGGGCTGTTGCTGGTCGTCGGCCTGGTTTCGACGGCCGACGAGACGGCGGTACGTCCCGACCCGCTGGCCGAGAACTTTCACAAGCAGGTCCGGCCCTTCCTGGGGACGTATTGTCTGAGTGTCACGGGAAGGAGAAGCCGAAGGGCGATCTCGACCTGAGCGGTTTCCAGGACCTGGAGTCGGTCGCGCGGCGTCTCGACGACTGGGAGGCCGTGCTCGAACAGCTCGAGTCGGGGGCCATGCCGCCGGCGAAGGCCAGGCAGCATCCGTCGGCCGAGCTCAAACAAGAGTCGATCGGCTGGATCAAGGCGATGCGAAAACGCGAGGCGACGCGGCACGCGGGCGACCCCGGGCGGGTCCGAGCACGGCGCCTGAGCAACGCCGAGTACGATCACACGATCCGCGACCTGACCGGGGTCGATATCCGGCCGACGCAGGAGTTCCCGATCGATCCGGCGAACGAGGCCGGGTTCGACAACTCGGCCGAGTCGCTCGCCATGTCACCGGCGCTGCTCAAAAAGTATCTCGAAGCCGCGCGCCGGGTCGCCGACCACATGGTCCTGAACCCTGAGGGCATCGCCTTCGCCGATCACCCGGTGGTGGCCGACACCGACCGCGACAAGTATTGCGTGCGGCGGATCATCGCGTTCTACCAGCGGCAGCGGATCGATTACGCGGACTATTTCGAGGCCGCCTGGCGGTATCGGCACCGCGCGGCGCTCGGCAAGCCCGGTGCGACGCTGGCGGACCACGCGGCCGAGATGGGAATCAGCCGCAAGTACCTGGCCCTCATCTGGCCTCTTCTGACCGAAAGCACGGAATCGATTGGCCCGATCGCCGCGCTCCAGGCGCTATGGAGCGCGCTTCCGCCCCCCGGTGCGGATCGAAAGGTGCCTGCAGAGGTCCGCCCCGTATGCGATCGGATGCGCGATCTCGTGGTCGAACTCCGCCGTCAACTCGTGCTCGACATCAAGAACCTGACCGCACCCACCGTTCACAACGGCTCGCAGAATTTCGTGCTCTGGAAGAACCGGCAGTACGCGGCGAACCGGAGGCGGTACACGGGGGGTGGTCTGGAGATCAACACCGACGTCTTGAAGCTCGAACCGGGCTCGGCGGCGGCCCGGGCGCTCGAGGTGCCTGACGAACCCGCCACCGCCGCGCGGTTCGAGGCTGGGTTCACGCGGTTCTGCGCCACGTTTCCGGATGAGTTTTACGTGTCGGAGCGGGCGCGGGTGTATCTCAACGCCGAGAAGGAGAAGAAGAACGTCGGGCGGCTCCTGAGCGCGGGATTCCATAGTATGACCGGGTTCTTCCGCGACGACGGCCCGCTCTACGACCTGATGCTCGAACCGGACCAGCAACGCGAGCTCGACCGGCTCTGGCAAGACCTCGACTTCATCGCCTCGGCCCCGATGAGGCAGTATTCCAGCTTCCTCTGGTTCGAGCGCACCGACTCGTCGTACCTCCGCGATCCCGAATTCGACTTCGCGCGAGCCGAGGACAAAATCGCCATGTCGGAGGGGCAGATCCGTCGACTGTCCGAGATCTACCTGGCCAAGGCCCGGCGTAATGGTGCCAGTGACGTTGCACTTCAGGCCATAAACGACCAATTCCGGATCATCAACGCCAGCATCCGATGGGTCGAGCAAGCCCGGGTCGACGCCGAGCCGCGTCACGTCGCCGCTCTTCAGGACCTGGCTCAACTGCGCGTTCCGTCGTCCGCTGACTCCAGCCGAGCAGTTGGATGTCGCGTCGTTCTACCGGACGCTCCGTGGCCAGGAAGGTCTCGGCCATGAGGACGCGGCGCGCGACACACTGGTCAGCATCCTGATGTCGCCCCATTTCTGCTACCGGATCGACCGGCCCGCCACGGTCGGCGCGAAGGCGTGCAGCCGCTCTCGGATTACGCCCTGGCCAGCCGCCTGAGCTATTTCCTCTGGGCCAGCATGCCCGACGATGCGCTCGATGGCCCGCGCCGATGCCGGCGACCTGGGTCGTCCGGAGGTTCTGATCGAGCAGAGCCGCCGGATGCTCGCCGACTCCAAGGCGCGGGGCCTGGCCACCGAGTTCGCCGCCAACTGGCTCGACTTCCGCCGTTTCGAAGGACACAATAGCGTCGACCGGCAGCGGTTCCCCAGCTTCGACGACGCGCTCCGCAAGGCAATGTTCGAGGAGCCAGTCCGGTTCTTTCTTGATGTGGCCCGCTCGGATCGATCGATCCTAGATTTCCTCGACGCGAGTGATACCTGGGTCAACCCGGTCCTGGCGCGACACTACGGGATGCCCGAGCCGTCGGGAAGCGGGTCGCCGGACGGTTGGGTGCGGGTCGATGACGCTAGGCGTTACGGGCGCGGCGGCTTGGTACCCATGTCGGTCTTCCTGACGAGCAATTCACCGGGTCTGCGCACCAGCCCGGTCAAGCGCGGATACTGGGTCGTCCGCCGTTTGCTCGGTGAGGCCATTCCCGCGCCTCCGGCGCAGGTGCCCGATCTACCGGCCGACGAGACGAAGCTCGGCGATCTGACCCTTCGCGAGACCCTCGTCCGACACCGCGCCGACCCGAACTGCTCGGGCTGCCATGAACGGTTCGACCCGATCGGTCTGGCGTTCGAAGGCTACGGGCCGATCGGCGAATTCCGGACAATCGACCTGGGAGGCAAGCCCGTCGATACCCGTGCGACCCTTCCCGGTGGGTTCGAGGCCAACGGATTCGACGGCCTCCGCGCCTACCTGATCGAGCGCCGGCGCGATGAGTTCGTCACCAACCTGTGCAAGAAGCTGCTGGCCTATGCGTTGGGGCGAAGTCTGATCGCCTCGGATGACGCAACGATCGATGAGATGCGCACACGGTTATCGGCGGGCGGCTATCGATTCGGCGTTCTGGTCGAGACCATAATCACGAGCTCTCAGTTCCGTCAAAAGCGAGTCGACGGCGACGCCGTCGCGGAGGAATAAATCAGCATGAGTGGATTCGAGACGCCGAGGAGTTCGACCCGTCGAATGTTCCTCCGCGGCGCGGGGGTGACGATGGCCTTGCCGTGGCTTGAGTCGATCCCGGTCTGGGGCGCCGAGCCGTTTCACGGCGACGAGCCAGCCGCCTGTCCCAAGCGGTTCGCCGCCATGTTCATGGGCTGCGGCGTCAACCCTGTCCAGTGGTGGGCGAAGGCCGGCGAGTCGGACGCAGGCATGCAGTCTCGGACCGTGCCTCGAGCCGCTCGAGCCGCTCAAGGCCAAGATCAACGTGATCAGTGGCCTGTTCAACAAGCAGGCGACCGGCGTGGGCATCCATCCGGGCCAGACAGGCAACATCCTCTCCGGCGCGGCCTTGCAGAAGGGGGCCGAACTCAAGGGGGGGATCAGCGTCGACCAGATGCTCGCCCGACACCTGGGCGAGAACACCGTCCAACCGAGCATCATCCTGGGGTGCGAGCAGCCGATCACCGGCTATCATGAGACCAACTTCTCGATGGCCTATAGCTCGCACATCTCGTGGCAGAGCGCGACCTCGCCGGTGCCGATGGAGGTCTATCCCTCGCTGGCGTTCGATAGCCTGTTCGACAACCGCGGCAGCAAACGTAATCTGAGTATCCTGGACCGGGTCCGCGAGCAGGCGACGGACCTCGGCAAGCAGGTCAGCGCGAGCGACCGGGCCAAGCTCGACGAGTACCTGACGAGCGTCCGCGAGGTCGAGACGCGGGCCCAGAAGATGCGCGCCGCCAAGGACACCGCCGACGGCCGCGCTCGCGACCTTGGTCAACCCGTCGCACTCATGCCCCGGCCTGATAACGGCCTCCCCGAGGACATCCGCGAGCACATGAGGCTCATGTGCGACATCATCGCACTGGGGTTCCAGACCGACAAGACTCGGATCGCCACTCTACTTCTCTGCCGGGACATCTCGGGACTGTTCTACCCGTTCCTGAACGTCCGCACGTCGCACCATACCGCCTCGCACGACGACCGGTCCGAGTCGTACGAGCGGGTGACCCGCTATTATTGCAGCCAGCTCGCCTATCTCGCCGCCAGACTCGATGCCATGCCCGAGGGTTCGGGGTCCGTGCTCGATAACTGCTGCCTGCTGTTCACCTCAAGCATGTGGTCGGGAAGCAAGCACGACTCGAGCAAGGTCCCGCTCGTCATGGCCGGCGGCCTAGGCGGAACCCTCGCCACCGGCCGGGTGCTCGACTACACCAGCAAAAGCGACGACGACCGCAAGCTCTGTAGCCTCTACCTGTCGATCATGGACCGGATGGGCGTGTCGCTCGACCGGTTCGGCGACGCCGAGGGCCGGCTGGCCGGAATCTGATCGAGTGTTTAAATGAAATCATATAATGATACAATATTATCAACTGATCGTTCGATGGTGTTCGTCGTCGGTTTGCTTCTGACTGGCTTCGTCGCTCAAGGAATCCAGGCCGCGGAGCATGCGGTTTCCTCGGCGGGCGAGATCAGGCATCTGACGCCCAGTCTCGAACCTGGTGACACGTTGATCATGGCCGATGGTGTCTGGAAGGACCAGGCGGTCGTCTTCCAGGGCAAGGGGACAGCCGACCATCCGATCACGCTCCGCGCGGACTCCCGGTCAGGTGGTCCTGACCGGTCAGTCGTCGGTCGAGATCGATGGCGAGCATCTTGTGGTCGCCGGGCTTTTCTTGAAAGGAGTGACCGGAACCAAGGAGAGCGTCCGGCTCGCGGGCAAACATTGCCGCCTGACCGACACGGTCATCCTCGACGCCACCTCCAAGTTCTACGTCCGCCTCTTCGGTGTCGAGAATCGGGTGGACCATTGCGAGTTGTCGGGCAAGACCAGCGATTCACCCACTTTGCAGGTCGAGGCCGAGGGCACGCCGAACCATCATCGGATCGACCACAATCTCTTCGGTCCCCGCCCTCCACTGGGCCGCAACGGCGGCGAGACGATCCGTGTCGGGTACAGCCACCAGTCGTTGACCGAGTCGGGCACCCTGGTCGAGCACAACCTCTTCGATCGTTGCGATGGCGAGATCGAGATCATCTCCAATAAGTCCTGTGGAAACATTTATCGAGCGAACACATTTCTGGATTGTGCGGGAATGCTCACGCTCCGCCACGGCAATCGATGCCTGGTGGAGGGTAACTTCTTCCTGGGGCATCACAAACGTGGTTCGGGCGGGATTCGCGTGATCGGCGAGGACCACACGATCGTCAACAATTACATCGATGGCGTCGAGAAGGGCGGGTTCTGGGTGACCTCGGGCATTCCGGATTCGCCCCTGAATGGGTATTACCGGGCGCGGAATATCCTGATCGCATTCAACACGGTGGTCGATTCACAAGGACCGGGCGTCGAGCTTGATGCCGGCTTCGGCACCTCGCGTCGATCGCTTCGACCCGAGAACATCACGATCGCGAACAACGTTTTCGTCCTGGCCGGCGGCGATCTCGTCAAGGGGACTGAAGGCTCGGGTTATCAGTGGACGGGGAACATTGCCTGGCCCCCGCCGCGCACGGGCGAGCACGCGGGCGTGCGCCCGGTCAACCCCCGATTGACGCTCGCCGGGGACGGCCTCTGGCGGCCCGCGGCCGGCAGTCCAGTCGAGGGAGCCGCAGAGGGGTCGATGCACGGGGTCAAGACCGACATGGACGGTCAGGTTCGCGCCCTACGTTCTGACGCGGGGGCCGATCAGATCACTACTGGTCCTGTTCTCGATCGGCCTCTGACGGCCGCTGGCGATGCGGGAACCACCTGGCGGAACAGGAACCCAAGCCCGAGCCGGTAACGGACGACCGTTCTCGGCCCTGCTCTGAGGTAACGCGTTCAATGCGGCGACGGGATCACGATGTCGTAGGCGTCGTTACCGTCGCCGAAGTCGAACTGACTCGAGTTGTTCGGCCATGACGTCGAGAGTGTCGCGTGGTCGGCGCCTCGGCGCCATCGATTGAGGATCGTCGCGGAGCGTGCGATAATGGAACGCATGGGCTCGGGGTGATTGCCGAGCGCGCGATCAGTAACCTGATGGCTCCGTCTCATGATTCTGGAAGGCGCATCGATACCCATTCCCGATCCGGCCGCCCCGGTCCTTATGTCGAGGCGCGAGGGTCCGATCGCGTGGCTGACGCTGAACCGGCCCGATCGGCGCAATGCGCTCTCGCTGGATCTGCTCAGGCGTCTGGAGCAGGAGTTGATTGACCTGGAACAGGACCGGCGGGTCCGATTGATCGTGCTGGGAGCGACCGGCCCGGTCTTCAGCGCGGGGCATGACCTGGGCGAGATGCGCGAGCACTTCGGGTCGGAATCGGCGCTCAATGAGCTGTTCGCGACCTGTTCGCGAGTGATGCTTCAGGTTCGTCGGCAGCCGCAGCCGGTCATCGCGCGGGTGCAAGGGCTGGCGACGGCGGCGGGGTGCCAGCTCGTGGCGACGTGCGACCTCGCCATTGCGGCCGAGGAGGCGAGCTTTGCGACGCCGGGGGTCAAGATCGGCCTGTTCTGCACCACGCCCATGATCCCCCTGGTCCGGGCGATTCCTGGCAAGGCCGCTCTGGAAATGCTTCTGACCGGCGAGCCGATCAGTGCCGAGCGAGCTTTCCAGCTTGGCCTGGTCAACCGCGTTGTCCCCGCCGCGAGGCTCGATGCGTCGATTGATGAGCTCGCCAGGGCGATCCTCAAGAACAGCCCCGCGGCGATTCGATTGGGTAAAGGCGTGTTCCAGGAGTTTCTGGGCCTGGACGAGGCCGAGGCTTACGCTCGCGGTGTCGAGGTCATGACCGCGAACGCCCGCGACGCCGATGCGCGCGAAGGAATCAATGCGTTTTTGGAGAAGCGTCCGCCGTCGTGGCCGGGCCCTTGAATCCGGTAAATCCGTCGTCACCGGAGGTGCGTCGAAACCGATATGCTGCTCGATCCCCAGGTTCAGCGTTACCTCGACCAGATGTCCGCGCAAGGGACCTCGCCGGTCGCGCTTGAGAGTCCCGAGGAGGCGCGTTGGGCGATGGAGAGCGAGACCTCCGAGCTCGGTCCGCTCATCGCGGTCGACCGGATCGAGGATCATCAGGTGCCCGGTTCCGGCGGCGTCATCCACGTCCGGCTGACCGCGCCACGACAGGAGGAACCGCTACCGGTCTTGGTCTACGCCCACGGCGGGGGCTGGGTGGTGGGGAGTACCGCCACTCATGAGCCGCTCTGCCGGTCCTTGACGGTCGCGGCCGGCATCGCGGTCGTCTCGGTCGAGTATCGCCGGGCTCCCGAGCACCGCGCCCGGCGGCGCTCGACGATGTTTACGCGGTCATTGAATGGCTGGCGGTGAACGGCCCGTCGATCGGCATCGATCCCGAGCGGATCGCCGTCGGCGGCGACAGCGCGGGGGGCAACCTCGCCGCGACGTCCTCTCTACGAGCGCGGATCGGGGCGGACCGAAGATCGCGGCGCAGGTGCTGGCGTATCCGATCACCGATTTCGATCTCAATACGCCGTCGTATCATGAGTTCGCCGAAGGCTACATGCTCACCCGGACCTCGATGGCGTGGTACTGGGACCAGTACGTGCCGGACCCGGCCGATCGCCGCAAACCCGAGGTCTCGCCCTTGCGTGCCGACGATTTCTCGGGTCTGCCGCCGGCCCTGATCCTGACCGCCAGCCACGATGTGCTCCGCGACGAGGCCGAGGCGTATGCCGCCCGTCTGGAGCGCCGCGGGGGTGTCGGTCACGCTCGAGCGCTATGAGGGCATGATTCACGGATTTCTCCGTCGGAGCGCCATATTCGACCAGGGGAAGGCCGCGGTCGAATCGGTCGCTACATGGCTGCGAGACCGGCTGGGCTAAGACCGAAGCCGCTCCTACATTTTCCGGGATCGCTGTCGGAGCGGCAGATAAACCTGGAACGTGGTCCCTTCGCCGGGTGTGCTCTCGACCGCGATCCGGCCGCCGTGCTCGGTAACGATGCCGTGGCTGATGCTCAGTCCGAGGCCGGTGCCGCGGCCGATCGGCTTGGTGGTGAAGAACGGGTCGAAGATCCGGGGCAAGGCGTCGGGGGCGATCCCGCAACCGTCGTCCGAGATGGCGACAACCACCTCGCCGGTCTCGGGCGCTGATCGGGATGCCAGACGGATCACTCCCTTGCCGCGCCCGGTGGCCTCGATCGCCTGGAGGGCGTTGATCAATAGGTTGAGGAACAACTGATTCAGGTCGGCCCCCGCGCACTCCAGAGGGGGAATCGTTCCATAAGCACGCACGATCTGGACCTGCTGCTGGGTCATCGAGTCGGCCAGCACACCCACGCTCTGTTCGAGCGACTGGTTAACGTCCAGATCGGCGATCTGCGACCGATCGAGCTGGGCGAACCCGCGCAGATTCTCGACGATCTTGGCCACCCGCTGAAGTCCCTGGCGCGTCGAGGCTGTCAGGCGGGGTAGGTTCTCGACAAGGTAGGGGAAATCGACGTCGTCCTGGAGCTCCTGGATCGCGTCGGCCAGCGCGGGATCGGCCTGGCGGAGTAGGCCGTCGCCCTTCTGGTAAAGCGCGATCAGCCGCAGCATGACGCCCACCTCGCGATCGAGGACCGAGACGTTGTTCATCGCATAAGCCAGTGGGTTGTTGATCTCATGCGCCATACCGGCGGCCAGGGTCCCGAGCGCGGCGAGCTTCTCGGAATGAACCAGATGGCTCTGGGTTTCCTTGAGCTTCTGGTTAATCTGCCGGAGCTGCTCGTTGGCGGCGGTGAGCTGCTCGGTTCTGCGCCGGAGTTCCTGCTCGGCCTGGACGCGCTCGGTCACGTCCTTGAGGTACCCACGCAGGTGATTGATCGTACCGTCGTGGTTGTAGCGGGCCTGGGTATACACCCGGACATAGCGAAGTTCGTGTGAGCCCGATTTCGTGTTCGAGCTGGTGGTGCCGCTACTTCGGGGGAACCGGAGCACGAAATCGTGACGCTCACCCCGTTCGACAGCCTGTCGGAACTCATCCTCGGCGAGGGCGCGGTCGTCGGGGTGGAGGAACTCGGTGAAGGTTCTCCGCCGAAGCTGGTCGAGGTCCTGGTTCAGGAACCCCAGGATCGCCTCGGTGGCCGCTAGCCATCGAAGCGTCCCGGGCTCGAGCCGGCAGAGCATCTCGTCCGGCGGCGCGGCGGGCGCGGCGCGACCCATCAGCATCGACCGGCTCAACGTGTCGTCCCGGGGCGCCGGCTTCACCTGCACGGGACGGAAGACCGGAATCTCCTCGGTCACCGACGAGCCTCCGGGATCGCCCGCCTCGTCGATCGATAGGTGGAACTCATGTCCGCACGACGAGCAACGGCACGGCTTGCCGGCCATCGACCGCGTGGCTTTCAGCGCCTTGTCGCAACGGGGACAGCGGACGTTGACATACATGGCGGTACCCGACATGGCAGCTCCGGCGACCTCCGTCTCACGCACCTCATGTCACCTTCAACTCAGATCTTACCGCGCCGAGCGTTCCAGTTCTCGCCTGGCCAGCACCAACGCGCCGGCGACCGGGTCGGGAACCGGGATCGGGGTCAACGCGCCGTCGAGCTCGAAACCTACCCGCGCCAGCTCTCCGACCAGGCCGCGGCGGACATCGGCCGAGCCGAGCAGGAAGCTTCCAGCCAGCGCGAGCGGGACCTTGCCCCCCGTCCAGCCGAGCGACCGCGCGACCGCCCGGACCATCTCGGCGAGGTCGGCCCCCGCCGGCTCGAGGATCGTCGCCGCGATCGAAGGGTCATCGGCCGATGCGGCCAGGACCGACGGTGCGAGTGCCGCGATCCGGGTCCGGTCGAACCCGGGCGCGGTGCAGCGCGGTGACAATCCGCCGCGGGTCGTCGACCTCGAGCGCTCCACAAAGCCGGCAGGTTAGCGGATCATCGCCCTCGGGACGCGGGTCGCGGCCGTCGGTCTGACGGGCGATTCGCCGCAGCGCCTTGAGGACGACGGCGTACGCGCTCCCCTCGTCGCCGATCAACGGTCCCCATCCCCCCGCCCGCGCGATCCGGCCGTCGGGGGTCCGTCCCACGGCGATCGATCCGGTCCCGGCGATCACCCCCAGGCCCCAACCTTCGGGCGTTCCGGCGGCGAGTACGAGGTCCCCGTCGTTGACCAGGACGAGCCGATCAGCCCAACCCGATTCCTCGGTCCAGGCTGAGAGCAGGCGACGGTCCTCCGGTCGGTCGAACCCCGCCAGGCCGAGGCAGGCGACCGAGACCGAGCGGGCCGGCATTCCCAAGTCGTCGAACGCCCGCGCGATCGCTTCCTGGATCGATCGACGGGCCGCCTCCGCTCCCACCGCCTTGGCATTCGACGGCCCGCCCCGGCCCCGGCCCAGAACCTTGCCCCCGGCGTCCGCCAGCCAGGCTACCGTCGAGGTCCCGCCGCCGTCGATTCCGAGCAGCGCCGGTGCTTTCGATTCGACGCCGTTCATCGGACATCCTCCCCGATGCGCCCCCCGGACTGCCGCGCGGACCTGTCCGCCGTGAGCGTCGAGCAGGCGCTCCGCCTCGGTTCGATCGACTCCCGCCAGCGCCATCAACAGGGCGAGCTTGAGCCGGCCCCCCGACCGCTCCAGCAGATCGGCCGCCTGAGCATCGTCGATCCCGGCGATCTCGCGGAGCATCCGGCGACTGCGAATGCGCAGCTTCTCGTTGGTCGGTTGAAGGTCGATCATCCGGTTCCCCAGCGTCTTGCCGATCCGGATCATCGCTCCCGTGGTGATCATGTTCAGGACCATCTTGGTCGCCGTTCCCGCCTTGAGCCGGGTCGAACCAGCCACGACCTCGGGGCCGACCAGAAGCGCGATCTCGACGTCGACCAGCGCACCCAGCAGGCTGGGCCGGTTGCAGGCGATCCCGATCGTCGCGGCGCCTTGCGATCGGGCGTACTTGACCGCTCCCAGCACGTACGGCGTCCGCCCCGACGTGGCGATGCCGACGACCAGATCGCGCGGGCCAGCCTTGATTCGTTCGAGATCGGTCGCGCCCCGGTCGGGATCGTCCTCGGCCCCTTCGATGGCGCGGGTCAAGGCGTCGGCCCCCCCCGCGATCAGGCCGACGACCATCTCCGGCGGCGTGCCGAACGTCGGCGGGCACTCCGAGGCGTCGAGCACCCCGAGCCGGCCGGAAGTCCCCGCCCCCACGTAGATCAAACGGCCGCCACCTTTGAACCGATCGGCCGCCAGATCGATTGCCCGCGCGATCGAGGCCGACTCGGCTCCCACCGCCTGCCACGACACTGCGCGTCCTCGGCGTTCATCAGGGCCACGATCTCACCCGGATCGAGCCGGTCGATCTCGGTCGAGAGGGGGTTCCTCGCTTCGGTCAACAGTTGATCTTCCAGAGTCATGGACGTCTTTTTACTCATAGATCAAGTAACGTCGACCGGGTGGCCTGAAACGCGTGAAGCTCGGTCTGCCACAGGTCGACGATCTCGGCGACGCTCTTGCCAGCGAGCAGGGCGTCGTAGGTGGCTCGATCGGCCAGCAGCTTGAGCAGGCCCGCCGGTTCCCATGCTTCGCGATAGGTCGCGCGAAGCGCGACCGCCAGACCCACACCCAGATGCATCGGCTCGAAGGTCTTCCAGTTATCGATGATGATGAAGACACCGCCACATTCTTTCCCCGCGTACTGGCGTTCCTTGGGAGTGAACCGCATCGGGACGAACCGGACGCCGGGCAGACGCAACGCTTCGAGCGCGTCGGCGAACTGTGCCGGATCGATCCAGGGGGCCCCCACGCGCTCGAACGGCGTATCGGTCCCGCGGCCGGTGGCCAGGTTGGTCGCCTCAAGCAGACCAACCCCGGGATAGAGCAGGGCCTCGGTCAGGCTCCGCATGTTTGGCGACGGATTGACCCAGACCAATCCCGTCCGGTCGAACAGGTCGCCCCTACGCCAGCCCTCGCACGCGGACAACGTGCAAGTCGGCACCGATCGACCGCTCGGCGTTGAACAGCCGCGCGAGCTCACCGACGGTCATGCCGTGCCGCACCGGCAGGGCGTGATGGGCGATGAACGACGCGAACTCGTCGTCGCGCACCGGACCGGCCACCGCCTCGCCCCCGATCGGGTTGGGCCGGTCGAGCACATACACGGCGAGCTTCTGCTCGGCGGCGGCCTCGAGTACCAAGCCTAGCGTGCTGATATAAGTATAAAACCGGGCGCCGATATCCTGGATATCGTAAACCAGGGCGTCGAGCCCCTCGAGGCTCTCGGCGCTCGGTTTCCGCGACTTGCCGTAAAGGCTGACGATCGGCAGGCCGGTCGCCTCGTCGCGCGAGTCGGCCGACCTCGGTATCGACCAGACCGCGAATCCCGTGCTCGGGCGAGAACAGACTGACGAGCTTCACCCCGGGGGCCTTGAACAGCACGTCGATCGTCGCCGCGTCGTCGCGGGTCCGTCCTGTGTGGTTGGTGACCAGCCCGACCCGCTTTCCCTTCAGCGGAGCGAACCCGTCACGGACCAGCACGTCGATGCCGCAGGCCACGCCGGAAGCGATCCGTGAGGTTGGCTGGTCGACGATGGCTGCGGCGGCCAGTGTGGCCACCTCTCTCCGCAGCGCGGTGGGCGAGCCCGGCCTTGCCGTCGGGATGGAGCCGGCTGGTCAGGATGATGACGAACATATCGCTCGTCGGGTCGATCCAGAGGCTCGTTCCCGTGAATCCGGTATGGCCAAAGCTCCGACGTGCCGAACCGGTTGCCCCGCGGCGCCTGAAGGAGGTGGCGATGTCCCAGCCCAGTCCGCGCTGCTGCCCGTCGGGGGTGGTCGCCCGGAGTCGGTCATCAGCGCGACTGTCTCTGGCTTGAGGATGGCGATCCGCCCGGACCCCGGCCGTTCAAGCAGCTCTGGGCGAAGACGGCACAGTCGTCGGCCGTGCCGAAGAGCCCCGCGTGGCCGGCGACGCCGCCCAGCGCCCGGCGCGCGGGATCGTGGACCACGCCCTCGGAGCATGGTCTCCCCGTCCTTCTCGGTCGGCGCGATCCGGTCAGTCGGGACGGCCCCCTTGCCTCCGGGGCCGGAACGCGGTGTCGGTCATGCCCAGCGGCCCGAAGATCGTGCGGGCGGCAAACCGGTCGAGCGGCTCGCCCGTCGACCTTCTCGACGAGTCGACCCAGGATGATGAAGTTGACGTCGCTGTAAAGGAAACGATCGCCCGGCTTGCCTGTCAGGTCGAGCGTCGGCGAGCCTCTTCCAGGCCGTCGGCCGGGCCGTCGGCGTAATCGGCGAGCGGGTTGTCGGCGATCAGACCCGAGCGATGCCGGAGCAGCTGCTCGACGGTGATCGCCCCCTTGCCGTGGTTGTCGAACTCGGGCAGGAGCTGGCCCAGGGTGTCGTCGAGCCGGAGCTTCCCCTGTTCGATCAGGATCATCACCGAGGTCGCGGTCGCCATCGGCTTGGTGAGCGAGGCCATGTCGAAGACCGTGTCGCGCGTCATCGGCTCGGGCCGGGGCTCGATCGCTCGCTGGCCAAACGCACGCGCGTAAGCGACCTTGCCGTGCCGGCCGACCAGCACGACCGCGCCGGGGACTTTCCTGCTCGGCGATCGCCCGCTCGACCGCCTCATCGATCCGCGCCAGCCTGGCAGCGTCGAGCCCGACGTCGACGGGCGATACCTCGGGCAGCCCGGCGATCGCATCGGTTGCGAGCGTGCCCAACAGCCAGGACGGTGAAGATCCGGGAACCTCGGCACAAGCGAATCATCAAGCGAGTTCCTCGTACGGGGTACATGCGTGGGCCAGGCTGCCGCCACGGCGGTGCCGGCGGCGAGAACGGTCGAGGAGCCGACGAGCGCCACCACGGCCAGGCCAGGGGAGTGGCCAACGCGGCGGTCGAGACGGCCGCCAGCCCCGCCACCAGGCCCACGAGCGCCGCGGGCTGGCCGACGCGCCGGTTCATGAGTCCGAGCAGGAACAGCCCGAGCACCAGCCCGGTCGTGAACGAGGCGATCCGCAGCGCGTTGTTCACGACGCTGTCCTCGAGCCGGGTCGCTCCCCAGGCCACCGACATCTGAAGCACGCCCCAGACCGACCGTCAAGGCCCGTGAGGCGCCCAGCAGGGTCCGTTCCGACGCCTTCGGGGCCAGGGGCCGGACCAGGTCGTTGACCGTCGTGTTCGCCGAGGCGTTCAGCGAGCTCGAAAGGGTTCCCATCGCCGCCGAGAAGATGGCGGCGATCAAGACCCCGCGCACCCCGGTCGGCACATACTTCACGATGAACGCCGCAAACACGGCGTCGGGGGCCAGGTCGTGCGAGCCGGTCGGGAATTGCTGGTAAAAGACAAAAAGGCTGACGCCGATGAACAGGAAGAGCGCGAACTGGGCCAGCACCACGAAACCGCTGGCGATCAGGGCTCCGGCGGCCTGTTTCTGAGACCGGGCCGAAAGATAGCGCTGAACCATCAACTGGTCGGCGCCGTGCGTGGCCGTGTTCAGGACCATACCGCCGATCAGGCCCGCCCAGAACGTGAACGGCCGGGAAAGCGTGGGGCTGAAGTCGAAGATTCGCAGCTTGCCCGAGGCTTGCGCCTGGCTCCAGAGGGTTTCGAAACCGCCCGGCAGCTCGCCCGCCAGGCACCTCAGAGCGATGAGCGCGCCAGTGATGTAGATACTGAACTGGAGGACATCGGTCCAGATCACCGCTTTCATGCCGCCGAGGAAAGTGTAGACGATCGTGGTCACACCGACGGCAACGATCGCCGCGGCCATCGGCCAGCCCGTCACCTGTTCCAGGACCTTGGCCGCCAGGAACAGCCGGAGACCGTCGGCCAGCGTGCGCGTCGCCAGAAACAGGATCGACGCCGTCCGACGGGTCGCCAGCCCGAATCGGCTTTCCAGAAGCTGATAGGCCGTATAGATCTCGCCCCGAAAATACATAGGCAAAAGCACCAGCGCGACGATCAGCCGCCCCAGCAAGTACCCCAGCGGAAGCTGGAGGTAGGTCATGTCGCCCCCGTCCCGGTAGGCCACGCCCGGCACGCTCAGGAATGTGGCGGTGCTGGTCTCGGTCGCGACGATCGAGATCATGACGGCCCAGGCGGGGATATTGCTCTCACCCAGGAAATAACCCTTCAGCCCGGTCGAGCGCGATCCGAGCCAGGCGCCCAGGCCGGTACAGCCGAGGACGTAGACGACGATAACTCCCAGATCGATCGGATTCATGGCGGCTCCGGCGGACGCGGCGGGTCGGATTGCGGATCCCTATCGTAGCACATTCTTCTCCGATCGCGACGGGGGAGTCTTCGGTTGCTCGCGGCCCCGTCCGGTCCCCGCCCTTGTCTTCGCCGCGATCTCGAGTCGGTTCCTGATGTATTCCGCGAAAAGCCGGGCCTGGGGCCGCGGTCGGACCCCACGTCTCCAGACGAGAGCGACCTCCTCCGAGGGGAACACGTCGTCCATCGGCCGTACCACGACCCCCGGATAGTCCAGCGCGTCGAGCGGCAACGGCATGAGCGCGATCCAGAGCCCCCTGCTGACATACCGACGCGACGCCAGGACAAAGCTGATCTCGAGCGAGATCCGCAGCCGATCCAGCACCCCCGCGCGACGGAAGACCTCGTTCACTCCGCTCCTCCAGGCCGAGTCGGCTTCCGCGGGCAGAATCATCGGGTAGGCCGCGATGTCCGCCGGCCCGATCTTCCGCTTGCGAGTCAGCGGATGCCCTTCCGGCATCACCAGCGATCCCGTACGGAGGTACAAGGGCTCAAGGGTCAGTTGCCGGTGCGAGAACTTCACCAGGTCGAGCGGCAGGATCGCCAGGTCCACCTCGCCGGACGTCAACAGATCAAGAATCGGCGTATTTACATAATTCAAAAATTTGACTCGGATGTCCGGATGATCCTGACAGAAGTCCACGATGGGCCAGGCCAGGTCCTCGACGATGACGGTGTAGGTGCCGACCAGTGTGAGAGTACGGGGGAGAGCACCGCACTGCTGGGAGAACGATTCTTCGAGCGCGTTGATCGAGGTGACGATCGGCGCCGCCAGATCCAGGAGCACCTGGCCCTCCTCGGTCAGCAGCCACTCGCGGCCGTGCCGGCGGAGCAGGCTGGTGCCCAGGTTGCGCTCGAGGGCGCGGACCTGCTCCCAGACGGTGGGCTCGGAACGGTTCAGGGCGCAGCTGCGGCGGCGAAAGATCTGTGCGCGCGCCACTCGCAGAATGCACGCAGTTGCCCTGAGCTCATGTCTTTATAGCGAGGTGCCTTGCTCTTGCGCATGCGGATCTCCTTCCGATCCCGCCGGTACCTGGTGCCCGGCCATTCTCACCGCGCCACGACCTTCCGGGCACGCTCCACCGAGGCCGCCCCGCAATGAGTGTCCACGAGCGTTTGCGGCCGGGCGGGCGGGTTTCCCATTATAGGGAATCCCTGCTGAACATTTGCAATAATTGTGTAAACCAAACCTTGAGGCGATCGGCTCACACGGCTACGATCCATATCGTGATCGGTTCTCGAAACTTGTTTGATGCGCTTCCGGTCACCGCGATCGAGAGCGGCGGACAGGTGGCTCCGATCCGAGCGGATCGCAATCGAAATCTGAGCAATCCTCGATTCGTGATTAGATTAGTCACAAGGACAACACATTATGAAACGATCACAAGTCCGGCCCGGGTTCACACTGATCGAGCTTCTGGTCGTGATCGCGATCATCGCGGTCCTGATCGCCCTGCTCCTGCCCGCGGTGCAGGCTGCGCGTGAGGCGGCTCGGCGGAGCCAGTGCGTCAACAATCTCAAGCAGTTGGGGTTGGCCATCCAGAACTATTGCGACGTCAACTCCGCGCTGCCGCCCACCGGTTCCTCCGTCCCCGCGGGATACACGATGGGTAACATCGGCATGAAGTCGCGAATCCTGGCGTTCATGGAACAGACCACCCTGTTCAACTCGATCAACTGGACGTACAGTCCCCAGACAGCTCAGAACGCGACCGTGCTCACGACCCAGATCAATACCATGCTCTGCCCCTCCGACGGCAACGTGCCGGCCTACAATGGCACCGCAACCATGATGGCCGCCGGAGGTGTCCAACGTCAGGTGGCCTATACCAACTATCCCAACAACGTCGGAACCATCTTCAGTAACAACGGTGGCATGATTGACGGTCCGACCTACAAGATGTACACGCCGTCGCAAGGCCCAACCCTCACGCTGGCCGGCGTCACCGACGGCCTGTCCAATACCGCGTTCTGGAGCGAATGGACCCGCGGAACGAGTAATTACCAAACCCAGGCCAGCTATCAGATCTACGTCGCGTCCATGCGCTTCCCGACGACAAATGTTTATTCTCCATTAATCAATTATATTAATTCATGTATAAATTCAAAAACAATCTTTCAGGGCGGTGCCTCCGAACAGTTCGCAAGAGGCAGCGAGTGGATGAACGAGTGGTGCGGCCGGGGGGGGTGCTACACGCACGTGATGGCACCGAACACGAAGAGCTGTCTCTTCTCGGGCGACGGGCAGGAATCGTCCCGCGGGCTGATCGGCGCCTCGTCGTATCATCCGGGAGGCGTTAACGTCGGCTTCCTGGACGGTTCGGTTCACTTCATCAAGAACAGCGTCAACCCCGTGACCTGGTGGGCCATCGCCACCAGGGCGGGTGGTGAGGTGATCAGCGCGGATAGCTATTGATTGATCTCACATGGTTCCCGGCCTCGCCCTTCCGATCTCGGACACGACCGCCCCCGCATGGCCGATGCCGACGGGGAGCGGTCGCATTTTTGGTCCGGTCTTGCGGCGCGGCGCGAGTTCGGATACCCAAGACTTGACGAAAATCGGGAACGACGACAACCTCAAACGCACCCACGCAACTGGAGCCGCTCCATGCCGACACCCCTGTCGACGCATGACCTGATTCGCCAGCTTGTCGAGCCGAACGCCACCAAGATTGTCCTGCTCGTGGCCGACGGCCTTGGGGGCTTGCCGATCGAGCCGGGAGGAAAGACCGAGCTCGAGACGGCGCGAACGCCAAATCTCGACGCCCTGGCGGCCGAGGGCGTCACCGGCCTGAGCACGCCCGTCGCCCCCGGTATCGCGCCGGGATCGGGACCCGGGCACCTCGGCCTGTTCGGTTTCGATCCCCGCGAGTACCTGATCGGTCGGGGCGTGCTCGAGGCGCTGGGCGTCGGCGTCGAAGTTGGTCCCAGAGACGTCGCCATCCGCGGCAATTTTTGCACGATCGACGCCGAGGGGAAGGTCACTGACCGACGCGCCGGGCGGATTCCGACCGAGACCTGCGTGAAGCTGGTGGGCTTACTCCGCGACAAGATCAAGATCGATGGAGTTGAGACCCTGATCGAGCCGGTCCAGGAGTACCGCCTGGTGGTTCGCTTCCGCGGCGATGGCCTGGGCGATAACGTCTGCGACACCGACCCCCTGACCACCGGACTGCACACGCTGGAGCCCAAGGCGGGCGATGCGCAGTCGGCCAAGACCGAGCAAGTCGCCGCCGCGTTCCTCCAACAGGCCAAGGAGATCCTCAAGGACGAGCGACCGGCCAACTTCTTGATGATGCGTGGGTTCTCCAAGTTCCCGGAGATCGCCACGATGGAAGAGCTCTACCGGGTCAAGCCGGTGGCCATTGCAGTTTACCCGATGTATCGGGGACTGGCGCGGCTGGTCGGGATGACCGTGGTCGAACCCGGCAAGACGATCGCCGACCAGTTCGAGGTCGCCAGGACCCAGTGGAAGAGCTACGACTTCTTCTTCATCCACTACAAGTACACCGACAGCACCGGCGAGGACGGCAACTTCGCCAAGAAGGTCGCCATGATCGAGGCGCTCGACGCCGAGATTCCCAAGCTTCGGGCACTGAATCCGGATGTCCTGATCGTGACCGGCGATCACTCGACGCCGAGCCGAATGAAGTCGCACAGCTTCCACCCGGTGCCGACCTTGCTCTGGGCACCCGCCACCGTCCGACCCGACCTGGTCACCACGTTTGGCGAGCGGCCGTGTCTTCAGGGGGGACTGGGCCAGTTCCTCGCGAAGGACCTCATGTCGCTGGCCCTGGCCCACGCCGGCCGTTTGCAGAAATTCGGGGCGTGATCATTTGTGCTTCGGCGGGGCCGGCACGTTCTCCGCCGTCTTGACCGGCGCCTGGGTCAGGTACGCCAGCAGGTCGCGAAGCGGCCCGTCTCCGAGCGTACCGGCCAGGCCCACGGGCATGATCGAGGTGGCGCTGGGGCGGAACTCCTCGATCTCGGCCCGGGAAACGATTGTCTCCTTGGCGTCGGTGTCGGTGACCTTGATCGCATCGGCCCCCTCGGCGCGGACGATCCCAACGAGGATTCGCCCGTCCTTCAAGGCGACGGTGTAGGCGACGTAGTTCGGGTTGACCCAGGCCCCAGGGTCGGCGACATCACGGTAGACCTCGCCCTTCGGCCGCTCGAACTGGTGGCCGAGATCGGGGCCGACCTTCCCCCCTTTACCCGCGACGGCGTGACAGGCGGCGCATTTGGCCTGCTCGCTAAAGAAGACCGTCTCGCCCTTCTTCGGATCGCCTCCGGCCAGTGCGTCGGGCAATGTGGGGGGCTCCGACGGCAAGGAGGGTGCCGGTGTTGACCACGGAAGGAGTACGTGCTCCGGCCCGAGCACGCTCTCGTGCCCCTTGGCCGCTCCCTCCACGGTGACCAGCGCGGCCTTCAGGGCCAATGGCCTGGCGCCGCCGGTGTTCATGGTCACGAGCAGATCGATCGCCTCGCCCTTCGATTCGATGGGCACATCGACCTTGTGACCGGCATCCGCAACCTCCACCGCCGGCACGTCTTCACCATTGATCTGCACCTGAAAGTCGCGGTCGGCCACGAGATGGAGCACAAACCGGCCTCCGGGCAGCACCATGAGAGTTTCGAGGGTCAAGCGTCCGGGCCGGTTCAGAAGAGACAACACCTTCTCATGCTCGACCGAGCCCCTGCTGAGTGCCCGGACACGGTCGGGGTCGAGCTCGGGCCAGACCCCCTTCCAGGCCGGCGCGGCGTCTTCTCCCCCGTTCCCTTCATCCCACGCCGCCTCGACGCCATTGAGGGTATACGGCAAATCGATCGAAACCCCGGGCGCGGGCTGCTTCGGGCCGCGGACTCCGGTTAGATGCAGCGAATAACGGTCGGCGCGGGGGTGGGGGTCGGTGATCAGGACAAGCGTCCGCCCCTGGTCCTCGAGCCGAGCGTCGGCGATCCGCAAGGTCCCCTCGTGCGCTCGGGCCGGCTCGAGCGAACGGCGGCTGGGCCGTGCTGGAAGTTCCGGTTTCACGGCTAATGGCCGGTCGAACGGGATCAGGCGGCCGACGCACGAGTTCGCCACCTGGGGATGTACCGGCACGTCAAACGCCACGCGGACCTCGAACGGTTCCTGCACCCAGACCAGGACCGGCCGAGGATGATCCGAAGGCGCCGCGGATGCCACCGAAACCCCCAGAGCCAGGGACATCAAGACCAGGGCGGCCCTGCTGCCGAAGCCATTGGCCGTGGTGGCGGCCTCTCTCCCGTGTTGTGCCCTCGCCATGAGTTCCTCTGCTCCTCTTCCTTAAAACCGTCACGACTTGCCTGCGAAGATCATAGGCGACTCCGCCATGCTCCGGCAAGCGGAACCTGGATCTCAACGCGTATTAAGATAAGACAGCACAATAGTTTAAGAATCGCCAAAGGGTCATTCCGCCGGTTGACATCCGGCGGAAAAAAAACCCAAGAAAAGGTCATGTTCGGCAACTCCGGCTTCACCGTTGCGATCGATTCAAGCCCGATCATTTCCCGGGCCGATCGAAAGCCCTGGCGCCGTCGATTTCGGGAAATCCGAACCGAAGGGAGGGTCCCGGTTACCGGTCGGCGCCTGTCGATGGATCGTCGTTCCGTCTCAATGGTCAGGGATATAACGGGATGCCCCGTCCGCTTCACGGCCTTTTGTTCAATCGCGGCGTTCGCTGGTCTCATCCGCGCGACGTCGTCGGGTGGCGCTCGCCTCGGTCTGGCTCCTGGCGGCGCTGGCCGCGGCCCGTGGAGCGTCAGAGACAAGCCCGGGTTCACGACCCGCCGATCCGCCGGCCGAGGTCTCGGGGTGGGAGCCTGGGCGGCCGTTCCCGGTCGCCGTCCAGAACGCTCGGGCCGAGGTCGATATCCCGGTGTCCGGTCCCTCAGCACGGACCCTCCTGGTCGTGTCGTCCGTGCGCGCGAGGCCGGTCCGTTCCCGATCACGGTCGAGATACGTTCCACCAGGTCGTCCCGCCCGCCCCGGCGCGCTCCAGGAGCGCGGGTCGAGCCCCGCCAGGTCCGGCTCAAGCCGGTCGCGTTACCGGAGCCCACGCCCGTGCGGCCCGGCGCCAGCCTGCTGCGGCCTCGGCCGGCTGTTGAACGCACGTTTCACCTCCTGGTGCGCGATGGCGACGTGGCCAGCGCCAGCAATTATCTGGCAGTCCCCGCGCGGCTCCGCGCCGTGGGGAAGCATATCCAGGTCTATGTCGACCATCAGGACCAGGAACGCGTCACCGACACACTGCTGAAGGACCTCGTGGCCACGTTCGACGACCGGGTCTATCCGACCTCGGCCGGCACGCTCGGAGTCGCGGCCGACGTCGATGGCGACGGCCGGTTCACGGTCTTGTTATCGAGTTGGCTGACCCGGCTGGCCGGCGGCCGCCACACCGTCGATGGCTTCGTCCGAGGCGCCGATTTCGATCCGGGGCTCGCACCTCCGTTCGGCAATCGTTGCGACATGATGTACCTGAGCGCCGCGCTGAGCCGGGGCCTCATCTGCGGACGGTCCTGGCGCACGAGTACAACCACGCCGTGACCTTCTCGGCCCGTAATTTCGGGCCTCATGGCGTACGGCCGGTCGATCAGGCTTCGCGCTCGGGTCGGACCGTGAAGAGGAAGGCTGGCTCGACGAGGCCCTGGCCCACCTGGTCGAGGACCTTCACGGGTTCTCGCGCTCGAACCTGGATTACCGGGTCAGCGCGTTCCTGTCGCGTCCGGCAAGCTACCGGCTGCTGGTCCCCGACTATTACGCGGCCGGCCTGTTCCGGGGCCACGGCGAGCGGGGGCGCGACCTATCTGTTCCTCCGATGGCTGGCCGATCAGTATGGTCCCGCCTTGCTCCCGACGCTCGTCCGATCGACGGCACGCGGCGCGGCCGACCTCGAGGCCTCGACCGGCGAGCCGTTCGACGAGCTATTCCGGCGCTGGAGCGTCGCTCTTTACCTGAGCGGATTCGAACCGACGCGCGGACAGGCCTTGGATTTATATCGATCCGTCGATCCGTGGGGCCGCCTGGGCGAGTGGACCCTGGCCGGTCCCCGGCCGGTCGAGCTCGATCTCGATGCCGGGTCGCACCGTTCGACGACCTGGAGCACCGCCGGCACGAGCACCCAGTACGTACTCGTCGGTGCAGGAATCAAGGACGTCCCCCCGGCGCTGTCGATCGCCGTCACGGCTCCCGAGGCCGCCCGGCTTCAGGTGACGGCCGTTCCCCTGCCGCCCGACCTGGGCCGGATCGAGCTCGATCTGAAGCGTGAGTCGGGACTTCGGTCCGCCACGGCATCGGTTGCGGCGGCGCCCCGCTTCCGCCTGTCCGTCCGGCAAACCGGTGGTGAGCCCGTCCGCCTGGAAGCGGTCGCCTGGGAGCGCCTGGTCCCGTCGGCCGACCCCCACGCGGCCGGATTCCGCCATGACGGGCTCGACGCGCCGGGAATCGTCCGGGCCTGTGGCGTCAGTACGCTGGTCCCCGGCCGGGAGGTCGTGGCCCACGACCTGATTGTCCCGCCGAGCGCCGCCGGACCGATTGTCGTCAAGGTCGTTGGCACCGACCGAAGGGGCCGTCGCGTGGCCGGATGGGCCGAGCTTCCCCCGTCGGCCCCGGTTACCCATGCCGCCGCCGACGCCCCTTGAACGTCCGATTTCGGCCCGGGGGTCGCAGGGGGATTGCATTCGGAGCGTCGATTGCCTAAATTGTGAGCCTTCCTGTGGAGTTGAAACGTTCAAGATCGGCTTTGAAAAGACAAGAGCCGGCGGTATTGGGGCGTGCGATGGCGATCACGAAGGAGAAGAAGTCGGAGATCATTGGGTCGTTTGGTCGGGCTCAAAGCGATACGGGCTCGCCCGAGGTGCAAATTGCCCTCCTGACGGCCCGGATCAATGACCTGACCGATCATTTCAAGACGCATTCCAAGGACCACGCCAGCCGCCGCGGGCTGCTGATGATGGTGTCCAAGCGGTCGAGCCTGCTGAAGTATCTGCGGCTCCACAATCGCAAGAGCTATCTTGAAGTGATCGGCCGCCTGGGCATTCGTAAGTAAACCGGCTCACACAACGAGCTGGCGCTGGGAATCGTCTCCCCGCGTCCCGGCTCGTGAGCCCGGTGGCGCAGCGGCCCAGGATGGATCGGTTCCGGCCGGCCGGACCTGTCCCCACACCGGACGATCCGGTACGGGCACCGCCGCGAGGCGGGGTTCACGGCTCCAATCCGATCCGCTTGGTGAATGAATCCGCCATGGACCGGACGGAGCTCCCTGGCGTGGTTCTTTACGGGTCTCGCCAGGCTCGGTACGGCTGCGTACCTAGCCTGGTGATTCCAGGGGCCGAGACGGCGCACCCAACCCAATCGAATTCTCAGGCTCTCGTCCTCTCTCCTGTTTCGCCATGCCTGTTCCCCGACGGCGGCCAAGCCGAAGTTAGGTGGAGTCCATGTCAAGCCTCGACGTCAAGCACCCCGCGGCGACCGGTCACCGTCGAGAAGTCGATCGGCGGCAAGGTCCTCTCGATCGAGACCGGCCGGCTGGCCAAGCAAGCCTCGGGGGCCGTGGTGGTCCGCCTGGGCGACACGATGACGCCTGGTCGCCACCGTGGCCGCCCCCGGCCGCGAGGGGCTCGATTTCTTCCCCCTGACGGTCGATTACCGCGAGAAGGTCTATGCCGCGGGCAAGTTCCCCGGCGGCTTCATCAAACGCGAAGGCCGGCCCACGACCAAGGAAATCCTCACCTCCCGGCTCATCGACCGGCCCGATCCGCCCGCTCTTTCCCGAATCGTACCGCGACGAGGTCCAGATCCAGGCCGGCCCGATCTCGGCCGACCGCCAGAACGACCCCGACGTCCCTCGATGATCGGCGCCTCGGCCACCCTGCTCCTGGCCCAGGTCCCGTTCCTCGGCCCGATCGGCGCGCATCCGGCTGGGCCGGGTCGACGGCAAGCTCGATCCCGCTGCCCAACGCTCGACGAGCTCGAGGAGAGCGACCTCGACCTGGTCGTCGCCAGCACGAGCGAAGGCCATCGTCATGATCGAGGGCTTCGGCGCAGGAGATTGCCCGAGCCCGAGATGCTCGAGGCGATCATGACGGCCCACCGGCTACAACCAGGAGATCATCGCGCTCCAGCACGAGCTGCTGGCCGCGCTGGGCCTGCCGCCTTACGAGGCCCCGCGATCCGCCGACGACCCGCTCCGCGAGCAGATCTTTACGAGCGCTACAGCCACGAGCTCCGCGAGGCCAAGCAGATCCACGGCAAGGCCGAGCGGAATCAGCGCGGTCAAGGAGCTGCAAGGAACGCGTCGTCGCCGAGCTCTGCCCCGAGGGCCAGCCGGCGAGCTCACCGCCGCTGCAGGTCAAGTCAGCCGTTCTCCGCGCGTCGAAGAGCGCGTCGTCCGCGACCTGATCCTGGACGGCAACCGGCTCCGACGGCCGCGGCCCGCGCGACCTCCGGCCGATCTCCTGCGAGGTCGGCCTCCTGCCCCGGGCCCACGGCTCGGCCATCTTCCAGCGCGGCGAGACCCAGGCCCTGGTCACCACCGTGCTCGGCACCGGGGCCGACGAGCAGCGGGTCGATGGGATCATGGACGAGTTCAGCAAGAAGTTCATGCTGGACTACAACATGCCGCCGTTCGCCGTCGGCGAGGTCCGGCCGATCCGCGGCCCCGGCCGTCGCGAGATCGGCCACGGCGCCCTCGCCGAGCGGTCGGTCGCGCCGATCCTGCCCGATCCCGCCGAGTTCCCGTACACGATCCGCGTCGTCTCCGACATCCTCGAGTCGAACGGCTCGAGCTCGATGGCCTCGGTCTGCGGCGCCACGCTCAGCCTGATGGACGCCGGCGTGCCGATCACCGACCCGGTGGGCGGCATCTCGATCGGCCTGGTCCAGGACGAGGCCAGCCGGCCGGCACGTCCTCCTGACCGACATCATCGGCGACGAGGACCACTTCGGCGACATGGACTTCAAGGTCGCCGGCACCCAGCGCGGGGTCACGGGCATCCAGCTCGACCTCAAGAACCAGGGGATCACCGAGGAGATCATCCGCGAGACGCTCGACCAGGCCCACGAGGCCCGGCTCGAGATCCTGCGGGCCATGCTCCGGTCGATCAAGCGGCCTCGCGAGGAGATCTCGGCCAACGCGCCCCGGCTGATCCAGATCCAGATCAACCCCGAGAAGATCGGCCTGGTCATCGGCCCCGGCGGCAAGACGATCCGCCGCCTCCAGGAAGAGACCGGCGCCAAGATCGACATCGAGGACAGCGGCATCGTCACCCTCTCCAGCATCGACGCCGCCGGCGCCGAGGCGGCCCGCGACAAGATCCAGGCCATGACCGAAGGGGTCCAGGTCGGCCGGATCTACGAGGGGCGGGTCACCTCGATCAAGGACTTCGGCGCCTTCGTCGAGATCCTCCCCGGCAAGGACGGCCTGGTCCACATCAGCGAGCTGTCCGAAGGCTACGTCAGCAGCGTCGACCGACATCTGCCGGGTCGGCGACCCGATGCTCGTCAAGGCGATCGCCGTCGACGACCAGGACCGCGTCAAGCTCTCGCGCAAGGCCGCCCTGGCCGAGCGCGGCGAGGTCGACGAGTACGCCAAGGCCCATCCCGCCTCGGAACGCCCGCCGGGCGGCGTCCGGACCGGCGGCGGCGATCGCGGCGGCCCGCCCGCGCCGGGGTCCTGGCGGCGGCGGCGGATACGGCGGCGACGGCGGACGCGGCGGATACCGCGACCGCGATTGAGCCGGTCGCAGCCGCGGGTAAGCGTCCCTGTAGGGTGGGCACGGTCCACGCTCTTTCTTGAGTTCGGCTGTCGAGTCGGAGGGTGGGCGTCGCTCGACCCTCCAACGACCGATGGGATGATTCCGGCGAAGCCGACTTCCTCATACGGCGGACCCGCCTGCAATGTCCGACCGAATCGGCCGGTGACCGTCGACATGCCGCGAACTCCCGGCACGTTCGATGAGCACGCGATCAATCGCCGGCTCCGCGCCCAGTACGCCGAGATCGCCCAGCTCGCCGGCGGCCTGGCCCACGAGATCCGCAACCCGCTCTCGACGATGTCGCCTGAACCTCGACCTGCTCGCCGAGGACTTTCAGAACCCGGAGACCCCGCGCGACCGGCGGGTGCTCCAGAAGATCGATCGGCTCCGCCGCGAGTCGCAGCGGCTCCAGGACATCCTCGAAGACTTCCTCCGGTTCGCCCGGGTCCAGGACCTGAAGCTCGAGCCCGCCGACCTGAACGCCTCGTCGACGACCTGCGCGACTTCTTCGAGCCCCAGGCGGTCGACCACGGGGATCGTGATCCGGACCCAGTACGACCCGACCTGCCCCGTGTTCGCCTGGACGTCGACCTCTTCAAGCAGGCCCTCTTGAACCTGATTCTCAACGCCCGCGCACGCCATGCCCGACGGCGGCGAGCTGATCCTGCGGACCCGGCGCGAGGGGCCTGGGCGTGCTCGACGTCATCGACACCGGCGTCGGCATGACCGAGGAGGTCCGTTCGCGCGTCTTCGACGCGTTCTACTCGACCCGCCCCGGCGGCAGCGGCCTGGGCCTGCCCACCACCCGCAAGATCGTCGAAGCCCACGGCGGCACGATCCACGTCCAGAGCGAGCCCGGCAAGGGTTCGCAGTTCACCATCCGCCTGCCCAACCCGCTCCGGGACGTCTGAACCGTCATGGACCAGCAAATCCGCGTCCTGGTGGTCGATGACGACGAGTCCCACGCCGAGGCCGTCGCCGAGAGCCTCGAACGGGTCGGGTACGAGTGCGTCGTCGCCACGAGCGGTCGCGAAGGGCTCCGGCTGATCGAGGAGCAGACGTTTGATATCGTGATCACCGACCTGATCATGGAGGAGGTCGGCGGCCTCGAGGTGCTGGCCAAGGCCAAGCGCGAGCTACCCGACGCCGAGGTCGTGATCCTGACCGGCCACAGCACGATCAAGACCGCCGTCACCGCGATGCAGGCCGGCGCGACCAATTACCTGACCAAGCCGCTCGACATCAACGAGCTACGCACCGTCGCCGACAAGGTCTCGCAGTCGCAGCGCCTGGCCCGTTCGAACATCGAGCTCCAGAAGCAGCTCAACGAGCGGTTCGGATTCGAGGGAGTGATCGGCAACTCGCCGCTCGATGCACTCCGTCGTCGCCCGGCTCCGCCAGATCGCCCCGACCTCGGCCACCGTCCTGATCACCGGCGAGAGCGGCACCGGCAAGGAACTCGTCGCCAAGGCGATCCACAACAACAGCCCGCGCCGCTACAAGCCGTTCGTCCCCCTGAACTGTGCCGCTCTGAGCGAGAACATCCTCGAAAGCGAGCTCTTCGGCCACATCCGGGGCGCCTTCACCGGCGCCGACCGCGAGCGCAAAGGGTGGTTCGAGCACGCCAACGGCGGCACCCTGTTCCTCGACGAGGTCGGCGACATCCCGCTCTCGACCCAGGTCAAGCTGCTCCGGGCGCTCGAGTCGGGCGAGATCGTCCGGGTCGGGACCAACGAGCCGATCAAGGTGAACGTCCGCCTGATCTCGGCGACCAACCGCGACCTGACCGAGGCGATCAACGTCGGGGACGTTCCGCCAGGACCTGTACCACCGGCTCAAGGTCGTCAGCGTCAAGCTCCCGCCGCTCCGCGCGCGTCGCGAGGACATCCCGCTCCTGATCGACTATCTTCCTCAAGGACTTCACCGCCGTCGCACGGCAAGACCATCACGTCGATCACCCCCGCCGCCCGCAAGGCCCTGATGGCCCACGCACTGGCCGGGAAACGTGCGCGAGCTCAAGAACGCGATCGAGAGCATGGTCGTCATCGACTCCGACGGCGTCCTCGACGTCGACGACCTGACCGAGGACCTTCAGGCCATCGCACCGGCCATCACGGCTTCCGCCGGCGTGACATCAGGGCCTCGTCGGACAGTCGCTCGACGAGATCGAGAAGATTCTACATCGCCGAGACCCTCAAGAGACCGAGGGCAACCGTGAGGAAGCGGCCAAGCTCCTCGGCATCGGCGAGCGGACGCTCTATCGTAAGATCAAGGAGTATGGAATCGGCTGAGGATATACGACGCTCACGCCATCACCGTTCTCGACCGCTGCTCCACTCCTAGCTTTCGTGTCGCCCCCCGCGTGTCGATCAGCAGCGCGGCCCAGCTTGCGATCATCTCCCAGTCGTAGACAGCGTGATCGGTGGCGATCAGCACCACGTCCTGAGACTTCACGGTCTCCTCCGTGATCGGCACGCTCTCGAGCCGGATCGTGTGGCCTCGCAATGGAGGCAGAACGGGGACGTGCGGGTCGTTGAAACTCACAACCGCGCCGTGCTCCTGAAGCTGCTCCATCAGCTCGACGGCCGGGCTCTCGCGGCAGTCGTCGACATTTGGTTTGTACGCCGCTCCCAGCACCAGGACCCGGCTCCCCTTGAGCGGCTTGCCGCACTGGTTCAGGACAGAGATCACCCGCGCAACGACGTAATGCGGCATGGACGTGTTGATTTCTCCGGCCAGCTCGATGAACCGCGTATGCAGCCCGTAGGCTCGCGCAGCCCAGGTCAGGTAGTAGGGATCGATGGGGATGCAATGTCCCCCCAATCCCGGACCGGGGTAAAATGCCTGGAAGCCGAAGGGTTTTGTCGCCGCGGCGTCGATCACTTCCCAGATGTCGATTCCCATCCGTTCGAAGACCAGTTTCAGCTCGTTCACCAGCGCGATGTTCACGGCGCGATACGTGTTCTCGAGGATCTTGCAGGCTTCGGCCACCTCGCAGCTTGACACCGCGACGATCCTGGGCACGACGGCGGCGTACAGCGCCTGGGCAAGCGCTGCGCTGGCGGCGTCGTGGCCGCCGACGACCTTGGGAATGTTCGCGGCCGAATGACGCGGATTGCCCGGGTCCTCGCGTTCGGGACTGTACGCCAGGAAGAAGTCGGCGCCTGCTTGCAGCCCGCTGTTCTCGAGCGCGGGGCGTAGCACGTCGCGTGTCGTGCCGGGATACGTGGTGCTTTCGAGCACGATGAGCTGTCCCGCCCGAAGGTGTTCGGCGATGCTCCGACCCGTCGAGACGACCGCCTGCAGGTCAGGCTCGTGGTGGGCGCCCAGGGGGGTCGGCACACAGATCAATACGGCATCGGTCTCGACCAGTCGGGCGAAGTCGGCCGTGGCCTCGAACCGACCCGATTCGATCAGGGCCGCTACCCGATCCGAGCTGATGTGCCCGATGTAGCTTTCACCCGCCTGGAGCCGCTCGACCTTCGCCACGTCGATGTCCAGCCCGAGAACGCGGAACCCCTTGGCCGCGAACAGCTCCACAAGCGGCAGACCCACATACCCCAGCCCGATCACGCCCACCCGGGCGCTTTGCGCGTCGATGGCGCGCCCGAGCCGCTCCTGATGAGCACTGATGGGAAGCGGGGCAGGGGATTCGTTCGAGTTGTCGTTCGATCGGGACATGGGGAGCCGACGGCAGGTCGAAGATCGGGGCGAAGGTATCATCGAGCCGGGTCGCCCCAAGGCGACTGGCGCGGCGGCGCGACGATGCGCCGCGTCTTTCTTGATCATACCATTCCCCGGAGCTTCGGGCAGTGTGCCGGTCCGGGTTCCTTCCGGGCCGACCAGGTCCGCTCAACCCGGCGCTTGCCAGCCGTTGTCGGCCCACAGCTCGCCACTGACGGCCGAGTTGCTCACGAGGAAACAGATCGCATCGGCGATCTCGCGTGGGTCAATCAGGCGGCGGAGGCGGCAGTAGGGTAGGATGTTCTTCTTGATGTAGTCCTCGCCCAGGGAGCGAACCATCGGCGTGTCGGTGAAACCCGGGTGAATGATCGCACAGCGGACGCCGTGATAGATCGCCTCACGCGACAGGGTCGCCGCGGCGCCTTCGAGTCCGGCCTTGGTCGATGCATAAGAAACCTGCCCGACATTTCCCTGCGACGAGACCGAGCCGATGAAGACGATGGAGCCCTGAATCCCCTCCTCGGGCTCCCACTTCTTCAGACCCTGCCGACGACGGGTTTCGGCCATCCGCGCGATCATCTCCATCGCCCAGTAGACCGGAGCGATCAGGTTGATCTCGACCACGAGTCGAAAGTTCTCGACCGGATAGATCATCGCCTTGCCGGTCTGACTGTCGATCTTGACCGAGATCTGATCGCGGGTGATCCCGGCGGCGGGAACGCAGATCGTCGGCACCGTGTGCTCCGCGGTCAGCCGGTCGAAGACCTCCTCGCGAAATGACGCGTCGGTCGTGTCGCCCGTGAACGGCACGGCCACCACACGCCCCGCCGTTTCGTCAACCTGCTGCGCGGCGTCGATCACGTTGTCCGATCGATCGACCATCCCGATTGCCCGCACCCCGCGCTTGGCCATCTCGGTCGCGACCGCCAGCCCGATTCCGCTCGCCGCTCCCGTCACCACCGCAACCTTCCCGCTGATCTTCATCCGGATGACCCCTTCCCTCTTGAGTAACCGACACGATGGTGGCTCACATCGCAACCGATGTGGTCCTGGCCGCCCGCCGCCGACGACGCTTGCACTGTCTTGAGTTTGTCAATCAAAAATAAGACAGATGTAACAGATACGTCCGATCACGGAACGGGACATCCTTCGCAGGTATGCCCGGAGAAAGCGCAACCTGTGGCGCTTTATCGTCAAATTTGGCGAAAGGACTCGCAAGCGCGAGTGAACGAGCCCGCCGGAGCCCTGAAACGACCCAGGAGGAACGGGGAGGCGCGATCCTCTAACTCGTTGGAAGGTCAGATATTGCCGTGATCTCGCTCGATTTCGAAGCCGCATCCATTCCCACCTGGACGTTTATTTGGCATGCGGAATGCCTCGAATAACATTCGTTGTTGCGATCCACGCGGCCTGATCTCGGTTCGTCACCGTCCTGGATTCGAGCCATCATGGCGCGGTCCACCCCATGAGCAAGGCCTGCGTGCCCTGCGTCGATTTTCGTACGGGAGCCATCGAGCCGGTTTCGTTTTGACGCCCGAGGCGGTCTTCATGAGGGATCACCGCCCACCGATTCCGTTCCGAAATCGGTGTACGGAGCTTAGCCTCCCGTTCTCAAAGCGTCCTTGTTGAAACAGAAGATCACGCAATAAACTTTTTATTGACGATCAATAACTAGACCCTTCCCGGTGGGGGAGCGAGGCGCTCAGGGGATGTCTGTTATTTTTTTTGGTCCTCGAGTTCTCGGAGCGGTCTCGCAGGTTGACCTTCGCCACAGAGTCCTTCGGGTCGGGATGAGGGGGCCACGGTCGCTTCGGCCTCGAGCTGTCGAATCCGGCCTTCGAGCTCCGCGATCCGGCGGGCGAGCTGGTCGACCTGAGGCTGTGTCGTCGGTTCCGCCGGCGACGGCAGATCGGATCCGAGCGAGCGAACCGGAGCAGGGGGGGCGCGAACCCCGGAAAGAAGAGGCGCATCCAGTCAAAGGGGGTGGCCATGGTTGGCAATGGCCGCGTGTTCTGAAAGGTTTCCAGGGTCGCCACCGACATCCGCAGGAAGAGCTTGAGAAACTCGAACGCCATGTCATTGGCACGGAGCATCATGTGCAACATCGCGATCGGGAACATCTCCATCCGATCGGGATGGCGTTCGATCAGGATCTGGGTCAATACAACCCGGGTCAGATCCTCGTCGCTCTTGCTATCACGCACGTTGATGGTCTGGCCGTGCCGTACCAGGTCTTCAATTTCCTGGAGCGTGACGTAACGGCGACGTCCCCGGTCGTAAAATCGTCGATTGGGGTATCGCTTGATCTGAACCGGCTGAGCCTCCATGCCGTGCGTCCGGTCGTCCGTGACGGTTCCGGCCGTCGTCATGAGCTGGTCCCTCCTTCTCACTACCTGGAATCGTACCGTTTCATGACGCAATTGCAAGATGAGATCGCTCGTTCGAGGCGAATAATCTTCAGAAAGACCCAGAACGTCGCGACTTTGGCTATTGCGCGAACTCAGCAATTGGCAATTCAGGAAATCTAGGAATTCCCGAGAACTTCATAACAGCAAGGAGCAAAATTGTGTTAAGTTTGTCGGTCATGACGTATTGTCGGATGTTGTTCAACAATCGGGCACTGTGCATTTCGAGGCCGGACCGATTCCGGCGACGACGATCAAACGTACGGCCCTGGCCGATCTACCTGACGCTTTTCTACTCTTGAGGAGACCCACCATGCTCGACCAGGTTTTCGACACCTTTCGCAAGGCGTCCGAGTCGACGGTTCAGATGCAGCAGGAGCTGTTCAAGCAGTGGACCTCGCAATGGCCGGTCCCCGGCGCCTCGGGACTGACCTCGCCCGTGCCGGGCGCCGCCTCGGCCACCGCATGGGCCGAGCAGGTCCAGTCGCTCCAGAAAAAGTGGCTCGACCAGGTCACCAACACCTTGAACAAGCACCGCGAGACGCTCGACACCCAGTACAAGGCGGGCATCCGCGCCATCGAAGACGCGTTCCACGTCACCGAGGCCAAGACGCCCGAAGAGTATCGTAAAATGACCGAGGATCTCTGGCGCAAGAGCTTTGAGACCCTCAAGACCAATGCCGAGACCCAGGTCCGCGACCTCCAGGCGGCGTTCGAGAAGTGGATGGAACTCGTCGGCAAGGCCAAGGTCTGATCGCGGGAGCCGCCGTCGATGTCATGCCGGGAGAGACGGGGTACGCGCCGGCGAGCGGCCGTTGCGTTTCCGGTGACGTCTGATCCTGGTTGAGTGATGAACACCTCGATGAGCAACGAGGCATGGATCGTGGAAGGCGTTCGTACGCCGATCGGGGCCATGAGTGGCACGCTGGCCACGGTGACCGCACCCCAGCTCGGCGCCACCTGTATCAAGGCACTTCTCGACGCGGACCAGGGTTGATGCCGGGAGGCTCGACGAAGTCATCATGGGCAATGTCCTGTCGGCCGGCGTCGGGCAGAATCCGGCCCGGCAGGCGTCGATCGGGGCCGGCGTGCCTGTGCACGTCGGGCGCGGTCACGGTCAACAAGGTCTGCGGCTCGGGCCTCAAGGCGGTGATGATGGCCGACCACGCCATCCGCCTGGGCGAGGCGGGGCTCGTCGTCGCCGGCGGAATGGAGAGCATGAGCCGCGCACCGTACCTGCTGACCAAGGCCCGCGAGGGCTACCGGATGGGTAATGGCGAGCTGGTCGACGCCATGATCCACGACGGCCTGTGGGATGTGTACGGCAACAAGCACATGGGAACCTACGGCGACCGATGCGCCGCCAAGTACGGGTTCTCCAAGGCCGAGCAGGACGAGTTCGCCGTTCGTAGCCACACACGCGCCCGTAAGGCATCGGCTGATGGCCTGTTCGATCGCGAAATCGTTCCCGTCGCGTTCACCGTCAAGGGAAAGACCACGACGGTGACGCGCCGACGAAGGGCCAACCCGATTCGACGAGGCCAAGCTCCGAGCCTTGAAGCCCGCCTTCGGTCCCGAGGGCACGATCACCGCCGGCAACGCCTCGAGCATCAACGACGGCGCCGCCGCCTTGCTCGTGGCCTCGCCGACGCGCTCCCGGGAACTGGGACTCACTCCGCTGGCGAAGATCGTCGGCTCGGCCACGTTCAGCCGGGAGCCCGAATGGTTCACGATCGCCCCGGTCGGCGCCCTCGAGAAGCTGCTCGAGAACGTCGGCTGGACCGTCGCGTCCACCGATCTCTTCGAGATCAATGAGGCGTTCGCCGCCGTGACGATGGCCGCAGAGAAATCGCTCGAGATCCCTGCCGAAAAAGTCAACATCTTCGGTGGCGCCGTGGCCCTTGGTCATCCGATCGGCGCGCAGCGGTGCCCGCGTCCTGGTCACGCTGCTGAACGCCCTGAAGCAGACCGGCAAGAAGCGTGGCATTGCCTGCCTCTGTGTCGGCGGTGGCGAGGCCGTCGCCCTGGCCGTCGAGCGATTCGCGTGATCGCCGGCACTTGTTCCTCATGATCCGAGCATCGTTTGACGAGACACGTCTCAGGGATGCGACGCTCCCTCATCGACTCACCGGAGTTCCGCACCGATGTCCGAGAGCTCGCCCCCGTCCGATCCCACCTTCCCCTTCGCGGGGTTCTGGACCAGCTTCCTGGAACAGGCCGATGCCCAGAACAAGGCGATGCTGGAATGCTTCCAGACGCTGGGCGACCCGCAGCAGATGCAGAAGCGATGGCTCGAGACCCTGAGCAAGAGCCTCGACACCTATCTCCGTTCCCCCGCCTTCCTCGAATCCATGCAGCGCAACCTCAAGACGATGACCGACCTGAAAGCGTTCCAGGACCAGGTCATCCAGGATGTGGCCCGACAGGTCGGCGTCCCACTGGCCGCCGACATCTACGGCCTCTTCGAGCGGCTGCACAGCGTCGAGCAGACCGTTCTGAAGCGGCTCAAGGCCATCGACAGCCGGCTCGCGGCTCATCGAATCCAAGCTTGGCTCGTGAGCCGGACCAATTCGCACTGAAATCCTCACTTTCTCATCCTGTAATTTTGCTGGCATCGACCACACCGTCCTGCCGGCGCGTTTTGCCGGCTGGCATTCCTGATAGGAGACGCATACTCCATGGCGACCGACCTGGCTTCTTCGGTTTCGAGCTCGATCTCGTACGATTCGAGCTCCCCATCTTCAACCTCCTTGGCAAGAAGGCGCTGGTCACTGGCGGCTCGCGCGGCATCGGCCGGGCGATCGCGCTGGCGCTGGCATCGGCGGGAGCCGACGTGGCGATCGAGCTCCAGCCCTTCCGGGGTCGACGCGGCGGACGACGTCTGCCGGACGATTCGCGACCTGGGCCGTAAGGCCGAGCCGTTCGCCGCGACCTGGCCGTCCGCGGCGAGGTCGAGGCGATGTGCACCGCGGTCAAGGACGACTTCGAGACCATCGACATCCTGGTGAACAACGCCGGGATCACCCGCGACCGCTCGTTCAAGAAGATGGACCGCGACGACTGGGACGAGGTGATCAACACCAACCTCCACGAGCGTCTTCGACATCACCCGGCAGTTCATCGACGGCATGGCCGAGCGGGGTGGGGCCGGGTCATCAACATCTCGAGCATCGTGGGCGAGGTCGGCAACTTCGGCCAGGCCAACTACGCCGCGGCCAAGGCCGGTTTGATCGGCCTGACCAAGACCCTGGCACGCGAGTACGCCCGCAAGGGCGTGACCGTCAACGCCGTCGCCCCGGGCTTCATCCAGACCCGGATGCTGGCCGACCTCCCCGCCAAGGCGATGGAATCGGTCCTCGCCATGACGCCCGTCGGCCGACTGGGCGACCCCACCGAGATCGGCGCGGGGGTCCTGTACCTCGCCTCGCCCGCCGCCGCGTTCATCACCGGCCATGTCCTCGATATCAACGGCGGTATGGCGATGTGAGTGAATGAGAGAGGATGTCGTTCCCGGTTTCTTCGGCAGGCCCGGCTTCGGGCGGGCCTGCTGATCCTCTCCCTCGGTATCCCTGGAGCTCCGATGGCAAGCACCCTGTTCGACCTCATCCTGGATCAGCAAAAGGCCTCGTTTGACGAGGCCCAGAAGATGTGGCAGCGGATCTGGAGCGTTCCTCGGGTCGTCGAGCAGGCGAACCAGACCCGCGTCGGAGCCACGCCGCACGACATTGTCTACGAGGAAGATTCACTCAAGCTCCTGCGCTACCGGCGCGAGACCCCGGCTGCGTACCGCGAGCCGGTCCTCGTCTGTTATGCGCTCGTCAACCGCCCGTATATCCTCGACCTCCAGCCCGACAAGAGCGTCATCCGACAGCTTCTGGCCCGCGGCTTCGACGTCTACATGATCGACTGGGGCACCCCCTCGGAAGCCGATCGCAGCCTCCGACTCCATGACTACGTCTGCGGCTTCCTCAAGAACGTGGTCGACTACCTCCGCGATCATACCGGCGTGCCCAGCCTCAACCTCCTGGGCTATTGCATGGGCGGGGCGATGTCGACCATGTTCACCGCCGTCTATCCCGATCTCATCAAGAACCTGATCCTCCTGGCCGCCCCGATCGATTTTAGCGATAGACAATCACTGCTTCATCTCTGGACTGACGAGAAGTATTTTGATATTGACTCATTGATTGACACGTTCGGCAACTGCCCCGCGCCTTTCTTGCAGGGCTGTTTCCTGATGATGAAGCCGGTCCAGAACTTTTACGAAAAGTATTACACATTTTACGACAAGATGAACGACTCACGGTTCGTCGAGAACTTCTTCGCGATGGAGAAGTGGGTGGGTGACAACATCCCGGTGGCCGGCGAGACCTTCCGTGAGTTCGTCAAGAAGCTGTACCAGGGCAACCAGCTCGTCAAGGGAGAGTTCCTCCTCAACGACGTGCCGGTGAAACTCGCGAACATCCATTGTCCCCTCTTGCTCCTGACGGCCAAGGAAGACCACCTGGTGATCCCGCAGTCGACCGAGGGAATTATGCCGCACGTGAGTTCCCAGGACGTCAAATCGATGATGATCAACGCCGGTCATGTCGGGCTGGTGGTCAGCTCCAAGGCCCAGCGCGAATTCTGGCCCGAGGCAACGCGCTGGATCGCCGAGCGTTCGACGCCCGGCGGCGCCAGCGCGAGATCCGGTAACGGAGCAATCCCCAATTCATAATATCAAGGAACATAAGCAATGAACATCAACGACAAAGTAGCGATCGTCACCGGCGCGAGTGGTGGCATCGGCCTGGCGGTCGCGACCGAGCTGGCGCATCGTGGCGCACGGGCGGTGGCGCTGGTGGACGGAACGACCGCCGTGGAACGGGCGGCGGCCGAACTCCTCGATTCGCTCGACCGGCCGAACGTCGAGGCTTATGTCGGCGACGTGGCCAACGCGGGCTTTCGAGAGCAGGTCTTCGACCTCGTGACGGCACGCCACGGCACGCCGTCGATCTGCGTGCCGGCCGCGTGCGCCACGCGCGACCAGTCGGCGGTCCGGGTCGACGCTCAGACCGGCTGTGCCGCGATCTTCCCGGCCGACCACTTCCGTCATTTGCTCGAGATCAACCTGATCGCGCCCGTCTACTGGTCGCTCGAGCTCATCGCCCGCGTGGCGGAACAGCGCAAGCACCGCGGCCTGGGGCGGTGGACGCCGTCCGAAGGCTTGCAAGGGGCGGTCGTCTTCATCGGTTCGGTCACGGGGCAGGGGACCGGCGACCAGATCGGCTACGCCACCGCCAAGGCGGGCCTCGAAGGAGTCGAGACCAGCCTCAGCCGCGAATCGATCGAGCACGGCGTGCGCTGCCTCCTCGTCCATCCCGATTTCACCCGCAGCACCTTCGTCCGTTCGCTGGGCGACGAATTCCTCAAGCGAAACATCCTGCCCTATCTCCCCTCGTCGCGCCTGAACGACCCGGGCGAGGTCGCCGGTGCGGTTTGCGCCTCGATCCAGCACGCCGGCAACAGCTCCGGGTCCGCCCCATTGCCTGCTTCCTCCTGGCAGTGGGCGGACGTCGGATTCAGCCTGCCCGTCTGATTCAACTTCAACCGCGGCCTGCTCGCGGCCATCCCCGATCCATGGCTCCGAACCCCTCGTCCAGTCACCCCGCTCGAACGGAGTGGCTGGACCACATGTTTTAAACAGTCAGATGGAATTCAATCATTCCGAAGCGATCATGCTGTTGCTGGCGGCCATCGGGCCTCTGAAGGTCACGATCGTCTGCGCCAGTCTGACGGCGGGAAGATCGGCCGATTTTCGCAACCGGGTCGCGCTCCGATCGGTCCTGACGGCCCTGGTCGTGTGCATCGTGTTCGCCTTGATCGGAGAGGCGATCCTCAAGCTGTTCAAGGTCTCGGTCCCGGCCTTCCAGATCGGCGGCGGCATCATCGTATTGCGGTTCGCGCTCGAAATGGTGTCCGGCGACACGTCGGGAAATCCGGGTGGCGATTCAAGCTCTGGCTCCCCGGCGGTCGGACGGGACCCCTCACTCGATATCGCGACGTATCCCCTGGCGATCCCGCTCATGGCCTCGGTCTCGGGACTCGTCGCCATCGTTTCCCTGATCGCGCAGCGCAATGACATCGAGGCTCTGCTTTTCCTGCTGGCCGTCATCGTGTCGATCATGGCGATCAACTACATCTGCCTGCGATCCTGCCAACGGATCGTCGTGGCCGTGGGACCAACGGCCATCCAGGTGGTCGGCAAGATCATGGGTGTCCTCCTCGCCGCTCTGGCCGTCGAGCTCGTGCTCATGGGGCTGACCGGCATCGGGCTCCTCGTCCGGCCCGGATCGTAATCGTAAGAGGTCCGAGGTTGAAGTTGATCCGGTCCCTGCGAGAATTCCGAAGAATTCAGGAAATTGGATTCGGCAAACCCGGCTGGATCTGCCGATAACCCTGTCGAGTGCGGCTGCTGCCCGTCGAGGGCGTCAGTACGCGTGAAATCACTTCTCCCGATCGGCCCGTTCCTGCTGGTACCATTCGGTCTGGTAAGCATGTGTATTGAATAATGAACCAATGCTCTACCGCGTGGGGACCGATCGACCTGGGACGACAAGGTTCGGGACACGCCGGAGGCGGCTCCGGCGGATCGGGTTGCGGCTCGCCGTGTGTCTCATCACGCTCCCGGTCCTGACCGGCGGTCGAGCCCTGGCGGAGTCGCCCGCTTCCGAGCCATCGGCCGCCGCTCCCGAATCGTCTGGAACGGACCGCGCTGCGATCTCGGTCGCGGACCTCGCGCGACGGTTGCAACGGCTCGAGGAGCAAAACGCCAGGCTCGCCGAGCAGAACGCCAGGCTCGCCGAACAGAACACGAAGCTCGCCGAGCGGAACCAGACGATGGTCCAGCAGCTCGAGAAGGTGTCGGTCCAGTACAACGCGTTGAACCAACGCGTCGAGCGGCTCGATCCCGCCCCGGGATTGCCGGCACTGACCCTGCCGGCACCCCTGCCGCCCAACGCGCAGGGTCCCTCCAAAGCGCCCGCGGCCGTCCCTTCGAGTACCGATCCCGGTCTGTCCGGTCCCGGTCCCTCGCGCGATCCCGGATTCCGCCGGTACCGAGCTCTCGCGGTTCCTCGTCGGCGAATACGACGACGATCGGGGCGCCTATGTCCTGGTACGCCCCAACGACGCGCAGCGCGTGCCTTTCGAGCTGAGGGCCGACCTGTTCACTCAGGCGCGGTACAGCAACTTTTCCAAGAGTGCAAACCTGTGGGTCGATAGCACCGGCACGCCTCGACCGATTCGCGACTTCAACTCGATCGAGATCACGCGTAACTTCATCCAGTTCTCGGGCTACGGTATCGATCCTCGACTCCAGTTCACGGCGATCATGTTCTCGTCGACCGCGATCAATGAAACGGTGTATCTGGGATGGATTAACTACCAGTTCAACAAGGCATTCGACCTGAGGGTCGGCAACTGGATCGTGCCCGGTACACGGGAATGGCTCGAATCGTTCCGTTACACGCTGGGCGCCGACCGTTTGATGGCGACCACGTTTTTCCGCCCCAATATCAGCCCCGGCATCTGGGCCCAGGGTGAACCGATCGAGAACCTCCGCTACGTCGCCATGATCGCGAACTCACTGAACCGGTTCAGCCAGGGGGTCGAACGGATTGGCAACGCGATGGCGTTCGGAGGAACGGTCTGGTGGGAGCCGCTGGGCGACTTCGGCCCCGGGCCTTCGGACAACGAGAACCATCAGCGGATCACTCCCAGGATCGGCACCAACCTGGCGCTCTCGCGCGAGCGGAACCAGGGATTCGGATCGGCCGGACTGGGAAACCCCGAGGATACGATCTTGCGACTCTCGGACGGGACGCCCCTGTTTCGACCGGGTGCGCTCGCGCCTGGCGTCGAGCTCGTCGCGACAAGCGTCAATCTCTGGACGATTGACGCCGCGGTCAAGTACCGCGGCATGAGCCTCTCGGGCGAATATTTCCTGCGCTGGCTCGATCACTTCGACGAGCGCGGAGGCGGGTTACCGTTCCGCTCCCTCTTCGATCAGGGAGGCGCTGTTGCAGGGCGGCTTCTACGTCATCCCCCGGAAGCTCGAAGGGTTCGCCCGGTCCTCGTTTGTCGACGGCCGGTTCGGCGGCGGCTACGAATGGGGTGGCGGCGTGAACTGGTATGTGCATGGCACCCGTGACTGGCGGATGACCCTCGAGGTCCTCAATATCAACCACTCACCCGCGATGAACCTCCTGACCGGCTACCGGGCTGGCGAGAGCGGCACGTTGGTCCAGCTCCAGTGGTTCACCGATTTTTGAAACGAAACGGATCTCGGTGAGGACTGCCCCGCGCACCCGCGGGACGGTTCGGGTCAGCCCGCCAGTGACGCGCCGTCGCTGGCGAGCACGCCCAGGGCCTGCATGGTGTAGCGACGGTCGTGCCGCTCCCTCAGGAACAGGCGCGCCTTGGCCTTGCCGTACTCCCGAAGCTCCTCCAGGAAGGCCGGCCGTCGATCGAGCTTCGACGCATAGCCGAGGTCCCGATCCAGCAGGATGCCACCGACGTGGATCGGGTGATACTTCGGGTCGTTCAGCTTACCCCGGGCAATCAGCCGGTTCATCATCTCGATGAGCCGCAGCTCCTGCTCCATGGCGATGTTGCCGGCCAGCTCGTTGCGCCGATCGTAGATCTCGTGGGTCTCGGTCGGCACCCGGGCGCAGGCGCTCGGGTTGATCTGAATCACCCAGAGTTCGTTGATATCGTGATCGGTAAGATCGTGGATCGGCGGATTCTGGGAGAATAGGCCGTCCCAGTAAACACCGTAATCGGGGATCTCGACCGCGGGGAACAACTCGGGAATCGCCGCCGACGCCAGCAAGAACTCGACCCGCAGGTCCTCACCCCTGAAGACCTCGAAGTGACCGGTTCGAACCTCGACCGCGCCGATCTGCAAGGCCGGCGCGTCGGGCCGCCGCGCCAGATCTCGCAGCTCCGCGAAATCAAGCTGCTGGTTCAGAAGGTCGCTGAGGATCTCCTGTCCCCACGGCGGAAAGGTGTAGGGACTGACTTCGGGGAGGATCATGCAATTACGCAGGTTCACCAGATTCTGCATCGCCTGGTTAACGATCCAGTCCAGGGCGCGCTCGCCGCCATGGATGACCAGAAGCGCCGAAGTTGCCCGCTGGCCCGTTGCGGCTCGCCCCGCAACAACCCATCCCACGCCAGGGTCGCGCACAGGGCTCCCCCCGACGTGCCGCTCAGCGCGACCAGCTCGACTTCTTCCGGGAGATGAGTGATCAGCTCATCCAGAACGCCTGCCGTGAACGCGGTGTGACTCCCCCCTCCCTGGCAGGCGATCGCAACCCGACTGCGACGAGAGCGCTCCATCGGCACCCGCTCCTCATCATTAGCGGATCGAATGAGAAATCGATGCAAAGCTCATTTTACCGTCGGACGAGCATGCGATACAAGATTCATCCGGTCGAGCCGCCGGCGTATCGTCGACAACCTCCATGCGTGAAGATAGAAACGTTTGCCAAATTTATAAAATATAAAAATATTATATAAATTGAATCTAACTGTAATACGATCCTGGGAATCAATTGGTGGAAGTGTTGCAAAATCCAAAAATCTTTGGTATTTTGACAGAAAACAGGCCTGGATACCACTCGTAACAACTTCAAGGAGACGTTCATGTCGACCCAATGGTATTTCACGCGTGAAGGTATGGAGACGATCGGTCCGTGCAGCTCCAGGGAGCTCAGGCGGATGGCTTCCTCGGGCCAGCTACTGCCGACCGACAAGGTCCGCAAGGAGGGCATGGAGAAACCAGTGCGGGCTCGAAGGCTCAAGGGCCTCTTTACCCCCGCCGCGGGCAAGGACGGGACAGAGACGGTCTGATCTCGTATCCCGCTCGGTCCGAGACGGTATCACCGGCTCCGTCGCTGCGCACGGCGCCGGTTTCTTTCGATCCGACCGGATGGGGCCGGACGGAATGTCGTGACCTGGCCCACGAACCGGTTAGCCTGACGTATCGATGTTCCGGAACGCGACAGGTGATCCATTGGCCATCAGGGCATGGCGAATATAGCGGTCGCCTCCCCGGACCTCGACCTCGCACCACTGGCCATGGTGGTTATTGATCGAGAAATGCCCATCAGGGCCGCCTCGGAGCGAAGCGAGGGCGATTGGCTCGGACTCGAAGCTGCCCGCGAACCGTCGATGGCTGATATCACGTAGATAAAACGGGTTGCGTGAATCGCGATCCTTCTTCCCGAGGTCAAGCCGGACCGTCAAGGGGACCGCGTTCGCGTGAGTGATCGTGTTGGCTCGTTCCATCTTCATTTCTCCTGGACAGACGCTCATGCGGCGAGTCTCGGTTTTCAGGCGAGGGGTCCGCTCGACGTACCTGAGTCAGCCCGGTGAGGGCATGGCCGATTCGGTTGACACCGGGTAGGGAATTCTCGGGTTTGAGATCATCTGGTCCTTCGGCTCGACTGGAATGGTCCGGATGAGTCATCGCGCACTGAGGATGAATCCCGGCAAGTGAATAGACGTCCTTCTTGCAGACTGGACATCGGACCCTGCCGGAGACCACGGGGACCGGTTTATGGTAGTACCTTGGAAAACGAACTGTGACGCGACGTGTTGGGAAGTCCACGGATCAGTCCTCGAAGGCTCTTCGCAAGGGCAATGATCTCAACGTAACAGATTCTATGGATTAAAAATACCAAAAAGTTAAAAAATTTCGATCTCATCAATCCCCGTCACCAGAGTGAAGCCCCGACCCGCGACCTCATCACTCGCCTTTGAATCCACCCAGTAGGCCCTACTTCCGTCGAACAAAAAAATGTGATTTTTTGATTCCTGTCCGACGGAAATCGGACCTTCTGTACAAATGACACGCTCCATACGCCGTCACGACCCCACCCCGCCGCACCAACCGCCCCAATCCATCCCGTAATCGGGATAAATCTCCCAGATTCGCCGCACTCCTCGGTCGTTTCCTCCGATGCTTAATAACAACGGGCCGGTGCGCGCCCCCAATCGATCGGGCCGCTCCGGGTGTTTTCGGCTTCCTTTGGACGGGCAACTCGCCGGGAGATTTCCAATCATGACCGCGCCAACCTCCGAGCCTCTCGACCGCGCAACCTCCACCACCAATTCCACCCCCACAACCCGCCCGATCAGCGCCGCCCGATTGGCCGCGAATCGCGCCAACGCCCAAAAATCGACCGGACCCCGCACCGAGGCCGGCAAGGCCATCTCCCGGCTCAACGGCCTGACCCACGGTTTCGCCGCCGCCACCGCAGTATTGCCTGGCGAGAACGCCGAGGAGCTCCAGGCGCGGGTCGAAACCTGGTTCGACGAGCTCGACGCCCGGTCCGACACCGAGCGCACCCTGGTCGAGACCGCCGTCCACGCCGCCTGGCGGGTCGAGCGGTGCCGCAAGGCCGAGACCGCCGCCCTCAGCAAGAAGGTCCTGCTCGCGGGCGAGGCGTTCGACGCCGATCTGTTCGCGAAACTCAAGCGCCTGACCGGCACCACCAGCGCCCTGGTCAATGATGGCCAGGGCACGGTGTACGAGCTGCGCGGCTTCAGCCTGGGTTGCCGCTGGCTGATCGAGCAGTGGGAGAACATCGGCCGCGGGATCATCCAGAACGGCCGGCTCGACGAGAGCCAGATCTTCGACCTGCTCCAGTTGCAGGGCCTGCGCCCGACGAGCCACCTGGACAGTCCCGTGACCGGCCTCTGGCTGTCGTACGCGCTGGCCTCGCATCTGGGTCCCAGGAAAGCCGACCCCGAGCGGCTCGATTACTTCTTCACGCTGACCTACCCGGGCGAGGATCGGATGGCGAAGGGCGAATACCGACGCCGCACGGCGAAGCAGTACGCCAACCTGCCCGAGCGTGCCGACGCCAACGCCGCGCTGCTGGCGCAGATCGAGGCGATCCTCGACGAGCTCAAGCAACGGCTGTTGGAAGTCGAGGCGCGCGAGGAGCACTTGCGTGAACTCACGATCCAGGAAGCGGCGTTCGACGCCAGCAACGAGGGGATGAAGCGTCAGCGTTACGAACTGGGCCACCAGCGGGTCCTGCTGGGATGCCTGAAGGAATTGCGGAACGTGCGGAAGGATCGGGTGGAATCGGATGAGCCGACAGCCTCGCCCGTGCCGGCGATCCCGGAACCGGCCCCGGCGCCGACCGAACCCAAGCCGGAAGCGCCGAGCGAACCCAAACTCGAAGCGCCGACCGAACCCAGGGCCGCGGCGCCGACCGAACCCAAGACCGCGGCGCCGACCGAACCCAAGCCGGTAGCGCCGAGCGAACCCAAGCTTGAAGCCGCTCCGCTCGCGATGACGACCGAGCCGGCCGACACGACCCTTATTACCGGCACGATCGGCTCGACCGAGTGCCTGGCGAGCCCGGCCTGACCGACCGAGCTGACGGTTCTTTGAAAATTCGGATACCCCGACCCGCCAACCGCGGAGATTCCGCGCGCCGGGCAGGGGTCCCACGACCTGTCGTCCACATGGCCTAGGCAAGGGATGAGATCTGGCGACCTTGAAAAGGGAACCAGGCCAGGGGGATCAACACGAGGGTCGCGATGAGGCAGAGAGCGCCGAGCCAGTCACCCCATCGGGAGTAGAGGCTGGTTCGATCGTCGAGCGGGATCACTTGCGACAGTACCCCTCGCTTGAGCTTGGGCAGACTTGCCAGGACGCGTCCGTTGCCGTCGATCAGGGCCGAGACGCCGGTATTGACGGCGCGCGCGAGGGGGACCCGGTTCTCCACGGCCCGGAACACGCTCACGGCGAGATGCATGTCGTGCTCGGACGAGCCGTGGAACCAGCCGTCGTTGGAAAGGTTGAGCAAGAAATCGGGAGGGTGCGCGCTGCTCGGCTCGTTGAAGAAGCGGCGGACGACCCGGGCCACCGTGTCCTCGAAGCAGATCGCCGTCGCGAACCGGTACGAACCCAGCGAGAACCAGGAAGGATCGGTGCCGAAGCTCAGGCTCGGAACCACCGCGTCCGGACCGTGGTAGGGTGTGAACACGGTCAGCCAGGGGAAGGTCCCGATCAGGGGGACGTACTCGCCGAACGGGACGAGGTGGAGCTTGTGATAACTCTGGATGGCCGTGGTTCCGGGCTCGAACAGGATGGCGGAATTGAACTTCGAGGGTCCCGTGGGGTGAAAGCTGTACGTCAGGGTCCCGATGAGCATGGGGATGCCGACCTCATCGGTCCAGCGTTGCAACTGGCGGGCGACGTCGTCGCGTTTCGATAACCAGTCACGGGGCGTGCTGCCCGAGCTGAGCTGGCGGGCCTGGCGCTCGAAAGCCTCGGGACGCAGGGCCTTGTCGATCGCCACATACCCATAGGGATAAGAGGTTTCGGGCCAGACGATCAGGTCGGGACGAACCGCCGCGGCAGCCGCCTGGTTCACCAGCCCCTCGTAGAGTGCGAGCAGTCTCGGGTAGTTGGGTTCCCGCTTATACTCCTGGAGCAGGTCGGACTGGATCAACGCCACCTTCGGACCATTGCGGAAGTGCGCGGAGGACATCCGCTGATAGCCGTAGCCGAACGTGGCGACCAGAAGCACCGCGATGATCGAGAGCCGGAGAAGGAAGGGCCGCGAGCCGCGCGGGGAGGTCGAGCAGCTCGACCCAGACGGCGTTGCACAGGGCGATCAGAAAACTCAAACCCAGGGCCCCGGCCAGGTCGGCGATCTGGATCAGGGGGAGCGTGGCGTGCTGGCTGTGGGCCAGGTAGTACCAGGGAAAGCCGGTCAGGATGAAAGCACGGAGATACTCCACGGCCACCCAGACGACGGGTGCCACGACCATCAAGGGCCATCCGAGCCGCTGGACCGTCCGCCGGGCGATCAGGACGAAGATCGGCCATTCCAAGGAGAGGACCAGCGACATGGCCACCCAGGCGACCCAGGCGCAGGGGTCGGTCAGACGGACCCACTGGATCGACAGAAGCCAGAACGCGAAACCTCCCAGCCAGGCCCCGCCGTATACGGCCCACCGGGAACGCTCGGACACGACCAGTTGAAACAAGGGGACCAGGGCGATCCAGGCCAGCCAGCTCCACTGGGCCGGTGGAAACGACGACCAGAGCAAGAGGGCCGACGACAGTCCGAGCACCAGCGGGTGGGGCCGGATCGTACCGGGGATCGGGGCATCGATCGTTCTCTGATCGGCCTCCGCAACGACTGGGGAGGGCATGCGAAAGGTTCCCTTCCGGGACAAGGAATCCGCGCACGAACGGCGAGCCTGGGCGTCTGATCGATCGGCTCCGCCACGCCTGAACGACCCGATGGGGCCGCTTGATGCTAACGGATCGGGAGAAATCCGACAATTTCACCTGCCCGGTAGTCGCGTTCGCCGGCCTCGAAGATGGCGAAGCCGTCGGCGTGGGCGACCGTTTTCAAGTCGGCCGAGCCGGCCCATTCGAGGGGCTCGATGCCGTGTTCATGGGCGTCGGAGGAGACCAGCCGGGCGGGATGAAACGTCGGCAGGCTCACCCGGTGTGCGCAGGGACGCGATAGTGGGAGCTGTCGCGACCGGTTCACCGACGATGGGACCGAAGCCACGACGCCGCGCCCTGCGAGCCGCTCGAGCGCGGGGCGGACGAAGAGCAGGTAGCTGACGACGCCACTGACCGGATTGCCGGGCAAGCCGAAGACCAGGGCCCCCGGTCTCGCCCCCGCTTCTCGACGCGGTCCCACACCGAACCAGAGGGGCTTGCCCGGCTTGATCCGGACCTTGTGGAACACGCGATCGACGCCCAGCGCCTCCAGGACCCCCGGAACCAGGTCGAGGCGGCCGGCCGAGACGCCGCCGGTGATCATGAGGACGTCCGCCTCGAGTCCGTTCCTCAGCACGTCCTCAAGCCGGGACGGGTCATCGGGCACGATCGGCGAGCTTTCGGCGGCGAATCCGGCCGACTGGACGAAGGCCCGGAGCATCGTCGCGTTCGAGTTGCGAATCTGCGCGGGGCCGGGAACCTGGGACGGGTCGACCAGCTCGTTGCCGGTGGGAACGATCCGGACTTCGGGGCGTGGTACGACCCGGACCGAGGTCCGGCCGACGGAAGCCAGAAGGCCGAGCCGGGGGGGATTGAGCCGATCGCCCGGACGCGCCACGACCTCGCCGGCGCGGAGTTCGCGGCCGCGCTCCAGCCGGAACCGGCCGGCGGTCACGTCCGGGTCGTCAATCACGACGAAGCTGTCCTCCCGGCTCGTCCTTTCGACCATGACCATCGCGTCGGCCCCCTGGGGCAAGGGCGCGCCGGTCATGACCGATGCGGCCTCGCCGGGCTCGATCGAGCGGCTCGGGACCTGGCCGGCGTGGACCTCCTCGGTGATCCGGAGCCTGATTCGCGATTGGCCCAGGCAGTCGGCGCTGCGGACCGCGTAGCCATCGACGAGCGCCTTGTCGAAGGGCGGGAGATCGAGGTCGGCGAGCACGTCCTCCGCCAGCAAGCAGTTCAGCGCGTCCTCGAGCCGGCGCGGCTGCTCCGGTAAAGGGCATGCGTGTTTCAGGATCTCGCCCAGCGCCTCGGCAATCGTCAGCATGAATCCCTCGCTGGATCGCGACACGCGAGCCTCTCCTGTCGATTCAATGGCCCGGCACGATCCCATGATCCAGGAAGTTCTTCAGGAGACGGATGCCCTCATGGGTGAGAAAGCTCTCGGGGTGATACTGGACGCCTTCGATCGGCAACGTCTTGTGACGGATGCCCATGATCTCGCCCTGGTCGGTCCAGGCGACGACATCGAACTCGTCGGGTAGCGTGCCGGGCTGGATCACGAGGCTGTGATAGCGCGTCGCTTCGAACGGACTCGGCACCCCCTGATAGATACTTCGCCCGTCGTGCTCGATCATCGAGGTCTTGCCGTGCATGATCCGATCGGCCCGAACGACCCGGGCCCCGAAGGTGTGGCCGATGCACTGGTGCCCGAGGCAAACGCCCAGCAACGGGACCCGCGAGCCGAACCGCTCGATGACGGCGTTGGAGATCCCGGCCTCGAGGGGGGTGCAGGGACCGGGCGAGATGATCAGGTGGCTGGGATGGCTGGCCTCGATCTCATCGAGGCTGACCTGATCGTTCCGGAGCACCCGGAGCTCGACCGCGGGATCGATCTCGCCGAGCCGCTGGACCAGGTTGTAGGTGAAGGAGTCATAGTTGTCGATCAGAACGATCATGACGGTTTCCCAGGCACCGACTACGGCCAGGCCCTCCCTTGTCGCGGGTCTCGATTGGACCGGGATCGCTAAACCGTGGATGGTAACCGGTCTTGCCGGCGATCGAAAGACAAACGCGGACGGAAACTCCGCATGGTGGTCCGGCGCGGGTAGATTTCAGGTGGGCCGTTGCTCCGGCGTCATCCTCGAACGGGGTGTCGGCCGCGTGGCGATCCGGGCCCATGCCGTCGATTTTTTTTCAGGAATAGAGGGCGCTGGCCCGTCGTCGTCCGCAGGCGACTCGGAGGTTCCTCAGATGACGTCCTTGATCGTCTCAGCTAGTCTGGCCCTGGCGTCGTTGACGACCGGGCAGTATGCCCCGGCGGGTTCGTACTACCAGCAGGGAGGGGGCCGGATCTTGCCGCCCGGTCCCGGTTATGGCTGGGGATTCCCCAATGGTAACCCGGATGGATACGGCTTCTTCGACGTCGGAACGTACTTGCCCCTGGGGGCTAACCGTACGAGCGATTACTACTTCCGGCGCTATTACGGCATACCCGCCGACCAGTTGTTCTTCCCGAATTACTCCAATCCTTACGTGACGCGCGGTCAGCGTTACATTTCCTTTACGGGATGCGGCGGCGAGCACCCCGCCGGTGGTCCGCCTCTGGGCTCGGCCAATACGCCGGTGCACCCGTACAATGACACGATCGGTAGTGGGCCACGCGTCAACATCCCCGCCTTTGGCGGCCGGATCGAGGCCCCACCCGTGAACTCGGGAGGGACGGGATTGACCCCCTGATCGGTTCTCCCATCGCCCAGGCATGCACTTCGTGATTCGCGGCGATCAACATTCCATGTTGAGTGGATGTTGTCAGCCGCGAGTCATCGCCTGGATGAGATGGCCTCATCAACAGCGGCATTCGTTGGAGGCCGTTTCTCCGGTTTCGCCTTGGGGATTTCGGAGGGTGTCGCGGCTTGTCAAAGGGCCCGCTGGTTCTTTACCATGGAAAACATCGCGGTGACACCCCGGGTGCGCGCTGCGTCGCGGATGGGAAGAGGCCTGGTCCGGGTTCGATGAGGTAGGAACAGGCCCTTGCACGAAATTCCGCCGAACTTTTTGATACCGACGCTCGTAACAAGCGCCGATTGCGGCCGGTTTCCCAGCGATGCCGGCGTCTCGGAGCACCGTACCGAATTCGTCCCGACCCGAGTTAGTTCCGACGTCCCCGCACATCGTGCCGCGGGACAGGGTTCGTCGCACAACGCGGGTTGTGCCCCAGCGATGGGAAGGACCGCCCGGCACAAGGTTCTCTGTTATTATTCGTAAGTCCTGGCCGCACATGCAGTTTTCGACGAATTTACTCAACAAGATCGGCGGCCGGTGGGGATGGGTAGAGAGGGGTGAGTGGACCTCGTCCGCACGCCCTACGGTACGGTGAAGGGACGAGACGGGCGTCGTTTGAGGATTGGCGTTTGAGACACCTCGCTCGATTAAATCCTTTGTTTTCAGGACAAGGCGCCCTCGACCAATGAGCCGCGACATCATCATCGAGACCCGGAACCTGACCAAGGTCTACCGCGATTTCTGGGGCCGGCCGAAGGTCCAGGCGCTCAAGGCGCTGGACCTCCAGGTCTACCGGGGGGAGATCTTCGGCCTGCTCGGCCCCAACGGCTCGGGCAAGACGACGACGATCAAGCTTCTGCTCGGTCTTCTCTTCCCGACCGAAGGGGACGCCCTGATCTTCAACTCGCCGACCACCAATGTCGTCAAGAACGAGCGGATCGGGTATCTCCCCGAGGAGTCGTATCTCTACAAGTTTCTGAACGCCGAGGAGACGCTCCACTTCTACGGGCGACTCTTCAAAATCAGCGCCGTCGGAACGGGCCAAGCGGGTCGAGCGCCTGATCGACATGGTCGGCCTGTCGGCGGCCAAGCACCGACAGCTTCGCGAGTACTCCAAGGGAATGCAGCGGCGGATTGGTCTGGCGCAGGCCCTGATCAACAATCCCGAGCTGATCCTGCTCGACGAGCCGACCTCGGGACTCGACCCGATCGGCACCGCCGAGATCAAGGAGCTGATCCGCGACCTGAGGGAACAGGGCAAGACGATCGTGCTCTCGGGACACCTCCTGGCCGATATGCAGGACATCTGCGACCGGATCGCGATCCTCCATCGTGGCGAGCTCAAGGAGCTAGGAAAAGTTTCCGATCTGCTGACAGTCCAGGACGTGACCCAGATCAAGACCCGCGAACTCTCCGAAGCCGCCTTGCAGGAGATTCGCGAGGTGATCGCGCGTCACGGCTCGGAGCTGCTGGCGATCGACCACCCCACGACGACGCTTGAAGAGCTGTTCCTGCGAATCGTCCGCGAGAGCGACCTGCACCCGGGCCGCCGTCGCGTCGGGATCGCCGACTCGCAACATGCCGCCTCCGGTGCCAGCGCCACGGCTGACGAGCTTGCGGCCACCCGGGCCAAGAGCTGACCTTGATCGAGTTCCGGGTTCGCCAACTTCGTCCAGGGGCCCCGCCGGACCGCGGCTTCAAAGCCTTAGGCGGGTTCGTCATCAATTAATCCCCGTTCTGGCTCCGGACAGCGCGAAGACCCATCCGGCCGCCGTGTTTCTCGAGAATACTTCTGGAGCGCGATCATCCATGACCTGGCTCTCGAACATCCCCATGATCTGGGCGCAGGTCGCCTGGCAGGGGATTCCAGCCCGATTTCGGCCGCTCGTTAGCTGGCTGTTTGTGTTCGGCGAACCCGGGATCTCGATCCGGGGACTGGTTGGAGGTCTGATTGATTGGTTCAAGGTCATCAGCCTCCTGTGCCTTCTGGGATGGACGGTTTCGTGGTTGACGGCGGCTTTCAAGGAGCAACGCGTTGGTCGAGGCAACTGGCTCGACATCGCCGCCATCGTCGCCATGATTGGAGCCGCGGGAACGGTATTACTCCGCGTGCTTGAGACGACCGAGCGTGTCCCGGTGATCAATCTCGGTCCGGCCTCGCTGGTTGCGGTGCTTGGCCTCACCTGCGGCGCTGTGATATTCGCGTGGGTCGAAGCCGGGCTCTGGGGAGCGATCCGTCGCCTCGGCAACCGTTCCGACCTGGCGGTACTGATCGGTATTCACCTGGCGCTGCTCTTCGGAATCGGGTTCAGCTTCGTCATCCAGCAGGCCAGCCTTTCGCAGGCCGGTGGCACCGATTTCAAGATGACCTGGCAGGACGCACTCGTCCAGGGTGTCCGGCTGGGTGCCACCTACATGGGTTATGTCGTCCTGGCCCGGGTGGCCACGATGGTCCTCCGCGAACTGGTGAGCGTTCGCCCTCGTCGGCTCCTGGCGATCGCACGGGTTAGCATCATCGAGGCGAACCGGCGGATGTGGGCCCCCTGGGTCGTGATCACGGTCTTCCTGGTGATCCTGGCTTTCACCCACTGGTTCCTCCAGCCTCCCCGGCCCGCCGAGATGGGACGGCTCTTCGTCGGCTCGCTGATGCTGCTCTGCTCGCTGCTCCTGACCGTCATGGTGACGATTCTCACCCCGTTGAGTCTGCCCCAGGACATCCAGAACCAGACGATCTACACCGTGGTGTCCAAGCCTGTCCGCCGGATCGAGCTGATCTGGGGGCGGATGATCGGTTTCATGGCGATCGTGACGATCCTGGTCCTGGTCTTCGGCGCGATCAGCCTGCTGTACCTGCGGCGACAGGTCGGCGGGGCGATCGATCAGACCCGCGCGGCGGCGGCCGTCGAGGCGAAAAAGGACCACCTGGTCAAGGCGAACCAGCTTCGCGAGCAGGCCGAGCAGCTCAGTACTCGGATGGCCGCGAGGGTGCCGATCAAGGGGTCGCTCACGTTCCTTGACTCGCGGGGCAATCCCCACCTCAAGGGGATCGACGTCGGCCATGGAGCAGTCGATGCGCGAGCCCCGCAGCCATATCGAAGGAGGGACGCCCGCGACCGCGATCTGGCAGTACGGGATCGTTCCCGACCCATATAATCCCCGACTCGCGATCGACCGGCGCATCCCGGTGGACCGACTTCTGGATCGCGATACGATCGAGTCGACACTCGACCAGGTATTCAGTCTTCGACTGGCGGTAGCCTCGGCCGAGCAGGAACGCCGGCAAGGCAACCCGACAGCGGCCCGTGCCGCCGAGCTCGAGGCGAGCCAGACCCGCAACCGCGACCAACTCGCGTCGCTTGAATCGAGCCTTCGTGCTCTTGAAGCCAAGGACAAGGACCTTCAGGATCGGGCCAAGGCCGCGGAGGCCGCGGGCAAGGCGAGTGAGGCCACAACGCTTCGGGACGAGGCCGGCCGGCTTCACTCCCGTCCGATCCCGATGGAGATGACCTTCAATGTCTATCGGACAACCAAGGGCAAGGTGGGCGAGCCGGTCTATGCCGAGCTCGATGTCACGAACCCGCAAACCGGCGAAAACTACCGGAGCTTCTTCCCGATCCGCGAGTACTACACCAACAAGCAGTTCATCCCCGCTCGGTTGCTCGCCGGTTCGCAGGGCGCGCTGAAGGTCGAGGTTCGCTGCTCCAGCCCGACCCAGTATCTTGGGATGGCGGAGAGCGATCTCTACCTTCTGGTAGACTCGGGCAACTTCGGCACCAACTTCATGAAGGGACTGTTCTGCGTCTGGCTCCAGGCGATGGTACTGACGGCGATCGGCGTCTTCGCCGGCACGTTCCTGAGCTGGCCGGTAGCGCTTTTGACCACGATCGCGTTCGTGGTGGCCGGCCAGGTCGCCTTCAGCTTCCTGCTCGACTTCGCCCAGCAGAGCCTGCTGGGCGGTGGGCCGTTCGAGTCCTTGATCCGGCTCCTGACGCACGAGAACCAGATGTCGGAGCTGTCGCCGACCGTCGCCGTGGTCACGGCCAAGACGCTCGACTCGCTGGTCATGCCGGTGATGTCACGCCTGGTCTACATCGTTCCCAACTTCACGGCGCTTGACGTCAGCAACACGGTGGCCGACGGGTTCGCCGTCGGCTGGACTGCTGATCATCGTCGAACATGCTCTTGACGCTTCGCCTATGCCTTGCCGTTCTCCATCGCCGGATACTTCATCCTGAAGAATCGGGAGGTCGCCGCATGAAATCGAATCCCAACCAGTAGCCGCAAGCTCATCTTCGGCCTCCTCATCGTCGTACTTTTCGGGGCGATGTTCCCGTACACCGACTGGCTCAGCAAGGTCAAGCAGCGCCGCGACCTGGGCGAGGCCGCGATCGGCCAGGTCGATACCGGCAGCTTCATGCTCAAGCTCGCCCTGCTGGGCGGAGCCCGCGGGATCGCCGCCAACGTCCTCTGGACCCGCGCCGAGGAGCTGAAGCGCGAGCAGGACTGGGACCAGATGAAGGCCACGGTCGACCTGATCACCAAGCTCCAGCCCCACTTCCTCTCGGTCTGGACCTTCCAGGGCTGGAACCTCGCCTACAACGTCTCGGTCGAGTGGGACGCGCCCGAGGACAAGTACGAGTGGATCAAGAAGGGCATCAAGTTCCTCCAGGACGGCGTCAAGAAGAACCGGAAGTCGCCCGACCTGATCTGGAACACGGCCTGGACCTATTATCACAAGATCGGCTTCTCCGACGAGTCGATCATCCTCCGCCGTCTGTTCCGCGACGACAGCGATGAGCGAGTTCAAGACCTACATCGACCCCGTGACCGGCGTCCAGGACGTCCGCCAACGACAACTTCCAGCTCGCCTATGGCTGGTTCAGCCGGTCGGTCAACCTGGTCGACGAGGGCGAGTCGCGGCTGTCGGCACGGCGCAGAGGCGGCGCTGGAGTACGTCGACCCGTCGCCCCAGCACAAGGGCAAGCCCAACGACATCTCGTTCCGCTCGATGCCCGCACACGCCCAGACCCGCTATGCCATCGGCCTGGAGAAGATGAGCATGCAGGGCATCCCCGCCACCTTCGGCGAGGTCGCCAAGAACGAATGGGCCAAGGCACTGGACGACTGGGTCAAGTTCGGCAAGCACACCTACGATGAGCCACAACGAGATCCTGCGCAACGGCAAGTGGGTGCGTGAGCCGGTCCAGATCGACGACGCGACCGAACCCCAAGAAGCTGGCCGCCATGAACGAGAACCAGCGGTACTGGACCAACCGCTGGAGCGACCAGATGAACTACCGCTACTGGAAGGACCGGCGCCAGGCCGAGATGACCGACGAGGGGGTACAGGCCCGCCAGCTCTTCTACGAGGGGACGATCGCCTACAAGACCTCCGACTTCGCGAAGGCCGTGGCCAAGTTCCGCGAGGGCCTGAAGATCTGGGACAACCTGCTCAAGGACCACAAGGACTATCGCAACGACGACATCAACAAGAAAGACACTGGCCTGGTCGTCCGCCGCTACCTCCGGGCCCTCCGACAGCTCGGCCAGCCCGAGCCCGCGGATACGCCGTTTCGAGAGCTCCTGGTCGGCTCGGACAAGGACGTCACTCTCGACCCGTTCGACGCCACCGAGATGCTCGGTGTCTCCCCTACCGCCGCCGGCAAGACGCAGGAGTCAGACCAGAAGTCTTCGAAGTGACTTGAACGATCTTGTAGGGTATGTTTCCGTCCCCGATTCTTGCACAGTCTCGCAGGGTAGGCTTCAATCTGCCATTCCGAAGTGTGTGGCAGATTGAAGCCTACCCTACGAGACATTGAGAGAAGCCCCAACGCTCATGACCTCAGAAGCCAAGCGCACGATCCGGGTCGGGCATAGTCCCGACTCCGACGATGCCTTCATGTTCTACGCCCTGACTCACGATAAGCTCGACACCGGCGGCCTGCGGTTCGTGCATCAGCTCGAGGATATCGAGACCCTGAACCGACGTGCCCTTCAGGGCGAGCTCGAGGTCTCGGCCGTAAGCATCCATGCGTTTGCTCACCTGGCCGACCGTTACGCGCTGCTGGGTTCCGGCTCGAGCATGGGCGATCGATACGGCCCCACTCTGATCACGCGCGAGCCTGCCACGCTCGACGACCTGAAAGGCCGGACGATTGCGATTCCGGGGAAGCTGACCACGGCGTACCTGACGTTGCAGCTTTGCCTGGGCAAGGCGGTCGCGGTCGAGGTCATGCCGTTCGACCAGATCCTCCCCGCGGTCGCCGAAGGCCGCTCCGAGGCGGGGCTGATCATTCATGAGGGGCAGCTTTACTACGGCGATCGCGGTCTCCAGAAGGTCGTCGATCTGGGCCAGTGGTGGCACGAGCAGACGGGCCTGCCCCTGCCACTGGGTGGAAATGTTGTGCGCAAGGATCTGGGTGCGGATCTCGTCGAGCGGATCGGCGGGCTATTGAGAGAGAGCATCGTCTACGCTCTGGAACATCGTCAGGAGGCTCTCGACTACGCGCTCGAGTACGCTCGTGACCTCGACCCGGCTCTCGCCGACAGGTTCGTCGGAATGTATGTCAACGAATGGACTGTCGATTATGGCGAGCGCGGCCGGGAAGCGGTTCGGACGCTTTTGGCGCGGGGGGCGGAAATGGGTTTAGTCCCCGGCCCGCTTGACGTACAATTTGTATCCTGACTGGGATGTTGCCTCCTCTCCCCCTCTCCGTCACCATTGGCGTCGCCGATTCCATCGGATTCTGATCTGACACGAATCGACCGTAATCCCCTCGATCCTGGGAACCATCCATGGCGAACAGCTTCAACGCGCTGACGACCTTGAAGGTCGGCCCGCATACGTTTCGGATGTACAAACTCGAAGCCTTGATTTCCGCCGGCCACGATGTGGCGCGGCTGCCTTTTGCGCTCAAGGTCCTGCTCGAAAACCTGCTCCGCAACGAGGATGGCCAGACCGTCACCGCCGACGATATCAAGGGCCTGGCCCAGTGGGACCCGCACGCGATTCCGTCGCGTGAGATCGCGTTCCGGCCCAGCCGTGTACTGCTCCAGGACTTCACCGGCGTTCCCGCGGTCGTCGACCTGGCCGCGATGCGCGACGCGATGAAGCGGATGGGGGGCGACCCTCGCAAGATCAACCCTCTCCAGCCGGTCGAGTTGGTCATCGACCACTCGGTACAGGTCGACGAGGCCGGCACGCCGCAGGCATTTCGGATCAATGCCGATCTCGAGTTCTCCCGCAACCGTGAACGCTACGCATTCCTGCGTTGGGGTCAGAACGCGTTTCTCGAACTTCCGGGTCGTTCCTCCCGATACCGGGATCGTCCATCAGGTGAATCTCGAGTACCTGGCCCGGGTTATCTTCACCTCGGCCGACGTCGAGGCCGCCGCGGGAGGGTCGAGCGTCGAGCCGATGGCCTATCCCGACACTCTGGTCGGCACCGACTCGCACACGACCATGATTAATGGTCTGGGCGTCCTGGGATGGGGCGTTGGCGGAATCGAGGCCGAGGCCGCGATGCTCGGCCAGCCGGTGTCGATGCTGGTGCCTCAGGTCGTCGGCTTCAGGCTCCACGGATCGCTTCGCGAGGGGGCGACGGCGACCGACCTGGTCCTGACCGTTACCGAGATGCTCCGCCGCAAGGGGGTAGTCGGCAAGTTCGTCGAGTTCTACGGCGCGGGACTGGCCACTCTGCCGCTGGCCGACCGGGCGACCATCGCCAACATGGCCCCCGAGTACGGGGCGACCTGCGGCATCTTCCCCATCGATTCCGAAACCCTCCGCTACCTCGAGCTTTCCGGTCGTCCGAAGGATCTGATCAACCTGGTCGAGACGTACGCCAAGGCGCAGGGGATGTTCCACACCGCCGCGACCCCCGAAGCCGACTACTCCGACACCCTCGAACTCGACCTCTCGCAGGTCGAGCCCAGTCTGGCCGGTCCCAAGCGGCCCCAGGACCGGATTCCGCTTCATGACTCCAAGCCGGCCTGGGAGAAGGCGCTCAAGGTGATGCTTGACGCCCGCCCCGGCGCCGCCCACAAGCCTTCGGCGGCCAAGTCGCTGTCAACGACCACCGGCGCCCAACCGATTTCAAGAGCGAACTCCGGCTTGAAGGTGAAGGAGGAGGCGGCGTGGCCGTCGGGGTCGAGGTCCCTCAGTCCCCCGCCGCGGCCTATAGCCCGCTCAGGTCGGGCTACATCACCCACGGCTCGGTCGTGATCGCCGCGATTACCAGTTGCACCAACACGTCGAACCCATCGGTGATGCTCGCCGCGGGCCTGGTGGCCAAGAAAGCGGTCGAGCACGGGTTATCCGTCCAGCCGTGGGTCAAGGCGAGCCTCGCGCCGGGGTCGAAAGTGGTAACCGACTACCTCAAGGAGGCTGGTCTCGATACCTACCTCGACCAGCTTCATTTCAACCTGGTCGGCTACGGCTGCACGACCTGCATCGGCAACTCGGGACCGCTGGCGGCCGAGATCTCCCAGGCGATCCATGACGACGACCTCGTCGTCGCCGCCGTCCTGTCGGGCAATCGCAACTTCGAGGGACGGATCAACTCCGACATCCGAGCCAACTACCTCGCCTCGCCTCCCCTGGTTGTCGCCTACGCTCTGGCCGGCACCATGGACATCGACCTCCAGAACGATCCGATCGGCCATGACAAGGAAGGTAAGCCGGTCCATCTCAAGGACATCTGGCCAACCCAGCGCGAGATCCACGAGACGGTCGCCCGCGCGGTCAAGTCAGACATGTTCCACAAGGAGTACGGTGCGGTCTTCGAAGGTGACGAGCGCTGGAACAGTCTGAGCGTACCCCAGGGTGACCTGTTCGAGTGGGACACGAACTCGACATACGTCAAGAATCCGCCCTACTTCATGGGCATGCCTGACCAGCCGCCGCCGGTGACCAAGATCCAGGGAGCGCGTGTGCTGGCGGTCCTGGGAGACAGTATCACCACCGACCATATCTCGCCAGCCGGTTCGATCAAGGTCCAGAGCCCCGCGGGCAAGTACCTGATCGAGCACGGGGTCGGCGTGGCCGACTTCAACTCCTATGGCGCCCGACGCGGCAACCACGAGGTCATGGTCCGAGGTACGTTCGCTAACATCCGGCTCAAGAACAAGCTCGCGCCGGGGACCGAGGGGGGCATCACCCGCCATCTTCCCGACGGCGAAGTCATGACAATTTACGACGCCTCCGAGAAGTACCGTGAGGAAGGGGTGCCTCTATTGATCCTGGCGGGCAAGGAGTACGGCTCGGGTTCATCCCGCGATTGGGCCGCCAAGGGTCCCAAACTTCTCGGCATCCGGGTTGTGATCGCCGAAAGCTATGAGCGAATCCATCGCTCCAACCTGGTGGGCATGGGCATCCTCCCGCTCCAGTTCGGCGCCGGCGACAACGCCGATAGCCTGGGTTTGACCGGCGAGGAGACCTACGCCATCGAAGGTCTGGCCGAAGGGATTGAGACCGGCTTCGCCCATGACCGGAGTGTTCAGGTAGTGGCGACCCGCGAGGACGGCGTCACTCACCGCTTCCCGGCGACGGTACGGATCGACACGCCGCAAGAGATCCAGTACTATAAGCACGGAGGGATCCTCCCCTACGTCCTCCGTCAGTTACTCGCGGGTCGTTAAGCAGCTCGCTTGGCATGGCCTCCGTCAGGTTCCCGCGCCCATCGATCGGCGGCCGTCCTCCCCCCCAGTCGCACCGCTCGGATCGACGGTACGGAAAACGTGCCGGTGCGTCCCTGGTCGCGAATGTCGCTCTTGAGTTAAGATACGCCATCTGAAGCGGTTCGACCGATCTGACGGGAATCGTTGCTTGTTCTAGGGCCGTTTTTGAAAAGACGAGAGCGAACGGATGCTTGCAGGTCTCGCCAGGGCGTTCACGGAGGCGGCGCTAAGGCGTTGGCGAGCTTCGCGGACGAACTGGATCACTGAAACCGAAACCATCCGGGAAGCGGCTCCGGGAGTCGGATCGGGACGAATCGACTCGCCGACCTCCGGGTCTCGAACCGAGCCCCATCTTGCCTCCGGGCCGCCGCGTGACGGCGGAACAGACGAGCCCTGGCGAGCGCGATCGCCGGGCCATGCAACCACTCAGGAGCTGGACGTCATGTCGCAAGTGGAAACCGAAGCCAAACCCGCCGTCACGCGCAACCAGGCCCTGGGCTGGCTGCGGCAGATGTTGTTGATCCGCCGTTTCGAGGAACGGGCGGAAATGATGTATCAAAAAGGACGGATCGGCGGCTTCTTCCACCAGTATAGCGGCCAGGAGCCTGTGGCCGTGGGGTCGATCGGCGTGCTCCGCGAGGATGACTATGTGATCACGGCCTACCGCGATCACGGTCATGCCCTGGCCCGCGGCATGGAAGCCAAGTCGGCCATGGCCGAGCTGCTCGGCAAGGCCACCGGCTGCTCGAAGGGCAAGGGGGGCTCGATGCACTTCTTTGACGCCGAGAAGGGTTTCCTCGGCGGCCACGCCATCGTCGGCAGCCATATTCCCCTGGCCACCGGCGTCGGCTTCGCGATCAAGTATCGCGGCGAGGATCGGGTCTGCATCTGTTACTTCGGCGACGGTGCCATGAACCAGGGCTCGTTCCATGAAGCCCTGAACATGGCCTCGCTCTGGAAGCTGCCCGTCATCTACGTCGTCGAAAACAACATGTACGCGATGGGAACGTCGCTGAGCCGGTCGTCGTCGGTCCACGACCTGACGGTCCGAGGCGGAACGGCTTATGGTATCCCCGGCATCTCGATCAACGGCAACGATATCGAGCTGATGGCCAAGACCACGCGTGAGGCCGCCGCCCGTGCCCGCGCGGGCGAAGGCCCGACGTTCATCGAGGCCCAGACCTACCGATTCAAGGGACACTCGATCAGCGATCCGGCCAAGTATCGCCTCAAGGACGAGCTCGAAAAGGCCCATAAGAACGACCCGATCGTGATCTACGAGCACGTCCTCAAAGAGCGTGGCTGGATCGACGACGCCACGATCGAACGGTTCCGCGACGAGGTCAAACACGAGATCGAGGAATCCATCGAGTTCGCCGAGTCGAGCCCCGAGCCGCCGCTCGACGCCCTGTACGAAGACGTCTCCGTGGCGCCCCATATCCCGCAGGAGTGAAGCCGATCATGCCCGTACTTCAGTATCGCGAAGCGCTCAACCAGGCGATGACCGAGGAGATGGAGCGCGACGATCGCGTCTTCCTGATGGGAGAAGAGGTCGCCGAGTATGACGGTGCCTACAAGGTCAGCCAGGGCATGCTCAAGCGGTTCGGCGCCCGCCGGGTGATCGACGCCCCGATCTCCGAGAGTGGGTTCTCCGGGATCGGCATCGGCGCGGCGATGGTCGGCCTGCGGCCGATCATCGAGTTCATGACCTTCAGCTTCAGCCTCGTGGCGATCGACCAGATCGTCAACAACGCGGCGAACATGAGGTACATGAGCGGTGGCCAGTTCGCGGTGCCGATCGTCTTCCGGGGCAGCTCGGGAATGGCAGGCTGCCTGGCGGCCACCCACTCGCACCGCCTCGAAGCCTGGTATGCTCAGATCCCCGGTCTCACCGTCATCCTGCCCGGCACGCCCGCCGACGCCAAGGGGCTGCTCAAGAGCGCCATCCGGTCCGATGATCCGGTCGTCTTCATCGAGCACGAGAACCTCTATGGCGAGCGCGGCGAGGTGCCTGAAGGCGAGCACCTCGTACCGATCGGCAAGGCCGACATCAAGCGGCCGGGCTCGGACGTGACCTTGATCACCTACTCGCGGTCGGTCAAGACGACGCTGGCCGCCGCCGAGAAGCTCGCCGAGGAAGGGATCGATCCCGAGGTCATCGACCTCCGCACGATCCGCCCGCTCGACATCGATTGCCTGATTGACTCGATCGTCAAGACGCACCGCGCCGTGATCGTCGAGGAAGATTGGCCTTATTGCGGCCTCGGGGCCGGCATCAGCCGACCGGATCACCCAGGCGGTCTTCGACGAGCTCGATGCGCCGATCCGTCGGGTGGCCGCCAAGGACGCGCCGATCCCCTATAATAGGGCAATGGAGGCGTCGATGCTCCCCAGCGTCGACCGGGTGGTCGCGGCGGTCCACGACGTATTGTACCGCTGAACGCGGTGGGCCGCTCCCCGAACGTCGGTGGGTGGGCAACCGCCCAGCTGCTCGAATCGTCGGCAACCGCGAGTCGGCGGTGGGCGGTGCCCACCCTTCGAGGATTTGAATCTAAAAGCAGCTCAGATACGAGGGAGCTGATCCCGTGCCGATCGAAGTGACGATGCCCAAGCTCAGCCCGACGATGGAGAGCGGGGTGATCACCCAGTGGATGGTGAAGGTCGGCGACCAGGTCAAGGAGGGCGACATCCTGGCCGACGTCGAGACCGACAAGGCGACCATGCAGATGACGGCGTTCGACGACGGTGTCGTCGCGCTGCTCGATCACAACGTCGGTGATGAGGTGGCCCTGGGTCAGCGGGTGATCGTCCTCGCGAAGAAGGGCGAGGATTACCAGCAGGTCGCGGCGTCGATGGGAGGCAAGGGCAAGGCGTCGGAAGCCGGGTCGAAGCCAAAAGCGGCCGCGGAGCCCGACGCGGCGGCGGCCGCGACGGCCAACGGCCAGGAGGGGCACGGAGCCTCCGCTCTGGCGGTCGAGGCAGGGAGCTCGGCGGCTTCGGGAGGCCGGATCAAGTCGAGCCCGCTGGCCCGGAAGATCGCCGCGGCCTCGCAGGTCGAGCTGGGACGGATCAAGGGAAGCGGACCCGGTGGTCGCGTGGTCCGCCGCGACGTCGAGGCGTTCCTCGGGAGTTCCGCCGCCCAGCAGAAGTCCCCGGCCGTCGCCGTCCCGGTCGCTCGCCCCGCCCCAGCCCTGGCGCCTTCGCGTGAGCCCCAGCGCATCCCCCACACCCGGATGCGCAAGACGATCGCCAGCCGGATGGTCGAGGCCAAGAAGACCGCGCCCGAGATCCACGTCACCGTTGACATCCGCATGGATGCCGTGGTGGCCGTCCGCGAGCAGCTCAACGCCCAGCTCGCCCCCGATAAGATCAAGCTCTCGGTCGGCGACTTCGTCACCAAGGCCGTGGCCACTGGCGTTACGCAGGCACCCCGGCGTGAATGCGACCTACGAGCCCGACGCCATCGTCCTGCACGGCGAGGTCAACGTCGGCATCGCCGTGGCGCTCGACGGCGGTCTGATCGTGCCCGTCATCCGCAACGCCGATCAGCTCGGCCTGCGCGAGATCCGGGTCCAGAGCGAGGCCCTCGCCCAGGCGGCCCGGAACAACAAGCTGACCCCCGAGCAGATGAGCGGCGGTACCTTCACGATCTCGAACCTGGGGATGTACGGTGTCCGCCAGTTCGATGCGATCCTGAACCTCCCCGAGGTCGGCATCCTCGCCGTCTCGGCCGCCGAGAAGCGGCCGATCGTCGTGGGCGACGCCCTCGCGATCGGCACCTTGATGACCGTCACGTTGACCGCCGACCATCGCGCCGTTGACGGGGCACTCGCCGCCGAGTTCCTTCGCACCCTCAAGGGTCTGCTCGAACAGCCGGCCGCGATGCTGCTGTGATGTTGTGAGATAATGATTCGCGTTAGCGAACGCAAACGCTTTGCCCGAGCCGAGGTGAGCAAACGGGACAAGGACCAGGGCCACACCAGCCCGAAGCGTCGGTGAGGGATGAGACCAGGGTCAAGATCCCTAGGCATGTTCCCTCGCGGGCGCTTCGGGCTGGTGTTTGGTGACCGATCGACGATCTGCTTGATCATACCTGGTGAGAATCTTTTCTTTCTTGGATCAAGACGACCATGGCATACGACTTTGACATCATCGTGATCGGCGGTGGGCCGGCGGGCTACGCGGGCGCGATCCGGGCGGCGCAGCTCGGCAAGCGGGTCCTCTGCGTCGAGCGCGACAAGCTGGGGGGAATCTGCCTGAACTGGGGCTGCATTCCGACCAAGGCCCTGCTGACCAACGCCCACCTCGTCGAGATGGTCCAGAACCACGGCAAGGCCTTCGGTTTCACTGGCCAAAGCGCCTGGGAGTTCACCCAGATGATCGGCCGGAGCCGGGCGGTGGCGGCCAAGCTCAACAAGGGGATCGAGGGCCTGTTCCGCAAATACAAGGTTCAGTCGAAGTTCGGCACGGCCAAGGTCGTCGCGCCCCACACGGTCGAGGTTAACGGCGAGAAGGTCACGGCCGAGTCGGTCGTGATCGCGACTGGCGTCCGTCCCCGCCCATTGCCGGGGGCCGAGTTCGATGGCAAGACAATCATCGGGTACAAGGAGGCGATGAGCCTGCCCAGGCAGCCCAAGTCGATGTTGATCATCGGCGGCGGCCCGATCGGCCTCGAGTTCGGCTACTTCTACAACGCCCTTGGTACCAAGGTGACTCTCGTCGAGCTCCTCGACCGGATCTTGCCCGGTGAGGACGAGGAAGTCTCCAGGGCCCTCGAACAGAGCCTCGCCAAGACGGGGTATGACCATCCTGACCGGCTCGAAGACCGGCAAGGTCGAGAAGACGGCCAGCGGTGTCAAGGTCGCGGTCGAGACCCCCAAGGGACCGCAGACGGTCGAGGCCGAGCTGATGCTGGTCTCCATCGGTGTCCTGGGGAACGTCGAGGGCCTCTTCGCCGACACCATCAAGGTCGAGATCTTCAAGAACCACATCAAGTCCGATCCCAAGAACGGCTATGTGACGAGTGTGCCCTGGATTTACGCCGTCGGTGACGTGAACGGCCCTCCCTGGCTGGCGCACGTGGCGCACCACGAGTCGATCTGCTGCATCGAGCGGCTCTGCGGCCACTCCGACCGGACGGTCGACTACACCAACATCCCCGGCTGCACCTACACCGACCCCGGCGTCGCCAGTGTCGGCCTGACCGAGAAGGCCGCGCGCGAGGCCGGTCACGAGGTCCGCATCGGCAAGTTCCCGTTCATCGCCAGCGGCCGGGCAATCGCCTCGGACGAGACCGAGGGGTTCGTCAAACTCGTCTTCGACGCCAAGTACGGGGAGCTCCTGGGCGCTCACCTGCTCGGCTCGCAGGCGACCGAGCTGATCGCCGAGCTCGTCATGGCCAAGAAGCTCGAAGCCACCGAAGAAGAGATCGTCCACGCCATGCACCCGCACCCCACCTACTCCGAGGCCGTCATGGAAGCCGCCGGGCAGGGATTGGGCGAGTCGGTCCATATCTAGAAATGAATGATCTGACTGTGGCCCACGAGCCCGACTCGACATGGATCGCTGGATCATCAACGAACTCCGGCTTCGCCACTACCGGGCCTTCAGCGATTGTCGACTGAAGCTGGATGATGTGACATTCCTCGTGGGCCGCAACGGCGCGGGCAAATCAACGCTCATGGATGCGTTGAGCTTCATGAGCGAGGCCGTGTCCGATTCGCTCGGTACGGCCCTGGAACGTCGTGGGAACTTCCAAGGAATCCTGCAACGTCAATTCGGCCTTGGTGCTCGCCATGAAGTGAGTCTCGCAGTGAAGATCGTCAGGCGAGACCGTCCCACCGACTCGGTCGTCTATGGCTTCCGAATCGGCTTAGGTCCTTACCAATCAAGTTTTATCGTGAAAGAGGAAGTTTTTGATAGCGTCGTTCTTGATGGATTTAAACGCGAAGGAAGAAGCTTTCAGTGCCGGGATTCGAAGGTTCAACCTGTGATTGATTCTGATTCGCTGGCATTTCCATTGATCGCAGGCTCGAAACCCGGGTGGACTGAAGTCATTGAAGCGATTCGGTCGGTTTCAGCTCACCAGTTCTCACCGCAGGCCATTCGTAGCGAGCCCAGGATTGGTAGTGAGCCAGGAATCACACGCGACGGTAGCAATGTGGGAGATGTTCTCAAGCGTACTCGCTCTGAAGACCTCAAGTGGGTGGAAAAACACCTCTCCGCCATGGTCCCGGGTGTTCAGGGCGTCCGATCGATGGCGCGGGTTGGGAGGCGCGTGATCGTCTTCGATCAACGTGGCGAAGGAGGGCACACGACCAGTTTCGATGCCTCTGTGATGTCGGATGGGACCGTCCGTAGCCTTGCCATCTTGCTGTCGATTCGACAATCTCCCCGTCCTTCCATTGTGCTGCTTGATGAGATCGAAGATTCGCTCCATCCCTACGCTCACGGCGTCTTGCTTGATGCGATCGAAGAAGCCAGCGCGGAATTCCCCGTGGTCGTTTCGACGCACAACCCCGAGATTCTGAGTCATCCCGTCGCGACGGGAGAGCGCATCCGGATCGTTGATTGGAAGGATGGGGCCAGCCAGGTTTATCGTCTCAGTACCGACGTTCTCGCCGCGATGAAGCCTCCGATGAACGTGGGCCAACTCCTGCGATCGAACGCACTCTGGACCGAGGCCGAACCTTGCACGACCGGCACTGAGGCAGACTTTTTCCGGTCGGATTGGCCGTGAAACACCACGCGGTCATCGTGCCCATCGTCGAAGGATACGGCGAGGTCGATGCCGTTCCCATTCTTATCAGCCGTTGGTTGAAATACCGGAATTACGACCAGCATTTCAAGCTCGATATTGCAGGACCAGTTTGCGCCGCGGGAAAAGGAGCAATCAAGGTTACTCACGACGCTGGTCTTGGACTTGGAGTCGAACATTATGTCCAGATCGCCGCGCTTCGCCGGCCCGACATCATCCTTGTGCTTCTGGACGCCGACGACGACTGCCCGAAACAACTGGCACCTCAACTGCTGGGGCGGGGCGCCGGGTCCTACCCGCGAACTTTCCGATTGGCGTCGTCATTGCCAGGCGCATGTATGAGGCGTGGTTCCTGGCCGCTCTGGCGAGCAAGAACTTCCGCGACGGTCTGGGAAGTCGCGGCTATTCGCTGACGCAGCGGTCCTTGCCCCGGGGGACCGATGTGGAAGCTCTCCACGACTGCAAGGATCGAGTGGCGCGCGTGATCGGTGTCCACCGGTATCATCCCAGGATTCATCAGCCGGAACTGAGCGAGCATCTCCCCTTCACGCACGGCATGACGCGACGGTCGCGATCCTTCCGGAAGCTGGTGAAGGAACTCGAATCGTTATTGATCCTGGCTCGTCAGTCCCGGAAAGCGTTGCCAGACACTTGAAGGATGACGGATCAGGAGCGTTCGATTCCCGATCTCCTCTCCTGTTCATCAATGGCATCATCACCTGGCCCCGCCCGGTGCGGCGGAATCTCCGCGGTTGGCGGATCGGGGTATCCGAATTGACAAAGAGCGGTCGGCCCGGTCGGTCAGGCCGGGCTCGCCTGGCACTCGGTCGAGCCGATCGTGCCGACGATAAGGGTCGTGTCGGCCGGCTCGATCGTCATCGCGAGCGGAGCGGCTTCAAGCTTGGGTTCGGTCGGCGCCGCGGCCCTGGGTTCGGTCGGCGCCGCGGTCTTGGGTTCGGTCGGCGCTTCGGTCTTGGGTTCGGTCGGCGCTTCCGGCTTGGGTTCGGTCGGTGCCGGGGCCGGTTCCGGGATCGCCGGTACAGGTGACGCTGCCGGCTCATCCGATCCCACCCGATCCTTCCGCACGTTCCGCAATTCCTTCAGGCATCCCAGCAGGACCCGCTGGTGGCCCAGTTCGTAACGCTGACGCTTCATCCCCTCGTTGCTGGCGTCGAACGCCGCTTCCTGGATCGTGAGAGCACGCAGGTGCTCCTCGCGCGCCTCGACTTCCGATAGCCGCTGCTTGAGCTCGTCGAGGATCGCCTCGATCTGCGCCAGCAGCGCGGCGTTGGCGTCGGCACGCTCGGGCAGGTTGGCGTACTGCTTCGCCGTGCGGCGTCGGTATTCGCCCTTGGCCATCCGATCCTCGCCCGGGTAGGTCAGCGTGAAGAAGTAATCAAGCCGCTCGGGGTCGGCTTTCCTGGGACCCAGGTGCGAGGCCAGCGCGTACGACAGCCAGATTCCGGTCACGGGACTGTCCAGGTGGCTCGTCGAGCGCAGGCCCTGCAACTGGAGCAAATCGAAGATCTGGCTCTCGTCGAGCCGGCCGTTCTGGATGATCCCGCGGCCGATGTTCTCCCACTGCTCGATCAGCCAGCGGCAGCCCAGGCTGAAACTGCGCAGCTCGTAAACCGTGCCCTGGCCATCATTGACCAGGGCGCTGGTGGTGCCGGTGAGGCGCTTGAACTTCGCGAAGAGATCGGCGTCGAACGCCTCGCCCGCGAGCAGGACCTTCTTGCTGAGAGCGGCATTCTCGGCCTTGCGGCACCGCTCGACCCGCCAGGCGGCGTGGACGGCGGTCTCGACCAGGGTGCGCTCGGTGTCGGAGCGTGCGTCGAGCTCGTCGAACCAGGTTTCGACCCGCGCTTGAAGCTCCTCGGCGTTCTCGCCAGGCAATACCGCGGTGGCGGCGGCGCAGCCGTGAGTCAGGCCGTTGAGCCGGGAGATGGCCTTGCCGGCCTCGGTGCGCGGTCCGGTCGATTTTTGGGCGTTGGCCCGGTTGGCCGCTAATCGGGCGGCGCTGATCGGGCGGGTTGTAGGGGTGGAATTGGTGGCAGAGGTTGCGCGGTCGAGAGGCTCGGAGGTTGGCGCGGTCATGATTGGAAATCTCCCGGCGAGTTGCCCGTCCAAAGGAAGCCGAAAACGCCCGGCGCGGCCTGTTAGATTGGGGGCGCGCACCGGCCCGTTGTTATTAAGCATCGGAGGAAACGACCGGGGAGTGCGGCGAATCTGGGAGATTTATCCCGATTACGGGATGGATTGGGGCGGATCGTGCGGAATGAAGGGTTTTGTGGACCTAGGAATCCTCCTGCCCGGCCCGATGGAAGGCGGGCCGGGCAGTTGGATTGAGGGCGATTGACGAGGACGCGGGACGGAGATTTGATCCCAGGGAGGGTTGCGGACTTCCCCGATTCATCGCGCCCTGGGTCCGGCGGCCTGGATCAGGGGATCGACGCCGGCGAAGCGGGTGAAGTTCTCGTGGAAGCGTCGGGCGAGGCGGATGGCCTGTTCGTCGTAGGCGGAGGGGTCGGGCCAGGAGGCGCGGGGATCGAGGATGGCGGAAGGAACGCCGGGACAGCTTCGGGGCATGGCCAGGCCGAAGATGGGATCGACGGTGAATTCCACGTCGCCAAGTTTGCGCGAGAGCACGGCATCAACCAGGGCCCGGGTGTGGGGCAGGGCAATCCGACGTCCCTGGCCGTGGCCGCCGCCGGTCCAGCCGGTGTTCAGGAGCCAGGCATCGACCTGGTGCCGCCGCATCCGGGCGCCGAGCAGGTCGGCGTAACGCCGGGGCGGCAAGGTCATGAACGGCGCGCCGAAGCAGGTGCTGAAGACGGCCGAGGGCTCATTGCCCAGTCCCCGCTCGGTCCCCGCGACCTTGGCGGTGTAGCCGGAGAGGAAATGGTACATGGCCTGTTCCGGGTTCAGCTTCGAGAGCGGTGGAAAGACCCCGAACGCATCGCACGTGAGAAAGATGATCTGCTGCGGGTGTCCCCCCCGTCCGTCGGGAACGCTGTTGGGGATAAAATCGATGGGATAGGCCGCCCGCGTGTTCTCGGTCAGCGAGGCGTCGGCGTAGTCGGGCGTCCGGGTCAAGGGGTCGAGCACCACGTTCTCGAGGACGGTGCCGAACCGGATCGCGTCGTAGATCTCGGGCTCGTTGAGCCGGTCGAGCCGGATGCACTTGGCGTAGCAGCCCCCCTCGAAGTTGAACACGCCTTCGTCGCACCAGCCGTGTTCGTCGTCGCCGATCAGGCGGCGGGTCGGGTCGGCCGAGAGGGTGGTCTTGCCGGTGCCCGAGAGGCCGAAGAACAGGGCGACGTCGCCGTCGTCGCCGACGTTGGCCGAACAGTGCATCGAGAGCACGCCGCGAAGCGGGAGCAGGTAGTTCAGAAGCGAGAAGACCGATTTCTTGATCTCGCCGGCATACTGGGTCCCGCCGATCAGGATCAGTCGACGGGCCAGGTTGAGCAGGATGAAGACCTCGCTCCGCGTCCGGTCGCGCTGGGGGTCGGCCTGGAAATCGGGAACGGCGATCACCGTGAAGTCGGGGCGGTGGGTGGCGAGCTCGTCCTCGCCGGGTCGAACGAAGAGCTGGCGCGAGAACAAGGCGTGATAGGCTCGCTCGCACACGACCCGGATCGGCAGGCGATGGACCGGGTCGGTCCCGGCGTACAGGTCCTGGACCCAGACATCGCGGCCGCGCAGGTGCGCCCGAACCCGATCGTAGAGGGCATCGAACGCGGCCGGATCGAACGGTTGATTGACCTCGCCCCAGTCGATCTCACGGGAGCTGGCGGGCTCCTGGACGATGAACTTGTCCTTGGGCGACCGGCCGGTGTACTTGCCGGTCTCGAAGACCAGGGCCCCCTGGTCGGTGAGGGTTCCCTCGCCACGGCTCAGCGCGTGCTCGGCCAGGACGCTCGGCGCGGGGTTCCAGTATTGCCGGCCCAGGTCGTGGAGTCCGAGCTCGTCCAGGGGTGAAGCCTTCGGCTCGACCGGTGCCGTTCGCGTGTACATCTTCGTCATCGGGTCGGTTCCAGCTCGGGGGAGAATCAAAGGCGACGTGGACTCTACCCTGGCCGGATTCCGCCACGTCGCCTCTATCCGTGGTAACACGCCCCGGGCCGTTTCGACAAGAGAACCCGCCCATTCAGACAAAAACATGCCGTTTTATTGTGGGGCACTCGATGGGGCCTGCGGGGGGGGATCGACCCGCCTAAGGATCCGGATCGAGGGCCGGCGCCCGACCTCGCGGAAGTTGTGGAAACCGAAGGCGCCGAGCCAGTTCTCGCCGTACGGGTCGTTGAGCGGAACACACGCGCAGCGCGAGTGTTGCGGCGAGTGCCACCAGTATTTCGAGGCCGGCTGACCGCGGAACGTGGCGCCATAGATCCGCCGGTTCCGATGCTGCTCGTACCGTGTCAGCTCGGCGTGAAAGACGGCGGGCCAGACGGTCCAGTAGTCGCCCGCCAGTTCGTCGCAATCGGCGTCGATCAGGTCGCGGGTCATCGCGCCGAACTGATCGAGATCGCTCCGGACTCCCCGGACCGACGGCCATCCGTAAACCTGCGCGACACTGAGGATCAAGAGCGCGGGGGCGACCAGGCGGGTCAGCCGACGACGCCAGTCCAGAGAGAGCCGTTCCGCGAACGGTACGACGATCAGGAGCGACAGCGCGCCCTGGATCAGGATGACCGAGGGCATGAAGTAGCGCGGGTCGTAGAGGTTGATCTCGACCCATCGGCGGGTCCCCATGAAAAGCGCCACCAAAAGCGCCGCCGCGAGCAGGGACGTGGCCTCGCGCCAGGGACGACGGCGCTCCATCGCCTGGTCGATCGACACGGCCAGCAGCGCGGCGGCGGCCAGAAAGAGCGGCCAGTGATCGGGCCCGAGCAACTCGACCGTTGTTTCCACCAGCCGATACCACGCATGCGGCCATTTCGATCGCGGGATCGCGTCGTAGGCGGTTTGATGGTGGGGCGAGAGATCGGTGAGCCAGAATCCCATCCCGAAGCCGATCGCGAGTACGAAGAGCGCCTGGAACCGGGTCGATCGGGCGATCCGGCGGATCGCCGCGCCGATTTCCGGGGACGTACGCGATTGAGGAAGGGCGTCGCGGAACCGATGGGTCAGGCCGGGCTCGAACAGGACCTGGAAAACGACCAGGCTTCCCAGGTACAGGGCGACGGCGCCGTAGACCCAGTGCGCCAGGATGGACAGGAGCAAGGCCAGCGGCACACGGACCCGGCCGGGGGCTCTGGTGTCGAGCGCGACGAGCGCCGCGTAACCGAGGGTCAATCCGACCCGGAAATTGGCGTTGAGCAGGTAATCGAAGCGATAGGCCGAGGGCGCCAGGAGCAGGAACGAGGCCAGCCCGACGGTTCCGACAAGGACCCGAGCTCCTGCGCGGCGCGATCCATCGTGCCTGGAGGTAAAACGTCGCGAACCCGCAGTAGATGTTCAGGAAGCTCTGCCAGAGCAGGTTCGCGAGCGGATCATGGATTCCGCGGGCCAGTAACGGGACGAGCATCCCGAACCGGTCCTGCTCCCAGAAGTAGGGGGTCCAGAACTGGAGGCTGATCAGGATGGGCAGGATCGAATCACCGTGATGGAGCCGATGGATGGTGCCCAGGTCGGCCCAGAGGGCCGGCACGATGAGCATGGCGAGGACGAAGCCGAGGCCCGGTCCCTCGTCCTCGACCTTGAACTCGGCCCCGGCCGCGAGCTCGGCTTCGACCAAATTCGAGCCCACGAGCGTGGCGCCGCTCATCGATCGGGATTCCTGGTGAGCAGGGGGGGGATCTTGTCCCGCGTGGCGGCCCAGCCCAGGACGCGGTCCACCAGTCGATCGGCCAGGCCGTGGTCAGGCCCGATCGTCTCGGCCGGCTGGCCGGGACGGACCAGGTGGATGACATGGGCCCCCGCCTGGAGGGTTTGCAGGTCGTTGGCCACGGTCAGGTCGGCCTGGTTGGTCCGGCACGCGGCCTCGGCCTGACGGATCAGCTCGGGAACGCCGCTCCGCGACAGGAGCTTGAAACCGACCAGGTAAACGCACGGGGCCCAGCCTCGTACCGATCGGATCACCTTGGGACTGCGACGGCCCCGGATGAACATCGTCTCGACCTCGGAGTCGAGCTTGCCGGCAAACGGCTCGGGCTCGAAGTCCGAGACCGCCATGGCCAGAAAGGCGATGTCGATGGTCTCGGTCGTGAGCACGCGCTCGAGCGTGTCGGCATACTCGGCGACCGTTCCGGTGGGAAGCGGGACCAGGTGAAGCCGCGGGCGGACGTCTTGCCAGTCCCGCCACAACCCCTGGAGCCGGGACAGTTCGGCCTGGGGATTGTCGGTGTCGAGGTCAAACCGGGCATGACGGTGAAACGGGAGGGCCGCCGACGGCGTGGGAATGTGCCAGACCCGGGCGCCGCGGCGCAGGCAGGCTTCGGCGATCGACGCCGCGAATCGACCGGTCGAGACGTTGGTGATCTGGCGGACATCATCAATCGGCGCGAGGGTCCCGCCCCCGGTCACAACCACGTTCATCGTGGGCGATTCTCCTCTCGACGTCTTGCGGAACGACCCCCGCGCGGCTAGCCTGATCAGGCGCGGGTGCCATGGCGCAATCGGTTAGTTGCATACCTGGATCGAGCTGCGAACGATGTCGATGTCGATGCCGATGCCGAAGCCTCCCCTTGGAAACTCGCCCGCCGGGTCGGTCGCCCGCGAGCTCCTCGACGAGATCTCCCGGTGGCCGATTTATGATCCTCATTCTCACATCGATCCCCATCGTCCCGCCGCCCGCAGCCTGGATGAGGTCCTGGGCTACCACTACTATACCGAGCTCGCCCATTCGGCGGGGATGCCAGCCGATCGCGTCGGCCACGATCTCGAGCCGCCGAGCGCGTGGCCAACCTGGTCGAGCACCTGCACCAGATTGACAACACGATCCAGTATTCGTGGCTGATGGAGATCGTCCGCGCGTTTTACGGCTTCGAGGGCGACCGGATCACCCCCGAAAGTCTGGGCGAGCTCTTCGACTCGGCGCAGCGGGCCGACGTCGAGGCGGCGGGCTGGGACCTCGAGGTCTGGAAGCGTTCGAATCTGGAAGCGGTCTACCTGACCAACGAGTTCGACGACCCGCTCGAAGGTTGGGACACCGAGCGGTACGTCCCGTGTCTGCGGACCGACGACCTGGTGCTCAAGCTGCATGAGCCGGCGACGATCGAGCGGCTATGCCGGACCACCGATGTCGATGTTCAGGACGTCGCGAGCCTGCGCCGGGCGATCGAGCACCTGTTCGAGCGGTTCGTCGCCCGGGCGCGCGGGCCTGCGCAATCAGCCTGCCGCCCGATTTCGTTCCCGAGCCGGCCAGTCCCAAGCGGGCGGCCACGCCGCTGCGCCGCGCTCTGCACCAGATGGACCTCCGTCCGGACGAGCACATCGAGATCCGACGCCTGGTCTTCTGGACCCTGGCCGAGCTGTGCGCCGAGTTTCGCCTGCCGTTTGACCTGATGATCGGCCCGATCCGCAACGTCTATCCCGCCGGTGTCGCCGGTGGCCGCGACCTGTTCGACCGGCGGGTCAGCCTGGCCGATTACCGCCATCTGTTCAACCACTTCGCCGACGTCACGTTTCCGATCTCGACCCTCGCGCCCGACGCCGGCGGCGAGCTCGTCGCCTTCGCCTGGATTTTTCCCAACGTCGTTCCGCTGGGCCACTGGTGGTACTCGAACATCCCGTCGTTCATCGCCGCGGATCTGAAGGCCCGGCTTCAGGCCGTTCCCAAGGTCAAGCTCGTCGGTTACTATTCCGACGCCTATAAACTCGAATTTATCTTGCCCAAGTTCAACATGTTCCGCAAAATCCTGGCCGAGACCCTGGCCGAGGACGCCGTACGCGGGTCGGGCTGGTCGATCGACCGGGCCCTGGAAATGGCGCGGCTGATCCTGCTGGAGAATCCGCGCCGGATTTTCGGGCGGGGTTGATGGTCGCGCCTCGTGAATTCGTGGGCTCGTCGCCTCCCGTTCACGAGGAACCGGCCCCCCGGCGATTTGACCTGGGAGCGAATGCGGGGAATGATTACCTGAAGGGGCGGACCAAAGCTCGAGCCAGCGCCCCCTCGATTTCCCTGGAAACGGGGTCAGACGACCTGACTCAGCCTCCCAAGAGACTCGAAGGCCGGTATCGATAGCCGGTTGAGGAATACACCCATGGGGCGACCACGAGCGTTGATCACGAGCGCTGGACCCTTGAGCATGAGCCTGGCTCTGACGCTGGTCATGGTCACGGGCCCGCTCGAACGAGTCAGAGGACAGACGGGAACCGAGGGCCCCGGACTTTCGTCGGGGAGCGGTCAGGGGACGGGCACGGGAGCCTCGTCCGCGATCCAGCGCAATACCTCGGGATCGGTCTCCGGGATCGGTCCCGGCTCGGCGACCGGCGAGGTCGGTCCCGAAAGCGGGGGACTAACGCCGATCACGGGAAACCGGACGGGCACCAGCACCTATCCCTATCCGGCCTCACGCGGCAATGGCGCGTATCCGGTCAACGGCCGCGAGGCCGACATGGGCATACCGATCGGACCGGGAGTCTCGACGACATTCCCGGACGACTCGTCACTGTTCCCCTTCACCCAGATGCCCTCCAGTTTCGGAGGTAACCCCAGCGAGCTCTCGTTCGTGCATCACGCGCAGCTTGAGGAGGCTCGCAAGCTCGAAAGCCTTGCCGACCGCAGCCTCTCCTTGCAGCGCGTGGCCAATGCCGCGACCTTCAGCAATCAACTGGGCCTGGCGCACATCGCGCTAAGCGAGGCCGCTGACGCCGCGCTGAAATTGACCGCGCCCCTGGTCCACGACCAGCGCCTGATCGCGATCGTGACCTCTTACAACAACCTGGGCGAGGCCCACCTTCGTGAGGGCAAGCTCGATCTGAGCCTGCCCGAGCCCGGCGACGAGCCCGCCGCCGACAAACCCGATGACAAGACCGGCGGCGCCGGGAACGCCACGCCGCCACCCGCCAAGTCGGATCGGAATATCTTGATCCAGCGGGCCGGTGCCGAATGGAAGCGATCGGCGATCATGGCCGGACAGATCCATGACCCGACGTACCGGAGCGAGATGCTCTACCGGGTTGTGGACACCATCGCCTACGGCAGTCAGACGATCATCAACGACTTCGCCCCCGCGGAAGACGGCTCGAGAAACTCGTACAACGCGGCCGCCGACCGGCTGATGAAGGATGGAGCGGCGATCTCCCTGCGGATCGAGCGGCCGGTCTGGCGCGATCGGGCGCTGGTCTCGATCGCCTCGGCGGCGGCGGCCAGCCGCCAGTTCGCGTGCGGGCTGGAAGTCGCGCGCATGATCCCGCAGCCCGAGGTGCGTACCGAGGCCCTGGTCCGGATCGCCGAGTCCCAGGCGCGTCGCGGCGATCCCTCGGGAGCGACCACGAGTTACCGCGAGGCGGCCAAGGCCGTGGCCTCGATTCCCCTTGAGGACCCCCGCGCGGTCCTGGCGGGAGTTCTGATCGATAACCTGATCTCGGTCGGTCGGTTCGACGATGCTCGCGCGTCGATCATCCTGTACCCGGACACCTCGCGACAGTTGATCGCCCTGGGTGCCGTCGCCGAGAGCCAGGGCCGACGCGGTGCGGCCGATTCGGCGCGAGCCTGGATCAGTCGCGATGTCCCGGCCGCGTATCGTCCCCAACTCCTCCGACGCGTGAACAACGGCGTGCTCACCGCCGTCGAGCAGAACCGCAGCCGCGACCTCACGAATCGCGAGCGTTGAGCTGAGAAATGGTCGATCGATCGATCGATCGATCGATCGCATGACAAGCCAGGGCATGACCTCCCGGCGTTCGTGGTGAACACCTCGACCGCCGGGAGTCGTCTGTCCGCTCGATTTCACTTGAAGAACGGGGAATACCGTTCCTTGACGCTCCGAATCCCCGCGTGCATGGCGTGGATATCAAAGCCGAGGACGAACATCCGGCAGCCCCAGCCCCGCATCCGTTCGGCGTATTCAGGCCCGCGCGGGACGATTCCCCACGGTTTGCCCGCACGGGCACAGGCCTGGGCGATCTTTTCGATCGCGTCGTAACAGCGGGGATTCTCGAAATCGCCCGGAATGCCGAGAAGCTGGCTGAGATCGGCCGGGCCCACGAACAGCAGATCGACATCGGGGATCGCGGCGATCTCATCGATCGCCTCGATCGCGCCCCTGGTCTCGATCTGGACGCCCACGAACGTCTCGGCATTGGCCCGGGCGACGTATTCCGAAACCGGCGTCAGGCCGAAACGGCCGTCGCGGTTGCCGCCGTTCATCCCGCGCTCACCCCTCGGCCAGAACTTGGCCCAACGGACCGCGCGTTCGGCCTCCGCGGCCGACTGGATCATGCTGACCATCACGCCGCCGGCCCCCGCCTCGAGCGGACGCATGATTGACGCGTAATCGGTCGCGGGGAGCCGGACGAAGTGGTCCATCCCGTAGGAACGGGCCGCCATCGTGGCCAGCTCGATCTCGCGCATCGTGATCCCGGCGTGCTCGGCGTCGAGCCAGAGGGCGTCGAAACCCCCGTGCTCGCCCACGATCTCGACGATCTTCGGGCTGATCAGTTGCCCGACCCCGAACATCCTGACGGGTTTTCCCTCGGCCAGAAGCTGCTTGATCCGTGGCATGCCACGCTTCCCTCCCGGGCGTTCATCGATCAAAATAAAATCAAGACCGTTCAGGGGCCCCGAGCCGACTCTTCGCGCTCGGGCGCTCGACCCCGAACCTACACCGATCAACGTGCCGAACCAAGAGGGTTCCGGCGCGGACGTTTCACGAACTCGAACCCGGGTCGCTTGTCCTATGTCTCAAGACTTCCGCGTCGTGATCACCGATTTCCTCGAAGACTCGGTGGTCGAGACCCCGATCCTGGGCGATATCGCCCGGATCGAGCTGGCCCGCGCCACCAGCGAGGCCGAGCTCGCCCGGCATGTGGATACGGCCGACGCCCTGATCCTGTTTCACGAGATCGCGTCGATCGGCGAGTCCACCTTCGCGCGGGCCGCCAGGTGCCGATGCATCGTCCGGGCCGGCGTCGGTTACAACAACATCGACCGGGCCGCCGCCGCTCGACATGGCGTGATCGTGTGCAACGTCCCGGATTACGGCACCGAGGAAGTGGCCGACCACGCCCTGATGTTCCTTCTGGCGATCGCTCGACGGCTGATCCCGTGCGCCACGTCGATCGGAGCGGGAGGGTGGGACTACCGCGATGCCGCGGGCACGCCCCGGCTGCGCGGCAAGACCCTCGGCCTGGTCGGCTGCGGCCGGATCGGCACCGCGATGGCCCTGCGGGCCAGGGCGCTCGGGCTCGACGTCGTCTTTCACGACCCGTTTGTCCCGCAGGGATACGACAAGGCCCTGGGAATCCGCCGCGCGTATTCGCTCGACGAGCTGCTCGAACAAAGTCACTTCGTGAGCCTGCACTGCTACCTCGACGCCACGACGCACCACCTGATCGACGCGAAGGCCCTGGCCCGGATGCGGCCGGGCTCGTACCTGATCAACACCGCGCGGGGCCGGTCGTCGATCAGGAGGCGCTTCTCGAAGCGCTCGATTCCGGCCGGATCGCCGCCGCGGCGCTCGACGTCGTCGAGCGCGAGCCACTCGACAACGACCGACTGCGCCGCCATCCCCGCGTCCTTCTGACGCCACACTCGGCGTTTTACAGCGTCGAGGGGTTCATCGAGCTTCGTTCCAAGGCCGCCCAGGAAGTGCGCCGGGTCCTCCTGGGCGAGCCGCCCCGCAACCCCGTTCCGACCGTGGTTTGAACCGCGATTTTCCGATAAGTTTTCGTAGGGTGGGCACCGCCCACCCTCTTCCGGTCCATCGGCCGAGACGAGGGTGGGCGGTGCCCACTCGACACGACTCAATCCGGCGCTGGATTGACCCGGAACACCTTCATCACCTCGTCGCCGAGATGGTTGATCACCTTCACGGCGATGCGGCCCGATCTTGGGCTTGTCGAAGGGGCGGGAGGTGTCGCTGTTCAGGGTCGCCCAGGCTTCGGCGTCGATCTCGGCCTTGAGCGTGGTCTTGAGCGCGCTGTAGGGATCGTTCGCGCCGAGGAAGTAGGCGTGGCGGACGAAGAAGCTTTCCTCGTTGTAGTCGGTGTCGATGAACCAGCAGGCGATGCCGTCGGCGCCGTCGCTGCGGACTTCGCCGGTGTTGGGGTGGAACACGTCCACGCCGTTGACCTTCACGCGGAGCTGGCCGTCGGGCTCGGGCAGGAGCGTGATGTCCGGCTCGCCGAAGATGACGAACAGATTGCCCTTGCCGGTGTTCTTCAGGTCGCCGGCCATGTGCAGGTCGGCGTTCATGCGGGCCTTGAGGACGGGGATGCGGCCGAGCTTGTTGAATTCGGTGGTGTGGGCCTCGTAGTTGAAGGCGCAGGCGATCAGCACGTCGAACCCGGCGTCGCCGGCCTCGCGGGCGGCGGCGACCAGGTCGGCCCGCTGCACGGTGCCGAACTCCGGGCCGATGAAGATGGCGGCGCGCTTCTCCGGCGTCGCCTTCCAGGTATCGCCCTTCGGCGCAGACGAAATCGCCCGGCCAGGGCGCGAGCGCGGTGAAGGTGATCCGGTCTTCCTTGTGCGCCTGCTGGACGCCGGCGGTCTTGAGGTTCTCCAGGATCATCTGGTCGAAACGACGCTTCGTGCGCCGACTCCGCGCTGGCCTTGGCTTGGCGAGCGGGTCGATCAGTTCGTCGTTCTCATCGACGCCCAGCGTCCGGTGCGGCGACAGGCTCTCGACGGTGAACGGCCCGGCCACGCGGACCTTCTTCTTGTCCTCGTAGGGCTTGTCGTAGAGGTATTCGAACTCGGCCTTGGCGGCGATCGAGGCGTCGATCTCCTTCTGCCGCGCGATGCGCGCCTGCCACCATTCGGCGTGGAGCTTCTTCGCCGCGTCGGGCCACTTGGCGTCGGCCTCGCGGGGAATCTCCCATTCCTGCCAGGTCTTCTTGAGCGCGGCGTTCAGCGATTCGCGCAGCGGCTCCAGCGTCGCCTGCCACTTCTCCCAGATGACGTCGATCTCGGCGTTGTTGGCGATCGATTTGAGCGTGATGTGCGGCACGCGCTCGTAGACGAAGCCGTGGCGGATGTTGCCGTGCACCGGCTGCGTAGACGGGCGCCGTGCGGGTGACCTCGGCTTCCTTGAGCTGGCCTTCGCGGGAATCGGCCAGCAGGTAATACGGATAGCGCGCGCCCATGATGCGGGCACGGGCCAGCGCCAGCGCCACGCGCGAAGTGTCGATGGTGATCCAGCGGCGGCCCCATTGCTCGGCGACATAGGCGGTGGTGCCGGAACCGCAAGTTGGGTCGAGGACGAGGTCGCCGGGGTCGGTGGTCATGAGGAGGCAGCGTTCAACAATGCGTGAGAGCGTTTGGACAACATAAACCTTTGGATCACCGAATCCCGAAGTTACCGTATCTTCCCATACGTTGTTAAGTGGGAGAACGGGAAAGTCTTTGATATAACGAACATAAGATAATGTATAGCCAAGTAATGCGAGGCGATTCGCTTTTGAAAGCCGCAGCACGCCTTGTTCGTCAGTCTTCCAGTAACCTTTCCTTGGGCGAATCATGCGACCAATAATGGAGACAGGAAAGTCTCCCGGGCGGCCGCTGGCTCGTCATGTTGTCATAGCGGAAAACACGTCCTTCGATTTCTGAAGGTCGAAGTCGTTCATCCTCGCTTAGACTCCGCCTCCGCCCGTCGCTTTCCTCAACGAAGCGATACTGTCCCCCGCCATCGCCACCCACACTCTTGAGAATGTACGGTTGACGGTATTTAACAAGAGACCTGTCCTTTGCGTACCAAAGAATAAAGTCGTTTACACCAGCAAGAAGATCTGTTGATGCACTACTTGTCTTTGTAACAGAAATGACCACAACAGAGTTCTCATCTCCAAACACCTCATCCATCACCGCCCGCACGCGATGCACATTCTCATCCCCAATCTGCACGAAGATTGACCCCGACTCCGTCAGCAAGTCCCGCGCGACCGTCAGTCGATCGCGGAGATACGTCAAATAGCTATGGATTCCATCGCGCCAGGTGTCACGAAACGCCTTGACCTGCTCGGGCTCGCGGGTGATGTGGTCGGCGTTGCCGTCCTTGACGTCGCGGCTGGTGGTGGACCACTGGAAATTGCTGTTGAACTTGATGCCGTAGGGCGGATCGATATAGATGCACTGGACCTTGCCGCGCAGGCCCTCGCGCTCGGCGAGGCTGGCCATGACCTGGAGCGAGTCGCCGAGGATCATCCGGTTCGACCAGTTCTGGTCGTGCTGATAGAACTCGGTCTTGTCCGCCCCCTCGGGGATGCCGTTGAAGTCGGCGAAGAGGTCGGGGATCAGCAGCCCTTGCGGATCGGCGGCCTGCTTCGCCTTCGCGGTGTCGCGTAGCAGGTCGTCGATCAGGACCTTGGGGTGGACCTTCTCCTGGATGTAGAGCGGCGGCGCGTGGACGACCAGGTCGCTCCAGTCCTGCTCGTCCTTGCCGCGCCAGACGAGCTGCGGGTCGAGATCGCGGTTGCGCCGGTCGTAGGCGACGCGCATCGGGTGCTCTGCTCCTCGTTAACCACCGACTGAAATTCGGCCGTCGGGATGTTCTTCCGCTTCTCGGCGTCGTGGATGATCGTTTCGACGATTTTGGGCGGGGCGGGTTTCTTGGCCATGATTACTTCCGTTTCGTGAGTTGATCGCGGACGACATCGGCGAGTTGCCTGGCGGTCGGTAAGCGGCCCTTGATCTGGTTCAGCAACACCGCTCGCGTCCAGCCAAGCTGGGCGGTGGCGCGAAGATCATACAGCCGCGCGACCGGCCCCTTGATCTTCTTGAGAATCTCGACGTGGTGGCCCCACGGCACCGAGGCAAGGAAATGGCGAACTTGCAATTCTTGAACAGGCTGTTCAAGAATCACCAGAGTCTTTGCTTTGGTTGCCGATTTCCTGCCCGATCTGGTCTCTGGGCCGGGTTGTTCAGGAAGTGAGGACGACGTGGTTGTTTCTTGAACAGCCTGTTCCAGAAACTCAGGGTTTGAGTATTCGAGGTAAAACGGCCGCATGAGCCAGACGTTGTTGGCGGAAAATCCGCGTGCATCCGGCAGCGAGGATCGAAGGTCGGCCGCCAGGCGTTCCACCACGGAATCGCCCCAGCCCGATTCGCGCTGTTTGGCGACGATTTCCCGGCCGATGTCCCAGTAGAGCAAGACTCCCTCGTGGAACGCGGCGCGGATCGCCCGGGTGCGCAGCCAGGGCGATCCGCTCCGTGACCGCGGCCAGGAAGGCGGGGTAGTCGGAGGGAAGACGAACCTTGCTCACGAGACCATCCCCTCGGCGGAGGCGGCTGCCTTGTCGATCATCTTGTTGAACTCGCCTTCGACCTTGGCCTTGAAATCGGACTCGATCTCGTAGACCTCGGTGAACTCGGCGAACGCCCAGCGGCCGTACGAATTCCGAGGTGGTTCACGCCGGGCACCCAGTAGGTGTCCATCGTCGATTTCTTCTCCTTGGCGTCCTCGCGCCGGTAGCCCTTGATCTCGACGACGAGGTGCAGCGAGGTCGTCCGTCGCCGTGCCCGTCATCGACCAGGACGATGAAGTCGGGGCGGTATTTCCGCGTCTCGCGAGCCGTAGCGGTACGGCACCTCGAGCCCGAGGTTGTGGTTCTTGACGTAGGCCCGGACGCGCGGGTGCGACTCGGCCACGCGGCAGAACTCGGCCTCCCAGTCGCTGTCGAGAATGACCCAGTTGACGTGGCAGCGGTCGGAGCTGGTCTCCCAGCGGTCGGTCTTCGATGTGTTGAAGCGGACGTGCCGGGTCGAGCCGGTCGGGTTGTAGGGATCGAGCAGCGCCTTGATCGGGCCGTTCGCCGACGAAGGCCCGGGTGATCCCGGCGGTGATGCGCTTGCAGGCCATGTCGGCCAGCTCCTGGTACATGAGCAGGCCGGGATAGGTGTCGCCCTTGCAGACGAGGCAGGTATCGAGCCACTGCTTGGTGATGCGCTTGAGCTGGCCGAACAGGTGCAGCTTCGGCTCCTCGCCGGGGTCGCGCCACTTCGTGTAGAGCAGGCGCTGGGTGAGGTGGAAGAGCAGCGTGGACGGCCGCATGTCGCCGAGGTGCTCCAGGCTCAGGTCCACCGCCTCGCCGATGATGCCCGAGTTCTGGGTGATGGATGGGCCGACCAGATCGGGCGTCAGCTCCAGGATCGAATCGTCGTTGAATTCGGCCGTGAGCCGCTCCTCGGGCAGTTCGACGCGATAGCCCTCGACGCGGGGGAAGCGGATTTCCAGGGCGTCGCGCTCGGGCCGGACGGCCTTGACCTGGATCGTCTCGCGCGGCGGCTGCGGCGGGGCGATGACGGGCTTGGCGGTGAAGTCGAAGGGGATGCCGAAGATGTCGGCGTATTCGACGTTGAAGAGCCCTTCCTCGTTCAGGTCGTAGGACTGGCGGCGCAGGGCGCGGCCGATGACCTGCTCGCACAGAAGCTGGGTGCCGAAGGCGCGGATGCCGAGGACGTGGGTGACGGTGTTGGCGTCCCAGCCCTCGGTGAGCATCGAGACCGAGACCACGCAGCGGATCGAGCCGCCGAGCTGGCCCGGCTTGCCGACGGTGTTCATGACCTCGCGGAGCAGTTCCTGGTCGGTGATGTTCTCGCCGGCGCGCGGGTCGCCGGTGCGCTCGACGATCTCGCGGCGGAACCGCTCGATCTCGTCGGCGGCCATGCCGCGGAAATTGTCGTCGAGCGCATCGCCGGCTTCGAGCTGCTCGCTGTCGATCAGCAGCGTGTTCGGCCGGGGGAGCGGGTTGCCGGTCGTCGTCGTCGAAGTTGCGGAACAGCGCGAGGCGGCCGTTCTCCGAGAGTGGTCGTGCCGTCGTCGTTCTTGCGGTGGAAGCCGGAGATGTAATCGTAAACCAGCTTGGAGATCGCGGTGTTCTGGCAGACGATGATGAAGCAGGGCGGCACCTGGATGCCGCTTTCTCGCCAGAGCTGTGAAGGTCTTCTCGTAGTGGCCGTAGAGCGCCTCGAGCGCGGTCTGGAGGCGGGTCGGGCAGCTTGAGCGGGTCGAGCTCGCTCGCCTTGGCCGCGGCCCTTCTTGGGCATGTCCTTGCGGATGTTCTCCCAGAGGTTGCGGTACACCGGCATCTCGTCGCCGGGGATGTTCTCGGCGACCGGGACGCGGGGCAGCTTGACGATGCCGCACTCGATGGCGTCCATGAGCGAGAAGTCGCTCACCGTCCAGGGGAACAGCGTGCCTTCGGCGTAGCCGGAGCCGCGCAGGAAGAAGGGCGTGGCCGACAGGTCGATGACGCGGGCGAGCGCCGAGCTTGCGGTTCACGGCTTCCAGGCCGGAGATCCACAGCCGGGCGGCCTCGTTGTTCTTCTCGGCTTCCTTCTTCTCGTCGCCCTTGAGCTCCTCGTCATCGTCGTCCTCGGGCTTTTCGCGGTAGCAGTGATGGGCCTCGTCGTTGAGGACCAGGATGTTCTTCATGCCCATGAGGTCGGGCATGACGCGCTGGATCATCTGGCCTTCGGTTTCCAGGGTGTTCGAGCTCGTCGCCGCCGCCCCTGGAGCAAGGCGCGGCCGCCGCTGGAGAGCTCGATTCGCTCGCGGAGCTTGAAGGCGTGGTAGTTGGTGATGACGATCTTCGCGCGCGTCGAGGTCGTCGAGCATGTCGCCGGGCACCAGCTCGCGGCTGGCGTAGTAGCTGTCGGGGTCGTTGGGCTGGAGGACGCGGAGCCGGTCCTTGATGGTGAGGCCCGGGCGCGACGACGAGAAAGCCGCGCGTGAACTGCTTGCTGCCGGGCCGGCGGACGGCGTTGAGGGTCTGCCAGGCGATGAGCATCGCCATGACGGTGGTCTTGCCCGCGCCGGTGGCCAGTTTCAGGGCGAGCCGCAGGAGCTCGGGATTGGCGTCCTTGTTGGCCGCGGCGAGGTGCTCGAGGATTCGCTTGCCGGCCTTCGATCTGGGGAGCGACCTCGGTCAGCCAGATGGCGGTTTCCACGGCCTCGACCTGGCAGAAGAACGGGCGAAGACCGGCGAACTTGTGATGTCGCCAGTGCTGGAGCAGGCGGGCCGTTTCGGGAGTGACCTGCCACTCGCTCGGCTTGGGCCAGGCCCGCCATCGGTTCACATGGCCGCGCACCTCGTTGATGATCGACGCGGGGTCGTACTGCTGCTTCGTGGTCGAAAGCCCCTTGCCCTCGTCGAAGACCATGACCTGTTGCGCGCTGGATTTCTTCCGTTTCCTCGGCCTGGGAATGGGCGTGATGAATTCGGCCCCGCGGCGGGACTCGATGATCCGCTGCGTCGGCTGGCCCTGCTCGTCGAGTTCCCAATGCCGCCCGGGACATTCATAAGGAGAGTTCAGGATCGGATGTTCGAAGAAGGGATTGGCCATGTTCGTTCGCACGAGGATTCCGATAGGAATGCGAGACCCATGAAAGGATCGCGTCGGTCATTCAAGGCCCGGCGGCGCTGGGGGGTGGGTCGTTCCGGCCGGAGGTTCCGTTTTAACCGGAACCCGACGAAAAGCAAGGGCTTACGCCATGGCTTCAGGCCGGGGGGTTCGGCCGCCATCCTCGCCGTCGGAACCGCGAATCCCGGCCGATCGCGACGATCCGGAAAAAAATTCGAGTTCTCGCGAACCTTTTGTCGCGATACCCTATCTAATCCGGCACAGCGCCGTCGTCATCGACTTTCATGCGGTCGACCGGTGTGCGCCTGTGAAGGATGAATATCGGGTGTGTTTCCCGGTAATCTGAAAGAGGTCAGGAGTTGTCTTGACTCCCAGGACAGACTGTACGCGAGGACGTTGAAATCGTCCTCAAACGATGCGACGGCCGCCCACAACCTCGGGGTGGTCGGACCGGCGGTGTGAGCATGGCATGGCCTTGCTCTGATTTTCACCGCCGTCGTCTGAGTCGCCTCACACTTTTCTCCCGCCCCCTATGCTGGCGGATGTGAGGGTATCGCCATGTTGAACCGCACGAACCGGACGCTGTCGGCCACCACCCATGGGCTGAACCTCGGAACGCGGTCGCTCGCCTGCGCCAGCCGGCGCTCGTGGGTCTCGACAAGGTCGATAGCCGGACCCTGCCGCATCCGTCACGCCCATCAATGGTCCGCTCAGCGCGCCGGAGTCGCGGTAGATCGCGTCGTACCCGTTATTCCGGGGATCATCGCGATCGTATCGAGGATTCCGGGCTCATCGTGTCTCAGTCTCAGGTCGTGGCTCGATTCGAACTCACTCTCGTTCTCGCTCTCGCTCTCGAAACCGTTCGGGAAGGTGATGGCGAAGTCGAAGGCGATGTCGATGTCGCGCTCTCTGATGCACGACCGGGTTGAACGCCTCTTCGCCTTTACGGGCAAGCCGTCACGGACCGAGGTCCGGCCGGCGGCTTATCCGTATCCGCCAAGAGCCCTGGCGACCCTGGCTCTCTTCGCCGCGTGCGCCGCGGCCGGAGAAAGCTGAGCACCGAGCCCGCTGCTCTCTTCAATTTCGGACGATCGTACCGCTCCGATCCGCCCAGCCCGGCCCAAACGGCCCCACGGCGGGTTGCCCGGTCACGAAGCGTGACGCTGTCTTCGTGGCTCGCACCGGCTTGTACCTGAACCTGTACCTTTAGCCGGCGCGAAACGAGGCTTCTGGTCGAGCGAACGATCGTTCCGGTTTGATTCCGAGTCGCCGGCCGGTCCCGCGCGGAGAATCGGGAAGCCGTTCGTTTCCTTCCGGTTCCCCGACCGCGCACGTGCCGTCAACCGTCGGTCGCCGCAACCCGCCACGGCGAGCGACCCCACGCTCTCGTACGCCCCCGGCTTTCCGGGATAGACAACGCAATGTCTGTCCCCGAGACGCCCCGGGCGGAAGTGATGGCGTGGGAGCGCTCGACCCTTGCGTCGCGATGGCGACTGAACCGTGGACCGAGCGAACCCGCACTGACCCCAGAGGATTGGGGGGGCGAGAACCGTGCTGGCAATCATGACGAATTCGACCGAGGAGAAGTCCGAAGCTTCGAGCTGGACCGAGCTGGCGTTCCTGGTCCGTCGGGCCCAGGCGGGCGACCGCGCCGCGTTCGGCGTGCTGGTGGAGCAGTTCCAGCGCACCGTGTACGCGATCGGCCTGCGCGGCTCGGTCATGCGAGCGAGGCCGCCGAGTTGACCCAGGAGGTTTTCCTGCACGTCCTGCGGCGGATCGACCAGCTTCGCGAGCCCGAGCGGTTCGCCGGCTGGCTGCGCCAGGTCGCCGTGCGGATGGCGATCAACCGGGCCACGCGACGGGTGGCGCCGGCGACGGTCGAGACGGGCGTGCTCGAGTCGTCGGCGACCGTCGAGCCTGGCGACGACCCGCTCGCGGCCCTGATCCACCGCGAACGCGCCGAGCGGGCTCTGGCAGGCGATCGCCCGGCTCAAGCCGCTCGATCGCGAGAGCTTGCTCGCTTTCTACATCCAGGGCGATTCGCTCCAGGAGATCGCGGAGCGCCTCGAAGTTCCCATCGGCACCATCAAGCGTCGGCTGCACACCGCCCGCAAGCGGCTGAAGGTCGAGCTGGAATCGAGCGTCAACGACGCCGAGGAATGGACGTTGGAAGGCGTTGAGCCGGATTTCGACGACCGCGAGCCCGAGTGCGTCGGGGCGGGTCGCGAGTTCGGCGGCGATGCCTGGTGATCGAGCAAAATCGATCGGTCGCGCGGATCAGCCCGGGTTGTCTGCTGGCAACCCGGGCTGTTGTCCGTTGGTCGGAACCAGGGTCGAACTCTTCCGGCAACGCTCAGGGACTTCGGCCGGGGTTTCCTTCGCGTTCTTGCCACGTCAATCGCTCCGCGAGGTACCGACGGGCGCGCCAGTGGAGCAACGCGTAATCGAGCCACGCGATTCCGGCGATGGGAAGGAACAGGACCCCCGCCACGATGAGACCGATGTCGGGGCGCTCGAACGCGAGGAACAGGCCCAGAAAGATCAGGGCGATGCCCCCCGCCACGGCCGTGAGCACGCCGGTGACGCGCAGATATCGGCGAAGCTGCTCATCGATCGGCTCGGCCTCGAGGCGAAGCCGGCGGAGCTTGCGCTGCCAGTATTTCCGTCGGTCGAGCCAGGGGTCGGGTAAGGTGGCGTGACCGCCCGGGTGCTGAGGCTGGGGTGAAGTGAATGTCATGGGCTTCCCGGCCGCGCGGACCAGCTCAATCCAATCAATCGAACAAGGTCGTCCTCGGGCGGGTCGGTGGGACCGGCTCCGGCAGCCGGAGCTGTTCGCGAAGCCGTTTCACCGTCGCCGGGGAGTAACCCGCGTAGTGATTATTCACGAAGACCGCCACCGGAGCGCGCCGGGCCAGCGACTGGATGACCTCGGCCGTCGCGGCGAGCTCGGCCGTCCGGTCGATGACGACGTGGTCCCACGTGGTGGTCAGCTTCTCGATCGCCTCGCGATCGCCGATCAGGCGAAGGAATCCGAAATCGGTGGTCAGGGGCTCGATCCGTTCGACGACCTGGACGGGGCTCGGCATCCATTTCTGTTCGGTCAGGACCAGGGCCGCCTTGTGGGCCTTGAGCACGCTCGCCAGCTCCGCGCCGATCCAGCGCGGGTTGCGGATCTCGACCGCGAGGCGGACTTCCCGGTGAGGCCAGGCACCGAGGAACGCATCGAGCCTGTCCAGGAACTCTTCGAGCGAGCCGAACGCGCCCTTGTTGAAGTAACCCATCTGGAGCAAGGCACAGAACGTCTTCGCTCCCAGGGGTTTGATCGCGCTCACGAAGTCATCGACCTCGCGCTCGCAGTCGCGAAGCTGCTTCTGATGCGTGATCGTCTGAGGGACCTTGAGCGCGAACCGGAAATCGTCCGGAGTCCGGTCGAGCCAGCCTCTGACCATCTTCGGAGTAGGGACCCGATAAAACGTGCTGTCAACCTCGACGATGGGAAACCGGTCGGCGTAAAACTCGAGATAGTCGGCCGCCGGCATCCCCTCGGGATAGAAGACCCCCGACCAGTCGGGGTAACTCCAGCCGCTACAGCCGATCAGAATAGGTTGGCGTTGATCCGTCATGGTACTGGCCAATTGTAAACGACAGGGAGCCGGCCGTAAACGTTGCGGAGATCAGCCCGTTGTGGTTCCCTGCGGTATCGGGTAGAGGCGCCTCAGATCAAGTTGCGCCTGATCCCGTCGGTGACTCCTCCCTGTCGTCGTTTCGGACCCATGCGTGAACCCCTCCATGCCACCAAACGATCGATCTTCGTGAGGCTTTTTATCACTTTCGTTGACACCAGGTCATGCTTGTGCTTAAGATTCTTAGCCTGCCATGTCAACGATGGGAAATCCCATTCTTTTGGATGGATTCGTGAGTGGTTGCAAGACGCAGTCATGACGCCCGTTCGTCTTCTCGTACGTTCAAACCCTCGAAGCATACGGTATCCACAACGCGACAATCCCTTGCGAGCTTCCATCGATTCATTAATGCGATGATGATCTGTCATCTGCTTCCGTGAACGAGACCTCTCATTGGTCGATCTAACGCGACAAGCCATCAGATCCGGGCCTGGACTATGTTACTTTGGGTTTACGGATCCATCGAGGTGATACGTCACGAGTACGAGCGTCCATGCCAAAGAATCGCGATGACATCCGCGTCCTCATCGTGGCCGAGCATGCGTCGGCGCGGTACGGAGGGGAGGCGATCCTGCCCTTGCATCTTTTCCGGGTCCTTCGGTCCCGGGGCATCGAGGCGTGGCTGGTGGTTCACAGTCGGACCTCGGAGGAGCTCCGGGATTTATTCCCGGATGAGGGCGATCGGCTTCATTTCGTGCCCGAGACATGGCTGCACGGGATACTCTTCCGGCTGGGTGAATGGCTACCGCACCGGATCTCGTACTTCACGCTGTTGTTTCTCAGTCGATTCCTGACGCAGCGGGTCGCTCGCTCGATCGTCCGTCGCCTGGTGGCGGAACATCGGATCGATGTGGTCCATCAGCCGATTCCGGTCTCTCCGCGCGAGCCATCGATTCTTTTTGACGTCGGTGCCCCGATCATCATGGGCCCGCTCAACGGCGGTATGAACTATCCGCCCGCGTTCCAATCGATGGAGAGCCCGTTTGTCGCCGTTTTCGTGTGGCTGGGCCGCTGGATTTCCGAACCGATGAATCGGTTGATGCCGGGGAAGCTCCGCGCCGCGATTCTCATGGTGGCCAATGAGCGAACCCGTCAATCCTTGCCGGACGGGATTCGCGGCGAGGTGGTCACCATGGTGGAGAACGGTGTGGATCTTTCGGTCTGGCATCCCGCGCAGGTGCCTCGGACGCACGACGGCCCGGTCCGCTTCATTTACCTTGGGCGGCTCATCGACCTCAAGGGGGTCGACTTCCTCATCGAGGCGTTCCGGGGGGTGATCGCGCGATCCCCGGCGACCCTGGACATCGTCGGTGACGGCCCGCTCCGAAAGCGTCTGGAGGCCCGGGTCCGGGAGCTCGGCCTGGCGGATTCAATCCGATTTGACGGGTGGCAGTCGCATGAGGAGTGCGTCCGTCGGCTTCGACATTCCGATGTGCTGGTACTGCCCAGCCTTCACGATTGCGGCGGGGCCGTCGTGCTGGAGGCGATGGCGACGGGCGTGAGCGTGATCGCGTCGAACTGGGGAGGTCCCGCCGATTACCTGGATGATTCGTGCGGCATTCTGGTCGCTCCCGATTCGAAGCCCACGTTCCTGACCGGGCTGACGGACGCCATGGTCCGTCTCGCAAACGACCCCGATCTCCGCGCCGCCATCGGGCGCGCCGGGCGTGCGCACGTGGTTCGCGAGTTTGACTGGGAACAGAAGATCGATCGATTTCTCGAATTTTATGAGCAACTGAAAATTTCTTGTAATGAATCGTCTGATTCCTGGACGCACTCGATCGTCGTGTGAATCCGCCGCGTACCCGCGCGTTCCCGTCCGCCAGAAAAGCCGTGCCGCTCGGCCGGAACATGGGTAGGCGACCGCATCCCGGTCCTGTCGATCGAGCCGCGAGCCGTTCATCGATCGCGAGGTGAGTGCGGATGGGAGTCGAGCACGGTTCAAGGGCTCCGGTACAAGCCGGGAGCGGTCTTCGCGTCGGCGTTCGGGTCAACTCTCTCCTCCAGCCGAACTGGTGCCGTAAGATCATTTCCGACCTGCGGGCGAACGACGACGCCCAGCTCGCGCTGCTCATCCTGACCCGATCACCGGACGAGCCCGGAGGCGAGCGCCGTTTCGGATGGCATTCGTTGGTCGCTGACCTGTACAGGGCGGCGGACGATCACCTGTTTCGCCATCCAGGCGATGCCCTGAACCTGGTGGACATTAGTGATCTGGTGCGCGACCTTCCCACGATCGAGCGGGAAAGTGGCGGCGCCGGTCGATCGGGGCCGCTGGAGGAACCCGAGATCGAGGCGATCGCGCGCGACAAGCTGGACGTCCTGATCTGGTTGGGCGATGGGCCGGAACGAGGCGCGGAGCGGCTCGCGGATCTGGCTCGGTATGGCGTCTGGGTCCATCGCCTTGGCAACTCCGCCGCGGCGCCGGGAACCTGCACCGGAATCCGGGAGGTACTCGAAGGTCACCCGGTCAGTTGTGCGTCACTCAAGATCCTGGGACCGGGGTCCGATGGCGGTGATCAGTTCCTCTGTGAGGCGCGACGCAAGACCGACCGGCGCTCGGTCCGGCGCCAGGGTCATCACCTCGCCTGGACCTCCACGCCCTTCGTCGCCCGCGCCCTGCGTCGTTTGCGGGACGACGAGGGCCTCGTACCGATCGTCGAGAACGCGAGGCCCTCCGAACGCGGAACGGGGCACCAGGAAGGACCCGCCAACGGCGAGATGGTCGGACTCCTGGCACGATTCGCCGCCCGGATCGCCGCGCTCGGATTCCACCAGCTCTTCTACCAGGATCAATGGGTTCTCGCCTTCGATCGGCCCGGCCGCTGGGACGGACCACGGCCTGATCTGTCGAACCTCCAGATGCTCGAACCTCCCCGCGACCGGTTCTGGGCTGACCCGTTTCCGATCGACGTCGATAGGAAGACCTTCGTTTTTGTCGAGGAATATCCCTTCCGTACCCGGAAGGGCGTCATCGCGGTCATCACGATCGATGCGCAGGGGCGGTTCAGCGAGAGCCGGACGGTCCTCGAGCGCGATTATCATCTCTCGTATCCGCTGGTCTTCCGGTACGAGGGATCGTATTACATGATCCCGGAGACAACCATGAACCGGACGGTCGAGCTCTATCGATGCGTGGAGTTTCCCCACCGTTGGGAGTTCGACCGGGTCTTGCTCGACCAGGTGCGGGCGGCGGATGCCACGCTCGTCGAGCACGACGGACTCTGGTGGCTGTTCGCCAGCGTCGCGGTCGATGGGGCCCTCAACGATTGCGAGGAGCTCGGTCTCTACCATGCGGAGAGCCCCCTGGGGCCGTGGCGCCCGCACCGCCGCAACCCGGTGAAGATCGACATCCGCTCGGCACGTCCCGCGGGGAGGCTCTATCGACGCGATGGATCGTGGTTTCGCCCCGCCCAGAACTGCATGGACGGGTACGGACGATCGATGGTGATCAACCAGATTGTGCGCTGGGACCGGTTCGAGTATGCCGAGGTCGAGGTCGCGCGGATCCTGCCGGACTGGAACCCTCGAATCGATCGGACCCATACCCTCAACGCCACGGATCGCGTGCTGATCGTCGATGCCCGCGTCGCCCGACCGCGGTTCCTGCGCCGAGGGACGCGCGGGAACATCGATCGCCCTCCGACGGTGATTTCGAAACCGGTCGCGGTGAAGGGCGGGTCAGACCCAGCCGGATCGTGCCGGCCGCGTTCGCGCTGACTTTGTGTACGGAGGATCAGAAGGTATAATCGAGGGGAGCCTATTGCGAGAAGTCAGAAGGGAGAGCCTCGATGGGGATCATCCAGCGCCTCTCGGCGTCGGTCATCAACCAGATCGCGGCGGGCGAGGTGGTCGAGCGGCCCGCGAGCGTGGTCAAGGAACTCCTGGAGAACGCGATCGACGCCGGCGCGACACGGGTGGATGTGACGGTCGATCGCGGGGGGAAAGACCTGGTTCGCGTGGCCGACAATGGCAAGGGAATGGCTCCCGACGACCTGCCGCTGGCGTTCCAGCCGCATGCGACCAGCAAGCTGGCCGAGGCCGAGGACCTGTTCCGGATCGCCACCCTGGGATTTCGCGGCGAGGCCCTGGCGGCGATCGCCGAGGTCGCGAAGGTCCGGTGCCAGACCCGGCCCGCCGAACAGGTCGAGGGGTCGGAAATCGTCATAGAAGCGGGTGTTGCGTCGGCGATTCGCCCGGTCGGGGGTCCGCCGGGCACGGTGATCGAGGTCCGCAACCTGTTCTTCAACACGCCGGTTCGCCGGACGTTTTTGAAGTCCGACGCCACCGAGTCGGGCCACGTCGCCGAGATGTTCACCCGCGTTGCGCTGGCGCATCCGACCGTCCACATGACGTTCCGGTCGGGGGGCAAGGTGATTTACGATCTGCCGGCCGTCACCGGCATCAAGGAGCGGGTCGCGATCTTCTTCGGCCGCGAGCTGGCTGATTCCCTGATCTGGGTTGAGAGTCGGCTCGAGTCGATCCACGTCTGGGGTTATGTCGCCCATCCCTCGCAGAGCCGTTCCAATGTGAAGGGGCAGTTCCTGTTCGTCGGCGGGCGTTATGTCCGCGACCGATCGTTGAGTCATGCGCTGAATGAGTCGTATCGCGGTCTGTTGATGGTCGGCCGGCAGCCGGTGGCGTTCCTCCACCTGGACCTTCCCCCCGAGGACGTCGACGTCAACGTCCACCCCACCAAGGTCGAGGTCCGGTTCCGCGACAGCCAGCGCATTTACAGCCAGCTTTTCGCCACGATTCGCAACACGTTCCTCGGTAGCGACCTTCACGCGCGTCTGCAAGCGCCTTCCGGGGAGCCTGCCGCTCCGGTCGAACGGGAGGAATCGGCGGGGAACGCGGGAGTTCCGGCAGCGTCGGGCCTTCCCCTCTCGTCTCCGGAGCCGTGGACCGCAGCGTCTTCGGCACCCCGGCGCCTTACGCGCTCGCGGAACCGCCCCCCGACCGGCAGATGGTCGCGTCGTGGTTCGCGGGTGAACGTCCCGCCGCGACCCCTTCGATGGGTTCAGCGGCCACGAGCTTCGCGGGCCGTGAACCACCTGCGTGGTCGGGGTCGCTGCCGCCACGTCCCGCGGTCCGTCCGGGCGATCAGTTCGATGAGTTCGCCAGCAGCGGGCCAAGGGAACCTGTCGAGCCCAGGGCGAGCCGTCCGGTATCGGTATCGGTTCAGGATCAGGTCGACGTCGCCGACCTGGACGGGCCGATCAAGGCGATCCAGGTCCACGACAGCTATCTGATCGTCGAGACGAAGGACGGCATGATGGTGATCGACCAGCATGCCCTGCACGAGCGCATCCTCTACGAGGAGCTACGCGGACGGGTCGATCGAGGCGCGGTCGAGTCGCAGCGCCTGCTTGTACCCGAGCCAGTCCATCTCAGCGCCGAGGAGGCGGTGCTGGTCCTGGAGCAGAAGGACGTTCTCGCACGTCTCGGGCTCGAGGTCGAGGAGTTCGGCGGCGATACGGTGCTGGTCGCCGCCCTGCCGGCGATGCTTCCGGGGGTTGCGCCCGAGCGTCTGCTCCGTGACCTGGCCGGGCAACTGGGTTCGGGGGCGTTGCCGCCGAGCCGCGATGGGCTGCTGGCCGAGCTGCTCCACATGGTCGCGTGCAAGGCCGCGGTCAAGGCGGGTCAGCGATTGTCGGCTGAGGAGATCGACGCCCTGGTCGAGCGGCGGCACATGGTCGCCGACGCGCACCATTGCCCTCACGGTCGGCCGACGGCCCTCGTTTTCACCAAGTCAGAGCTGGAGCGCCAGTTCGGGCGGATCTGACGGGTCGTATCGACACCGGGTGACGATGTGGATCTTCGGCCTTCCCCGCGAAGCTTCTCTATCGCTTCTCCAACCTGCCCAAGTAGAATCAAAGCTGGGGGTCAAACGGCGTTTCTACGTCGTTGTTGTCATTCCTTAATCGGGGCGGGAGACTGGCGGGATGATCTGCGTGACGATCGGGCGCGGGCGGCATGCGTCGCTGGCGGAAGAGTGGCAGGCCGCGGCCGACGCAGGGGCTGAGCTGGTCGAGCTGCGGATCGACTGTCTGCGCCGTGACCCGGACATGAAGCGAATCCTCAAAAAGCGCCCCACTCCCATCGTTTTCACCCTCCGGCGCGGAGCGGATGGCGGCCTCTGGCGGGGTCACGAGGAAAAGCGCCAGCAGCTCATCCGCGAGGCGATCGTCATGGGGGTGGATTACGTCGACCTCGAAGTCGATATCGCCTCCGAGATTCGCCGCTTCGGCAAGACGAAGCGGATCATCAGCTATCACAACATGAAGGAGACGCCCGAGGACCTGGGCGACATCATCGAGGAGTGTGGCAAGTATGACCCCGACGTGGTGAAGGTCGCGACCGCGGCGCACTCGGTGAGCGACGCCGCTCGGGTCCTTAAGCTGGGGGCCAGGGCCAAGGGGCCAACCACCACGATCGCCATGGGCGAGATCGGGTTCTTCACCCGGATTCTGGGTCGAAAGTACGGTGCCCCGATCACCTACGCTGGGTTCAACCCCGAGCGGACGTTCGCGCCGGGCATGCCGAAGTTCCACGGTCTGAAGCGCGACTACGAGTACGATAAGATCAACGCCGATACCGAGGTCTACGCCGTCATTGGCGCGCCGATCGCGCAGAGCCTGAGCCCGCCGATCCATAACGCGTCGTTCCGCAAGCTGGGCCTGAACAAGGTGATGGTCCCGTTCCTGATTCCCGCCGGCAGCCTGGTCGATTCGCTCAAGGCGCTGTCATTCCTGGGGATCAAGGGGATGAGCGTGACGATCCCCCACAAGGAAACGATCATCGGGCTCTTGACCGAGAAAGACGTCTCGGTCGAAAGCACTGGAGCCTGCAACACCGTGGTCTTCCACGACGGGAAGGCAAGCGGCTATAACACCGATTACAAGGCGGCGATCGAGGCGCTGGAGGTGGCCTTCGGCGGCCGGACCTCGGCCAGCGCGTCGAGCCCGCTGATGGACAAGCAGTCGCTGATCCTGGGAGCCGGCGGCGCGGCGCGGTCGATCGCGTTCGGTCTGGCGCGGAGCGGAGCGAGCGTCACGATCACCAACCGGCACGACGATCGGGCCACCGAGCTGGCCGAGGAGGTGGGCTGCCGGACCGTGACCTGGGCCATGCGGGCCAGCACGATCGCCGATGTCATCGTCAATTGCACGCCGGTCGGCATGCATCCCGATGTCGACGATACGCCGTTGCCCCCCGCGGCCTTCGGCCGCTCGGAGATCGTCGTCTTCGACACGGTCTATCACCCCGAGAGCACCATGATGCTCAAGCTGGCCGCCGAGCGCGGCTGTACGGTGGTGACGGGGGTCGAGATGTTCGTCCGCCAGGCGGCGGGTCAGTTCAAGCTCTACACCGGGCACGAGGCGCCGATGGATCTGATGCGCGAGATCATGAAGCGCAAGCTGGGACCGTTCCCCGAATGATCTGGAGCGAGCCGGGTGAAAATGGCGGCGATCGTGGGTCGAGACGGGGACTGGGTCTGGTCCTGGTCGGCACGCGCGGCTCGGGCAAGACCACGGTCGGGCGGATCGTGGCGGCGCGGATCGGACAGATGTTTCTGGACGCGGATATCGAACTCGAGCGCCGCGCGGGGCGATCGATCGCCGAGCTCTGGGCGGAAGGGGGTGAAGCCCTCTTCCGCGATTGGGAAGAACGGATCCTGCGGGACCTGACCGCAACCCATCGATCCGCCGTGCTGGCCACCGGCGGGGGGGCCGTTTTACGCGAGACCAACCGCATGGTCCTGAGACGATTCGGCCGGGTCGTCTGGCTTCGGGCCGAGCCGTCCGTCGCCGCCGGCCGGCTCGAAGCCGACCCCGCGGCGCTGGCGAGCCGGCCGGCGCTCGACCTCCGCGGGCACGATCGCCGAACTCGCGCAGGTCTTCGACGTCCGCGCGCCTCTGTACGAGGAAATCGCCGACGCGGTGGTCGAGACCGGGGGAATATCGCCCCGGGAGGTCGCCGACCGACTGCTCGAGCTCTGGACTGGCCCTCCTTGCCCACCGTGATCAATCGAACGGACGTGAAACCGTCCCGGAGGGATGCCAACTATGCTGGCCACCTGGCCGATCCTGCTGACCCTGGCCGTGGGGTTGTTCGCGATCGGCACGGTCGTGGGAAGCTTCCTGAACGTGTGCATCTACCGCCTCCCCTGGCAGAAGAGCGTGATCTGGCCCGGCTCGCACTGTCCGGGGTGCTGGCAGTCGATCGAGCCGCGCGATAACGTGCCCATCGTCGGGTGGCTCGTGCTCGGCGGCGCCTGTCGCGGGTGCGGGGGGCGGATCTCGGTGCGCTACCCGCTGGTCGAGGCCCTGGTCGGCCTGCTTTTCCTCGGCCTGTTCCTGGTCGACGTGGCCACCGCTCCGCGCACGATATGGGGCGAGATCCCCACGTCGACTCTGCTCGTCTGGCTCGATCACGCATTGTTGCTGGCGCTTCTCGTTGCGGCCACGTTCATCGATTACGACCTGACGATCATCCCCGACGAGATCACGGTCACGGGCATGGTCGTCGCCTTGGTCCTGGGCACGGTCTTCCCCGCGATCCGCCCCGAGCCAGGGCTGGCGCTGACGTATGGCGCGGGCTTCTGGGTCGGCGTCAAGGGGTTGCTCGTGGGCGGGGGCTTGACCGCACTGGTGCGTATGCTCGGCTCGTTGGCGCTGAAGCGCGAGGCCATGGGGTTCGGCGACGTGACCCTGATGGCCATGATCGGGGCCTTCATCGGCTGGCAGGGGGCGGTCCTGACTTTTTTCCTGGCCCCTTTTTTCGGCCTGGCGCATGCGCTCTGGAAGCTGGTGCTCTATCTCGGCAAACGATTCAGCGGCCGACCGCTCTCGAGCGCCGACCGCGAGATCCCGTTTGGGCCTTATCTGAGCATGGCTGCCGCGGCGCTCGTTTTCGCATGGCCCTGGCTCTGGGGTCCGCGCGGGGCGCGCGGAATTATTTCGACACCTTGGGCGAATTATTCTGGTTCCTGCTGGAACAGATGGTATGACGAACGGCTGGCGGCCCGCCCGGTCCGCTGGCATCGAGCTCGCGCGAGCTATTGATTGATGGCGAGCGCGAGCCAAGCCGGAGTCTACTTCGATGGCACGCTCTCCCTACAAACGGCGCAGGCCCTCTCTGGTGCGAAACTTCTGGGTCTATCGTCGCCTGATCGGCCTGGCGCTGGTCCTGGGCATCATGCTCTGGTTCATCTGGGCAAATAACGCCAGTGTGACGGTCTCGTTCCCGTTCGGCCTGGGATCGCTGACCAGCACCACCGGTCTGGTTATCCTGCTCAGCGCGCTGGTCGGCTCGGTGATCACCGCAGCGGCCATGACGCTGTTCTTCACCCTCCGCCGGGCCCCCTGGACTGCGCGAGGCCGGCGACGAACCGTCGGGTGAAGCACTCCCGGAGGATCTTCCCCCGTCGGACTATGCGCGCACGACCGAGGAGTTTCCTAACTCACGCTGGTCGTGATCGAGTCTCGCCACGCTTCGGCCGCCGCGCTTCAAGTTACGGTTTTCGGGTCCAACGGCCGATCCTTAAGGAGGAGCCGTCACGTGAGCGGTTGTCCGAAGCGGTGCTGGACCCATCACCGGCAGGGTGTAACTCTCCCATGCGGATCGGCCCGACTCCCCAGCGAATGATCCAACTGACCGTGTCGGGCCTGGGCCTCGCGCTGGTGTCGCTCGCCGGCTGCTCCCAGCCGAACTCGTTCCTGGCCCGGAACACGACGGTCGGAATGCTCAAGTCGAGCCTCAGCCATATCGAGTACGAGAACCAGCAACTCCGCACCAAGGTGACGAAGCTCGAGACGGAAAACCGGACGATCGAGAACCGCCTGGTGGAAGAGGAAAACCTCAACGGCGATCTCTCCGCGCGGCTGGATGATGCCCGCGACCTCCTGAGCCGACAGGGGACCGACTGGCCACAAAAAGGTCGGGCGATGAGCGCCAATTCCGAGCCATCAGGTCTCGATTCGTCGTCCCCGTCCGAGGCCCGGACCTTGCCGGCCGGTCGATCGACCCGTAAGCCGCGTAAACCTCCCTTCACCCGGATTCCCGGCCGGATTGACGACGGTTTCTCGTCGGGCAACGGTTCCGAAGCCGCCGGGGGCGACCTGGAACGCAACTCATCGCCCGCCGGTGACGGCCTTGGACCTCAGTCCTGGCGCGACGACGACCTGCGCTGGATGCCAATCGCCCGAGGCAACAACGCGAAGGTCGACACCACGCCCTCGAAGGTGCGCTGAACCGGACCGAATCGGTCCTGATCCAACCTGACTCGAGCCTGCCCGCCCTCCCGGATTCGCAAAACCGGGATATCCAATTTAAGCCTACGGCCGAATGTGCCGATAGTTTGTCAATGGCAAGTCATTCTTCCAGGGTGAATGCCAGCGCGAGTCGAACCAGGGGTGCCGGCGAACCTGGCGGGTCGCCGGCACCCCTGGTTCGTTTTCTGGTCGACCAACGGATCAAGGATTGATTCCGTTCTCACTAATCGTCGCGGTGGCATCGGTGGGTGGTTTGACGTCGAGCGTGTAGGTCTTGCTCCGTTCGTTCAGCGCACGGAACTTACCGTTGAAGACGGTGACCTTGCCGTCGTGCTTGATCCGGACCTTCCAGTGTGTGGGTTTGGGAATTCCGCCAAACCCGCCCCAGTAGACGACGAACCAACGTACTCACCCGGCGGTCCCGGTCCCTTGACCTTCCCGCCGTCCGGGTCATCCCGAAGCCAGTAGATGTTCTCGGGTCCGAATCCTTTCGTATTGTCGACGTCGAGCTCGCCGCCCAGTTTGCCCTTGGGCTCTTCCCAGTAGATTTCCTTGCCTCCGGGCTCGATGACGTGCAGGTCGAGATCGGCGTCGCTATCCCAGATCAGGGTAAACTGGGGATCGCCGACCTTGACCGACACGCCCCGGACGCTCTCGCCTCCCTGACCGAATCGCGCCAGGCCGAAGCCGTCGCCGTCTCCGGCCCCTGGGTTATTGTTGGCGATGCCGCCCTCGGCGCTGGGCCGATCGGCGCCGGTGACCCGGGGGACCTTGGGCTCCAGCGGCTTGAACTCCAGAGGCGTGAGCATCGCCGGAACCGGGTCAGGCGCGATCGGTTCGAGCGGTTTGGCCTCGGGAATCGTCAGGGTCGTGTTCAAGCCCCCCGTCATTCATCAAGCCGTCCTCAACCCCGCGCTCCGAGCCGGCGAGCCGGGTGTCGAACGGGCGCGATGAGTTCGACCTTGCGGTCGAAGTACCAGAACGCCAGGATCAGGAGCAGGAACCCGTGGATCGCCAGTGACGAGGTCCATCCCCGAAGACTTTCGGGGGTAAGCCAGCGATCGACGGGCTCGGACCCGGGTTCGTCAAGATTCGCGACCGGAACGACGCCAACCTCCGAGCCGCGCCGCTGTCGACGGGGTGCGCGGCTGTGCGACGGGATAAACCGGTGGGGTGGTCGTGATCCGGGGAAGCTCGGACGCCATGGATGGACTCTCCGCGCGATTCGCGACCCGACAAAATGCAATGCAATCAGCATAGCACGTCGGCAATTCAGACGGAAAGTCCGAAGCGGTTGCGAACCGGCGCCGCGGGGTTACAACGTTTAGGTTGCGACGACGTTGATTCGCGATCAACGCCCAGTGTCGGGCTGCATAACGGCCCGAAACGACGGTTCGATAAGGCGACGAGACCGAGTGATGGATTCCCACGAGCTGAAGCACTTGCTCGAAGCGGTCCGCGACGGGCGTGTGCCCCCTGCGGATGCGGCCCAGAAGATCCGGACCTCGCCGTTCGAGGAGATGGGCTTTGCCAAGGTCGACCTCCACCGCCGGCTCCGTTGCGGCTTCCCCGAGGTGATCTTCGGCCAGGGGAAGACGGCCGAGCAGATCGAGGGGATCCTGCGGACCTTGCTCCGCCACGAGCAGGGGGGGCTGGCCACGCGGGTGGACCCGCGATCGCCGCTCACCTGAAAGCGGCGTTTCCCGGAGGGGCGAGCACAACGCGCTGGGCCGGACGTTCCGGGTCCGCGGTCCGGAACGATCCGGGGCCGAAGCTGGGCAAGGTGGTGGTGGTCACGGCCGGCACCAGCGACCTGCCCGTCGCCGAGGAAGCGCGGGTCACGGCCGAGGCGTGGAACTGCGAGGTCACCTTGATGGCCGACGTCGGCGTCGCGGGTCTGCATCGCCTGCTCCAGCAGCTCGATACGCCTGGGGGGGCCGACGCCATCGTGGTGGTCGCCGGCATGGAAGGGGCCTTGCCGAGCGTGGTCGGCGGCCTGGTCGACTGCCCGGTGATCGCCGTGCCGACCAGCATCGGCTACGGGGCGAGCTTCGGCGGGCTGGCCGCGCTGCTGGGCATGCTCAATAGTTGTGCGTCGAACGTGGTGGTGGTCAACATCGATGCCGGCTTCAACGGCGGCCACGTCGCCGGCCTGATCGCGCGGCGGGCCGGTCAGGCCCGACTCGGAGCGTCCGCGCCAGCGTCGGCATCGAGCGGAACGATGGCAGGATCTTCTCAGGGGGAGCGGCAGAGTCTCATGGCGGTTGAACGCATCAACGAGATTGCCGACGCTCCCGAAGCGGCCGGCCGACAGCAACAAGGGGATGTACGGCACCGTTCTCGTCGTCGCCGGCGGTCGGGGGATGGCCGGAGCCGCGGCCCTGGTGCGGCGGCTTCAGCTTGCGGTCGGGGGCGGGCCTGGTCCGGGTCGCCTGCCCGGCCGAGGTCCAGCCGACCGTCGCCACCTTTGAGCCCTCGTACATGACCTATCCGCTCGAGAACGACGACGAGGGCCTGCTCCGCTTCGAGACCGGCCCGCAACAGGCCCTCGGCCGGTTGCTCGAGCGCGCCGACGTGCTGGCCATCGGCCCGGGACTGGGCCAATCGGACGAGATCAGGGAACTGGTGCACTGGGTCGTCGAGGAGGTGAGCTCCCGACCGTGCTCGACGCCGACGCCCTGAACGCCCTGGCCGGACAGACCGAGCTCCTCGCGGAAGCGTGAAACGTCCCGTCGTCCTCACGCCCCACCCCGGCGAATTCGCCCGCCTGACCGGGCGTTCGATCCGTGAAATCCAGGCCGACCGCGAGGGACACGCGCTGGCTTTCGCCGGCTCCGAGGCGGTGTCAGGCAACCTGGTGCGTCGTGCTCAAGGGGTCGAACACGATCGTCACCGACGGCCGGCGCGTCTATATCAACAACACAGGCAATCCCGGGATGGCCACTGGCGGAGCGGGGGACGTGCTCACCGGCGTCATCGCCGCCCTGATCGGCCAGAAGCTGCCGGCCTTCGAGGCCGCCCGCTCGGCGTCTACGTACACGGCCTGGCCGGCGATATCGCCCGCGACCAGAACGGCGAGGTCGGCCTGATCGCCGGCGATGTCGTCGATTCGCTTGCCGACGCCTTCTATCACCTGCTGGAATGACGTCGCCAGCGTTGGTTTCGCGGCACCAGCTACTCTTCGCTCCCGGCCGGCGCGTGCCATCCGAAATGACCTTCGCTTGATACAAGGGGCACGATGGCCCTTCCCCATCGGATCGATCCGTGAGAATTCGGAGCGTTGCTCTGTCCCGAGTCGCGGGTTTCGCGTATACTTCGTGATCGAGTCGCGCGGTTCGCCTAGATACGCCATGCCCCAGGACCGCGTGTGCCGAAGCCATGCCAGGACCAAGCGAAGGAGGTCGGGGTGTCCGTCACGCGAGAATCCTGCGTCGCCCTACTGGACGTATCGGATGGAAGTTTCCCCGACCGGCCAGGGGCCCACGCAGGTCGTCCCCAACCTCAACGATCCCGTCGCCCTGCTCCATCTGCTGGTGAACCTGCAAAACCAGTCGCTGGAAATCCAGCGTCAGACCCTGGAGCTTCAGCGCCAGCAGCTCGAGCTCGCCCGCGAGGTCGCTCAGGTCGGCCGCGAGCAGCGGTCGCGCCAGATCGCCGAGCTCGAACGCTGGCAGAACGGTCACGAGTCCGTGATCGAGGGCTGTCGCGAGTCGCTCGGCCAGCCTCGAGCAGGTCCACGCCGCCCTGATGGGCGAGCTGGCCAACTACGTCAGGGACAACCACGAAAACCTGCTCGACGGCGAGTTCGCCCTCACCGACTTCGTTGATCGGTTCGGACCCCGGCTCGCTCATCTGAACACGATGCTCGCCGTCCTTCGTCCCCTGGCCGCCGCGGTCCGCAAGAACGAACCGGCGAGCTGAGCGTCACCTTGTGTTCCTGCGATGGGCCGCCGCGACGCACCCGAACCCGGCTCGCGTCGACGCGGGCTCGTGTCCTCGTTGAAGTCAGGTCGTGTAGTCCGCATTGAGCCGGATGTACTCGGCCGTGAGGTCGCAGGTCCAGAACCGGATCGACGCCTCACCCTGCGTGAGATGAGCCAGGCGGATGTGTCTCGCGCGTTGGATTCGAGACTGCGCCGAGACGCGCGGCGGCGTCGAAGGGCAGGGGGGTGCCGTCGCGGTAGAGGGCAATCGCCGTTGAGCCAGAGCGAGAGCTCGCGCTCCTCGAAGGCGACGCCGGCGTAGCCGGCGGCCGAGACGATCCGGCCCCAGTTCGGGTCGGCGCCATGGATGGCGGTCTTGACCAGCGGGCTGTCGGCCACCGCCCGCGCGATCGTGCGGGCCTCGTCGCGGTCGCGGCAGCCCTCGACTCGATCGTGATCAGGTGCGTCGCCCCTTCGCCGTCGTCGGGGATCATCCGGGCCAAGGTCGATGCAGGCGTCGCGGACCAGGTCGGCGAAGGCGTCGAGGTCGCCACCGGACAGAGGCTCGGCGCCTCGGCGCCGTTGGCCAGGAGCAAGACCGTGTCGTTGGTGCTCGTGTGCCCTTCGACCGAGATGCAGTTGAACGACTGCTCGACCGCTTCGGCCAGGATCGCCCGCAGGTCGGTCGGTCGGCACGCTGGCATCGGTCAGCAGGAAGCCGAGCATCGTGGCCATCCGCGGGCCGATCATCGCAGCCCCCTTGGCCAGGCCGAGGAGCGTGATCGTGTCCGGCCGATCGTCAGACGCCGGTCGAGACGACCTTGGGACGGGTGTCGGTCGTCAGGATGGCCCGCGAGGCGTCGTGGAAAGCGGACTCGCTCGCCCGAGCAGGCGTAGCCAGAGCGCCTGCGCAGGCCCGGCTTCGAGCCGGTCCATGGGCAGCTGGTGGCCGATCACGCCGGTCGAGGCGACGAGCACGTCGTCGGGCGGTGCAGCCGAGCGCCTCGGCGGCGAGCGTGGCGGTTCGACGCGGCGTTCGCGTCAGCCCTCCTCGCCGGTCGCCGCGTTGGCGTTGCCGGCGTTGATCACGATCGGCGCGGATCCGCTCCGACGGCACGCGACCGCGATCCCAGTGCACCGGCGCGGCGCAGACGCGGTTGGTCGTGAACGTCCCGGCCGCCGCGCAGGGGCCGTCGGCCACCAGCACCGCCAGGTCGAGTCCGCCCGACGGCTTGATCCCCGCCCGGACCGCCGCGGCATCGGAAGCCGGCGGGAATGCCATGGTCGCATGTCGGTCTCGCGACCTCGCTCGCTGTCGGCTACTGCGCGGTGTAACCGCCATCGATGAACAAGGTTGCGCCCGTCATGAAGCTCGACGCCTCCGAAGCCAGGAAGACGGCGGCCGGCCCCAGCTCGTGCGGGTCGCCCCAGCGCCCCAGCGGCATCTTCGCCTCCATGCGGCCCGCGACCTCGGGTCGTTCAAGAGCGGCGTGTTGATCTCGGTGGCGAACGGCCCGGGGCAGAGCGCGTTGACGTTCACGCCGTCGGCCGCCCACTCCAGGGCCAGGGTCTTGGTCAGGAGCGTGAGGCCCCCCTTGCTCGACGCGTAGGGCGTGCGGCCCGGGCATGGATGATCTCGCCCAGCATGCTCGACACGTTGATCACCCGGCCCCACTTCTGCTCGCTTCATCGGCTCGGCCCGCCGCCCGGCAGCAGAGCCAGGGGCCTTTCAGGTTGGTGTCGATCACGCTGTCCCAGTCGGCCTCGCTGAGCTGCTCGATCGGCCCGCGGATGTTGATGCCCGGCATTGTTGACCAGGATGTCGAGCCGGCCGAAGGTGTCGAGCGTCTGCGCGACCAGCGCGTCGACGTCGGCGCTGCGGGTGACGTCGGCCGCGACGCCGAGCGCCTTGCGTCCGGTCGCGCCGGCGATCGCCGCCAGCGGCCTGACGTGGCGGCGTCGGCGTCGCGGGCCGTCAGCGCCACCGACGGCCCCGGCCGCCGCCAGCGCCTCGGCCATCACCCGGCCGAGCCCTCGGGAGCCTCCCGTCACCAGCGCGACCCGCCCGTCGAGCCGGAACCGATCGAGTACATTCATGTGGACTTCATCGCAAGGTCGTGTCCGCCCTCGGTCCGGAAGGTCCCGTCACGACCTGCCGCGTCTACCCGACACGCAGCTGCAGCCTACCCGACAAGCAGACGCGCGGTCGAAGTCCTCAGACCTGTACGGGTCGCGCAAACCTGGCCGATCCGTCCGAGCCATCGCCTGGCCGGATGTCTGGGTGAGATTGGGTGGCATGAGTGATCGGCGTAACCTCTAGGGAAAACCTTACGTTTTGGGAGAATTGAGATCTCTGGGAAATCTGGAGAAACTTGCTGAAGTCGCCAGCCGCGATGCACCCGAAGTTAAAACCATTGAGTTCGGGCGGGCCCGCGCCGAGAGCCGGAGGCTTCCGGGGGCACGGATTCGACGATGAGCAATGGGTCGGGAATGTTGCTGTGGAGCGTCTGACGATGCGTAGACTTCTGTCGGTCGTCGCTCGTGGCCCTGGGCCTGGGGCGTCTGCGTGACCGTGCCACCGGCGGAGGCGGCCAGCTATGCTGGCGGCGGCCTCGACACGTTGTTGTCCACGCCCCAAGGTGGAGTGCGGCGGGCACGTATGAATATCAGCTCCAGCGCCAGACCGTGCTGCAGCCGGTCACGGAGACGGTCTACGAGACGCAGCAGATCAACTGCGTTCGCGACGTCTGCGAGACGGTGATGCAGCCCAAGACGGTCACCTGCATGCGAGACGGTGACCGAGCAGTGCGTTCAGTCGGTGCCGTACACGGTCCAGAAGCCGTGCTACCGGACGGTCTATCGACAGCAGTCACCTACACGGTGCAGCGGCCGGTCATCGCGGACGGTCTGGAAGAAGTGCGCCTACACGGTCTGCCGGCCGGTGCGCGAGACGCACCTGGAGACGAAGTCGTACACGGTCTGCCGGCCGGTGCGCGAGACGACGTTCAAGACCTGCGTGTACAACGTCTGCACGCCGGTCCGGAGGTCACGTACAAGGAGTGCTGCTACACGGTCTGCCGGCCCGTGCAGGAGACCTACTTAAGACGGTCAACTACACGGTCTGCCGGCCGGTGCAGGAGACCGGCTACAAGAACTGCACCTATACCGTCTGCGTGCCCGTCGAGAAGACCTGCTACCGCACGTTCCCTACACGGTGCAGGTGCCGGTGCAGCAGACGGTCATGCAGTGCCAGCCGTACACCGTGATGGTGCCGGTGCAAGCAGTGCGCCTACAAGCAGGTGCCGTACACGGTCTGCCGGCCGGTCAAGGAGACGGTCTGCAGGAGTGCCGGTACACGTTGCCGGCCGGTGCAGCGGACGACGTGATGCAGAGCTGCACCTACACCGTCTGCCGCCCCGTCCAGGAGACGGTCTGGAAGGAGTGCCGCTACACGGTCTGCCGGCCGGTGCAGACGACCTGCATGAAGACGGTGACCGAGACCTGCTACCAGACGGTCACCGAGACCGGCTTGCCGCGAGGTCTGCGAGACGGTCTGCGTCCCGCGCACGGGTCACGAGCAGGTCACCCGGACGTGCGGCGAGTGGGTCACCAGAGCCGATCGTCGTGCCGGGCAAGACGATCTGCGTCAACGGCGCTCGATGCAGTGCCCGCAGCCGACCTGCACCACCAGGTCTGGTGCCCGCGGACGTGTCGTCGAGAACGTCTGCTGCACGGTCTACGAGCCGCAGGTCGTGCACGAAGCAGGTGCCCTACACCGTCTGCAAGCAGGTGCCGGTCTGCACCACCAGGCAGGTGCCGGTCACGACCTGCCAGATGGTGCCGCAGGAGTGCGTCAAGATGGTGCCCGACACCATCTGCCAGATGGTGCCGGAGATCTGCGTCAAGCAGGTGCCCGTGACGACCTGCGAGATGGTCCGGGAGGAGTGCGTCAAGCAGGTGCCGGTCACCACCTGCCGGACGGTGCAGGAGACCTGCTACAAGACCGTTCCCTACACCTACTGCACGATGGTCGCGAAGACCTGCATGCGGCAGGTGCCGGTGACGGTCACCAAGATGTGCTGCAAGACGATGTGCCGCCAGGAGGCCTACACCGTCACCAAGATGGTGCCCCAGACGTGCGTCAAGCAGGTGCCCTTACACCTATCACCCGGATGGTCAAGGAGTGCGCCAGCAAGCAGGTGCCCTGCACGGTCACCCGGATGGTCCGCGAGACCTGCGTCAAACGGGTGCCGGTCACCACCTGCCGGATGGTCACGACCCAGTGCACCAAGCAGGTTCCGGTGACCACTTGCCGGATGGTCCCGGAGGTTCGTGCCTGCCAGTACCCGTGACGACCTGCCGGATGGTCCAGCGAGGTCTGCGTCAAGCAGGTGCCCCAGACCATCTGCGAGACGGTCTGCGAGCAGCGGGTCTGCACCGTGCCCGAGACGGTCTGCGAGATGCAGACGATCCAGTGCGTCAAGCAGGTGCCCTACACCGTCTGCAAGCAGGTGCCTGTATGCAAGACGATCTGCTGCCCGGTGACCGTCACCCGGCAGGTCTGCGACACCAAGACCATCTGCGTCCCGCGGACGATCTGCAAGCAGGTCCCGGTCGAGGTCTGCGTCAAGGTCCCGGTGTTCGTCCCCTGCGTGATGCCGACCCCGCATGCGAGACCGTCGCCATGGCGGCTCCCCAAAGCGTGGTGGCCACCTCGCAGTGCCGACCTGCCCTGCACCACGCTGCCGGCTTGCGACCCGTGCGACCGGAAGCACCCGCTGCTGGGTCTCAAGGGCCAGTTCCGCCGGTATTGATCGATCGATGGGGGCTTCGAGTCGGTGAAGTCCTGAAGCGGCCAGGGCCGCGAGCATCCAGGCGATGCCCGCGGCCCCCGGTCGTTTCCGCTCCGATGTGTCCTCATTCTTGCGCCATCAAGCGGATCAGTCCCGGCCTCAGGTGCTCGAAGGCGCGCGAGCGGTGGCTGAGCTGGTGCTTGACCAGGGCGCTCAGCTCGCCGAAGGTCCGGTGATACTCGGGGATCAGGAACAGCGGATCATAGCCGAATCCGTTCGGCGCCATGGGCTGCGTCGATGATCCGGCCGCGACAGGCTCCGCTCGACTCGAGCCGGATCGTCGCCGTCGGGATCGGCCAGGGCCAGGGCGCAGACGAAGGCCGCGCCGCGGCGTTCGGCGGGGACGCCCGCCAGGGCCTCCAGGAGCTTGCGGTTGTTGGCCTCGTCGTCGCCGTGCGTCCCGGCGTAGCGAGCGGAGTAGACCCCCGGAGCGCCTTTCAGGGCGTCGACCGCCAGTCCCGAATCGTCGGCCAGCACCCAGCGCCCGAGCGTCCGCGCGGTCTCGCTGGCCTTCTTGCGGGCGTTGCCGCGAAGGTCGCGCCGTCCTCGTCGACCTCGGGCGCTCGGGGAAGTCGTCCAGGGTCACGATCGAGAGTCGATCGAGACCCCGGCTCGGCTCCCACGCCGGACGCAACAGTTCGATCATCTCGCGGCCCTTCTTGTGGTTCCTCGTCCCCAGGACCAGGACCGTGAACAGGGGCTCGCGCGATGGCTTGGGCTCGCTCATCAACAGATCGCTCGATTTAGAAGTTAACGTATCATCATCGCCGGACCCCTTCGTCGAGGATCCGGTCGGCCTGTTCGGCCGAGAGCGCCTTGCCGGCCTCCTCGTGGAGCTGGCGGAGCCGGAAGACGGCCACGGAGCGACCCTGGAGGTTATACGCTTCCTTCGCCTCGATGGAAGCTGGCCTCGGCGTCGGGCTCGGCGGTGTCGAGAAGCTGCTCCCAGTGCCGTTCGGTCTGGTGCTCGGGGAGCGTGAAGGGGATCGGCTCGTGGTGGGCGTTGAGCAGGATCAGGACCGTCTCGCCGACGATCGGGTCGCCCTCGCTCGTCGACGTCTCCGATCAGGTCGCCGGCGAGCCGGACGCCCAGGCACTTGACGAACCCGGCGTTCCAGCGCCTCGTCGGTCATCTCGCCGCCGGAGGGCTCGAGCCAGGAGATATCCTTGACGCCCCGGATCGGCCGCCCCTTGAAGAACCGCCGGCGCTGGAAGACCGGCTGGGTGTGGCGGATCGCGGACCACCGTTCGGACGAAGTCGAGGAAGTTGCTTGCGCCGATCGTCCAGGTCCCAGTCGAACCAGGTGAGCTCGTTGTCCTGGCAGTAGGCGTTGTTGTTGCCGCTTCTGCGAGTGGCCCGAGCTCGTCGCCGCCGCAGATCATGGGCACGCCTTGCGAGAGCAGAACGTGGCCATGAGGTTGCGCTTCTGCCGCTCGCGCAGGTCGTTGATCTCGGGGTCGTCGGTCGGCCCCTCGACGCCGCAGTTCCAGCTCCGGTTGTCGTTGGCTCCGTCGCGGTTGTCCTCGCCGTTGGCCTCGTTGTGCTTCTCGTTGTAGCTGACGAGGTCCTGGAGCGTGAAGCCGTCGTGGCAGGTGATGAAGTTGATGCTGGCGTAGGGCTTGCGGCCGTCGTCCTGGTAGAGGTCGCTGACGCCGCTGAACCGCGTGGCGAACTCGTTGAGCGTGCCGCCGTCGCCCTTCCAGAAGCTCCGGACGCAGTCGCGGTACTTGCCGTTCCACTCGGTCCAGAGCACGGGGAAGTTGCCCACCTGGTAGCCGCCGGGGCCGACGTCCCAGGGCTCGGCGATCAGCTTGACCTGCGAGATGCACCGGGTCCTGGTGGATGATGTCGAAGAACGTGCCCAGCCGGTTGATCGAGTGCAGCTCGCGGGCCAGGGTGCTCGCCAGGTCGAACCGGAACCCGTCCACGTGCATCTCCGTCGACCCAGTATCGGAGGCTGTCCATGATGAGTTGGAGGACGCGCGGATGCGACATGTTGGGCACGTTGCCGCAGCCGGTGAAGTCCATGTAATAGCGCGGGTCCTCGGGCGAGAGCATGTAATACGAGACGTTGTCGATCCCCTTCATCGCCAGGGTCGGGCCCATCTGGTTCCCCTCGGCGGTGTGGTTGTAGACCACGTCGAGGATCACCTCGATCCCCGCGGCATGGAGCGCCTTGACCATCCCCTTGAACTCGGCGACCGGGTTCTCGCGGCCGTACCGGGGGTCGGGGGCGAGGAAGCCGAGCGTGTTATAACCCCAGTAATTGACCAGCTTGTTTTCGAGGAGGTGCCGGTCGTCGAGGTGGTAATGCGACCGGCAACAGCTCGACGGCCGTGACGCCCAGCTCCTTGAAGTGCGTCGATCGCGGCGTCGCTGGCAAGCCCGGCATACGTGCCGCGTTGATGCTCGGGCACGCCCGGATGGCGCTGGGTGAACCCCTTGACGTGGACCTCGTAGATCAAGGTCTTGTGCCACGCCGTCCCGGGCCATCGGTCGTCGCCCCAGTCGAACGCCGAATCGACCACCCGCGCCAGGGGAGCGAACGGGGCGCTGTCGCGGTCGTCGAACGAGAGATCCGCCTCGGCATCACCCACCTTGTATGCGAAAACCTCGTCCGACCATCGGACGTCGCGACCGATCATCTTGGCATACGGGTCGAGTAACACCTTGTTCGGATTGAAACGATGCCCCTTGCCCGGCTCGTACGGTCCATGGACCCGGTAACCATAAAGCTGGCCCGGCTGGACACCCGGCAGATACGTGTGCCAGACCATGTCGGTCTGCTCGAACATCGGCAGCCGCTGCTCCTCGGTACGGGAATCGACCGAGTCGAACAGACAGAGCTCGACCTTGGTGGCATTTTCCGAGAACAGGGCGAAATTCACCCCGTGACCGTCCCAGGTCGCACCCAGCGGATAAGCAAATCCCGGCCAGACCTTCATGCGGATGACTCTCTTTCGATGGAATGCGCACCGTAACTTCGCCTGATTTCAGCCGGCGGATGCAACAAGCAACTGGCAAGCCAGATCGAGGCCAACAACCGGAATTCCTGACGCACGATCCGGCGAGGTGATCATTCACGATACCAATCAACGTACCGGATCGCCGATGCCCCGTCTCGATCCCACCCGGACAAACCGTCTCTGACGTGCCCGGTACGACAGCTCCCCGCTTGCGATCGGAACGACGGCCGAACCGTCACAACCCGCGAGACTTCGCGTTGGGTTCGCTCCGCGCCGCCTCGAGCCTGGCTTCGTTCGGCGCACCGCCGCACCCACCCCTGGGTTCGTTCCGCACCCTCACCGGGCTTGGGTTCGGTCCGTCCTCCGTAGTTGGCTTCGTTCGGCAGACATCAACACCGACACAACCCGCAAACCATGTCGTTGGGTTCGGTCCGTCCTCTGGAGATGGCTTCGTTCGAGAGATATCAACTCCGATACAACCCGCAAACCATGTCGTTGGGTTCGGTCCGTCGAAGCTCCGAAGGGTCGAGTTCATTCGCGCCACCGTCCGAGTTCGTTCGCGCCGCCGGGCTCGGTCCTCACTGGTTCCAGCGAATCGAGTTCGTTCGTGCGAACTGGTCACGAGCCGACCATTTCGGCGCAATCGTCACAATCGCCAAATCCATGGATTTCCCTGCAATCCGAATTGGCCATGAGTCACCAGGCCACCTTTTTAATCGCGTCCTTTTTCTTTAATATCGTGATCCTGGCGGGTTCCGAACTCACAATCCGCGCGTCGGTTTGAACCTTCTCAGGATTCGGACCCCCGATGACCCGGAGCGAGCGGCGCAATGGCCTGTTATGCTTGGCAAAACGCCATGCCTGGTACGATACGGGACGGAGACTTCCACAAAACGAGCCCTGCGCAACCTGGAAAGCCGCTCCGAATGCATTCACCAAGATGGGGCGTCAAAACGAGTTCCGTCCCCGTTTCGAGGGCCGAACCAGGAGCTTTCCTTGGGTGAAAGCGTGAGTTCTCGTCCGAGTGCCGGATGCCGGAAATCGGCCCGTCCAGTTCTTGAGCGGGGAGTGGAAACGGAGCGAAAGACACCGCGCCACGCTTCGACTCTACTCGGCTCCATCAGTGCTCTGGAAGCTCATACCGCAACGAGCACTCAGGCTTAGGACTCTGAAACCGTTCGTACACGAGTTAACTTCGGCCCTTGAACTCGCAAAGCCTCGATAAACCGTACCATCATCCTGGCGGCGTGGCTCCTCCGCACGCGGCCATCGAGCCTTCACCAGCTCTTCGACGGTTTCGGTTACGGCGTCTTCAGTCTCTTGCCGCTCGAAGCCGCCGATCTGCCCGCCATCGCCGCGATGATGCAACGCTACGAGGATGACGGCCTGCAATTCGCCGACGCCGCCCTCGCCCACCTCGCCGAGCGGGAAAACATCCGCACCGTCTTCACCACCGACCGGCGGGATTTCTCGATCATTCGCCTCAAACGCAACCGCACGCTGAGGCTCATCCCGGACATCCAATAACCGAGCCAACCGCCCATTCCGAAATCACCCTCCGGCCCCAAGGCGGAACGCTGTGCATTCCGGCCATCGTCGCCGACGCCGGAGACAGCGGAGTTATTGGTGTCGGAGTTATTGGTGTCAGCGGAGTTATTGGGCCGGGTAGGCTTGGGTGGTTGCCCACCCAAGCCTACCCGGCCCAATATCCTCGCCAATAACCCCGCATGTCGTCGCGAATTCGCGGAAGGGCCGGTCAATAGCTGTCGGAGCTGATGACCTCGCCGCCGGCCTTGGTGCCGAGGGCCCAGTAGGTGTAGATGTTGACCGAGGACTTGATGAAGTGGACGCTGCCGTCGGCGAAGAGGAAGTTGGAGCCTCCGGAGTGGTTGCTGGTGGCGTTGACGTACGGGGCGGGCGAGATGTTACTCGCGGTGGAACACATGCCCCAGGGGTACTGCTGAGAGTTGGGCGGCACGACGGTGTTGGCCAGGGTATCCCCCATCACACCGAACTCCCAGTGGTTGCCTCGGTCGTCGGCGTCGGTGCTCGTCGACGGCGGGCTCTTCAGATACGACGCGGCCTTCTGGTTGCACTGCGCCAAACCGGAGAGAGTTTGCTGGGCGTTCGCACTGACCATGTAGAACTGCAACGAGGAGAGCGCGGAGACGTTGCTGATCTCGTTGCGGTTCATCTGGCTGCTCCATCCACTCGTGTCGCTCACCAGGCCCTCCGTGAAGGCGACGGTGTTGGAGGTGCCGTCGGTGATCATGGCGATCTTGGTCGGGAGCGCGTTGTGCAACGTGACATTATCCCAGGAGAAGAGGCCCGGCTCCATCTGGTTGTTCGGCAACGAGGACGAGCCCATGTCGGCGTAATAACTGTTCAAAAAGGAGCTGCCTGCCAGGCCGTCGGACGGGCAGAGAAATGTCTTGATCGTCATGTTATAGCAAGTCGCGTTCGCACCGTTGCCCGCGGAGGGACCCGCGGAGATCCAGAAGTTCTCGGCGTTGTAGATCGCGGTTTGTTCCATGAACCCCAGCAACTGGGCATGGGCACTCCACGGTTGGCCGCCATAGGCCGTGTTGCTTGTGCGGGCGTAGATCGAGCCGAGGGGGAACGAGTTCATGGCCGATTCGTAGTTGTGCAAGCCCAGGCCGATTTGTTTGAGGTTGTTGTTGCACTGGGCGCGCGAGCCGCCTCGCGGGCGGCCTGAACCGCTGGCAAGAGCAGTGCGATGAGCACCGCGATGATCGCAATCACCACCAGAAGTTCGATGAGGGTAAAACCGCGTCGGGAAATGGTTCTCATCATGGGTGTGTGCTCCGGAGAAGGAGAAACGAGGAATGAAGGCTCATTCTTACGATGGAACAACGCGCCGGCGAAGACCGAGACTGTTGAAGGCAGGCAGCCACGAGACTTTATCGAATTAATTCGGGGCGGTGAGAGATCCGCCAGATCAGAGGCATGGGGTCGTGGTGAGACGCTTACGCGGAGCCATCTCTAGGTGGACGCTCGATGAGTTATTGATGTTATTTTATTTTTCATCATGTTTTAATGATAACAAATGAATGTATATTAATCAATTTAAAATAACAAATTAACGAATTCAAATATGATTCAAGAAAATTGAACTGGCACCAATAATCTCCCCCGGACGACTTCCGCGGCAATCGCTCCCGCGCACGGTAGCGATCAGTACGAGTCGCTGCTGATGACCTCGCCTCCGGCGATCGTACCGAAGGTCCACCACGTATACTGGTTTATCGAATTCTTGATAAACTTGACCGATCCGTCCGCAGCCAGCACGTTGACCCCACCCGGGTGGTAGCTGTCAGTGTTGCTGAAGTTGGCGATCGCCCCCGAGCTGTTGCCGCAATAGGCCCATTCGTCAGAGGATCCGTTGGGAGTGACCACAGTGTTGAACAGGGTCATACCCATCGCCCCGTGCGTCCAGGAGTCACCTCGCTGGAGGTCGCCCGTCTTTCCGCTGTTCCACGCTTGGTCGCAGGCGGCGATGCCCGAGAGAATGCCTGACTGGCTAGTGAATGCATTGTACTGCAAGGCGCCCGAGGGAAGCTGCACGGAAGCCAGTCCCACCAACTTCTGCCGCGGAGTGGCGCTCGACGTGCTGACTGTCGACTCGGCGAAGGCCACCGAGTTGGAGGTGCCGTCGGTCACCGCGCTCAGCGACTTGGACTGCTGCCAGGCAAACATACCCGTCGTCTGGACCGAGGCCAGGCTGGATGCGCTCGCGATGTTACCATTCAGGATGTTTGTGGTGTTACCGATACAGCCATAGTAACTGTTGTCGGCGTTCGCATACACGCCTCTGACCATACCTCCTGCGTTGGGGTCAGAGGGGCAGAGAAACTCCTTCACCTGGATAGTGAAGACGGTGTGGTTGTTGATGTACGAGGCCAGGGTCGCCCCTTCGCTGACGCCGAAGTTGAAGTTGATCGCATTGTAGAGCGGAGTCTCGCCGAGCTGGGGGAGGATGGCCGAATGGATGCTCCATCCCTGCTTGGCCTGGTAGACGTTGGTGTCCCACATGCCGCTGCCGACCCCCATGGGGAAGGTATTGTTGATGCCATGGTAGTTGTGCAGGGCCAGGCCGATCTGCTTCAGATTGTTGACACACTGCATCCGTCGGGCCGCCTCGCGGGCGGCCTGAACCGCTGGCAAGAGCAGTGCAATGAGCACCGCGATGATCGCAATCACCACCAGAAGTTCGATCAACGTGAATCCATTTGCCCTGCGAGCTTCTCCCTCGCGGACAACGCGATTAAGTACCACGAACTTCTCCCTTCGAATGGAGTGCGCAGTGATGGCGGAGCGCTGACTTCAGAAGTAGGGGTAGCCCCTGAGAATCTTTCCGGCGGATCAATGAGATGCAGCCCGAAACCTGGCCGCGACAACTGTTGCCTTGATGCAGACTCTGAAGCACCTTCGTCAACGTTGGGTTGCCGCTATCGTCTTATCTAAGATAGTGACAGGGTGAGGTTTCTTCTAGGCTCGGTACGCGCACTAACTCATGAAAACGCGCACAACGAGCCTCTTTCGGGCGCAGCTTGCCGCTTTTAGGATCCGATCGATCGCGCAGCGCAAAGGGGGATAGGGCGCGGGGATTATTGGTGTCCGGGGATTATTGGTGTCAGCATTCACGCCGCCATTCTGGCGGCACCCGAAGCCCATGAAAATGACACGGAGCACCTGGCCGAACTTCTTCCCGACCTGTGGTCGCTTCTTAAGGCCATCGAAACAAGTGCGGAAGTGTGGTCGCCCGAGGGGAACGCGACCAGGATCAGATCAATGGCTCTCAGCAGCATCGCGGCCTGTTTTGCGCTGATTCCACTTCGATCTGAACGTATAATCAAGGTAAGAATCGTGTTTCATGGAAGTGCCGGTTAGGCGGTCTTGCTGGGCAACCACCCAAGCCCACCGCAGTAGCATACGAAGTGGTCAGCCAATTCTTGACCCAGTTCATTGCCCCGACCCGACCCACCGCAGAATGAGCAGACCACCGCGTCTGACGGACGGCAAGGAACGAGATGGGCCAGCGTTGGATGCTTGAGGCTGGCCTGGAAGTAGACCGTATTGCGTGTCCGCTCGTCCGAGTCTGCTCGAAGTTGACCTGGTTCATCCCATACGAAGGACGCCACCTCACCGGACGGGCGAAGACCCAGGCACCCGCCCATGTCGAGACACGCGGGGAGGAGTTGGATCTCCGCAGCGATGGCCCGCAAGTCCAGGGGTGGGTCGAAGCCGATCGTGTACGGTTCCGGCTCGGCGATGAACGCCGCGAGTGCCGCCACGATTTCTGGGATGTCTCGCTCACAGAAAACCATCACGGGTTGTCTCCCTGCTGTGTGCCAACTTGGCCCAGCGGCGCGGACTGCGGGGGGACGAGCATTCATGATACCCAAAGCCGCCGACACGAGCGTTGCCGCCTCGATCTTGAAAGCTCAGCGAAGGGTGGTGTTCAGAGGACGCACACACTTATTTTGACGAGCCTCCAAACCTGATTTCTGCCTGGTTCGAGGCTCGCACCGCTCCACGACGAATTCTGGAGCTTTTCTACGAATCTTACTTTGTTGATATTATTAATTTTATTTGACTACGATTATATAAATAATTTTTATTTTTCCCGGTCAGCTAGTCCAATCAGGTCTGACCCGGGAAGGAAGGATTTCGAACGGCCCGCCATCTCAACAGCAGGGGCAGCGCCACTGGGGTGGGACGATGATTATTCTGTGCATCTTTCCTGCGCACACGAAATTGCCCGACCAGCCGGCTCAGCCTGATCGGGCAGGGATCGCTTTACATAAGAAAATTAGGTAGTTCCGGACCTATCGAGAGGAGATCGATGGCCAGGAAAAATAGGTGAGGCTCGTGGTTCAGCAACGGCCGATGAACAAGACGGTTCCTCACACCAAGCGGTTGGGGCAGTCCGAGTGCGCAGGATCTATCGATGTCACGTTCGGCCGAGTGGGCACATCTTCGATCATCGACTCCGGTAACGGCGCCAGCACGCGAGGCCGCCGCCGATCAGGGTCCAGGCCAGCCAGGTCGTCGGCTCGGGCACGCCGATCTCGGGTGCGAAGGCCGGGACGTGAATCCACTGGCTGTTTTCCTCGCCGACCACGCCATCGGTTGGACTTCCCGCGTAGACCTTGATCCAGAAGCCCTGGGTGGGGTTAAGTCCCGCGATCGAGTTGAATCCGTTGATCGTGAACTCGAGATCGGGATGCTGCGCCGATGGGTCGTAACCGACAAAGCCGACGTGTCCGGTGAGGGTCGAGCCGTAACTGTTCTGGATCCCGCCGCTGCCGGTGTAGCTTGCGACATTGAAGCCGTCGCCGCCGGGGCCGGCCTGAGTCTTGTCGGATGGAATCCCGGCCACCATGATCGGCGCACCGGCTGGCTCGGATTGGAGGGGTTATTGGCGGCGAACGCCACGGTGACCGATCCATAGCCACCCAGGTGTGCCGGGCTCGAGACGTTGGCCTGCTGGGGATCATTCGGGTTCGTCGAGCCGGGCGTACCGGTGCCGAACGCGTCCCCGGTAATGCCGTAGGAGTTGACGCCCACGTACATGGTATGCGAGGTGGAGTTGTAATCCAGACGGAGATCCTGGATCGCCCAGCCGGTAATGATCCCGTGCGCTTTCATGTAGTCGGTTTCGGCGATGTTCGCGAGCGGGTTGGAGTCGATCGGCGAGACGTAAACATCAGAATTGTTCAAAGGGTTGAAGTCCGTAGCCACATTCCCCGTGAAGCTCATCGGGGACGCCGAAGCTTCCTGGACTCCCAAAAGCGCGAGCGTCGCGAAGCTCCATGCCAAGACGCATCGACGCACCATATCGGGTCTCCTCCCACGATAAAGGTTGTTCGTCCGACGTCGATCAGAGCGTGCCGGAGGCACGCGCCGACCTCCGGGGACGGTAACGCCCCGGAGCCATCGCGGCGCTGGGAGGGCGGATTCCGCCCCGCCGCAGTTATGGTCCGGAAGGCGAGTTCCTTCGCACCGCCGGGTCGTCTCGATCGCCCGGGTCTATCCTCCTGAGCCCTCAAGCGATCGCGACCCCCAATCCCGTTGGTCGATCCCCCAGGGGGAAGACCTGTTTGAAAGGACGATGGCGCGATGTCCCTGATTCGCAGGTTACGAGAGTTGGTTCAATCGTGGCGGCGTCATCGACCACCGAAGGCCGCCCGGCGCAACAGCACCGCCGTGATGGAGCAACTGGATGATCGGCAACTCCTGAGCGTCAACTTTACGGGAATCGTTGCAAACGATTTTCCCGCTACGCAGTCACCAGGTGTTGCAGTTCTCCCAAACAATCCCAATGTCATTCACCCTGTCATTCCCCCGTCTCTCCAACCGTTCGTCTCGGTCTCGGGGTTTGACATTTCCGGAATCCGTGCAACCTACACGCCCGGCGATGACACGCTGAGCATCGGCATATTGCAACCTTCGGCGAATCCTAACAACCCCAATTCTCTTCCGGTCATCGCGGGAGACGCCGACAACAATGGCAATGATGGTACGACGAGCCCCGGTGCCGCCGCCCTCGGAGTGACGGACAATCCGGATTTCGGTGGCACGGAGTACATGGGGATCTTCCTTGATCTCGCGGGGACAGGCTACGCGGATGTTGCGGCGGGGTATTCGGTTAACGATCCCAGGTCGCCGAAAGAGTATCAAGTCGCACAGGCGGTCGTCAACACGAGTCTACCTCCGACATTACCTGGTTTCGGGACCGAATTGCCCCAGTTCGAGGGGAACGTTTACAAGGTAAACTCCCCCCAGCATCCCGGCCTGGAATTCAGCATCACGCACTTCTCCCAGCTCTATCAGATGGAGACGGGTAAGACGCTGACCTCCAACAGCCAGATCGGTCTGGGAGGGTTCGCGGGCTCGGGTGATGACGGCGGGATCAGTGAAGCCTTCTTCCCCGAACAGTCGTTCCCGCTCAGCCAGGCGACCCCACCACCGCCGCCGCCGCCACCGCCGCCGCCGCCTTGCCCGCCGGAATCGCCCCAGATCGCGGTCAACCCGCACCTGCACCGGCATATCAACACGGCGCATCCGACCGACATCCGGGTCAACGTGTTCGGCAGCTTCGGGCTTCAACGTCAACCAGATCGTCAACTCGTCGGTCACGTTCGGCGGCGCGCACCCGATTTTCGCCTACACGCGACACATCAACCGCGACCCGTTCCTGGATGAGACCTTCGTCTTCCGCGGCACCGACGTCAAGCTTCCCACGGGCCTGACCAACGCCACGATCAGCGGTTCGCTGTCCAACGGCGGAACCTTCTCGTCGTCTTACCCGGTCTTCAACCGGACCGACGCCTACTACAGTGCGGGCCAGGTGGCCAACGCCCAGGCCAAACAGGCGGCGCACCCAACCAAGCTGGCCGTCTCGATCCCGAACCTGACCAAGCAGGTCGAGACGACCGGCGGGACCGTGACCGCGGTGCCGACCGCCACGACCAACACCGCCGCCAGCTCGCTCAACGCGGCGAGTCTCACCGGGCCGGTGGTCTCCATCCCGCGCCGGCAGCACGTGGTGGCCGTCGCCGGACAGCGCCAGGGTCCACGGATTCCGGCGCACCTCCAGGCGAGCATGAACCAGTACATCCGCACCCGCTCCGCGGGTGTCAGCGCCGGCGCGGGTGCCGGATCGGGAGGAGCAGGGGGAGCGCCAGCGCCGTCTGAGCCAGGTACTGAACACGTCGGGCTGAACGATTCGACCCGATGGAATCCCCGGCGGCTGCCGTTCGCGAGGCGCCGCCGGGGTCTGCGCGCGCCATGCGCCGCGCTGACAAAACGCGAGCCTCGATCCACGATCTGGCGGCCGCACTGGTGGCCTGTCGCCGCCACATGATAGGATCAAAAAGCGGGGAGCCGGGTCGCGCTGGTCCCTGCCTGGAGAGGAGTCGCCCCTGGGGAGTCTGTTGAGCATGCTCAGGATCAACCAGCAGATCGCCATCCCGCTGGCCGAGTTCCACTGGGAAGCGTCGCGCGCGGGAGGACCGGGGGGACAGAACGTCAACAAGGTGAACTCAAAGGTGACGTTGCGCTGGACCCCTGCGTCGAGCCCCAGCCTTCCGGCCGGGGTCCGCAATCGTCTGCTGGAGGCCGTCGGACCTCGACTGACCCGCGAAGGCGAGCTGCTGATCACCTCGCAGGCCAGCCGGGACCAGTCCCGCAACCTGGCCGATTGCCTGGCGAAGCTCCGCGCGCTGGTGCTCGACGCCGCGATCCCTCCCAAGGTGCGCCGTCCCACCCGGCCAACTCTCGCCTCCCGCGCCCGTCGCCTCGATTCCAAGTCGCGCAACGCCGCCGCCAAGCGGCTCCGACGTACGCCCGATTCCGAATGAGCTTATAATATCGATCCAATCGCTTTCTTGATGCGTCAACGACCGTTCCCTAACCTTTGAACCTAACCCTTGAGGCGGAGGGGCCTTCTCAATGGCCGATCACACACCCTATCAGCAGAAAATCATCAAACGGTATTACCAGAATCATGATGCCATTAAAACGCAGCGTCTTGCTGACCTGATTACCGATCTTTACCTCGCTGAAGGTAAGAAGCGCGAACGGCTCTGGAAGAACGTGGCCGATTGCCTGGCGCAGCTCGAACTTTCCCCCGGACGTATCGAACACCTCCTTCAGAAGCGCGATCCGGCGCTCCTGCCTCCCGTGCTTCAAGAACTCGAGTCGAAGGGCAAGCCATCGCCCTGACGGACCGGGGCAGAATGCCCGAGATCCAAAGTGGATTTACAGGTCAGGCTAACCCCCCGTGCGATCTGAGGTTCGGACGCGCCTTGCCCACCTTGTAAAAGGGCAAACCACCGTTTTCGACCGACTCTTAACGATCGGCTCGTGGGGTGACCGTCGGATCGTTCGCTCGGGCCTTGGGCTCGTCGGGAGAATCGTGCAGGTAGACCACCTCGCAGATCTTTCCCAGAACCCGTCCCGCGTCGGCGGTCGCGTCGGCGACTTCTGCTTCCGACACGGCCAGCGGTACGTTGTTCAGAAAGTAGGCGAAGATTAAGGGCCGGCCCGAAGCCGACTCCAGGGTGCCGGCCATCGCCTTGCAGGTGAGCACGAATTGCCCGTTCAATCCGTTGCCGACGACATAGGTGCCGGTCTTGGCGCGCGCATGACCTCGCGCGGGGCTATCGGGGCCCACCGCCTTGGCAAGCGTTCCGTCGCGTCCCAGAACGGGCAAGGCGGCGTCGTACGCCCGATAATCGGGGCGTGCCGCCAGAGCACGCAATAGTGCCACGGTGGCGCGAGGCGTCACCAGGTCAGCCCGAGCTCCTCCCGCTCCGCCACCGAAAGCGATCGTCGCGGTGTCGACTCCCAGTTCCTTGAGGATCAACCCCTCTTGTTTCATACCCGCCTCCAGCGTTCGCTCGCCGCGATGTGCAGCGATCAGGAGCGGAAGAAGACTGGCGTGCAGGTTATGGCTGACCTTCAAGATTACCCGCGCATACTCTCGGAATGGCGGTGAGGTATACTCGGCCACCTTGGGAATCCGGGCCACCTCGGCTCGCGAAGGGAGGCGATCGACATCATTCTGGCCGATCGAGACGGCGTCGACATGAACTCCACGCTTTCGCAGGGCTTGAATCAAAAGCGCGTGCGCATAAGAGGCGGGATCATCAACCTCGTAGATCCGTATTAGGGGTGAATGACCGACTGGCAAGCGACCGCGCACGACGAAGCGGCGCGGTCCGACGCTCCGTACGTCGACCTTGGGGCTCTTTCCCGCCTCGACCGTTTCAACCTGCGCCTCGTAACTGACAAAATCGGTCTCGGGCACGATCCGCGCATGGGCGGGCTCGCCCGGTTTCTCACCAGGCGTCACCACGACATCCACAACGTTATCGTTGACCACGATGGGCGTCAGTTGCGACGGTCCACTCCCGCTTCCCTCGGCGACCTCGAAGAGGCGGTCATCGATCACGACATCGCCCTTGACCGCGTTGATGCCGGCGCCCTTGACCTCGCGTGCCAGGTGATCGAGACCCGCCAGGGGGTCGCTCGAAACGAGGGTGGCGTGGTTGTTTCCGTTCGCATAGATATGGTCGGTGTCCTCGAAGAGCAAACTTCCGTCCGGCCCCGTTCGTCCTCCCAGGCAGGGATCGCCTGAGGCCGACAGGATCAGGTCGCCCTTGAGGATCCCACTCGTCTCGATTTCCCCCTTGCGGAGGATCGGCGTGACGAACCGATACTCCGGTCCGAGTTCGATCCAGGCCGCGGCGGTCGAGTAGAGCTTGGTCACCGACGCGGGGCAGAACAACTCGTCGGCGTTTCGTTCATACAGCGTCTGCCCGTTCGTGGCGTCGAGAATCAGGAGGCCCCAGTGCGCATGCTGGTAACCGGGAGTCTTCAAAACCTCCTCGATCCGATCGGCCAGCGGATCGCTGGCGAGTACCGACGTCGGGTATGAGCACGGAGTCGCGAGGCTTACCAGCAAGATCAGCCGTGGCGAAATCCGAAGAAGCCTGGGTTTCATCGCGGAGACCTCCTCGCTTCGTGCCCGGCCAGGTCGTGAAAATCGGAAGTTGGCCAGACACCGTCATTCCGAAGTGGCGTGTTCGACGGAGACCGTGTCGGGTAATTCGATATCGCCCGTCAGCATGGCACGCTTTACCTCCTGAATCGCCTGGGTCACCTTGATGTCGCGCGGGCAGGCGCTCGTGCAATTGAAGACCGTCCGGCATCGCCAGACGCCCTCGACGTCGTTGAGGATCTCGAGCCGTTCGGCGGCGCCGCGGTCGCGCGAGTCGAAGATGAAGCGATGGGCGTTGACGATCGCCGCGGGCCCCACATATTTCTGGTCGCCCCAGAAGGGCGGGCACGCGGTCGTGCAGCACGCGCAAAGGATGCATTTGGTCGATTCGTCGAACCGGGCTCGCTCCTGGGGCGACTGGAGCCGTTCGGTTGTGGGTGGCGGCTCGTCGTTGATCAGAAAAGGCATCACCGATTTGTAGTGATCGAAGAACGGCTTCATGTCCACGATCATATCCTTGATCACAGGCAAGCCCAGGATCGGTTCGATCGTGATCACGTCGCTTTTCAGATTCTTGACCAGGATCTTGCACGCCAGGCTGTTGAATCCGTTGATCCGCATCGCGTCCGAGCCGCAGACCCCGTGCGCACAGCTCCGGCGCAGGCCCAGGGTCTCGTCTTGATACCACTTGATGTTCTGGATCACGTCGAGGACGCGGTCCATCGGGTGCGCCTCGATCGCGTACTGCTCCCAGTGGGGCGTCTCGTCCCGCTCGGGGTTATACGCGCTTGATCTTGACGGTCAGCTTCCGTATCGCCAGGTCGTCGGCAGCCATGGGAATCGATTATCCTCAGCGATTCAACGATCGTCTTGTTTCAATACTTACGGATTTCCAGCGGATACTTGGGAACCCGCTGACCGTCCTTCTCGACGTAGATGATATCCACGTCCTTGTAATCGATCCGGGGATGGCCCTCGCCGGTCGAGGTGGCCAGGGTGTGGCAAAAGAACTGGGTGTCGTTGCGGTCGGGGAAATCTTCTCGGGAATGGGCACCGCGGCTCTCGGTTCGGGCCAGGGCGCTTGCGACGGTGGCCTCGGCCAGGTCGAGCAAGCAACCGAGCTCGAGAATTTCGAGCAGGCCGGTGTTGAAGACCGTCCCCTTGTCGGAGACACCCAGCGTCTTGTACCGCGACTTGAGGCCCTCGATCGTGTCGCGGGCTCGTGTGAGGGTTTCGTCGGTCCGGTAGACACCGCAATCGTCCATCATGGTGCGCTGCATCTCGTCGCGAAGCTTGACCCACGGCTCGCCACGGGGGCGGGAAAGGAGCGCGTCGATCTCGGCCTTGACAGCGGTCTCGGGCTTGGGCGGGATCGTTTCGAAGCTTCGTTCCAGGGCGTACTCGGCCATGGCTTTGCCGGCACGGCGGCCGTAGACGACCAGGTCGACCAGACTATTGGTTCCGAGTCGGTTGGCTCCGTGAACGCTGACGCAGGCACTCTCACCTGCGGAGAAGAGTCCCGGTACCGGGGTACCGGCCGCATCGCGGATGACCTGGCCATGAATATTGGTGGGAATACCGCCCATGCCGTAATGCGCCGTAGGCTGGATGGGCATGGGCTCCTTGATCGGATCGACTCCCAGGTAAGTCCGGGCGAAGTCGATGATATCGGGCAAGCGACGCTCGACCCAGGCGCTATCGACCATCGCTCCGGTCGGGCTGGTCTTGTACTTGTTGATCGTCTCGGCCCGGATATCGAGAAACACGTAATCCTTGCCACCGATACCGCGGCCGGCACGGACTTCCTGATAAATGGATCGCGAGCAGACATCGCGACTGGCGAGGTCCTTCAGGTTGGGGGCGTACTTCTCCATGAAGCGCTCGCCCTTGCCATTGAACATCACGCCGCCGTCGCCGCGGCAAGCCTCGCTCAGGAGAATGCCCAGGCGATAGATGCCGGTCGGATGGAACTGATAGAACTCCATGTCCTGGAGCGGCAACCCATGGCGATAGGCGATCGCGGGGCCGTCGCCGGTGAGTGCGTAGGCGTTTGACGACACCTTGAACATCCGACCGAACCCGCCGGTCGCCAGGAGGATGCTCTTGGCGTGAAATACATGGAGTTGTCCCGTGGCGATCTCAATGGCCACAATGCCCCGGCAAACACCCTCCACCATGATGAGGTCCAGCATATGGAACTCATCGAAGAACGTGACCCCCTGCTTGATGCACTGCTGGTAGAGGGTCTGAAGGATCATGTGCCCGGTGCGGTCGGCCGAGTGGCAAGCGCGCATCACGGGAACCCGCGGGCGAGCGTTGGGCGTGCCGGCCGGTGCACTCGGGTCGTAATCAGGGTTGGGTTTGGTGTGGCCCCCGAACCGGCGCTGCGAGATCCGGCCGTCGCTGGTCCGATCGAAGGGAAGCCCCATGTGTTCGAGGTCGTAGATGCACTCGACCGCCTCGCGACAGAGGATTTCGGCCGGGGTCTGGTCGACGAGGAAGTCACCCCCCTTGATCGTGTCGTAGGCGTGATTCTCCCACGAGTCGTTTTCCAGGTTGGCCAGGGCGGCGGCGATTCCCCCCTGGGCGGCCCCGGTGTGGGAACGGGTCGGATAAAGCTTGCTCACCACCGCCGTGCCGACCCTCCGGCTCGATTCCAGGGCCGCCATCAGCCCCGCGCCGCCGGCACCTACAATGATGCTGTCAAATCTGTGGTAGTTCATTACTTTGTCTGTGGCTCGGAGGGCGGATTCAGATCTTCGAACTCAGCGAATCGATTCGAGGGAAGGCCGCAGCGCGCCCGGGGCCAGCGTCGAGGCGGTCACGGTCCGGTCGCGGCGAGCCTTCCATTGCTCGATGTATTGCTTGTCTTCCTGAAATAACAGGATCGCATAGGTCCCGATTCCGATCAGCAGGGTGGCCGCCGACCAGATCAGAGTGTGGGCGATCACACGCCGGTTCGAGCGCGTGACATATTCGTCGAGGACCTGGCGGATGCCGTTGAACCCGTGAAGGACCGCCAGGTTGATCATGGTCAGGTCCCAGAGCCGCCAGAGGACGCCGGTCCTGGGGTTGGCCCACCGGGTCGAGACGAAGTAGTAATTGATATTTTCGACGTTGTTCAGGATATGCGTGATGAAGAGGTGGCCAAGTGCCAGGAGCACCAGCACGAGCCCCGAGATCCGCATGAAGTACCAGGCTTGCAGCTCGAAGCCGCCTGCTGGCTTGACGTGACGTCCGTACGCAACCCGCGCCATGATCGTTTCAAGACTCCAGAGAAGACAGCGGGAGGGGGCTTCCCGGGACCGTTGATGGCTCGTCGAACGCTTCTGGCGTGACAGGTTTCGCTCAACGCGGGGTTGGAGATTCCAGGAGAGCCCCCAAAACCACGAACGCGACGGGGATCAGGATCGCCCAGAAGATCGCCATCACAGCCCAGAAGATGCCGCGCTGATAACGAACAGCTCCGGGCCAGAAGTCAAACAGGACGATCCGAACGCCGTTGACCGCGTGGAAGACGACGCAGGCGATCAGAGCCAGCTCGCTGATGCGAAAGGCCCAGCGCAGCGGCCAGTAATAATGGCCGGCGAAGACGCCTCCGTAAATCGATACCGTGAAATCGTATTCGGCGGGATACGCGACCACCAGGAACGTATCAATGATGTGCACGATCAAGAAAAACGCGATACCCAGGCCGGTAACGCGATGAATCAGCCACGACCACTGGCCCACACCGCCCCCGTAGCGTAGCCCTTCGACAAGACGACTCCAGGCACCACGGCGATAGACCCGCGGGCTTTGCAAGCTTTGTGACATCGAATTCCCGGTCCCAGAAGGAAGTGGGTTCAGGGCAAAACCCGTACGCCCCAGAGCAGGCCCAGCCCGCGCCAGGGTGTTCCCTCAACCATTCGCCGGGTCCTGGAAAGCCCCCCCGGCACCACCAGCACCGTCGCCACCCGAAACAATCGGCGCTCCGGCCCGTCATCATCTCGCGGCCGGCTCAACCTCAGTTTTTGTAGAGGGATCAGGCCACCGGGTCAAGAGGGCACCGGGAAATCGATCCCGCTTGGGAACCCTCTAAATGGAACCGGGGCCACTCCTTTCGATCAAGGAACGGCCCCAATCTGGGAACGTGCGTCGGTTCCGCGTCGGATACTCGCGAAGGGGGTTCAACGGGCAAGGCGAATCTGCGTCGCTGAGAAGTGTCCCCCCAGCGTCAGGCGACCCACCGCCGCGACCGGGCTCCCATGGCACAGATTTTCACCCAGATCCTGGAGCCATCCCCGGTCGGGAACAAGCGAGGCCTCCGCTTCGACGATCATCAAGTCCTTGGGACGACCCTTGGGAGCGACCTGAAGGACCAGCCGCTCCGGCCCCTCGATCGCACTCGAAGGCTCAACCCAGGAATCTACAATCGCTCCGGTCACGACGATTTCCATGTCCATCACCTGCTCCTCCGGCCCCAGCCTCGGCCATTGTGGGGAGACTCGTTCCACTTGACCTGATGCATCCATCATAGCAGGCGAAACCGACCGGGTCAACACTTCTTCTGAAATCAGGTGAGGAACCGCACGGCGATTTGCCATAATCCTCGGAACGAAAGGGATCATTTCCTACCAACCCATCGCAACCGATCCACTGGGTAATTGCGTCAAGTCACGCTTCGATGGTCCCTGACAACGACTGTAAAGCCATCTCACCACTAGCATAGTCCAAACCAAGCAACCATGATGCCTGATCCGTCAAGAATCCGCCCTTTGGTGAAAGAATAGGTTTCGTGGAGGATTTCTAAGCCGGATTCTGTCGAAGACGCCGTGAGACGACGGCTCCGGATGACCATTTCTCTGGGCCGACGGTTACCCGACGGCTCTAGCGACCTACCCGGAAGTCGTGAACGGATCGGGCAAATCCGCGACCGGACAAGACCCCGAGTGTCGAGGCCCAGCCCGCTCTGCTCCCTTATTTGGTCTTGCTTCCGGTGGGGTTTGCCAAGCCAGGCCGGTCACCCGGCCTGCTGGTGAGCTCTTACCTCGCCGTTTCACCCTTACCCCGCAGGAACGTGCCGAAGCGCACTCCTGCAGGGCGGTTTGTTTTCTGTGGCACTTTCCCTACCCGTCAAACGAGCGGTGGGCGTTACCCACCACCGCGCCCTGCGAAGTCCGGACTTTCCTCCCCGGCACAGCCCGGCTGACCCGCTGTTTCCAACGAGTCGCGAGGTGCCAGGGCGGTCATCTCATCCTCCACGAAACCCATTATCATCATAGCGTGCAGGGCTGGTTTCTCAACTATTATTTCACAATCGAGCCAGATGCCGAACGATCTTCGCGTGGCAGTCTCCTCTGTGACGAGGAAAGTCTCTTGCAAGACGTCGAAATATCGGGCACAATATCTGAACAAATTGCCAGAGGGAAATTGCTTGGCCAGATGGGGAGGCGGCGTTGATCACGCAAATCCGGGGAATCTTGCGTGTGGTGACCGAAGAGAGCCTGATTCTGGCCATCGACCCGATCGAGATGGAGATCCTGATCCCCGAGAACGCCCGGCGCAAGCTTCAAACCCACCTGGGCGAGTTGGTTGCCTTGCATACGATTTGCTACATCGAGGGGAACGTCATGGGAGGAAGGATGATTCCCCGCATGGTGGGGTTCCTTTCGTCCATCGACCGCGAGTTTTTCGACATCTTCTGTTCGGTGGACGGTGTTGGGGTTCGCAAGGCGTTGCGGGCCATGTCCATGCCCGTACGCGATCTGGCCCGGACGATCCAGGACCAAGATGTGCGGACCCTGGCGACCTATCCGGGAATCGGCGAGGCGATCGCTGAGCGAATCGTGGCCAAGCTCCGCCGCAAGGTCGGTAAATTCACCCTGATTGTTGGCCCTGGCGATGCGGGTGCCGGAGTCAAGGGCGGAACTTCCGCTGAGAGCAATGGGGCCGCCGAGAATGCCGAACCGGACGTCATCCGAGATACCTATGCCGCGCTCCTCTCGGTCGGACATACCGATAGCCAGGCAAGACAGGCGATCGATCGGGTGCTCTCGGGTAAGAAAAAGTACCGGACGGTCGCCGATATGATCGATGCCATCTATCAGCATGATCGCCAGAAGGATTGAGCCGAAGGATATGGATACGGGCATGCGCCTGAGAGAGTGAACGAACGATGCGCGAGCCAATCATCAAGGGTGATCCGGAGCGCGAGCCGTCACCTGGAACGTCGGCCCGACGAGGCGCGAGCGGCGAGGTTCGGCCTGTCGACCTGGTAGACGAGAAACTTCGTCCTCAGAGACTCGAGGAAATTATCGGCCAGCGGAGCGTTTCCGAGCGACTGGCGATCGCCTTGGCCGCGGCCAAGAAACGGGGCGAGCCGCTGCCGCACATTCTTTTCGATGGTCCTCCCGGCCTGGGAAAGACGACGTTCGCGACCGTGCTGCACAACGAGCTCGGGGTCGAGCTAAACATCACGAGCGGCCCCGCACTCGACAAGAAGATGGATGTGATGCCTTATCTGACAAACGCCTCGGAAGGCTCCATTCTCTTCATCGACGAGATCCATCGCCTTCCGAAGACGGTTGAAGAGTTTATTTATCCCGTGATGGAAGACTTTCGGGTCGACGTCGTTCTGGGAGAAGGGATCTCGGCCCGCACGATCAATCTCCCACTCAAGAAGTTCACGATCATCGGTGCCACGACCCGGAGCGGCATGCTTTCCGGTCCGCTCCGCGACCGCTTCCACATGCACGAGCATCTCGAATTTTACGACGTTGACGACCTGGCGAAGATCGTGACCGTCAATGCCGCGAAGCTGCGAACCACGGTCGCGGCCGATGCCGCCTGGGAGCTGGCCCAGCGGAGCCGGGGTACTCCCCGGCTGGCCAACGCCCGCCTCCGATGGGTACGCGACTACGCCACCGCCCGCGCCGACGGCCAGATCAATCTGGAGATCGCTCGCGATGCCCTCGACATGCAGGAAATCGATACCGAGGGCATGGACAAGCAGGACCGCCGTTACCTCGAAACCCTGATCCACGTCTTCCACGGGGGTCCGACGGGCGTCGAGGCGATCTCGGCCACCATGAACCTGGCGGTGGACACCCTCACCGACGAGGTCGAGCCCTACCTCCTGCGGCGTCACTTCATTATTCGATCACCCCGGGGCCGCCGCGCCACCGGATCGGCTTATCGCCATCTCGGACTCCAGGAACCCCCTCCCGAGCTTGACGTCTCGCTCTTCGACCAGCGTCGGCTGTTCGAGTGAGTGGCCTCCCGCCCATCTCATCGCTCGCGAAATGCCTTGGCCCCGGACCCGAACACACTCGGTATGGGCAAGGATATCACTTTCCGGGATATCAAAATCGATCCGTGACTGTCCGTTCTGGCTGCCGAGCCTGATGAGCTTTACAGGCACGCATCGACCGGATCATTGACAACATCCCCGGAACTACCGCTCCGGGAGATCCGGCACTCAACCCAACCCATGGTATCCCACATCACCCTCGAAGAGGACCGTTTCCTGATGCGCGCCCGGTTCTCGACGATGTGAAGGAGTGCGAGATGACAAGCGTTCTGATGCGGTCCGTTCTTAACAAGCTGGCAACCCGTAACAATCTGGCCCGTCGGGTCCGCTCCACCAGGCGAATCGAGCGCCGTGCACGCCCCGGCGCGGAGTCAATGGAGAATCGCGACCTGCTGTCGACGCTTCCCGTCGCGAGCGCGATCGTGCAGACGCCGTTGATCGATCCCATACAGGCCAAGTACCAGTCTCTCGGTGGTTCCCACGGCTTTCTCGGCTTCCCGGTGACCCCTGAGCTGAACACACCGTACGGTGGTGGTCGCTACGAAAAGTTTCAGGGCGGCGCCATCTTTTGGTCTCCGTCGACTGGTGCGCACGACCTGTACGGCGCGGTCGAGAACGAATTCTTCGCGACGGCCAACGAGCGGGACGCCTACAATAACGTGGTGCAGAAAGTGATCGGGTTGCCCACCAGTGACGAGAGCGGCTTGGCGGGTTTCCCCGGCGCCTTGGGCGCCAAGTTTCAGGGTGGCATCATTGACTGGTCAGCGTCGACCGGTGCGCACGTCGTCTACGGCGGCATCGGCGCCGAGTACGCTGCCACCGCTTACGAGACCGACGCCTATGGCCGGAACGTCCAGACGCTCCTCGGACTGCCCACGAGCGACGAGATGAACGTGCCCGGCGTGTCGGGCGCCCGCATGAACACGTTCCAGGGCGGCACCATCTACTGGTCGCCAGCAACCGGTGCCCATGTCGTGTATGGCGGCATCGGCGCCAAGTACTCCAGCATTGGCGGTCCCGTCGCGTATGGACTGCCCGTCAGCGACGAGGCAAACGTACCGGGCGTGTCGGGAGTCCGCGTGACTCGTTTCCAGAATGGTGGCGCCATCTACTGGTCGGCGGCCACGGGTGCCCACACCGTCTACGGCGCCATCGGTGTGGAGTATACCGCCACGTCTCACGAGAGCGACGCCTACGGTAGGAACGTCCAGGGTCTGCTGGCGCGCCCGACGAGCGACGAGATGAACGTGCTCGGCGTGTCGGGCGCCCGCATGAACACGTTCCAGGGTGGCACCATCTACTGGTCGGCGTCGACCGGCGCGCACGTCGTCTACGGTGCCATCGGCGCCGAGTACGCCGCCACCGCGCATGAGACCGACGCTTATGGCCGGAACGTCCAGACGCTCCTCGGACTGCCCACGAGCGACGAGATGAACGTGCCCGGCGTGTCGGGCACCCGCATGAACACGTTCCAGGGTGGCACCATCTACTGGTCGGCGTCGACCGGTGCGCACGTCGTCTACGGTGCCATCGGCGCCGAGTACGCCGCCCTTGCGCATGAGACCGACTATTACGGCCGAAACGTCCAGACGCTCCTCGGACTACCCACGAGCGACGAGATGAACGTGCCCGGCGTGTCGGGGCCCGCATGAACACGTTCCAGGGCGGCACCATCTACTGGTCGGCGTCAACCGGCGGCGCACGTCGTCTATGGTGGCATTGGCGCCCTGTACAAGAGCATGGGTGGTCCCACCAGTTTCCTGGGCCTGCCGGTCACCGACGAACTGGGATTCCCTGGCGGTCGGGTTAGCTATTTCCAGCACGGACGGATCGTGTGGACACCCGGTGGCGGGGCCGTCGCCCTCTAATGTCGTTCGGGTCAATGGTTCTCGATCAACCGAGGACAGGCCGTGTCGCCCGCTTCAGGCGGTCGATCACGGCCTGCCACTCCGCTTGATCGGGAGGCATGACCACGACGATTTGCTGGACTTCCCGGCGATCGGACTCGTGCAGGACCCGGTAAAGATCACGAGTAGCGGACTTCGAGTCGGGAAGTTCGACACGCTCGATGTCCGCGAGGATCGAGGGGACGACGTGTTCGCCCACCACTAGGAGCACCCCGCGGCCGGGCCAGGCGACCCTTTCCAGGTCGGAAACCGTATCGACCCTCCACGCCGGAGTCGTCGGCGCGTAATGGACCGAAAGCTGGCCGGGACTGGTGCGTACGAGGTTTGAGGTCAACTCGGGATCGTCGCCTGTCAGGACCGGCGTCGCTCCCATCGCCTTCGAGATCTCCGCCGCTCCGATCGGTCCCGGGCGGAGGACTCGTGGAGGAAATCGAGTGCAATCGAGCACGGTTGACTCGATACCCACCGCCGTCGGTCCACTGTCCAGGATCAGATCGATCCGCCCATCAAGGTCTTCGCGGACATGCTCGGCAAGCGTCGGCGAGACGGCATTGGACCGGTTCGCACTCGGCGCGGCGATCGGCCGACCTGTCAGCGCGATCAGATGACGAGCGACGGCCGGCGCGGGGATGCGAATACCGACGGTCTCACGACCGGCGGTGACGGCGTCGGGAAAGATCGCTGCTCGGGCTAGGACCAGGGTCAAGGGGCCAGGCCAGAACCGATCGGCCAGACGTTCGGCTTCCGCGGGAAAGTCGACCACACATCCTCGAGCCATTTCGAGGTCGCTGGCATGAACTATCAGCGGGTTGTACGAGGGACGCCCCTTTGCGGCGAAGATCCTCGCAACGGCCTCGGAGTTGGTCGCGTCGGCTCCCAGGCCGTAGACCGTTTCCGTCGCGAACGCGACCAGGCCGCCACCTCGAAGAATGCGGGCCGCCTCCGCGAGCAGCGTTACGTCAGGCGTGTCCGGATCGACGGCGAGAATGCGGGTTTTCATGTGGGTCAATGCCCGGCCGGGATCAACCCGGCCGTTTGCGGGCCGCGAGATCGGGACCATGGCCCTTGGCGTGCCGCTTGAGGTATTCCGACCGAAGCGCGTCGTAGCTGGCCTCGCGCCGATCGTAGAGCCGCTTCAAGGGCCGCGGGGCATGCCGGGCCAGGGCGTATGCGGTCAACAGCGGCAGGGCGATGGTGCTGTCGGTGTAGCACGTCACCGAATCGGGGAGACGTTGTGGGTCGACCTTGCCCCAGGTCATCGCCTCGCTGGCCGTCGCGCCCGAGAGTCCGCCCGTGTCGGGCCGCGCGTCGGTGATCTGGAGGAAGTAGTCGTGACCGCTTTCGGCCAGGCCGAGCACCTCCTGGATCTGGGGCTCGGTCTGAAGGATGAAGTTCTTGGGACTACCTCCGCCCAGGATCAACACCCCCGAGGTTCCCCCGTCGCGCTTGGCCTGGTAGACGATCGCGGCGGTCTCGTTCACGTCGCGCAGGGGGTCGATCTGAAGTCGACTTCCCTGAAGGCTCAAGGCGGCCAGGTTCATGCCGATCGAACTGTCACCGGGACTCGATGTATAGATCGGCACTCCCGCCTCGTACGCCGCGGCCAACAAGCTGTTCGGCTGGCCGGCCCAGCGCCGCGGCCCGGCCATGAAGGTATCGGCCGACCTCGAAGTGGAACTCGGCCGTCCCCATCGGACGCGCGAAGACGTCGTTCTGGATCAGCTCGCGATAGAACGCATCGGTATCGAGGAGCGTCGCGTAGTCGAAGACGATGTCGTAGATCCGGATGATGTCGTGCTCGCGGAGCGCGAAGTCGTCCAGATTCGGCCGGCTCTGATGCAGCGGCAGATCGAGCGCGTAATGCGTATCGTGATACAGGTTCGCCCCAGTCGAGACGATCCAGTCGATGAATCCTGCCTGGACCATCGGGATCAGGCAGCTCATTCCCAGCCCGGCGGGCGTGAGCGCCCCCGAGATCGTCCAGCCGACGGTACACTCGGGGGCGAGCAGTTTTTGACAGAAGACCTGACAGACCTCGCGGAGCCGTCCCGCGTTGTAGCTCAGGAACGATTGGTCGACTAGATCAGCCGCGCTGACGGTTCCCTGGACCGCCGGAGGAGCGATCCGGCGCTGGCTGACCTGTTCGAGAAAGCTCGGGGAGGCGTCGGGGGACGGGGCGAAATCAGGGTCGTGCATCGGCGTTGAGAATTCCCATCTCCTTGAGACGAGGCGTGTGTTACATCAGGGGAGCAAGATCGCCGAGGCGACCACGGTGGTCCAGTGGCCGTTCTTGTGGCCGACGGCAGTCGCCGTGACCTCCTTGGTCTCGTAGATCACGTCGGCGATCCTCCAGATCTCGCGCTTCTCGTCCCAGGAGGCATCCGGATCGAACTCGACGCCCAGCACGGTGGCGAGCATCTCGGCCGCAAGGTCCTCGGCGTAGTCCGCGGCGGCCTTCGCGGTCTGACCGTACGCGTGATGTTCCGACAGGTAGCCGAAGGTGCTCCGGTCGCGTGGAATGGCCACGCCGACGCTCGCGGCGATCAATCGATTCGGCTCGGCCGTGGCGCTCTCGCTCATCACGACGTGAACGATCTGACCCGGCTGGAGGTGTTCGAGCCCCTCGTCGATCGAGACTTCCTGGCAATTCGGCGGAAAGATACTCGAGACCCGGACCAGGTTGTAGCACGCGATCCGGGCATCGCGGAGGGCCAGCTCGAAGCTGGTCAATTTCTCGCGGTGGGTGCCCACGCCCTTGGTAAAAAACAGCTTCTTGGGTACGTACATCGTGTTCGCTGACACCTCCCAGGCCGCTCTTGCCACTCGACTCCACTCAACCCAACGCGTCGTGAAGTTCGGCGGCAATACGACCGAGCCGATCCGACCCACCCCGAACGGCCGTCGCTTCATGTATGTGGAAACGATGAAACGGCGGCCTCACCCGCGCGGAATTCACGTCCGGACAAGGTAAGGGATTATAGTCACAGCATCAAGATCAGCCGGAGCAGGAAGCCTCAAGCGCCTCCTTCGAGCGGAGAGTGGTGACAGGTCGGAGGCTGCGCCTGTTATCCTGGAGCGTGTCCCCGGCGAGTTTGCGCGGGCTCGTGACCCCACCGCTCGACCGTTCAAAACCCCGTGGCCCCGCCCTTCGCGGGTTCGAGATTGATCGATGGCGATCTCCTTCGTTTGTGAGCGTTGCGGACACCCGATCTCGGTCGACGATCGCCTTGGGGGCAAGCACGGCCTTTGCAAGCACTGTGGACAACCCCTGTTCGTCCCAGTCGCCGACTCCGATCAACCTGAGGCCGACGCTCCGGTCGATCACGCGTCGGAGCCGGGATTGCGGCTCCGCGCCCGGGTGGAGGACGAGCCGCCGCGGGTTCCCGACCACTTGCTCGCTCACCCCTCGGCGCTGGGAGTCCGGCCGGCCGGGGCCGAGCCCCGGCCTCATCCCGAGGCGATCTCCCGGGTGGATGGGGACGACGCGCCTCCTCCTGCGCGGCCGGAACCGGATGCCGGGCGACCCCGATTACCAGGTGCTCGATCCCCATCATGCCGAGCAGGTCCACTCCTCGCTCGGGCCGCCCCCGGTCTGGATGATCCTGCCAAGCCTGACCGCCCGGTTCTTTGCCAGGCATTTCCGGGAGCTGCGCGACTGGCTGTACGTGGTTTCGATCGCGTTCCTGGTCCTGGCCTTGATCGGCTACCTGTTCAAGCTCAAGATCTTGCTTCACCTGGGAGCGCTCGGGGTCATCGCCGCGAACATCGGCATGTTGGTGGCCGGGCTGGCGTACCTGGTCTCGCTCCCGTTCAAGGAGAGCCTGTTCCACGGCCTGGCCAACCTTCTCATTCCCTTCTATGCGATTTACTACTGGACCACTCGATGGCCCAAAATGAAGGGGCCGGTCCACAAGACGCTCGGCGCCTTTCTGCCGATCGCGCTGATCGGGGTGGCGTACCTGATCTACGAAGAGGCGCCGGCGGTCGAAAAGGCGATCGAGAAGGAAATGCCGATCATCGAGCGTTCGATCGAGGATCGGCTGCCGGGTTTCGAGAAGCGAATCGACCGCGCCCTCGATCCGGCACGAGCGACCGATGCGCCCGTGCCCGGAGCCGAAACGACACCGCGTCCGGGCTCTGGCCGCCAGCGGGATCGAACGCCGTATTGAGCCAAATCGACACGAGACGAGGCTTTTCCGTCATGACCATCGACCAGCTTCTCAAGTTCGCGGTGGAGCAGGGCGCTTCCGACCTCCATCTCCAGACCGGCTCGCCGCCGCTGCTGCGGCTGGGGGGTCAGATCCGGGAACTGGAGGTCGCCGGCCCTGACGGGTGCTCAGATCCGCCAGTTTGTCCAGGCGCTCGGACCGCGGACCGTGATCGACGACATGGAAGGGGCCCTGGCCGCGTGGAGCCGACTTCTCCTACAGCGCTCCGGGTCTGGCACGGTTTCGATGCAACCTGTATAGCCACCTGGGAAACCCGGGACTGGTCCTGCGGGTGATCCTGCCTGTCATTCGAAGCATCGAGGAGTTGCACTTGCCGCCGGTCGTGCGCGAGATCGCGCTGGCGCGGCGGGGCCTGACCCTGATGAGCGGCGCCACCGGCAGCGGCAAGAGCACCACCCTGGCGGCGATCGTCGATCTGCTCAACGCCTCGTATTACCTCAAGATCCTGACCATCGAGGACCCGGTCGAGTTCGAGCACCTGGGCAAGCGGGCGCTGGTGACGCATATCGAGGTCGGCCGCGATACGCCCTCGTTCGATCACGGCCTGCGGCAGGCGATGCGCCAGGCGCCCGACGTGATCCTGGTGGGTGAGCTCCGCGATGCCGAGACCGTGCGCATGGCGTTGCGGGCCGCCGATACGGGACACCAGGTCCTGGCCACGATCCATAGCTCGAACGCCGCCCAGACCATCGAACGCCTGCTGGCGATGGTCCCTCCCTCCGAGCTCTCGATCGCGCGTCAGCAGATCGCCGGCTCGCTCGTCGGCATCATCTCCCAGCGTCTGACCACCAGCAAGAGCGGCGAGCGCTGGCCCGTGGTCGAGATCCTCCGGGGCGATTCGGTCGTCGCCAAGTTCATCCTGGAGGACCGGGTCAAGGAGATCGCCGATTACATCGCCACTTCCCAGCGCGGGATGCAGACATTTGACAGCCACCTGCTCCAGCTTTACACGCAGGGGACCATCGGCGGTACCCAGGCCCTCGCGGTGGCCACCAACGTCGAGGCCCTGGCGCTGGAGATGCGCGCCCCGGGCCGGATCAAGCCGGCGGGGGCCTGAGGCCTCCGATCGATCAGCTATTGGTGGGCAGGTCGCGCCGGGCGAAGATCAAGAGGCCGAGCGCGACGCCCGCCGCGAACAACGACACGAGGACCGCGACGTTGTACCCGAGCGGCTCGCCCTTGATCGACACGGTGACAGGCGCATAGGCTCGAAAGACCGAGAGCCGTTCCAGGTACCATTCGTAACCCTCGAACTGGGTGGCGACCGACATCGCGATCAGTCCGACGAGCGTGGCGCCCGCCGACGCCAGGCCGGGACGCCAGCGGACCACGTCCCACGCCGCCACCGGGAGCGTGTACCCGAAGACAGCCAGGCCCAGACTCATCAGCATGGCCGCGGGACGCAGCAGGGTCGCGACCGAGGGCAGGTTCTTGAGAGCGTAGAACCGCGCGCCCGTCTCGATCCCGACGATCAACGCCGTCGATAGGAGCAGCAAGCCCAGCGCGGCGAAGACCACCTGCGAGAGCAGGTAGGTTGATCGGCTGACCGGCCGCGAGAGCGTGAGATCAAGCGTCCCACGCTCGATCTCGCCCGCCACGCCCGACGTCCCACGCATGATCGACCACCCCAGGACCGACAGCACGATCACCGGGTGGTTCCACCAGCAAATCAGGAGCGCCGTGGTCGAGTAGTCCATGTTCGAGCCCCCCAGCGCGCGGAGGAACCCGTAACGGCGGATCGCCGGCCCGACCTCGCCACGCTCGATCAAACGCTCGAACCGAAACGTGAGCCAGACGGTCAGGATCGCCAGGGCGAAGAAGGACAACGTCAGGATTCCGAGCACCCAGCGCGTTTCCAGGAACTGCTTTCGCAACAGGGCCCGCCACTCCTTCATCCGGCCACCTCACGGTCTTCCGCGATCCCCTCGGCGTTTGGGCCGTGGTATCGGTCGTACAGACTTTGCAGGTCGTCCGTGCCGATCGCCAGGTCGAGCACGCCCTGGCCAGCCAGCCAGCTCAGTAGCGGTCCCGGCCCCGCGTTCGACTCGTCGCGGTGCTCGAGCAGCACGACGTCGCCCTTGTGTTCGCGCAGGCTCAAACCCAGCTCCGCGGGATAGGCCGAGGGCGCGGTCCCCTCGTAACGCAAAAGCAGAAGCCGGACATTTCTCCGCCTTTGATGCATGTCCTCGACATGCATCAGCCGCCCCTGGCGCATGATCGCCACCCGGTCGGCGACCCGCTCGACCTCCGCGAGGACGTGACCCGAGAAGATCACGGTCTGACCCGAGGCCCGCGCCTGCTTGACCAGGTCCAGCACATCGGTCCGGGCCGTGGGATCAAGGGCCGAGGTCGGCTCGTCCAGGATCAGAATATCCACCGGATCCGAAAATACCTGCGCCAGGGCGAGCTTCTGCTTCATGCCGGTCGAGTAGGTCCGCACCCGCCTCGAGAGGTCCAGCGCCATGACCTGATCGGCGATCGCGATCGCTCGGTCGAGCCCGATCCCCCCCCGCAGGTCGGAGAGATACTCCAGGATGTCGATCCCTCGCATCCCACCGAACATTCGCAGCTCGCCGGGCAAGTACGAAACGAGCCGACGAACGTCCAGGCTCTGACTCCAGCAATCGAACCCCGCGATCAACGCGCGTCCCGAGGTGGGCCGCAAGAGTCCGAGCAAGAGCCGGATCGTCGTGGTCTTGCCCGAGCCGTTGGGACCGAGCAATCCGTAGACTTCGCCCGCCTGGATCGAGACGGTCAGATCCCAGAGCGCGCACGGACCCTGCCATAAATTTTGGTGAGTCCCGAGGTCTCGATCATCAGGCCCGTTGTCTCTCAGGTGTGTGCCGCTCACGCTTCAAGCACAGGAAACCACTGTGGTTTTGGTTCCGGTCGAGGTTACCCGGAGATCGGCTCGCGAGTTTCAAACCGGTCAACGGTGAGGCACTCAACTATCGGCCAGGTTGCCCGAGGCGAAATCGGACCGTCCACGGCCCGCGTACAGGGACGATGAAGGCGGATTGGTCACAACCACGTGCGAGGCGGATGACTCCACGTTGAGCAACCGATCGATCGCCCCCTCACTCCCCAGCCGACGCGCGATTTTCAGGATCATCAGCTCTTCATCCGTGACCATCACCAGGTGTTGCGAAGGCCCCAGGTCGGATGATTCCTTCACAAGGTAGTCGAGCGTCACACCCAGAGCCTTTGCCAGATCGTACGCAACCTGGAGCTTCGGCTCCTGCACACCGCTCAGGATGCGTGAGATCGATGATTTCGAAAGACCCACCTTCCCAGCCAAGGTCGCCTGGTCCATACTTCGCAGAGCACAAAGTTTCTGTAAATTCTCTGAATAGCCCATAGAACCTGATAATACAAGATCCCTCGGTGATCGCAAGCCGATGCCCCGAAGTCGCGCGGACGAAGCCGATTCCGGTCGATCACATGCGGAAGTTGCACCCTCCTCTGAAACTATGCAACAAACCCGGCCAAAGTGGAATCATCTTCGTGAGTTTATTCCGATTCGCGTCGAGGTGGTGTCCCGGAAGCATGGAACGGCCCCGCGCTCCTGATTTTTGCAAACCCCTTCCGGAAGATGAGGAACGAAGACGCGTTCGTCTTCGAGGTTTTCAACGAACCTGGCACCCCTTCGGACATACCAGCGTCCGGGCCGTTCCCGATCGGCTCCCGGAGCGTTTCCGAACGTGCATTGTCAAGGAACCTCGCGAGCCCCGTCGGCCCTCCATCTGACAGTATCGTGAGTCACCGGGCTTCCGTGCTCACATTCGAACCGCCCCACCCCGCGCCTCGCCCGCACAATCCGACCTGCCGATCCGGCAAGCACCCCCACCCCGCGCGTACCTTCCACTCGCCCCTTGCGGGAAAATGCTGTTTTCACTCAAGCTGACGTGTGCCGATCCGCCGACCGATCCAGAAATCTGGATCAGTACGGGAAGACCCGCATGCACGGCGGCGGGTCGTGCTCGATCAGTTGCTCAAGCGGCCTGATCGATCGCTCGTCCACACGTTCCCGCGTGTAGATGTAACCCACCGAATGCACACCATTTCGGTCATTTCCCCCCCGCCGATTGGCTTCGTTCGGCGCCGACGCGATCGCCCCGGCGCAGCTTCGCCCACGGCGAGACCGGCGCGGCCTCGGCCGAAACCGGCGCTTCCGGAGCTTCCGTTGTGACCGCGACTTCCGATGCGACCGCTTCTTCCTCTTCGATCAGGTCTTCCGGTTCCACCGGCTCCAGCATCCCCGGCAGCAGCCCGGTCTTGACCTGATAGGCACGGCTCTTCTCGAAGGCGCTCAACGCCTTGTGAAACGACAGCTCGTGCATCCGTTCATACCGCTGAAGGTCGGCACCGTCTTTTCCGTGCGGCACGAGGGCTCGCTCCTTGGCTTCATCGCGCGCTGGCTGTTCGATCGTCAGACGCAGGGTCAGCTCGCGCTCGCGAAGCTCGGCGATATTGGTATCGATCAGGTTGCGGAGCCAGGGTTTGCACTGTTCGACCGTCGGCATCCAGCTTTTCCGACCCCGCGCCGGAAGGTGTTGGGAATCCGGTACTTGCTGAGCAACAGTTTCATGTACTTCTTGTTATGATTGTGCTGAGCTATGTAACAGTGCATGAACGTCAGATACGCCTGTTCGGCGTACATGATGGTATCGGTGAAATGCAGGTATCCCTGAAGCTGGATCGCCTCGTGGCGGTCATGACCCAGCAGGGTCTGGTCCTTTTCGAGCATCTGGCTCAGGCGTTCCCACCGGCCGATCAGCCAGCGGCAGCCGGCGGCGGACGCCCGGTATCGGTGAACGACATTACCGGGATCGTCTTCGAGCTGGCCGACGACCGCCTGGATCTGGTCGCGAAAGTGCTGGTCGAAGTTGAACTCGGCGACGCGGACCTGCTCGGCGACGACCGCCGTCTTGGCCCGGACGATCCGCTTGCGCTGGACCGAAGCCGTGACGGCCATCTCGAGCAGCTCGCGCTCGGCGGGCGATTGCGGTTTGTAAAAATCGTACCACTCGTCGGCGAGCCGCTCGACCGCCGCGCCGTCCTCGCCGGAAAGGGCGAGGACCTCGCATCGAAATCCATGCTTGTAGGCATTCCTGCGGGATCGCTTTTTCCCTGCTTCGGTACGGGGTCCGGTCGACTTTTGCGCATTTTGCCGATTAATGGCCTTGCGCTCTTCGGGGGTCAGTGACATTTTAAAATGTTCCACAGGTGAATCTTGGTGGATCACGACAAGTCGCGACGTGAGCCTTCTTATGATTAATATCGTGGTGCGAAGGGAATCCGAATGCACAAAATGGGAAAGGGAGGAAAGAAAAGCTTACGCGGAGATGCGGGAGTGCGGCGAGGAAGCAGGGGAGGAGGAAAGTGAACTGATCTCCGCCCAAGGGACCTTGGGGTACGTTCGTTCCCGAGCGCCGGGACGATGGCCCCGTTCGTAACCCTCGGTCAGGTCGCGGCGATGGACCCGCTCGACCGTGGCGACTCGTTGTTTCAGGAGGTCGATCAGGGCGGTAGGATTACTTGGTGTCACTCCATTTCTTCACCCTGGAGCCGGAAGAAAACTGAACTGACATTGCGCAGGAAAGCTCAGGAGAGGAGGAAGAGACTCGAAACTCGGAAACCTTTCATCGGAACCCTGCGGGTGAACGAATCCCGCCCGGCAGAGCCTGGCCGGCAGCCGGAAGCGAGTCTTGCGTGGGGAGGGGCGACCCTCACTGCGAAGCGTAGACAGCGAGTGCCAAGGCCGTGCGATTGAGCCCCGAAAGCTTCTCGCGGAAGTCCTCGTCCTTGTCAGACGCGGGGACCACGCCGACACGTCGCAATGGCCTGGCGTGTTCGGTTCCGCCGGGGTCGGAGAACAGGGCCAAGGCACACGAGGGGTCCCTGGGAACCTGGGAGACCCGTCCGTCTCCACCGACAATTCCGGTTCGGGAGCCCGGAACACCAAAGCCCCGATGCCCTCGACCGCGCGTCGGCGGTCGAAGGGAGCAAAGGCCCGACGCGGGGGTGGTATCGCCAAGCGAAGGCAACGAAGCGCGGCGAGACGGACGGCCGGGAGTCGGAGCATCTCGTACTATCGCCGAAGCGGGGGAACAGGCCCTCCTGAACCCCGTGGAGAGAAGGAGATGCCGCGTCGTCGGTCCGTCGTCCGAGAACTCACCGAGGGCATCGAACCTCACCCGTGAGTCAATGGAAGGGCGGCGGAGCCACGCGAGGGTCGGTACGACGACGCGACGAGCCGGATGCCTTAATCGGGCCAGTCCGGATCTGTGGGAGCCCTGGGGGAGTAATCCCCCGGGGCGACCCGGCCCAATAACCCCCGACACCAATAACCCCCCCATGTCCAGCGAAGTGGGGACTCGGGATCGCCACGAGTCACCGGTTCCAACAACGACTCCAGCGCCGACAACAATCCAGGGTCGGTCGTTGTCAGCGGTCGGCGGCCTCCTCCCGGCTGACGCACCCGAGACCGCCTGTGCCGCACGTTGCGGGATCGGTTGGTCCAGTTCCCGCAGCCCGGTGGTGATCGTCGGGCGAGACAGTCCCGTGGCGCGGGACACGAGCGATACTCCACCCCAGCCCAGTTCCCGCGCTTCGGTCGCCGCCCACTGCCGTCGTCGCCGCTCGTCCATTTCGGGAAGAAGCGCTTGGTATTTCCGTTGAATCCGTGCGAGTGCTTGGGCATCCTCCATGCCCTTTCATCGCAAGTCCTGGTAGGAATTCCAAGGCCAAATTGGAGACTCCTCGCTCAACACCACCGGTGTACAAACCGACTGAACACGACGGCCTCACGAGATTTCCCGGCGATCCTGATCGGGCAGCGGAAATGCCCGGTCGTATATGACAGAGCCACCTGACGAGCGCCGAAAACACCATCAGAGACTTGCGAACAAACAGGTTACGGCAAATCGACGGTGGTGTTGAGCGAGGAGTCTCCCAAATTGTAAAGGTTATTTCTGCGCAAGCCCTAAGTCGACGAGGTCCTCCGTATCAGGGGCTCTGCTTATAGATGATAGGGTTCTGCTTGTAGATGATCAGCCGTTGGTTCGACCCCTCGGGCATCGTGAAGTCCCTGGGTCTCGATGTCCCGACCACCAGGACCAGAACCTTTCTCGAGAGAGTGCCCTCGAACTTATAGATCCCCAGCTCGGTCTTGCCCGAGTCATAAATGAAGTCGATCGTCTTGGGCTCTTGGCTGGCATCGTTGCTGTATCGGCCCATGGCCTGACCCCACTGGAAGCGGGTGTCGCCGGCGAAAGTCAATCGATCCTGATCCTGCGCCCGCCAGTCGCCCTGGAGATGCTCCCGGTCGCCGGCCGAACGGGGGTTGCGGTACCGAGGGGCCCGCTCGTACGTCGTCAGCCGCCGCCGGGAGCCCTTGGGGACCGTTAAGGTGTCGGGACGGGGTGCTCCATTGTGTGACCAGCAGATGATCAGGGACGCGCCCTCGAATCTGTAGATTCCAAGTTCGGTCTTGCCCGCGCCCGGGCCGGCCTCGACGAGTAAGTCGATCGTCCTGGGGGACTTCCCCTTGCCGGCGCCCAGGCGGTACCGGCCGGACGGGCGCCCGTACGCGAGAAACGTGTCGCCCTGGAAGCCCAACTCGGGCAGCTCGCCGAAATCGGTGGTGAATGCTCCATCGTTCTCCTCCGCCACCGTGTACCAGGCGCCCTGAAGCCGGGTCCGGTCCTGGTCATCGCCCTGGGCGCCGAGCACGGCCGACGCCATGGTCATGATCACCGTCAGGAGCGGAAACATGGTCGTCCTCCTCCGTCACGTCAAGGGGTAGAAATGAGGAAGTTGCTGAGGTTCCAGCCCCACATGAACTCGCGCACGCACACGCCCGAGCCTCCCATCGGGGTATCATAGCGAACCAGAACGACGCCGGTATACAAGCTCGGCAAGGCGACGCCGAGATCCGCGACATTCCCGAGAAAGACCTGGGGGGTGGTCATCGGAGCGGTCTTGACGTCCCACTTGAAAAGCGCACCACCTACAGGACCATTCCAGGGCGGGCCTCCCTGGAACGGGTAATCGATTTGACCCGCGTTGTAGAGGTTGGCTCGATCGTTGTAATAGTAATCCCGGGGCGACGTGGGATTAGCGATCGGGATCACTCTCATCCCGGGCGGTACGGGGCCCCCGAAGGGATTCTCGTACGGAATCTGAACATTCGCATAAATGGTGACTGGGGCCTGAGGCGGCGCCGGGTCTTGGGGCATCACGATGTTCACGGTGGCCTGGCTTGTGGAGATGCCGTCCGAGACCGTGTAGGTGAAGGAGTCCTGGCCCCCGAAGGTCTGGTTGACCACGTAGGTGATGACGCCGGTGGGATCGATCATTGCCGTCCCGTGAGACGGGCCGGACACCACGGCGAAGGTGAGCGTACTGCCGTCGGGGTTGCTGATCGCTCCGCTGCTGTTCAGGTCGGTGCCTGCGGCGAAGGTGGCACCGCCCGTCACCACCTGCGGCAGTAACGGCTCGCTGTAGCCGTCATCGATGCCGCTCGAGTCCTCCACCTGGGCCACAAGGTTCACGTCCTGGGCGATCGGGGGATTCTCCGTGACGTCTACGGTGATCGTCCCGGTGTCACTCTCGCCATTCCCGTCGGAAGCGGTGAACTGGAACGAGTCCTGGCCCGCGTAGTGCCCCACCGGTACGTATTCGTACAACCCCGATGAGTCGACGGTGACCGTCCCGTGCGCCGGGCCGCCTACCAGAGCGTAGCTCACCGGGTCGCCGTCATCATCATATGCTGATAATTAATCATAATAGTACTGATCATGCACGACGCTCACGGTGTTGCTCGCGGCCGTGACAGTGGGTACCCGGCGCTCCTCAAGATGCTGCAAGGTCGGCGTGAATCGCCTTCGAGGGGCTGCGGAGCTCATGGCGCAATGTCCTTTTTTGTCAATTGCCAAGCAGGCATAGACTTCCTCACGCGGTTGTATAAGCTATCGGAAGTCGTTGTCCTGTCAATTATCTTCTGGATATTCTTTAGTAGTGCGACCCCTTGGGCCGGGTCGCCCCGGGGGATTGCTCCCCCAGGGCTCCCACAGATTCGGACATGCGCACTCAACGCAACCGGCTCGTCGACTCAGAATTTCGCTGCGCGGCTCATCACGCTCTGGACCACCCGGGCCGCGGGGAGTCGGTCGCGCTGCTCCAGACGCAGAAAACCGTTCCACGGTATCTGGCCATCGCGGCAGAGACGTTCGACTTTCTGGGTGACACCCTGGGCCGGAACCACGACCGGCGCATGGGTCAGTCCTCTGTGGGACCGCCGAGAGCCGCGGGGTCGTCGGTGAAGAAACCCGACGCGCCTGCCGCAAAAAGAGCGCGGGCTCGAGCCGGATCGTTGACGGTGTAGACGAGAGAGGGAGGGTCGCCTCCCGCGCGTCGGGAGAGGCGGCCTTCGGCCAGCGCGGCGGACGGGTGGTAAGACCAGGCGCCGAGGGTCTCGCGGACGTGAGCGGACAGGCCGTCGATCGGAAGCCCCTGATCGTCGAGCACGCCGGTCCGAAGGTCGAGCCCGCGTTCGTGTGCCGACCGGACGCAGGCCGCGACCGCCTGGTGATCGAATGAGGAGATCAGGACCCGGGCCGACGCGCCGAGGCGCGGATGTCGGCGAGCGCGGATTCCATCAGGGCGGGGACGACCCGGCCGGTCTCCTCGTTGACCTTGAGCTCGACGTTCACCAGCCATTCGAGGGTGCTGGTCACCTCCAGGGCCTCGGCGAGGGTCGGAATCCGGATCGTTTGTGCGAGGCAACGGTCGATCAGGCGAGGGTCGAGCGCTCCGAGGGTGCCGAAACCGGCGGCCGACCGACGCGAGCCCGCGGGGTGGACGAACCAGGTGCCGGCGTCGAGGAGGCGGATCTCGTCGAGGTCGAAGTCCGCGACGCGAAAGCCGGCGGCCTGGCGCGGGTCGCCCGCGAACTTGTGGGCGACGTCGGTGGTTCGGGTCAGGGTCGGGTCGTGGATGACGACGGGAATGCCATCGCGGGTCAACTGGACATCGAGTTCCCAGCCGTCCGCGCCGGCACGATGACCGAGCGCCGCGGCTTCGAGCGTGTTCTCGGGGGCATGAGACGAATCACCACGATGAGCGATGATCGCGGGCCGAGGCCGCGAGGCGGGGCCGTGTTCGCCCCGAAGACGGAGAAGAAGCCCGGCCCATCCGTTGTCGTTCACGTTACCGGCTATTTCGGCGGTTCGTGCTTCGCTTGATCGCGCCGACCAGAGGGACCAGGTTATTGCCCGTCTGCGAGCTGGGGGGGAAGGCGTAGATGCTCGGCGGCGCCGGCAATCCCGCCGCGTAGGGATTGAAGCTGGCTCCCGGACCGTAGCCGTAGCCGTAACCTCCATATCCGTAGTTGAAACCCATCGACCCGCCGGCCATCCCCGGACCGGAGAAGGTCTGGTAGTTGAACTGAGGAGCCCAGCCGCCGGGCACAACGCCGACCCCCTGAGCCAGGGAGTCATTCGCCAGCCAGATCACCGCCAGGAACGCGAGCAGCCCCATCTTATTGCCGGACATGGCTCGATCCTCTCTCGGGTATGGTCCGATGCCGCCGCATCCATGACCGATCTTTTGAGGATAGCAAAACCCAACGGCGCAGGTAAACAGCCGGAAATCCGGTTTGTTACAATACGACCGGATCGATCGAAAGGAGCGAGGTTCCATGCGCCGATTACCGCGAATTCACGATTCCGCGCCGTTCCACGTCGCGGGTGTCCTTCTCCTTCTCCTCATGCTTACGGTATCGGTCGAGGCGGGCAAGCCCGCGGGCAAATCGTCCAGGTCTCCCGGAAACACGTTGCCGGTTTTGCCGCCGTTGAACGAGAAGGTACTGACGTATGCCCGCGAGCAGGTCGGGCAAAGGGTCGGCGACGGAAGCTGCGCGACCCTGGCGATCGCCGCCCTGAAGGCGTCGGGGGCGAAGGCGTATCCGGACTCCAGGGCCGAGGGAGGTCTGGTCTGGGGCGAGCCGGTCGCCTCGTTCCAGGAAGCGCTGCCGGGGGACATCCTTCAGTTCGAGAACGCCGTGTTTCACGGCCGGCAAAACCTCGCGGGAGGGCGCTGGATCTCGTGGCATCATGAGTATCCTCATCATACGGCGATCGTTTCCCGGGTCGCGCAGCGGGGCAAGGTGTTCGCGATCCTGCAACAGAACGTGACCATCACCTGGAAGGGTCAGGAGCCGGACGAGGCTGCGAAGGGCGTGCAGGAGACCACGCTCCGGCTGGACTCGCTCAGGAAAGGGGGATCGCTGAAGCTGTACCGCCCGGTCCCGGCGACCCGCCCTCGCGCGGCTGGCTTCGCGGCCGACGATTCGGATTCGGATTCGGGTTCGGATTCGGAGGAGGGAGGCGAGAGCGCGAAGCCCGATCGCGACTCGGGGCGGAATCGGAATCAGGCACCGCCCTGAGCCTTGATCTGGACAGGTCGGCTCGTGCCGCCCAAGATGGCCGGATGACACCGACCTCCGCAGGGAAACCCCCGGAACCCGCCGTGGTCGCCGGCCCACCCGACACGCATGTCTTCCCAACCCTCCAGGTCTGGAAGGCCGAGCTCGATCGGCCGGTCGCCGAGATCCAGACACTGAGGTCCTTCCTGTCGGATGATGAGCGGGCGCGGGCCGACCGGTTCCGTCGGGAACGGGACCGCGGTCGGTTCGAGGCCTCGCGGGGATTGCTGCGCGTCCTGCTCGGCCGATTGCTCGGCGAGTCGCCCGGCTCGATCGAGTTCGCTTATGGAACACACGGCAAGCCGATGCTGCGCGATCGCGAGCCGGGAGCCCGTCTGGAGTTCAATCTCACCCATTCTCACGGCCTGGCGCTGATCGCGACCTCCTGGAGCCGATCGATCGGAGTCGACCTCGAGTACGAACGGCCCGCGTTTGATTACCGTGGGATCGCCGGCCGTTACTTCACGCCCCGGGAATGCGCGTTGATCTTCGCGCAGCCGATCGAGTCGCAGCGATCGGCGTTCTTCCGAGGCTGGACGCGCAAGGAGGCGTTCCTCAAGGCTCGCGGCGACGGACTCTGGCTCGGGCTCGACCAGTTCGAGGTCTCGATCGATCCGGCCGAGCCGCCCCGTCTGGTCCGGACCCTCTGGGACCCGTCGGAAGCCGCGCGGTGGTCGCTCATGGACCTGGAGATCGCCCCCGGGTACGCCGCGGCCCTGTCGATCGCCGGAACCGATGCGCCGCCGGGACCGATCGAGGTTGCCTGGCTCTCGCCGGATGCCTAAAACGATGGGAGCGATCGCAAGGTAACGGTAACCGTAACGATAACGGTAATGGCTTCCCTCCCGATTGATTTGGACCCTCCGCCATGAGTGACACCCCCGCCAGCGCGCCGATGTCGGATTATGACGCGATCCTCGTGGTCGGTTTCGGCGGTCCCGAGAAGCCGGACGACGTGATGCCGTTCCTCGAGAATGTGCTCCGGGGTCGAAACGTCCCGCGCGAGCGAATGCTCGAGGTGGCCGAACATTACCACCACTTTGGCGGCGTCAGTCCGATCAACGCCCAGGTTCGCGACCTGATCGCGGCCCTGGAGCCAGCGCTCGCCGACGCGGGGGTGAAGTTGCCGATTTACTGGGGCAACCGGAACTGGCACCCGCTTCTGCCCGATACCCTGCGCACGATGAAGCAGGCGGGGGTCCGATCGTCAATCGCCCTGGTCCTCGCGGCGTACAGCTCGTATTCGAGCTGTCGGCAATATCGCGAAGATCTCGCGCGGGCGCGGGAAGCGGTCGGCGAGGAAGCGCCCGGGTCGACAAGATCCGGGTCTTTTACAACCATCCCGGGTTCATCGCCGCCTGCGTCGAGCGGCTCAACGAGGCCCTGGCGGAGATCCCGGAAGGGTGTCGCGACGCGGTCCACGTCGCGTTCACGGCCCACAGCATTCCCAGCGCCATGGCGGCGAACTGCCGATACGAGGAACAGCTTCAGGAAACGTGCCGACTGGTCGGGCTATCGGCGGGAATTCCCCCCGAACGCTGGCGCCTGGTCTACCAGAGCCGGAGCGGCCGACCGACCGACCCTTGGCTCGAACCGGATATCAACGATCATCTCCGGAGTCTGGCCGGGAGCGGCGTACATGAGGTGATCGTCCAGCCGGTCGGGTTTCTTTCCGACCACATGGAAGTGCTTTACGACCTGGACGACGAGGCCAGGAAGACGGCCGAAGGTCTCGGTCTCCACTACGTCCGCGCGGGGACGGTGGGTATTCACCCGCGGTTTGTCGCCATGCTGGTCGAGTTGATCCAGGAACGGATCCGCCTCGACCCGGCCCGCGAACCCCGCGCGGTGGGCCAGTTCCCGCCCAGTCACGACGTCTGCCCGCAGGACTGCTGCCTGCCGGCGGTTCGTCCCCAACGCTAGGCCTCGTCGATTGGCGGTCGATCGATCGATTGATCGATCGATCGACGTTCAACTCAAGGCACGAGCTTCGCCAGCACGTCCGTCGTGGTCCCCGCCCGGGTTTCGAGCCGGATCGACCTGTTTCCGTAGCGGAGGGTGCAAGGTCGGCCCAGGCTTGACTGGAGCATCGCTTTGGTGAGCTTGCGGTCGTGCCAGGCGAGCTCGAGCTCGTAACCGCCGCGGGCCTTGAGCCCGCGCACCGAACCGACGGGCCAGGCCGCCGGTAACGCCGGGAGGAGCTCGATCTCGCCGGTATGACTTTGGAGCAGCATCTCGGTGATGCCGGCGGTGCCGCCGAAGTTGCCGTCGATCTGGAACGGGGGATGAGCATCGAAGAGGTTGGGATAGGTATTGCCGGCGAGGGCCTCGATCAACATGGTGTGCGCGTGGTCGCCGTCGAGCAGACGGGCCCAGAAGTTGATCTTCCAGGCCTTGCTCCAGCCCGTCCCTCCGTCGCCACGGAAGACCAGGGACTGCCTGGCCGCCGCGGTCAGCGCGGGCGTGCCGCGGGGCGTGATCTCCCAGCCGGGATGGAGACCCCAGAGGTGGGAAACGTGCCGGTGGTTGTCCTTCGGGTCATCCCTGTCCTCGAGCCATTCCTGAAGCTGGCCATATTTGCCCACCTGATTGGGAGCGATCCGGCCCTTCAGGTGGTTGAGCCGCTGGACGAGCTCGCGGTCCACCCCCAGCACCGCGGCGGCGGCGGCGGTGTTGGTGAAGAGGTCGCGGATGATCTGGTGGTCCATGGTCGGACCGGCGACGAGCCCGCCGTGCTCGGGCGAGTTCGATGGCGTGCTGATCAGCCAGCCCGTTTTCGGATCCTGGACCAGCACGTCGACGAAGAAGAGCGCGGCGTCCTTCATCAGGGGATACGCACGTCGTTCGAGGAAGCGCGGTCGCCGGTGAAGAGGTAATGGTCCCAGAGGTGATGGCAGAGCCAGGCGCCTCCGGTGGGCCAGATCCCGTGGTTCGACTTGTTGATCGGTGCCGTGCCACGCCAGAGGTCGGTGTTGTGGTGCAGGACCCAGCCGCGAGCGGCGTAGTGGGCCTCGGCGGTTTTCTTGCCGCTGGCCGCAACCTCGTCGATCATGTCATAAAGCGGCTCCTGGCACTCGCTCAGGTTGGTGACCTCGGCGGGCCAGTAGTTCATCTCGGTGTTGATGTTGACGGTCCACTTGCTGTCCCATGAGGGCTTCATCTGGTCGTTCCAGATCCCCTGGAGGTTCGCCGGCTGGCCGCCGGGCCGGCTACTGGCGATCAGGAGATAACGACCGTACTGGAAGTACAGGGCCGCGAGCGAAGGGTCGTCGTTCCGGGCCACGGTCCGGAGCCGCTCGTCGGTCGGCCGGCCGTGGACGGACTCCGCGCCGGAACCGAGGTCGAGCGCCACCCGTCGGAACAGTCGGCGGTGGTCGGCCACATGGTCGGCGCGGAGCCGCTCGAACGGTTTCTCGCCGACCGCCTGAAGGGCATGGATCGCGCGCTCGGCCGGATCGACGGTGTTATCGCGGTAATTCTTGACGCTGGTGGCGGCCACGAGCAGCAAGGTCGCCGCGTCGGCCTCGCGGACCTCGATCGAATCGCCGCGGACGGCGACCGATCCCCCCTCGATGCGAAGCTTGAGCCGGGCCTCGAACCGGACGCCCTGGTCTTCGACCTGCCCCGACAGGACGATCACGTCGCCCGACTCGACCCGGCTTCGCGCCGAGGCGTGCGGACTGTCCAGCGCGATCGCGACGTTGAGCTTCCCCTGGGGCTGGGACGCGAGCCGAACAACCAGCACCTGGTCGGGATCACTCGAGAAGGTCTCGCGCTCGAAGGTGACGCCGGCTTGCTCGTAACGGACGCCCGCCGTGGCCGAGTCGAGATCGAGCCAGCGCGTGTAGTTCTCGATCTTGCCCTCACGCTCCGGAAACGCGATCTTGATGTTTCCGAACGGTTGATACGCCTTCTGACGCAGCGGCTCGCTCATGAACTCCTTCATGGCGAGCGCCTCGGCCTCGGCCTGCTTTCCTTCGAACAGGAGCTTTCGGAGCTCGGGCAGGGCCTTCGACGCGCCGGGGTGCTGATACTCATGCGGCTGCCCGGTCCAGACGGTCGCCTCGTTGAACTGGATCAGCTCGTCGCCGGTTCTCCCGAAGATCATCGCGCCGAGCCGGCCGTTCCCGACCGGCAGCGCCTCGGTCCAACGTTCGGCGGGCTGGCGATACCAGAGGGTCAATGGGCCTGGAGCGAACGGCGTTGACGCCTCATCGCCGATAACAACGGGCTGGCCAGCCGCGGCCATGAGACCCATCCCGGCGATGACGACCCAGAGCTGGTTACGGATCATGACTTTCGTTTCCTTGCAGGCTCAGGCCGGCGGTTGCGTCGGCTCGTCGTTGTTCTCGGGCCGCCCCTCGGTGTAGAACCAGTTGTGAATCGGTTTGAGAATCGCGAGCACCTCGTCGAGAAGCTGCTGGTCGATCGGCTCCTCGGCCCAACGGGCCCACTCGCGGACCCGCCCGGGGTTGGCCGAACCGGTGATGCACGTGGTCATCTCGGGGTTGGCGATCGAGAACTGCAAGGCGAGCTTCGCCAGGTCGCTCCCGCGCGCGAGCAGTGCGCGGCCGCTTGCTTGCAGATCGCCCGGACCTCGGGCGTGGCCCGGTGCCAGGGAGGAAGCGTCGCGTTCGTCAGGAGACGTGCCGAGAACGGTGCGGCGTTCATGATGCCGACGCCCTTCTCCTTGAGGTACGGCACGAGGTCGCCGAACATCGTGTTCTGAAGCGTGTAATGATTGTAGGAAAGAACCACGTCGAGGTCGGTCCGGTCGAGCACGTACTTGAAGATCTTCATCGGGTAGCCGCTGATCCCGACAAACCGGACCTTGCCCTGTTGCTGGACCTTTCGCAGCGCGGGTAGGGTCTCCTCGACGACCTGCGACATGTCGACGAACTCGATATCGTGACAGAGGCATGATATCGAGATGATCCACTCCCATCCGGTGCAGACTGACGTCGACGCTTTCGACCACCCGCCGGGCCGAGAAGTCGAAATGCGACTTATCGTAGCGGCCGAGCTTCGTCCCCAGGATGTAACTGTCGCGCGGCACGCCCCGCAGCGCCACGCCGAGGAGCACCTCGGACATGCCCCGGCCGTAGAACGGCGAGGTGTCGATGAAGTTCATTCCCAGGTCGAGCGCCGCGCGCACCGACTCGAGCGCCTCGCCAAGATCGACCGTGCGGAACTCCTGCCCCAGGGACGATGCCCCGAAGCTCAGGACCGGAAGCTTCAGACGCGGTCTTGCCCAGCTCTCGATATTCCATGAGCGTTGTCTTTCCCATAAGGATCTATTCGGCCGCGGACCCGAAGAACGTGCGGAACGCGTCGATCGTTCGCCGCGCCGCGGCGTCGGGATCGGGGTAGGGGAGTGCCTCGGCCGATGCATATCGGTCGTAGCCGATCGATCGCAACGCGGCGGCGATGGGCCGGAAATCGATGTGTCCGCAGCCGGCGGGCCGGCGGTTCGAGTCCACGAAGTGGATGTGGCCGATGTGCCGACCCCCCGCGCAGAGCCGCGGCGCTATCAGACTCTTCAATGTTCATATGAAATAAATCGGCCAGCAGGACGACGTTCGCGACTCTCGCTACCCTCAAGGAGAGCGACCCCCTCACGGATCGTGTTCACGAGGTTGGTCTCGTACCGGTTCAGGGGCTCGTAAATGAGCGGCACGCCCTGGTTCGCGGCGTGAGCCGAGAGGTCGTGCAGCGCGTCGGCCAGGTAGCTGCGGGCGGTCTCGCGGTCGACCCCGGTCGTCGCCGCCGTACCGCCCCTGCATCGAGCCGATGATCGCCGACGCGTCCGAGCGGTCCCGCCGAGGTCGATGATCGCCCGGATGAAATCGCGCGCGCCTCGGCCGCGCCGGAGGCATCGGGGCTGGTCAACGTCGAGCCGCGCGCACCAGCCAGCCGGCGCCGGTGCCGACCGCCGCCAGCTTCAGGCCGTGCCCATCGAGCAATCGGCGGAGCTCGCCGGCGTCGATCTCGTCCGGCGCCGCGCGGAAAGACCTCGACCGCGTCGAAGCCAAGCTCGTCGGCCTTGCGGCAGGCGGAAGCCAGGTCGTCCCAGAAGACGAACGGCCCGCCCCGGGCCTCGGGCACCAGGCTGATCGTGACGGCGGACTGGATCGGCATGACATGACCCTTGAACGAACAAAAGAACCGATCAGAGCCTCATCGCCGTGAACCCGCCGTCCACATAGTAGGCCGCTCCGGTGATGAAGCTACCGGCCTTCTTCGAGAGCATCAACAAGCGTGGCGCCGACCAGCTCGTGAGGCTCGCCGAACCGGGCCATCGGGTGTCTGGGCCATGATCTTCTCGACCCGCTCCGGAGCCAGGATCTTCTTGTTCTGCTCGGCGGGGAAGAAGCCGGGGCAGAGGGCATTGACCCGCACGTTCGACGGCGCCAGCTCGCGGGCGACGTTCTGGGTCAGGTTGATCACCGCCGCCTTCGAGGCCGAATACGCGAAGACGCGTGAGAGCGGCAGATGCGCCGAGACGCTGGCGATATTGACGATCGACGCCGCCCCCCGCCTCGGCCATTTGCTTGCCGAAGATCTGGCAACCCCAGTGAACGGCGTTCAGATTGCTGGTGATGACGCGGTCCCAGTCCTCGTCCTTCGCCTCGAAGTAAGTGCTGGCGCTGTTGACGCCCGCTCCATTGATGACCATATCCACCTGCTTCTGCGTCTTCAGGACGTGCGCGAGCAGGTCCTCGATCAACGCGCGGCTTCATGACGTCGACCGGCGCGAACGCCGCCTTGCCGCCGGCGGCCTCGATCTCCTTGACCCGGGCCCCGCCCCGGCCGGCGTCGCGGCCGGCGATCACCACCGTCGCGCCCGCCGCGCGATCCCATCGGCCAGTGCGCCGCCCAGGACCCCCGTTCCGCCGATCACCACCGCAACCTGTCCGTCCAGTCCGAACAGGTCTTCCACGTAGCTCTTGGACATTACCATACCTGTTTTGAGAGTGTCTTTTTTTGATCCTGTCGGGCAGGCCGGGGCCTCCCTCACGACATGGTCCGGCCGCTTCACATTCCCTCACGCAGCACTTCGAGGTGTCGGCTGAAGTGGTCCGCCAGGACCTCGGTGTAGGTGTCGGGATTTTGCTCCAGGACCGACCGAACGGCGGGGCCGAATTCGGGATGGGTCAAGGTCGAGCCGAAGGTGCAATGGAGGATCTGACGGCCCGGCTGGGTGAATCCCTTGCCGTGCGGAACGTCGGCCCAGAGCTCGAGGTAGAGCCGTTCCAGCTCGGTGTTGTCGGAAACCTCGGAGGCCGGCGGAGCGGACTGCAAGGTGGCCGAGACGTGGTACGTGGCCTTGTCCTGGTCGTACCGGGTCCGCGCGAAGTCGACGATCCGGCGGAACAGCTTCGGTTCCTTCCGCGCCACCACGCGCAGGGCTTCGAGGTAGCTGGTCCCCGCCGTCTTGACGTGAAACTTGCCCCGCGTCGTCCGCGCCAGCGCGGGATACATCGACAGCTTGTCCGAGCCCGAGTGCAGGCTCAGCTTGTAGGGTCCGAGCGCCTCGGCGATCGCGGCATGGTCGGCCAGCGAGCGCTCCAGCGCGGCGAGGTCGCCCTTGTAGTCGACCCCCTTCTCGAAGTCGCCGATGTAGCGCGGGGCCAGGCTCACCAGCTTCATTCCGCGCTTCATGCACTGATCGGCGATGATGTAATGCTCGGCCAGGGTGGTCGGCTGCTCGGTCTCATCGACCGAGAGTTCGATCTCGTGATCGCGACCCGCGCGAGCGGTCACGTCCTTGATGTGGTCGGCCATCATCAAGGCATGATTGATCGCCTGTCCGTACTTCACCGCCGCCCGAAGGCAAGCCTGCTCGTCGAGGTTGACCGTGGTCCCGGTCGTCAGCTTCACCGACTTGCCCCGGTACTGGTCGATCCAGGGGACGACCGCGGCGACCGCGGCGTACTTGCCGCGGAGCGTCGGCTCGTCGTAATCGTCGGCATGGGCATCGACGTGCTCGGAGGGATCGATCGTGAAGAACGTGAACCCGACGGCGGCGGTGACGTCAACGTCCTGCGTCGTCTTGAGATGATCGGCATCGGCGCCGGTCGGTCCCTCCCAGCCGGCCTGGCGCATCCCGTTCAGGGCATCGTCCATCACCTGGCGCGGCGTCCGGCTCGTGCGTGCCATCTCGCGGATCGACTGCTGGGGGAAGATCGGCATGATCCCCGCGCCGGAGCGGCGCATCGCCGCGACGTGGCCGGGCGTGGCCAGCCCGGTCCGGTCACCGAAGCCGAAGCTCGGTTCCAGGCCCAGGGTGATGCAGTCATGATGATCGGAGGACGTATTCTTTTGCGTCATCGTTTTGAAAACTCCCGGTCGATTCAGGATGGCCTGGCCCTGGTTCGGATTCGCTCAAGCCAGCTCGACCATCGCCTTGATCACCCCGGTCTCGGGCCTTGTGAACGACGGGAAGTCGCCAATCAGGCCCTCGAACGACGTCCGGTGCGTGATCCAGGGGCGTGTATCGATCCGGCCCGCCTCGATGTGGTCGATGATGTTATCAAAGTCGGCCGGCAGTGCGTTCCGCGACGCGAGGAGCGTCATCTCGCGACGGTGCATCAGGGGATGGCCGAACTTGACCTCGCCGGTCGTGATCCCCACAAACACGAGTTTGCCGGTGTGGCCGACGTAGTTCAAGGCGTTGGACATGGACGCGGCGCTACCGGTGGCGTCGATCACGACCGTGGGGAGTGCCCCGTCGGTCAGTTCCTGAAGCTGCTGGAGCTCGGAGCCCTCGCCGGCCCCGGCAAGGACCGTGTGATCGACCCCCATCGTCGTCTTGCAGAACTCGAGCCGCTGCGGATTGAGGTCCAGTACGATCGAGCGGGCCCCGGCCAGCTTGACGAACTCGAGCGTCGCCAGCCCGATCGGCCCGGCGCCGATGACGAGCACCGCCTCACCCGTCTGTGGGTTTCCCCGCGCCACGGCGTGGCAGCCGATGGCCAGGGTCTCGACGAGAGCAAGCTGTTCGAGGCTGAGCTTCCGCGATGGGTGCAGCTTCCGCGCCGGCACGAGGAAATGGGGCCGGAGCCCGCCATCGGTATGGACCCCCAGCACCTGGAGCTTCTCGCAACAGTTCATGCCCCCGCGCCGGCAGGCGAAACACTCCTGGCAGTTGATATAAGGCTCGACCGAGCAGAGGTCACCGGCCTTGACGTTGGCGACCCCGGCGCCACCTCGACCACCTCGACCCCGAGCTCGTGCCCGGGGATACGCGGATAGCTGAAGAACGGCATCTTGCCCAGGTAGCCGCTGATATCGGTTCCGCAGATCCCGACCCGGTGTACCCGGACCAGCGCCTCACCCGGCCCGGGATGGCCTGGTTCGTCGATCGACACCGTGGCAAACTGGCCCGGCTTTTCGAGCAGGATGGCTTTCATCGCAAGTAGGTTCCCAGAAAGTCGATTTTTTTAAATGGTGGCCGTGGAACGATCCCGATCTGCTTCGGATGGGCCGCCTCGCGCAACGGATCTTCGATGCCCCGACCAGGCGCTAGCGATCGTAAGCGCTGGACGCGTCTAACTCAACCCTCCTCCCCGGCTCGCGCGAGAGGTAGACGCCGCTCGGTCGGGGCCGACCACCAGGGCTTCGGACCCTATCGCTCCTCCGCCCACTTCAGCCATACGTTCGCCACCGCGTCGCTGGGCATCCGCCAGTCGCCCCGGGGCGAGAGGCTCACGGTGCCGACCTTGGGACCGTCGGGAAGGCAGGAGCGCTTGAACTGCTGGGTGAAGAACCGTCGATAAAAGGTGGCCAGGGTTCGTTCGATCGTGGCCCGATCGAGGTCGGTGGGAAAATCGGCGTGCCCGGCCAGGAAGAGGAGCTTCTCGGGGGCGTACCCGCATCGGACCATGTTGTAGAGGAAGAAGTCGTGGAGGACATAGGGCCCGATCGTCTCCTCGGTGGCCTGCTCGATCTCGCCGGTGGCGGTCAGGGGCAGGAGCTCGGGCGAGATCGTCGTGCCCGCGATCGAGAGCAGGGTCTCGCGGATCGGGCCGGCCGGGTACTCGTGACGGGCCACGAACTCGACCAGGAACTTGACCAGCGTCTTGGGAATCGAGCTATTAGGATTATACATGCTCATGTGATCGGCATTATAGGTGCACCACCCGAGGGCCAGCTCGGAGAGGTCGCCGGTGCCGATCACGAAGCCGCGGGACATGAGCAGGAAGGTCCGCAGCGCGCGCCTGGACGTTCTCGAACACCAGATCGTGCCGTTGCTCGCGCGGAACGCGAGCGAGCGCGTGCTTGAAACCGGCGACGTCGAGGTTGCGGCAGTCGATGCCGAAGGGTGAGTGATTCAGCTCCTTGAAGCTTTCCAGGGCCAGGGGCGTGATGTCGATCGTCTCCGATGCGACGCCGAGCTGGTCCATCAGGTTCAGGGCGTTGGTCCGGGTGCGTTCGGTGGTACCGAAACCAGGCATCGTCAGCCCCGAGATCCGGCGACGGGGCCAGCCCAGCAGGTCGCACGTCTTGACGGCCACCAGCAGGGCCAGCGTCGAATCGAGACCGCCCGAGATCCCGATCTGGAGACGCGTCTCCCCGGGCAGAGTTTCGAAACGGCGCGGCGAGCCCCGCGCACTGAATACCGAAGATCTCGGCGCAACGGCGATCGAGCTCGGCACCGGCCCTGGGGACGAACGGGGTCGCCGCGACCGCTCGTTGAAGACCTGGCATGGACTCCGCCACGGGGAAATCCATCCGACGGTATGCCAGTCGGCGCCTCGGGTCGTCGTCGAAGCTGGTGGTGACGCATCGATCGGCCTGGAGCTTCTGGATGTCAACGTCGGCCGTGATCCAGGTCGAATCGCGGGGCAGGGGGCCCCCGTCGCCGACGCGGGGCGACTCCCTGAGCAACAGGCCGTTCTCGGCGATCAGGCAATGGCCGCCAAAGACCAGGTCGGTAGTCGATTCCGACGGCCCGGCGCTCGCGTAAGCATACGCGGCGATCGACCGCCCCGACTGGCCCACGACCAGGTCGGTACGATACCGGCTCTTGCCGATCGTCTCGTTGCTCGCTGACAGGTTGACGAGCACGTTCGCCCCCGCCATCGCCTGCCACGAGCTGGGCGGGACCGGCATCCAGAGGTCCTCGCAGATCTCGACCCCCACCACCAGGCCCCCCTGCGCCTCGAACAATAAATCGATCCCGAAGGGGACGATTTGTCCGGCGTAGCGTATCTCGGACGGCTCGTGGCCATCCGCGGGACGGAACCAGCGGCGCTCGTAAAACTCCTTGTAATTCGGGATGAACTGCTTGGGAACGATCCCCAGGACCCGGCCGTCGGCAATCACGATCGCCGTGTTGTACAGGCTGTTCGACACCGGCACCGGCGCGCCGATCACGATGAGCCGCGGCGTTCCCGCCGTCGCCGCCACGACCCCGGAGACCGCCTGTTCGGCCGCATCGAGAAGCGCCCTCTGTCCGAACAGGTCGGCGCACGTATAGCCGGTGATCCCCAGCTCCGGAAAGACCACCACATCGCTCTCGGGCACCCGGGCGATCACTTCCAGGATCGCCTCCGCGTTCGCCTCCGGGTCGGCCAGCGACGTCCGCGTCTGTGCCGCCGTCACACGTACAAAACCGAATCGGGCATTCATGACAGAATGGTCCATTCCTCCCGGAGACCGCGATCGAAGACGGAATCGTCCTCACCGTCATCATATCCGCGACCAGGTCGTCCCGTCCCCGCCAAACGAGTCGGTGGTGGCACGGTTCTTAAGTAATTTGTGATCTTATGATAAAATTAATCACTGGGAGGCTTGAGCCATTCCTCGAAGGTGATGGGCAAATACTCCTCGCGATATCGGTTGACCCGGCGCAAGGCTTCGAGCTCGCGGGGGGTGAGGTGATCGACGAGTTCAAAGGTCCAGCGATGCTTGCGAGGCGGTCCGGCGAGCCGGTAAACGACGCTCAGCTCGGTGGGGCGGAGGTCGTGGTGCTGGATCAGGTAGTGAAGCGCGTCGAGCCGGATGAAGGGTGGGATCGCGCGGACGTTGCGAACCGCGGCGAGCTTGGTGAGGGCGGTCAAGCCGGCGTCGATCAGCGCGAGTTTCGCGTCGTCGGGCTCGGGCTCGCCGCGGGCCTCGACGTCGACGATCGGGCTGGTGAGATGCAGGACGTGGTTCGCGGGATCGAAGGTCTCGGCCAGGTCCGGATCGAGCAAGGCCCGGGTGAGATCGGCGGCGACCCGGTCGGCACGGAGGCCGGTGGCGTCGCGCTTGCGGATCGCGATCTCGAGGGCGCGGCGAATGATACCGAGCTTCTGGTCGAGCCGCGCGAGCGTCAATCGCGTCTGGACCGATTTGTCAACTCTCAGAAGCTCAAGATTTCCCCCCTGGAAATCAAGGACCACGACCTCCGCGGGCGACTCGGTGCTGAAATAGTAGGTAAGTCCATCGTGGACGACGAGCTCATCGCGAGAGATCGGCTCATTCGCCGCGGTGTGGAATTGGATCACGAGCTTGAAGTCCGCCAGTCGAGGCCCGGGAGCTCGCGCGGAGTCTCCCGGTGCCTGTCGAGATCTGGGCTCGACGTCGTCAAGGCCCGAAGCCAACGGAGCGAGTGTCCAGGCGACGAGCGTCAGGAACAGGCCCGCCCGGAACGGTTTGATGCGACGACCTGGTCCTGTCGGCATGGTAGGAACGCAACCTCCCGGGAGGCAACCGGCCTGTTGAAAAATCCGACACGGCGAAATCAAACATTCCCGGCATGCGAGGGGACTGTTACCCTGAATCGGACTGACCAGCGCCGTCGCGACGATCGCCAATCGACCCAGGACCGAGTCGCCCCATGTTTCCCGGCCCTGTCTTCACCGCCGAGCTCATCACCACCGCCCGCCGCGCTCGATATTATGTAATCCGGTTCGTTTATGGAATCCTTCTGCTCTACTTTGTGATCATGAACCTGCAAGACTGGCGGTATCGCCGGGAAGGCAACAGCCTGTGGTCGGGCGGAGAGTTGTCGATCAAGGAACTGGCGATGATCGGCCAGGGGATCTTCATCACGTTCGCGGTCGTCCAGGCTCTGACGGTCCTGGTCCTGACTCCCGCGCTGACGGCGGGTGTGATCGCCGACGAGAAGCGCCGGAAAACGCTCCACGACCTGCTCACGACACGGCTTTCCAGCACCGAGATTGTTCTCGGCAAGCTGATGGCGCGGCTCCTGCACATCGTTGTCTTTCTGTCGATCGGGCTGCCGGTGATGAGCTTGTTGAGCCTGTTCGGCGGGGTTGAGCCGATCCTGGTGCTGGGCGTTTACGCGGCCACGCTCTCGACCGCGGTTATTCTGGCCTCGCTCGCCATCCTGATCTCGACGTTCGCGCGTCGGCCCCGCGAGGCGACCTCGCAGGTCTATCTGCTCGCGCTGGCCTGGCTGTTCGTGCCGGGACTCATCGCGTTCACGATGCCCATGGCGGGAGGGCGCTGGCTCCAGGTTTACGAGTGGATCCGGCCCGTCAATGACCTTTTGCGATGGAGCAGTCCATTCACACTGGTCCCGTCGCCGATGCGGGGCTGGACGACGGTTGTCGAGGACCTGTTCTGGATGCTCGGGCTTCAAGCGGGATATTCGCTCCTGTTCGTGAGCCTGGCGATTCTTGGCCTGCGACCTCTTTATCGACGCGAGGGAAGTGGTACGCGTCGTCTGGGCTGGCTGGTCGAGGCCCGGCGCGGCCGTCGTCTCTTGCCCCGCCCCGAAGTCGGCGACGACGCCATGATGTGGAAGGAGCGCTATGTCTCCCGAACCAGCGTGGTGCTCAAGATCGCCATGGCCCTGATCTTCATGGTGGTGCTTGTCCTCCTGGGTTACATCACCTATCAGCTCGCCGCGCCGGCGTTCGTTGAGGTCTGGAATCAAGGGTATCGCTCGGGAGGCACGTACGGAGCACGATCCGTCTTCAATGGCTATCTCCGTGGCATGAGCGTGCTCTTTTACATCACCTGGATGCTGGGAATTGCCAGCAACGCATCGTCGTCGGTCGTTTCCGAACGTGAGGAGGACACCTGGACGAGCCTGGTCGCGACCCCGCTGAGCGGTGCGGAGATTCTCCGAGCCAAGATGTTTGGTGCCGTCTGGGCGACGCGTGGGATGGGATTCCTGATGATGGCCTTCTGGCTGATCGGGCTCGCGGCAGGGGCGTTGCATCCGATCGGGATCATCTTTGTCGCCATCATCACGCCGCTCTATCTCTGGTTCGTGGCGGCGCTGGGGGTCAACTACTCGCTCGGTTCGAAGACCACGCTGCGGGCCCAGGCGTTGACCTTCCTGACCCTGATCGGGGTGAACGGAGGCTACCTTCTCTGCTGCATTCCCTTCAGCCCCGACAGTCGCCACATGTCGTACCTTCTCGCAGGGGTGACGCCGGCGATCGAGGCGGCCCTGCTTCTGGGTTATGATGACATCAATATTTCCGGTGATCGTATCATCGATGGAGTGGTTTTCTACCTGGCGTCCTTCATTCTTTACGGTCTCGCCGCTCTGGTCCTGACGGTCCACCTCTTCGCCAATTTCGACAAACGGATCGACCGGCCGCGACGTCCGCGGCCACCCAATTTCGTGATCGAGAAGGACTTGAAGACCGATCGCGACGAAATCATTTGACCAGGGTGAAAACCGGTACTATAGCCACTTCAGGAGCGTGTGCCGGAGCCGCTGTTAGATCCGGACCGATCGCTCGCCTGTTCCGGGGGTGAGTGGATGGTGCCGGCTGGCTCGTTATTCGCGTCTCGTGAAGATCGTCAGGGCCCAGCTCCCGAGCACGAGGCGATCGCGCAGGCGCGGCGCCGGCTGGAGGCCCTGCGCAAGCCAGGGCGACCGTCATCCCGAGACCGCCGGCGCCCTCGGCCGCCTGGCCTTGCTGCTCATGACCCAGGGCGACCTCGACACGGCCGAGCCGCTCTTACGCGAGGCCCTCGACATTCGCGCGGAGGTCCAGGGGGTCGATCATCCCGAGTTCGCGACCACCCTCAGCAGCCTGGCGGCCCTGCTCTGGCATCGGGGCGATCTCGAAGTCGCGGGCCGGATGCTTCGCCAGGCGTATCTGATCCGACGCAGGGCGCTCGGGGCCGATCATCCCCGGACGATCGCCAGCCGCGCGAGTTTGAATCAGTTCCTGGAGCGTACGGCCGAAACCTTCGATCCCAGAGACTCCGCTTCGCCCCGCGCGAGTGGCTTCGAGCACGATAGCGAGCCGCTGCTCGAGGACATGGCGGTGCTGTCCGATATCTTCAACGACCTGGGGACGCGGCTGATCGACGCGGGGCGGGGGCTTCAGGAGTCGGGGAAACTGCCGTTCGAGGGCCTGGAATCGAACTTGAATCAGGCACGGAACGATTTCCGGGCGCTTTGCGATCGTTCGCTCGCTCTGGCCTTGCTCCTGGGCGTTGAGTGTCCCGCGGAGCACGAGCTCGGGGGACTGGTTGAACTGGGACTGCTGCTCGAAAAGATCGCCGAGGCCGAAATCCGGCGGGCCGAGGGCGAGGAAGCCCGCCAGCGGGCGCTGGCGGTTCTCGATCGCATCCTGGCCCTGGCGCCACCGACCGGACCCTCGGGTGAGGCGGTGCGCGAATTCCAGATCCACACGCGTCGACTCCACGCGTCGATTGCCTCCGCTCGCTGGAATGCGCTTCCTCCCGAGACCGAACGGATCGCGGAAGGAGAGCACCCGCTGGCCCATCTCCTGGCTCTCGTCGAGAACGTCGACGAGTTGAGCACCGACGCCAGGAGGAACCTCCACCGATCGATCGCGGACGCCTTCGGGACTCGGCTCGTGGATGGCCTTTTCCCTCGCCAGGGTTAGCACCTCCGGCGTGGTCGTGAAATCCCGGCGGCTCCTGCGAGTCGGCCCCATTCCTGTTGAAACTCAGGGACGCCGGGCGATCTCCGCATGAGGGGCGAGCTCGATCCGGCTAACCTTGAGGCTATATGGCTTGCGGTCGTTATCAAGCGGGGCCTCGCGGTGCGAGCGCGGGCGAGTGGCACCGTCGCTTTCGAGCGTCAAGCGATTCAGACCGGCGGGGAGCCGGAAAAGTGGGCTCGCCAGGTCCTGATAAGACCCGGATTGAACCTCCCAGAGGGCGATCTCCCGGCCTCGGGATCGAAGTCGAACCGATCGACCGGGCCGGAGCGATCGAGCGGCCAGGCTGAGGCGAAGCGTGCGATCGGGGTCGGGATTGTAAACGATCAGATCGGCCTTCGGCTCGGTGACCCGGATCCAGCCCTGTTCGACGCCGATCCGCCAGCCGTTGGTCGTCAACAACGTGGGATGGACCGGAGGACGGAGTCGCTCCCGGTCGTAGACGATCGTGGCGTCATCCTCGTAAACCCGGGCCGGGGCCAGGGCCGTCTGGAGCCGGTCGAGGCCGGACATGGGCTCGATGGCGGCGAACCACTTGTGATAGACCACGTACCGGAAGCCGTGGACGTTCAGGTAGAGCCAGGCGTAGTCGGGAAACGCGATCGGTCCGGCCAGCTCGAGCGAGGTCTTCTCGGCGTCCGAAAGGTATCCGGGACGCGTGACGTTCTCGGCGTAAAAGGGCGAGTTGAAGGTCAGGAGGTTGTCGTAGACCGCATTCCCCTGGCCGCAATAGCCGGCGTTGGTCCGAAGCCGGTGTCTGGTTTGCCAGTACGAGCAGATGGCGTAAAGGTCCGAGCCCCACGAGCCGAACTGAGGGACCTCGAGGAGCGTCGCGCCTGGGTCGGATCGCCGGATAAACGCATAACAACCCGGTATGGGCGGGATCTCGGCCTTGAAGTAGGGGACCATGGCCAGGTCGGCAACGCTCAACACGGCGAGGACCGCGACCATCCCCACGCGCACCGCGCGGTTCGGAACGTATCCTAGCAGCTTTCTCAAGCCGCCAGCGGCGACGATCGACGCCAGGACCACCGCGTAGAGGTTGAACCGGGCCGGCACGCGGATCATCTGGAACAGGGGGAAATGCTTCTTGAGCCAGAGCGAGGGGAGCGTGATGTCATGTCCGAGGATCGTCCAGGAGGTTCCTCCCGCCAGGATGACGACGAGCGCGAGACTAGCCCAGATGAGCCCGGCGTCGCGGAACCTCACCCGCGACAGGCCCGCGTAGGTCACGAGCAAGAGCGAGGTCATCCCCAGATAGGAACAACACTCGCCGAGCTTGGAGCCGAGGCCGGCCTGGGTGTACCACGCGGCGAACCCCGGCAGGTAACGTCCCAGCACGTGCCGACCCGTGGGACAGGCGTAGCTCCACCACGGAGCGCTGAAGGCCCGGAACTCGGAGAACGATCGGGGTAAGGTGTAACCGTTCGCCATCGCCCAGATGTGATTGCCGAAGATCACCACGAGGCAGGGCAGGACCAGAAGCGAGAACGACGACAGCCAGAGCGTGCGCGATCGGAACCAGGCGCGCGTGGTCGAGCCCTCGCGACCCGCGCGGAGCCCCTTCCAGAAGAACGCCAGGCCCGCGGGAAAGACGGCGTAAACGGCGAAGTACGCCGCGCACAGCGCGACCAGGACGTAGGCGCCCACCGAGGCGGCCAGCCGGCCGCGCGTGGGTTGATCGAGCAGGCGCAGCCAGGTCCACAGGAAGAAGGGGAACGAGCCGAGGAAGATCAACTCGAGATGGCCGGACGCGTGCCAGAGCATCGGCCCGCTGAGCATGGCCAGCAGGCCCGCGAACCCGGCGACCAGTCGATCGCCCAGCAGACGCCAGGCGAGCACGAAGGTTCCCAGCCCCGTGGTCAACAATCCCGTGATCCAGACCAGGTTGTAGCAGAGCGCATCGTTCGACACGACCAGCGACAGAGGGATGAACAGGATCGCCTGGAAGTGAAGCGGCGAGAAACAGCCGAGCGGGACCCCGGTGGGGTAGAGGACCTCGGGACAGAGGATCAGTGATCGACCTTCCAGCAGGCAGGAGCGATACCACCTCAGAATCCAGAGGTGCTGAAGCGGGTCGAAAAGCGAGGGAACGCTCGTGCCAAGGTGCGCGACGCGAGGCCATGTGGCCACGCTCAGCGCGATCACGTAAGCCACCAGCGCCAGCCCCACCGCAGGGAGTCCCAGGCGGGACGAGGTCCCGGAGTCGACTTCCGCGCCGGGTCGATCGACGGGGTCATGGGCGGCTTCCTGGCTCACGTCGAGAACCTCCCCAGAACGATGGCATCCTCGTTAACGGCGTGACGGCTCGAGATAAGACCAGAGAGGCGCGGCACTCCGATCGCTCACTCGTGAAGTCGGTGCCTGTCCTTGCTCGACTTTAATCCTCCGTGCGCGAGCGATCCCAAAATGCGTGGGAACCGTGAACCACGCTCTTGGTCCCGGGTTTCCGCCCCGCTACACTCGTTGCAATCCCACCCGGTCCTGAAACGAATCGACCTGAACGAAACACCCGGACCTCGAACGATCGCAACCAGCAGGACGGAGACTTCCATCCCCATGCGTACGCATCATGATTCGTTATTGCCGGTTCTGTTCGTGTCGGTGGCCGTTTCCTGGGCTCCGGCGTCGCTGGCGGCGAGCTTCCGCTGGAATACCTACGCGCAGCGCCCCGACGACTGGTTTCGTGGCGAGGAGGGGAAGCGGATCACGGCCAATCTCCTTTCCCAGCAAGCGATCAACGGAAGCTGGCCCAAGAACTACGACACGGCGAAGGAACCCTACAAGGGCGACCCGTCCAGGCTTCAGGGGACCTTCGACAACGGCGCAACTTTCGGTGAGTTACGGTTCCTCGCCCGAGCGTACCGCGTGACGCGGGACGAGAAGCTCCGCGCGGCGTTCCTCAAGGGACTCGACCTGACGCTGGCCGCGCAGTACCCCAATGGCGGTTTTCCGCAACATTATCCCACCAGTCGTACCGGTTACGACCGTTACATCACCTATAACGACGGCACTTTCGTCAATATTCTCCAGTTTCTCCGCGACGTGGCCGATTCGGACGACTTCGATTTCGTGGATTCGGACCGACGCGCGGCGGCAAAACGTGCCTTCGAGAAGGGAATCGGCTGCGTCCTCGCGACCCAGGTCAAGGTCGACGGCAAGAAGACCGTCTGGTGCGCTCAGCACGACCACCAGACGCTCGAACCGCGCAAGGCGGCGCGCCTTCGAGCTGATCTCGCTGAGCGGTGGTGAGAGCGCGGGGCTGCTTCTCCTGCTCATGAGTCTGGAACATCCCAGCCCCGAGGTGGCCGACGCGATTGCGGCGGGGGTGACGTGGTACGACGCCGTGAAGCTGACGGGTATCCGCGTCGAGCGCGGAGGCGGCGATACCGTCGTCGTGTCCGACCCGGCCGCCGCTCCGATCTGGGCCCGCTTTTACGAGATCGGGACCAATCGGCCGTTCTTCTGCGGGCGTGATAGCGTCAAGAAGTACGCGCTGAGCGAGATCGAAGCCGAGCGCCGCAATGGCTACGCCTGGTACGGCAACTGGGGCAAGGCCGTCGCCGATCGGTACGTGACGTGGCGCGCCGAGCATCCCACCGGCAAGTGAAGTCGGTTTTCCGCGTGATCGTGATCGTCGCACATATTTCGAGGGAGAGCTTCATGAGTGACCTTGCACCCGTTTCTCGACGTCAGTTCCTGGGCCGGAGCACGCTCGCGGCGGCGTCGGCAGCCGTGGCGCCCCTGTTCGTCTCGGCGCGAACGCTGGGCCGCGAGAGCCGGGCCGCGGCGAGTGACCGGCTCACCCTGGGCTTCATCGGCGTGGGCAAGAAGAACCTGGGCCACCTCGGCACGTTCCTCAAGTCTCCCGAAACCCAGGTCGTGGCCGTCTGCGACGTCGATACCACCCGCCGCGAAGAGGCGAAAAAGCGGGTCGTGAAGATCTATGGCGACGGTCAAAAATCGGACTACCAGGGCTGTGCGACCTATAACGATTACCGCGATTTGCTGGCGCGCGACGACATCGACGCGGTCGTCATCGGCACGCCCGACCACTGGCACGCGATCCAGGCGATCGAGGCCTGCAAGGCGAAGAAGGACGTCTATTGCGAGAAGCCGCTCTCGCTGACGATCCACGAAGCCAGGAAGATGGTCGAAGCCGCGCGAAAGTATGATCGTGTGTTCCAGACCGGGAGCCAGCAGCGCACCGAGTTTAGCGGCAGGTTCCGCACGGCGGTCGAATACGTCCGCAGCGGCCGGATCGGCAAGATCCTGACCGTACACGTCAGCGTGGGCGGTCCGAGCAAGTGGTGCGATCTTCCGGGCGAAGCCCCCGAGCCCGGCCTGGACTGGGATCGATGGCTCGGACCGGCGCCGATGCGGCCCTACAATGCGATCCTCAGCCCGCGCGGGGTTCACAACCACTTTCCCGCCTGGCGCTCCTATCGTGAATACTCGGGAGGCAGCTACACCGACTTTGGCGCCCATCATTACGACATTGCGCAGTGGGGGCTCGACATGGACGGCTCCGGACCGATCGAGATCATCCCTCCCGACGACGAGACGGCCACCGTCGGCTTGCGGTACAAGTATCCGGGAGGCGTCGAGGTGATCCACGGTGGCCCCGCCGGCATCACCTTCCTGGGTACCAAGGGGTTGATCGAGGTCGACCGAGGGTTCATCACGAGTCTGCCCGACTCGATCTTGAAGGAGCCGCTCACGGAAAAGGACGTTCACCTGGGCAAATCGACCAGTCATCAACAGGACTGGCTCGATTGCATCAGGTCGCGGACTCGTCCCGCGGCCGATGTCGAGATCGGCGCCCGGTCGGTCACGGTTTGCCATCTGGGCAACCTCGCTTACTGGAACCGGCGCGCCCTCAAGTGGGACCCGAAGACCTGGCAGTTCGTCGGTGACGCCGAGGCCAACCAATGGCTCGACCGCGACCGTAGAGAGGGATACACTTTGCCCGAGGTTTGAGCGATCACTTCTAGACCCTCCAGGCGAGGCGCGACATGTTAAACCTGATCCCGAGGTGGGGACGCGTGCTGACCGGATGGCTCATCCTGTTCGTGCTGGCGCTCCCCGCCCGCGGGACCGAGGGAGTCGCGGTCGACCTCACCGCTCATGACCCGCGCTGCGGCGTCGAGATCAAGCTGGAGGGTTCCCGGCTGTCGATCGACTGGCCGATCTCGGAGGAGACGACCGAGAAAGGCGAGCGCGGGCGTCTGGTTCTCGATCTCCGGCCCGGCCAGCCGCTCTTTGACGAGATTTCCCTTGTACCGTGGCGGGCGAATCCACCGGGAAAGCCGGTGCGACTACTCGCCGGGGTCGATCCGGTGACGTTCATCACGGTCGGCACACGGGTCGCCCCGGCCAATCGACCGGCCGGGATGAGCGTTTTCAACGTCTTCTTCGACACTCCCGCCGACCGGCCCCATGAGACGTTCCGGACGGTCCTGAATGTCGATCGGGCACGGGTCGAGAGCCACGGAAGGCATGCCAGGATCACGATCGGCTCGCTCGAGCGCCGGTCCGTTCCACGGCGCCCTGGAATTGACGGTTTACCGAGGGAGTCCGCTGGTCCAGGTCGAGACGGTCGTTCAGACCCATCGCGACGACACTGCCTTCTTTTACGATACGGGACTCGATGCACCCCGGGCTTCCGCAACGCCGGGCTGGGACCAGGTCGCCTGGATCGATACCGAGGGCCAGCTCCGTCGGCATCGGTTCGAGGACACCCATGGTGGCCAGACGCCCACGGTGCGCCACCGCGCCATTGTCGCCGAGTCCGCCGACGGATCGATCGCGTGCTTCCCACCGCCGCACCAGTTCTTCTTCGCTCGCGACTATACCGACAACCTTCAGACGGTCTGGTGCGGGCGTGGTTATCGCGGACGCGATGATCGAATCGGGTTGGGGGTCCGCCAGGCGGAGACGCGGCGGTGGCCGGTTCTCGCCCTGGTACAACGCCCCACCCGGAACCGTCCAGCGGCTCGGTGTCTTTTATCTGCTGACCCGAGGTGATGCCGGTAAAGCCCTTGCGGAAACCCTTCGCTATACCCACGGTGACCGCTTCGTCGACCTGCCGGGGCACGTCACGTTCACCAGCCACTGGCACATGGCCATCGCCATGGCGGCCATGAAAGAGCTCGAGCAAAAGGCGACGCGGACCACGCCGGACTTCGTCAAGATGTTCAAGGATATGAACATCAATATCGTTCACCTGGGTGAATTCCACGGCGACGGCCATCAGTTCGACCCCGGTCCGCTCCGCTTTCCCGAACTCAGGCGCGATCTTCGACGAGTGCCGTCGCTTGTCGGACGATTCCTTGCTGATGCTGCCGGGAGAGGAAATTTCGGGCATCCTCGGCGCCGGACCGCCGCGGGATCACCCCCGGTCACTGGATGTGTCTGTTTCCCAGGCCGATCGTCTGGGCACTCAAGCGTCCCGAGGGCAAGCCCTTCGTCGAGGACGATCCGGAGATACGGGACGATCTACCGCGTGGGCGGCCGGGATGACATGTTCGAGCTCCTCAAACGCGAGCATGGCCTGGCCTGGACGTCGCATCCCCGGATCAAGGCGTCGAGCTGGACGCCCGACAGCTTCAAGGACGAGGCGTTCTACCGTTCCGATCAATGGCTCGGGGCCGCCTGGAAGGCAATGCCGGTCGACCTGTCCCGGCCCCGTCTCGGGGAGCGTGGCGCTCGATCTACTCGATGACATGCAGGGTGGGGTCCGCCGAAGCACCTGGTCGGCGAGGTCGATGTCTTCAAGATCGATCACACGCACGAATTATATGGCCACATGAATATTAACTACGTCAAGCTCGACAGGATACCCCGGTTCGAGGAGGGCTGGACCCCGCTTCTCGACGCGTTGCGGGAGGGCCGGTTCTTCGTGTCAGACGGGCGAGGTGCGCATCACCGATTTTCAGATCGGGGGCAAGTCGAGCGGCGAGACGCTGGCGATCGCGGAGGGCGATCGGCCGGAATTGCGGATCGACGCTCGACTGGACGTTCCCGCTCCGGTTTGTCGAGATCGTCTTGGGCGATGGCACAAACGTGGAGCGCGAGCGGATCGACATGGCCGACACCGGGTCATTCGGGAGCCGGACGATCACCCTCCGACCGTCGCTGGCGGGCAAGAGTGGGTCCGGGTCGCGGCATGGGACATCGCCGCCAACGGCTCGTTCACCCAGCCCATCGAGATCGTCAAGCCGCAACGACGCGATTGACGTGCGCGGTTGCCCGCGCCGGTTCCTGAATCGCGTTCGAAATCCAGGACGATCCGATCAGACCTGGATACGTCGCGGCACCGTTCGGCCGGTCTCGGTCGCGGTGGCGGCAGCGGTGGCGGAGCCTGATTCCTCGTGGTACTCGGCGTCGGTGTTCACCTTCCACGGGTCGAAGCTACCCTGCCCCAGGATGTTCCGCGCCACCAGCAGGGCCGTCATCATCGAGTGGTCCTGGTTATTGTATTTATGCATCCCATTGCGGCCGGCGAGGGCAAGGTTGGGGAGTGTGTCCAGCCATCGCCGGATCACGCCGAGATGGGATTGATAGACATCGTCGTAGACCGGGTAAGCCTTGGGCACCCGAACGACGCAGCCGTCGACGACCTCGCTGGCCCTGGCCAGGCCGAGGCTGTCGATCTCCTTGCGGCCGAGCGCCGACGAGCTCGGCGTCGGTCATCGTCCAGAGATTGTCACCCTCGAAGCAGAAGTATTCGAGGCCGAGGCTCGACCTTGACGGGTCGGGAACGAGGGCAGGGGACCAGTTCTTGAAGTTCTGGATCCGGCCCAGCCGAACATTGGGCTCATGCACATAGATCCAGTTGTCAGGGAACGTCTCGGCCCGGTCGATGATCAGGACGACCGTGAGGAAGTCGCGGTATTTCAGGGCGACTGGCGGCCTCGATGACCTCCGGCGGAGGCGGGGGGCTCATGCTCTTGATCAGTTCGCGAATCGGGAGTGTCGAGAGGAAGTTCTGTCCCTCGTAACGGAAGCTTCGCCCGGCGCGGTCGCGGGCGACGAAGGCCTTGACGCGCCCGCCGTCGTGCTCGATCCGGAGCACGCGGCGGTCAAGCTGGACCGCGCTGCCGCGACTTCGGATCTGGTCACGGGCGGCTTCCCACATCTGGCCCGGTCCGAGCCGCGGATACTGGAACCGGTCGATCAGAGTCTTGATCACGCTGCCGTCTTCACCCCGACGCTTGCCGAACAGGGCGTTCCAGACGGCCCCGAACAGGCTCAATCCCTTGATCCGCTGCGCGGCCCAGTCGGCCGAGATCGTGTTCGTCGGCATCCCCCAGAGCTTCTCGGTGTAGGTCTTGAAGAAGATCTCGAAGAGCAGCCGACCGAAGCGGTTGACCACCCAGTCCTCGAAGCTTCGCTCGGGATGGATCGGCCGCAAACGGGCCTTCATGTAGCTCAGGATCACCCGGGTCGAGCGGAGCAGTCCCAGGTTCAAGAGCGCGTTGGCCGGCTTGAGCGGATAGTGGAAGAACTTGCCGTCGTAATAGATCCGGCTCAGCCGATTCCGCGTGATCAGCTCGTCGCCCAGGATTTCGCGCCAGAGCTTGTTGATCTCTTCGCTCTTGGAGAAAAACCGGTGGCCGCCGATGTCGAAGCGATACCCCTTGTACTGGTCGGTCCGGCTGATCCCGCCGACGAGTTCGGCCTCGGATTCGAGGACCACGCAAGGATGGCCGTGCCGGCTGAGTTCGTAGGCGGCCGTCAGGCCGGCGGGCCCGCCCCCCGCGACCACGGTCGAATAGGAGGCGACCACCGCCTCGGCGTCCGGGTCTTCGACCCGGGTCCAGCGATGCGGCGGCAAACCCGAGCCGACTCCCGTTGATCGAGGTTTTCCCGCACTGGCACTTGGCCAAGGGTCGCGCATCGTTCCCGTCTCGGTATCCATCCCGGCGTTTCCTCCCGTCCCTTGGAGGTGCGTGTCCACACCGACCCGCCCATCAACCAAAGCGCCCGGGTTAGACGCAAGCTCTGGGTGTGACCGCGTCTCGGGTCATCCAGAACCGCGAATTCCAGCGGCGGCCGGTGGGCTGGGTCGATTTGTGGCATAAAGCCGGGAAATGGTCAAGCCAAGCCGAGGGGAGGGCCAGCGAATACCAGCCTGTCACCCACGACGGCTCAAATCATTTTCCCAGGATCTCGAGCGTCCGCTTGACGAACGCCGAGGACGCCGTCAGGGCCGCGTCGGGAGCGAGCTTCAGCCCCTGGGCTTGCTCGAAGGCATGGATATGGCTGACGTCGAGGAGACCGGTCCGAACATACAGTCCCTCGCAGGCCAGCATCAGGCAGCGCAAGCCGGCTTCGCGATAGCCCTTGTCGTAAACCAGGGCCTGGAGGCAGCAGAACATCGCCTCGTAGCACAGGAACGTGATGTCGGCCGGGTCACCTTGACCGGTGTTCTTGAGGTTGGCCGCTCCCTCAAGCCGGTCGCCCGCCTTGGCCAGCAGGGCGCCCACCTGCCGATGCAGCCTCGGCGTCCTCGAACAGGTAGGGGCTCTCCAGACACTTCTGAAACGTATTGACGATCGCCATCGCGGCCTCGTTTCACTTCGCTTCGCTAAGTCTCGCGGCTCGGGAACCACGGCACGGCACGGAGCGGATCAGATCAGTTCGGATCAAGACCGGATCAAAATCCCGGTCGCGCCGGATCAAACGACGTCGGGACGGCCGGCGGACCCGCGTCTCGACGCGCGACCGGCAAGCTGGAAGTCTTCAACGTCCCGGCCGGCACCGTCGCCAGGTTCGACACGGGTTCAGGCGGAATCAGCATCGGGACCGCCGCGTCCTTGAGACGATCGAGAAGTGGGGTAGGGAAAACGCCAAAGCCGACCACCACCAGGGTCGCCAGCACGACCGGCACCGCCACAACGAACGGCGCAGGGGGCGACGTGCCGTCGATTCGATCCCTGGCGCGGCGACCGCAGAAACATCGCCTTCAAAACCCGCACGTAATAGAACGCCGAGAAGACACTGTTGAGAAGCCCCAAGCCCACCAGCCAGAGGAAAGTCAACCGCCCGTTCCGGCTCTCGTTGAGCGCTTCCATGAACATGTAAAGCTTGCCAAAAAATCCTGCCAGAGGCGGCATGCCGATCAGGGAAAGCATCAGGACGAGCAGAGCAGGTTGCCAGGACCGGGATACTGCCGGCCGATGCCGTCCAGGTCGTCGATGTCGTCGCCCTGGACGTCGCGGGCGAGCCACGCGGCGACGGCGAATGCGCCGAGATTGCTGAACGCGTAGGTCACCAGGTAGAAGAGCACCGGCTCCGGCGGCCTGCTCGTGGTGAATCGACAGGCCCGCCGCCGCCACGCCCACGAGCATGTAGCCGCGCGTGCGCGATCGACGAATAGGCGAGCATTCGCTTGAAGTTGCGCTGGGCCAGGGCGGCGAAGTTGCCGTACGTCATCGTGACCGCCGAGAGCACGACGACGATACCGATCCAGCCCGGGCTCGATGCCGCGGCCACGGCGCTCGACCAGGGGGCCAGCGCCGTGAGCAGGACCTTCATCAGGGCCACGAAGCTGGCCATCTTCGATCCGGTGGCGATCCAGGCCGTCACCGGCGCGGGAGCACCTTCGTAGGCGTCGGGCGCCCACTGATGGAACGGGACCGCCGCCACCTTGAAGCCGAAGCCCACGAGCATCAGCAGGACCGCCGTCGCGCCCGCGAGGTTTCCCTTCAGACCCGTCACGTCGCCTCCCCCTTCGGGGAAGATCGCCTGGCGGATCGACGAGAGCTGGGTGCTCCCGCTGATGCCGTAGAGCAGGCTCAGCCCGAACAGGAAGATCGCCGAGGATACCGAACCGTAGACGAAATACTTCAGCGCCCCCTCCGCCGACCGGCGCCGGGTCTTCTCCATCGCGGTGCAGAGGTAGAGGCCGATCGTCATCGTCTCGAGCGTCAGGAACAGCGTCAGCAGCTCCTCGGCGGCCGTCAACAGCATCATCCCGACCGTCGCCCAGAACAGCAGCGCGTAGTACTCGCCCCAGTCCTCCGTGAAGTCCAGGCCAACGACATCCCGACGACCAGTCCCAGCATCAGGATGTAAAGCGGGTTGAACCATGCCGTGAGCAGGTCGTCGGCCACGGTGCCGAAGAGGACCGAAGGGTCGGGGTTGCGCACGTAGTCGAACCCGGCCACCCGGTGCGCGGTGCTCGGCGGCCCAGGGAATACCCAGACCGCGCCAGCAAGGGGACCAGGGCGATCGCCAGCGCGATGGCGATTCCTCCCAGCGGCGAGCAGCCGCCCAGGAGACGTCCTCGCTGGGCCGAGGAACGACCTCGCAGCCAGGCGACGTCGACCAGGAGAAGCACCAGCCCCCAGACCGCCAGCGCGATCTCCGGCGCAGTACGAAGAAATCGCGGCGACGATGCTCAGGGACGGTGATACATGGGGTTCCATCGACTCAGACCCTGTTCAAGCGGGGGAGGGGGCAAGACGATCCACTCAGCCCGAGAGGCTGTCGTAACGGTCGACGTCCGCGGCATGCCAGCGCCGGTAGCAGAGCAGGATCAAGGCCGATGCCCACGGCCACCTCGGCCGCCGCGATCGTGATCACGAAGAGGGCGAAGACCACCCCGCCGAGCGGCTGCGGGCCCTCCGTTGAAGGCGGAGTCCCGTAGCGCCAGAAGGCGACCAGGTTGATGTTGGCGGCGTTGAGCATGATCTCGATCGCCATCAGCACGGCGATGGCGTTCCGGCGCACCAGGACGCCGATCAGGCCGATGGCGAACGAGGCGGCCGCGAAGTAGAGGAACCAGTTGAGCGGGATATCGTTCATGGGCCGGTCGCTTTCCCGTGGAATTCGAGAACCAAGGTTCAGGAACGAGGAGGTCCGACCGGGTCAGGAGGATGCCCCTTGCCATTTCCGATCGGCGGGCCCACCGCGGCGGTGAGCCGTCCCTGGGGCTGGCCCGTGATGATCGCCCCCGCTCCCGCGCTCGGGGTCGTGTCGCGCTTGCGAATGAACGTGCGGAGCAAGAGAGGCTCGTCATCGCCCACCCGGTAAGCGACGGCGATGGCGCCGACCAGAGCGGCGGTCAGGAGCAGGCCCGCCACCTCGAAGGGGAGGGCGTACCGTGTCATCAGGGCATTTCCGACCGCCTGCGCCATGTTCAGAATCGCCGCCGATTGAGGCGCGGCCGGCTGGTCGGGAGCGGCGATGGTCGGCGGCCGTTTCTGACTGGCCCTCCAGGGAGATGCCCCCTCGGGTCCGATCTTGCCGTTGATTCCCAGGCAAAGCACCAGGAAGAGCGCGAGGCCCGCGGTCAACGCCGGCAAGGTCCAGAACGGCGACGGCGTCGTCGTGTCGTCGCCCTGCACGTTCCGCGTTAGCATGATCCCGAACATCAGCAGGATGGCCACGGCCCCGATGTAGACGACGACCTGGATCGCCGCCAGGAACTCGGCCTCCAGCAGCACGAACTGGCAGGCGACGATGAAGAAGAACGCCACCAGGTGCAGGGCCGCGTGCACCAGGTTTCGGTTCAGGACCGTCCCCAGGGCCGCCAGCAGACCGAGAGCCGAGATGATCAGGAATAGCGTCTGTCCCACGGCAGGCTCGCTCCAACCCCGAGGTGGAATAAGGAGAAAGAGATTGAGGCTGAACGACGACCCGGTCGAGGCGAAAGGTACGACAACCGCTACCACTCTCTCACCGACTCACTTCCGCGCGACAAACCGCGACGACCACGACCAACGCGGAACTCAGGCCCGATCTGGATCAGCGCGACCCGGCCGGAATCGCCGCACGACCGGCGCGACTGGCTGGCGTCGGCGCGTCAACATCACGCTCGCGACGGTTGATCCCGACGATCAGCAGAAACGACGGCAACAGAATCGCCGTGGTGATCAGCGAGCTGACGATCCAACCCAGCGAACGGGACGAACGAAGGTAACACTCGTACCAGACCGCCGAGGCCAGGATGTTCACGATGCTCATCGGCACCAGATACTTCCAGGCGAAGTTCATCAGCCGGTCCACCCGCATCCGCGGAAGCGTCGCCCGGACCCAGAACATCAGGAAGATGAACCCGGCGACCTTGAGGGCAAACACCGACACGAGGATCAGGTTGACCAGGACGTACGAAAGCCACGTCGATCCCGAGCAGGTTCGTCGGGAAATCGGTGAACGGCAACGAGCCGCCCCCCAGAAACAGGATCGTCCCCAGGCAGCTCACCCCGAAGACGCTCAGGTACTCGGCCAGAAAGAAGAGTCCGAACCGCATCCCGGAATACTCGGTATGATAGCCGGCGATGATCTCCGACTCGGCCTCGGGCAGGTCGAACGGGGTCCGGTTCACCTCGGCGATGTTGGCGATCAGAAGAATCGCGAACGCCACCAGTCCCGGAGGCGAGAAGAGGAACCAGCCGTACTCGAGCTGCTTGTCGAAGATCGCCACCAGGCTCAGGCTGCCCGTCCAGAGGACGACGGGCACCGTCGAGAGCACCTGCGGCACCTCGTACGAGACGAGCTGGGCGACCGCCCGCATCGAGCCCAGCAGGGCATACTTGTTCCGGCTCGACCAGCCCGCCAGAAAGATTCCCAGCGACGAGAGGCTCGACACCGCGACCAGGTACAGCAGACCCGACGGGATGTTCACGGGCGCCATGCCGATCCCGAACGGCATCACCGCCAGCACCAGGAACGCCGAGACGATCAGGACCACCGGCGCCAGCATGTGGACCCACTGGTCGGCCGGCTCGGGGAACGATGTTCTCCTTGGTCAGCAGCTTGATCGCGTCGGCGATCGGCTGGAGCAGTCCCAGCGGCCCGACCCGGTTCGGCCCGATCCGGTCCTGAAACCGCGCGGCCACCTTCCGCTCGGCCCAGACCATGTAGGCCACGATTCCCGGGAACAGCCCGAAGAAGCCCACCACCAGCCAGAGGAGCCACTTGACCCACGTGCTCAAATCCAGGTCGACCGGCGTCTCCTGGGCCCAGACCAACGGCACGTATCCGCCCGACCCCCAGAGCCCCGTGATATTCACCGCGCGATCCCCCAGTCCGAATCCGATTTGGGTATGATCAGACCCAGCGCAGGACACCCTTCGCCCAGGCATAAACCAGACCCGCGGCCAGGACGAGCAGGAAGACGGTCATCTCGACCAGCGCGAACGTCCCGCAGCCCCCCGTAGCTGACCGCCCAGGGGTAAAGGAAGACCGTCTCGATGTCGAAGACCACGAACATCAAGGCGTAAATATAATACTGGATTCGAAACCGGACCCAGGTCTCGCCGGTGGTCCGCACGCCGCACTCGTAGGTGTCGCTCTTGGCCAGCGAGCGCTTGCGGGGCGCGATGACCCAGACAACGAACAGAGGCGCCAGGGCGAAGCCAACGGCGCCCAGGAGCAAGAGGCCAATGAAGATGTAATTGTAAGCGACCATGGGGCCCTCTTTCGCGATTGAAGGGGCGATCTCGGTTCAAAGGCTCGGGTCAAGGGTGACTCAGGGTCTCGATCACGGTCCCTCATCTACGGCGACCACGGTGATCTCGCCGTCGTCACGGCGGAGCCGCAGGGTCGGCTGAAGACAGTAGACGCCTTGCCCCCCATCTCCATGCCGCCGACCGGCCGCAGGCTTTCTTTCTCGACGAGTCCCTCGACCTGGGTGGTCCATTCGCGATGGCCGACCCGAACGTGCTGGGTCACGCGGAGACGAGTTCCGGGGGCGTGGATCGGTTTGGGTGGTGTCGGGATCATTTCAGGCAGTCACCTTGATCATCAGGGATCATGAAGGGCGTCATCTTACGTTCACCGGCCGGTCGGAACAAGAGCCTACCCCAAACCGGTCCCGCCACGTTTCGAGCTTGCCCCCGGCGGGGACCTGTAGAGGAGGTCCGTCTCCGCGCTCAGGAAGTCGCCCTGGACGATGAGCCGGCTGGGCGGCCGGGCACACGAAAGCAATGTCGGCATCGGCAGGTCGAGCTGATTCCAGCCCAGGCGCAGCAGGGTTGCGATCGACGTGCCGAAGACCACTCCGGCGACCCCGGCCCACCAGCTTGCCGAGGCGCACATCGGGCAGGGCTCGGCCGTCGAGACCAGGACGATCGCGCCCGGGTCGAGCCCCGAGCGAGCCATGAGCCGCAGGGCGTTGACCTCGGCATGCGCGGTCGGGTCGTTCCGGCTCGAATTCCCGGCCGCTCCCTTGAGCTCGCCCGTCGTCGCGTCGGCCAGGACGCAGCCGAACGGCAGGTCGGCGCGGTTCGCCTCGGCGACGGCCGCCCTCATCAACTCGGGGAGTCGTTCGATGAGTCGGTCGTGAAAGGAACGCGGCGGCATCAGTCGGCGATCCTCGTCTCGAGGTCGAGATCCTCAGGCATGCTCCGCCGTCACCGGTTGCTTGGGCGCGGGGGCCGCACCGCCCGAGCCGAGGGCGCCGCCTTCGCCGACGACGCTGCCAGGGCCTTCTGGAGCCGCTGGTCCTTCTTCTTGGCCACCTTGTTGCGCTCGGCGACCTCGTCGGCGCTGTTCCACGCCTCGGGATGGGTCTTGGCGTAGATACTCGCTCGAGACCAGCAAGTCCTGCAAGGCTGTAAATGTGCGTCTGGTGCCGCTCGTAGTTCGACAGCTCGAAGTTGTGGTCCATCTTGATCGCGTCGAACGGGCAGTACTCGGAGCAGAGCCCGCAGTTCATGCAGACGTCCATGTCGATGTAAAAATCCTCGGGCAAGCGGGACGACGGTCCCCTTCGGGCCCTTGGCCTGGGTCATCCAGATGCACTGGGGCGGGCAGACCTTCGCGCAGATGTTGCACGACGTGCAGCGGACGTTGCCGTCCTCGGTGTCGTAGATCAGGACCGGCAAGACGCGAAACCGCTCGTAGACCGGCAGCCGCTCGTCGGGATACTCGACGGTGAAGAGCCCTCGGTCGTGCTGTCCTGGTGGACGATCGGCTCCTTGCCCCGCTCCGCTTGCCGAACCAGAGGTCGACGAGCTGAGTGTCCGCCGCCGCGGCGGTGCAGCCCCTTGCCCTGCCGGATATCGCTCCAGAATGTCAGCAGGAACCGCCTCAGCGTGACCAGGTGGCCGATGAACATGCCCTGTCCGTATCCCATGGTTCCGGTTCCTCAATCGCTTCCGCTTCGTGTTCGTGGGGGAGAACATCGCACGTCTAATTCTATCGATCGACCTCGCCCAGGACGATGTCGAGGCTGCCCAGGATGCCGACGACGTCGGCGATCGTGTGGCCCAGGCACATCGGCTCAAGCGCGGTCAGGTTGATGAAGCTCGGGCTCCGGACGTGGTAGCGATAGGCCGTCGGCCCGCCGTCGGCCACGACGTAATAGCCGAGCTCACCCTTGGGGTTCTCGACCCGCGAATACGCCTCGCCCGCGGGGACCTTGATCTGGTAGCTCTTCTTGCCCGGCAGGATCGGCCCCTCGGGAATGTCGCGCACGGCCTGCTTGAGGATCTTGACGCTCTCGCGCATCTCCTGGAGCCGGACGTAGTACCGGTCGTAGAGGTCGCCGTTTGTGCCGGTGATGACGTTGAAGTCGAACCGGTCGTAGATGCTGTAAGGGGCGGCCCGGCGGATGTCGTAGGCAACGCCCGAGGCCCGCAGGACCGGGCCGGCGGTCGAGTAGTTGATCGCCTCCGCGGCGTCAGGACGCCGACGCCCTTGCAGCGGTCGAGCACGATCTCGTTGCCCGAGAGATAGCGGTCGAGCTCGTCGATCTTGCCGTCGAGCCGGTCGTTGACGATCCCCTGGCACGCTTTCGATCCAGCCCGGCGGCAGGTCGAAGGCGACGCCGCCGAACCGGAAGTAGTTGCACATCATCCGGCTGCCCGCCGCCCACTCGAAGAGGTCGAGGATCAGCTCGCGCTCCTCGATCGCGTACAGGGCGGGCGTGAAGAACGCCCCCAGGTCGTTGAGCAGGAAGCCGATCGACCACATGTGGCTGGCGATCCGGGTCAGCTCGGCCATGATCACCCGGATGTACTCGGCCCGCTCGGGAGGTCTGCGCGTCGTCGCCCATCAGCTGCTCGACGGCCAGGGCGTAGCCGAAGTTGTTCCCCATGCTCGTCAGGTAGTCGAGCCGGTCGGTGAACGGGAAGTTCATCAGGAACGTGTTCCGCTCGCCGATCTTCTCGTGGTTGCGGTGCATGTAGCCCATCACCGGCTTCAGCCCGACGATCGTCTCGCCGTCGACCCGCAGGTTCATCCGGAAGACGCCGTGCGTGCTCGGGTGCTGCGGGCCCATGCTGATCACGAACTGGTCGGTGTCGAGCTCGCTGATCTCGACGCCGCCCGGGCACAGAGATCCTTCCCCTTGGGATCGTCGCCGCTCGAAAGGCTGGCCCAGTCCTTGTAGTCCTGGGGGACCTTCATGTTGGTGCCGTAGGGGTTGATCTCCTCGGCGCGGAAGTGCTGGCCGTAGCCCTCCTCGACGCGGCTGTCGAAGACCTTGGTCGGCCCCTCGTAGTAGGGTTCGAGGTAGTCCTTGCGGAGCGGGTAGTAGGCGTAGCCGTCCCACATCAGGATGCGCTTCAGCTCGGGGTGGCCGGTGAACCGGACCCCCATCATGTCGTAGACCTCGCGCTCCTGGAAGTCGGCCCCGCGCCAGACCGAGACGAGCGACGGGACCTCGCCCTTGCCCTTCGGCCTCGGCGGTCCGCACCCGCAGCTCGATCAGCGTGCCGGGTTGCGTCGTGCTGTCGAGCTGGTAGTTGACCTCGATGCAGTCCTCGTAATGGACGCTCTGGAGGCTGGCCAGGTAGTCGTACCGGATCGGGTTCCGGTCGCGGAGGTAGAGCGCGACCGCGACCAGCTTCTCGGCGGGCACGAGCAGGCCGGCCTGGATGATCCGCGCCGTGCCGGCGCCGAACTCGGCGTTGAGCCGGTCGGCCAGCTCCTTCAGAGCCGGCGTCGCCGAGCCAGACCAGGCTCGGCCGGGCCTCGGCCCGCTTGACCTTCTTGCCCGGCTTGGCCGGGCTACCGGCGCGGGCCGGCCTCGCCGGTGGCGCCGTCGTCGGTTCGCTCGCGACGATCGTCTCGCCCCGGGCCTTGGCGCGGATCAGGTCGATCTTGCTCGGCGCCTTGGCCGACGCCGACGGGGCCGGGGCGTCGGTCTCATCGGCTCTCGGTTTCGGGCTGCGGAGCCGGGATCTTGGCCGGCTTGACGAGCTCGGCCTCGTGGGCCTCGACCAGCCCCTGCGCGGTCCGCTCGGCGGCGACCTCGACCGTGCGGAGGTCGATCAGGTCGGGCCCGAGGACCGGCACCGGGATGTCGCGCTCGACCTCGCTGTCGATACCAGGGCGACTGCGTGATCCGCTCGCCGTCGATCTTCTTCTGAAGCATGATCAGGCCGTTCAGGAGGGCCTGCGGCGTCGGCGGGCAGCCGGGGATGTAGACGTCGACCGGGAAGATACTTGTCGATCCCCGAGACGACGTTGTACCCTTCCTTGAACGGCCCGCCGCCGGTGGCGCAGGCCCCCATCGAGATGACGTACTTGGGCTCGGGCATCTGGTCGTAGAGCCGGGCGATCATCGGCATCATCGTCTTGGTGACGGTGCCCGAGACGATCATCACGTCGGCCTGGCGGGGCGAGCCGCGGAAGACCTCGGCGCCGAACCGCGCGATGTCGAACCGGCTCGACGCCGTGCAGATCATCTCGATGGCGCAGCAGGCCAGGCCGAAGCCGAGCGGCCAGAGGCTCGACCGCCGGCCCCAGTTGTAGACCGTGTCGACCATGCCCAGGAGCTTGTCCCAGTTGGTCACCAGGACGTGCTGTTCGAGTTCCTTCTGGAGCACCGGGTCGATCGACGGTGCTCCACTCGGGCCGGGTGATCGTCGGTGTTGCCATGATGGAAAACGATGGACTCGGTGTCTGTTCAGAATCGAACGCCGGGGCCCGGACCCGGACCCGGAGCCTGTGCCTGGGTAGGCGAGCAACATGAGTACGTGCTCGCCCGCCCCGCCTTCGCCCGCCTGCACTACGATGGTAGCAAATTTTGGCTCATCGTATACGCCGCACAACGGTTCCGCCAGGGGGAACATTTCGACGGAACCGTCCGCCATCCGTGTCGGGATCTCGGCCGGACCCGAGTGCACCGTCGAATGCGACCGGGGCCGGCGAGCGGCTCTTTCCGAGGAAAGCGGTGGCGACCATAATGAACCTCATGGAACGTCCTCCCTTTCAGCTCACGATCGTCTCGCTGCTTGGCCTGGTGGCCTGCATCGCCCTGAATCTCTGGCTGTTTCGCTCGGGGCGCTCCTGGGGATCGTGGGCTTGAACGTCTCGAAACACCTGGTGATCGCCTATCTCTGCCAGGTCCTGGGCGTCGACCGACGCGACGCTCGATCGGTGCGTCGCAACCTCAGGGCATGCCGCCTACGGCTTCCCGTGACGTGACGCGATCACGGCCTGTTCCGCACATTTACGTCAGTTTGAACTTTTCGAGTCGGGGCGCGACCTCAACGGCCGCGTAGGATACCGTTCCGATTGAGGAATTCGCACCGCGTTCGCGTCGACCCCGCTGCCACAGTCCGGCGCTTCAAGGATGCGACCTGACGGTCGGCTGGAACCAAGGCACTCCGCGAACGGCTGATCCTCGTTTCAAGGAGGAGACGATGAATGGAGGAACGGCGGGAAACCTGCTCCTGGTCGAGGATGAGCACCGGCTTCGCAACCTGGTCGCCCAGTTCCTCCGCAACGAGGGTACCAGGTCGTCGAGGCCGGCGACGGCCCGGACGGGGTCGAGCGGTTTCGCGATTCGGGTCCGTTCGACCTGGTGCTCGTCGACCTGAACCTGCCGGTCTTCTCGGGCGTCGAGGTCTGCCGCCGGATCAAGCTGGTTCGGCGCCGACCAGCGGGTGATGATCTGCAGCGCCGCCGTCGTGGGCGACCATGAGCGCGCGCTGGCCGCCCTCGGGGTCGACCATTTTCTGACCAAGCCCTATCATCCCGAGGAGCTCCTGGTCCACATCGCCGAGGAACTGCTGTCACCTTCCCGCGTCTTCGGCGGCCCGCGCCGCTTCCTCGGCGTCGGCCACGTGTGTCGACCCGTCCCAGCGCTACGCTTCAGACCATCCGATAGCTCCACCCGCCTTCACCGGGCTCCGGGATCTTGGACGGGAATCTGCCGGGTATCGAGACCGCGAGACCGGTTGCGGATGTCATGGGTCCGGCTGGAATTTCCGGGAATCATGGGTTAAGATACCGGCTTGATCTGACTCACCCGCGCAGGTTAGACCGCGATCGACTTGAGGCGAAGGACGCTTTCATGGCTGGGAAACCGCTGAATCGTCTCGAACTTCAGGCGGCAGAATGACGCCGCGGAACCGCTCGACCCCATGGAGGTCGAGGCGGAAGAATTCCTTGACGATTGGAGGATGACGAGGTCCAGGAGCGGCGGGCCAAGAAGAAGAAGGCCCCGGCCAAGAAGACGAAGGCGGCCAAGCCCGCCAAGCCCGCGGCCCGGATGCGGATCGTCTGGACGGTGATGAACGACGCGTTCAAGCCGGTCGGCACCTTCGAATACACTCAGAAGGAAGCCGCCGAGGCCCGTGCCGCCGAACTGACGGCCAAGGGGAAGGGCCCCCACTTCGTCCAGAAGACCAAGGAGCCGATGCCCGACAACGCCCCCGGCCTCGGTGCCCAGATCCCTCGTCCCGCTCCCGCTCCGGTCGAGGTCGCCGTCGAAGCAGGCCGCTACCGCCGCGGTCGAGGACGAGGAGGAGATCGAGGAAGAAGACGAAGAAAGCGAAAGATATGGACGAGGAAGCCGACGAAGAAGAGTGATCGTCCGATCGGCTCACCGCTATCACGTCCTGTCGCGACGGCTTCCTTCCCGATGCCCATGAAGAGGCTGGTCGTTCCCGCGTTGAGGGAGCGCTGGCCTCTTCTTTTTGGTTGGAATTCGGCGGCGATTACCCGAAGGCGAGTCTCAAAATCAGGAAACGCTGAGAACCATCCCGGAAACGCCGAGGGAAGCGATCGGACCTAACAATCGTCGGGTATGGAAATCACGATGCGGCGACGACGTGGACAAATCAGGAGGAAGGAGAAGCAAATGGGCACACGAGGATTCGAACCTCGGACCTCACCCTTATCAGGGGTGCGCTCTAGCCATCTGAGCTATGCGCCGTTCGCGATTGGATCCTCATTCTAAACCGAGACGATCGAGAGTCAACCACCCACCGGTCAATCCGCTCCGAGGACGGGCTCGGATCGCCAGATTGTCGCGGCCAGGATTGAACGCGTTCACCGAAGACTTGGGGGCCGTGCCCGCATGCGTCTGTCGCGACCCGGGTGGCGATCGTGCGGATCAACTCCCGGAGTTCGGGAGGAGCGAGCACCTCCACCTCGTCTCCAAACCCGAGAACCCAGCCCAGGATCCTCGTCGAGCCCGTCGAGCACAAGTCGAAGCTCGAGCCGTTGCTCGGGGAGCGGGATCAATCTGCTGGCTGCGGTGCCAGACGCTCTCCCGAATCTCGGCGGCGGCCCGGGCACTGAAACGGAGCCAGACCTCATAACGCTCCTTGCCCCGCTCCATGCCTCCAGGCCATACCCAGAAAACGCTCCAGATTGAAGCGGGGAGGAATGGTATAGGGATCTCCGTCGCGTGGCCCGCTCGATCCAGGGAATCCGGAAGACGCGAACCTGGCGGTGGACGTCGAACGGCCGACGACGTACCAGATTGCTCGGGCCAGGACGAGCCGGTAGAGGCTCAGCTTGGTCGTTAGCTTCATCCCGGGCGGACCATCGCGTGATCGCGGTACCAGATCCGGACCTGCTGGCGTCGCGTCAGGGCTTCGAGGATCGCGTCATAGACGAGCTTCCGTTCGGAGGGCGAGACCCCTGGCGTGGCGTCGTCGGGAATCGGCTCGGCCTGGCTCAGGACCCGGTTGCGGATCTCGGCGGGAACGCCCTGAACGAGCTTCACGGCCCCGTCGCGGGCATGACGGAGCAGGTCGAAACCCGCTCCCCCTTCCACTGGCGGGCCAGGGCCAGGAGCGCCAAGCACTTCCTTCTCGTCAAGGCGTCGGGCAGCGGGAACGAATAGCCTCGAGCCAGTTGATAACCCTGCCGCTCAGGCCGGTAGTGGACGGGGATCCCGGCCGCCGCCAGGGTCTCGAGGTCACGATAGATCGTCCTCCGGCTCACCTCGCACCGCTCGGCCAGCTCCGCGCGTTGGGGAACCGGTCCGACTGGATCGCCATGATCAGCTCGAGCAGCCGCGGAAGTTGCGCCCTCGAGAGCGTGGTCGGGGCTGTTGGCACGCCAGGGCCAGACAAGGGAGGCGAGGAGGCTACGGATGGTTCTCCGCCCTCGACTTTTTCCAGACGTTGTAGCTCCGACTGCCTTCCCCTTCGCGTTCCCTCGCGCGCTCCTGGAATCGACCTGATATACATGACGGCCCGCCTGGAGTAACCTGAGCAAAAGGGAAGCCATCGCGACGACGAGCCCCTCTCGATGGACCTTAAGACATCGTCGATGCCCGCGTGAACTGCCTGGTCCGCGATTTGTTCCCTGGCAATATTTCCCTGGGGTGAAGCGTAAACATCGGGCCTGGACTCGATCCTGTTGACAGACCCCCATACCGCCGTTATCCTTACAAACGTTCATGGCCCAGGGCAGATAGCTCAGCTGGTAGAGCACAGGACTGAAAATCCTGGTGTCGGGAGTTCGATCCTCCCTCTGCCCAATGACTTACGATGAGTCGCAGCCAGGAATTATGGCGATTTGCGGCCCGATAGACCTGGCCTATCTGGTGATCTCGTCCCGTGTCGGAACCAGCTCCAGGTGACCTCGCCTGGAGCGTGCCGAGAAAATCGACCGGTGCCGGTGCCAGGTGATATTCGGGTTTATATGTCGGGTGGAAACGTCGTCGAAGGCTCCAACCCCGTCAGGTCGGTGATCAGACCTGGGTGTTGATCAGGAGCAGGATGGCGGTGACGAGCAGGAGGATGCCCAGGATCCACGAGCCAAGCCGCGCGGCGTGGCTCCAGATTCGCTGCCACGACTCATGTCGCGAGGCCGAGTAAACCAGGCTGAATGCGACCACGAGGGGGAGCACGAACCAGTAGATGTGAATGGAGTTGAACATCAAACGGGTCCCTCCATTTTCAGACCCTTGAGGTCGCCTACGGCCGGGCTCGCGACCGTTGACTGGCCGCTTGAAGCGGCCGTCAAGGCCGTGCCAATTTCCCCGCCGGCATCGAGATCGGCATACGCCGGACCTTCGTAGGCATCGTAGATCGCCAGGACATTCAGCAGACCGGCGATCGTGGTGTAGATCGTGCCGACCTCCACAAACTTACTCAGGCGTGGGTGCAAGCCATTCAAGACGTTCTGATGCGGCTCGGCCATGAAGCCACCCAGGATCGGACTCAGGTCGAAGTAGTTGAGAGTCCCCTGGATCAATGCCGGTAGAGCCGGCAAACCTACGAAAAACTGGCCGATGTAGTGCAGGCAAAACTTCTCAGGATTATTCAGCGGGTTGACCCAGCGCCAGTAGACAATCTTTCCTTGACCCATCGCGAACCCAACGAAATAAAGGCCCAGGATGCAGATCGCATAGAGCCATGCCTTTCCTTTTCGACCCTGGTAATAATGGCCTAGCCCCGGGATCAACCAGGCCAGAAAGGCGGCCATGATCGGTTTGCGAAGGGGAATGGAGGTCGAGTCTTGCCCATGGGTTGAGTTCAAAGTTTGCTCAAAACAGACAAACGCCGGCCGATGCGGCCAGCCGACGGTACGGATGGGGATGTAAGCCCGTTAACGAGTTCGATCATAACCGAGAATGGACCTGTCTCGCCACCCCCTGAACGCGGCGACCGATGGCATGACGGCCCTGGCTGATTCGACATCAGGCCGAGAGAGGCCAGACGGGATCGAGGAAGCATTCCCGGGCGACGCCATCGATCACGTCGGGGGGGACGATCTCGATCCACGCAGGCGCCTGCCATCAGCGCCAGCGAGGCGATCCGGTCGATGATCTGAGGATTCCCGGTGGTCTCGGTGTGGAGACACTGGATCGCGAGGAGTGAAGGTCGGCACGTCCCGTCCGGCCGCGGCGAGCTTGGCCGTGACGTAAAGCTCGGTCTCGCTCCGAGTCAACGCCGGCAACCGGATCAAAAGATCGCCAGGGTCAGGACAAGGACCGGGTCCAGGTCCAGATTCGGCGTACCGTTCCTCAGGATCGGCGGAATCTTCCTCGCGAACGCTCATCACGATGGTCAGCCGTGTATCGGGATGAGGATCGAGGTAAGCCAGTCGTTCCAGGTCGAGTCGACTGACGGGATCAACGAGGTTCTGGCAGTCATCGATGCCAAAAACGAGGCCCTGCCGCTGCCATCGGAAGAGTTTCACGGTGTCTTCGAGAGCTCTCCAGGCCAGGCCCCGGCTGAGCTGGGCGGCGGGCGCGACCTGACGGCCCAGTCCTTGACACAGGGCGATCAGGAAACCCGGTGTCTCGGTGGGGCCAGGAATCAGGGCGTTTTGCGCAGGGAGTCCGGGATTGAGCCAGAGCCTGGGCAAGTAGTGTCGACTTACCATGCCCGCGGCGTGCCCGGACGACCGCCCGGCGACGGCCGGAGTTGATCGTCTCGACCACTCGGGCGAGGGCCTCGACGTGAGAGGGCACGGACACATAGGGGGTGCTCTGAGGTGAGAACGGATCGAGCCTCAGTTTCCAGTGTCGCATCCACACCGAACCATCACCTCCACGGCCATATTACCCCGCCCAGTCGAACCGAACCGCGCCGAGCCAGGGCCATCGGGGGCCTGGCCGAGCTGATCCCGCCCCGTCGGTTCCTTTCCCTCCCTACGATCGGTAAGATGAGCCTCGACGCTTTCGTCTTTGCCGGAGATCCGGGGAAGCTGGTGTGTCCGAGCGCCTTCTACTGTCCGAACCTGCCGCTTCACGCTCCGATCACGCTGTCTGGCGAAGAGGCCCGCCACCTGGCCAGAGTTTGCCGACTGGGACCGGGGGCATCGATCGAGCTCTTTGATGGTGCGGGGTTGGCGATCCGCCCCTTGGTCCGCGAACTGGCCCGTGACAGCGTTCTGCCTCGAGCCTGTTGGGAATTGGATCGAGGAGACAACCAGATTATGCCGGCTGGTCCTGGCGACGGCGGTCCCCAAGGGAGATCGGTTCGACTGGCTGGTCGAGAAAGCGACGGAGACTGGGGGTCGATCGGTTGCAGCCGATCGTCACCGAACGGTCGGTGGTCGACCCGCGGGGCTCGAAGCTGGATCGACTCCGCAGGCGGGTGGTCGAGGCATCGAAACAGTGCGGCCGGAACCGGCTCATGACAATCGATCCGCCGATACCCTGGGAGCGGTTCATCGGCACGACCGGAACGAGCACCGGGCCCCGACTCCTGGCGCATCCGGGCGGAACTGAGCCGAGTGCATGGCCTCGAAGCCGGCGCGGGGGTGAGGTTTTCCTGGCCATCGGGCCCGAAGGCGGCTTCACGCCGGAAGAGGTGCAAACGGCTGAAGGCCAGGGTTGGAGCACGGTCGGCCTAGGATCGACCCGACTTCGGGTCGAGACAGCGGCTCTGGCCGGTGTGGTCCTGATCCTGGGGCTTTGTAATACAGAGGCAATTGAGGGAGGTTCGACGTGACAATGAACCCGGTCGTGGCCATGCTGACGCTGGGTCTGGTGGCGGGGGTGCTCAGCGGTATGTTCGGCATCGGCGGCGGGCTCGTGATCGTGCCCGCCTTGATCATCGGCTTCGGGTTCCCTCCCAAGTCTGCCACGGGAACCTCCCTGTTTGCCCTGATCTGGCCGGTCGGGCTGCTCGGTGTGCTCGAATACTGGAAGCGTGGTGAGCTGAAGATCGTTCCGGGACTTGTCATCGCCATCGGACTGTTCTTCGGCACCTACTTCGGAGCGAAGCTCACCGGTATGTTGTCGAAGGCGACCATGATGCGGCTTTATGGCGTGTTTCTCTTGAGCGTGGGGACCTACTTCCTTTACACATCGGGCTCGGCCCCGCGGACCGGGGCCCGGTCCGAACCCGCGACGGCGCCGGTGGTTCCAAACTCCGTCCCGACGCCGCCGGCCGCGTTGGATCGGGCGGATCAGGTCCAGCGACCCCCTGACTTGTCCTGATACACCGACCATACGTAACCGTCGGGGTCCTTGAGGGCGAACTCACGCCAGCCCCACGCCTGGTCGGTCGGCTCTCCCGAGACGCTCAGGATCGCTCCTTCGTCGAGGCAGTGCTGGTGGAAGGCATCAATGTCTTCCACCCGGATCTGGAGATGAATCCCGATTCCGACCTTGGTATTGGTAAACTCCGTCGCGTGCGGCTCCTGAGGATGGAGCATCAGGCTGAAGTCGCCGATCCTCAAGATCGCCAGGCTGATGGGCGCGCCCTCATGCTCGGCATGGACCTGAGTGACCTCGGCTCCGACGATCTCGTTATAGAACTCGAGCGACCGGACCACGTCATTGACGTACAGGAAGACACTGGTGACCTGAGCCGTCATTCCCCACGATCCTCTCCGACCAGACCGACTGAACGATTCCCAAACCGATTTCCACGACCCACGGAGGATACCCCCCCACGACGTTTCCCGCAACGCCGCCCGTTTGTTCGCCTCCTGGTCGGTCGCGCGTCGTACCGTTCGAGGGGACGCGACGAACCGAGGTATTCGGATTTCGCGGCCTGGCGACCCCGTGAAATGGAGACTTGCTGTGTGTGGGTCGGTATGTTCAAATCGAGGTGCGTATTCTTAAACGTCACCAAATCGAGGGCAGATCGAGGGAGATGCCAAAAGATCAACGAGTACTCATGATTGTTGAAGATGATCCGGCTAGCCGGAGTTCGTTAGGGAGCATTTTCACGGCAGGGGATGGGCGATCTGCTCAGTGAGCACGTTATCCGAGTGCTGGCGTTCCTGAATCACGGGCTCGTACCCGACTGTCTGGTCCTCGACCTGGTCTTGCCCGACGGCGACGGGATCGAGGTCTTGAGGCAGGTCCGGCGCCACGGCCTCCGCACCCAGGTGGCGGTCTGCACGGGCTCGCAGGACCTGGCGAAGCTCCAGGGCGTGCGTGGCGCGTCAACCCGCAGTGCCTCCTGGTCAAGCCCATCGACCTGCACGAACTCGAAAAGGTTTGCGAGGTGGCCGGCGACCCCGCGACTTGAGTCGCATCCACGTCTTGCACGATCCGGCGGTCGCCTCGCGGTCGACGTGTCGCTTCCCGCGCGGGACGCGATGGTCGCACCGCTGTTGACTGGTCCCAGGACCGAGAGAGCATCGGAAGACTGAGGGACAGCGATCAGCAGTAGCGAATCGGTGTACGCGGCCGCTCGATCAGTTGATAGAGCGGATAATAGCGGGTCGGGACCTCGGCCTCGGATCGGCTCAATTCTCGAAAGGTTTGCGGCTCAACCGATCGGGGCGCGGCTGGGTCCGCTCGGTGGCGCGTACCCGAGGACGCGGCCCTTGAAGTGCCTCCATCGTCGGTCAAACTCCCAGGTTCGTGCAGTGTTACAGAAGAATTGGGGGAATACAAATTGAGTATGACGCAAACCCTAGACCGTGCGTGAAGAAAATCTTTTCGGCATGGAGTACGGCTCGTCAAGCAGCGGTCCTTGACGTTCGTGACGACTCCGACATGCCCGACGCTTTGACCTTGGGATTCCCCATTTTACAAACAACTGCGCTCCGCTTTTCGGACTTACAAACTGGGGACGGTCGGAAATGAGGAGGTCACGGATCCTTCTCATCTTGTGGCCGCGAGCGGCAATCCCGATCATGGCGGAAGGGAGAGCGCCGACGCTCCTTCGGTTTGGGGACGGAGGTCGCGATGCGGCTGTGGCACCTGGTCTTCGCGGTCGTGGCGACGGCACTGGCGTTGACGCTGGCGCGTGAGCCCGCCGGGTGCGTGGCCGTGGTGGTCTTCATCGTCGGCCTGGCGATGCTATCCGTGGCCACGGCCGCCTTGATGGCCCTGTTCCAGACCGTGGGCGCGCTGGGCGCGGCCCGAACGTTCTACGATGGGGCCGAGGCCGTGGTGGCAACGACGCTCGTACTGGTCACCGCCACCGGCGTCATCGCATTGCTTTTTCTTGCTGGGGGCTTGATCCTCAAAGTCGCGCTCGATTGAGCCGAGTCTCGATCCAACCCGTATCGCCGCATCGAATGGCGAGCGGAAGCATCAAGGGTATTCCATGAGTCACGTTGCCGAAGTCGACGTTTACGTTCCCGAGATCTTTCCTCACGTCTGGCTGCCGAAGGACGTGGAGCTCAAGAACTGGGATCAGATCGAGCCCTGGTATCGCAAATTGCTCGACCGGCCGATCGAGTCACCGACCGAGCTCGAGACCTGGCTCTTCGACGTCGGCGAGTTGAACGCCGCAGTGGGACAGGAGGGAGTTGAGCGATACATCGCCATGACGTGTCAGACCGACGACCCTGCTCGCGAGGCCGCTCACCTGGCATTTGTGCGCGATATCGAGCCCAGGCTCAAGCCGCTTCAGGATGCGATCCGTCGGAGGTATCTCGACTCACCGCACCGCGGGGGCTGCCACAGGACCGTTATCTCGTGTTCGACCGGGCGCTGGAGAACCGACGCGCCCTTTATCGCGAGGCCAATATCGCACGCGAGACCGAGCTCGCCGAACTCGAGCAGCAGTACCAGAAGATCATCGGTGCCATGACCGTCGAGTTCCAGGGCAAGGAGCGCACCCCCGCGCAGATGGCCCCCTTTCTGGAGGAAGGTGACCGTTCGCTGCGGCAAGCGGCCTGGGAGCTGGTCGCGCAACGTCGACTGGCGGACAAGGACGCGCTCGACGAATTGTTTACCAAGATGATCAAGCTCCGGGTGGCGGTGGCCCGCGAAGCCGGCTTCGACAGTTACGTCGATTACGCGTATCGCAACCGCGAGCGGTTTGACTACGGCGTCGAGGAGGTCCAGCGGTTCCGGCAGGCGATCGAGCAGGTTGTGGTCCCGCTCGCCCGCCAGCTTCAGGAGGAGCGGCGCGTGGCGCTGGGGGTCGAAACACTCCGCCCTTGGGACTTGTCGGTCGATCTGCACGAACGTCCTCCGCTGCGGCCCTTCAGCGAGGTCGACGCCCTCGCGGAGGGAACGGAGTCGATTTTCAGGAGCGTTGACCCGGACCTCGGCCGGCAGTTCGCTTACCTGAGGAATCACCACTTGCTCGACCTGGCCAACCGCAAGGGCAAGGCGCCCGGCGGTTACCAGACGACCCTGGAGGATGATCGCCTTCCGTTCATCTTCATGAACGCGGTGGGGCTCGACGGTGACGTGCGGACCCTGCTGCACGAAGGCGGCCATGCGTTTCACGCCCTGGCCAGTCGCGGCGAGCCGCTCTCGGCGTACCGCGAGAGCCCCATCGAGTTTTGCGAGGTCGCCTCGATGTCGATGGAGCTTCTCGGTGCCCGCAACCTCGAGAAGTTTTACAGTGCCGAGGACGCCGACCGCTCCTATCGCCAGCTTCTCGAAGGGATCGTACTGATCCTCCCCTGGATTGCGACCGTGGATGAGTTCCAGCATGAGATCTACCGCCATCCCGAGCAAACCTCCGCTGAGCGGAGCCAGGTCTGGAACGACCTGATCGCACGGTACGGCGGAATCGTCGACTGGACGGGATACGAGGAAGCCCGGCGCATCACTGGCACCGTCAGTTGCACATCTTTCTCTACCCGTTCTATTACATCGAGTACGGGATCGCGCAGCTCGGAGCGTTGCAAATCTGGAGACGCTCGCTCACCGATCGCCCTGGAGCCGTCGCGGCGTATCGACGGGCGCTGGCCCTGGGCGGTTCACGGCCCTTGCCCGAGCTGTTCGAGGCCGCGGGGATCGCCTTCGAGTTCCAGGCCGAAACGATCGCACCCCTGATGGACGCGATCCGGCACGAGCTCGAGAAGCTTGGAACTTAAAAGTCAGTAATCGACAAGGTGCCGACGGGGTTTCCGGGCCAGCGAGCCATGAATCGGGCTGCTCGACGCGATCGGGTCGGATGCGGATCAGATCAAACCGCTGAGCAGCTCGTTGAGATTGACCGGCTTGGTCAGGAAGACGTCGGGATGGAGGTCGAGTACGGACTGGAGCCGTACGTCGTCGCTCGAGCCCGTGGTCACGACAACCTTGATCTCAAGACGTTGGCGGCGAATCTCGGAAAGGATGGTCGTGCCGTCGCCATCGGGGAGCATCAGATCGAGCACGACCCAGTGCGGGTTTTGCTTCAGAAGGTTGAACGCCTCGGCGATGGTCGTCGCGATCAGGACGTCCCAGCCTCGGCGGTGGAGGATGCTCATGCAGCGCCCGCGACGTGGTCGGGTCATCCTCGACCAGGAGAACGCGCGGTCGTCCCCGCGATGTCGGAGTGAGTGTGTCCGATGACTGGGACAGTCGAGGGGAGTAGTCGCTCGGGGTTGGGATCGGAGCCCGCACTTCCGGTGGCTCCGGCGAGGACGAGGATGAATCGGCTCCCGCGGCCGAGAGTACTCTCGACTCGCAACTCGCCTCCGAGTTGAATCGCCAGCCTCCGGGCGATGGCCAGTCCAAGCCCAAACCCTTTTCGACTGTCGCGTTCACTGTTGTGCACCTGGAAGAAGTCGTTGAAGATTGACGACTGGTGCTCGGGAGGGATCCCCACCCCGGTATCCGTAACCTGAATCGCAACATCATCGGTAAGGGTCTCGACGACCACCTCCACCATACCTACCTGGGTGAACTTGATCGCATTGTCGATCAGGTTCGAGACAATGCGCTCGACCTTCAGTCGGTCAGTCCTGGCGACCAACCTCGTGGGGACGCGTAGACGCAGGTCAATTCCTTTTTGATCGGCCCGCGCCTGGTCGCGCACGACGACCGATCGGAGCAGTTCGCCGAGTTCGAGCACGCGGGTGTTGAGCTCGTTCTCGGACCAGTCGAGCCGTCCGACCTCCATGAACCCGTTAAGGAGCTCGGCGGTCGTTCGGGCACAGCTCTTGATCTCGCTGAGGGCTTCAAACACCGCCCCCTGATCATTCGAGTTCAAGCTCAGCTCCGCCAGCTCGGCCTGGAGCAAGAGCCCGTTGAGCGGCGTCTTCAAATCGTGACTGATTGCGTTCAGGAAAAAACTCTTGCGGCGCGACTGCTCGCGCGACTCCGCCAGGTCGCTGGCGAGCTGTTCGCTTCGGCCTAGCTCGTTGTAGACCACTTTCAGATCGCGGGCACGCGTCGCATACCGCCAGGTGAAATACACCAGGACCGCGAGAAACCCGTCGTAGAGCCTCCACGCTGGCCAGATCATTTTCACGGGAATGAAAATGTAACCACACAGACCGCAGAGCACGAAAATGTTCTTCATGTTGCCCAGTGCCGTCTTGGCAGGGCTCTGCTTGAGAAGTCGCTCGTTCCTTCTCCAGTGGAGCGCGATCAGCACGTACCCCAGCGCGACGGCCAGGTCCAGGAAGACCGTCACGGCGATCCAGACCACGTCGTGGTTCATGCAGTGAACCAACGTCATGTAACGGTTGGAACCGCCCGCGAACCAATCGAGCAGGTCGTGGATGCCCATGCCACTCGGACCCGGGAGCCCGCCTCATCTATGAGGGAACCAGAAAGGATAGTATCTATGCCGAGGCGTTCATCTTCCAGTCGTGCGGTAGGATCGCCCGACTCCCCTCAAAGACTATCCTAAATGGCAGTGGTCCGAAAAGCTCTCTTGTTTTTTCCTCCCTTCGCCTTAAGTAACGGAATAATATGCGGGAGGTGACACAATAAAGCAACATATTCGCCGGATCGACGCGACGCAGGGGTGCCGCGCCGGTGCCAGACTACTCGTCGGTGGACGACCGCGATGCTCCGATCGGAGGAACGGTCGGCAACGGGGAGCCTCCCTGGATGAAGACCCGGCCCAGCAGGATCAACTGGTCGGACTCGCGAATCGGCCCGGCCTCGTTGCCCATCGGATTGAGAATCATCGTATCCTCGCGCTGAAGCCCGACCAGGAGGCAGCTCCGACGATCATTGCGGTATCTCAGGAACATGCTCGCCACCTCGACGAAATCACGTCCGACCAGCTCGCCGGGCACCGGGAGCAGATACATCTCGTTGGCGTCTCGCCCCACGGTCAAGAGTTCCTGATACACCCGCGTCATGCCGTGATACAGCGCAGCGCGGGCCAAAAGCCGCAGACCCAGCTCATCGGAGGATATGATCTCGTCGGCGCCCGCCTTCAGCAAGTGATGACGGATATTCGGGTTACGGCACTCGACCGCCACGTTGGGGGCGGTTCCCCCACGGCAGAGATTGTGGATCGCGATGCAGGTCAGGATCGTCTTGCCGTCGGCATGTTCCCCTTGCCGGTCATCGGTCAGGACCACCACCGAATGCGCCCGAGGAACCCGTGCCCGGCGGAGGATCACTTCATTCGTCGGATCACCTTTAATCATGTAAACATCATTAAAAGCAACGTCATCATGCTCGTCGGGGAGGTCGACCTGTCCGGCGTCGTCGTGGATGATCACCACGGGGCGCTTGTCCTGGATGATCTTGCTATGGACCTCGCGGATCCAGGCCAGGCCGCGCGGGCCCCAGTTGCAGAGGACCAGGTGGTCTTCCATCTCGAAATTGGCCACGTCGTGTCTCCGCAGTTGATACTCGACCAGAATCGAGGCGACCGTCGCGGTGAACAGACCCGCCAGTCCCATGCCGGTCCCGAGCAAGATCATCGCGAAGACCCGACCCATCCAGGTCTTGGGAGCCTCGTCGAGCCCGCTGAACAGGATGACCCAGACCCTCCAGAACGACTCGGTCCAGGTGAAGAACGAGGGGTTCTCGCCCTGTTCGGCAAGGTGGATACCCACGGCTCCGATGACCCAGGCGACGAGCATCGCCTCGACGATTCGCACGAGCTGGTTGCGGTTCCAGCGCCGGAGGACGTCCGCGATCCTGATCCGTGCGCATCCGTGCGGACGAATGTCCTGAACCGCCGGCGGTGTCGCCTCCAGCTCCAGAGTCCCGGCATTTTGAGGTCGTCCAGGCACCGTTCGGGTTGCGGTCGCGGCCATTGCCAGGCTCTCCCGCCGCGCGATCTTAGCCGACCGTCCTGGCGGCGTCAAATTGCCACCGTGAAGCGACGAGGACGTGACAACACTCGCAACGGCGCGGGGTTTACCCGCCTCCGATCACTCTCCGACCGGCTCCCGTCCCGGCCTGATCCCAAGGCACCCAACAACTACTCGGCCACGACAGAGAGGACCGACGAGCGAACGCGGACCCGGGACCGGGTACCTATCTAACGATGGGATGGTGAATCATGCCCCACAAGATCGGAGATATGAAACGTGCCCGGAGAGTAAGACCATGTCTTCGGGAAGTGGACGATCAAAAAGCTTTCGGAGGCGTGAGTCGGTGATCGATACAAGCTGGGGATCTAGGATTCGAACCTGGATGCCGCTATTCCTCGTCGCATTGGCGTGACACTGGGCAGACGTTGCAAAATACTACAGTTGTAGATCATCCGTTCACCACGGGAAAAACCCTGAATTCCCAGGGTCCGCAATTTACCGCACTGTCGAGCTCGGCCGTTTTTCCCGTGGTTTCGGCAGACTGAACGGATGATCTACAACTGTAGTAAAAACCAACGACTGGAAACGATTTGCGGCGATGCCGCACCTATTCGCATTGTAGTCGCGTTGAGGTCGCACGGGCAGTGCTGTTGCCAATTTGTTGCCAAATTGTTGGGGTCTCAGCCGAGACAAGTATACCGAGACTCACAAGCCCACCCAGGCCCTCAAAGAACAGAGGCCAAGAGGCGCTTGCATTGGGGGCAAACGGTTCGACCCGATTCGCTGCATCACGCAAACGATCGGTCGCCGGGCGATCCCCGCCGCGAGTCGAGCTCCGACTTGAGCCGAGCGAGGACAGCCTCAGCAAGAGCGTGATCCTCATTCGTCCAACTCGGTCCGGCGTCGATCCCGAACTCGTTCTTGACCAGGCGCTGCTCCTGCCACTTCTTGGCGATTGGGAAGCGGCCGAAGCTCCTCGCGAACCCCGACAACCTAACCAACGCCGTGGACTCCTCAGTGGAGATGGTGAAGCCGACTGCCGCCGCGATTTGTTGGAGATCGTGGTTCTCGCGCTTGATGGCGTCTATCTTGTACTCGCCATTCTCGGCAACGGTGTTGCCTTGGGCGATCCAGAAGCACTTCAGCAAGCACTCAACAGCGAAACCTTGAAGCATGGCGGCTTGGAACACCAAGCCGGCGTACTTGAAGCAATCGGCGATACCGGCATCGTCGAGTGAGAGGTTCGACCAGTCCGGTTTCCGCATCCCCTCCAGCGCCTTCTGCCGCAGCACCTCAGCGGCGCTGTGCAGGTCCAGCCCGCGGAGTCGCCACAGTTCGGGGTTGTTGGCGCTCTGATTGAAGACCTCGATGTTCTTTTTGTCTGAAGCCATTGTGAGCCCTCTCGCCCAAGAACAACCTACTTGGCCGAGACCTTGACACGAAGGAAACTCGGAAGGTTCACTCTCGCAGGCCACCACGCTACCCGATCCTCGCAACGGAAACAGGGACCAAAATCCACAAGCTAGACTATGTCAGATTCGCTCACGCTCATTTTATCGAGGCGTTGCGTTCGCCTGGCTACTGGTGTTGCCGAATTCTTGCCAAAATGCTTGAGGTGCTCGAGCCACATCCCGGCATCAGGCTAACGCTGCAAACGGCGCCCCCTGCTTTTGCAGGGGGCACTCATCGAAGGTCCGGCGCCATGGAGCACGGACCGGTTTCTCGAAATTAACGGCGTCGTCCTAACCGACGCGATCGCGTCCGGCCGACGTGGTAGCCCTTTCGGCTGCCCTCCCGTTTACCGGATCGGTAGGTCGCGTAGAACGCATAGGCGATTCCGCCAACTACCAACCATCCCAGGAATCCCATGTCTTCTTCTCCTTGCACTTAAAGGGCAGTTGAGGAAACGTGAATCGGAACCAAACAGTCCGTTCCAATCTCGATGTTGGCGCCGATGAGGTTCGATCGGCGCCAGTCCAGCCGAGCCGCAGTAGACCCAGCCAGGCTCATCGTGGCCACTTGACAGCGACTGTCCAAAATTCGAAGGGCTTCGGCCACGTCCTCGGCCAATTGGCCGTCACCCGTGCCGATAACCACGACCCCCGCCGACAACCGGCTTACCAGCGCACCGGCCTGGAATGCCACAAGATTGTCGGCGTTCGCATCAAGGCGTTTCACCCCTCGCCGAAGGATCCACCGCCGTGTTTTTGCCGTGGGCGTCCAGCCCTGGTCGGCGAACCAATCCGACCGAGTGGCATCTCCCTGCCGGCGTGCAAATACAACGTGGAACCAGGCAGTACCACTCGCGCTTGCGAGCCGATATTGCAAAGCCCACCAGTTGAGCTTGTAGCCGAGATCCTTGGCGCCGAGCTCCAAGTTCTGGGCGTCGGCGACAAACAAGACCTGCTTCCCGTGCAGGCAGGCAAATGGCCCGGTCCGCTGGGCTACCAGCGGACCAGGACGCAGACAGTGTGGCAGTGTGGTAATCGTCATGATCTGGGCCTCCGTGGAATCGCTTACCGAACCAGGACCCATCGGCCCTGGATCAACGTGTACACGTAGTGGTGCTGATGGTTGGCCAAGCACCGCACATGATGAACGACCTTTCGGCCGCGCCGACTGGTCCCACAATGCCGAGTTGGCATGCCAGCCCCCCAGTGCGTCCAGTGCCGACAATACGGGGTTGAAACGGAACGCGAAAACAACATGGCTTGAGCCTCCTGATGCGCAAGGTCGTTAGTCGCGGCCAGCATCGCGCTGTTGCTGGGAGCGTCGTGCCGATCTTCGGCACCCGCGAACTAACTCCGATTGGCGGGACAAACCCTGTCACGGGCAGCGTTTTTTTCAGGCAACAACGCTCGCAATCGCACGCACCCCTGTGTCAGGGCTTGCGCGGATTCCCGGAGTATCCCTTTACCTGGCGACAGTCCGGGCTCCTCGATAGTTCAAAAATGCGTAGGACCGGGCACAACGGACATGCCGAAGGAGGCTGGTTCGACGCGGCAGGGAGGATAGAATCTAGGCGTGCTCGACCGGGCCGGGCCGACGAAGAGGGAGGATCGATGTCAAACTCACAAACCGTGACCGATTGGCTCCGCGGAATCGAAGGCGGGAATGCTGAATCCGTTAACCACCTCGTGGAGCGGTATCTTAAGAAGTTGGTGGGCGTCGCGAAAGAAATACCAGGGAATGTTCGGAGACATGCCTCGTCCTGCAGAGGACGAGGAGGACGCGGCGCTCGAGCGCACTCGACAGCTTCTGTGCTCGCCTCTCCGATGGGAGGATTCAAGGCACCCTCAATCGGGATCGGCTCTGGACCCTGCTTGTGAAGATCACTGTCCGCAAGGTGTACGACCAGCGTGAGCGGGCTACGGCACAGAAGCGCGGGGAAACGAGCCGGCCGCATCGGCCGCCGAGCTGGAGTACGCCGTGAGCAAGTTGCCCGACCCGCAGGTGGAGGCAGAACTGGCGGACACGTACCGCGCTGCGATGGATTCGCTGCTTGATCCGGTTCTGAAGCGAATTGCGGTAATGGACCTTGAAGGAAGAAGTCGCCCAGAGATCGCCGAAGCCCTCGGCATGACGGAACGAACCGTGTATAGGAAGCTGGAATTGATTCAAGAGAAGTGGGACGGGTTGGCCGCCGTTGGAAGATCACCATGAGTTCGGAAAGCGAACAAGAATCGCCGAGTGACAGACGCGATCGGCTCTGCACGGAGTTTGCGGAGGCTTTGATGGCCCGTCAACGGCCAGCGATTGAGGACTGCCTAGCGGCGGTGCCGACCGGGGAGCAGCCAGAGTTACTGGCCGAACTCATAAGGGAAGAGCACGCGTCCCGCTGGAGGGCTGGCGAGTTGCCGACGCTTACCGAATACAAAACCCGCTTCCCCGACCGTCCGGAACTCGTCGAGCGGGCGTGCTACACGAGACCGAATGGGGGCGGCGTCCCCTTTGCGCTGATCGAGGAGATCGGCGCCGGCGGCTTCGGTACGGTCTTTCGGGCAAGGGATACAGAGCTCGGCCGCGATGTGGCCTTCAAGGTCCTGAAGCGGGATCGGATTTCGTCGGCAGCGGTCAGCCGGTTCGAGCAGGAAATCCAAACGCTCGCAAACCTGGACCACGAAGGCGTGGTGCGGGTATATCACTCCGGCCACTTTATAAACGGGCAACGCTACGTTGTGATGGAGTTGGTCTCGGGCGGTACCCTTCGCGACCTCGTTCGCCGCCAGCCCCACGGAGTGGAAGGAACAGAAGCGGCAAAGATAGTCCAGCTGGCCGCCGGAGCCTTGCACTTCGTGCATAGCCGAGGCACGCCAAATCAAGCCCTTATCCATCGCGACCTTAAACTCGAGAACATTCTTCTCGATGGATACGATCGCCCGAAGATCGCGGACTTCGGCCTCGCGGCTGCTGCTGCCGAACTGCGTGAAGGTGCCGCCCCCATCGGCGGCACGCTTGCTTACTCATCGCCGGAGCAAGTCCGAGCGTTTCAACGACGACAGGCCGACGTGGACAGACGCTCGGATATCTGGGCCTTGGGCGTGATCATGTACGAGTTGCTGACGGGGAAACGACCCTTTGCTGGGAACTCGAACGACGAGATCATGGAGGCCATTGAACGTTATGAGCCGACGGCGCCGATGGATCTCAACACGGGTGTCCCTCGGAAACTCAACGACATTACTTTGAACTGCCTTCGGAAGGACCCGAATGAGCGATTCCAGACCGCCGCGGATTTAGCCAAAGCGCTTGCAGAATGGCTTGACGGCCTCTCGGCCATTCCCACGCCCCTCGACTTTTCAGCCTGCCTCGCCCAGGCACGTCGGAGTTTCACTGATCGTCCATGGCTCTTCGACGAGGTTGACGCTTGGGCCGCTGCCCACGTTGGCGAACGGTCGTTCCTAATCGTCGGCGAACTTGGCTGTGGCAAATCGGCGTTTGCGGGAGAGCTTATCCACCGAGACCGGAATCAGCAGCAACGCATCGTGGCGCACCACCTCTGTCGCCACGACTGGCCGGACACACGGAGGGTGGCCACTTTCGTGCGAAGCATCGCAGGAATGCTCGCCACGCGAATCGAGGACTATGACCAGTCGCTGGTTTCCCCGGCCGTTCGCGAGGCTCTCAGGCGAGAGACATGTGCGGAGGACCCTGCGAGCGCGTTCGAAACGGCCATCATCGCTCCAATTGCCAAGGCCAGACCACCGGCTGAAGGAGTGTTCTTGATCGTCGTTGACGCACTCGACGAAGCAGACTTACAGGCCAATGTAACGATTGCTGGGTTGGTTGATTCGTGGTCCAAACGGCTGCCTGATTGGTTGCGGATCGTCGCGACGGTACGTCGGGGCGATCCTATCGAGCGCGACAAGTTTTCAAATGCCCGACGCTTCGTGATTGATCGCGATAACACCACACATGCCGATGACCTGAAACAGGACCTGGTACGCTTCATTCTCTGCCGGTTGCAGCATCCGAATCTTGCTGCATTGCTGCAACATGCGCGACGTTCTGCCGATTCCGTTGCCGATTCGCTCTTAGCAAGGAGCGAGGCGAACTTCCTGTACGTAACGACGGCCCTCGACGGTCTGCAGCGGGAGCTTTACACCCTCGCTGAATTGGACCATCTCCCGCCTGGCCTCCACGCCTTGTACGATGCGTTTTTCAAGCGGGCTGGGCAGACCGTCGGCATTTTGAGAAAGTTCGACCCATCCTCGAACTGCTCGTCGCAGCTAAGCAACCCATCTCAGAAAAACTGATGGCCGATGCGTTGATTGTGGATGAGTACCAACTGGAAGAAGGGCTTGATTCGCTTGCCCAGTACCTGGACCGACACGCGGACGCGGGGACCGTGCAGATACGGCATCAGGCTCTCAGAGAATGGCTAACCGAAACGAGAGGTGTCCACCGAGTCATTGCCGTGGATGGACATAAACGGCTTGCGAACGACGGTTGGAAACAATTCACGCACGGGGTCCCGTCGATGTCGCGTTACTCGTTAGCGCACTTGCCCCACCACTTGCTGGCATCCAACGACGTGGAGCGCCTTGCCACACTACTTACCGATTTATCATTTCTCGAAGCGCAGGTCACTGCCGGGTTGCTCTTCGACCTTGTAGCCCATGCCAGGTCCGCAGCCGACAAACTGGCTAGAGAATCGCAGCAACGCGGCCCGCTTCTTGAAATTGCTGACGTCCTGACGCGCGAGGGTGCGTTCCTTTACGAGCATCCGCATCACCTGTTCCAATGTCTTCAGAACCGATCCGCGCCCTCGTGGCGAGAGGCTGGCCACAACCCATCTGGGGTTTTGGCCGGCTTGGTTCAAGCCTGGCGCAGCAATGGTGCCCCAGGCCGTCCGTGGCTCCGAACAATTGTTCGGCCTGAGGCCTCTCCCGTTTCGACGTTCCGCGTTCACTCTCGCGCCGTTACCGCAGCAGCAGTGTTGACACCGAGGGGCTGTGAGCCGGAGCTTGTGGCTAGTTTCGCATGGGACGGGAGCGTTGCTCTTTGGACTGCGACAGGGAGGTGGCTGGATCACACACGTTTTCCGTATAACCCGCATATGGTGCTCACGAGTGCGGATGCATTTACAACACGGTCCTACCACCATGCCACCTGCGCGGCGTGGATAGAAGGTGAAAACCTGTCACTCATCACAGGGAATACGAACGGTAGTGTTCAGGTTTGGAAGGTGGCCGACGGCCAGAAACTGGAGCAGCAGTCGGGCTATTTACTGAAGCTTCCAGCTTCCTCGAATACGGGACCAGTTCCCGTTCGCTGCGTAAGCGCATCGAAGACGGGGGCACGAAGTGCAGCGGTCTTTGCTGATGGCCAAGCGTTTCTTGCTGCGGATGGTCACCTCGATCAACTACGATTTGGCGATGACGATCCACTCACCTGTGCAGCGTTTTCGCCTGTTGATGACTCGCTCCTGGTATGTGGTTCTCGGTCCGGAAAGGTCCGTAACATTCGCTTTCGCAATGGAAACTGGGTTCCGTGGATGGGTCGCCTTAACGCGGCCGTGAGCAACATGGCGTTTCGGCCTGATGGTCGCCTATTGTTTTGCGTCACGGCGAACCGCGAAGTGATTGCCGTTGCCGTGGACGAGCTGGGTGAGATCGAGGTCCGCTCGCCAATTCCACTTTCGATTCAGGGAGAACCAACCTGCTTGGCGGTGACACGGAATGGCACGCACCTGGGCATTGCAGCGACCGATGGCGAATTGTTGCTCCTCAAGGTAAACAGTGAAGGACGTATGCTTGGGCAGCACCTCGTCGGCTTCCTCGGCGCAACCTGTCTTGCCGCTTGTCATCGCGATGAAGCCAGTTTCTATGTCGGCACGAGGTCTGGCGAGATCATGCGGATCGGTGCCGACCAGGACTTTTCAATCCCGCCTTCAAATACCTGGACGGCGCCGAGTCAAAATGGAACTGCTCTGGCAGTGGCGACGGAGGATGGTGCCGTTGAGATACATGACACGTTCACAGGCGAAGTCCGCCATTGTCATCGCAGTAGCCTAACCGAGATCGTTGACGGCTGTTTCTACGGCACCCACCGGGGTGCTGCGGTGGCAACAGCGTCGGACGAGATAGTCACCTTCAAGCTCGGAGAAAATGTGGACCCTGATCGGGTCCGGTTGAGCGGCCGTTTCGCAGCTATCAGTGGCGCTCCGCGGTCTGACCTGCTTGGGGTAGTCGAGTCAGAGGGCCAGTTGAGTCTTTGGCGCACCTGTCCAGAGATGAACCAACTCGCCTCAATGCCACTGGGCTGGAGGCCATCATGCCTCGGCTGGAGCCTCGACGGAGCGATGGTCGCCGTGGGTGGACAAGACGCGCGTTTGTATCGCATCGGTGACGAATCGATAAAACCCCATGGCATCAGTTTGTTGGAGTGGCTAGAAACCTACGACCCGCAGCGTCTTCACAATAGCCGCGTGGATGAGCGCTGGTTATCTGAGGATGGCTTGGACCTACGACCGGCAGGAGAATTCGTAGCTGAAGCGTTGGGAATCGCGAGCGTTGCTATTGCCGATGATTGCTCCCTGTTAGCGATGGGTTTTCGGTCCAACACCGTTCTCGTCCTGACCGTCCCGGGGCTGGAAGGACACGATTATCCAATTGAGGAATACGTACCGCCCGAGGAAATGAGCCCGAACTCGCGGTGGATCGTGGGCGTGCTGTTTTGCGCGATGGTACGGAGTTGGCCGTCCGCCAATCCAACGGGATGGTGTTGGTCGTCAATCGAGGAACGCAAAGCTGGCGACAGATCGGCCGTTGCGCCGGTTTGGGTCGTTGGGTATTCGACACGCCAGTTGGTTTATTTCAAGAGACATCGGAGCCGTATACGGAGATCCGTCGACTGGCCACGAACAGCCCCCTCGCATTTTTTCCAGAACCACTCGAATTGCTGGGATTGATCCCAGGCCACCACCGTATGCTCGTTCAGACACGCTCGACCAGGAAACTGTCGATGCTATGCGTCGAATCTCAATGAGAACGAGACGGGAACCCTCGAATCGAGCAATGTCACCCCAACGCCACTGCGAAGGTGTTGCCACGCTGAAAGGGTCGATTCACATAACTCGTTGATTTATAACGAGTTACAAGCTGGGGATCTAGGATTCGAACCTAGACTAAGTGATCCAGAGTCACTCGTGCTACCGTTACACCAATCCCCAAAAACCGTCCGACGGCAAGATTGCCAGGGTCGGGCGACAGACATGCCGATACCCATCGGAATCGGGCTTGATGCGCCTTATCGTAGCGACTTCACCCACGAGCGGCAAGCCAGTTTTGTTGGTGGCGCTGAGCGGCTCAGCGGCGTCCAATCCAGGGTCCTGACAGAAATGATCTCCTCGGCTACTGAACGGCTTGAGCGGATCGCTCCACGAAAGTCCAGGTCCACGCGAGAGCGATGGTCCAATGGAAACGGCCCTGGCCGGGTCGCCTTCGGGGGGGGTGTCCTTTAGAATGAGGACGACGCGAGAAGATCCGATCGATCCCGAGCCTTGGCGAATCCGCGTGAGGAGTCACGATGGCGATGTCGATGAGCCATGCCGATGCGAGGCCGGTGCTGGTCACGGGAGGTGCCGGTTTCATAGGATCGCACCTGGTCGAAGCGCTCGTGGAGCGTGGGCGTTCGGTCCGGGTTGTGGATAACCTGGCGACGGGCCATCGTCTGAACCTGGCTCACCTGAGTGGTAAGTACGAATGGCTAGAAGGAGACCTGTCAGACCTGTCGGTTTGCGAGCGAGGAGTCGCGGGGGTTGCGGCGGTCATCCATCAGGCGGCAATTCCTAGCGTCCCTCGATCGGTGCGCGAACCGCTGGAGTCGCATGCGAGCGGTCCGACGGCCACGCTCAACTTGCTGGAAGCAGCGCGGCGGGCGGGAGTCCAACGGTTCATCTTCGCGGCGTCCAGCAGCGCCTATGGCGAGACCTCAGAGTTGCCCAAGCATGAGGCGATGCTTCCCAGCCCGCTTAGCCCCTATGCCGCTGGCAAGCTCGCGGGGGAGATGTATGTCGCCGTTTATGCCAGGACGATGGGGCTCGACGGGGTCAGCCTTCGCTATTTCAACGTCTTCGGGCCGAGACAGGACCCGTCGAGCCCGTATAGCGGCGTGATCTCACTCTTCGCGCGGGCCATGCGCGAGGGGCGGCGACCATTGATCTATGGAGATGGTCGGCAGACCCGCGACTTCACCTATGTGACGAACGTGGTGGCCGCCAACCTCGCGGCACTCGACGTCAGAGAGCCGCTCCACGGGGCCGTGCTCAACGTCGGGACCGGCCGGCGGGTCAGCTTGCTCGATCTGGTCGCGGCCATCAACGCTCAGCTTGGCACGTCGATCGAGCCCGAGTTCCAGCCGCCTCGCGCCGGCGACGTTCGCGACTCACAGGCAAGCCTCGAACGGATCAAAACCGTGCTCGGCTATCAGCCGTTGGTTGATTTTGAGGAAGGGCTGGCCCGGACATTATCGGCCGAGACGCCAGAGTCTTGAATCGGTTCCGCATCAGACCGAGCAGAGTCCCGCGAGGTCGCGTATGGCGGCCTGGGCGACCGGACCGGGGCAGGACCAGACCAGGAAGAAGAGGGCCTGCCGCGCCCAGCGCTGGGCTGGCTCGGTGCGAAGGAAGCCGGTCCCCTTGCGGGCAGTCAGATTGGCCTGGGTGATGCTCAGGACCAGGGCGTTGGCCCGGGCACGGACCTCGCCGGAAGTCAGGGCGCCGGGAACACCGGATGCGGTGGCCGACAGGAGCGTCCGAACCTCTTGCCAGCTTGCGATCAACGCGTCGAGCGGCTCGGCCAGGTCCTGTCGTCGAGGCGCCTCGGACGCCAAGGCAACCAGGGCCGCGCGGGCCTGGCCCAGAGCCAGCGCCGAGGTTTCGAGTCCCCCGGTCCCCGTCGCCCCAGGGTGTGCCATGACCTCGGGCGCCGGACCGGCCAGGAGGTCAGACCCGACGACGTGAACCCCGTCGCAGACGACCTCCGAGGTACATGACGCCTGGAGGGCGGCGAGCGAAAACGGAGGCCGGACCGTGACTCCGGCGCGGTCGGCCGGCAGCGCGATCAGGAGTTGCTGGCCGTCGGCCTCCAGGACCGCGCCGGTGACGAGGAGGTTGGCCCGATGGGCGGCGGTCACCCAGGGCATCACGCCGTCGAGCCGGTAGCTCTCAGGCTCGTTGCCACGGGCGATCGCTCGGGCACGCAATGCATTCGCCCCATGTCGTCGCGAGGTGGTCAGTTGAGAGATGCCGACCGTGGCGAACGCCTTGCCGGCGGCGATCGCTTCGAGCCACCTTCGCGCCTCGGGCCGATCGACAGACACGGCGGCCAGCCTGCGGACCGCGGCGTCGTGCTGGGAGAGAACGAACGCGGCCGTGAGGCTTCCCTCGGCGACGCGCGCGTAACGCTCGAGCAGCAGAACCCGGTCGCCGTCGAACCCTCCCAGATCGAGCGGCATGGCCCATCGGTTCGCGCCGGCGTTGACCAGAAGTTGCCAGAGCGACTCGGACCACGTTCCCGTCTCGTCGACTGTTCCGTCGGCCGTCGCGAGGTTCTCGCTCAAGGCCGCGAGGCGCTCGTCGGGAACAGCCCAAGGCGGGATCAGGGGTGAATTGGTCTCGCCCATGGCTCGATTAGGAGAAGTCACGCGAGAAGATCGGCCTCGCTCAGGATCTCGAAGCCCATGGCGTGCAAGGCCGAACTGGCCTGCTCGATGTTGTCGATATGCATGGCCACTGCGCAACGGCCGTGGGGATGGACGATCAGGGGATAGGCGTAATGGATGTTGATCTCGGCCTGGAGCAGGGCGGTGCAGAGGTCGACGAGCGACTGGGGACCGGCCGGCAGTTCGACGATCAGGAGTTCGTTCTCGGCGAACGCCAGCTTATTCAGGCCGAGGATCTCGCGTCCCTGCTCGGGGTGGCTCAAGACGAGCCGCAGGATCGAGCAATCGGCCGAGTCGGAGATCGTCAGGCCGACGATCTTCACCTTCGAGCCGTGAAACGCTCGGATGACCTCGAGAAGCTGACCGACCCGATTTTCCAGAAAGACCGAGAACTGCGTGACCGAGGGCCAGTTGCGGCCATGCAACGTTTCGTATTCGACCTCGCTGCCCGAACCCTCGCCGAAACTCATGACCACCTCGCTCGTTCCTCGATGCGATTCGAGTCCGACCGACACTCCGAAGTTTAATCCCTTCAACCAGCTCCGGTCAATGGTCCGGCCGGGCTTCATCGGCGTCGCGGTTGAACCACCCACCTCAGTCCTGACGACTTGAACCGAGGGGCCGCGGCGCTCAGACTGGCAACCATGAACGGTGTTGCGTCATGCTTGCTGGGACTTGTACTAGCCGGTCCGGTCGCGTCGACTCCCAACCTGCTGGGGATCGAGCCGCCGGGTCTGATCCCGGGCGAGACGATCGAGTGGACGATGAGGGGGCATGGGCTTTCGGAGGTCGACGGGGTATGGATCGTCGGTGACGGGGTCAAGGTCGAGGGCCTTCGCGCCGGATCGGACGAGAGATTACACGTACGGGTTCGCGCCGCGGCCACGGCCACTCCCGGTTATCGCGACGTTCGGGTGTCGGGGAGATCGGGGGTTTCTGGGTTTCAGATCATCCGGGTCGATCGACTACCACAGAGGCACGAGGCCGAGCCCAACGATACGCCCGATGTGGCCAACCCGATGGCGATCGATTCGGCGGTGTCAGGTGTTCTCGATGAGCGCGATGTGGATGTCTTCGCCTTCGAGGGCCGGGCGGGCCGTGCGCTTTTGATCGAGGTTGAGGCCCGTCGTCTGGGTTCGCCGATCGTCGCGATGGCGCGCTTGCTCGGGCCGGTCGGAAATCCGATCGCGCTGAGCCGACCCATCCGTGACGGCTCCTACGACGCGCGGATCACCCTCGTCCTGCCGGAGGATGGGACGTATCACATCGAGGTCCACGACGCCCTGTATCGCGGCGGCGCATCGGCGCATTATCGAGTACGGATCGACTGCGGCGCCTATGCAACCACCGTTTTCCCCCTGGGCGGCCCGGCGGGCACGACGATCGACATCCGGGCGCTGGGAGGGAACCTGGACGCACGACGTCCCTGGAAACTCCAGTTGCGACTTCCCGACGAACCGGGAGCGATTGTGTCCCTCCCGCCGATACCAGGAGGTCCGGACCGCCCCGCGCTCTCGCGCCGGGACGACTGTCGGTGGGTGAGGGACCCGAGATCGACGAGCCAGGCCAGGGTGAGATTCCCGACGGCGAACCCGTCGCGCTCCCGTTCGGAACGACCGTCAACGGACGGATCGGCCGACCTGGCGAGCTCGACCGGTTCCTCTGCCGTCTGCCGGAGGACGAGCCGGTCGAGGTGACGGTCCAGGCGGCGGAACTCGGTTCGTGGCTTGATCCGGTTGTCACGCTGGAAGAGCGTAATGGCCGACGGATTGCCGAGGATGACGATGGCGCGGGGGACGGTAGGCTGTCCACCGGTCAGGCTGGACGACGCGGCGGGCGCGACTGCCGGCTCGATCTCGAGCCCCGCGCCGCTGGCGACATGGTCGTGATCGTGCGTGACCGGATCGGCGCGGGGGGAGTGGAGTATCCCTATCGCTTACGGGTCGGCGCGCCTCAGCCTGAACTCACTGTGCGGGTCCTTCCGCGGTCGGGGAGCGCGGTGGAGTCCGGCGCTGAAACCTGTCGCCGGGAACGACCACGCCCCTCCGGGTCCAGGTTGCCGCGCGCGGCATCCCGGGCGTGGTCCGGATCAGGGCCGAGGGCCTCCCTCCCGGTGTCGAGACGGAAACGACGACGATCGTGCTGCCACGGACCGCGGGAGTTGCGCGGGTCGACGCCAGCCTGAGCTTGAGGGTCGATCCTTCGGCCGTTCCCGCGCTCGGCTGGTTGCGAATCGAAGCCGATGCGGTCACTCCCCAGGGTCGAACGCTTCACCGACGCGCGACGTCGTTGATCAGACTAGCCGACCCGTTCAACGGCGACCCGCGACCGGCTCCGCTCCGGGAGATCGACACGTTTCCGGTGTCAATTGTCGCGCCGCGATCGACCGGTCTGTAAAATGAACGGGCGGTTCCGTGCGGGAGGATACCAACGATTGCAGGAGACTCAGCGGTGAAGTTTCCTCGATTTCGGCGGTGGAACGGCTCGGGCCGATCCGAAAAAAGAGAGGAGACCCGCCCGAATAACCGTCGGTCGGCGAACGTCTCGCGATGAAGTCGACCCGTGAGCCGATGGCGACCTGTCGCATTGACGGTTCGTGGTGGGAACGAAATCCCGATCGCTTCTCGCACGGAGAACCCGGCCGGGAAGTCCGATCGCAGGCGCAGCGGGCCAGCCCCTTCCGAACCAGTCGGCGGCCCCGTCCAGAAAGGTCCAACGCGATGCTGTGGCGACACTTCTTTCGGGTCCGGGCCGGCTTGGCCGCGGGCCTTCTGACCGGCGTGATCCTTGGGGTGGCGGCGGCCTTCGTCGCGACTCCCGTGCGGGCCGAGCCTGACGACCCCGCTCCGGTGGCGGAGCCCGCCACCCAGACGATCAACATCCTGCACGCGAAGCGGAGCGGTGAGCTCAAGATCGAGCTGCGAGGGCAGGGGCAGGACAAGGTCCACATGGTCCTGAAGAACACGTCGGGCAAGCGGCTCAACGTGGTCCTGCCGCCAGGACTCGTCGCTTCGAGCCATCTCGGTCAGCCAGGTGGCGGTGGCGGCGGTGGCTTGCAGAGCATGGGGCTCGGAATGCCAGTCAACGAGCCGGGCGCGTTCGGCGCGTTCCGTCCCGCCCAGGTGGGACCGATACGGGCTTCCGATCGATCCCGCCGGTCGACGAGTCGGCTGCATCCGGCCTGGGCACGGTCACCGTTCCTGCCGACCAGACGGTCGAGCTGACGGTTCCCGGTGTCTGCCTTAACTTTGGATTGCCCACGCCCACGCCCCGCGACCGGTTCGAGCTAATGGACATCAGCGATTATACCGATAGTCCCCGGGTGCGACGTGCCCTGCGCAGCCTGGCGACCTACGGCACCAGCCATGGGGTCGCCCAGGCCTCGATGTGGCGGATCTGCAACGATGTCCCGTTCGAGTATATGGCCGCGCAACAGAGCAAGGTACTCAACGTTCATGAGGTGGCCCTGGCGGCCCGGTTCGTCGCGGCGGTCGACGCCAGCAGCGACCGCGAGCTTGTCGATCCGGCCTACTTGACGCAATCGCGTCTCTTCGTTCACCTCGAAGCCGATGGCCCGCTCGACCGCGATGCCCGTCGGATCGCCGGTGCGATGGATGGACTTCGCCTCCTGGGCCTTCCGGTCCAGGTGGTGGACGATCCGTCGGCACTCCCCGCCGCCGGAACCTCGGCCCCCGCCCTCCTCGTCAAGGTCAAGCTAACCGCCACGAGCGCGGGACTGACCCGGGGCCGCGTCTTCATCGATCGGGCCGTCGTCGATGGCGACTGGGTTAATTTCGGCAAGACAAGCTTCGAGGAAGGATCGGCCGCCTCGGTGCTTGACGCGACCACCCTGTTAAAGACTCTGGACCACGCGATCGCGTCGGCGTTCGTCACGGTCAAGCCCGTCAAGCACGGCAATTCGAGCACGACACTGAAGATCGAGAACCGATTGCCCCTGACCCTGGCCAACATCGTGGTCAAGGCGGGCGGATCGGCGGGTCAGCCCAGAGTCGCGGTACGGGCCCTGGGTGTGGGACCGGCGCGTTCGGGCCTGATGACGATCGAGGCGCCCGGCGGCTCGATCGATCATGTTGAGCTCAACGGACTCTGATCGATCACGGTCGATCCAATCGTCAAGCTGATCCCAAGGGGGCGTGAGCCGATTTCGGTCGGCTCGCGCCTTGGTCCGCGCGGGATTTCGGATTGACCGGATGAGGTCGCTCGCTAGAGTACCCTGGGCAGACCCGCTACGGTCACGGGATCGGACCAGGAAAGGAATCCGTTGGTGTCACAGGACACGGTCGTACCCTCTGACGCGGCAGATGTGCGGTCTCACAGGTCGCGGGTTCGGCGTCTCCTCGTGCTGGTACTGGCCGGGACAGTGATCACCGTGCTGGCGTTTCGCAACCCTTTGTTTCACGGCAATTTCGGGGTTGTCGATCCGGGGCGCATTTCGCTCGGCGCAGCCGGCGACCAATTTGCCGCACACGATTCAGAGTTACAAACTGGCGTCGGTGCTCAACCTCCGGGGCGGCTCGTCCGAGGACGGCTGGTACGCCGCCGAGGTCCAGGCGACCCGCGCCGTGGGTGTCGATTTCTATGACCTTCCACTGAGTGCGACCCGGCGCCCGCTTCGTCGCGAGCTTCTGACCTTGCTCGACCTTTTCGAGCGTTGTCGCTATCCGCTCCTGATTCACTGCAAGTCGGGCTCGGACCGGACCGGCCTGGCTACCGGTCTCTACCGGATGATCGCGTTGGGCGAAAACCCCCGCCAGGCGCTCCGAGCCTTCTCGCTCCACTACGGGCACGTTCCGCTGTTCGGCCCCGAACATCTCCACGAGCCGTTCCAGGAGTACGCCGACTGGCTCGACGCCGGTGGACTCACTCACACTCCGGAGCGGTTTCGCTCGTGGGTCGAGCAGGTTTACCAGCGCCCGACCCGCCGAGCGATGTTCCACCCCTCCAGCCCGGCCCTCGGATCACGCGCCCCCGGGGTAAGAACCGCGACAGGAGCAAGGACACCGTGGCCGTTCAGCCCTGAGCCACCTGGAGCCAGAAATCACGCGGCCGGAACCAGCTTCGGCGGCGCGGACGCCTCCATTCCCTCGCCCTCGAACGTGTCCAGCACGAGCGAAGCCACCAGTAACTCGAGCGACACATCCAGCCGACGCGCCTCGGCTTTGAGACGCCTGAACAACTCCGGAGCCAGCGTGACCGCGAATTCGGAAGCGGAGTTCATGGCCTTAATCCCTCAACTCGTTGAGCTGTCCTAAGAGCAAGGCGAATCCGGCTTCCTCCTTGAAGCGTGTACAACTGGTCTCCCTTCCCATCAGACTCTACGCCATAGATGCGTGCTTGTCACCGCCTAACCACGAAATCAGGCAAGATTTCGTGGTTTACGGTCTGGGTGTTCGGGATCAGGGATGTCCGGGATTCGACTTGATTAACTTGCCGAAATAGACATGCAAGCCGCATACCAAAGAGTCGGCGACTCGGTGCGGATTTGCCTGGAAATCCGGTTTCTCTTCTGGTTTTGAAGAGTAACCGGAGGTTCGACCCAATTCGGACCGACTCGATTCGGAGAAGGGATTGCCTCGGAATTCGACAGGGTGATGACCGAGTAACGATCACGGGTCCACGGATCGGGTCAGGCGTGGTCCTTGATCTCGACCTTGGGGAAGAGCGGGGCGGGCTTGCCGGCGGTCAGGGCGGCGGTGACATGGAGGTCGGGACCGGACGGACGGGTCATGGCGGAGGCATAGCAGACCTGGTCCCAGGGCTGCGCGTCGCTGAAGTTGAACGCTTCGTAGAAGGTTCGGGCCGTTGCCGGGAGGAACGGCTTGATCAGGATCGCGATCACGCGAATTGCCTCGGCCAGATTGGCGAGCACGACCTTGCAGGCATCAGGATTGGTCTTCGCGAGCTTGAACGGTGCGGTCGCGTCGATATAGCGATTCGCGGCGTCGAGGATGCGGAGCCAGATCCGTCTGAAGCGCGACGTTGTACTCGAACGCCGCGACCTGGCCGCGAAGCTCGGCGACGAGCGCAGCGAGGTCGAGACCGGCGAGCCACGCGGTCGGGTCGATGGCCCGCTGAACCGTCGAGGCGGCCGTCGAAGTACTTGACGCACATGGTGATGGTCCGGCTGAAGAGGTTCCCCAGGTTATTGGCGAGGTCGGCGTTGTAGACCTCGATGAACCGCTCCTCGCTGAAGTTGCCGTCGCCACCGAAGGGGCATTCGCGCATGAAGTAATAGCGGAACGGGTCGGCGCCATGGACCCGGTACAGGTCCATCGGGTCGATCACCGTGCCGGCCGACTTGGAGATCTTGGCCCCCTTATTGTAAACGAAGCCGTGCGCGAAGACCCGCCTGGGCAGAGGCAAGCCCGGCCGACATGAGCATGGCGGGCCAGAGGCGCAGTGGAACCGCGTGATGTCCTTGCCGATGACGTGGACGTCGGCCGGCCAGGTGGCCTGGAACCGCGCGTCGTCCGAGCCGTAGCCGATGGCTGTGATGTAGTTCAAGAGCGCGTCGAACCAGACGTAGATCGTCTGCTCGGGGTCGAACGGGACGGGGATGCCCCAGGTGAACCCCTTGCGGGAGATGGCGACGTCTTGAAGACCTGTCGTGACGAGGTTGACGATCTCGTTCCGCCGACTTTCGGGCTGGATGAACTCAGGATGCGCGGCGTAGTGCGCGAGCAGCCGATCGGCGAAGGCCGAGAGGCGGAAGAAGTAGTTCTCTTCCTCGACCTGGCGGAGCGTCAGGTGGGGATGGTCGGGGCACTTGCCGTCGACCAGGTCCTTCTCGGTCTTGAACGACTCGCAGCCGTCGCAGTAGAGGCCCGTGTAGGCTTTCTTGTAAATGTCGCCTGCGTCGTACACCCGCTGGATGAACTGGCGGCAACCGGCGTGATGGCGGGGCTCGCTGGTCTGGATGAAATCATCGAACGAGACCTCGAGCGCCTTCCAGACCTCCTGGAACTGACGGGCCATGTCGTCGACGTAGGGCTTGGGCTCGACGCCCAGCTCGCCGGCGCTGCGGAGACCTTGATCGTGTTCTCGTCGTTGCCCATCTGGAAATGGACGCGAGCGCCTTCCATCCGCTGAAACCGCGCCTGGACATCGGCGCCGATCTTCTCGAAGGCGGTGCCGATATGGGGCCGGCTGTTGGGATAGTCGATGGCCGTCGTGATATAGAACCGGGTCGCGTCGCTCATCGTCTTGTATCGCCGCCCTGCCGCATGTCGGGATCGTAGAGGCTTGCCAGTGACGTTGTAGGAAATTCTAGCAAAGCCGCTTCCGTACAGACACCCGACCGGGGCGAGGGGTTCTCGCTCGCGGTCGCGGTCACTTGGTGGACCCGTCGGAATCGTGCATTCAGACGACGGGATGCGATCCGGCCGGATGGCGATACCTGAGCCGCCACCAGATGCCGGCCCCGATCAGGATCACGGCCATGGTGAAGGTTTCGGGCTCGGGGATCGCCTCGGGCGGCGGGCTGGGGTTCGATGGAGGTGTCACCCCTCCCGGCGCCGCGGGAGTTGATGGGGTGGTTGTCCCCGGGTTCGTTACCGGGCCGGTCTGTTCGGCCGCCGGGACCGGGCTCGGGGTGATTGTCGACGTCGTGACCGGCGGCAACAGGGCCTGAAGCTGCGGTCCGATCCGGGGATGCCAGTAATCGAACCGCGCCGGGTCGAGCGCCGACGCCACTCCAGATACTGGACGTTCGGGTTGGCCAGCGGATCGGAGCTATTCAGACCCTGGCGCATCAGGACGTGGATCTCGTTGGTGATCGGTGGCGGCTTGACCCGGTCCCAGAGGGCTTGACCCCCGGCGAGGAAGCGGTCCCAGACCGTCAGCGCTCCCGCGCTCTCGGGTTGAGATCACGTTGGGATGATAGTGGATCGGGTGCGCCTTGATCGTCCCGGCCGGTCCCACAACCCAGAGGATCAAGGCCAGCAGGACCGTTCGACCCGGTCGCCTGGCCTTCGTTTTCGTCCCTGATTCCGTCCCCAGTACGCTGGAGGAGTGTCGCATCATTGCTCTACTCGCTTACACCGCTTCACGGATAAGGCGCGATCTTGTGGCTTCGAACGCCTGAATCATCCTTGCGGCGTTTCATGGTGGTATCGGGTTCGTGCGATCGCACACTTGAGCGGGATTATGTGCCTGGGCAAAGTTTTCGTCTACCCCGAGATGGAAATCCGGCCTTTGGGTGATCCCGGAAATCTGGAGAGAATTGCGCGGAGCATGGTTCGCCGAGCGTGGCGGGTTGATGGGGGGTGGACGGAAGGGGTATCGTTGAAACAGGTTCAGCGGCGAGGTTCGAGATCGATCCAGGATACCGACACAGACGAGGAGTCGCGCGATGGCCCAGATCGGGGAGTTTCCGACCCAGATGTACATTGACGGTGCCTGGTGCGACGCCGATTCGAGGAAGATGCTCGCGGTGGTTAACCCGGCGGACGAGTCGGTCATCGCCGAGGTCGCCTTTGGTGGCCGGGCTGAAGCGTCGCGCGCGGCCGACGCCGCGGCGCGGGCCCTGCCGGGCTGGAGGGCGACGGCGGTCTACGACCGGGCCAAGGTCCTGAAGCGCACCGCCGAGCTGCTCCGCGAGCGGGCCGACACGATCGCGGGGACGCTGACCCGCGAGCAGGGCAAGCCCTTGCCCGAGGCCAAGGCCGAGGTCATGCACGCCGCCGACACCTTCGAATGGTTCGCCGAGGAGGGCAAGCGCGCCTACGGCCGGACGATTCCCCCCTGGAACGTCACCAAGCGGCACTACGCGATCAAGCACCCGGTTGGCGTGGTCGGCACGATCACCCCCTGGAACTTCCCCGCCGCTTTACCCAGCCGCAAGATCGCCCCGCGCTCGCGGCGGGCTGCACCGTCGTCAGCCGCCCCGCCGACCAGACCCCGCTGACCCTGATCCAGATGTTCGCCTGTCTGGCCGACGCCGGCTTGCCCGCCGGCGCGGCGAACCTGGTCATCGGCGATCCCCGGGAAGTTGCCGACGTCTTTTTCACGCACGCGGCGGTGCGGAAGGTCAGCTTCACCGGCTCGACGGCCGTGGGTAAGGAGCTGATCAGGCGCTCGGCCGACGGCGTGAAGCGGCTCAGTCTCGAGCTTGGCGGGCATGCCCCGCTGATCGTCTTCCCTGACGCCGACGTTGCCCAAGTGGCCCAGGCGGCCGTCATCGGCAAGTTCCGCAACAACGGCCAGGTCTGTATCGCGCCGTCACGCTTCTATGTGCATGAGTCGATCTCGAAGGACTTCACCGAGGCGGCCGTCGAGCTCACGAAGAAGCTCAAGATGGGCAACGGTCTGGAAGAAGGAGTCCAGGTCGGCCCGATGTTCGAGGCAAAGGCGCTGGAGAAGACCGCGACCCTGGTCAACGACGCGAAAACCCGCGGCGCCAAGGTCTTGACCGGCGGCGGGCGATCGACCCGGTTCGACAAGGGCTACTTCTTCGAGCCGACCATCTTGCGCGAGATCGACGGCGCCATGCGGATCATGACCGAGGAACCGTTCGCGCCGGTGATGCCTCTGCTCGACTTCAAGAAGCTCGACGACGTGATCGCCGCCGCCAATAACACACCGTACGGACTGGCCGCCTATGTCTTCACCAACGACCTGACCGTGGCCACCCGTATGGCCGAAGGGCTCGAGGCCGGCATCATCGGTATCAACGACCCGGTGCCCGCCACACCCCAGTGCCCCTTTGGCGGTATGAAGGAATCGGGCCTGGGCCGCGAGCTTGGGATTGAAGGGCTGGAGGCTTATCTCGAAACAAAATATGTTTCGGTGGGCCTGCGGCAGGGCTGAAATGGACTTCCTGGGGAGGATAGATCATGAGCATCGCAGTCTCGGCAACTCCAGCGAAGACGATGACGGCCGAGGATCTCATGGCCTTGCCCGAGGATGGGATCGATCGCGAGATCATTCGCGGCGAGTTGAAGGCGTGACCGATGATCTATCGCAACTGGAAGCATAGCGGTGACGAGGCGAAGATCGCGCATCTCCTTTGGGAACGGCTCGACAAGCAGGCGTCGCCACGTGGTCGAATCCACAGTGGCGACGCCGGCTTCCGATTGTCTCGTGATCCCGAAACCTTTGTTGGGATCGACGTGGCTTATGCCTCGGCGGATCTTGTCGCAATGACGACGGGTCGGCGACAGGCGTTTTACGACGGGCCGCCAATCCTCGCGGTGGAGATTCTCTCGCCATCGGACAAACATGAAGATGTCGTGGAAAAAGTCAATCTTTACATGGAAGCGAGATCGGTCGTCTGAGTCGTCGACCCCGACTTCGAAACCGTGGCGGTCCACGGCGCAGGGCGAGAACCCGAGGTCTTCAATACCCGACAGGAGCTCTCGGGCGATCACGAGCTACCGGGATTCTGCATCCCCGTGGGCCGGATCTTCGACGTGTGAAATTGTGAAATACCTCATGTCTCATCCTCTCCTGCTGGTCAGGCTTTCGCCTGCCGCATCCTCATGCGTGGCAGGCGAAAGCCTGACCAGCAAGATGATACAAGATGACACGAGCAGAACGAGGTTGGATCAATTGAGGACCGGCAACACCGTCTTCCGCTTTTCCTGGTAGGACTTGAGGGCAGGCGTGTCCTCATGGAACCGGCTGACTTCTTCAAGGAGAGCTTCGACCATCTCGGCTTCCTTGACGTGGCGGATGGGAACGCCCTTCTTGAAAATGATCCCTTTGCCGGCGCCGGCGGCGATGCCGAGGTCGGCTTCCTTGGCCTCGCCGAAACCGTTGACCAGGCAGCCGAGGATGCTGATGCGCAAGGGATCCTTGAGATGCGCCATCTTGGCCTCAACCTCGGCCACGATCCGCTCGAGGTCGATATCGAGCCGGCCGCAGGTGGGACAGGCGACAACCTCGGGCTGATTGACCCGGCGGTCGCAGGCGCGCAGAATGTCGAATCCGGCGGCGATCTCGGGGACCGGGTCGCCCAGCAGCGAGACCCGGATCGTGTCGCCGATTCCGCGGAGCAGGATCGCACCGATGCCCGCGGCGCTCTTGAGCGTGCCGTATTCCCGCGAGCCGGCTTCGGTGATGCCGACATGCGTCGGGTAATCGCTCTGGGCGGCGAACTGGGTATAGCACTCGACCGCCGTGGGGACGTGGCTCGCCTTCAGCGAGACGATGATCTGGCGGTAGCCCAGTTTCTCGGCCGTCTCGATGTGCCGCAGGGCGCTCTCGACCAGGGCCTCGGGGCAGGGGAAGCCGTACTTGTCGATCAGGTCTTTTTCAAGGCTCCCCGAGTTGACCCCGATCCGCATCGGGATACCCTTATCACGGGCCTTTCTGACGACTTCCTTGAACCGCTCCTCGCCGCCGATGTTGCCGGGGTTGATGCGGATCTTGTCCACGGCGGGACGGCCGTCGTCGGTCGTTGCGTCGAGGCAGGCCAGGGCCATACGATAGTCGTAATGTATGTCGGCGATCAGGGGGATCTTGATCCGGGAGCGAATCAGCTTGCAAGCCTCGACGTCGTCCTTCTTGGGGACGGTCACGCGGATGATCTCGCAGCCCGCCTCCTCGAGCCGCCGGATCTGCGCGATCGTGGCCTCGGCGTCGAAGGTGTTGGTCGTCGTCATCGACTGGACCCAGATCGGGTTGTCGCCGCCGACCACGTGGTCGCCCAGGCCCACCTCACGCGTCTTGTGCCGGGCCACCGCCGTGCTGTAAGCCATCGCTGACGTCCTATGTTCAAAGAGAATCAGCACTTCACGCCGATTTTCAACACACCACGGGATCGCTTCACTCATGGTAGTCGCAGCCGCAGGAAGGGTCAAGCTCGGCCGTCGGGTGCGATTACCCCTCCCTCCCGGCGTGAAACCCGTCCTGGTCGCTCTCTGGAACGCCGCGCACCAGCTTGGCTGGCGGATGAGCGAGCACCTGCATGCGATCCGTCATGGCGCGTATGAGCGATGTGTCGTCTGCGGGCGATGGGGACCGATGCTCTATCGACGCCGGACGATCCCAACGCGTCTCGAAGCGCTCTGGGGCCTGACACCGCGTCAGGCCGAAGCCCTCGCACGGCGCGAGACGAGCGATTGCGCCTGGTGCGGCGCCAAGCTCCGGGCGCGTCGACTGGCCCGTGTGTTGCTCGATCTCTACCCGGAGGGCGACCCACCCCGGCCGGCCGATTCGGTTGCCGTCTGGGTGAAGTCGGCTGGTGCCCGGGCGCTACGGATCGCCGAGATCAACCGGATCGACGGCCTTCACGAGCAGCTCGCGGCGTTGCCCCTGCTGGCGTCGTCCGATTACACTCCCGGCGCCCGGCCGGCGCTCTGGTCAATGGCGTCCGGCACGAAGACCTGACCGCCCTGACGTATCCCGACGCCGGCTTCGACCTTGTGCTGACTTCCGAGAGCCTCGAACACGTCCCCGACCTCGCCGCCGCTCTCGCCGAGATCGGCCGGGTGCTCGTTCCGGGGGGCCGTCACGTCTTCACCATCCCCCAGTTACCGGGCATCGAGACAACCTACGCGCGGGCGTCGATCGATACCGAGGGTGCGATGGTTTATCACGGCACGCCGATCGCCCATCCCGGCGGCGATACCGGCTATCCCGTCTTCACCGAGTTCGGCGCCGACTGTGTCGAACACTTCCGACGCGCCGGCTTCGCCACGACGCTCCACTTCGGCCCGGCCTCCGACGACGACTTGGCGCAGGTCTACGTCTGCCGCAAGATGGTCAACTCCGACTGGTCCGGATCGTGACAGGTCTTGTCGAGGTGCCTGAGCCATGATCGAAGGCCCGCTCGTCTTCGTCGACATCGACACCCAGCGCGATTTTCTCGACCCCGCCGGGGTATTGTTCATTCCCGGCTCGGAAGCGATCGTGCCGAACCTGGCCCGGCTGACCGCTCGGCGCGGGAGCGAGGCATCCCCGTGCTGGCGACCGCCTGCGCCCATGCTCTCGGCGACCCCGAATTGCGCAGGTTCCCGCCTCACTGCATGATCGGCACGCTGGGTCAGGAGCGGATCGACGCCACGGCGTGGCCCGGGGGTGAGGTGCTCGCTCCCGATGCGCTCCATTTCGGGGACCTGCCGCATCACCTGATGATCCAGAAACGGGCCTTCGACGTCTTCAGCCACCCCGACGCCGACCGCCTGATCGGCCTCTATCGGCGGGTCCATCCGACGTTCGTGGTCTACGGGGTCGCCACCGATTTTTGCGTCAAGGCGGCGGTGCAAGGGCTACTCGATCGCGGATCGAGCGTTCACCTGGTCGTTGACGCCATCGACGCGATCGACCGCGACGGCGAGGCCGAGGTCTTGACCGGGCTGGTCCGCCGTGGCGCGGTCTTGACGTTGACCGCCGTCGTGTGCGAAGACGTATGAATGCACGATCAATTTCGAAAGAAGTACCGCCTGAGTCCCGCCACGGCTCGCCTGCGGCGCCAGATCGCGCTGGAGGCCGCGCGGCGTCTGTTCGAGTCGATGGCGCCGGTGGATGAGGAGAACCAGGCCACACGCGGGGGAACCGGGGCTGAAGCCGGAACCGAAACCGCAGCCTGCGTCGGGACCGACCTGGGCTGGCTCGACGCGGCGAGCGAAGGGGCCTATTACGCCGCCAAGCGAAAAGCGGCGGCGGTCCTGGGCCACCGGGTCCGGCCGGGTGACCTGCCGTCCGACTCGGAAGTCCGCGAGCAACTGGTGAGCCTGACGCGGAGCCGGAGCGGGGCGGCCTATCTGGCTGACGAGTCCCCCGAGCCGGCCGACGACGACGAAATCGAGCCCGCCGCGGAGGGCCTCGGCGCCCGGCTCGACCGGTTCGCCGTGTACAAGCTCCGACTCGAGCCGCTCGAGGCCGTGAAGCAAAACCCCCGTCATCATCCCGAGGGCGACGCGCTTTATCATAGCTTGCAGGTCTTTGAGCTAGCCCGGCAGGTCCGGCCGTACGACGAGGAGTTCCTGCTGGCGGCGCTCTTGCACGACGTGGGCAAAGCAATCGACATGCACGGGCACGCCGCGGCCGGGGTCGCCGCGCTGTCCGGCTCGATCACCGAGCGAACCGCCTGGCTGATCGCGCACCACATGGACCTGCTTGTCCGAGACGGGCGAAGCCTCTCCAGCCGCGTCCGGCGAGCCATCGAAGCGTCGCCCCACGGCGACGACCTCAAGCTCCTCCGCGAACTGGACGACGCCGGCCGGGTCGCCGGTGCCCCCGTGGGAACGATCGACCAGGCCCTCGATTATATCCGTGGCCTCGAGCGCGAGGCGTACCTCGAAGCTGGCGACGCGCCCCCCGCCAATATTGATCGACCCCCGAACGACCCGGATTGACGACAGATTGCCCGTGACAATTCTCTGGCGTTGGGTTGAAATGAGAAATGAATTGCCCTGGTCGGACGCCGGGCCGGGCCCATGCGTCGCGTCGTGCTCGATCGGTTGAAGAGTCGTCCCGTTTCCAGGAGTGTTCGATGGCCGATCTGCCGACCCTGTTCTTCGACGTCGGGGGTGTGCTCCTGACCAACGCCTGGGACACCGCCGCGCGGAAGCGGGCCGCGACGACTTTCGGACTCGATTACCAGGAATTCCAGACCCGTCACGAGATGCTCAAGACGGCGTTCGAGACCGGCCGGTTGAGCCTGGACGATTACCTCCGCAAGGCGATCTTCCATACCGAACGCCCGTTCAAGCAGGACGACTTCGTCGCCTTCATGTCGCATCAGTCGCAGCCGCTGGGCGAAACGCTCGAATGGGTCCGGGCGCTGTCGAAGACGAACCGTTGCCGGCTCTTGACACTCAATAACGAGTCGGCCGAGCTCCACGAGTACCGGGTCAAGACCTTCGGGCTCGACACGAATCTTCGAGGGTTTCCTGACCTCGTGCTACCTGGGCCAGGCCAAACCCGACGAGGGAATCTACCTGAGTGCCCTGGGAATCGCCGCGTGCGACGAGTCAGCCGCGGTCTTCATCGACGATCGCCCCCTGAACGTCGAGCCCGCGCTGCCCTGGGGCTGAAGGCATTCCTTTTCGAGGGGCTCGACCCGCTCCGCGAGGCTCGCGGAGTTCGGCATCGTCGCCTGAACGTGTGAACCGGCGCGACGGATTGGCGTTCCAGAACGAATCTTTGTCCGGGTCCAGAAGGTCCGACTTCCGTCGGCCCAGGATCATGAACCCTCGATTTTTGTCCGATGAAAGTCGGACCTACCGTTTCGCGTGAGTCCCGAGCCGGTCCAGGCCAGGCCGGATCTCCAGGGAGAGAGCGACCAGAATGAGCGGCCGAAGCGATGGCGACGATGATGCGGGACAGCAGGGACCCGCGCCGACCTTCTGCGACTTCTGCGGACAGCCCACCGCCAAGAGTCGGACCGATGGTCGAGGGCAACGCCCTGGTGCAGGGGGGGTTGAAGCAAGCCAGAAGGCCCATATCTGCACGAGCTGCGTCAAGGCGTGCGAGGGGATCTTCCGCCAGCACCAGCAGCGGCACGCGCTGGACACCCAGCTTCCCAGCCCGCGCGAGCTGGTCGCCCACCTCGACGACTACATCATCGGCCAGGAGCGGGTGAAGAAGACGCTGGCCGTGGCCGTGGTCAACCACTACAAGCGGCTCCTGGCGGGCACCCAGCGAGATCGAAGACCCGACCGCTCAAGGACGTCGAGCTCTCCAAGAGCAACGTCCTCCTGATCGGCCCGACCGGCTGCGGCAAGACGGCGCTGGCGCAGACCCTGGCGCGCCGGCTCAACGTCCCGTTCGCCATCGGCGACGCCACCACGCTGACCGAGGCCGGCTACGTCGGCGAGGACGTCGAGAACCTGATCCTGAAGCTCGTCCGCGAGGCCGATTTCGACATCCCCCTGGCCGAGCGCGGGATCATCTACATCGACGAGATCGACAAGATCGGCAAGACCTCCCAGAACGTCTCGATCACCCGCGACGTCTCGGGCGAAGGCGTGCAGCAGGCGCTCCTGAAGCTGCTCGAAGGGACGGTCGCCAACGTCCCGCCTCAGGGGGGGCGGAAGCACCCCGAGCAGCAGTACCTCCAGGTCGACACCAGCAACATCCTGTTCATCTGCGGCGGCACGTTCGTCGGGCTCGAGGAGATCATCGCCAAGCGGCTGGGCCGGAAGATGATCGGCTTCGGCCACGCTCACGCCGATGACGACCGATCGCGAGCAGCAGCGCAACGAGCTGGTCGCGCAGGTCACGCCCGAGGACCTCGAGCGATACGGCATGATCCCCGAGCTGATCGGCCGGCTGCCGGTCATCAGCACCCTGAACGAGCTCTCGGTCGCCGACCTGGCGCGGATCCTGACCGAGCCCAAGGACGCGCTGATCAAGCAGTACCAGGTCCTGTTCCACTACGACGGCGCCAAGCTCGTCTTCACCGACTCCGGCGATCCAGGAGATCGCCCGGATGGCCAAGGCGCGCGGCACCGGGCGCCTGCGCCTGCGCTCGATCCTTGAGAACCTGATGCTCGACATCATGTACGACCTCCCCGAACGCGCCGGCGGGTCAGACCTACCTGATCACCGACCGGGTCGTCCGCGGCGAGGAGTCGGTCACCGCCCAGGCGGCGTGAGCGTGAGCGTCAGCAACACGCAGGGCTTGTCATGTTGTCCAGGCACAACGCCGTGCACTCGGACCAACGCAGGATTGTGCGTTTTTGCCGACCCAGGTCGAATCGTCGCAACCCAGCTTTCCAGAACGTCCTGCTTCGATTCTTATAGGGTCCTTCGCTCGTACGGTGCAGCGACTGTGCCGCGACCACGCGTCGAGTCAGCACTCACCAACCAGCGAGCCGTCGGAGGCCTGCCAGCCCGTGTTCGTCGCCGGACACAACGGGGCCGCGTCCTGGTCCGATTCCGAGTTTGAACTCGATTCTCAGCCCGAATTGAACAACCGTAAACCCCGGCCAGCGCTCGCGGACCCGGTTCGCGAGCCGGGCCGCTCCACGATGGAGTGCGACTTGATGTTTCCGTCTTCGTTGAATGTCCGGATCGAAAGCCTGATCGATGAGCTCCTCGATGACGGAGGACTCGAATGCGCGGCCCTCGCGTCGATCCTGCTGGCCGCGCGTGACGCGGTCGATCACGGCTATGGGTTGGAACTCTCCCGGCACGTGCGCCTGGTCTCGGATGAGCTGGCCCTGCTCGATACGTGCCGCACCCTGCTTTCCGCGGATCGCCCTGCAGTCCGAGGAATGGGGCCTGAGCGACGCGTCGCGTCCGGATCCCATCGCGCCGCGGTCCTGATCGCCAGCGCCTCTGCGTCGAAGGCGGTCGGTGACTCGGCAGGCGCGAAGGGGCGCGACACGTCGTCAGTCGTACTTCGGCGAGCGGGTCGATCCACAGACCGCATCGACCAGGAACCGTGAGGGGCAGGGGACAAAGAACGCGAGACGGACGGCACACTGGCCCAGCTCGACGGCGCGGACCTCCAGCGTGGTCGCGGCCACGCAATCATCGGGCCGGTGTGTTCCCAGACAGAGCCAGACGGTCTGATTCCTGGGCGGTGCGTCCGCATTCAACAGGAAGAGCAGGGCTCCGCCGCGACTGATGTTGCAGAGGAACGCCGGAGCGAATCGGAATTCCGCGTCGCGCGTTCGCCACCCCAGCCCGACGTTCTTGATTCGGGTGGCATGCCGCGCCGTCCGTCGATATTCGTCGGGTCGCCGCCGGCCGGCCAGCCAGAACCGGAACAGGGCGAGGTATTTGCCGGTGGATCGGTCGATCGGCGGCGGATCGTCACCGAGGGCCCGGATATCGCAACGAATCTGCTTTCGCCCCAGACGACGGCGTCGTGAGCGTACCGGTCGGTTCCGCATCGATGTTCCTGACTTCGTCCCGTCGATTCCTGAAGCGCGTAGGCACGACCTGCGGGGGACCCCGCTGTCGCTTTTCTAGACTTCCTCGCGAACGCTGTCAACGCATGTTGAAAAGAAGAAGCGTTGCCAGCAAGCGGCGGGAAGAGGCGGGGACTTGCTGGAACGTTGCCTGGCCTCTACAACTCTAGAGAGTGGCCGGAGAGGGCAAACCCTGTTCCAGAGAGATTCCAACGATGACCAAGACCGCGACGTTCGGGGCTGGCTGCTTCTGGGGAGTCGAGGCCGCCTTCCGGCAGGTTGAGGGGGTGATCGACACATCGGTGGGATACACCGGCGGAACGACCGATGACCCCACCTATCGCGACGTTTGCAGCGACCAGACCGGCCATGCCGAAGTCGTCCAGGTCGAATACGACCCCGCGCGGGTCTCCTACGACCATTTGCTCGACGTGTTCTGGAAGATCCACGACCCGACGACCCTCAATCGACAGGGACCGGACTTCGGCCGTCAGTACCGGTCGGTGATCTTCACCCACGACGACGAACAACGCCAGGCGGCCATCGCCTCGAAGGAACGCGAGAACGCCAGCGGCCGGCACAGGCGGCCCATCGTCACCGAGATCGTGCCGGCCCCGACCTACTACCGCGCCGAGGAGTACCATCAGAGGTACGTCGAGAAGCACGGCGGCGCCTGTTCCACGCACTGATCGACCCGACCGACCGACCGGGTCGGGCCGATCGTCCACTCGGTCTCAGCGGGCCATCAGGTTGTATCGGGTCGGAAGACCGGCCGAATACCCCGCCATCGCCGGCCAACTCCAGGGGTCGGAGGGACTGCCATACGCCTGGCCGTAGTAGGGAAAGTCGTTCGACCCGTAGCCGCTGTAGATCCGGGGCGGGAACCCGTAGTAGGCCGCGGTCCAGTAGCTGTACGACGGGAAATTGTAATACGACGCGCTCGACGAAACGTCGGCGCCAGGGGTCGAGCTCGTGCTGCCGGCATAGCCGGAGCCAGAGACGGAGACCGGGGCGGCCGTGTAGGATGGGCTCAGGTTGGTGGGACCGCCGGGACCGCTGAAGACACGCGGCCAGCGAGCCTCGGCCCTGTTGGGGGTGAGGGCGAGTCCACACGCCAGGACGAGCGCCGGGAGGGCGAGACGGGCAAGGTTGCGATTCATGAGCGGGTGACCCCCGTTTGGGTTGTCGGTTCGTTGCGAGCGGATCTGTGTGCGACCCGATCAGGGCCGGTGAAAGTCTCTTATCACGCCCACCCGCGAACGCAAGCCACGGTCGGGAAAATTGGCCGCTCGCGCGAAAAAAAATGACGACGAGAGAACCTCGGAATGTCAGCACTGGCCTTGCCGCGACCCATCCGATAAGTTCGACGCATTGATAGCGGGACCGGAACCGGCTCGCTGGCGTTCAACCCCTTTCGTCGAGGTGGCCCATGATCGTCCGTTGCGTGCGATTTGCCGCGTCGGTCTGCATCTGTGCCCTGTTCCTGGCCGGCACCGATGTACGAGCCGAAGCCGCCGGAAGCTGCGACCTGAGCGGCTATCGCGAGCAGCCTGGGCTCGAGGCCTCGCTCGAGGGAGACACGCTGAGCGTTCATTGGCAAGGCGAGCGCGGAACCGTGTACCACGCCGGGTTCGCGATCGTCGCGGGTGTTCCCACGGTCAGGTATCTGATGGTCCGTCCCGATGGGGGCGACTGGCGCCTCCTCGGCGGCAACCTCGTGCCCGAATTCAACGTGACGACCGGAGTGCGGCGGACCGGTCACGGGCTTGCCGGACGAGAACCGCTGGGACGTCTTCTGGGACGCGCCTTTGAACCACCCCGAAGAGGTTCGACGGGCCAGGGCGAGCATCCGGACCGACCGTTGCACGGTCAGGACCGACGGCGCACGTCTGGAGATCGCTTACCCAGGGCTCACGATGGGAAGTCTTCACCGGCCGTTTGCAGTTCACCGTCTACCGGGGCGCGAACCTGCTGCGGCTCGAAGCGATCGCCCGGACCGACGAGCCGTCGGTCGCCTACATCTACGAGGGAGGATTGAAGGGCCTTTCCCCCGACATTCTGCCCACGGTCTCATGGCGCGACGTGCTTGACCGGCCACGCGAGGTTTCCCTCGCCGTCGATCCGGTTGATTCGAGCGGGAACGGCAAGCCGGTGGCCCTGCGGGCACGGAACCGGCTGGCGATCGCCGCGGGCAAGTCGGGCTCGATCGCGGTCTTTCCTCCGCCGCACCAGTTCTTCTTCGCCCGCGAGCTCGAAGTGAACCTTGGCTACGTCTGGTATCGCGGTGACGAGTCCGATGGAAAGAGGACCTACGCCATCGGCGTCCGACAGGGCGAAAGCGCCGAGGGGTACAAGCCCGAGTGGATCGAGAAGGTCTTCTCGCTCTACAACGCCCCGCCCGGCACCTGGCAGCACATGGGCCTGTCTTTTACCTGAGCGCGGATGACGCCGAGGCGTGCCGGGGGTCGGTGCTGGCCTACACGCACGGCGATCGATATCAAGCCACTGCCGGGCTACAAGACCCTGGTCACGCACTTTCACACCGCGTTCACACAGGAACTGCTGGAATCGGGGAGCCTTGACACCACGCCTCCCTGGGTTCCGATGATGCGTGGCATGGGGATCAATATCGCGCACATCTTCGACTTCCACGGCGACGGTCATCCCCGCGACCCGGGGCCGCTCCGGTTCAAGGAGCTGGAGACCTACTTCGACGGATGCCGACGCCATTCCGACAGCGATTTCCTGATCCTGCCGGGCGAGGAGGCCAATGCCTACCTCGGCGGCCACTACAACATCCTGTTTCCCCACCCGGTCTACTGGACCCACGTCCGCGCGCAAGGGTCAACCCTTCGTTGAGGACCACCCCCGCTACGGCAAGGTCTATCACACCGGTTCGTCGGCCGACGTCTTCGCGCTCTGAAAAGCGAGGACGGCGTCGTCTGGCAGACCCATCCCCGCACCAAGGGGTCGACCGGCTACCCCGACAAGCTCCGCGATACCGACTACTTCCGCAGCCCGAACTGGATCGGCGCCGCCTTCAAGGCGCTGCCCGTCGATCTCTCGCACGAGCGGCTGGGCGAGGTCCGATGTTTCGGCACGCTCGATGACATGAACAACTGGGAAGGCACCGGCCCCAAGGTCATGGTCGGCGAGGTCGACACGTACAAGAAATTTCCTGATTATGACCTTTATGGCGAATTCAATGTCAACTATGTCAAGCTCGACAGGGTGCCGGGCTTCGATGATTGGAGCGCGGTGCCGCGTGCCCTCCGCGCCGGCGACTTCTTCGTGACGACTGGCGAAGTCTTGATCCCGCGGTGTGGGCTTGAAGGCGAAGGCGCGGATCGCTCGCTGGTGGCCGACGTCTCGTGGACCTTCCCGCTCGCGTTCGCCGAGGCAGTCTGGGGGGATGGCACGCATGTCGATCGGAAGGTCGTGCCCGCGACCGAGAAGCCCCCATTCGGCTCGGGCTCGTTCCGTATCCCGATCGCGCCGGCCAGCCCGGCCCGACCCCGCTGGGTCCGGTTCGCAGCCTGGGACGCGGCGGGCAATGGCGCGTTCACGCAACCGATGATTTGTCCGTGAAAAAGAAGGATGACAGGAACGATGCAGCGACACGACGGCAGGGAGCCGGGCGATCTCCGTCCGGTCTCGATTGAGCGCGGGTTTGTACGACCGAGTCCGGGAAGCGTGCTCTATCGGGCAGGGGGGACCACGATCCTGGTGACGGCCAGCCTTTCGGAGAAGGTGCCCCCGTTTCTGGAAGGGAAGCTCGTCGGCTGGCTGACGGCCGAGTACGGGATGCTTCCGGGGAGCACGCCCGGCCGCAAATCACGCGGGGCCGACGGTCGTTCCACCGAGATCCAGCGCCTGATCGGCCGGAGCCTGCGCGCCGTGGTCGACACCAGGGCCCTGGGTCCCTGGACGATCCACGTCGACGCCGACGTTCTGGAAGCGGACGGTGGAACCCGGACGGCATCGATCACGGGGGCGTTCGTCGCGGTGGCCGACGCCTTGCACAACCGATTTGGCCGTGATCTGGCCCGGCGCGTCCTGCGCGACAGCGTGGCGGCCGTGAGTGTGGGGATCGTCAATGGCGCGGCGGTCCTCGACCTCGATTATCCCGAGGACTCGACCGCGTCGGTCGACCTGAACGTCGTCCGGCTGGGGGGGCGGGGAGGGGGGTTCGTCGAGGTCCAGGGGACGGGTGAATCGGGCACCTTCAGCCGTCAGGAACTCGATCGACTGCTCGACCTGGCAGAATCGGGCCTCGACCAGCTTCGTGCGCTTCAGCAATCGGTACTGGGGGAAAACTGGCTGTTTGGCGACTGAAGCTCGCCGCGCCTCCTTCACCAAGGGTCGCGCGAGTCTCGAAATCGCTCTGGTCAAGCACCTGAGATCGTGATAAGTTCCGGCCCGCATGTCGCCTCGCCCGGGATCGAGCCACCACGAGAGGATGCTCCGGTGCGCGGAAACGGATCTTCCGTGGCGTGGAGGCGACTGGATGGGTACTCGATTTTATTCGGGATCATTGCGAACCCGCCAAGGAAGAGGGATCGCTCATGAGAATGTCTTACACATTGATGTCTCTTGGTGGAACCTTGGCCGCGTCACTCTCGATTTCGATCGCGCTGGCCCAGGCCCCCTCGTCGCCGTCGCCTCAACGAACGGTGGCTGGATCAACCGGAATTCGTCCCTTGAACAACCTCCCCGCCCTCAGTCCGACCGGGGCGGGACCATCAACAGCAACAGCCGAGCCGCCAGCGAAGGTGGATTCGCGGGTGTACGAGGCCTCGACGTCGCTTCCGTCGCCGACGATTCCGGACCAGCCCGTGTCGCCAGCGGCGGCTCTGCCGAACGACCCGATCGAGCCGTTCCTGCTGACTCGCGACAACGGACCGTTCATGGTCATGGCCAAGACCTTCCGCGGACCCGACGCCCAGCGCCGGCGCTGGCCCTGGTGCTTGAGCTGAGGAACGACTATGGACTTCCGGCCTACATCCTCCGCACCCGCGATTTCCCGCAGCGGAGTAATATCCGCAACGTGCCGCCGACGGCCGCGGACTACGTTCGCCAGCCGAACCTGACCGAGCCCGAGAAGACCCGGACCTATGACGAGGCCGTGGTCCTGGTCGGGGACGAGAAGTCGTTGCACGATTCTGAGAAGCTTTTGAAGAAGGTCAAGAGCATCAAGCCCAAATGCCTGAATAGCAACCCGTCGATCTTTCACTGGCGGGAAGGCCTGAGCAAAGCCTTGCGGACGACGAATCCGTTCGTTCCCACGCAGGAGCTCTTCCCGGCCAAGAGCGACGCTCTGGTCAAGCAGATGAACGGTGGTCCTCACAGCGTGATGAACTGCCCCGGCCACTATTCGCTTCAGATCGCCGAGTTCAGTGGGCGGGCCTCGTTCAATCCCAAGGACCCGAGCTTCGGGGACACGTTTCTGAAGAAGAGCCCGCTGGCCCGCGCGGCCGACGACGCCGAGAAACTCGCCGACGTCCTGGCCAAGAACCCCGAGATCCGAAAGACCGGCTTCTTGCCCTACGTGTTCCACGATCGGACGTCGAGCAAGGTGCTGATCGGGGCCTTCAACGCGCCGGACGATCCCGCCGCCGTCCAGCTTCGCGACCGACTGCTCCATCTGGCCGTCCCGCTTGCGCAAAAGACCACAGATACGATGATCGTGCCGGCGTCGATGCTGACCGACGTCGATTCGCTCAAGTCGCTGGCTCAGTAGGAGAGACTTTCGGCACCGAGAGACCGGGGCGAGAGCGATCAACTGCCCCGGTAGGTGCTGTAGCCGAACGGGCTGAGCAAGAGCGGCACATGGTAATGTTCGGGGGGGGCGACGACCGCGAAGACGATCGCCACCTCGGGGAAGAACGAGGCGACGCCACGCTCGGCGAAGTAGGTCCCGGTCGCGAACCGGAGCCGGTAAGTACCCGGATCGATTGATACCGGAAGCGGCGCGAACGCGCTGACCCGCCCATCGTCATCGGTCCGCGCTTGGCCGATCTCGGACCAGCCGGAAGGAGACGAGGCGGTATCTGACGCTTTCTCGAGCACGACGGCCAGGCCCACCGCTGGCCGTCCCCGCGCGAGGTCGAGCACGTGGGTCGTGATTGGGCTTTGCGACGGGGAATTCATGAGACGAGCCTCTCCAGGCGAAGCCGGGTGATCGACGCCTGCTCGGCCGCGGCGACCTGGATCTCGGTCTCGGGATCGTTGCCCAGCCGGCGCTCCAGCAGGTCGAGCATTTCGCCCGCGGTCTTCCCCGTGGCGCAGATAATGAAGATATAACCAAACCGGTCTTCGTACCATTGATTGGCATCGGCGAGCCGGTGCAGGAGATTGTACGGGGCGTCGGCGACGCCCGCCTGCTCGGCCGAGTTGGCGGCGTATCGCGACTCCAGCGCATCGAGATCGCCGATCTTCGGATGTGCGGCGAAGGCTTCGAGCCAGTCGGAACGATCGAGGCCCCACCAGATCAGCTCGGCGTTGTCGCGGAGCTCGGCAGTGTCATGGAACGGCCGGGCGTCGGCCATCGCCCCGGCCCATCGGGTCGAGCCGCAGCAGGTCATCAGCCGCGTGGCGGCCGTGCTGGGACTCATCGCGTTCAGGTCGTCCAAATTCACGTCGGCGTTTCCTTGCGGTCATTTTTTCTGGTGACGGTCCGGCCCCTCGGCTCGTTCAGAAGCCGGCCGTCCTGAAAGATCAAGTGGCCCCGCAGCCAGGTGGCCTCGACAAGACCGCTCAGGGTACGCCCTTCGTAGGGTGTCGCCTTGTGGCGCTGAAACAAGCGATCCGGCGTGACAACGAACGTCGCATCCGGATCGAACACCACGAGATCGGCATCGCAACCCGGCGCGATCGCCCCCTTGCGTCCATTCAAACCCACCAGCCATGCCGGGTTCAAGGCCATCCAGCGCATCAGATCCGCCGGACCATGACCGCGCTGGCGGGCCTCGGTCCAAATCGACGGCAACATGAGCTGGAGCGACGCGATGCCGCCCCAGGCCCGCGCCAGGTCGCCGCTGGCCAGGTGCTTCAGATGGGGCGGGGCGGGCGAGTGGTCCGAGCCGATCGTGTCGATCGATCGATCGCCCAGGCCGTTCCAGAGCCGATCGCGATCGGTCCACCCCCGGATCGGCGGCGCACACTTGAACCGCGGGTCGCCATCGGGGATCTCCTCGGCCGCGAACGTCGAGTAATGCGGGCACGTCTCGACCGTCACGCGGACCCCTTCCGATCGAGCCGCGTCGATCATGGGAAGCGCCTCCCCCGAAGCGAGGTGGACGATGTGGACCCGCGCACCGGTCTCGCGCCAGGTCGATCAGCAGCGCGATAGCCGCGTGCTCCCAGGCCCTCGGCCGTGTGTCCAGATACCGTGCATAGCTCCGGACGTCGGCCGCGAAGGCCGCGACGACCGCGGGGTCGAGGTTGTCGGGAAGCTCGGCGTGAACCAGCAGCGGCAAGCCCGTCGACGCGATCGACGGTAGGGCCGCGCAAGGTCGGCCGGGCTCGCCGCGGGAAATTCGTCGATCCCCGACGGGCATAGAAACGCCTTGAAGCCGAGCACGCCTGCCTCCGACATCGCCGCGACCTGATCGACCGCGCCGGGAACGATCCCGCCGTAAAAACCGACATCGACGGCAATCTGTCCCCGCGCCGCGGCGCGTTTCCGCTCGAGTGCGTCGACACTCACCGTCACCGGCGAGCTGTTCAGCGGCATGTCCACCAGCGTCGTGATCCCTCCCGCCGCCGCTGCCCGGGTGGCCGTCGCGAACCCCTCCCATTCCGTTCGTCCGGGCTCGTTAATGTGAACGTGCGTATCAATAAGTCCGGGAAGGACGACCCGGTCCCCCAGGTCCAGAAACGGCACCGAGCTAGGGGCCTCGCGGGGCTCGACCACGCTCTCGATCGTCTCGCCCGTGACGACGATCACCGCGTCGCGCTCGCCCGAGGGCGTGACGACCCGGCGGCTCCGAAGAGCCCAGACCCGGCTTCGATCGACTTTGCTTTCCCTGGCACCCATCGGGAATCGGCCTCCCCTCCGTTATTGAACCGGCGGTAAGATCGAACCATCGCACGAGACCGGACGATCCGTGAGCCAAACAACCATGAGGTCCCCGATGTCCGCCGAGCTCGTTCAACATGCGTATGGCAAGTCGCGCATCCGGCTGACCCGGGTCACGCGCACACCCGAGCGGCACGACGTCCGCGAACTGGCCGTCGAGATCCAGGTCGAGGGCGACTTCGCCGCGTCGTACACGTCGGGCGACAATCGTTTGATCATCCCCACCGACACCATGAAGAACGTCGCCTACGTGCTGGCCGGCGAGCATCCGATGGACGCGATCGAGAGCTACGGCCTGGGCCTGGCGGGTCATTTCCTCGACCAGCATCCTCACGTCACCCGCGCCCTGATCCGCCTGGTCGAACAGCCGCTCGAACGAATTCGGATCGACGGCAAGGAGTCGGCGCACGCCTTTCTCGGCATGCGTAGCGAGCAGCGGACGGCACTGATCGATCGGAGTCGAGTCTCGGGCTCGGTGGTCGCGGGACTCGACGACCTGTTCCTGCTCAAGGCGGCCGGCTCGTCGTTCGCCGGCTTCCTGCGTGATCGATACACCACCCTGGCCGACGCCGCCGACCGGATCTTCGCCACCAACCTGAAGGCCGATTGGCGCTACGACACGCACGACCTCGACTGGAACGCCGCCCATGCCTCGGTGCGCCGGGCGCTCGTCGAAGCGTTCGCGAATCATCAGAGCCTGTCGGCCCAGCAGACCCTGCACGCCATGGGCGACGCCGCGCTCTCGGCGTGCGAGCGGGTCGATCGGATCACGTTGATCATGCCCAACAAGCATCGGCTCCTCGTCGATCTCGAACGCTTTGGCCTGGAGAATCGCAACGAGGTCTTCGTGGCCACGGACGAGCCGCACGGCACCATCACCGGCACCCTCGAGCGCCGGAGCGGATCGAGTCGCCGCTATTGAGGACGCTCCACTCACGGTGGCTCGGCCCCCGACAGACGCGCCAGAGTCAGGGCCAGAACGTCGATCCCTCGACCGATCTCCTCGGGCCGGCTCGACTCGTCGGGCCGATGGCTGACGCCCCCCTTGCACGGGATGAAGATCATGCCCATGGGCGCGACCCGCGCCAGGAACAGGGCGTCGTGATAGGCCCGGCTCACCAGGCGCAGGCTCGTCAGCCCGATCGATTCGCAGGCCGCATCGATCGCGCGGACGATCGCCGGATCGGTCCGCGCGGGGGCGTCGGAATTCAGAAGGGTACAATGCGCCTCGACCCCGCGCCTGCGGCCGATCGCGTCGATGGTCTCGCGAATCCTGGCGACCATCCCATCGCGGATCGTGTCGTCAATGTCGCGGACGTCGATCTCGAGCGTGACCTGGTCGGGCACGCTGTTGATGGCGCCGGGGTGGACGCGGCAGACGCCCGTGGTGGCGACAGCGTCATCGCTGCCGGCGCCCGCGCGACGGCCTCGACCGCGAGCACGGTCTCGGCCGATGCGCAGAGAGCGTCGTGGCGACCGGGCATGAGCAGGGCGCCGGCGTGTCCCCCCTCGCCCCGCCAGACCACTCGCAGGGCCGCCGGCGCCGCGATCGCGGTGACGATCCCGATCGCAACCTCGCGGGCTTCCAGGATCGGTCCCTGCTCGATGTGCAGCTCGACGAAACCAGCGTACGCGCCGGGAGCGAGCCGGACCGATTCGAGCGGCCCCGTGAACCCCGCCTCGGTCCGCACGCGGTCGAACTCGCGTCCCTGGTCATCCACCAGCCGGGCCAGTCGCTCGGGCCCGATCGCCCCCGAAAGTGCCCGGCTCCCCAGGCAGCCCAGGCCGAAGCGGGTCGGCTCCTCGCTCGTGAACACCAGCAACTCGATCCCTCGCGCCGGTCGCAAACTCGCACGCCGGAGCGCCGGATCGCCTCGAGCCCCCCCAGCACGCCCACGGTGCCGTCAAACCGCCCCGCGTTGGGGATCGCGTCGATGTGCGAGCCGGTCGCGACCGGCGCGATCGATCGATCGGTGCCTTCCCACCGCGCGAACAGGTTGCCAATCGGATCGACCCGGACCGCGAGGCCCGCTTCGACACAAAGGCCCTGGAGATAACGCCGCGCCGCGAGGTCGGGCTCGGTGTAAAGCACCCGTGTCACCGCGGGCGCCGGATCGTCGCTGAAACCGGCCAGAGTCTCGAGCTCGGCCATGACCCGGTTAATATCAACTTCAACAAAAGAGCCTGTTCTCTTCATATCATGGCTCCATGTCGAGCGGATCGCGATGCACATCCTTGTAGTAAAGGTAGCGCGAGACGCCCTTGCCCATGGCCACGAACCACTGGGGGCAGAACGGGGCCATCCAGATCACGTCGCCACGGCGCACGGGATACCACGAGTCGCCCAGGCGGTAGACTCCCTGACCGTCGAGCATCAACAGGCCGTGTTCCATCACGTGGACCTCGACCATCGGCAACGCCGCGCCGGGCTGGAACGTGAAGAGGTTGACGGCCATGTCAAACGCCTCGTCGCGCGGCAGAAGGATTTGCAGGACCGCATCGGGATCGCCCAGGAATGGTTCGCCGGGTACGTCGGCGACGTTGCCGCAAAGTGGCTTCGGGAGGACGATCCCCGATTGTTTTACATAGAGTTTCTCGAACACGTTCAGATGGCAGGCGCTGATCGCATGCCAGCGCATCGGCACGTCGGGCGGGGCGAACGCGTAACCGCCGGGACCGAGCGATCGCTCGAGCGCCGGGAAGCTCAGGCCGATCTCGCCGTCGAGCACGTAGATCAGACGCTCGACCCCGGGCGCCGCCGGGGCGGCTGTACCGCCCGGCTCCATCAAGACCTGGTACTGGACGAAACGGGCACCCATCCGGGGCGCGATCACGATGATGCCGCTCGCCCCGTCCCATCCCGGTAAACTGGAGGTGACGAAGCTGTCGGGAGCGATCAGGGCATGATCGCGTGCGACCCGGCTGCGGGACTGGCCGAAAAGATCCATCAGTGACGACTCCTGCGAGGGCCGATTCCGACCACTGGGTCCAGCGCCAGTCGTTCGACGAACTCGACCATGACCGCGAGCGCATCCGCGACGTCGCTGGGCACGACCGACTCATCCGGTTGGTGACTGACGCCGCCGGGGCTGCGGAGAAAGAGCATGGTCATGGGAGCGACCCGCGCCATGATCGCCGCGTCGTGCCCGGCGCCGCTGACGAGGGAACACGCGGGCAAACCCGCCGCCGCGATCGACTCGGCCAGCAACCGATTCAAGGACGGATCGGCGGCGACCGCGCCTTGATGGGTCTCGTCTTCGATGCGGACTTCGATCGAGCGTCGTTGGCCGATCGCGCGGGCCTCGTCCAGCAGATCGGCCACCGCCTGAAGCCGGATGTCATCCCTCGCGTGCCGCAGGTCGAGGCTGAGCCGCGCCGAACCGGGCACCACGTTCGACGCCGCCGATGGATCGAGCCCCAGGGTCCCGACCGTCGCCCGCATGCCCGGGATGCCGCGTGCCCGGCGCTCGACCACGACAATCCATTCGGCGGCGGCCACGAGCGCATCGCGGCGCGTCTCCATCGGCAGGGTGCCGGCATGACCACCTTTGCCGTGAAACGACATCCAGAGCCGGCTCTGACCCGCGATCGCCTCGACCGCACCGAGCCACAGACGGCCGACTCGAGCACCGGCCCCTGCTCGATATGGGCCTCCAGGTACGCGACCACGCGACCCACGGGAATCGCGGCCTCGCCGATCCGATCGGGGTCGAGCCCGTAAGCGCGAAAGGCGTCGGCCATCGTCACCCCCTGGGAGTCGGTGCGCTCCAACCATTCTCGATCGAACCGGCCCACCATCGCGAGGCTGCCCAGGAACGGCAGGCGGTAGCGGACCCCTTCCTCTTCGCTGAATCCAATCACCTCGATGGCGAACGGCAATTCGGTGAGGCGTTCCTCGCGGACCAGAACCTCGACCACCGCCAGCCCGAGCAGGACGCCGAGCACGCCGTCATACTTGCCGCCGTCGGGCACGGTATCGAGGTGCGAGCCGATCAGGAGCACCGGCCCGTCGGCATCCGTCCCGCCGATCCGCCCGATGACGTTTCCCGCCGCGTCTTGGCGGACCCGCATGCCGTCGGACTCCATCCAGCGCGCCAGCCGCAGACCGGCCGCCTGGAGCGCGGGGGTCAGAAACGTCCGGGCGATTCGCCCTGGCTCCTCGGTGAACCCCGCCAGCTCGTCGCACCGGCGGAGTACCATGGCGGCGGCAGATTTGATCAGATTTTTAGATGTCTCGACATGATATTTCATCGCGATTCGATCGGGTGCCGTCGTTCTCGTCTCCCGTCGCGGCTTGACTCCTGTCCAGATTGATCCTAGCATATTCGTTGACCGTTGTCATGGCCCGCTTTCTGTCATGGCCAAGTGCGGTTTTTCTTCAAGTGTTCGTATGCGATGATCTGGAAAGGCACGCGACGTGGAACGAGCGAACCGGGACACGGCGGGTGAGCGCGGTTTCATGGAGCAAGCGATCGACGCGGCCCGCGCCGGGATCGCCGCGGGGCAGTCGCCGTTTGGCGCGGTCATCGTCCGATCGAACGATGGCGGCCTGGTCGCGGCGACGCACAACACGGTCTGGATGACGGTTGATCCGACCGCGCACGCCGAGGTCAATTGCCTGCGCGCCGCCGCATCGGAGCTGAAGACGATCGACCTGAGCGGGCACACGATGTACTCGACCTGTGAGCCGTGCCCGATGTGCCTGGCGGCGATCCACTGGGCGAAGATCGACCGCGTCGTCTTCGGCGCGACGATCGACGACGCCGCGTCGGCCGGCTTCAAGGAACTTCGCGTCGCGGCCCAAACTCTCGCCGAGCTGGGCCGCAGTCCGTTGATTGTCGAGAGTGGATTGCTCCAGACCGAGTGCGCCCGCCTGTTTGACGAGTGGCACGCGGCGGGGCGCTGCCAGGCGTACTGAAAATTAGCGGCATGCTTTCAGGAATGCCAGGAGGTCGGCGAGTTCGCGGGGCGTCATCTGTTGATCGAGGCCGGCGGGCATGACCGAGACGGTGCCGGGGCGGATCTCCTCGATCTGATCGCGGGGGATGCGGGCCTCCTGGTTAGGTCCGGTGGCGAGGATCAGCTCATCGGCGGCGTCCCGGGTCGTCAGGCCGCTGAAGACACGGCCGTCCTGGGTCGCGACGACGACCGGCTCGTAGCTCCGCACGAAGCTGGCGCTGGGGTAGAGAATGGCTTCGAGCAGGTCGCGCTCGGTGCGGACCTGGCCGATCCGCGTCAGGTCCGGGCCCACCTTGCCGCCGAGGTAGCCGATCGCGTGGCACGAGACACACGCGGCCTTGGGACTGTTGAACACGGCCTGCCCGCGCTTGATGTCGCCGCCCGACACCGACGACAGGAGCGATTCGAGCCGCTGGCGCTGGGTCGCCGCCGATTGCTCCAGGCGTTGCGACAGCCGGCCGGCTTCGGCGCGGACATCCTCGGGGAAACGCGCGAACTTCGTCGCGATCGTCTCGGGGCGAATCGACGCCAGCGCGGGCGAGCGTCCCAGGGCATCGACCAGGGCCCGGCCCACGTCGGCGTTCTGGGTCTTACCGAAGGCGGACAACAGCTTCTCGGCCTCCAGCGGACCGACGCGCGCGAAAACCGCGGCGAGCGCGGTGAGCTGTGCGTCGTCGTACCGGGCGCGAGACAGGACGTCGGCGGCCAGGGTCCGGGTCACAACGGGATGATCGGCACCGATTTGTTCACACAGGAACATGAGCCATTCTGGTGCGAGCTTCAGACGGCCCGGCCCTTCATGCAGCGCGGCCAGGGCTTCGAGGCGTACCTCGGGCGCGGCGTCCTTGCGATCGGCCCGCGCGGAGCGCCTGCGCCCAGGCCGCTATCCTTTTCAGGGTTCCAGGCCAGACCCCGCGCCGCGGCCAGGGCGGGACGGATCAGCTTGCCATCGTCGTCGCCTGCGAGCACCTGTGCCAGGCTCGTCAGCCACGAGGCCGGGGCCGGCTTGATGTTGGCGTTCGTCATCGCCTCGAGCGCCAGGAGCCGGCTCGTCGCGCCGGCCGATCGATCCGAGAGTCGAGCGGCGAGAAGGTCCTGCACGGCCGGTTCAACGGCCAGCGCCGCCAGTAACGGTTCCCACTCCGCGGCTCCCGAGGCCAGCCCCCGTTGGATCGGCTCGACGAGCGCCGCGGCCCATTCGGGATGCCGCTCCGCGATCCAGAACGCGGTCGGCCGCATCAACGGATCGGTCGATTCGAGCAGCGGGGCGACCTTCCCGGGCGCGAGGTGGCCGTGCTCCATCCGGTCGAGCGCCACGAGCGCGCCGCGTCTGACCTGGGAACTGGACGATTCCAGCCCCCGGGCCGTGGCGTCGGGGTTGTCGATCTCGATCAGGGCGTAGGTCAAGGCGTGGTTCAGGAACCGATCTCCGGCGTCGGCTCGCTTCAGGGCGTCGAGCAAGGCGGGGACCGCCCGCGCGTCGCCGATCCGCCCCAGGGCCTCGGCCGCGACCCGGGCGTTCATCGCCGAGGGGGCTTCAAGAAGCTCGATGAGCCGAGGGACCGCCCGCGCGTCACGGTGGAGGCTGACGACCTGGAGCGCCGCCTGTCGGGTGGTCTCGTCGCGATCGTCCAGGGCCCTGGGGACGGCGGCACGAGCGGACGGCGAATCGATCCGCGCGAGGGTCCAGACCGCGAGGGTGCGCGTGCGCGCCGTGGGATGGTCGCGGACCACCCGTTCGAGCTCAGCGATCGCCTTCGGTCCGCGCTTCGCCAGCTCCGCCATCGACCGGTCGCGCACGGCCGGGCGGGAGTCATCGAGACGACCGGAGAGGGTCGCGGGAGAGGCTGAGGCCCAGTCGAGCGTGTTCCCGCGTGGGTCGACCGGCGGGGTGGCTCCCACCCGCTTGACCCGGTAGATCGCCCCCAGTTCCTCGGGCTTCCAGAGCTGCGAGGTCGGGCAGCAGAGCTTGTACCAGCCGCCGGTATCGACCACGACGAGGCTGCCGTCGGCGTCCTCGAGGACGTCGGTCGGATGGAAGTCGCGGCGGGTCGAGGTCAGGAAGTCGGAATCGGTGGTGCGGAAGGTCGCCCCGTCAGGCTCGAGGACGTGTCGAGTGATCTTCTGGAGGTTGAAAAGGGCGGCGAAGATGTTGTCGCGATAGTCCGCGCCGAAACCCGTCGCCGCGGTACGTCGTCAGGCCGCACGGTGCGGCGGGGCCCAGGTGCGCGAGCACCGGCATGAGCTCGGGGCTGGTCCAGATGTGACTGTCGAGGACGTCGTTGACCTTGCCGTAGACGCCGCCGTAGATGGCGTGAATCAATCCGTCGCGCCGGCCCGCCGCCGGGCGCTGAAGAAAGGTCGTGGTGAAGATCCGCTCGCCGCCAGAGGTGAAGACGACATCAACGGGGTTATCCATCCCACCGGTCATCACCGGCTCGATCCCGCTGCCGTCGGGCCGGGCCCGGAAGATGTGCGCGGCGTGGGTGACCAGCGGCGCCCGGCCGGGACGCTCGTAGGTCTGCTCGGCAAACGCCCCCTTGCACCAGTAGATCCAGCCGTCGAGACCCTGGTATGGCCCGTGCAGGTCGTTGGCGCAGCCGGTCAGGGTCTTGCCCTGGAACCATTCGACGCGCCGATCAGCCACGCCGTCGCCGTCGCGGTCGGTCAGCTTCCAGATGCTGGGCGGCGCCGCGACGTAGAGCGAGCCGTCGCGCCACATCACCCCTTCGGGAAACATCATCCCGTCGGCGAAAACCGTCCGGCGGTCGAACCGGCCGTCGCCATCGACATCTTCGAGACGGAGAATTCGATGCGGCTTCTTCTCGAGCTGGACGACCGCCTTGTCGTTCGTTCCCGACGACTCGGCCACGTACAGCCGGCCTTGCTCGTCGAAGTCGGCGACGATCGGCCGATCGATCAACGGGGGCCCGGCGGCCAGCTCGATGGTGAACCCCTCGGGAAGCGTGAACGTCTGCCCGTTCAAGGCCACCTCGACCCCGGCCGCGCGGCCGATCGGAGCGAGGACCAGGAGCAAGAGCAGAAATTGAACGGATAGCGGCGAGATCGGTGCCAGCGTCTCATCGATGGATCGTCTCCACAGGAGGGCGAGGGCGATCCCGGCCCGGCCGATCGTCAACGCCGGGCCTGGCCGGACCGGGCCGGGTGGGTTCGCCCTGTATTATGGAGACTTCGGTCGGCTCTCACCAGCCATCGTCGCGTCCGTTGGTGGTCGCCTACCTCGGCGTCGGTGGGTTCCGGTCGCGTGAGAGACGCTTGAGAAAGTCGGTCGCTTCCTGCTCGGCGCCGCGCTTGAGGACCGAACGGGTGATTTCCTTGACGGCGGCGGCCAGGGCGCCTCGATCGACGGTGGGATGTTCGAGGGTCCCACCGATCGGCACGGGGATCGTGGTCCCGCCGGCCAGGTTCTCGAACATCTGGTCGCGACCGAGCATGGCGCCGGTGACCGGAACGTCCGCACGCAGCCGCAAGGTCTGGTCGAAGCCGACGGAGCCCTGGACCTTGACCCGGGCCCGGGGCCCGATCGGGACCTCGAAACCGCTCTGGTTGATCCGGTTGTCGGCAATCGTCAGTTGCACGGGCTGATTGATCTTGAGCGCCGTGTCGGGTTTCTTGCCCGCGAGCGCCAGGACCTCACTTCCGAGCGGCCCCGCGCCGAAGGCGACGTTGTTGAAGACGATGTTGCCGATCACGGTCATCGTCCTTCCGGCGTCGCCGCCGATCGGGAACTCGGCCCGATCGAACTGGGCCGAGACCTGGCCATGAACATGAGTCGCCTGATCGAGGACCGGGGCAATGAACGTGAGCACTTTCTGCGAAACCGCGTCGTTGATCGACACGTTTTCCAGGCTCGATCCTGGCTGCAAGACCATGGTCAGGCCGCGCGGGTCGTCGAGTGCGAACTCGGGGCGGATGTCGATCTTGCCGCCGTTGAGTGTCGTCGCGATCGGCACGATCCGGCGCGGCCCCCAGCGGCTTGCAGAACGAGCGGCGTGGTGCCAAGCTGCAAGCCGTAGGCGAGTGTGCCGTTCAGGTCGACGCCGATCTCGGCGTCGATCGCCTTGAGCAGCGCGGCCGGTGACGAGCCCGTCAGCGGCCCGCGAATGTGGAACGGCCGCGATGCCCCTCCCTGGAGCGTCACGCCCGGCTCGAGAGCCGATGCGGCCAGGGCCGTCAGCGTCGACCAGTTGGGCGAAAGCGTGCCTTTCAGGTCGGCGATCCGTCGGTTGACCGGGTCGGCGACGAACCCCGTGACGGCGACCGTTGCGTATCGTGTTACCACGTTCAGTTCGGGGATATTGAGCCAGCCCCCTTCCTTGGTCGCGGCCAGGTACGTGAGCGTACCGCCGATCGACAGCGGCGCCTCGCTCTGTCGAACCGTACTCTCGCCGACGGGCCGCGAGATATCGGGCGAATCCACCCTGGCATTCACCAGTAATGACCCGTCGCGCTGGGGCCGCACCGTGAGCTTCCCCTGCCACGAGCCAGCCAGACCGTAGGTGGCGCCGCCACGGAAACCGGCGATCACCTGGTCGAGTGCCGCCAGGTCACCGATGAGCCCTCCCGAAACCATCAGCCCGGTTGACGACGACCCCAATCCGCTCACGTGCACGCCCTCGGCCGACAGGTTGACGGCGCCACCGCCACCGGACGTGCCGGGAATCGGGCTCAGGACGATCTCACCCTTGGTCCGGTCAAACGAGCCCCGGACCGATAGCGCCAGCGCCTGGCTCTCCGGCCGCCGCGCCGGCGGCATGGAGCTTGAGCCGGAGGTCACCGATCTCGAGGAACCCGCCGTTGTTGCGGAGCGCTCCCTGGAACTTGACGTCGCCCCGCGTCACAACCGCGCCTGCCGAGACGTCCGACAGGCTCAAGGGGCCCACAGCGGCCAGCGTCAATGCGAGGTCCGCGCGGTCGTTTCGGCGGGCAGCGGTGGCATAGGCCCCGATCTGTTCGGGTCCCGCCGCCAGACCGAGCTTGAGGTCAGCAACGTTTTGAGGCACCCCGCTGGCGTCGCAAACGCCGTTGGCCATGCTCTGGATCGTGAGCATATGGCGCTGGATCGGCGTGGACGTCAGACCAGCGACGTTCAGGTCGCGTAGCTCGGTGATGGCCACGCCTTTGAATCGACCCTCGCGCCGCTGGTACTCGGCGTGGAACTTGCCGACGCCGGCGAGCTGGATCGTTTGAAAGTCGATCAGGTCCTTGAACTGAGCCTGAAACGCGCTCAGGTCGAGACTGCCGTCGAGCCCGATGCCGGCATCAAGGTCGCCCTCGCCCTTCAGGTGAAGAAATGCCGAATCGATTCCGAGCTGCTCGACGTGCAGGTTCGGTCCCCGGCGGACCACCCGCGCGCGCTCAGGGCGGCGGGCGCCTGAAGCGTGACCGACTGTCGCGGGTCGTGGGCCAGAAGGTCGGAAAGTCGGGCGGTCAGGTCGAGGCTCTGGGTCCGCGTGTCGCCGTCGCCTCGAAGCTCCAGCTTGATCGACGCCTCGCCGCGGTCGAGGGTCAAGCCGTCGCGGAGCCGCAGGGTGTGGGGAAGCTGTTTCGCCAGGGCGGCCAGGTCGATGTGTCCCTCAGCGGTCGCCACCGAGCCGGGTCTGGGGCGGGTCGAGATCGGTCCGGTGGCGGTCAACGTGCCGAACGGACCATTCAGATCGAGACGGCGGACCGACCAGGCGTCGGCCCCCTGAACGATGTCCCAGATCGCCGCGACCTGGTCGAGCTTGAGCCGGTCGCCCTCAAGCGTGGGGCCGGTCGCGTCAAGGCCCAGGAGCCGCGTATTTCCCTTCAGGTCCCACTTGCCATCCTTCTGAACGGCCGACACCTGGCCATCGAGCACGCCTTCGGCCCTGTGGCCCGCGACCTTCACGCCGAATGGCCATCGGCCGGCCAGGAGGTTCAGGGTGATCGGGGCCGCTTGCGATCGATCGGCGCGGGGATCGTACTGCGCCATCGATCCCCAGGGTCGATGCCGGGGCTCCGGTGCCCGCAGCCGTCCCCTGACCCTGCGCCATCCGCAAACGGACGGTCCACGGCCCGGACGCGGCGGTGGCCTTCGCGGTCAGGTCAAGCCGATCGATGATCAAGGGCTCGATCAGCTCCGGGGCGTGAAGCGGCACCGAGCCCCCCACCAGTTTGAGCGTGAGGTCGATGTCCGGAATCGATCGCGGGGATGGCCGGTCCGGGTCCGGGTGAGCGACGGGCGTTTGCTTCTTGGCCGAGGCGGGCGCGAGGTCGGCCAGGTCGATCGATCCGTCGGTGCGCCGGGTCACGTCGAGGACAGGGCCATCAACCGTCAGCGTCCCCAGGTTGCGCGGGTCGAACATGAGCTCGATCAGACCGCGATCGCTTGTGAGCCGATCGACCGCCACGAGCCGTTTGCCGTGGGGCTCGAAGAGGTTGAGGCCGTTGAGGCTCTGTCCACCCAGCCACGACAGGGAGAGCCCAGCGAGCTCGACCTGCGCCGGAGCGAGATACTGGTTAGCCGCCATCACGATCAGAGCCCGCCCCGGAGGGCTGCCGATCAGCCAGGGGAGTATCGCCAGCACGACGGTCGGAACCCCGATCAGGACAACCGCGACGCGCCGGAGACGTCGTCGCAGCGATCGCGCCCCGGACCTGGGCGTCGCGGAGTCATTCAAATTGGGATTGGGCGTGTGCTCATCCATGAGTCTCGGCCTCCCGGCGGGGGGACAAATCCTGGAAGTGGAAGAAGGACCGGAACCTTCCCAGCCGGAAATGTGCCAGATTCCCTGGAAACGGCAAGGCCAATCTCGGCGGGGTCGTTGGGTTCGGGGAAGGATCGCGTGGGAAACCACCCCGGGTTCCCATCGTTTCGGGAGGGCGTTTGGTGTATGTTGGAGATCGTAAAAGCGCGACGTTGACCGCGGAGTCGAACTCCCTGTGGAATCGAGCGATAGCGACCTGCGCGGGAGCCGGATCCGGGACGTGGTGGGCCTGCTGGTCGCCCTGGCCCTCTGTTTTGGCGTGGCGGCGCTGGGGGGCTACTGGACGACGCTCGGACTGACGACGTGGTATCCCGGTCTGAAGAAACCGGCGTGGAACCCGCCTAACGCCGTGTTCGGCCCGGTCTGGACGGTCCTTTACACACTCATGGCCCTCTCGGCCTGGCAGATCTGGTGCCATGCCGGGTTCGCCGTGGCGCGGGTACCGCTGATCCTCTTCGCGCTTCAGCTCCTTTTGAACCTTGCCTGGACCGGCCTCTTCTTCGGTCTGCGCCGGATCGACCTCGCGGCGGTTGATATCGTCGTGCTCTGGGGCGCGATCCTGGCCACGCTCGTAACGTCGGGGAGCGTGACCAGGATCGCCTCCGCCCTGCTGGTTCCCTATCTGCTCTGGGTCAGCTTCGCCGCCGCGCTCAATATCGAGATCTGGCGACTGAACGCCTGAACCCTTTCCTTCGCGCCACGTTCAGATGTTCTCGATCTCCGGATGGACCCAGGGCTGTCGGTAGGCACGACGGAGGAGGCGGTTGGCCTCGTCGTCGCCGATCACGCGGCCCGCCGAGGCGTCCCAGGCGAGGGTTCGGTCGAGCTTCATGGCGAGGTTGGCCAGGATGCAGCTTGCGGTCGAGATGTAGCCCTGCTCGATGTCGGCCACAGGCTTGCCGCGCGAGCCGATCGCGCCCAGGAAGTCGAGCATGTGGCGGCGGATCGCCGGGGCGACGTGCTTCTCGAGGTCCTTTTCGGTCCGGTCCTCGGGATACTCGTCGAGCTCGAGGACGGCGTCGGCGTGAATCGACGGCCCCTTGCCGGTCGGCGTGAAGTCGTAGCTGTTGATGCCGACCTTGAGCGTCCCCTTGTCGCCATAGAGGATCGCGGCCCAGGGATACTTGGGATCGACCGCGTGGCCCCAGGAGCGCCGGGTCCAGTTGACCGTCAGATCGTCGAATTCGAAGCTGGCCGACTGGGTATCGGGAATATTCGCCTTGCTCGCCTTGTCGACGAGGATGCCGCCGCTGGAGTCGATCCGCTTCGGGGCTCCAAGATCAAGCATCCAGCGCACCATGTCGAGCATGTGGATGCACATATCGCCCATGATTCCGTTGCCGTACTCCATGAACGACCGCCAGCGTCGGGGATGGACCAGCGCGTTATAGGGGCGCATGGGCGCCGGGCCGGTCCACATCTCGTAATCGAGCGATTCGGGCGGGTTCGAGTCGGGGGGATTGTCGCGGGTGCGCATGTGCTGATAACAGCAGACCTCGACCAGGCCGATGGTTCCGAGCTTCCCCTCGCGGACGATCCGGTCGCGGGCCTCGATGATGTGAGGCGTGCTCCGGCGCTGGGTGCCGACCTGGACGACCCGGCCGTGTTTCCGGGCGGCGGCGAGCATCGCCTGGCCCTCGACCACGTCGACGCTGATCGGCTTCTGCACGTAAACGTCGGCCCCGCTTTTCACCGCCTCGATCATCGACAGCGCATGCCAGTGGTCGGGGGTGGCGACAAGCACGATATCGAGGTCCTGCTCCTTGAGCATGGCGCGAAAGTCGCCGTACATTCGCGGCGACTTCTTCGAGGCCTGCCGCGACGCGACAATATCGGCCGCCTGCGCGAGCATGGCCTTGTCCACGTCGCAGAGCGAGACGACCTCGACCGGCGCCACCTGGATCAACCGTAGCAGGTCGCACTTGCCGTACCAGCCGCAGCCGATCAGGCCCACCCGCTTGCCCTCGCCCACGGCACGCGCCTGAGCCTGTGAAAGCGAAAGTGATAGGGGACCGGAAGCCGAGAGTGCCAGCGCAGCGCCGGCGCTCAGGAAGTCGCGACGATTCATTGGAAAGGATCTCCCCGGGCGAATCAAATCGAACCGAAATCTCATCGAATCTAGCCGGCGCGGGGCGATTGCGACGATTTTCCCGCGGAAACGTGAACCCGGGACAGGATCAAGCTGTCAGCACTCTTCGAGGAGAGGAGATCTGTGTCGAAGACCGTGGATTTTTCCGCATCTTATGTACAAAAACTCGCATCGCCGTGAATTCGCCAAGCATGTGATCGATCAATCGATCCGCGCGGCGCTCGAAACGATCGATCGGGGCGGAAAGTCGCGGTTCCGCCACTTGCTCTGGAACGTCCAGAGCCACAGCGAGTTGCTCCGGCCCGGCTCCGGCGTCGGGCAGACCAGTGCCGAGCCGGTCGACGACCTGCTGCGCGGGCTCCTGAACCTCTCGCGGCACTCACGCGACTGGCTTCGACAGCCCGAGGACTGGCGGCCGGCGGTGCGACAACCCGATGCCGCTGTTCTCGTCGCTCGGCGCACCACCTGCTCGCGGCTTACACGGTCCCTCCGGTCTTGCTGAAGGCATGGTACCGGGCCTTTCGCCCCTGGTACTGGCAGCGACTCTTCAAGGACCTGGGACGGGGCGTCAGCCTGCGTTCCGCTCATATGCCGATCAACCTGACGCGGAGGATGGCCTGGGAATTCACCCACTGCGCCGGCCCATTTCCCGGTTCACTTCGCGCTCCGATGGGCGCAGGTCAAGGGGTTTGGGGGCGACGACGCACTGGCACGCGCCGTGGCGTCGACCCGGCTGAGCTGGGACTATTCCCATGAGGAATTCTGGATCGGCGTGATTCATTTCTTCAATAACCATCCTCGGCTCGACGGTGAGGACATCAGGTCGATCGTGGACTACCTGCACGATCAAAAATTCGCCTGGCGCGAGGTCGTGATCGGCGACGGAGTGAAGGTCGAGAATAACCCGCCGCCGCAGCCCGGCCTGTCGATCAAGGGACGCACCGTCACCTCGCTGAAACGTCAGGTGGCCGAATGGCGGGAGCAGCGCAAGGCGAGCGAAGCACTTCAGCCGGTTCTTTTCCAGTGGCCGCACTCCACGATCGACGGCTACTCGGCCATCGACGACGAGGGCAAGACCTGGACGATCAGTGAGATCCTCGATAGCAACGCCCTGGCTGACGAAGGCAAGGCCATGCGACACTGCGCGGCCGACTACCTGAAGCCCTGCCTGCGACGTTCGACGACCCTCTGGTCGATGCGGGCCGTGGGGCCTCATTCGAGCCGGCGGGTCCTGACCATCGAGGTCAACCCAGAGACCCTGACCGTCGAACAGGCCAAGGCGAAATGCAACAACGCTCCGTCCGACACCGCGCCGGCACCTTCAGGAGTGGGCCCGGCTCCGGGCTGACGATCCCCGAAGGGGTGTAACCGGAGAACATCAGCGGTTTCGCCTCGTCAGGCACCCGACGACGACTTGCGCCGTTTCGGCGTCGTTTCCTTCGCGGTGGTGGCCGGCCAGCTATCCAGCATCAGCCAGATCAGCAGCGCCTTCTGGAAATGGAGGCGGTTGGCCGCCTGGGGGATGACCATGCTCCGCGGGCCGTCGAGGACGTCGGAGGTCACCTCCTCGCCGCGATGGGCGGGGAGGCAGTGAAGGAAGATCGCCTCGTCGGGCAGACCGGCCAGAAGCGGCGAGTTGACCTGGAACGGGTGCGAACGCACGGCGGTGCGCTTCGGCCTCGTGTTCCTGGCCCATGCTCGCCCAGACGTCGGTGTAGACGACCTGGGCCCCCTGCGACCGCGGCGGTGCGCGTCGTGCGTCGACGGTCAGGGGATAGGCCGGGGAATGCCTGCCTCGAACCGGACGCGGAATCGCGTCGGGAAACTCGTAGCCCGTGGGCGAGGCCAGGACGAACTCGACCCCAGGAGCGCCGAAGCCAGCGCCAGCGAACGCGCCACGTTGTTGCCGTCGCCAACGAACACGAGCTTGACCCCCGCGAGCCGCCCCAGCGCCTCCTGGATCGTCAGCATGTCGGCCAGGGCCTGGCATGGGTGCGCCTGGTCCGACAGCGCGTTGATGATCGGCACGGTTGAATAACGCGCCAGCTCCTCGATCGTGCTATGCGCAGTACGTCCGCACCGCCAGGGCGTCAACGTACTGGCTGATCACCCGCGCGAAGTCGGCCACGCTCTCACGGCTGCCCATGCCGACGTCGTTGTCGCGAAGGAAGATCGCGCTGCCGCCGAGCTGCGCGATCGCGGCCTCGAAGCTGACCCGGGTGCGGAGCGACGGCTTCTCGAAGATCAGGCCCAGGGTCCGCCCCGAAAGGTAAAGCGGCCGCTCGCCCCGCTGTTCGTCGCGCTTCAGGGCGGCGGCGTGCTCGAGCAGTTCGCGGGTGGTCTCGGGGGTCAGGTCGAACAGATCGACGAAATGGCGGATCATCGCGGGATGGTCCAGGACTTGACATGGCCAGGTTCGGAGTTGTCAGATTCGGCAATCAAACGCGGAGCGAGCGGAGCACATCGGCGAGCATGGCGCATCCCTCGTCGATCTGGTCGTTGTCGATCGTCAGGGCGGGGAGCAACCGGACGACGTGGCCGTGCGTGGCGTTGACCAGGAGCCTCCGCTCAAGGCATGCGGCGACCACGGGCGCGGCGTCCACCGTCAGGTCGAGGCCGATCATCGTCCCCCGGACGCGGATTCGCCGATCAGGTCGGGACAGCTCGTGCCGGAGCGCCTCGAAATGCGCGGCGAACCGGTCGCCGATGGCCCGGCCGCGCTCGAGCAGGCCGTCCTGCTCGATCGTCTCGATCGTGGCCAGGCCGGCCCGGCAGGCGATCGGGTTGCCGCCGAAGGTGCTGGCGTGCATGCCCGGCTTGAGGTCCTGCGCAGGTCTCGTGCCGGGCGATCATCACGCCCGCGGCGATCCCGCCCGCCAGGGCCTTGGCGCAGGTCAGGATGTCGGGCTCGATCCCCGCCGTGCTGGAACGCGAACCAGTCGCCGGTCCGGCCCATGCCGGTCTGGACCTCGTCGAAGATCAAGAGCAGCCCGCGCTCGTCGCAGAGCCTGCGCAAGCCGCTCAGGTAGCCGGGGGCCGGCATGTTGATCCCGCCCTCGCCCTGGATCGGCTCGACCAGGACGGCGGCCGTCCTGTCGCTCGAGGACGGCCGGCCACCGCGTCCAGGTCGTTGAAGGGAACGTAGCGTGAACCCGGGGACCATCGGCTCGAACCCGGCGTGATACTTGGGCTGCGCCGTGGCCGTCAGCGCGGCGTAGGTCCGGCCGTGGAAACCGTTCTCCATCGTGATGATCTTGTACCGGTCCGAGCCCGATCCGTGCCCCACGGCACGGGCGAGCTTGATCGCGGCCTCGTTGGCCTCGGCGCCGCTGTTGCAGAAGAAGCACTGGCTCCCGGCCATCGCCCGCGTCGCCAGCGCCTCGGCGAACGCCCCCTGGGATTCCATGTACCAGGTGTTCGGCACGTGGATCAACTGGCCGACCTGCTCGCGGCACGGCCGCGACGACCCGCGGCGGGACAATGGCCGAGCAGGTTGCAGCCCCAGCCGGGGAAGAAGTCGAGGTAGCGGTTCCCCTCGGCGTCCCAGATCCAGCTGACCCCTCGCCGCGGACCAGGCAGACGGGGTATCGCCTGTAGTTGGCGATAACGTAGCGGTCAAACTGTGCGATCGTCGCGGCCGAGCTCTGCCGCGAATGCGTCTCTGTCGTCGAGGCCACGTCGGGGGCTCCTCCGCTGCGCTGGGAATCGATGGGATTGGTCCAATGCGTTGCGTTGCAAGGCGGCGCGATGCGACGCGACGCGTTCGGGTCCGTTCTCAGGTCCGGGCCAGGACGGCCGGCCTGGGCTCCTTGCGGCGGCTGGCCGCGTCGAGCTCGATCTCGGTGCCGATGCCGACGTCGGTGTACATCTCCAGCAGGAGCGAGTGCCGGAGCCGGCCGTCGATGATGTGGACCTTCTGAACGCCCGCCTCGAGGCTGGCCAGCGCCGCCTCGACCTTGGGGATCATCCCCTTGTCGATCACCCCCTCGGCGATCAGGCGGTGGCAGTCGTCGGGAGTACAGACCCCGGATCAGGCTCTCCGGTTCGTTCCGGTCGCGGAAGATCCCTGGTGTGTCGGTCAGGAAGACGAGCTTGTCGGCCTTGAGCGCCTGCGCGACGGCGGCGGCGGCGGTATCGGCGTTGACGTTCAGGAGCGGGCCATCGGGCGCGTCGGGGTCGGCGTCGTTCAATTCCTCGGCAAGCGAAGGGAGGACCGGAACGACCCCTGCCAGGCAGAGGTTCTCGATCGGCGGCGTATCGACCTCGGTCACCTCGCCGACCCGGCCCAGGTCGATCGATCCGCCGTGGCCGTCGGCAAGCGTCAGACGCCGGCCGAATAGGCACGGGCTCGTCTTGTGGTGCAGCCCCGCGGCCCGGCCGCCATACTTGCTGATGTGCCGGACGATGTCGACGTTGATCTCCTCGGCCAGCACCCGGGCCACGATCGCGAGCGTGGCCTCGTCGGTATACCGCCGCCCCTGCACGAACCGCGCCTCGAGCCCCGCGGTTTCCATCGCGTGCGTGATCGCCTTGCCGCCTCCGTGGACCAGCACGGGACGCATCCCCACCGTCTGCATGAATACGATGTCGATCAGAAGCGCCCGCAACGACTCGGGATTCTCCATCACCGAGCCGCCCAGCTTGATGACCGTGAACCGGCCGTGGAACTTGCGGATATAGCCCAGAGCCTCGATCAGGACATCCGCCTTGCGGATCGCTTCCTCATGCACGTCGTGGGTCCCCTCGCTTCACAGGCTGAGCTTCATCATGACTTCACAATCACACCTGAGCCCGCACAGGCCGCGGCCAAACCGTTATTATCACGTGGCCAGGGGAGGTTGTAAAGTCAAATCGGCAGGCCGATCTCCACGGGGCCATGATATGCTCGCGTGAGGCAAAAATCAGAAAATTGGGGACGAGATATGCATGAGTTTCGACTTCAGCAATCGTGCGCGACCGATTCCAGGACTCGCCGCGCGATGGGTCTTCGGTGCAGGTGATCGGGCGTCGGGCCGCATCGTTCAACGACGCGGTTTGCGGCCGTCTCGCGGGTGGTCGCCGACGTCGGCGGGATCGTCCTTGAGGGTGGTTTGCAAGCGCGTCAGCTCGGCCTTGAGCGCGGCGACCGTCGACGCGCTGGCGGGGTCGTCGATCAGGTTGGTCATCTCGGCCGGGTCGTGCACCAGGTCGTAGACTTCCGACTTTCCGAGGCGGTCGAACTCGATCAGCTTGTGCGTCCGGGTCCGCACGCCGTGGTGCGGCTCGGTCTGGAAGTGCGAGAGGTAATACCGGTAGTAGAACGAGGTGCGCCAGTCGGCCGGGTGCGTTCCTTCGAGCAGCGGCTTCAAGCTCCGCCCCTGCATGTTGCCCTGCGGTGAAACCCCGGCGATTTCGAGAAGGGTCGAGGTCAGGTCGAGGTTGAGCACCAGGTCATCATTGGATGACCCCGGCGCTACCACGCCCGGCCAGCGCACGATCAAGGGAAAGCGTAGCGCCTCCTCGTACATGAATCGCTTGTCGTACAGGCCGTGTTCGCCCAGGAACATGCCCTGGTCCGACGTGTAGAACACCACCGTGTTCCGCTCCAGGCCCAGGGTCCTGAGTGCCTCGAGCTCCCGGCCGACATTCTCATCAATTCCGCGCACGCATCGCAGGTATTTCCGGAGATAGATCTGATACTGAGCACGGATACGGTCATGCCCTTGCAGGTGCCCGGTCTCGGCGGCAAAAAGGGTGTGGCCCGGCGTGGCGCTGCCGATTCGCTGGGTCGTCGTTGTCAGCGCACCTGAGCGGTTCGCGCTCAACCCATCGTCGAACAGATTTTCGGGCTCAGGAATGGTGGTGGTTTCATACAGGTCACGATGCCGCTCCGCGTGCCGCCAGTCGTCGTGGGGCGCCTTGAAGTGGCAGAAGAGAGCGAACGGCCGGTCTCCGGGTCGCTTCTCCTTGAGGTACGCCAGCGCCTTGTCGGCGATCACGTCGTCACAGTAGCCCGGATACGTCGTCCGTCGGCCATCCTCCAGGATACCGGTGGTCGAGACCCCGTCCATCTCAATGAACTCCGGGTCATGATACCGGCCCCAGCCCGGAAGCAGCGACCAGTCGTCGAACCCCCTCGGGTTGTTGTAAAGGTGGTACTTGCCCACGATCGACGTGTGGTAACCCGCCTTCTGGAGCAAGACCGGGAGCGTGGGCTGCGAAAGGTCAAGCGGCGTAAACTTGTAGACTCCATTAACATGAGAATACGTACCTGTAAAGACCGACGCCCGGCTCGGCGTACAGATGGCATTGGTGCAGAACGCCGCGCGGAAGGTCATGCCCGCCGCCGCCAGGCGATCGATATGGGGGGTTGGATCGAGCCCGGCATAGCGCCCTCCATACGCCCCTACCGCGTGTGTCGCGTGGTCGTCGGCCATGAAGAAAACGATGTTCGGGCGCGTGGTTGTTGGGGCATCGCCGGGGGTGCCGGCCGTGATCACGCCCAGAACGATCGGGAGCCAGGATGATGTCATGGAATGGGCATCGTTGTGGGTTGTCAGCGGGGCGGGGTCGAGAGGTTGAGCTGTTCGAAGGCGGTATTGAGGATCGGGTACTTCGGCCAGTCCTGATAGTCGAAGTGCCACCATTCGACGTCGTTGACGGTGAACCCCTGGTCTTCCATCGTGTGGCGAAGCAGGTCGCGATGCCAGCGCTGGAGCGTTGTACCGCCGGGGTAGTCGGGGCTCGATCGGTCGGAGAATTCATCGTAGCCGCCGACCATCGCGATTGGGCGTCCGGTCGCGAGCTCATAAAGCGTCAGATCCACGGCGCAGCCGCGGTTATGCCGCGAGCCCTTCGACGGATTGGCGACGAATCCTTTGCCCGACGCGGGGGTCGCGTCCCAGAAGATCCGGGTCACGTACCAGGGGCGATACGCATCGTGGATCAGGAGGCCGAGCCCCTTCGCCCTGAGCGATTGGTGGGCACGCAGGAGGGCCTCCGCCGCCGGGCGCTGGAGGAACGCCCGCGACGAGGTGTAGACCGGGGTGCCGCAGGAAGTTGTTCTCGGTGGCGTAGCGGATCTCCAGCACGATGGTTGGGTCGAGCGTCGTCAGGTCAACCAGGTCGGGAGCCCGGAAATCGCCATGCTCGGCCGGCGGGCTGGCCGACAGCGCCTCGGCACGCAGCTCGGCGACGGGCCGGACTGGCTTGATCTGGAAGGTCATGCCATCCTCGCCGTCAATCGCCCGCCGCTCGAAGACGACATTCGCCGCCTCGACCCGAGTGGCACGACCCAGGGCGTCGCGGGTGAACCGGAGCGACTCGCCCTCATAGAGTCCGCGGTCGGGGAACCGGAAGACGTCCGGCTTCGTCTCGTCCTCGGTAAGTTGATCGAGGAAGAACCACTCGATCAGGGCGAACAGCCTGCCGTCCTTCTCGAAGATATAGAGCGTATTATGATCCCATCCATATTCTCCAATAAGACCGGCCCATCGTGGCGGCGCCCCGTCAGGCTTGCGACCGGCCTTTTTTTCGAGCGCCCTGGTGCCGATCGTGATCGTGTTCCGGTCGCTCGCGACCTTGACGCGGGTGTCGAAGCCGAGCGGGTCGTCGGTCACCAGGTGATCGCCCTGGTGTGCAGCTCGGTGCGGAACCCGCCCCGGGCGGGGGTCATGAAGAGTCGGTCGCCCCGCGCGACCAGGTCAACGGCCATGTCGCCATCGCCGTAGCGGCCCTCGAGCGTACGGGCGAGCCCGGCGGGGAGGGGATCGGCGGTCTCGATCGAGGGCAGAGCGGCGCCGCTCTGGAGAGCCAGCAGCATCCGCAGCGCGGCGTCGCCGATCCGCCGCGCCGTGGTATTGGCGCCGTCCTTGTTGAGGGCGACGACCACGCCCAGCTTCTGCTCGGGAAGCGCCGAGAGCTCGGTCGCGAACCCGTAGACCGCGCCGCCGTGCCCGACCCGTTTGTGACCATCGAGCGTGGAGAGGCTGAAGCCGAGCCCGAAGCTCCGCGGACCCACACCGCCGGGAAAGGGCGCGGTCCACATCGGCGCAAGGTCTCGGGCTTGATGATCCGTCCGCTCAGACCGTGGCCGTCGTCGAAAAGCGCCGCGACGAACCGGCCGAGATCGATCACTGACGAGTAAAGGTTGCCCGCGGGTGCGGTGCCGAGCGGGAACGTTGGCGCGCTCGAAGCTCCGGCCGTCGTAGGTCCACATCAGGCCGCTTGCCGAATTCTTCTCGATCGTCGGCGTGACCTCGAACGAGGTTGACGCGAGACCGAGCGGCTCGATCAACGACCGCTGCACGACCCTGGCGAACGGCTCGCCTCGCGTCGCCTCCACCACCCGGCCAACGACGGCAATCGCGGCGTTCGAGTACTTGGTCCGGGTCGTCGGCGGGTAGACCAGCGTGGTCGTGTTGAGGCTCCGCACCGTGTCGACGATCGACGGGCCGGTCGGGTCGAAGTAGTGTCCCACCGGCGGCTCGCGCACCAGGCCCGATCGGTGGGTCATCATCTGCCGGAGCGTGATCGGGGTGCCGAACGGGTTGTTGGGCTGGAAATCGGGCAGATAGTGCGAGACCGGGGCATCGAGGTCGACCGCCCCGCGCTCGACAAGCTGCATCACGGCCAGGTCGGTGAAGAGCTTGGAGATCGAGCCGACCCGGTAGACCGTCTCTGCGGTCGCCGCCACGTTTCGCGACGGCCGGGCCAGTCCGAAGCCCCGCGCCCAGGTCACGCGCGTCCCCTCGACCAGGGCGATCGAGCCGCCGGGAATCCCCTGGGTCTTCAGGATCGGGACGATGAACGCCTCAAGCCGATCGGCGACCGGCCCCAGCCCCGGGCGCGGCGGAATGACCTCCTCGGCCCGGGCGCGGAGCGCTCCGGCCGCGACCAGTCCCACGGCTGCAATGATCCAGGTCGAACGCCGCCTCATGGATGTCGTAACCTCCCATCGCCGTCGCCCACCGTCGCCGTCCCGGACCCGCCCAGTTTATCGGCCCGGCTGCGCCGGCTCCAGGGTCGCGTAACCGTGCTGGATCAATTGAAGGGACATGAGTACGATGGAAGTGTTGGCGATTGTCGGGGACACATTCCAGCGAGACCAGGCCGGGCCGATGAACAGGGCAACGTCCACTCACGACCCCGAACTCGACCCGCCGTTCTCGCTTCAGGCGACGGCCCGCCCGCGACCTCGCGCCGGTCGTCGGCCGCTCTTGCCGGAAGAGACCCAGCGGCTGGTCGCCAACCCGTTCCTGGCGGTCGTCGGGTACATCGCCCTGGCGTGGCTGCTTCCGTTTGCTTACCTGCACCATAATTTTCCCCTCGTCGTCGTGTCGTGCGCGGGATTCGTGGTGACGACCCGGTTGTTCCATTACCACTGCCTTGACTGCGGCGCCACCGGCCGACTGGGCCTCTGGCGGCACCATGCCTGTACGACCGTCCAGATGCGCCGGTCCCTGGGCATCGTCCGACGCTGGCGCGGACCCAACCCCACCGTCCAGACCGGCATCTGGATCATCCTGATCTTTTCCGTCGCCGTGCTCGGCGTCGTCGCCTACTTAACGATTCAGGCCATCGTAATGGTCCAGATCGTCCAGGTCATGATATAATCTAGCAAAGATAGGAAAGACAGGGAAGACGAATCGCGACGTGCCTTGACCGCCCGCGCCACGGCGACGATAATGCAAGCTTGCCCCACCAGACCGTGCGCCGAGCGCCGGGTTTCGGTAGACCTTTCTGAGCTGGCAACACGGAACGAGTTCAGCCCTTCCGAGATGATTCCCGATGGCGACGATCGAAAGCCGCAGCACCCGCACCCGTCATATCACAAGCACCCGCGCCCTGCTGGATGAGATCCTCGCCGAGCGGATCATGGTCCTGGACGGCGCGATGGGGACGATGATCCAGACCTACGGCCTGGAAGAGGATGACTACCGGGGCGAGGCCTTCCGCGATCATCCCAGTCCGCTGAAGGGGTGTAACGACCTGCTTGTGCTCACGCGGCCCGAGGTGATCGCCGAGATCCACCGCGCCTATTTCGCGGCCGGCGCCGACATCGTCGAGACCAACACATTCAACGCCAACGCGATCAGCATGGCCGACTACGGCCTCGAGCCAGTCGTCTTCGAGCTCAACCGTGCCGCCGCGGCCCTGGCGCGGCAGGTGGCCGATGAGTTTGCGCTCAGCGAGCCCGATCGACCCCGGTTCGTTGCCGGCAGCATCGGGCCGACGAGCAAGACGGCGTCGATGTCGCCGAGGGTGAGCGACCCCGGCTACCGCGCCGTCACGTTCGATGAGCTGGTGGCCAACTACACCGAGCAGGTGCATGGCCTGGTGCAGGGGGGGGCCGATCTGCTCTTCCCCGAGACCAGCTTCGACACCCTGAACATGAAGGCGTGCCTGTTCGCCATCGACCAGTACTTCGAGCAGCACGGGGTGACGCTGCCGGTCCTGATCTCGGCCACGATCACCGACAAGAGCGGCCGGACCCTCTCGGGCCAGACGATCGAGGCGTTCTGGCACAGCGTGTCGCATTTCGATCTGTTGAGCGTCGGGATCAACTGCGCTCTGGGCGCCGGCGACATGCGGCCGTACATCGAAGCACTGTCGGGCGTGGCGACCTGCTACATCAACTGCCACCCCAACGCCGGTATGCCCGACGGCTTCGGCCACTTCAGCGACTCGCCCGACCAGATGACCGCGACGATCGCCGAGTTCGCCGCCAATGGCTGGCTGAACATCATCGGCGGCTGCTGCGGCACGACCCCGGAGTACATTCGAAGGATCGCCGAGGCGGTGCGCGGCGTCGCTCCGCGCCAGCGTCACAAGTCGCGGGGCTGGGCCTGCTACAGCGGCACCGAGCCCCTGGAGGTCCGCCCCGACACCAATTTCATCATGATCGGCGAACGGACCAATATCACCGGCTCGAAGCGGTTCGCCCGCCTGATCAAGAGCGGCAACTACGACGAGGCACTGGCCGTCGCGCGTGAGCAGGTCGAGGGCGGGGCGAACATCATCGACATCAACATGGATGCCGACCTGCTCGACGCCGAGGAGGCGATGCCCCGGTTCCTCAACCTGCTGGCCGCCGAGCCCGATATCGCCCGCGTGCCGGTCATGATCGACAGCTCGAAGTGGTCGGTCATCGAGGCCGGGCTCAAGTGCGTGCAGGGCAAGCCGATCGTCAATTCGATCAGCCTGAAGGAAGGCGAGGCCAGGTTTCTCGAACAGGCCCGGCTGGTGAAACGCTATGGCGCCGCGGTGGTCGTGATGGCGTTCGACGAGGAGGGCCAGGCCGTCACCGCCGACCGCAAGGTCGCCATCTCGGCGCGTGCCTACAAGATTCTGACCGAGGTCGTCGGCTTCGAGCCCTCCGACATCATCTTCGACACCAATATCCTCACCGTCGGCACCGGCATCGAGGAGCACAACAACTACGCGGTCGAGTTCATCGAGGCGGTCCGCCAGCTCAAGAGGAAGTTCCCCCTGGCCAAGACCTCGGGGGGCGTGAGCAACGTCTCGTTCTCTTATCGCGGCAACGACAACGTGCGCGAGGCCTTGAACGCGGCGTTCCTGTATCACGCGATCCACGCCGGGCTCGACATGGGGATCGTCAACGCCGGCCAGCTTGAGGTGTATGAGGAGATCCCCAAGGACCTGCTCGAACGGGTCGAGGACGTGATCCTCAACCGACGCCTCGACGCCGCCGACCGTTTGACCGAGTTCGCCGAGAGCGTGAAGCGCACGAAGGACAAGAAGGACTCGGGCAAATCGCTCGCGTGGCGCGAGGCGCCGGTGGCCGATCGGCTCAAGCACGCCCTGGTGATCGGCAACGCCGACTTCATCGACCAGGACGTCGAGGAAGCGCGCCAGCTTTACGAGCGACCGCTCTCGATCATCGAAGGTCCCTTGATGGACGGCATGAACGTCGTGGGCGACCTCTTCGGCGCCGGCAAGATGTTCCTGCCCCAGGTGGTGAAAAGCGCCCGCGTCATGAAGAAGGCGGTGGCCTACCTCATGCCCTTCATGGAAGCCGAGAAGGCGCAGGGGGGCAACGGCCAGCACAAGGCGCGCGGTAAGGTGCTCATGGCGACGGTCAAGGGCGACGTCCACGACATCGGCAAGAACATCGTCGGCGTGGTGCTCGGTTGCAACGATTACGAGATCATCGACCTGGGCGTGATGTGCCCCTGCGAGAAGATCCTCGACGAGGCGCGCGCACCATGAGGTTGACATGATCGGCCTCTCGGGCCTGATCACCCCCTCGCTCGACGAGATGGTCCACGTCGCCCGCGAGATGAAGCGCGCAGGGGTTCACCGTTCCCTTGCTGATCGGTGGCGCCACGACCAGCGTCAAGCACACCGCCGTGCGGATCGCGCCGGCGTACAAGGGGCCGGTCGTCCACGTCAAGGACGCCTCGCGCTGCGTCGGGGTCGTTGACAAGCTCAACCGCCCCGAGCCCCGCGCCGAGCTCGATCGCGAGAACCGGGCGATCCAGGAGCGCGAGCGCCAGAGCTACGCCCAGCGCCGCCAGCGCACGCTCGTTCCGTATGCCGAGGCGGTGGCAAGGCGGTTCACCATCGACTGGACCCGTTCGCCGATCGCCGCGCCGGCCTTCCTGGGCGTCAAGCAGTGTGGACGTTCCGATCGAAACGCTTGTCCCCTACATCGACTGGTCGCCGTTCTTCCAGACCTGGGAGCTGAAGGGGAAATATCCCCGGATCTTCGACGACCCGGTCGTCGGTAACGAGGCCCGCGACCTGTTCGAACGGGCGCAAGCGCTGCTCGACCGGATCGTGAGCGAGAGAACACTTCGGCGCGCGAGGAGTCTACGGCTTCTTCCCGGCCAACGCCGACGGTGACGACGTGGTTGTCTACGTGGACGAAACCCGCCAGGTGGAACGCGCCCGGTTCCCGATGCTCCGCCAGCAGTGGCAGCGCGAGGGGCAGACGAGCTTCCGCAGCCTGGCCGACTACATTGCGCCGATCGACTCGGGCCAGGCGGATTACCTGGGCGGCTTCGCCGTCTCGACCGGTTTCGGTGTCGAGGCGTTGACGGAGCAGTTCGCCCGCGACCACGACGACTACAACAAGATCATGGCCGAGGCCCTGGCTGACCGCCTGGCCGAGGCGTTCGCCGAGTACCTTCACGAAACCGCTCGCCGCGACTGGGGTTACGGCCGCGACGAGCGCTCTCGAAGGACGAGCTGATCGACGAGAAATATCGCGGCATCCGCCCCGCGCCGGGCTACCCCTCCTGTCCCGACCACACCGAGAAAACGACCCTCTGGAGCCTGCTCGACGTCGAGGCCGCGACCGGCATCAAGCTCACCGAGAGCTTCGCCATGTACCCGGCCGCGTCGGTCAGCGGGCTCTATTTCGCCCATCCCGAGGCCCGCTATTTCGCCGTCGACCTGATCACCCGCGACCAGGTCGAGAGCTACGCCGCCCGCAAGCGGATGACCCTTACGGAAGCCGAGCGATGGCTGGCGCCCAACCTGTCGTACGACCGCGACTGAGGCGATCGCGCTCACTCGGAATCGACCGAGAATCGGAAAGCGGCCCCGTTTTCGCTCGGGGCGCATCTATAATGAAGAAACCGAAGGGGCAGCGGCCGCGCGACCGGCCCGGCCGTCGGTTCACTTCCGGCCGAACCGCACCGAGGAGAACCTCCATGACATTCAACCCGCGAGCCGCCGCGATCGTGCTGGGCGCTGGGGGCATGATCGCCCTGGGCCTGACCGCCCCGGCGCAGACACCGCCGGCTTCGCCGCCGCCCTTGATCGCCGCCCCGGCTCAGGCCAGGCCATCGAGTGCCCCCACGGCGACCCCCAGGGTGACACGGACCCAGCGCGGGATCAAACCCGCGCCGGAGCATCGTCCATCACAATCCGTATCCCTACCCGGGCTACTACCAGAACGATGACACCGCCGGGTTCCGCAACCCGGGAGGCGTCGGCCGCTACGGCGAGTTCTACGGCTCGGGCACCAGCTTCCCATCCGGCCGCGAGCGCGACGCGGTCCAGGTCGCCCGCTTCGACTCCGGCGGCGGCGCCCCCGACCGCGCCGAGCAGACTCCAGGCCGAATCGATCGGGATCGCCAAGTACAACTCGATTCAGCAGCATATCGACAACTATTCCCGCCCCTATCTGGGCTACGGGTTTGGCGTCGGCGCGTTTGGCGGGTTTTATTGAGGACCTGTGTGAGAAGCTTGCGGAGCTCAGGCGATCGGAACCGTGGTGCCGACCGAAGTCGGCGCCACGGATGACTCGCCAAGGGGACCTCTCACACACACTCTGTGAGTACTGAGATCAGTACGCATCGGCACTGACGACCTCGCCGCCGGAGGTCGTGGAGATCGACCACCACGTCTGCGGATTGACGCTGTCCTTGACGAACTTGACCGACCCGTCCAGAAAACCGACGTTGACTCCGCCGGGATGGTACGACTGCGCACCGATCAGGCTGCTGATCGACGAACCCGGGGGATCGGAGTTGTTGTTCGAGAACACGCACGCCTTTTTGTTCGGCGTGTTGATGTGAGCATACCCGCCGCCCACGCCGACCATCTCGTACGACCACGAATAGCCTCTCGTCGCGAACTTGGCGAAGGTCTTGGATGCCTGGCAGTCCGCGGCCAGCCGCTGGAGCGTCGTGTACAGGTTGCCGGTGATCGTCGGCGTGATCGAGCCCGACCAGCTAAACGAGTCCGAGCTGACGTAAAGCGCGTTGGGACCGGCCTTCGCGGTGCCGGAACCCTTCAGGGTCTCGCTATGCATCGCGGTGTTCGAGAGACCGTCGGTGATCGTCGCGAGGGTGACCACCGGGCCGAACAGATTGGCGCCGATGGTGTACGCCGGTCCTTCGAGCTTGTTGCCGCTGAGCGTGGGGCAGTTTCCCAGGTTGTTGGCGTAATTGGTGTCGCCGAAATCATGGCCGGAGTATGAGGCCATTCCCCGGTCGACCCGGATACCGTCCGACGGGCAGAGAAACGCGCTGATGTTCGTCGCCGTCGCCGTGCCGTTCTGGACGGCATTGTAGACGATCGACTGGTTGAACGCGTTAAACAGCGTCTGCTGCTCGATGAAGGGGAGGAAGCGGACCTTCATCGAGAAATTATTCATCATCACGCCCGCCGGGAACCCGCTCGTTGAACTCGGCGGCAGCGAGCCGTTGACGTCGGCGTAATTCTGGATCGCCAGTCCTAATTGTTTAAAATTGTTCACGCACTGGGTACGCCGTGCCGCTTCCCGGGCGGCCTGCACGGCGGGGAGAAGCAAGGCGATCAACACGGCGATGATCGCGATCACCACCAGGAGCTCGATCAGGGTGAAACCGCGTCGGTGAGACATGGGGACGAACCTTTCTCCGCTCGGGATCTCGAAACTCAAAAGATGATCGTAAGAGATTGCAAATTCACGATTTCAGGACGATGTAGGGGGAAGTGGCAGAGCCGTCGGGAACCCGGTCCCGGCTCGTGTAGCGCGCGCTGGCCGTCTCCAAGTGAGATGTTTGGGGGCCGCATTGGCTCGGTCTGGATTTATCCCTACAGAGCCGGGATCGCGAAAATTGGACACGCTTTTTTTCAGCGCCTGCGTCCCGGACATCCGCCAGCACGGCCCGGCTCACACCGATTCGGAACGCCGTTCGCTGGCCAGGTCAATGAAGTTACACTAACCGAATTGTAAAAGTAAAAGTTGTAATCGCTTCTACTCATTTTGGCTTGTGACATTATTTTTTTAGAAAATTCTGAAGATCTTCTGAACGGTGTGCCGATATCCCGGAACGAAAGCCGGGGCCGCCGTCCCGCGATTGTTTTCGCCGTCGGGCGAGGACGGGGGGACGGGCCCGCGGCTTTCGTTTTCCAACCTTGAGGCGCAGCCATGAGTGATATCGAACGCGACGTACACGACCCCCTGAGTGACTCGCCCGACGGATCGGAACCGACAACCTCGACGCCGACGCCGACGAAGAAGCGCGGAGGTGGGCCAAAGACGCCCGAGGGAAAACGCGCGTTGCGCCGCAATGCCCTGAAGGACGGCACGCGCCAGCGTCGTCCTGCCCGAAGACATGGAGGCCGCGCGGGCGAAGCGCGAGGTCGGGTTCCGCAACCATTTCACGCCTCGCGACGATTACGAGGCGTGGCTGGTCGATCGGCTCGCGTTCACCTCGGTCCAGATCGACCGGTGCGCCGAGTACGGCATCGACGACATCCGACGCCAGATCCATCGGGCCGTGACGTGCTGGGACGTGGATCAACGCGACCAGGCCGAACACCTGGCCGCGCGAATCGCGAACGACCCGTCGCGGACCGCGCGGGGCCTGTTGCGGAGCAAGCACGGCGCCGAATGGCTGATGGAGGCGCTGGATCGGCCTGGGCGAGGCGCTGCGGATCGATGGCTGCTGGGACGAGCGTCAGCGGACCCTGGCGTACGACCTGCTCGGGGTGGCGCGGGAACTCCGCGTGGGCGATTACATGGTCCCGGCAGCCACCAACGCGGCGGCGCTCGAAACCCTGGTCCGCAGCCAGATCGATCGCCTCCGCGACGACAAGGAAGCCGCCCTCGACGCGATCGACTCGCACGAGCAGGAGCTGGCGTCGCTGGGCATGCCCCTGACCGAGGACGCCATCACCCGTCGGCTGCGCAAGACCGAGACGGCGTTGAATCGCGTGTGGCGAACGACCCTCGAGGAGCTGGATAAGGCACGCGCCGAGGCCCCGCGAACCGAATCAAACAACGTCGCCACCCGGTTCCCGGTCTTCGACGCCGATCCGCCGCGCCGCTCGACCGTCAGCGACGCCGCGCTGGAGTACATGGCCCGCCGGGCCGAGGATAACGCCGCGGCGATCTCGTCCGATATCATGGCCCGGGCGCGCTGGGCCCGAGCCGAGGCCGAGGTGGCAGCCGAGCTCGAAGACGTGGCCGCAACCCTGGCCGAGCTCGAAGCCGAATTCGAGGCCCAGGAGTCAATGGCGACCCCGGTCATTGAGCCGACGCCAACACCAATACCAATACCAACACCGCCGACATCCATCCCGACACCGGCTCAAGCTCTGGCTCCGGCCTCAATCTCGACGCCTTCCACGACCCGGCCGCGGGTGAGCTACACGCCGCTCTCGACGGGCAACCGCCGCCAGCGTCGGGCCATCGAGAGTGAGCTGAAGCGCGAGGCGCGGAAGGAAAAGGCCAGGCGTCGGAAACGTTGAGCCCGAGCCCGGCGCGCCAGAACCGTCCCACATCCCCCAACCCACAGCCGACGTCGCCTCCCTGGCGGCCGTCGTTGTTCGCGTTTGGCCCCGCGCGCGGATTCGTGCTCCGGAATCGCCATTCGACACGATACTAAAGGAAGACGCGACACGGTTCGCCCCGGTTGGCCCCTGGCAATTCGGTTGATTGATTTCCTGCTGTAGCAATCGTGCCGATGGTGTCGGTCGTGCCGGCCGACCCTGGGTGCCGCGGTGTCGGTCCGAGCGGCTCGGGCCCAAACGAACTCGCGGTCCCGGCCCAAACGAACTCGCGGTCCCGGCGCGAGGTGGGATCACAGGCTTTCAGACCGGCGCCGCTCCGGGGTCGCCGGTGAAGGCGGCAAGCCGTCGCAGCAGCGCGAACTGTTCTTGCCGGCGGTTCTGGTCCAGTGCGCGGGCCTCGCCCAGCAAGACGCGACGGAACCGGACCGGATCGCCCGGCCGGAGCTGGGCCACGCGGTCGAGGTCGGCGTTGATGATGTGCCCGACGTGCGGATAGCCCCCCATCGTGCCGCAGTTCACTCCCAGGATGATCAGCCGGCCACCGGCAAGCTGCAACGCCCCCGGCGCGACCGGGGCCGAGATCCGCCCGGCCTCGCATTCGGTCGGTCCGACGATCGGACGACCCTCCAGCCGCAGCCCCGTCCGGTCGGCGTCGCGGCCGACCCGGAAGCCTGACTCCATCTCAAGCGCCGCGGCGTCGGGCAGGGCGTCGGCGTCGGGTCCGTCGATGATCCGAAGTGAACCCGTGTCGGGAAGCTCCACGGCCAGACGTCGGAACGCCACGGTGCCGGACGCGGCCGCGAGCCGGTCGCCTGCCTGAAGCCGCGTTTCCCGCGATCGGCTGCCCAGGAGCATCGGCGATTGCCAGCCCCCCCGGACGGCCAGGTAGGTCCGGGCGCCGTTCCGCGTCGGACCCAGGACCAGCCGATCACCCTGAACGAGCGTGAAGCTCTGCGGCACGCTCAGGTCCCGAACCGCCGACCCGCTGCCCCCCTGATCGATCGTCGCGGCCATCGGAGCGCCGGCCATCGCGAGAGCGAGCGGGGCCTCGGCCTCGTACGTGCCGCCCCAGAGGGTCAGCTCCAGCACGGCGCACCCGGCGGGGTTGCTCACCAGGGCGTTGGCCACCGCCGCCGAGAACCGGTCGAACACCCCCGAAGGAGCGATTCCCCAGCCGCGATAGCCGGGCCGGCCCTGGTCCTGGACCGTGGTGAAAAGGCCGGGATGGATCACCCTCAGGCTCATGTCGCGAACCGATCGATCGCGATCCCGCGGGCCGACAGGATCGACGCGACCGTCTCCAGGCGGTTGAGCACGTTCGGATCATCGCCGTGAATACAGATAGTCATGATTCCCTGATCAATCAAACGCATGATCTGTTCTTGCATCTCGGCGGGGTCGTCAAGCACGGCGCCCGGCTCGCTCCGGGGGACGAGCCGGCCGTCGTCGCGATATCGACGGTCGGCGAAGCCCTCGGTGATGAACCGGACCCCGCGGTGGCGGGCCAGGGCTTCAAGCACGCTGGCAGGCTGGCCCAGGACCGGCAGGCCCAGGCGAGCGACCGCCGCGATCACGCCCCGCGCGATCTCGTCGTCGCGCTGGGCCTGGTTATACAGGGCGCCGTGCGGCTTGACGTAGGCGATGGCGACGTCGAGTCCGCCGGCAAGTTTCTGGAGCGATTCGACCTGCGAGCCGATCAGACGCTCGACCTCGGCCGTGCTGGCCGGCTGCTCGACCCGGCCGAACCCCGCGCGGTCGGCGTAGCCGGGATGGGCGCCGACGAGAACGCCGTGTCGGCGGGCCTCGGCCAGGGTCGCGCGGATCGTCGTCGGATCGCCGGCGTGGCCCCCGCACGCGATGCTGGCCGAGCTGACCCGCTGGAGGATCGACGCATCGTGGGGAAAGCCCTCGCCGAGGTCGGCGTTGAGGTCGATCGAGCGCTGGTCGGGGTTCATCGCGAGCCGCTCTCCCTGCCTGGATTTCGAAAACGTGCCGGTTGACTGGCTCGAACCGGAGCCGGTCGCCCGCGCTGATGGGGAAAAACCCGGTCTCCACATCAACAATCGTCAAGGGAGTCCGGCCGAGCAAGTGCCAGCCGCCCGGTGACTCGGAGGGATAGACGGCCGTCTGTCTCCCGGCGATCGCCACCGAGCCGGCGGGCACCCGAAGCCGGGGCGAGTCGCGCCGGGCCAGGCCGGTGAGGGCAGGGGGGAGATACCCCGCGTACGGAAACCCCGGTCGGAAACCGACCGCGAAGACCTGGTATTCGCGCCCGCCGTGGGCGTCGATCACCGCGGTTTCCGACAGGCCAAGCCGACGGGCGGCCTCGCCCAGGTCGGCCCCGTCGTACAGGACCGGCAGGCGGACGAGCCGGCCGGCCGGTCGGGCCTGGGTCGCATGGACCAGGTGGCGGAGCCGTGCCTCCAGAGCATCAAGATCGTCGCATGCGTCGCTGGCGAAGACGGCCGCCGTGCTGTAGGCGAGCACGACGTCCTCGATCGATCGGGAGCTTCCCATCACCGACGATCGGACCGCATGGGCCCAGGCCGCCGCCGCCGCCTCGTTCTCGAACCGGGCGAGGAAGCCGCGATCGCCCAGGGGGTCGAGGCGGGTCAACATGGGGGACGGCTCCCGCGCGAGGGCCCTATAATAGCGAGGTCCTTCGCGTTTCCGACGAGTTTACCCGAACCCGAGCAGCGGAGCGACGATCTCATGGCAAGCGGATGCCTGGCCCTGACGTTCACCCTGTCGCTGGTGCTGGCCCCGCCGGCCGCGCCGCCAGCCCCGGCCCCGCCTGACACGTCGGCCGACGTGTTGACCCTGCGCGACGGTTCGGTCGTGCTCGGCCAGGTGGTCGAGACGGCGCCACGGGGGCCGCTGGTCATGTACGTCCGACGCGCCTGGGCCGAGGCCAGTCTCCCCGATCGGGCCAGACGGTGGACCGAGGCGGAAAAACCCCTCCTGCGGAAGGCCTACCAGACCCGCCTGGATCGCCTGGCGGCCTGGCGCCGCGAGCGGGTGAAGGATTCCAGGAACCCCGACGGCGACGTGATCGACCGTTGGCTCGCGCGTCAGCTCGACCGGCTGGGACCGCCGGCCGACCCTCCGCCCGCCCCGTTGATGGTCGTGACCCTGAACCGGACCGAGGTCAAGGGCCTGGTTCGTCGGCCGAGGGCGACCGCACGGATGCTCCGTCAGGGGTGGCTCTCGGGCTTCAGGGACGTCGAGACGATGCCGATGGCCGACCTGAAGGCCGCGCTGGAAGACCGCGGCTTCGCGACCGGCAAGGAGAAGGACCAGGACGACCCGCCGGTCAAGCTCGACAAGCTCTTGCCGATCCTCCCCGAGACCGAGGCGGAATGGCTCACCCGACGGGCCGCGACCGAGCTGGCGCATGACTCCGGGCTGCGTTTCCTCCAGGTTCAGAACCTGCTGATCCCCGAGCCGGCGCCTGGCCAGCCGCTGACGATCGACGGGTGCTCGGCATGGTCTCGGGGCTGGCCCCGTTGCTGGAAGGGCGTCCCGTTGACCCGCTTGCCGGCCCGCTTCAAGGGATCAGGGAGCGGGGCCGCGTGGGGGCGTTGACGACCCGTGAGGAGATCGGCCCCGACTTCGCGGCGGTCCGGGTCACGCTCACGCTCTACGTGCGGACCGGCGACCGATGGGCCGCCGCCGGTAACCGGAGCGCCACGGTCCGATCGGCCGACGCCGCGGGGGGCGGTGACGATCTGGCCAGAGACCCCCAGGTCGCCGCGGTCTTCCAGGTCTTCGAGTCGATCGGCTTCGGAGTCGCGCCCGAGGTCAAGCAGCGGGCCCTGAACCTGGGCGCGGCGACCCGCAAGGCGCTCGGCCAGGCCCGCTCGGCCTTCAACGATCGTTTGCAGGCCCTGGCCTTGCCGCTGGAGGAAGAGGGGCCTTGATTGATGGATCGACGAGGTCAACCAACGCGTCGAGGTTGAGGGTTTGGCCCGCTCGCGTTATCCTGAAGCCGCATTCTGGGGCATCATCCTTTTCAGATCAGATCCGATAGAGCGGGGCGAAAGGATTCCAGGCATGGGACTGTTCACCGGCAAGAAGGGCGTGATCCTCGGGGTCGCCAACGATTTCAGCATCGCCTGGGCGATCGCGCAGAAGCTGCTGGCCGAGGGGGCGGAGATCGGGTTCACCCATTTGCCGGGCGAGAAGATGGAGCGTCGGGTGCGGAAGCTCGCCGACCCGATCGGGGCCAGGATGCTGGTCTCGTGCGACGTGCAGAAGGACGAGGACGTCGCACGGACCTTCGAGGTCGCGCGGAACACCTATGGAGCGCTTGACTTCGTGCTCCATTCGATCGCCTTCGCGCCGCTCGAGGACCTGAAGTGCCCGTTCGTGCAGGCGAGCCGTGAGGGGTTCAAGACGGCGATGGACGTCAGCGTGTACTCGCTGTCGATCGTGGCCCGGCACGCGGCCGAGTCGATGCCCAACGGGGGAGCGATCGAGACCCTGACCTACTTCGGCGGCGAACGGGTAGTGCCGGGCTACAACATGATGGGGGTGTGCAAGGCGGCGCTCGACGCGGCGGTGAAGTACCTGGCCTATGACCTGGGCCCGAAGAAGATCCGGGTCAACGCGGTATCGGCGGGCCCGGTGAAGACCCTGGCCGCCTCGGCCGTCGGCGACTCGGACAAGCTGGCCGGTCTCTACGAGGCGGTCTCGCCCCTGGGCCGAAACATCACCCGCGAAGAGGTCGGCGCGGCCGGGATGTTCCTGCTCTCGGACCTGGCCAGCGGCATCTCCGGCGAGATCCTTCACGTCGATTGCGGGTACAACATCATGGGCTCTCCCGGCCGCGCCATCGAGGCTGCCCGTGAAGGCCGAGCCTGAGTCTCAGCCTGAGGCCGAGGCTGATGGGCCGCCGATCGCGGTGGGTATCGGCCTGATCGCCCGATCGGGCCGATACCTGGTCCGTCAGCGTCCCGACGGCACGGCCATGGCGGGCTACTGGGAGTTTCCCGGCGGGAAATGCGAGCCCGGCGAGCCGCCCGAGGCGGCCGTCGTGCGCGAGTGCCGCGAGGAGACCGGGCTGGACGTCCGGGTCCGGCGCTGGCCGGCAGCAGGTCTACCGCTACCCTCACGCTTTCGTCCACCTCTTTTATTACGATTGCGTTACCCGGGACGGCGAAAGAGCCGGAGCCATCAACCGGCTTCCGCTGGGTGGCCGCCGAGTCGCTCGCCGGTCTCCGCTTTCCCGAGGCCAATGACGTCGTCCTCGACGAGCTCGCCGGGGAGGCCAGGCGGCGCCCGGAAACCGGTCCATCGGAAATTGGGCCGGCCGACGCCTTTTAAGCCGTTCTCACGTAGAACAGGCAGAGGAAACGTGCCTCTCGTTTTCAGGGAGTGGAGCGGAGCGTGCTCATGGACAGCCCGGTGTCGCTCTTGCTCGCGATCGCCCCGCTGGCCGTCTATTTCTACCTGCTCGCGGTCTGGCAAGCGGGACGGCGTCCGCGTCTGATCAGCGGCGCGGTCGACGCGACGCTGCTGGCGATGGGACTGGGGGGCTCATCCTGTTCGGGCCGGTCGGCCGGTTCCTGGCGACCTTGCTGCCGCGCCACCCGCCCTGGACCTTCTGGCTGCTCGGGACCCTGCTAGTGGTCACCACCCTCGCCTGGCGTGGAACGCGCCGACTGGTGATCTACCATGTCGACGCCGCCGCGCTCGGGTTGGCCCTGAGCGCGGCCCTGGGCCCCGAGGGGCTCGATCTGGTGCCGACCTTGACCGGGTATCAACAGCGTGCCGGCACGTGCGAGGTTCAGGTTGAGTTCTCGAAGCGCTGGAGCACGGCGGTGATCCTGGCCCGCGGAAACAATGCCGATCACCTGATCCGCCAGCTTACCCCCGAGCTACGCCGCGGGCTCGCCGGCTGCGCGAGCCCGCCGACCGGCGTCTCCCTGATCTTCTTCGGCCTCTCGGCGCTCACGATGCTCATCCCCCTGGCCGTGCACCTGGTCGGCCAGCCGCACGCCCGTGCCGCCCTGCGGGCGCTGATGGAACGGCTGCAAGGGGGATGATCGGCGGTGTCGATGCGGCGTTTTGGTCCGTGTCGGCTGGGCACGGTCCACCATCTTCCGGGCGATCGGACGATATAAGAAGATGGTGGCCCGCGCCCACCCGACGAAGCCGTCTTGCAACAGCCTCGAGACGAGCCGGTTCGTCCCCAAACGACCCATGGCCGGTGTTACAGGGTCAGGGAATCGGGTTGGGATTGAGCGTAATCGCCGGCTCGCGATCCACCACGTTGTCGATCAGGCCGTACGCACGCGCTTCCTCGGGCGACATGAAGCGGTCGCGGTCGGTGTCCTCCTGGAGCCGTTCCAGCGTCTGGCCGGTGTGCTTCTGGTAGATCTCGTTGAGCTGCTTCTTCATGCGGATGAATTCCTCGGCGTGGATCATGATCTCGGTGGCCGTCCCTTCCATCCCCGCCAGGGGCTGGTGGATCATGATCCGGCCGTGAGGCAGCGCGTTCCGCTTGCCGCGGGCACCCGCGGCCAGGAGCAGCGAGCCCATGCTGGCGCACTGGCCAATGCAGTAGGTGGCGACGTCGCAGGAGACCCATTGCATGGTGTCGTAGATCGCCATGCCGGCGGTGACGCTGCCGCCCGGGCTGTTGATGTAGAGGTGGATGTCGGCCTTGGCGTCCTGATGGGCCAGGACGAGCATCTGGGCGACGATCAGGTTCGACACGTTGTCGTCGATGGCCGAACCCAGGATGATGATGCGGTCCTGGAGCAGGCGGGAATAAATATCCATCGCCCGCTCTTCGCGACCGCTCCGCTCGATCACGATCGGGATCAGTGGCATGAAGAAAGTCCCTCGAATGGCCTCACGATGCTCGGGAAGCGAATCCAGATCGATTCGAAAAGTCGGTTGACGGACGGTTCGGAGATCCCGGCCCTGGTCGGTCAGGGTGCCGGACGTACCCGGAGGCGAGGGCGGGGACGAAGGGGCCTTGACCTCGGCGGCGGAATCTGACCGACAACCTCATCGACCAGCCCGTATTCCTTGGCCTGGATGGCGGTCAGGTAGCGGTCGCGCTCGGTGTCGCGGGCGATCCGCTCGATGGGCTGGCCGGTGTGCCGGGCCAGGATCTCGTTGATCACCTGCTTGCTCTTGACGATTTCCTCGGCCTGGATCTCGATGTCGGAGACCTGCCCCCCCACCTGTCCGTACGGCTGGTGGATCATGATCTTCGAGTGAGGGAGGCGAGAACCGGCGTCCCTTGGTGCCGCCGGCCAGCAGAACCGCGGCTCCCGAAGCGGCCAGGCCGATGCAGTAGGTGGCGACCGGGCATTCGATGAACTGCATTGTGTCGTAGATCGCCAGGGTGGAGGTCACGCTCCCGCCCGGGCTGTTGAGGTAGAAGCTGATCCCCTGGGTACGGTTCTCGTACTGGAGGAACAGGAACTTCATGACCGCCATGTTGGCCACGGCGTCGTTGATCACCCCCTCCAGGAAGATGATCCGGTTCTCCAGGAGCAGGTCGCCCAGGGTCATCTGCCGCTGCCGGGCGTAGTCGCGGTAGCGCTGAAGCATCGGCTGGGCGAGCGGACGTTCGAACTGCATGGGATGGACGTCCCTTTACGGGTCAAGCCATCTGCCGAAGACCGGTCGTGGAATCGTCGTCAAGATCCGAGGCGACGCCGGGGAGGAACGGGCTGACCCGCTCCGGATCGGCCCGTCGAATGCCGTCGGCAGGCCAAGGGACGGGCGTTCGTCCAGCGCCCCACCCGGAGTCCGACCCGAAAACGCGAAACGCGCCGGAGATCACGAGCGGCTCCGGGTCGACCCGAATTCAGCTCGCAGCCGACTCGCCCGAGTCGGCTTCGGGCCTCGTCGTTCCGCGATCGGGCGCGTCGACGGCGGCGTCTGGTCGAGCGTCTCGATCGTGCGTTTCGACCTCGGGCTCCTGGTCCGAGCGCGACCTCCTCGAACTTGACGTACTCGAAGATCCGATCCAGGGTCTTGCGCTCGAGGATCTGGGACGCGAGGGCGTCGACCAGCCCCTCCTTCTCGATCCGGGCACGAATCCGCCGGGGGCTCTCGTCGGTTCGCGCCGACGATCGGCCTCGATCTCGTTCTCGAAGTCCTCGTCCTCGACCTTGATGTCCTCGGCGTCGGCGATCTTGGCGAGGATGAAAAACTCCTTGAGCCCTCGGAGGGTCGACTCGTGGGCGTTGGCCCGGATCGACGCCTCCTGAGCACGGATCTGTTCCTCGCTCAGGCCCTGGCCTTGCAGCTCCATGACCATCTTGCGGATGGTCGAGCTTCTCCTGGCGGGCGACCAAGTCGGCCGGCAAGTCGAACGACGTCTCGGCTGAAGCAGCTTGTCCATGATCTCACGCCGGACGGCGCTGGCGCTGATGCGGTCTTGAGCCGCCGCACCAGAACCTCGCGGAGCGCGTCGCGGAGCTCGTCCTCGCTGTCAAAGCCGATCAATCGAGGAACGCGGCGTTCATCTCGGGGAGCCGGACCTGCTTGAGGTCGTGGACGTGGAATGCTGACCTTGATCGTCTGACCCCGGAGCGCGGGTCGGCCGACCCCGAACCGATCTTCGCGTCGGCATCGCGACTCTCGCCGGGCTTGACGCCGGCAAGCACCTGGTCAACCCCGGGAACACTACCGTCCTGGAACCGGAGCTCGGGCTGGAGCCGGAACTGCGACTTCCTTGGCCTCGTTCAGGACCCGGCCGTCGGCATGAACAAAAGTCAGGTCGGTGGTCAGATAGTCGCCGACCTCGGCCCCACCGTCAAGCTTCGGGACGAGCGAGCCATGCCGTTCGAGGAACCGCTTGAGCTGATCGTCGACGTCGGCCTCGGAGATCGTCTTCACGGGCCGGTTCACCGTCAGCGCCTTGTAGGCCGGAAGCGCGAAGTCGGGACGGACCTCGACGTCGAGTTCGAAGTTCAGCGGCCCCTCGTCCGGAATCACGATCGCGGCAAGGTCGAGCTGAGGCTGGGCGATCGGATTCAGGTCGTAATCTTCATCGAGCTGTTCAAGGGCCGCCATCAGGAGCGTCTGCTTGACCTGATCGGCAACCTGCTTGCGGAACCGCTTTTCCACCAGGCTGCGTGGCGCATGGCCGGGACGGAAACCAGGCACCACGGCTTCACGCTGCCATGGTGCCGAGCGATTCGCCGAACTGGCGCTCGATCTCTTCACGAGGAATCGCCACGGCGACATGTTTCTTGCAAGGGCCGACGTCGGTGATGGTGACGTCCAGGGGCAGCTTGCTTTCTCGACCGGCTCCGCCGCCGTCGTTTCGGTCTGATCGGAGGCTTCGGTCTCGGTCTCGTGGTCGCCGGTGCTCATCGCGAGGCTTCCTCGAAAAACAACGGGCTGGATGGCTTGAGACGCCATCACGCACCCGAGGCGATCGAGCGTTAGCCGCCAGCGCCAGCCATCAAACGGGCAGAACATCCAGGAAAGCGGGAGATGGGATTTGAACCCACGACAACCACGTTGGCAACGTGGCGCTCTACCCCTGAGCTACTCCCGCGGCAACTTCGAGAACACAACCTTAACCTGGCCCGTCTGCCCTGGCGCCGAGCACCTGGTCTCTTCGCAAACAAAACGGCCACAGGGCCGGCTTGGCCCGAGGTAAGTGCTAGTATAGAGACCTGCGCTCGGGATTGCAAGTCGTTTTCCAGGTCCAGACGCCGAGAAACTCAGCCGGCCGCTCCGGGCACGTCTGGCGAAATCGATTCCGGCACATTCTCAGAAGGTGTCACCCAGGGATACCCGCGATCACCTAAGGGCTCAAAATCCGTTTGCTTGCCCCGGATAGACGGGTTAATCTAGAGGTGGTCGAGAAGACCCGGAATGACAAGTGTTCCGAGCCATGCATTCAGCTCGCTTCGAGATTCCCCGGTATTCGACCTGTTCGCTTTTCACCTTTAAATCTGTCTCACAGTTCTCGCAGGCGCGTCCCGCGGCCGCTCGTTAGAGGTTCTCCATCCATGGGTTTTGAACTCGTCGTAATTCAGGGGCGCAGCATCTCGAGCACGTTGAAGCTGGGCGACGGCGTCACGACCATCGGCCGGCACGACGAATGTCAACTTCGAATCAAATCGTCCCAGGTCAGCCGCAAACATTGTGAGCTGTTCGAGAAAAAAGGGCATCTGCTGGTCAAGGACCTGGGAAGCTCCAACGGGACGATCGTCAACGGCAAGAAGGTTCAGGGCCAGCGCGTCCTGGAACCGGGCGACGAGCTGAGTATCGGGCCGATCCTGCTGCGGGTCGTGAAGTCCGAAGTGGCCGGGCCAGCCTCGCCGGCGGGGCCTGGAAAGCCAGGCGAGACCGCTGTCTCGGCTCCGCCAGTCGCCGTCAGCACCGAGGGCGATCCCGATGGATTCGCCATCGAGATCGACGTCGAGGAGCCGGCGCAAGCCCCGAACCGATCGCCCACCATCGCACCCCTGGCAAAAACGGTCGGCCCGGTCCAGGATGACGACGCCATCGCCGACTTCCTCATGGATCTACCGATCGACGGTGACGAACCAACCCAGACCACGCCGGCTTCCAAGGGATCGGCCGCCAAGCCGACAGCCGCAGCGACGGCTGCTCCGGCCCCGGCGACCGTCAACGAGCCAGCCTCTCCCAAGGCCGAACCCGCTTCAAACCCAGCGCCTACAGAATCGCCCCAATCCGGGGTTTCCGACGACGCGATCGCCGACTTCCTCCTCGATATCAAGATCGACGAAGAGTAAACTCCGCTCCCGCTTCACCAGCCGGGTCAAAACTCCATCGAGGTCACGCATCGGCGTGGCCTCTTTGATTTGTCCCACCTCTTACTTCGATCAAATCTCCAGTAAACCTCCTGGATTATGTGACCGTAAAAGATTAGCGGGCCTATCGGTCTTGCTCCACTTAACGCTGCGCTCTACCCAAAATGGCGTATTTTGTTGTCACAATCGCTATCCTTTTCCATAATAATCGGAGATAATGCCGGTGCTCAGATGATCCTCGGACGGTTTCCGCACAAAGCCGCACAAAAGCAGTGGGAAGGCTCCCTAACTCGAACCGCTTTGCAGGTTGGATCGATGGATCGGACCGGGGATCGACACGAATAAGCCGGGGGACGAGAGGGGAGGTGCGAGGTGGAGGCAGCGGACACGATGGGAATCGTTTGAATGATGGTCTTTGGTATCAGACGTTGTGTCGCGACAACCTTTGTTGCACTTTGACAACCTTGTCGAAGTATGAATTGATTTTTCCAGCGAAACGCTATAGAAAGCTGGGATTGCCGGTTCTCACGAGATTCCTCCGCTTCGTTCGATTCGAGTTCAGGGCGTGGTGAGTCCTCTGGCGTTCCACGTCCCCTGGTAGGAAACAACCGCAATGGCTCGTCGCAAAACTCTCCCCGATTCAGTACAGGCCAAGTATGCCCTGGCGGAGCGTCTGCGATCGCTCCGAGCCGAGTTGTATGGTGACCGTGGAGGTCCCGAGCTGGCTCGCCGTTTGAACCTGCCGATCCGCACCTGGTACAATTATGAAGCGGGTGTGACGGTTCCTGCGGAGGTGGTGCTCAAAATCATCGAGCTGACCTCGGTGGAACCGATGTGGCTGCTTCATGGGGAAGGGCCCAAGTTTCGCAACCCGATCGCCGGGCGAGCCGATGCGCGGCGGGATCGGGAGTTTCGGTGGGCGTGTTGTTGCGGACCGCCCTTCAGATGCTCGAGAGCGAGGAGACCTCGCGTTGGAATGCAAGCCCAACGCGTCGCGAACTGGCGTTCTCGGTCAACGGTGAGCACTCCGACGTGCTTACCGAAGATGAAAACGACCCGGCCTTGATTGAGGTAGACGACCTCAATCAAGAGCCGCTGACTCGTATGTCCGGTCCCCGCTACCTCGCAGCTCGCAGCGAGTGGCTTGATGCCGAGCGGGAGTGCCGTTGTATCCAGGTCGTTGGCGATGCGATGAGCCCGATCCTCATGGATGGAGCGTACGTCGCCTTCGCCAAATCCGAAGAAACCCTGAGCGATCTCGACGGCAAGATGGTCGTCGCCTGGATCGATCACCAGCCGATGGTTCGCTGGTTCCAGTTCTGCGACAGGTTCGCCCTCCTTCGGGCCGAGAACTCCGCCACCTTGCCGAGTCAAATCCTGGTGGACCTGGACACCGACGGAGCGGATCGGAAGATTCGCCGCGTCTTATGGATCAATACTCCCCACTGATCTGATCCGGCGTTGGTCGTCGCGGAAACCTCGTGGTCGATCATTCAAAGTCTTCAAGGCGAAGGCCAGGTTTTCCGGGCGTATTGACCTTGGAGGGCTCGACGGCATCGGGGGATCGGATCATCTGAGGAATCAGCTCGTCGATCGCGACGTCCCATTGCATCTGACCAATGGCGACGATCGCGGTCTTCTTGCGCGGGTCGAGCTTCACGACCCGGCCGGGTCGATCGTAACCAAAGCGGGGAACGACCACGCGGTCACCCGGGACGAGCCGGGCCCGACCTTCCGCCAGCCGCGTGTCATTCTCGGCCTGGCGCTGGAGGTCGGCAAGCCGCTGGCTCAACGCCGTTCGACTCCGTTCGGCCTCGGCCTGAGCCTCCATCGCCGATTGTCGGGCGCTTTCGGCTTCCCTGCGGAGCTTCTGAACAATCTCGAGCTCGGGGATCTGATCGCCTCGCGTCTGCTCGAGATAACGGCTCGCCCGGACGACCAGATGTTCGGGCAACTGGAGTCGCCGCGCGATCTGGAGCGCGTTGGACTGACCGATGTCTCCGATATGCAACGTGAAGCGCGGCTGGAGGGTATCGAGATCAAACTCGACCGCGGCGTTTTCGGCCCTCGGATTGGTGAACGCATAGGTCTTCAGGTCGCCGATATGGGTTGTGACGATCGATCGACAGCCAATGCTATCGAGCTCATCGAGAATCGCCCTCCCCAGCGCGGCCCCTTCGGCCGGATCGGTGCCGGCTCCGAGTTCGTCCAGCAGAACGAGCGATCGCTCGGTCGCTCGCGAGAGAATCTCGGAAACCCGTCGGACATGTGAAGAGAAAGTCGAAAGTGATTGCTCGAGACTCTGTTCGTCGCCGATATCAGCGAGCACTGCGTCAAAGATGGGAAGCTGCGACCCCTGATGTGCCGGAATGTGCAGCCCGCTTTGCGCCATCACTGCCAGAAGCCCGACCGTCTTCAGCGCGACGGTTTTCCCGCCGGTATTCGGCCCGGTGACGACGAGTGTATTGAATCTGAGACCGAGATTCACATCGATCGGTACGAGTGAGCGCCGCGGAGGCTTGGGCTCGACGGGCACGGGTGTTCCATCATCGGGTTCGTCGGGCAAGGCTACAGATCGGGGTAAGGCCGGCTCGCCCCGGAACAACGCCTCGAGCAAGGGGTGACGTGCTCCTCGAAGGACCAGAGTACCCGTGTTATTGAGGTCCGGGGGATACATCCGGTAATCCCTACTGAAGCGGCCGGACGCGAAGATCAGGTCGAGCTCGGCCAGGGTCTCGAGTGAGCCGAGCAGCGAATCAGCCACCTGGCCGAGCTGCGCTCAACCAGCGGAGAATCCGGCGGATTTCTTTGGCCTCTCGAGCGCGAAGGAAAGAAAGCTGGGCCGAGTGTTCGGCGATCGCCTGTGGTTCGATGAAGACCGTTTCATTGCTGGCGCTGGTCCGATGCACGGACCCCTGGATCTCCCCGCGGTGCTCCTTGGCGATGGGCAGGACGTAGTGGTGTCCTACCATAGTAAAGTTGGGGTAGCGGAGCAGCCGTTTAATCTCGGGAGAGCGGAGCATCCGGCGGAGGGTTTCCTGGATTCGTTCCTCAGCCTGACTGATCTCGCGTCGGAGAGCCGAGAGTTTGCGACTGGCGGTGTCAAGAACGCGGCCCCGGCTATCGAGACAGCCCTCGATCGCATGGGCGACACCTGAGAATTCGCCGATTTGGAGCTTGAGTCCGCCGAGACGAGGAAACGCGTCGCCAACCTGGCCAAGCCATCGGTCGAGGTTGCCGATGGCCCGAAGCGTTTCGACGGATTGGGCGAGTTCTTCGGCGTCAAGAGTGGCACCAGTCTGTGCCCGTCGAACCTGTGGTCGGATGTCATGCAGGCCGCCGAAGGGTGGTGTGAGACCAGTCTGGAGGGCTTCGGCCATCTCCGTTGTCAAAGCCTGCCGACGTCGGACTTCGCCCGCGTCAAGACTCGGCTCGAGCCGTCGCAAAGCATCCTTACCCAGCGAGCACGCCGCTCGATAGGCCACAATCGCGCGAATCTTGTCGAATTCCAGGAGATCGAGCGTGTGCGTATCCATGAGCTCTTGCGATGCCTTTATTACTTTGATCGTTCGATCGAAAGAACGATCGATCGCCTTCAGTCGTGCCGGCTTGATGTACCTCCAGGCTTCGACACGACCGCTGCGAAGCAAGTTCGCATCCGTCCATTATCGCACGAGGCATGCTCGATCGACTACGGTAGACCCGAGTACACACGACGAGGATCAATGAGGTTCGAACGTGATAGCCCGGCTTGCGAACGGATTGCAACTTCCCTTAATCAATCGCACGCCAGTTTCCTCGACCGCAAGGCCAGGCTAGAATATTGGATGATAACGTGCACGAGAATTTGAGAGATCCTCTTCTTCTCTCGGCGGTCAGCGAGGCGTCCTTTGAAGACCATAGACAAGCGGGTCGTCGAATTGATTTCGGAATGGGGCGCACGCAAGGCTCATGGTGAGCCGACACATATCGAGGATCTCTGCGCAGGGGATATCGACCTGATGATAACCCTTCGTTTGGCTTTGTGCAGTTCGCCGTGTGTAGAATCCGGCCGCGTCGAACAACCCCATCCGGTACCGGACGGTCCAACCGTTGCGTCGGACCAAGCCGGGTTCACCGAGGGATTCGTCACGAACGAAGGGCTCGCCGGCATACCTAAGCCGAAAGATCTCGGTCGGCTCGGGCCTTATCGTATCGACGACCTTCTCGGCGCCGGCGGTATGGGAGCGGTTTTCCGGGCGTGGGACGAGTCGCTGAACCGATCCGTCGCTCTCAAGGTCCTGCGGCCGAGCCTGGCGCACGATCCCCGGGCACAGGAGCGTTTCCTGCGCGAGGCTCGGGCCGCTGCGGCTCTTGAGCATGATCATATCGTCACAATTTACCAGGTCGGCGAAGACAGAGGCATCCCATTCCTGGCGATGCCGCTCCTGTCGGGAGAATCCCTCGAAGACCGGTTGTCGCGGGATCGAGTGCTTCCGATCTCCGAGGCGCTGCGGATCGGCCGTGAGATCGCCGAGGGACTCGACGCGGCGCACGGTCGCAAGGTCATACATCGCGACATCAAGCCGGCCAACATCTGGCTCGAAGGCGCTCGCGGTCGGGTCAAGATTCTAGATTTCGGGCTCGCCCGGGCAACTGACGAGGCGAAGCGACTGACCCAGGAAGATACGATCCTCGGCACGCCCGCGTATATGGCACCTGAGCAGGCCCTCGCTTCCCGAAACCTCGATACCCGGCTTGATCTCTTCAGCCTAGGAGCGGTCCTCTACCGTATGATCACCGGGAGGCCCCCTTTCGCGGGAGCGGGCCCGCTACCGACCCTCGTCGCCCTCGTCCATGCGGACCCGGCACCTCCCTCGGGCCTCAATCCCGATATTTCCACGACCTTGAACGCGCTGATCCTTTATCTCCTGGCCAAGGACCCGGCGCATCGACCTCAAACGGCCCGCGCTGTCGTCGAGGCGATCACAGCGATTGAGAGCGGCACCCAGGTCGATCTGCCGATCATCCGACTTGAAGCGCCGAACAACCTCGTACCGATCCGAAGCCTCAACACGGCCCCGCCTTCCTCTTGCAACGCGGGAGAGGGATCGCGGCGGGTCTGATGCTTGGGGGCGTGGTCCTGGCCGCTTTCGCGCTGCCCATGCTCGTGGGCCTCCTCGAAGACAAGGGGCGGCTCACGATCGAGAGTCCTGATCCGCTCGTTCTGGTCGTGGTCCGTCAATCGGGTCAGCAGGTTGCTGTGATCGATCCCGAGGTTCGGGCCACCGTTGCGCTCTGGCCAGGAACTTACGACCTTGCGCTGGAAGGAGACCATCACGGGTTCCGCCTTGAATCCACACGGATCAGCGTCAAACGGGGCGAATGGGAAATCGTCAAGATCATTCCCTCCCGAGGATCCGCGCGCCCGACGACCGCCGTTCCGGAACGAAAGCCGTCGGCCAACTCGAGCCGGCGAGACAAGTGATGCCGTAGGCTCGGTCTCAACCTCTTCTGCTGGCAAAACAGCGGCGTGGTAGCTCAAATCAGCAACTCGCAGGTTTTCTCCCGATTGAAAATCAAAGCGTCATGATTCCATCGACTGGTTAGCCCGGTTGAAGGAAGCCAAGGCTATGGCGGTAGTTCAACGAGAGTACCATTTCTCCTGGTCCGATTCGCCGCGGGGCTTCTCCAGGTATAGAATAACTGTGTCGGTATCGCCGATCTTTTGGCGATAGGAGGAAGAGGCACGCCCCCCCGTGTCGCTTGTCCGTTGGTTCTTCGCGTTACAACCCCGGGGCACGTTTGCCGGAAGTCGAGACTGTGCGCACGGTAACGCGGCCGGCGGATCGTTCCGATGCCGTCGGGTGGGGCATAGGGAGAATCCAAAAATGAAACGTTCTCGATCGACACCGGGTCGGCGGTCCAGAACCCTGGCATGGGTTTTGGCCGGCTTGGGCTTGTGGCTCATGACCGGGAGTCCTGTCCAGGCGCAGGGGCCCTACGGCCGTAACAGCTACGAGGACTTCCCCTTCAATCAGGGAAGCCTGTTTTACCGGCCGCTCAAGCCCAAGCCGAAACCCAAGGTCAAGGTCGCGCCGCGGACGGCCGTCGTGCCCGTCCAGCCGCAGCGGCGGACCTACGTCCAGCCGCGCTACTATTACTATCCGGCCAATCCCGCCCCGGCGGCTCCGTACGGTGGATACCGGTCGTACTACTACGTGCCCCAGATGCCGAGATAAGTGCTGATGTGTCATATTGGGGAGGGGACCGTAACCCTCCCGTTCCTTTCGCAGTTTCTGGCTCAAAGTTCCGGAGGAAGCTCCGCGCATAACAGCGTGTTCCACGAGACGTGCTGGATGTTCCACGCCTCCGGCCGGATACGGGTGATGATCTGCCGCGTGTACGGCATCTCCAGGCCGGCTCGGTCGTGGTAGTGATGGTAGACGCGCTCGAAGATGACACGGAATTGACCGCGGCCGCGTGTGGCGATCGCCGGATAATTGTATCGGCCCTCGACACTGCGATAAGGCTGATAGGGCACGTCGTTTCCCAGATTATACTTAGCGAAGTATTCATATCCCAAAGCGAGACGATTGTTTTCGGCTTCGTAGAGGTCGATTCCTTGCTTCCACGCGATCTCGCACGCACAGCCGAGATAGCCTAACCCCATCTGGGTATGAACCTGGTCGCGACCGCTCTCCTGGCACTCTCCGAAATCGTTGAAATACTGCGAGATCGCACCGTTGCCGGGACCCTTGCGAAAGTAAGTCACCGCGCGGTCAAATATCTTCTCGTCATCCAGGAAGACCCCCATCGCCAGCATGGTCTGAATCATCGCGGCGTCCCAGTTGCCGTTGGCCGTGGGATAAAAACCCTCGATGGGCTTATACAGGATCTCGCGGACCCAGGTCTCGAACCGTCGGACGTCGTCGGGAAGCCATCCTGCGTCCGAGTACCGGATCAGCTCGGCGGCGTTCAGAAAGTTGATTCCGGCCATGCCGATCAGGAGCCTGGCGTCATGGCCGCCGATCGACCGAAGCGTGGCCGGGTAGGCGTTCAGGATCTTGATGGCCATGTCGGCATGGGCTTTCTCATGCGTCAGCATCCATTGAATCGCCTGGACGTAGGCCGCACTGCCGTCGCGTTCCAGATCGCTGGCGCCGATATCGGGCTGGTTGTTGACGCCGCGCTCCACTGCTTCAACCGGATGGGGCCGCCAGGAGAGCTGGGCGACCGGATGCTTCCGAAGTCGATCCCACGCCGTTTTCCAGGGCTCAGCGCCCGCCTCGATCTTACCCTTGACGAAGTCGAGCTCGGCTTCGTTATGCAGGATGCCCGGATGCCGAAACATCCTGTGCGACTGTGGTTCGGCCGAACCCGCCGGGTTCGCGAAGACTGCGACCATGCAGCCAATGGCCATGAGCATCGAGCAAGCTGTCAATCGAGTGAAGAACATAGTAAACCGCTCCTGGAAACCGCAGGCCCTGCCGCCATTTTCGACCAAAGTTGTATCGAGAAGTCTGGTCCTCACGACTAGAATCACACCCGGAGGGATCGACGGGGGAAGAAACGATCGCAAGTCCTCGCCGCGGAACCGCTCATGGAAAACCCAATCGAACCGAGACCGATCGCTGAATCAGGGGCGGTCGCACACGCCTTCGTGAAAGAAAACCCGAGCGTGCCTCCCACACCGTCTCATTTTCAGACTCCAACTCCCGTTTCGACTCAGCCTCAGACCGCGGGCCGGTTGCGGAAGGGTTGGATCGGTCTTGGCCTGGTTTTCGCAATGATCGGCGTGGCCGCGAGCTGGGTCTACCCCTCGGTGCTGACCGCCCTCAATACGGTCTCGACCGACGATGCCTACGTCAATGGTCATGTGACGAATGTGGCCCCGCGCGTCGCTGGACAGGTGGCCCGGGTCCTGGTCGACGACAACATGCGGGTGAGGAAGGGCGAGCTCCTGGTAGTGCTCGACAAAGAGCCGTACCAGGTCCAGGTCAACATCAAGAAGGCTATCCTCGAGGTGAAGAAGGCCGATCTCCTCCAGGCCCAGGCCAAGGTCCGCTCGCTCGAGGCGACCGGCCGAAGCCGTCGATGGCAGCTCGAAAGTCGCCATGGAGCAGGTTGACAACCAGGTGGCCATGCTCCGGGCGAGCGTCGCGGTGTTCGAGAGCAAGCGCGCCACGCTCGATCGCGCCCGCAATGACTACATTCGCGCCGAGAAGCTCTTCGCCCGCGGCGCCGTCAGCCGCGAGGAGCTTGACCTCCGGCAGGAAACGATCAAGGTCGCCGAGGCGCAGGTCGCCGAGGCCCTCTCGCAGGTCGAGCAAGTCCGGGTCTCGCTCGGACTCCAGGCCCAGCCGACGCCGGGCAAACCCCTGACCGACGTGCCGCCCAACCTCAAGGAGAAGTTCTCCTCCGTCCGGGTCGCCGCCGCGGCCTTCGCGCAGGCCATCGCCGAGATCGGCTTGCCGCTGGCCGGTACCGAGGCAACCCCGAAGCAGATCCTCGAGGAGTTTCGCAGGCTTGACGAGAGCCGCGATATCGATGTGATCACCACCAAGCTCGTCAAGACGGCCCCCACGGTCAAGCAGGCCGAGACCGCCGTCCTGCAAGCCCAGCGCGACCTGGAGCAGGCCGAACTCGACCTCCGCTACTGTGATGTCCGGGCCGAGATCGACGGCGTCGTCACGCGACGGAACGTCAACCCCGGCAACAACGTGCGGGTCGGCCAGGGGCTCATGGCCGTCCGGTCGCTCGACGAGATCTGGATCGACGCCAACTTCAAGGAAACCCAGCTTGCCGACCTGCGGATCGGTCAGCGGGCTGACGTTTACGCCGACATCTACGGCAAGCGGAAGGTCTTCAAGGGGCGGATCAGCGGGTTCACGATGGGGACCGGCTCGACCCTCGCGCTGCTGCCGCCGCAGAATGCCACCGGCAATTTCGTGAAGGTGGTCCAGCGGCTCCCAGTCCGCATCGACCTGGTCGACGGCAATCCCGAGGACGCCCCGCTGTTTATCGGTCTTTCGGTCGTTCCCTATGTTCATTACAAAGAGCCCGCCAGTGGCCCCAACGCCGGCCGGTTCCTCCAGGACTGGACCCGGACCACCTCGCCGGGAGAACAGGGGCCATCGCCCGCCGCCAGCAACCCTGCACCCTCAGGGGAGTCGCGATGAGTCGGCGCCCTGGCCGCGAGCCGTGCCCTGGACCAGCGCGGGTTAACCCCTGGCTGCTGGCCATGATCGTGACCGTGCCCACCTTCATGGAGGTGCTCGACACTTCGATCGCCAACGTGGCCCTGCGGCACATCGCCGGAGGGCTCTCGGCCGCCGAGAACGACAGCGAGTGGGTGATCACCAGCTACCTGGCCGCCAACGCGGTGGTCCTGCCGCTGTCGGGGTGGCTCTCGATCACCCTGGGGCGTCGCAATTACTTCATCGGATCGGTCGCGCTGTTCACTCTCAGCTCGGGGCTCTGCGGCATGGCCGACAGCCTCGAGCAACTGATCGCCTACCGGCTCCTCCAGGGGCTTGCCGGCGGCGGGCTCCAACCGGGGACGCAAGGGGTCCTACTCGACACGTTTCCCGCCGAGAAACAGGGATCGGCGATGACCCTGTTCGCCGTCGGCACCCTGATCGCGCCGATCCTGGGACCAACCCTGGGAGGCTGGATCACTGATAACTATGAATGGCGCTGGATCTTTTATATCAACCTGCCGGTCGGGACCGTTGCCTGCGTCCTCTGCTATTTCCTGCTCAAGGATCCCGACTACCTCAAGGCCCAGCGGGCCGAGCGTCTAAGCCGGCCGATCCGGTTCGATTATCTCGGTCTGGGACTGATTGCCGTGGGCCTAGCCTGTCTCGAGATCGTTCTGAGCAAGGGGCAGGAATGGGACTGGTTCGGCGACCCGTTTTTTCGGGTGCAGACCCTCGTGGCGCTTTTGATCGGCTCGCTCGGCGGGTTCATCTTCTGGGAGCTGCGGCATCCCGAGCCCGTGGTGAACCTGCGGCCCGCTGGCCGACCGCAACTTCCTGGCCAGCAGCATCATCATCTTCGCCAATTACGCCGTGCTGTATGGCTCGATCACCTCGCTGCCGGGCATGCTCCAATCGCTCTTCGGCTACGACGCGACGCATTCGGGGCTGGTCATGTCGCCTTCGGGCATCTTCGCCTTGATGATGCTGCCGGTGGTCGGCTTCCTGCTCGGCCGACAGGTCGACGCCCGCTGGCTGGTCATCGCGGGGCTTTGCCTGGTATCGGCAGGGTGCTACTGGATGTCGCAGATGAATCTGTTCATCAGTCCCGGACAGGTGGTCTGGCCGCGCGTGGTGCAGACGGTGGGCACCTCGGTCCTGTTCGCTCCGCTCAACGTCGCAGCTTATATGTACCTGCCCAAACAGCTCCGCGGCTCTGCCGCCGGTCTGTACAACCTGCTGCGCAACGAAGGGGGCAGCGTCGGCACCTCGGTCGCGAAGACCTTGCTCGAGCGCCGGGAGCAGTTTCACACGCTCCGCCTGGGCGAGTCGCTCGATCTGCTCAATCCGAACGTCACTGGCGTTCTGGATAACGCACAGGACAGACTGCTCCAGATGACCGGCGATCCCGCGCTCTCCGAACAGATGTCGTACCAGTTGCTCGCGGATGTACGTCAGCAGCAGAGCCTCTCGCTATCCTATTTCGATTGCTTCTGGGTGTTCGCCATGCTCTCACTCGCCCTGATCCCACTCGTCTTCCTGATGCGCCGGTCGGTCGCCGAGAAAGGGGCCCACGTCGCGGCGGAATGATCGGGCGTGAACTCATAAATCGTATAGTGCTCGACCCGTGGCGGCGCCTCGGGTTCGGCCATGTTCACGTCCATCGATCGGCTCGATCGCAGTTGGTAGATTTCGCTCATACGACGCAGCCATGCGGCGACGCGTGGGCTGGTCGGATCGGCCAGAGGGAGCACGCACCGGATCGGCCGGGTGGCCGAGACCGCGCGGAGATTCGGGCCTAGCCCCTGCTTGCGCCTCGGTGAATAGATCCTCTGGTTGCACAGATAAACCGCCACGTTCAGATTCGTTGCGTCCCAGGGCTCGATCTCGACGTCCCACCGCAAGCAGACCGGCTCGGCGTCCCGGTCGAAATCAGGCCAGAACGCGCGTGCGAACGCACGGGCACGCTCGGCATGGACCGCGCGGTACGGATGGGCCGCATCCAGTGCCAGGGGCGCTACCCCGGCCCCGCACAGACCTGCCAGCACCATGACCCGCAGGCGATACCGACGCCCCGGGCTCTTGACCTGTTCGATCAGCCACCCGGCGCCCAGACCGGCGAGCAGGCAGATTGACGGGGCGAGGTACTGCGCCACTCGCGCCGGCGAGCCGTGCGCCACGCCCCCATAGGGGTAGCGCCTCAGGGCCGAGGCGATCAGCGTCATCGCGAACGGACCGAGCAGGGCGAGGGTGATCGTCCGCTCCCCGCGCCGCCAGAGCACGACCGCGCCGACGACAACGACCAGGAACGTCGCCGTGCTCGCTCCATTCTCGCCCCCGCAGGGATATCCGAACATCCCCCCCGTGTGAACCATGGCGAGCCACTTGATCAGGGCGAGGGGTCCGGTCCGGGGCGGAAAGGCCGCTACCCACTGCGCTCGCATTGGTTCGAGTGTCGCGGCGGCCTGGCTCCGGGTCACCAGAACATAAAGGGCCAGGAAGGTCGCCGACGCCGCCGACACGTACGTCAGGGCCGCCAGGGTTGCCCGACGCGAGCGTTTGAGCGCCGCGGGCAACAGGCCCAGGGCAATTCCCAGCGCCACGAAGATCGACGGATGCGACACCGCGACCGCCAGCGGCGACACCGCGGCCAGCCGCCAGAGCCAGACCGTGCGCTCGGATTCGCGCTCGCGCCACCAGGCCACCGCGGGGGCCAGGAGGACGAGCGCGGCCAGCAGGTCGGACGCATAGGGCTTCACGTCCGCCGCGTGCCGGATCGGGTGGAAGCTCACCGCGAAGATCGACACCGCCATCAGCAAGGGAAATCCCGCCAGGATGCGACTGGCGACGAAGCGAAACAAGAACAGGCTCGCGATCGCGCACGCCAGCGGAACCAGGCGGAGCGATGCTTCCGAGAACCCCAGCAGGCCGACCGTCGCACGCTCGGCCCACAGGAAAAGGACGGGGCAGACCTGACCGTAATCGAGCGGCCGGAGCAGATCGAGATAACCTCGACGCAGGAAATTGACGGCCAGGAACGACTCGTCCCACCAGAGCGGATAATTCAGGCCGAACCGCGCTAGTCGAAGCACGATCCCGAGGACCAGGAACCCCGAGGTCCATCGCGCCAGCCGACGTCCGGCGCCTTGGAGAATCGCCACGGACTCGCTCGCCTCATCCCACATCGGCCGGCCCATCCGCCGGGATTCGATTCGCACCCCGGGCATTCCCCGGGAACGCGGGATGATAGACCGGCCCCGGAACGTTGACAAGGCCGCTCGGTATTCCGGATTGTCAAAGAACCGCGTCCGAGCCGTTTGCCACGGCCCCCATCTAAAAGTATCGCGAGATCGGCCGCCTCCGCGCTCACAATCGGAGCAAATTCGCGGATTCTTCCCGGCCGATCCGATTTCTGTGTCCCTTCCCGCGCCACCTTCCACCCGCCCCTCACGGGAAAACGACGTTTTCACTCAAGCTTACATGTGCGGGTCCGCGAACCGATCCCGATTTCGGGATCAGTACGGGAAGACCCGCATGCACGGCGGCGGGTCGTGCTCGGGCAGAGCGTCGATCGGCGTGATTCGCGGGCCAATCAACCACGGGCCCCGCGGATCGTAACCCATCCGGCGTACGGCCTTTGCGTCCGATTCGCCCGCCCGGCTGGCTTCGTTCGGCGCATCGCCCAGGGCCTTCGAGCAACATGCCCGAGGAGAGACCGGGGCGGGCCCACGCGCAACCGTCGCGGACGACTCGATCGCGACATCCGCCTCGGCCGGGGCGTCCATCACAATCTCGATATTCGTCATATGCGCTTCAACTTCATCATCGTCCCGCAAGTCCTCAGCGAGCTCACCGGGCAACAGGCCGGTCTCGTTGGTATACTTCCGGCCTTTCAGAAACTCGTTATACGCCCGGTGGAACGACAGCTCGTGCATCCGTTCATACCGCTGAAGGTCGGCGCCTTTTTTTCCGTGCGGCACAAGGGCTCGCTCCTTGGCTTCATCATGCGCCGGCTGTTCGATCGTCAGACGCAAGGTCAGCTCGCGCTCGCGAAGCTCGGCGATGTTGGTATCGATCAGGTTGCGGAGCCAGGGTTTGCACTGTTCGACCGTCGGCATCCAGCTTTTCCGACCCGCGCCGGAAGGTGTTGGGAATCCGGTACTTGCTGAGCAACAGTTTCATGTACTTCTTGTTATGATTGTGCTGACCGATGTAACAGTGCATGAAAGTCAGATACGCCTGTTCGGCGTACATGAGGGTATCGGTGAAATGCAGGTATCCCTGAAGCTGGATCGCCTCGTGGCGGTCATGGCCCAGCAGGGTCTGGTCCTTTTCGAGCATCTGGCTCAGGCGTTCCCACCGGCCGATCAGCCAGCGGCAGCCGGCGGCGGACGCCCGGTATCGGTGGACGACGTTACCGGGATCATCTTCGAGCTGGCCGACGACCGCCTGGATCTGGTCGCGAAAGTGCTGGTCGAAGTTGAACTCGGCGACGCGGACCTGCTCGGCGACGACCGCCGTCTTGGCCCGGACGATCCGCTTGCGCTGGACCGATGCCGTGACGGCCATCTCGATCAATTCACGTTCGCCGGGTGATTGCGGGTTGTAGTGATTGTACCACTCATCGGCAAGCTGGCGGACGGTCTCGGCGTGCTCGCCGGGAAGTTCGAGACTTTCGTTTCGGAATCCATGTTTGACGGCATTCATACGGGATCGCTTTTTCCCTTCCTCGGTGCGCGGACCGGTCGACTTTTGCGCATTTTTCCGGTTAACCGCGGCACGTTCCTTCTTGGAGAGTGCCATTTTTTCGATGTCTCACACGTAAACTGTTGTGGATCAAAATAGGCCATGAAGTCAGCCTTCCATTAGATAGTATCGAAGAAAGCAGGGAATCCGTTCTCACAAAATGGGGAAGACGGGAAAGAAAAGCTCACGCGGAGACACGGAGGGAGAAGATGGGAAGGAGACGGAAGCACGAAGGGAGGGGGGGAAGGGGAGAAGAGAATCTGAACCACTAAGGACCCAAAGCGAACGAACTAAACAATCAATACAAAAATTATATTAATTTATATATTAATCACAGAATTTTAAAATAAATGAAAACATTAATATACTTTAACCGATTTTCTACTCCTCGTTCGTGCTCTTGACGTCGCTTCGTGGTTCGATTTCTCGTCCTCGTTCTCTCCGCCACGTCTCCGAGTGGGTTATCTTTAGCGTGACCTCGCCGCTTCCAGCGCCAGCTCGACGGCACGGAAGATGTTGATTCTGGGGGCCTTGCCCTGGAGGACGAGCTGTCGGTGCTCGCGGGAACGGACGAGGTTGCGGGCGATGAACAGCGGCCGGGTGCCCGCGTTGTGCCTGGCGACCCAGTAGTGCAGGCCAATGGGGTCGGGGCCGCGCAGGAGGAGCTCGTGGTAGAGGGTCGTGACCAGTGTCGAGGAGGGCGTGGGCGCGACGTTGATGGACGAGGTCGCCAGACTGCCGGCCGCGAAGCTCGCATCGCCCAGGTAAACCGCGGCGAGGGTATGCGGGCCGGGGGTGAGGGTATCGAGCGATGGGCTGGAGGCAACGCCGTCAATCAGGGCGACCGGCGCACGAAAGGGTGCGCCGTCGATGAGAAACTGGACGTTCCCCGTCGGGCTCAACGTCCCCGCCTGGGCCGGGACGACCCGCGCGGTGAAGGTGACGGGCTCGCCGTAGGTGGGAGCGGCCGGGCTGGATGCGACATCGATCGACACCGCGGCGGCGGTGATGGTGAGCTCACCGCCGACATAGGTGATGGTGTAGTCAGACGCGGAGAGGCCCTCGGGTACGATCGCGTACGCGCCCGCGGGGCTCTTGGCGGTCGCGGCGGTGTTGAAACCGAGCAATCCGCTCAGGACCGAGGCATCCTGGCCGAGGACGAAGCCGTGGAACGACGCGGAGAACACCGGATTCGCCTGGCCGGCGGGTCGGCTGACGTCATCGGCCGTCACGTACAGCGGCGCGGGGGTGACGACGACGCTTGACGCGCTTGACGTGCTGGTGGCGAAGCCGCCGCCGGCGAGATACGTCGCGGTGACCGCGTGCGAGCCCGCGTCAAGCGTGAGCGCGGGGCTTGTGGCCGAACCCGAGACCAGGGGAACCGGGCTCCCCACGGCGGTGCCATCGACGAGGAACTGGACCGATCCGCCGGGACTCGTCGCGGGGTCGGAGGTGAGATCGACCGAGGCGGTGAACGTGAGCGACTGGCCGTAGACGCCGCCAGCGCGACTCGGCGTCAGGACCGTCTGGGTGCCAGCGGGGGGTGTGCCCAGGGCCACGGTCTGGGCGGCCATCGTGTAGGGAAGCGAAAGGGTCGAGACTCTCCCTTGTTGCTCGGCGGCGTCGGTGCGAACCCGGACGGAGGTCGTGCCGATCCGTTCCCACAAGGTCAGCGTGACCTTGCCCCCCTTGAGGGTTGTCGGCAGGGTGGCGGGGTTCAGAACCTGGACCTCGGAGCTGTTGTACTCAACATATCCCGGCTGGCCGAGGGCCAGGTTGACCGTGCCGTCAAAGATCTCGGAAACGTCGTGCTGGCCGGTGCCGTCGGGGTCGATCGTGAGCTGGGCGCGGATGACCGGGGTCTGGGTCGTGACGTTGGTCGTGATGTAGCCGGGGTCGAGCCAGAGCGAGAACTGCGGGAGCTGTGACGGGTCGAGCGTGCCGTTCAGGCCGGTCGCGGTGAAGCTGAGGACCTTCGACGGGTCGGCCGGGGGTGTATCGATTGGCTTGGCGGCGGTGCCGGTTCCCGCCGGGATCGTCAAGGCTTGCTCGCCGAGGCCGGTCTGACCCTGGAGCAGCGTGGGCGAAGGCGAGGGCGAGGGCGACGTACTTCCGGGGGGGCTGGAGGCGAGGAATAACTGGTTGGATGACATGTCGATCGACAGGTCAGGCATGCCGTTGACGATCTGGTTCTGAACCGTGCCGTTCGCGGCGACGGTCTGGACCACTTCCGAACGGGCGGGAAGATCGAGCGTTCGCGCGCCGCTGCCCGGCACGTTGAAGGTGACCGACGAGGCATAGGGTTCGGGATTGAACGCGACGAATGTCCGAACGCCATTCTTGTTGAAGACGACGTAATTGACGGTGTTCGCCGTGACGGTGGTATCCACACTACCGTACTGGAGCAGCACGTTGATCCACTGGAGGTTGACCGCGTCGGTGTCCGAGCCGTTGCCGTTGAACGGGACGAGATTGTGCGCGCTCAGCTTGGCCATGTAATCGCTGAGCGCGGTCTGGGGATCGGACAGGGCCTGGTAATCGTAGGTGGTGGTCAGGTAAACCTGGCCCGAGATCGGCACGACGCCGACTTGCTGTGGTCCCTTGAGGGCATTGGCGACGTTGGCGTTGATATAGGCATTATTGTCGGCGATCGTCGGCAGGCGGCCGGCGAGGTAGTACGACGATCCGTTGATCGGCAAGACCTGGATGCCCAGGACCTTGGTCGTCTCGAGCCCGAAGAAGGTGGTCATCGAGCCGCCGTTATCGGACACGTTGGTGATCATCGTGCGCGGGCCGTCGGCGGTGGAGAAATTGGCGGGGAATGTACCGTTGGCGGGGTTTTCGTTGAAGTAGTAGGTATAGAAGGCGTTCAGCTCGGTGTCGTAAAGATATTCGCCCAGGTTTTGCAGGTTCTGGTCGCCGGTGGCTGCGCCCCACTGGATCAGGCCGGTGGCGAAGTTGAGCGATTCGGAGGTCGATTCCTGGTTATTGCCGCCGGCGTTGTTGGCGGCGCCGTCGGCGAGCGACCGGCCGTCGTAGACGTCGAAGTTGCGGAGGAATGGGAACAGGAACTGGGTGTTGAGGTTGCTCCGGTCGGGGTTAGCGACCTCGCGTACGATCAGGTTAACGATCGAGCCCATCTTGGAGAGGTCGCCCCAGGTGGGGTCATACTGCGCGATCAGCGCGGCGGTCTTGACATAATAGCCGAAGCCGAGATTCTGATCGTTGATCGACGTGCTGGAGCCGAACGCCCCGGACTCGGCCAGGAGCGCGTTCCAGCCGTTTGCGCTGCCGTCGGTGGTTCGCGGCTGGTAGAACAGGAGCTGGAGCGCCTGGTCGTCCTCGGCGCTGAGCCACGAGCCGAGGCCGTCCTTGACGAGGTTGAAGACGCGGACGGAAAGCTCCTGGGCGAGCGATCGGTCGGAGGCGGGAACGCCCGGGTCCTGCGCCACCTGTTCCAGAAGAGGCACAAGCTGCATGGCGCCCAGGAGGTTTTGCCCGGTCGAATAAACGTCGCCGGGGACGATCAGCTTGTCGAGACTGAGGAAGTTGCTCCCGTCGCGCTGGGAGTAGGAGCTCTTGCTGATCAGGTAGGGAAGGATCTGGTTCTCAAAAAGCTGGGTGTGGTACGTGCCGTCGCCGTTGGGGACGTCGGGAATGAACGGCAGGACGCCGCCGAGGTCCTGGATCTGAGTGTTGAACGACTTGCCCACGAGTAGTTTGAGGGGGCCGCGAGGCGAGGAGTACGACAGGTCGGGCACAAGCGGCGTGTCGGGCGCCAGTACAAGGTACTGGTTGGGATAAAGCGTCTGGATCGGCGAATCAACGTGGCCCGACCCGGGCTCGACGAGGTCGGTGGTAAGGACGTACGAGGTCGTGATCAGGCCGGTGGCATTATCGACGTGGTAGCTCGCGATCGAGCCGGTGACAAACGAATAGGCGTGCTGAAGGAACAGGTTAAACGTGGCCTGCGTCGCGTCGGGCAGGGTGGCGACCGAGAAATAACCGTTGTTCTGGGTCAGGGGGGCGGTCGTTGTGAGGCTGGGGGTGCCCGAGGCGTCGGTACTGATCTGCCAGCCGACCCCGGATGGCAGGAAGACGCCGTAGGTGTTCGTCACCGTCTGTTCGACATAGGTCGGCTGGTTGGTGCCGTTCTGGGTGAGCACCTTGATCGTGTAGCTGACGGTAAGCCTGAGTGGGCCGGTGCCGCTGGTCGCGGTGTTTCCGCTGGCATCGACGGCGGTGAAGGTCGGCTGCTTCCAGAGCGAGGCGGGTGATGAGATATCGACCACGCCACCCTTGGGCGCCGTGAAGTAGGTGTAGGGCAGCCCCTCGCCGAGGGTGGCGAAGAGCGGGTGAGTCGTGTCGTTCCAGAGAAGCGTCACGGTCCAGTCGGAATAGCTGTAAGGATATGCGTCGGCGTTGAGACCCTGGAGGCCGACGACGAGGTCCTGGAACAGCCGGTCATCGACATGAGTACCGGCGTTGGGAGTCTGGAAGTCCTGCGCGGTGCCGCCGTAGTCGGCGTTGAAGGCGACGTTGCCGGGCGCGGGGGTCGGTCTGCGCGGGGAAGTTGGGCGACGGGGCGGGCGCCGGCGTGATCGTCGGGTTTCCAAGGTCGGCCAGGCCGAGCCCTCCCGAAGCGACCATCGCCGCCAGGGGCAGGGGGTAGATCGGGTAGAGTTGATTGCCGTTGGAGTCGCGGCTGGAGACCGTGTCGGTTGCGGCGGGCGTGGTCCGCCGGAAGATCAGCGACGACCACCACGAGCTGGTGTCGGGCACCTCGGTGAACCCAGGCGCCACGCTGGGCGCGACCGACTTGGGCACCTGGCCATCGGGCACCGCGTAGGACGGCGGAAACACGTCGGGGCTATACGGCGTGGTTCGCGGCGTGCCGTCGGGGTTGGTGGAGTAGATCGGGAACTGGCTGATGGTGTTGAAGCTGGTCGTCACCGAGCCGAGCCCGACCTGGACGATGGTGTTGCCGGTGGTTGGGTCGTTATTGACCGTCGGATTCGTGTCGGAGTTCAACGACGCCGAGAGCAGGCTGGGAGCGGGCGTGGTGAACGGATCGGAGATGGCGAACGCGCCGCCGACCTTGACCACGGTGCCCAGGCGGAAGGTTCCCGCGGCGCTGGTGCTCAGATCATCGGCGAAGTTGACGGTGATATTGCCATCGGCAGGAATCAGGCTCGTCGCCGGTGCGCCGGTGACGGTGGCGTTCGAGGCGTTGCTCAGCAGATAGAACTGGACGAACTGGTTCACCGGCACGGTGCCGCCGGTGTAGGTGACGTGAAGCCCCACCGAGATCGGTTGCGGGAACGTGCCGGCCTGGACCTGGGGCTGCTGGGTGAACGCGATGCTGGCGGCGGGCGTGCCCGGAGGCAAGGACAGTTCGAAGGGATCGGACGTCACGGTCTTGCCGCCGGCCGAGGCGGTGATCTGGTAGCCGCTGTAACCCTGGGTGAGCGACGCCGTTGTCGCGAACAGGACGCGATTGAAGAACGCGACCCCCTTGGAGACCTGAAGCTGGACGGTGCCGTTGCTCTCAAACCCTTCGCCCTGGAGCGTGACGGCGGTGGCGCGGCGGGGACCATGGAGGTGTCGGCGGTCAGGGTGATGATCGTGCTCGAATCGCTGGTCAGGATGTTGCCCGACGAATCCTCGAGCGCCACCTGGAGCGCGGGTCCCTGGCCGTCGGCGGTAGAGATCACCGTGTTGTAGGACGAGTTCAGCGGCTTGCTCAGGAACGCGAGGTGATCGATCGTGCCGGTGGTGACGTTGAACGTGCTGGTCGAGCGCACGGCCGGCAAGTTGTAGTCGGTCGTGCCGATGGCGAAGACGTAGTTCAGATTGGGTTGCCTGATGGCGATACTGGTGAAGGTGGCGGTTCCGTTGACCAGGGGCAGGGTGTCATAAAGCTGGGGCGTGTTGCTCCCGTTGACATAAACATTGATCTGCTGGATCGGGTTGGTCGAGCCGATCGCGCCGCTGCCATTGGGGAGAACGCCGAACGAGACGTTCATCGCCGGGCTCTTGGTGATGTGGTTTCCATCGGAGTCGACGAGCTGGATCGTGATCGGCTGGAGCGGCTGGCCGGCCTGAAGGTTGGGCTGGTTGGCCCCCTGGGTGATGATGAACGACGCCGGCGCGCCGCACGCCGACATCGAAGCTGGTCGTCGCGGTGGCAAGGCTGGTGTGGTTGGTCGATGAAGCGACGAGGTTGAAGCTGGTCGAGGTCTTGCCCTGAAGCGCGACCTGCTGGATATAGAGCTTGTCGAAGACGGCCACACCGTTTTGCACCGGCTCGGTGAGCACGCCGTACAGGTTGCCGCCGAGACCACCGGCCGGGATGGCGAGCTTGATCGTGACCTGGGTCGTGTTGTCGTCCTGAACAACGTGGCCGTTGGTGTCCTCGACCGAGACCACGATCTTGGGCAGATTACCGCCGTCGGGGACGATGCTCGTGGCCATCTGGGTGAAGACCAGGTGAGTCGGCGCGGTGCCGACGCCGACGTTGAACGGGGCCGACGCGACCGGGGCCGAGCCTTCGAGCGAGGCGTCGAGCGCGTAACTCGTGCCGCCCGCGTCGATCGACAGGTCCTTGAACGTGGCGACGCCGGCGACCGCCTGAACGGCGGTCGTGCCGGTCAGCTTCCCGGGGTTCGAGCTCGCGGCGAGCGCCATGGTGACCACGGGCTGGCTATCGAGCACCGGGTTGCCATAGGCGTCGAGCACCGACACCGAGACTCCCGCGGGGTTGAGCCCCGCGTTGATCGGCTGGCCGGTGTCGACGTCGAGCGGGGGCGTCACGAAGGCCACGGTCGCCGGTGCGGCGTTGGTCACGGTGATGTCGGTCGAGACCCCCGGCATCAGGAAGCTCGTGGCCGCCGTCGGCGACGACACGCCGAGGCTGTAGTCGCCGGTCTTCGTGATCGACAGGCCGGTGAACGTCGCCTTACCGTCAACCAGCGTCGCGGTGGTCGTTCCCTGGAGCGTGGCGCCGGTCGCGTTGGTCTTGAGATAGAGGGTGACCTGCGGACTGCCGTTCACCGAGACCGGCAGGTCGTTCTGATCTTCCACCTGGACCGTCACGTTGCCCAGCGACGCACCGGCCTTGACGTTTGTATTAAATTTTGATGTGAATGCTAGTTGATATGGACCGGGTGTGACCAGCAAGGGTGACGACGGGGGCGAGGTGGCGTTTCCCGAGGTCGCCACGAGCGCGAAGCCCTGGGTGGGGATGGAGGTATCGATCTGCAGGTTCGAGAACGTCGCGACTCCGTTGACCGCGTTGACGGTAACCGTTCCATCGAGCGAGGCGCCGCCCGGGTTCTGTGCCAGGGCGATGGTCACCGGGTCGGTACTGGACGAATCGGGCTGACCCGACGTGTCGAGCACCTGAACCTGCACCGGCGCCATCGGTGCGCCCGAAGCCGACGACGACGGTACCGAGAGGAACGACAGGCCCCCCGCCGCCAGCAAGAGCCGCGGTTCGAGCTCCTGGAGATCGAACTGTCGGAAACGATCGCGGCGCAGCCGCAGACGGGCGCGTCGAGCGCGGCGGACTGTCATCCCCACGGCGATGCATGATGGCAGCTCCAGGTGTGGCTCGCAATGTTGAACCGTGAGGAGTCTCATCCTCGAGACAGCAACTTCGCACGAGGAAATGGAGACGGCGGCCCGACATGCCCAGACGCGTCAGGCTTGAGCAGATTCCAAAACCGCCGCTATCTTATCTACAACATCCCTGGGCGCCTAATCAATCCTCTTTTTCCCAACTTCACGCGAAAACCGCGAGTCGATGGTGAAAAAAGACCGCATAGCCGAACCCGCCGCCACTCTCGCGGCGGTTCAACGGCCGTAGGCCCTGGTCGACCTTCATGGACTCACCCCTCAGCTCAGCGCGGATTGATGACCTCCAGCGCCGAGTGATCGCGGGCGCGGAGACGGCTGGGGCGGCCGGTGAGGAATTCGTCGATGTGGCGGGCGGCCTCGCGGCCCTCGGCGATGGCCCAGACGACGATCGACTGGCCGCGCCGGCAATCGCCAGCGGCGAAGATGCCGGGCTGCGAGGTCATGTAGTGGTGGTCGGAGCGGATCGCGCCCCCCTCGGTCATGGTCAGGTTGAACGAACGGGGAAGCGAGGGCTCAGGCCCCGAGAACCCGATGGCGAGCAGGACGAGCTCGCAGGGGAAGATCAGCTCGGTGCCGTGGATCTCCTCGAACTGTCGTTCGCCGGCCTCGTCGAAGTATTGCTGGACCCGGACAGCGTGGAGCTCCTTGACGTGGCCCCGCGCGTCGCCGACGAATTGCTTGGTCTTGATCTGCCAGTCGCGCTTGCCCCCTTCCTCGTGCGCGGGGGTGATGCGGAAGATCTTGGGCCAGAGGGGCCAGGGGGTGTCGGGGTTGTCGTTCTCGGGAGGCTGGGGGTTGTAGTCGAGCTGAAGGATCGAGCGGGCCTGCTGGCGATGGCAGGTGCCCAGGCAGTCGGCCGCGGTATCGCCGCCGCCGATGATGATCACGTTCTTGCCCGTGGCGAGGATGGTCTCGCCGTTGAACTGGGGCCCAGGCCGCGTCGGTTCTGCTGGGTCAGGAACGGCATGGCCATCTCGACCCCCTTGAGCCGTCGGCCGGAGATGTCGAGCTCGCGTGGCCGTGTGGCGCCAACGGTCAAAAGCACGGCGTCATGGCGGGCCCGGACGTCGCCGGGATCGATCGTCCGGCCGACGTCGGCGTTGCAGATGAACCGGATACCCTCGCCTTCAAGCTGTTCGATCCGGCGATCGACGTAGTGCTTGGCCATCTTGAAGTCGGGAATGCCGTACGTCATCAGGCCGCCGGGACGGTCGTCGCGCTCGTAGACGGTGACGGCATGACCAGCCCGGCGCAATTGCTGGGCGGCGGCCAGGCCCGCGGGCCGCTGCCGATGACCGCGACCCGCTTGCCGGTCTCGACCTCGGGGGCATCGGCCTGATCCAGCCCATCTCCCAGCCCTTGTCGACGATCGCCGCCTCGATGTTCTTGATCGTCACCGGTGAGGCGCTGAGCGCGAGGACGCACGACGCCTCGCACGGGGCCGGGCAGGTCTTGCCGGTGAACTCGGGGAAGTTGTTGGTGTCGTGCAGCGCCTGACGCTTCTTCCCATCGGTTGCGGTGGACCAGGTCGTTCCAGTCCGGAATCAGGTTCCCGAGGGGACAGCCCGTGTGGCAGAATGGTATCCCACAGTCCATGCACCGCGACGCCTGCGCCGGATGCTCTCGGCGGGCATCGGGTGGTACAGCTCGCGAAAGTCCTTGATCCGCTGATGGACCGGGCGCGGGGTCAGCTTCTGCTGCTCGATGTTCAGGAATCCACGTGGGTCGGCCATGAGAGTATCTGCCCTATCGCCATATTTTAAAATTATTTGCAGGGTGAGCGCCGCCCACCATCTTCCCGGGACGGCTCGCGGACGGATGGTGGCTGGTGCCCACCCTACAGATTTTCATCAATTAACCGTTGATCAACTCCCACTGCCGCTGCATGATCTTACTCTGCTCGAGGACCCGGCGGTAGTCGCGGGGGAAGACCTTGACGAACTGCCCCAGCGCGGTCGAGAAGTCGTTCACGATGTCGTCGGCGACCTTCGAGCCGGTGTAGAGAACGTGCCGGTTGATCAAGTTGCTCAAACAGACCGATGTCCTTGTAGTCCTCGACCGGCACGAGGTCGACCATCTCGAGGTTGCAATGGGACCGGAAGGTCTGGTCGGGGTCGTAGATGTACGCGATTCCGCCGCTCATGCCGGCGGCGAAATTCTGGCCGGTCGGGCCCAGGACCACGACGACACCGCCGGTCATGTACTCGCAGCCGTGGTCGCCGATCCCCTCGACCACGGCCTTGGCGCCGCTGTTGCGGACGGCGAACCGTTCGCCGGCGAGCCCGCGGAAATAGGCCTCGCCCGCCGTCGCGCCGTACAGTGCGACGTTGCCGACGATGATATTTCGCTCGGCCGGGTAGCCGGCGTCAAGCGGCGGGCTGACCACGATCTTGCCCCCCGAAAGCCCCTTGCCGATGTAGTCGTTGGCATCGCCCCGGATGCGAAGGTGATCCCGCGGGTGACGAACGCGCCGAAGCTCTGCCCCGCGCTACCGTGGAACATCAGGTCGATCGTGTCCTCGCGGAGCCCGGCCTCGCCGTACTCGGGCCGTCACGAAGTAGCTCAGAAGCGTGCCGACCGTCCGGTTCCGGTTCGAGATCGACTCGGTCTTCTGGACTCGCTTCTGATGCTCCAGCGGCGTCCTTGCAGGTTTGCAAAAGCTCCCAGTCAAGCTGCTCGGCCAGGATGTCGGGCTGGCGCTCGACGCATCGGATCGGCGTGCCGTGCGGGACATCGGGCATCTGGAGCAGGGGGGTCAGGTCGAGGTGCCGCCCCTTCCAGTGGTCCTCGAGCGCGGGGGCCGACAGGAGCTCGCTGTGCCCGATGATCTCGTCGAGCGTTCGATAGCCCATCGTACTCAGGAACTCGCGCACCTCCTCGGCCACGAAGAAGAGGTAGTTGACCACCTGTTCGGGTGTGCCGGTGAACTGGGCGGAGGACGGGGTCCTGGGTGGCGATGCCGACCGGGCAGGTGTTCAGGTGGCACTTGCGCATCATGACGCACCCCATCGCGATGAGCGGGGCGGTCGCGAAGCCACACTCCTCGGCACCAGGCAGGCGGCGACGATCACGTTGTGCCCGGTCTTGAGCTGGCCGTCGGTCTGAAGCCGGACCCGGCCGCGGAGGCCGTTGCGGATCAGGGTCTGCTGGGTCTCGGCCAGGCCGATCTCCCACGGGATGCCCGCGTGCCGGATCGAGGACAGGGGCGAGTCGCCCGTGCCGCCGCTGTCGCCGCTGATCAAGATCCGGTCGGCGTACCCCTTGGCCACGCCGGTCGCGATCGTCCCCACCCCCGCCGCCGCCACCAGCTTGACCGAGATCTCGGCCCGCGGGTTGGCGTTCTTGAGGTCGAAGATCACTCGCAAGATCCTCGATGCTGTAGATATCATGATGCGGAGGCGGTGAGATCAGGCCGACGCCGGGGGTGCTGTACCGGGTCTTGGCGATGTTGGCTGTCGACCTTGT
>CAWGMM010000007.1:0-685073 GCA_963823685.1 uncultured Isosphaeraceae bacterium | reverse complement strand
GTGGTGTTCATTACTAACGAACGGCATGTGGGCGTTCGCATGCACTACCGGGACTATGAGATGCTCGAATCGCCGCGGCTGGCGTGTGTCGCGGGATCGGGGAAAACCCACCGCGAACCCGCTCGCCGCGGCGCATGCGCGGCTGATCGAATCGGTGCCCGTGATGGTCAGAGTCCTCCGGCCGCAATCGGGTTGGATTCGCTCATGTCTTCGGGGGCGAAGCCCCGTCGCATCGTGTTCTCGGTCACCGTCCGGTTCAGGAAGAACTCCCTGAGATAGTCGGGACCGCCCGCCTTGGTGCCGATTCCCGAGAGCTTGAACCCGCCGAACGGCTGACGGCCAACCAGTGCTCCGTGATCGTCCGGTTGATGTAGAGGTTTCCGACCCGAAACTCGCGCTTACCCGGGCGATATGGGCGGGGCTCCGCGAGTAGAGGCCACCGGTCAGGGCATATGCGGTTCCGTTGGCGATGGCCAGGGCTTCATCGAGGTCGCGAGCCCGGAGCACAGCCAGGACCGGCCCGAAGATCTCTCCTGCGCCATCCGGGAGTCGGGCCGGACCCCCGTCACGATATGCGGCCCGACGAAGTTGCCCCGCTGCTCAGAGGCCGGATCGACCGCCTGCATGACCTGCCCTTCAGAAGCGGCGTCTTGATAAATCTTCGATCCGCTCCCGGCCCCCGCTCGTCAATCACCGGCCCGACGTCCGTATCGGGGTCTTCGGCCGGCCCCACCGAGAGCGACCGCGCCGCATCAATCAGTCGGCTCACGAACGTGTCATGGATCGCATCCAGGACGATCACCCGCGAGCAGGCCGAGCACTTCTGGCCCGAGTAACCGAAAGCGCTCTGAAGCACGCCCACGACCGCCTCGTCCAGATCCGCGTCGTCATCGACGATGATCGCGTTCTTGCCCCCCATCTCGGCGATCACCCGCTTGACGTGGTCCTGCCCTGCCGCGCGTCGTGCCGCGCGGCGGTTGATCTCCAGGCCGACCTCGCGCGAGCCTGTGAAGGCGATCAAGGCCGACCCGCGGATCGTCCACCAGCGCCGCCCGACATCACCGAATCCAGGAACGACCGTCAGGACGCCCTGCGGGAGCCCCGCCTCGCTCAATACTTCAGCCAGGATCCAGGCCATCATCGTCGATCGCTCGCTGGGCTTGAGGACGACCGTATTTCCAGCCACCAAGGCGGCGACTGTCATCCCGGTCGGAATCGCCAGCGGGAAGTTCCAGGGCGGGATCACTACGGCCACCCCGCGTGCGATCGGCGCGGTGGCGTTCGATCTCGCCGGGTACGTCTCTTCCCCAGGGGACCGAGAGCCGGATCATCTCGCGTGCGTAGTATTCGCAGAAGTCGATCGCCTCGGCGACGTCGGCGTCGGCCTCGCGCCAGGGCTTGGCGCATTCATACACCTCCCACGCCTCCAGCTCGAACCGACGACGACGTAGGATCGAGGCTGCCCGCACCAGCACTCCAGCGCGGTCCGACACGTGCGTTGCCGACCAGCTTGCCAGCGCTGCTTGCGCCGTGGCGATCGATCGATCGGCCTCGGTCTTCGATGCCTTTGGAAATCGGCCGACGACACGATCCCTATTGCCGGGATCCTGGGTTGCAAAACTTTCGGCTGTGGTGACTTCCTCACCGCCGATGACCAGTCGATAGGTACGCCCCAAACGGTCTGCGACCTCGCGAAGCGCCGATCGCATCGCCTCCCGGTTCTCGGGCCTGGTAAAATCGGTCACCGGCTCGTTTTCGAAACCCCGGAAGATCTTGAACACCGGCTTTTCCGTTCGTACCAGGGGACATCGGTCGCGACTTGAGCCGGTTTCGCCACATCACACCCGCCTCCTCAGGATCGCGCAAGAGCTCATCAATCGGAACATTCTTGCGAAAGCTGGCCTTCAGAAAGGAGTCGTTGGACGTATTCTCCAGGAGCCTGCGAACGAGATAGGCCATCCCCGGTAGCATCGCTCCGTAGGGCGTGTAAACCCGAACCCGTTTGCCTTTGTCAATCAGGGCGAGTTGGATCGGCTCGCCCATGCCGTGCAACATCTGGACCTCATAGGCAGCGTCGGGCACTCCGAACAACTCGGCCGCCGCCAGGGCTGCCGCCAGGCTACGGACGTTATGGCTTCCCAGGGCCGGACGGAGCCGCATGTGATGCTCTAGTAGGAACCGGGCGCAACGCTCGTACGAGGCATCCGTCTCCCACTTATTGAGGAAGACCGGGACTGGCCATCCCACCTGCCGAGCGTGGATGACTTCGTAATCCCAGTAAGCGCCCTTGACCAGTCGGACGGTCAACGGCGTCCCACGACGCTCGGCCCAATCGGCCAGGTCATGCAGGTCGCCCTCGGTTTCAGGCAGATACGCCTGGGCCACGATCCCGACGTCGGTCCAGTCGCGAAACTCCGGCTCCATGAGCACGTCGCGCACAATCGTAAAGGTCAGGTCCTTGTGTGCGTACTGTTCCATGTCGACGTGGATATACGCTCCCAGGCGACGCGCGAGGCGAAAGATCGTACGGAGCCGCTCGAGAACGCGACGCTCGGTCATCTCGGCATGCAGGGCGTCGAACCGGGGCGTCAGACTGGTCAGCTTCAGTGAGAGATTCACCCTGGGGATCGGCCCCGATTCGTCCCGGTCGATCTGCGCGATCTCCGGCGCTGGCGAGCGCCGGCGCCAGTCCCTCGATCAGGTCGATACAGGTCTGCATGTAGGCGTCGGCCTCGGCTTCGCTGATGATTGCCTCACCCAGCAAGTCACCGGTAAACGCCAGCTTCCGGCGTCGGAGCGATTGGACCGTGGCCAGGGCCTCGGTCGGTGTCTCGCCCGCAATGAACCGACGCGCCATGTGAGTTGCCGCCGCACGAGCCGAAGTCGCGATCAATCTCGACCCGGCCGACCCACTCGGCGCCATCCGCAAAAGCTGCCGGAGCCACCAGGGCGTTCGCTCGCCCGCCTCGCCCAAGTACTCGGCAAGGTGCCGACGGACCGTTTCCGTCGTGCCGAGAACGGGCAATGCGTCGATGAACCGGAAGAGCTGGACCTTGACCTCGGGATCGTCCATGGTCAATTCCATCAAACGGTCGTCCCAGGAGGTTCGATCGAGGATCGAGGACTTCCGTCCGATCCTCTCGAAAAGCTCGCGTCCGATCTCCCGCGTCCTGCGTTCGAGTCCTTCCGACGAGACCATGCGATCGTGTCTGCTCGTCGTCAACGTCCCCCTCCTTCCACGGCTCCTGGCTCGATTCGATTCGGCCAAGCCTTCCGTTCTGACATTCTACGAAACCGGACGCCTTTCGGTCTGATTGTCCGAAGGCGATTCGACCTTCGTGAAATCAGGCGACGCGATCGCAATACCCAGTCGAGCGAGCGGGGTTGATTGCAGAGGCAGACGCGATGACACCGCGAAATCGATTTCCCAAGATCGAGGGGCACCCGCAGACGGGAACTCACCAGAGGTCATCGTGTGCGCCGTCGAGACTTCCGATCCCCGTCAACATTTCGGGAGAAGATTCCAGTCATGCAATCGCGACGCTCATTCGTTCTGACCCTGTCGGCCCTTGCGGTCGCCTTCGGTGTGTTGGTCATTCCGATCGTAGCCGCCGAACTGCTCGGTACGGTCAAGTCGGTCGATCCCGCCGGCAGCTCGTTTGTGGTCAATTCGGACGACAAGGACGTGACCGTCAAGGTCAACAGCGACACCGTATACGAGTCGGCCAAGGGGAAAGTCATGAAGAAGTTCAGCCTCGATCGGCTCAACACGGGCGGATCAGTCGAGGTGACTCACGAGAAGGGAACAGCCAGCAAGGTCGTTCTGAAGAAGGGTGCCGTGAAGAAGAAGGACCAGTGATCGATGGACCGGGTTTCGGTCTCGGGACTTCAAAGAGCTCCCTGGCGCTCGAGCGACTTGTAGTGAATGAATGAATAGACGATCGGGACCAGGGCGGCGACGGCAAGTAATCCCAAGGCGGTCCAGAGCGGCAGGCCGGCGAGGATGATCCCGAAGCCGGCCATGCCGCAGACGACGAAAAGCCAAGCGGCGAGTCGATGAGTATCGTTCCAGACCCGCTCGCTGGCGAGGGTCCAGGGAACGCGGACGCCGATGTAAAAATTGCGCCGGACTCGTCCCAGGACATTGCCCAGGAGGGCGAAGAAGAGGAAGAGGCCGCCTAGCATGAGCCGGCTCACGCTCACCGTGCCGGCGTGAACGGTGGCGTGGATGATCACCGCGTGCATGTAGCCCAATAGCGCGAGCACAAGGTCCATGACGAGCAGGTAGGTCGAGGGGACCGCGTCGACCTCGAAGTTTCTCGGGGATAGGGCCGGTAGAAAGCGAAAGAGAACGAGGAGGCCGGCCATCACGCCCGGCATTAGGAACAAGGTGGCCCTGGGGCCATGGCCGTCGATCTTGCCCTGAAGGTTCCAGTGCGTCGGGATGCGCAGGCAAGCCCGGATAGACCCAGGCCGAAACCAGCCACGCCGCGGCCAACAGCACGATGGCGATACCCCAATAAAGCCGGCTCATCGTGATGAGCTCCCGCCCAGTTCGAAGGCCGGGCTTGCTGCCGGTTGCGCGGTCCTGGTCGCCATTCTTCCCGAACAGGTCCCACAACCTCGCCTGCATGTCCTCGACGACCGGGTATCGAGGGTGTAATAGATCTGCTGTCCCTCTCGACGCCTCCGGATCAGACCGGTGTCCTTGAGCACGGTGAAATGGTGCGACAACGACGACCTGGTCAGCGAGAACGAATCAGCGAGCGCTCCGGCCGTGCGTTCGCCTCGCGTCAGGATCCAGAGGATCTCACGCCGGGTCGGGTCCGAAAGTGCCTTGATCAACGTGCCGAAGGAGGCCGTTTTCAGTCGGTTCGCCGGTGTCGAGAAAATATTTTGAAGGTCTTCGAAATATTTACCGGGTCGATCATGGAGTCAAGGGGTTCATCCGACCCGGCGCGGTCGTTATGATCGAGCACGGACGGGGAGCGACCCACGTGCACGCGCACTGAGACCAGGGAGCCAACGCCAACGATGCGAGCCGCTTACATTGAAGCGACCGGGCCGATCGAAGCGATTCGAGTCGGAGAACTACCGCGGCCGGAGCCGGGGCCGGGTCAGGTTCTGGTTCAGGTCGGAGCGACCGCACTGAACCCGATCGACCTGTATCTGCGGTCAGGGTTTATTGCCATGCCCTTACCGTTTCCATATATCCTGGCCTGTGACCTTGCCGGTACGGTCGCGGCGGTTGGGTCTGGAGCGAAGCGGTTCAAGGTCGGGGACCGGGTCTGGGGCTCGAACCAGGGGCTACTCGGCCGTCAGGGCGTTACCGCCGAGTTCGCGGCCGTGGACGAGGACTTGCTCTACCCGACCCCGACGACGTTGAGCGACGCCCAGGCCGCCTCGATGGCGTTGGTTGGGATCACCGCTCACCTCGGACTGTTCCGGACCGGCCGGCTTCAGAAGGGTGAGACCGTCTACGTCCCCGGCGGCAGTGGTGGCGTGGGCTCGATGGTGGTCCAGATGGCCAAAGCCAACGGCGCCCGGGTCGTCACGGCCGCGGGCAACGACTCTAATCTCGCCATCTGCCGTGAACTGGGCGCCGACCTCGCGCTCAACTACAAGACCGACGACATTCCGGCGCGGCTCCGCGAGTTTGCTCCGGAAGGAATCGATGTCTGGTATGAGACCCAGCGCGAGCCCAACCTCGACGTTGCTATACCGCTACTCCGCAAGAGGGGTCGGATGATCCTCATGGCCGGCCGCGCCGCCAGACCGACACTCCCCCTGGGGGCGTTCTATCCGCGCGAGTGCTCGCTCCTCGGCTTCGCCATGTTCAATGCCTCTCCCGACGAACAGCGCACGGCGGCCGACGACATGAACCGTTGGGCCGAGTCCGGTCAGCTCAAACCACTGATCGGGCGGAGCTATTCGCTGGAGCAGGCCGCTCAGGCAGAGCAGGACCTCGAGGACAACACACTGAACAAGGCGGGCACCCTGCACGGCAAGATCGTCATCCAGGTCGCCTGAAACCCGTTGCGATCGACCCGTCGTCAGACCGGGAATCTCTCCATCACGAGCTTGGCGATCTGAATATAGAGCGGGATGCCGATGGTGACATTGTAGGAAAAGGTCAGCCCGAGCGAAGCGGCGAGCGGAAGCGTCGGGCTCGCCTCGGGAATCGCCAGCCGCTGGATCGCGGGCACGGCGATGTACGAAGCCGCGGCGCAGAGCACCGAAAAGAGGACATACGTTCCCAGGTCGAGCCGCACTCCGCTCAGATGACTGTAGCCCAGCGCGGCGGCGATGCCGATCATGGCGAAGAGGTTGGGGGCGAGCAACCCGAAGGCGATGAACGGCCACCCGGCCGAGTGCAGGTCCTTGAGCTTCCGCGAGGCCGTCATTCCCATCTCGAGCAGGAACAGGCAGAGCAGTCCCTGAAAGAGCGAAAGGAATAAGGGATCATCGACCGCGCTGACTTTCGCCCCCTGCCTTCGGCTGACAAAGCCGATCACGATGCCCGTGAAGAGCAGATAGATGCCGGGGTTGAGAAAGACCTCGTGTAACAGCTGCGCACTCAAGAGATTCTTGGGCTTGGGGCCGACCTTGGTGGGATGGCTTCGCTTCTCCAGCGCCAGCTCGCGCTCGGTCTCGATCGCCTCAGCCTGATCAGGAGAAATCAATCCTTTTTCCTCCTCCTCTTCCAGAGAAATGCCTTCCTCGAGGCCGGAAGCCAGCGGCGGCGGCGCCTGCGCATTGTAACCCGGCTCGTCGGGCATCGTCCCCGCAGGGTCCATCCCCTGTCGGCGCAACCGGGAGATCAGAAAAAGGGCCACCAGACAGCCAGGCACCTCCATGACCGCCAGCATCACCGGCATGTAGGCTGCGTGCTTGATCCCAAGGGTCGCCAGCACGCCCATGCAGGTCACGAACGTACCGGCCGAATCCGAGCCGTAATAGCCTGCCACCGTGGCGGCATCGATTCGCCGTAGTCTTGTAAAAAACCGCAAGATCACATATGCGATAACGCCGATCAGGAAGTTGGTCAGGAATCCGATCCCCATGAAACCGACTGCCTGGCCCAGGGTTCGGGCCGGGAGCACCGCCAACTCCTCACCACCATGCCAGCCGATGGCGATCAGCAGGTAAAGGGTCAACCCCTGATAGATAACATAAGGAAATTCAAACTTGACGCGCAACAAAGGAATCAAGAACCCTGCGTAGAAAAAAAGCAGGAGCGGCTTGAACAGGTTGTGGCGGAAGTTTTCCCAGAACTCCCGTGCCATCGATAGTTTTCGCGGCAGAACCTTGATAATCGTCGCGAAGCCATCCGCGTGTAGAATCGACAGGAGTGTCCCGGGCTCGAGGTCGGTCAATTCCGACGCCCCCCCGGTTCCGGTGCCGCTGACTAGCCTGGTCCGAGCGCTGGTCTTGAACGTCGCCTCGCGACCATCTGGTTTCCGCGAGAGAACGAATTCCACCCCCCCCTCCTCGACCGACACGAGCGTCCCGACCACCTCGTCCTCGACCATGATCGCCGAGGCGACAGGCCCCTCGTTGACGATCACCGGGCAGCCCGGTCGCAGTTCAATGAGCGAGATCGGCTTCCCGGCCGAATCCTTGATCAGGGTCAGTGGTCCCAGCGTGATCAGAATGTCCGGATCGCCGCTCGCAGGCCTGACGAGAATCGTCCTCTTACCCACGTCCGAGAACCGGACCACTCCGACCACATCCTCGGCCCAGGCCCCGCGATCGATCGCAAACAAGAGCCAGACGCTCGTGATCAAAAGACTAGTGGGAAACCGCTGGATCTTCATTGTTTTTTTATCTCAAATAGTTCTATTGAGATTTTATTATCTAAATTTTATATTCTTTGAACTCTGATTATCAATAACATATAAAATTATTAACTATTAGCCCATGAGTCAATCCAGGGGGCCAACTCGCTGATCTTATCGATCGCGACCGTGGGCGCAAGACGATCGACCCGGGTTTCCATCCGGGACGAGATGCGCTCAAGCGAATCCAGATAGTCGAGCGCCTCCTGATCCGTCGCGGACGACGGAGGCCAGCCTTTGCTACGTCGACTGGCCCATCGGACATGGACGGTCGCCATACCCAGCGCCGCGGCCGGGGCGATGTCGTTATCGAGTCGGTCGCCGACCATCAAACATTCGCCGGGTGAGACTCCGGCGATCTCCACCGCGCGGCGGAACAATGTTAAGTCGGGTTTAAAGTGACCGCATTCCTCGGCAAGCGCAGAGCGCCGAATCGATCGAGCCAGCCCAGGGAGGCAAGCCGGGCACGGCATTCCACCCCTTGGTTGGCGATCACTCCCAGTGGAAAGTGCGCGGCGAGCCGGTTAAGACAATCCTCGGCTCCGGAGACTGGCGGTGCGAGATCCACGAACCGGTCCCGGACCTCGGCCGCGACGTCATCCCAGACGTTGGAGAGGGTGACTTCATCGAGGTATCGGGAAGCCACCTCGTGAACCGGCCAGCGCGACCCGCGCAGCGCCGCCGCCTCGCGCTCGGCCAGCAGGTCGTTGAAGGTCAGGTCCGGGCGGACCTGCCGGACCGCTTCGACATGGCGCCGGAAGTTATGAAAGGTCAACGGATCCTCGTCGAGAAGGATGTTGCCCACGTCGAGAAAGATCCAGCGAACCATGCTCTTTCCCCAACGGTCGGCGCCGCGATAGAGTATGTCGTCACGAACCGCCTCCCGGCAACCTTGAGCTCCCCAAACCTCCATGAATCTTCAGACCACCCTGGCCGGCTCGTTGATGGAAGGGTTTCTGCCCCGGGGCTGGGACCTCGCCCGGCTCGATGCGTGTTGCGCCCATCCGCCCGAGGCGATCCACGAGCGCAGACCGTGGTGGCATCATGACTTCGAGCCGATCGCCTGCGCAAGCCTGACCGACTTCGACGTGATGCTCGGCCACGAGATCGCCCAGTCGATCCGCCGGACACGCGACGATGGGCGTCCGCTCGCCCTGATCCTGCCGGTCGGCCCCATGGGTATGTACCGCTGGGCCACCTACTTCCTCCGCGAGTGGGGCGTCTCGTGCGAGCACGTTCACGGCTTCAATATGGACGAGTGGAGCGACCGGGTGGGAACGACCCTCCCGGCGCATCATCCCGGTGCGTTTCAGAATGCCATGCAGTCCGCCTTTTACGGTCCCCTCGGCCCCCTCACGGTCCCGGAACACCAGCGTCATTTCGCGCAGCCTGACCAACTACCGCATTACGCCGAGCGAATCGCCGACCTGAAGAAGCTCCAGGGGGCGGAACTGATCGTTATCTTCGGAATCGGCAGGGTGTGCCACATCGCGTTCTGGGAGCCTCACTTTGCCGCCGATTACCCGGACCTGCCAACCTGGAAATCCCAGACCCACCGCCTGGGTGCTCCGCTCCATCCCCTGACCATCGAACAAAACGCCCTGACCAGCTTCAAGAGCCGGACAACCCTGGTCCCCGCGTTCGCCAACACCATCGGGCCCGGCCTGTTCCTTCAGGCCGATCGGATCATCGGCGGCGCCGATGGCACCTTTGGCCGCTCGATGCAATGGCAAGGAGCCAGCCTCTGGATGACCCTCCGGTACGGACCCGACCCCTGGGTCCCCAGCAGCTTCATGCCCACGCTCCCCGGTCGTCTCTTCTTCCTCCAGGAGCTTGCCGGTCCCCTCGAGCCAGAACCCAATTGACGACATTACCTCCATGGCTCAATGCACCCAATCAATTTGTCATATGCTATAATAAAAAAATCGCCGCTCGATCTCCCGCGAGAATAGTCTCGCTTCCTTAACCGGTACAGATCGCCTCTTTTTCCGGCAATTTCCGGTGTTCGCCTTGGACATCATCGTCTTGAAATCACCTTCGAAAACGGGCGAGAGGTGCTTGCGAGAAATGGGTTCGAAACCTATTCTCGTGATGACGCTTGTTGGTCGAGCGACCTCGCCTTTTCCAGTCCAGGGATGGATTCGGGTTTCGAGGTCTCGCTCGGCTGGGTGTCGTCCCGATTGAGCTTCTTTTGGAACGGATCGGTCGAGAACGGCGCTGGTGGCACTGGATGCTCCTCGATGTGTACCCTGCCCCGGATCGGGTTCAGGAGACGAGGAAAGATCGTCACTCGGTCCTGGGAAACCGCCCGGGGATGATTGGGATAGTGGCCTGTGAATCCTCTCTTTTGAGCTAGCCTCCACGGAAACGCATAGAGGAAGGCAAAATGCATGGTGCGGACCGTCACAGAACGGTTGCGGCGATGGGGCCGCGCGCGCGGAGGGCCGGCATCAATCCGGCACCGGAAGGGACGGAATTTTCAGCCGGCATGTTCCTTTCTCGAATCGCGCTGGTTGCTCAGCGTGAACATCCAGATCGACTACAGCTATGATACGACCAACTTCTTTAACACGCCGGCCAAGCGCTACCTGATCCAGCTCGCGGCCTCCGAGTTGTCAAACGCGCTGAGCAAAGACCAGCTCTCCGCGATCTCTCCGTCAGGTAACGACGTCTGGTCGGCCAGCTTCATGAACCCCGCGACCGGGGCGACGCAGCAGGTGAGCAATCTGTCGGTTCCGGCCAACACGATCATCGTGTATGTGGGGGGCCGGTCGCTCGGGTCAGGCTCGGAGGCGGGAGATAGTTCCGTGGGCGGATACTCCGCCACCGGTGACACAAGCTGGCTGAACACGGTCGCCGCGCGTGGGAAAACCGGTGCGCTTGCCGCCACGCCGACCAGCTTCGGGCCCTGGGGAGGCTCGATCGCCTTCGACACCGGCTCGACCAACTGGTTCTTCGGAAACGCCACGGCCGGTCTCGGCCCGAATCAGACCGACTTCTTCACAGTCGCCGAGCATGAGCTGGGACACATTCTCGGTCTCGGCACCAGCGACGCCTGGTTCAGCCAAATCTCGGGGAACACGTTCATCGGTCCTGCCGCCACAGCGGTTTACGGAGGACCCGTGCCCTTGAATCCCGGCCATGATCACTGGGCCGACGGTACCCAGAGCGACGGAACCAACGCCGTGATGGATCCGGTCCTGTACGGCGGAAGCCGGCTGATGTTCACCGACCTCGACTACGCCGCACTGGCCGATATCGGCTGGGTCGTCCAGCCCCCTCCCCAGACCTCGAACGTCTCCTTCAGCGCGTCGAGAGAGACGGTGAATCCAGCCGCCGGTAGCGTCACGCTGACAGTGGACCGGACCGGCGGCCTGGGAGCGTTCTCTGTCAATTACAGCACCAGTGATGGAACCGCCCGCGCGGGCGTCGCCTATCAGCCAGTCGCCGGCACCTTGTACTTCGATGTCGCCCAGACAAGTCAGTCGATCAGCGTACCCCTGGTGGCCGGAGCCAGCACATCCGGCATCAATCCGCTCAATTTCACGGTGACCCTGAGCGGACCGAGCCGGGCTGTCACTCTGGGTACTTCAGCAATGACCGTTACGATCAGCAACGCGACGTCGCTGAACCCCGAACCTGCGCCGGTTGTCGTTGATGATTTCTTCGGCAACGGCACGAGCAATATCGGCGTCTTCCGACCGTCGACGGCGCAGTGGTTTTTGATGCCACCTTCCGGGCAAACGTGGGCGCCACCGAGTTTCGGTGGAGGAAACCTGCTCGACATCCCCGTTCCTGGCGACTACCTGGGCAACGGTCAGACCCAGCTCGCCGTGTTTCGTCCCTCGACCGGCCAGTGGTTCATTGACGGACTCCCTCAGCCGATCAGCTTCGGTGGACTGAACATGCTGGATATCCCCGTACCCGGCGATTATCTGGGCAACGGCCAGACCCAGCTCGCCGTGTTTCGTCCCTCGACCGGCCAGTGGTTCATCGACGGACTCCCCCAGCCGATCAGCTTCGGTGGACTGAACATGCTGGATATCCCCGTACCCGGCGATTATCTGGGCAACGGCCAGACCCAGCTCGCCGTGTTTCGTCCCTCGACCGGCCAGTGGTTCATCGACGGACTCCCTCAGCCGATCAGCTTCGGTGGACTGAACATGCTGGATATCCCCGTGCCCGGCGACTATGACCACACCGGCCACACCGAGGTCGCGGTCTTCCGCCCATCGACGGCGCAGTGGTTTATTGGCGGCCATGCCCAGCCGATCAGCTTTGGAGCGGCGAACTATTTCGACCTCCCAATCGAGACCTCGATCGGCAGTCTCATCAAGCTGGGATTGATCGGAGGCAACACGTCGGGTTCCGCGCCCCTGATTTCCGCGGCCCAGGTCACGGTCTCAGGCTCTGGCTCCAGCGATTACAATCAAATCGGCGAGGCGCTGCCGATCGTCACGGCCGAGAACGGACACCGACACCGGAAACGATGATCCTCTGGTGGAAAAAGAGCAACCGTCCGCAATGACGGCTGAACGTTGCCGAGGTCTAGAAAAGCCTCGGGCACGGTCAACCGTCGCGGGACTCGAAAGCTCGCGCCTGGCGGCTTCTATTTCCCGGCCTGCGCCTGTCGTTGCTGCGCCGCCTTTCTGCGCTGCTCCCGGAACCTCTCGCGTTGTTCGTTCAGGATCTGGCGGAGGTCATCCTGTTCACCGCGGCGAGTGAGGTCCTGCCCCTTCTTGGTCACAGCGATGAAGCCGATGCACATCTCGTCCGTGGTAGCCTCGCCCCATGTCACAAGTTTGGGAGGCTTGTTGGGGTTTCGGGGGTTTGCTTCCGAGTTGTCGTAGTGGGCGATCAGCTTGAGCTTGGTTCCCTTGGGGAGGTCGATCGGTTGCTCGAAGAAGTAACTGTACTGCCAGCCAAAGTCCCAGTCGGGGATATTGATCAACGCTTGCTCGCGGCCGTCAGGGAAGGTGACCGAAAGCTTCATATCACGGCCGATCATGTGCATATGAGGTGTCACGCCCAGAGCCTCGACGTCGACCGGAACCTCCCACTCGGCCTTGACCTCGTAGTTCGAAGCCCCGGCCGGGATCTTCAGATTGGGCTGGATGGCCGCACTCCAGTGCATGGTCTGCTTGATCGGGGTCCGGGCGAAATGGAGGCCGATCCGCGACCGATCCTTCTCGAACTTGCCGCTGGGATGGTAATGGACCTCGATGAGCGCGTCGGCGTTCCTGGGCAGGGCGCGGCCGACTCCCTCGGGGAGCCGGCTGGCGGTGATTCCCGGCGCCCAGCCTCCCAGATCGCCGTGGATCTCGACGCCTGGGCCAGAGAAGCAGGTGTAGCCGGGTCCTTCATCGGCCTCGTCACGCTTTCGCGCGGCGCCGGTCGTGTCGATGTAGCCTAGCATGTGATGCACCACCCGCCGATTGCCGGGTTGGTACTCGATCGCCGATATATACATATCCTTAGGAAGTTTGGTCGGGATGACGAAGCAACGGTAGATGTCTCCGCCACTGGCCGGAACCTCGAAGTCGGCGGGCATCTCGATGACCAGGTCGGGCGTACCGAGCGCCCAGTCGCTCGAGAAGGAGGGCAAAGCGGGAATCGAGGCAGGATCTCCCTCGGGGGCTCCGGCCTCGGCCCAGGCGACGATCGCGGCGATGTCGGCCGCCGGAAGCGATCGGTCGTGCTTGAACCTGGGGAATGTCTGGGGAGCGGCTTTCCACGGCGGCATCCGTCGATCCTCGACCACCCCGGCGATGTCGACAGCGCGCTTGCGGGCCTGGTCGTATGTCTATAGCGGGAACGGGCCGACCTGGCCGGCCCGATGGCACTCCAGGCAGTTCTTCTGGAGGATCGACGCAACCGTGTTGCTATAAGTTGGAGCAATCACGGCTCCCTTGACCGGCTTCGGGATCGGGCAGCCGACGGCCGGTACCTCGGCCGACTCCGGGTCGCGGCCCTGGAGCACCGCCGCGATCGCGTCGTGCAGCTCGCGGGTCATCGGATTAGCGTTCCGCTTCTGTCGCGCGGCGAACTGGTCGTCGATCCGGCCGTGATAGCGGATCTTCCCCTGGTCGTCGATGACGAACGCTTCCGGCGTGACCGTCGCCCGCAGCCGCGCGGCCAGCGTCACGTCGCGATCGCGTGCCACCGGAAACTTGAGCTCGAAGTCCCTGGCGTGGGCCGCGACTTCGGCATCCGTCAGGTCGGGATCGACGCACAGGCCCACCAGGCGAAGTTTTCCCGCGGGGAACTCTTCGGTCAGTCGATTCAATGTCGGACTGTAGGCATTCGAGATCGGACACTCCGTCGAGTAGAAGACGAGGGCGGAGACTCCGCCCTTCGGTGCCTTGAGCTCGACCGTGGTCCCGTTGGGTCCTGGAAGTGAACGTAGCGTCACGGGATCGGAGGGATTCGGAGTCGCGGCGACGATCCGGCCCGCGACCGCCGTCACCAGTCCCGTGACCAGCAGCCCCAGCACGCCCCAGGTCACCCGGCGGGGCTTGATCGCCTTGTCATTATTCTGCATGTGTAGTCATCCTTGGATGAAGAGAACCGAGCTGGCCCCGGCTGTCCCGTCTCTTCTCACTATATTAGCCTCGCGGCCAAGAAACGGTTTCGGCTTTCTCTACGAAACGCGACTTACCCCCGGCCCCGGACAATGTTGGGAACGACCGGCTTTGTGGATTCGGAATCGGGAGGTTCGATGAAGGAAGTGGCGCCCATCAGCGCAAAACCGGTCAGCAAGGCCAGTGAGAGCTTGGTCCGGTCATGGGCATGAAATTGAAGCTCGGGAAGGAGGTCACTGAGCGCGATGCAGAGAAAGGTACCAGCCGAAAATGATAAGGCCGCGGCGGTTACGGCGCGAGAAGTCGATGGACCGAGCTGCCCCAGGCTCAAATAAAACAACAGGATTCCCGCGGGGATCATCGCCGCGAATCCGAGGTTCACCAGATGAGCCCGAGCACGAGGAACGCCGGCACGGAGCATCAGGCTGACGATCGTCAGGGCGTCGGCGGGCTTGTGGACCAGCGTGGCCAGGAACACGCCCCAGGCCGCCCCCCCACACCGGCACCGCCTTGGCCCACGACACCGACCGGCCCGTTGTCCTGACCATTTGCCGCCATGTGAGCCGCCACCGCGCTGGCCAGAGCCACACCGCCGACCAGGGAATGGATCGCCAGGCCAAGGGCCGCCGCCTGCCACTGGAGAACTGCCCCTTTTGCCCCGGCGCGGTTACCGCCGGGAGCCCGGTCGTCGACCAGACCCGCAGCATGACCCTGCCCATGAGCATGCTCGTGAGGATGGGTCGGACAGGGCTCCGAAGGATCGGCCGGTGCTTCGTGGTGATGGAACGAGAAGAATCGCTCCAGAAAGAAAAGCGCAAGGAGCCCGATCGCCGTCCATCGGAGGGTCTCTGCCGAACCGAGCCGGACCGCCTCGGGAAGCATGTCAAAAAACGCTGCTCCTAGCATCACACCGGCCGAAAAGCTCAGGTAAAGCTGAAGCCGGGTGTGAGTCAGCACGCTCGACAACGGTAAGAGCCCCCCCAGCAGGCTCACCCCCACGATCAGGACGCAAAAAATGAACAGCGTCATGCCCATCGAGGTCGCCGTCCTTCCGAGCGTGTTGCTAATTCCTCGAGCTTCGCCAGTCCACCACCTGACTTCGATCGGCTCCCTCGTAATAGGGCCTTGTGTCCGCGGAGTCAGGAGCAAATAATAAAAGATCGTCGGTGGCCGACGATCGCTGGGAATGCCGAAAAGATAGTGACCGCTAAAGATAGATTCGCGAAGCCAAAATTGCTTTTGACCTAACCGAAACGACACGACCGGCAGCACGCCGGACACTTGAGGTAAACCTGATGGCCAAGCTGAGCGAGCCCGATATCGTCGCCAAAATGCCGGAGGCCAAAGGGTGGGACCGGCACGGCGACATGCTCGTCCGCTCCTGGCAATTCCCATCGTTCCGCCGCGCCCTGGAATTTGTCAATCAGGTTGCCGGACTCGCCGAGAAGGCCGACCACCACCCCGACATCATCCTCAGCTACCGTAGGGTCCGGCTCGAACTCTCAACCCACTCGGAAGGCGGCCTGACCGACCTGGACTTCAGCTTCGCAGCCGCGATCAACGAGCTACCGACCGACCGTTGAATTGCGGGACGTCAGGGCGTCTTTTGTAACCAATGCCACACCACCACCAGATGACAAGACCCCCGACCAAGCTGGCCGGGGGTCTCGGTTCATCGATTCGTAGAGTAGGATCGAGGCGGACGGCGAACCCGTTTAGCTCTTTTTGAGGTCTTCAGGGCGCTTCGGTCCCGACTGCCCCGGCGCGAGTCGGCGGTACTTGGTCTTGGGAAGGTTGAAGACCCCCGCGGTGGGAAGCCAGCGCTCCTCTTCCTGGAGAATCGCCAGCCGCTCGGCACGCGTCAGCACATTACGGGAGCGGGTCAAGCTGCCCGCCTTCTTCAAGCTCTTGTCGATCGACATCGGAAAAGTCACTCCCGCCGAAACCTGAAACCTCGGACGTGACGATCGAACCGACCCCTGTCACGCTCCAAGCGAAGCGACTATCCTAGCGAATGTCCTCGAATGAACGCAAGCGGGGTTCGGCCTCGACGATGAGAAAGGCTCGATCCTTAAAAGCCGATCCATCCTCGAAATCCGTCCACACCGGCCCGGTTCGTTCACCACTGAGTTTCCGATCCGCGCCATCGTCTCGGCTTGTCGATCGTGAAGCTTTGCTTTAAAGTCCAGAAGAGACGAGAGAAATGGCCAAACGGTCCGATCGTTTCGCATTTTACGCCCCAACCCGAACACCAAGGACGTTCCTGGCGTGACGACCCTGAAGTCGCTGGCCGCACTGCCCAAACGGCAGGGTAAGGTCCGCGAGATCTACGACCTGGGGGATGATCGACTCCTGTTCGTCGCGAGCGACCGGATCAGCGCGTTCGACTGGGTACTACCGACCTTGATCCCCGACAAAGGACGGGTCCTGACCGGCCTCAGTGCGTTCTGGTTCGATCGGCTCAGGGCGTATCCCAACCACCTGATCTCGACCAATATCGACGACGCCGGTCTGCCGCTCTTGGAAGACGAGCGCGACTGGCTAGCCGGTCGGTCGATGATCGTTCGCAAGGCCGAGATCGTTCCCTTCGAGTGCGTCGTTCGGGGCTATCTCTCCGGCAGTGGCTGGCGCGAGTATCGCGCGTCGAAGACCGTCTGTGGGATCAGTCTTCCCGACGGGCTCGTGGAGAGCGACCGCCTGCCCTCGGGAGCGATCTTCACCCCCGCGACCAAGGCCGAGTCGGGGCATGACGAGAACATCCCCTTCGATCGTATGGCGGGTGAGATCGGCATGGAACTGGCCCGTAAGCTCGCTGACCAGAGTCGCGACGTTTACCTCCAGGCTGCCCGTTATGCCGAATCCAAGGACCTGATCCTGGCCGACACCAAACTCGAGTGGGGATGCGATTCGCGAAGCGGCGAGATTCTTCTGGCCGACGAGTCCCTTACCCCCGACAGCTCGCGGTACTGGCCCTCGCAACATTACAAACCAGGGAGCGCACAGCTTTCCTTCGACAAACAGTTCGTCCGTGACTGGCTCGATTCCACCGGCTGGGACAAGGCAAGCCCGCCCCCTCCGCTCCCGGCCGACATCGTCGCCCGGACCCGCGATAAATACATCGAAGCGTACGAGATCCTCACCGACCGGCCTTTCCCCTGGAATTGATTTAAATTAAAATACGAACATGTTACGATATTTAACGGCGGGTGAATCGCATGGTCCGGCATTGACGGCGATCGTCGAAGGGTTTCCCTCGGGGGTCGCGCTTGACGTCGAGTTCATCAACGTCGAGCTGAAGCGGCGCCAGGGGGGGTACGGGCGTGGGAAGCGTCAGACGCTCGAAACCGATCGTGTGATCGTTGATTCGGGGACTTACCACGGGGTGACGACGGGGGCGCCGATCACGCTTCGCCTGATCAATAACGACGCCAAGCTCGAACGGCTACAAGAGCCCGCGTCGCCGCGCGGCGGGCATATCGACCTGGCCGGCGCGATCAATTACGAGACCGGAATTCGTCAAGTCCTGGAGCGCGCCAGTGCCCGCGAGACCGCAATCCGGGTGGCCGTCGGCGCGCTGGCTCGATTGCTGCTCCGCGAGCTGGGGATCGAGGTGTTCGGGTACGTCCGCGAGCTGGGGGTATCGCGGCCCCGCCGCTCTCGTTCGATCGAGAGGTCCGGGACGCGAGCCTGGTCTACACGCTCAATCCCGAGGCCGACCCGGCGATCATCGCCGCCATCGACGCGGCGAAGGCGGCGGGCGATACGCTGGGGGGAATGGTCGAGACGATTGTAACAGGTTGTCCCATCGGGCTGGGAAGCCACGCGCAATGGGACCGCAAGCTCGACGCCCGGCTGGCGCTGGCGGTGATGAGCATCCAGGCGATCAAGGCGGTGGAGATCGGCCTGGGCGTGGAGGCGGCTCGACGTACAGGGTCGAAGGTGATGGACCCGATCGCGTACGAGGTGGGACATCCGATCGATGACCGACGGTTCGGATTCCGTCGACCGTCCAATAACGCGGGTGGGATCGAGGGGGGAACCTCCAACGGCGAGCCCATCGTCGTGCGCGTCCAAGAAGCCGATCAGCACCCTGGCGGCCCGTGGGCCCTCGATCAACATGGCGACCAAGGTGCCCCAGCCCGCCGCCTATGAGCGCTCGGACGTCTGCGCCGTGCCCGCCGCGAGCGTGATCGTCGAGAACGTGGTCGCCTTCGAGGTCGCCTCGGCCGTGGTGGAGAAGTACATCGGCACCAGTCTGGGCGCCATCAGAACCGCGCACGATGCCCTCCACGAACGAGCGCGGCAGCATCTGGCCATGTGGGGGAAACCGAGCCCAGCCGATTCGCGTTGAGGTCGAGGCGGGTTTGGTTTATTGTCCGCACTAGGAATCCAAGCGGGGCCGGATGGTGCTGGACTCGGTACGATTCCTCGTGTCGCGAACCCGCGTTCGTTTCCAGGGAGGCAAGGATGTTTCCCTTGACCCGGCCTCAGCGTCAGGTCCTGGCCACGCTGGCCCTTGTGTTCTTGACGGTCGTCCCCACCCTGTACGTCGTGGGAACAGCCTGGCGGATCAACCGCAAAGGACACCTTCGCGAGGTCGAGAGCGAGCTGGGGTCCGAGCTCGGGCTCCACGTGACGCTCGAGGGCGTTGCCTATCCCCGTCCCGGTGAAGTGGTCTATCGCGGGATCGTCCTTCGCCAGGAGGAGCCGCGACGGCAAGGCCTGACCGAGCTGGCGCGGGCCCATACGCTGCGCATCGATCGCAGCGCAGGGGACAAACCCGAGCTGACCCTCAAGGCCGAAGGGCTCGAACTCCGGGGCGAAAGTCCAAGACAGGTCCTGGCTCAAGTCGTCGCCTGGCTGAGTCGCAAGGGATTTCGCGCATACTCACGGGTCAGCCTCACGGCCCCGACGTGCCTGCTCGACCTCGGTGATGAACACCTCCACTTTCCTCTCCGCGACCTCGCTGGCAGTTTGCAAGCGGACGCCGGGGCCCCGAGCGTGCTGGTCAGCTACCGCGTCGCCCCGGCTGGCGGCTCGAGGACGCGATGTGAGCTCAGCCTGGTGCGCGACCGGAAGTCTGATCCGGTGCGGACCACGTTGGTTTTCCGAACGATGGAAGGCCCACCCCTACCGGCGCGGGTGCTCGATCTTTTCGTGGACGCCGAGCGATGGCTGGGAACGAGCGCTGGTGTTGAGGGTGTGCTAACGCTCCGCCAGGCAGGAGCTAAGGACTGGGAAGCCGATTTCACGGGCGATCTGCTCGGGGTCGACCTTGCCACCCTGGTCGACCAGCGCTTTCCCGGCCAGCACCTCAGCGGGAAAGCTCGAGTCGCGATCAAGTCGGCCCGGTGGGCGGATCGTCCCGGTCAGGGAGCCGGATGGGTCGAGGCGCGCGGCGAATTAACCACAGGCCAGGGATCGATCGGTATTCCCCTGCTCCGCTCGCTCGCGTCGGAAATGAGCTTCCGGCTCAACCCCAAGCTCGGCCTCGATCAGCCCGAGAACGACGAGCGCCGGCCGATCATCGATTTTCGGACCCTGGGTCTGGCATTCGCCATCACTCCCGAGGGCGAGATCCAGTGCGATGGAGCGCTCGGCAGCGATTACGCACCCGATGTCGTCCTGGCGACCGCTGGCCACCCGATCGCATTCGCCCCGCGAGGCGCCGCCAACGTCCGCGGCTTGATCAAAACGCTGTTTCCTGTCGAGCAACACGCCTCCGGGGTCATGGTTCCCCTGACCCCGGCGTTGCGCGTCTTGCTGTGCCTGCCCGTTCCCCCTGACCTCGCGGACAAGGGAGCGAGGCGGCTGGATGGTAATTAAGCCGGCTGCGCAAACCAAACAGGTCAGTCGTCCGAGACTTCGCCATCCTGATCGGCGGTTCCATTGGCGCCGATGGCGCCAAGGTGACCGGTCCGATTGGCAAGGATCCTGGCGGTAACTTCGTCGGCCACCGCGGGGTTATCGCGGAGGAACTGCTTGGCGTTCTCGCGTCCCTGGCCGATCCTCTGGTCGCCGTAGTTGAACCACGACCCGGACTTCTCGATGAACTTGTCGGCCAGTGCCAGGTCGATCAGGTCGCCCTCGCGCGAGATGCCGCCGGAGTACATCATGTCAAACTCGCAGACACGGAACGGCGGGGCGACCTTGTTCTTCACGACCTTGACCTTCACCCGCGAGCCGGTGATTTCCTCGCCCTCCTTCACCGGCCCGATCCGCCGGACGTCGATCCGGCAGGAACTGTAGAACTTCAAAGCACGGCCACCGGGCGTGGTCTCGGGACTGCCGAACATCACACCGATCTTTTCACGGATTTGGTTGATGAAAATCAGGACGGTTTTCGAGCGTGAGACACCTCCGGTCAGCTTACGCAAAGCCTGGCTCATGAGTCGTGCCTGGACGCCGACGAAGCTGTCGCCGATCTCCCCCTCGATCTCGGCCCTAGGGACCAGGGCTGCCACCGAGTCGATGACGATGATGTCGACCGCGTTGGAGTTGACCAGCATCTCGGCGATCTGGAGCGCTTCCTCGGCGCTTCCTGGCTGGCTGACCAGGAGCGACTCGATGTTCACTCCCAGCCGCTTGCACCACGACGGGTCGAGCGCGTGCTCGGCGTCGATGAACGCCGCCACCCCCCCGATCCGCTGGGCATTGGCCACGGCATGCAGAGCGATTGTCGTCTTGCCACTTGATTCCGGTCCGAACAGCTCGATGATCCGGCCTCGCGGCAGCCCCTTGCCTCCCAGTGCCAGATCGAGTGAGAGCGCACCCGGTCGAGATCCCCTCGACTTCAAGGTGACTCCCTTCCCCCAGCTTCATGATCGCGCCCGAGCCGAACGTCTTCTCGATCTGGCTGATCGTCGTGCTCAGCGCCTTCTCTTCGGCCGTCGCCGCCGACGGCTTCACCTCGGCAGACCCCTGTCGCTTCGCCACGGCGCAAGACCTCCCTAGACGACCCCTCACTAGTCTGTACACAAGGACACTAATGTACCATGTGCGGGGCATCCAAGTCAAGTATTCACAACGGGATTTCAGCCTGTCAGCGGGCGCGGGAAAGCGCTGCGTAGGAGGGTCCATCCGAGGTGAGAGTTGAGGCGAAGACGATCACTTCGTTGACGGGAAAGGCTCCTGCGGACCAGGTCCGGTAGTGGCTCACGTAGCGGGTCACGTCGGGGCTGGGTGCACGGCCCGGCTTGAGGCGGCCGATTGTCACATGGGGGTGAAAGCGATCATCAGCGGGAGGGTGACCGGCTTCACGAAGTGCCTGGACGACCGATTTTTGCAAGGGTTCCAGTTTCGGGAGGCCGGAACCGGCAACACCAACCCAGAGGACTCGGGGGCGCTCCGGTCCCGGAAACGCCCCAAGTCCATTGAGCCGGATCGAGAACGGCTCGTGTTCCGCGACCTCGGCCGCCACCGCTCGGCAAACGCCGTTTAGCTCAGCATGAGCCACGTCGCCCAGAAACGCCAGAGTCATGTGGAACGGAGGGGTTGCCGACCAGCGGACCCCAGCCACCTGCGACGCGAGCAGCGTCTGAAACCGGGTCAGCTTCTGACCGGCCGATTCGGGAACCGCGATCGCGACAAAGGTTCGGGTCGTGTCGCCCATGAACGACTCGCTCGGGCTCGGTCAGAAGGTCATCATAGTCCGGTACTGCTCGAGGCGGCGGTCGATCTCCTCGCGTTCGGTACGCTGGAACCGACGGAGGCTGAAGTCCTCGACGTTCAGACTGGCGACGACGGTTCCGTACGCCATGGCACGCTTGAGGGTCGCGGAATCGGTCTTACCGACCGAGGCGAGGTAACCCATGAAGCCACCGGCGAAGCTGTCTCCGGCCCCGGTCGGGTCGACGACTTCCTCCAGGGGAAACGCGGGCATGACGAACCGCTCGTGACGGCTCAGGAACAGGGCACCGTGCTCGCCTTTCTTGATGATGACAAAACTGGGACCCATGTCGAGCACGCTTTGCCCGGCGCGGACGAGGTTGATCTCCTCGGTGAGCATCCGGGCCTCGCCGTCGTTGAGCACCAGGCCGTCGACTTCACGCATGAGCTGGTTCAGCTCGTCGCGCTGGGTCTCGATCCAGAGGTTCATCGTGTCGGCCACGACGAGCTTACGCTTCTTCGCCTGCGCTAGGACCTTGCGCTGCGTGGTGGGGTGGCCGTTGGCGAGGAAGACAAACGGCGTGTCGGCGAAGGAGGGCGAGAGCTCGGGATTGAACGTGCCCAGGACGTTGAGGTGGACTTCCAGGGTCTCGGCCACATTCATATCGCCGGTGTACTTGCCCCTCCACCGGAAAGTCTTCCCCCCCTTTTCGACAATCAGCCCCGAGGTATCAACCTGCCGACTCTCGAGCAGTGCGCGATGAGCTTCAGGGAAGTCATCGCCGACGACCGCGACCAGTCGTACGGGAGTGAAGAAGCTGGCGGCATACGAGAAAAACGAGGCCGAGCCTCCGAGGGCGTCGTGGACCACCCCGTGAGGCGTCTCGACCGAATCAAAGGCAACCGAGCCGACGACCAGAAGCGGCATGGGTGAAGCAAACTCCGAATCTAGAGAGCGTGGTAAAGCAGGCTTCCGCCTGCCATCCTCAATCGAACACGGTAGGCTGGAGCCTGACGACTCTGGGATCGCGCTCAGGAAACTTGAAGCATTCCCCGGGTGACGGCGATCCGAGACCGGCAAACGTCGCGGCCCAGGATGGCGAGGCAGTCGTAGAGACCGGGTCCGACGCCCTGGCCCGTCGTGGCGACGCGGAGGGCGTTGACCACCAGGCCCAGACCCAGACCGTGCGACTCGGCGTAAGCATGCACCGCGTTTTCCAGCGTCGCCACGTCGAACGGCTCGACCGTGGCCAGGACTTCGGACATCTGTTCGAGGATGACCGGCACACCTTCCTTGCGGAGCCGTTTCTTGACGGCGTCGGGCTCGAAGGCGATCGTCTCGGTGAAGAAATAGCGGCCGAGGCTCAGAATGTCGGAAAAAACCTTGAGCCGGTCGCCCAGAGCCGCGATGACCGCCTCAATCCGCTTCCGGTTCGCATCGGAGAGCGGCTCGCTGATCAAACCTTCGTCCCTCAGAAACGGGATGACCCCCGCGAGCTTACGCTCCACGGAGAGAGTCTTCATCCATTCACCCTCGATCCAGAAGAGCTTGTCGGGATCGTGGCTGGCGGGCGAGCTGTTCACGCGATCGAGGGTGAACTTCTCGATCAGCTCGGAGCGTTGGAAGATCTCCTGGGTGTCGTCGTAGCTCCAGCCGAGGCGGGCCAGATAATTCATCATCGCCTCGGGAAGGTAACCCTTGTGGATATAGGCATCCAGGCCAACGGCCCCGAAGCGTTTGGATAGCTTCTTCTTGGACCCGGGCTCAGCGACGTACGGAACGTGCGCGAAACTGGGTAAAACAGCTCCCAGGGCATCGAAAACGAGGATCTGGGCAAAGGTGTTCGAGAGGTGCTCCTCGGCGCGGACGACGTGCGTGATCTCCATCGCGGAGTCATCCACCACGGAGGCGAAGTTGTAAAGCGGACTGCCATCGGGACGAACAATGACGAAGTCACCGATCTCGTCGGTCTTCTGCTCGACATCGCCCTTGATCAGGTCGTGAACGACGACCGTGCGGCCCAGGGGGACCTGAAAACGCAGGGCATAAGGCCGGTTCTCGGCTTCGAAGCGAGCAAGGTCCTCGTTACTATAGGACTTGCGTCGGAATCGATAGGGGCGCTTCCGGGACTCGGCCTCGGCCTTATCGGCGGAGCGCTCGGCCTCGGTGCTGTAGTCGCGGTAAGCATGATCCGAAGCAATCAGCCGGTCGGCCGCGGCGCGGTAGAGCGATCCCCGCTGCGACTGGAAGTAAGGTCCGTGAGCTCCGCCGACCTCGGGTCCCTCATCCCAGTCCATGTTCATCCAGCGGAAGCCTTCGAGGATCAGCGCCACCGCCTCCTCAACGTGCCGTTCCTGGTCGGTGTCGTCGATTCGGAGCAAGAACTGGCCGCCATGGTGCCGAGCCAAGAGCCAGTTGAACAGCGCCGTTCGCACCCCCCCGATGTGCAGGAAGCCCGTGGGGCTGGGGGCGAATCGTGTGCGTACAGTCATGATCTCGGTTGTCGCCCGGGGATTCCAAACCGCTTACCAATGAACGGATTGGGTTACGATAGGTAGTTTCATCCGCGGTGTCAACCGGCAGCAAGCGTATCGATGAGCTGTCAGGCTTGTCCTGAACTACATGGATCGGAACTTTTCTCCACCCGACCTCGTCCGATTAGGTGCGCTTCTTGGCCTTGGAAGAGGTACTGGAAGGATACTGAGTCGCCGGGGCAACAACCGTGCCCAGACTTCCCGAAGCTGGCGGAAGGGGCTGCTTCTCATACCCCAGGTCGCGAAGCACTTCGAGGACCTCGCTCCAGGTAGGGAACATACGCCCACTTTTTTGCTTGTACTCTTGCATGGCCCGCATGAATTCCAGCTCGGCTGACGAGTATTGCCGTTCACACGTCGTCGGATCGACGAACCGGCGTCGGCCGCTAGTTTGCCGCGCGTTTGCCGCGCGGGTTGCCTGGGCGCTGGCGCGTCGGTTCGTCCATTCGGAGGCGTCTTCTGCGGGAATGGGAAGCATCTTGACGGCTCGCTTGGGACCAGGTGCTTGATTCATAACACGTTGCGCCTCCGCCCGGGACTCGCGGCCAATCATCGGTTCTCGCAATGAACGACCCGCCGGACTTGACCTAGACTCAGAGGGGGAAGGACTACCCGGATGGATCATCATTCCAGGATGATCCCGATCATTCACCTCAATCCACCGTGAGGCAGCCCCTCGTCGTTGCTCCTCGACCTCCTGATTCCATCATCCCGGTCGAGGTCCGTCTGATCACACCCTACGCCTCCGCGGTGACAGCTAGGGTGTCACACATGCCTTTTATTATCAGCGGATATCGCTTGTTTTTCTCAAGTCTCAACCAGGCAAAGGGTTAAGCCCTGAGGGCGATGCTTGACGGATTGCGTCTACGATTCTTTGCTCGCGTTTCTCGTGGAATCTTTCGAGTTTTCTGCAAATCAGAACCGAATGTTGAGCAATTCCTGACATGTTTCCCAAAAAAACTTTGCGACTGGCGTCACAACCGGCTGGTGCCGAGCTGGTATTTCGAGGATTAAGAATCGCGGAGCTTCGGTTTGCGACCGTGGATGCTATCGTATAAGATAGGGCGAATCCCAACTGCCGATGCCGGACGGGTTGATCAAGGGGAGAGAGGATGCGTTCTTTCGTCTCGCCTCGCTTCGCCGCCTCCGGAACGGGTTGGAATGGATTGGATCAGGACAAATCTCCATGGTCCCACTTGAAGCCAGCCAGCTTCTCGACCACGCGGTTCTTCTCGGCTTGATCACGCGGGACCAGGCGCGTGACGCGCGCACCGAGGCCGAGGATCGAGAGCTCGAGACGATCTGTCGCGTCCTCCTCCGTAAAGGGCTGCTCACGAGCTGGCAGCTCGAACGCGTCAAGAAAGGCGACGGCTCCGGGTTCTTCTTTGGCGGCTGCAAGGTGCTGTTCCACCTCGCCGAAGGGACCTTTGCGCGTGTATACCGCGGCCAGCGCGCGAATCGGGTTCGCCGATCGCCGTCAAGGTTCTCCGCCGCCGTTTCGCCAACGATCCCGAAAGCGTTCGCCGGTTCAACAAGGAAGCCGAGGAAGGGATGAAGCTGCGTCATCCCAACATCGTTCAGATCCTCGAGGACGGCGAGCACGAACGACAGCACTACATGATCATGGAGTATGTCGAGGGCTCGAACCTCCGCGACCTGTTGAAAATTCGACAGCGGATCAGCCCGGAGGTCGCCTTGCCGATGATGATCGGGCTGTCGCATGGGTTGAAGTACTCGCTTGACAAGGGCGTGACTCACCGTGACATCAAGGGGTCGAACATCCTGGTCAGTACTAGCGGCGCCGCGAAGCTGGTTGATTTCGGGCTGGCGACGATCGAGGGGGACGGCAAGAAAGCAGCCTCGCTTAACCAGCGAACGGTCGATTACTCGGCCCTGGAGCGAACCTGCGGCAGCGAGAAGGGAGACCCAAGGTCCGATATCTTCTTCCTCGGTTGCGTCTTCTACCAGATGCTGACGGGGCAGGTCGCGATGCAGGAGACCGAAACCAAGGACATGCTCCAGAAGATGCTCAAACGAAGCTTCGGCGCGATCAAGCCCCTGAGCGAGCATCGCTACGCCCCTGATCCCGAAGTGACCCGGATCATCGAACGGATGATGAAGGTGGACTTGAAGGCCCGCTACCAGACGATCGACGAGGTGATCCAGGACCTTGAGGCCTTCGACACCCGGCAATCGAAGGGACTCCAGGTTCCCGAGTCCGATGAGATGTCCCTCGAGCGGGACGCCATTTTCATTCGGTCGGTTCACGACGAGATCAAGGACAAGGGAGGCGACCGGTCCGTTCCGCGGCGTAATGGCACGGATAAACCTCCCAAGAACGTGCTCTGCGTCGAGAGTCAGAGCGAGATCCAGGAGGCGTTTCGCAAGACCCTCTCGAAGATGGGCTACCGTGTCCTGCTGGTGGGCGACCCCGAGCTTGCCGCTGAACGCTACCGCGAGCAACCTCCCGACGCCGTGATTTTCGACGCCGACGGTCTGGGCGAAACCGCCGTCGACGCCTTCCTCGACATGCACGAGAAGGCCCATGAGGATGGTCACGAGTTGGCGGCCCTGGTGCTGCTCGGTCCCCGCCAGCTTCCACTTCGCGAAAAATTACCGACGGAAGATCGTCTGCTGGTTCTCTCCAAGCCTCTCAAGATGAAGCAGGTGCAGGATGCAATCACCCAACTTCTCCCGATTGGGGGATGAGCCGAAGCGGGACGCTCTTCACAAGCACCTACCCCGCCGCGCTTGACCCTTATGACGGGAACAGACCGCACGTCGCTGGAGGAGCGTCCTATAATCAATAATCAGAACGTTGTCTCTCAAAAGCGTGGGTGAAGTCGCTCTTCTTCCATCTCCGAGGACCGGGCCAGTTCATGCGAGTCGACGTGTCCCTCGAAATGGATAATGCGGGAAGCGCTCGTAGTTTCAACCGGCGGCGGTTCCTGGCCGGCGCATCGGCGGCGGTGGCGACGCCCGCCCTGGTGACGGCCTGGGGTTATGATCCCGACCGGCTCACGACCGAGCGATACCAGGTGTCCGTCCCAGGCCTGGAAAGGCCGATCGTCGCCGTCCAGATCAGCGATCTCCATGCCGACCTGGCGGGCTCGTGTTCCGAATTGCTGCGGCAACGCGTGGAGGCGCAGATCCAGCAGCTCCGCCCTGACCTGATCCTCGCCACGGGCGATTTCGTCACCATACCCGGTGACTCGATCGAGGAAGCGACCCGATGGGTAGGGGGCCTGTACGCTCCGCTCGGAACGTACGCCGTGCTCGGTAATCATGACAGCCAGGCAGTCATACCGGCACTCCGTCATCAAGGGATCGCCGTGCTGGACAATACGTGGACGAAGCTCCACGGTATGGCCCTGGCCGGAGTGGGCGACCTGAGCCGCGGCGCGGGACAGGCTCAGGAGGCGCTCAAGCCGATCCCTCGCCGGCTCTCGACAATCCTGATGGCGCATCAGCCCGACGCCTTTTGGACGTATCAACACCCGGTCGTGCTCCAGGTCTCCGGACATACTCATGGCGGGCAGGCGACTCTCTTCGGCACGATCTCCGCGCCCGGCTGCTCCCAAAAATGCGACAGTTCCTGGTCAGGGTGCCCAGACTCAAACGGCTGACGAACAAGGATTTCCTGGAGACCCGCCACAATGCCTGGTCCGGTTGGTTCGAGCGCGGTGACGGATCAAGACTCTACGTCAATCGGGGCCTGGGCCGGTTCCGAAGGATCTCGTTCTTCTGTCCCCCCGAGCTGACCGTCTGGGATCTCGTTCCCGGCGATCATCGCGCGGGACTCGCCGGAGCGCGTGCATGAGCTGCATCGGAACCAGAGCACGGGGAACCGCCAGTCTCGTCCTGTTCATGGTCCTCGTTCTGGTCCAGCCGCGTCTCAATGCCCGGAGCGCACTCACCGCGGATTCCGCCGAATCTCAGGCCATTCGCTACCTGGCGCGCGAGGTTCCCCTTTGGCCCGAGGAAAACCACTGCTTCTCGTGCCACAATAACGGCGATGCCGTCCGCGCCTTGTATGCCGCTACGCATGACCCGGCTCTGGGCAGGCTGATCCCCACCGAGTCATTGCGTGCTACGAACCGTTGGTTGACGGGACCGAAAGCTTGGGACCAAAATGGCGGCGATGGACCGTTTAGCGATAAGCGACTGGCGCGGCTCCAGTTCACCGCCGCACAGGCGGAGGCGATCGAGGCCGGTCAACCGATCGAACGGACACGCCTGATCGACGCGGCGGATCGCCTGGTCCTTGACCAGAGCGCATCCGGGGCGTTTCTGCTCGACGGAGGCGACAGTCTGGGATCACCCGCCACCTATGGTCGTCCCTTGGCGACCCGCATCTTACGCGACACGCTGAATGCGGCCGACCACGATCGATTCCGGGAGGCCGTTCGCCGGGCCGATCATTGGCTCGAATCGCAAAAGGTCGAGAGCTTGCTCGACGCCGCCGCGGTCTTACCCTGCGAATCCCGGCGAGCTGAGTGCCTCACACTCATCGAGCAGGGTCAAGGAAGCGATGGCGGCTGGGGCCCGTTTGCCCGCTCGCCCTCCGAGGTGTTCGATACCGCGATCGTTCTCCTGGCTCTCGATCGGTTCGTTCGATCGGAGGCCGATCGCGGGCGGAAAGCGACCTCGCTCGAAAAGAGGATCGCGCGCGGCCGATCGTATCTCGTGGAATCGCAGCAGACCGATGGAAGCTCGCGCGAGACGACCCGCCCCGCCGGCGCTGAAACCTACGCGCAGCGCCTTTCGACCACGGGTTGGGCCACACTAGCGCTTCTGGCGACCCGGCCGGGTTGAGCGAGGACCCGATGGGTTGTGAGCCTTCGCGGCCCGCGAGTCCTGCCTCTCAAAGCTTCAACCCCACGCGAAATGGGATCGCGATGGTTTCGGCGTGAGGCGAATTTTCGACCTTATCGAAGACATCGACCTCGAACGGGCGGCCGATGCTGTTGCCGGCGAGGTCTTCGAGATCCTTGTTGGCGCTGATGCAATACCCTCCCGACTTCCAGGGAAGTTCGGGGAACAACCGCCAACGGGTCTCCGATCGGTCGATGTCGATCGTGCCCGCCACGGGCCGGCCTTCGCCGTCCATCACCTGGATCAGACGTCCCAGCAAGGCGCGGTCGAGGGGCTCCGGAAAGTTCAAGATCAACGGATCACGGGTCGACGGTTCGGGAACCTGAATCCGCCAGGCGGTCGGGTTGGGCGAGACCTCATCGGCCGGTCCTACCTTGTAGGTCTTGCGGAATCCGTCGACCAGCGGACGGCTCTCGGCGTCGAGCCAGGCGGGGTCGATGATCAACGTGTAAGTCTTTCCCTGCTGAACGATCGAACCGAGCTCGGCACGAGGCTTCAGTCCTGTCTTGATCCGGCCAGGGTCGAAGAGCAAGGTCAATCGCTTGCCTTGAGGGTCCCAGAGTTCCTCAGCGATCTCCAAAAAAGGGAGCTCCAGGTCCTTGCCGGTCGCGTCATCGCGGAGATGGATGTGATGATAAGCACCCCCGCGTCCCATCGGGGCGGAGAGCTCGACGTAAAGTTTCAGGATGTTCTCGGGAAGCAGATCACCACTGGGAGAGACCGCCGCCACCCGTGTCGTCGGCTTTTTTTCCTTCTTTGGCAGTACGAACTCGGCCGACACACTGTAGCGATAGCGCGCGGCCACACTCGCGTCGGGCATGCCCGACGGATCGAACCTTGCGCGGTAGACGAGTCCGGGCTCGAGCGGAAACCGAGGCTGGAACCTCAAGGTCCCCGGGCCGATCGAATAACGGCCCAGCAAAGGTGGCCGTTCGGCTTCCGATCCATCGGAAGAAATCACCGAGACAGCGAGCAGGGTGCGCGCAACGCTCGGGATCAAGCTCGGCCCGATTCAGCGCATCGAGGTCGGCCGGTTCGAGCCCCAGGACCTCAAAGGCGCAGAGCGGGTCGCCCGGCGGGTTCCAGCGAACCTGAAGCGCTCCGACCGACCTCGGCGACGTCGGCGGGGAGCCAGCGGCTCGGAATCATTAAGGCCCCGGCCGTGAGCGAGAGAACGAGCAACAGCAGCCGGGGTTGTGGGAAACGCATCGATCGATCCTCGGAGATCACGGCAGGTCGATCGTCTCGAGCGAGAGCACCCCGGCCTTGTCGCGCAGCACAAGGGCATGGTTCTTGTCGAGCTGGTCGAGCTGGACCACGTCTTTCATACCGTCGATGGTATCGTAGGAAAGACCCTTGACGTCGGGGACCGGCTTGGTGATCGACTCGGCCGAGTCGGCGCCGGTGAGGTCGATCTTCATCATGCCACGGCTGTTATTGGCCATGAGAAGATAGTCCTTGCCCCCCTTCTGATAAACGACCATGTCGAGCGGCCGGTTGTGGTTGCCCAGCTCGGCAATGGTGGTTCCGCGGACATGGGCGCCCGACTTGAGCTGCGCGACTGGCACCTTGACCAGCGGGGTGCAGGTGTAAGCGGCCATCAGGTAGGGCTCGCCCTTGAGCTCGTAGGTGACGAACGTCCGCACCGGCGACTTGGTCTCGAACCGCCCGTGCGATCCATGATAGATCTCGACCGCGGCGCCGTCGGCCGACTCGGCGAACGGGAACGGGATCGAAAGGAGGCGGGATGAGAATTCCTCGTTTGACAGGCCCGCGAGGAAGACCCGGCCGTCGACATAGGACAGGTCGGTGATCGCCTCGTTACGGAGCCGCTGGCCCTTGGTCACCGCCTCGGCGGACGGTGGATTGGGGACGTCGGTCCTGGCGAATCGAACGTTGTCGAGTGCGAGTTCCTCAAGCTTGCCATCGCGGCCGACCCGGAGGATCAACGGTGCTGCGCCGGGGCCGCGGCCCCGCGACACGGAAAGATAGGCCTTACCCGAAGCGGGGTTCACGGCCAAGTCATTGATCACGACCTGCTTGGGATCGGTGCCGAGCAGTCCCGCGATCTTTCCACCCAGATCAGTGACCGCGATAGGTCCGGTCCCGGCCGACGGAGAGCGGTCGCCCGTGTCGATGGCGAACAGGGCCGCGCCTGAGTGTCGCCCACGAAGAGGATCCCGTCGGGACCGAACGCCAGCGGACCAGCCGACTTCAGGTCGGGAGTCCCTTTCTTCAGTGCGGCGCTGGGCTCGGCGGCCCACGCCGGCGCGGCCATGGCCAAGAGCGCCACTCCCGCGAACATCCTCCACGCATTGCGGATCTTCGGCATCATCGGGGTTGCTCCTCTACTCGTTTGCGAGCACACGTCAGGTTTGCTGGGAACGTCCCAGGGCGGATCGATTCGTTCACGCATTATGACCGGACCCGGCACGCGTTCAACGAAAAAGTTCGATTTCCCGGGTTGGGCGCCGGCGGAGCCGTTCTTCCAAAAAATAGGAGGCGGCCCCATCCCATAACGCTTGGCGTCGGGTTAAGATCCAGGAAGTTCTCGAAACCGAAGCTTCCGACCCGCCCGATCACCCGGCCGATACCTGGCCGGCCGCGGTTTGACCGAGAGCCCACGAGGAACGTTCACCGATGCACCCGACTCCGCACCGAGCGTCGCTCATCGCGTCGCTCTTGACGATTGGCCTGATCTCGACATTGTCGCCTTTCGGTAAAGCCCAGGAAAACGCGCGTCCCAAGCCCGCGACCGCCAAGCCCAAGGCACGACCGAAGAGCGCCGTGCCCACCGGACCGGCCCCGGCAGCCACTCCGATCGATAAACTCCGGGGCAAGAAGGGCTTCCGGGTCGAGCTGGTCTACGACGTCCCCCGAGAGCAGCAAGGCTCATGGGTCAGCCTGGCCGTCGATCCCAAAGGACGCCTGATCGCGTCGGATCAGTACGGCAAGCTCTACCGGGTCACCCCCTCGCCCGTCGGCGGCACGACCGACGCGACCAGGGTCGAGCCGATCGCCGTGGATATCGGCGAGGCCCAGGGCCTGCTCTGGGCATTCGATAGCCTTTATGTCGTCGTCAACCGCGGCGAAAAATATGCCAGCGGGTTGTACCGGGTCCGGGATACCGACGGGGACGATCAGCTCGACAAGGTCGAGCTTCTGCGTAAGATCGAGGGTGGCGGCGAGCACGGCCCGCACGCCGTGGTCCTGAGTCCCGACGGCAAATCGCTGTACGTCGTCGCCGGCAACGCCACGAGGCTCCCCGAGATCCAGGGATCGCTCGTGCCGCGCGATTGGGGTGAGGACAACCTGCTCCCGCGGATGGTCGACGGTCGCGGCTTCATGCGTGACGAGAAGGCCCCCGGCGGCTTCATCTGCAGGGTCGATCCCGACGGCAAGGACTTCGAGTTGGTTGCCATGGGGATGCGCAATGCCTACGACATGGCGTTCCATCGCGCCGGCGATCTGTTCGTGTATGACTCCGACATGGAATGGGACATGAGCACCCCCTGGTATCGTCCCACCCGGGTCTGCGACGCCGTCAGTGGCGCCGATTTCGGCTACCGCAACGGCGCGGGAAAATGGCCGGTTTATTCATTCGATAGCCTTCCTCCCGTCGTGAATATCGGTCCCGGCTCACCCACGGGCGTCACGTTCGGCTACGGCACGAAGTTCCCGGCCAAGTACCAGGAAGCGCTCTACCTGTGCGACTGGAGTTACGGCAAGCTCTATGTGGCGCACTTGAAGCCGAACGGGGCCTCCTACGAGGCCGACCTCGAGGAGTTTCTGACCGGCGCTCCCCTGCCCTTGACCGATATCGTCGTCCGGCCCCAGGACGGCGGTCTCTACTTCGCCATCGGCGGACGTCGAACGACCTCGGGGCTCTACCGCGTCGTCTACGCGGGCGACGAGCCGACCACGCCGATCGTCCTCGCCGCGACCAACGACCCCGGCGCCGAGGCTCGGGCCAAGCGTCATGCGCTCGAAGCCTTCCACGGCCACGCCGATCCCCATGCCGTCGATGCCGCCTGGCCCGCGCTGGGCAGTCCCGACCGCTTCATCCGATACGCCGCACGGATCGCGCTCGAGTTCCAGGACGTGAAGACCTGGCGTGAACGGGCGCTCAACGAACCCAGCACCCAGGCGGCCCTGGAAAGCCTGCTCGCCCTCGTCCGGGTCTCGGCACAGGACCCGGCCCACCGTCGGTCGAACTCGCCCGAGCCCGACCCCGCCCTTCGCGACCAGGTCCTCGCGGCCCTCGAACGGATCGATCGAGACGACCTGACCTACAACCAGCGGCTCAACCTGCTGCGCGTCTATGCCGTACTGTTTAACCGGATGGGCCGACCCGACGATTCGACCGTCCAGCGGTTGATCACGCGGTTCGACGCCCAGTACCCCGCCCGCGGACGCGATCTGAACATCGAACTGTGCAACCTCCTGGTCTACCTCGGCGCCCCCGATGTTGCCGCCAAGACCATAGCGGTGCTCGCCAAGGCACCAACTCAGGAAGAGCAGATCGACCTGGCGCGGGCACTACGAGTCGTGAAGAACGGCTGGACGCCGGCGGACCGACGGGCTTTCTTCACATGGATGCACGACCAGGCATCGGTCTTCAAAGGGGGTCCCAGCTTCGCCGGCTTCCTCAAGCAGATCCAGGACGCCGCGCTGGCCAACCTGAGCGAGTCCGAGAAGGCCGAGGTCAAGCCGATCCTCGACGCCCCACTCCCCACACGTTCCCAGGCCGCCGTCGCTCCCCGGCCGTTCGTCAAGGACTGGTCGCTCGACGAGCTCTTGCCCCAAATCGAGGCCAGCCTGAAGCAAAAACGCGACTTCGAGAATGGCCGGAGCCTGTTCGCCGCGACAAGCTGCTTCTCGTGCCACCGATACGACAATGAAGGGGGTACCGTGGGCCCCGACCTGACTGGAGTGGCCGGCAGGTTCAGCGTCCGCGATCTGCTCGAGTCGGTCATACTGCCCAGCAAGGTCATCAGCGACCAGTACGAGGCCGTTCAGATCGCCACCAGTGACGGCCGGGTCGTCACCGGCCGAATCATGAACCTGCACAACGACGCGATCACCGTCAACACTAACATGCTCGACCCGAGCGCCCAGGTGAATGTCGATCGCAAGCAGATCGAGGAGATCAAGCCCTCGCCGGTCTCGATGATGCCTCAGGGCCTGCTCAACACCTTGAACCGCGACGAGATCGCCGATCTGGTCGCCTACCTCATGTCGCGCGGCGACCGGAACAGCCCCCTGTTTCGCTGATCGTCCGTTGCTTGAGGTGTTGCCAGGCATCGGCACGCGCTGAAATCCGGGCCCGTCCACGTGGAGCTCGATCCGGAGTCCTGTTCCGGATCGGGCTTCGTTTACGTAGTAAGCGCGGTAAGATTCTGGTTTGATTCTTCGAGAGGCGTGACGCGCCGAACTCGATGCCGCCGGCCCCGGGGCCTGAAGACATGAAATCCGAGAACGCCGACCCGCCCACGGAGTTCGAGACGCTTGACAGCGGCCTCGATCCTGAGAACGACCGAGGAATCCACCCCACGGTCGCCGCGGATACGATCGCGAACGACGAGAGCATCGGCGAGGAGGCGACGGTGGCCGAGGCCGTCGTTCTAGATCCGCAAGCGACCCAGGAAGTGGGATCGACCGTCCCTGATCTGCTGACGGCCGACGTTTACGCGACCGTCCCGATACCGGGCGGACCCGATACGATCGCCTACCTGCCGGCTCAGGGAGTGGCCGAGACGATCGAGGCGAGTGAGAGCGAAAGAGCCACGGTCGATCTCGGCTCGACCCCTGGTGTGTCGAGCATCGACACGTCGCGTCAGAATCCCGAAGCTTCCATGCGCTACCGGACGCTTCGCTCGCACGCGCGCGGGGGCCTGGGCGAGGTCTTCGTTGCTCTGGATGAGGAGCTCGGTCGCGAGGTGGCTCTCAAGGAGATCCAACTCCGGCACGCCGACCGCGCCGAGAGTCGCGCCCGCTTCTTGATCGAGGCCGAGGTTACCGGCGGGCTCGAGCATCCGGGGATTGTGCCGGTCTACGGCCTGGGCCAGTATGCCGACGGCCGCCCCTACTACGCGATGCGGTTCATCCGGGGCCGAACGCTCAAGGAGGCGATCGACCAATACTTCGAGGCCGACGACCACGCGCCCGGCCACCCCGGATCGCGCGACGCTGGCCAGCGTACGCTCGCGCTCCGCGAACTCCTCAACCGCTTGATCGACGTCTGCAACGCGATGGCCTACGCCCACATCCGGGGGATCATTCACCGCGATCTCAAGCCCGCGAATATCATGCTCGGCGGCTTCGGCGAGACCCTGGTGGTCGACTGGGGGCTGGCCAAGGCGGTCGATCGGACCGATTCACTCGTCGCCACGGAAGTCGAGCTCCGTCCGCTCAAACCGCTCTCGGCCATGCACAGCGGATCGGCGACGATGTACGGCTCAACCGTCGGCACCCCCTCGTTCATGAGCCCGGAACAGGCGGCCGGCGAGCTCGATCGGCTGGGGCCCGCTAGTGACATTTATAGCCTTGGCGCCACGCTTTACTACCTCCTCACCGGCCAGCCGGCGTTTCACGAGCCGCAGCTCGGCCTTCTTCTAAATAAGGTCCGCGCGGGTGATTTTCCTCACCCGCGAACCGTCGACCGGCGAGTGCCGAAAGCCCTCGATGCCATCTGCCTGAAGGCCATGGCGCTCCGGCCCGAGGACCGGTACCCGACGACGCGGGCGCTGGCCGAGGACATCGAACGCTGGCTTGCCGACGAGCCCGTCTCGGTCTATCGCGAGCCCTGGACCGTGCGCGCCTGCCCGCTGGGCGCGTCGGCATCGGACCCTCGTGGCCAGCTCCGCCGCCCTTGTGTTGACCGCCCTGCTTGCCCTGTCGGTCGGCACTGTGCTTATCCAGCGCGAGCAGGCTCGAACCGAGGCCAACTTCCGGCTTGCCCGGGCCGCTGTCGACCAGATGCTGACGCGACTGGCCGAGGTCGACCTCGCCGAGGTCCCCCAGATGGAGACCGTTCGCCGCGCGATGCTCGAAAAGGCCCTGCATTTCTACCGCAACCTTCCTCGCCCAGCGCGGGAATGATCGGTCAATCCGCCTCGAGACCGGCCGGGCCTACACACGCCTCGGCGACATCGAGGAGATGCTCGGCGACTACGACGCCGCCGAGCCTGCCTACCGCCGCGGAATCGTGCTCTTCCATGCCCTTATCGCCAGCAGCCCCGACGATATTGCCACCCGTCGTGCCCTGGGCGACGCCCACCACCGCCTGGGCGTGCTCCTCAAGAAGTCGAACCGGTTCGTCGAGTCCGAGCGGATGCTCCGCGATGCCCGCACTCTCCGCCAGCAGGTCGCCGCCGCCCTGCCGAACGATCCGGACGCCCGCCGTGACGAGACCGATAGCGTCTATCAGCTCGGCACCGTCATGGCCCGTCTGGGCCGTGTCAAGGAGGTGGAGAAAGCCTACACCGAGGCGGTTGAGACCGAACGAGCGCTCGCCACCGCCTACCCGAATCGGCCCGATTATCCCCGCAAGCTCGGCCGCTACCTTAACAATCGCGGCCTCCTCCTGCGGAACACCCAGGCCGATCCGAAGCGAGCCGAGGCCAGCTTCCGCGAGGCTCTGGCACTTCAAACGCCTCTGGCCGAAAGATCGCCCACCGTGGCGGGCTTGCAATGGGAGCGCGCCCGGACCACCTCAAACCTCGCCGCGACCCTCGAGCGCACTCAGGGCTACGCTCAGGCCGTGCCGGTTTATCGCGAGGCCATGGCCAGGCTGAAGCAGCTCGGCGATGATTTTCCGTCCGTGCCCGACTACCAGAATGAACGGGCCGTGGTTTCGTTTAACCTGGCCATGGCCCTGACAAGGTTATCCGAACACTTGAGAGCGAAATCCGAGCTGGATGCCAGGGCCATGCTGAACGAGGCCAACGAACTCCTTGATCAAGCTTCCGCGATCTACCAGGCCTTGACCGCCCCTGACCGCTTCCCCCACCGACCCGACTATCGCCAGAAGCTCGCTCTGGCCGCGCGAAAACGGGGGATTCTCCTGAGTCAGATGGGTCGGCCAACCGAGGTCGAGCCCTGTTTTCGCACGGCGATCAAGACCCTTGGCGAACTGGTTGAGCGTTATCCCCATGTCCCCGAGTATCAAAGCGAGCTTGGTGTGGCTTACGAAAACCTGGGTTACCTCAAGACCAACCCGAACCCCAGTGAGTCACAGCGGCTCCTGGCGAAGGCGATCGCGCATCAGCGAATCGCTCTCGAGTCAAATCCTCGCGATCCGAACGTTCGGCGTCTTTTCGAGGAAATTTACACGCACCTTGAACCCGCCCTGATGTCTCTCAAGGATCATGAGGCAGCCGCTCAGGCTGCCGAGGAGCTGGTCAGGGCCTTACCCGACGCACCCTCGGCGGCGCTGCGGGCCGCAAGCCTGCTTGGCCTGTCCGCCAAGCTTGCCGCGAAGGACACACAGCTACCTCAAGGTCAGCGCGACCAGCTTCAGGCCGCTCGGGCCGATGCTTCGCTCCAACAGCTTCATCGAGCTGTCAAGGAAAACCACAACCTTCCACCAGGGATCATCGATCACCCGGCTTTTGACGCGCTTCGCACGCGGTCGCCCGGCGAGATGGAAGCTCTCAAGAGAGTGCTCGAGGCTCCGCGCTCACCCACGGATCGGCTGACCACTGTCTCAGCCCGAGCCGCGGCCGTCGAATCGAGGAGCATCCGCTTATCCCTGTGAGCGACCCGCCCTGCGCCGTGCGATGACGATCAGCCCGACGCAACCGGTGCCCAGCAACACGAGGCTTGCTGGCTCGGGGACGGTCTGGAGGAAACCGCGAATCTCGCCCCCCGGATTGTTCGTCGTGTGAATATTGAGGTAAGCCGTCCCGGCCTCGATGCTCGTAAACAGCGCGGACTCGGCGCTGGCCGGCGTGCCACCATTGGCGGTGATGAAGGCGGGGTTGTAGCTTGAGGCCAGGAGCATGTTGAACGTCTGGTCGTACGTCCCGCTCGTCACGCCGAGAGGAAAATCGGGAAACGTGGGTACGGCCGTGGCCACCCCGGCGTTCCCTGGTGCCACCGCGGGGCTGTGGATGTGTGAGGCGGTGGTGCCCGAGGTCAGGCCGGAGAATTCTACATGAACATACATTGTATTTGAAATAGTGTCAATATCTCTACATTAGAAAATCCGGTTCCCGATGATGAAACGGGTGGGGTCTCGTTCGAGGCGTTGAGGTTCGCGGAGAACATGAGGAATTCCGCGTGCGAGCGCTGTGGAACGCCGAGGACGACGACCGCGAGCGTTGCCAACCGGAAGAAGCAGTTCATGGATCGGTCTCCGAGGAACAAAATCAAGATGTGATGGATTCGCCTGGAGGTTAGCCGAACCTTCCGCTTCAGCAACGAAATAATCCTCGCCGGAAACCTTTCGTCCTTGGGCCTGGAGAGGTTGAGTCCCGCGACGATGGATGCGAATCGTTCGAGCAACGGTCGAGACTTTTGAGATCGTGAAGATCATGCGAGGGCGCATTTCGGATGAACCGTTCACGATCCTCCCAGCGGTGGTGTCACGTTCGTCGACGATTGCATGGCCCGCGTCCGGGTCCGGCCGAAGTACACGTTAAGCAGCACCTGCCACTCGTAGGTGAACGGCTGAGGACCGGTCACCGGGTTCACAAACCCGATCGTCAACATCGCCCTGCGCCTGATGAACGTGTTGATGCCATAGGTCAGGTCAACAACATCGGGCGTCCCCGCCGCATCGTGATAACGGAACGCGCCTCGATGGTTGAGGGGAATGTTGATGTGCGTCTCGAATGTAGGCGCGATTGATGAGATGAACGCCTTGGGGTCTTTGTTCTTGTAGACGAAATAGCCCACGCCCAGGTCATTGTAGAGCATCGTCACGTCATTCGAGTCGGTGGGCACGTCGATCGCCTCGAACCCCTGTAAATACCAGTTCTCTCCCCCGAAGATGTAGCCGACATACTTCTGGATCGAGGCGTCGTGAAACCCGACGGCGCCGGGCGCACCGGCGAACGCTGTGGGGCCATTCGGGCCGGTGACCGCCACGCCGGTGGAGACCAGGTTGCGCCCGCTTTTGTCCTGCCAGAGGATGAACTTCGTGAAGACCGTCATATTGCCGAACGACGTGTTCGTGCCGCCCAACCCCCGGACCGGGCTGTCAGCCGTCAGCGTGTTGACCGGCACGCGAAGGCCAATTGACGCATTGCCATTCCAGAACGTCTTCTCGAACCCGAAAAACTCGCGGTAGACCTGGAGATTGCTTACCGGCGCATTGATTCGCTGATTGATGGGCCCATTGAGGTTGTTGAAATAGTTGAATGTGAAGAAGACCCGGTCCTGGGGCCGGGGGCTCTGGTTCTCGGAGATCTTGAACGCGCGGAGCCAGGGCAGGAAGATCGCGCCATGCGCCTGGCCGGGATGGGGAACTCCGGGCGTCGGCGGATGGCCTGGTGTCGGGGTTGGCGGGGGTGTCGAGCCCAGCACCTGTCGGAACGAGAATGGCGACTGGTCGCCGAGCATCACCGGCGTGTCACTGAACCCCAGGACTCCTGCTCCCACCCCGGCCCCTGTCCCCGGCGCCAGGTTCGGTGCGGCGATCCGGGCGAACTCCTCGGCCGATCCCGTACCACCGGGTGCGCCTGCCCCGGCCGCGCTTCCGGCGGCGGCCGTTCCTCCCGGTGCGCCGGAAGTCGTGGGACTTGCCGACGACGTCGAGCCGGCGGCCGGTCCCGTTTCTGTTCCCGGTCCCGGACCGGCAGAGGGTGTCGACGACGGCCGCGCGGGTGACGGACCAGCGGGCGCGGAACTCGACGCCGGGCCCGACCTTTGCTGCAAGGCTAACTCTTCCTCGGGACCGTCACCGGCGGCGAGGTCAGTCGCCGGTCCGTCCGGCAGCGACGGCAGTCGCGAGGGCGAAGCCCCCCTCCGCACCTCGACGCGACGTCCCGGACCGCGGTACGGCTCGACCGGAGTCGCCGTCGGCTCTGGCTCTGGCGCCGGAATGATCGACGGATCGAGCGTCGACAGGAGCGGCAGGTTTCCGACCATCGGCGGGTCGTCCAGCTCGGCCGACCACCCTGTCACCGGGAGCGAACCACCCACCCCCAGACAGATCAACACCGCTGTCAACGCGGCCCGATTTCCCAGGCTAACCCGAGAGCGAGAGGGACTCATGATCGCTCCGAACACCTGGGACCATTGCGAATTCCAGCGAGAGACGACATCCCGCCCGGAAAATCGCCTTGCACGGCTCAAACGGTTGAACCGTTATCGTCTCTAGAATCGACCCTCCCAGCGAATGGACATGAAGTTTTTTCACCGGCCCCACTCTCGGATATCCTTCCGCCGTCAGCAGCCAGCGCCGCCAGAACGGTCGGAAGGTACCGAAACGTCGCACGTGGCCCTCTGGAACACCCGTTTCAATCCGAGCCCGTTTCTCCCTTGTTGATCGGACGACCCTCGGTATCGAGCTCATGAACGATCCGGGCGTACGGCAATGACTTCAACTCCGGCTCGATCTTGGAGCGGTCGCCCACGACCAGGATCACCAGCCGATCGGGGTCGATGTATTTCCGGGCGACGCGGTGGACGTCGGCCAGGGAGACCGCCTCGATCTCACGGCGATACCGCGCCAGGTAGTCGTCGGGCAAGTGGTAGACGACCAGATCGGCGAGGGCGCCGGCAATGCCGAACGTCGTCTCGAACCGGCCGGGAAATCCCTTGATCAGCCGGTCGCGCGCGAAGGCCAACTCGTCATCGCTGGCGGGACGGGCTCCCGCGATATCGTTGAGCTCCTTGACGAGCTCGGACAGGGCGTCGCGCGTTACCTCGGTCCGAACCGCGCCCTCCGCCTTGAACGGCCCGGCCCCCTGTCGGAACGCGAACGACGATCGGGCACCGTAGGTATATCCCCGTTTCTCGCGGAGATTGAGGTTGATCCGGCTGGAAAACTGGCCGCCAAGAATCGTGTTCATGACCGTGATCGAGAAGTAGTCGGGTGTGCTTCGGGGCAGGCCCACCTGCCCCACCACGAGCACCGACTGGGCTGCGGCGGGCTTGTCGACGAGGTAAACCGTCGTCGGACGCGCGGGCAGCCGATCAGGCAATGGGAAGGCGACCTCCTCACCCGTTCCCCACCCGTTCAAGGCATCCTCCAGGGCGGCCACGGCGGCATCCGGGGTCGTATCGCCGACGACGATCATCGTGGCGTTGCCGCGATGGTAAAGACGCTTGTAGAAGCGGCGTGCGTCTTCGCGTGTTAAATTTTTGACCGAATTCGGCGTGCCCATATCAGGCCGGCCGTACGGGTGGTCGTTGCCGTAAAGGAGGCGCGGAAACACGTCGTCGGCGATCCCGGCCGGACTATGGGAACGCGCGAGAAGCGCCGCGAGCCGGCGCGCCCTCAGTCGATCCAGGGCATCCTGAGGAAAGGCCGGGTGAAGCAGGATGTCGGCGTAGATCTCCAGCGCCCTGGCGGTATGCCGGGTCAGGGTCGTCAGCGTCAGGCTGCTCTCTTCGAGACCAGCCCGCGAGTCGACCGATGCGCCGATCTCGGCCAGGGCGCCGGCTAGACCCAGCGAGTCGCGGGTCTCGGTCCCCTCGGTCAGCAGTGAAGCCGTCAGCGACGCCAGACCTTCCTTGCCGGGGTTGACGAGCGTCTCGCCTCCTTTCACCACCAGATTCAAGGTCAGAATCGGCAGTCCATGGCGCTCGGCGACCAGGACCTCCAGGCCGTTTGAGAGTCGCCTGCGGACGACCGATGGCGGCGTGAACGACGGGGTCGGTCCGGGCCGGGGCATGACCGAACGATCGAACCGATCGGCGATCTCCGGCGCGGCGGCGGCCGTACCGGCATGAGGAGCCTCGACCGCGACGTCGGCGGCCCGGGGCGTCGGGGAACCGGGAGTGACATCCAGACGGATTCGATCGCTGATCAGGTACTTCCGAGCCACGCGCCGGACGTCTTCAGGCGTCACGGCGAAGAGGCGGCCAAGTTCGGCCTGATAGGCGAGCGGATCGCCGAACGCGACGTTGTACCTGTTCAGAAAGTCCGACTTGCTCTGGACCGACTGGAGATCCATGATCAAGCCACTCTCCCGGCCGTTCTGGGTCTTGGCGACCTCGGCCTCGGTCGGCCCGTCACGCTTGAGCCGTTCGATTTCGGTATCGACGTGCCTGACCAGGTCATCGAGCGGCGTGCTCGGCTGGGCAGTCACCGTGACCGTGAACGTGCCCGAGAGCCGCGCGGTCGGGTGTCCGGCAGATACGTTGGCGGCGAGCGGCCGATCGTAAATCAGGGCACGGTAGAGTCGGTTCTCCTTCTCCAGGCCACCCAGAACCGAGGCCAGGACATCCAGCGACGACTCGTCGGGGTGACCCGTCGGCACGGTCGGCCAGACCAGTTGCACTCGCGCGAGTTTCACGGCGTCGGTCATGGCCACGCTCTTGGGACCGTCAAGCTTAGGTACCGCCGGTCTGGGACGCTCGACCTCCGGACCGCGCGGGATCGAGCCGAAGTATTTTTCCACCAGCCGTCTGGCCTCGGTCGGCTCGAAGTCGCCGGCGATGGAGAGGCTGGCGTTGTTGGGAGCGTAATAGGTTTGGAAGAAGTCGGTCACATCGCCAAGCGTCGCGGCCGAGAGGTCGGCCATCGAGCCGATCACACTGTGATGGTAGGGGTGGCCCACGGGGTAAAGGGCGCGGAGGATCGCCTCCATCGACTGCCCGTACGGCTGATTATCAATCCGCTGCCGGCGTTCGTTCTTGACCACGTCCCGCTGGTTGTCGAGCTTGCCCTGACTCAGGGCCGGTAGCAGGAATCCCATCCGGTCCGACTCGAGCCAAAGCGCCAGTTCCAGGGCGTTGCTCGGCACAACCTCAAAGTAGTTGGTCCGGTCAGTGTTCGTGCTTCCGTTGATCCTCGCGCCAAGTTGCTCGAGAGGACCGAAATACTCATCATCATGGTGTTGCGATCCCTGGAACATCAGGTGCTCAAACAGATGAGCGAAGCCGGTCTTGCCGGGCTTCTCGTCCTGAGAGCCGACCTTGTACCACAGGTTGACTCCCACAACCGGCGTGTTGTGGTCCTCGTGTAGGAGGACGTCGAGACCGTTACCGAGGGTGTACTTTACGACGTCAAGTCGGGGTATCTCGGGCTTCCGGTCGTCGGCCCGCACGGGTGCGGCGAACGCAGCCACCAGGGCGAGAAACATGAGATGTCGTTGCAAGGGGATGGCTCCATTGTCGGCAAGATCGAAGCTGAAGCTGTCGGATGGGAGGGGATCGTCGAACGACCGTTCAAACCGGCTGTTCCATGAAGGCATAGGCCACCATGTGCAGCAGATGCATCTGGACGTCCTCGACCCGTCCGTAGTGCTGGTCGGCCACGACGATCGTTTGCTCTGCCAGTTCGGCCAGCTTGCCCCGCTTCGCCCCGACCAGCGCAACGGTCCGAACCTTCTGTCCGCGCGCCCATTCGAAGGCCTTGACCAGGTTGGGAGAGTTGCCGCTCACGCTCGCCGCGATGAGCAAATCGCCTGGATTGGCGAAGTTCTCGAGCTGGCGGACGAAGATCTCGTCGTACGCGTAATCATTCCCCAGGGCGGTGAGCCAGGAAACGTTGTCGTTAAGCGAGTGAACGCGGAAGCGGGGCTTACCCACCTTGTCGGACGATCCCTTGCCCAGGTCCGTGGCGAAATGGGAGGCGTTGGAGGCGCTGCCACCATTGCCGATGGCGAAGATCTGTCGACCTTCCTGCCACGCTTCGCGCACCGTGGCGATCAGCTTCTCGACGCCCTCGAGCGGAACGGAATCCAGGGCGCGATGCTGCGCTGCGACGTATTCAGAAAGCCAGGTTTTCATCGATTGGACATCCTTTGAAGGCGTGAACCATCGCTTCCGTACGCCGCGAGCCGCGGCGCGGCGATCCCAGTAGTATCGTCACCGGGCCTCCAAAGAGCAACTCGAAGTCCGGGTCGGAAAGAGGCCGAGATCCTGGTCCGAAAGTTCGACCGGGGGAATGATCGGCCTCACCACCTGGCCACCGTGCAAACCTCTGTCGATAGGCACGATTTTATGTGCAATCTCGCCGATGATCATTCACGGATCGCGGCGATCGCGGCCTTAACGTCGTCGCTGTCGACCGGCTTGCCAGCCAGTGCCTTCATGGCCAGGCCCATCGCCATTCCTTCCTTGGGAGCGGCCTTGATCTGGTCTGAGATCGGTGCCAGGGTCTCGGCGATCTGCCCGGCGGTCAGCGAGGCCGGGACCCAATCCTGCAAGAGGGCGATCTCGGCTGGAGTGAAAGTCGTCTGGCCCGACTTCGCTTCCTTGAGAACGCTCCGCATCTTCTTGAGCGCGTCGGCGTCGACCATCTCTGCGCCGCTGCCGAGGGTCAATTGCGCGATCCAGTAGCGCAAGAAGCCAGTGCGCACCGTATCCCGCGCCTTCATCGACTCGCCGAGCTGGGCTCGCATCCGCTGCGCGATCGACATTGGGGAAACCCTGCCTCTCTTCGTCTCTGGGTGCGTCTGGCCGATACTTTGTCGCGTGGCTAAGAGAATCGACCGTTCCCACGGGGTCGGGGTTCACGCTCTCATGATCCGGCTCTGTATTATCAACCTGATGGAGTGCTCGTACACCCCATCACAGGCGAAGCTGCTGGGCAATGATGTTCCGCTGGATATCGTTGGTGCCCGAGTAAATGAGGCTGCCGACGCTGTCGCGGAGCTCGCGTTCGATGCCGAGCTCGGCGGTGAACCCCGAGGCGCCGAAGAGTTCGACGGCGTCGAGACTGTTCTTGACGAAGCAGTCAGAGACGTGGAGTTTGGCCATCGCCGACTCGAGGGTGGCGTCCTGGTTCCGTGCCTTGAGCCAGCCGATCTTGTAGACGAGGGGACGGCAGGTCTCCAGCCGAAGCTTCATCGCGACGATCCGGTGTGCGACCGCCTGAAACTTGCCGATGGGCTTGCCGAACTGCTTGCGGCGACGGGCGTGTTCGATCACGCGTTCGAGCTGGCGCCGCATCGTGCCCAGGGTGCTGGCCAGGATCGCGCCGCGCTCCCATTCCATCGAGCAGTTGAAGACCTCGGCCCCACGGCCCTCGCGGCCCAGCAGGTTTTCGAGCGGCACCTCGCACCCTTCGAGGGCAAGCTCGCCCATCGGTACGGTCCGCACTCCCAGCTTCTTGATCTCGCGGACCACGCGGAACCCGGGCGTGTCGCGGGGGATGATGAAGGCGCTGATGCCCAGTACCCCCTTGCCCGGGTCGGTCGTCGCGTAGCAGACGAAGAGGTCGGCCACCGGCCCGCTCGTGACCCAGATCTTGCGGCCGTCGAGCACCCAGCGGTCGCCGCGCCGCACCGCGCGGGTGCGTCATGCTGAAGATGTCGGAGCCCGCCTCGACCTCGCTGGCGCCGTTGGCGCCGACGATCGTACCGTCGCAGAGGCCCGGCAGGTAGCGACGTTTCTGCTCCTCGGTGCCGTAGCGCAGGATCGGAATCGAGTTGGTCCAGAGCGAGGCGTTGATGGCGAAGATCAGACCGTTATCGGGGCAACCGTAACCCAGCCCCTCCATCGCCGCGATCGTGGCCGGCAGGTCGAGCCCCTGCCCGCCGTACGCGCTTGGTACCGGTAGCCCCTGGATGCCGAACGCGGCACAACGCCGCCAACCTTCTCGCCAGAACTCACGGCGCTCGTCGCGGCCCGGGAGGTCAAGCTCGGGCTCGGCCAGTTTCTCACGGGCGAACCCGACGGCCGCGTCGTGCCAATGCCGCTGCTCGTCGCTGAGGGCGAAATCCATCGCGAGGGCCTCCTTGCCGTCGTAACCATCGACGGGAAATCTCTCCGTACCTGCACTTTATCGCGAGCCGGCCCGACGGTAAACCCGAGCCGGCCAAGCCGGACCGGTTCGCCGCGTGGCGGGGTGACGGCTGAATCCGGTTTCGCCATTGACGCCGACGCAGGCCCCCTTCATGATGTTACCTGGCTTGCCGCGTCGTTCGTCCAAGATCCGACAAACCCGCAGGGAGCCAAGTTCTCGGCCAAAGGGAAGCCGGTGCGAAACCGGCGCGGCCCCGCCGCTGTAAGTGGGTGAATAGGCGTTCCCATGCGCCCAAGGCCACTGCCCGATGTTTTTCGGGTGGGAAGGCCGAACGCCTCCATAATCCCACGAGCCAGAAGACCTGGTCGGGACGGTTGTTGACCTCCGAGCGCCTTCGAGGGTGAGGCGTCGAGGGAAAGTCTGGGAGTCAATCGGGAACGCGTGGACCCTGGAGCGAACGACGACGTGGCCCGTGCGCCGGTATGTTCGTTCGCGGGTTCGTCTTGCCCCGGTTTCTTCCCCTCTCTCCTCGCTCGCCTCTCACCTTGCTTTCGCTCGAACTTAGCCGCAACGCAACGCGCCGAGTCGAAGGTGAGGCCCTGCCTTGTTCCTGATCCTGACAACAGCCGATACCGAGATCCAGGCACTGGCCGCCGCGCTCGACCGGCTTCCCGAGGGATTCCCTCCGGTCCGTGCCCAAAACCCCAACGACCTTCAAGTCGCCCGATGCACTCGAACGTTTCATCAACGACGAACTTACCAAGGTGCGCGCTCTGGTTGTCCGGGTTTTGGGGGGGCGACCTTATTTCGCCGACGGTTTCGAGCGCCTGGCCCGGGAATGTCGTATCCGCGGCATCGCCTACTTCGCCTTGCCCGGCGAGCAAGGGCTCGACCCCGAGCTTACGGCGCTCTGCCACGCGCCGTTGCCGCTGGTGACCCAGATCCTCGAATACTTCACCCAGGGAGGCGTCGCGAATCTCGTCAACCTGCTTTGCTGCCTGAGCGACCAACTGCTCATGACCGGTCTCGGCTACGCGCCGCCCACCCCCCTGCCCCGCGATGGGATCTATCATCCCGACGCCCCCGAGGGTCTCGATCTCGATGGCTGGCGGGCCCGGTTCGCCCGTCCCGGCCGACCGACCGTGGGCATCCTCTTTTACCGCGCGCACTGGATGGCCCATAACGTCGCCCCGATCGACGCCTTGGTTCGCCAGGTCGAAGGCCGGGGCGCCAACGCGCTGGCGGTCTTCTGCTACAGCCTGAAGGACGACCCGATCGGAGGAACGCGGAGCACCTGCCGTCTTCCAGCAGTTCCTGATCGATGCGCACGGTAAGTCAACGGTTGACGTCCTGATCAGCACGCTCAGTTTCACCGTCGCCCAGCTCAGCGAGGGGACGCATATCGAGGCGAGCGGCAAGATTGTCGACCTGCTCGACCAGCTCGACGTGCCGGTGATCCAGGCCGTGCTCTGTACCACGTCGTCGGCCCGAATGGGAGGCAAGCTCCGCCGGCCTGACACCTCGCGACACGGCGATGAACGTCGTCCTGCCCGAGTTCGACGGCCGGATCAACAGCGTCGCCATCAGCTTCAAGGAAGCCTGCCGGGTTTGACGAGAGACTCGGCAGTGCGATCAAGGCCTCCGTTCCGTCGCGCTGACCGGGTTGACTTCGTCGTCCGCCTGGCATTGAACTTCGCCCGGCTCGCGGCGCACGCCGAACACCGACAAGAAGCTCGCCATCCTCTTCGGCAACTACCCGACCAAGAACGCCCGGATCGGCAACGGCGTCGGGCTCGACACGCCGGCCTCGGTCGATCAACCTGCTGCGGGCACTCGCGAACGCTGGTTACGACGTCGGCGAGATTCCGACCGACGGCGACGCCTTGATGCACGCCCTGATCGACCGTTGCACCAACGACGAGGAGTTCCTCACCGACGACCAGTTGCGCAATGCCGTCGGGTCACGTGAGCCTGGCGACCTACGATGCCTGGTTCAACGAGCTTCCCGAACCGGTCCGCAAGGAATGATCGCGCAGTGGGGCATCCCGCTCGGTACCGTGGGCCGGATCGACGACCGCCTGGCGATTCCCGGGCTGCGTTTTCGGCAACGTCTTCGTCGGCATCCAGCCGCCGCGCGGCTTCGGCGCCGACCCGATGGCGATCTACCACAGCCCCGACCTGCCGCCGACGCATCATTATCTCGCCTATTATCGCTGGCTCCGCGACGAGTTCGGCGCCCAGGCCGTGACTCCACATGGGCAAGCACGGCAACCTCGAATGGCTCCCCGGCAAGGCCACCGCGCTTTCGGCGTCGTGTTATCCCGAGGTCATGCTTGGCGACCTGCCGAACTTCTATCCTTACATCATCAACAATCCCGGCGAAGGCACCCAGGCCAAGCGGCGAGCGCACGCGGTCATCATCGACCACCTGATCCCTCCGATGACCCAGGCCGAGACCTACGACGACCTGGCGCGGCTCGAGCAATTGCTCGATGAATACTACCGGATGGCCTCGCTCGACCCGGTCAAGCTGCCCGTTCATCACCCAGCAGATCTGGTCGCTCGTCACCAAGAACAATCTCGACCGCGACCTGAAGGTCGAGCGCTGTCCCGAGGCCGAGGAGTTCGACGCGTTCCTCCAGGAGATTGATGGATATCTCTGCGAGCTGGGTGATGCACAGATCCGCGATGGGTTGCACATCTTCGGCGAGGCCGCCGGAAGGCGATCAGCGCGATCGGCCCTGATCCTGGCCATGACGCGGCTCGACAACGGCGAGATCCCGTCGCTACGCAATGCCATCGCTCAGGCCTGGGGAATCGCGTCCGGAGGTCCTGACGACCGACCTGGGCGTACCCTACTCGGCGGAATTGCCCCGAGTCGCATCTCCGAGGGACCGCTATGAAAAAGAGCCCGGTGTTCCCTGGACGCACGGTGATATCGGACACGCTGTCGATCAGACGTGCCGTCTGCTGATCCACTCAGCGATCGAGGCACGCCTCGATGTCGCGGAATCGTTCGACTGCGATACGGACGAGGTTCGTCGTTGCCTGGACTTCATCATCAGACGAGGTCTGTCCCCGCCTCGACCGGACCACCGACGAACTGACGAATACCCTCCGCGGCCTCTCCGGCCGGTTCGTCCCCGCCGGACCCAGCGGCGCGCCGACGCGGGGGATGGCCCGCATCCTGCCGACGGGGCGGAACTTTTACAGCATCGACATCCACACGATCCCCACCGAGACCGCCTGGAAGGTCGGCACGCAGGCGGCCGAGCGGCTGATCGAGAAGTACCGGGCCGAGAATGACGGCGCGTATCCGCGAAGCGTCGGCATCGTGGTCTGGGGCACGAGCACGATGCGGACGCACGGCGACGACATCGCCGAGATCCTCCACCTGATGGGCGGTCCGGCCGGTCTGGGTCGCCGAGAGCCGACGCCTGAAGGGGCGTCGAGCTTGTCCCGCTGGACGGAGCTGGGCCGGCCGCGGATCGACGTTACGGTGCGGATCTCGGGCTTCTTCCGCGACGCCTTCCCGAACGTCGTCGCCCTGCTCGACCAGGCCGTCGCCCTGGTCGCGGAGGCCGATGAGCCCGATGAGTGCGAACTACCTGCGCCGTCACGTCCGCCGCGAGCGGCAGCGCTCGACGTCTCGCGGAATCGACCCGTCGGAGGCCGAGCAGCAGGCACGTTACCGCGTGTTCGGCTCGAAGCCGGGGTCAGTATGGCGCGGGGCTTGCTCAACCTGATCGACGAGCGGAACTGGAAGACCGACGCCGACCTGGCCGAAGTCTATATCAACTGGGGCTCGTACGCTTACACGGCGACAAGACCACGGCGTCGCCGCGGCCGAGCCGTTCAAGCGACGGCTCTCGCCAGGTCGTCGGTCGCGGTGCAGAACCAGGACAACCGCGAGCACGATATCTTCGACAGCGACGACTATTTCCAGTTCCACGGCGGCATGATCGCCGCCATCCGCGCCCTGACGGGCGAGAACCCGGCGGCCTATTTCGGCGACACCTCGAACCCCGACAACGTCCGCGTCCGCGACCTGGCCGACGAGGCCCGGCGCGTGTTTCGGTCGCGCGTGGTCAACCCCAAGTGGATCGCGTCGGTGATGCGCCACGGCTACAAGGGGGCCTTCGAGATGGCCGCCACGGTCGATTACCTGTTCGGCTACGAGGCCACCGCGCAGGTCATCGACGACTGGATGTTCGAGGGAGTCAGCCAGGCCTATTTGCTCGACCCCCAAGGTCCAGGAATTCCTTGAAGAGAAGAACCCCTGGGCCCTGCGCTCGATGGCCGAACGCCTCATCGAAGCCGCTCGACCGCGGGCTCTGGGAAGAGCCGAGCCCGGAGACGTCGAGCGCTCGAGAGATCTACCTCCGCAACGAAAGCGTTCTGGAAGGCCGTCCGTCTGGCGTGTGAGAGCTATGATTGGATTTGATCGATTCCGTTTTCCTTTCCATCTCATCCAGGAGCGTTTTGCTGATGAACCTTCTTGCCCATCACATGGCCGTCGAGATCCTGGGCCGCGAGTTCTCCCCGACACGGGGTCTTCCAGCACGTCTGCATCTTCGCCGGGCTCGCCTTCGTGGTGGCGACGTCGGCTTTTGGGTCGCTGGATGATCGCGGCCGAAGGCCAGCGAATCGTTCGGCGCGCGGCGTGAGATTTGAACAAAACGAGAGAGGAACGCCGAGGAATTGAGACGCTTGACCCGGACACTTGCCTACACGCTGGGCCGCGCCGACGACCCTGGTCGGCCTAACGGCGGGCGTGTTCACGCTCTGCACCGGGGGTCGGGTTCAGATCCGGCAGCGGGGCGCTGGAGTTTCACGGCGGGTTCGCGCGCTGGTTCCTGGAGCGGACCGACTTGTGATGGCCAGCGCCATGACACTCGGGCATGTGATCATCGGACGCGATGAATGCTGTCTCGATGTCTGCCGCGAGCACGAGCAGGCGCATGTCCGCCAGGTCGAGCGCTGGGGAGCGGCTTTCCTGCCGGCCTATTTCGTCGGCCAGTGTCTGGGCGTGGGGGCGGGGCCAACATTATTACCTCGATAACTGGTTTGAGCGCGATGCCCGCCGTGCCTGCGGCGAAGACCTCTGATGTGATTCGAATCCCGAATGGAGCCGGCCCGTCTCATGCACGATACGCCGCACGACCACGTCGAGAAGCCACTTCACGGCCAGCGAGTTCGTCCGCGACATCGTGATCGGCATGTCCGACGGCCTGACCGTGCCGTTCGCGCTGGCGGCGGGTCTGACCGGGAACGACCGCGACGACAGCACGCGATCATCGTCACCGCGGGACTCGCCGAGATCGCCGCCGGCTCGATCGCGATGGGGCTGGGCGGCTACCTCGCCGCGCGGAGCGACGCCGAGCATTACGCCAGCGAGAAGCTCCGCGAGGAGCGCGAGGTCGTGAACGTCCCCGACGTCGAGCTCGACGAGGTCGCTGTGCTGTTCCGCGGCTATGGCCTGCCGAGCGAGCAACATCACGCCGATCCTCGACGCCTTCGAGGCCAATCCCAAGGCCTGGGTCGACTTCATGATGCGCTACGAGCTGGGACTCGAGGAGCCCGACCCCCGACGCGCGCTTGCAACAGCGCCGCGACCATCGCCGGGGCCTACATCGTCGGCGGCCTGATCCCGCTGGCCCCGTACATGATCATCGCGACCACCCGCATCGGCGCAGATCTGCTCGGTCGTGCGTGACGCTCACCGCTCTTGTCATCTTCGGCTACATCAAGGGGCGATACACCGGTACCCGGCCGATCCGGAGCGCCTGGCAGACCGCCCTGATCGGCGGCCTCGCCGCCGCGGCGGCGTTCCTGATCGCACGGGTCTTCTCTTGAAACGGAACTACCAGCGAATTCATGACGCATCCTCCTGGTCTGCACGACTCGGAATCAACTGCCGCCGGCACGATCTACCCGTTCTCCGCCATGGTCGGTCAGGAGACGATGAAGCGCGCGTTGATCCTGGCCGCGATCCATCCCGGGCCTGGGCGGCGTCCTGATCCGGGGCTCGAAGGGAACCGCCAAGAGCACGGCGGTACGGGCCCTCGCGCCGCTCCTGCCCGCGGTCGACGTGGTGCCCGGCGACCCCTTCCGCCGCGCTCCGGGCGAGGACATCGATGGCTGGCCGCTTTCGAAGACGCGACCCACGAGCCCCGACCGGTCCCGCTGGTCAACCTGCCTGTCGGCGCGACCGACGACCGGGTGGTCGGCAGCCTCAACCTCGAACGGGCACTCAGCACCGGGCCGACGGGCCTTCGAGCCGGGCCTGCTCGCCGCGGCGCACCGGGGCATCCTTTACATCGACGAGGTTAACCTGCTGGGCGACCACCTCGTCGACCTGCTGCTCGACGCCGCCGCGATGGGGGTCAACCACGTCGAGCGCGAGGGCTTGACGTTCCGCCATCCTTCGCGGTTCGTGCTGGTCGGGACGATGAATCCCGAGGAAGGCGACCTCCGGCCCCAGTTGCTCGACCGCTTCGGCCTGGCCGTCGATGTCGACCCGATGACCGATCCGGCGCTCCGAGTCGAGGTCGTGCGCCGCCGCCTGTCGTTCGAGGCCGATCCCAACGATTTCCAATCGCGATGGGCCGAAGCCGACCGTGAGGAGGGTCGTCGGATCGCCGAGGCCCAGCAGCGGCTTCCCGGTGTCGTCGTCCCCGAACCCGTCCTTGACGCGATTTGCAGGCTTTGTGCCGACGCCGGTGCCGACGGCCTCCGCGCCGGATCTGACCATCTACAAGGCGGCCTCAGCGCTTGCCGCTTACGAGGGGCGGACCACGGTCCATCACGCACGACGTGACCGCTGTCGCCGAGCTCGCCCTGGCGCACCGTCGGACGTCGCCGCCAGGACCGAGGCCAACCCCCTCTCCTCCGCCGCCCGGACAGCAATCACCCCCGGATGAGCGGACCTCGACACCCTCGCCTCAGCGTCCTCCTTCGAGGTCTTCGAGCACGACTCCGCCATCTCGACCGCGCCGAGATCGGTTCGGAGTCCGATTCCGAATCCGAGTCCTCGTCCGATCCCACGACGTGCGATGCCTCGACGCAGCTCATCGACGCCTCCGAGCCTGGGAGGTCGGCGACTGGACGCCGCGATCGACGAGGCGACACGGAGTCCGGTCCGGACGACGCGGCAAGATTGTGCGGGCCGGTTCCGACACATCGCCTGACGCCGATCGGCAGGGGGTGCTCATCCGGGCGAAGGTTCCCGTCGGTCCGGTACGCGATCCTGCTCTCGTGGCGACGCTTCGCGCCGCATGCGTCTGGCAACACGTACGCGGGCGACGCGAGGGGGCTCCGCTCATCCTCCGCCCCGCCGACCTCCGCGACAAGGTGTCGCGCTCGTCCCGTGCGCCATCTGGTGCTGTTTGTGGTCGACGCCAGCCGATCCATGGGGGCGCGGCGACGGATGGCCGAGACCAAGGCCGCGATGCAGGCGCTTCTTGTCGAAGCCTACCAGAAGCGCGACCGTGTCGGCCTGATCACGTTCGGCGGCGCAGGTGCGCGGCTCGCGCTTCCTCCAACGCGAAGTGTCCGGGTCGCCGCCCGACACCTGGCCGACTTACCGGTTGGAGGACCGACTCCCATTGCGGCCGGGCTCGCCCTGGCCGCGCGGACGGTCGCCAGTGCGCGACTCCGCGATCCCGGCGCGTTGCCTCTGGTCGTCCTGATATCCGACGGCCGTGCGAATGTCGCACTTGGTGCCGATGCCACCGGAAGCCCCGAAGCCGATGCCATCAATCAGGCCCGCAGGCTTGGCGACGCGGGGATCGCGGGCCTGGTCATCGACACCGAGACCGGCCCTGTCCGCCTTGGACTGGCTCGCCGGATCGCCCACGCCTGGAACGTGCGAGTTCAACCGCTTGACGACCTGGGGGGCCGACTTCTTCCGGACGTGATACGCCGCGCCCTGCTAGCGGGTTGACATGGGCGGTTAATCAAGGAGAAACGATGAACGCCGAGACCGAAAGCCCGAAAGATGCCGACCCGGCCGAGCCGCCCCGCCCCGACCCCAAACGTCGGCGGGGCTTGATCATCGTCAATACCGGCGACGGCAAGGGGAAGACCACCGCCGCGCTCGGGCTGGCATTTCGAGCCCTGGGCGTTGGCTTCAATGTCTTCATGGTGCAGTTCATCAAGGGCAAGTGGAAGACCGGAGAGAAGAAGCTGGCCGACCGCCTCGCCCCCGCGATGAGCTCATGCCCATGGGCGACGGGTTCACTTGGGACACCAAGAATCCCGACCAGGACATCGCCACCACGCTCAAGATCTGGGAGGTCGGCAAGGAAGCGATCGAATCGGGAAAGTACGACGTGGTGATCCTCGACGAGATCAACGTCGTGATGAAGCTGGGCTACCTGGACCCTCAGATCGTCGTCGACTTCCTCAAGGCCCGCGACCCGCGTCAGCACGTGGTCCTGACCGGCCGCGGTGCGCCGGCGTCGATCATCGAGGCGGCCGACCTGGTCTCCGAGATCGTCCCGATCAAGCACCCTTACAAATCCGGCATCAAGGCCCAGTTGGGGATCGAGTTTTGAACGACACGACCGAAGTGACGCCGGTGTTGGCCACCAAGATCAAGTCGCGGGCGCAGGTGCTGCTCTGCAAGGGATGCTGCTGCGGCCGGACCGACCGCGGCCTCCCCGATGTTCCGGTCGATCGGATCAAGGCCGCCTGGAAAGCCGGCAAGCTCAACCGAGCGGTCCAGCTCACCGTCTCCGGCTGTCTCGGTCCGTGTGACCTGCCGAATGTCGCCGTTATCGTTACCCCGCACGGGACGACGTGGTACGGCCAGATCGCGGGGGATGCCCTGTACGACGCTCTCATCGCATGGGCCCAGAATTGCGTGGACAGCGATCCCGATACCGAGGTTTCGCTCCCCGAGGCGCTGGAAGGTTATCGCTTCGAGCGGTTCTGATGCCGGAACCGCTTTCCTCGATCAACGGCGCCTGGCGACGACCAGGCCGACGAGGACGAGGCTCCAGAAAGCCAGGGTTGTCGGCTCAGGGACGGGTTCGACGGTGCTGAGGGCGATCGGAGCAGCCGTCACATCGGCGTTACCCGTGCCCATCAGCGCCGCTCCCTGAACCACTCCGCTCAAACCTGCGGCCTGAAGAGCCTGGGCCGCGGCCGGGCTGAAGTGGGCGTTCGGGTCGATCAGCATGGCGTTGTTGGCCATCTCGGCATCAATATAATTGCCGCTCTTGTCGTAATTCTCGCCTACCCCGAAGGCCAGCATGAGCTCGTGCGAGACGTTGTGCGCGACGATCCATTCCAGTTGATCGAGCGACTTGGCCGTGGGCGCGATCTGATCGATGAAGCTGAACCCGTTGCTGCCGATATCGGTCATCCCGATCGCGCTGGGAAGGGTCTGGCTGGACGTATTTGAGACCACGCTCAAGGTGTGGGCGGCGGAGACGTTCGGATTGTCGGTCAGTGTGATATTCAGCCCGCTCAACTGGAAGGTCTGATCCACCCGCTGGAGAATAGCGTCATCGAAGGCGGACTGCTCGTTGCACGTTAGGCGTGCCGCCAAAGAAGGATTCGATCTCCGAACTTTGATACCAGGCCCGGGCATTTCCCGTGGTGATGGCGGAAGCGTCCGGGTAGGGGCCAGCCCCCAGGTCAATGTAGGCGTCGGCGGAAGTCCCCGAAGCGATGGCGTCCGGCCGGGCCGCCTGTGTCATGAATCCCGTGAGCAGGACCGTCAGCACCAACGGCTTCGCCAGGACCATCGACTACCTCCTTGTATGCCCAGGACCGGCCTCGTACCGATCCACCACCGCGTTGATTTCTTGAGACAGAACACCCGGGGGGGACGACCGGACTGGCTAAGCTCTCGCCAAGTCTTGAGAGGGGAGGAATGCTTCGCGAGCTGCGCTAGTTCGTCAGAACGCAGATCGTGTGCCACGAGGGTGTCATGACGATTGCGGGAAGTCTGAGGATTACTTCGGTTTTCGCTCTAAACCTCTACCAGCTAAAACCCAAGGGCCAATCGTAACCTCATCCTCACAAGGCGTGCGCCCGTGATTTTCGCGGCGTACGACGCCTTCCCCTTTACGGCGATTTTACAAAATACACGAGGCGAGATTGAGCATTTTTTTCAAATGGAAGCCCTCTCGAATGAGTCGATCGCAAGTTCTCGATCCGGCGGGCTCAACACCTTCGAGTCTCAATTCTTGGGTATTTCTGCAGGAGTCAGCGCCAGGACCATCGCCTGAACGTTGTAAAACCGGCCCACCGCGGCCGGTCCCCCGGGTCGGCGGGATGACCCAATGCCATCGTCCTTCATGGAGGATCTGAAACCGATGATCCAGCTCATCGGCCAGCCGGAGTGTCCGCGTCATCCGATAGACACCATCGGAGAGCCAGTCCTGTTCAGGAGTCAGGTGTAGAAAGCCGCCCTGGATCGTGTCGGACAGGTAAATGCGGCCTCCTGGCGCCGTCAGACCAACGAGGCCGTCGATGAAGGCGGACTCCATGCGACGCGCCAGACTGTACATCGCGCGGACCCAGTTGGGCGACTGGCTAAACGTGGCCAGTTCGCCGGGATAACGGAGATCGAATCGGCGGAGGGTCTCGTTGCAAGTCGCCACGTGAAGCTGACACAATACGCACGAAGCGACGACCAGATCGTACCGCTCGCCCGTCGCGAAACCACGGGGCTGGACCTGCTCGGCGAGCTTGGCCAGCCGCGCGACCGCCTCATCGGCCGGAATCGGGCGAGACGGGTCAAGACTCGCGGAAACCTTCGTCAGAAACCCGGCCGTCACTCCGGTCAGATCATCGACGATCGTGACAACTTTGTCGCGTTGATCGGACGCGATCTCAACCCCGAGGGAAGCGATCGCTTCACCCATGGCCGCCTCGTCATGATCAATTAGTGTCACCCGCCCGAACCGGTGGCATAACTCCACCAGGGGTATTTCCTCGCAACGACCCGGACCCAGGACGATGGCCGAACCAGGCCGCGCCTCACTCGCCGCGAGCCTAATCATCTCGCGGCTCATCCGTGTCTGATCGCCCGCGATCGGCGTCAGCCGAACCCATCGCCGTGGACCCTCGGCGCCAAACGATACGGGAGGAACCGACGGTGAACTCATGAGATTGCACTCGTTTTCTCATACACCCTCACGTCGTGCGTCATCGACTCTTCCGGCGAAGCTGGTTCTGGAAGCAACTTCATGGCAGCGCGAGCCCGAAATCATTCAGGATCGCCGTCAGCGCGATCAGAGGCAAACCGGTGATGGCGGTCTGGTCGGCCGCCTCGACCCGCTCGAAGAGGACGATCCCTCGCGCCTCGAGTTTGTAGCTGCCGGCACAATCGAGCGGACGATCCGCGGCGACGTAGCGTTCCAACGCTTCGCGCCGGAGCCGTCGCATATGAAGGACCGCCGTATCGACGTGAACTCGCACGATTCCCTGGTGCGCGACCGCCAGCGCGGTGATCAGGCGGTGGGACCTGCCGGCTAGGCGCAGTAACTGTTCGACCGCCGCCCCGGCGGTCCCGGGTTTGCCCAGAATCGTTCCGTCCACCTCGGCAAGCTGATCGCCACCGATGATCAAGGCGCCTGGCTCGACGTCGATCAGGCTGAGCGCCTTGGCCCGCGCCAGGTATTCGGCCAAGGCCGATGGAGTTCGCGGCCCCGCGGCCTGCTTGAGCCCCTCTTCATCAAGCAAAGGACCCCTGACGCGGAAGGGAAGACCCAGCCTCGCCAGGAGCTCGCGACGATAAGGCGACGTACTCGCCAGGAGCAACTCGGGCACGTCCACGTTCGCGGCCCTGGTACGAGGGAGGGTTTGGCTTCCGAGAAAGCCCAGACCTGAAACTCAGTCGCGCTCGACCTCCCCGTGCTCGGCCTTGAACTGGCGGTCGTACGCTTCGAGCCATTCTCGGGCGCGGGGCAGGTCGGCGGAACGAACCCAGACACGCGGGCCCGAGCTCATGCTTCCCAGGGCATCGTGCAGGTCATGGACGTCGGATACGGCCGGTATACCCGCGTCGGAAAGCTGGTCGGCCAGGAACTTGGCCTGCATCACGTCGATCGCCCAGTAGCATTCGACGAGATCGGCTCCCCCGGGAATTGCCGGCTCGGACAAGGGATCGTTGCCACTGGGCATGTCGAGGTCCAGAGGCGACTCCGCCTGTTCCGGGGTGAGCCGGACCGGACCCGCCTCGTCGCTCCTGACGAATGTGGGATCCTCCACCCCGTCGGGAGTCGTGCCGCATTGCCAGCAGACCTCGAACGAAGGATCAATCTTGGTGCCGCACTTCGGACAGGTCCACATGCCGCCGACTCCTCGACTTCGAGACGGGTATCAGTGATTGACTGCCACGTACAGGCGAAATCCGTTAATTTTGTCTTAATACTTTCAGATTAACGGTCATACTTACCTTCCGCATCGGACTCAGAGCCGTACCGTTTCAAGCAGATGGGCGGGAGGCAAGATGTAGCCGAAATAGAAATCACCGAAGAGCGCGTACCGCGCCGAGCTCTCGTCGAACCTCATGCTATAGACAATATCCTTGAGGTAGCTCGGGTTTCGCCCCCAGAGCGTCACTCCCCATTCCCAGTCGTCCAGCCCCGTCGACGCGGTGATGAGCTGAGAGACCTTTCCAGCGAACTTCATGCCGCTGCGGCCATGCTGGCTCATCAGCTCGGATCGAGTCTCGAAGGGAAGCAAGTACCAGTTCTGATCGCCCTGGCGCATCTTGCTCATGGGATAGAAGCAGAGACAGGGCCAGCTCGGGAACTCGGGGTAGAGCCGCTGCCGGTTCATCGGCTCAAGTCGCTGGGCGTACTGGGCGACCTTGGTCTTGTAGACGCTCGACTCGGGGTCGATCCCCTCGCGATCGCGGAGAATCCGGCCATAAGCCTCGACGTCGGGAACGTACTCGGAGACCTCGGTGATCGAATAGAACGAATACACGGGCCGAAGCGCGGAGCCGAGCGGCCCGGCCTGAAGGGTCATCTGGACGTTGTGCAACGCCTCCAGGTCACTGCCTGCAAGGATCAGCCCGAAATCCGCCTTGTGGCCGGGTACCGCGAAGCACTGAAGCTGGTCCGGGCGCCCCCGGGGGCCGAACCTTCGGATTCGAGCAGATTGACAAACTGTTTCCGCCCTTCGAGCCGGGCCTCGGCTGGGAGCGCCGCCAGCTCACGTCGATCGACCTGATAATAGAGGTGAATGACGTGCCAGCCCGACTCGGGAACCAGGCTCGCGGGGTGTTGACCCGCGGTCGCGGTTGAAGGGTAATGTCCCTGTCCGTGAGCCTGGGCGGGGCGCTCGGAGTGAAGGGCGTCCGTTGGTGACGTCATGGGAAAGGGCGTCCTGAAAACGTTCGGCTCGAATCCATCGCACGGCACCACATCGGGTGAAGGACCTATTCTAAGCCGGTCTCGTGATGAGGGGCAATCCTCCGGATTTCCGGGCTTCGGGTCGATCGACGTTCAGGGAGTGTTACAATCTGTGCGGTACCCCGAACAATAAAAAATCGAGGCGGCTCCCTCGCTCCGATCCCTCTGGTCTTCTCGAGATCACGCGGAGGTCTCGATTGACTGCCGAGAATACACCCGGCCTCTTCCAGATCATCGCGCTGGTCAAGCCGTTTCGCGCAGACGGTACTTGCCGCCCTCGACGAATTGGAAGTCGAGATCCTGGGAGGGACGGTCCGCGAGGCCATGGGCTACGGCCGCCAGAAGAACCGCCTGCGCCGCTATCTCGGGAGCGAGTTCAATGACTCATTCCTTCCCAAGGTTGAGATCACACTCGTGGTCCACGAGCGCGACCTTGCCGCAACCGTCCGGACGATCGTCGCCCAGGCGCGGACCGGACGCATGGGAGACGGGAAGATCCTGATCCTCCGCTGCTATCCCGAATTCGTGAGCTGGTGAAGAGTACACAACGCCAGAGCCATCAGCACACGGGACGACGATCCTTTCCGCAGACCCTGATCCGGGTCCCTAAGCACTGGCCGCCCTGGACAATTATTTTGTGGAACTTCTGTCGGCACAGTGGTTTGCGTGACCTGCCATCGTGTTCAAATACCGAAAACGCCGACCAGGGGGTAGAAAATCGAGACCGACGTCACGTTATCTCTCCACAACCATCCGATGATGAAATTAATAAAACGGGACTACTGAAAACGACGGTTCCATGAGCCAATCATTTACGCCAGACGACGAGTTTCGAGCGCTTCTTGCGCGTATCGCGACGGAACGTTGTCTTCGAACGATGTCCAGAAGCTGGATCGTATCCTCTTGGAAGACTCAAAGGCACGTGACTATTTTTTTGAATACATCGAGCCTTGCGGGATGCTCAGGCATTAGCAGGGATCGACCTTCAAATCAGGCGAGCCGGTTTCTGGAGGCGACCCGCCGATTGTGACGAGACCAAACCGGTCGTGGCGAGCGTTCCGGCTTCCGCTCGTGATCTCCATGGCCGCGAGCTTGCTGGTTGTCGGCGTTCTGCTTCAATCTCAATCGCGACGCACTCCGGCTCGCGTCGATCGACGGGGCCTGGCTGGCGGTCCCAGCCCTGCGAAGCGGTTCGTCGTACCGGGGACGGTGAACCCGCCGCTCCGGGTCGCGGTCCTTACGCGTGTCATTGATGTGGTCTGGGGACGGACGACCACAACTCGGCACACGCTCCAACCATCCCGGTGGAGTCAATGTCGGCTTCCTGGACGTCTCGGTCAAGTTCATGTAGAACAGCATCAACCTCCAGACGTGGGGAGCCATTGCCACCCGCGCCGGGGGAGAAGTCGTCGACGCCAACAGTCTCTGATCTCATCGTTCGGACAGCTCCGGCCCCGGGGTCCACCCCTGCTGAATCGGGACCCCGGGTCCTCGGCGAAGCCGCTGGACGCGGCCGAACCACTTCGTCTCACCCCACCGCCGGCGTCTTGAGGAACAATACCCCAAGCGGTGGCAGCCGGAGCGAGACGTGGAACGGTCGGCCGCCGTGTGGCTCGGGCCGTGCCCAGACGCCACCCTCGTTGCCGACGTTCGAGCCGCCGTAGATGTCGGAGTCGGTGTTCAGGACCTCGCGGTAGAAACCGCCCGTCGGCACGCCGATCCGGTAATTCTCGCGCACGACCGGCGTGAAGTTGCAGACCACCACCATCGAGTCGTTCGGGTCGCGGGCCCGTCGCAGGAAGGCCAGGACGCTGTTTTCCCAGTCGTGGAGCTCGAGCCACTCGAAGCCCTGCCACTCGAAATCGACCTCGTAGAACGCGGGGTCCGATCGGTACAGCGCGTTCAGGTCGCTCACCAGCTTGAAGATCCCCTGATGGTCGCGCCACTGGAGCAGGTGCCAGTCGAGGCTGCTGGTCGTGCGACCACTCGCGCCACTGGGCGAACTCGCTCCCCATGTAGAGCAGCTTCTTGCCGGGATGCCCGAACATGTAGCCGTAGAGCAGACGCAGGTTGGCGAACTTCTGCCAGAGGTCACCGGGCATCTTGTCGATCAGCGAACGCTTGCCATGCACGACCTCGTCGTGCGACAGCGGCAGCATGAAGTTCTCGTTGAAAGCGTAGATCATGCTGAACGTCAGTGCCCCGTGCTCGTACTTGCGGTAGACCGGGTCTTTTGACATATATTCGAGCGTATCGTTCATCCATCCCATGTTCCACTTCAGGCTGAAGCCCAGGCCGCCCAGATAGGTGGGCCGCGAGACGCCCGACCAGCTCGTCGATTCCTCGGCGATCGTCAGGACGCCCGGATGCTCGCGGTGGCAAAGCTCGTTGAGCCGCTTGAGGAAGTCGATCGCCTCGAGGTTCTCGTTGCCGCCGAACTGGTTGGGAACCCATTCGCCCGGATTCCGCGAGTAGTCGAGGTAGAGCATCGAGGCCACGGCGTCGACGCGCAAAGCCGTCGATGTGGTACTGCTCGAGCCAGAACAGGGCATTGCCGAAGAGGAAGTTGCGGACCTCGGGCCGGCCGTAGTTGAAGATCTTCGTGCCCCAGTCGCGGTGCTCGCCGAGCCGTGGGTCTTCATGCTCGTAAAGGTGAGTGCCGTCGAAGTAGCCCAGGCCGTGCAGGTCGCGGGGGAAGTGGGCGGGAACCCAGTCGAGGATCACGCCGATCCGGTGCTGGTGCAGGGTATCGACGAAGTAGGCGAAGTCGTCGGGAGTGCCGAACCGGGCGGTCGGGGCGAAGTAGCCGACCGGCTGGTAGCCCCAGCTCCCGTCGAACGGATGCTCGCTGATCGGCATCAGCTCGACATGCGTGAAGTGGGTCTCGCTTCAGGTGCTCGACCAGTTGATCGGCAAGCTCGCGGTAGCTGAGGAAGCGATTCGACTCCTCGACCTTGCGCTTCCACGAACCGAGGTGGACCTCGTAGACCGAGATCGGGCTGTTCAACCCCTGGGTCTGATCGCCGATTGCGCCATCCAGGTCATCGTCGTGCCACGTGTACCGGTCGACGTCCCACACGACCGATGCGGTCTTGGGACGCATCTCGGCGGCGAAGCCGTAGGGGTCGGACTTCTGGACGAGGTAGCCCTGATGACCGGCTCTTGATCTCGAACTTGTAAACCTCGCCCTCCGCCAGGTCGGGGATGAAGATCTCCCAGATCCCGGTCGTGCCGAGGTTCCGCATCGGATGCCGGCGGCCGTCCCAGTGGTTGAAGTTGCCGACGACGCTGACGCGCATGGCGTTCGGCGCCCAGACGGCGAAATGGACGCCGCGGTATCCCTCGTGCTCGATCAGGTGGGCCCCCAGCCGATCGAAATTGCGGTAGTGCGTCCCCTCGCCCAGCAGGTGCAGATCGAAATCAGTCAACACCGGGCCGAACTGATACGCATCAACGAACTCCCAGTGGAATCCCTCGTAAGTTCTCGACCGCCAGACGATACTGGAAGCGCTTCATCGGCCGGGAGAAGACGTACTCGAAGAGCCCGTCCGCATGGATTCGCTCCATCGGCAGACGGACTCCCGGCTCTCCTTCGGACAGATCGATGACCCAGGCGTCGCGCGCCTCCGGCAACAACGCACGCACCACCCAACCCCGCGAGTCTCCCGAGCCGACCTCGTGCAATCCGAGCACCGAGAATGGGTTCCAGTGATTCGCGTTGACCAGCAAGTTAATATCATCCACGCTCGGATGAAAATCAGTGGACGTCGACAGAGACATGGTGGTGGACTCGCTCGTCAGTGGCTAGAAATGGAGTCATGGAACCTCAACGTTAGCGACGGACCTGGAGGACTGCAATCGTCATTCCCGAACCGTTATTGGTCGCGAAGACCGGCCGTTCCGATCGGGTCAAGGATGCCGACCTTGGGAATGAAGTGACGTTGCCGGTGTGCTTGTCGAGCGGGTTGCGATTATGATAGGCGTGACGGTTCGTTCGGATCGACGGCTCGAGCGTTTGGGTGCGGGTTCCATCGTCTGAAGCGACTGAAATCCGATGGGGCGGGCAAGTTTGGAAAGGGGTGCGCGGCGATGAGCTCGGTCCTGATAGTCGATGACAGCTCGGCGGACCGTGCGCTGTTCCGGACGATCCTGACTCGAGCGGGGTACGTGGTCTATGAGGTGGCCAAGGGAAAGGAGGCCGTGGCGAAGGCGCGCGAGGTCCGTCCCCACGCGATCATCCTGGATGTCAATCTGCTCGATACCGACGGGCACACTGTGTGTCGGGCGCTTCGCGCCGATCCCGATGTGGCGAGCGTGCCGGTGCTGATGCTGACGGTGCGCGACAACCTCGACGACGTGCTGGCTGGCCTGGAGGCGGGTGCCGACGATTACGTCGCCAAGGATTCGCCCAGTGAGATCGTACTGGCGCGGGTGCGCCGGCTGGTCCAGTATCGGCAGATGGCGATGGTCGCGGTCCTGAACGAACAGCTTGTCCAGGTCGGCCGATTGCTCGCGGGTATCGTGCATGAGATCCGCGGGCCGCTCTCGGTGATCCGCGGCAGCGCCGAGCTGATGCGACTACAGCTTTCCGCGGAAGATCCGCACCTCCAGTGGATCGAGCCGATCGTGCGCAACGCGCAGCTCTTGCAGGTCCGCCTCGAGCACCTGATGGCGGCGGTGCGGAGCGGCCCATCGAAGGACGAGCTGCTCGAGATCGCCCCCCTGCTCCGTGAGGCCGCCGACCTGTTCGTCAAGGGGACCGACCCCCGGGGCCGACAGGTCACGATCGCCATCGAGCTGGGCGACGAGCTGCCCCCGGTCCGGGCCGACGCCGGCCGTTTGATCCAGGTCTTCATCAACCTCTTCGGCAACGCCCACGAAGCGATGAGCGCGACACCGTCGCAGGTACCCGATCCGTCCAGAGCGTCGGGTCAGGCACAGATCCTGCTCCGCGCGTTCCGTCACGCCGACGCCGACCGGAACTGGGTCAAGGTCGAGGTCGCCGATAACGGTCCCGGAATTCCGGACGCCTATCTCGAGCGGATCTTCGAGCCATTTTTCACGACCAAGGAGACCGGTAGCGGCTACGGGCTTTACCTCGCCTGCGAAATCCTCCGCGAACAGGGAGGAAGGCTCACGGTGAACAACCGATCGGGAGGCGGCGCCTGTTTCACGATCTGGCTGGCGACCGATCCCAAGGTCCCGGCCGCCGCCACCGCCTGATCCGTCACGGCCCGACGAGCCGGCCGCGTCGCTGGGGTCATCGATGCGATAGAGATGAATCCGATCATGAGGAAAAACGCGCGACGCACCCGGCTCGGACAGGGACCGGGCAACTGGCTGCCGAACGTAGCCATCGCCATCGCGTGGCTGGCCGTCTTCCTGTTCCTGTTCGCGTCCTACGGTGTGCTCGGCGGACTCCCCGTAGCCGTGCTGACCCTCGCCGCTCTCGGGGTGACCCTGGCGGTCCATCGACTGGTCGAGAAGGGGCGATGGTCCCGGCCGTTACATCAACTTTCCGTCCAGCTTGCCTCGCTCGCCGAGAAACCGAACGAGCCGCTCGACCTGAACGACGCTCCGGCCCTGGAAGAGCTGATGCGATCGATCGACGAGCTGCGCATCGCCTGGCTCGAGGCCACCCGACTGGGGGCCTCGGCCGCTTATTACCGTGAGATGATCGCGGGCGGAGGAGCCACGGCCACGCCGGTCGCGGGTCCGAGCAAGCTCAAGAATACGATGACCCGCAGCGGTATGCTCGCCGCCATGCCCCAGTTGGGCGTCGAGGGAGACGATTCCGGCCGGACGGCCGAACTCGTGACCACCGACATGGTGAATCGGCTCGAACCCGGCTCGCTGCGCTGGATCGACTCGAGTCCGGCCGAGCAGCGGTTCCTCGGCTGGGACCTGGCCACCCTGCGAACCCGGAGCTTCCTCGACCTGCTTCACCCCGACGATCAGGCGCGGGTGCGGCGAACAGGCCGCGCTGGCCCTCGAAAAAGGCGAGGTGCATGGCCTGTTGCTTCGAACTGCGGACTGCACAAGGCTTACCCAAGGCCGTCGAGGTCAGCATCAGCGCGCGGTACGGTCCCGACATGGCGCTGTCGCATCTGCGCTGCCATTTGACCGACGTGACCGACAAGATCAAGGCCGAGCGCGAGCTGAAGCTACGCACTCGCGAATTGACCCAGGTCAACGAACAGCTTCGCCGGATCAACCGCGAGCTCGAGGAACTGAAGGATCGCTACGGCGATCTCTACCAGAACGCGCCCGCGATGTATTACAGCCTCGATCCCGGAGGTATTTTGCTCGACTGCAACGAGACGTTCCTGAACACGCTGGGCTATCGTCGCGAGGCCCTTGTCGGACATTCCCTGCAAGAAATCGTCGCCGAGCCGTTCCGGTCGCGGTTTGGCGCTCGGCACGAGGAATTCCAGCGCCGGGCGCGATGGAGATGGAGAGCAAGTGGATCAAGGCGGGAGGCGAGGTCATCGACGTCTGGATCTCGGCGAAGTCCGTCCAGGGACGAGACGGCAAACTCCAGCACACCCGCGGCGTGGCCCAGGACGTCTCGGCGCGTCATCGTCTCGAGGCGGAACTCAAGGAGAAGAACGAGCGACTGGCCCGGACCAACGACGAACTGTCGCGGAAGAACCGCGAGATGGACGAGTTCGCCTACGTCGTCTCCCACGACCTGCAAGAGCCGCTGCGCACCCTGATCGCCTTTTCCGACTTCCTGCTCAAGGATTACGGCGAGATGCTCGATGCGGGGGGCCAGGAATACGTACGCTACCTCGTCGAGGCGTCGCGGCGGATGCGGAGCCTGATCCAGGGGCTGCTCCATCTTTCCCGCGCGGGGAAGGTGACAGGCGAGTTCGAGTTGGTTAACCTGGATGAGGTTTGCAGCCTGGTCCGGGCCGACCTTGCGGAACTGATCCGCTCGCGGGGGGGCGAGCTCCGGGTGATCGGGCCGCTCCCGACCGTGTGGGGGGATCGCGATCGGATCGGTCAGCTCGTGGCCAACCTGGTGGGCAATGGGTTCAAGTACAACCAATCCGTGCCGCCGCTAGTCGAGGTCCTCAGCGCGGGTACAAAGGACGAATTTGACGCGTGGGCGACGTTCGCCGTCCGGGACAATGGGATAGGTATCGATCCCCAATTCCACGCCAAAGTCTTCCAGTTGTTCCGTCGGCTGCACACCCGCGAGGAGTATGAGGGGTCGGGAGCCGGTCTGGCGATCTGTCAAAAGATTGTCCAGGCGCACGGCGGCCGGATCTGGGTTGAGAGCACCCCCGGACAGGGGTCGACGTTCTTTGTCCGGTTGCGCAGCCGGTCGCCGATCGATACTTCCCCCCCGAGTCCCGGCCTCAAACCGAGTCCCAATCCGTATTCGCTGGACGCTGACCTGCTGTATGACTCCTGAATTCCATATTCTGCTGGTCGAAGACAGCCGAACGGATGTCATGATCATCGAGCGCGCTCTGCGCGAGGGGAACGTCGCGTATCGGCTCACGGTCATCCCCGACGGCGCCCAGGCGCTGACATACCTGCACCAGCTCGACGCCGTCGACGCGGGCGACCCTCTCGTGCCCGACCTTGTGCTCCTCGACCTGAACCTCCCCGGTATCGATGGGTGCCAGGTCCTGACTGAGATCAAGAACCATCCCGAACTTCGCCGCATGCCAGTCGTGATCCTGACCACATCCCGGCGCGACGAGGATGTCCTCCAGACCTATCAGGCCGGGGCCAATACTTTCATCCAGAAGCCCGCCGAGTATCCACTTTACCGCGAGCTGGTGCTCACGCTTCGGCAGTACTGGCAGGAAACGGCCCTCCTGCCCCCCCATCGACGACTCCGGTCCTGATCGCCGGCGCTGCTCAGGCGGCCTGGTCTGGCCATGTGCGCGGCTGGGCCGCGATAACGACCTGGATAATTCCCCGCAACACCCCAGCAAGGTTTCGCGGACTTGCCCCGGGCGGTTGAGGGCCGCTATGATGATCCGGGTAGCGATACGTGTTCTCGTCGGCCGGGCGAAGCCTGGGCCGATCCAGGGTTCTTCGACAAGTCGTCGCGAGTCGCGCCGCTGATGTCCAGGTCCGTTGTACGTCACCGTGTCTTCTACTCGGGTCGGGTCCAGGGGGTTGGCTTTCGGATGACGGCTCAACGACTGGCCCAGCCCCTCGGGGTGAGAGGCTACGTCCGTAACCTTCCCGATGGGGGGGTCGAGTTGGTCGCCGAGGGTGATCCCACCGAGGTCGAATCGTTGCTCGAGGCGGTCCGACGGCATTTTGGCGGCTTCATCCGCGACGTCCAGGTGATCGTCGAGACTCCCGACGAACCCCCCGCGGGAGAGTTCACGATCCGGTATTGAGTCAAAGCACAACGAGACCCGACGAACCGTCAAATTCCTTCCGGCCCACAACCGCTCTCATCCTTCATTCTGACCGAGATTGAGTGACCATGAAATCGTTGACCATCGCGTTCGCGACCGCCAAGGAAGCGATCCGCCAGCCGGCCTTCTTCGTGCTGGCGTTCATCGCCGGCGTCTCGCTGGTCGGCTCGATCTTCGTGTCGTACTTCACGTTCGGCGAAGACATCAAGATGTACAAGGACACGGGGCTGACGACGATCTCGTTCGCCTGCCTGCTCCTGGCGCTGTTGACGGCTCGAGCTCGACGGTGGCCGAGGAGATCGAGGGCAAGACGGCGATCACGCTGCTCTCGAAGCCGATCAACCGCCGTCAGTTCATCGTCGGGCAAGTTCCTGGGGATCGAGCTGGGGGTGCTGGCGCTGTTCGTGCTCCTCGGCACGCTCTTCGCGATGGGGGTCTGGTACAAGTACGCCGACGACCTGCGCGAGTCGGCCGGCGAGCTCGCCGAGACGTTCGAAGCAATGGGCCCAGGTGAAGCAGGTGTTGCCGGGCCTGGCGCTCGGGTTCTTCGAGGTGACGGTCCTGGCGAGCATCAGCGTGGCGATCTCGACGCGGCTGCCGATGCTGGTCAACCTGGTCGTCTGCATCGCGATCTTCTTCCTCGGGCCACCTGAGCCCGGTCCTGGTCGAGGCGACGAGCCAGGGGCAAGTCAACGAGCTGGTCAGCTTCATGGCCAAGCTGTTCGCCTGGGCGCTGCCCGTCGCTGGAGTTCTTCAACGCCGGGCCGGCGATCTCGACCGGGTGCGGTCATCCCCTGGATGGGCTACGTAATTCCGGCACTCGGCTATTGCGTGTTGTACAGTGGAGCAGCCTTGTTGTTCGCGTTCCTGCTGTTCGAGGATCGCGACCTGGCCTGAGCGGAAGCGGGACCACGCAAGGCGAGACTCGTTGCCGCGCCCGGGACCTTTGGGGAATCGTCTCATGCGGGCCGACGCGTATCGGCGCGCTCGAAAGCTCCTGAGTACCAGCCATCCGCAGCTCGATGGCTGCTCGGCGCCGTGCTCGGCGGTCGTGCATTCGCTGCTCCTGCTGGCGCTGCTGGGGTGGCGGGCTGCTCGCCGGCACTGCATCGATCACCAGGGCGAGTGGCGCGGTTTCCCGATCGCCGCATCAGGCCGCCTGGCCGAACTGGCTCAGTCGTCCGGCGGCCGGGCAGGACGGCTCGGCGACGCCTCTATCGCGAACACGGGCCTCTTCCGCTGGTGGCGCGGCAACCTCTGGAGCTCCAACCCGCACACCGTGTGCTGGCGCGGTCGCTGCTGCAGGCCGTCGCCGCGGGTCCCCGACGCTCCGGAACAACGATCGGGGCGCTGACGACTCTGCTGGCCGCTGGCCTCGGGACTGCTCCTGATCGCTCTGCCTGGTGGCGCAGTTCCGGCGCTCGGTGCTCGCCGAGGCGGTCGTGCCGTCGGCGACGGCGCTGCGGCGGCAGATCCACCGCCAGATGTATCGGCTCGGCCAGTCGTCGCTGCCGACCGAGGGGACCGGGCCGGTCGTCAACCTCTTCACGCGCGAGGTCAACGACGTCCGCGACGCCCTTTCGTCGAGCTCGACCTGGTTCCTCGGATGCCGGTCCTCGCGGTCGGGACTGCTGCTGGTCGCCCTGGGCCTCGTCTTCGTTCCTGACGATCTTCCTGCGTGCGCTCGGGTGCGCTGATCTGGATGACGTCGCCACCTGTCTCCGCGATGCGACGCGGATGGTCTCCGACGCCGCGATCGCGCGATGCGGCCGTGCAGCTCTGCCTGCTCCACGAAGACCTGAACCTGCTCCGGACGGTTCGGGTCTTCGGCATGGAGAACTTCGACAAGCAGCGGTTCGACGAACACCTCGAGCGGTTCCGCGAGGCCGACGCCCGGCGGATCAAGACGCGAGGGGCGGCTCAATCCGACGGTCGGGCTGCTCGTACGGCGCCGCGGTCGATCATGGCCGTTGGGCGTCTGCTGGGCTACACGTCGCTGGTCGCGCAACGGATCTGCCGTCGCCGTCGGCGCTGGTCGCTCGCCGCGGCCACTCGGCGGGCTCGTTGATACCCGGCGCTGCAATGGCTGGCGCTGCGGCAGATCGGTCCGGCAGGCGAACCGGTCGGCCGCTGCCGTCTTCGAGTTCCTCGAACGCAAGCCCGAGCTCCTGCAGCATGGCGGAGCCCAGTTCCTGCCGCCGCTGCAGGACCGGATCAGCTTCGAGAACGTGACCCTGGAGAGCCGATCGGGCCGGGTCCTCCTCGAAGGGGTCTCGGCCGAGTTCCCCGCCGGACTCGCGGACCGCGATCATGAGCCTGGAAGAAGACGCCAAGCAGGCCCTGGTCTGCCTGATTCCGCGCCTGATCGACCCCAAGGTCGGGCGGGTCCGGATCGACGGCCACGACCTGCGGGACGTGACCCTCGAATCGATCCGGGCCCAGGTGGCCACGGTGCTCCAGGCCGACCTCGTCTTCACCGACTCGGTCGCCGTCAACATCGGCCTGGGCGACCCGAGCTACCCCTTGCCCCGGATCATCGAGGCCGCCAAGGTCGCCCATGCCCACAACTTCATCCAGGACCTGCCGCACGGCTACGACACGATCATCGGCCAGCTCGGGCATTACCTCAGCCTCGACGAGCAATACCGGATCGCCCTGGCCCGGGCCTATCTGCACGACCCCTCGATCGTGATCATCGAGGAGCCGAACGTCCCGCTCGACGACGACACCAAGCACCTGATCGACGACACGATCGCCCGGCTCGCGCAGGGCCGGACGCTGATCATCCTGCCGCACCGGCTCTCGACGATCCGGTCGTGCAACCAGATCATCGTGCTTCAGAACGGCCGGGTCGAGTCGATCGGCCAGCCGCGCGAGCTCCAGAACGAGAGCAAGCTCTACCGTCACCTCCAGTACGTCGAGTTCAACCAGTTCGCGACCGGAGATATCGAGGCCGGGCAGATGAACGCCTGAGCCACGGCCCCGGAGAACCTTCGTACGCGACGCTCGATCAGCACCAGTCGTCGACGGTCGGCTTGATGATCAGCTCGGGGATATTCGCCCGGGGTGGAGCTCGACCAGAAACCGGACCGCGGCGGCGACGTCGGCGGGCTGGAGGATGGCGACCTTCGCGCTCCTGGCGGCACCGGCACGGGGCGGGCGTCGAGGATCGGCGTGTTCACCTCGCCGGGATAGATCACGGTCGACCGGATCCCGTGCGGTCCTTCCTCGCGGCCGATGCAGATGCCCAGCGCCGCCTGGCCGAACTTCGAGGCCGAGTAGCCCGACGCCGCCGAGCACGCTGGCCCGCTTTCCCGAGATCGAGCAGATCTGGACGACCAGGCCCTCGCACCGCGCGCCGCATCGCCGGCAGGACGGCGTGGACGAGGTTGAACGCCCCGGTCAGGTTGGTGGCGATCATCAGGTCCCAGTCGTCGGGCGTCGAGCGTCTCGAGGCTCCGGTTGCGGACGTTCGTCCCGGCGTTGCAGACCAGGACGTCGAGTGGTCCCGAACGTTTGATCAATCCGGCTGGCCAGGGCATCGACCGCCTTTCGATCGGCCACGTCGCAGGGCTCGATCAGGGCGTTCTCCCGGCCCGACTGGCTCAGCAGGGCACGAGTTTCATCCAGTTTCTTACGATCGCGGCCCACCAGGCTAACCCGCAGCCCGACCTGGTCGAGGGCGACGGCGACCGCGCGTCCGATTCCACTCCCCGCACCGGTCACCAGCGCTGCACGGCTCTTCGTTGACAACGTAGGCGTCCCCCTTCCCGATGGCTCGACACACTTGCCGGAATCGATGGTTTCAGCGCACGCCGGGAATGGCCCACCGAAATGGGCACTCCCGGCGCATTCGCTGGCCGATCGATTCTAGCGGTGGTGCTCGCCGCGCACAAAGGCCGAGTGCCGGAACCGGAGGGCCGGACCCATCGGGACCCGGTGCGGATGGTTCAGCCGGACCAGCGGCTTGATCACCCCCGAGGGGACGGTCTGGCCCAGAGTCACGCCGCTCCCCACGGCCCCGGCCGTGGTCGTTGTCGTGCTGCTCGACCCCGTGGTCGTCCAGATCTGGATCGGCGACGAGGCATCCCCGCCGCCTCCCCAGTTGCTTAACGAACCGAGCGCCTCCGAGAGCACGGAATACATGTTCCCGAGTTTGCTACTCAGGGTCGTCTGGTCGACCGACGCGAGCGACACACCATCGATCAGGACCGCGCTCGGGCTGCTCGATGACGCGGCCGAAGACCCGGTATCCGAGCTGGGCGTGAACGAGCCTGATGGTGGCGGCGGCGGTGGCGGTGGCGGTGGCGGTGGGGTCTGCGTGACTGTCTGCGTGGGCGGGGTGGTCGTGGCCGTTCCCGGGTCCGCCGTGGTGCTTGTTCCGCTGGAGCTTCCGGATGTTCCGTTCGAGGATGCGCCGGAGTGCTGCCGGTGACAGGCGGAGGCGTCGAGACGATCGGGGGCGGAGGAGGCGGTGGGGGCGGAGGAGGCGGTGGGGGCGGAGGAGGCGGTGGGGGCGGAGGAGGCGGAGGAGGCGGTGGGGGCGGAGGTGTCGGGGGTGTCGACGTTACCGTCGTCGGCGGCGTCAGGATCTGGGCCTGGGGATTAGGAATGAGGGCGGCGGCCTTGGCGACATCCAGTCGACCGATCGTGAGATTGGTCGAGGGATCGGTCACCGGATCGGAGCCCTGCTGGAGCCACGAATCGAGCTGCGCGACCGTGGGCAGTGATCCGAATCGCGACTCGTAAATCTGCTGGAGCAGGATCACGCTTCCAGTGACCTCCGCCGCGGCGAAGCTGGTTCCCGTGACACTGCCGAACTGATTTCCCTGAACGGGCGCGATCAGGTTCTCGCCCGGAGCCGCGATCTTGGTCGCCGAGCTCCCCCCGATCACCGTACCGAGCCGCTGCGCATCGCTGGAAAGCTGAGTACCCGTCGCGTCGGTCGACGTCACGCTGATCACGTCGCCGATGATCGCCGGGAAGCCTTCGCCCTGCTGACCATTGAAGCTGTTTCCCGTGGCGGCGATGACCGGGATATTCAAGGCGTCCAGCTGAGCGACCAGCCCGGTGATCTCCTGGCCGATCCCACCATCCTGGGCGAACCAGTTCTGGGCGTAGTTATTGCCGTCGGACATCGACAAATTGACAGCGGTGATATTATACTGTGCGTGATTGTCGATGACCCACTGTAACGCCTGGGCGACGTTCGTGAAGCTGCCCGTATTCGAATTATTGAAGACCTTCAGCGCGGCGATATCGGCGCCCGGCGCGACCCCGGGGTGGGATGGGTCGCTTGAGGCGATCAGACCGGCGACCGCCGTGCCGTGTTCGACGGTGGCCATCGGGTCGGCGCTGTTGGTTGTGAAGTCATATCCGGTGACGACCTTGTGCCCCGCACCCAGGCCCGAGCCGAGGGCTTCGTTAGCGTAGTTGACTCCCGTGTCGATGACGGCGGCGGTCATCCCCGCGCCGGTCACGCCATACGTGGAGCGAGTCAACGCCGCGTCGATGAGGTCACCCGTGGTGCCGCCGCTCGAGCTGGTGGTTCCGGCCGGGTGAGGATGGCTCCTGAGGTGAGAGACCGCCGCATGGCCGTGCCGTGCCGCATGATCGATGGTTCCCGGGATCGTTGATAAAAGAGTACGAGCTTCGAGAGACTCCAGGTCGAGTCGAGTCAAACACAGGCGCGGCGTCGCGCGGCAGGCTTGCGGGTCCACCCCATGGATACAACCTCCCCAGACGGCCGCCATACCATTGGCTTCGGCCGCCCCGCGGTTCATTCGGGAACGCCCCCCTTCCATGGCGCGGACGTTCCAGGGCCAGGCTTCCCCCGGTTCGACCGCGGCAACCGCGACCCGTCACGAGTCGCGATCCGTCAGAGCGTTTGAAAGTGGTGGTCGAGATCACGACATTCCGGGTCGAGCCCATGCTCCCCGCCTCACGCAAGGAGCTCTGCCAGACCGCGGGACGTCAATGACCTGTGCGCGGAGGGATCAAGCCGGTTGGGATTGAGGGAGGGACAGCGAGCCAGGGAAGCGGCCGAGGAGATCCGTTCCTCGTTCGATTCGCCGTTTCGCGGTTCTCCGGTCTCCGACCGTCGTGATCCTTTAGGATTCGAGAGCTGCATCCTGCGGCGATCGGGAACGCGAGACCGACCCGACCGAAGCGAGCGCGGCCTCCTCCGGAGGACGCGCCGGGACGTTGCCGTCTCATCAAAGGGTGAGCAACGACGCCCGACACCGGCGATACGCGGCCAAGCTGTCTCGGCCGCTTCCACCGGTTTGCCGGCCCGTCCCGGTTCGCGCCGGGGGCAGGCTCGGCTCTAGCTATTGCCATGGCATTGCTGTATCAATTCGAGGGTCGCCCCGACCGTCCCGGCCGAGGCATCCTCGTGGGTTGCCCCCCTAGTATCGGCCACCGGCCTCGTAGGATTCAGTCTCCATGATGGAAATTCACGCGATCATCCCGGCACGTTTCGCTTCAACCCGACTTCCCGGCAAACCCCTACTTTCCGATACGGGCCGACCCCTGATCCAGCATGTTGTCGAGGCCGCGCGCCAGGCACGAAAGATCGGCCGCGTGATCGTCGCCACGGATGACGACCGGATCGCCGACGCGGTGCGCGGCTTCGGCGGCGATTATGTCATGACCCGCGCCGATCATCCGACCGGCACCGACCGCGTTGCCGAGGTCGCCGCTGGACTCGACAACTGCGGCATCATCGTCAACGTCCAGGGAGACGAGCCCGAGATCTCCGGTGATGCGATCGATCGGGTCGTCCGCCTGCTCGAAGAGGACCCCGAGGCGGTGATGGCCACACTCGCCACGCCGATCCGGGCGGAGTCGATCTATCGCGATCCTTCCTGCGTCAAGGTTGTCGCCACTTCGGGCCGGCCGGGCTCGAAGTCCTGCTCGGGGTCGTCCGCGCGGCGTGCGCTCTACTTCTCGCGCAGCCCGATCCCCTGCTATCGCGATGGCAACCTTCCGGACCCGGGTTCGCCGATCGCGCTGTTGCACCTGGGGCTCTATGCCTATCGCCGCGAGTTCCTGCTCGGCCTGAAAACCTTGCCCCCCTCGCCGCTGGAGCAGGCCGAGAAGCTCGAGCAGCTCCGCGTCCTGGAGGCAGGTTACCCGATCGCCCTCGACGTGATCGACGAACCGGGCGTCGGCATTGATACTCCGGAAGACTACCGACGATTCGTCGAGCGCTGGAAAGCGCGGCGGGCGACCGCGAGTTGACGCGTTGCTCTGGAGTCACGCGGCCGATTTGGTCAGAATGTTCGATCTGTCCTGGTGAGTCATTGCTTTCCAAACCGAACCGTGACCGAGAGGGAGCCTTGCCCGTGTCCGTGCCCACGACGCAGCCTGTCTCCGAGGCCAATACGCAACTGCCGACCCGGACTCAGCCGGTCGATCCCAAGCGAAACCCTTCCTACCCGCAGCGCATCCACGCCGGTGAGCGCGCCTACTGGATGGGAGTGCTCCAGTCCTGCGAACAGCGCATCGCCACAGCCCGCAGGAAGCTCGACGTCCTCGGCGCAACCCCCAGCCGACCTGCCTTCGAACGGCTTTACGCCCAGATGCTTGGCGCTCGCGACCAGGTCGCCGACGCAGCCAAGCGCCTCTCCATGGAAACCGGCGACCTCTACGCCGAGGACCGGCACCGCCTCGAAGAAGCCGTCGCCGCGCTCGATCGAGTTCTCAAGCTCTGGGAGAGCCAGAAAGCGTGAACCGAACGGGCGGCCCTTGACAAGACCGCCCCGGTCGCGTTAGTTTTCGATCAGGCTGAGATCTCAGTGAGATCTTTGAGAACCTGTCGAGCGAGCGGAGCGATCATCCATGAATCGGCGCGATCTGTTGAGGGCGGGACTGGCGCTGGGGGCAGCGGCGATCGTGCCGGCCTCGGCGCGTGGAGCCAACGAGCGTGTCAACCTGGGGGTCATGGGCGTCCGCGGACGCGGCCGGGCGCTGGCGCAGGTCTTCGCCAGCTTGCCCGACGCGCAGGTCAAGACGTCTGCGACATCGATGCGCGGGTCCTGCCCGAGACCGCCTCGCTCGTCACGAGCAAGCAGGGCAAGGCCCCGGAGTCGCTGGGCGACTTCCGCCGGATGCTCGACGACAAGTCGATCGACGCGGTAGTCGTCGCGACCCCCGACCACTGGCACGCACTGGCCACGATCCTGGCGTGCCAGGCGGGCAAGGACGTGTACGTCGAGAAGCCCTGTAGCCACAACGCGGCCGAGGGGCGGCACATGATCGACGCCGCCCGGCACTACAACCGGATCGTCCAGGTCGGAACCCAGCGCCGGAGCAATCCGTACTTTCAGGAGGTCATGACCGCCTTCAGAACGGCAAGCTCGGCAAGCTTCACATGGCCAAGGCCATCAACTCGCAGAAGCGCAAGGACATTGGCCGGCTTCCCGGATGAGCCCTCGGCGCCCGCCGGGGTCGATTACGACCTCTGGCTCGGCCCGGCGCCTTTGCATGCGTTCAATCCCAACCGGTTCCACTACAACTGGCACTGGTTCTGGGATTACGGCACCGGCGACCTCGGCAACGACGGCGTCCACCATGTCGATGTCGCTCGGTGGGGCCTCGGCATGGCCGTCGCCCGAGGTCATCACCTCCGGCGGCGGCAAGTTCTCGTTCCACGACGACCAGCAAACCCCTGACACCCAGATCGCCACCTACCAGTCCGGCGACAAGCTGCTCGTCTACGAGATGCGGCTCTGGTCGCCTTACGGCGAGCACGGCATCGACAACGGCAACGTCTTCTACGGCGAGGACGGCTACATGCTCCTCGGGGACGAAGGCTACCAGGTCTACGGCAAGAATGACAAGCTCGTCGACGAGGTCAAGCGTCCCAAGACCAAGGGCGACACTGCCCACCAGGCCAATTTCGTCGCCTGCGTCAAGAGCCGCTCGACCCCTAACTGCGACATCGAGGAAGGGCATCGCTCGGCCCTGCTCTGCCACCTGGGCAACATCGCCCAGAGGACCGGCCGGACAATCCGGTTCCAGTCGTCCGACGAGTCGATCCGCGATGACGAGGCGGCGGTGAAGCTGCTCACCCGGACCTATCGTGAACCCTTTAGCCTGCCCCGAATTGGTTGATTCGAAAGCCAAGCGTCGGTCGAGTCCGCTCGCTGGCGGACCCGACCGACGCGATGCTGAAAACGTCGGGCGTTGTTCACATATCAGTAGGCGAAGATTCCAAACGGATACGGGGTGAAGAACGGCCGGGTGTAGTGCTTCTTGAAGTCGAGCCACCAGATTCCGTCATCCCATCGCAGCGTCACCGCCCGCCAGTCGAGGGGCACTTCGGGATAGGGATACGGCGGGGCGATGTTCGGCCAAGCCTGCCAGGGGTAGGCGGTCGGGTAGCCGACGGCCGAGAAGTTGGGGTACGGGGCGTAGCTGGGCCACGCGTAGTTGGGGTTGCGCGGTGACGCCGCCACCGTGCCACCGGGGGCTCCGGCGGGCCCTTCGGGCATCGGGCCATCCACAGGGCCTGCCGGGGGCATCATTCCGGGACCCCCGGGACCCGTTCCGGGTGCCATTCCGCCGGGCATCGCCCCGCCGTCATACACAACGTCGCTGCCCGGAACGCCGGCGCCACCGAAATGGCCTCCCATCGCGACCTGGTACTGCGCCGGGACAACCTGGCTGGTGTTAACCACATTGAGCTGGTCGATCACGCCTCGCAGGCCCGGAACGGCCCGGGCGCGGTTGATCGCCTCGGCCTTGAGCGCATCGGAGCCCACGGAGCCGGAAAGCGTCGCGAGTCCGTTGCGGGTCTCGATCTCGATCCGGTACGGGCTCAGGTTCGCGCTGCCTTGCAGCGCCACCGCCACGGCATTGGCCATGGCCTGGTTGTCAACATTGATCGGCGCCTGGGCTCGCGCCGCTGCCGCCGTGGTCGCGGCCAGAAGACCCAGCGCCGTCGAAATCCGTTTCAGTCCGTCCAACATGGATATATCCTTATCTCGCCAGAGGCCGAAACGACGTGCAAGCCAGATCCGGGGCCAAGGTCACCGATCAATTCGGTTCCACTCGGCCCGATTCGTCGTTCGTCCGGGGCGGGCCGTTCGTCCGTCACAACCCTGGAGAAAACGGGCGTCAGACACCTTTTCACACCCACAACGCTCACAGCACGAACAGCGATGATGCCGGTAAAGTCACCGGATCGCGTCGAATCCGACTGTCATCGTGACGGTGCTGAAAAGGGTTCCGGTGAGACCGGTAGAGGTGTCGTCTCGTGCGAGTTGCTCGGGCAGGACCGATCCGCCGTCATCCACAAGCGATCGCCGCAAATATCGCGCGCGATTGGGGAGCGGTCAAATCGCCCGTCCAAAAAAAATCGGGGCCGAACGGCCCCGTAGGATGGAACTACCGTGTTGGATGACGCTTCCGTCTCAAAAAAAACAACGACTCTGGCTCCGGCCGGTGGGCTTCCGATTCAGCTCGCGAGCTTGGGCTCGGGCACACCCCGTCGTCTTGGCTCGACGACCGGGTTAATCTCACCACGCGTGGCGGTTCCCCCTGCGTTGCCGGTGGTCATCCCGATCAATAAAACCGTCATCGTCCCTCCCGCATAGAGGGCGAACTCCGAGCAGTGACGGCCGCACCAGGCCCCCGCGACCGCCAGGCCCAGAAGCGCCAGGATCGCTCCCTTACGTCCCAGGTCGGCTGACCAGTGACCCGGCAGCAAACGGCTCAGCCCGAGCGATCCCAGGCCGAAGACCTGGAGCAACATCACCGACACTTCCAGGAGCGCAAACGCGCAGATTCGAGAAGACCATCACAGGCTCCTTCCTTGGGCACTGGATTCTTCGCCGGAAATGAGCGACCCCATCTTGGGGCACGATCGCAAACCGCGATGAGTTTGACGGTGGGACGTGTTGTGCAGATTCCGGGCCAAGTGTCGGGATTTCGAAACAATCGAAGAGAGGGGCGGCAGTGCAAGACGACAACTTGAGGAAAAAATGACCCTCGGCCCGATTTTTTCGGACCGAGGGTGGAAAAGTTACACGACGGTTCGGTCATTCTTACAGGAGCGAGGCCGGCGTTGAATCGACGGACGCCGTGACCAACGCCTCAGCGGCGCCGATTCGTCGTCTGTCCCGGCCGTCTCATGTTGAAGCCCTGGATCTCTCCCTGGCCACTGATATCCTGGACCTTCCAGCCCGCCTTCTCATGACGCATGGTCAAGGTGCGCTTGAAGATACTGGTTTTTTCGGTTTTCTGGATAACGACCTTGATGCTGCCGGTGCTGATCGGAGTGTTTGTACCGGCGACCTGAAAGCCTTCAAGCTTCTTGGCGAACTCATCGAGGTCTTCCTGAGCGATGTCCTTGGCGAGGATGGCCTGGAAGAGTTTCTGGTTGCGCACGGTTGACTCGGTGGCCGCGTGGAGGGCGGTGGCCATGGCGATCTGGTTGATATCCTTCGCCTTGACGGCGTCCAGAAACGCCTTCGCCGAGGTGACGGGGTCCCGGAACGTGGCTCGGGTCATCTTTTTCTTCTCGCCGCCGCCGGGCCCTGCATCAGCACCGGGCGCCGGCTCGGGTTCCGGCTGGGGAGGCGCCCGGCGGCGCCGCTTCTGGGCCGGGAGTGTTCGGAGGGGCCGGTGCCCCAGCCGGATTGCCTGGAACCTCGTTCACAGGCGCCGGGGTCGTCGCGGGAGTCGAGTTCGGGGCGACGGCGAACGGATTGGCGGCCGGCGCTGGCGAACTCGGGGCGGGACTTGCCGGTGTCGGGTCGGGTACAGGATTAGGCTCTCCGCCAGAAGCCGGAGGCGCGGCGGCGGCCTTCGGCGCAGGGCGCCGGCTCGCGGATCGCTATCGGCAGGCGGGGTGGAGCTGGCGCGGCGGCCGGGCTGGCCGCGGGAGTCGCAAACGGATTCGTCGCCGGTTGGGGTGCCGCGTCGGCCGCCGAGGGGGCGGCTGTGGGTGCCGGGGCCTGGGCAGGGGCGGGCGGCGAAGAATTTCCGCTGGATTCCGCCGCGGGCGGCGCCGTCGCTGGCGTGGATGCAGGTGCGGGGGTCGCCTCGGCGGGGGGGCTTGGGGCCGCGGGAGCCGGCGCTGTCGTGGGTTCCGGGGGGGTGACCGGTGGAGTCGAAGTCGGGGCCGGGGTTGGCGTCGGGGCCGGGGTTGGCGTCGGGGCCGGGGCCGGGGCCGATTCGGGAGCCGGCGCTTCCGGCTCGTTCTGCGCGACGGCCACGGGGGTCGGTGCGGGAGCCGGACCCTGTCCCGGCATCGGGCCGGTTGCGGCATGCGAATCCGAATCAGGGTCGGGGATGCCGGAGCCCCCCCCACAACCTGCCAGCAGCAGGCACAGTCCCGTACATCCGAGCGAGGCCATCCATGTGTTCCATGATTTCATTTTTGTAGATCCTCTCGTCAACGAGACGGAACAAATCTGGATAGTCCCGGAATCAGGTCCGTTGGAAACCGTGCGCCCATCGCGTCGCCTGACCATACCGTCAGCCGGTTCAGGAATCGGGAAAACCGGAATCGTCGCGATCCGAATTGCGATGGGACCTTCTTTTCCTCAACATTATGACGGCTTATCGATCGTCTGAAAAGAGTCTTGGATGGAGCGATGCCCGATCGCAATCCGATTCGACGCCGCGGAAGTAGGGTCCGCGCTGCTTGCTCACCCCCGCCCCGACGATTATGATGGCGAGTCCACACCTGATGTGCGTCTTGAGCCGATACCGTCGAGATCGACGCACGGTCTACTGATACCGATTCGATTGCCGGAGCCGCAAAGATGCCACCCCCTTATTCCAAGGTCATTCTGCTGGTCGACGACGATAACGAGATCGTCGAGTCGATGCGGGCCGTGCTCGAAAACAAAGGGTATCGCGTCATGGTCGCCCGCGACGGCAACGCCGGACTGACGCTTGCCGAACGCGAGAACCCCGACCTGATCGTGCTCGACATGATGATGCCCAAGAAGAGCGGCTTCCTCGTGCTCGAAAAGCTCAAGGGGCGTTCCGGTGGTTTGATCCCGACCATCATGATCACCGGCAACGAAGGCAGCCGCCATCGTGCTTACGCCGAGATGCTTGGAGTCCGCGACTACATCCGCAAGCCGTTCGCCATGGAAAAACTCGTCAAATCGGTCGAGAAAATTCTCGAAGCCCGTCCTGCGTCCGCCCGAGGCGACGACAACGAGTAGGCCGCTCGATCGCCCTCCCGTCCTTGCGGACCAGACTTCCTCGACTCCTCGACGGGTATCCCTACCGTCTCCAACGCGACCTGGATCAGGAACCACCGGGGTCTGTTCGGCCCCGGATTCTCCTCGGATTTCACCCTGACCCGTTCCATGGCGCCAGCATTGATCGACCAGTCGGCGACCGTTGACCAACATGTCAACTCAGCAACAGGCCCATGCGACACGAGGGGCTCATGTCCCGGCCAGGATCGTCGAGTCATTCTTACAAGGAGGTAACTCTTCAACAACTGCGCAGCTTTTGCGAGACAGTCCGGCTGGGAAGCTTCTCGGCGGCGGCGGCCTCGCTGGGGCTCTCGCATCCGACCATCTGGACGCAGGTGCACGCGCTGGAGCGTCGCTTTGGCGTGAAGCTGGTCGAGACACACTCGCGTGGCTGCGTGGCGACGGCGGCGGGGCGCGTGCTCGCCGAGCTGGCTGCTCCACTGGTCACCGGCTTCGGCTCGCTGGAACATGCGTTCGTCACGGCCCTCACGCTCGACGCCCCGCGACTGGTCATCGCGGCGACCGCGCGGATCCTGGTCGAGGACTTGCCCGCCTGCGTGGTCGAGTACGAGCGGCGCCGACCCCAGGTCCATGTCACGCTCAAGGAGCTTCGGACCTCTGAGGTCATCGAGGCGGTCCGATCGGGGGAGGCCCAGGTGGGCTTCACCTCCAGCCCATCGCTTCACCCGAGCGACGAATGGCTCGACTTTGTCCCCAGTTACGAGCTCGACGTGGTCCTGATCACCCCCAGGGACCATCCCCTGGCCCGCCTCCGGATCGTCCGGCCTCGCGACCTCTGCGCCTATCCGCTCGTGAACGCTCCGACGTCCTTCGTCGACCCGACCGTCATGCTCGCTCTCGAGAAGCTGAGCGGTCCCCTGACGCCCCCACGCCGGGTCGAGGCCTACCACGCGGCCACGATCCGGCGTTACGTCGAGCTCGGCTACGGGATCGGCCTGATCGGCCGCGTTCCCTCGCACAAATCCCGGTCTGACCTTCACGAGCGTTCGATGAGCGGCGATTTCGGCCGTACGATCGTCTACCTCGTCTCCCGAAAAGGGGCGCTTCAGCCTCCCCACATTCGCGAGTTCACGGCGATCGTCGCCGATATGCTCGGTTCGGGCGATCCATCGAGTCCCAGGCGCCCGACCCGCGCGAGATCGTCGCGCAAGTCCGCGAATCAGGCCAACCTCAGGAGTCCGACCGACGGAAGCCACGCGACCGGTTGACAGGCCGGTCCGACGCTCGCTAGTTCCCGAAAACCTGGCCGAGGTACCGGCTCATCGCCTGGAAGACCTGTTCCTTGCCGAGCGCGTAAAAGTCGTTGTGTCCGGCGTTCTCGACGACGAACTTCATCAAGGGGGCGTGGGTGGCGGCGGCGGCGAGGCGGTCCTGCATCTCGATCGGAACGAGGTCATCACGCCGACCGTGACCGAGCAGGATCGGGCAGTTGATGGTGCGGATCTTGGTCAGACTGTCGAACTTATGGCGGAGCAGCAAGGTCGCCGGCGCGAAGGGAAAACTGCGGCGCGACATGTCCACCATGCTCGTGAAGGTGGAGAAGGCGATCACGCCCGCGGCCGGCTTCCGCGCAGCCAGGTCGATGGCGACAGCTCCCCCGAGTGACCAGCCGGCGACGACGATCTTCCTGGGGTCGATGTCCTTGCGGCCCTGGAGATGGGCCCACGCGGCATCGGCCGTGTCGCGGCAACCGACCTCGCTCGGCTTGCCCTGCGACATGCCGTAGCCTACGTATTCGGGAATGAACACATTGAGGCCCAGGCGTCGGAAATGGTCGAACTCGAAGTGGGTGTCGTTCAGACACATCGCGTTGCCGTAGAAGTAGAGCAGGGTCGGCCGCGATTTGGCGTCGGGATCAAGCTGGCCGTCGGGCAACTGGGCCGGTCCGAAGAGGCCCACGACCCGCTCGTCGTGCTCGGTCGCGAGGCGGATCAGCTCGGACCCCGGCTGGGGCTGAACCACCGACTCCGGCTTGCCCTGAGACTCCGCGCCGGGAAAGATCACCAGCGCCTGGATCGCGTAGAGCACGGCCCAGTATCCCCCAAACCCCACCAACGCGACCCTGGCGCCACGTCCCCAGCCGCTTCCCCCGCCTCGTCGGCGTGGCGGGCGCTGTCGGGCCGGGGAACCGGCGATTCGGATGGCGGATCGAGCACCGGCGGTTCCTCGAGACAGCATCCTGCCGTCATGAGCGCTGCTCCCGTTTCGTCGATGGATAAGAATGAGGATAAGGAACCGATTCCGCCGGGTCGAGAGGAAACGTCCTGGCCTGGAAGAGAGATCACCTTCCGGTCGCCGTCGCGGGCGCGGAACGTATCTCCTTTCCAGGCCAGGCGGGAGAGTCATCGGCCAGGCCATGACGAGCGGCTCGAAAGCGCACCCAACGCCTGGCGTATCCGAAGGTTCGAGGGTTCAGATTCCGTTGCCGAAGGCGTCGCCGCGCTCGGAGCCGACCCCTTCGGCGGTGCTTTCCCTGCGTGGCGGGACGTGAGGGCCGCGGAGGACCGACTGATTGCCGCGTGTGTGCTGGGTGTGACCGCGAAGCGGCCCGCGCCGGAGCGGGGGTTCACCGACCGCCGACGCGGCAGCCCCCTGGTTCGCGCCCGTCGTCTCGCCGGGCAGATCATACTCGGCGTCGAGGTCGTCGTACCGCGAGACATAGCCGGGCATCTTGGAGCGCTCGAGCTCGTCGGCGTACGAGGACAGGACGGCCCCCTGGATCTTCTCGCGGCACATCGAGTTGATCGGATGCGCGATGTCGGCGTGCAGCTTGGCGCGGCCGTCGGCGTCGCGGATCGCCCGGTTCTCATCGAGCCGGCAGCCGCACTGATTGCAGAAGCGGCTCCGCAGGTGGTTCTTGGTACCGCAGTTGTGACAGCGGTCAGTCAGCTTCCGCGACGGCATGGCCACGAAGAAGCCCTTGGCCCCCTCGATGATCTTCAGGTCGCGAATGACGAACATGTCGTCAAAGGTGATGCTGCAAAAGGCTTGCAGGCGTTCGTTGCTGCCCGAGTTGTCTTCCATGAGCTTGATGCGGACTTCGGTGATCTCCACAGCCGGTACTCCTTTACGAGGCGTTCACTGCTCGAGGGCCGCAGGTCACGACCCGGACCCGTCCTAGTCCGAGCGTTTCAAGGCGTCGCGCGGCGGCTTCGGCCGCGTCGCGATCGCGGCACAGCCCGAAATAGGCCGAGCCGCTCCCGCTCATCAGAGACCCGTCGAGTGACGGGCCAAGGCTTGCCAGGGCGTCGCGGACCCGAACCAGCTCGGGCCGCAGCCGCTCAGCCACTTCCTGGAGCCGGTTGAACAGGCTCCGACCCAGGGCGTCCGGTCGACCGCCGACCAGCGCCTCCACGACCGGACCGAGCGGCCGGGGCCGCTGGGAAGGCCGCAGATTTTGATACACGTCGGCCGTGCTCAGGCCGACCGGCGGACAGACCAGCACGAAATGAAGCGCCCGGGACAAGCTCAGTCGCTCCACTCGTTCGCCACGGCCGCGAGCGATCGCGGCCGGTGCCTGCCGGAAGAACGCCACGTCACTGCCCACCTCCCCGGCCAGGGCGTCCAGACGGTCGGGAGGAAGGTTCAGGTTCCAGAGGCGATCCAGGGCCAAGAGGGTTGCCGCCGCGTCGCTCGAGCCGCCCGCCAGCCCCGCCTGCGCCGGGATCGCCTTCTCCAGGACCACACGGGCCCCGAGCCGGCACCCCGTCGCGGCCTGAAGCCGGTGGGCCGCCTTCACGACCAGGTTCGCACTCCCCGTCGGCAGGCTCGGGTCCGAACAGGACAGCTCGATCGATCCCGATTCGTCCACCGTGAACCGCAGCACATCGTGCAGGTCCACCGCGACCATCAAGGACTCGATCTCGTGGTACCCGTCTGCCCGGCGCCCCAGGACCTCCAGGAACAGGTTCAACTTCGCCGGAGCGAGGACTTCGATTCCGTTGTCCACGCCCGCGACGATCGGACGGACGATCATGGGACCAGGGCCCCCTGCTCGACCATCGCATGTTTGGATCTTGATCGATACCCGTGCTCGCGAGATCGGATGCGAAGGGTCATGGCGTCACTCCTGTCGCTCGTTCCTGGTCCCGGGCGCCCTGCCCCGGAGCTGGGTGTCCGGACGGGGTCGAGTGCGTCGATTCCCTTCGCTTCCAGTCCCGCTTTCCGCGGTGGGTTCTATCTCGTTCCCGAAATCTGAGCAAGCCGAAAAACCATTAAAGTCGGAAACAATCCGCGGTTCACGACGCGGGACCTCCTCCCGGCCTCGAACCGCGCCTCGCTCCGGTCTCGAGCCGCTGGCCCAGAGCGCGGAGTCGCGCCGCCTCGTCGGCGTTGCCGAGCGCCTCGTAACACGTCGCCAGCCCCTCGATCGCCTCGTGGAACGGCCAGTTCGGCGTCCGACCGCGGGGCAGGCGCCCGTGAAGCCCGGCGGCAGGGCGCGCTCGGCCTTCTCGAACGCGTACCCGAAATGACCGCGGGCCAGGGAAGGATCGCGGAACGACTCCAGCGCGATCCGTCCCAGCGCCACATGCACCCAGAGGTTATCGCCGCATCCCTGAAGGGCGTAGCGGAGCGCGTCGCGAGCGGCTTCCGCGTCGCCTTCGCGCCACAGGGCCATCCCCTCCTCGTAGTCGAGTTCCATCTCGTCGACACAACGCGGGTGGGTTAGCTCGTAGTCGTTGCCGCCGATCGACCGCAGCCCAAACGGGCCGGTCTTCCGCGCGGGCCCCTGCCCTGGCCCTGGACCTGGCCGACGAGGCCGACTCCGGTCGCGATCTTGACCCTGGCCCTGGCCCCGCCGTGCTTGCGCCATGACCCACTCCCCGATCTCTTTTCGATGCCTCGCAACGAGCCTTCCAGCATAGCCGACAGCCCGCGACGGCGGCGAGGGCGCTCTCAGCCCTCCGGCAGAAAGGCGGCGATGAGCTCGTTGATCGCCTGATCGGACATGGGGACCATCGTGCCGATCGGCCGGCTATTGATCATGGCCTCGGCGGTCGACTCCAGGACTTCGAGCCGGTCAAAGGCGTCGAGGATGCTCGTGCCGCAGACCTGGACACCGTCGTTGTCAAGGATCAGGATCGGGTCGCGCAAGTTCGACAGCCGGGCCAGCTCCTCGTTATCTCCGAGCCGCACGCCGTAGGGCACGCGCTTCACGTCGCGCAGGAAGATGTAGCTCTCGGGAATCGTTCGCGTATCAAGCGGAACGGCGGTGACGCTGAAGGCCGTCGCGTTGACCGGGTAGGCGTTGACGATCGCCTGAACCTGGGGAAGTCGGTCGTAGATCGCCCGGTGACCGTGGGCCGAGCTGCTGGCGGTCATCTCCGGCTCCGTCTGCCCCTGCCGGACCAGAACGATATCGCCTGGTTCCAGGGCGCTGCGGTCGACCCGGTGCGGCGTGATCAGGAACGACTCGGCGTCGAGGCGGACCGAGAACGCTCCCTGGGTGCTGATCATCAACCGTTGCTGGTAGCTCCGGCGGACGAACTCGGCAAGCTGGCGCCGGAGTTCCTTCTCCTCGCTGGCCATCGGCCCGCGCTCGGCCGACGCGGTCAAGGGCCGCGGCCGAGGCCGCGCTGGCCCGTCGTCATCGGACAGGTAGCGCACCGGACCCAGCAGGCTCGCCTTGATCACCGTCTTGGCGGCGAATTCCAGGGTTTCGAACCGCTCGAAGGCGTTTTGAAGGCTTGGCCCGGCGGTCACGACCCCGTGGTTTTCGAGCACGACACAATGAAAACCACGGGCGAAGGTCGCGGCGATGCTTCGCCCCAGCGCCGCGCTGCCGGGTAAGGCATAGGGCGCGAACCCGACCGGCCCGCAGATCTGGCGAGCCTGGTCGAGCAGACGGGTGTCGGGCACCTGTCGGCAAATGCTGAACGCCACCAGAGCCACCGGATGCGCGTGCACAATTCCGCGTACATCTGGACGGCCGTCGTAGATTGACTTATGGAACGGAAACTCCGATGACGGCCGATGCGGACCGTCGCACGAACCGTCAGGTCGGACGCGCACGATGTCGTCGCGGCGGAGGCTTCCCTTGTCCAGACGAGCGGGAGTGATCCAGATCGATCCGTCGTCATCGCGGATCGAGATATTGCCTCCCGATGTCGTCGTCATGCGGTAGCGGTAAATCCGCTCCATGGTCCGCATGATCGCATCTCGAGGATGGGCCAGATCGCGTTGTCTGCTCATGGTAGCCCCCGGCGATCGATCAACCTGCATCGCGACGAGTGATAGTGATCAAGGGAGGCAAGCTGCGAAATGATCGGTTCGAGCTTTGTTCCCGGAATCGAACGGCTTGCCGACTGGATCATAACCGACCCGATGGTCCGTGTCGAAAACCATCCTCGATGGTCCCGCTTTCCGGACTCTCTCGGAGCCGCTCGATCGATGGGTCCTCCCCGATCCGCGACTCTCGCCCGGACACGGTTCCTTGCAACTGCCCGAAATCCAGGAGCCACTGCCTACTTCTTATCCATAACACCTGGGCTTCTCAGCTTCTCGTCAGTCTCCTGCAAATCGACCCCGGGCGTCTCTCGATCGTTCTTCGAGAAATCGCGCATTCCTAAATCGTTGGGATAGACTGGTCTGTGGTAAGGCAGGTAAGCCTGGTATTTCATTTGCAGTCTGTCGTACAATGTTAGGAAACGAAAAACTCGGCCTGGCCCTACTTGACGACACAGATTTCCCAGATTATCTATTTTACTATCCATGCTATAATTTACGCTAACGTCCTGAGGACGCGAGACGCGAGGAATTGACTTGAGGACAGGCGTCGCGGTGACAGGGCGAGCCGTCGAGCACCTGGGGAGGAGACACGATGTGCGGGATTGCGGGCGCGATCGACCTGACCGGAATGAGGGAGTTTCCCCGGCGTCGGATGCTGGCGATGACCGGAGCCATTGCGCGGCGTGGTCCCGACGACGAGCAGACGTATCACGAGCCGGGACTGGCTCTGGGGGTGCGGCGGCTGTCGGTCGTCGATCTCGAAGGGGGGCGGCAGCCGATCGCCAACGAGCGGGGTGACGTCTGGGTCGCCTACAACGGCGAGCTCTACGAGTACCCCGTGCTGCGCAAGGAGCTTCTGGCCGGGGGTCACACCCTGGCGACCCGGTGCGACACCGAGGCGTGGGTCCATCTTTACGAGGATCGGGGCGAAGGGATGTTCGAGAAGACCCGGGGCGATTTCGCGGTCGCGCTCTGGGACCGATCGAACCGGACCTTGATCCTGGGCCGCGACCGGATCGGCGTCTGCCCGCTGTATTACGCCGAGCGCGACGGCTGGCTCCTCTTCGGGTCGGAAGTCAAGTCGCTGCTGGCTTCGGGTCTGGTGTCGAACACGCCCGACCCCAAGGGTGTGGACTATTTCTTCAACTTCTTCTGCGCGGGGACGCTCGCGGACGTTCTTCGAGGGCGTGAAGTCGCTGCCGCCCGGCCACTACCTCCGGATCACGGACGGCCGGATCGAACTCAAGAAATACTGGGACCTCGACTTCCCCGACGAGGGCGACGAGCGCCGCCTGAAGGACCCGCGCCCGCTGGTCGAGGAGCTGGGGGGGGTGCTCGAACAGGCCGTCTCGCGCCGCCTGACCGGCGACGTGCCGGTGGTCAGCTACATCAGCGGCGGACTCGACTCGACGGTGATGCTCGGCCTTGACGAAGAAGCTGCTCGGAACGGCGATCCCGTCGTTCACGATCGGTCTCGACCGCGCGGGGCCGGACGAGCGCTCGAAGGCGACCGAGTCGGCGGGGGTGCTGGGCTCGCCCTTGACCACGGTGACCATGGCCAAGCGCAACATCGCCGAGGCGTTTCCCGAGCTGATCACGGCCGCCGAAGGGCCCGTGTTTGACACCTCGTGCGCCTGCTCGATGAAGCTGGCGGCGGCGGTCCACGGCCAGGGTTACAAGGTGGTGATGACCGGCGAGGGGGCCGACGAGGCCCTGGCCGGTTACATCTGGTTCAAGACCCAGAAGATCCGCCTGATGCTCCGCGGTACGCCGGGTGACGCCCTGCTCCAGTTCGGCCGACGCCGGCTCCTGGGAGCGCAGCGACCGATCGACGGCGTGATCCCCCAGACCGAACTCCGCGCGATCGCACGGCGTCAGGCCGGCGCAGCAGGACCTCTACGAACTCTTTTCGTGCTCGCGGTCGGTCGTCTTTACTCGGCAGATGTGGGACCATCTGGCCGACCATAACGCCTACGACGACCTGGACATCACCAACGACCGGATCTCGCGCTGGCACCCGCTGAACCAGTCGCTGTACGTGGCCTACCGGGTGATGCTGGCCGGCCTCTTGATGGTGGCCAAGGGTGACCGCGTCGCGCATGCAACTCGTCGGTCGAGGCGCGGTACCCGTTCCTGGACGACGACGTGACCAACTTCTGCTCGGGGATCGCGCCCGAGTACAAGCTTCACGGCTTCACGGACAAGTGGCTGCTCCGCCAGTTCGCCGCCAGCGACGCTGCCGCCCAGATCGCTCGACCGCAAGAAGACGATGTTCCGGGCCAACCTGGCGGAGACCTTCCTCGGACCGGACCGTCCCGCCTGGGTCGATCAGCTACTCAGTCCCGGAGTCCTTGCGACAGACCGGTTGGTTCGACGTCGATTCGGTTCAGCACAAGCGGCGCGCGGCTGCCAGAATGATACCGGCTATCGCCGCGTCGTTTCGTCGTACGACGCCGGGCCTGACGAGCGTCGTCTCGACGCAGCTCTGGCACCATATTTACTGCGGCGGCGGCCTCTGCGAGCTGCCAAGCTGGACACCGCCTCTACCGTCGCCTTCGCCGACGTCGGCTCCGTCCCATCCGGCCCCCTGGGCCGCTGAGCCGGTGGCGAGCTCGACCTGATCGATCCCCGCGGATCGGCTCGTCGGTTGGGCGCGGGGTGATGCGTGGCCGGCATCGTAGAATCGATTTGTTGCGTCGAGCCACTTGAACTCAACAAGAGAGCGACCGTCCGACCGATCGACCGGCCAGGCCGACGACCTCAAACGGGAACCGCCGTGATGAGCATCCAGATCGTGACTTACTCGCGCAAGCTGGCCAACTGGGACACGAAGGCGTCGGTCCGGGTCAAGCCTCGTCGCATCCTGATGCGCGAGGAGGAAGAGATGGGGAAGGTGTTCTTTTCCCCCGAGCTCGTCCCGGTCGCGCAGCACCCGCTTGTCCGCGAACTGGGACAAACCGCGGTCCGGGACATGCAGGTCCAGCACCTCTACCGTTATCTCGATTTCACGACCCAGCTCGAGCTCGAGGTGATCAACGAGGTCTCGAAGGAGATCGCGCTGGGCAAGGTGGACGCCGACCTTCCCGACGTGATGCTGGAAGATGCGTTCAAGCTGTGCACCGACGAGGCGCACCACGCTTATTTTTCCGATGACGTGAAGCGCCAGGTCATCGCCGCCACGGGGATCGTGCCCGACTACCACGGCACGCCCCGTTTTCTGCGTCAGTTGCGGATACTTCAGCGCGACCTACCGAGCGAGCTGATGGTCCTGAGCGAGCTGATGTTCTCGGTGGTCTCGGAGACCCTGATCTCGACGATCCTGGCCCAGATTCCCAGGGACGACCGGGTCGTCACGGCGGTCCGTCACATCGTGGCCGATCACGCCGAGGACGAAGGCCGGCACAGCGCCTATTTCTCGCAGTTCTTCAACTGCCTCTGGCCCCAGCTCACGAGCACTCAGCGCTCGATCCTGGGTCCCCTCTTGCCGTGTTTCGTCCGCGCCTTCCTCGAGCCCGATGTCGAGGCCATTGGCCGAGGTCTGGCGCGTTATCCCCTGGAGCACGACCAGGTCCACAACATCCTGAGCGACTGCTATCCGATCAACCGAACCGCATCCGACGCCCGGCAGGCCGCCAAGGTCACCCTTCGCCTCTTCGAGCACGCCGGTGTGCTCGAAGACCCCGAGATCGCCGACGCCTTCCGCGCCTGCGAGCTTCGCCGATTGATCAAGCCCATCCGGCACGGACGGACACCTCGGCAGCGTTCGTGACCCTTGACAAGGGAGTGTTCGGCGGTTAAGAATAGTTCACTCAACCGCGAAGCAAACGGGTTGGGGATGTAGCTCAATTGGTTAGAGCACCGGCCTGTCACGCCGGAGGTTGCGGGTTCGAGCCCCGTCATCCTCGCTACGCAAGTCATGATACTGCAAATATTTAGGGCAAGACGAGCGGCTGTAAGGATTAGGTATTGGCTCTCACTGTCAGCGGTTCGTACCTCTCGAAAGCCGCAAATCTTTGTCCCACAAGAACTTGAGTGCTCAGAGGCCGTCAGCGAATCACTGACCAAACGGGCAAGCCTCTCACGCTTCCCGTTTGAAGCCTTTTAGCCGCAAGGATTTGTGAATTCTACAGCTCTGGCCGGGATGGCCGGTGCTCTGAGATGGTCAGCGTTGTCCACGGCGTGACACGCTCAAGCCTTCTTCTGGCGAGGAACCCCGCTGCCAGAGTCATCCAGAGAAGTGACGGCCTACTGGATCGCCAGCTTATCAAATTTGGTGATCGGGCTCTTGCCGTGTAGCTTTCGCCAGACGGTGCTGTGGTTCCAGCCGAGCATTTGAGCAAGCTTGGCTGGGCCTCCGTTGACGCGCTCATCGTTGAGCGAATCGCAGATGACCCGCAGGTCATCGGGGGTTAGCTGGTCTTTCATAAATTCTCCACCTCTCAGCCGGGCATCATCGCCCGTGCGGATGGAGGCTATTGCAGATTGCAATAACAATCAACAATTATTTCACCTGTTTTATGACGGAATCATTGGGGGACAAAAGCACCCCATCCAGAAGACGAGCTAAGGGGAAAAAAGGCGAGCAGGCCATCAACGCAGATTTTCAACGTTGAGCTTTCCATCTACCCCATGCAGGGGAAACCATTGCGGCAAGTTTCCAGAGCAGCCGAGAAATCTATGTATCCGGCTGATGATATCAGAAGTAAGATTGACCGTGCTGCGTACTGTCTCAAGGCCTAGGCCGTAAATCTTCGATAGTTTGTCATAGCCGCCGAACCTCTCGGGAGCCGAAAAAGGCGAGGCATGAACGATCGAATCTCGAAACGGTTTGATGATCTCTTTAAAGCTCTTCAAGGGCTCTTCTTCCTGTCTCAATGGACCAGGACTCTTGCCGGTTACGATTTCGGGAACTTTGACCACCTTGTCAAGAATGCTAGCCTGAACACTTGTGAGCACATCTTGCTTTTTTTTGGAAAGGCCAGAAATGTCGTGCGTTTCAACGAATTCCCATGACACTCCGTTAATGTACGCTTCAATAAGATTGAAACAGCACAAAACGCACATACGCTTACCGAATGCGAACCGCCTTAGAAGATCAGCGATCTGAATTCTAGTTTTTTGCTCCTTCACCTTATCCCAGTTGCTCCCTTTGTGCTGCTCGATTTCAGCACCAAGAGTGACTGACGCGTTGAATGCAACAGCCATATCCTTGGAGAGGTGAGCCTCAGGAAACTCGGTCTGGAGACCCAAAGGTGAAACCACGACTGTGCTGTGGCGGGGTGCACCTCGGAGGACGCCCTCACTTGGTTGACCGATTAAGTCCGCAAATACTTTTAGCGGCAACCTTAGCGAGCCGTTACTTTCTAGCACGCTCTCGTAAAGGAGAGCTAGCCGACGGAACTGCCTAGTGCCAAAGTTCGTTTCACACCAATCAGCGAGTTTCTCGGTCTGGCCATCGCGAAGCGAGGCTACCCCGGACCGGAGTTGTCTACGTGGTTTGGAGCGGTATGCGTCAAAGTTGATTCGGCGCAAAGGACCATTTAGTTTTCCCATCAGAAGATTCGCGACTTCGACTGCTCGATCATGCTCTACGATCTTAGCGACTTCACGGTCCCGACCGGTTTCCATAGCTAATCTCGGAAAAGATTCAGTTCGTCTCCGTGACTGACATCTCGGAGCAGCACTTGGTTCATCCGTGCGCAACCGGAAAGTCCCAAGGGGTCAAAATTCGAAACCGTCAGAACGATTTGAATTCTTTGGCCCCTTGGGATTCCCAGGCCAACTATCCCCTAACAGCCATCGTCGCCGAAGGGCCGACCGGGTAAAATGGCCGATGAATTAGGAATTCCAGAATAACTCAGGCATCCGGAAAAGGCAAATCCATGGGTACCGTCCATGAAGCTACCGCCTCTGGCGGCTTGTCTTTCAGCGGGACTGCGACTGCCCGAATCGAGAGAAACCTCGCAATGACGCCGGAGGCAGGCGACTTCCTTGCCGATCTGGCCCGCAGGACGGGACTTAGAGAAGGGGATGTGATCCGGCTGGCGTTGGGCATGTTCAAGACGGCGGTCGAGGCGAAAGAGCAAGGGAAGCATGTTGGTGTCGCTAGAACTCCGGATGGACTCGATATCGAACTTGTCGGATTCTGAGGGTCGATGAGTGACCGAACGCTCGAAGGAGACGAAGGCCGTCGACGTGGCGGCTTTGGTCGACAAGAACATTGCTTTCGAAGTCAGGACGGCAGAATCGCCCGATGAGCGCGCGTCCAGACTCAGGCGAGAAGAGGCGGAAGCCGAGCACACCCTCCGCACGCAAGCAGCCGAGGATGCACACAAGCGTCGGATTACTCTCATCGTCCACATCTTCGTAATGGTGGTCGTGGCCATCGCCTTCCTGGCCAGCGTCTACATTGCAATGGCCAAGGACCCGAAGACTGGGCTGCCGGACAAGGCGATGGGCATCATCACAGCAATCGTGGCGGCGGCCGTGGGTTACATGACGGGCAAAGGGAGTAGGTAGACATGCCGGATGGAGATGCCAACCCATTATCGCTTATATTTTGATTCAGACTTGTTTCAGAGAATTGGTTGCAAAAGGCCCTAAAACTCTGTAAAACCTGGAAAGTGACGCGGCCGCCTGACTGATCGTAAGTCATTATACTGCAATGACTGAGGGTGTTTCCACAGGGGAACTCACACCGGCCTGTCACGCCGGAGGTTGCGGGTTCGAGCCCCGTCATCCTCGTTCATGGGAAAACCCCGGCTCGTTCATGGGAAAACCCCGGTCAAATCCCGGGGTTTTTGCTTGCGCCGCAACGTCTGTTCCCGTCGGTTCCGGCACCCTCGATCAGTGGCAGCAACTCCCCCCCTGCCCCTGCTTCGCTTTCGCCGAGGGCGGAACGTCATGCGCGGGGTTGGCCGTGAAGAAGCCGTAGGGTTTGAGGGTGAAGCCGATGTAGGCGGTGGGCATCACGGGATAGTCCTCGGCGCGCGGGATGTGGGTGTGGCCGAAGGTGTACCAGAGGACGATGTCGGTGCCTTCGATGGGGCGGTCTTGCTCGGTCCAGGAATCAAGCCGTCGCCGCCCTGGCTCTGGTTCGGGATAGTCGCCGGCGCCGTAGCTCTCGTCGGGGTGATAGGGGGTCACCCAGACGTGGTGGTTGACGAACCGGCGCGCGCTTGCGCCACCAGGCGTCGGGGGAGGCCATCGGGAATGAGTTGTCACCGGGGAGGAACCTGTAGCCCACGGGCTCGCCGACACGGTTCGTCACCTCGGGGTTGACGATCTTCCAGGTGCGGGCGGTTTCGAGGTTCAGGTGGCCGCGGGCTTCCTTCTCGGTGCGGAGCGGGGTCGCCTGGGCGTGGAAGGCGTTGTCGAAGGGGTTGGTGTCGTCGACCGGGTCGGGCACCACGTCAACGCGGTACACCGTGTTGGTCGCGCCGTCGAGGTCGAAGTCGAGCCGCATGTTGAAGAAATGCTGATGATTGGGAGCGTAAAGCTGAGGGGCGACGAGATTGCCGTACCTGGGGGTCTCGCCGGGCGGGAATGCGCCCAGAGAAAGGATGCCGGTGAGCTTGACCTCGAACTGGATGGTGCCGTCCTGGTAGAGGTACCAGAAGAAGCCGTACTCGTAGTTCTCCACGGTCGAGATCGATGAGACCACCAGCCTGCGCGAGCGGCGGACCTCCGGTGCATCGGGCAGTCGGCGGTCGGTGTGCTTCCAGAGAATGCCGAAGTCTTCCTCGTGCATGCAGATGGCGTTCTTGATCGTCAACGGCTCGCCCCGGCTGTCGCAAAGGTGGGCGTCGAAGTAGCGGATCAGGCCCAGGCAGTCGCAGCCGAGCTCCAGGCTGTTGGCGCACATGCCCATGCCGTATTCGCCGACGTCGAAGGCGTTCTTCCGGCGCTGGGTCGGGCCAGGGTCGCCGTAGGGGACGACCATCTCGGTCAGCGAGCCGCGGTAGAGAATCGACCGCTCGCGGTCTTCGTCGACATAGCGGAGGTGGTGCAGCGTCAGCCCCTCGCGGGCGTTGAAGCCGATGACGAACTTCCACTTCTGCCAGGCGACCTGGTAACCATCGACCTCGAAGCTCGGCCCGTCGGGCTGAACGATCTCCAGGGGCTTGATGTCGTCGCGGAACCGGCCCACGCGGTCGGCGGCGTAGTTCATCGCACCGGGCGGAATCGGCCATCGGCCGTATTCCTCGATGCGGACGACCTCCATCGTGTTCAGGTCCACCACGGGTCGCAACCCTTCGATCGGGCGAACGTAGCCGTTGTCGGTGGGATCGGTTCGGAGGAAGCAGAGCGGCCGGGCCAGCCGGCGCTGGCTCTCCTCCTCGACCCCGTAGTTACCCGCGCTCCAGATGTCGACCATGACCAGGCTGGTGTCGTCAACTCCGGTGTGCGCCTTCAAGGCCGCGCGGAACTCAGGGCTGGCGAGCACCGCCTGTTCGCACTCGACCTGTTCGTCGATCGTCATCGTCGGCTGGACGTTGGGGATGTGCTTCCAGGAGAGCAAGGCGCTATCCGCCAGCGAAACCGTTGCCTCGTGGCAGGAGTTCGTGGCGTTGTCGAAGAGAACCGCGAAGACTTCACGTGGCAGAGCTTGGGCGCCGTCCCAGCCGTGAACCCGCTCCTTCGCGGGCTCGCGCAGCGCCACCGAGACAAAACGGGTGGTCGGTGTCACGTGGCCCGACTCCCGGAGGATCTGAACCGCCTGCCGCACCTCGGCGGCACTCAACGGTTCCAGGGGGTGAAGGCTTGAGGAGCGGACCGCATGCTGAAAGGGCGTGATCGGAATGAGCTCGGACACGGAACCTCCGAATTGCGCAAGGTGTGTGCCAGGCAAGACCTTCCCCTATCGCGAGGGAACAGGCTCTCCGGGAGAGACGGAGGATCTCGTCATCATAATCCAGGACGCCCGGTCTGGTGATGGCCCAGCGAACCGGAGAACAGGCCTACGCCGAACCGCGATGTTGATGATGCGTGTGGTCACGACCCTTGTGTCTGTTCGGTCATGAGGGGGAGTCGAAGGCTTGACCGAGTTCACCCTCTCCGTCCTGGAGATGGCCTCGACGATCCACCCGCCGCCGCCCGTCCGCATGGGTTCCGGTGTCGTGAATGACTCGCCGGGCTTCGACGTATCGTTCTGATCGACGAGCCGCCCTGGTATGATGACGAGACGCTTGTCCTGCTCGGACAGATCGAACACCGGGGAGACGAAAGAAATGCACCCGCGCGTGTCCCGGCTTTGCGTGCTCACGATGTGCGTCGCGGCAACTCTGGTCCCGGTCGAGGTTAGGCTCGTGCGGTCGCAAGAGCCTGAACCGGGAATCATGTCGCCCCCGGCACAACCCCCTGCTCCGGTCTCCGGGACGACCCCGGCGACACAGCCCCCGGTTCCCGATCCCACGCCGGGACCGGATTCCGCGTGGCTCGATAGGGTGCGGCCCCGGATCGATCAGCTTCGGCCCGATCAGTTGATGTTCGGCCCGATCGTTCCACCCGCTCCCGCGCACTCTCTGGCGATGCTCGAAGCCGACGCACCCATGCTCGGTGACGACCCGCGTGTGCTCACGGTCGCGGTCCTGCTGGAGCGTTTGACGGCCGCCTACGTCGAGGATGCACCCCGGATCGGCGCCCTGACCGCCGGTGTGGTCGAGAACCTCCGCAAGGCCGGCAAGGCGGTCTCGCCGGTCGAGATGCTCCAGGGGGCTGCGCAGTGGAAAGGCCCCGGCGGACCTGGAATCCGCGGCAACCGCCCGCGCACGTTCCTGTCGTTCGCGAGTCGATACCGTGAGCTTCGCCTCGGAGATGCCAGAGACCATCAGGAAGCACTCTCGCGGATGCAGCCGGCGGTCCCTTGACCGTTGCCGGGATGTGATTATCCTGGCTCTGCGAGTTTCGCCTGGTTTTTCGATCGATTTTTTTCGCGGTGCCGGTAGCTCCGGCCCACCGATTTCGAGGAGGTTCCGATGATGTACACCCGCGAGGTCGTCTGCGTCAAACCCCATTGCGGCAAGCCGGCCACTCACAAGATCGCCTCGCCGTGGAGCTACGGAAAGCTGGTCGAGCTCAAGACTTATGGACTCGCCTGCGACGAGCATCAAGCCGAGGTTCTGGGCGATGCCAGGCGGCGGTGCAAGCTCCATCCCCCTTCGCCCGACGAGATTGTTGGTGAAATCGGCGTCTACCGATACGAGAAGGGCAAGCACGGCAAGGATCTCGAGCGGCTGCCGAAATAGTGCGTACCGGACCCTTCTGGTTTCGGTTCAAGTGTCCGTGAGGCGAGCCTGAATTGTCCCACGCCGCGCACGAGGAAATCCGGATCGCGCGAGACTCCACCGGACATCGGGGGTTCATCTCTTCGAGGCGACATCCCAATCGCGATCCTCTCTCCCGTTCCAGGACGAGACACCCCCGATGCGCACCCTTCGATTCTCGCTGGCGTGTTTCACGCTCAGCTTCGCCGTGCTCGGTCTGTCGGGCCGGGCCAGCGCCGCGGCCTCCGCGTCCGGTAAACCCAACGTGCTCGTGATTCTGAGCGACGACGTCGGCTGGGGCGAGTACGGCTTTCAGGGCGCCAGGGACATCCCGACGCCCAACATCGACACCATCGCCCGCAATGGCGTCCGGTTCACTCAGGGCTACGTCTCGGGTCCCTATTGCAGCCCGACCCGCGCTGGCCTGATGACCGGCCGCTACCAGACCCGGTTCGGCCACGAGTTCAACAGCGTGGCCGCCCGCATGGGTCTGCCCCTGAGCGAGACCACCTTCGCCGACCGGATGCATGCTCTGGGCTATGCCACCTGCGCCATCGGCAAGTGGCACCTGGGCAACGCTCCCGAGTACCGAGCCACGAAGCGGGGCTACGACGAGTTCTTCGGCACGCTCGCCAATACGCCCTTCTATCATCCCTCACAGTTCGTCGATTCGCGGATCTCGAACGAGGTCCGGCCGATCGACGACGACAACTTCTACACCACCGACGCCTACGCCGAGCGGGCGGTCGACTGGCTGGAGAAACACAAGGCCGATCCCTGGTACCTGTACCTCCCCTTCAACGCCCAGCACGCCCCGCTCCAGGCGCCTCAGAAATATCTCGACCGGTTCCCGAACATCAAGGACGAGAAGCGGAAGATCTTCGCCGCGATGATGTCGGGTCTGGACGACGCCGTGGGACGGATCACCGGCAAGATTCGCGACCTTGGCCAGGAGGAGAACACCCTGATCGTGTTCCTCTCCGACAACGGCGGCCCGACCGCCTCGACGACATCGAGCAACGGCCCGCTCCACGGCTTCAAGGCGACCACCTGGGAAGGCGGTGTCCGGGTGCCGTTCTGCATGCAGTGGAAAGGGACGATTCCCGCGGGCCAGACCTACGATCACCCGATCATCCAGCTCGACATCCTGCCGACGGCGCTGGCCGCGGCCGGCGCGTCGGTCGATCCCTCGTGGAAGCTTGACGGCGTCAACCTGCTCCCGTACGTGACCGGCAAGAAGACTGACCTGCCGCATCAGACGTTCTACTGGCGGTTCGGTCCCCAGTGGGCGATCCGGCACGGCGACTGGAAGCTGGTTGTCGCCCGCGGCGGCAGCGGCCAGCCCGAGCTCTACAACCTGGCCGAAGACCTCGGCGAGCTCTCCAACCTGGCCGCCCGAAACCCGGACAAGGTCCACGAGCTCCAGTCTCTCTGGGACCGCTGGAACGCCGAGCAGAAGCCCTCGCTGGTCCCCGATGCCCCCGCCAAGGCGGCGACCAAGAAAGCGGCTCGCAAGAAAGCCGCGGCCGCGAAGACCGCTGGAAACTGACCGAAAACCGCGGGACCGATCGGCGGAATGGCCTCTCGCGAAGAGAGGCCATTTTTTGCTCCTGGCCGCCGAGCCCGGCGAAGCCTCTCGCTTCCCTCATGGCCGTGCTTCGCGCCCGCCGTCGTCGCCATGGATCTGAGTGCGCGGGAACTCGATACTTTGGGTATGATCTTCTTCGCTTCTGGAGGTGGCGGCGGGACCGAACGGACCGTGAGATCGGACCGTATCGGCTCGAGGCCCCGGAAATCGAGCCGTACGAGACGAGTACCCCCATACCATGACCGACCCATCAACAGTCCGCGAAATCGCCCGCCGTGAGGGCGGACTCAGCCGTCGTCTGTTTCTGGCCCATGCGGCGGCGCTGACCGCCCTCCCCTGGCTCGGCGCACGGGCCGAGGGGCGGACGCTGCATCACCCCGGCTTCACGGCCGATCCCTTCCCGCTCGGCGTCGCGTCGGGCGATCCCGATAGCCACGGCGCCGTGCTCTGGACCCGTCTGGCGCCCCGGCCGCTCGAGCCCGACGGCGGCATGCCGCGCGAGAATATCGAGGTCGCCTGGGAAGTCGCCGACGACGAGGCGATGACCAGGATCGTTCTTCAGGGCAAAACGATCGCGACCCCTCAGCTCGGCCATTCGGTTCACGTCGAGGTCGAGGGTCTTCGACCCGATCGATGGTACTGGTACCGCTTCCGCGCGGGCGACGCCGCCAGCCCGGTCGGACGGGTCCGTACCATGCCCCCCCCGGACGCGAGCCCCGAGAAGCTCAGGTTCGCCTTCGCCTCGTGTCAGCATTACGAGCAGGGCTACTTCACCGCCTATGAACACATGGTCAAGGATGACCTCGACCTGGTTTGCTTCCTGGGCGACTACATTTACGAATATCCCGGCAAGAACAACCTGGCCCGCAAGCACGCGGGCGACGAGGTCGAGACGCTCGACGAGTACCGCGTGCGATACGCCCAGTACCGGACCGATCCCCACCTCCGCGCCATGCACGCGGCCTGCCCGTGGATCATGACCTGGGACGATCACGAGGTCGATAACAACTACGCCGGCACCGTTTCCGAAGAGTCCGGCGTCGATCCGCTCGCGCTCCTGGAGCGGCGGGCGAACGCCTATCAGGCGTATTACGAGATGATGCCCCTGCGGCGGACCACTCTTCCCCGGGGCCCGCACATGCGGCTGTACCGGACACTCAACTTCGGCCGTCTGGCCGGTTTCCAGGTGCTCGACGCCCGACAGTACCGGACCGACCAGCCCAACGGCGACAAACGATCGCCGCTCAACGCCGCCGCGCTCGATCCCCGCAACACCATGCTCGGCGACCGGCAGGACGACTGGCTCCGCTCGAGCCTGCTCGTCTCGGAGGCTACCTGGAACGTCCTGGCGCAGCAGGTCATGATGGGGATGGTCGGCTTCCGAAAGCCAGGCGCCAACAGCGAGCCCGAATACTCGATGGACCAGTGGCCGGGCTACGCCCACGAGCGCATCGAGCTCATCCGGTTTCTGGCCGAGCGCCGGGTCCCCAACCCGATCGTGCTCACCGGCGACATTCATTCGAACTGGATCAATGACCTGCGGGTCGATGACCGACGGCACGACACCCCCGTCGTCGCCACCGAGTTCGTCGGCACCTCGATCACCAGTGGCGGCAACGGCTCGGCCGTCGTGCGCAACCTCGAACCCCTGATGGCCGACAACCCCTGCGTCCGGTTCCACAACACCCAGCGCGGCTATGTGCGCTGCAACGTCACGCCCGGGCTCTGGACCAGCGAGTACCAGGTCGTCGAGAAGGTCACCACACCAGCGCGCCGGTCGTCACCAGGGCCAGGTTCGTCGTCGAGGCCGGCATCGCCGGCTCGAAGCCGGCGTGACCCGTTTCGTCGCATCAGCAAGCGGGAGGGAGATGGAATTGTCGAGGCTCGTCGCCTGTCTGACCGTGGCCCTGACGTGGCTGGTTCCGGCCGCGCTTCCCGCCGATGAGGATGCGCGGCCGGCCGCCCCGGGCCGATCGACGCTCCGGGTCCTCAGCTACAACATCCATCATGGCGAGGGGACCGACGGCCGGATCGACCTGCCGCGCCTGGCGCGGGTGATCAACGCCGCGCATCCCGATCTCGTCGCGCTCCAGGAGGTGGACCTTAAGGTTCGCCGTAGCGGTCTGGTCGATCAGACCGACCAGCTCGCCCGGCTCACGGGCCTGCACGGCGCGTTTGGCAAGCAAATCGATTACGACGGCGGCGAATACGGCCAGGCCGTCCTTTCCCGCCAGCCGATCGAGAGCCTGACCCTGCACGTCCTTCCCGGCACCCCCGACCGCGAGCGTCGGCTGGCCGTCGAGGCCCGGCTCTCGGTCGCGGGGACGGATCTGTCGTTCGTCACCACTCATCTCCACCACATCAGCGACGCCTTGCGCGCCCAGCAGTCGGACCGGCTCAACGAGCTGTTCGCCCCGGCCTCACGGCCCATCATCCTGGCCGGCGACCTCAACGCGCCCCCCGAGAGCAAACCGCTCGACATCCTGGCGAGTTCCTGGACCCTCGCCACCGTGAATCGATCCCTGATGACCTACCCGTCGGACCGGCCCGTCAAGAAGATCGATTTCATCCTCTTCCGCCCGGCCTCCCGGTTCCGGGTGATCGAGGAAACGGTGCTCGACGAGCCCGTCGCGTCGGATCACCGTCCCGTGCTGGTCGTCCTGGAATTTCCGTCCCAGTGACGGACGAGGCCCGGCGGATCAGTCCCCCGGCGCCTGGGTCAACGAACGAGTCAAGGGCTCGATCGCTTCGCGCGCGGCCCTGCGCTGGGCCAGGGTGGGCACCGGGGCGGGCGGGCGGTCCGGTACCTCGTCGTGAGTCTGACCATCCAGGGTCCGGCCCGAGCGTCCTTTGCGAGTTCCGCCCCACTGCTTGAAGAAGAAGGGAACACCCGAACCGCGGCACTGGTCGCGGATCGAGCGAACCCATTCGGGATCGAGCGGGCGGCAGCCCGGCCCGCTCTCGCCTCCGAGGATGACCCAGCCGATCCCGTCGAGATTGAGCAGGCCCAGGTCTTCGAGCAACGGCTCGACCGAGAGCATTCGTAGCGCCGCCGGCGCATCGCGGAGATGCTCCACCCGGGGCAGGCCGTGCGCCCGGTCCTCGACGCTCACGCCCCACCAGATATGGGGCAACCTCGCGGCGAAGCCGAGCCGCCCCCTCAGCAGGTCGCGCATTCGCTCCGAGCGCTTGGTCAAGACCTGATACGTGTGCCAGCTTGCCCGCTCCATGACCCGACAGACCGCCTCGATATAGGCGTCGGGCACGTCGCGGTGGAACAGGTCGCTCATCGAGTTGACGAATACCATCCGCGTACCGGTCCAACCCAACGGCTCACTCAGGCGCTCGGGATCCAACCGGAGATCAAACCCACGCTCGTAGGGATGCCCCCTCACCCCCCGGAACCTCTCGGCGAACGTCTCGGCATAGCAGTGCGCACATCCGGGGCTGATCTTGGTACAGCCCCGGATCGGGTTCCAGGTGTGGTCGGTCCATTCGATCGTCGTGGGCATGGAACCAATCCGGTCTCATCAACCTGGACTCACGATCCCCGCCCGCCCGGCTGGTCCGGTCCAGCACGAACCTCCTGAAAGAAAGGTTCCGGGCCAGCCTTTCTCCCAGCCGGCCCTGGCGACATTCTAACCATCAAGCGGCGAGACCGGCCAGAATCCGTCTCACGACCCGGTCGAAGTCTTGGGCAGAGCTTGATCGACTCGGAATCTCCACAAAACGACATTTGCACGTTTTAAGTGTTGAGTTTCCGAGAATCGAGCGGGTTCCGCTTCCGTCGGACCGCGCCAGGTCGGCTCTTTGTGATGGTTGCCCGACTCAAGTCGAACCTACGGATGGCCGTCCAGGCTGACTGCTGAATACCTGTTGGTAGGCGAGCCCCGCGGTTTCGTGGGGACCGTGCCCGCGCGATCCCTGTCAAAACGTGCTCCCAAAACCGATCGTCGCCGGAGTCTCCATCGCGAACACGGGTGATCTTCCTGCGAATCTGCCTGCATTTTTCTTTATTCGGGATAAATTTCCCAGATTCGCCATACAACCAAGCCATTTTTTCCGATGCTTAATAAAGAAGGGCCTGCGCGCCCCGGTGGTTCGGGAGCGATTGCCGAGGGCGTCGATTCCAGGAGATGGTCTCAAACCAGGGGATTTTGGCTCATGAGCTTGCACACGATTGATACCAGCAGCAACAACCACATGATCGAATCGACCGACACAAAGAATTCCGCCGGGACAGTTGCTCCCGAGGGAACAACCCGCCCGATCAGCGCCGCCCGATTGGCGGCCAACCGCGCCAACGCCCAAAAATCGACCGGACCCCGCACCGAGGCCGGCAAGGCCATCTCCCGGCTCAACGGCCTGACTCACGGCTGCGCCGCCGCCACCGCGGTATTGCCTGGCGAGAACGCCGAGGAGCTACAAGCGCGGGTCGAAACCTGGTTCGACGAGCTCGACGCACGGTCCGACACTGAGCGCACCCTGGTCGAGACCGCCGTCCACGCCGCCTGGAGGGTCGAACGCTGTCGCAAGGCCGAGAACGCCGCTCTCAGCAAGAAGGTCCTGCTCGCGGGCGAGGCGTTCGACGCCGATCTCTTCGCGAAACTCAAGCGCCTCACCGGCACCACCAGCGCCCTGGTCAATGATGGCCAGGGCACGGTTTACGAGCTGCGCAGTTTCAGCCTGGGTTGCCGCTGGCTGATCGAGCAGTGGGAGAACATCGGCCGCGGGATCATCCAGAACGGCCGGCTCGACGAGAGCCAGATCTTCGATTTGCTCCAGTTGCAGGGCCTGCGCCCGACGGGCCACCTGGACAGTCCCGTGACCGGCCTCTGGCTGTCGTACGCGCTGGCCTCGCACCTGGGTCCCAGAAAGGCTGATCCCGAGCGGCTCGATTACTTCTTCACGCTGACCTACCCGGGCGAGGATCGGATGGCGAAGGGCGAATACCGACGACGCACGGCGAAGCAGTACGCCAACCTGCCCGAACGTGCCGACGCCAACGCCGCGTTGCTGGCGCAGATCGAGGCGATCCTCGACGAGCTCAAGCAACGGCTATCGGAAGTCGAGGCGCGCGAGGAGCACCTGCGTGCTCTCACGATCCAGGAAGCGGCGTTCGACGCCAGCAACGAGGGGATGAAGCGTCAGCGTTACGAGCTGGGCCACCAGCGGGTCCTGCTGGGATGCCTGAAGGAATTGCGGAACGTGAAGAAGGATCGGGTGGAATCGGATGAGCCGACAGCCTCGCCCGTGCCGGCCATCCCGGACCTGGCGCCGGCGCCGACCGAACCCAAGCCGGAAGCGCCGAGCGAACCCAAACTCGAAGCGCCGAGCGAACCCAAACTCGAAGCGCCGAGCGAACCCAGGGCCGCGGCGCCGACCGAACCCAAGACCGCGGCGCCGACCGAACCCAAAGCCGCGGCGCCGACCGAACCCAGGACCGAGCGGTTTGAGGCCGACATGGCGATCGATGCGATCGCCCCGACCGTCGTGCTCTGCCCGACGCCGGTGTCGGCGAGCCCGGCCTGAACGGTCGGGGCGCCCGGCCGCGTTGCTCGGCCTGGCGGATCTTTGACAATTCAGACGATGGTGAGGGCCGGGATCGCTCAGGGCGACCGGTGGCGGCGATCGCGGTGCGCGACCGCCGGCCTTGAGATCGAAGCGACAACCCTCTAGGCGTAGATCCGTTGGCCGTTGGTGCGGACCTGGGCTCCATTCTCGTACAGATAATCGAGACAACGGCTCGGAATACGGCACTGGAGCAGAACGCGGTCGGAGTCGGCGACGTAGGTCCGTTCCTGGATCTGGGCGTGCTGCGCCAGGTAGGCGAGCACGCGGCCGTTGCCGACGTCGGTCTCGACCTCGGCATCGAGCGCCTGCTCGTTCAGGGCGTCGCGCACAACCCGCGCGAGATCGTCGAGACCTTCGTGCGCACTGGCGCTGATGGTCACCGAGTCGCGATGATGCGACCGGAGCACGTCGAGGAACGATCGGTCGGGCACCCGGTCGGCCTTGTTAAGGACGAGAATCGTGGGGTGGTCTGCCAGCCCGAGTTCGGCCAGGACCTCCTTGACGGCCTGGATCTGGTGCTCGGCCTCGGGGCTCGACGCGTCGACGACGTGGAGCAGCAGGTCGGCTTGCCGGGCTTCCTCAAGCGTGGCCTTGAACGACGCGACCAGGGTGTGGGGCAGGTTTCGGATGAAGCCAACGGTGTCCGACAGCAGGACGTGCCCCCCGCCATTGAACCGCCAGCGGCGGGTCCGTGTATCGAGGGTGGCGAAGAGCTTGTCCTCGACCAGGACGCCGGCGTCGGTCAGAGCGTTCATGAGGGTGCTCTTGCCGGCGTTGGTGTAGCCGACCAGGGAGACCGTGGGGGCGTCGCCGCGCCCCGCGACCTCGCGCTCCTTGCGGGCCTGGACCTTGCCGAGCTTGGCCTTCAGGTCCTGGATCCGGTGCCCGACCAGCCGTCGGTCTTCCTCGAGCTGCTTCTCACCGGGACCACGGACCCCGATTCCCCCCTTGTAGCGTGACAGGTGGGTCCACATTCGCTTGAGCCGCGGCAAGGCATACTCGAGCTGGGCGAGCTCGACCTGGAGGTGCGCCTCGTGAGTCCGCGCCCGGGTGGCGAAGATGTCGAGGATGACCTCGGTCCGGTCGATCACCTTGACCTCGAGCAGCTTCTCAAGGTTTCGGGTCTGCGCGGGCCCGAGGTCATTGTCAAAGACGACGAGGTCGGCCTCGTGCGCCTGGACCAGTTCCTTGAGCTGTTCGACCTTGCCCGAGCCGATGTAGGTGGCGATATCGGGCTGGGGACGCTTCTGGATCATGCTGCCCACAACGATCAAACCGGCCGTCCGGGCCAGTCCTCGGATTTCCTCCAGGGGATCGTCGTGAGGAATGCTGGCGTCGGGAAGCAGAACGCCCACCAGGACCGTCTTCTCGCGACGATCGAGCCGCTCGGTGCTCTTGTATTCGATCAACGTGGGGTTGGACCTCGAAGTGGAGGGTTTGGGAAACCGTTGGCCAAGGGACGCAGGCTCCAGCACCTCCGAACCGTCACGGCGGGAGGCGTTGCCGAATTCTAGGCAGCCCGGTCGCGATCCGTCAACGACGTGATCGTGGTCGCGCGGGCGGCCAGGACCCGCACCTGTATCTGATCGATCGTGATGTCTTCTTACTGGTTCGTCAATCGTTGCTCCCGAGTTCGCGTAATTCCTGGTTCGCGGTCGGATTGCCCAACGCCGTGGTCAGGACGCGTCGCGGCGCGATCTGGCCGATTGATGCGGAGAACTCGGCGATGGCGACAAGCGAGCCGTCCGGGCCGATCAGCGCGACCTCGCCGGGACGGATTTCCCGGCCGATCCGCTCGGTGGCGTTCGGCAGGGAGCGTCCCTGGAGGATAGCCGCAAGCTCGGCGGCGTCGAGCACGAGTTGAGGCAGGTCGGCCACGGCGGCGACGGCCGGCTGGATCTGCGCGACGAGCCCCACGCGAGTCAGGGTCGCCGGGTCGATGGCGTCTGATTCATGAAACGGGCCGATCCGGGTCCGCCGCAAGGTCGAGACAAGGCCACCGCAGCCCAGATCCTCGCCCAGGTCGCGGGCAATCGAGCGAATGTAAGTGCCACCGCCGCAGTCGATTTCAAGCGTCAGTTCCGGCCAGGCGTAACCCAGAAGCTCGATCCGATCGATCCGCACGGGGCGCGCGGGTAGCTCGACGGTCTGACCGGCACGCGCGAGATCGTAGGCACGACGGCCCTGGACCTTCAGGGCCGAAAACTCGGGGGGACGCTGATCGATCGTTCCCACCTGCCGACGCAAGGTCATCCGAATCTCGTCCTCTTCGGGCCGCCTTGGCACGTGTTTGGCAATGATTCTTCCGTCGGCGTCAAGCGTATCGCTGGTCGCTCCCAGGAGGATCGTGGTCCGGTATGTCTTGGGCATCCGCTGCACGTACTCGATCAGCCGGGTCGCGGCGCCCACACAGACGACGAGTACGCCCGTCGCCAGCGGATCGAGCGTACCGGCGTGACCAACCTTGTACCTGGACCTCGATGACGATTGGCCCGCGATTCTCGGCCCGCGCAGAAGGTGAACCACCCGGTCAACCATGTCACGCGAGGTGCATCCTGATGGTTTGTCCAGATTCAGCAGTCCACTTTGAGGATCATTCCACCGGTTTTCCAAAACGATCTACCTCGTTTCTTAAAAGGCCTGATGTATCGTACAATTCTTCTTGTTCCGCCTGGTGCCCCACCCGGACCGTGACCGCCTCGTTAATCCGGTTTCGTTCGCTTGCTGTTTCAGCCTTCGGTTGCACGCAACCATCCGGGCTGGCCGTTGACGTATTCGCGGCGCGAAGCGATCATCCTGGAAGGAAGCAGCAAGCAGACTGAGGAAGCTTTGTGATGGGGAAAAGCGACGCATTCCAGTCCAATGCCTTGAGAGAGACCTAGCTCAACGATGCCGATCTTGCCCGCTGAGCCTGACCTTCATCCCTCGGACCTCTGGAAGGAGGGAGGCGAAGGACGCAACGCCGCGAACGCCCGCTGGTGGTGCTTGCACACCAAGCCGCGGCAGGAGAAGGCGGTTGCGCGTCTCTTACGGTTTCAGGATATTGCGTACTATCTTCCTCAGGCCGTCAAGGTCGAGCGGACGCCGCGAGGGAGAAAGACCCGGTCGTTGATACCGCTCTTTCCTGGTTATCTCTTCCTGCTCGGTCCAGACTCCGCCCGGACCGAGGCGGTTCGGACAAACCGACTGGTGCAGGTGCTCGACGTGGTTGATCAGGAGAACCTGGTCCGCGAGCTCCGCCAGATCCATCGGATGCTCACCTCGGGCCTCCCGGTCCTGCCCGAGCCGGCTTTACCCGTCGGCAGCCGGGTGCGGATCACCAGCGGCCCCCTGACGGGCATCGAGGGCGTGATCCTCCGCCACGGCAAGCGAGACCAGTTCGTCGCCGTGGTCCACTTCCTGGGTCGAGGCGCGACCGTCGATCTCGAAGACTGGCAGGTCGAGCCCGTCGATGAGTCGGAGACCTACTCGAGGCGAGCCTGACCGACGACATGCCTGGCGGGATCGCGAGGGCACGCTTATGTTTGTCATGTCTTGAATCATAACGCATCAGCACTGGTAACCTCGCCGCCCGCCCGTGTTCCGAGGGCGTTCCAGACCGTCAGGCCGATGCTCTCCTTGAGGAACTTGACCGAACCGTCCAGGAAGAGGACGTTGGCGCCGCCGGGGTGAAAGGAGCCGGAGGAGACGAACGAGTCAACGGTGCTGAAGCCCATGCCGGTGGCGCAGCCCGGTTTGTTGGGGGGCATGACGTGGTAGTACGGTCCCCCTCGGCCGGTGTCCTGAAGGGTCCAGTATTCGCCCTTGTAGTCCCACAGGGGCGTGGTGGAGGCGAGGCAGGCGTTGTAGTCGTTCAAGGGGCCGCCGTTGTTGTACCTGGCGACGGAATAGATCAGATTTCGGCCCAGCGCCAACTGCCCGGATTTCCCCTTGACCCATTCGCTGAAGGCGGCGGTGTTGCTCGTCCCATCGGTCACCGACGCCAGGCCGACAACCGTACCGAAGTAGCCGTTACCTCCGAGCCACCAGGTGACCCCGGAGGTCCGGCCGCCGTTGTTCTGGCGGTTTCCGCCGCCATTGACGGTGTAGTTGACGCATGTCACGGGCACCTTGAAACCGCCGGCAAGGGAGCCGTTGTTGCCTGGATTCGCGTCGGAGGGGCAGAGATAACCCGGGATGTTGGTCGACATCACGGTCGTGTTGGCCGGGACCGAGACGCCGGCCAGGACGTCGCCGATGAGGAAGTTGTAGGCGTTGTAGACGGCCTTCTGTTCAAGGTAATTGGTCAGGCGGAGATGGATCGACGCCGTCTGGGGCACCAGGCCGCTGCCCCCGGAGTTGCCATTCACGTCGACGCTGCCGACCGGGGGCAAGACATCGAAGGACGCATTGTAGTCGTGGACCGCAAGGCCGATCTGCTTCAGGTTATTGGTGCACTGCAACCGCCGAGCGGCTTCGCGCGGCCTGGACCGCTGGCAATAACAGGGCGATCAGGACCGCGATGATCGCGATCACGACCAGGAGCTCAATCAAGGTAAACGCGGAACGTCGCGGAGGCATGGGAGCCATCATATCGGGGGAGAGTCGATCGAGGAAGATGATTAATCGGATGATGATCGAAGGAGTCGTAGCGGAATCTGGCTCTCAACCCGGGCATATTCCCGCTCGGCTCCGAGGGTCCGGGGATGATCGGGACCAAGAATCCTCCGCGCCTCGTCGCGGGCCTGCCGGTAGTAGGGCAGCGCCGCGGCGGGCTGACCTTGTAGGAGCCGGATCAATCCCCGGTTGGCCAGGGCCGCGATATTGTCGGGATGTTTCGGGCCGAAGGCGCAGCGGATGCCGTGCTCGTATTCGTGGGCGAGCTCTTCCGCCGGCTCGAATCGGCCGCGGTCGATCTCCAGAAGGCAGAGATCGCGGACCGATCGCAAGGTCTCGGGATCATCGGTGGGCAAGGTCCGGCGGCGTGTGGCGAGCACGGTTCGGAGCAAGGGCTCGGCCTGGGCCAGGAGCTTCTGCTTGCGGAGCACGACACCGATTCGGCGCATGGCTTCGAGCGTGACCGGCGAATCAGGTCCGAGCACGCGCTGGCAGGTTGTGAGGTTGGTCCGTGCCAGTCGTTCGGCCTCGGGTATACGGCCGGCTTCGTCAAGCAAGGCGGCCAGGGCGTTCGTGACCCGGAGGGTGGCCAGGGCCTCGGGGCCGAGTTCCTGCTGATCGAGCCGTAGCGCGGCCTTGAGCTGGGGCTCCGCCTTCTCGAAGGCCCCGAGGGCGAGATAGACCGATCCCACCTTCTCGCGGATAGGGGCCTCGAGCGCCGGCTGCCCCTGGAAGTCACCTCCGATCCGTGCCGCGGCGCGATCGAGCATGGCGACCACGGTGGTCTGAGCGCCGTGGGGGTTGACCTCGGTGGAAGACTCGGCGAGCATCCGCATCAGGTAATCCAGGAGCTTTGCCGTCTCGCTCTGGGCGACGACCGCCTGTCGCCACTTCCAGGTCACCCCGGCGAACCCGACGACCAGCGAAAGGGCCAGCAGGGCGGCGAGGGCCGCGGGAAGCGGATGGCGTCGGCACCACAGCCATGTCCGGCGAGCCAGACCGGAGGGACGGGCGATGATGGGCTCTCCCGCTCGCCATCGATTCAGGTCGTCAGCCAGTTCGCGGGCACTGGCGTATCGGTGACCGGGCTCCTTTTCGAGGCATTTCAGGCAGATGATGTCGAGGTCGCGCGGGACCTTCGGGTTATCTTTCGAGGGTGACTCAGGCGTGGCATCGCGGACCAGGTCGAGGGTCTCGACGAAGCTGGTTCCGGTGTGTGGGGCCCGTCCGGTCAGGACGGCGTAGAGGACAGCGCCCAGCCCGTAGACGTCGGTGGCGGTTGTGAGCGCCCCCTTGTCGCCTCGGGCCTGTTCCGGCGACATGTACGACGGTGTCCCTACGATCGCGCCCGAGTGAGTGAGCTCGCCATCGCCCTCGATCCGTCGCGCCAGGCCGAAATCCGTCACATACGGTTCGCCGAGCTCATCGACCAGGATGTTAGCCGGCTTCAGGTCTCGGTGAAGGATGCCTCTCTGATGCGCATGATCGATCGCCTCGGCGACCTTGGCGACCAACTCGGCCGCTGCACGAGGGCTGCTCGTGTAGTCGCTCAGTCGCTGGTTGAGGCCGGCGCCGGCGACCAGCTTCATGCTGAAATAGTGGAGACCACGGCTCCGACCGACCTCATAGATCGGTACGATCCGGGAATGATCGAGATGAGCGACGGCCTCGGCCTCGTTCTGGAATCGACGCTGCTCGGCGTCGGAGGCGAACTCGGCCGACTTGATGACCTTTAGTGCCACAAGTCGGTCGAGCGATCTTTGATAGGCGCGGTAGACAACCCCCATGCCGCCCCGACCCAGTTCGGCCTGCACCTCGAAACCCGCGGCTTGTAAGGCACCAGTGGTGGGGTCACTCGTTTCGCGCCAGGTCCCGCGCTCCGGGCGAGCTTTGACCCGCGTTGCCAGCTCCATCCCGAGATCCGCCGATCCTTCCAACGATTCGAAGAGACACGATGCGACTGTCGTTTCTTCGGTACCGTCATTCGCTGGGGGCCGGTCCTCGCGGAACGCGGCGTCGATGACGTCGACGAACTCGGGGAACCACTGGCGATACTGGTGACCGCCGATCGACTCACCAGCGGCATGACGGAATTCCAGGTCGATCGCGAGCAACTCGCCGAAAAGCCCTGGGCGGGCCGACGCGGAGACATCCCCGAGGAATGCCAGCAGGTCGGGCCGTTCGTTCTCGTCACGATCTCGGGCCTGCCGCCAGGCGTCCTCGAAACGGTCGCAGACCGCATCGATCTGCCTGCGATCGGCCAGGGGGAGATTCGTGTCGCTATCGGATGCCGGCCCAGGACTCATTCTGGAAAGACCTCTTCCCAGATGGCACGGATCAGACGGAGCTTGCGATCAACAGTGCGCCGGGACGTACCGAGTGCGGAGGCGATCTCCTCGCTCGAGTGGCCCTCTAGTTTGTGCAGAGCCACGGATTTTAGGGTCGGATCATCAAGTCGGTCGAAGAGGCGATCGTAGGCCTCGGCGAACTCGGTAGCCGCCTCTGGGGTCGGCTCGCGACTCAGGAAGTCGGCCAGGTCGTGGTCTTGCTCGTGTGCAGCGGCGTATCGGTCGCTCAGCGCGGACTCGCCCAGTACGCGGCCCCCCCCACGCTTTTGGCGGGTCTGGTGCCGGACGTTCGCGACGACTTTCCGCGTCGTGATCGTGGCGAGCAGGCGCAGAGATCGTCCCTGTCAGCCAGTTGGGGAAACTGACCGCGTCCCACACGGTCGCAGAAGCTATGAAACGCACTCAAGGCCACGTCCTCTTCATCGAATGCACGTCGCGCATAGCCAGGTAAACGCGCTCCGGCCAGCCGGACCAGCTTCTCGAAATAACGGTCCCAGAGTCGCTGGATGTCCTTATCATTGCCGACCTTGACGCCGTCCAGCCATGCGCGAGACTGAATCGCCGCTCGTCACGGGTCCTGCTCCCTTTCGAGGTCGTACACCCAATACGGGGCCGGGGCAGACACATTTATCTCGGCCCGACTCCTTCTTAGAACCATCGACGATCGAGCCGCAAGCCGGACACACACGAGCGAGGAATCTCTCTGAACGACGAACCGAATGCTGTCTCGGGATTCAGGAACCAACCCGCTCGCCCGCAGCGCGGCCGACGATTTGTTGGAAAAGGGCCCGGGTGCGTTCGGCATGGCGAGCGGCGTCGGCACGGAAGGCGGCGACAGTCGCATCCGGGTCGGCCTTTTCGTAATTGAGACGGCGTGCCAGGCGTAAAAGCTCTCCGTTGTCGTCGGGAAGGTCGACACCACTCCGATTGTGAACAATACGCAATCGGCTTTCGACGGTACGGAGGAAGGTATACGCTTCGACCAGATCAGCCTGAGCATCCGAATCGAGTAGGCCGACCCGGCGTAGGGCTTCGAGGGCGTCCCAAAGATTGGGCCGGAGCACCTCGGGATAAGCAGCGGCGTGTACGAGTTGGAGGTAATGGACCAAGAACTCGATATCGGCCAGGCCACCGTAACCGCGTTTCAGTTGATGACGAAAGGTTGATTCCTCGAGCCGACGGCGCATCGCCAGAACCTCCCGGGCCAGATCGTCTGGGGGACCCTTCGATCCCTCGATGAGGACACCGCGGATCGCTTCCATGACACTCCGGCCGAAACCTCCGGCTGAATAAGCGACCCGGGCACGAGTCAAGGCAAGCCGTTCCCATGGCTGGGCGGAGGTCTGAAAGTAGTGTCGAAAGGCGTCGAGTGTGACGACCAGTGGGCCGGATGCACCGTGGGGGCGAAGCCTCGTGTCGACTTGATACAGGGGACCGGACGAGCCGGCACAAGACCCGGAGAGCGTCTTGAGCACGCGCCTGACCACCTCTCCAACGAAGACCTCGTTCGGAATAGGCGACGATTCGGATTCTTCGACACCCTCGGTTAGGCCATCGCCTTCGTGGATAAAAACCAGGTCAAGGTCGCTATGATAGTTCAGCTCGCGGCCACCGAATTTACCCAGACCCAGGATTGCCCATCGCGACCGTCGGCCGTCGGAAGGTCGCCGTGGGGCTCCGTGGCGCTGAACACGCTGATCCCACTGGGTCCGGGCTACAACGATAACGATGGCTTCAGCCACGTCGGCCAACTCACGGGTTACGTCGCGGATCGGCTCGCGGCCGAGGATATCGCGGGTCCCGATTCGCACCCACTCGGTGTTGCGGAACCCCAGCAAGATGGGCGTTAGGTCCTCAGCGCCACGGGCGAGCTCGGCGAGCTCAGCCTTGATGGCCAGTCCGGTTTGTGGCCGATCGACGACCAGTGAATCCATCAAGTCATCGATCATCCCCGGATTGTTTATCAGGATCTCAGTGAGAAACTGGCTATGAGCGCAAAGTTCCACGTAGAGGCGCAGAGTCGGGGGGTTGAAGCTGAAGAGCTCCCAGAGAACTCCCTTCGCACCCAGCGAGCCCGAGACCTTCTCTAGATTGGTCAGAGTCATATCCGGATCGGGAGTCCGTCCAACCGCTTGAAGCAAGCGGGGCGCGATCGCGGCGAGGAAATGGCGGCAACGGGCCTGCGACAGGAAAGGGAAGTCCTCGCGTGCCAGTGCCATCAAGTTGTGATATGCCGTCTCGCGATCATGAAACGGGTACGGAGCCAGCGCGTTGACAACATGCTCGACACTGGGGGCGGGGTCGAGCACGAGGTCGACGACGGGGTCTACCGTGGCGGAAGTCGTCCCACTACCGTCGCGAAATGCATCGTGTAAAAGATGGTTCAAGATCCGTCGGTTGGCCTCGGTCTTGACGCGGTAGTCGTGCAGGAACCGCTCGGCAGGCCCCGTCCGGTCCTCCCAGGGAGTTACCGGTGGATAACCCATGCGGATGGCCAGAATACGCTGTTCTTCGAGCGAACGAGGCATCTGATGAGTTTGTAGGTCGAACATAATTTGGAGCCGGTGCTCGACCTTGCGGAGGAAGCGGTAGGTGTCCTCCATCGTGCTCCGCTCTTCGGCCGTCAGGCAACCCACCTCCTCAAGTCGGGAGATCGCGATGAGGGTATTGCCATGCCGCACTTTGGGATAAGAGCCGCCATGCAGAAGCTGGAGGAATTGGACGACAAATTCAACGTCGCGGATTCCACCATGCCCGGTCTTGACCTCGATCTCAGCCGTACCTGCGGAGACGGTCCGCTGTTCGATCCGACGTTTCATCGCCTTGATCTCGCCAATTTCGGCCCCGCTCAGATAGCGTCTGTAGACGAACGGGGAGATCGTCCGGACGAACGCCTCGCCGAGTGAGAGTTCTCCAGCGACCGGGCGGCACTTTATCAGTGCCTGTGCTCCCAGGTCCGGCCGCTCGTCTCGTAGTAACCCAGTGTCGCCCCCAGCGATCGCGCCAGGGCGCCCTGCTCGCCCTCGGGACGCAGACGCATATCGACACGATAGGCTAGCCCCAGCGCAGTGTGATCGGAGAGTAGGCGGACGATCTCGCTTCCCATTTTCGCGAAGAATTCGGCATTATGAATCGGCCTGGGACCGTCGGTTTGGCCCTCTTCATCATAAAGAAAAATCAAGTCGATATCCGAGCTGTAGTTCAACTCAGATCCGCCGAGCTTGCCCAGCGCGAGAACGACGAACTCCGACACGGCCCCGTCAATACCGCGGGGGATTCCATATCGGGCCTCGGTGTGGTGGCGAGCGAGCCTGTACGCAGCCTCGACACAGGTGTCGGCCAGGTCCGAGAGATCTAGAGTTGTGATCTCCAAAGGTACACTGCGTACAATGTCGTCATAGCCGATTCGTAGCATCTCGCGCTTCTGGAAACGGCGGAGGATCAGCCGTTCCGTTTGCTCATCGGTCGCCTGTGCGAGATCGTTCCAGAGTTCATTGATCTGGTCGGTACGGTCACGGCGCACGGCCTGGCGCTGTAGCCAGTTGAGCAGGGAAGGCTCGCGGATCATCAGCTCACTAAAATGCTGGCTCGTGCTGAAAAGCTGAACCAAGACATCCGTGGTCCGCGGCTGATGAATCAGGGACTGAAGGATCCCGCGAGGGTCGGGACTCGCGGCGACGAATCGCTCGATGTTCGAAAGCGCCATGCCCGCGTCCGGACAGCGGGGTAGTGACACGTTGAGCTGGACAGCGATCCTCGCAAGTATTCGCGTACCACCGAGACGAGCCAGGTCGCGGAGGTCTCGAGCACCGCGCTCCTCGTCCCGGATTCCCAACCCCGCCAGCCAGCGTCGCGTCGCCGCTGGGTCTTCGAAGAGGGCCAGGAACCAGTCGGCAGACGCCGGAGACGCCTCGGGCATGCCGGCCACCTCATTGATTCCGAACCGAGCCCACGGATAAGCTACCGCTTCAACGAATCGATCCGCGATAGACCCAGGATCGCCTGGAGCCTCGACTTTATCCACCGATTCCCAGCCGCTTCAGGACCCAAACTCTCGAAACTCGTTACCCATGGAACTCTGATGATCACGGCCTGAGGCATTCCGAACTGGTCGAGGCATGCTGAAGGTGTCGGAACAAGGTCTCAACATCACCCCGGCTGATCCCGAGCATTGTCGCGATCGCTCGATCGTCGGCGCCAGGGCGAAGATACGGCAGGACCACCGGTGCCAGGGGACGGAGCCGGTCGGGGAGTGGCGGGCAAGGAGTGAATCGTCGATGCGCACTCCAGGGATCGCCCAGACTCACAAATCCCGGTTCGAACCAGTATTCACGTCCTCCTTGTTCCATCAACGTCAAGAACCATTCCTCGAAACTCGAAGCGATCACTCGGGGAGGGCTGTGCACAAGGTCGTCGCCCGAAGTGAAAATTGGATAATCCCCTTGCGATCCCGCCTTCGGCCATCGATAAGCCAGATCAATACAGACCGTCTCTACATTTGGGTTGCCAAGCTCGAACCAGCTTTCAGGCTGGACCCACATCTCAGGGACGCGGGCGAACGGGACCATTGGTCCGATCGCCGAAAGCGGATGAATCAGTGGTCCGTTCTTGTAAAGACCGTCAGAGATCACCAGCCATGCACGAAGTCCCGCGGGGAGTTGATAGCCGTGCCGACGCTCCCAGGCGTCGATCGAGGCAGGGTCGGCGCCTGGCCGGCAGGGAGAAGACCCAGCGCCGAAACTCGCCGCGACTTGCGATACCGGCGGAAGACGCCCCGGATCAATCCCCACCATTGCGACCCAGAGCTCAAGTTTGCCGCTCAGATCGCTCCCCTCGACCATGCCGACGGTCCCCTTCTTAGCAATTCTGGCATCCGCGACGGAACCTGCGGCCCGGAATCCCTCTCTTCCCAATCCTGTCACCAGCCCGCGTCCGGAGCAGGGACCAACTCGGTTGTCAACACACGGCCGAATAGCGTGACTGCGGAGGCATCCTCGATCTCGATCGGCACAAATTGACCGATCAGGCGATCAGGACCGTCAAAAACAACGATCCGATCGCAGGCCGTCCGCCCCGTCAACTGTCCGATGGTTCCTGGATCTCCGAGGTCAGAGCCCGAACGATTCACCGACGTTTTGCTTGGTCCCTCGACCAGGACCTCATAAACCCGGCCGATCCGCTGCCTGTTGTCGGCCTGGCTGATTGACGTCTGGACGGCGAGCAAGTCGTTGTTCCGACGTTTCTTGATCTCTTCGGGAACATCGTCCATCAGGAGCGTGTCGGCTTTGGTCCCTAGTCTCGGGCTGTATTTGAAGATAAAGCTGTTCTTAAATCGAGCACGTTCGACCAGTTTAACCGACCTCTGAAAGGACGTCTCGGTCTCGCCGCAAAAGCCAACGATGAAATCGCTCGAGACAGCCACATCCGAAATGGTTTCCTCGATCCGTGATAGCATCTCTTCGTAGAAAGCCACAGTGTACATCCGCTTCATACGCTTGAGGATCTCATCACAACCACTCTGCGCCGGGACATGGAGATAACGGCTGACTTTCGGGAGGTCGCGGACAGCTTGAAGCAGATCGTCGGTCATGTCGGTCGGAAAGTTGGTGATGAACTTGATCCGCTTCAGGCCCTCGATCGCGTGCAGTCGGTCCAGGAGGTGGGAAAGCCGGGTCGAACGGCCATCCGGTTGCCGGAAAACGTAGCTGTTGACGGTTTGCCCCAGCAGCGTGATCTCTTTGACGCCTTGATCGGCAAGTTGTCGGGCTTCGGCAATGATGATGTCGGGATGTCGGCTCTGCTCGGGTCCGCGGACTGCGGGAACAATACAGTAGGTACAGAACTTATCGCACCCCATCATGATCCGTACGAACGCCTGGAACGGTGTCGGCCGCAAGGCAGGCTCGCGCGAGGGGTCATACTCAACAAAACTTGCCGTTACCGTCTCGCGACTTCCCAAAGTCCTGGGCAAGCTGACCGCCATCTGGGGCCGGGCTTGCTCTCTGGCCACGACTAGCAGTTCGGCGACCCTGCCGAGTTGCCCGGGACCGACCACCAGATCAACGTGAGGAGCCCGGCGAAGAATCTCTTTCTGATCCTTCTGCGCCATGCATCCTAGTACCCCGATCGTCAACTCAGGCTTTCGTTCTTTGAGCCGGCGCACGCGTCCCAAGGCGCTATAAACCTTGTCCTCGGCATGCTGCCGAACCGAGCACGTATTGTACAGGATCGTGTCGGCCTGATTGATATCATCCGTGAGCTCGTAACCCTCGGCCTTGAGCTTGCCAACAACCAGCTCGCTGTCAAGCAGGTTCATCTGGCAGCCGACCGTCTCGATGTACAGCTTCTTTCGCTCCGCCGCTCGGTCGGACATCCGGGTCACTCCACAGGCTCTCGCTCAATCTAGATCAGGATTGTACCATGCCCTTCCATTGCTGGAAACCGCATACGCCACATCCTCCTGGCATTGCGGAGAGGTGGTTCCACGATACAGTGGAGGAGATCGTCTTACAGGAGAGCCTCGGTCCGTATCGGCGTGAGTTCGACAGGCACCAGGTGAGGATCTGGGAATCGGCGATATGATACGACAGTGGCCGCGGCGGCGTCTCTTGGCCGCGGCGATCCTGGTTGTGGTCTCGACCCTGTCGATCGCGGGTAACACAGACGTGAACGCGCCTCCTCGATTCGACGGGGCGGGGTACGCCATGCTCGCCGAGGCACTGGCCAAAGGACAGGGCTACCGCGAGATCGCGCTTCCAATCCCAACCAGGCACGCCCACTTCCCTCCGGGATATCCGCTGGTTCTGGCGGCACTCACGCGGATCGCCGGCCGATCGCCGGAGGCCGCGCATCTCTTTTCCATCGGCTGCACCGTGACCGCCACACTACTGGCCTGGATCTGGTTTCGCTCGATGTTCGCTCCCAGGGTCGCCTTCGTGTTGGCGCTGGCACTCGCGGTCAACTGGTCCTGGGGGCGAATAGGCGGGATGATCCAATCCGAGCCGTTGTTTCTGGTCCTTAGCCTGCTCGCGCTCTTGATGACCGTCGAGATCGGCCGCCAGGGAGGAGTTGGGCCCGGCGTCCTGCTTGGCATTGTGCTTTCCCTTTGCACCCTGACCCGCCATGTAGGTGTGACACTGACTGCCGCTATCATGATTGATCTGAGCTGGAAACAGCGTAGAAGCACGGTGTTTGCGTTGTTCCTGACGTGGCTGGTTTTGATGGTCCCCTGGGCGGTCTGGATCGCACGAGCGGGCACCCCGAATCAGGCGGAGCTGATCGCTGAAGGGGATGCGAATCTGGCGAAACGTGTCGCCGCCCAATCGCTGTTCTACATGCAGCGGCTTCCCGATCAATGGACTGGACCATTCGTCGAGGTCGGCACCGTATTCCGCCAGATACGGGAACTCGCCTGGGCCCTCAATATCTGGGCGGCGGCGACGAACCTTCTGATCGGCTATGGATGGTGTCGAGCGATCCGATCGAGTCGGCGCCGGCTCGCAGCCCTGGTGCCGGTTTGTTCCCTTGCGTTGTTGCTCGTCTGGCCCTTCACCGAGGCGGGCCGGTTTCTGATCCCGCTGGTGCCTTCTCTTCTCGTCGGGCTCGTCGAAGGGCTGGCATCGCTCGCAGCCTCATGGAAGCCACTCCAGCGCAGGGCGCGTCTGGTGGCCAGCACGACCGTACTGGCCGTCTCGATCCCGTACGCGGTCTATGCGATCGGGTCCGACCGGGCAACGGCACAGCGGCGGACTTACCGCGATTATGACGCCGCCTGTGCCTGGATCGCGCGCGACTCTTCTCGTCCCGGGCCGGTCCTAGCTCGCCATCCCGCCGAGGTCTACTGGCTGACCGGCCGCAAGTCGCTCACTCCGGCTGGCAATGGCGCCGAATCTCTTGATCAACTCATCGACGCCTACCACGTGGCCTACCTCTTGATCGACGATGCCCGGTACGCCAATGCGCCCGTAAGTGCGCTGACGCACCATGTCAAAATGAAGCCGGATCGCGTCCGATTGGTCTGGAACTCCGCGACCGTCTCGATTTATGCCTGCGTTAAAGGAATTGACCATGACGACCCCGATGTCCCATGACCAAGAGCACGCGATCGCCGAGATTCAGCGCAAAGTGCGGGCCATGCTCGAGGAACGAAGCATATTGATCGGTCACAGTTCCCAAGTGAGCCCCAGCGAATACTGGTCCGATTTCTGCGGCTACTTCGACTATCTGATCGATCTCGCTCCTCATGCGTTCTCCAAGCTCCGTCTTCATACATTTCATCTAACCGGAGATCATTACCAGAACTACTACTTCGGCAATCCCGCGTCATTTCTGGACTACTTCGGGCGCTGGCTAGAGGTCGATGACTTGCCGAAACGTCATGTTCTGAGCGAACCCGACGATGGGATCGGGTTCCGGCTCAACGATGGTCGTTTCGTCAACGCTGATATCGCCCGATTTCAGAGGTCGGTTACGACTCTCTCGAAGCATGGGGTCCTGGACGACCTGAACCGCGCCGGGACCGAAATCAGGGTCGTGGAAATCGGCGGCGGGTATGGGGGGTTCGCCCTTCACCTGGGCCGGATGATCGACCGGTGCCGTTACTATCTCATCGACTTGCCCGAGACCCTGATCTTTTCGGCCGCTTACCTCACCCTTAAGGCTCCCGAAAAGCGGCTCTATCTGTATGACCCCGTGGACGCCGGGCGGCATGAGCCTGGTGCTCTGAGCGCGTATGATTACATCCTTTTGCCCGATTACTGCTTCGATCTCATTGCTACCGAGACGTTTGACCTGGCGATCAATATCGCATCGATGCAGGAAATGCGGAAGGACCAGGTCGAGCGTTATCTCGACTTCCTGCGCTCCACCTGCCGAGGTGTCTTCTATAGTTGCAACCGCGATCGGCAAGTTCGCAACGACGAGCTTCCCGGCCTATTCTCGCTGCTCCGCACCCGGTTCGACCTGATCGAGGTCCGACAACCTGAAGGCCGTACCCTCGCTTGGCGACCCCTGCTCCGGCGCAAGCTGCTCGGATCGCTCCGCCGCCTGGCCAGAGTGGTCGGTCTCATTGAGTCCGGAAGCGATGGCCCGTCTCCGGAGCCATTTCCGTTCGTGGAGCATCTGGGGCGAGCCCTGCCGATCCGGGACAGTACTCACAGGGCCTCCGACCCGTCCATCGTATCGCCAGGCGCGACGTGATGACCTCGCAGGAACTCGGCGGCGGAAACCGCCTTCTTCCCCTCGAGTTGGAGTCTGCATATCTCGACAGCCCCTGCGTTCGCCGCGATGACAAGCCGCTCACCGTGGGCTTCTATGACGGTTCCAGGCTTGGCGGTCACTGGCTGATCGACGGGGCGCGTGGCATGGACGATCAGGCGAACGGGGGTCGTCCCGGGAGCTAGCTGACGATGCCAGTACGTGAAGGCGACCGGCCACGGCTGCATGGCGCGGACCTGGTCGTGAATGCCCGAGGCAGTCCGCGACCAGTCGATGAGGCCATCCTCCTTGCGGAGTTTCGGGGCTCTTGTCACGTGAGTCGTTTCCTGAGGGAGGACCCGGGCGGTTCCGGTGGCCAGCCCATCGATGGTCGCGGCGATGAGAGGAGCCCCCAGCCGGGCCAACCGGTCCTCCAGGACACCTGCCGTCTCGTCGGGGTCGATCGGTGTCCGGGCGATGGCGATGATCCCGCCGGCGTCGATCCGGGGGGTCATCTGGATCACGGTGACCCCTGTCTCCCGCTCTCCCTGTTCGATCGCCCGGGCCACAGGCGCCGCACCCCGATACGCTGGCAGGATCGAACCGTGCAGGTTGATCCCTCCAAGGCGCGGGATGCTCAAAAGATCGGCTGACAGGATCTGCCCATAGGCCGCCGTCACCAGCAGGTCGGGCTCAAAACCACGGACCATTTCAAGCCCGCTGGGAGCGTTGACGTTCTCGGGCTGTTCGACCCGAATACCTCGATCCAGGGCTGCTTGCTTGAGCGGACCGAAGATCAACTCCTGCCTTCGCCCCTGGGGACGGTCGGGCTGCGTGACCAGACCGACGACGCCGTAACCCGTATTGCAAAGATGCTCAAATGTCGGGAGGGCGAATTCACCCGTGCCCAGCATCACGATCCGGAGCGTCGGGGCAGCCATGTGTTGTGGAACTCCTCAAAATTTCAACGGATCTCCAGTTCACGGATGATATCCTCATCACTGGGATACTCACCAGCAGCCTGGGACGCCCGGAAAGCCTTCTCGATATCTCGAAGTTTGTCCTGGATCGCCTTGAGCCCCGGTGGTGCGAGCTGGTCGATATAAAGTTTCCCCGAGATGTGATCGGTCTCGTGCTGTAAGGCACGACTCAGAAGGTCGTCGGCGTCGACTTCCACCGGCTGGCCCGTGAGGTCAAAAGCCCGAATCTTGATCTTCTTCGCCCGTTTGACCTTGAAATAGAGGCCCGGAAAGCTCAGGCACCCTTCCTCGTCCTCAACCGAAGCGTGCCGCTTGACGATCTCGGGGTTGATGAAGACCCGCTCTTGGTCCTTCTGCTCAGGGTCAGCCGTCAAGTTGAGCACGAAGAAACGATACGGAATGGCGACCTGATTGGCCGCCAGACCGATCCCGCGCGGCGTACATCAGGTCGAACATCGCGCGGACCTTGGACCGCAGGTCGTCGTCGATCTGGCTGACCGGGCGCGACTCATACCGAAGCGCGGGATGAGGATAAGTGACGATCCGAAGCACGTGAAAACTCCCACGATAAGAAACAATCAACAAGCGGTTTTCGGGCCGGAGGAGAGATCACGCGAAAATAAGGAGACGTAGAGAGCACAACAGGCAGAATTAACTAATTAATTTATTGTAGTCTCTTGAAACTTTAAAGTTGCCAATATCGATATTTAATGCATTTTTCGTGCTCTGCGTCTCCGCGGGGCTTTCCTCTCTTAGCCGGCTGGTGCCGGCCTGGGCGGGTGTTCGACCAGATCGTGCCATGCCGGGCCGGTCAGGAGGAAAATGGCCCCCTCGTTCTCGCCTGGCGGAGCGTTCGTGGCCGCGGTCATCTCGGTAGTCGTGCGGCCGATCCGCAGGAGCCTGGTCTGACGAGCGCTGCCACTTACGGTCTCGATCTCGATCTCGAGCGATGGCTTCTCAAGTCCCGATTCGGCCGGAAACGGACCCTGATACTGGATAAACTTGGGGGTGGAGAGCTTAGACAGCGTGCCGAGCAGGGCACCGATCCGGCTGATGTCGAACCCGGGCGCGTCGGTTCCTGGCTCGGGGACCCAGCGGATCGTCGTTTCCCCCTCGCCGGCCTTTTGTTTTCCGTTGTCCGCTGTTGTCGCGACCCGCTCGCCCTGCTGCGGCACGAACGTCAGCGCGGCCCCGCTGGCAAGCCATCGCAACTTCAGTTTGCGGGCCGCAGCCACGCGGAACGACCAGATCGCGTGATCTCGGAACTCAGCCTCGAAGGCGTCGACCACCTCCTTGTTCAGCGTGAAGACGATCGGATTCCCTTCGATATTCGCGTACCAGATCTCGGTTTTCGGACGTTGCGAGCCAATCCGCAGTGTTCCCGGCTTCCGAGGCCGATTCTTCGCGGCCGATTCGGTCTGGCCCTGTTCGATCCCGTTCCAGGTCACGGTCAGACTCGGCGCATGAAGCCCGAACGGCTTACCGTCGCCAGGCTGGTCGGTGACATAAGCATCGGCATGGAGATTGGCCAGGAGGAGCACCACCTTGGTCACGGCGGTTTCATCGGCCGGGGCGGTCACGGGGGCGGTCATCCGCCAGTGGGTTGACGTGCCGGGCTCCGAGGGGGAAGCCAGTTCGATGGCGGTTCCATCTCGATGGATCGTGAGCCGCTGAATCTCAGTGGGCGCGAGTGAGAGTACAGTCCGATCGCGAAACGCCAGCGGACTTTGCGGCAGGTTTCCGGCGAAGTTTTCGGGGATGGAAAGCACACTCGGATCGCCCGCGATTCTGGCATAGATCACCTTGCGAAGCGGGTCTACCTTACCAATCTGGAGATCAAGCTGCGGCACCTCCCTGGGGGAGACTCACGGCCGGTCATGGAATGGGCCTGAGGTTCGGCCTGCCAGACCTGGATGGTCATCGAAGCCGGGTCAAGACCCGATTGCGGCACCGCCGAGATCGGAAGAAAGTCGCTCGTCTGGGCCTCGGCCAGGGCCTTGAGAAACGCCTCCACAGCGGACGCCTCGGCGGGTTCGCGGTTCGGCTTGAGCTGCTCCCACCCCTTGGCGGCCCGGCTCAGCTCGAAGGTCTTGCCAAAGGCGCTCGAGCTTCACGAAGTTGACTCGTCCCGGGTTTAGATACGCGACTTGCTGGCTCCGCCACGCGTTCACATCCTTGCCCAGGTCGCGAAAGTTCTTGACATCGATCATCACCACGTCGTTCTGGCCTTCCAGACGGGCATAGGACAGGTCCGGCTGGTCAGGAACGACTGCGCCGACGTGCAAGGTCTGCGGTTTGCCCGCCCCTTGGACCGGGGTCAGAACGATCGACAGTTCGGGGGGGAAGAGACCGAACCGGGCAGCATCTTGCGACGACTCGGCGACATCATCGGCCACGAACCCGTCTTTCCCCTTGGCGACTCGCAACGAGGTCAGTTCGGCGACGGTCCCCTCGACCTTGTCGTCGTCGCCCACGGCGGCAAACGGTCGGACGATCCGCCAGTGCCCTTCGGACCGATCGGCCTGGAACTCGCGGTTCGGTCCCCGAGCGGAGATCGATGCGACCCGGAAGCTTGGCAGGTGGAAGAGCTCCTTGTCACGCCAGTCGATCGGCGGCAGGCCCACCATGTTCAGGAGCTTGGGCTCGACCACCTCGATCCCAGCCCCCCCTCGGGCCTCACGTACAGCGAGTCGCGGTTCGATTTGCCGACCTCGAGCACCGCCATCGGCACCTTGAGATCGGCGCCGTAGACCCGGACGATCGACTCCGGGGGTGCCAGGCCAAACTTTCCGGGCGGGTCGTGAATCGTCCCGGCGTCGGTCGAGCGTCGGAGCGCGATCAGGTTACGGACCAGGGTCTCGCTCATCGAGGGATCGGCCGCGGCGTTCAGCGGAGCCAGCATCTGCCAGAGTCCGTTGTCCCGGCGTTCCAGGACAATCCGATCGACCGATGACTTTGCCCCGGCCTTGGGCCGTTCGATCTCGAGCCGCCGGATAGCTCCCGGCGCGGTCTTCGCCAGAGTGGGTAGGACCACGTCCGTGTCCCCACTCTTGGGATCGATCCCGGTCGGATCGGCCCACCAGAGCACGATCAAGCCGGTGAAGAAGACGATGGCGAGGCCGATGGTCGCGTGATGTCGCTTCATGTGAGGGTCGCCGCCGTTGGTTTCACTCGAATCGATTCGTTCAATTGCTTACTCGCGACGCAACATATAAGTTGTCAGCCCGAGCCCGATGATCAACATGGCCGCCATGAGGGTCGGCACAAAGATCAAGCGGTTGCGGAGGACCGGGTCTGCCGCCAGGGTCAGCGCGACGTGGGTCTTGGGCGCGATCCCTCCTATCTCGGCCTGTCCCCGGAGCCACTGGATGGCGTTGATCAGCAAATCGAGGTTCGTCGGCTCGACCTCGAGGAAGAGGTTGTCGGCCATGAACCGGCTCGAGAACAGGACGAGCCGCGGCTTCGGCTCGTGGGCCGCACCAGGAATGGGTCGGTCGGTGACGGCGACCCCCACGTTGAGCGGGCCCGGCTCGTCCTTGTCTCCCTTGTTCAAGGTCCGGGACGACAGGTCGGTCTCCCCCCAGGACTGCTCGCTCGTGCGCAGGATCGCGACCGGCAGGAGGTTGGGATGAAACGTCCCTGCACCGCCGCTGGAGCCCGGGCCCGTGGGCGGTGCCTGAGCCTGAGTGATCTGGATCGGTGAGGGCCGGGGCATGAGTACTGCCCGGTTGAGGAGCGGGTCCACGATCGGGTGCTGGGGCGGCGGCACGACGGGAGCATAGACCATCGAGGGCGAGCCCCGGTAGTTGAGTCCGGGGTCGAGGATCACGCTCGATCCGATGGACACGTTGTACGCGCCGAGCAGGTCTTCCAGCCCGTTCTTCTCGCCCGCCGCCTCGGGACCGCCAAGGACGACCAGGAGCGGCTTGCCAGCGTCGAGAGTCGAGCGCACTTTGCTCGCTTCCTCGGGCTTGAAAGCGGCCTTAGGGCCGATGATCGCGACCAGGGCCGCGTCGTCGGGCACGTTCTCGCTGAGCAGCTTCACATCGACCACATCGTAGCCCAGGGCCGACAGACGCGCCTTGAACAAACCCAGGCCCGCCTTGCGCGGGTCGACCTCGCCGGACGGGGGCTCGCCGTGGCCGCCAATCAGCGCCAGCTTGATGCGCTTCCCCTCGCGGAGCCGCGACCAGGGCGGTGGTGACCGCGTCTTCTCCCTTGAAGCTCGACTCGAACTGGAACGTGTTGTCGTTGAACCGGTCGCCGGGCCGGAACTCGAACAGGTCGTTGTTGCGGATCACCACGTGTGGGGCGTCCTTGTCGTCGCCGTACACGATCAGGATGCCGCCGCCCTGGGTGATCCCCATATCGGGGTATCTCTTGGTCAGCGTCTCGAACCGCTCGACCTCGCGGTACGGGTCCATGAAGGCAATCGAAACCTTTTCCGGATTGGCTCCCTTGTACAGGTCGAGTAACTGCCTGATCCGGTCGAGCTGGCGCTGGGATCGGACGCTGTTGCCGTAGAAGACCGTGAATGAGACCGGACGCTTCAGGCCCTTGACCTGGTTGGTGGTCATGGACGATAGCGAGAACGTCCGCTCGCGGGTGCAGTCGATCGACGGCAGGCTCGAGCGGAAGGCCATCACGTTGCCGATGATCAGGATGCCTGCCACCAGGCCCGCGGTCAGGGCCGAGTTGGCCAGCTCGATCGTGCGTCTGAGGCTCGGGCTCCCGTGCCGGTAGCGACGGTTGGCGGCGATCAGCGTCAGGACGATCCCCAGGCCCAGGCCGAAGGCCGGCAACGACCAGCCCAGGCGTCCCGAGAGCGCCAGGTAGGCACCCCCGCAGCACCAGAAGCAATCCCCCGACCATCGCCGCCACGACCCGGTCGCGATACCCCGCGCCGGGGGCGTCGTCGGTCTCGTCCTCGCTCCGCGCAGCCTGGCCCAGCGGGGCCCCGCAAAGCGCCCACGTCAGCAACAGGAATGCCGCCAACCCTAACGCTCCCAGCCCAGACCTCGGGTCGGGATAGGAATGTCTGCAACCGTTCGAGCATCGAGATCACCTCTCAGCGGTACCGCCGCGACTCCAGGACCTTGACGCTCAGGTAGAGCATGAAGACCGCAGACCGAGATATGCAGCGCCAGAAACCGCAGGTCGAGCCGGCCGGTCCCGAGGCTCTGCACCTGGTACAGGATGGCCACGAACTGCGACAGGTTGGCCCACCGCGCCTGCCGCTCAAGGGCGTAGTTGAAGACCAGCAGCGTCAGCACGACCATCAGGAATAGGCACCACGAACGTCCAGATCGCCGCGATGATCTGGTTCCGCGTCAGGGTGCTGAAGAACAGGCCGATCGCGACGAACATCATACCGATCGTGGTCAGCCCCGCGCCTAGCGAGATGCAGTGGGCCGGGGTCGAACCGGAAGTGGGCCATGTAGTACAGGAACGGCAGGTACACTGCGAACGGCATCAGCAGGAGCAGGTACATGACCACCCCCGCCAGCCATTTCGCCACGATCACCTCGGTCTCGGTCACCGGCACCGTCAGCAGGGTCTCGATCGTCCCCGACCGAAGTTCCTCGGACACCAGTCGCATGGTCAGTGCAGGGACCGCGACCAGAACGGCGAACCAGAACGGCGTGCTCCCCGAGATGTAGTAGTTGAGCGGGTCGTTCAGGCTCGACAGCGTCTGCTGAGGACGCGACAGGTTATCGACCAGCTCCCAGAAGTTGATCCATGCGACAAACTGAAATCCGAACAGAACCAGGAATGCGATCGGACCCAGGAAGTAGGCGCCCAGCTCCCGGCGCATCAGCGTCGGGACGTGTCGCATCGGTATCGCCATCGCTGTCGCCATAAGGGCAAGATCCTCGAATCATCTATTTCAAAGCTAATATAAAGAAGTGCGATTACAGTGCCGGCCGGTCCTGGTTTCAGACGGTCTCGAGGGCGGCCTGGGCCTCCTGATCAGGCGTCGACGCTCCGCTGGCCGCGACCGCCCCATCATCGCCGCCGACCGTCTGGCGGGTAACGGCCTGGATGAACCGGTCTTCCAGGGTGGTCCGGCGCCGTTCGAGCGTCCGCAGCGCCCATCCGTTCTGAAACACGCGCGCCGCGAGCGGCTCGCGCAGGTCGTCGCTCGGGTCGGCCGCGAGGATCTCGAAGGTCGCGTGCTCGTCCTCCTCGTGGACTACTTGCACCCGCGCCACGCCGGGGACCGTCTCCAGCGCCCGCTTCATCGCCTCGCGTGGACCCCGGGCCTCGAGCACGATCGACGCGCTCGGCCCGCAGGTTCTCGAGCGCGTCGTCCACGGCGATCTGGCCCCGCTCGATGATGATCACGCGCGAGCAGACCGCCTCGACCTCCGACATGATGTGGGTCGAGAGCAGGATCGTGTGCCCCTCGCCCAGCTCGCGGATCAAGGCGCGGACCTCGCGGATCTGGACCGGGTCGAGCCCGGCGGTCGGTTCGTCGAGAATCAGGATCTCGGGTTGGTGCACCATTGCCTCGGCCAGGCCGACCCGCTGACGGAACCCCTTGGAAAGCTGGCCGAGCACCCGGTCCTCAACCTCGCCCAGGTGGCAGCGCGAGATCGCGCGGGCGATCGCCTCGCGACGCTCGCGCCGGGGCACGTCCTTGAGCTTGGCCCGGTAGTCGAGGTACTCGCGCACCCGCATCTCGGTATAGAGCGGCACGTTTTCGGGGAGGTAGCCCACGTTCCGCCGGACCGCCAGGGGCTCATCCAGTACGTCGTGACCGGCCAGTGAGGCCCGTCCGCTGGTCGGCTGGAGATACGTGGTCAAGATCCGCATCGTCGTCGTCTTGCCCGCCCCATTGACCCCGAGGAGACCGACGATCTCTCCCCGGCCCACCGAGAAGCTGATGCCGTCCACGGCCTTCACCGTGCCATACCGTCGTGTCAGCCGCTGGACCTCGATCATGAATGCTTCCGATCGCCGTACCCGGAAAAACGAGAGGGCAGGACCGCTTGACCTCGGCAGGTGACCCGTCGAGGCTCGCCGTGGAAATCGCGCCGGACCCGATCCGATCCCAACCCCTCAGCCTCGGCACACCCTTTCCATTCTGTCACCCCCGCGTTTCGGGATCAACCTCAACGACGGGTCGGCTTGGTCCGCTGCCTGGCCAGTTCGCGGCGAAGCTGGCGAACCTGGTCCTGCGCCACCAGGCTGATCTTGGATCGAAGGATCGGCGCCCCGTCGAACCAGTCGTGGGGCTCGGCGAAGGCGAAGTGGGCCTCGATCAGCAGGGCGCCCGGCGTTGACGATAGCCGGCTGACCTTGGTCGTCCCGGCTCCCCCGGCATACGTCCGCGTCGCTGGGCTGGCCTTGGCCTTGTCCGTCGGTTTGGCTCCCCGTTCGATCGGCCACCATCGGTTCGGGAACGTCGCGTCGTCGTCGAACCGCCGGTCGGTCCGCGAGGCGAAGACCCACGAATCGCGCGAATGGCTCGCCCGGGCCCGGTCGGTCGATTCGAAGTGGATCCGGTCGAGCAGGTCGCTGACCACGTGGGTGTACCACTCGAGCCCGTCGCCGGCCCGGTTGATCCCCCGCTCCTTCAGTTCGGCGTCGCCCAGCAGGTGGGTCTCGAATCGCATGTTCCCCGTCTCGACCACCTTTCCCTCCGAGCTCTGGCCGCGGAGCCGGTCGGGGTCGATCTCGTCGATCGACGCGTGGACCACGAACCAGACGTCGGCAAGCCGGATCAAGGTCCCGTCCGCCGCCTTCAGATCGCGGACCCGGAGAATCTGAGGCGCGGTCACCGAGTCGCGGACCAGCTCCTGGACGCCTCGGTCCGACCCCGCCAGCCCCTTCAGGGCCGCAAGCTCGGTCGTCGTCGGATCGCCGTCGTGCAACAGCGGCTCGGGGAAGGTCACCCGGGTCCCCGCCAGGGTCACGCCGTCACGCATCAGCTCGGCGTAAATCAGGTTTTCGGCATGGGTTGGCTCAAGCTCGGCCACGGCCGACCCGGCCGTCAGGATCAGCGCCAGGCCCACCAACGTCCCCGCTGTCTGGACTCGCATGGGGTCGCGTTCCTCCAATTTTGACGATTCCGCGGGCAAGTTTTCCGGCCTCGCGGTCGAAATCTTCCATTCAGAACGATCGCTCGAAGTTCCGTTCAAGGATGGCCGTGCCGCGCGGCCCTGGCAAGGACGTTCGTCATGCAAAGTCGGTCCATCAGGACGCTGGCCGTGGTTGCCCTCATGACCCTGAGCGGCATCGGCTGTCAGCACCCGTTCCTGGTCGCGGGCAACGTCCATACCGACTCGAACGTCAGCGCGGGCTTTCAAGGAACGGTTGACGTGCGGATTCCCCCAGCGACCGATCCCGGACCGATGGTACCTACCGTCGTCCGGGGCTCGACCGACGGCCCCGACACCGGCGCGCCTCGCGTGGCCCTGGTCGATGTTGACGGCCTGATCCTGAACCAGAACCTGACCGGCCTTTACTCGGTGGGCGAAAACCCGGTTGCCGCGTTCCGCGAGAAGCTCGAGGCCGCGGCGACCGATCCCAGGGTCCGCGCCCTGGTCGTGCGGATCAACAGTCCTGGCGGCGGCGTCGCGGCCACCGACGTCATCGCCGAGGAACTCCGACGGTTCAGGAACGCTCTGAACAAACCGGCCGTCGCCTGTCTGATGGACGTCGCCACGGGGGGAGCCTATTACCTCGCCGTCGGCTGCGACCGGGTCATCGCACTGCCCACGGCCATCACGGGCGGCGTCGGGAGCGTGGTCAACCACGCCAACCTCCAGGACGCCATGGCCCAGGTCAACGTCCGGGTCGAGACGATCAAGTCGGGTCCCCTGGTTGACATGGGGACCGTGACCGAGCCCCTGTCCGACGACGTCAAGCTCCTCTTCCAGCAGATGGCCGACAGCTTCCGCGACCGCTTCACCGCCCGTGTGGCCCGACACAGGCCGTCGATGACCGAGGGGGACCGACGCGTGATCGCCGATGGCCGCGTGCTCATCGCGTCCCAGGCCCTCGCCCTTCACCTGGTCGACCGCCTCGGTTATCTCGACGACGCCATCGACGAGGCCGAACGGCTTGCGGGTATCCAGCACGGCCGTTCCGAGGTCGTCCTCTTCCAGAGGGCGGGCTACCCCACACATTCGATCTATTCGATCGTTCCGAATGTCCCCCTTCAGGGCGATCTCGTGCCCTTCAGCTACCCGGGCCTCGAGCGGAGCAAACTGCCCACATTCCTTTACCTCTGGCAGCCCGACCCTACACTGAGCAAGCTCGGCGGTCGATGACGGACCAAAACCAGATCAGGGCCGCATAACCCCGTGGCCGCTCAGCGCCAGCGGCCGAACAGGCCCCGTCGGTAGTACGTCCGTGGCTGAACATATGTGGCGCGGGGGGCCACGGTACGGTTCGGAGACGCCGGTACCGAAGCCGCCGGGGCGGTGTAATAGTAAGGACGACGCGGCTGCATCGCCCGCTGGTTCATTCGACGCGCCGACCTGGTCAGATAGGACCCGTCGCTCCCTCGCTGGCCAAACGGTGTGAGCACCTCGCCGCCGTTAAAGATCGGGAACTGAGCCCTGGCTTCACCCACCCCGAACGCGAGCAAGCTCGCGAAGCGCGATCCCGCATACCCAGAGCCGTGCCGAATCCCGACGAACGCCTAACGGTCGCATGGGCTTCTCCTCGTGTTGTTGTCCTGCCTGACTCCATGGCCGCACCCCCTCTACCAGGGATGATAGATCCTCTGGCGGAGACACGCCATTGCTTCCCTACCTTTATCGGAACAGCCAGCAAATGACGCACCGCGATCGCCGCCACCCGTCGCCCTGAGCGATCCCGGCCCTCGCCATCGTCTGAATTGTCAAAGACCCGCCAGGCCGAGCAACGCGGCCGGGCGCCCCGACCGTTCAGGCCGGGCTCGCCGAGACCGGCGTCGGGCAGATCATGACGGTCGGGGCGATCGCATCGATCGCCATGTCGACCTCAAACCGCTCGGTCCTGGGTTCGGTCGGCGCCGCGGCTTTGGGTTCGGTCGGCGCTGCGGTCTTGGGTTCGCTCGGCGCCGCGGCCCTGGGTTCGGTCGGCGCTGCGGCTTTGGGTTCGGTCGGCGCCGCGGGCTTGGGTTCGGTCGGCGCCGGGGCCGGTTCCGGGGTGACCGGTACGGGCGAGGCGGACGGCTCATCCGATTCCACCCGATCCTTCCGCACGTTCCGCAATTCCTTCAGGCACCCCAGCAGGACCCGCTGATGGCCCAGCTCGTAACGCTGACGCTTCATCCCCTCGTTGCTGGCGTCGAACGCCGCTTCCTGGATCGTGAGTTCACGCAACTGCTCCTCGCGCGCCTCGACTTCCGATAGTCGCTGTTTCAGCTCGTCGAGGATTGCCTCGATCTGCGCCAGCAACGCGGCGTTGGCGTCGGCACGCTCGGGCAGGTTGGCGTACTGCTTCGCCGTGCGGCGTCGGTATTCGCCCTTCGCCATCCGATCCTCGCCCGGGTAGGTCAGCGTGAAGAAGTAATCAAGCCGCTCGGGGTCGGCTTTCCTGGGACCCAGGTGCGAGGCCAGCGCGTACGACAGCCAGAGGCCGGTCACGGGACTGTCCAGGTGGCCCGTCGGGCGCAGGCCCTGCAACTGGAGCAGGTCGAAGATCTGGCTCTCGTCGAGCCGGCCGTTCTGGATGATCCCGCGGCCGATGTTCTCCCATTGCTCGATCAGCCAGCGGCAACCCAGGCTGAAACTCCGCAGCTCGTACACCGTGCCCTGGCCATCATTGACCAGGGCGCTGGTGGTGCCGGTGAGGTGCTTGAGCTTCGCGAACAGATCGGCGTCGAACGCCTCGCCCGCAAGCAGGACCTTCTTGCTGAGAGCGGCGTTCTCGGCCTTGCGGCACCGCTCGACCCTCCAGGCGGCGTGGACGGCGGTCTCGACCAGGGTGCGCTCGGTGTCGGACCGTGCGTCGAGCTCTTCGAACCAGGTTTCGACCCGCGCTTGTAGCTCCTCGGCGTTCTCGCCAGGCAATACCGCGGTGGCGGCGGCGCAGCCGTGAGTCAGGCCGTTGAGCCGGGAGATGGCCTTGCCGGCCTCGGTGCGGGGTCCGGTCGATTTTTGGGCGTTGGCCCGGTTGGCCGCCAATCGGGCGGCGCTGATCGGGCGGGTTGTAGGGGTGGAATTGGTGGCAGAGGTTGCGCGGTCGAGAGGCTCGGAGGTTGGCGCGGTCATGATTGGAAATCTCCCGGCGAGTTGCCCGTCCAAAGGAAGCCGAAAACACCCGGCGCGGCCCGATCGATTGCGGGGCGCGCACCGGCCCGTTGTTATTAAGCATCGGAGGAAACGACCGGGGAGCGCGGCAAATCTGGGAGATTTGTCCCGATTACGGGATGGAATTGGGTGATTTGTGCGGAATGGTGAGATGTTGCCGGCAGAAATGGTGGCGGAATACCAGGCGTGTCGTTAAAAAGTCGGTCCGACTTCAGTCGGACCCAAGCTTTGTCGGTAAAGGGGACTGACTCCGGGCGGACGGCGGCGAAGCTTCGGAATCACGAGTGGCTCACACGATGCCTGTCCCCGTTTCCGACAAAGCCTGGTACGTCTGCACGTAGATTTGGCTCAAGAGGAGGTGGAAGTCCACTCCTCGCACACACTCATCGTGTACGTAAAGCTTCGATCGAAACGGCTCAACTCTCATTCTGTCGTGTCGCCCACCGGCAAGGCCAATCGGTGTCGGTCGCCGATCCAACCGAGCAACCTATCGATGTCGACCGGCTTTGGCAAAAGCAGGGCCGGCCCAAGGGCCTCGACCTCCTGGAGCCGATCGAAATCCGTTTCACCCGTGGTCACGACCACCCGCACGTCCAGGTGCCGGTCCCGGATCGATCGCAGGATGGTTTCGCCATCGCCGTCAGGGAGGCTCAGATCAAGGATGATGAAGTCAAATTCATGACATTGATCGAGACACCAAAGCCCACCCGCGATCGTCGACGTCGATACGACGTCGCATCCGGCTCCACGCAGCAGCGTACGAAATGTCCGTCGCGTTCTGAGATCGTCCTCGATCAGGAGTAAGCGTGGAGTCGGAAGATTCCGCCATGGTGCGCAGCCTGGCTGGTATTGATCAAGCAACATTCGAGGATACCTCCTCGTTCCGTGAGATCCCTGGCAACTTCGCCAAAAGAGCCTCCAACAGGCAAAGTTTGACAGAACCCTGGGTCGCCGTCAACAGCTTAGTTTGGCGTTTTTCCGAATGCCGCGTGATTCTCGGTCTGGGGCATTCCCCGAGCGGTTCGCGGATTGACTCAATCATTTTGATAAGAACGGCTCTCACCGCAATCGGCCACTCCGTAGCTTCGCGCCGCTACCGAGACGCTCCCCCAACTGGTCATCTCGCCGACGGTCGAACTCTCGATCGCCCTCGCCTCCCTATCGTAAAATTCTGCATACGTATGCAATAACCAAAAATTTTAAATAGATTCTCGATCGATCTCAGCGGCCTGGCACTGTACGACCGCTGACCCTCATGTATGAGATGCGGATGGGCCGCACCGCACCGCACCGCACCGCACCGCGAGCGAGTGGCGGTTCAAACTGCGCCAGGAACGTCGGCGGTGCCCGCCTGGTTCGCGATCGAGCGAGCCTACGTCCAACGGCCCATCATTGAAAGCGACGCGGGCATAGGGGAATGGATGATCCGTCAACGTCGCTGCGATCCAGCGCATTGGAAGCCCGAAGTAAGGGCGCAGAGGGCTTATGTGCTCGATTCAGGAAGTGGGAGACCCCTAGATTGCTCGACGTGTCAAGCGCGATCATCCGCAAGTCGTTTTGAGCCTTGAACTTTGCTAACGACCTCCGAAAGCGACTGCGATGCTAGCCGACAAGATTTGATGCACCGTGCCTGTCAATGTCCTTAAGTTCCGACGAAATCCAGAAAAAAAATAATGTTGTCATCCGCCGGAATTATGATAAAAATTATTTTGTATCGCAGGACTGGTCATCCCGGCCTTCCTACATCCACCAATATCGTGAAATGATGGGTGAGATCAGACGTCGATCTGTTCGTCCGTTCACATGGCAGATCCACTATGGTTCGGAGGTAGGCGGGGAGACTTTTCGAGCGGGGATCGGCAAGGTGTCGTTTCTCCACCGATCAGTCAGACGTATTCGATCGCTAAGGGAGAGTTTCCAATGGCTGTGAGCGAATCAACCGAGAAGAGCACCGTCCGGCGCCCCACTACTAAGAAAGCGGTGCGCGAAGCCGAACAACGGCTGCGGCAGGCTCAGCGAGCATCGATCTTGTTAAAGCAGGTCAGCGATCCGACCCGGCTTCAAGTTGTCCTCATGCTGTCCGAGGGTGAGAAGCATGTTGGAGGATTGTGTGAACAGCTTAGCCAGAGTCAGCCCGCTGTCAGTCACCATCTGGCGCTCTTGCGCCACGGCGGTATCATTGCTCCGCGCCGACAGGGGAAGAACAACTATTACGGACTGACCGAGACCGGCACCGAGTTGGCCAACGTGGTCAAGAACATCCTCGTATAAGATCGGTATGAACTGTGAAACCGCGAGCCCACCGGATTGTTCAATCCGGTGGGCTCGCGGTTTCCGTGGCTTTCGAATCGGGCCGCACTTCCTTACATGCGTCAGACCCATCGTACGCGGTGTTTTGAGGAGATCCCGGAAACGGGACTGTGTGGCGACCACCGATCGACCTGGCGCAGGCTGGAAAGAGCTTGCCGTCAAGCTCTCAACGAATGATTCAAAAGCCGGCGGAAGTCGACCTCAATTCGCCTGGACGACCGTCTCGAGGAAGCCATTAGAGGCTGCGGTCAAGCTGGACGCGTCGGCAGCGGCCACGATCGACTCGGCGCTGGAGACTTCAAGAGCGAGTGATTCGTAGGCAACGGCATCGATCGGTTCGGTGGAGGGCTCTCCCTCGGCCGAATGAACGAGTTCGGTGAACACGCCTCCCAGGCGGACAAGCTCGTCGTAGGTGCCGGTTTCTACAATTCGTCCCTCGTCGAAGACGAGAATACGGTCGGTCTCGTACAGGGTGCTCAGTCGGTGCGCGACCAGGATCACGGTGCGGTCGGCCCGTGCGGCGTTGATTGCCTGCTGGACCTTGCGCTCGTTGATATTATCAAGGGCGGAGGTTCCTTCATCGAGTACCAGAATCGGCGGGTTCTTGAGAAAAACACGAGCCAGCGCGAGACGCTGCCGCTGACCGCCGGAGAGATTCTGACCTCGTTCGGTCACGGCGGCGCGATACCCGCCGGGCATCTCGATGATCTCGTCGTGAATGCATGCAAGACGCGCCGCACGCTCGATCTCGGCCTCGCTGGCGTCTTCGCGTCCGTAGGCGATGTTCTCTCCGATCGTGCCGGCGAACACGAATGGGTTCTGACCGACGTAGCCGATCAGGTCGCCGATCGTGGCCCGATCGATCGCATCGAGCGGAACGCCGCCGATCGTGGCGCTTCCCCCGCAAGGATGAGTCAGACGCATCAGAACACGGAGCCAGGTTGACTTGCCACAGCCCGATCGACCGGCCACACCGATGGTCTCGCCATGGTTGATGGCGACGGAGAGGCCTTCGAGCCCGCGACGTGGTTTACCCGTCTGCGTCTTGTAATGGACGCGAAGTTCCTGGGCCTCGATGAGCGGACGACCAAGCTCGAGGATCGGTTTTCGAGGCGCCGCGGGAAGGAATGAGATGTCCTGGGGCGCGGACAGGATCTCAAGCAGGTCGCCCATCCGCAAGCTGCTTTCATGAGCTTCATCGATGAAACGGTGAACTTCGTTGAGCGGAGCCATCACGTTCAGGAAGAGGACCGACAGGGTGATCACCTCACCCGCATTGATCCCGCCGTTGACGAACAGGTAGATGGCGCAAGCGATGACGACCAGGTGAAAGAAGCCTTCATTGAGCGCCTTGCCGCTGCCAAAGAGCGACATCTCGAAATGGTGACGCAACTCGGTCGCTCGCCGACGCTCGGCGGCGCGCTCGATCCGATGCACTTCCTGCTCATGCGTGTTGGCTGCCCGGACATAGTCGAGACCCGAAAGCTGCTCGACGATTGTACCATCCATCGCTTCGCGGCTGCGGAGCAGTCCCAAACGGATTCCTTTTTGGGTATAGAGTTGCCAGAGCGTGAGCGTCAGCGAGACCGGAATCACGCCCACCATGGCCAGGGCCACCCGCGGTTGCTGCGAGAGCGCGGCAGTCAGAGCGAAGGTTCCGGAGAGCAACGCAGGAATGAAGTCGAGGAAACTGATCCGGAAGAACCGGACCACTCCCTCGACCGAGCGCGCAATCCGGCCGTGCAGGGCGCCGACTTGTTGATGCGCCAGGGTGGCAAGGTCGGACTTCATCAGGTGCGACACCAGCTTCACGCACATGTCGCGGTCGATCCGGGTGCAGACGTTCTCCACCAGGTAGCGACGGAGGACGTTCATCGACTCCCGAACGAAGTACGCGCTGCCCATCAGTGCGAGGTAGAAGCCGGCGATCCTGAGCAGCGCGGAGTGAGACTGACCGGGATGGGTGCCGGGCTCGACCGAGTTGATCAGCTTGCCCAGCAAAAGCGGGATGGCCGTATTCGCGGCACTGGTGATCGACATGATCCCCACCGCCAGGAACAATGCCCATCGTTGCGAGCCAGGAACCAGTTTCCAGGTGCGTACCGCGCTGGAGGCGATGCTCCTGACCTCTCGCCACAGCCCGAGATCTGGGCCACCAACCCGAACCGGCCGCTCAGTCATCACCGACATGGTCCTTCCTTACCGGAAGCCGAAAAGATCGAAATCAGAAGCAGGAGAGATCGAAGTTCTCGCAAAAAAGACCTCGCCAGCTGATCCGCTCTACGATGGGGAACGAACCGGAGGATCGGCCCGTTGACCGATCGGAATCTGTTCTTCCGGAACGATGATCCCTTGAGAATGATCGACAAAGCCCGGACGACGACACGATCGGTCGGTCCGCGCCGCGCGTTATCCAATAGTACGCAAGCCGGAACCACTTCGTTTGGCAACCCGGCAAAAACGGTTTCTCACCCTGCCGCGTCGGATGTCGAACCGCGATTTCCGGTCCGCCGTCGCGAGATGGGATCGGGATGTCACGGTCCCTCAATCGGTGATTCATCCAGGACGTGATAAGCTCCTCGGCGGACCAGGGGCTCTCCGTGACGTTGCCCCACTTTCTTTTCGGCTTCCCCAATTTTGCGTTATCAGTTCGCCACGGTGTCCGCGTATTAACCGTGGTAGCAGAGGAACGAGAAAATCAGACCGCGGTCCGTCCTTCCTACGAAAGCCCGACCTTGTGGTTACGATGGATCGCGTTTCGTTCCGTTTTGTGAATATTCGTTCAAAATCCTTTCGGTTTTCGAGATCGAAAGTATCGACCTGAGGAAGTTGGGCACAAGAATTGCATGGATGCTTTTCCGATCTCCCGCAGCCTGAGTGTCAACCCTGTGGAACGGGGGAAGATCTAATGAAAAGCGACTTGATGAATGAGGTGTCGATGGACGGTGGGATTGGTTCGGTGTCAAAGGTGTGCGCATTGCGGGTCCACGATCGGCTCGGGCTGGACATGCGCTCGACGGCCTCGGGCCCTGAGGAGTCGATGGTGGTTGACGATCGTTGTGAGTTGAGGCCGGCGCAACTGGTCGAGACCAAGCTAACCCGGGTTCTGGGAGGCTCGACGCTTCCGGTCAGCCATCTTCAGATGCGCGGAATGCTCAAACAGCGCTAGACGTGATTTCCGGTGACTCCCGCTTCTTGCTGATCGTCTGGAATCGTCCTGTCGCGTCATTCCCTTCTTGCAAGCCAAGCCGCGCCGGACCAGGAGGTTTTCCTTCCTGGACCGGCGCCCGATCCTTCCGACCGACCGATCAAGCGGCTCGCGATTTCAGCCCGCGGATTCGCGCCGGTTCATCAGGACAAGATAACCGACGGGGATCAGCAGACGAGTCAGGAGCATGTTGGTGATCAGACCGCCGATCACGGCGATCGCCAGGGGCTGCTGCATCTGTGCGCCGGGACCGAAGCCAAGCGCCAGGGGAACCAGGCCGAGGATCGTGCTCAGGCTTGTCATCAGGATCGGCCGGAACCGCGTTCGACCCGCCTGGATCAGTGCTTCGCGGAGGGGCACTCCTACGGTGCGAAGTTGACCGATGTACTCGATCAGGATGATCCCGTTCTTGACGTCGAGACCGATCAGGAGGATCACGCCCATGAACGACGAGACGTTCAGCGGGGTGCCGGTGATCCAGAGCGCGAACAACGCGCTGGCAAGCGACACCGGCTGGGCCCAGAAGATCAGGAGCGGCAGGGTCAAGCTCTTGAACTGAAAGCCAAGGAGCAGGAACACCAGGGCCGCCGAGACGATCAGTACGGTGAGCAGGCTGGCGAAGGACTCCTGCTGAGCCCGGTAGTTGCCGGCCAGTTCCCAGCGGTAGCCAGGCGGGAATTTCAGGTCCGCGAGCTTCGCTTGAAGCTCACGGTTGACCGAGCCGAGATCGCGGTTCTCGAGCTCGGCCGAGACCGTGATCACGGGCTGCTGGTTCTCGCGCCAGAGCTCGTTGGGGCTGCGAACGACCCGGATCGACGCGAGCTGGCCCAGCGGCACGAACCCCAGCCCCGCCGCGGCCACACCAGGTGTGATCGCACTCGACCCCGATGACGCGGGCGTTGCGCTGGCCAGGCTGATCGGCAGGAGGGGGAGACGCTCGCGATCGTAACGGACCCGGTCGGGGTATCGGACGCGAATCCGGGTCATCCGGTCCTGCTCGGGAATCGTGCTGGCCACCTGGCCGTAGAGCGCGGCGTTCAACTGGGCCTCGACGTCGGCGACGGTCAGGCCAACCCGCGCCGTGGGCACGCTGTCGGGACGGATCACGACGTCGGGATTACCGAGGTAGACGTGCGCGTTGACGTCGGCCGCGCCGGGGACCTCCTCGACGATCTTGCCGACTTGCTCGGCCAGGGTCCGCAGAGTCTGGAAGTCGGGTCCGAAGACCTTGACCTCGATCGGGCTGTCAACCCCTGCCAGATCGTTGATCTGGTCCTGAACCAGGGGAACGAACTCGGTCTCGAGCTCGGGAACCTGGGCCTCGACCTCCTCGCGGAGGACGTCGAAGAGCTCCGAAGCCGGTCGACGCTGGCCGGGAGGCTTGAGGCTGACCAGGATGTCGCCGGTGTACGCCTCGGTGGCGAAGAACCCGAGCTCGGCGCCGGTCCGGCGGATATAGCCCGAGATATCGGGCGTATCCTGGAGGATCTGCTCGACCCGACGCAACACCCGGTCGGTCTGCGCCAGCGAGGTGCCCACCGGCATTTCGTAGTCGAGAACGAAGGCCCCCTCGTCCATGTCGGGCATGAACCCGGTCTCGAGGTGCCCGAACAGCCAGTAACCTGGCACGACCGCGAGCAGGGACGCTACCAGGGTTATGCGTGGGAAACGGAGGCCAGCCCGCAGGAGCCCCTCGTATCGATCGGCCAGCAGGTTGTAGATCGGCCCGGTCGTCGGCATGGGTCGGCGACCGAGGTAGCGTGCGGCCAGCACCGGGATGATCGTCAGGCTGACAACCATCGAGACCAGTAGCGAGACACTCAGCGACAGGCTGAGCGACTGGAAGAACTGGCCCACGACCCCGCGCACGAACGCCAGGGGGACGAACACCAGGATGGTGGTCAAGGTCGAGCCGACCACGGCCCCGCTGATCTCGCGACTGGCACGAGCCACAGCCGCATCACCGGTCTGCCCCTCGGCCAGGTGACGCGCGATGTTTTCGATCACGACGACGGTGTCGTCAATGATCAGGCCGATGGCGACCGCCAGTCCGCCGAGCGACATCAGGTTGAGCGTATCTCCGGTCATGTGCAGGAAGACAAAGCTGATGATCAGGCTGAGCGGGATCGACAGGGCGGCGATCAGGGTCGCTCGCAGGCTTTTGAGAAACGCCAGCAATACCAGGACACTGAGGATGCCGCCGATAACGATCGCGTCGCGAACGTTGGCGATCGCGGTGCGGACCAGAAGCCCCTGGTCATAAACCGGCTCGATCTTGACCCCTGGCGGTGCGCTCGTGGCAGCGTCGGCCAGCACATTCCGCAGTTCGCGCGAGACGGCGAGGGCATTCCCACCTAATCGTCGGAAGACGGTCAGGGCCACTGCGTCCTTGCCATTGGCCCGGATCGCCATCGTCCGATCCTCATGGCCAATCGTCACCGAGCCCAGATCACGGAGCCGGATCGCCTGGCCGTTCTTCTCGGTGATCACCACATTTTCAAGGTCCAGGGGGTCGGTCGCCAGGGTGTCGGAGAGGACCTGGTACTGGAGGTTCTCGCGATCAAGTCGGCCGACCGCCTTGAGCCGGTGTTCCTTGCCGAGCCGGTCGGCGACATCGGCGATCGACAGGTTCGCAGCCGCCAGGGCCTGAGGCTCGACCGCGACGACGATCTCGCGGATATCACCTCCCTGGACCGTGACGTACGAGACGTCGGGAATCCGGCTGATCCGGGGTCTCAGATCGTAATAGGCATAATCGTGCAGCGCCGAAGGGTCGCGACCGCCGGTGACAACGAACGAGATGATCGGGAAGACGGATGGCGTCTGCCGCTCGGTGATCGTCGTGGTTCCGATCGGGAGCTGCGACCCGACTTCGGCCATCCGGGCGCGAACGTCATTGAGGGCCTGGATCATATCGGTGTCGGGGGCGAAGTCGATCGAGAGCTCCGACGCCCCCCGGACCGTCTTGGAACGGACCCGGATCACGCCCAGGACGATGCCGACGACCTCCTCGATGGGACGGGTCACCGCGACCTCGACGTCCTTGACCGCCAGGCCCGGCGTTTGCGCGATCACGACGATCCGGGGGAAGGCCACCTCGGGATAGATCCCGCTGGGCATCCGCAGCATCGCGACCACCCCAGCGGCGGTCAGCAACGCGGTGGTCAGTACAATCAGGCCGAAATACGGGCGGGCCCGGGCCACGAGGTTGATGCCTCGAGGTGAAGCCGGGTGGGAATGTTCGGTGACCGGCTCGGCAGTCAAGCTCATCGCGCGGCCTCCTCGTGGGCCTGAGGCTTTTCTTCATCCTTGGGCTTGGCCTTATCGCCTTCATCCGCGTGCTCGCCGTCCTTGGCTTCCTCCTTCTCCTCGGCGAGCTTCACGGGAGTTCCCTCGGGAAGGTTATACCCCCCTTCGACGATGACGAGCTCGCCGGGTTTGAGGTCCGTTCCCGCGACCGCGGTCCAACCATCGTGCGCCAGCCCGGGTTCGGGATGCAGCGGCACGGCCTTTCCCTCGCGGATGACGTTCAGGACCGGCCCCTCACCCAGGTCGATGATCGACGCGGTCGGGACCTGGAGTACCTCGTCATGCCGGGCGACGACGATCGCCACCTGGATCGATTCGCCCAGGGTAAGCTTACCCTCGGGGTTATCGACCAGGACGCGGATCGGAACATTGCCGGTCTGGGGATCGGCGACTCGGCCAACGTAGGCGACGCGCCCGGCGAGCCCCTCCTCGCGCTCCTGCGACGCGGAGGCTTCGCCCGACTTTCCATGTTCGGCCTCGGACTTCGCTCCCGTATCCGATCCCGCTTCCGTCTCAACTTCCGGTGCGTCCCCGGAGCGAACCCGTGCCGGTTGGCCGACTCGAACGGCTTGCGGGCGCGAGGCGCAAGCCAGATGGACGCGAAGACCTGGCGGGTGTCCACCACATCGCCGATCGGGCTGCCGATGGCGATTGTCTGGCCGGGGTGGCAGTTGAGACTGTCAAGGACGCCGTCGATTGGCGAGCGGATCGTGTGATAGTCCAGGTGCGCCCGCGAGAAATCGACCAGCGCGTCAGCGGTCTTGATCTTCCCCTCGGCCTCGGCGACAGCCTCGGGACGAGGTCCGATCATCATGACGTTGAGCTGTGCCTCCGCGGTCTGCTGCTGGATCTTGGCCAGATCGAGGGTTTTTTCCGCATCGTAGATCTGGCGCTCGGAGACCTCGTGCCGGCCGCGAAGCGGACGAAGGCCCTCGAGCACGGTCGCGGCCCGCTCGACGGCGATCCTCGCTTGCTCGACCGCGAGCTCGTTGACCCGACGTTCCTCGGACCGGGGCAGCGACTTGAGGAGCTCGAGCGACGCCTTCAAACCGTCGCGTGTCGCCGTCTTCTCGGCCAGATCGGCACGTGCGACCGATTCGTCGAGCGCGACGATCGGCTGCCCGCGCTGGACCGAGGCACCTTGCTGAACCAGTAGTTCGTGAACATGCCCTTCGACCGCGGGCGTCAGGGTCGCGATGTGGTCGGGAAGCGATTCGCATCGCCCCAACCCCTCAACCTCCAGGACCAGAGGTCCCTGCCGTACGGCGATCGCACGGACCACGACATGGGCCTCGCCGTCCTTTTCCTCATCCCCGGCGGCCTTGTCTTCTTTCGCGGCCAGATCGCCGTGGGTCCCGCAACCCGTCAGGAGGAAAAGCGGAGGTAACAGGAACAACCACCACACCGCATTCTTACGCATGGTCCCACCCGGTGTTACCTTTCGATCAATCTACGGTTTCCACTCCGCCTCTGTCATAGAGTAACCTGAAACGAGAGGAATAAGATGCGGAGCATGGATAAGTTTTTCTTTACAAGGGCAACCGCGGGACAGGATCTACCGCCCCCGTGGAGGAAGTCGTCTGAGAGTCGCAGGGCCCAGAGAGCAAGCGCACCGGAGGAGATCGGCGGGCTGAGAATCTGCGGGAGTCCGTGTAAATCTCATCCGTCCAGGAAGTTGTGCTTCCAAGACGGATGATCGAGGTGACCGTAACTGATTCGTGTTCCAGCGGCTCGCCTCGCTGGGGTCGCTCCTGTATCCTTGATACGAAATCGCACCAGGTCGGAGACCGACCGGATCGGAACGGAACGAGGGCGTCGGAATGAAGCTGGACGGGAAAATCGCGCTGGTGACGGGAGCGGCCCGAGGGATCGGCCGCGGCTGCGCCATTGAGCTGGCCCGAGCGGGTGCGGACGTAGCGGTCAACGACCTGAAGCGGACTCCCGCCGCCGAGCAGATCGTGGCCGAGATCGAGGCTCTGGGACGGCGGGGGGTTCTGGTCGAGGGTGATGCGTTCGACCACGATGCCTGCGGTGTCATTGTCGCCCGCGCGGTCGAGGCTTTCGGTCGGCTCGACATCCTGGTGAGCAACCCTGCCCTGATCCGCCGTGAGGAGTTCCTGAAACTTTCGATCACGACCTTCGAGCAGGTGCTCAAGGCCACATTGACCGGCGGCTTCTCGATGAGCCAGCACGCGGCGCGACACATGGTCGCCCGCGCTGGCGGTGGCAAAATTGTCCTCATTTCGAGTGTCCATGCCCGCAAGGCGTTCGTCCGTTGCGCCGCGTACGACGCGGCCAAGGCGGGGCTGAGCCACATGGCCAGGACGATCGCCGCCGAGTTGGCGCCGCAACGGATCAACGTCAATGTGATCGAGCCAGGATGGATCGACACGCCCGGCGAGCACGAGTCGTTCAGCGATGAATTTCTCCGCGAGGCCACGTCTCGACTTCCCTGGGGCCGCATGGGTCGGCCCGAGGAGATCGGCAAGGTCGCGGTGTTTCTCGCATCCAGCGACGCCGACTATATCACGGGAACCGAGATCCTTGTGGATGGCGGTCTAATGCTTCGCGAAGATTTACCCTGACACAAGTCCTACTGCCTCGGGAGCCGCCGCGATGGTTTGCCGACTTGCGTTCCTGACTGTGGTTTACCTCCTCTTCGCCTTTCTATCACCCACGAGCGCCGCTGACCCCGCGAGGCGGCCCAACGTGCTGGTTATCCTGGCCGATGACCTCGGTTTTTCCGACCTGGGCTGTTACGGAGGCGAGATCGAAACGCCGAACCTCGACGGCCTGGCGGCCGGCGGGGTGCGGTTCAGCCAGTTTTACAACACCGCGAGGTGCTGGCCGTCGCGAGCGGCCCTGCTCACCGGGTACTACGCCCAGCAGGTCAACCGCGATCCGCAAGGGCTCCGGCCCAGGTGGGCTGCGCTCTTGCCCGAATTGCTCGCGCCGGGGGGCTATCAGTCGTATCACTCGGGTAAGTGGCATGTTGACGGCCCGGTACGATCAGGAGGCTTTTCGCGATCTTATCTCGTGGTTGACCAGGACCGACACTTCGGGCCCCGCAATCATCAGCTCGACGACGTTCCGCTCCCGCAGCCTCGCCCAGAGGACGGATACTACGCCACCGTGTCAATCGCCAGCCACGCGATCGACTGGCTCAAGGAGCACGAGGCGAAACATGCCAGCGACCCGTTCTTCCTTTATCTGGCCTTCACGGTTCCCCATTTCCCGCTGATGGCGCCCGCCGAAGACATCGCTCGCTATCGTGGTAAATACAAGGAAGGGTGGGACGTCCTGCGCCGGCGCCGTTATGAGCGAACAAAGGCGCTCGGTATCATCTCGCCGGATTGCGGGCTCTCGGAACGGACGCCGGGAGTTCCCGCGTGGGAGAGTCTCACCGCCGAAGAGAAGGATTCGTGGGAGTGGCGGATGGCGATTCACGCGGCGATGGTCGACCGTATGGACCGAGAGATCGGCCGTGTTCTCACCCAGTTACGCCAAGGCGGGCACCGCGATGATACGCTGATCCTTTTCATGAGCGACAACGGCGCGAGTGCCGAGAAGCTCGTTCGTGGCGACGGTAACGATCCGAATGCGCCGCCCGGCTCCGCGAAAAGCTTCCTGTGCCTCGAGCCGCCGTGGGCGAACCTGGCCAATGCGCCGCTACGCAAGTCGAAGATTTTCACTCATGAAGGTGGCATCTCGACTCCCTTGATCGTGAACTGGCCCGCGGGTATTGCCGCGCGAGGCGAATTGCGGCACACGCCTGGCCACTTCGTCGACATCGTACCAACACTCCTGGAACTGGCTGGACTGGTCGCACCTTCGAGCCACAATGGCGAAGCCCGCCCTGCTCTCTCCGGCCGCAGCCTGGTTCCCGCGTTTTCTCAGGACGTGTCGATCGATCGTGAGTTTCTTTTCTTCAAACACCAGGGCAATCGCGCCCTCCGCCAGGGCGATTGGAAGATCGTCGCCTCGGGTCCCGACGCCCCCTGGGAACTCTACAACCTGGCGAACGACCGCGCCGAGATGATCGATCGAGCCGCCGAGCGACCCGACAAGGTCCATGCGATGGCCGCGGTCTGGTCGGCTCGCGATACCGAATACCTCAAGCAAGGAGCGACCGGCAAGCCCCTTCCCAGGCCGGGTGCGGCTGCCAAAGCCAAGAAGAAGGCGAATGCCAGCGCAACATCGAAGCCCGAGGCAGAATCGCCATGAGGATGTTCCAGGCCATCGTGTGTTCTAGTGCCGTCCTGACCGGATTGGCCTCGTGCGCCCGGGCTGAGGATGCCGACCTGATCGTCCTCAACGCCCGGGTTATCACGGTTGATAAGAAATTCTCGATCCATCAAGCCCTCGCCGTCAGGGACGGCGGGATCGTCGCCGTGGGGACCGATGGCGAGGTGCGTGCTCAGGCGGGACCGTCGACCCGGGTCATCGACCTGGGTGGCAAGACGGTCCTGCCCGGTTTGATCGATTCCCATACCCATCCCCTCGGTGCTTGCCTGACCGAGTTCGATCATCCCGTGCCGGACATGCAAACGGTCGACGACGTCCTCGCTTACATCAGGCAGCGAGCCCGGACACTGGGATCGGGAAAATGGATCGTCGTCCGCCAGGTCTTCATCACTCGCCTCAAGGAACAACGCTACCCGACGAGAGGTGAGCTCGATCGCGCGGCCCCCGAGAACCCGGTGCTCTTCGCCACCGGCCCGGATGCCTCGGTCAACTCACTTGCGTTGCAGTTGAGCGGTATCGGCGCCGATTTCAAACCCGATGGGCCGGGCCGCGTCGAGAAGGACCCGCAGACCGGTGAGCCGACTGGCATTCTCCGCAATCTGACGCGATATATCCCGGTCGTCGACCCGCAGCGCACTCCGACCAGGGCCGAGAAATCCGAACGGCTGCTTGCCCTGTTCCGCGACTACAACGCGCACGGGATCACCGCAATCATCGACCGCAGCGCCAGTGATGAAGCCATTGAACTTTATCGACAGCTTCGGGACGATGGCAAACTGACCGTCCGGCTCGGCGTTTCACGTCATGTCCCCACGGATGGTCCTCTGGACACAATCCGCGCCGAGATCGATCGTGTCGCTCAGCATCCGCTCCGCCAGGGCGACTCGATGCTGCGCATCATCGGGATCAAGACATTTCTTGACGGCGGCATGCTGACCGGCAGCGCCTACATGCTCGATCCCTGGGGCAAGAGCACCACTTACGCCATCGACGACCCATCCTATCGAGGCGTCCTCTTCATCCCTCCCGAGAAACTCGTACCGATGGTCCGCGCCACGGTCGAGGCGGGGATGCAGTTCACCGCGCACAGCGTAGGCGACGGCGCCGTGCAAGCACTCCTGAGCGCTTATGAAGAAGTTGGACGATCGCTTCCGATCGCCCGAACCCGCCCTTGCCTGACGCATGCCAACTTCATGACGACTGCCCAGATCGCACAGGCAGCGCACCTGGGTGTCGTCGTGGATATGCAGCCGGCCTGGCTCGCCCTGGACACGCGGACGTTGTTCCCTCAGTTCGGGGCTGAACGGCTCCGTCGATTCCAGCCACTTCGCGCGCTCTTCGATGCGGGTGTGATCGTGGGAGGTGGCTCCGACCACATGCAAAAAATCGGCGCGATGCGGGCGATCAATCCTTATGAGCCGTTCTGGGGAATGTGGGTCGCCCATACTCGACTCGCCCGCGACCATCAGGGCCCGCTCAACCTCGATCAGAGGTTGACCCGCGCCGAGGCGATCCAGTTCTATACCCGGAACAACGCGTGGCTTCTCTTTCTCGAAGACAAGGTCGGTTCCCTCGAAGTCGGTAAACGGGCTGATTTCATCGTTGTCGATCGCGATCCTCTCACTTGTCCAGCGGATGAACTGCGCAACGCGAGCGTGCTCTCGACCTATCTCGGCGGCCAGCAGGTCTACTCACGCTGAACCGTCGCCAATGCGGTCCTTGCCGTACTTCGTCGCTCGTCCGTAGACCATTCGCTTCCGAGTTCCGAGTCATCTTGAAAGCTTGATCTCGTGGACTCGGCCTTGACTGCTTGGAGTAGTAGCGTCGGGACCGGACACTTCGAAGCGACGATGAGTCCGTCCGGTGAAGTCCATCGGAAATGCGGGCTGACGGCAAGCGATCGTGCCCCGGACGTGGTTGAAGTCCCCTTCCTTGAGTTGACGCCACGCCTCGCTGACACAACCTCGACCAACTCTGGCAGTTCCTCCTCAACGTTCTTCGATACAGGCAACCCCTACCCCGTATAGTATCGACGCCGCGACATCTCCATCCCCACCTCCCAGACGCGCCTCCGACGCACAACCTCCCCGAAACCACATCAACACGATCTCCCTGCCCCTTGGCGAGGTGCCAGACAATGATTCCGGGACACCAAGCAACGCTCTAAATTTAATTCGGACAATACTTTACGTTCCAGGAAATGGCTGTCTTCCGAACTACCGACCGGTGAATAATCGAAGGCAGAGGGGAGCCATGCCCAAGAAACTTTTGGGCGGACCACCTTAACCCAGTCCAGATCTTGATGGGAATCGCCACAACCGGCGAAGCCTCAGAGAGCGACCTCGGTGAGAACAACGAGTTCGTGAATAGAGCGGCTCCGATCGGCCACGCGATCGAGGCCGAGTTCGTTACCGGGCCGAACGTCAACCAGGCATGCCGTCAAGCCGGAATCACACGCTCCATCGACCACGTCTGGAAGGCCGTCCAGTAACACTGCGGATCCACCAGAACTGGGCCATCCTGAGTCGTGAGAGCAGGTCGGTCCATAAGTAGTCAGAGCGCAGACACTCGCGACGGTTGGGACCGAAACCGTCCAGACCGAGGAACCGCCACAAGCCTCGCCGACCAAAGCAGCGCGCGGATGCCGAGTAAAAACGGGCTCCAGCACGCGGTACGAGAAAAACGCGGTCGAGCATTTTTTACCGCTGGAATACCAGGGAGTGCAAGCCACGATCCTCTATAATTCGAGATCCAATCAACCTACACTTTAACTCACGATTATTGGATAAATGAAATCTCATCATCTATTTTATTGCAAACACGCGGACGGAAATTCGGCTTATAGAAAAAAATTTAATTTTGATTATAGGGTGCCATCAATTTCTTTATCAGACAGCGAACAGCGAACGACGATTCGCAGCGAAGACATGACGTTCGACTGCCGTCAAATTTTAACATCCACATCAAATGAATTTGATCGGAAGCTATAGAGAACTTATTCATGAATGTCACGATGATCCAGAAAATTTCAATCGATTAGTCCTAGGAAGATCTCTGTCGCGTCATCAGGCCATGATTTGTGCGGCTGTAGCGAGTTCGCCAATTACTGTCGTTCCGGCGGGTCGTGCGGTAGGTAAGAGCTTCCTCCTGGCGGGCATCGTGTTGTGGTGGTTATACACAAGACCGATGAGTCTTGTGATTACCACAGGACCTGATCATCGTCAAGTCGTTTCCGTGTTATGGAAAGAGATTCGCCGGGCCTTACGTCGTGATGGGCAGGGCGCCGGCACTCGACTAAAGCTTGGCTACGACTATCTCACCGAAGGTTACGGCTCGCCCCAGCGACTCGTTGTTTGCAAAGACACACAGTGGGGAGCCTTGGGGTTTGCGGCGAAATCAGCGGAGGGCTTTAGTGGCCAGCACGCAGGTGAGTCGCTGGTGATTGTCGATGAAGCGTCAGGCATCGCACCCGAAATCTGGAGTTCAATTCATGGTCTGGCCGCCCAGAGACTCGTCCTGGTAGGAAATCCGATTCGGTATGATTGTCACTTCCGAGAACTCTACGATCTGGCTGATAAATCTGATACAATCACAAGTATCCGTGTTTCCAGTCTAGAGAGTCCGCATGCTGAACTCGAGCATTCACCCGTCGGATTGGCGTCACGATCGTTTTTGAACCAGATGCGTGAGGTCCACGGCGAGAACTCGCAGTGGTGGAAGTCGAACATCCTCGGCGAATTTCCGGGCCAGGAGTCGGTTAGGTTCATACCTACGGCTTGGCTCGATACCTGTACCAACCCGGATGTTCTCAACGATGAGGCGTGGCGTGATTATCCCGAAGGTCCAATTCGCATGGGGGTCGATATTGGTGGCGGCGTCGGGGCCGATCGATCCACGATCGTGGTGCGTAACAATCGGCGATTGCTTGAGGTCTTCGCCTCAGCGGATCACGGAGTCTTCGATGATGCTCGAGCACGTTTAGAGCCCGTCGTGGTCAGCTTGGCCCGCAAGTATGCCGTCCGGCCTGACCATGTCGTTTACGACAAGAACGGACTGGGCCGGTCGTTTGGAAGTTATCTCGCGAGTCACGGACTCGACGGAGCTGTTGGCTACTTCGGCGCCGGACGCGGAGGCAAGTTGTTTCTCAATCGACGTACGGCCAATGCATTCGCTCTGAAAAGGCGACTCGATCCCCACCGAGAAGGTTTTGTGCCTTTCTATTGTGGTGATATCTCAGCCTGGCCCTCGCTCCGACAGGAACTTGCCGAGTTGCGAAGCCCGACCATGGAGCTGGAGGAGGGCCAGGTCAAACAGGTACTCGAAACCAAAGACAATATGGCGGCACGGCTCAAACGATCGCCGGATCTCCTAGATGCACTACTTATGACTTTTACATTCGATTGATTTTTTCTTAATTTAATTAGTTTTCAATATTAATTCAAAAAAACACCTTATCCAAAATCGACCGTGGCGACCCTACGTACGAAAAGGACAAGGAATTCGATATTGATCTCGGTATCTTGCGCCGGGAGAAAGGTCAACATTTAGCCACATGGTACCCTGGTACGAAACCAAAGACTTCGTTCTCGACGAGGAGGGGACGCTCTGGCGTCGACTCGGACCGATAGAGACTACCCTTTGCGATCTGGCTAACCCGGCGCTTCAGCACCAGGCGGCCGAAATGTACGACCGCTGGCTCGATGCCTTTGACCGCGCGACGAGGCGCAATGGTCTTATCATCTCACAGTTCAGGTGGGAGGCGACTATGGACCGTAACGCCGTCCAGGCCGTCGTGGACCGCGAGATCGAGGACCTTCTCGAACGACTGGGCATTCCTCACTGGCGGATCGAGGTTCGGTACGATCTCCGCGATGACGAGACACTTGGCGAGTGCACGCGACTGGTGAATTACAACAAGGCGATTGTCCGCCTTAACGCCGAATTGCTCGACGACGACGATGCCGTATTGAAGACTCTTCGACACGAGTTGTTCCATATCGTGCTGGCCCCCTTCGACCTTTTCATCACCGCCGCTGCCGACACCGTCAACGAGAGCACCGCTCTCGCGGCCGTACTCGACACCGTGAAACACCACGCAATCGAAAAAACCGTGATCAACCTCGAACGCATGTATCGTGGGATTGTCAGCACATGAGCAACTCACGCTATCAACCGATCCCCGTTGACCCATACCCAGGCGACGAGACGCCCGATCTTCCCGATATTCTCAGGGACGTCAAGCAAGGCTGCGCCTTTCATGAAAAATCACTTGTAAAAGCCCGCGAACTGCAGGATTGGTACGATGGGGACTCCGAGAAATACATCGCATTCCGTCCGGCAGAGGACGCCCTATCGTGGCTCACCCGACCGAAACGGGTCAGCTTCATCACCCGCCAGGCCGTCGACAAGCTGACTTCTCATCTCTACAAGCCAGGACCGAGACGTCGGCGGATCACTTCCGATGACCAGGTCGACGCTTGGTACTCTCGCGTGGTTCAGGACATCCAGCTCAATGGCCTCATGCGTCAAGCAGATCGGCTGGCCACGCTACAAGGCATCTGCGCCATCGGCGTCTACCCTACCGGCAACTCGGTCCGGCCGATCAATTACCATTTGTTTCCCCGACACGATTTTTGCTTCTGGTGCAGCCCTGATGACCCGCGGGTGGCGACAGCCGTTTGCATCATTTCCCGCACCGGCCCAGAGACGGTGCGTTATCGGCTCTGGACCGCATCACATTACTACACGTTCTTCAAAGATAAGCAGTGGGGCTACACGCCCGGCGGTTGGAACGTGACGCAGTTCGATCCCGCCAGTTCAGGACCGCATCCCTACGGTATACTGCCCTTTGTATTCATCACTCATGAGCTCCCGACGACCGAACTTGACACCAAGGGATTAGGCCACCTGCTTGCGAAGATCAATCGGGCGTTGAATATCGACAAATCCAATCTGGCACACTGGGTACATCACTACGGGCGGCCTCTTGGGTTCGTCAGTGGGGTCGGGCCGGAATGGCGTCCTCGATTCATTGAAGGAGGGTTCGTCCCCCTGGCCGTTCGCCACGACTCAACTGAGGACAGTCCGGTCGTTCCGGAGGCGAAATACCTCGAATCCAATCTTGATATATCAGCAATTCGAGAATACATACGAGGCGAGGCGAACGCCGCCCTTGCCGAGCTGGATATCCCACTGACGATCATGGCTCAGGCGAGCGGCAACGACGGCGGCGGTGCGATGAGGGCGAGCGGAATTTCGATCGCTGCGCAGGATGCGGACCTGATCACCTATGCCAAGGGACGTCAGCCACTCTTTGAGATGCATGAGGCCAGGTTTGCGGCCCTGGTGTGTCGGATCGGTGCGAGTCCACCGGCATGCTCATCTGCCGCCTTGCAATCCGCGCTCTTGAAAGTCGCGTCCGACCCATCGGTGCGAATCGCGTGGCCCGAGCCTTCGATCGACCTGCCGGGCCCGGACCGTGACCAGGCCGACCAGTTCGAGCTCAATCACGATCTGACCGATCCCATCGAACTTCTGATGCGTCGACAGGGCCTGAACGAGTGCGAGGCGATCGAAGCCTATCGACAGGTCCAGCGTCGCAAGATGATCGCGACCGCGCTCCAGGCCGACCCTAACGCCAGACTTCCCAAAAAGCCAGTCTCCGCCGATGATTTCACCATCGAACCTGATGATTTTCCGCACCTCTCCGATATGGGTATTGAAGCGGGGGCGATGCCAGTCAAGCCAATAGATGCGGTGCCTCCTAACCCGACCGTATCGGTCACGGTCGCCGTCACCCCTGATATGCCGATTCCCGCCGCTCCTCTGATCCTGCCGGCCACGCCTGGCTTCGGAAGCTGGGGAACGGAGAGTTGAGTTGTAGGTAGCCTACGTGGGACCGATCGAGTGGCCGATCGCTTTCACTAAAATATTGTAATAATTATGTTGTATTACACCATATAATCAAAGTTATAACTCTAGAGTAGCAATTTCTGCTTGGTGGTCGTCGAGCTGTCATTTCTCAGTGAACCGATGAAATGACAGTTCGATAAACCATGGACAGCTTCCGGGAGGGAGCAAGCATCGTGATCGACGAACTCAATGCGGAAACCGAAAGACTTAAGGCGGAGAACAAGAAGCTGGCGAGCGAACTGGAATCACTCCTGGCGGAGCTGAAAGACGTGCGCGGAGAAGCCCGTGACCGTCGGCATGAGAACAAGAGCCTGACTCAGCAACTCGTCGATCTGACGAGCGAGCGCGACTCGTTCAGGGCAAAGGCCGAAACGTCGGCCGGCGAGTGGCAGGCGAGGATCGACGAGCTCACCGGCACAGTGCGTGGCATGAAGCATGACCGGGCCTATGAGACCGTGGCCAGGGGCCTCAAGGTTTCAGACCCAGCAAGAATTGCCGATCTGATCACGCTCGCTTCATACAGTCCTGAGGGCGACGAGCCCGATTTCGAGAGGATCGCCGACTGTTTCCAGGCGACCCTCAAAGCTCGTTCGTGGCTCCTGGACCCTGTTGACGAGCCGAGGTCGTCTGAGACTGGAACGAACGCGGCGGGAGCCGCAACGAACGCCCCGGGAGGGGCAATCGTGACCCCGACAGCCACGGCGGCCGTGACGGCTGCACCTGGTAGCGATCGAGGTTTGACACTTTCGTCAAGTAAAGAGAGCCAGGTCCCCAAGCGACCCGCGGGCCGGTTCTAAATCATTGGATTTATTGAGTACTTATGGCCAACAATTTAGCTGCATTTAATTCCGAAGCCTGGTCCGAGCGATTGGTGACCCGACTTGACCAGGTCAACATCATGCTCCCCCTGATCAATCGCAACTGGGAGGGGGACCTGCGCCAGAACAAGACGGTGTGGATCCGAACGCCTGGTCAGATCGCCATATCGAGCTACACGCGCGGCACCGTGATCAGCTATCAGGACCTGACCCCGTCCAAGGAGGCGTTCACCGTCAACGACGGCGAATACTTCGCCTTCGAGGTCGATGATATCGACAAGGCGCAGAGCGACATCAACGCGATGGACGTTTACATGAAGCGTGCCGTCGTGGCGATGAACAATACGGTCGAGTCCAAGATCCTGAGTCCTGCCTACAATTCGGCCGGATTTTATGGAGCATCGGGTCTCACGTCGCTCGTTCCCGATGCCAATCTGCTCACGGCGGCCAACCCCGGTAGCGGAGCAACGGTTTCATTGACCGTGACGGGTGGTGTGATCACGGGAGCCTCGGTGACGGCGGGCGGCTCGGGTTACACGGTCTCGCCGCTGGTACAAATCAGCGTGCCCGCGGGCCAACCTGGTGGCGGTGCGAAAATTACGACTACGGTCTCGGGCGGTGCAGTCACAGGTGTGACCGTCGTGTACGGTGGCTCCGGCTATACGGGGACCGCTCCCACGGCCACTGTCGGCGGCGGCGAGAGCCTGCCGTTGACACTGGATTCGACGACAAGCCTAACGACCGGGATCTACGCGCTGTTCTGCAAAGCCCGGACCATCCAGTCGAACAACAACGTCCCCGCCACACCGGGGCAGCGGTGGGCGATCATCGATCCCGCGACGACCTCGCTCTTGCTCCAGGACACCGACCACTTCGTCCGGGCCGGCGAGCTGGGTGACCAGGTCGTCCAGTACGGATTGATCGGTGGCGAGGAAGTCGCGCGTACGGCGGCCGAAGCGCCGGGCTTCATCGGCATGATCGCCGGGTACTCGGTGTATGAGACCCCGCATATCCCGTTCGATTCCAACGGCAACAAGCGGCTCCTGTTCGGCGATAACGAGGCGATCAGCTACGCGGCCCAGATCACGGAGATCGAGGCCCTGCGGTTGCAGACCACATTCGCCAACGCGGTCCGCGGGCTCTTGCTGCACGACGTGTTTGTGCCCGCGGAATCGACCAAGCGGCTCGTGTCCATCGTCGCCACTCCGTGACGTGACGTGACCTGACCTGACATTCACTTTCCTCGAACCCGGTGGCGTCTCGATTCGACATCGAGACGCCACCGGGGTTCGGTCTTGTTACGGGACACACCGCCCATGTCTTATCTGCTTAACGGCTCGACCGACTACTTCCAGGTCCCCGACCTGGCCTCGGTCGGCGACTTCACCTTCGCGTGCAAGTTCAACTGGGGAGGGGTTGTTGACAAGGACAGCCTCTGGAATCCCGACAATTACCCCGCGTCTCCTCGATCATTTTTTGTCACCTCAATATCGAACCAGTTTGCATCGCCGCCAAATAACGCGATTTTGGGCGGAGAAATGGGAGGCGTTAGCGGCACCATTTCCGCGAATCCTTTGCCGCCTTCCTCGAACGTAGCGCACGACATGGTTGTTGTCCGTTCGGGAGGAAATATCACTTATTACCTGGATGGGGCGTCCTACGCGACCACGACGGGAACCGGGACGGGACTGGTGCCCCTTTTGTACATCACTCTTGGATCACAGGGCCTCAGCCAGTCCAGTGTCAGCGGTTTTTTCGGCGGCACGATCTGGCAAGCCGGCCTCTGGCTATCAGCGTGGAACGCGACCGACATCAACGAGTATCACACGGGGAACGACCCGACGTCGATCGAATGGTCCACGGCAAGATACTATCTTCCACTTCTGGTCGACACCCATGATGTGCTCGGATCGAACGTTACGGTTCACGGCACGCCGTCGCTCCAGGGGACCCCTCCGACACTGGCGATTTCCAGCCTCTCCTCGGTCGTCGCGGGCTCGACCACGATCTTGTCCTTCGTCGGCGCGAACACGCCCTGGTCCAAGGGCTCGGCGAAGCTCGTCGCGACGGCGGGCTCGGTCATCACCGATACCGTGATCAGCGCGACTGAACGCTCGACCGTTTTCACCGCGCCGGCTTCAGCGGGCACAGTGACCTTCACCGATTTTTCCACCGGGGCGACCACGCACCTCACCGTGACGGTGAAGAAGCGTCGGGGCGGCCAGGGCCGGGCGAAACTTGATTTCCCTCTCCCGGGTCTGGTGCGATCGCGCAAGCTTCCCCTCGATACACCACTACTGACCGTGAAGAAGTATTAATTAGAGGCTGACATGTACCAGTTCGCACCCAATATCCCACGCGACGGCGGCGGCCAGGCCCTCCAGCTTCCCGGTATCACCGGGATCGGCGATTTCTCGATTGCAATCCGGTTCGTCTGGTACGGCTACTACGGAGGGATGGCCCAGCCGTCGCTCTTCGGTTGGACCGACTACAGGGGCGGTTCGGGCAACGGAGGCGCCAGCACGTACTGTTCGTACGCACCGTGGTCGGATTACGGCAGCGTCTCCAACTCGATGCAATTCGGTTTCGGCACCAGCCCGATCAATTTCTCGCAGGCCGCGGCCGACGCCCCGGCCCGGAACCAGGTTCACACCCTGGTCGTCACCCGAAGCGCCACGACCGGGGCCTTCGTCTTCTACCTGGACGGGGTCTCGACGTTCTCAGGAACGACGACGACCGGCACGTTCGACATGCCGACGATCGGCATCGGCAATATCTACGACTACACGAACAACACCGTCAGCAATCAGAACACCTATTTCTACGGGGCCATCGGCGACTTCGGGCTCTGGCAATCGGTCCTCTCGGGATCGGACATTACCGGTTACGTCGGGGGCACGCCGGCCGGTTCGATCGGCACGCCGACGTACAATCTCCCCCTGATCAGCGGCTACAGCGGGGCCACGGTCCCCGCAAGCTCGGGGACGCCCACCGTCCTGCCCAGCGTGGTCGTCGCGCCCCCGCGCCGATCGTCGCGCCGGGAGGATCGACGACCGTCACGTTGATCCAGACCGTCGGCACGAACCCGGCCGCGAACTTCACGCCCAGCCTGACGGGTGGCTCGTTCAGCCCATCGCCCCTGGCGCTGCCGGCGACCTACGGATCGACCGTGTCGAGCACGCTCTCGGTCGATTCCGAGGCGAACTCGAACCCGACGACGCCGATCTCCTGGACGAACGATTCAGGGGGCGCGATCCCGACGTTTTCCAGTCTGGCCAATGTCGCCGCGCCCGCGATTGTCCCCCGCCAGAACTATGGCTCATATACCAATCAGAACTGGCCCAAGGTCCTGCCCTCGGGCAACGTGGTGGCGATGCTCTATGACGTCGCCGGCAGCCCCGGCACGCCCGCATCGGGCCTGAACCAGAATCCCCAGCCGGTCGCCAACGCTCCGGCCTCCATGTCGCCGCCGTCGATCTCGATCAATGGCGGCGCACCGATCGCGCTGTCAAATCCAGTCTACTGGAGCCAGAACTACGGCGTCATTTGGTGGCCGCTGAATACGAACGACTTCCGGGGCATCGACGACACCGACAGTAGCTGCGTGAAGGTCGGGAGCGGCTGGGCTATTCAGTCGAGCGATCCAACGGGCATGTACTATGGCGGGTCGTACGGCTATTCGGCGACCGGGTCAGATCATGCAATCTATACATTTAATAATTGTAAATCTGGACGATACCAGATCAGCGCCTCGGTCCAGTGGGACCCGTCCTACACGACGCACGCTCAGTACCTTGTCAAGGACGGCGCGACCACGGTCGGCACGTTCGCGGTCGATCAGACCCAGACACCCAGCTTCGACCGGGCCTACCAGGGCATCCGGTTCCTGGACCTGGGGATCGTCACCATGACGGGCACGACGATGACCGTCACCCTCTCGAACGCGGCGGGGTCGGGAACGCTTTCGGCCGATTGCATCCGGATCGAGCGGATTCAGGACCCGGTGGTCGGCCCGGGCGACACGGTCACGTTCTCATGCGGGTTCGGCTGGATCGATTCCACCCAGGGCTATGCCGGCCAGCTCACGGACGTGCCCGTCAGTGTCGAGACCGACTCGACCTGGTTCGCGTTCGATGCCACCAAGACCCGGACCCTGAAGTGCGGGTACAATACCGGCTGGCTCGATGACGCGTACTTCACGATGAATTACCGGAGCCGGACCAAGAATTACTCGCCCACGAACTCGCCACTTCCGTGGGTCGGCGACGTGACGGTCGCGACCTCGCCCGGCGGGCAGTACCAACTCGGCGACCTGATGGCGGTCAACAGTGGGACGGCGACCTACCTCCTGGGCCAGAACGCCCAGAACAACGGCGTCGATCACTATTTCGTGCGCCACGCCGCGCCGGGGACCTGGACCGTCAAGTACCAGGTCCCTACCGGCTCGTCGAACCCCAGTCCCAACGTCCAGTTGATCCCCAACAGTTACGACCCCTACGCGCATCTCTCGACCGTATGCGGCACCGTGACGGGACCGACGACCGACCCCACGACCGGCAAGCTGATGATCCAGCAGGTCGTGACCCTGGCCGAGTTAACGCCGGCCACGAACTCGGCGGGGACGGCCCACGGCTACAACTCGGTCGAACTCATGCTTCAGACCGATGGCGCGATCATCGGCGTCGAGGTCCTGGGGCCCGAGATCGACCTCACGTCCACCAGCCTGGCGCATCCCGACCTGCTCGACCGCGTCGGCGGCAACCAGGGTTTCGAGGCCCTCCGGTGGATGGACGGCCTGTCGATCAATGGATCGGATAACGCCCAGTTCGCCGATTTCGCCGTGGCGGGAATGCTGACCGCCGGCCATTACCGGCCCACGAATAATTACTCGACCGCCATCGCCAGTTGCGGCCCCGCCGACGTCTCCACCGCCGACACCCAGGACATCCGCAAGTGGAACTCCCAGGGCAGCGGCAACATGTTCGTGCTGGTGACGACCAGCACGGCGCACGGCATGACCACCGGCCAGTGGGTCAACATCAACAACGATCCCACGGTCTACACCGCCAGTGACGGCTCGGGATACACCTTCACACTCGGCAGTGTGCCGCGTCCAGGTCGTCAGCGCAACCCAGTTCATCGCCGTGGCCTACACCGGCCACGCCAACGGTTCCTACCCCTGGATCACAACGACGACCAGCTCGACGCCCAGCGGGGCGACTGTCTCGTACCAGACGGGTTTTGGAATGCCGCCCCAGGAGTGCATTCAGCTCTCGAACGCATGCGGGGTCTCGACCTGGCTCAACGTCCCGCACCTGATGACCGACCAGGGCGTCACCGACCTGGTGACGATGGCGGCGGCCCACGTCGCCAGCGGTCTGAAACTCTACCTCGAATTCTCCAATGAGGTCTGGAACTTTGGATTTCCGCAATGGGCTTATGCGCGTGACGCGGGCAACTACGCCAACGCCCTCTGGAACGCGGACCCCGGCGGGAGTGACCCGGCCACGGCTACGGCGACAATCACGGGTGGTGTGATCACCAGCCTGACCCTGACGCATGGCGGCAGCGGCTACGAGTATGCGCCGGAAGTCGTGGTTTTCGGAACGCCCTTGAACACGAATCAATCAGTTCAGGCCGCCACCGTCACGGCGACCATCTCCGGAGGCGTGGTTAAAGGACTGACCCTGGTGAGTGGCGGCGGTAACTATGCGTCGGCGACCGTGGCATTCAAAATCCTACCGAACATCGTGGCCAATGTCTCAGAAAGCTGGTTTGCGCTGAGGTGCGCCCAGGTCCATTCTATTGCGATGGCGGCATGGACTGGCGCGGGGCGGTCGGCGGCGGACCTGGTCCGGGTCGTCGGTTCGTTCTTTAACGGCGCGGGCTCGTCCACTTTTTACATCGCTCAGTTTTACAACTCAATCTACGCTAAATCTCGCGGGTTCGCCTTCGATCGACTGGCAATCGCGACCTATTTCGACAATTGTGACGCACTGGCGATTGATCCAGCATCGCCGGATTATGCCGCGGCTTACGATGCCCTGGATATCGATGGGCTGGTCGATATTTATGGGATCGCAACGAAGTACACAGGACTGGCTGACGCCGTGGCCGGTCACCAATATTATCTTGAAACACTATCGTTTCCGGTGGAACTGGTCGCCTACGAGGGGGGCCCCGGCGATCTAGCCGGCCGAGGCAACTCAAGCTTATACACAAATTATAATAAATATGACTATTCACTAAGATGTCTCTCGACGACACGCAATCCACGGTTCTTCCACGCGGAATTAGGGCGACTCGCCGCGATCGAGGACGCTGGTTTCGTGCTGGAAATGCGATACACGCTCGACCAACCGAACGGCATGGGCACGGTCAATCCTGGAAACGCCTATAACTGGCATGATTATATCGCCGTATCGCAGCCCGCCTTCAATTCCGACGGCTCGATTCCGAGCGGGTACTCGAACGCAAATCCGGCCGATTTCACGAAGCTCGCCTCAGCGATGGGGGGGGCGCGAAAACTGTTTGCAGGCCTCTCCCAGGGTATCGCACCCCCGCCTCCGCCTCCGCCGCCTCCACCGCCTCCACCGCCGCCGCCTCCACCGCCGCCTCCTCCACCGCCGCCTCCTCTTCCTCCGCCGCCGCCCTCCTCGCCAAAACGAGGTCGGGCCTCTACGCATAAGCCGCCAAGCTCGATTTTCCCCTTCCCACAAACGTCTCCGCAAAATCATTTAAATTTGTATTTACAAAAACAATCTGGAGAATATAATTATTTATGAATACGCAAGAGAATCTCCAGATTTCCCAGGGCTCGGCGCTCGTGATCGCCGGTACGGTTTATGACGCGCTGGGCAATGTCGTCACGACCTACACCGGCTCCGAGGCCCTGGTCACGACGGTCTGGCCCGGCGGTAAGCGGCCGGCGTCGTTCAACCCGGTGACGACCTGGTCAACGCCGTCGGCCGGCACCTTCACGATCGCCATCACCGCCGCCGATACCATCGGGCTCGCGTCGGGCCGGTATCAACTGCTGACCCGGGTCCAGCCGTCCGGCCAGGACCCGGTGGACGCCTACGGCTGCACGCTCGACGTCCTGGCGTTCGCGGGTACCGAGACCACGCCGACGAGTTATTGCAGCTACGCCGATCTCCTGAAATACGGCCGGGCGTGGCTCCGTCAGCTTCAGACCGACGACGACGAGGCCGGGTTCGCCACCCAGCTCGGGCGGGCGCGGTCCTGGATTGAAGACCTGGCGCATGCCCATTTCCGGGTGGCCGCGATGACGATGGTGGTGGGCAATCAGGCGTTCGGTCCCCGCCGATCGGGCGCTGCTCGACCTGGCTTCAGGACCAGCTCGATGACGACACGCTGATGATCACCGACCAGATCAAGGAGGCCGCGGCCAAGAAGGCGCTGGCATACATCTGCGAGGCCCAGATCGGCGTGAACGAGGCGTCGGCCCCGTACGGCAAGCTGGCGCGGGTCTATCACAGCCAGGCCGACTACCTGGGGACCTGCCTGATTCTCTCGCTCGACACCAACGGCGACGGCTTCCCGGACGTCACGATCGATTGTTCCTGCACCGACCCGATGGACGCCTAGACCCATGCCCAAATCGCTCAAGACCCCCGCGTCGGTCTGGACGGCCGTCTTTCGACGGATCGTCCAGCAGGTTGAAGCCGACGCCAATCTCCGCCGCGTGGTCGGACCCGAGAACGTCCGATCGTGGAAGGGCGTGGCGGCCGACAAGGCGCCCTTCGCGCCATCCTCAACCGCGCCGATCGTGCGCCTGACCCCGCGGCCGACGTCGGTCGATTGGTTCAGCCCCGATGCTCAGATCGGCACGCTCGAAGTCCTGGTCGAGATCGCCGTCGGCTCGCTCTCTATCGATGACGTGACCGATCTCTGGGACCTGTTCGTCACGGCGCTGGCCCCCGGCGTGGCCGGCGGCACCAGCTCCTTCGCTCTCGACCTGGTGGCGCTCGGTGCCGAGACGGGCGAGATCGTCTTTTCCGACCCGGCGACTTGATCCCCGACCCGACAGTGAGCCTGAGGGCTTCTTTTATGCGTCGGGCATGTTCCGTCTTCGCGTGCTTCGCTCCGTCAACCCATAAGATCAAGGATTCATCACCCCCATGTCCGCACGAGAGTTTCTCTGGATTGTCAAGGAATCGGCGCTCAACACGCCGATGGACAGCCCGGTCGCCGGAACGGATTCGATCTATATCCGCCTGATCGACGGCAACGCCTTTTCGATGGTCGCCGACCCCGTGATCGAGGAGATCCCCTACGGCGGCGGCGTGGCGATCACGGCCGAGGCCGTGTCCGACCATTACGGGTGCTCCGGGACCCTGAAGACCAAGCTTTATCCCAGCCAGGCGGTCCTGCTCCTGAACTGGGCGATCACCCGGATCAACAGCGGCCAGACGTCGCCCTGGACGACGACCGAGCTTCCGGGCGACCTGGCGAGCTGCTCGGTCTACCACGCCGTGCGCCGGTCCGACGGGACATACCTCCGCAAGCAATATTCGGGCTGCAAGGTCAGCTCGGTCGGAATCGAGGTCTCACGCCAGGGCACGACGGCCATGCTCACGCTGGGCCTGACCGCGTGCGCAGGTCGGCAACGCGATGGACGGCACGACGGACCCCGACGCCACCGTCTTCCCCGCGCCGGCCGAGACCGATTATCCGACCGGACCCTACACGTTCAAGCAGACCGCCGGCCAACTCTCGCTGGGAGGCGCGATGCGCACCCAGTACGACAACCTGAGCATTGCCGTCACCAACGCGATGGACGGCCACTGGTTCGAGAACACGACGCTCTCCGTGCTCCAGTTCTGCGGGCGAAGCTCGACCCTGGACGTGAACCTCTTCCTGAAGGCCACGCCCGACGATCGATCGGCCTACGAGGCGATCACCACCCAGGCCGCGAGCCTCGTCTTTCACAACGGAGTCACGGGCCAGAACTGCACCTTGCAGTTCAACGGTCAGAACACGATCACCAAGCTCCCGTTCGATCTCCCCCTCAACCAGCTCTACATGCAGCCCTTGACCCTGAAGAACCGATTCGACCCGTCGGCCACGGACGATATCGCGGTCAGCTTCGCGTAAATTCTATCGAATTATGATAAACTTAACAGAAATGTTTCAGCCGATTTCATCGACCGGCCCTGGGAGAGATGGTAATCGACCGGTTTGGAGGTAGGCGCGAACGGCTTGGGTCGCGGCGGAGACGGGATTGTGGCCTCGTTGCTTCAAGGTGCGAAAGACGCTCGTCAGGATGGCTTGGGTCTCGGCCGTCACGCGGATGGCCTGAAGACCGCCATAAACCTGGAGCGAATGACGCTCGTCAGGATGGCTTGGGTCTCGGCCCCGTCCTCGCTGCCGTTGGCGTAACTGTTCTTCCTCGCGATCACAGCCGGTCGGATTTGACGCTCACCGTGGTTGTTGTCGAAGGGGACTTCGGGATGGTCCAGGACCGTGAACAACTCGGAAGCATGGCGCCGCAGTCGCTTTATCAAGCGGGCGCGAGGCGTTGCTCCCACGGCTGTTCCAGCAGTTCCTGCAACCTCACATTCAGCCGCCGTCGCGACGCGAACGCTTCCGAGGACAGTTCCTTTCGACGCTTGCTCTGGCGGATCGAGTCGCGGATCAGCCACTTCAATTGTTTGGAGAACGCCGGCCACTCGCCAGCGGGCTTGTGGTAATGTTGCGACTGCTTCAAGTCCCGCAGCAGGTGCACCATCCGAACGCAATCAACAAAGGCTCATGATGGATTCCGGGGTGGTGCCAGCAATGGGCCGATCAGGGTAGCCAACAGCCTATTCCCACGCGCCCGGACGTTGTGAACGAACTCGAAAAACCCCAGGTAGAGCGGTAAGCTCTCCCGCGGGATTCCTCGATGTGGCCGGAGCCAGGAACGGAGCAACGACCCGAACCCTTCGAGCGTGTTGACGTGAACCTCGCAGAAGCCATCGCCGTCGTCATCCCGGGCGAATTCGCCCGCCCCATGACACACCGTCTCGTGGCCGTAGCCCCACTCGACCAGGCGACTATAGATGTTGTATTCATCGGTGTAAACCAAGGTTCCCTTTGCGATCGTCCCATTGATCAAAGGCTTGATGGTCACCTGCTTCACGTTCTCCAGCATTCAGATCACGACCTCGCCGCCCCGCTGCAACCTGCCGAAGATCGGCGGCTTCTCCCTGGCCGGCGTGCCCCGGCCTTGCTCGCTCTTCAAGCGTCGCCTTCGGGAGAGCCGGCCTTTTTTTGACCGCCTCGGGATGGCCCTTATGTCCCGCCACCACATCGACTTCGTCGCACTCGACCTCTCCCTCTAGCACGACCGGAGGGGAGCGGTCGACGATCCCCTGTCGGAGCATCGGGATCATGGCCCGAGCGTCATCCTTGTTGATGTCAAGTTCCTGGGCGATCTGCAATCCCGAGAAGTTCAACCCCATGAGATCGAGGCCGGCGATCCAGGTCCTCAGCGGCAGGTGATGGTCGGCGAAGATGGTGTCGGTCAGGTCGTCGAAGCGTTGTCGGTCGTTCCGACACTCGTAGCGTTATCGAAGGGATTGGGTGTCATCCCGGCCGTTCTTGATGACCGAGTCCGATGAGCACTTGGGACAGATCACGCCGTCAGGCCACCGGATGTCCCGGATGGTGTCGAAGCACTTGACGTCGTCGAAGAGATCCTGGATATTGACCATGGGACGACGCCTCGGGGCCGGGAAGTCGGGATCAGCGGGGCGGACGGATCGTCCGACCAACGAGACCGATTGTAACGACCGGGAGCCCCTTGTGGGCCACCACCCCGGAATCCATCATCAGCCATCCTCAGTTTCTTGAAGCCCCACGATTTCGCCTCGTTGATGAGCTGCGTGCGTGCCGCGAGAGCTTCTTTCGTAAGCCCCGTCAGGTTCGATGCTCCGGGTGGTGTCCTACGATGATTGAACAGCGGGACGCATCAACCACTCCCGCAAGGTCCATACGTGATTGGTCAGCCCTGCCGCCACGGCCGGCGTCCGCTCCTGCCAATGCCCATCCTCGTCCTTGACCCGGAGCGTCCGCACGCACCAGCAGAAGGTGTAGCTGTACATCGTCAGGTATGTGACTGCCTCGTGGACCTGCCAATCCTTGCTGAACCGGTATGTCTTCCGCGATTTCCGCGCGTTGCGGCCCCGGTCGGTCGCGTGTTGACGCTCCAGGAACGACGTGTTCACTTTCGCACTGACCGTCGACGCGCCCAGCGCGTCCTCCAGATCCTCCGGCGTCCCGAAGACCTGCTTCTGTTCAACGGCGACGACTCGGCCTTTCTCGCGGTCCTTGTGCACCGTTGCGTAGCAGACCCCCTCGGGCAGACGGAGTTCGGGGACCACCCGTGGCCGGCCGGGACCGCGCTGCTCCGGGGGCGGGGCGGGCACACCGAACGTGGTCTCGATCGCCGTCGCGTACGCCGCAAGCTCATCGCTGGTCATGAGCGCCGGGGGCTCATCGCCCAGCCGTGCCTTCGTCTCCTCGACGATCAGTTCGGCGTTCTCGAGCGACCGCGCCCCGGGAACTACGACCAGGACCAGCCGGTGCTCAGGGTCGTAGGCCACGAAATCCCAGTAGTCGCCGCACTGGTCGTCGTCGGGGTCGTTCGGATCACAGTTCTTCTGCTTCTTGCCCACGAACGCCCACTTCTCGTCGAACTGGACCTCGCGGGTCGCTGGGGGAAAAAGCCACGACCTCGTCGTGGGTGTCTTTGGCGTGCTGACCGGCCAGGAGTGCCAGCCGGGTGACGGTGTCCTTGCAGACCCCCACCAGGCGGGCGGTCTGTCGGGTCCCGCAGCCGTCGTTGAGGTGCTCCAAGACCCCTGTGACTTGGTCGTGGGGGAGCTTGGCGTTGAAGTAGGGCGTCCCCTTGAACTCGGAGAACCGGGCCTTGCAGGCCTTGCAGTACAAGAGGCGGTGGTGATTCTTGCCGTAGTGGCCGCAGACCGAAAGGTTGCCGGCGGCACGGTGGCCGTGTTGAGGACAGTCGGGGTTCTGGCAGCAATGCAGCGCGAGGTCGTCCGTGGGCATGAATCGTCCTGGATCAAGCAAGGTTGACGCAATTGGTATAGGACGACCATGTTAACCTCGGTTACGATGCCGTTCAACTACCGTCGGACACCACCATGCTACACAACGACATCTTTCAACAGCAAGGTTTCGCATTCCACGACGGCTTCTGCAAGGAAATCGACAGGCCCCATTGAGGTCTGGAAGGTCCGCTCCAACAGTTCGCCTGTCTTCGGGGCGTGAACGGATACCGATCGGGATTCACAGCGCCCCGACGGCGACCTGCCGCGGCTTGGGCGGGGCCCGGCCCTTGACCCACGGCCGCCCCTTGCCCGAGGACGGCGGCGGAGGCTCGAAGAGGTTGGCGTCGGGGTGGAACTTGCTGACCATCGTCAAGCCGAGTTGGTGGCGGTGGTTGTAGCAAAACCGGCCGACCTCGTGCGTACCATAGCCCGCGCCGCCCACGAAGATCAGCCGCCTGTCGGGGAACTACAGCGGCATGACGCGCAGGAGTTGGCACATGAACTGGGCGGTCGTGAGGTGCGGCCGGCGACGCGCCCGGTCGTCCTCTTCGCTGCGGTAGAGGGCTACCAGCACCGGCAGCGCCCGGCCCGGGTGGCGAACGGGAATCGGACGAGGACCGCCAGGACGACCCACTTGTGGCCGTAGCGCCAGGCGGTGTAGCCGTGGCTGGATCGGCCCGGGTCGCGGTGGCCGGCCTTGCCGTAGACGCGCCGGACGAGGTGTCCGTCAACGGGGTCGTCGCCGGCTAGGAAGATAGGCCGATCCGCGAGCGGGGTCGCAACGACGGCGCGGCAGAGGCCGCAGGCCCGTCGCATCGCGGACCAGGAGGCGGAGGAGAAGACCCGCTGTTAGGTGGTGACGTGGCCGTCGACCAGAGGCGCGGCGACGAGGAGGAGGTTGGCGACAATGCGTCGCCCGGTGCACAGCAGAGCGGCGCTCATCAGGAGGGCGGAGCGCCGGAGGGTCGGTCGGGTGAACGCCGGCGCAATGGCCTGGATGATCGGCCGGGCCTCGTCGGTACAATCATCGGGGGTCGTCCTCGGTGGTGACACAGGAAGCCGTTGTAACTCCCTAGGCTACCGCCGAGGTGACCCCCTCAAAAGTTGCATCAATCGAGCTTAGAATTCACGATCACGCAGTATGCCCGGCTGAGGATAGGGATAATGTCCCAGCGACGAGTCAATCTGCAAGGGCGCGGGGCCGTCCATCGTTAACCTGTCGACTGTGGGAGCGAACTCGTGCGAACAATTAAGCATATCATCAAACGTAATAACCTGGCCTGTATGGCTGGCCATACGGCCCATCGAGGTCACGAGGCTGGCCTCGGCACCCCGCCGAACTTCGTTGTAAAGCTTGTCCTTTCGAATCGCGTCGATCAGGTGGTCCCACTCGAGCTGATAGGGATTGGGCTCGGGAGGAGGATATGCCCAGGTGATATTGTCGCGGGTAAACTTTTGCCCCTTGTAGATCTTGCATTTGGCGGGAGTGTGCGAATTGGTCGAGATCACTGACGAGCCCTTAGTGCCGTGAGCGTAACTAGCGAACTCTTGGTGGCAACCAGGGATGTTACGACCTTCAAGGAAAAGCTTCGAGCCATCATCGAAGGTATACTCGACCGAATATGTGTCGAAATTCTGGTCAATGTAATCGCCTCGATAACAGCGAGCCGCCCGATCCCTGCGCCTGGACTGGCCACGAACCCTTCATCCAGCAGCATTCATCGATGTTGTGGATGAGGAAATCGCTATAACAGCCGCCGCTGGCCCAGAGGAATCCGTGAAACTTGCGGATCTGATACATAAGTTCGGAGATATCTGGCGGCCGGGGCTCGGTCAGGGCTGTGCCGACCGGACCGGTCATTCGGTAGGCACGAAGCGTAATGATGTCACCGATCTGGCCGTCGCGAATCCGGTTTACCAGATCGCCGCGTGCCTCGCAGTGGCGGCACATCAGGCCAACGCCGACCTTGAGGTTCTTCTCCTTGGCTTGCTCGCCCAGCGCGATCATTTTACGGGTACTTGGACCGTCGACCGTAACTGGCTTCTCCATGAAGGTGTGGAGACCCTTCTGGATCGCATAGGCGAAGTGAACCCAGCGGAAGGCCGGCGGCGTGGCCAGGATGACCACATCACCGGGCTTCAAGCAGTCCATCGCCTTCTGGTAGGCATCGAAACCGATGAACATGTGCTCATCATCAACATCGACTTTCTCGGCGGGCTCGCGCTTGAGGTGGGCGACTGAGCGGTCGAGCTTGTCCTGAAACACGTCGGCCATCGCCACAAGCTTGATAGGACCGCTCTTGGTCGCCAGCGCGTTTGCTGCGGCGCCCGTACCGCGACCACCGCACCCGATCAAAGCGAGTTGGATCGTGTTGCTCTCCGCGGCGTGAACCGCGGGAATCGCCACCCCAGCGAGGGCTGATGTCGCGGCCACCTGGCCGGTTGTCTTCAGGAATACACGCCGCGATGAGTCGTTACTCGGTTTCGGCTCGGTCATCAGGCAGGCTCCTCGTCGGTGGGAAACGATCAGAACGGACCCGGCTAGGCAAGATGCTATTCAGCATAACAGTTGTATCTCCAGGCTCAAGGGTCTCGGTGAATTCTTCAGTTTTATTTTTCGAGATCGAACAAATGGAGGCAGAAGTGAACAAACATTCGCAAAACGTTCTTCGGCCGGACCAGTGAAACTCGGTATAAGAACTGGGCTTTTGCAAACCGTTCTGCGGCGGCGTTAAAATAGGCAAAACTGGTTCGTTTTGACCCTGATTTGCTCTGGCGCAGTTGGACTGCGGAGCATGCGATCATGCCAGGGATTATCGAATACCCCAAGCTCGTTCAGGAGGCTTTGACCCAGTACGGCGACCTCTTCGCCAACGAGTGCCAGCGCCGCCACTTCGCCGAGTACCTCACCGGACTCTTCGTCGCCGAGCGGAAAACCGTCCTCGGAATCCATGACGAGTTCGCCCAGACCACCGACCAATCCTGTCTCAACCGGTTCCTGACCGACGCCCCCTGGGATGTGGAGACACTCAACCTGCGGCGACTGGGCCTGCTCCAGAAGGAGCCCTCCACTCGCTACAGTGACCAGGGCGTGATCCCCATCGACAACACCCTGGTCGACCGGGACGGGATGTTGATCCCCGACGCCGGGTGGTATTGGGACCATGCCGAGGAGCGGAACAAGATCGCCCAGGACTACCTCTTCGTCAATTACGTCTGCACCGGCGGCAAGCACTATCCGCTGGAGTTCCGCCTCTTCCGCAAGCAGGAGATCTGCGAGGCGATGGGGGAACCGTTCCGCAACCACACCGCCTTGTGCTGTGAGTTGATCGACTGGGTGTGCGAGCACCAGATCCCCGGCGACTTCGCCATGGACTGCTACTTCACCAGCGCCGAGGTCCTCAACCACATCGATGCCAAGAAGGACCGGTTCGGGCGACCCCGGGGGTACGTCGGTGACCTCAAGACCAACCGCAAGCTGGAGTGGAAGGGGCGGATCCTCAAGGCCAACGAACTGGCGGCCTCGATCCCGGTCTGCGGACCGCAAGGAGATGCGGATCGGCGACCGCCGCCAGTGGTACCTCACGGCGACGGTGCGGATCCCTGACGTGAAGCATAAGGTTCGAGTGGTGATCCTGTGGCACCACCGCAATGACGAACGGTGCTGCAAGATCCTGGTGACGAACCGGATCACCTGGGAGGTGAGTCGGATCGTGCGGGTGTACCGACATCGCTGGACGGGAACGGAGACCTTCCATCGGGACGGCAAGCAGCAACTCGGGTTGGGTGACTGTCAGTTGCGTGATGTCCAGGGCCAGACCCGGCACATGTACCTGGTCATGCTGGCGTACAGTCTGCTCATGGGCGAGTTGAAGCAGGGCCGTGCGAAGGAGTGGGCACTTCATCGGCTGATGACCATCGGCGAAGCCTGTCGAGCCATGGCAAGGGAAGCCCTGCGTACGACGCTCTCCTGGGCGATCGAGCAAGTCACCCGATTTGAGCGGCCCTATGATCATGTCGTGGCGCAGTTGGGGTTATCCTGACTTTGCAAAAGACCAGATAAGAAGTCCGACCCGGCAATCATCAGGTACAAGCCGATCAGTGGTGATCCGGTCGTGGCGATCAGGACTTGGAGAAAGGCGGTAATGACGACTACGTCAGACGTGTCCCAGAGTCACCGGAGCCGCTCCACTTGTTGAGGGCTTCGCGACGACGTCAACGGAGGTGAAGACTGGGCGAGTTCGACAGTACGAAGTTCTCTACCGCTGAGGTACCCCGGGAACGAAGCGGTCAGATTCGAGATCGAACAAGAGGTGGGTCTGCGTCCATCCCCTGATCGTGACTAGTTCTACAGCCGCAGGTAATTGACCCCTTTGTGTTTTTCCTTCCAGGTCTTATCATGTGATGCTTTGGCCACTTTGTTCCGACGGACGTGGTAGTCCACCAGGGCGACCGCACGCGACAATTTCAACTCCGGCTCCTCCAGGGCCGCCTCCAGCAACCGCACCGTCCGGTCCAGGGTCAGTTCCGGCACTTTTTTTTCAACCGCAACCGCGTCACGCCCACGAACAGGTGCGCCAACGCGACCAATGTAATGTGGTGGTGCCACCCGACCCACGACCGCGTCTCGTACTGCGCCATCCCGAGGTAGCCTTTGCAGTCCTCGAAGAAATCCTCCACCTGGTGCCTCGTGCACGCGACCAACGCCATCACTCGCAATGGCGTCTCTGCATCGCCGTTGCTGACGTAGTACTTGACCTCGGGAGTCTCCTCCAGCGAACGGCGGACCAGCACCCAGATCGGCGGCCCTGGCTTGCGGTGGCGGACCGCCCAGACCCGCACCGCCGCGAACTCGAAGACCAGCGGCCCGACCGCCCCCTCGCGCACCTGGAGTCGCTGCCAGGCGTCGGCGGGCAGACCTGCCGCCAGTTCGGCCACCGAACACACCGCCGCGCGGTTCGGGCGCTTTGGCGGTTGGCCCCGCCCCGAGTACGGCGGGATGCACGACGCCGGGTCCGCCGTCCAGACCGTGGTCGTCGTGGGAACCTCCATCACATACCGCTGGTCCAGTTGCTCCAGTTCGTCGAGCAGGTCCCCATTGGTGCCGTACTCCTCATCGGCGGTGACCCAATCCAGACCGACGATCCCCAGCACGGTGACGTCGCGGACCAGCGCTGCGGCGATCTGCGGCTTGGTTCGGAACGGCAGATCCTCGGGGATATGGGCCTCGGCACGACGCTGGGTTGCCACCTCCCCCTCAAACCAGGACCCGTGGAGATACAACTGGTGATCGAGCAAGGCGGTGCCCGCGGGCGTCACTCCGATCAGGAAGACGCCGACCTGGCAGTTGTCCTCCTTGCCGAGGCGGCCGTTGTGCTGCCGCGCGACCCCGGCGCTCTTGGCCCCCTTCTTGGCGAAGGCCGACTCGTCGATCACGCCAACGGTGCCGATCGGCGTGCCCGCCGCCGAGGGGACCAGTTCGTCGGCGAAGGCGGACTGGATCTCGGCCTGGACGTCGTCCGATTGCCAGGGGGCGACGGCGATGAACTTCTGAAGCCCGGAGACCTGGCCGGTGCCGGTGCAGAGGGCAATCGGCTCGATGCTCTTGCGCTCGGGGCAACACATCAGGCCGTTGACGTAGGTGTAGGCGTGGTCTTGCGCCTGCTCCTTGCCAAAGAGAGGGGCGAAGCGCTCGTGGAACTCGACCAGTTGCTCGGCCGCGGTGCGCACGTCGTCCGGTGTCATGGAGGCTCCCTCCTGACCAAGGGGTTGACGAACGAGGCTTCGGCCGATTCTCGTGTGTTGGAATCCCTACTCGTCTATTCTACCAAGAAGTCGCGAATTTGTCTGCGGCTGTAGAACTAACGAGGCTCCGCCTCAGACCGACGAGATGTAAACAAGAGGGCTCCGGTCGTGCCTATGACGGGGTATGCTGAGGCATCCCCGATGGAACCGCGATGCGGTTGGTTGACCCCGAGGGGTCATGACGACCGGAGCCACCCATGACTCTACCACGCACCGTCGCCCAAGTCCTCAAGGATCATGTGACTCTGGAGGTCGAAGGCATCGACCGCATGTACCTCAACGTCTATCAGCCCCGCCTGCAAACCGATCGCGGCGTCGCGGCGTTCTTCCGCTTCCACCGCGGTGAGATATTCGCCTCCTCGGCTCTCATGGCGCCCATGAGCACGGACTTCATCACGGCCGTCGTGAACTTCGTGGAGCAGGAGCAGATCCCTCTGATCACCTTCGCCAAGGGGCAGCGCAAGGACGACATCGCCAAAGAGTACCACTCCCAGTTCCACAGGAACGAGGGGATCGTCTTCGTCGGCAAGTGCAGGAGAAGACGCCCGTCTTCCGCACCGAGAAGCGCCGCAACCCCGACACCGGCCAGGCCTACCCCTGGATCGTGCGCACGACCGCCATGGTCAACCACTTCTACTTCTACGGCACCGACGAGGACTTCGGCCCGTTCTTCATCAAGTTCTGCACCTATTTCCCCTACAACGCCAAGCTCTGCATCAACGGGCACGAGTACGTCAAGCGGCAACTGGCCAAGGAGGGGATCGCCTTCGAGGCCCTCGACAACGGCATCCTGAGCTGCGCCGACCCCCGACGGTTGCAACAACTCTGCGACGACCTCTCGGGTGACAAGATCGATGCGCTGCTACGGAAATGGCTGAGACGGCTCCCCCATCCGTTCACCGTCGCCGATCGCCTGGCCGGCTACCGCTACGACGTGTCGATCCTCCAGGCCGAGTTCTCCCTGACCCAGGTCCTGGACCGGCCGCTGAGTGGCCGTGTCTTCTTCGAGGAGGTGATCCGCGAGAACCTCGACATCGGCCGCCCCGACCAAGTTCAACTGATCTTCCAGCGCCGCATCACCAAGCAGACCCCGGGCCGGTTCCGGACGCGGGTGCTCACCGAGGGGGTGACGCCGTCGCTGCATATCGATTACAAGCATTCCCGGATCAAGCAGTATCACAAGGAAGGCCGCGCCCTGCGGACCGAGACCACGATCAACGACACGCGCGACTTCGGCATCGGCAAACGGCTGACTAACTTGCCCGCCCTGCGGCGGATCGGCTTCGACGCCAACCGACGTCTCCTCGACGTCCAACGGATCAGCCAGGACTGTGCCATCGGCGAGGACGCGTTCCGCGGTGTCGATGGACCGGTCGAGGTCGGTGGGCAACGCGCCAGCGGCTTGCGGTTCGCCGACGTGTCGGTGCAGGCGCTGTTCGGCGCCCTGCTGGTGTTCCGTCTCCTGGCCCGAGGTTTCTCCAACCGCGACTTGCGGGACTGTTGGGCTCCCCTGTTGGGGAAGTCGCCCGACGACATGACTTCGGGTCAGATGACATACCACCTGCGGCGCCTTCGCTTGCACGGTTTGATCGAGCGGATCGCCGGGACGCATCGCTATCGGGTAACGAGGCCGGGTGGTCGAACCATCCTGTTCTGCACCCGCACGTATAATCGGCTCTTGCGCCCCGGCTTGGCCCAGATCGTCCCCGAGGAGGCACTGGACGATTCCGTGCTGCGCCGCGACTTTGATGCGTTCGATGAGATGCTCGACCGCTGGATCGAGGAAAAAAGGGTGCCGGCGTGAAACTTGACTCATTCACTATGAGTTTCGCGGTTCAAGTGCCCTAGACTCGCTCTGAGCAGCGATCCTTTCCTTCCAATCGATCCAGAGGAATCCAGGTCAGCGGCCTTCAGAGTAACGAGGGGACTGGGGGAAACGACAGTGTTGACGCCTTGTTGGGACGCCCGCGCCACAAGTTTCGCCTCGGCTTGTGCCGAACTATTTAGGGATACCCAGACCGTGCACGGCGAGTCGTGGACAAGCCCTGGGTGGCGGAAGCCAGAACGATCGGCATAGGCGGTCGATCTTCACCAGAGACGCCCGGAACAAAACGGTTTATCGGCACATACGGCAGGTCCACTTGATTCGCGTCGTTCCACTTCTTCCCCTCGCATTGCTCCTGGTTGCTCCGGCAATCGGGCCATACGCGGCGTCCGTTCCGACGGAAACGCAGGCGTTGTCGTCCGGCCCCCGCGCACCGTTGTCTGGCCGCCTGCAGTCGGGGGTGCTTCCGGCTCATATTGCCGAGCGTCATGCCTGTCCACCGTTACGGGTAAGTGGTCGCCATTTCATCGACCCTGAGGGACGGGTGGTGATCCTCAGAGGAGTTAGTCTCTCGGGAGAGTCGAAGGTTCCTCCGTTCCGCTCCTGTTTAGACCCTTCGGACCTCGATCCGCTCGTTCGCTTTGGAATGAATGTCGTCCGGCTCCTCTTCATCTGGGAAGCATTTGAACCTATTCCCGGATTTTATGACGAAGCATATCTGGAGCAGATCCAGCGCGTTACCAGCGAGGCTTGGCAACGTGGGCTGCACGTCATCATCGACATTCATCAGGATGGATATTCTCGTCACACCTCGCGGGGCAGCGGCGACGGCTTTCCGCAGTGGGCGGTCTCTCCCCGCGGCACCTGCTCCCCTCCCGATAACTCACTACGCTGCCGTTACTGGCCGTTAATGATGGCCTCTGACCTGACCACGCATCGTTCGTTCGACGACTTTTACGCGGATACCTACGGCGTGCGGACTCGCTATCTACTGATGGTCGGCCGGCTCGCGAAAGCGCTGGCTGGCCATCCAGGTGTGATTGGATTCGACCTCTTAAATGAGCCTTGGGGCGACGAACAGCGTGAACTCGCACCACTTTATCACGAAGCAGCCGCTTTGATTCGGTCTCATCAACCCGATGCGATCCTCTTCATTGAGGGGCACATCACCACGAATTGCGGCCTTCGGACAAATCTGTCGCGGCCGGCTTTCTCCGGCGCGGTATATGCGCCACATTATTACAAGCCGTTGCCTCTCGTGCTCAATCACTGGTTTGGCATCGAACGAAATATTAATCGAGCATTTGGCCACATGTTTACCACTGCTTGCGACTGGAATGCCCCCTTGTTTGTCGGTGAGTTCGGCATACCGGCGCAGGCGAAAAACGCCTCGGCGTACATGGCCGCCCTGTACGATCGCCTCGACGCCTGCCTCGCCTCGGGGGCCCAGTGGAATCTCACGCCTGGCTGGTGCGCGAAGTCCAGGGATGGCTGGAACGGTGAGGACTTCAATCTACTTGACACGAATGACGAGCCCAGGGCCAACTTCCGCATCCGCCCGTATCCTCGCATCACGGCGGGTATGCCCGTTCGTTTCGCGTACCACGAACCTGATCGATCGCGTGGACTCGAACCCTGGCTCGAGTTCACCTGGAACGCCGCACCCGAACTCGGGGCCACCGAGGTCTTTGTTCCAGCCGAACTCTTCCCCGCCGGGTCTCTGATCCAGTCGGAGTCCGAGGAAACTACTCAATTCGAGCTTGATCTCAACCGCCAAGTTCTCCGTTGCCACGTGCGAGTTCCAGGCGCTGACGACCGTTCGACTTATAGGGCATGCACACCGACAATGATCCGGCTGATCATCCTCACCTAATACTACAGCTGTAGATCATCCGTTCACCACGGGAAAAACCCTGAATTCCCAGGATCCGCAATTTACCGCACTGTCGAGCTCGGCCGTTTTTCCCGTGGTTTCGGCAGACTGAACGGATGATCTACAACTGTAGTACTAACCGACAACTCCATCGAAAATGTTCTAAGGTTTATCCAGAGCGGGCATGTCTGTACGCGGTGAGGCTCTCCGGTAGCTACGAATCGCCAGAAAATGGTCTGCATCGTTGCTATTCAGGATCAACCTCGCCATGATCTGGGGCCATGCGGCTTCTTTTTACCGCATTTCTTCTCTGGTAGCTGCCAACGATCTCCGTGGAATGACGGCCCTCAGCGACGAAATCCGCTCGAAAACGACGCTGCTAACGCTTGATATCGCAACCATCTAAAGCGCCTTGCGACCGGTTTTTGCTACATCGTCCTACTATCCGCAAGAATTTCGAATGCAGAGAATTCTACCGAGAGGTATCAAGCGTGATCGGGCTTGATTTCCGCCAAATCTCGCTTTGCCTATTGACGCAGAAATCGAAATGCGTCAAATTTGGCGTGTTGCTTCACAACCCATCTCTTTTTTTCGAGGACCTTTCCATGTTGGGAACCACGGCAGCGGCGCCGGCTGCGTTGAGGTTGACGCGAACCAATTCCCGATCGGAGTCAGAAGAGTGGTGGGGTACTCCAGCCCTCGATGTTTTCACCGGCGCGGCTAATCTGCTGAGCGCCATCGGCGACCCGGTCCGGCTTCAGATCCTGTGGTGGCTGCTCAATACGGAACGCAACGTGACGGATCTCTGTGGGCTCGTGGGTAAGCGCCAGCAGGCAGTTAGCCATCACCTCACGATCCTCAAGCTGAGGCGGCTGGTGTCACTACATCGACGCGGCAAGAGCAACTACTATTCGCTCACCGACCAAGGCCGTGAAGCCATGACGGCGGCCCGGCCCTTCATCCGTTGAGTCGAACGGCTCCAAGGAGGAGTGCCGTTGTTCGCCATCAACAGGATGTGATCCGATCGCGGCTCGGTACCGTCGCCGTATAAAAAACGCGTGGGATCGTATCGGTGAGGCGGGCCGGGCCGCGATGTGAGTACCTTAATGGAAATCGTCGAGATTGAATCAATACCAAGGGGTTTCACGCGGGAGGATAACCCGGGCGATCGAAAAGTTTCCTGACACAATGCCGAGACTCTTGACGCGGGACTAACCAAGGGTTCTGATTAAGACAATTCGTCGCCCCCTCTGGTACAAATCAAGCCGATTCCCGCCACACAGGAGCCTCCATCCATGACCTTGGACCGTCGCCATTTTCTTCAGGATACGGCTGCTCTGGCCGCGAGTATGTCCGCCCTCCAGGCGGTGCAGAAGTCGGCCAACGCGGCGGACGAGACGTCGTCCAAGTCCAGCAAAAAAAAGGTGAGTCCGAATGAGGTCCTCCGGGTCGCCGTGATCGGTGTTCGCGGCCGTGGCATGGAACACGTTCGCGCGTATAACGCCCTGGAAGAAGCTCGGATCACCACGGTTTGCGACATCGATCGCAACGTGATTGGCAAGGCGATGAAATCAGTAGCGTCGAGTGAGGGCACCGAGCCGAAGTTTGTCCAGGATCTGCGCCGGATCCTCGACGACAAGGACATCGACGCCGTTTCCATTGCCACTCCGAATCACTGGCATTCGCTGGCCACGATCTGGGCCTGTCAGGCCGGCAAGGACGTTTACGTAGAGAAGCCGGTCAGCCACAACGTCAGTGAAGGTCGCCGTATGGTCGAGGCCGCGGAGAAATACGGCCGAGTGGTCCAGGCGGGGACTCAATGCCGGAGTAACAAGGGAATTCAGGACGCGATTGAGTTCCTCCGCTCAGGTAAGCTTGGCAAGATCTACATGGCCAAGGGGCTTTGCTACAAGCCGCGCGGCTCGATCGGCCACAAGGCCGACGCCCCGGTACCCGACGGCGTGGATTACAACCTCTGGCTTGGCCCCGCCCCTGAGCGGCCCTTCAATCCCAATAGGTTCCATTACGAGTGGCACTGGAACTGGGACTATGGCAACGGCGACCTCGGAAACCAGGGCATCCATCAGATGGACCTGGCTCGTTGGGGGATCGGTAAGAGCGAGTTCCCCAAGACAGTGATGTCTGCAGGTGGCCGTTACGGTTACTCGGATGACGGTCAGACCCCGAACACCCAACTCGTCGTCTTCGAGTTCGATGACTGCGAGCTTCAATTCGAGGTGCGGGGATTGCTGACCAACGACGAGGCCAAGGTGAAGATCGGTGATATCTTCTATGGCACTGAGGGGATGCTCGCCATCACCAGCTATACGACCTGGCAGACTTACATGGGCCGCGAGATGGAACCCGGGCCCGGCGGTTCGGGTGGCGGCAACCACTTCGCCAACTTCCTCGACGCGGTAAAGTCGCGTAACGTCAAGTCGCTCAACGGCCCGATTGAGGAAGGGCACTACTCCAGCGCATACTGCCACCTGGGCAATATCGCCTACAGGCTCGGCCGTAAACTCCATATCAACCCCTCGACCGAGTCGTTCATCAACGACGCCGAGGCCGATGCGATGTTGACCCGCAATTACCGGGCACCTTTCGTCGTCCCCGCCAAGGTCTGAGGTTAGCGTCAGCGTCACGCTGAGCAACGAATCCGCACGAAAGGCCCGCGCCTCATGCCAGGAGGTTTTCTCCTCGCATGAGGCATGGGCCTTTGGTCGCTGGATTCGCCGAGTCTTCAGATCACTTTCGATCTAACTTCCAAACCAGGGAACAAAATCGAGGTCTTCGCTTCCGACTCATCGCCTGGAGTTGAGACCATGCTTGAGTCCATGAGGGATTGTCCCGTCAGGCTTGCGACCTGGTCTTCGAGTACGGCGAGGCGACGAACCATAGCGACATAGTCCCAGCCGAAAGCCAGAATCGTTTCAACCCGTTCGTCGACCTCTTCCTGACGCTTGCGCAGGAGGGCGATATCGTCGCACGCCCCGGCGAGTGACCGCTCATCTGCGTCGAGCCGTTTGACGATCCACTGCAACAACTCGACTTGGCGGACGAAGATTGGCTTGAGCACTCGCCGCAGTAGTCGACGGGTATAAACCATGACACGACGTGGTCCCTGAGTATTGTCACAGCCGGCATTGTAGAACGCTAGGTCATACACAGGCTCCGTCCTCCTCCTGTCGTCACGGGGAACGCTTCGTCCGAAGCCACCCAGATCGCGGAGAGAGTGTCTCCTACGGCGACAATCGGCTCGTTCACTGATTTCGGGTCGGTACGACGAGCCTCTTGATCAATACCTTTGATTTTTTTGTGCTGTCACAGACTCAGGTTCAGCCTCAGGCAATGCGGGTCTCCTCGATCAATGTCTGAGCAAGCTGTTCGGCCAACCTCGCGAGCCGATAAGCTTCGTCCGGTTGCCCTGCCCCGGTCCGCGGCTTTTCTGCCGCCCGCCCCAGGATCGCCTCGGTATGGGGGAGGATGGCGTCGATATGGAAGTCGCGCCATGCCGCCGTCTCCGCGCGTCGGCCGATTCGGCTCGAGATCGATCGCGCCGTCAAGAACTTTCGCGAAGACCGTAGCGAACTCATCGGCGCGTCGTGGGACCTTGATGCAGTGAATCCCATGGACCAGCCATTCGGCAATACCCGAGCGCTGGGTGATAAGCGGCACACATCCTCGCGCCGCCGCCTCCAGCGCTACCAGGCCGAACGGCTCGCGCTCCATCGTCGGAAAGGCAAACACATCGTATTCACTGTAGAGATCCATGATCTCGGCATGAGTCCGTTCGCCCAGCAGACGGACATGCTCCTCGAGGCGGTGCTTGCGGATCAACTCCGAGAATAGCGGACTCGAGACCCTGCCATAGAAATCGAGCTGGAAATCGTCTTTTCCCTGGCTGCGAAGCTGGGCGGCTGCCTCGATTAACGTATCACTTCCCTTATGACGCGCGACCTGCCCTGCCGACATGATTCGTAATCGACCGCCACGATAATAGCGAGTTCGCGGTTCCGAGCGATCGCCAACGATCCAGTTGGGGATCACCGTCACGTCGCCATCGAGAGTTACTCCGGACTTCGCGATTTGAAGGATCAATTGTCGGCTCACCGCAATGTAAAACCCGTGACTCTGGCGCGAAAACTCCCCCGCTAGTGCCGGAAAATAGCCCGAAGAATCGCCACAGAGAAGACCCGGCACATTGTCGCCAAGCTGCCAAACCCACGGTACCTTGAGATAGTTAAGACAGGCGAGCAGTCCCAACCCTCCCAGGCCGACCAGGTTACAGATGTAGACGACGTCGGGACCAAACTCATCAAGAGCTTGAAGCATAACGTGAACATTATACGCATTGATTTGCCGTGATCGGGCATCGCGGATTCGCTGGCCGAGCGGGTGATGCCACGGGTCGTGGGTATACCAGTTCGATTCTTCAACGAGCTGAAACCGGCGCCAAACGTGAGATGGATCGCTCACCGGCATTCTTGGAAGTCCTGCCAGGACCGCAACCTCGTGCCCTCTTCGTCTCAGACCATCGACCATCTGGGCACACGCGATCTCATAACCGCCGATGACGTCGGGGGGATACAGGTTGCTCAACGCCAGAATCTTGAGATCCCGGTTTCTCATGGCGATTCTCAATTCCCTTCCGGATCCCCAGGCCGCCTGATTCGCGTCACCATCACCTGTTAATTTCAAACAGACGCACAAGCTGCTTCCTGAATCAGGCTCTGGGACAGTTGTTCGGCCAGTCGGGCCAGTCGGTAAGCCTCGTCGGCGGAGCCCGCTCCGTCGCGAGATTGACGCGCGGCTTCGATCAGCGCGTTCTCGATACGTGGGATAATCGCATCGATGTGAAAATCGCGCCAGGTCGTCACCTCGGCCCGTCGTCCGATCGGTCCCAGATCGGTCGTACCATCGAGTATCGAGCTAAACGCTGCCGCGAATGCTCTTGCGGTGCGTTCCACTTTGAGGCAGTGGACCCCATGGACCAGCCACTCGGCGACCCCCGTGCGCTGGGTGATGAGCGGCACGCAGCCCCGTGCGGCAGCTTCGAGTGGAACGAGGCCGAACGGTTCACGGTTTCGGCTAGGGAAAGCGAAAACATCGTACCTCCCGTAGAGCTCGAGGAGCTGAGCGTGAGGTCGGACGCCCATGAGCCGGACACGATCATGGAGCCGGTGCTCCCGTATCAAGGCTTCGAACGCAGGCCCTTCCACCTGACCGTAGATATCGAGCAGGAAGTCCGCGCGCCCCGAGTCACACACGATTGCTGCCGCCTCGATCAGGAGATCAACACCTTTTTCACGGCTCACCTGACCCGCGGACATGATCCGTAGGGGACCTCCTTCAGAACGGGCATGGCGCGGCCGCGACTCAGGACGTTCGCCATTGATCCAATAGGGGATGATTTCTACGATACCCCCGAGCTCGATCCCGCTGGTCTCGATCTCGTCGCGTAACTGCTGGCTCACCACTATGTAACGGCCGGCCATTTGCCGGGAGAACTCTCGCGCAAGAGCCGGCACGACCCGGTCGAAAACCATGTAGCGGCTGCACAGCACGCGCGGCACGCAATCGCCCAGATGCCATACCCAGGGGACTTTGAGGAACTGGAGGCAGCCTAGCAGGCCTAGTCCGCCGAGGCCGACGATATTACTGATGAAGACGACGTCCGGGGAGAACCCATCGAGCAAGTTAATGAGCATGCGCGCATTATGCGCATTGACCAGGCGCGAGCCTGACTCATGAACCCGCTGGATGAAAGGGTGGGTCCCCATCTGGTTCGGGTTCCATTCATCGACCAGTTCGAAGATCCGGCGTACGTGGGGAGGATCGCCGGTGACCGGATACCTGGGCACGGCGGTCGCCACGAGGAGCTCATGTCCACGCTCGCGAAGAGCGTCGACCAACTGGGAGCAGCCGATCTCGTAGCCGCCGAGAAAGTCGGGGGGGTAGAGGTTCGATAGCCCAAGGATCTTCATGCCGCATCCTCCTGTCCCCGGACCCGGTCGGGATTCTGTCGGCCCGCACGATCCCAGGTCGAGAAGACGCGCTGGTAAGCGGCCAGCATCCGACGCCCCGCGACCTTCAGGTCATACTCCCGCTCCACGACCCGCCTCGCTTCGGCGCCCATCTGGTCGGCCAGGCCCGGTTCCGAAGCCAGTCGCTCGAGCCGATCGCGGAGCTCCTCGACGGAATCAACGATGAACCCGGTCCGGCCTTCCTCGATGTATTCGGGCATCCCGCCCACCCGCGTGCAGATCGCTGGCGTGCCGCACGCCATCGCCTCTTGAAGCGTGAAGCCCATCAACTCTGGGGCCGCGTAAGTGTTGCCGTAGCAGTCGCGATAGACGGAGGGGAGCACATTCACCCAGGCACGCCGATACAGATCGAGTAGCAGCGCATCGTCGGCGTCGGTGACGAAGGTGATGTCTTTGCCCTCGGCACGCCAGCGGAGGTTGCGGTAGCATCCCTCGTCATAAGGTCGGCCGCAGATCGTCAGTGGCAAACCCGAGGGCAAGGCATCAATTAGACGGTCGATTCCCTTGTGCGGAAGTAGCCGGCCTACGAAAAGGACTCGGTCACGCTCGGGTCGTACGTTCGAGGGTGAAGGCGTAAACCTCGTCGCGTCGACTCCACCTAGAATGACCTCGATCGGTCGGCGAGTCCGATAGAGCGAGGCTCCGAAAGCAGAGTTGGCGATGATCAGGTCCGCCAGTTCGATGATCCCGAGGTCCTGACCCAGTGTACTGGTCTGGCTGCCATGATCGGTCAAACAGATCGGCTTCCGCTGCTGCCTGGCGAGCAATAATCCCATCTCGCTCGATCGGTTGTAGGCCGCGTGGAGGTGAACCAGGTCAGCATCGGCGATCGCCGCTGCGAGGTCCCACGAGACCATGTCGAGCCGGATCTTGGGTTGATTGTCCGCCCGGAGCACTCGAAGCGTGACACCGGGATGAAGCGCATTTTGAAACGAGCGTGGTCCGTACGAGATGATCTCAACCTCGCACGAACCCTCCGCGGCGTGGACCACACCGATTGCCAGGTTGAGCGGATAGCCGCTCACCTCCGCCGAGACACGACTCCTCGTCGAAGTAGAGTGGCGTCAGGTACGCAATCTTCCTGGGTGTCATGGGGACGTATTCCTTTGCGTCCAATTCGAGGGAGGAGTTGTCGGATCTCAGGCGGCCTCATCGTCCTGGAGGCGACGAGACAAGACGCGCTGGTAAGCGGCCAGCATCCGACGCCCCGCGACCTTCAGGTCATACTCCCGCTCCACGACCCGCCTCGCCTCGGCGCCCATCTGGTCGGCCAGGCCCGGTTCCGAAGCCAGTCGCTCGAGCCGATCGCGGAGCTCCTCGACGGAATCAACGATGAACCCGGTCCGGCCTTCCTCGATGTATTCGGGCATCCCGCCCACCCGCGTGCAGATCGCTGGCGTGCCGCACGCCATCGCCTCTTGAAGCGTGAAGCCCATCAGTTCCGGCTTTGAGTGCGTAACTCCGTAGCAGTCGCGGTAGACCGACGGCAGTACATTCACCCAAGCGGACCGATAGAGGTCGAGGATCTGCGCATCATCGGCGTCGGTCACGAACTCGACCTTTTTCCCCGCGGCAAGTCGCTGGAGGTGGTCGTGGTAGTCCTGATGATAGGGTCGACCACAAAGCGTCAGGAGCAGGTTCTCGGGAACCGCTTCGATCAACAGGTCGATCCCCTTGTGCGGCAGTAGGCGGCCTACGAAGAGAATTCGATCGCGTGGCGGCCGGGTACCGGAAGGTGGTGGTGTGAACAAACTAGCATCGACGCCGCCGGGAACGATCTCGATCGGCCGGCTGGTCGTGTACTGAGTTGCACCGAAGGCGGAGTAGGCAATGATCAGATCGGCAAGTTCCAGTAATCCTAGATTCAACCCCAGACTGCTGCTGAAGCCGCCGTGATCGGTAACACAAACTGGTTTACGTTGTTGTTTGGCCAGCAATAGGCCCATCTCGCTTGAACGCGCGTAAATTGTGTGCAGATGAACAAGATCGGCGTCGGCGATCGCCGCAGGAAGTTCCCACGAGACCACGTCGAGCCGCTGCTCGGGCTGGTTATTCGCCCTCAGCACGCGGAGCGTCACACCAGGCGCCATGGGCCTGTTGAATGCGCGGTCTCCATAGGAAACCAGCTCGACCTGGCAGCTTCCTTCCGAGGCGGCGACGACCCCCTGAGCCAAGTTGAGCGGATAGCGCTCGCCTCCCCCCAGGCACGACGCCTCGTCGAAGTAGAGGGGGGTCAGGTACGCGATTTTCCGCAACGACACCAGGCCACCTCGCTTCTCGATCTCGATCCGCTTGTCGTCCCGTCCCGTAGAGATCGGGCCGGGCCGGTTCGTCTCCTTCAACCGGACAATCTGAGAACGTCACGGCAGGCTTCGCGGGTAGCGATCGCTCGTCGATTTGAGGGATCGACCGACCCTCGGAATCACGATGAGCGGGCGGGCGAGTTGTATCACAAGGTTGGCGGAAGGGTCAAGATCAGCCGAGGAGGCTGAACGGTTCAAATGTTCAAAATTGCCCCCTCCACGCGGCGCACACTACGATCGCCGGTGAGGAAAGGGGCACTACCCTGGACTTCAGTCCCTGGATCAGAAACTACTGGCGTCGATTACCTCGCCGCAGGCCATTGTGGCAATAGCCCTCCAGGTGTAGCGATTGACGCTGTTTTTGATGAAGTGGACCGACCCGTCCAGGAAGGACACGTTCACACCCCCGGGATGGTTCGAGCTAGCACCGACCATGGTATCGATGTTATCCGGTCCGTTTCCATTGAAGAAGCACGCCTTGGTGTTCGGCGGCATGATGTGCGAGTAACAACCTCCCGCCGCACAGTTCTGATTAGCCCATTTCATCCCTTTATTGTCAGTCCACCCACTCGCGACCCAGATCGAGTTCGACGACAGGCAGTTATTCATGAAACTGTCAGCCGACAGGGTCGTGGTCTTCGGTAGCGCATCGGAGGAATTGTAGACCAACCAGAGGCCGGGTTGCCCTGGCGACTGGTTCTTGCCCCGGAGCCATTCACTGAAGATGGCTGTGTTCGACGTTCCGTCGGTGATGCTGGCCAGGACCACCGCCGCGTTGTGATTGTTCGGGGTTGCCTCGTTCATGCGATAGGCGGGGCCATCCATCTTTCCTCCCGCCGATGCCAGCGCGTACAAGGTACCGACATTGTTCGGGTAGCTGCCGTACCCCGTCTGATACGCCCCGAGTCCGTTCTTCCACTTGTAGGTGCCAATCGGCACGTTGCCATCGGACGGACAGAGGAAGGCGTTGATCTGCATCGTCGCGATCGTATCGTTACCGCCCGAGGCATCCTCCAGGTTGAAGGTCTGGTTCAACGCGTTGAATACCATCTGTTGTTCCATAAAGGGTAAGATCCGCGCCTTCATTCCAAAGTTGTTCGCCAGCTGAGTTCCCGAGGGCTGATTCATCGCCGAGGGAGGGAGCGATCCATTGACATCGTTGTAGTTCTGGACCGCGAGGGCGATTTGCTTCAAGTTATTGACGCACTGGGTGCGCCGTGCCGCTTCTCGGGCGGCTTGCACCGCAGGCAGCAGCAAGGCGATCAGGACCGCGATGATGGCAATCACTACCAGGAGTTCGATCAGGGTGAAACCGCGACGCAAGGACGAAAGATTCATGGATGCGTTCCTTTGTTCGAGAGACCGTCGAGAGGGAGAAAGTCGGCCCCGGACTGGATAAACCAGGTTGAACCCAAAGGCGTAACGGCCACTGCGAAGACGTGAAAGGACTTCCTAAGTTTATCGTGATCTTACTGCGAATGAAATGAGAAGCGTTCCGTTGTTTTTTGAGATCCTTTGTTTTTAACCGCTGTCTGAATCGTGACATCTATAATATATATAATTTTTTCAATTTGATAGTTGGGCCGGCTCAATCCGGGCGTACGGAGAGGGTGCGGATCTGATCGGCACGGTGAATGACCGCATGGGTCGAGATGCGCCAGGTTGAGATGACAATCTCGACCTTGTTGCACGTCGCCGGCGACGTAAGAAGTGACGGGTAACGTTGGAATGCGAGTGGAGGGTCTGAGAGGCTCTCCGGAAAGCTAGTCTACTTTATTTCTCATAATTAAAATGAACCGATACCTGCGATTCGTCATGGACCAGACTCTTAAGCATGTGACCGATCGTACTGATCCGTACCCATGACTCGCTCGACTCGGTCAGGAATTCGTCGTCTTTGCTATGACGACGATCACGACCCGACCACGCGAAGCTCTGCTCCGATACACAGCGCTTGGGCAGGAGCATGAACCCCTTCGTCCCTTCGGGGCGTTTCACCACCTCGACCCGGAACTGCTTCTTTTGCCGAGCCAGCCACGCGTCAAGGTCGTGGTTCCTGTACTTCTGGTCGGCGAAGACCACCTCCAACCAAGGGAATCGCGACCGGTCCAACTGGCCCAGCGGCTTCGAGGCGGTCGCTCCGTCGTCGGCCGAGGCCACCGTTACGACCACGGCCATCAGAAGCCCCAAGGTATCCACCACGACATGACGCTTCCTCCCGCTGACCTTCTTCCCCGCGTCGTAACCGCACTCGCCGCCGATCTCTGTGGTCTTGACCGACTGGCTGTCGATCGACGCGGCGCTCGGGGTCGGGTCTCGGCCCTCTTGGACCCGGACTTACCGGCGCAACGCGTCGACGATCCGCTGCCAGGTTCCGTCGTCCCGCAACTGTGCGAGATAGTCGTAGACGGTACTCCTGGGGAGCAGGTCGTGCGGCAGCAGTTCCCACTGGCAGCCGGTGCGAGCCTGATACAAAAGTGTGTTGAGGATCTCGCGCATGTCGACCTCGCGGGGCCGCCCGCCGGGCCTGGCGAGGGGAATCAGCGGTTTGATCACATTCCATTGGTCGTCGGTCAGATCGGTCCGAAAGGGCTTACGCATCGCCGGATAGGTGCCTGTTCCAAGAGGTGGACCCCTGTTCCTATGGGAATTTTAGGGGTAACCGGCCTTTCCCTCGTGGCCTGACCCTATTGCACTGTTCCACTCCGGTGGCGTATTCATGGGGAATGATGCAACTCGGATCTCGCTTTGAGGATCGCACCGGAGGAGCCACACCATGGACGACCTCTCTTGCTTCTGCTGCCTGAATTCCAACTGCCCCGAGCATCGCTAGCGGGGGGCCGGAAATCTCACCGTGACCAGTCGATACGGCACACACAAGCAGCGACGCATGCTCCGCTGCCGGTCCTGCAAGACCCGATTCTCCGAGCGGAAGGGGACTCCCCTGTTCGAACTCCCGCCTGCCGCCACGAAGGTCGAGTCGGTCCTGGAGCACATCGCCGAGGGGTGCGGCGTCCGCCAGACCGGCCGGTTCTGCAAGGTGAACCGAGGCACCGTCGGCCGCCTGAGCAAGATCGCCGGCGAGCACGCCCGCGACCTCCACGACGAGTTGGTCGCTCTTTCCCCCCGAACGCGTGAGGTCCAGTTCGATGAGAAGTGGGCGTTCGTGGCCAAGAAGGAGAAGAATTGCGACCCCAGCGACCCGGCCGATGATCGCAAAGGCGACACCTGGGACCACGTGGCCATCGACGCCGAGAGCCGGTTGATCCTCAGCGTGGTGCCGGGCGAGCGGACTGCCGAGAGCGTCGTGGCGGTCGTCGCGGACTTCAACGCCGATTATCGCGAACGCGGAACTTGCCTAATTGGCACCCAACTGGCTACGACTGGATAAACATTTGAGTTTCTATAAGCCTATGGTCGCGGCGCAGTCTTCGGCCGGGCCCGGGCCATCAGGGACACACCACGTTCACACAACGACCGCCCAGCCACGGTACAGGCTGCGTCGGCTGCGTCAGCCTCGCCTCCTTCAGCAGCGGATTGTGGGCCCGTTTGCTCAAGTGGACCATAACCCCGTTCGGCGTGATCTCGATCCTTCCTGCAGTATCGACGAACTTCCGGAACAACTTGGAGGGGGCCGCCTCTGCGAAGCCTTTGAGCCGCTCCGCCAGCCTGCGGTACAGGAGATCGGCCAGCACCGTCAGCGTGAGGTCGAAGTCGACGTTCAGACGTACGTCGCTGCACAAGCAATCGAGGTGGAAGAATGTGATCTGCTCACCAAGTTGATTCTCCACGTGATCCCGACTGGTGTACGTCTGGATGACTTCACGTGCCGTTTGTGGTCGCGGCTGGTCGTTGGTCAAGAAGAAAGTGGGAGATTCGTGCCCCAGCCTCATGACGATCAATTGCCGCAAGGGGCCTTCGTAGCCGTCGAGGTGAATCGGTTCATCGACGTACGCGATCTGACGACGCTTGCACTTGGCCTGAGTGATCTGGCAACGACGCCAGCGGTCCGCGGGCAGGCGGTCGACGCGCGCCAACATACTCGAGCCGCGGCGGCGGATCGTGATGAAACCGACCTGGCGTTGGTTCAGTTGGTTCAACCCGGCATAGGTGGTCGCGCGCGAATCGAAGAGCAACCGGCCCAGGTATTGCCCCGTCCGCTCTTTCCAGTAGTCGGCGAACTTGGGGACCATGGAATCGGCCTCGGCACGAAGGAGATTCGCCGTCGCGTAGCAGATCACCCTCCGACCGGCGGCTTGCGCCACGAATGCCATCACCGTGGGGAGAGCTCGGTTTCGCATCGGAACCCAGTGGTTCTCCAGATCGGACTCGGCGCCACGAAAGGGAATGGCGTGGAAGTCGAGATTGAAGCTCAGGGGAGGATCGCCCAAGGGCGTCTTGGCGATCAATGCGGCGACCAATCTCTCGGTCATAACCCGTTCGGTCGTGTGGGAGTAGTCGGTCGCATAGGTGCACTTGGGCAGCACGTTCAGGCCCGCGAACAGCCCCGCCCCCTCGTCATTACACAGGTCGCTGGTATGACTGACGCGCCGCTTGCCGAGCAGTTTGGGGACCAGTAGGGCGAGCAGCGCCTGCAGGGGCGGGATCTGCTCCGAGCCGGGCAGCCCCGCATCGATGACGGCCTGGGGCAGGTCGAGATCGAGCAACAAGGGTAGGAACAGGAAGAGACCGGCGACCTTGGTGGTGAATTGCCGTCCGGCTTCAAGGGACAAGGTGCGTACATCGGCGATGTCGGGCACAACGGACCCGTCGTTGGCGTACTCGCCCGGTTGCGGCGTCGAGCGATGTTGCCGGGTCGCGGTCAAGCCTGCGCGGCGGAGGACGCGGAAGAGGTACGATTCGCTGACGTCGCATCCCTCTTGGAGGAGTACGGCACGAGTTTCGGCCCGGGTCTTCCCTTGGCGTCGGAGTTCGCAGGCCCGTTGCTGGATTCTGATGCGTTTCGGGGCGGATTTGGGACCGGGCCGCTCGACGGTGAAGAAGGCATTGATATCTGGGTTGTGAGCAAAGTCCCGGACGATTGTGACGGCCGCCGAGAAAACGTAGCGCGGGCCGGCGGCCGACGGTCGGTCAGAAAACGTGGCGCCCATGGCCTCGCTCACGGCCTCGGGCCACGATGGGGGTTTCGCTCGACCCCTTCACAGGCCCGCAGCCGTGAGGTCTATGGGTGTACACCGACATGGACAACTGGGCCGAGATCCGCCGTCGCGTCCTCGTCGACGGCCTGAGCAAGCGCGCCGCCTGCCGCGAGTACGACATCCACTGGGACACGCTCAAGAAGATCCTCGACCATCCCCGAGCCGCCCGGGATACCGCCGCACCGGCCCCGCGGCCCAGGCCGAAGCTCGAGCCCTTCCTGCCCGTCATCCACCAGATCCTCGAGGACGACAAGAAGGCCCCGAGGAAGCAGCGGCACACCGCCGCACCGGATCTTCGAGCGGCTCCGCGACGAGCACGGCTACGCAGGGCGGCCTGACCATCGTCAAGGAGGCCGTCGCGCGCCTGGCGACGCGGCCCGCCGAGGTCTTCGTCCCCCTGGCCCATCCTCCCGGCGAGGCCCAGGTCGACTTCGGCCAGGCCGAGGTCATCCTCGACGGGCAGACCGACCACCGTGGCCCTGTTCGTCATGACCTTGCCGTACTCCGACGCCATCTTCGTCTGCGCCTTCCCGCGCGAGTGCACCGAGGCGTTCCTCGAGGGCCACGTCCGGGCCTTCGCCTTCTTCGGCGGGGTGCCCCGGCGGATCAGCTACGACAACTCCAAGATCGCCGTGGCCAAGATCACCGGCAGCCGCGACCGCAAGCTCACCGACGCGTTCCTCCGACTCAAGAGCCATCACCTCTTCGAGGCCCACTTCTGCCTGGTCCGCCGGCCCAACGAGAAGGGACACGTCGAGACGCTCGATCGGCTTCGCCCGCCGCAACTTCCTCGTGCCGGTCCCGGTGGTGCCACGGCGGCCTGGAGCCGCTCAACGCCGGCCTCGGAGCGCCGGCTGCCGCGACGACCTCGCAGCGACGGCTCCGGGGCAAGCCGGCGACCAAGGCCGAGCTGCTCGACGAGGAGCGGCCGGCCCTGCTGCCGCTGCCGGCGCGAGGCGTTCGTGGCCGCCCGGGTCGAGCAGCCCGGTGCGTCGACTCGCTGTCGCTGGTTCGCTTCGACACCAACGAGTACTCGGTCCCGACCGCGTATCGCCCACCACCGGGTCACCGCCGTCGGCTACGGTGGACACCGTCCGGATCGTCGTCGGCGACCGCGTGGTGGCCGACCCACCGCCGCTGCTGGGGCCGCGAGCGAGGTCTTCTACGACCCGGTGCATTACCTGGCCGTGCTGGAGCGCAAGCCCGGGGCGCTGGACTTCGCGGCGCCCCTGGAGGGCTGGGAGCTGCCGGTCTGCTTCGGCGTGCTCGCGGCGGCGGCTGGAGGCCGAGTTCGGCGGGCCGGGGACGCGGCAGTACATCAAGGTCCTGCGGCTGCTGGAGTGGGCCGGCCCGCGACGAGCTGACCCGGGCGGTCGAGCGGGCCCTGGAACTGGGCGTGGCCGACGCCGACGCCGTGCGGCTGATCCTGGAGCACCGGCCGCGAGCAGCCGGTGGGCCTGTTCTGCCTCGACGGCCGGCCGCACCTGCAAGCTGGTCGCCGTGCCCGTCGCCCGACCTCTCGGCCTACGCGAGCCTGACGGCGGGGGTGGCGCCATGAAGAAGATCGAGACCAAGAGCACGGTGCTCCTGAAGCACCACCTCAAGGCGCTGAAGCTGCCGACGATGACGGCCGAGTGCGAGAAGGTGGCGGCCCGGTGCGCCAGGGAGAACGTCGACCACCTGGGGTTCCTGCTCCAGCTGTGCGAGCTGGAGCTGCTCGAGCGGGAGCGGCGGGCGGCGGCGCGGCGGCTGAAGGCGGCGCGGTTCCCGACGCCCAAGGCGCCTGGACGGGTTCGACTTCGCGGCGGCCCCGACGGTGAACAAGCCGCTGGTCCTGGAGCTGATGAGGTGTGATTATATCGAGCGGCGTGAGAACGTGCTCCTGATCGGCGGGAGCGGGCACGGGGAAGACGCACCTGGCCACGGCGCTGGCGATGGAGGCGTGCGGCCGGGGCAAGCGGGTGCGGTTCTTCCGGGTGACCGAGCTGGCCACGCAGCTGCTGGAGGCGCGCGAGGAGCGGCAGCTGTCGCCGGCTGAAGTCGCAGCTGGCGAAGCTGGACCTGCTGGTGCTGGACGAGCTGGGCTACGTGCCGGCGAGCAAGGTCGGCGCGGAGCTGCTCTTCGACGTGATCAGCACGGCGTATGAGCGGACGAGCGTGATCGTGACGACGAACCTGCCGTTCGAGGAGTGGAAGGAGGTGCTGGGGAGCGAGCGGCTGACCGGGGCGACCCTGGACCGGCTGACCCACCGCTGCACGATCGTGGAGACCGGGGCGGAGAGCTATCGGCTGAGGGACGCCCGCAAGCGGCGCCGTCGGGCCGCGCCCGAACCCCCGCTGTCGGCCGTCGACGACAGGCCGGCCGAGGGGTAATCTGAGAGGCCCGGGCACCACGTCTTTCAACCGGCCCGCGCTACGTTTTCTCGGCGGCCGTCACAACGATGGCCCGGACGGTACCAACATGGAGCTGGAACCGCTCGGCGAGCTGGTCGGCGGTCGCGCCCTCGTGGAAGTAAGCGCGGCAGATCTCGTAGCGGCGTTGCACTGGGGAACTGGGCTGCTGGAACAAACACGCGAGTTCCTGGGAGCGAGCCATCGCTGTTGAGTCCCAATGAAGCAAGTTGTCCGCCCCCGAGGGACGTTCTGGGAGCGGTTTTGATCCCAGGGGTAGGGGAAGGGTGGCGAGCGAGAAAAGCAAGAAAAGCAAGGGTCTGGGCAGGATTGACGGGCAATGGAGCTGAAGCAATGGAGAGGCGGAGGGGGGCGAAAACCGGGGAGGGCTTGCCTACGGTACACTCAATTCGGGGACCTCAGCGGCCGTGAAACCAGGGCCATCGACCGGACGCGCTGGGTGCGAAATAGGCAAGTTCGGCATTCGCGATAATCGGCGTTCAAGCGTCGGACCGGGGGCCGATTGATGAACCTGATGACCACCGATGGCTACCCCGCCTACGAGGATGCGATTCTCCAGGCCGATGGCGAGACGGTCACGCCGCCCCGGACCGGCAAGCGTGGGCGTCCCAGGGCCGCCTACCAGGTCGCCCCGGAGGGGCTGACCTACGCCGTGGTGGAGAGGACGCGAGAGAAGGGGCGGGTCGTCTCGATCGCCACGCGAGTGGTCTTCGGCACAATGGCGGCGGTGATCGCGGCGTTGGGGATGTCACAGGTGAGTCGATCGATCAACACCTCGTTCGTGGAGCGGCAGAACGGGACAGACCGGCATCGCAACGCGAGAAAGGCCCGCAAGACATACCGTTTCAGCAAGGACTGGCGAAATCACGAGTCGGCGATATATCTGACGATGTCTATATGCAATTTCTGCTGGCCGGTGAGAACGCTACGGATCAAAGATGGGCAAGGGGTATGGAGCCAGCGAAGCCCGGCGATGGCGGCCGGACTGGCGGATCATGTCTGGTCGATCCCCGAATGGCTGGCGTTCCCGTCCGTGCGACGCTGATAGGCCACGAGGGCCTTTCCGGATAGCCTGTAAATGTTCAGGTCAGTTTCGACAGCGGTCCATCGCCACAGAAGTCGGGGTTGCCGAACCGTTCGATCCGGTGGCCGAAACCGTGAGCGAGCGACAGGAGCAGCCGGTTGTGGGGGATCTTGCGGTACTTAATCGAGCGGCCCATACGAAAGCCAAGGCCGTTACCGACAAGCACAAACGGAATATTGTCGAGGGTATGGGAGTTCCCCTTGCCGAGCTCATTGGTCCAGACGATCAGTGTGCTATCAAGCAGAGAGCCCTCGCCCCCCGGCTCGGGGGTCTCGTCGAGCCGCCTAGCCAGATAGGCAAGCTGCTCGCAGTACCAGCGATTGATCCGCGTGAGCTTGTCTTGCGACGATTCATCCTTATCCGGATTGTGCGACAGCTCATGGTGTCCCTCGTTGATCCCCAACCAGCGCATCCGCGCCTGACCGACCGAGTTGGTCATCTGGAGGGTTGCCACCCGTGCGAAGTCGGCCGCGAAACTATTGACCATAAGCTCGATCTGGAGCCTGGTGATCTCCGGGATCTGATCATTTTCTCGCTTGATTCCCGGCTCAAGCTCGGGGACCGCATGACCGACCTCAGCCTTGACCGACTCAAGTTCCTGCTCGAGCTCGCGGACGAATGTCGTGTGTTCCTGCAAAATCTGCCGGTCGGCCGGGCTGATTCGGCTGCTGATTGTCTCGAGATCGTCCTGGAGCTCGTCAAGGATGCTTTTGAGGTTTTCGCGATCCTTCTTTTGCCCGTAGAGCTTGGAAAACATCTGATATGGGTCATCAACCGGAGCAATCGGCTTGTTGGGTCCCGCGTAAACCATACGTGTCCAGGTGTCGGCACGCTCGGGAACCATGACACCGAATTCGAGCGAGCCGAAACGGGTGCGCGTGACCGGGTCGCGCTGAAGGAAGTTCTTGATCTCCTGGTCGATCGAGTGTCCGCTCGACCATCCCGCAGGAGTGTCCGACCCGCCCTGAATATTGCCCGGAAAGAGCTCGATTCCGGTCAGGAGGCAACCGATCCCCCGCATATGGTTATCGCCATCGCCCCGCACCTTGTCACACACGCCGTGCAGGATCAAGCTCCGATCCAGGAACGGCCCGAGAGGCTGAAGGCTTTCCTTGAGGGTGAACGTCTCGCCTTCTTCATCCGGCCAGAAGGTATTGGGGACAATCCCATTGGGGCTGAACATCACGATGAGGCGCTGCTTGCGTTTGGATTCGCCTGAGCCGTCGATCGCCGCACCCAGACCCAGGCTGGGCAGGTTTCCCACGAACGGCAAGACCCCCGCGCTGATGCCCAGTTCGCGGAGGAAGGCACGTCGCGTGCGTCGTCGGACCATTGGCGAATTCTCCTGAGCGTTAGGTTTCACCCAGACCCACGGGCCTTCGAGATCAAGGCTGATGGCGACGCGGTGAGACGGCCGCGGCCACCGCGATCCGGGCCGTCAGCTTCTGGATGTTATACCCGGATTCAGCGAACGTTTGCCGCAAATCATCCCAGGTTTTCGGCCCGTACGCGCGGATTGGCTGCTGGACCAGGTTCTGGAAGATCTGCTGAACGAAGGCGTCGTGCGTCTCGTCGCTCTCGGCCAGGAAGCCGGCGAGCTGGCGGGCACCTTCGAACGACGCGACCGAACCGTCCCGGGTCTGGTAGGACCCCGAGGCATCGATTGATTTACCCATCTCCTCACTGCGGAACCGACCCACGGCGTCAAACTGTTCGAGCGGAAAGCCGAGTGGGTTGATCAGGCCGTGACAGGTGTTGCAGGCCGCCGGCTTGGTCTGGAGCGCCACGCGCTGACGGGTAGTCAGGTCGGGGTGAAGCTCCGGAGGCAGCGGAGCAGCCGCCTCGGGCGGAGGTCGGAGTGCTCGTCCCAGAACACCTCGTGCCAGAAACACTCCACGATGGATCGGCGAACTTGTCGATGTGTAGGCGAACGTCGCCAGAAGATAGGGGTGTGTCACGATCCCGGCCCGGACGCCAGGGTCGAGAGCGACTTTCTGGAACGGCGTGTCTTCACTGCCGGAAACCTCGGCCCCGTAGTATCGGCTCAGACGTCCATTCAGGAACAAATCGTCCGCCAGTAGCAGCCGGCGGAAGTCGGACGACTCGCTCCAGACCACGTCCTCGATGAACAGTTCGAGCGACGTGCGCAGGTCGGAGGCCAATATGACGTCGAACCCGGGATAGTGCTTCGGGTCCTTGGCCAAATCCGGGACCTGATCAACCTTGAGCCACTGAAACAAGAAATCGCGAAGCTTGGAATGGGTCCGTCGATCGCTCAACATCCGCTCGGCCTGACGGCCAAGCTCGCCCGGGTCACTCAGTCGTCCCGATGTCGCCGCATCCCACAAGGGCTGGTCGGGAATCGAATCCCACAGTGTCAGCGCCAGACGGGCCGCGGCATCGAAGCTGTCGGGCTGTTCGCCACCGAGCTCGCGGAACAGAAAACGAGGCGACTTGAGGGTCAGGAGCACGACTCGTCGGACCGCGGTCTCGACATCGGCCGACTTTTCGAACTGACGATCGATGTATCGCAGCTTCTGCTCGTCGCTCAGGGGACGCCGAAATGCACACGCCGCGAAACGACCGCAAAACTCTCGAAGTCGGCTGCCACGGTCCGACGATTCGGGACGATCGCCCGCCAGCTCGTCCAGGTGGCTGACCACGTAGTTCGCCGTCTCGATGGCAGCGTCGGTCGTCGCCTGGTCCCAGGCCTTGGACACCGAGGTGCCCCGAACGTAGCCCATGCTCCTGTCATCAGGAGGGAACGGGGTGCGCGACACGAACAGCTCGCGGGTGTCCCCCGTGTTCAAGCAGTGGCGCGGAATGACTTCCAGAGCACGCCGGGGCGGTCTCCATTCCAGCCGGATCGACGCTGGAGCCGGGGGTGGCTGCTTCTTTTTGTTCGAGTCGTCCACACCCTGCTTCGACTTGGAGAACTCGAGCCGGAGCCCGTAAGCTCGGCCTCCCAGTAAGAAGATCGTTCCCCGATGCTCGATTTCATCTCCCGAGCGTACCCAGGCATCGACAAGCGGCTTTTTCCCGTCGTTGATCCAGAGCCGGGTCGAGTGTTCGGTGCGGACGACGAATTCGTACTCACCTGTCTCGGGGGCCAGGACCGAACCGTTCCAGCGGATCGAGAAGTTCCTCGGGTCCATCTTGTCGGGATCGGGACTGGCGTCCTGGAAATCGAACCGGACTTCGGGATCGACTCGCTCGATCACCCGGTCGCGGTCCCGAAACTGGCGCGACCGGAAATACTCCGCGCGAAGTCCCTGACCTCCAGGGCTCTGCCGATTTCCCCGGAAACCATCGACCAGATCGGCGACCACATTCCGGTACTGCCGGACCGTCAGACGCGCCAGCTCGATTCGCGCCGGGGCGTTACGTGCCTGTGCGGTCTTCGAGTAGAAGGCGTCGTGGATGTACGAGGCGACCTTTTCAGCCTCTGGCCCCACGCACGTCCCCGGCTCGTCGGCCGGCATCGTCCGTGCGATCAGTCTGGTGAGCTGCGCCAGCGATCGATCACCGATCAGCGGGTGCGGATAGTCCTCTGGAGTGCCCTCGCCATTGGCTCCATGACACGACGCGCACCGCTGTCGATAAATCTTGACGCCCTCGTGCTCCTCGATAGCGGCGCAGGCCGTGACCACAAGCCGGTCCACAACCCCATGGCCAATGCGAGGAGGCCGATCCAGCGTGGCCCGTGCCGGAATCCGACATAGCGGTCAGTCAGCATCGTGAGACCAGCCCTGAGTCCGTTGGCGGAAGGTCCAGACGATCAGCTTACGGAGGCAGGAGTAACGAGACTTTCGAGCTTCGGCTTCAGAATCATTGGGTAGGAATCGGTGGTCCTGGACCCGATTGATTAACAAAGATTATACCCGGCTCACCGACTGATGGCAAGTCCATGAACCCGAGGTTTGCAACTCCACCACGACGGCAAATGCCCGGCACCCTCCGCGCCCGGCATTATCGGTTGAGAGAGATCGCACCGATCAGGTCGTGAACGGCGCGAACGTCCTGGAGAACTGGTACGGCGACTGGACAAGACTGCTCGAAGTGCTCTCAGCGTAGCCAAGGGCTCCCTTCGGATCTTGCTGGTCGCGGTTAAGCGACCACATCGAGATCCTGCCGATGTGGTGTTGCTCGGCCCAGGCCTCGAGCTGATTGGCGGAGGCGATGTCGAAGACCTCATGGGCATCGTCGTTGACGCCGATCATCGGGGTCACCCCGATCATCGACCAGAGCTGGGCGTCGGTTGTACCCGTGGGCATCAGGCCCTTGAGCTGGTTGAAGGTACTGGTGGCGGCTTCGATCGCGTAGGTCCCCATCTGGCCCTGAGGATCTGGGGCGGCCCCTTCGCCGTAATCCATCGCCATGACGTTGACGTTCGCGATCTTCACCCCGTATTTCAGGGCCGACTGGACGACGTAGAGTCCGTCCGCGGTCAAGCCCGAGGGAAGCACCGGGAGTGTGAGCGATATCGAGAGCGGCTTGCCCGCCGCGGCCTGCTCCTGCTGGAGCGCCGCCATCGCCTGCGACCTTCGATCGATCGACGCGTGGTCGGCAACCGCGGCCCCCTCGATGTCGAAATCGATCGCGGTCAGGTCGTAGGCGTTGACCACCTTCGCGTAGGCGGCCGTCAGATCGTTCACGTTCGTGATCGTCTGGGCTAGCTCCTGGTTCGCCGCGCCGCCGAAGGAGACCATGACGTCGCCGCCAGCCGCGCGGACCGCCGCGACCTGTGAGCGGATGGACTGGTCAAAGCTGCCGCCGTTGACCTCGTAGGAGTCATAACCGCCCCATGCCGGCTGGTTATTACTGTCGGCGACGATGAATGCCAGGGTGAAATACTTCAAGCCGCCGGTCCGCATCGCGGTCGTCAAGTTATAGGTCGGGTAGAGGGTCATATCGACATAGGGGGCGAAGACCTGGCTGGGCCATGCCGCCGCTTGCACGACGCTCACGCTCACCGACGCGCTGGCGGTGCCGCCGTGCCCATCGCCGATGGTGTAGCTAAAGGTATCAACGCCAACGAATCCCGCCGCCGGCGTGTAGGTCAGGGTATTATCACGATTGATGACGGCGCTGCCGTCCTTCGGCTGGGTCACGGACGAGACCGTCAACGGGTACGCGTTAGCATCGGTGTCATTGGCAACCACGTTGATGGTCGTCGCCTGTCCGGGAAGGGTCGAGGCATTGTCGTTGACGGCGACCGGGTTTTGAATCAATCCGCCACCACCGACGGTCGAGCCGCCGACGGTCGAGCCACCGCCGCCAGCCGATCCGCTGGTGATGACGATGTTCGTGGGAGCGCCGGCGGCGGTACCGGGGCCGGCGATGAAGCCAAGGCTCACGGTGGCGCCAGCCGGCAGGTCACTATCCCAGCTTAGCCCACTGATGACGTATTGATTGCCGGTGTGGCTGACGACCCTGGCATTCCAGATCGAGCTGATGGCGGCGTTGTAACTGAAGCTCATCGTCCAGTTGGTGACGGGCGATGATTGCGTATTGGTCAGGTTCATCGACGCCTGGAAACCGGAACCCCAGTTCGAGCTGACGGCGTAAGTCGACTGGACGCCGGAAGCGTTGATACCGCCGCCGGAGCTGCTCCCTCCCGATCCTCCATCGCCGGCGCCGCCACCCGTTCCCGTGGACGACGCACCGGCGACGATCATGTTGGTGGGAGTCGATGACGCGGAACCAGGGCCGGCGACGAAACCGAAGCTCAGGCTGCCTCCGGCGGGGAGGTCGCTGTCCCAGTTCGCCCCCGAGACGACATAGTGGCTGCCCGAGTGGCTGACGATCCTGGCGTCCCAGATCGAGCTGATTTGGGCGCCGAAGTCGAAGCTCAGGGTCCAGCCGGTCAGCGGCGTCGTCTGCGGGTTGGTCAATGTCATCTGCGCCTGGAAGCCAGAGCCCCAGTTCGAGGTGACGGCGTAACTGGTCGCGACGCCCGAAAGGACCTGCCGGTCCTCGAGCCGCTCGGCGGCGGGCTGAATGGCTCGCCAGGGAAGCGTTGACTGCCTCGTCAAGCCGCGGAACCACTTGTGGTCTTCAGGACGGAACATGGACCCCCCTTCAGATCGGATCGCGAATCGTCAAAACAGGGCAAGGAGGTGAACACCCTTGGGGATCGCTCTTATCTTGACGTGAGCGCAACCTGGACGTCCCGGACCTGGACCAACCAGGCCGTTTCTCGTTCGGTCGGCCGTGGCGACGAGCTTGCCGCCACGGCCGACGCTTTTCGAGCTCCTCGCCCCGATTCCCAGCGGGGCGGATGGTCCTCATGCCTTCCGGCGAAGGCGTCCCTGGCTTCGTGGACTTCGTTACGTCGGACGAGCGATCGCGGTTCGTCGCCCTGGGACCCGGAGGAGACCTTGTGATTTCCAAAAGCCACGCGGCCGGGTCGGATTCACAGTGATTTCCCATCCGGATCGGCTCATGCAGGGGCTCGGTCCTCGACTATCCTGAGTGCCGGCCGCGACGTGCCGGCAGGTCCAGCAGACCTGCCAGGTAGCTATCCGGCGGAAGGGTTGCGGTTGCGGCCGTTCCGGGTCGACGAATCTGGGCCACGGTCGCGTACGCCTGGCGACGGGCCAGTGCCTGGCCGTTGACCAGCCGAAAAACCCGGCCATTGGGACTCGTGACGACGACGTCACCGTAACCGGTGTGGCTGAGATCGGCGATCGAAACCTTCGCCCCGCGCCGGAGCCAGGCGGAGGGGACCCGGAATCGAGCCAGCGGCGTGTCGCTCGAACCACTGTAAAGCTTGCCCAGCCCCACGCGACTCACCACGGCAATATCCGCATTTCCATCATTATTAACATTTCCCGAAGCAACCGATATGCCGCCATGGTACGTCGGTCCGAACGGAGTGAGCTGGCGGATCGGCTGGAGCGTCTTTCCGTCGTAGACCACGACCTGCGCCGGTCCTCCGCGCACCGCGCCCGCGATGATGTCCTTCGTGCCATCGGCGTTGACATCGGCCACCGCCACATTGATACCGCCGTTGTATCCGGTGCCGTACGGAGCGATTTGCGACACTTGACCCGTTCCGGGCTGACGGATCGTGATCAGCCCCGGCTGCCCCGGTGCCGAACCGGTGACCACCTGTGTCGGGGTGACGTTGACCGTCCCCTTGACCGTGGTCGAGGAACCGCCAGCGTCACGGATCGTTACCGAGTAATCATAAGTCCCGGCCTGTCCATAATAATGGAGGCCAAGAACGAAGTAGCCGGTGGCGGGGATGCCGACCACCAGGCCGGTGCTCGGGCCTGTATTGTCGCCCCAGTTGATCTGGGCATTGAATGAGCCGGCCGAAAGCTGCGGATTGAGATCGACGAAGTAGGCCACCCGGTCCGCCAGGAACGAGCCCGCGTCGACCGAGAGGTCATAGGCGTTACCCGTGATGGGGGCGTCGACAGGTCCCGTGACGAACGGGTTGGCGGTCGTCAGGGTCGGCAACGCGTTGGCCTGGAACCAGTCAACCACGCTGCTATGCGTCATCCCCGGCGTCGTCAGGTTCTGCACCTCGAATTGCGTGGTCGCGCCCGGCGATGGCTTGATGCCCACCGGGTAGTAGGTCCCCCACGGATTCAACTGCCCTTCCAGGCTCGCCGGCTCGATCTCGGAGACCGGAGTGTTCTCGTAGTACACCTGCACAGCGCCACCTGCGAGGGGACCATCAGAGGGTACGGGTCCTGAAAGATGTTCTGGAGGGCGTTCGCGGCATCGGTGTAGTACGAAGACGCGGAGCTGAACGGGACCACATTCGTCCCGTGCGACGGGTGCGGGTCCAGGTACGTCAGTTCCCAGAAGCCCCCCTTCGCCTGAGGAATCTTCGCCAGGTCGTCCTGAAGGGTTTGCATCGCCTGGGTGATGACAACCGAGCCCCGGCTGTGGCCAATCATCTGGATGTCGACCACCGCGTTCGCGGGAACGTTCGGCTGCCCCTGGCTGTTGGTTCCATTGATGTACTGCTCGATCAATCCGGCGGCATTGATACCGCTCTGCACGCCTTCACCGCTCTGGGGCGTGTGGCTGGCCACGGCCCAGTCGAAGGCGATCGTGTCGTCGTACCCGAAGCTCTTGAGCGTGCTGGCGATCTGGCCAACCCAGGCCGGGGGAACGTCTTCACTATCGAACCCGTGTGTGACCAGTCCGATCGTGATGGTTTGATAATCGGCCGAGGTCGTCGTGTCGTCCGGTCCGGTCGCCGCGGCGATCACGTAAGGGTGCGCGGGATCGATCGCAAGAGCGTCGACCCCGGGAGATCGGTCGCCCAGTCCCAGCGCCACGTTGTCGTGGACCCCGGGCGTCAACGCCGCGCCGCTCAAGGTCACCGCGCCGATCGCGACCTGGCTTCCCGCACCCAACTGCGGGGAGGTTGAGCGGTAGAGGTCAAAGGTCTCGCTCGAAAGCCCCGACACGGACACCTGGTAGTCGATCGACACCGTGTGGGCATCGGCCTGCGTCGCCGACGTGATGGTCAGCGCCGACAGCACGACGCGTGGTTCCAGACACTCGATCGAGAGCGAGCTTGATCGTCTCGCGAATCCCCGTTGACCCTTCCTCGCCCAGATAACCAACCTCGCCATTGCCAGATTCTCCCGGGGGCTGTCTCTCCACGTCGATCGTCCTGAACGCATGGTACTACCGAAACCATAGTTCGTGGGTGGATCGATGACTCCGCAAGGCCCCGGTCGCTATTGTCTTCGTATTCTCCCCATTTCTCCAGTATTCGGTCAGGAAACCTGCGAGGGTGATATCCACGTGTTACCTGGTGGGGTGGTCTCCCGGAAGAATGGAACGGCTCCGCGCTCAGGATGCCTGCAAACCACTCACGGCGGGAGGGAAACGAATTCGCGTTCGGCTTCGAGGTTTTCAACGAACCTGGTCCACCCTCGGACATGCCGGCGTCCGGGCCGTTCCCGATCGGCTCCCGGAGTGTTTCCGAACACGTATTGTCAAGGAGCGTCGCCAGCACCTCGTGTTTCCACGTTGGCCTTCTATCTGACAGTATCGTGAGTCACCGGGTTTCCGTGCTCACAATCGAACCGCCCTGCCCCGCGCCTCGCCCGCACAACCCGACCACCCGATTCGGCAAGCACCCTCGCCCCGCGCGTACCTTCCACTCGCCCCTTGCGGGAAAATGCTGTTTTCACTCACGCTGACGTGTGCCGATCCCCCGACCGATCCAGAAATCTGGATCAGTACGGGAAGACCCGCATGCACGGCGGCGGGTCGTGCTCGATCAGTTGCTCAAGCGGCCTGATCGATCGCCCGTCCACACGTTCCCGCGTGTAGATGTAACCCACCGAATGCACACCATTTCGGTCATTTCCCCCCCGCCGATTGGCTTCGTTCGGCGCCGACGCGATCGCCCCGGCGCAGCTCGCCCACGGCGAGACCGGCGCGGCCTCGGCCGAAATCGTCGCTTCCGGAGCTTCCGTTGTGGTCGCGACTTCCGATGCGACCGCTTCTTCCTCTTCAATCAGGTCTTCCGCTTCCACCGGCTCCAGCATCCCCGGCAGCAGGCCGGTCTTGACCTGATACGCGCGGCCCTTCTCGAAGGCGCTCAACGCCTTGTGAAACGACAGTTCGTGCATCCGTTCATACCGCTGAAGGTCGGCACCGTCTTTTCCGCGCGGCACGAGGGCTCGCTCCCTGGCTTCATCGGCGCCGGCTGTTCGATCGTCAGACGCAGGGTCAGCTCGCGCTCGCGAAGCTCGGCGATGTTGGTATCGATCAGGTTGCGAAGCCAGGGTTTGCACTGTTCGACCGTCGGCATCCAGCTTTTCCGACCCCGCGCCGGAAGGTGTTGGGAATCCGGTACTTGCTGAGCAACAGTTTCATGTACTTCTTGTTATGATTGTGCTGAGCGATGTAACAGTGCATGAACGTCAGATACGCCTGTTCGGCGTACATGAGGGTGTCGGTGAAATGCAGGTATCCCTGAAGCTGGATCGCCTCGTGGCGGTCATGACCCAGCAGGGTCTGGTCCTTTTCGAGCATCTGGCTCAGGCGTTCCCACCGGCCGATCAGCCAGCGGCAGCCGGCGGCGGACGCCCGGTATCGATGAACCACGTTGCCGGGATCATCTTCGAGCTGGCCGACGACCGCCTGGATCTGGTCGCGAAAGTGCTGGTCGAAGTTGAACTCGGCGACGCGGACCTGCTCGGCGACGACCGCCGTCTTGGCCCGGACGATCCGCTTGCGCTGGACCGAGGCCGTGACGGCCATCTCGAGCAAGCTCGCGCTCGGCGGGCGATTGCGGTTTGTAAAAATCGTACCACTCGTCGGCGAGCCGCTCGACCGCCGCGCCGTCCTCGCCGGAAAGGGCGAGGACCTCGCATCGAAATCCATGCTTGTAGGCATTCCTGCGGGATCGCTTTTTACCTGCTTCGGTACGCGGTCCGGTCGATTTTTGCGCATTTTGCCGGTTAATGGCCTTGCGCTCTTCAGGAGTCAGTGTCATTTTAAAATGTTCCAACAGTAAACTTGAGTGGTGTCCCAGATCCATTACAGGAAGAGATATGGACGTTCTACCCCTTTAAAAAGGGGCGGCAAGGGGGGGTCGGCCTGGTCGTCCGCCTGGTCTCGTGGCGGGCTTACCCCCCAACCCCCCCTTGGAAAGGGGGGAGAGGATTGTATCGATTCTTGTGCAAGGGATCTGGGACACCACCGAACCTGGGTGGATCACGGCAACTCACGACGTGAGCCTTCTAATGATTAATATCGTGGTGCGCGGGGAATCCGAATGCACAAAATGGGCAAGAGAGGAAAACAGTTCGTGCGGTGATGCGGGCAGGAGGATGGGAGCAGGCCAGCCCGGGACAGGCCGTTCGCGACGGGAACCGCTTTGTGCTTCTGTGCCGGGAGCGGGATTGCAAGAATCCCCAGCGCAGGGACGTTCAACTCGACGGGGATACCCCTGATGCATCCGACGCGATGAATCGAACCGGGGGATGACGCGAGGGGAGCTTTAGCCTTTTAACCAGCGTCGGTTTTTCTTGCGATCGAGCCGGCTCCAGACCTTGAAGAACCGGCTCCGGGCTTCGCAACCGGCGGCTTCCTCGCGTTCCAGAAGTCGGCCGGCGGCCAGGTTGAGCGAACCGTCGTTCGGGTGCTCGGCCGAGTAGCGTCGGATCTCCCGGGCTGCGACGGTCGCGTCCTGGTGTTCACCCAGGACGTCCTGGATCGACGCCGCACGGCGTGCGAAACGGCGGGCCGCGTCGGACTTGAGCAAACCGGCGGCGGCCTCCGCGCTGTAGCGCGCACGCTTGGCCCGCTTGCGGACCTCATGGTATTCCTCGTCCGCGTCACTCAGATCGAGCGTGCGCCCCACGGTACGCAGCCGCTTCCATGTCTTGCGCACGAGTGCGGGGAGTGTGTCACGGCACGTCTGCCAGGCGTCGTCGCTGAAGATCGGGTGGAGCTCGTCTTCCTCGATCTGACGGATCAGCTCGTGATAGAAGGCGCCATCGAGAGACTCCTTCAGGGATGCGATCGCTTGGGCGTGACGTTGATCGAGCTGCGCGAAGAGCGGCGTGAGCTCACTGGCGAGACTGCCGGCCGAGGTCTGAAGGCGGTGCCGCAGGACGTCGAGATCGCGAACGGCACCGAGTTGCCGGCCCAGTTCCTTCAGTCTCTCGGAGAGCGACTCCGCCCAGTCGCCCTCGACCAGACCGCGATAGAGCCGCAATTCGCTGCGCAACCGGCGCGCCGCCGTCCGCATGCGATGCACGCCCTCTCCGACCCCCGCCTGCGCCTGCGCATGATTCTCGACCAGCCGCTGAGTTCCCTCCCAGAGGGCCTTACGAATGGCGTGCGCCACCGGATCGTCGGGGCCAGGCTCCGCCGACAGCACGGCGTCCTGGGCTTTCAGTTCGGCGGAACTCATTAGAGGCTCAGTGGTTAGGCCGTTTTGTAGCATCCGCGAGGATCGGCAACTCTGGTATGATCAGACGAGCGACACGGCCTCACCTTAACGGACTCTACTCAATCTCGCAAGTCTCTCGGGAAGCTGGAGGTGCGTCTCCACGCCGGATGTACGGGGTTGGATCGGGCTCGATCAGGGGTTCACGATCGTCACGTTCAGCTTGGAAGCGAACATGCCGGTGTAGTCGTAGGCATCGGGATTACTGCCGTGCGAGTCCGAAATCACACTGTAGACGCTCATGGTTAACGAGCCAACCAGAATATTATCGTCGATGGTTGGGTCGATGGCCGTGTTATAGGCCACGGTCGGCGGAGAGGTGGTGAAGTTAAGCTCCGTGAAGTTGGCGGCACCGGAGTCTCGATAAGCCCGCCGGTGCATCGTACGTGTCCGTGCCGCCATCACCCGGCACGTTGCTCTGCTGACGAATCGGAGCATAGCCCGTCGGAGGCAAGCTACCGTTACCGCCGTTGGGCTGAACGCTCGAGGCGACCACGGCGTCGATCAGTGAGCCACCACCACTTGGGTTCGTACCGATATTCAGGCCGTTGATTATCGCGTAATTATACCAGTTTCCCTGCCGATCTTCACCCGCGATGATCCGGGTTCGGTACCCTGGTGGGTTGGGCTGTGGGTTGGTGATGTAGTCTGAGCGAACATTTCCATCGATTGCCATGCCAGAGATCCGAGTGGCGGCGCGGAGTTCCGAGTCGAGCACGGCATCATCGCCGTCGGGACCGATGATGGAATTCGAGATAGCGACTCCCGCCGTGATGAAGCTATAGAAGATTCCATGGGCGATGTTCATCGAGTTGATGCTCTTGGCAACCGCGATATTGGCATTCGAGACACTTCCCTGCCCCGCTGAGCCCGAGATGACCGTGAAGTTGTTCAGATCGAGGCCGACGATGAATTCAGGGCTAGAGGTGCTGGTATTGCCGCGTCCCTGGTAGGTGCCGTTGATCGTGAAGCCGTCCACGTTACCGCCGACGCTGAACGTGCCGGCCGTGGGTGTGAAAACGACGTTACCGTTGACAAGGAACGCCGTCTGGGTACTGGTGCTCCCATTGATATTATTCACGGTCAAATTTCGGCCGATCGCAATGCTTCCACCGGAGTCGAGCGTCAGGTTGCTGTTCATGGTGATACCGTCGAGCACGTCGCGGCCGACGATCCACTTGCCCGACGTGGCGACCGTCATGCCTTGAACGATTCCCATCGTGCCCAGATCGGTGCCGACCTGGAAAAGGCCGCTGGTCTGAATCTGCTCGGAACCGTTGACCTGGAGGCTGTTCAGGTCATCGCCCACGATGAACTGGCCGGTGTTCTGAACGGTCAGATTACCGGTGTTGAGCGTGGTCGCCACGTCATGCGTCACGAGCAGACGACCGCCGTTGATATTGACGGTGCCCAGCGACGCGCTGCCGTTGATGTCGTGGCCGATCAGGAACTGGCCGCTGTTCTGGAGGGTGATTCCCCCCAGGTTCAGGCCCGTGACGTCGCCATCGATCAGGACCTTGCCGCCGTTAAGCGTCAGCGCGCCGACCGTGAAGTTGCCCGACACGCTGCCGGCGATATGGACCCCGCCATTGGGGCCGAGGTTGGCGGAGCCGACCTGGAAGCTGTTGATGCCGCCGTTGACGTTGATCTGGGCGTTCGGGCCCAGGGTGTTGAACGACAGGCTCTGAACGCCCGAGATGGGCGAGATCGCTCCCATCAGATTCGCGGTTCCCCCCGCGCTGACGCCGCCGAGCTGGCCCGAAGCGACATTGATCGCGCCGATCGGCAGCGCCGAGTGGCCTTTGCCGTAGCCCGGCGCGGCCCTCAGAAGCGACACCGTGAGCTGGCTTCCCGCCGTCGTGCCGTAGAGGTTGATGGCCAGCGTCTTGTGCGCACCCTTGCCGATCGCCGAGACCGTCTCGTAACCCGGCCCCGTGAGCGTGAGCTGATAGTAGGCGTGACCTGCCTGAACGGGTCGGACGCGCGTTGGGCCGTTGTAAAGTGAAAGGAGCTGCCGCTCTTCCAGGATCTCGACCGCGGGCACGCCCGCACGTCCCCGCGCTGTTGTCGGCTCCGATCCTTGCCGTCGCTTCACGCGAAACATAGGGCTGGGCTCCCTCCCTGCGACCGACTCTCTGAAGTCGCGAGTCATTCGTTGACTTCGCCTAAATCGACGGTCCACGCGACTCATCCATCGGTTTGACGAACAACCGCGCATGAGAAAAAGGCCGTCCCGTATCGAGCGCGGATCGAGGTCTCCCACCGTGTCGCGAGGTCGGCCGTTGGGTAAAATTAACGCGCACAACGATTGTTCGAGCGGGCACCCGATTCGCGGGCTTGCTTCCGAGGTACAGGCCCCACAGGACCCGGCTTGAATCCAACATCTGAGTCTCGACGAGGCGCTGCGCGAACGTGAAGGTTTACTTGCTACCCCTCGACCACGGTCCCACATTTTTCGGGGTCGCGGATGACGAAGAGGAATCTCGGTCCGGTCCAGCCAGGGGTTGGCTGGCTCGGACGGCCCACAGCATCCGATCTTCCTTGAAGCAACCGAAAGGGGGGCTGGCGCGTAAGGTCAAGGCCGTGTGGGAATGGCTCCAGCAACGCTTGCATCCGGACGAGTACCTGCTGGCGGCGTTACGAACGGCCCGATCGGTCGAGATCTTCCATCCACCGGCCGTGAGTGCCGCGACCGTTGAGACTCTCTGGCGAGATTACCTGGGCCGGCGCCGCTGGCGTTATGCGCTCTGGCTGACGTTCAACACGGTGCTTTCGCCCGTCGCGGTCCTGCTGACCCCCCTTCCCGGCCCGAACGTCATCGGTTATTGGTTTGCTTACCGGGCGGTGCGCGACCTTCTGATCGTCATCGGCGCGACGCGAGCGCTGGGACGACGTGTCCCGACCACGTTTCATGCCGAAACCGAGCTTCAGGATATCGATGAAGTCAGCGACGACGTGCTGGATCGGCTCAAGGAGCGCCTCGGGCTGGAGGGTGTCCACGAGTTCGTGGCCCGACTCAAGGAACGCGCGGAGCCGCCGGTCACCGGTGTGACCGCTCAACCCACGGTTCAAGCCGGTGAGACGGGCGAGGGGTCCGGGGGAATAAGAACGACGGGGAGCGAAATCCAAGGACCATGCGACTGCTGAGCTACAACATTCACAAGGGAATCGGGGGCCGCGATCGACGCTACCGGCTCGAGCGGATCGTCCGCGTCATCAACGAGGAACAGCCCGACGTCGTCTGCCTGCAAGAGGTCGATCGGAACGTGCGGAGAACACGGCACGACGACCAGGGCCGCCGGCTCTCGGAAGCCTTGCAATGCGCCGGGGTCGATTATCAGCTCAATGTCCATCTCGGCGGGGACGGAGGGGGTTACGGCAACCTCGTGCTCTCGCGCTGGCCGTTCCGGTCGGTCGAGCACGTCTCGCTTCGGCTTCGCCGACGAAAACCACGCGGGGCCCAGCTTGCGATCCTCGAAACTCCTCAAGGCGTATTGCACCTGGTCCACTGGCATCTGGGCCTGGCCGAGCGCGAGCGGCACTGGCAGGTGCGCCACCTGCTCGAACACCCGGCGTTTCGGCGATCGGAGCAATTGCCCACCCTGATCGTGGGCGATTTCAACGACTGGCGGAACACGTTGGGCCATGGCCCGTTCGCCGGGCATGGCCTGCACCAGGTGACCCTGCCTCTGCACCGGTTCCGGTCGTTCCCGGCCTATTACCCGGTCATCTCGCTCGACAAGGCATTCGTGAAGGGCCCGATCGAAATCCTGCACGCCCGGATCGTGCACTCGCACCTGGCCCGACGCGCCTCGGACCACCTCCCGCTGACCATCGATTTTCACCTGTCGGGCCAGGGGGACGCCAGTTCGTGAGACTTTTGATGGGATGGGATGGGCACCCCCCAACGGTCCCCACCCCCACCCGACGGGCGGAGCGACGAATTCAGCGCTTGAGCGAATACAGGTTCAGATGCTCCATCGCGTCCAGGATCCAGGGATGGCTCCAGGGTGATCGGAGCGCGTAGCCGACCGAGAGGACCGAGAAGGCCAGGGCCAGCAGTGAGAGCCATCGGACCCACTTCCGGTCCTGGCCGGCGGCGACACCGGCGGGAAGCAGGACCAGCCAGAACGGGATCAGCCAGAAGAGCCAGCGCAGGCCCTGGGTCGATCCACCATAGTTCCGCGCCTTGGGATTCCAGGTGTAGAAGGCCAGCAGCGCCACGGTGAGCAGCGTCGTCATCCAGCCGAGCACGCGCTGGGTCGATTCCCGGCTGAACATCCGACGCAGGGCGCCGACCATGGCGAAGAGGAAAATCGGCGTGAGCGAGAAGACTCCGTGATGCCCCAGCGTCATGTGGAACAGGTAGACGCCGTACGACTCGGGCTCCTTGTTGAAGTAATCCATCTCGAGCGGCGTGTTCCAGTAGCTTCCGTAGTACTCGTACGACTTGGTGCCGAACTCCTCGTACACCGGGCGGAACTGGCCGAATTCCAGATACTGAGTCGCCAGAAACGCCGCGCACGGGATCGCCGCCGCCGGCGCGAAGAAAAGAAGCGTCCCGCGCGGAAATCGAACGAGCAAGAGCAGGAAGAGCAGCACGCCAAACAAGGCCGCGGGTAGTTCGTTACACGCGCAAAACGCGGCGAAGAAACCCGCGGCCAGGAAATGAACCGGAGTTCCTTCGGCGTCGTCCCAGATCCGCGCGAAGTTATAGAGCGCGAAAAAGGCGCTGGCCGCCGCGATCGTGTGGTTGTTCAGGGTCGAGTCGAAGGCGAAGAGCAGCGTACCGAGTGACGCGGCAACCATGCTGAAGAACCACGCCCAGTCGTTCTCGGCCACGCGGTCGAGCCATCGGGCGAAGAGGACCAGCATGAAAAAGAGCGGCACCACGTTCAGGAGCACGACCAGCGGCTTGAGGTAAAAGACATAGACCGGCCATTCGGCCGGCTCCTTGGGAGTCTCCAGCACCGGTTCGGTCTTCTCGGGCTGGCCATCGACCGGTTTCTGAACCCAGCGCGGGAGCCGTGACTGCTTGACGACCTTGTCGAGCGGCACACCCGACGCCATGCGGAACGGGTACAGGACTCCCGCCATCAATGTGGGGAGCAACGGGGGTTTGCTGGAGTAATAATGCTTGACGGGTTCCTTGACCCCGCGCTGGAATGGTGCCTCGCGAAAGACCTTGTCCTGGGTCCTGGACTGCCAGGGGCAATCGTCGATGGCGTAGCCGCCCCGCTCGAGCAGGCTCCAGACCGTACACCAGCGCGATATATCGTTCGCGCCAAGCTGTGTGGGCAACTTCAGAGCCAGGCCCAGCGCTTGCGCCGTCGCCACCGTGATGACCAGCAGTGCCAGGAACTGGCGCGGCTGTGTACGCTCGACGACGCGCTGGCCGTCCGAACCCGTGAACGTCTCGTAGGGATCCATCATGCTCGGTCCTGCCCTCGACTGCCGACCCGTCTAATCCTCACAGACATCATGCCGCGCCTCGAGCGTCTCGGCGATGCTGTACGTATCTTCGGCCCGGATGTTGTACGAGGTCACGAGCTCGGCCAGAATACCCACACTGACAAGCTGGGTCCCGACGCCAAGGCAGACGGCCGAGTAGACCAGAAATGGCCGGGTTCCGATCGGCCGGTCTCCGATGAGCCAGAGCACCGCCATGTAGAACATGCCAACGACGCCCACGATCAGGAGCGTCAGACCGACGACCCCCATGACATGGAGCGGTCGCTGGCTGAACCGGGTCAGGAACCGGACCGTCAACAGGTCGAGCAGTCCCTTGACGAACCGGCTGATTCCATATTTCGACGATCCGAACTTACGGGCCCGGTGGCGCACGATCAGTTCACCGACCCGGAAGCCGGCGCATGGGCCAGTACCGGAACGAACCGGTGCAGCTCGCCGTAGATGCCGACCTCGTTGAGCACGGCGCGTCGGTAGAGCTTGAAGCCGCAGTTGTGATCGTGGAGCGCGCAGCCGGTCAGGTTGCTCACCAGGGCGTTGAAGATCCGGCTGGGAAAGACTTTGTGCCACGGATCATGCCGCGTCTGCTTCCAGCCGCTGATCACGTCGAAACCTTCCCCGAGCTTGTCGAGGAAGCGTGGGATCTCGGCCGGGTCGTCTTGAAGATCGCCGTCGAGGGTGAAGACAAGACTACCGCGCGCGCACTGGAACCCGGCGGTCAACGCGGCGGCCTTGCCGAAGTTGCGCCGGAACCGGATGGCGCGAATGCGAGGGTTGTCCTGAGTGAGACGGCGGATCACCGCCCATGACTCGTCGCGGCTGCCGTCATCGACCAGGATGTATTCCGCCTCGCCCAGCACATTGCCCGCGAAGACACGGTCGAGTTCGTCGACCAGGGTCGGCAAGCTCTCGGCCTCGTTGTGGATCGGAATCACGATACTGAAGAATCGGCTCATTGGCACAGCCTATCACGGGATCGGGATCGAGGACCCTGACACGGCCGAAGGTTCGCGAACAGGCTGGGGCCGCGCGGGACGAACCAGGGCCAGGACAGCCGCGGCCAGAACTTCGCCGAGCACCCAGGTAAGCCGCAGGGCCAGGGCGGCGATCACGGCGGTGTCGCTCCCCAGCGCGGGAGTCAGAACGGTCATCAGAACACCCTCGCGGACCCCGAGACCGCCCGGCAGCACGGCGACGGCGAACCCGGCGACGGTCGCCAGAGCCACGGCGCCGATCAGGGCCGGCCAGAGCCGAAGCGGCACCCAGGCGGAGGTCAGCGCCTGAACGACGGCCACGAGGCTCAGGCCGAGCAAGATCCAGCCGAGAAGCGACCAGAGGAGCCCTTCGCCGAGGAGCTTACGATCGAATCTCGGCAGCGCCTCGGGGCCGACTCCCGGAAACGGCACGCTCACGAGCCGCGAAAGCCGAGGAAAGACCAGCGGATCAACCACGACCAGCAGCGCCAGACCGAGCCCGGCCCCGAGTCCTGCCGACCAGAGCGGAGCCGCGCCCGCGGGCAACGCCAGGCCGAGCCCCGCGGTCAGTCCACCGGCGGCCATCATCGCCAGGGTCTCGTACAGGGTGGCGAACGCCGCCGTCGCCGGGCGAGCCCCGTAGGTTGATACCAGGCCCACCCGCACGACGACAACCATCGCCTTGCCCGGTACGTATTTTCCCAGGTGGCTGATCAGATAGGCGCGGATCGCCGGATAAAGTCGAACCGGCGTCGAGCTCTTCGCCAGCACTCTCGCGAAGAAAACACCGCACGAGGTCAGTCCGGCCAGGTAAAATCCGATCGACGCGACGATCCAAACGGGTGCCACGCGGATGGTCTTGCCTTGCGCGTGGAGGTCGTGCCACGTCCGCGCGACGTGTCGCCCCACCGCCCAGACGACCAGGACGGCCACCACCAGCTTGATGCACCGCTTGACGGCCTTCTTCCAGCCGGATCGGGCGGATCGTAACGGTTTCGGTTCGATTGAGGACACGCCAGGCGGGTGAGTCGGTTCGGAAACGATCAAAGACCCGTCAACAACGGGGTTTAGCCTATCGGACGGGTCCTTTCGTGACAAGGGATTCGATTGAAACCTCGCTCCGCCGGCCACAGGTTTCGCAAGGCTTTTGACCACTGCGTTAGGATTCTGGGAACGCCTTGCTCTTCCGGGAGTTCCAACCGAGATGATGCGCCCGACCGTACCGGACGAAACCGCCGACCTGATCGAGATCGCGCGAGGGACCGAGGTTTTCCGACCTCTCGAGCTCTCCGCGCTGAGGGAGGTGCTCGACGATTATCACGCTCGCGAGCAAGGCAACGGCCACCGTTCGTTGACGTTCGAGGCCGAGGGGCGTCCGGCGGGTTTCGCCTACTACGCCCCGGCGTCGATGACGGACCGTGGCTGGTATCTTTACTGGATCGCCGTGGCCAAGCCGATCCAGGTCCGGGGAATCGGCTCGCGGTTGCTCCAGGCGGTCGAGGAGGACATCGACGAAAAAGGGGGTCGGGTGCTCTGGATCGAGACCTCGTCCCTGCCCCATTACGACCCGACCCGCCGGTTCTACCTCAAGCACGGCTACATCCAGGCCAGCCGGCTTGCCGATTTCTATGCCGACGGCGACGACCTGGTGGTCTTTCAGAAGCGGTTTCGGTGAACACGAGTGAACACAAGATGTCGCACCCATCCCTAACCGATCAGGTTCACCCCGCGGTGCTGGCCGCGGACAAGTTGGCTGAGCAGTGCCAGGTGCGACGGACCCGACGATCGGGACCGGGGGGTCAGAACCGGAACAAGGTCGAGACGGCCGTCGTGATCCTTCATCAGCCCAGCGGTGTGGTCGCCGAGGCGAGCGAACGCCGGTCCCAGGGCGAGAACCTGCGCCACGCCTGGCACCGACTTCGTGTCTCGCTCGCCCTCCTGGTCCGTCAAGCGCGTGCGAGCGACGCTCCCGGTCCCAGCGAACTGTGGCAAGCCCGCGTGAAGGGAGGACGAATCGCCATCAACCCCGAGCACGACGATTTCCCCACTCTTCTGGCCGAGGCGCTCGACACGCTGGCCTCCAGCGACTTCGAGCCCGCGACGGGGGCCATGACACTCGGATGCACCCCCTCTCAACTGATCAAGTTCCTCAAGCTTGAGCCGCGAGCCCTCCGGCTGGTGAACGAGCGACGCAGCGAACGAGGTCGGCACCCCTTAAGCTGAGGCTCAGGCCGCGACTTCGTACCCCGTGTCGCGTGATCGATGGCAGAGGTCATCGTCGAAGACGGTGTGATTCCCGTCGGTCGATCAGTGAGCCGGTGCCGGGTCGCGAGCCAGCAAACCGAAGGTCCGATGCATTGAGGACGCGTCGGGCGAGAGCGAGGAGGTGAAGTAGGCATCCTGGAAGAGGGCCATCAAGGCGACCGCCTGAACGAGGTCCTGACGAACTTCGGCTTCGGGACGCTTTTGCTGAGCGGCGAGCCGCACCACCAGATTCTTGCGATGGATCTCAACATAGTGTTGCAGGCCCGCGACATCCAGCCAGGCGAATGAACCGGAAAGGTCGATCGGTAGCTTGCGAAGCCGATCGAGCACGCCCCCCCCGCTTCCCCCCACACCAGCCGGGTGATTGGTCAAGACATGGGCGAGCGCCTCGGCGTTGTTGGCCAGGAGGAGCTGGCCGCCATCGATTGCGAACGCCAGGGGCGTACGAGGACGGAGCGCGTAAACGCTTCGATCCTCCACCTCGCGGCGCTCGAGCCGAAGCTGGCCCCTGGCATGCTGTGAATCCAGCGCATAAGCCGCGAGATAGGTCCGAAGCGCGTTGACGATCGCCTCGTCGAGACGCGCATGATCACCTGACTTTGGGTTCAAAGAAATGCTCAAGACCCGCGCAAGCGGGCCGCTGATCTTTCCGTTGGTGAATGAAGGTTCGAGCGAGAACAGGACCTTCGGGCCGAGTTGAGGAAGGATATCGGTACGCAGATCGTGGCCAAGGAGGATTCCGTTCAGGATCGTCTCCAGGTTTTCCAGCCTGGGCTGCTGGGTTTCCGAAGTGAAATCCTTGAGCAGGTCGAACGCCGCGGGAAAATCGACGTTGAGAGCCACGAGAGCCAGCGCGGCGTCCGGAACCCGACGTCCGGCGAGTGAGGTTGGTACCGCGCCCTGCGACCACCGGCGGAGCCGGGAATCAAGCCGATCCGGGCGGAGCACTTCCTCGGTCTGGATCACGATCCCGTCTCGCCAGTCCAATCCTATACCAATGTACTCGAGGGCTTCGAAGTAGTTCACCCGCAATGCCGCCAGCAATTCTCCTCCCCAGCCGCGTGGCTTCGATGCTTGCTGCGAACCGAGGATTCGAGGATCGAGATACAGGCTGACCAGCGAGGTGCCTCCCAGCTTGCGGCGAACCTTCTGAAAGCGGGGAGTATCGAGAATCGAGCGCAGCTCGGTTTTGTGGTGATCGATGACGCCCCGGATTAACTCTTCGGAGTTCGACCACGCGAACGTGTTGTCGTCGAGGATCACATAGGTATCGCCGGGTCGTCTGGTTTCCGCACGAAAGCCGCGTGTCGTGTAACGCGTTTCCCGGTGAGTCTTCTCCGCAATGTGTTCGAGCTGACCCGAGCGGGTTTGCCCTCGATTGACATCCCGGATCAACCGCTCGAGCAGACCGCGATCGCGCACGTGAGCCAGCAGGAGCCCCCGGGCATCCTCAGGATGACCGCCGGGGGGAATCCGGAGCGCGAGCACGACGGCATCGCCGAGAAGATCGTCGCGGAGGGTGGTGAGCTTGGCGCCCAGGGCGTCCTCGATCGATTGCTGGGCTTGCCTCAAATGGTCGATCCGCTCGCTCGCCAGCCACTTCTGGACGGCCGGCAGTCGACGAAAGCCCTGCGCGGCCGGCGTTTCGATGAGCTCGCTGGTCCGGCCTCGCAAGTCTTCGACGGCCAGGACAGCCGCGGCATCCGCGGGCACCAGGGCAAGGAGTGGCTCGGCACGCCGCGAATCTGGCCCCTGAAGTCCGTCAGGCTCAGCGTCGGAAGCGAAGCCGGTCAGACTTCCGGCCAGTACGAGGAGCACGGGCAGGCCGATCCGCCGGATGTCTCGTGAAATGCTTCGCATGGGCGAAATTCCATCTCCTGCCGGCGGAGGGTTGATCTCAGGCCCCATCGGCGACGGGCGGCCCGAGTAGGAAATCGAAGGCCCGCTGTGCGGTCCCGGCCAGGGGCTGGACCTCATTGTCGACCTCGTCGCCCAGTTCCTGGAGGAGCGTGGCGTCGGAATTCGGCTCATCCCTACCGGGCCCGGGGGACACCTGAGGAGCAACCAGTGACGACACGAGCTCCGTGTCACCCAGAACCTCCAGGCCGACCTGGGCAACAGGTACCGAGGTGCTTCGCGCCAGGTCGATCGTGGCGGCGGTTGCCTCGGAGAACGCCGAGGCCAGCGAGCCGCGGGGCCGGGGCGGATATGGGCGGCCCACACCCGTGAAACGTCCGACCAGCGGCAACAGCACGATTGCCACCAACACGGCAGCAACCCCACCCAGCCGCAATGACCTCATCGACCAAACATCCCCGAACCACCTCGTCCAGGGATGCGGAAGTCGTACGAGGTCATCGGCCGGATGCTCCCAGCGGCTCAAACAACGTGCGGCAAAACCCGGCGAAGGACCAGGAACCATGGGCAGGGAGTCAATTGCGCGACCGAGCAAGTTGTATCGCGCGATGATCGCCTGGCAAGCCGGACACGAAGCGGCGTGGCGCTCGATCGCCTGATCGAGATCCGGCGGCACAGCCGGACTGCGAGAATCGAGCCGCTCGTTGATCAGACGCTCGAACTCATGACATCTCGTCGCCATCGCATCTGTCCTCGCGGGTCGCGCTTCCAATGTTCCAGGAAAGTCTGTTCTAACAATGAACTCCTCGGCGGCTCAGATGATCGGCCAGCTCACCCCGCGCCCGGTGGAGCCAGGTTTTCACAGTTCCAACCGGCCGGCCGATCACCTGGCCGATTTCATCGTAGGCAAGATCTTGCTCGTGAAAGAGGGTGAAGACGAGGCGATACTCAGGGCGGAGCTTGGCGAGGGCGCGTTCCAGCTCACCGGCCAGGTCGTCAGGGTCGGTCAGTCCGGGCCGACCGTCGGCCAGGTCGTCACCAGGCTGAATCGGCACGGGACGACGTCCGCGCCGGGACAAGGCGGTCCGACATCGATTGGCGGCGATCCCCAGAAGCCAGGGACGCAATGGTCGTTCGATCGCAAAACCCGAGATCCCGCGCAAGGCGCGAAGGAAGGTCTCCTGCAACACGTCTTCGGCGTCCTGGCGATGTCCCAGCATTCGGAAGCAGAGGCCGAAAACCGCTCCCTGATACCGGTCGATCAACAGGCGTGGCGCCTGCGGATCGCCGGTCTGGAGTGCTTCGACCAGCGCGAGGTCGCTCATCAAAACATGCCTAGCGCCCAGATGCGTGGAAACCCGGTCCGACTCAGGTGCCATCGTTGCTAATTACCTTGGACAGGCCGCCGGGGTTTCAACCTTCCGCGCAGGTAGCTGAAAATGGGAAAACGACGCCGTTCGCGCGGGTAGTCCGCGCGGACGGCGTCGTGGGAGACATTCGAGGACGGAGTGAATCCCTGAGCAAAGTAGCCCGGCGTTGTGGATGCGGACGACCTGCGTCCCGGCTCAGGTCTCGACCTCGAGCGCTGTCGTCAGCTCGGTTAGTTCTTCGGCGGTCAGGTCCTGGAACAGACGTCCCTGCCGGTCGATCCCATCCTTGAGCCTCAGTGCGATTTGGTGCAATTCCGGGGAATCGATCCTCCAGGCTATCTCGGCCAGTTCGATCGGCTCGAGCTCGGCGAGCCGTTGCCCGCACCGATCCAGCTCCGATTCGAGCCGGAGCATCGTTTCGAGCATCTCGGCATGAGTCTCGGCCGAGCCGCCGACGAGTAAACAGTTCTCGCCGGTACTGAGACGCTTCGGGGGCTCATCGCCATCGAGCCCAAACCCAATGATCGCGGCGCGGAGCCGTCGAGGGCTTTGTCCCGGTTCCTGTTCATTCCGCGGTCCGCGTTCGCCGTCGGGTTGCTTCGTCATCGTCATCTCGAGGAGGGCCTTTCGCGACAGTGTGCCGTCATCACCGGCGTGGCGATCGGCCGGGGTCCCAGTCCCCCGCGGCGGCCCGACTCGCCACGGCTTTCATATCGGCTTCTCAATCGCGATCGATCACCGTCCGGGCGTTTCTTTCAAACGTGGTCGAGACGACCGACCGGCAACCTTCTTACGACCCGCTCAGGCACTCCTTCGCCGTCGCCCGCGCCACCCGGTACGCCGCCCGAACCGTCATGGCGCGTGCCTCAATCTGCTCCTCGTTAAACAACCGGCCTTCGCTTGTGGGTAATCCCGCCAGTGACAGGGTCAGGGGCATCAGGTCGAGGAACTGCCGGTAACGCTGTTGAAGGTCGGTGCTCGCATTGGTTGGCTCGGCCACGTCGCTAGCTCCCGTCTGGATTTGGGCATGGAAAGCCAGATACCCACGCGTCAACCTACGTGGGTGCAGGCCCCCACCGGTCTCTTACCTCACGGGCGGTCCCCCGAGTCCATCCGCCCGGTTCAAAAACTTAAGCTAGCCCGGCAGAGCGTTGCGCTGCAAGTCCCTTCAGCCACGCAAAAACCGAGGAATCTGTTCCCGGGGGTCGTATTGATTTTGACGAACACGTGATACACTGATATCGTAAGGATCGTCGTGGTGCCGACGCATCATGACGCGGCCGGTTTCGGTCGTGACTTCTCTCGTAGTGCAGGTTCTTTGGGAATTTTAGGAGGTTTGTTTGATTCAACGTGCGGTGGAGGACTCACCAATCGGGTTTGAGTCCCTGGGGTTGAGCCCACCCATGCTTCGGGCTTTGAAGCAGATGCGCTATTTCTCTCCTTCCCCGATCCAGGCGGAACTGATCCCCGCGGCCCTCGATGGACTTGATGTCATCGGCCAGGCCAAGACCGGGACCGGCAAGACAGCCGCCTTCGGCATCCCTCTCATCGAAATGCTCGAGGCACGCGGCAAGGGTCCCCAGGCCATCATCCTGGCACCAACCCGCGAGCTCGTCCAGCAAATCGTCGCGGAGCTGGATCGACTGGCTCAGGGACAGGACGTCGCGATCTGCGGTATCTACGGCGGCGAACCCATCGAACGCCAGCTCAAGGCTCTGGCCCGTGGCGTCGACATCGTGGTCGGAACTCCCGGCCGCGTGCTCGATCACATCGAGCGGCGTACGCTGTATCTGGGAGACATCTTCCATGTCGTCCTGGACGAGGCCGATCGGATGCTCGACATCGGGTTTCGTCCCGACATCGAGCGTATCTTACGCAAAACGCCCAACCCTCATCAAACCCTGCTTCTTTCGGCGACCATCAGCCCCGACATCCGCAAGCTCGCTCACCGATACATGCACGAACCGGTCGAGCTGAATCTGTCGCGGGACGAGCTTTCGGTCGAGTCGATCCAGCAGTTTTACATCTCGGTCGACAACGATCGCAAGTTCGACTTGCTGGTCCACTTGCTCAAGCGCGACCTGCCGCGTCAATGCATCGTCTTCACCAGGACGAAGCGTGGGGCGGACCGGATCGCCGTCAAACTTCGGGACAAGGTCCCAGGCGTCGCCACGATTCACGGCGACCTGACCCAGCCGGTTCGCAACCGGGTCATGCAGGGTCTTCGCGACGGATCGATCCGTATCCTGGTCGCCACCGACGTGGTCGGCCGCGGTATCGACGTCAGCGGGATCAGCCACGTCATCAACTTCGACATCCCCGACGATGCCGAGAACTATCTCCACCGGATCGGCCGGACCGGCCGGATGGGCAAGGATGGACTGGCTTACCTGTTTGTCTGCCCGGATCAAGGTGAGCCTCTCACCGCGATCGAGAACCTGATCAACAAGACGATCCCCAACGTGACGGTCGATGGCTTCGAGCCGAACCGGCGTCAGGCCCGGACTGCTCCGGCTTACCGCCAGCTCTTCAGCACCGCGGCCTCGCGTAAACTCGCGCACCAGGGCGATACTTTCTCGCACCGAGCGTGATGAGACTCGCCTTGTGCTCTCGGCGACGTCCTGTTGTTTCCGTCCATCCTGTCAGAGTCGGTAACGGTTGACGAATCGAAGAGAGGCAGCCTTCGACCCCCTTCCTGGCGTTTCGAGCCATCGCAGCTTTCAGGGGGTCGCTACTGCCTCTCTCGGGTTTTTCCTTCACACAGTTTCCGATCCACTCTACGCAGACACGTCCCGCCCTCGTGCTTTTCTCATCTCAGTTTCGAACCCGCCTCCGTTCCCTTCGCTCGCACTCTACCAACTCCTGGAAGAGACTCCGCGCCAGGCCGACGAGCGGCCCGGGTTCGACCACATGAAGCGAATAGCGAGCCTGGTCACAGAGGTGAATGAGCTCCATCCCGCGCTGCGAAACCGTGCCATGGGTACGGGTATCGAGCCCGGCAAGCAGCTTCCCCACTTCGAGGGGTGTCAAGGCACCCGCGGGCTGGTTTCGGATCTGTTCCAGGAACGCTTCCAGGGCCCCGACGATCTGTCGAGCGAGTTCTGAAGCGGGTTGATCGGGATGCAGACGATTCGAGATGTCGAGCAGCTTCCGGCCGGGATCGCGCAACCGGCGCCGACGGAATCGAACCGTCCAGCGCGCCAGGACCACGATCGAGACCGCGGCCGATCCGACTCCCACCGTGAGCCTGATCGTGTGATGGGAGAGGAACTCCGTTGACGGAGCGCCCGGGCGGCCCGGTTCGGGAGCATCATAGGCAATCGACTTCGGGTCGAGCGAAGGGACGGCAACCACCTCAAGTGGCAGGCTCGGGGTGACCCTGGTCACGTAGTGTCGGCTCTCCGGGTCGAAGGCCGCGATCGACACGGGCGGCAACACGGCGGGCCCGGGTCGCATGGGCCTGACCCGGTACGCATACCAGCGCCTCCGGTGGGTTGGTACGATCTCCGCTCTCCCGGGCAAGGGGCTCGACCTCGATTCCGAGCGACCCTTTCAGGAATCGGCTGAGATCCGGCCATGCGATCATCCCACGCGCCGCGGGGCCGGAAACGCGGATCGTGTACACGAGACTCTCACCGACCCGGAGAGTTCGGGCACTCGCCTCGGCCGTCACCGAAAAAGCCCCCACGCCGCCACGGAAAGCGGCTGGACGTCCCGATAAGGGCGGGGGATGGACCTCGACCTGAAGCGGCGCGGTGGCGCCGGTCCGCGTGCCGAGCTTCACGCGGACCGGCGGGATGCGGAGCACTCCCGGTGCCCTGGGTATCAGGCGATACCGGGTCACGAACAGGTTTCGCGCCATGGTCTCCGAACCGATCCCGCTCGCCTCGATGGGACTGAAGCGGGTATCGATCAGGGCAACGTCAGCTCCGGCGACCACGGGCGCCACGATCTCGGGCCGTTCCTCGCCGGCCTCCGCGCCGATTTCGAAGCTCGATCGATTGGGCGACATAATACGTTCTTGCCGGTATCCGCGCCAGGACGCGGATCGGCTCGGTCGCCGTGCCGGTCTCATTAGCAAACAAAAGCATCAACAATAAAAAACTCATAGCAATCGTGGTCAATGAGATGCACGTCGTGATTTTCTACCCGTCTACCCGGTGGCCGTTCTACCAATCCTTGCGATCGACCACGGAACCGGGCGTGGTCTCATCGAGTCGTCGATGGCGTGCCGCGCGGATGCGCTCGACAGCGGCCTCAAGCTGTTCCTCGGGCGATCCGACTTCCCGGTCTGGCAAACGATTCCCGGCGGCTTGCCCCTTCGAACCGCTCGGCCCTTGTTGAACGGATCTCTCGGCCTTGCCCGAGTTCGACGCCTCGGTATCTTGATCTCCGGTCGCATCGTCACGGCCGCGTGGGCGATCCGGTGGGCTCGGCGGAGCTTGTCCCTTCGGAGCAGGCGACGGGTTCTTTCGGCGAAGCTCCAGCGCAAACCTCCGGTTAATCGACGCATCCCGGCGTACCGCATCCAGATCACTCCCACCGACGTGCGTGGCGACGCACGCGTCGTAGAACGCGATCGACGCCGATAAATCTCCCTGTGCCAGGGCCGTGTTACCCAGTGCGTAATCGATCTTGATGCCTAATGCCGAGCTTGCCAGCCGGCGCGCGGCGAGGTAGGCCTCGAGCGCTTCGTCATAGCGTTCCAACTGGTAAAGCGCCGCACCCCGATCGAAGTGGACAATCGACGTGCCGGGCTCGATCGTTTGTGCCTTGTTAAACTCGGCCAGCGCATCGGCCCACCGCCCCGCGCGGTAGGCAGCCCTTCCCGCCTCGACATGATCGATCGCCGAGATCCTCGATTCCGGCTCTAGATTTCCCGCCCCCAGGATCAAGGGCAGCGAGCTCATCCCGAGCAAAAGCAGAACTCCCCTGGAGTACCGGATTACGGATCGCCTTCGTGACCTCGACCGAGGCCAGGGATAGCACGCGGCGACTCCGAGACCCAGAGCGGCGAGGATCGGAAGACCGTGCCGTTCCCTTCGCTCGTGGGCTTGTCTGCTCAGGCTCTCTCGCTTACGACGAGCCACCGGCTCGATCCGATCAAGGTAGAGCTTGCCCAGGTCGGCCGATGCCAAACCGAGGGGAATGAACGCCCCTCCCGTCGCGCCGGCGATCGCGGAGAGCGCCCGATCATGGCGCCTGGATTCGACCAAGGCCCCCTGGTACGAAAGCGGTGTGCCAGCCGGCTCGACCGGGACCGGATGGCCTTGCCGGTCGTCACCGATACTCAGAGCATGCACGATCACCCGCGCACGAGCGAGTCTTTCGATGACCTGATCCCAGCGCCCGTCGTGGTCCTCGCCATCCGAGAACAGGACAATCGTCCGACCTCCCACGCCCTGCTGCTCATCGGTCCCGAAGACGTCGATCGCGGCCTCGAGCGCGGCCCCCAGATTGGTGCCGCCCGGACGAACGTCACCCGGCCTGAGCTGCTCGAGCCTCGATCGCCGCATCCGTGTCCTCGGTCAACGGACAGCGGACCACTCCGCAACCGGCGAATGCCACGACCGCCAGCCGGTCGCCCGGGCTGCGCTTCAACGACTGGACCAGGCTTCGCGCCCCTTCGACCGCGACTCCGAGACGGTTTGGAACGGCGTCCCGGGCTCCCATGCTCCGGCTCGTGTCGACGAGCAGAACCACATCCCTGCCCGGGGGTCGCGGCGGTCCTTCCCCACTCCCCCAGCGCGGCTGAGCCAGGGCCACGATCAGGCAAATCAGGGCGGCGAGCCAGCCGTTGGTCCCGTCCGTCGGCGGCGATCCCCCCTGCCCTAGCGCTGACCAGATCATCCGACGGTGAGCCCGGCCGCGCCGTCCCCACACCCAAAGGAACGGGACGATCGCGAGAAGCCAGAGATATCGAGGATGAGCCAGATCCATGAGGTCCGTCATTTTAAGCGTTCAGGGCAGTCGTCGGAGCCGGCCGCACGAGACGAGTCGGTCGAGGATCAGGCAGACCAGCGCCAGGCCCGCCCAAGGGGCAAATTCTTCGTGGTAACGGGTCCAGACACGGCCGCGTATCGGGCTTCGCTCGAGAGAATCGATTGTCTGGAAAACCCGTCCCAGCGCTCGGGCATCGGTGGCGACAAAGGCGCGGCCGCCGCCGATCCGGGCCAGCCGTTCAAGTCCGGCAAGGTCGGGCCCCTCGACCTCGGCCGGCACGTCCAGACCCGTCAATGGCTCGGGGGTGCGGATGACTCCTCCCGGCTTGCCGATCGCGATGGTGTGGAGCGTCACCCCGAGCGCTCGAGCGAGCCCGGCGGCGGCCTCGGGCTCGATCGGAGCCGATCCCGTGCTCCGCGCCGGGCTGTTCCGGCCGTCGGTCAACAGGACCAGCACCTTCTGCTTCGGCGAACTGGCGCAGGAGGGCCTTGAGACTCCAGACAATCGCGTCGCCGATGTTCGTGCCGTCGTCGTCGGGCCGGGCGGGTCGTACGCCCCGGGCCTGGTCGATCAGGAAGGTGTGATCGATCGTCGGCGGACAGACCAGGTCGGGCTCATTCGCGAAGACGACCAGCCCGACCAGGTCGTCGGATCGGCCGGCCGCAAACTTCGCGAAGGTCGCTCGCGCCGCCTCGAGACGCGTCTCCAATGGTGGCGATTTCGACACTCCCGTCTCGGTCTCCGGTTGAGAATCGACGGGAAAATCGACCGCGTTCATGCTCGAGCTATGGTCCAGCGCCACAACGATCGACACCCCACGCCGCCGCGATCCAGGTCCGGCCCCCGACCGACTGGGGCCGAGCCAGCGCAACGACCAGGGCCGCGACCGCCGTGGACCGGAGCAAAACCGGCAGGAAGGCGAGCCAGCGGACGCCGACAAACCGACCGCGCGAAAACCATGCCAGCGTCGGCCAGTCCAGCCGCGGCCGGAACCGCTGGAAGAGCCAGGGAAGCGGTACCAGTACGAGGAGGATCAGCACCAGGGGATAGGCAAGGTGGGGCATGGTCATGGATGCGCGCCGCTCAGTGCTGTCGCTCCACCAGGACTCGACGCGCCGCCAGGGCTCGCGCCAGGGCCATTTCGGGATCGGGATCGAGTACGGTCAGGTGTCCCATTTTACGCCCCGGCGCGGCCTTGCGCTTGCCGTAGAGGTGCAGCTTGACCCCGGGGTCGCGGCGCATCGCTTCCTCCCATCGTGGCGGCCCGTCGGCCCAGAGGTCGCCCAACAGGTTGACCATCGCGGCGGGGCTCACCAGGTCGGTGCCGCCCAGCGGAAGCCCGCACAGAGCACGCACCTGCTGCTCGAACTGGCTCGCCACGGCCGCTTCGATCGTCAGATGCCCCGAGTTGTGCGGGCGAGGCGCCAGCTCGTTGACCAGCAATCGCCCGTCCCCGGTCAGGAAGAACTCCACGGTCAGGACGCCGACCGTCTCGAGCGCCTCGGCGATCGCGAGGGCGAGCGTCCGGGCCTCGAGCCCGATGATCGGGCCGACCGGCGCGGGCATGGTCGTGGCGTCGAGGATGTGCCGCTCGTGCCGGTTCAGCGCCACCGGATACGCCAGCGCCTGGCCATCAAAGCCCCGGACCACGACGACCGAGACCTCGGCCGCGAACGCGACCCATCCCTCGGCCACGCAATCAACGTGGTTGAGGCTGGCCCAGGCCGACTCGGCATCGACCGCGCGCTGGACCAGGACCTGCCCCTTGCCGTCGTATCCCGACGACGCGGTCTTGAGGATCAAGGGAAGCCCCAGCGCCTCGATGGCCCTCCGCAGCTCCGGCTCGTCACGAACCGGCCGCCAGGGAGCGAGCGGGATCGCGTGTCGGCTCAGGAACGTCTTCTCTCGCAAGCGGTTCTGACTCACCCAGACCGTCCGCCAGCCCGGTCGGACCGGAATCCGGTGGCTCAGCCAGCGCACCGCCGGAGCCGACACATTCTCGAACTCGACGGTCACGGCCGACGCCTTCTCGACGAACGTCCGAAGGGCGGGAAGGTGATCGGGCGGCGCGATGACCGACCAGTGAGCGACCTGAGCCGCGGGCGCGTCCTCGGTCGCCGCCAGCACACCGGCCACGTAGCCCATCCGCTGCGCGGCCTGAATGAACATCCGGCCAAGCTGCCCGCCGCCGATGACACCCAGCGAGGCGGGCGGCGCGATGACCCGATGGGATTGCGGCACGATCCAGCTCATTCCGGGGATTCTCCCACCGACGCGGTCTGGGCCGCACGCAGATCGGCCAGCTTCCGGCGGACCTCGGGATAACGCCGGGCCAGGATTACGCCCGCGAGCAGACCCGCGTTTGCCGCTCCCGCGGCGCCGATGGCCAACGTGCCGACCGGCACGCCGCGAGGCATCTGGACGATGGAAAGGAGCGAATCCACCCCGCGCAAAACTTTGCTCTCGACTGGAACTCCGAGCACCGGCAAGATCGTCAACGCCGCCAGCATTCCCGGCAGGTGCGCCGCGCCCCGGCGCCGGCGATCAGGACTTCGAGCCCGCGTCCCTCTGCCTCACGGCCGTATGCGAACAGACGTTCCGGTGTCCGGTGGGCCGAGACCACCCTTGCCTCGTACGCCACGCCCAGTTCTTCGAGCACGTCGGCGGCGTGCCGCATGGTTTCCCAGTCGGATCGGCTCCCCATGACGACACCCACCAGAGGTGTCGCCCTCTCGCCTCCGTTTGGCTCCAACATCATCGGGTTCGCCTCGTCCGCCCGGGTCTGGTTCGCTCTCAACGCACCACCGCCCCTTCTCGAACGCAAAAACCTTGGGGTATCTTCACCGAATTGGTCTGGATGCTGCGAGCGTGAGCCATGAGCCTGCCGATAATTCGATAACCGATTGTAACGCGCGAGTCTCTGGGTCGCTTCGTGGTCTTCTGGGTCCGGTTCGGTCTTGCTCGCTGGGGGGTGACGTTTTGGTGACGCTGGTCGAGAACGAACGAGCGAGGCCCGCGCCGGCGGGTACCGCGAGCGAGCGGGTGCGGATCTGGCTGTACAGGACCTTCTTCACGAGCCTTTGCGGGATCACGTTCCGCGACTGGTGCGAGACCCTGCGGCAAAACAAGCTGGCCGTCGACTGGCCGTTCTGGCCCCAGGCGGCGGTCCTCACGGCCGGCAGCGCGGCTCAACTCGCTGTTCCTGCGCAAGGAAACCCGGTCGTTCGGAACGCAAATCGGCGGGGTCCACGTCCACCCTCCCCTGTTCATCCTCGGCCACTGGCGAAGCGGCACGACCCTGCTCCATAACCTCCTGGCGCTCGACGACCGATTCGCCTATCCGAACCTCTACGAAGCCTTCTTTCCCCATACGTTCCTCTGCACCGAGAGCTATCGCGCCGGCCAGATCGCCGGCCTGATCCCCTCGACCCGACTGATCGACAACATGGCGCAGGGGCTCGACATGCCCAACGAGGACGAGTTCGCCACCAGCGCGATGTCCCTCTGCTCGCCGTACCTGCTCTGGGCCTTCCCTCGCAATACCACTCATTACGAACGCTACCTGACCTTTCGCGGCGTGCCTGCCGTCGAGGTCGACCGATGGAAGTCGGCCTTCCTCCTGTTCCTCAAGAAGCTGACCCTCCGGTCCGACCGGCCGATGCTGCTCAAGTCACCCCCACATACCGGACGCATCAGGCTGCTGCTCGAGCTCTTCCCCGAGGCCCGGTTCGTGCACATCCGGCGCGAGCCTTACACTGTCTTCCAGTCGACCCGCCATCTCAACCGGGTCTTGACCCGTTCGCTCCAGTTCCAGCGTCCCGACCCCGCCGACGCCGACGCCGCGGTCCTGAGGCGCTATCGGTTGCTCTACGATGCCTACTTCGATGAAAAGGGGCTGATCCCTCCCGGCCAGCTTCACGAGCTCGCCTTCGAGGACCTCGAGCGCGACCCGCTCGGCGAGATCGAACGGGTCTACGACGGACTTCGGCTGTCGGGCTTCGACGCCATGGTCCCCAGGCTCCAGACGTACATCGCCACCCTCTCGGACTATCGCAAGAACGCCTATCCTCCCCTCCCCGAGCGACTCCGCGACCAGATCGGCGAGACCTGGCGGCGAAGCTTCGACGCATGGGGCTACCCTCGTCAGGGCGTGTCGGACGCCGACACGCCCGCCCCCGCGTCCCGATCGACTTGACGGGCCCGCGGCCGGGCGTTTACCTTTGTGGCAACAACGGGTTTTGGCAACGATCCAATCCCGGTGGTTTGAGACCCGATCCCGATCCCGATCAGGACCAAGGCAAAGGCAACGATGGCGACCACTCCGTTCGTGAAGGCCGAGCGACTCCAGAAGCTTCCCCCCTACCTCTTCGCCGAGATCGACCGGAAGAAGAAGGCCGCCATCGCCGCTGGCCGCGACGTGATCAACCTGGGAGTGGGCGACCCTGACCGGCCCACGCCCGACCTGATCATCAAGAGCCTTCAGAAGCACGCCGAGAACCCGGCGTTCCACCAGTACGCCCTCGACCAGGGCGCCCCTGAGCTCCGCGAGTCGATCGCCGCGTTCTGCAAGCGCCGGTACGGGCTTGACCTCGACCCCGCCAGCGAGATCCTTCCCCTGATCGGGTCGAAGGAAGGGATCGCCCACTTCCCCCTCGCCGTGCTCAACCCGGGCGATATCAGCCTTGTCCCCGACCCGTGCTACCCGGTCTATCGCAGTAGCAGCATGTTCGCCGGGGCTGACGTGTACGCCATGCCGCTGGAGCCGGGTCATGGCTTCCTGCCCGACCTCGACGCCATCCCCGGCGATGTCTACAACCGGTCGCGGCTGTTGTTTCTGAACTACCCCAACAACCCGACCGGCGGTACCGCCGACCTGCCCTTCTTCGAGAAGGTCGTCGGCCTGGCCCGGACGCATAACCTGGTCATCGCCCAGGACGCCGCGTACAACGAGATGTACTACGAGCAGCCCGCTCCCAGCCTGCTCCAGGTGCCCGGCGCCCGGGACGTGTCGATCGAGTTCCATAGCCTGTCGAAGACCTTCAACATGACCGGCTGGCGGGTCGGCTTCGCGATCGGCGGCGCCCCGCTGATCGCGGCTCTGGGACAGGTCAAGGCGAACACCGACTCGGGCATTTTCACCGCCATCCAGCACGCCGCGAAGACCGCGCTCGATGCCTATGACACCCTCACGCCGCCCATCCGCGCTCTCTACAAGGAGCGCCGGGACGCCTTCGTCAGCGGCCTGAAGAAGCTGGGCTGGGAGGTGCCGACCCCGCGGGCGACCTTCTACGTCTGGATTCCCTGCCCCAGGGGCTACACCTCGACCGAGCTGTGCGGCCGTCTGCTCGACGAGGCCGACGTCGTCACCACCCCCGGTCTCGGTTTCGGCCGGACCGCTGACGGATTCATCCGGGCCGCCTTGACGGTCGAGACCCCCCGCCTGATCGAGGCCGTCGAGCGGATCGGCAAGCTCAAGCTCTGATGATCCACGCATGGGTACCCTGGCTCTGATCGGTCTGGGAAGCAACCTGGGCGACCGCAAGCGGACGCTCGACGACGCCGTGAAGGCCCTGGGCGAGCTGCCGGAAACGACCCTATGCGCCGCCAGCTCGTACCACCAGACCGAGCCGGTCGGCGGGCCACCCGGCCAGGGACCTTACCTCAACGCCGCCGCCGCGATCGAGACCGGTCTCGACCCCTTCGCCTTGCTGGCGGACCTGCACCGGATCGAGGCGGCGGCCTACCGGGTCCGCGATGTCCGATGGGACGAGCGGACGCTGGACCTCGACCTCCTGGTCCACGGCGCGACCCTGATCCAGACCCTCCCGGTCGTTAACCGGGTTTTCGGTGGCACCACGTTCCCGCTCGAACTGCCTCACCCGCGGCTGGCCGTGCGCCGGTTCGTGCTCGCGCCCGTGGTCGAGATCGCTCCCGAGGCGGTCGATCCCCTGACCGGCTGGTCGATGGCCCGGCTCCTGGCCAACCTCGACCGACGGCCCTCGCTCCTGGCGTTTCACGACCCACTCTGGGAACACATTAACACATCACCAATTGATGAACTTTTCCCCGATGTCGCCGCCGCCCTCTCGGCCCGGCCGACGTGCATCCGCGACGGGCGGGACGCTTACCATCGACTCCTGCTCGCAAGCGATGAATCACGCCTTCGGGTTCTCGAAAACATGCTCGACACCCTGACCGGGGAGACTGGCTCGCGAGGAGCCATCGAGCGACCCCGACCGCTGGCGGGTCGCCGACACCTGGCTCGACTCCCTGGGCCCGATCGCCGCGATCGGGCTGACTGACCCCGCCGAGTTCCTGGAACGGCTTGCGCTGGCCCGTGAGTTGACGCTGGCGCCGACCTTCGTCGTCGTCCCACGCGGCTGGCGCCGGCCCTTATCGCGGTCGGGGCCGATACCGCGGCGTGTGGTGCCTTTCCTGGAGGTCGATCCCGGGGCTTCGAAGGCCACCAAGGTCGCGCAAGTGGTCGCGGCCTGCGTGGCGACCCGGTCGCGTTGAGGCCAGCGTCGATCGATTTCGTGAGCATTGCGGGAAGGTTCGGATTCCGCGGCCCTGGACCCCGCTCTATAATCGGCTCACAAGGGGGTCGTGACGCGATGGCCAAGAGCGGAAAATCCAAATCCAGCGCCCGGGAAGAATCGAGTGGCGTCAAGGTCGTCGCCCGGAACCGCCGTGCGCGGTTCGAGTTCGACCTGATCGAGAAGGTCGAGGCGGGCATCGTCCTGACCGGCACCGAGGTGAAAAGCCTCCGCAACGGCAAGGCCAGCCTCGAGGAGTCGTACGCCGGGATCGAGCGCGACGAGGTCTGGCTCTACGGCTGCGACATCCCGGAGTACACCCAGGCCAACCGGATGAATCACAAGCCCAAGCGGCCCCGCAAGCTCCTCCTGCACCGCCGCGAGATCGACAAGCTCCGCGCCAAGGCGTCGGAGAAAGGGCTGACCCTGGTCCCGCTCCAGATTTATTTCAAGAACGGCATCGCCAAGGTCGAGATCAGCGTCGCCAAGGGCCGCAAGCTCTACGACAAGCGCGATGCCCTCAAGAAGCAGGACGCCCGCCGCGACATGGACCGCGCCCTCCGGGGCCGGGGTTGAACCCGGGTCGGTTCGGACTCGGTGGGTCAGCGCTCTCGAACGAGAGGCGGTGGTGCCGCACGCGTTTCGCACAAGATCCCAGGGGCGATCCGATGGCGAATTGTCAAGGAGCGTCTCCAGCGCGTTGCGCCGGAATCTCGGTCTTCCCTCTGACAGTATCGTGCGCCACCGGGCTCCCGAGCTCATAATCGGGCGGTCCGATCACGCTCCCGCCCGCACAACCCGACCACCCGATTCGGCAAGCACCCTCGCTCCGCGCGTACCTTCCACTCGCCCCTCGCGGGAAAATGCCGTTTTCACTCAAGCTGACGTGTGCCGATCCCCCGACCGATCCAGAAATCTGGATCAGTACGGGAAGACCCGCATGCACGGCGGCGGGTCGTGCTCGATCAGTTGCTCAAGCGGCCTGATCGATCGCTCGTCCACACGTTCCCGCGTGTAGATGTAACCCACCGAATGCACACCATTTCGGTCATTTCCCCCCCGCCGATTGGCTTCGTTCGGCGCCGACGCGATCGCCCCCGCGCAGCTCGCCCACGGCGAGACCGGCGCGGCCTCGGTCGAAACCGGCGCTTCCGGAGCTTCCGTTGCGATCGCGATTTCCGATGCAACCGCTTCTTCCTCTTCGATCAGGTCTTCCGGTTCCACCGGCTCCAGCATCCCCGGCAGCAGGCCGGTCTTGACCTGATAGGCGCGGCCCTTCTCGAAGGCGCTCAATGCCTTGTGGAACGACAGCTCGTGCATCCGTTCATACCGCTGAAGGTCGGCACCGTCTTTTCCTCGCGGCACGAGGGCTCGCTCCTTGGCTTCATCGTGCGCTGGCTGTTCGATCGTCAGACGCAAGGTCAGCTCGCGCTCGCGAAGCTCGGCGATGTTGGTATCGATCAGGTTGCGGAGCCACGGTTTGCACTGTTCGACCGTCGGCATCCAGCTTTTCCGACCCGCGCCCGGAAGGTGTTGGGAATCCGGTACTTGCTGAGCAACAGTTTCATGTACTTCTTGTTATGATTGTGCTGAGCGATGTAACAGTGCATGAACGTCAGATACGCCTGTTCGGCGTACATGAGGGTATCGGTGAAATGCAGGTATCCCTGAAGCTGGATCGCCTCGTGGCGGTCATGGCCCAGCAGGGTCTGATCTTTTTCGAGCATCTGGCTCAGGCGTTCCCACCGGCCGATCAGCCAGCGACAGCCGGCGGCGGACGCCCGGTATCGGTGGACGACGTTACCGGGATCGTCTTCGAGCTGGCCGACGACCGCCTGGATCTGGTCGCGAAAGTGCTGGTCGAAGTTGAACTCGGCGACCCGGACCTGCTCGGCGACGACCGCCGTCTTGGCCCGGACGATCCGCTTGCGCTGGACCGATGCCGTGACGGCCATCTCGAGCAGCTCGCGCTCGGCGGGCGATTGCGGTTTGTAAAAATCGTACCACTCGTCCGCGAGCCGCTCGACCGCCGCGCCATCCTCGCCGGAAAGGGCGAGGACCTCGCATCGAAATCCATGCTTGTAGGCATTCCTGCGGGATCGCTTTTTGCCTGCTTCGGTACGCGGTCCGGTCGATTTTTGCGCATTTTGCCGATTAATGGCCTTGCGCTCTTCAGAAGTCAGTGACATTTTAAAATGTTCCAACAGTAAACTTGAGTGGTGTCCCAGATCCATTGCAGGAAGAGATATGGACGTTCTCCCCCCCCTTAAAAAGGGGGGGCAAGGGGGGGTCGGCCTGGTCGTCCGCCTGGTCTCGTGGCGGGCTTACCCCCCCTACCCCCCCTTTTTAAGGGGGGAGAGGATTGTATCGATTCTTGTGCAAGGGATCTGGGACACCACCGATCCTGGGTGGATCACGGCAACTCACGACGTGAGCCTTCTATATGATTAATATCGTGGTGCGCGGGGAATCCGAATGCACAAAATGGGCAAGAGAGGAAGAAAATCCACACCACGAAGGGAGAGAGCTCACGCGGAGACGCGGAGGCGTGAGATTTTTTCGACCCGGGCGGTCAGACCCCGATATCCTCGTTCCAGAGCTCGGGGCGAGCCTGGATGAAGGCTTGCATCAGGGCGATGCAATCGGGATCGTTGCGGATGTCGAGGATCACGCCCTGGGAGCGGACGTAATCTTCGGGTCCCTGGAAGGTCTGGTTCTCGCCGATGACGATCCGGGGGATCTTGTAGAGCAGGGCCGTACCCGAGCACATCGGGCAGGGAGAGAGGGTGGAATAGAGCGTGGCGCGCTGGTACTCGGCGGCCTTCAAACGGCCGGCGTTTTCGAGGGCGTCCATCTCGGCGTGGAGGATGGCGCTCTGCTTCTGGACCCGCCGATTGTGCCCGCGGCCGACGATCACGCCGTCGATCACGAGAACCGAGCCGATGGGAATACCCCCTTCGGCCAGTCCCAGCCGCGCCTCGTCGAGCGCGGCCTGGAGGAAGGGATCACGCTCGTGGTGGGTGTTCGCCATGAAGGGTGTCGTCGCCCGTTTGCTTGCGTGTGGCTGATCCAGGTCGTTCGATCGGTCAACGATTCAGGAAAGCGCCCCGGCCCGGCACGCAATGCGCCCGCGCGCCCAGATTCCTGTTGGGTCCCTGACCCTGGCGGAGGCTGGGATAGTAATTGTGCGGCGCCGGATCGCTCCGCGCGGGCGGAGTCATCACCGGCGCCCGTTCGTAGGGACGCAGCCCCGCGCCGGTTCCGGCGGCGGTCCGGGTGATGCGCCCGGAGTCGTCGTCGGTGTAAGGTCGCATCGATGAAGCAGCATCGGTCAACGCATCGTTCGCACCGGTGCGCGCCAGACCCCGGGCCCGCGGGTTCAGCTCATAGCCGGGCGTCGCGACCGCCCCGGGCTGAGACTGGCTCCGGCTCTGGCTTTGGGTCTGCACCCGGTTGAACGAAGCGGGGCGGCGGCTCGAAGGCGACTGGGCGTGCGCCGCGACGAGCCCGATGGCCAGGAACGAGCCCCCGGCCAGGACCAGGAGAGCGAGCGATCGCGGTTTCACAGGTGTTTCTCCTTGGAAGAAACCCGATGCCTCCAGTTCACCAAGGCTGACCGATCCTGTCGCTGAAGTCAACCCGCGATCGAAGCCCGGCGGCTTGAAATCGCCCGATCGTGGCGGCGATCCCTCGCAATCACTCGCGGCTTCGGGTCAGAATAGGACCCTGTGACCGCCGGCGCGCCAGGCTTTTGACGACGTTTTGAGTTCATCCGATCTGTCGGGAGGTTTCTGAACAATGCGCGGGAAGACCGTCTGGGCCGCGACCTTGTGCGGGTCGCTCGGGTGCATGGGCTGGATTTTATCAGAGGGGCTAGCGCGGGGTGACGAGCCGGTCCGGCCGACGGCGTCGGCGACCGAGGCGAATCCGGCGACCCCGCCGCCGGGGCACTCGCTGCATGGCGAGGCGTTTGACGACGGGCCTCGGCAGCATGCCACGCTCCTGCCCGGGATGGGCAAGGTCCATTTCCCGGTCACCACCCGCTCGACCGAGGCTCAGGCGTTCGTCGATCAGGGGGTCGCCCAGCTCCATTCGTTCTTTTATTTCGAGGCCGAGCGGTCATTCCGCCAGGCCGCGCTGCTCGATCCCCAGTGCGCGATGGCCTACGGCGGCATGGCCCTGGCCAATGTCAACAACCTGAAGCGCGCCCGCGGCTTCGTGAAGGAAGCGCAGAAGCGCACCGCGTCGGTCACGCCGCGCGAGAAGCTGTACCTGGAGGCGATCGACGCCTGCTTCAAGGACGGGGCCGACGCCAAGGCGCGGAAGCAAGGGTTTCAGGACGCGCTGGAGACGATCGTCCAGGAGTCTCCGGACGATCTCGACGCCAGGGCGTGGCTGGCGATGGCGTGCTGGCAGAACGGGCCCGGCGGCAGCCGACAGGCGATCGATACCCTGATCGAGGTCGTCCTCAAGGCCGAGCCGATGCACCCGGGGGCCCATCATTACCGGATTCATCTCTGGGACAACAACAAGCCCAAGCGCGCCCTCCCCGCCGCGGCCCTCTACGCGCCCAGCGCCGTCGGGATCGCCCACGCCTGGCACATGCCGGGCCACACCTATACCTCGCTCAAACGCTACGCCGACGCGGCGTACCAGCAAGAAGGTTCGGCACGCGTCGATCACGCCTACATGATGGCGCATCATGTCATGCCGTTCGAGATCCACAACTACGCGCATAACAACCAGTGGCTGGTGACCAGCCTGAGCCACATCGGGCGGGTCCACGACGCCATCGAGGTGGCGCGGAACCTGGTGGAGCAGCCGCGCGACCCCGAGAAGAACGGTCCCAACGACGGCGGCTCGCCCCAGCGCAACGGGCGGCTCCGCTGGTCCGAGATCCTGGCCCGCTATGAGATGTGGGACGCCCTGATCGACGCCGACACCTCGGGGGCCCTCGACTGGTCGAGCAACGCCATCGAGCGCCGCGAGCGCGCCCATACCCTGGGCCTGGCGTACGCCGCCAAAGGCCAGACCGCGAAGCTGGGCGAGCAGATCGACAAGCTCAAGGCCCTGGCCGCCGAGGCGTCGAAACCGTCGGGGCGTGACGCGAAGCCCGGAACCGCGCCGCGCCCAAGCCGGAGACCCTGGCGATCGACTCGGCTCTGGCCGAGCTGGAGGGACATCAGAAGCTGGCCAAGGGCGAGGTCATCGCGGCCTTCGAGCGGTTCGCGCAGGCCAAGACGATGCGCCCGGAAGCTCTGGCGCGGGCGCACCTGAAGGCGCGGAACCTGGGATTCGCCGAGGGAACCGCGCGGCAGGCGGTGGAGAAGCAGCCCAACCAGGTCGTCCCGCTGGCCGCGCTGGTCGAGATCCTGCACGCGGTCGGCAAGGATGACGAGGCGCGGAAGGAATACGCGAAGCTCCAGGTCACGGCCCGCGCGGCGGATCGCGACGTGCCGGTCTTCCAGCGGCTCGCGCCGGTCGTCGCCGGCTGGAGGTCCGGGGAAACCGGAACGGCCAAGGCGACGGATACGGATACCGCTGACGACACCGGCCCGCGGATCGACCTGACGACGGTCGGACCGCTCAGCTGGTCGCCCTGGGGAGCGGCATCGCTCGACGGGACCGACACCGACGGCAAGCCCTGGTCGCTCGAAAGCCGGCGCGGGCGGAACGTGGTGGTCCTCTTCTTCCTGGGGGGCAAGTGTGCGCACTGCATGCAACAGCTTCAGCTCTTCGGCAAGGCCCAGAAAGAGCTGGCGGCCCTGGATACCGACCTCGTGGCGATCGGCACCGATGACATCGAGGCGACCCTGCGCCCTGAAGCGGAACCCCGACCAGATCGCGTTCCCGATGCCGATGCTGGCCGACCCGGGGCTCGACCTGTTCAAGCGCTACGAGGCGTTCGACGAATTTGAGGGTCACGCCCTCCACGCCCTTTACCTGATCGACCGCGCCGGGCAGGTCCGATACCGCCGGATCTCGGCCGAGCCGATGCTCGACGTTGATTTCGTCAAGGCCGAGGCCCTTCGGATCAACCGGTTGGCGCAGACGCAGGCGACGCGACCGTGAACAATGGGGAGGGTTCGGTTGTTTGATCGAACGAACCCCCTGCCAGGACAGGCCGACGGTCGAGCCGGCCCGAGGCCTGTCCGGTGCCTGGACTTGACCCGATCCCGTTCCGAGCGAGAAGCCTGTAACCGCCATGACGCCGTCGCTGATCGAGCCCCAGGAACTGACGCGCCCCCGATCCCCCGCCACGCCCACGTCGTGCGCACAACGGCTCCGGCCGCTTCAGGGCAAGGCGTTGGGAACGCTGGTGGTGCACGAGATTTACCGGAGCCTGCAGGGCGAGAGCACGTTCGCCGGGGTGCCGTGCGTCTTCATCCGGCTGACGGCGTGTCATCTCCGCTGTGTCTACTGCGACACGCCGCACGCGTTTCACGAAGGCAAGGCGCTGGCGCTCGATGAGGTGGTGTCGCAGGCGCTGGCGCTGGGCGACCCGCTCGTCGAGCTCACCGGCGGCGAGCCGTTGCTCCAGCCCGAGGCGCTTCCGCTGATGACACGGCTGGCCGACGCCGGGCGCACGGTCCTGCTCGAGACCAGCGGCGCGATCGACACCTCGGGCGTCGATCCCCGGGTCCGGATCATCCTTGACGTCAAGACGCCGGGCTCGGGCGAGCTCGACGCGAACGTGTGGGCGAACCTCGACCGGCTCAAGCCGATCGACGAGCTCAAGTTCGTCGTTTGCGACCGGGCCGACTTCGACTGGTCGGTCGATCTGGTCCGCGCGCGCCGCCTGCACGAGCGCTGCCCGGTCCACTTCAGCGCGGCGTTCGGGCGAGTGGACCTGACCGACCTGGCCGCCTGGATTCTCGAGACCAGGCTGCCGGTCCGACTTCAGATCCAGCAGCACAAGATTCTCTGGGACCCCGCCGCGCGGGGGGTCTGATCGATCGATTCGATCGATCCGGCGTTCACCACACCAGACCCGTGGGAAAGCCGACGACCCGCTGGACCAGCAGCAAGCCGGCCAGGACCCCGATCACACGGATCATGACGATCCCCAGCGCCATGCCGACCCGCTCGGCCCCCGAGCCCGGCGCCGGACTCCCCGCGCTTTTCAACGCCAGGACCAATCCCACCAGCAGCAGGCTCACGACCGGACCCACGACCAGAAACGTCTGTAAGTGATCGAAGAATCGCATCGCTCTCACAATCTCCTGGAATCCCGATCGTTATCCGTCCGACGATCGATGGACTGGGACGACGCACCCATGACATGCAAAGGAAATGCCAGACTTCCAAGCGTTTTGGACGATCGAGGGCGTTCCCGACCCCCTCAAACGGTGAATCACCCCAAGGATAGCCCGCGAGCGGCTCAAATCTGACAGATCCGGCAAAGTTTCCGGAGAAAATGGCGGGTTAAACCGATCCTGCGTGATATCGGCGATTTTCGGGCGGTAAGGGCGGAACCGGATGGGGTGGGGCCGAGCCGACGGCGTGGGTTTCAACCGCAACGCTCGCGGGAATGGGTTGTCTGTTTGGTTAGATCTGTTCGCTTTCGGGCAGATTGAAAAGACGACGGGCGTTGGCGGTGGTGAGGTTGGCGATTTCCGGGATCGAGAGGCGCCGGGCCTGCGCCAGGCAGGCGGCGGTCAGGGCGACGCGGGCGGGCTCGTTGGTCTGGCCGCGGTGGGGATGAGGGCTGAGGTAGGGGCTGTCGGTCTCGACCATGATCCGGTCGGCGGGGAGATCGGCGGCCAGGGCGCGGAGCGGGTCGAGGGCCTTGTTGGTGAAGGTCAGCATGCCGGCGAACGAGAGGTCGAGGCCCAGGTCGAGCAGCGCGGCGGCCTGGGATCGATCGCCATTGAACGAGTGGAGCACGCCCCAGACCGGCCGGCCCCGCGCGGCAAGCTGGGCGATGATGTCGCTGGCGCTCTCGCGGCAGTGGATGACGACGGGCAGGCCGAGCCGTTCGGCCAGGTCGAGGTGGCGCGTGAACCATTCCTGCTGAAGGGGGAACGGGGTCCGGTCGCGATACCGGTCGAGGCCGGTCTCGCCGATGGCGACAACGCCGGGCTCGCCGGCAAGGAGTTCGATCCGCTGCCAGTCCTCCTCGACCGCCTGGGCGACATGGTTGGGATGGACCCCGACCGCGGCGTAGAGTCCCGGATGGGTCCGGACCAGGGCGGTCAGGCTCGCGCTATCGGCGGCGTCGGTGCCAACGGACACGATCTGGACCACCCCCGCTCCGCGAGCGCGATGGATCACCCCCGCCAGGTCGCCGGCGAGGACCGGGTCGGCCAGGTGCGCGTGGGTGTCGACCAGGGGACCGCCCGCGGCCGGCGGGTCGGGCGGGGTCATGGGTCGCGAGGCGTGTCATCCACGCCGCCAGAGGCCGGGAGGGGGGGTTCGTCCTCATAATAGCCGACCAGTTCGAGGCGGTAGCCGGTGACGTGGAAACCGCGGCGCTGGAGGTTCCGGGTCAGGGCGGGATCGAGCTTGTGGATCAGGGCGGGATCGAACGGCGTCTCGAGGTCCAGGACCGCCCCCGATCGGAGACAGCGGAGGTGGTAGTGGTCGTCGCGTCGGGCGTCGTAGCGGGCCGACGCTTCGCCGGCGCCGGCGGGGAGCCGGGCCGCCAGGCCGCTGGAGACCAGGACTTCCAGGGCCTTGTAGACGGTCGCCAGGCTGATCCGCGGCAGATCGCGCTTGACGCTCTGGTACACTTCCTCGGTCGTCGGATGGGCCCCCGCGCGGAGCAGATGGTCGTAGACCGCCGCCCGCTGCGACGTCCAGCGCCAGCCCGACGCCTCGAGGGCCAGGCGGGGCGCGTCGGGATCGGACGTGGTTCGGGGCTTCTCCATCGACATCGACGTTTGCGTAACCCTCGGGGCAAAACGAGACCATCCGGGCCGGGTCGTAAGCTCCTGTCCCGTATTGTTCGGATGCTTGACAGTGCTGTCAACGCCTTGTTAGAGTAAACCCCCGGGGCCGTAGGTGGATGGGACATCCGAGCCGGTCGGGTGCCCGGCGTCAACCACGACAAACCAGCCCGTCGGCCGGTCCGTCGTGACGCCGTGTTCCCGGAGGCGAGGTCGGAACCAGCGGTCGCCGCGTCGGGGTACGAAACCGAAGAGAGACGAGCTCGAACCGGCCCGACCCGGCACTGGCGGGATCGGGTCCGTCGGCCCTTCTTTTTATCGTGAATTTCGTACCGTCCGGTCCCGGCGGCGCGCCAGCAAGCGAGCGACCTCTGCCTCGGAGATGTTGAATGAGCGTCGATCTGGTCCGCATCGTCGATAGCATCCATCGCGATAAGAATATCTCCAAGGATATTCTTTTCGAGGGGATCCAGTCGGCGCTGGCCACGGCCGCCAAGAAGCACTATCCCGACGCCGCCGAGATCCTGGTCAACATCGATCCCGACTCGGGCCAGATCGAGGCCACCAAGGACGGTGCCAAGATGGACCCCGTCGGAGCTTGGCCGGATCGCCGCCCAGACGGCCAAGCAGGTGATCATCCAGAAGATCCGCGAGGCCGAGCGCGACAGCCTGTTCGACGAGTTCGAGGACCAGCGCGGCGACCTCGTGACCGGCACGGTGCAGCGGTTCGAGGGGGGAGCGGTCCTGGTCAACCTGGGCAAGACCGACGCCCTGCTGCCCGCGGAGCGAGCAGATCCCGGGCGAGAGCCACCATCCCGAACGAGCGGATCCGGGCGGTCATCCTCGACGTCCGCAAGGTCGGCCAGCGGGTCAAGATCATCCTGAGCCGGACCCACCCCGACTTCGTCCGCCGCCTCTTCGAGCTCGAGATCCCCGAGATCGCCGACCAGATCATCACGATCCGGGCCCTGGCGCGCGAGGCGGGCTATCGGTCGAAGGTCGCCGTCAGCTCGATCGACTCCAAGGTCGACGCGGTCGGGGCCTGCGTGGGGGTGCGGGGCACCCGGATCAAGAACATCGTCGACGAGCTCGGGGGCGAGCGGATCGACATCGTCCGCTGGAACGAGTCGCTCCAGGTCCTGATCCCCAACGCGCTTGCAGCCGGCCGAGATCGACGAGGTGATGCTCTGCCAGCTCCTGGGCCGGGCGATCGTCCTGGTGCGCGAGGACCAGCTCTCGCTGGCCATCGGCCGGCGCGGCCAGAACGTCCGGCTGGCGTCGAAGCTGGTGGGCTGGGACATCGAGATCATGACCTCGGAGGAGCTCGACGAGCTGATCGAGAAGGCCGTCGGCGCGTTCACCAAGATCGACGGCGTCGACACCGACCTGGCCGAGAAGCTGGTCGAACAGGGGATCCTGAGCTACGACGACCTGTCGGTGATGGAAATCTCGGACCTGGTGAACACGATCGAAGGACTGACCGAAGAACACGCGGTGGAGATCGTGGCCCGGGCCGAGACGCTGGCCGAGGAGCAGGCCGAGGAGATGCCCCGCCGCAAGGGGGCCCGGCCCTCGTCCTCGGCGTCGTCCTCGTCGTCCGAGGCATCGACGGCCACCGGCGAACCGGCCACCGGCGAGCCTGGCGAAGGCCGGACCAGCCGGGCCGCCCGGCCGACCCTCGACGACCTGTTCGGCGACGCCGCCGCCCGGGAGGCGGTACCGAGAGTCAGATTCGGGTTTGGAAACCGAGACCGAATCTCACGCGCGAGCCGATACGGATCTTGAAGGTGCGGAAGACGAGCCTCGCCGACGGCCGAGGAGCGGCCGCGGGATTCGTCGATGATGACGAGGAGCTCGAGGACGAGGAGCTGGACTTGACAGCATCGGGCCCATCCGATGAGATCCGCGACCTGGCCCTGGCCGACGAAGGCTCAGGCGGTCGATTCGGACGGCCGCGAGGTCACCTCGCACCGAGCGACGCCGACCAGGACGAGACGGATCCGGATCGTGACCGAGGCCGTGAAGCTGGGGCTAGCCCCGAGGAAATCGTGAGCCGATGACGCGGGGAGTGGCCGGAACGTGCCGCCCACTCCCGCCCCGAGAACCCTTCTCGACCGACACGGTCGAAGGACGTGATACGGATATGAATCAACCATGAGGCCCCGAAGGGGGCTGACACCGCGGTCCGAGCGTGTCGAATCAGAACCACGCCGAGCCGCCCTCCTGAACCGAAGCGATGCCAACCTTACCTGATCCCGCCTGAAACGGTGCGGGAACAGGCCCAGGGAAACGCCTCGCGACGCCAACTCCTGGGGGCCTCGACCTGGCACTCGCGCCTTGGGACCGACGGGTCGGATGGATTGCCCGAAATCATCCGAGACCGATCGCGAGGGCCCGACCGGTCGACAGGCGACCGGAAGGCCCCATCCAGGAGGAGTTGCCGTTGTCCACGCGTGTCCACGAGCTGGCGAAAGAACTGGGTCTGAAGAGCCCGGACTTGCTTGACCGAATTCAGAAGTGGGGCCTTGACGTCAAGGTCAGTGCCCTGGCCAGTCTCGATCCGGCGACGGTCGACCGGATCAAGCGTGAATTAATGGGTTCCGGCCCCGCGCTCAGGCTCAACCCGCCCCGCCGAGCCGGGGCCCCGCGAACTTCCGCCGACGTCGAGGCCCACCGGCGCGTCGGCACCGTCCCAGTCCCAGCCGCCGGTGTCCGTGACCGCACGCCCGAGTTCTTCGGAGACGCCCGCCGATCAGCGCCACAGCCTCACCCACCACAGCCCCGCGGCCCGTGACCAGTGCCGGCGGCCGCAGCAGCCCGAGCACGGTTTCGACGGGTCACGCAACGACCACGGCCACGGCCCCAGGCACGCCGACGGCGGCCCCGGGTGCCGCGGCCCCGCACGCACCCCCGGCGGGTCCTCCGTCGGAGTGGCGTCGCGCCCATCGGCGCGTCGGCGACCCAGGCGGCTCCGTCGCATCCGGCGACGCCCGGAACCGCGACGCCCGGCCCGGCCCGGCCAGTGCCTCAGGCACCAGCCACGGTCACGGCGCCGCCCCTGGCGGCGCGTGGGGCCAGCCCGGCCGCTCCGGCTTCCGAGGCGGCCCCGTCCGGGCCGTCGATCGGGGCACAACCGCCGCGGACGTCGGGCGGCGGGGGGCGGACCGCTCCACCGGTCCGGGGGCGGACCGCTCTCGGGTCATACGCCGCACCGCGGAACCCAGCCGGGACCCGGCCGATCGGGCTCGGGCCCTCGCCGGCTCCGAACCGCGGCCCAACCCGAGCATGGCCGCGCCTCTGAAACGGAGCGATTACATGTCCTCCGCCGGGATTCGCCAACCGATCGGACGACCGTCGGCGGGCTGGCCCTGGCGGCGGACCGCGGCGGACCGGCGAGGAATCGTCGGCCGGCCCGGGAGGGATGGGGCAAGGTCAGGGACCAGGAGCGGGCCAGGGCGGCGACGGCGGGCGGCGCGAGCCGCCGAGCGGACCGCGCCGGCCCTTGCCACCGGTCGCGTCGATGGCCCCGCGCCGCCCCAGCGTCGGCCCGGCGGCGGTCCGGGACCACGCCGCCGGATCGGGTCCCGAGCAGAAGACCCAGCGGCCCGAGAAACGGTACACGCCCGAAGAGCTGATGGCGATGATGCGGTCGGGCCAGGTCGGCCCGCAAGGCGTCAACGCGGGAGGACCGGGAACATCGGCGCCGCAGCGGCCCGGCGGGCCGGGCGGCACGACCCGGCATGGGACCGCGTCCCGGCGGTCCGGGAGGCGGTCCGGGTCAGACCGGCCCGGTCCCGGCGCTCCGGGCGGCGGCGGGCCGGGGGCCCAGCCCGCCGGTCTGCGTCGGGGACCGATCCCGACCGGCCCCGCGGCACCGTTCACCCCGGCGGTCGAGGATGACGAGGAGCGTCGACGGCAAGGGAGCGGCGGGCCGGCTTGGCACCCCCGCCGACCGCGCCGGCCGACGCGCCCGCCGGAACGAGCGCGCCACCGAGCGCCGGGTGACCTCGCCCATGCCCGCCGCCGCCCTCCTGAACGAGAGCGACGAAGAGGGTCGGCGATCGCGCTCCGGCGGCCGCAAGCCACAAGCTCGGCCAGCGCGCGGCGCTGCTCGCGCCGCCCGCAAGAGCCACGCCGAGATCGAGCCGCCGATCAGCGTCCGCAGCCTCTCCGAGGCCATCGGCATCCGGGCCAACGAGCTGATCAAGCGGATGATGAACAGCATGGGCCAGCTCGTCGAACATCAACTCCACGCTCGACGACGAGACGGCGCATGATGCTCGCGCTGGAGTTCGGCGTCGAGCTCGAGGTGGTCCACGAGCGGACCGCCGAGGACGACATGCTCGACTCGTTCGAGCCCGCGAGGCGACCGCCGAGGGACCTCGTCGCCGCGGCCGCCGGTCATCACGATCCTGGGCCACGTCGACCACGGCAAGACGTCGCTCCTCGACCGGATTCGCAAGGCGAACGTCGTCGCCGACCGAGAGCGGCGGCATCACCCAGCACATCGGCGCCTACCAGGTCGAGCACGAGGGCAAGCCGATCACCTTCGTCGACACCCCGGGCCACGAGGCGTTCACCGCCATGCGGGCCCGCGGGGCGAACGTCACCGACATCGTCGTGCTGGTCGTCGCGGCCGACGACGGCGTCATGCCCCAGACCCAGGAGGCGATCGCCCACGCCAAGGCGGCCGACGTGCCGATCGTCGTCGCCCTGAACAAGATCGACCTGCCCAACGTCAACCTCAACAAGATCTACGGCGAGCTCTCGCAGCAGGAGCTCGTCCCCGAGGAGTACGGCGGCGACACCCCGGTCATCAAGACCTCGGCGCTCACCGGCCAGGGGATCGACGAGCTGCTGGAGATGCTCGGGATCGTCGCCGAGCTGCGCTGCGACCTCAAGGCCGACCCGAACCGGCCGGCGACCGGGACCTGCCTCGAAGCGTCGATCTCCGAGGGGCGCGGCGTGGTCGCGACCGTGCTCGTCCAGGACGGCACGCTGCAAGGTGGGCGACGTGATGGTCTGCGGCGACGGCTTCGGCCGGGTCCGCGCCCTGTTCGACGACAAGGGCCGCTCGGTCAACGAGGCCGGGCCGTCGACCCCGGTCGAGGTCTCGGGGCTCGACGCCGTGCCGACCGCCGGCGAGAAGTTCGCCGTCGTCGACGACATCTCGCGCGCCCGCGAGATCGCCGAGACCCGCCGGACTCCGGACCCGCGGCGTCGCCCTCGGCGAGCGTCAGGCCGTCACGCTCGAAAACCTTTACACGCAAGATGGCCGAGCAGAAGGTCAAGAGCCTCAACCTGATCCTCAAGGCCGACGTCCAGGGCTCGCTCGAGGCCCTGACCAAGGAGCTCGAGAAGCTCGAGAACGCCGAGGTCCCGATCCGCGTCCTGCTGAAGGGCGTCGGCGGGATCTCCGAGAGCGACATCCTGCTGGCCGACGCCTCGCAGGCGATCGTCATCGGCTTCCGGGTCGCCCCCGAAGACCGGGCGGTCACCCTGGCCGAGGAAAAGAAGATCGACATCCGCCGGTACGACATCATTTACCAGGTCACCGACGAGATCAAGAAGGCCGTCGAGGGGATGCTCGTCCCCGAGATCAAGGAGGTCCACCTCGGCCGCGCCGTCGTCCGGCAGGTCTTCAAGATCTCCAAGGTCGGCACCGTCGCCGGCTGCTTCGTGACCCAGGGAACGATCGAGCGCGCCGCCAAGGCCCGGCTCATCCGCGAGGGTCGCGAGATCTACAAGGGGACGATCGACGCGCTCAAGCGGTTCAAGGACGACGTCAAGGAAGTCCGCGAAGGGTTCGAGTGCGGCATCAAGATCGCCAACTTCGACGACCTGAAGACCGACGACGTGATCGAAGCTTACCGGATCGATGTGATCCGGCGCACGCTCTGATCGATCCGGTCGCGGCGCGGTCTCTGGCTCCGGGGCGGGCGGGGCTTCCTTCCGACCCAACCGCCGCCAGGCTCGCGCCGCTCTTCCGATGACTTGACGACCCGGTGGGTTTCGCCCATCCTACAAAACCTCACGTAGGGCGGGCGAAACCCACCGCATTTTTGATCTTTTCGCGACGGGACGCTGAGCGACTCTCAACCATGCCCTCACACCGCAGTCTCCGCATGGCCGAGGCGATCCGCGAGGTCGTCTCGTCGGCCATCCTGTTCGAGGTGGCCGACCCCCGCGTCCGGGCGGTGACGGTGCTCGGCGTCGAGGTTTCCGGCGACCTCCGCAGCGCGACCGTCAATGTTTCGGTCATGGGCTCCGAACCCGAGCAGGCCCGCGCTCTGGAAGGGCTCAAGCACGCCGCCGGCTTTCTTCAGTCGCAGGTCGCCGCGCGGCTCCAGACCCGGTTCACCCCGGTCCTTTCCTTCAAGCGGGACGACAGCGTCAAGAAATCGATCGCCATGTCCCGCCTGATCGACGAGACCCTCGCCGCCGATCGAGCCGCCGAGCCGTCGGAGGCCCCCCGGTCATCCTCCCAGGATGAGGATGAGGAGGACGAGATCGAGCACGTGGCCGAGAGCGAGGACGAGATCGAGCACGAGGAATCCGAACACGACGAGACCTGAAAGGGTGTACGAGCAACCCTCCAAGAGCGGGTTGCGAGCCGTCGATTTTTTCCACCCTCAAACCTTCCTGAACGACCCAATCTCATGGCCACACAGAGCAAGGCACAGCTCCTTAACGAAGTTCATACGCTGCTGAAGAAGCGCTACAAGCCGAAGGCGGAGCAGGTCGGCGGCCGGATGAGCGTACTCGAAGCGGTCGTTTACGGAATCTGCCACGAGGGGACCACCCGCGAGCAAGCCAACCAGGCGATCTCCCGCTTCAAGGACGGGTTCTTCGACTGGAACGAGGTGCGGGTCAGCACGATCGAGGAGATCGAGGAAGCCCTGGCCGGCATCAACGAGACCGAGCCCCGCGCCCAGAAGATCCGCCGTTTCCTGCGCCAGCTTTTCGAGCGGACGTATGGATTCACGCTCGAAGCCGTGGTCAAGAAGTCGCTCAAGGACGCGATCAAGGCGCTTCAGGATTACGAGGCGCTCGGCTCGGACTACGTGCAGGCGACCGTGATCCATGCACGCGCTGGGGGGCCACGCCATCCCCGTGGACGAGCCCGCCCACCGGGCGCTCGACGCGCCTGGGCGTCACCGAGGCCGAGACCGACCTCGCCGCGCTGCGGGGCACGCTCGAACGCGCGGTGCCCAAGAACCGGGGCGCCGAGTTCATCGAGTTGATCGCCGAGCTCGACCACGATACCTGCGTCGAGGGGACGCCCGACTGTCCCCGCTGCGAGCTTCGCAAGATCTGCCCGACCGCGCAGATTCGCCCCGAGCACGCCCACCCGGGCACGAGCGCGACGTCGAAGAACGCCCGCTCCAAGGAGCAGAAGCCGGCACCGGCACCGGCGCCATCCGCGACGGCGCCGTCGGTCAAGCCGGTCAAGGACGGCGCCCCCGCTCCGGCATCACACACCGCGCCCAACGACACGCCCGCTCCCGCCAAGTCGCCGCGCGGCAAGTCGGGCGGCAAGTGACCTTCGCCGCCTGACCAGGTTTTTTCTCGAACTCCCTGGACGACCCCTCCGGGCCGCCTACAATCGGCCTGGCGGGTGACGGCCAACTCCTTGTGTGATAAGGAGTTTGGTGCCAAGGCCATCACCGTGCGCCTACCACACCTGGAGGACGAGATCGATGCGCAAGTTGTTCCCGCTGGCGGTATTGTTGATGCTGGGCATGCCGGCGATGGGTGCCGAGAAGGACATCGTGGACACGGCCGTCGCGGCCGGCTCCTTCAAGACCCTGGCCGCCGCGCTTCAGGCGGCCGACCTGGTCGACACGCTCAAGGGTTCCGGACCGTTCACGGTCATGGCGCCGACCGACGAAGCTTTCGCCAAGCTCCCCGCCGGCACCGTCGAGTCGCTGCTGAAGCCCGAAAACAAGGCCAAGCTCGTCAAGATCCTGACCTACCACGTGATCCCGGGCAAGGCGATGGCCAGCGACGTCGTTCAGCTTAACGGCAAGACCGTCAAGACCGTCCAGGGGAGCCCGGCATCGATCAAGGTCAGCGGCGGTGAGGTCATGATCAACAACGCCAAGGTGATCAAGACCGACATCCCGTGCACCAACGGCGTCATCCACGTCATCGACGCCGTGATCCTGCCGCCCTCGTCCTGAACTGAACGCGGACCTGGAAGGACCGCGAACCAGGCCTGAGCACGGCGGAGCCGGCCGGACCCAAGGGCTCGCCCGACCATTCGCGGTCAGGGTGAGCCCTTTCCCGTTGGAAGGATGTTCTCGACCGATGGGCTCGGCTCCGCCAACCCGGCCATTTTCCACCGACCAACGCCTCGTTGCGCGATCGAAACCGGGCCCCATCGCGGTCTTGGCAGCGCGGCTCGGGTCGTGCTACGATGAGCCCTGGAGATTATAGGGCGCAGGAGGAGTTCAATGGTCGGGTCAATCAAGCGGATGATCCCGGTCGTGATCCTGGTGTGCGGCGCACAGGTCGTCATGGCGTGGCCGTTCCGGGCCGTGGCCGAGGAACCGGGCAAGCCGGACGGTGCCGCCCCCCGGATCGAACGCGACCAGGCGGCAAATTACGCCTTGCCCGGGGAGGAGCCGCCCCAGACGTTCGTGCCGCTCCACCCCCAGACGGTCGAGGAACGCCAGCGGATCGAGGCGGTCACCGACTTCAGCGCCGCGCGGGCCTACGAGCACGAGAACCTCTGGACCGACGCGATCGACTTGCTCGAAAAGGCGCTCAAGATCGAGCCCGATTCGGCGGCCATCCTGAAGCGCCTCAGTGCCCTGTGCTTCGCCCTGGGCCGGACCGACCAGGCGCTGGCCTACGGCAAGCGGGTGCTCGAGGCCGACCCGGGTGACACCGACATGATCACCCAGCTCGTGACCCACTACGCCAAGCACGACCCGCCCGCCGCCGAGGCGATGCTCAAGGACGTGCTGGCAAACCCGAAGCTGGTCCGCAACTCGCCCGGCTACATCATGGCCGAGCTCGAGCTCGGCAAGCTCTACTGGAGCCGGCTCCAGCAGACCGACAAGGCCGCCGAAGCCTTCAGCCACGTGGTCGAGGCGCTCGACGAGAAGGCGGCCAACCGGCTCAGCCCCGCCGAGCAGAAACGCATCCTGGGGGGCGACGAGACCGCCGCGGCGGCCTCGTACCTCGATTTCGGCGTCGTCTTCCTCGCGGCCAAGAAGTACGACCTGGCGATCCGCGCCTTCCAGCGCGGCCTGGTTTACAACGAGGACGACACCCAGCTTCCCATGCTCCTGGCCGAGACCCTGCTCAAGGTCGGCCGGGGCGACGAGGCGCTCAAGCTGGTCGAGACCTACCTCAAGCAGCAGCCCCAGGGGGCCGAGGGCTATGACCTCCTGGCCAAGGTCCTGACCGCCTTGCATCGCGAGAGCGAGATCACCCCCCGGCTCGAGGCCGCCGCGCGGGCCGACTCCAAGAATATCCTGCTCCAGTACACCCTGGCCGACCGTTACCGCGAGACCGGTCAGGTTGAGCGCGCCGAGCGGATGTACAAGGAGCTCCTGACCGCTCAGCCCACCTCGCAGGGCTACGGAGCGCTCACCGCCAGCCTGTTCAAGCGTAAGAAGACCGACGAGCTGCTCAAGGTCATGGCCGAGGCCCTGCTCAAGCCCGGCGGGGGCGAGGCGATCGCGCCCCAGCTCGACGCCATCGAGCGCGACCCGGCCTATGCCGACGAGGTGCTCGACGCCGGCCTCAAGCTGATCACGTCCGAGCCCCCCGGGCTCGATTCCAAGACGGGTCTGCCCATCCTGGCCCACATCGCCACCCGGACCGAGAAACTCGACAAGCTGGTGCGCTCCAGCGCATCGTCCTGAAACAGAACCCCACCCCGCTCGTCTACAAGGAAATCGCCGACACCCTCTCGCGGATGCACAAGTACGCCGAGGCCGCGTCGACCTACGAGCAGTTGATAGAGCGGTTTCCGAACGAGAAGAACCCCTCGCTGCTCGTCGCCCTGGCAAGCTGCCGGCGCGCTGCCGAGCAGCCGGAAGCCGCACTCGAAGCGGTTCGCGAGGCCCTCAAGCTCGACCCGGCCGACGCGTCGGCCCAGGCCCTCTCGATCCTGCTCCTGAGCCAGACGGGCAAGCTCGACCAGGCCGTCGATGTCGCCCGCGCGGTGCTCAAGGACGACCCCTCGAACCTCGATTTCAACCGCTTGCTCGGCGGCGTCCTCTCGCAGTACGGCCGGTCCAACGAGGCGATCGCCTTCTACAAGGAATTGCTCGAGAAGTTCCCCAACAACCGCGAGATCATCCGCCTGGCGCGGTCGGGGCTCTCGGTCTCCTATGTCAACCTCGGCGAGTTCGCCAAGGGGGAGGCCGAGCTCGAGGCCCTGCTCCAGCTCGACCCCGACGAGGCCGGGGTCAATAACGACCTGGGTTACCTCTACGCCGACCAGGGCAAGAACCTCGAAAAGGCCGAGGCGATGATCCGCAAGGCGCTCCAGGAAGAGCCCGACAACGCGGCGTACCTCGACAGCATGGGCTGGGTCCTCTTCAAGCGCGGCCGGTTCAAGGAAGCGGTCGAGCCCCTGGAGAAAGCGATCCAGAACCTCACCGGCGGCGGCGACGCCACGATCTACGAGCACCTGGGCGACGTCTACTACCAGATGCAGGAGCTTCCGAAGGCCCGGACCGCCTGGGAAAAGGCCGAGAAATCGGCCGCAAAGGCCATTCCCACCGATCATCGACTTTCCGAGATCCGTAAGAAGCTTGACTCGCTGAACAAGCTCGGATCGAGCCCCAAGCCCGATTCCAGCGATACTCCCTGAACGCGACTCGCCCGTTCATTGTGGGACAGCCGGAGACGGCTGTCCCACATTTGTTTTGTGATGGCCGACCGAGAACGAGAACGAGAACGAGACGAGACGACACCAAACCGTCCCGGAGCACGGAACCAACGATCATGGCAGGGCATTCCCATTCGGCGAACATCGCGCACCGCAAGGGACTCGTCGACGCGAAGCGCGGCAAGCTGTTCAGCAAGCTCTGCCGCGCCATCTACGTGGCCGCCAAGAACGGCGGAGGCGACCCCGACGCGAACCTCAAGCTCCGGTACGCGATCGACAAGGCGCGCTCGTATAGCTGCCCCAAGGACAACATCGAACGGTCGATCAAGAAGGGGATCGGCGAGCTCGGGGCCGAGTCGTACGAGGAAGTGACCTACGAGGGCTACGGACCCGGTGGCGTGGCGGTCCTGTGCGAGGCCCTGACCGATAACCGGAACCGGACCGCCGGCGAGCTCCGCAAGGCGTTCGAGGTCGCTGGCGGCAACCTCGGCGCCAGCGGTTGCGTCAGCTACCTGTTTACCTACAAGGGGCTCTTTGTCATCGACGCCAAGACCGTGGCCGAGGACCGCCTCATGGAGGTCGTCCTCGAAGCCGGCGCCGACGATTTGAACCGGGTGGACGACTACTTCGAGGTCACCTGCGACCCCAAGGTGTTCGAGACCGTCCGCAAGGCGCTGGAAGGCCACCGGATCGCCACCGAGATCGCCGAGACCAGCTATATCCCCAGCACCACCGTTGACCTCGACATCGAGAACGGCAAGCGGATGATCAAGCTCCGCGAGGTTCTTGAGGAGAACGAGGACGTCCAGAACGTCTACGCCAACGACAACATCCCCGCCGAGCTGATCGAGGCGTAGCGGGATGGCCCGTCCGGCGCCATCGCCCTGGGTCATGTTGCCAGCAACATAGCTTGGCATCACGTGATGATATAATCTTCGGACCCACCTGCCAGCCTCTCCGGTTTCGATCGTTCCCGCGCTCACGTCGGCGGTTGCCGCCGCGGTCGTGAAGGGTAACGAACGGAATCCGTTCCCACCGGGTCGGACGGGGGGTGCCGTATACGGCCGTCGCGCCGGGGAACAGCTATTTCGCCTCGGTGGGTTCGTGCCTGGAGTTTTCGGCCGGTCGAGACCGACGCGGAGGGCCGTTGTCCGGGGAGGGAAGCGTTCAGCCTCCCCCCTCGGCGAACGGCTTGAGCATCTCGGCCATCTCGGCGGCCGACTTCCAACGGTCGCGGGGCTGCTTCTCGAGCCCCTTGCGGAGGATGCGCTCGAACGCCTCGGGGGCGTCGGGGCGGTGGGCGCGGAGGGGGACGGGAGGATTTTCGAGGATCATGGTGTAGGCGTCACCCCGGCGAGGGTCGAAGCCGTAGAACGGATAGCTCAGGGTCAACAGGAAGTAGAGCGTGGCCGCCGCGCCGTAGATGTCGGCCGGCTCCTTGACCTCGCGGAAGTCGCGGATGTGGTCGGGCGAGATGAACCCGACCGAGCCGCCGATGTCGCCTTGATGGGTCAATCCGACAAACCCTGCGTTCTCGCGGAAGTTCTTGGCCAGACCGAAGTCGGACAGCTTGAGCTGGACGCCCTGCGGCGGCCCCATCAGGAGCAGGTTCGATGGCTTGACGTCGCGATGCACATAGCCGCGCAGTGCGGCGTAGTCGAGCGCCGCAGCAGAAGCCGGCCAATCCGCGCCGCGGCCGAGATCGGGAGCGGGGTGGACAGATCCTTGATCCAGTCCAGCGCGTTCTTGCCCGCGACGTACTCCATCACGAGCTGGAACTGCCCCTCGATCTCGAAGATGTCGTAGAACGCCACCACGTTGGGATGACACGTGCCGCCCGTCATCAGCAGGTCCTTCAGGACCATCATCTCGCGTCGGAAGTAATCCTTGGCTTTCTCGCTGGCGGCGCTGGTGGGAACCATCATCTTGATGGCCACTGCCCGGTTGGTGGTGAGATGCCGGGCCTGATACACCTCGCCCATCCCGCCGCCGCCGAGCCGCTTCTCGATCAGGTAATCGGGATCGGTCTGAGGATGCCGCCGCCGCTTCTCCAGACAGCCGCCGCACAGGATCGGCTCGGCCAGAGGCGTGGAAGATGCGTCCTGCCCCAGGACCAGAGCGGTCCGCTCGCCGCTGACCGGCAGGGTGGAAGGCTCACCCCCAATGCGGAAGGCATGGCCGCAGCCCGGACAGCGCAGGGTGGTCGATTCGCCGTGCGACGACTCGTCGAACTTGATCACCAGTGCGCTATCGCCCGCGGTGATCAGGTCGCCATCGCGAAGCGAGGCCCGCTCGATCCGCAGCCCGTTGACCTTGGTCCCGTTGGTGCTTCCCAGGTCCTTCAGGGTGCAGACCAGCGTGTTGTAGTCGATGACGAAATGTTCGCGCGACAGGAGACGGTCTTCCTGCAAGGAGAAATCGGCCTGCGACGATCTCCCGAACACGAAGAGTCCCGGCATGGTCGAGATGAAAGACTCCTGGCCCTCATGCGGTCCCGACGTGACCTGTAAGGAAACCCCCATCCGACTCTCCGCGCATCGCGCATCCGACTCGATCGACTTCCATTGCATCATTCTATCGCGGAGGCAATCGTCTCCAAACGTAATCCGTGCGAAACGCGGTACGAAGGTTGAAAAGCCGGATGGGGACGGTCCCGGACCCCTGCAGGTCGATCGGATCAGCCCGAGCCGCTCCTCGGCCAGCTCGCGGAGCCCCTTCAGGTCGATCTTGCCCGAGCCCAGAATCGGCATCGCCTCGACCGCGACGAAATCGTCGGCCGAGGGAACCCAGAGCCGGGGCAGCCCGGATGCTGGAGCCGCCGACAGATCTCGTCGGCCGGCAGTGCCCAGATCGGTGTGCAGCGACCACAAGCCGCTCGCCCCGCTTGGGGTCGGGCAGCGACGTGACGGCCACGCGTCTGCTCGTCGGCGCCGGTGACTTCCAGGATCGCCGACTCGACCGCCATGTGCGGCACCATCTCGCCGCCGATCTTCGAGAACCGGCTCAGCCGGTCGGTGATCGTCAGGAAGCCATCGGCGTCGACGACGCCCAGGTCGCCCGTGGTGTACCAGCCATCCTTGAGCACCGCCGCGGTCGCCTCGGGGCGGTTCAGGTAGCCGACCATCACCTGCGGCCCCGACACCAGGATCATCCCCTCGACCCCCACGGGCAGCTCGGCCGCCGTGGCCGGGTCGACCATCCGGACTCGCGTCCCCGGCAGCGGCAGGCCGACCGTCCCAGGCCTGTTGCCGTGCACGACCCGGCCGTCGGCCAGCGTCATCGCGTGCGTCGTGTTGACCGACGACCACCGGCGACAGCTCGGTGCAGCCGTAACCCTCCATCGTCTCGATCCCCAGCTTCTCGCGGATCGTCTCGCGCAGCTCGGGCTTGAGCTTCTCGGCCCCCAGGATCAGGTGGCTCGAGCGTGGCGAACTGCTTCGGCTCGCACCGCTGGAGGTAGGTGCGCATGTAGGTCGGCGTCGCCGCCATCAAGGTCACGCCGTGCTTCTCGCAGAGCGTGCCGATGATCTTGGCGTCGAGCGGGTTGAAGTGATAGACGACCCGCTTGCCCAGGCCGATCACCGTCCAGAGCGGGATCGTGAACCCGAACGAATGGAAGAACGGCAGGATGCCCAGCACGACCTCGTCGGGCAGCAGGTTGACGTGATGGCCGACCTGATGGACGTTGCTCAGCACATTCCGGTGCGACGAGGACCACCCCCTTGGGATCGCCGGTCGAGCCCGAGGTGAAGATCAGCGTCGCCGTCGCGTCGAGGTTGTCGCCCCGAGCCCCGGCAAGAACGCCCCCATCGCCGCGATCGGCACCGCCTTGGCCACGAACGCGGCCCAGAGCTTGTCGGCGAGCGTCACCTGCTTCGGGATGTCCTCCAGCAAGATCAGTGCGCCCTTGGGCCGGATCTTGAACTTGTCGAGGACCCTTGCCGACGTCAGGACGTGCGTGATCCCGCTCTGCTCGATCGACGAATCGACCAGCGCCTGGCTCGCCGTGTAATTCAGGTTGACCGGCACCTTGCCCCAGAGCGCCAGCGCCAGGTTGGCGACCGCGCTGGGGACGGTCGGCGGGATCAAGATCCCGACGTTCGCTGCCGGTCCCAGTTTCCGCGCCAGCACCCGACCCAGCGCCAGGGCGCGGAGCAAGGTCTGGCCATACGTCAGACTCACGCCCGTGCTATCGGCCATCACCGGCCGGTTCCGACGCGCCCGCGCCTGATGCACGAACACACGCGGCAGCGACCGCCAGTGCTTCGGAAGCGGCGGCAGGGGACGGACCTTCGGCCGCGCCTGGCTGTTCAAGTTAAGCAATGCCCCGGTCGCCGCGGTCCCCGCGCTCATGAACGTACCTCAGCGCCTGGCGGAAGCCCGCGAGCCTGGCCAGGGCACATCAGGCCCGGCTCCCGACTTCCCATGACGAATGACCCGTTGGCCGATGTGTACCCTTCAACTTTACGCGAACCGTCGCGGTGACACAACGTCAAGGTCCGGGCGAATGATCGGCGATCGGGCCGACGTCATGAGCAGGTACGAATCCGGGAAACTGGAACGGATTGACGTAGAAACCAAGGATCACCTCCGCACTCGGAGTGCCTCAGCCGAATCCATACTCAACACCCGGCGGGAATTCGTCAGGAAAGAAGGCGTGCTCGGCTCGGGGGGTCTCGAGTCGGTGAACCACCCCCCGGTCCCTCGAAAAAAAAGCCAGATCCGCCTTTCCTCGATCCCGTCCCAGAGTCTACTCTCGATCCAGAGCGACTCTTCCACGAACCGTTGAAGACGAAGGAAACCCCGATCGTGCGGACCAAGGACGAGATCGTCAAGGACTGGCTTCCCCGGTACACGGGGCGTCCCCTGAACACGTTCGGACGGTTACATCCTCCTGAGCAACTTCGTCAACTACGTCGAGCGGTTCGCCGAGCGGTTCGGGGTCGAGGTGATGGGGCGGGACCGGCCGATGCAGACGGCCACGGCCGAGGAGATCACCATCCTGAACTTCGGGATGGGCAGCCCCATGGCGGCCACGGTGATGGACCTGCTCTCGGCCGTCGAGCCCGAGGCCGTGCTCTTCCTGGGCAAATGCGGCGGACTCAAGCCCAAGATCAAGGTGGGCGACTTACATCCTGCCGATCGCGGCGATCCGGGGCGAGGGGACGAGCAACGACTACCTCCCCGCCGAGATCCCGGCGCTTCCCTCGTTCCGGCTCCAGAAAGCGGTCTCGGCCGCGATCGTCAAGCACGGTCAGGACTACTGGACCGGCACGGTTTACTCCACCAACCGGCGGGTCTGGGAGCACGACGACACATTCAAGAGCTACCTGACCCGGAGCCGGGCCTCGGGCATCGACATGGAAACCGCGACCATCTTCGTCGTCGGCTTCGTCAACCACATCCCCAAGGGGGCCCTGCTCCTCGTCTCCGATAGCCCGATGACTCCCGAAGGGGTCAAGACCTCGGAAGCGATGTGGCCGTCACCGAGAAGTTCGTCCAGCGCCATCTCGATATCGGCATCGACGCCCTGGTCGAGCTGCGTGACTCGGGCGAATCGGTCAAGCATCTGCGGTTCGAGTGAGTCGAGCGATCGCCTGTTCAGTACGGATACCGGACCACGCCATAGCGGTACGGCGCGTAACCACCGTAGTAGTTGAAAAACGGCGCCCGCACCGACACGGCGCCCGGCGCGTAGTAGCCGGACGAGTAGTACCTCGGCGCGACATACGGCACCATCGGCGCCACGTAGGCCGGGGCCGCGTAGACCGGGGGATAATACCCCGAGCTGTACGAGAAGCCCGGCACGTTGATGTTCACCCCGCCAAGACCGTAACCGTAATTGTATCCATAACCATAGCCGTAGCCGTAACCCGGAAAGCCCCATCCGTAGTACCCGGGATAGCCAACCGAGACCGCCACCTGCGCCTGGGCACGCGAGGCTGGAACCCATGAGGCCGCCAGACCCGCCACCACGATCCAACCGTAGACGCCGATGTTCCTCATGGGAGTTACCTCAACGCGAAACCGAGGGCGCCGGCGGTCAGGTGCGTCGGTCGCACCGGGCGAATCGTCCCGCGAGCCCTGTCTCCGAAGGCATTTTACGTCACGGTCACGTCCGTCGTGACGTCGAGGCCCCACCTCAATCGACCATCAGGACCGGGCGGCAGAAGGCGCCGGAGTGGTTTTGAAGGTGAATGGGCAGCGCCAGGAACTGTACCGGCTGGGGAAGCCGGAGGGACTCGGCAGGGAAGCGAAGCTCCTCGACGACCCACATTCCCGAGCCCAGCACGATCGTGTGCGTCTCGCCGTTGATCGGCTCGGAACAGCCGCCGATCGAGTAATGGTCGATGCCGACCCCACGCACCTTCCGTTCGACCAGCCAGCGCCGCGCCTTCAGGGCTCAAAAACGGCGACTGGCGGAGCCAGACCTCGGTGTGCGACCGGATCTCGCCCCAGCCGGTGCACAGGAGCACGATCTCGTCGGGCTGAAGCCCGGCCAGCGGCCCCTCGAGCAATTCCGGCCCGATCGGCGTCTCGGGCTCGAGCGGCCTCAGGTCGATGATCCGGGCGGGTCCGCAAAATGTCTCCAGGGGCAGGTCGCTGATGCTGTTTCCCCCGGCGATCTTGTGCAAGGGGGCGTCGAGATGACTCCCCGTGTGGCTGGCCATCGTCAGGATTTCCATCCGCCAGCCGTGCTCGGGATGATCGGCGGAGCAGCTCCGACTTCGGAACCGGATGGGCCGGACAGTTCGGGGCCCCATCGTGAAGGGGTTGAGAGAGGTCGATGAAGCGCATCGGTTGAGATTCTCGCGGTTCGACTCGTCACTCGGAATCGGAATCAAAATCTATCCTACACCCCCCGTCAAAACCTTTCCTGAAGCGGGTTCGACAGTCGGGGCCGGTAACCGTCTCGCTCCGTCGGTCCTGGTTTGCTAAGCTAGGATCCATCTTATCGAATGCACGTTTGACGATCAGGCAATTTGCGGCCCCGCGCCGATTATTCGAAATCGAATCGAAGCCTGTGGGGGACGTCAGGAAGGGGAGCGAGCCCTTGGAGCGTCTGGGAACGGTGGCGATCGTCGGCGTCGGTCTGATCGGGGGGTCGATCGGCCTGGCGCTTCGGAAGTCGCGATGACGGGGTCCGCGTCGTGGGTGTGGGACGGAGCCGGGCCGGCTCGACGAGGCGGTCAGTCTGGGCGCGATCGATGAAGGAACGACCGACCTGGCCTCGGGCGTGTCCGGGGCCGGGTGGTGGTGGTCTGCACGCCGGTCAACCAGGTGGCCGACGACCTGATCGAGGCCGCCGCGCACACGCCCGACGACGCGTTGATCACCGATGCCGGCAGCACCAAGGCGCGGATCGTATCGGCCGTCGAGGGCGATCCCCGCGCGTGTGCCAGGTTCGTCGGCGGCCATCCCCTGGCGGGCTCGGAACGGCACGGAGTGGCCTTCGCGCGGGCCGGGCTGTTCGAGGGCCGCGTCTGCGTCCTGACGCCGACGCCCCGGACCCCCGCCGACCGTCTGAAGCGGGCCCATGCCTTCTGGAACCGGCTGGGCTGCCGGGTGCTCGAGCTCGACCCCGCCGCCCACGACGACGCGCTGGCCTGGACCAGCCACTTGCCCCACGCCGTCGCCGCCGCGCTCGCCGCGAGTGTCCCGGCCGAAGCGCTTCCCCTGGCCGCGGGCGCCTACCGCGACGGGACCCGCGTCGCCGCCGCCGACACCAACCTCTGGGCCGCCATCTTTCTCGAGAACCGGTCCCCCCTGCTCCGCGCCCTCGACGGGTTCGCCTCCCAGCTCGACGAGTTGCGCAGGATCATGCAGGAGGGAGACGAGACCGCGCTCCATGCCTGGTGGGATGCCGGCCGCGCGTGCCGTCGCCAGTTCGAGCGGCTGAACAACCCCACCGAGATCATGGATTGACGACCCCTGGAAAGAGGCGATCGCGAATCGTGACCCGACGGCGGGGCGGGGCGCGTTGGTCAAGGTCATTCCCTTGGACCAAGACCTGCGTTATCATGATGGTTTGAGTGAGCCCGCGAGCCGCCCTCCTGGATATCGGTTCTGGATCAACGCACAAACGGGTTGTCCTCGTCCGTTCACCCCCTCGTAACGGGGCCCGGTCTGTTATTCGCAATAATGATGAACCGCTGGTTTTCCTGAGTGTATTGTCATCATGCTCTGGCATCTGCGAATTGATCCTTCCACGCATGGACCCGACCGTGAAGGCTTGCGAATCGCCGCCGAGGCGGCCGACCTCGGCCTGGCAGGACCCTGGCAGATCGCGGGCCAGCCGCGGCTTCCTGATCGAAGGCCCGCTTGACCGTGACGACGCTCGAACGGGCCGCGGCGCCTTGCTGGTCGATCCGGTTGTCGAGATCGTACACGATCCAGCAGATCAACGCTCACACCCATGCACCCGCACACGAAGACAGGGTCAACTCGGGGACCACGTGCATGTGCTTCCCAAGCCGGGGGTGACCGATCCCGAGGGGCAGAGTGCCGAGGGGATCCTCCGCGACCTGGGTTTCGCGGCCGAGGGGGTCCGCACGATCCGCACCTACCGGGTCGAGGGGCCAGGCGACGCCCTGCCGCGGCTGGTCCAGCGGGTCCTGGCCAACGAGGCGGTCGAGCAGGCGGTCGTCGGCCCGCTGCCGATCGACCACCTGGGCCAGGGGCGGCCCTACCATTCCAGCGCGTCGACGTGCCGATCCGGGGCGATGGACGATCCGGCCCTCACCGAGCTGAGCAAGTTCGGGCAGCTCTACCTGAGCCTGGCCGAGATGCGGACGATCCAGGCCCACTTCGCAGACGCTTGGCCGCGACCCGACCGACTGCGAGCTCGAGACCCTGGCCCAGACCTGGAGCGAGCATTGCTCGCACAAGACCTTGCGCGGGCGGATCGAGTTCGAGGGCGAGATCATCGACAACCTGCTCAAGCAGACGATCTTCAAGGCGACGCATGACCTCAACCTCGACTGGCTGGTGAGCGTCTTCGCCGACAACGCCGGCGTGGTCCGGTTCGACGACGAGCACGACGTCTGCTTCAAGGTCGAGACCCACAACCACCCCTCGGCCATCGACCCCTACGGCGGCGCCAACACGGGGCTCGGCGGCGTGATCCGCGACCCGATCGGCACGGGCCTGGGCGCCAAGCCGATCTGCAACACCGACGTCTTCTGCGTCGCGCCCGCCGGACCTTGCCGCCCGACGCCTTGCCGACCGGGGTGCTTGCACCCGCGGCGGGTGCTCAAGGGGGTCGTCGCCGGAGTCCGCGACTACGGCAACCGGATGGGCATCCCGACGGTCAACGGCGCGCTCGTGGTCGATCCCGACTACCTGGCCAACCCGCTGGTCTTCTGCGGCACCGTCGGCGTGATTCCCCGCGGGATGTCGCAGAAGCGCGTCGAGCCGGGCGACCGGATCGTCGCCATCGGCGGCCGGACCGGGCGCGACGGCATCCACGGCGCCACGTTCAGCTCGGCCGAGCTGACCGGCGAGAGCGAGACCGTTTCCGGCGGCGCCGTGCAGATCGGCAACGCGATCACCGAGAAGATGGTTCTCGACGTCGTCCTCCAGGCTCGCGATCGTGGACTGTTCCGCTCGATCACCGACTGCGGCGCGGGGGGCTTCAGCTCGGCCGTCGGCGAGATGGGGCCGAGCAGCTCGGCGCCGAGGTCGACCTCGACCGGCGCTCCGCTCAAGTACGAAGGGCTCTCGTACACCGAGATCTGGATCTCCGAGGCCCAGGAGCGGATGGTCCTGGCCGTCCCGCCCGCGAAGTGGCCCGAGCTCAAGGCGCTGTGCGACAGCGAGCAGGTCGAGGCGACCGACCTGGGCGAGTTCGTCGCCAACGGCCGGCTGACCCTCCGCTATCACGGCGAGGTGGTCGCCGACCTGTCGATGGACTTCCTCCACGACGGCCGGCCCCCCGTGGTCCGGTCCGCCACGTTCACACCCCCGGAGCCCCGGTCGCTCAGGTTGCCGGCGTCGATCGGGCACGACTACAACGCCGACCTGCTCGCGCTGTTGCGGACCTGGGACATTTGCAGCAAGGAGTGGATCGTCCGCCAGTACGACCACGAGGTCCAGGCGCGGACGGTCATCAAGCCGCTGGTCGGGAGCGAGGACGACGGGCCGGGCGACGCCGTCGGTCGTCCTGCCGGTCCGCGGATCGTACGCGGGGTCTGGCGATCGCGCTGCGGGATCAACCCTCGCTATGGCCGGCTCGACCCCTACGCGATGGCCGGCTGCGTGATCGACGAGGCCGTGCGGAACTGCGTGGCCGTCGGCGCCGACCCCGATCGGATCGCGCTTGCTGGATAACTTCTGCTGGGGCAACACCGACCGGCCCGAGACGCTCGGCTCGCTCGTCCTGGCCGCGCAGGGCGTGTCACGACCTGGCGATCGCCTACGGCACGCCGTTCATCTCGGGCAAGGACAGCCTGAACAACGAATACACGCATGAAGGCAAGAGCCTGGCGATCCCCCCGACCCTGCTCATCAGCGCGATGGGCCAGGTCCCCGACGTCCGGCGCTGCGTGACGATGGACCTGAAGGAGCCGGGCAACCTGCTGTTGATCGCCGGTCTGACGCAGAACGAGCTGGGCGGCTCGCACTGGGCGTTGATCCAAGGCCAGGAAGGAGGCCGAGGTCCCCCGGGTCGAACCCGAGCGGGGCCGCGCCCTGTTCCGGGCGATCCACGCGGCGATCAACCGAGGGCTGGTCCGCACCTGCCACGACCTGAGCGAAGGGGGCCTGGCTGTCGCCCTCGCCGAGATGGCCCTCGCCGGCGGTCTGGGCGCGTCGGTCTCGCTCGCGCGACGTGCCCATGCGAGTCGCGGCCGACGCCGATCATGACGCCGTCCTGCCTCTTCTCCGAGTCGCCCTCGCGGTTCCTGCTCGAGGTCAGGCCCGAGCACGACGGCAGAGCTGACCCGGCTCTTCGACGGCCTTCCCCTGGGCCGGCTCGGGACCGTGACCGCGCCGGATGCCAACGCGAGCTCGGCGCCCCGTTTGCAGATATACGGCCGTGACGGAGACCCGCTCATCGATCTCGATGTCCCGACCCTCAAAAGCGCCTGGCAACAACCGCTTCGCTGGTGAGTAAGCGAACCGAATCGCTTGCAACCGCTCAGACTCTCCGCCCATAATAAGGAATCCTATGATGTTAAGATTTGTAACATTTGTCGATGGATCGAACCTCGACGGCGTCCTCAAGCACTTGAACCTGCGGGTTGACGATTACGGGTCGTTTTACCGCCATGTCTTCGAGCAGAGCGTACACTACTGGGGCCGGACGTTCGCCGAGGGGTCGCCCTGGCCGACGGCGCAGCATTCGCGCATCTACTGGTATGTCGTGGGCAAGATGGACGAATGGGACCTGAACGACCCCAAGGCCGAGGCGCGTCTGCGGAGCCGGTTCGAGCTGAATCCGCGGCTGCGCGACAGCTACATCGAGGACGTGATGCGCCGGATGCCGGACGTTCCCTCCGACCGGCGGGCCGACGAGGCGTGGAACCTCTGCTTCGCCGAGACCCGCGACTGGTACGAGGGGAAGCGGCGGGCGCTCGAGCGCAAGAAGCGGTTCTACCACGGCGTGCAGGCCGCGACCGACTTCGTCGAGATCCGCCAGGAAGGGCACTGGAAGGTCGACCTGCTGCACCACACGCTCAACGAGAAGGGGCTCGACACGAGCCTGGCCGTGGACATGGTGGCGCTTCAGGACACGTATGACATCGCGCTGTTGATCTCGGGCGACGCCGACGGGATTCCCGGCATCAACTACGTCAAGGGGCGCTCGAAGCACGTCGGCGTCGCCGAGTTCCGCCGCGGCGCACCGGCCGACTTGCCCGACCAAGGGGGCGTCGTCGCGACTGAAGATCGCCGCCGACTTCGTGGTGCAGGTCTACGAGGCCGACCTGATCCGCCGCAACCTCGCTTACCGCTCCGAGGCGACCGACCTGGCCACGCCCCTGTCGGCGTACCCGGTCAATGACTCGTTCTGAATCAGGAAACCCGTTTCTGAACTCTTGATCGATTTGATCGCAATCTCTGGACAGGAACCAAGCGGAGCGACCATGCCACACCCGCGCGCGATCGTCCTGCGGGCCCCGGGAACCAACTGCGACGAGGAGACGTCCGCCGCCTGGACCCTCGCCGGGGCCGAGGCCGAGACCTGGCACGTTGGGCGTTTGCTCGAGGCGCCTCAGGCGCTCGACGGGTTCTCGATCGTGACCATCCCGGGCGGTTTCTCCTATGGCGACGACCTTGGCGCCGGTCGGATCTTCGCGACCCGGATCGGTGCCGTGCTGGGCGACGCCCTGCGACGGTTTCATGAACGGGGGGGCCTGATCCTGGGCATCTGCAACGGCTTCCAGGTCCTCGTCCGCGCCGGTCTCCTGCCGGGCGGACCGGCGGATTCGAGCGCGAAGGTGACCTCGTCCTCCCTGGCGACGCTGACGCACAACGTCTCGGGCCACTTCGAGGCCCGTTGGGTCCGCCTGGCCCCAACGCCAGGCCTCTCGCCGTTCGTCACGGCGACCGAGCCGATCGAGCTTCCCGTGGCCCACGGCGAGGGCAAGTTCCTGATGGCCGACCCCCTGGCGCAGCAGGCACTCGAGACGTCGGGACAGGTGGTCCTCCGGTACGCCGACGGCCAGGGTCGTCCCACCCAGGCTTATCCCGCCAATCCCAACGGCTCCCCCGGCGCGATCGCCGGCGTCTGCGACCCGACCGGCCGGATCTTCGGCCTGATGCCGCATCCCGAGCGGTTCGTCGAACCGCTCCAGCATCCGCGCTGGACCCGCCGGCAGGTCCCGCTCGACGAACCAGGCGACGGCCTGCGGATCTTCCGCGACGCCGTCACGGCGGCAAGGTAGGGTGAAGTGATCATGACCACATCTTACCATGCCTTGAACACCAGCGCGGTGGTCTTCGACCTCCCCGAACAGGTCCGGCTCGACGTGACGGGTCCCGACCGGGCGCGCTACCTGCACAACCTGACCACCAACGACGTCAAGCGTCTGAAGCCCGGCCAGGGCCGCGAAGCGTTCGTGACCAGCCTGCAAGGCAAGACGCTCGCCCTGGTGACCCTGCTCGCGGATGATGACCGGATTCGGATCCTGTCCGACCGGGAAGCGATGCCGACGCTCCTGCCCCACCTTCAGAAGTATGGTGTCTTCGACGACGTCGCCATTGACGACGCCACCGATCCGACCTTCGCGCTCCATCTTGCCGGCCCGAAAGCCGAGGAGGTCCTGCGACGATCGGCGCGATCCTCCCCGGGCCGGACGACCTGGCCCACGTCATGTCCTCGATCGGCCCCGCTCCCGTCCAGGTCATCCGCGAATCGCCCACCGGACGCCCGGGGCTGACCCTCATCGGAGCAAAGGCCGACCGCGCGGCCGTCATGCATCTCCTCCACGCCGAAGGCGCCGAGGCCGGCGACCCCAACACGTTCGAGGCCGCCCGGATCGAGGCCGGCACCCCCCGTTTCGGCCACGACCTGACCGCGCAGAACCTGCCGCAAGAAGCTCGGACGCGACGCCCGTGCCATCAGCTTCGTGAAGGGCTGCTACCTCGGCCAGGAGACCGTCGCCCGGATCGACGCCCTGGGCCACGTCAACAAGCACCTTCGGGGCCTGAGGCTCGCCGACGACGCCGGGATGTCCCTCGCGGGCGCCACCATCGAACACGAAGGCAAAGCCGTGGGAACCCTCACCTCGGCCTCCCGTTCCCCCGACGGCTCTCACGTTCTCGCCCTTGCCCTCCTCCGCACCGCCGCCGCGACGCCGGGGACCGAGGTGGATGTCCGCATCGCGGGCGACGCCAGCAACACCGCGATCAAGGCCGTCGTCCATGATCTGCCGTTCGCGATTTGACCGGGCAGGGGAAGACATCGCCAATCATAATGGCAGGTCGACAACAGAACAGTTGTGTAAATCTTGTTTTATAAATCAGTTTGTTTGCCGCTTCGTCCGGGACTTCCATCACGTCGGAGGGAGCCACCTCGTGGATCGGATCGTGGCATTTGTGTCCGTCAATCCGATAGCGACGTACCTCGCGTGACGCCATCGCGTAAGCCACCAGGTCGCCCTGATGCGAAGACACCGATTCCGGATCCGGACGATCATGATCGCGATCGGCGGGCTTGCCTTCTGGCTTGCGCTCGCGCGTGCCGATTTCAGAGCAAGCGTCATGCTGGCGCTCGCGGTCTTCTTCCTTGGCCCGCCCGTGCATATGGCGTGGAAGTGGTCCACCCGGATCGCCATGGAGGGCCGGTCGTCCTTCGGGAAGCGCTTCATCCTCTTCCTGACGCTCTCGATCTTCACCGTGACCTTCTGGATTTTTCATTGTTCTGGCCATCAGGGTCGCCCTCGACGTTGTCCTCACATGGGTTTTTCCTTCCTGGGTCTCCGCTCGAAGATGACACCAACAAAAGTTGGTGACCTGGTGACGCACCTCAGGAACTCAGAGTCAAGCCGCGAGGCACGGTTTCATGCATGTCCTGCTCGTCCCGTTCGGCAGTCACGGCGATGTTCATCCTTTTATCGGAATGGGCCAGACGATGCGCGGCGCGGGGCCACCGGGTGACGTTCCTGATCAACGAGTATTTCGGGCCCCTGGTGCGAGGGCTGGGGTTCGAGATGGTGCCGCTGGGGGAAGCTCATTTATTTGAAGAAGCGATGCGCGAGCCGGATCTGTGGCACCCGAAACGCGCGTTCGGAGTCGTGGCGCGGGGGATCATCGAGCATATCCAGCTCGCCTATCCCCGGATCGTCGAATTGTGCGGGCAGGGTGAGGGTGAGGGCGAAGGCGAAATCGTGGCGGTGGGCGGTTCACTGGCGTTCTCGGTCCGGCTGGCACAGGAAAAGCTGGGGATTCCCGCGGTGACAGTGCATCTCCAGCCCGGTGTCCTTCATAGTGATGAAGCGACGCCCACGTATCCGGGCCTGGGCTCGATGCGATGGTGGCCACGCTGGTTCAAGCGGGCCGTCTTCAACCTGGTTTTCGCACGCGCGGTCGATCCCCACATCGCCCCCGGTCTGAACGCCTTCCGCGCCGGGCTGGGCCTGCCGCCGGTCCAGGATGTCCTGCGGCGCTGGATTCATTCGCCGGAGCGGGTGATCGGGTTCTTCCCCGCCTGGTTCGGACCGCCCCAGCCTGACTGGCCGCCGAACCTGAAGCTGGTCGGTTTCCCGCTCTACGACGAGCGCGACGCGACCCCCCTGCCCGACGAGCTCGCCAGATTCCTCGACGAGGGTCCGCCGCCGATCGCCTTCACACCAGGGTCGGCCAACATCCACGGGCGGCCGTTCTTCGAGGCGGCGATGGACGCCTGCGTCCGCCTCGGCCGGCGCGGGCTCCTGCTGACCCGCCATCCCGAGCAGCTTCCGGGCGGGTCGTTTCCCGAGGGGGTGCGCCACGTGCCGTATGCTCCGTTCGGCCTGTTACTCCCACGCGTGGCGGCCCTGGTGCATCACGGCGGGATCGGCACCTCGGCGCAGGGTATGGCCGCCGCCGTGCCGCAGCTCGTCATGCCGCTGGGTCACGACCAGTTCGACAACGCCGCCCGAATGCAGCGCCTGGGCGTCGCCCGCACGCTCCTGCCACGCCATTTCCAGGGACCGGTGGTCGCCCGAGAGCTTGATCGCCTGCTCAAAGCGCCCCGAGACCGCGGGGTGTTGCGAGTCCGTCGCCGCTCGCTTCACCGACGACCCGGAGCCGGCGGTGGCGGCGTGCGAGGCGATCGAGAAGCTTGCTGATTCTCGACACATGGCGATCTAACAAAACAGAAGAGTACCGATCACGGCAAACTATCAATCGTATACGTAAATTCATACGAATGCTTACCGTCTCCGACATGGATCGTCATCGTGCCCACCAGGCCCGCTAGCTGACCCGATCCGGAATCCGGCACCACGCTGATGGTCAGGTCGGGGGCGCGCTCGGTTCATCGTGCCGTTATGCTGGAGGACGAAGCTGCCGGCGCGGCCATGGAGGGTGCCGGTGACGCGCTCGATCGCGACGTAGCCGGCCGAGCCCTTGACCGTGGTCATGGCGCTCAGCATCTGGCCCTTGCTGAACGCGGCGAGATCGCCAAAGAACTGCTTGTCGATCAACATCCGACCCAGGGTCGAGCCCCCGGCCTCATCAACCTTGTCCTGGGGGTACAGCTTGACCTCGAACGTGCCGCTCGCCTGAATGGTCATGGTCGCCTCCTTTCGTACAGGGAGGCGTTTGTAACTTAATCGGAAATCTCCGTACAGGGAGTCATCGCCGTTTTTCTTCGTGCAACGGCAGGGCGGCTCCGGAGGGTCGCTTCCGGTGCTCGATGCCCAGGACGACGGCGGCCGCGACCGACGCGCACGCCGCCATCGTCAGCGCCATCGGCCGCGGCGTACCGTCGTGGAAGAGGCCGACGACCGCGCCCGTGGCGGCGCCGATGGCGAACTGGAGCATGCCCAGGAGCGCGGACGCCGCGCCCGCCTGGTGGGGGAACGGCGCCATCACCGCGGCGGTGGCGTTGGGAAGGATCAGGCCAACGGTCATCAGACAGAGGAACATATCGGCGAAAAAAGCGGGGAAGCCCCCGCGCCGGTCCACGCGAGGATCGGTAAGACCAGCGCGGTCACGACGTTCGCAATCGACGCCGCGCGGAGGATGGCGTGAGTGTGATAACGGCGGGTCAGCCATCGGTTGACCTGCGCAGCGCCGATCAGGCCGATGGCGTTGCTCGCGAAGAGGAGGCTGAACGAGGCCGGCGAGAGCCCGAAGTATTGCATGAACATCGATGGCGCCGAAGCGACGTAGGCGAAGATCAGGCCCAGCGCCAGGCTCACGGGGATGGCGTAGCCGACGAACCGTCGATCGACGATCATCGACGCATAACGCCGGCCGATCGAGCCCATGGTGTCGCGCGTCCGACGTGCGGGGGGATGCGTCTCGGGCAGGTCGACGGCGACCGCCACGCCGCACAGGCAGGCAAACCCGCCGAGTGCCCAGAAGATCGAGCCCCAGCTACCCAGGTGCATCAGCCAGCCGCCGAGGGAGGGCGCAGCACCGGCGCGATCCCGATGACGAGCATGAGCATCGAGTAGATCCGTGCCGAGTCGGCCTCCTCGAACGAGTCGCGCACCACCGCTCGTGCGATCACCATGCCCGTGGGCCGGCCAGGCCCATCACGAACCGGGCGAGGATCAGGGTCTCGATCGATCGGGCGAATGCGCACAACAGCGAGGCCAGCGCGAATGCCGCGCACCCATAAAGCAGCGGGAGCCGGCGCCCCACCCGGTCGGAGATCGGGCCGCAAATGAGCTGGCCCACCGCCAGCCCCGCCAGGAAGAGCGAGAGCGTGAGCTGCATCGCCCCCGCCGGGGCACTCAGATCGTGCTCGATCCGCGGAAATGCTGGCAGATACATATCAATACCAAGTGGGCCGAAGGCGTCCAGAAGGCCCAGCAGGATGATGAACCGGAGCCCCGGCGCGAGGCATGGGCGGACGCCTCGGTCCGGGCGAGGTCGAGCGTCGTGGCTTCGTCAAAGGGCATGAATCCGTCTCGAAACGCGGTGGGTTGGCAAGTATTCGGCTGGTCCGGCAGGCGGGTCAACGATCGGTGGAGAGGTTGGAATCGTTCCGCGGCGGATCGAGCGCGTGAGGAGCCGACGAACATAACGGTGCGAATTATAGCGCGGCCAGCCGATACGGCAACTCCTCCCTGCTCGGATCGCGGCCTCTGGACGGTTTACCTGCGGACCAGGCAACAGGTTGTAAGAAATCGAGAGCCGGCGCGTTCTATCCTTGAAGTGATCGCGGTGATCGTGCTGCCGAGCATTGCGTCGACCTGGCGGCCGGGTCGACGAGCGGGAATCCGAAACTTCCGGGCGCGCGCGGGCGTATATGGTTTCATGGTCCCCTGTTCCTCCTCAGTGGAGATGCTCATGTTCGATCGTCGCAAGGCTGCGGTGCGCGGCCGGTTGATGGCCCGATGCGTGGGGCGAATGCTCATCATCCCGGTCGCGTTGGGGCTGTTCACATTCGCGAGCGCTACGCCCTCGTCCGCGGCCGAGACCTCGTCGGTCAGCTTCAACGAGCAGATCGCCCCGATCGTCTTCAAGAATTGCAGCTCGTGCCACCGGCCCGGGGAGGGAACGCCGTTCCCGTTGCTGAGCTACCGCGACGTGAAGAAGCGGGGAAGCCTGATTGTTGACGTGGTGACGCGCGGCTACATGCCGCCGTGGCCCCCCGCGAAGGGCTGGGGCCACTTCCGCGACGATCGACGACTGTCGGAGTCGGACGTCGCGCTGATCGAGAAGTGGGTCGACACCGGGATGGCCGAGGGACCGGCCGACAAGCTGCCGCCGCTGCCCAAGTTCCCCGCGGGGGGCTGGACGCTGGGGACGCCCGACCTGGTTGTTACGCTCCCCGAGGCGTTTGACGTGCCTGCCGACGGCAAGGACATCTACCGGATGTTCGACCTGCCGCTCGGGCTGAAGGAGGATCAGTGGGTGACTGCCGTCGAGATCCGCCCCACGGCGCGATCGGTGGTTCACCACGCGCTGTATTTCCTCGACAGCTCGGGGGCGGCGCGGAAGCTCGACGCCGACGACCCCGCCCCAGGTTTCGGCCGGATGGGGTTCCCGCGCACCGGGACGCTCGGCGGCTGGGCGGTCGGCGCGACTCCGCGCGTCCTGCCGATGGGCCTGGCCTATTCACTCCCCAAGGGGTCGGACCTCGTGGTCCAGATGCATTTTCACCCCTCGGGCAAGGCCGAGCGTGAGCAGACCAGCTTCGGGCTCTATTTCGCCAAGGAGCCGCCCCGCAAGAGGCTGCTGGGGACCCAGATGCCGATGGCCTTCGGCATCGGCACCGAGCTGCGGACCCGCGGCATCAAGCCGGGCGAGAAGGATTTCACCATTCACGGCGAGTGGCATGTTCCCTTCGACGTTGACGTCGTGACCATCGGCGGCCATGCTCACTACCTCTGCACCAAGATGAACGCCATCGCCGAGTTGCCCGACGGCAAGACCCTCAAGCTGTTCGCCATCGATGACTGGGACTTCAACTGGCAAGGACGGTACAGCTACGTCGAGCCGGTCCGTCTGCCCAAGGGAACGGTCGTGCGCACGACGCTGGTGTACGACAACTCAGCCGACAACCCTCGCAACCCCTCGAGTCCGCCGGTCCACGTTCGATGGGGCGAGGGCTCGACCGACGAGATGGGTTCGGTGGGGTTGGCGTTCGTGGCCGTCGATGAGAAAGACCTGGCCAACTATCGCGGACCGGTCGTCTTCGGCGGCGGCGACCTGGTCGGACCCAACGGCGCCGGCGCGAATGGCATCGGCGCGGGCCGGGGACGCGCGGGCCTGCTCAAGGGCGGGGCCGCGGCCAAGGGGAGTGTCGAGCAGCTCCAGGCCATCTTCGACGTGCTCGACAACGACAAGAACCGCAAGCTCGAAGGCGAGGAGATCCCCCCGCGGCTCCGCACCTTCATGGATCGGCTCGACCTCAACGGCGATGGCGCCCTCGGCAAGGATGAAGTCGAGGCAATCCGCCGTCGCGGCCTGGCACCGAACGGTAACGGCGATGGGAGCGCGCCGCGGGTCCGACCCGGCGCGTCAAACGACGGCGGCGACGGCCAGGCCAGGGCCGAGCCCGCCGCGCCCTCCAGCACGCTCGCGATGACCGACCTCGACGGCAAGCGCTGGCAGCCGCTCGAACCCGACGCGAGGAAGGGCACGAAGGCAAACGTCCTGGTCTTCGTTACCCGCGACTGCCCGATCTCCAACCAGTACACCCCCGAGATCGGCCGGCTGGCCCACGAATATGCGGGAAAGGGCGTGGCGTTTCTGCTCGTTCATGTCGATCCGACGACGACGGCCTCCGACGCCCGCGAGCATGCCCACACGTACCAGCTTGAACTGCCGATCCTGCTCGACGCCGATCACAGGCTCGTCGCCCGGACCGGGGCCGCGGTCACACCCGAGGCGGCCCTGATCGCCAGCGACGGCAAGGTCGTCTATTGCGGCCGGATCGACGATCGCTTCGGCAAGCTCGGCCGGCAACGCCCCGAGCCCAGCACGCACGAGCTGCGCGACGCCATCGATGCCCTCCTTGCCGGCCAACCGGTGGCCACCGCCCGGGTCGCGGCGATCGGATGCCCCATCGCCGATCTGGCGCGTTGAGATCACCTGGTTCGTTCCTCGAATTCTCCAGCTCGCTCCGGAGATCTGCTCATGTTCGTGCGCAACTCGCGACGGCCGTGCTTCTGCTTCTCGGCGTTCCCCTTCCCCTCCCGGGCGGGAGGCGGCCCCCGCGGAGCCGAAGCGGATGGAGTGGAAGGTCGGCGACGTGACGCGCGAGGCCCTGGTGTCGGTTCCCGAGAACCCGGCCAGGGCCCCGGTCATCTTCCTGTGGCATGGGCACGGCGGGACGATGAAATCCGCGGCCACGCGGTTCGCTCTTCACAAGCTCTGGGCCGAGGCGATCGTGGCGTATCCGCAGGGATTGCCGACTCCTGGAAAGCTGGTGGACCCTGAGGGCAAGCTACCGGGCTGGCAGAGCAACCCCGGTCAGCAGGACGACCGCGACCTCAAATTCTTCGACGCGATGCTCGCCACGTTCACCAACGACCTGAAGGCCGACGCTCGCCGCGTGTACGTGGCCGGACATTTCGAACGGCGGCACGTTTCGTGTACGAACTCTGGGCCGTGCGTCCCGACCAGGTCGCGGCCTGCGCGGCTGCGCCAGCCCCGCGACGGGCTTGATCGCGCGGATGAAGCCGAAGCCGTGCCTGCACATCGCTGGTGAGAAGGACAGGCTTGTCCTGTTCGCGAACCAGCAACGGTCGATGGAGCAGCTTCGGAAGCTCAACCACTGCGAGGCCGAGGGAACGCCCTGGGTGAAGGAAAGCGCGGGGAGCGTGATACTCTACCCCTCGCCCGAGAAAACCCCGTTCGTCGCGGCGATCTTTCCGGGCGGCCACGAGGTGCCGAAGGAAGGGCCGGAGCTGATCGTGAAGTTCTTCAGGTTCTGCGACGTTGCGTCCGCATCCGCGGGGACAGATAAAGTCAGGTGATCGGCAAGGCGGCATCTTGAAACGCGTCGGGACGGGCTCCGCCAGCCATCTTCGCGCCGGGCAATCCCGGAAGATGGTGGGCGGTGCCCATCCCGATGAAGACGTTTGGGAACCGTCTTTCAATCAATGAGCTTCGATCGGGGCCAGGCCGTCGTCCGGAATATCGGCGATCTGGAGGATCGTCTCCGGACCCCGGGTCAGCCCGACCGGCTCGAGCACCAGGACACCGAATGGCGAGGCGGCCTCGCGTCGGTATTCGGGGTCGCTGTCGGCGCGGGCGAGTCGGCCACGATAGACGGTCCCGGCGTAGTCGACCCGCACCAGAGGATAGCGCGTGCCCTGCTTGCGGCGGATGTTGATCAAGGCGCGTTGACACTGCTCGAACGTCATCGGTTTCTCTCCATGAAGACCGAGAGTCCCATCCCCGGCATTGTTGTGACTCGGGCGGGTCGTCCTGAACCCGTCGCTGGACTCACGCCCTCCTTATCGGCGTTTGAGCATCATGGTCGTTACCCGTCGTCGGGTCAAGTCGGATCGGAAACTGGTGTCAGGATCTCGTCCAGAGTGACGACCCGGCTCGTCGACGGCCTTGCGCACGAGCAAGCCGGTGATCGTCGCGGCGCGGGCGTCGGCCAGAGACACGGGGGCGAGTGCCGCGATCGGTTCGTGATCACGATCATGATGGGCGGCGGCTTCGAGGAACGCGGCGACGGCGAGCCGGGTGTCAGGCTGGGCGCCGGGTTGAATCGTCTGGCGGGGCCGGCTCCGATCGCGGAAGGTCAGGGCCCCCGAGCTGAAGTCGAGCCCGCCCGCCTCGCCCATCACCGACAGGGTGATGCCGGTGAATCGATCATCCGCAGGCGCCACCCAGCTGTGGGTGAACGTGACCTGGAACCCGCCGGGCCAGTCGAGGACGGCGGTGTAATAATCGGTCACGTCGCGCTCGGGTTGGTCAGCGGCGAAGAGATTACGCGTCCCCTGGCCGTAGGCGCGCGACGGAGGGCCGCCGGCGACCCAGCCGAAGACGTCCCAGACGTGGACCGCCTGCTCGACCATCCAGTCGCCCGATCGGGCCCGCTGGCCGAGCCAGCCACCGTGGCCATTCATCGGACCGTTGCTACTGAGCCACGCGGCCGAACCCGCGACCAGGGCGCCGAGCTCGCCACGCCGGATCAGCTCGACCCCGTCGCGATATCGCGGGTTCGAGCGTCGCTGATAGCCGACATGCACCGCCAGCTTGGGCCGTTTGCTGGCGTCGCGCGATCAGTGTGTCGCACTCGGCGAGGCTCAAGGCCAGCGGCTTCTCAACATAGACGTGCTTGCCGGCGTCGAGCGCCGCGTGCGTAAGCGGGGCGTGCAGGTCGCACGGCACCGCGATGAAGACGGCGTCGAGATCGCTCCGTTCGAGCAGCCGCGCCGCGTCGTCATACGCCTCGGGCCGCTCACCCCGCGCCTTCTCGACGATGCCCTGACCACGAAGCCGGTGCTTGGGCTCGGGATCAGAGACGGCCAAGATCCGCGTGCCGGGCAGTTCCAGGACGGTCCGCACCAGGGTTGTCCCCCGCGTCCCCAACCCGATCACTCCCACGCGCGACGGCGCCGACCCCGTTGCGCCCTCACCCGCGCCTGCCGAGTCTGCCCCAGCGCCAGCCCCGCCGCGGCCGTGGCCGAACAGCTCAGAAATCGTCGGCGGTTCAGCGCGATGGGTGGCATCGCTGGCGGCTCCCATGATCGCGGCGCAAGACGAGCGGCCGACACCCGGCCGGTTTTGATCGCTTCATCCTAATCGATCACGGACCACAGCGACAAGCGGCGAACGACGCCGTGCGGAACGCTCCATTTCCTGGCACACGTCGCCGAACCGGACTGCATAACGTAGGGGACACGATCCAGGAAGTTCAGGCGAACCTGATCGAGGCGGCCAAGATGGCTTGAGGTCGCCCATGACCGGCTCGAGGACGAGGTGATCCGGGATTCCGCCGGATGAAGCCGATCCGCGACAAAAAGGTTTGGCGGCGCGTGGCCGAACACTGCGCGAGGCAGGTGCTGCATTGAGGCCTTCCCGTAGCAGGCGGACATAAAACGTCGCTAGGCACCGCTTCTCCCAAAACTCGGGGCGTCCGTGACGTCTCGGGAACGACCTACCGCGCTTGGGCCCGCTAGCCATCAACGGTCATGAGTCGCCGGTACGCGAACGCCCCGCGAACGGCGTTGTCAAATGCGACGGTCGAGAGGATCGCAAGCCCCACGTTGACGGGCGCCCTCCGGCTCAACATCACCGCACGCTCGATGAGGTAGTGCACTAACCCCTGACCCCCTGTCGATCGTCCCCGCTATGCGATTACTGGATTCCTGTGATAAGGATGAGCCCAGGCCCTCAGAACGCTTGGTTTTTCCCGAAGAACCGCGAAGAGGTGGTGTCCTACGATGATTGAACAGCGGGACGCATCAACCACTCCCGCAAGGTCCATACGTGATTGGTCAGCCCTGCCGCCACGGCCGGCGTCCGCTCCTGCCAATGCCCATCCTCGTCCTTGACCCGGAGCGTCCGCACGCACCAGCAGAAGGTGTAGCTGTACATCGTCAGGTATGTGACTGCCTCGTGGACCTGCCAATCCTTGCTGAACCGGTATGTCTTCCGCGATTTCCGCGCGTTGCGGCCCCGGTCGGTCGCGTGTTGACGCTCCAGGAACGACGTGTTCACTTTCGCACTGACCGTCGACGTCGCCCAGCGCGTCCTCCAGATCCTCCGGCGTCCCGAAGACCTGCTTCTGTTCAACGGCGACGACTCGGCCTTTCTCGCGGTCCTTGTGCACCGTTGCGTAGCAGACCCCCTCGGGCAGACGGAGTTCGGGGACCACCCGTGGCCGGCCGGGACCGCGCTGCTCCGGGGGCGGGGCGGGCACACCGAACGTGGTCTCGATCGCCGTCGCGTACGCCGCAAGCTCATCGCTGGTCATGAGCGCCGGGGGCCCATCGCCCAGCCGTGCCTTCGTCTCCTCGACGATCAGTTCGGCGTTCTCGAGCGACCGCGCCCCGGGAACTACGACCAGGACCAGCCGGTGCTCAGGGTCGTAGGCCACGAAATCCCAGTAGTCGCCGCACTGGTCGTCGTCGGGGTCGTTCGGATCACAGTTCTTCTGCTTCTTGCCCACGAACGCCCACTTCTCGTCGAACTGGACCTCGCGGGTCGCTGGGGGAAAAAGCCACGACCTCGTCGTGGGTGTCTTTGGCGTGCTGACCGGCCAGGAGTGCCAGCCGGGTGACGGTGTCCTTGCAGACCCCCACCAGGCGGGCGGTCTGTCGGGTCCCGCAGCCGTCGTTGAGGTGCTCCAAGACCCCTGTGACTTGGTCGTGGGGGAGCTTGGCGTTGAAGTAGGGCGTCCCCTTGAACTCGGAGAACCGGGCCTTGCAGGCCTTGCAGTACAAGAGGCGGTGGTGATTCTTGCCGTAGTGGCCGCAGACCGAAAGGTTGCCGGCGGCACGGTGGCCGTGTTGAGGACAGTCGGGGTTCTGGCAGCAATGCAGCGCGAGGTCGTCCGTGGGCATGAATCGTCCTGGATCAAGCAAGGTTGACGCAATTGGTATAGGACGACCATGTTAACCTCGGTTACGATGCCGTTCAACTACCGTCGGACACCACCTCTTTGAAGGTGATGTACGGTGGTGATGGGGCATCGGCAACGCCGGTGCGTAGATCGACCGAGAAGGTGAGAGACCCCGCTCGCGCCCGGGCCGCGGGAATCGTTAAGTCGGCGAGAGCGACGAGCGCGACGATGAGAGATCGGGTGAAGTGCAAGCCTGACATCACGCCCTCGAGAGTGAAAGTGGTTAGACCAACCAACTGGTGAAGGAGATACGAGACGGAGCTAATCCTGTCGGTATTCGCCCGGCTCTCTGGCAAGCGCGAAACTCGGTCGTCTCACGGGCCTGATACCGAATGGGATCTTCGATCGCCTGGTGACCTGAACGGCCGCCGTCCGTGCAGTCCGTGCGACCTGAGGCCCGAATGGACCTCCTCGGGGGCACGCCCACACCCGCTGTGGGTTTCAGGCCGGCATAGGAGTCTAGATAAACCCACTACGTTGCGATTTGTGGCAAATGACATTGTTTTAAATGTTGAAATATGTGAATTTTTTAATATACATGTCGCAATAGAGGATTTTGAGTGATTCGATCCATCCGAAATGTTCAATGTTTTCGCAAAAGTCCGAAACGGCCCGCCTACTCTCGGCCTGCTTGGCAGACACGTCGTCCCCCGGCGGCTCAGTCAGAGTCCCGAAAACGGCCGTTTGCGGGACGGGAGAGCGAGCAGCGGTGATCGGCCCGCCCGGGGCTGGAAGACCGTCCCCTTTCTCATCTCGAAATCAAAATCCCGAAGTTTGACGAGCGGCGTGGGTTCCGGGACGATGGGCGTCCGGAGGGGCCCATGCTCATCGACTACGCCCGCGTCTCGACCGTCGACCAGAAACTCGACCTCCAGAACGACGCCCTGACCAAGGCCGGGTGCGAGCGGATCTTCACCGACACCGGCGGCGGGGCCAGTGCCGAACGGGCGGGCCTCGAGCAGGCCCTGACTTCCGTCCGCAAGGGGGACACCCTCGTCGTCTGGAAGCTCGACCGCCTCGGCCGGTCACTCCGCCACCTCGTCGAGACGCTCGCCGCCCTTCGTGACCGGGGGGTCGGGTTCCGCAGCCTCCAGAAGAGCATCGACACGACCACCAGCGGCGGCAAGCTGGTCTTCCACGTGTTCGCCGCCCTGGCCGAGTTCGAGCGGGACCTCATCCGCGAGCGGACCAGGGCCGGGCTCGACGCGGCCCGGGCCCGTGGCAGGAGGGGCGGGCGACAACCCAAGCTCGACGACAAGAAGCGAGCCCAGGCGCTCACCCTGCACCGCGAGAAGTCGAACACCATCGACGACATCTGCCGCACACTGCGGGTCGGCCGCAGCACGCTCTACCGCTACCTCGCCGAAGGGAAGCGTCAATAACCGAACGGGGGAGACGGGGGCCGTGGCGGATGACTGGCAGCTTCCTGACCGACACGGAGCGAGAACGCCTCAAGCGCTTCCCCTCGGAGGTCACGCCCCAGGATCTCGTCGCTTATTTCACCCTGTCCGACCGCGACCGGGCCCAGGTTCAACGACAAAGAGGCGGCCCGAACCGGCTCGGCTTCGCGCTGCAGCTATGCACCCTCCGCTATCTGGGGTTCGTGCCCGACCCACTGCGCTCGGCACCTTCGTCCGTCATCTCCCACCTCGCTGGACAACTGGGGACCGATCCCGAATCGCTGGCGGCCTATGGCAACCGCCCTCACACCCGGACCGACCACTTTCAGGAGGTCCTCGCCTACCTCGGCTTCCACAAGGCCAGGGCCGCGGAGCTTCGGGACCTCCGCGCCTGGCTCGTCACCCGCGCCCTCGAGCACGACCGGCCGGCCCTCCTGCTCATACTCGCCTGCGGGAAGCTCCGAACCGACAAGGTCGTGCGCCCGGGCCCGACCAGCCTCGAGCGCCTCGTGGTCGCCGCCCAACAGGAGGCCCAGTGCGAGACCTTCCGGCTCGTCGAGCCGTTGCTTACCGGCCCCGGCAAGGCACAGCTCGACGGGCTGCTCGTGCCCGACCCCGCCCGGAGAGGCACCACGCTCGCCTGGCTCCGCCGCGCCACCACCTCCAACACACCGAAATCCATCCTGGGATGTATCGAGAAGATCGACTTCCTGAGGCAGGTGGGCGTTGACCGCTGGTCGCTCGACGTCCTGAACCCCAACCGCCTCAAGCGGCTGGCCCAGGTCGCCCGGCGGTCCAGCGGACAGGCCCTGCAACGGATGTCGGAGGAGCGGCGGTATCCGGCCCTGGTGGCCTTCCTCCACCAGTCGCTGGCGGACGTTACCGACGAGGCGATCGACCTGTTCGACCGCTGGCTGGCCGAGGCTTACGCCCGGGCGGGCCATGACCTTGAAGAGTTCCATCACACGGCAGCCGACACGGTCCACGAGACGGCGCGACTCTTCGGCGAGTTGGTCCGGGTCGTGCTCGACCCCGCGGTCCGCGACGCCCTGCTCCATGACGCCATCTACCGGAAGATCCCCCAGGAGACGCTCCGGTCGGCGGTGGCCGCGGTCGTGAACTTCCAGCATCGCCAGCCCCTGAGCCAGCACTGGGGCGGCGGCACCCTGTCGTCATCGGACGGCCAGCGGTTCCCGGTTTCGGGCAAGGTCCGCAACGCCAAGGCCTTGCCGCGCTACTTCGGCTACGGCAAGGGCCTGACCTTCTACACCTGGACCTCGGACCAGTTCTCGCAGTACGGCACCAAGGTCATCCCGGCTACGGTGCGGGACGCGACTTACGTCCTCGACGAGATCCTCGACAATGAGACCGAACTGTCGATCCTCGAACACACGACGGATACGGCAGGCTATACCGAGGTGGTCTTCGCGCTGTTCGACCTGCTCGGCTTGCAATTCTCGCCGCGGATCCGCGACCTGGGCGACCAGCAGATCGATCGCCTCGACCGGGACCGGGCTTACCCGAATCTCGGGCCGCGGTTGAAGGGGTGTGTCCACCGCGAGCTGATCGAGCGACGCTGGGATGACCTGCTACGAGTCGCGGGGTCACTGAAGCGGGGCTGGGTGACGGCCTCGCTCTTGATCGGTCGGCTCCAGTCCTACCGCCGCAAGAACGCCCTGACACGGGCGCTGCAGGAGTACGGCCGACTGGTCAAGACGATCTTCATCCTTCGTTACCTGGAGAGCGAACAGCTTCGCTGGCGAATCAACACGCAGCTCAACAAGGGGGAGTCGCTGCACTCGCTGCGGGAGTTCCTGTTCTTCGCCCACCGGGGCAAGATCCGGCGGAAGCAGGAGGAGGGGCAGGTGCACCAGGCCATGTGCCTGAACCTGCTGACCAACTGCGTGATCGTGTGAAACACGGTCTACATGGCGGCGGCGATCGACCGCCTCCGCATCGACGGGCGCCCGGTCCAGGATTCCGACTTGGCCCACGTGTCACCGTGCCGCTACGAGCAAATCAACCCGTACGGCAAGTACGCTTTCGACGTCGGCGAGGACCTCGGCCGGGCCGTGCTCCGCCCGCTTCGTCCGGGGCGGTCACCGGCTTAGCGACGTTTTATGTCCGCCTGCTACGGGAAGGCCATTGAGTCGGAAACCTTGAAGTGACACCGAAAATAAGCACGGTGATTGGTTACATGCCAACAATCCGGCTCCGCCGCTCGACCAGAATCGTGTCGCGCCAGGTTCCCTTCATGCAGCCGATCCGTTCCCGGTGTCCGACTTCACGAAAACCGAACTGCTTGACCAGCGCCAGGCTCGCCTCGTTTTCCGGAAAGATCGATGCCTGCAAGGTCCAGACGCCGGCCTGTTCCGAGGCCTGGATCAGGTCTGTCAGGAGCGCCTTGCCAACGCCTTGGCCTCTCATCGTGGCCGCGACGTACAGGCTGACCTCGGCGACACCGATATAGACCGGGCGCGACGAGACCGGACTGAGCGCGGCCCAGCCGATTACCTGGCTGCCCGTCCGCGCCACAAGCCGTGAGTGCCTGAGTCGGCTCTGATCCCAGGCTGGCCAATCCGGGGCATCGGTTTCAAAGGTCGCGTTCCCGGTGGCAATACCTTCCAGGTAGATCCCGCGCACCTCGCCCCAATCTTCGGGCCGCATCGGCTCGATGAACGGAGGGTAAAACTCGTGCTCAGCCCGGTCGAACATCTAAAGACTCCCCGATGTAATGCAAGTCTGGGTGCTCCATGGTTTCGGACCCACGGCTCAATCTCCGCGCGCTCGTCGATCGGAGGGATGGCAACAGAACGGGCGACGGCTGGACCTCCGTGTTATACTCAAGGGTCGATTCTCGGTGCCACGCGCTGCGCCACGAGGCCAGGGATCGGATTGGTTGTTTGCGGAAACGCCGGAAGCAGGGGGATCGTCGGGTTCATGGCCAAGCATATTTTCGTGACGGGAGGCGTTGTCAGCTCGCTGGGCAAGGGTCTCACCTGCGCCTCGATTGGCATGCTGCTGGAACACCGTGGGTTGCGGGTCCGGCTCCAGAAGTTCGACCCTTATATCAACGTCGACCCCGGGACGATGAGCCCGTATCAGCATGGCGAGGTGTATGTCCTCGACGACGGTGGCGAGACCGACCTCGACCTCGGCCATTATGAGCGGTTCACCCAGGCCCCGCTGACGCGCGACTGCAACTATACGACCGGAAAGATTTATCTGTCGGTGATCCAGAAGGAGCGCGAGGGGAAGCATTACGAGGGGAAGACCGTGCAGGTCATCCCCCACGTCACCGACGAGATCAAGGCGGCGGTCCGCCGGCTGGTCACCGACGACGTGGACGTGGTGATCACCGAGATTGGCGGCACGGTGGGCGATATCGAGAGCCTGCCGTTCCTGGAGGCGATCCGCCAGTTCGCGCTCGATGTGGGCCGCGAGAACTGCCTGTATATTCATCTGACGCTGGTGCCTTATCTCAAGGCCGCCGCCGAGCTCAAGACCAAGCCGACGCAGCACTCGGTCGGCGCTCTGCGGCAGATCGGCATCCAGCCCGATGTGCTCATCTGCCGGACCGAGCACCCGATCAGCGCCGAGGACAAGGAAAAGATCGCCCTGTTCTGCAACATCGAGCGCAAGGCCGTCATCGAGGAGCGAGACAAGGAGTACAGCATCTACGAGGTCCCGCTGAGTCTCGTGAACAACGGACTTGATGAGATCCTGGTCAAGCGGCTGGGGCTAAAGGCCGACCCGCTCGACATCAGCGACTGGCGCGAGCTGGTGGACCGGGTGCTTCACCCCGACCATGAAGTGCGGATCGCGGTCGTCGGTAAGTACATGCGGCACCGCGACGCCTACAAGTCGGTGTACGAGGCGCTCGATCACGCCGGGATCGCCAACCGGAGTCGGGTGATCGTCCAGCGGGTCGAGGCCGAGGAGGTCAGCGGCGGCGGCGCCGGGAGCATCCTGGGAGGCGTCGATGGCATCCTCGTGCCGGGCGGGTTCGGGATGCGCGGGATCGAGGGGAAGATCGAGGCGATCCGGTACGCGCGGACCCGGCGGATTCCGTTCTTCGGCATCTGCCTCGGCATGCAGTGCGCGGTCGGTCGAGTTCGCCCGGACTGTGCTCGGCTATGACGACGCCAACAGCACCGAGTTCGACCGAACGACCCAGCACCCAGTAATCGCCCTGATGGAAGACCAGACGACCGTTCGCCAGCGCGGGGGGACGATGCGGCTGGGCTCGTGCCCGTGCCTGCTGGCGCCGGAAGCCTGGCTCGACAGGCCTACGGGGTCGATCTGATCCACGAGCGCCACCGGCACCGCTACGAGTTCAACAATGCGTACCGCAAGGCGTTCCAGGACAACGGATTCCTGCTTACGGGCATGAGCCCGGACGGTCAGCTCGTCGAGATCATCGAGTGGCCCGATCACCCGTGGTTCCTGGCCGTGCAGTTCCACCCGGAGTTCAAGTCGAAGCCGACCCAGGCGCATCCGCTTGTTCCGCGACTTCGTGGCCGCGGCCCTGGTGCGCCGCGAGGGGACGCGGAACGACGTTCAAGATAAATCGCATGACATCCTCTGAGATCAGCGTAATTGCACACGACTACCGAACCGGCGGCTGGGTCCGTTTGAGGACGTCGGGCGCCTTGATCGACGATCTGGCGGCGGTGCCGGGTCCGGGCGAGAACCGGCGGGCCGAGCTCTGGATCGCGCCGGCGTTCTGGGACATCCAGCTCAATGGACGCTGGGGCATCTCGTTCTCGGACCCCGGCCTGACGGTGGACCAGGTAGGCTCGATCGTTCGGGCCCAGGCGCGCTCGGCACATCGCGGTTCTGTCCGACCCTGATCACGGCGCCCTGGAGAGCTTCGCGCACGGGGTACGGACGATCGCCGACGCCTGCGCGGCGGACCCCGAGATCGACGCGTGGATTGCGGGGATTCACCTAGAGGGTCCGTACATCTCGGAGGTCGACGGCTACCGCGGCGCCCATCCACTCGACGCGGTGCGCGACCCGAGCTGGGACGACTTCCAGCGGCTCCAGGAGGCGGCTGACGGCCGGATCGTGCTGATGACCCTGGCACCTGAGCGTCCCGGCGCGATCGCGTTCATCGCCCGTGCCACGGCCTCGGGCGTCGTCATCGCCCTGGGCCATACCGCCGCCGACGGCGCGACCCTACGCGCGGCGGCCGACGCCGGCGCCACACTGAGCACCCATCTGGGCAACGGGATCGCCGCTGATCTGCCCCGCCATCCCAACCCGATCTGGGAACAGGCGGCGCTCGACACCTTGAAAGCCTCGTTCATCGCCGACGGCCACCATCTCGATCCGGCTGTCCTCCGCGTCCTGGCCCGCGCCGAAGGGCCGGAACGCGCCGATACTGGTGAGCGACTTCAGTCCCCTGGCGGGCTTGCCAACGGGAACCTATGGCCCGTGGTCGGTCGATCCATCGGGCAAGATCGTCGTCGCGGGAACACCTTATCTGGCAGGTTCGAACCAGGGGATCGAGACCGGTCTGAATCATCTCCGATCGGCCACGGGGTGGGACCTTTCCGGGCTGATCGACACCGTCACGATCAACCCCGCGCGGCTGCTCGGTCAGCCCGCCCCCCGGCTCGCGCCCGGAACCGAGGCCAGCTTCGTGCTCCTCGAGATCGACGAACAGGAGATCAGCCTCAAACGAACTTGCGTCCGTGGTCGCTGGCAGGAACCCGTCGCCTCATGAGCCTGCGCGTCCGGTTGATCCAACACCACCATGGCCGGCGGATCGAGGGACCGAGGTGTGACGATCAAGCCAGGCCGGTTCGAGCGCACCACCATCGACGCTTCGAACTCGGGCGTCTATAACAACCCCCGCGGTTTCGGATTCATTGTTCCAGTCAAGGACAATCCACGTGATCGACGTTGGTCAGACTGCCCCCGACTTCACCCTGATGGACCAGGACGGCAAGCCGGTCTCGCTCACGGGGCTGAAGGGCAAACCGGTAGTCCTTTACTTCTATCCCAAGGACGATACCCCCGGCTGTACCAAGGAGGCGTGCGGCTTCCGGGACACCCGGGCCTCGTACGAGTCGGCAGGCGCCGTGGTGATCGGTGTCAGCCCTGATACCACGGCCTCGCACCGCAAATTCGCCGACAAGTACGAGCTGCCGTTCATCCTCGCCGCCGACCCGGAGAAGAGCGTCTGTGAGAGCTACGGCGTCTGGAAGGAGAAGAACATGTACGGCAAGAAGTCGATGGGAGTCGAGCGCACCACGTTCGTCATCGACGCCGAGGGGATCGTCCGCAAGGTCTTCCCCCGGGTCAAGGTCGATGGGCATGTGGAGAAGGTGCTCGAGGCAATTCGCGAGCTTTGACGATCGCGTCGCCATGGTATGGATGAACTCGTGTCGCAGGCGTCAGCTTGCCGGCATTATCAAATCGCCGGCAGCCTGAGGCCTACCGTACAAGGGATAGGCAAGAGCGAGCGAGAATCATCCGACCTGTCGCACGGACTCAGGCTCACTCGTCGGGGAAGCCAGGTCGAGATCGTCGCGTCGGCCGGCGAGGTGCTGCTCGAGCTTGCGGAGGGCCTTGTACTTCTCGTCGCTGACGCGGGCGAGCGGCATGTTCAGGCTCGCGGCGATCTCGGGGACGGTCCAGCCGTGGGTCCAGAGCTCGACGATCCGGTCCTGACGCGGGCTGAGGACGGCCTGACGGGCGGCTTCGAGGATCTCGCCCAGCTCCTGGCGGTGACGCAGACGGCCGTCGAGGTCGGGACCGGGGATCGTCTGGTCGTCGAGCGGCGTGAGTCGCTTCGAGCGCTGGACGCGCTTGCGGACCATGTCGATGGCGCGGACCAACTCGCGGCGCTCGGGGGTGTCCTCGGCCAGGACCCGGTCGAGGTCAAGCTGGCCGGCGCGGGCCTTGCCAAGCAGGCGGCAGCAGACCTCCTGGGTGCAGTCGTCCCAGAGACCCGGGTCGAGCCGGGCGTTCCGCCAGCAGACGGTGCAGTAGCGCTGAATGTCGCGGACCAGGTCCGACTCGCTGGCCTGGGCCGTCAAGGCGGCCAGGCCGATGACCAGGGCCATCGCGGTCGGGCCGGCCCGCAGGCTGCGCGGGGGTTTGACAAAGAGATTCGCGCTGGTGTTGACGTCCGGGCTAGTGTTTGTGTTCAGAGTTTCCTCGCTCATGGGACCACCGGCTCCCGTTCCTCCAGGAGGGCCCAACCCGGCATCTGGCGGGGAGGAGGGCCGTTATCGCTTGACTTTGCCTGGTTATTCGTTTCCTGGCTTTTCGTATTGCAAGAGGACGATCGACACCAGCGGGCTCGCCCCGGAACCCACATCCGGCCAATCTACCCGTTGCGTGGCGTATGCGTTTCGCCACCGACCCGGCCCGCTGGCAAACCGTCGGGGTCGTCGCGGACGGGCGATGTGCCAGCCGCGCGCCCGCGCCAGGCGGAGCAGCTTGCCGCGTGGGTTGACCACCACGGCGCGTCCCGACGCGTTCCAGCAGGGCCCGGTCACTCCAATTATCCGCATACGCGACCGAATCGTCCATCGCGATTCCGCGATCGGCCGCCCAGCGCTCGGACCCAGTGCCATTTTCCCTCGCCGTAACACGGGGGGCCCTCGACCCATTCCCACCAGCCGCCCGCGCTCGATCAGGACCGGCGTGGTGATCGTATCGCTGCATCCGAGGTAGATGCTCAGCGGCTCGATCACCAGGCCCGGCGACGACGAGACGAGCACGACCTGCGTTCCCTGCGCGACGCAGCGCGTTAAAGTGCTCGACGACCCCTTCGTAAAGCCGGGGCCGGACGAACTCGACAAAATTATCATAGGCGATCCGCTCGAGCTCGACGACCGGGATTCGCGCGATGCTGCGCAGCCCGAAGGTGACGAGCCGGCCGTAGTCGAGTCGGCCGAACCGGTGCTGGAGGCCGTGATAGAGCGCCCGGAGCACGAACGATCGCTTGATCAGCCCGCGGCGGCGGAGGATGCGGGCGAAGAGATACGTCGTCGTCTGGGCCAGCAGCGTCCCGTCGACGTCGACGAACGCCGCGGCCGGGGGACGGTCGAAGACGGGCCAGGTCATGAGCCCCCCTCCTCCGCCGTCCCGTGACCCAGTCGGCCGAGCTCATCGGCCAGGGTCCGGGCCGGCGGCCTCGGTCTCGGCCTCGGCGATCACCCGGACGATCGGCTCGGTGTTGCTCGACCGGACATGGACCCAGCGGTCGGGCCATTCGAGCCGCAGGCCGTCGCGACGGTCGGCCGCGGCCTCGGGGTAGGCCGCGACGATCCGGTCCCAGAGCGCGGCGACGCCGCCGGTCGCTGCGCCGGAGGTCGTTGGACAGCGGATACTGGTCCTTGACCATCGCGAACCGGGGCAACTGGTCGACCAGCCGCGAGAGCGGCTCGCCGGTCGCGGCCAGGAGGTCGAGCACCAGGGCCATCGCCACGAAGCTATCGCGGACGAAGCCGACCCGGGGGTCGATCACGCCGCCGTTGCCCTCGCCCCCGAGCACGGCCTGCTCGGCCCGCATCCGCTCGACGACGTGGATCTCGCCGACCGGGCGTGCGGTGGACCACGCCCCCAAGCCCTCGCGCAGGACCTCGGCGGTCCGCGAGGTCGAGAGGTTCATCACCAGCGGCCCCTTGACCTGGCCGAAGCGGCGGAGGACGGCCAGCGCGAGGGTCAGCTCCTCGCCGATATAGCGCCCGGTCTCGTCGACCAGCGCGAGCCGGTCGGCGTCGGGGTCCTGGGCGAAACCGACCGCGGCCGATGCGGCCGGGACGATCGCCGCGAACGATCGGAGGTTGGTCTCGGTCGGCTCGGGGGGATGCTCATAACGGCCGTCGGCCACCCCACCCAGCACGACCGCCTGACAGCCCAGGGCGCGGAGCAAGGCCGCGCCCATTCGTCCCCCCGCCCCATGGCACGCATCGAGCACGACGGAGAACTTGCGGCGACGGATTGTCGCGACGTCGACGATCTTGAGCACATGGTTAAGATGGACCGCGTCGGGGTCCTCCAGGTGCTTGACCCGCCCCAGAGCGTCCCAGGAGGCCCAGCCGAACTCGCCGCGATCGAGCCGCTCGAGTAACTTGTGGCCCGCAATCGGACCGAGCACCATGCCCTCGGGCTGGAAGAACTTCAAACCGTTATAAGGAGCGGGGTTGTGCGACGCGCTGATCTGGATGCCGCCGGCCGCGCCCTGGTCGCGGACCAGCCGGCCGATCGTGGGGGTGGCCGTGGGGCCGACGAGCAGGGCGTCGCGTCCCGTGGCGGTCACGCCCGCCAGCACGGCCGAGACGAACACAGGCGCCGAGACCCGGCCGTCGTGCCCGACCACGATCGGCCCGGGCGTACAGCCACAGGCATACGCCGCCGCGAACGAGGCGACCAGTGGAGGGTCCAGGCCGTCGCCGACGATCCCTCGGACCCCCGAGACGCTCGCAATCCGTGTCCCGCCCGCCACCCTTGGGAAACCCCTGCCTGTATTTGAATGAATCAAACGTACCGCGCCACCGGTCCCGTTCCACGCTCAACCCGACCCGACCGGCCGCATCCTGCCAACAATAGAAAAAACCTATCGTCGGGGACAAGACCCCACCGTCAGGAGCGCCCGGCTCGCGACGCCTCGCCCGGTCGTCGGAGATGGTTCCGCGCCGCTCGCCAGAGCCCCAGGTCGATCGGAAAATGTGGAACCGCGTTCGACCTCCGCGCCAGATCGGCGCGCCGCCTCCGCTGCCGGACGATCCCCGGCAGACCCCGCAGGGCATCCAATTTACCCAGCCAGAATGCGTACGAACACCCTCGGAGCAGCCGCCAGACGCCCTGGACCAGCATGAAACCGAGATGGGGGACGACTGTTCCTACGAGCCGGCTGGCCGGGAGGTTCGACCAGAACAAAAGCTCGGCGTTCCGCGACATCCTGCGCTGGAGGGCTGGCCGGGCGTGGTCGTAGCTGGCCGAGACCTCGTGCAAGATCCGGCAATAAGGGGTAAAGACGCACGAATAACCCGCCCAGCGGAGCCGGAATGCGAGGTCGACGTCCTCATAGTAGGAGTGGTACGACGGGTCGAACGCCCCGACCTGCCGGAGCGCCTCGGCCCGGTAGAAGGCACTCGATCCGCTGGCGCCGAAGACCGACCCGGCGGCCCGATCGGTCCAGAGCGCGGCGGGCTCGCCGTGCCCGCGCTTGCGGGGCCAGCCGACCAGGGTGTACGTGTCGCCGGCCGAGTCGACCCGCGCCGGGTCGGAACGGACCAGAACCAGCGGAGCGACGGCGCCGACTACGGGGTCCCGGAACGGCGCGAGGCCCGCCTCGAGCCAGCCTTCCGTCACCTCGGTATCATTATTCAGAAGCTGGAGAAACATACCCCGTGCTGCATTGATGCCAGCGTTGGCCGCCGCGCAGAAGCCGCTGTTGCGTTCGAGCCGGATGTGCCGGACATCGGGATAGGTGTCGGCCAGCCAGGCGGCCGTGTCGTCGGTCGAGGCGTCGTCGGCCACGATCACTTCAAGTGTGACCCGAGAGACGTCCGGACGATGCCGCGCGACGCTCGCCAGGCAGATTTCGAGCAGTTGCCGGCCGTTGTAGGTCGGAATCACCACCGAACACGATATCGGCCTGGCGGCTCGATCAATGCGAGTCCGTCGTCCGGAAGGCGGCTTTTTCAATCGCACGGCTCCGGACTCCGCGACGTGGCGACACCCGAGCCGGTGCCTGTGCCGCTCCACGAGATCTTGCCCCAGACGACGTGCTGGACTGTCATGAGCAGGACCCGGAGGTCGAACCAGAACGACCAGCGATTGATGTAATCGAGGTCGTACTGGACCCGCTTGCGGAGCGAGGTTCGCCCGCGCCAGCCGTGGACCTGGGCCCAGCCGGTCATCCCGCCAGGAACGGTATGGCGGAGGTCGTAGTCAGGGACGCTGGCGCGGAACTGTTCGACGAAGACCGGGCGCTCGGGCGCGGCCCGACCAGGCTCATATCGCCCCGAAGGACGTTGACCAGTTGGGGCAATTCGTCGATGTTGGTGCGTCGCAGCCACGAGCCGACCCGGGTGCATCGGGCGTCGTGGTTCGAGGCCCAGATCGGGCCGGTCTCGCCTTCGGCGTTGCGGCGCATGCTGCGGAACTTGAGCATGCGGAAGGCCCGGCCCCCCTGCCCGACTCGCTCCTGGGCATAAAAGATCGGACGGCCCGTGGTGATGAGGATCAGGATGGAGACGATCAGGAACAGCGGTGCCAGGATCATCAAGCCCACTGCGGAGGCAACGATGTCGAGAGCCGCGCTTGACCAGCCGCTCGCTCGCCAGCGGCCACGCAGGCGGGGCGACCCTCCACTCGGCCTCGCTCTCGAAATCGGTCCCCGCCAGCGGGTTCGGATCAGCTGAAGTCGCACTTGCGGTCGCGCTCGCCGGGGCCGTGTCCTCGGACACCCAGTGGACCGCGACATCGGAGCTATGCAGTTGAGCCACCCGCGACCAGAGCCGCTTGGCGGGACGACCCGAGATCGCCACCACGACGTGCGTGGCGCGCGAGCGATCGACCAGCTCGTCGAGCCGGTCGATCGTGCCCAGTACCGGTACGGGGTCGGTCCGGGGATGGACGGCCAGCTGCGCCCGCGTTTGCGGCTCCGGCTCCGGCCGAATCGACCCGGGTAGCGGGGATGGCCCGCGTCGACGAAGCCGACGACCGGGAGAACCGACCACGGCAATTGCCCGAGGCAACGCGCCAGGCGTCGACGGTCGCGCCGTCCCCCCACGATCAGGACCCTGTCCCGACTCCGGTCGGCTCAGTCCCAGGACGCGTCCGGTCAATTCGAGAGGATTGTTCATGGGCTCTCACCGATCCATCGGTGTCGGGCTCAAGCTCGGAAATCGGCCGGCTCACGGCCGCTTCACGAACCTGGACCCGGTTCTGGTCCTGGACTCTGTTCCGATTCCAGCGCCACCGTCGTCCCTGACGGACCGCTCGACGAATTCACTCAAGGTCTTCCATCGGCCGAACCGACGCTCTCTTACAGTTATTCTGCCAGAGTGAGCCAAATCGCCGCGCCGGGTCGATCTCGGGAAGGACAATTGCGTGCGGTCATGCTATGATTCCCATTCCCACAAGCCGGTTCCGATCCTGTCGATCGTGATCGTCAACTACGAGAGCTGGTCCGACGTGTCGCGGCTGGCCGGATCACTGGTGGATGAGCCGTCGATCGTCAGCGGCCGGGTCGAGCTGGTGGTTGTCGATAACGCTTCCCCAGAACCGCGCCCCGCCGCTTTGCTGGAACGGGTCCTGAATCCGGCAGCGACTTCAGGACTCCGCCTGGTCCTGTGCACCCATAATGGCGGGTTTGCCGCGGGCGTCAACGCCGGCTGGCGGGCCACGCGAGGGCACTGGCTCCTGGTCTTGAACCCCGACGTCGTCGTGCCTCGCGGCTGGCTCGCCCAGGTGCTCGACCGGGTCGCGTGGCACGAGGCCCAGGCCGGCCGGACCGCCAGGCGTGGTCGGGTTCGCTCTCCGCAACCCCGACGGCTCGAGCCAGCCCTCGGTCGGACCCTTGCCGAGCCTGGCACGGACGCTGGTCGAGCAGTTGATACCGCGTTCCCGCCGGAAATACCAGGCCGATTCGCGGACCCGCCCCGGCCCCGTTCCCTGGGTTACCGGCGCCTGCATGCTCGTTGGCGCAGAGCTTCTGGAAAAACTGGGAGGGATGGATGAGGATTTCTTTCTCTACTACGAAGAAGTGGCCCTCTGCCACGCCGCCTGGCGCCGAGGTCAACGCGTCGAGTTCGACCCGACAGTCGCCGCGATCCATTTACATCCCTTGCAAAATCGGCCACTTTCGCCCAAGATGCGGGTGATCACGCGGCACAGCAAGTTGCTCTACTTCCGCAAGTTCCTGCCGCCCTGGCAATTTCTCTGCCTTTCCTGGATTATCACCGTCGAAGCCCTGGTTCGCGGTGCGTGGTCGCGTCGGGCGCAGTCCGACCGAGGAAGGCCGTTCCTGGGGGCTGGTCCGTGCGATCGCGCGATCGTTCCGCCAGCGGACGGAGCCGCTGGGAATGGCGGTGCGGATCTTGGCCGAGCAAGTGGAAAGGATGGACCACCGTGGCCTGGTATCAGCATGGCGTCCGCATCTTCCTGGTGATGATCGGGGTCGGGGTCCTCTTCGGCTGGCTGAACTACCACGAGGAAGTGACCTTCGCCGACGGCCTCCGCGCCATCGAGCGGCGCCGAGACGATCGATCGCGGCGCCTGGGCCGACGGCGTGATCGGGTCGGTGGAGCATCCGCTGCACCCACTCTCAATCGCCGCGATGCACCGGGTGCTCGGCGGCACCGGGCCGGTCTCATGGCAGCGCGCTGCGCAGGCGGCGTCGATCTTTGGCGTGGTCCTGCTGGTGATCCCGGCGTACTTGCTGGCGCTCGAGGTCTTCGGCCCCGCCACGGCCTGGATCGGCTGCCTGGTCTTGATCGTCAACCCGGTGGTCGGCGCACGTCGTGATCAACGTGCTGAGCGAGTGCACGTTCCTGCCGCTCTGGACGATGGGCCTGTGGGCCGCCGTGCGCTTTCTCCGCGCGGGCCGTTTTGTCTGGCTGCCGCCGACGATCGCATTCGGGGCCCTGGCGTACCTCGCCCGGCCCGAGGGCATCCTGCTCGTCCTGACTCTGGTCCTGACCCTGCTCGTCCTGCCGCTGCACCGTGCGACGCGGATCTACTGGCCTCGGTGGTGGGCGGCGGTGGCGTTCTTGGTCCTGGGTTCGGCGCTTCTGGTCGGTCCATATATGGCCGTCAAGGGGAGCATCGGCACCCGCCCGGCGATCGCTCGCCTGATCGGCCTCGAACCTCCCGCGTCCCCGCTGGCGCTGGAGCGTGACCGACCACTGCCGGCCGATCAGACGACGTTCGAGACCTACCTGATCGCTCTCCGCCGGGTCGAGCGGCGGTCCTCGGCGCGGCGCCTGCTGCCGATCCTGGGCCTGGCCGTGCTCGGCATCCTGGTGGCCCGGCCGTGGACCACCCGGGCGCGGGTCTGGCTCTTCGGCGCGATCCTGATGGGGCTGGCGCTTGTGGGCCTGGTCCGGCTCCACGTCACCGGAGGCTACTGCACGGTCCGGCACGCCCTGATTCCGGCTCTGATCTTCCGGCTGGCCGCCGCGCACGGGCTGGCCTGGCTGTTCTGTTCGGTCAGCATCGAAGGCCGATGGCTCGGCCTGGGCGCCGGCCGGCTCCGCCCCGGCCCCGCGATCTGGGCCCTGACCCTGGCCGTCCTGCTCGGACTGCCGCTTTACGGGAACGCGATCCGCGTCCCGGGGAGCTTCGCCCCCTATCGCGACGCCGGAAGCTGGCTCGCCCAAATCGCCCACGACCCGACGCAGGGCAAGATCCTCGACATGACCGACTGGTCGCTCTTCTTCAGCGACCAGCCGGGCTTCGCGCTCCGCGACATCCCCCAGGCCATCCACGACCCCGGCACCCGCTGGATCCTCGCCCGTAGGCCCACATCAACGGCCGCTTCCGATATTGCCGGCTCGTGCAAGACCTGATCCAGGGCCGCGAGCCGATCGTGGCGTTTCCCCTGAACCCCAAACCCGGCCAGGTGCAGATCCAGGTCTTCGATTTGAAGAAACCCGCGCCGGTGGAAGCGATCGCGGCCAGACGCAGGGCTACCAGGAATTAAAGGACGGGCCGGAAGACGTCTCTGATGCACTGGACATGATCCGGCCCGAATCTCATGGCTTCGTCTCGAGCCCTCCACGGAGCCTGGCGAGCGCCTCGTCGGTAAGCCCCGGCGCGGTCTGCCTGAGCATGTTCAGGAAGTGGTCGATCCCTTCCTTGGAGGACGGGAACCCGATGTTCGTCGAGCGGTCATTTTCGTCGAGCGCCTTCGCGTTCGATGTAATCAGCGGCTTGGACTCGGCGTCGAGGATGACGTACCAGGGTATGCCATTGGCGGCGTCCTTACCCTCGGACCGCTCTTGAAGCGCGCGGGCGTTCGTGTCGCGACTGACGTCGAGCTTCACAAAAACGAAGTGCTGCCCCAGCTCGGCTTTGTGCGCGGTGAGGAAGCGTGCCAGCGACCGGCACGGGCCGCACCACGAGGCCGACATGATCAGGAACACGCGCTGGTTCCCGGCTTTCGCCTGGTGCGAGCCCGTTCGCGAGCATGGCCTCGGCATCGCGCGTTGGAGGCTTGTGTTCGAGCAGGAACGCCCCGAGCGCCAGGGCGTCGAGCTTCCCATCAGCTCCTGCTTGCAAGGGATAGGTCGCGACGAGCTTGCTCTCCTCCGAGAGTACCGCGAGGCATGGCGGATGGCTGTCGCCAACCGGCACACCAAGATTGCGCATCCGCGCGAACGACATCACATCCGGCTGGCTGGCATCCAGCGACGCGAGCTCGAACTCCCAGCGCAGGTCGGCCGGCGACTTGACGCGCGGCTGGCCTTTCGCGTTCTCAAACCCCTCTGAACGCTCGTCGAACAGGCGGAACAGATCGACGCACGCCGGGTCGTTCGCGTTGCCGAAGAGCAGGAGCGGACGGGTATATTCCCGCTTCGCCTCGGTGAGGACATAATCACGCTTCTCCCGGGGCGATTTCTCCTTCCGGGCGGCGAACGACCGATTCGTAAGCTGCGTCGGGGTGGGCGGAACGTATGGCTTGGGTTGGCTCAGGTCAATCGGTACGTCCCCGAGTGCCATCAGGGTGGCTTCGGTGGGAGCGACCTTCATTTTGGCCGTATGGATACGATGGCCTTCGTCGTCATTCGTGGAGATCTCATACGACTCACTGACGACCAGGCCCGTGAGGCGGAAGCCGCCCGCGTCGTCGGTCGTGGTCGTGCCGCCGAAGTGCCAGGAGAACGAACTTGTCCGGGTCGGCCCGTTGTGTACGCGGACGCCGTAGTTCAGCTTCCGGCCAGCGACCGGCTTTCCATCGGAATCGGTGAGCCGACCTGAGGCGTTGGCGGCCGGCTTCAGCACGATGCGCGCCTCGGACGCCTCGGCGTCGATGCGCGTGGCACCGGCAAATAAGTGATCGGGCGTGCTGGCCACCAGCACCAGTGGATCGAGCGAGCGCTGGATCTGGATCGTCCCCTGGCTATCGGCCCGAACGCGTTGAAAATGGGCTCTCTTCGACTGGTAGGCGCCATCCACGACGGCCCCCGCGACCGGCTTGCCGTCGGGATCGACAACCCGGACATCGAGCGTCCGGCCCGGTTTCAGGACGACACTCACCGGCTCCAGCGTCGTGCCTTCCTGCGAGACGAACAGCACGCCGAGGCGGCCGTCGTCGCCACGTACGAGGACCGTCGCGAAGACCCGGCCCGTGCCGTTCGAGGGGAGCGCTACCTGAAACGATCCATCGCCTCAAGATTTCACGGTCACGGGCTCGGGCCATGTGATCGCCGAGACATCCGCCCCGGCGACCGGATTACCCGCCTCGTCAACGACGATTCCGGTCAGAACAATTGTTCCCGGCATCGGATCGTTGGCAAAGGTTCGCGTACCAACCGACAGCGCGGCCAGGGTTGCGAGCATGAAGCGGACGAGCGCCGGCCACGGGCTGAACCAGGAGTGCATCCTCATCGATCTCGCCTCCTCAGGTCCAAGGAGCATCCGCTAGAACATCAACGGAACCAGGTATCTTCGACCCTTCGGAATTCCTCAACATGAGAGCAGATTAGATTGAGCTTCACGATCATCATTTCGATCGGGATCATTTCAATCTCTACTGAACGCCATCAGCCGCTCCGACTGTCGCGACCCGGATCGTCGTCGTAAGCGATCAAGACGCTCCCGAACGGCCTCGATCAAAGCCGCTGTCTATCTTTCACCCGTCAACGCGGCAAGATCGCGAATCAGCTTGCGCAATTCTTCGCACTTGATACTCAGGCCCACCAGGTTCTCCTTACTAACCCAGGATTCGACTTGATGCCATCGTCGCCCGGGACGTAAGGGCGCGTGAGAAACCCGCCGGAATTCCGCCACTCCCCTCTTGATTTTCAACCAGAGACCAAGCATTGTTTAACAATAGACCGCAATGCGGTTCGGACCTCCGGGATTGTGGGTCCAGGCTCACCAGGTTGTTCCTTCCACGGTTCAATGAGTTTGGTCCCGCCCTCCGCGCTGCTGATCCGTTTCGGGGATCACGAGGCGTCGGGATCAGCTGCTTTCGAAATCAACAAAGACCAGAGACGGGTCTCTCCCATGCGCGTGCGATGCCTGCTCTGCTTGAGCTTGGTCTTGGTGCTGACGTCGACCGTGGTCATGGCCGGATCAGCCGGGGGAGCGGAACACTCGCCTTCGACCCCGACTCCGCTTCGTTCGGGACCGATCAACTTCCGCAACGAGATCGTGCCCCTGTTGACCAAGCTCGGCTGCAATCAGGGGGCGTGCCACGGGGCGCAGCACGGCAAGGGGGGGCTCAAGCTCTCGCTGCTGGGGTTCGAGCCCGAGCCCGACTATACCGCGATCGTCAAGGGAGCGAAGGGCCGTCGGGTCGCGCCTTTTGCCCCGAGGAGAGCCTGCTGCTGCTCAAGCCGACCCTGGCCGTGGCGCATGGCGGCGGGAAGAAGCTGGAAGCCGGTTCGGCCGCATATTCGCTGCTCCGGCGCTGGCTCGAACAAGGTGCACCGGGGCCGTCGCCGGACGATCCGCCGGTCGTCGGCCTGAAATCCTGCCCGGCGATCGCCGGTTCGAGCCGGGGCAGGAACAGCGGCTCTCGTCCTGGCCCGCTACAGCGACGGCTCGACCCGCGACGTTACCGACCACGGCGAAGTACGACAGCCTGAACGAGGGGGTCGCCAAGGTGGATGCGGTGGGGCGGGCCAGGGCATCGGGCCAGGCGAGACCAACATCATGGTCCGCTACCAGGGACACTCGGCGGCTCTGCCGCCTGACGATCCCGTTCGGCCGGGCCAGCCGTTCGACTTCCCGTCGCGCAACGTCATCGACGGAAGGCGGCCGCCAAGTGGCGGGCCCTGGGGCTGGTGCCGTCGGGTCCGTGCACCGACGCCGAGTTCCTCCGCCGCGCCATGCTCGACGTGCTCGGCACCACGCCCACGCCCGAGCGAGGTCGAGGACTTCGTCGCCGAGGATGAAGACCATCCCGGCGATTCCGACAAGCGCGCCAGGCTGGTCGATCGGCTGCTCGATCGGCCCGAATATGTCGATTACTGGACGCTCAAGTGGGGCGACCTGCTTCGGGTCAACTCGACGAAGCTCGGCGCACAGGGAATGCTCGCGTTCAACCTCTGGCTCCGCGACGCTTCCGTCCAACAGGCCGGTCAGCCGGATGGTCGAGGAGCTGGTCACGGCGCAGGGGTCGATCTACACCAACGGCCCGGCCAACTACTTCCGCGTCGCCACCACACCCGACGACCTCGCCGAGACCACCGCGCAGGTCTTCATGGGCGTTCGGCTCCAGTGCGCCAAGTGCCACCATCACCCGTTCGAGGCCTATGGGCAGGACGACTATTACGGCCTGGCCGCCTACTTCGCGCGGATGCGGACCAAGGCGAGCGACGAGTTCGGCCTCTTCGGCCGCGAGCAAGTGATCTACGTGGCCAGCAGCGGCGAGGTCCGCCAGCCCCGGAGCGGCCAGGTGATGAGCCCTCGCCCCTTGAACGCCGCCAGCGCCGACGACCCGATCGATCGACGACGGGCCCTGGCCCGCTGGCTGATCGACGAGGACCGGCAGGAACCCCTGGCTCGCCCGCAACGTCGTCAACCGCTACTGGGGCTACCTGATGGGCAAGGGGCTGGTCAACCCGATCGACGATCTCCGCGCGACCAATCCACCGACCAACCCCGACCTGCTCGACGCCCTGGCCGACGCGTTCGTTGCGTCGGGTTATGACCTCAAGGCGCTGCTCGCGGCTGATCCTCAACAGCAACGTGTATCAGCTCAGCGCGGTGGCGAACCCGGGCAATCCGGCTCGACACCACGTACTTCACTCACTATCTGGATCAAGCGCCTGACCGCCGAGCAGCTGCTCGACGCGATCAACTAGGCGACGGGGACGGCCGAGAAGTTCGAGAAGCGGCCGCTGGGCACCCGCGCCATCGCGCTGCCCGACCCGAACATCAAGAGCTATTTCCTCGACACGTTCGGCCGGCCGTTGCGCGATCCAGGCCTGCGAATGCGAGCGGTCGGCCGACCCGAACCTGAGCCAGGCCCTCCACCTGATCAACGGCGACCCCGTCAATCGCAAGGTCGCCGATCCGACCGGCCGGCTCGCCCGCTGGCTGAACGACCCGACGCTGACCGACGAGACCCTGATCGAGAACCTCTACCTCGTTACCTTCAGCCGGCCGGCCACGCCCGGCGAGCGCGAGGCCGCTGCTGGCTCTCCTCGCCGAGGCCCCCAGCCGATCGGCGTGGGCCCAGGACCTGTTCTGGGGGCTGCTGAACTCCAAAGAATTTTTGTTCAACCATTGATTGGATCGATGGCAGAGTGCAGACACAGGCATGAACGCATTGGTGGTCGTGCTCGGATTCGCCGTTGTCGGCGTTTCTCCTCCGGTCGAACCTCCCTCGTACGAGCGCGACATCCGGCCGATCCTGGCGAAGCGCTGCACGGTCTGCCACGGCCGCGAGAACCTGGAAAAGCCCGACCTCTCGGCCGGCCTGGGCATCGACACGTACGAGGCGGCCCTGAACGGGACGAAGAAGCATCCGGTCATCTTCGCCGGAAAGGGGTCGGCAAGTCCGCTTTACCAGCGGCTGATCGACCCCGACGACGAGCGCCGGATGCCCCTGGATGACGAGCCGCTGACGGAATTCCAGCAAGTCTTGATCCGGCCGCTGGATCGACGCGGGGGCGCCGCGGGGTCGGGCTGATCACGGCGCACCGAGGCTCCCAAGCTCGCCACCAAGCCGCGCCGGATCGTCCGGTCGCTCGACGTGGTCGTACCGACCGAGGCGACGGCCCCGCCGGGGTTCGCCCCTCCGGTCTCGAAGGGCAAGGCTCCCGCGCCGCTTCAGATCGCGCTGAAGGCCGGTCCCTTGCCGCCGATCACGGCACTGGCGTTCCGGCCGGGAGGGTCGGCCTCGGGGTTCCGGCTTCTGGCGGTCGGGACCTATGCGGCCCTGGTCGTCTGGAACCTGTCGGCTGGGCATCCTGCCCTGATCGTGGGCGACGTTCCCGGACAGGTGCATGCCCTGGCGTGGAGTCCGGACGGGCGACATCTGGCCGTCGGCTCGGGGCTCCCCGCGCGTTCGGGATCGGTCCGGGTCTACGCCGTTCCCCAGGGAACGATCGAGTATGACCTGACAGGCCATGACGACGTCGTGACCGGCCTCGCATTCAGCCCGGACGGCAGTCAGCTCGCGTCGAGCTCATTCGACCAGACGGTGCGGCTCTGGAAAGTGAACACATCCGCAACCGGCGACGCGGGTAGAAGCCAGGTCTTCCACGGGCATTCCGACGCGGTCAATGACGTGGCCTTCAGCCGCGACGGCAAGTCGCTCCTGAGCGTGGGGAAGGACCGGGCGATCAAGCGAATCGACCTGGCGACCTTCAAGGAACTGCGCACCTACAGCGAGCACAATGATGAAGTTCTCGCGCTGGCGGTCCAGCCGGACGGGGCCCGGTTCGTCACCGCGGGGGCCGAGCCCCAGGTTCGCTGGTGGGGGTTCGACGGCGAGAAGTCGACTATGAAGGTCGGGGGACACGCCGGACCGGTCCACCAACTGAACTTCAGCCGCGACGGCCGTCGACTGATCTCGGCCGGAGGCGACCCCGCCGTCCGGCTCTGGGACGGCTCGACCGGCATTCTCATCAAGACCTTCCCCCTGCCCGAGAGCGCGGACTGGCAGTTCACCGCGGCCCTTAGCGACGACGGCCGGCTCGCTGCTGCCGGGGGCTGGGACGGGCAGGTCCGCCTCTGGGACGTCGAGTCGTCAACGCTTCGCGCCACCTTGCTCCAAACGCCCGGCGACGGTCGAGACTCGACCGACTGGCTGATCGTCGTCCCCACTGGATTCTTCGCGCCTCCAACGCGGTTCGGCCCCTGGTCCGCTGGCGCTCGAACGATGCCGAGGTGCTTGCCGACGCGTCGGGAACCTTGTTCGACGCGCCGCGCGACGTCGCCCGTGCCCTCCAGGGAAAGTCGTCCGATAGCCCGTTCGCGGATCGACCAGAACCATGAAACGATGCACGCCTCTTCTCGCGATGAGCTTCTGTGCCGCCTTGGTTTCATTCTCGGCGCCGGGGCTCCTCATGGCCCAAACGTCGTATCCGATGTTGACCCGTCTGTCGCCGTCTGTCGCTGGCCGCGCATCGGCCACGGAGCTCCAAGTCACCGGCGCCGGCGATCTCTCCGGCGCCTGGCGCGTCCTGTGCGAAGGGCCGGGGCTCTCGGGTGAGATTGTGAATGACAAGAATAACGACAAGAATCGCGTGAAAGTTCGGTTGAACGTCGCCCCAGACTCACCGCTCGGTCCGCGCGAGATCCGCGTGGCGACAACGCGGGGGATCTCAACGATCGGGGTGGTCGTTGTGGTCGATGGCCCGGTCGCGGTCGAGGTCGACGACAAGGCGAACGACAACCCCGCGCGGCCGCAAACGCTTAAACTGCCGGTCACGGTCAGCGGCACGATCGGGCAGGAATGAAGATGTCGACTGGTACGCGATCGAGGCCCAGGGCAAACAGACGGTCACGTTCCGGATCTGGGGTAACCGACTGGAGAACAAGATCCACGACCTTCAGACCCATTTCGACCCGATCCTGGTCCTGTGCGACGCATCCGGGCGTGAGCTTGCGGCTGATGACAACCACGAGTTCGCCGACCCGCTCCTGATCTACACCCTTCCCGACGCCGGCCGTTATCTGCTTCAGGTCCGCGACACGACCTATTCGGGAAACCCCAACTGGACCTACGTGCTCGAAGCCACCGCCGGCCCGTTCGCCAGCGCGGTCTAGCCGATGGCGGTCAATCCTGGCACCACCGCCGGGCTGCACGCCCGTGGCGTCAACTTCGACCCGAGTCAGGTAATCACCCTGAACGTTCCCGCCGGACTCCCGCGCGGCCCCTGGCTGACATCCCTTCCGACCGATGCAGGGGCCGACCCTGGCCTCCCGCTGTTCGTGACGCCCCTGCCGGTCGTGGCCGAGTCGGAATCAAGCCGGGCACTCGAACTTCCCAGCCGCCTTGAGCGGCTCCCTGGAAAAATCGGGCGAGATCGACACATTCACATTCAAGGCAAGAAAAGGCCAACTCTACGTTTTCGAGGTCATCGCCCGCCGCGCGGGGCGGCCGACCGACCCGGTCCTTCGAGTGCTGAACGACAGGAAAACGACTCTGGCCGAGGCCGACGACACGTTCGGCAAGGACCCGCGGCTCGAATGGACAGCGCCTGCCGATGGAGCTTACGCGGTCGAGGTCCGCGACCTGCACAGTCGCGGCGGCCCCGAGTTCGGCTACGTCCTCGAGGCCGAGCCAGGCCAGCCCGACTTCGTGCTAACCTGCGACCCGGACAAGCTCAACGTCGGCGCCGGCGGGCGCGTGCCGGTCTTCGTCCAGGTCACCCGCCGCAATGGATTCGCCGGGCCGGTGAGGCTTGAATGGCAGGGCCTGCCCGAGGGGGTCACCGCCTCGCCGCTGGAGGTTCCCGCCGAACATGACGCAGGGTGTGATGGTCGTCTCGGCCGACACCAACGCCGACTGGGCCGCGTCGTTTGTGAAGTTGACGGGGCGTTCGACGGTCGGGGGCACCTCGATCGTCCGCGTGGGGGTTCCCCGGCAGGAGATCTACCTACCCGGCGGTGGCCGGGGCCTTTTTTCGGTCAACACCCTGGCGCTCGCCGTGACCGAGCCCTCGGACATCCACGTCGAGGCGACACCCGGCAACCTGGTGCTGAAGCCTGGAGGCACCGCAACCCTCGACGTGACGGTACGCCGACGCGCAGGGCTTCGACAAGCCGGTCAATCTCGCGGTCGTCCTCCAGCACCTGGGCCAGATTCACGGCAACCCCCTGCCAACGGGTGTCACCCTGGCCGCCTCGGGGAACAAGACCCTGCTCGGCCCCGGCGAGTCAACCGGCAAGATCGTCCTCCAGGCCGCGCCAGCGCCCCTCCCTGCCAGGGCATCCCCATCGCCGTGATGGGACATGTCTCGATCAACTTCGTCGTGAAGACCGCCTATTGCAGCGAACCGATCGGAGTGACCGTCCTGCCCAAATAATGTAAAGATTTGCACAGACAACGGTATAGCTCACAGGGAATTCTGAACAATCGATCCGATTTCCGTCGGACAGGATCCATCTATTTCCCATTGATAATGTGTCCAACTGAAGTCAGGCCCACCTGATCCGGGAGAGGGTTCGATCCACGAACCTCTGAAAGTCACTGGAATCCGCCGTGCGAGTCCGCCGCGTTCTTGACAGGGAAGCCCGGTGGGCCGATCATCGCTGTTGGTTGTGCAACCCGCGGTGATGGACAGGGTCCTTACCGAATTCGACCTTACGAAGGCTGGTTCTTACGTGAGCCTCCGCCCCTACCCCAACCCGGGCCCTCAATCCTGGCGCCTCCTGTTGATGGTGGCTGTGCTGGTGCCTGGAACGAGCGAGGCGTGGGGAATGGTGCCGGCCGTCTCCGGGGCCACGATCTCGGAAGGTTCGGGGAAGGCTGCCCGTCGGCATACGGGACATCATCACTGCAAATGTGCGCGGGCATGCCGGGCGCATGTCGTGCTGCTGCGCAGACGACGATCTCGCGGAAAGCCCTCCCACGGTCGCGGCCGACGCGCCGCGATCGACGGACAATGCCTTGAAGCTGGCCGCGGAGTCGTCCAGCCCCAGCCCGTGCGTGCGTTCCGCTCCGTGCGGAGGCGACGGGCTCCCCGGGCCCGGCTCGGCGACCGTCTGGTCGGCCGTCAAATCGGCAGCGCTGGGCGTTGCGGTCGACTTTCGACTCGATACGCTCGGAGCGTCGATCACACCTTTGTCCTCCACGATTCCCACCTCTCTCTACGCCTCGCGCTTGACGATCCTTCCGGAACCCGCGGTCACGCGCTGATCGATCGTGATTCGTTGCCACGCCGCTCTTTGCCTGGCTTTGCGGTATGGGCCGCGCCGCGTGTCTTGCCGCGCGTCGCGAGAGCCGCGGGCGACCGAATATCCCGCGTGTTGTCATGGCGTATGTTATTGCTGTTCGATCCGCCGAGGATTTGCCAGCCTGCCTGTCGCGCACCAGATCGGACATCTCTCGATTCCGGAGCCACACCCAAGATGCGCCCTCGAGGATTCACCCTGATCGAGTTGCTGGTCGTCATCGCCATCATTGCGGTGTTGATCGCACTGTTGCTCCCCGCCGTGCAGGCCGCCCGCGAAGCCGCGCGGCGGATCCAGTGCACGAGCAACCTCAAGCAGATCGGCCTTGCCCTGCATACGTATGAAGACAGCACCCAGGTCTTCCCCTCGGGCCGAACAAGCTGGCCCAACGTCTGGTCGTCGCTCTCGATGCTGCTGACCACGATGGAGGGAAACCCCATGTACAACGCGATCAATTTCACGTTTCCGTCGATCGACCTCACCAGCTCCGGGGGAATGACAAGCGCACCGAACACCACAGTTGTCATGTCGGGGATGAAGGTGTTTTTATGCCCCAGCGACGGCATCGACCGGATCCTCCCGGACTACGGCGCGACGAACTACGTGGCCAACGCGGGAACCGGGGCGTACACGATCCCGCTGGGCAGCTTCAAGGTCGTGGCGGGCTCGCCGATGCCCGACGGGGTCTTCTACGACACGAGCCGGACGAGCGTCGCCAGCATCAACGACGGGCTGAGCAATACCGTCGCGTACAGCGAGACCATCAAGGGAAACGGCCAGAACACCACCGGAAGCTTGCCGCAGAACCGGCTCCGACAGTTCGCCGAGTTCACCTCGTCGAGCTCCGCGCCGCTGTCCACGTCGATCTGCGCAGTCCGACCCAGTGGACCGGCGACCGCGGCCGCGAGTGGGCCCGGGGCAGTTTTGTCATGGCTTCGTATAATCACTATTACACTCCCAACAACCCGATTCCCGATTGCACCAATAGCGGCCGTGCCGCCGCGTTGACCGCCGCCCGCAGCCTCCATCCCGGCGGGGTCAACACCCTCTTCTGCGACGGCCACGTCCAGTTCGTCAAGAACAGCGTGAACCCGCAAACCTGGTGGGCGGTCTCGACCCGAGGGGGCGGCGAGGTGGTCTCGGCGGACGCGTTCTGATCGATCCAGCATGCAGGGTTGACTTGTTCGGGAGAGACCTCGATGAATCGAGCAATGATCGCAGTGATGGCCCTCACCGGCGCTCTGGGGCTGGCGGTCGGCTGGTTCGCCTCGGCGCCGGGAGCTGGGTCGGCGAGCGTTCATGGTCACCAGGCACGGAAGCCAACCGTTTCCGTGCCGGAATCTCGCGCTCGAATCCGGACCGGCATGAGTTCCCCCTCAGCGCTGCCGACATGGCCAACGACCGTGAGACGCCGGCCGTCGCGGTCGATCGATCGGGACGCGTCGTCCTGGCCTGGGCCGCCCAGTCGGGTGCGGACGAACGGACGATCTATCTCGTGCGCTCGACCGACGGGGCCGCGTTCTCGACGCCCCAGCCGTTCCGCAAGGTGCAGATCTACCGATTCACCTCGCCAAGCAAGACCAGGCCGATGACCTTCTCGACCCATGTCCTGCCACGGCTCGTGGCGGCGGGCGACAGCCTCGTCCTGGGCTGGGTCGAGGCGATTGGCGGAGGTCCCGAGGTCGTTTTTTACGTGGCCCGCTCGACCGACGGCGGCACGACCTTTGGCGAGCCGGTGCGCGTTCATGGCAGCTCCGCAACCCGCCCCGGGTTCACCACGTTGACCGCCGCTCAGGACGGTACCCTGCTCGCCGCCTGGATCGACGGCCGTAATCATGTGCAACAGCCCTTTTTCGCCACGCGACCGGCGGATTCGGACGGGTTCTCGACCGAACAGTTGGTGTATGGCGGTCCGCAGAACCAGGGTATCTGCCCCTGTTGCGACCTGGCTGCGCTCCGTCTGCCCGATGGATCGGACCTCGTCGCCTTTCGCAACAGCCTCGCCGGCCACCGCGATATCTGGCTTGCTCGCGCCCCGCGGGAGCGAGCTTCACCCCCCCCGAGCCCATCGCGTCCGATCGCTGGACGTTTGAAGGCTGCCCGCACGACGGGCCGTCGCTCGTGCTGACTCCCGACCGGACGCACGCCATCGCCGCCTGGATGAGTGCCCACAGCGGCAAGAACCGGCTGTATGTAGCCAGCGCCTCTCTTCCCGACCTGGCCTTCCGCACCGTCGAGCTCAGCCCCGGCACACCCGGCGCCCAGGGGCACCCGAAGCTGGCCGCCGGTCCGGGACGCGTGTTCGCCGTCTGGGACGAGTCGCTCGACGCGGCGGCACCGGCTTCCGCCCCAGGTCATGGTGAGGGCCATGGCCATGGCCACGGACCCATGTTGAGTGGTACCGGCCGGTCGATCATGTTGGCGTCGTCGATCGTGAACCCGGATCACACCGCCGGCACGCCACGCTTCGGCCCGGCGGCGCTGGCGCCTCGCTCGGGGTCGTTCCAGCTCAACCCGGCCATCGCGGTCGGTCCGGAGGGTGCCGTGATCATCGCCTGGAACGAGCTCGACACCACGGGCAAACGTGTGGTCGTCGTTCGTCAGGAAGCCGGCGACGTGGAGGCCGCACGCTGATGGCAACGAGCGGCTCGGAGAGCGATTCTCGCCCCGCCAGGTCCTCGAATCCGTTCCATCTGGCCGCCGCCGGCGCCCTGTCGCTCCTCTTTTTCGGTCTTACCGGCTGGTTTCTCCGAGGGTCGAGCAACGCCAGCGCCCCGTCGCGCCAGACGCGAGAGTGACCGGTCCGCATGCCGCCGGCCAGCTCGTTTTCCGGGTCCACTGCGCCCGTTGCCACGGCCCCGAAGGTCATGGCGACGGACCCGACGCCGCCTCACTTCGCCCCCCACCCCGCAACCTGACCACCGGCCCCTGGCGCACCGTGGCGACACGCGACGCCCTTCGCCAGACCATCGCCACGGGCCTTCCCGGCACGATGATGGTCGGCCTTGGCGCCGCACTCTCGCCCCGAGAGCTTGACGCGGTGGTTGACTTCGTGCTTGGCCTCGCGCCCGAGGCCGCGAAGACGGAACGTGCCCGGCTTCTGACCGCGGCGGGTTTCCGCTCCGCATCCGACAACCGGCGGGCGCCACCGCTTCGGGCAACCGGCCCTGGTGGTGAATCGCTCACGCTCGAATCCTTGCGAGGCAAGCTGGTGCTCCTCGTCTTCTGGGGCACAAGCTGCGACACCCTGTCTCGACGAGCTCCCCGCGCTGGGGGCCCTCGCCACGCGATTTCACGACCGGAATCTCGCCGTGCTTCCCCTCTGCATCGACGAACCCGACCCGGCCGTCGTCCGCACCGTCGCCGCCCGACACGCCCCCGGACTGCCTGTCTACCTCGATCCCTCCTCCACCTCGCGTCTCTCTTACGACGTCCAGACCCTTCCCCTCACCATCCTGATCAGCCCCGACGGCCATTTGCTCGGCCGCGTCCAGGGTGCCCTGCACTGGTCCGCCCCCGAGATGGACACCCTGATCCGGGCATGCCTTGGTGCGGAAAACCTCGGGGCCCTGTGAAAATCCGCCAGACCTTTCCCTCGGTCGTGCCCCGGAAGAGTTGAACGGCCCACACTCGGGAATCTTGCAAACCACTCACGGCGGGAGGGAAACGAAGTCGCATTCGGCTTCGAGGTTTTCAACGAACCTGGCCCACCCCTCGGAAATGCCGGCGTCCGGGCCTGTCCCAGCAGGCTCCCGGAGCGTTTCCGAACACGCATTGTCAAGGAACCTCGCGAGCCACGTCGGCCCTCCATCTGACAGTATCGTGACCGGACGGTCTTCCGTGCTCACATTCGAACCGCTCCACCCCGCGCCTCGCCCGCACAATCCGACCACCCGATTCGGCAAGCACCCTCGCCCCGCGCAGTACCTTCCACTCGCCCCTTGCGGGAAAATGCTGTTTTCACTCAATTTTACGTGTGCCGATCTCCCGACCGATCCAGAAATCTGGATCAGTACGGGAAGACCCGCATGCACGGCGGCGGGTCGTGCTCGATCAGTTGCTCAAGCGGCCTGATCGATCGCCCGTCCACACGTTCCCGCGTGTAGATGTAACCCACCGAATGCACACCATTTCGGTCATTTCCCGCCTTCCGATTGGCTTCGTTCGGCGCCGACGCGATCGCCCCGGCGCAGCTCGCCCACGGCGAGACCGGCGCGGCCTCGGCCGAAACCGGCGCTTCCGGCGATTCCGCTACGACCGCCGTTTCCGACGCAACCGCTTCTTCCTCTTCAATCAGGTCTTCCGGTTCCACCGGCTCCAGCATCCCCGGCAGCAGGCCGGTCTTGACCTGATACGCGCGGCCCTTCTCGAAGGCGCTCAACGCCTTGTGGAACGACAGCTCGTGCATCCGTTCATACCGCTGAAGGTCGGCACCGTCTTTTCCGTGCGGCACGAGGGCTCGCTCCCTGGCTTCATCGCGCGCTGGCTGTTCGATCGTGAGACGCAGGGTCAGCTCGCGCTCGCGAAGCTCGGCGATATTGGTATCGATCAGGTTGCGGAGCCAGGGTTTGCACTGTTCGACCGTCGGCATCCAGCTTTTCCGACCCCGCGCCCGGAAGGTGTTGGGAATCCGGTACTTGCTGAGCAACAGTTTCATGTACTTCTTGTTATGATTGTGCTGAGCTATGTAACAGTGCATGAACGTCAGATACGCCTGTTCGGCGTACATGATGGTATCGGTGAAATGCAGGTATCCCTGAAGCTGGATCGCCTCGTGGCGGTCATGACCCAGCAGGGTCTGGTCCTTTTCGAGCATCTGGCTCAGGCGTTCCCACCGGCCGATCAGCCAGCGGCAGCCGGCGGCGGACGCCCGGTATCGGTGAACGACATTACCGGGATCGTCTTCGAGCTGGCCGACGACCGCCTGGATCTGGTCGCGAAAGTGCTGGTCGAAGTTGAACTCGGCGACCCGGACCTGCTCGGCGACGACCGCCGTCTTGGCCCGGACGATCCGCTTGCGCTGGACCGACGCCGTGACGGCCATCTCGAGCAACTCGCGCTCGGCGGGCGATTGCGGTTTGTAAAAATCGTACCATTCATCCGCGAGTCGTTCGACCGCCGCGCCATCCTCGCCGGAAAGGGCGAGGACCTCGCATCGAAATCCATGCTTGTAGGCATTCCTGCGGGATCGCTTTTTGCCTGCTTCGGTACGCGGTCCGGTCGACTTTTGCGCATTTTGCCGATTAATGGCCTTGCGTCTTCAGGAGTCAGTGACATTTTAAAATGTTCCAACAGTAAACTTGAGTGGTGTCCCAGATCCATTGCAGGAAGAGATATGGACGTTCTCCCCCCCTTAAAAAGGGGGGGCAAGGGGGGGTCGGCCACCGCCTGGTCTCGTGGCGGGCTTACCCCCCCAACCCCCCCTTGGAAAAGGGGGGGTAAGATTGTATCGATTCTCGTGCAAGGGATCAGGGACACCACCGAACCTGGGTGGATCACGGCAACTCACGACGTGAGCCTTCTAATGATTAATATCGTGATGCGCGGGGAATCCGAATGCACAAAATGGGCAAGGGAGGAAAATAGTTCATGCGGAGACGTGGCGAGGAAGACGGGGAGCAAGCCAGGTCATTCGTCCCACCCGGAAGTAGTTTTGCAAAAAGTGTGACAGATTTTCGCAGGCTTGAGGCAGGAGGGTGCGCATCCAATACGCCCTCTTGCAAGGGGTGCCGTTTACGCCGGCGCCGTTTGACGCACACGAGGGACCGCGCCCGATTTCAAGCGCGAGAGCGAATGGCCACGGATGAATTGGGATTTTCCCTTGCTAGACTCGGCCGTCCACGCCGATGCACGAGGGGCTGCTAAAGCGCCAATTGGCGCTGCAACCCGCAACCGCACATGCAACGTGCTGGGATAACAGATAAGGTGTTAGGAATGCCTGTAGGCCTACGGGCGGGCGTGATCCTGCTGCTCGTCAGAGCAGATTTGAGCAAGCCGGGCTCGCGCGGCGTTACGTATGCTCTCAAACTCCAAGCGTTGTTTCGGGTCAGTTCCAATGGCCTGATCGGGCGCCGCGGCCAGTTGCTCCAGGATCCGCCTCCGATCGGCTTCATTCGTTGTCATCTCGGCGAGAACCTTTTCGTCAATTTCAATTCGTCCGAGCGTTTGGCCCCCTTCAATACGAGCCTTTACCTGGACATCTATCCTTTGAGCCAATAGATAACCGACCTGGGGTGTCACCACATTGGGGGAAATCTCCATCGCCTCGATCAGACGAGGAACAAGCCATCGCCAAGCCTTCGCCTCGAAAGGTGTTGCCGACGTAACGTGAACTCGTCGGACGAATTGTAGTAACGCATAGGGATCCGAACAGCCGAGATTTCGAGCGAGTTGATGCGCCGTGAGATGGTCCTTGGCCCATTCGACCATCCAATCGCGAAGGTGTTCTCGGCCCCCGGGATCGGCCATATCCTGACCCTCATCCCAAAAGTAGTGTTCCAAGTCGTTGGCCAACGCCAAACTTCGGGGTAGCGCCTCTTGGATTGCCTCGCGGAGCCAGTCCGTATGGGGCTCTGTCGATTTGGTGCGATTGGCGTGGTGCCAGAGCGGAATAAAGCCCGGGATCGTTTTCTCGTTTGCTTCCGCACCTTGCGTATCGAGTCCGATGGTGAGGGCACGGCGGGTGAGGAGGCGAATTTCATCGTTTGTGATACTCACGTCGGCGCGAAGGTAGCCGGCGATGACGCGATCGAATACGGCTACGAAGTCATGGTCTCCTGCCAGCGCATGCGCGAGCATCGAGTTATCATTGTCCTGTTTCCAGGCGGCAATCGCCTGAAGCACCTGCTGATCGCGAACCGAATCAACGACTCGACCCCGAACCACTCGATCCCAGTAGACAGCCCGATGAACGCCCTGCGGTGGAAGGGGAGTCCGCAGTTCCGTAGCAAGTCCTGCCCTCGGGAAGAGGAATCCCGCCAGGATCAAGAGCAATTCTCGCTCCTTCGCTGTGCAATCCGACACGCGGGTGTTCCACCCGGCTTTGAAGTCGGCCGAGTGCTTATCGTCGAGACGATCATTGCTGAGGATGATGGAAGATTCGAGGAGGACGTCGAACGCTGCGGGGCTCGCAGCCCGGATGATATGGGAGACCAGCAGGTCGTCGAAGTCGATCTCGCCATGCAGATCGCCCCATGCTTGCCAGGTGTGGCGCAGCGCCTGCTTCAGCACGCGAGGGGTCGCTAACAATTCGGCGAGAGCGGGCACTAGGGTCCATCTGCCTGGCCTGTGAAGATCGATGCTTCGATAATGGCGTAGTTGTCCCAAGGCTTGGAGCGTGGAGGCGGCCGCAGGTTGGACATCGCTCTGCTCTCGTGACCAATCCAAGGCGTAGGTCCGCAGCGTCTCCACCACATTCAGAACCATTGACCGATCAACCCGGCGAACTGGTTCGATCCGCTCGCAGAGCCGAGAGAGGTCGATGACACCTGGCCGCGAGAGGGCAAGCACGAACGATACTCGACCTAGATCGACCAGACGCGAGAACAAAGCTTCGAGGTCACGTGCCACGCGACCGGCATTACGGGTTGAGACGCGACTCGAGACGCGAGTCCGACCGTTACTGTCCTTGCTCTCGATGTTATTAATCTCTTGATCGAGCACCACGTCCGGCGCATCGACGTCCCGATCGAGATCCTCGACGACCACCACGAGACGCGCGTGGATGGCCTCCAGCACTGGCTCCAGTGCTCGGAGTTGCTCAGCTGCATCGTCGGACGAGGTCAACGCCAGCGGCAGATTCAGCCACTCAGGACCGACTCCTTTTTAGCGCCTTGGCGTACCGCTCTGGCAGGTGGGAAATGGCAAGACAGTCCGCCTCAGCCGCAAGCCGCTCGACCGCGTGCCGCAAGATCACCACCGCCCCTGGTTGATCACGCAGCCCCCAGGCGCTTACCCGGCAGAGGAGTATGCGCGGCAGAAACCGATCCGCGAGCCATCTTTCTCGATGCCTATCCCGCCATCGAGCCGCCATCTGAGCCCGGAACTCAGGATCCCGATTCAAGTAGTAGTCGACAAAGTGGATGATGCTCGACTTGCCGACCCCGAAGGGGCCAATCAGCCCCACCGTCGCGAGCTTCGGATCGAAGAAGTGCTCGGCGATCCGTCGAGCGATAAAACGCAGATCGAACAAGTCCTCCCGCTCGGGATCCTCTACCGGGCGCTCCTGCTCCAACCACGGGATGAGTCTGCCCTCGGGATCGTCGGCGAGAAGCCGAAGCGAATCCCCGAGGCATTGAGCACGGTCGCGTCGCGAGCGGGAGGTTGAGATTTTCCCCAGCGAAGAGAGACCGGCGATGCAAAGCAGCGGTGCGGCGATCATGATCCCGGTTGCCCAGAGCCATGACTCCTCCTCGATGTCGGGCAGCGGCGTGCGTGGCCGAAACGCTGTAGCCCGTAAAGGGCCCCGGCCGCCAGAACGACAGCGACCCAACACGGCGGGTACACCAGCACGCTTCGCCAGTGCCCCCAATGCAGGCCACCTAGGTTGACCATTGGGATGCAAATTAACACAAGTGCGACGATCAACACAAAAACTGTCATCGGAAACGGCACACCCACCCACGCCGCGGCGAGACGCTTCACGATAGAATCCAGGAACAGGGCAATCAGTATCGCTGCAGCAAAGCCAGCCACACCGAGTGCGACGATGTTGGCCCAGCGCCGCAGACAAACTTTTCGTATAGGACGGAGCAAAAGACCTGGCAAGTCGACCACGAACTCGTGGGTCCTCCTGCAGGATTGCTTGAGGCGATTTGAGATCATGGCGCGGTTTCCGGTCCTCCAGCCCTGGGCGATCGTTGATGTAGACTACTCTATATTCACTAGGCGGTCCCAGAGATTATCACTTCGCCGGGCTCGTTTGTTCTCGATGCTCGGTGGGGCGCGTCTTCGCGAAACCCTGGCCATCTCCGGCATCCTCCAGTGGACGGCCCCCGACGTGGCCTGGCAGGAGCGTCAGGCGATCGGCAAGAAGCTCGACGTGATGTTCCTCGGAACGCACACCGGGGACTAGCCCTGGGACATCACGACGAGTCTGGCGGACATCAGCGATGGCATGGCCAGCACCCTCCTGGCCGCCGAGAATTACCTGGCGGGTTATTCCCAGGGGAGGTCATATTCCGGTGGCCGGCCCACGAACTGGGCCTGTCCCCTGCCCAACTTCTGCATGTTCATCGCCTCGGACGATGTCTGCCACTCGCAACGCTCGACGACCCACTGCCTCGCCGGCCAGCTTCGTCCCGGGGCCGACGGAGCCTCGGGGCCGGGCTGGGGTCGGGCCAACCGGAAGGGGACCTTCGAGAATCTCGACTTCGGCGGAACGCTGACGGTCGAGGGGTCGTTCCCGTTCGCGAACAGCCCGGGGCATCCGAACGGCTTGAACTTCCTGTTCTGCGGCGGTGCGGTCCGCTACCTCTCGAACACGATCGACGGTAAGGTCTACGCCGAAATCATCACTCCGGCCGGCACGAGCCTGCCCGCACCCCTCCGGCATGGGTTGCCGCCGGCGGGGGGGTTATTCCATCGATTGAAGCGTGAAGCGCACTACTCCGTTCCGGCCCCAAGGCGGCTGACCTCGTCGTCGCCGGGGAGGCCGAAGCAGGTGAGGGTGCCGGTGTAGTGCTTGGGGAAGAAGGCTTCGTAGTCGAGCGGGTTGAACAGGGTGTTGCCCGAGCCGGCGTAGACGCGGCCGCGCGAGACGGAGGGGCCGGACCAGACGGGGCCGAGGTCGAGTTCCCTGAGCAAGGAGCCCGAGGCGGCGTCGAGGGCGACGAGCTTGCCGCTGGCGACGGCCGTGAAGTAGACGACGCCATTGGCGACGGCGATGCCCGAGGCGACCGGGTCGCCGACGTCGTCGTACACCGGCCTGGGCGGCGGACCGCCGATCGAGGGGAGTCTGGGTCGCTCGTGCCGCCAGCGCTCGGTCGTCGTGTCGGCACTGATCGCCACGACGCGCCCGCCCGTGGGGGGAACGCCGCTGACCAACCGATTGGCCTCGGCTCCCAGGCGCAAGGCGTCGATCCCGTTGGTGAAAATCGTCCTGCCGTCGGTCGCGCAGCCGGTCTGCAGGCCGCCGATGAGGCTCGGGAGCGCCAGCATCCGGCGGTCGGGCGCCGGCGAGAGAGGATAAGCCGGCGGGCCGGTATAGAGCGGCGTGTGAGTCACGAGCCGGCCGTTATCGGCCCGCAGGACGTAAAAGCCCCCGTCCTTGCAGCCGGCGCCGACGACCCGGGTCGGGTGGCCGTCGAGGTCGATGGTGTAGATCTTGGGGGTGTCGCTGACGGCCTGGTCCTTGTAGCGACCATCCCTGGGGTCGTATGACCGCATGGCGTTGGTCCAGACGTCACCGGGGTTGAACTGGGTCAGCCACTTCTCGCGGCCGTCGCGGACGTCCAGGGCGATGATCGCGCACGACTCACGGGTGTCGGTCCGGGGATTGTCGGGCGTGGGCTGACGGGGCGCGGTGTTGACGTCGGTGCCGAAATAGACCGTGCCGGTCTCGGCGTCAAATGAGGGAGTACACCAGACGCTGCTCGTCGCGGGCCCGTGGGTGAAGGTGTGGGAGCCCCAGCTATCCTTCATCGTGATCGGCGGGTCGAGCCGCTCGGGCCTGGGGCCGACGTCGTATTTCCAGACGACCTGCCCGGCCGATGGCTCCAGGGCCATCAGGAAACCACGGCCGGTGCTCCCCGGGTAGAGGAGTGTGCCGGCAAAGGTCTGTTCAAGAGTGCCGCCCCCCGCGATCACCTTGCCATCCGCCAGGATCGGCGAGGCGAAGAGGACGTTGAACGGGTGCGCCCGGGAAAACCGTCGGCCCGCGTGCTGACCTTCCAGCGCTCGGCGCCGGTGGCACGGTCAAGGGCGTAGAACCAGCCTCCGAGGTCACCAAAGTACACCGTATCGGTCGTCACCAGGGCCGAGGTCATGATCCCCTGGGCCGACGTCCGGAATCGCTCGTTGCGATAGGCTTGCGGGTTCTGGCTGCCGTCGGAGGGCCTGGGGACCTCGGGGGACGGTTTGTAAGTCGGGTTGCGGTACGACCACCTGAGGTTCCCATCGGGCGTCAGCTTGTAGAACGTCGGGTCGGTGGCCGTGCCGAAATAGACGTAGCCGTTGACGACGACCGGCGTCGCATGGATGACGCCGATGGTCGTGTTCGCGCTATCGGTCGGAAACCGCCACTTCTCGACGAGCCGCCCGGCCGTGTCAGGGCCGAGCGCTGTCTCGGCCGGGTTGTGACGGCTGCCGATCACGTCGCGGTTGTACATCGGCCAGTCGCGCGGGTCGGCCTGGGCGGAAGGTTTCGCCGGTTCGTCCGGCTGGGGCTGGGGCTGGGGCTGAGGCTGAGGGATCGCGGGGGCCTGGCCCTTGAGGTGTTCGTCGAACCAGGCGAGCGCCAGTGCGCGGGCCTGTTCCCGAGCCTCGTTGTAGATGCCGTAGTGCTTGATGCCAGGGATGGTCACGAGCTTTTTGGGTCCACGGGCACGTTCGTGGGCCTTGATGGCGTGGTAACGGTTGTCAAACAGCTCTTCATTCCCGGCGATGATGAAGAGCATGGCGCAGTCATCGCGACGGGCAACGTCTTCGACCGGCGCGTAGTCGATCATCCGTTCGCGGATCGGCGCACCGATCAGGTTGCCGACGACCTTGGTACCCGGCTCGGGGTAGCCAAGCTCACCCCGGGTACGTTGAGTGGCCTCGCGGTAGGTCTGTGCCTTCATTGACGGCCCGGTGACAACCCACCGAGAATCGATCGCCGGGACCTGGGAGACCACTGCCTTGACCCGCGGATCACGCGCCGCGGCCCAGACGACGTGTCCTCCGGCGTAACTCGAACCCCACAGGCCGATCCGTTGGGGGTCGCATTGCGGCTCGCCCACCGCCCAGTGAATGGCGTTGAGCAGGTCGGTCGTCTGGTCGAGCGGGTCGACAACCTCACGGACCTCCTGGACCTCGGCTTCGAACCGCCGGCCGGCCTTCCTTCCCTCGGCCGGGGCCGTTGGCGCGGCGAGGACCAGACGGCCGTCACTGGCCCCCCAGCCGCGGTAGTCGAACGCGATTGCCAGATAACCCTGCGCGGGCGAAGGCGATCGCCTCGGGACGGAGCTGGCGGGCGACGCCCCCCCAGCCGTGGCAAAGGATGATCGTCGGCAGCTTTGCGTCGTTCGCGGCCGATTCGGGCGTGAAGACCTCCGCCCTCATCCGCGTCCCCTCGCTGAGGATGTCCGCCTGGCGGTACCGAACTCCCTCCGGCGGCGTGAACGGTGGAGGCTCCGGCTGGGCAAACCCTACGAAGGGTGTGAGAAGGAAGCCGGCAAAAAACGCCGACACCATGCGCATGGGCTGGCTCATCGTGGGTCGCACTCCATCTCCATCAGGGGAGGGTTGGCCATCGATTCAACGCGCGTTCGGGTTGAATCTCGACCGCCGAGCCCTCATAATAACCACCTTGCTCCCGGCAAGGGGGGTCACGCTCCGCCCCGTTTTGCCGAAGGCGCTTGCCGAGTCGGCTTTCGCTTGCCATCGCTTGCCTGGATCAGCGGCAGGCCAAAGCCCACCCTCCACGATATCCGTGATTCCGGGCTCAGGATAGAAAGACCGCGAAGACCCATGAAGACAAAGACCAAGCATCGCAAAAGCCACAAGTGGCGCAAGAAGGCCGATTCGTCGCCGATCGCCAAGGGACGCCGTCCCAAGCGGCCCGGCCGCAATCCTCGCAAGGCGAAGCGCTGGGGCGGCGTCGGGCTCTGAACGCGTCGAGCCGCGATCGGCCTTCCAAACCGTTACCACCGGCCTGTTTAACCCCGTATCCATCCGCTCAGGCGATTATTCGCAATTTTTTTTGCGAAAATTGTGAAAAGGCGGTCCTGCCTCATGGACGATCCGCCCCGAGGTCCCTACAATCACTAGGGATGGGAAGCGGGTCGTCGTGACGGCCGGCCCGTCGTTGGGTGGTTCCTCGTTCGAGAATGCGGGCACTCGCCGATGTCGGAAGCCTCGGATCGCTCACTGCTGGATCTGATCCGGCGCCACGGGCCGCTGACAGTGGCCGAGATGGTCGAGCGGCTGGGGGTGACGGCGACGGCGGTGCGGAACCGTCTGACCCGGCTAGTCGGCTCGGGAATGGTCGAGCGTCGGGCCGAGACCGGTCCGGGCGCGGGGCCGGCCCAAGCATGTTTACCAGGCGAGTGTCGACGCCCAGAAGCGGCTCGGCCAGAACTACACCGACCTGGCCGTCGTGCTCTGGGACGAGATGATGCGGACGATCGAGGACCGCAAGCTGCGGCGGATCGTCTTCGGCCGGATCACCGAACGGCTAGCCGAGATGTACAACGCCCAGGTCACGGGCGAAGCCTGGGAGGGCCGACTGGTCCAGCTTGGCACGATCCTCCACGACCGTGGAATCGAGGCCGAGGTCACCCGGACCGGCCGGGACGACGCCCCCGTGCTCAAGCAACATTCGTGTCCCTACTACGAGCTCGCCGAGACCGACCGGGCCGTCTGCGCCATGGAGCGCAAGATGTTCGAGAAGGTACTCGGCCACGCTCTGCGGCTCAGCCAGTGCCGACTCGACGGCCATCGGTCGTGCGACTTCGAGCCCAAGGCGGCGGTGTTGCGCGGACCGGGTCCCGTTTCACCCTCCGCCTCGACCCCGACTCCGGCACGGGCGGTTTGATGGCTGTTTTCCGGGGGCTGGCGGGTGATCTCGATCGGACGTCAATCGCGAGCTGGCCTCCTTTGATTCAATGGATGCGTTTGTCTTTGTTTTCTATATAGCTGCACAGGTCCCACACCAGGGCATTGAGAACTGATGAGCAAGGTCCTTTCGATCCACAACCTCCGGGCGGCCATCGACGGCAAGGAGATCCTCCGCGGGGTCGACCTGACGATCCGACAGGGTGAGGTCCACGCCCTGATGGGGCCCAATGGCTCGGGCAAGAGCACGCTGAGCTATGCCCTGATGGGCCACCCCAACTACGAGGTCACCGACGGCACCGCAACGCTCGACGGCGCCAACCTGCTGGAGATGGAGGCCGACGAGCGGGCCAAGGCGGGTCTGTTCCTGGCGTTTCAGTACCCGACCTCGATCCCGGGCGTCACCCTGGCCAACTTCCTGCGGCACGCCGTGACCAATGTCCGCAACCCCGACCGCAAGGAGGGGGAGGACCTGATCCCGATGCGCGACTTCCGCAAGGAGATGAAGGCCGCGATGGACGACCTGGGCGTCGACGCCGAGTTCGCCCGCCGCTACCTGAACGAAGGCTTCTCCGGCGGCGAGAAGAAGCGCGCCGAGGTCTTGCAGCTCGCGATGCTCAAGCCCGCGTTCGCGATCCTGGACGAGACCGACAGCGGCCTCGACATCGACGCCGTCCGGGTCGTCTCCGAAGGCGTCAACCGGGTCGCCGCCAAGAACGGCACGGGCGTCCTGGTGATCACCCACTATCAGCGGATCTTGAACTACATCAAGCCCGGCTTCGTCCACATCCTCTTCGGCGGCCGGATCGTCGAGAGCGGCGGTCCCGAGCTGGTCGATCTGCTGGAACGCGAAGGCTACGACTGGGTCCGCGCCAAGTATCCCGAGGCCGCGCGTGACGAGGACGAGATGGAGCAGGCCCTGAACACTCCGGCCGGGCAGATGAGCTTCTGAACCTCGATTCCCGGAAGGAACGGTCCGCAAATGGCGACTGATCTCAATACCCAGGTGCAAGGGATCAAGGACGAGTACAAGTACGGCTTCCGCGACGAGCTCAAGTACTCGTTCGAGAGCGGTAAGGGGCTGTCGCGTGCGCTCGTCGAGCAGATCTCGGAGATGAAGAATGAGCCCTCCTGGATGCGCGACATCCGGCTCAAGGCGCTCGAGGTCTTCTGGCAGAAGCCGACCCCGACCTGGGGGGGCGACCTGAGTACGCTCAACTTCAATGATATTCACTACTACATGAAGGCCGCCGACCGCCAGGGCAAGACCTGGGACGACGTGCCGGCCGAGATCAAGAACACGTTTGACAAGCTGGGCATTCCCGAGGCCGAGCGGAAGTTCCTGGCCGGCGTCGGCGCCCAGTACGAGTCGGAAGTCGTTTATCATAGCCTGCGCGAGGACCTCCAGAAGAAGGGGGTCATCTTCGTCGACACCGACACCGCGCTCCGCGAGTACCCCGACCTGGTCCGCGAGTATTTCGGCACGATCATCCCGCTGCACGACAACAAGTTCGCCGCGCTGAACACGGCGGTCTGGTCGGGGGGTTCGTTCGTGTACATCCCGGCGGGGGTGAAGGTCGATATCCCGCTCCAGGCCTATTTCCGGATCAACGCCGAGAACATGGGCCAGTTCGAGCGGACGTTGATCATCGTGGAGGAAGGTGCCCAGGTCCATTACGTCGAAGGCTGCACCGCGCCGATCTACACGACCGAGAGCCTGCACTCGGCCGTGGTCGAGATCGTGGTCAAGAAAGGCGCCCGCTGCCGCTATACGACGATCCAGAACTGGGCCAACAACATCTACAACCTCGTGACCAAGCGCGCCGTCGCGCACGAGGACGCCCTGATGGAGTGGGTCGACGGCAACCTCGGCAGCCGCCTGACGATGAAGTATCCGGCCGTCTACATGATGGGCAAGGGGGCTCGGGGCGAGATCCTCTCGATCGCGTTCGCCGGCAAGGGGCAGCACCAAGACGCCGGCGGCAAGGTCGTCCACGGCGCCCCCTACACCAGCTCGCGGATCATCAGCAAGAGCATCAGCAAGAACGGCGGCCGGGCCAGCTACCGCGGCCTGCTCAAGATCGCCGACGGCGCCAAGGGGTCAAAGTCGAACGTCGTGTGCGACGCCCTGATCCTCGACTCCCGGAGCCGTTCGGATACGTACCCTTATATCGAGATTGACGAGGACGACGTCAAGGTCGGCCACGAGGCCAGCGTCTCGAAGATCGGCGAGGAACAACTCTTCTACCTGATGAGCCGAGGGCTGTCCGAGGCCGAGGCCTCGACCATGATCGTCAGCGGCTTCATCGAGCCCCTGGTCAAGGAGCTGCCGATGGAGTACGCCGTTGAGATGAACAAGCTGATCCAGCTTCAGATGGAAGGGTCGGTGGGGTGAGTCGTCATCCATCAATCTTGCGGACAGGCGATCCGAGGCGACCATGGGTTTGACCATCGAGATCGAGCGCGAGGAGGACGGACGCGGGATCGCCGAGGTACCTCAATTCCCCGGTGTACTGGCTTATGGTCAGACACGGGAGGAGGCGATCTCGAACGTTCAGTCGCTGGCCCTCCGCGGCTCGCCGACCGACTCGACCATGGCGAGGGAGCTCCCGACATCGAGGTGTTGTTCCAGATCGCCGTATGAGCCAGTGGCCATCCACCAGGGCAAAGCGCGTTCTGGCGGCCTTGCTCGGGATCGGCTGGACCTTGAAACGCCAGTCGGGAACCTCGCATCACGAGGTTGAGCCCGGAGGATCTCTGAACGAACCGGTACGCAGCAACGAGAACGCACCCGCGATGAATCCGCATTCCACAGCGACCGCGCCCCTGCCGCCAAAGACCGGCGGCTTCACCGAGGCGAGCTTCGAGACCTTCGCGAGCCAGCGCGACGAGCCGGAGTGGCTCGAGCGCCGCCGCCGCGAGGCGTTTGAGGTCTTTCGCAACAGTCCCTGGCCGACGGCGCGTGACGAGGAGTGGCGGCGGACCGACATCCGCGCGCTCAAGCTCGATGCCTTCGCTCCCGCCCCCCTGGCCGAGCCCTCGGCCGAACGAGGTCGCGGCGCTGGAGCCGTTCTGGGAGAAGCTCTCGGCACATTACGCGGCGGGCATGGGCCAGATCAACGGCTCGGCGTATCGCGCGGCCGATCCCGCGAGGTTGGGCGGCGCGGTGCTCATGGACCTGAACCGGGCCGTGCGCGAGTACCCCGAGTTGCTCGAGCGCTACCTGCTGACCGAGGCGGTGACGCCGTCGGCCGACGCACTGGCGGCGCTGCACGCGGCCTTCTGGACCGGCGGGACGCTGCTCTACGTCCCCAAGGGGGTGAAGGTCGAGGCCCCTCTGTTCAGCCTGGTCGGCCTGTCGGGCGCGGGGCGGGTCGAGATGGACCATACCCTGATCGTGCTCGAGGAAGGGGCCGAGGCAACCCTGGTGCGCGAGACCGCGTCAACGGGCCGGGACGACACGCCGGGCTTGCACGCCGGAGCGGTCGAGATCTTCGTCGGCCGCGGCGCGAAGCTCCGGTTCGTCAACCTCCAGAACTGGGACCGGAAGACCTGGCACTTCAGCCGCGAGCGGGCCCTGGTCGGCCCGGACGCCGCTCTTCAGTGGACCGTCGGCGCGCTGGGGTCGCGGCTCGCGAAGGTCAATCAGGAAGTGGCGCTGACCGGCCAGGGGGCTCGGGCCCAGGTCAACGGCGTCATGTTCACGACCGGCCGGCAACACCTCGCCTACTTCACCCGGCAGGACCACCAGGCCCCGCACACCACCAGCGACCTGCTCTACAAGGGGGGGCTGAAGGACCACTCGCGGATCGTCTGGAAGGGGATGATCCGCGTCGAGAAGGACGCACAGCGGACCGACGCCTACCAGAAGAACGACAACCTCGTGCTCTCCGAGTCGGCCCGCGCCGACTCGATTCCCGGGCTGGAGATCGAGGCCAACGACGTTCGATGCACCCACGGCGCCACCGCCGGCCGGGTCGACGAGGAGATGATCTTCTACGCGCAGTCGCGCGGCGTACCCCGCGCCGAGGCCGTCCGCCTGATCGTCGAGGGGTTCTTCGCCAACGTCTACGACCGGATCACGCTCGAGCCGGTGCGCGAGACACTCCGCCAGGCCGTCGCCGAAGCGCTGGCGAATCCTGGTCCAACAACGTGATCGGATATCTGGTTCGAGAACGAAGCACGCGGAATTGTTCAACCAAGGGAGACCGCCCTACCATGGCCGAATCGTATGCTCATCCTGAAGTCCTCGTCTCCGCCGACTGGGTCGAGGACCACTCGAACGACCCCAAGGTGCGGATCGTCGAGAGCGACGAGGACGTCCTGCTCTACGACATGGGCCACATCCCGGGCGCCGTCAAGATCGACTGGCAGGGAGACCTTCAGGACCAGCTCGTCCGCGACTACATCAACGCCGAGAAGTTCGCCGCGATCTGCTCCCGGAGTGGGATCGCCAACGACACGACCGTCGTCTTCTACGGCGACAAGTCGAACTGGTGGGCCTGCTACGCCTTCTGGGCGTTCAAGCTGTTCGGACACAAGGACTGCCGGGTCATGAACGGCGGCCGCAAGCTCTGGATCGACCAGAAGCGGCCGACCTCGACCGAGACGCCGAAATACCCGGCCACCACGTACAAGGTCACTGGCGGCGACGAAGCCGCGATCCGGGCCTTCCGCGACGAGGTGCTGGCCCACTCGAAGGCCGGCAAGCCGCTGCTCGACGTCCGCAGCCCCAAGGAATTCACCGGCGAGAAGCTGCACATGGAAGACTATCCCCAGGAAGGCGCCTCCGCGGCGGCCACATCCCCGGCGCGGTGAACGTCCCCTGGAGCCGCGCGGTCAACGACGACGGCACGTTCAAGTCGGCCGACGAGCTCAAGGCGATCTACGAGAAGGAAGTCCAGCTCAAGCCGAGCGACGAGGTCGTCGCCTACTGCCGGATCGGCGAGCGGTCGAGCCTGACCTGGTTCGTCCTGACCTACCTGCTCGGCTACCCCAAGGTCCGCAACTACGACGGCTCGTGGTGCGAGTGGGGCAACCTCGTCCGTGCTCCGATCGCCAAGGGGCCTGAACCGCGTCGCCGAACTGCGATCGAGGACCGGCACTCCATGCCGCCGCACTTGATGCGATCGTCCAGGAGCTGAGCGAGGCCGACCGCCAGGAACGGATCGAGATCCTGATCGACCTGGCGAAGAGCCTCCCTCCCTTGCCCGACCGCCTCGCCGCAGTTCAAGGACGCGGCGCATCGGGTCGAGGAATGTCAGTCGCCGGTCTTCCTGTTCGTCGAGCTCGATCCGGCGGGGAAGACGCGTCGACTCTTCGCCGACGCGCCCGATCGAGGCCCCGACCGTCCGGGGCTTCGTCGTCGATGCTGGTCGAGGGCCTGAGCGGGCGCCACGGTCGAAGAGGTTCTCCAGGTCCCCAGCGACCTGGTCGAGCGGATCGGCCTGCCCGAGATCCTGGGCATGCTCCGGGTCCGCGGCCTGAGCGGGGTTCTCCGACGCGTCAAGGCCGAGGTGACGCGGGCCGCCATCGCCCGCGCGGCCGAGGGACCCGGTTCCGAGGCGCCGGCCGCATCTTGAATCCAACCGCTAACGTAACGCCTCACGAGGATGCGATGAACGAGCCCGTCAAGGTGGCCCAGCGCCTCGATCTCCCCCCGGAGCCAAGCTCCTGGCCGAGGTTGACGGCCGCGCCGATCGCCCTGTTTAACGTCGATGGCCAGCTTCTATGCCATCGATGATGTCTGCACCCACGACGGAGGTCCGCTCGCCGAGGGTCGAGCTCGAGGGCTGCACGATTCAGTGCCCGCGCCACGGAGCCCGATTTGACGTCCGTACCGGCAAGGCCCTTAGCTTCCCCGCGTTCGAACCGGTGCAAACCCACCGAGTCGAGCTTCGCGGCGATGACATTTACGTCCTGCTGAATGATTGAGTCCATGAGATCGCTCCCCAGATTTCGCACATCGTGCCCTTTATCAGTTCAAGGAGATTCGCGCCCATGCCCGACCAGGAAGAGGTCCTCTCCGCTCTTCGAACGGTCAACGACCCGGAGCTGAACCTTAACATCGTGGATCTGGGTCTGGTGTACACGGTCCAGAGCCACGAGGACCAGGTGGACGTGGAGATGACCCTGACAACGCCGGCCTGTCCGGCGGGTCCGGAGATCCTCCGCAACGCGGTGACGGCCCTGGAAGGGCTACCGGGAGTGACCAAGGCGAACGTCAAGCTCGTCATGTCCCCTCCCTGGTCTCCCGACCGGATGAGCGATGCGGCCCGCGATGAGCTTGGTATTTTTTAAGGAATTCCGACCCAGACGCAGGCCGAGCTCAACGGTCAGAACCGGGTGACGACCAGCTACCTGTCCGGCGAGGAGACCAATCAAGTCTTGGTCGGGGAGGGTTCAGTGGGACGGTACCTCACCGACCGCCTGGGCTCGGTGCGCAATATCCTCGCCAACAGCGGCGCGATGCTGGACCGGATCACCTACGACGCCTACGGCAAGATCACCTCGAAGACCAGCCCGTCCGAGGGGGCCCAATTCGCGTATGCGGGGATGTGGCGGGACGGGACGACGGGCCTGTATTTCGACCGTCGCGGTGGCAGGATTCGGAGACAGGACTAGGCATTCGAGCGCCAGCCATGGCCGTAGCCTCCTTTGGAGAGGACGATCTGCACATGGCGCAAACCTCATGCCATCCAGGGCTTGCCGGAGCCTGTTAAATCTGGGTTAATTTATTTTCTCATTGATTCACTCATCGCTTAATCCTTTTCCATCGAGAATTTGTTGCATACATTTTTCAACCCTTGACTCTCGCGTTTTGGATTGTTTGGGTGCGGAAAAATAAAGGATGTATGCTCTTTGCCGGCCTGGTGTCAATGCATCAAACGCAGTTTTCAATGCAGGAATTGCATCTAGCTTATTTTGAAGTTCTTCAGGAATTGTAAATTCTGATGTCTTTTTGAAATTGACTTTCAAACCAGCTTTTTCCACTTCAATAGCTTCGTAGATATAGGCTTTCAATTTGGTTTCCATCTCAATGATTTCTCGAACATTGGCGAACCGAATCTGTGCCCCGCCTGCGTATTCTCACCGATATTGACCAGAATACCACTGGAATCACTTAATAATGCACATTTAAAAAATAGAATTGCACAGTATTCTTTAAAGACATGCAGTAAAACTACGTTTTTCTTCTGAAATGTGTAACAAGGAACGCCCCACTTCAATTCTTCGGTCAACTGACAACCAAGAACGATCGTTCTCAATTCCTCCAGTTCTTCCTGCCACTTTTTGGTTCTGCCTAAAAATGCATCGACCTTGGGATTCATTCCGGTCATTTATTGACACTCTCAAATAAAGTAAACTTAAATTGAGTTGCTGGCACTTTCGTCCGCGTCTTTTTCCTCGGGCTGGCGTTACAGAGTGGCGGTCTCGCCTCGATCGAGCCGGCATACCGCGAGGCGGCGACTCAAGAATTCTCGATCGGCGCGGGCCGTGGTGAAGCGGAGCGCTTCCCGCCAGGCGCTCGGCGGCGGAGTGTCGACCGAGGCGGAAATGGAGCTCGCCGATCACCGCGTGCCAACCAGGATAACGGGCGGGAACGTTTTCCGGTAGAACGGCGGCCAGGCGTTCGAGCCCGGCTTGCGGGCCGTGAAGGTAAGCTTCGGCGACGGCGCGGTTGAGGCAGTTCAGCGGTGACGGCGCGATCCGATCGAGCGTGTCGTACAATTCGGCCATCCGTCGCCAATCGGTGTCGGCGAAGGTCGGTGCGCGGCAGTGCTCCCAGGCGATGCCGGCTTCCACGTGATAGCGCGTCAGCTCGTCGCCCGAGGCTGCCCTGGCGAGCCACGCCATACCTTCACGCACGTCATTCCAGTTCCAGGCGGAGCGATCCTGTTCTTCGAGCAGAACGAGGGTGCCGTCGAGACCGATGCGCGCGTCGAGCCGGGCCCCGTGGAAGCACATCAGCGCGAGCAAGGCATGTACCGCCGGGACGTCGCCGACGGGATGGCCGACGAGCATCAACGCCAGCCGGCGGGCCTCATCGCACAGTTCGCGGCGGATCGGCAGGTCGCCATGGGTGACGTGGCAGCCCTGACTGAATAGGAGATAGACGACCGCGAGGACCGCGTCCAGACGATCGCCAAGCTGGGCCGCATCCGGCGTGTCAAAATCCACGTCCAGTTCGCGCAGCCGATCCGCGCCCGCTCGATCCGCTTCTGGACGTTGGCGTCGGTGGTGAGCAACGCACGGGCGATCTCCGCGGTGCTGAAACCGCAGAGCGTCCGTAGCGCGATGGCGACGCGGGATTCGGCCGGCACCGCTTCGTGGCAGCAGACGAAGAGCAAGCGAAGCGGTTCGTCGCCGATTTCGTCGGCGAAATGGGCTTCGAGCGGTGACGATTCCCGCTCGCCGGCTTCGGCCAGGCGCGGCAATGCCTGGGCTTGGGTTCGCTCCCGCCGCAGCATGTCGATCGCCAGGTTGTGCCGGTGCGGTAGAGCCAGCCGGCCGGGTCTTCCGGCACGCCGCGCCGAGACCAGATTTCCAGGGCCTGCACAAGCGCGGCTTGAACGACGTCCTCGACGAGGTCGAGCCGGCGACCCCCGAGCGACCGGGTCAGCAAAGCGCTGAGCCGGCCGAACTCGTGGCGAAAACTCTCCACCAGTGCGCGCGGTTCGCTCACGCGTAACCGGCCATTTCGCGGATCTCGATCGCCAGGTCGCCCGGACACTCACGGGCGATCGCGAGGGCCGCGTCGTAGTCGTCGGCCTGGATGACCGCGAAGCTAATGATGATTTCCTTGGATTCGACATAGGGACCGTCGGTCACGAGGCCCGACTTCACAAGTCGGCCGGTTCGCTTCAATCCGTCACCTCCGGGCACAATCGCTGCGCTGAACTTGTGCATCCATGTGCCCCAGGCCGCCGCCAAGGCCTGCATTTCCTCAGGAGACGGCTGGGCGTGGCTCACCGTGGATTCGCGGTAGATGAACAGGAACTTCGCCATGACGGTACTCCGAACGGTTTCGCATGCGCGGGCGGAGGCCTGTCCCCCGCCTTGCGTGAATACAACGAACGAGCTGCGACCGTTCGGACACCGGCGCGGGACAAAACCATCGACGCGCCCGAGACGATTCGCACAACTCGCTGAGCCAGTGCCGCCGCTGCTGAGTGAGAGCTCGGGGTGGTGCTCTGGCTGCTCATCAGGGAGACGGTCTTCTGGAACATGTTGACAGGGGCATCCACCCCGACTTCGTTGGCGACCGCTGAAGCTTCTTCGATTCCAACAGTCGCTGGCGAAATACCTTGAGTCTTACTCGAACCGTTCCTTGTGGTGGACGGCGTGTCGGGTACGGTCGTAGGAAGTGGCGGTTTGGAGTCTGCGTCCTTCGCGGAAAAGTCAGCGACGTAACTCCAATAAATATGGCCACTTACGACGAATCGCAACTGGCCATTCATGGAGGCGGCGGGAATTGCACCCGCGTCCCGAGATCCATCGATGTCGGCCTCTACGTGCGTAGCCCTTGATTTGATTGTCGGCCTGAGGGCCCCCGGGGCAGGGTCCCCTTCGGCTTATCCCATCATGAATTTAACCTGAGCCGCAACAGGCGGTTAGGCTCAAGCGATCCCGCATTGGCGTCTTCGGGCGGAGCTAGCGGGAGAAGACCCGCCACGAAGCCGTAGCTGCTTTAGGCAGCGAGACGGAGAGAGGGAGTCCTCTCGGCAGCTAATGTGTGGTCGGCTTTTAACGAGGCCCGCTGACCAACCTCGGCACGCCACTCGACACTTCAGCAATCCGGTCGATCCTGGTTCGCCCCCGAATTGTCAAACCTCAAGGAAAGCCGACGGTGCGAAAAGCAAGTCGCTCGACACGCCGCCAACGGACCTGGGGTGCTGTCCTTTATTATGGACATTACGCTCTCCAGGTCAAGCGGGTTCGCAAATCCGAGCGCCTTGACATCCCCCCGGTTCTGCCGGACATTAACGGGAACGAAGTACGAGCCGCGACCTTATGGATCGATCGGGCCTGGGGCTCGAATCCGGGAGTTTTGTCTCCTCGGGTCAGGCTGTGAGGTGAAGCGAGGTCAATTTCTCATGCGTCGGTTCCGGGTGATGGTCGCGGCAATGAGCGTGGTCGTGATATGGGGCTGTGCCAAGAGTTATGACATTCGCCTCAACAAAACGCTCGATGACATGAAGTATCGGAAGCGTCTCGACGACAATCTTCAGACCGCGGCCAAGGGGAAGTTCGAGGAGCTGTTGATCTTCCTCCGCGTCCCCAAGAACCTCCAGCCGGCCAAGGAATTCTTGCTGCCGCTGCCGGAAGCGGACAAGTTTGACCTTGCCGCGAGTTTCCTGGAGACGCAGAGTGCCTCGGAGAACACCGGGAACCCCGGCGAGCCGGGTAACCCCAATGCGGGCGAGGCGGCCAAGCAGGCGGGCGCGATCAAGCAGACCCTGCACACCCTGGCTCGGGTGAAGCGGCCCAAGAGTCCGAACGCCAAGAAGAAGGCCGAGCCGCCCACCAACCGAGGCGAGTTCAATCGCGACGTGCTCGCCTTGCTGAACGCCTATTATGCTCCCCCTAACGAGCTGACCATCGACAAATTCAAGGAAACGGCCAAGAAGGCCAACAGGTTTCGGCACCACGCCTTCGCTGTCGGGGGGAAGAACATCCAGGTCTATCTCTACGGACCCAAGGGCGATCCCTACGAGGTGGCGCTGGTGTTCGAGTATCCCAACTCCGAGCGGGGCAGCCTGTCCACGAAGATCGAGCTTGCCCTTGAAGCTTTTGCTGTTGGCAACCGCGCCAAGTATTACTTCTCCGGCGGGGTCGGCGAGGAACAAGGGGGCGAGGCAGGCTCGGGCGCGCCTGCGCCGGGCGTCTTCTAAGGCCGAGGCTTCGATTCGTAAAGAACCGAGGCCGGCGCCACCCCGAGAATTCCTTCTCGCGGGTGCCTCCGGCCTCGATCGGGGGGAGCGAAATCGCACCTGAATTCGTGAATACGTGATTCTACTCGCGTCTTTCCGAGCGATCGGGCTCACCGTGAGAGCGCCGGAGACGAGGACGGGGCTGGCTGCCCTGGGGCAAAAGCTCGGCGCGAACGATAGGTAGGGTGTCGGGAGCTTCGATGCCAAGACGGACCTGATTGCCGTCGACTCGCACGACCGTGATCCGGATCGACGATCCGATCACGATCCGCTCCGCGCGTTTCCGACTCAGCACCAGCATCCATCCCTCCCATTCTGTGCGTCACAAGAAAGCGGATCGCACGCATCGATCCTGATCACCATCCCGGGTATGTTTTCCATGAAAGAAGTCGAGAAACCGCCGGTTTCTCCGACATCGATTCGGCTCATGATGGGGAGGGTTGTCCGGGGGTGGGAGGTGTGTCGTCGTACCGCCAGTCCTTGAGGAAGCGGACCAAGTCGTTCATCGCGGCCGGGTCGATCGTGGTTTCGAGCCCTTCGGGCATGAGCGAGAGTCCGGTCGACTGGATCTCGGCGATCTCGGAGCGAAGGATGACATCGCTCTGTCCTTCGGCGCGCTTGAGCGTGAGGCTCGTCGCGGTCTCGGCGCTGATCAGACCCGCCAGTACCTGACCACTTTTGGTACTGACGACATAGCTAATGTAATTGCCGTCGATGGCACTATTGGGATCAAGGATGTCTTGAAGGAGTTGCTCGCGCGTCTTGACCCGTGTGTCGGCGATGTCGGGGCCGACCTGTGTCCCGACGCCCGCCACTTGATGGCAGATGGCGCAGTTCTTCTGGAAGACGAGCTTGCCGCGTTCGCGATCGCCGGGTTGATCCAGGGCCAATCGATAGCGCTCGACCACCCGCCGGCGCTGTTCGGACAGGCCCCCGGCAAACACCTCACCGGCGCGGCGCCGGAGGTCGGCGGAACCGGTCTTCAGGAGCTGAGCACGAATCAGCGGATCGATATCTCCTGGCCCAATGGAACGCGCGGCGATGGCGTCCAGGAGCGCACCGGTCCACTCCGGCTGACGGACCAGGGCGGCGAGGATGGCGCGGCGTACGGCGGGGGTTGAGGTCTTGAACCGATCGAGCAGCCAGGGACCGACAACCTGATCGGGGCGCGAGGCGGCGTTGGCGACGGCGGCCACGCGGACTTCCGGCTCCGGGTCGCCGGTCAGAAGCCGGTCCAGGAGCGGCTCGGCCTGAGTCCAGGGTGCTTCGGATAGCAGGCGCAGGGCGAGGACACGATCGACGGTGGGGCGCGCGGGATCGGCCGATAACGTGGCCGCCTGGTCGAGGGCCGTATTCAGCCGCGCCAGCTTGCCAATCCAGGACTCGAGCGGCCGGTGGGTATGGCGAGACAGCCCCTTCGCGAGCCCGGTCAGGCCGTGAAGTCGCCAGCGGAGCTGTCCCGGCGCGTCGAGGGCCAGTAGCCCCTGGAGCGTTCCGGCAACCTCGGCGCTGGCGTTGTGGACGCCGACCAGGGCGGCGAGTTCGGAGAGCAAGGCGAGTCTGCCGGGAGTCTCGGCTCGCGTCAGTCGCGGACCGGAGCCGGACGCTGGATCGGACTCGAGCAACCGGGCCAACAGGAGCCCCGCGCGGCCGGGGACCGCGGCGGCAACGGCCAGGCGGGTCCAGGAATCCTCGGAACCCGCCAGGGCGATCGTCGCCAGCGAGTCGAGGGTGCGGGGGTCGTCCCACGCGCCCAGTGCCAGCGCCGTCTCGAACCGAACCCGGGGATCAGGGTCGTCAGCCAGGCTCAGGACGGTTTCCTGGAGCCGTGGGGAATGAACGAGCCGGCGACCGGCCAGGATCACGGCGTTTTCCCGCACGGCCGGCGGTTCGGCCTTCAACAGGGCAGCGAGATCGGCGTCGTCAAGGGCGTTGCGGGCGTCGAGCAGCCAGGCGGCGTGGAGCCGTCCGAGCGGTGTTTTCGGCTGTCGAACGAGCTTCGTGAGGGCCTCATTGGCGGACGGCTCGTTGCGTTCGAGCAGGAGCCGCTGAGCGGTCGTCCGCCACCAGGCGTCGGCGTGGTCGAGCAGCGCGACCAGGTCGGGGGAAGAGGCATGGAGCAGGTCGAGCCGCTCGATCTCGGGACGATTTCCGGCTTGGGCCGGGGCTCCAGCCGGCACGATTCGCCAGATTCGCCCCTTGTCCTTGCCGACGAGCAGATCGGGGCGGGTCTTGAGCTCGGGAGGCATGAAGTCGGGGTGTTCGATGACCGCGCGGGCCATATCCACGACGTAAAGGGCGCCATCTGGTCCGTGAGCCAGCGCGACCGGGCGGAACCGGTCATCGGGCGAAGCCAGGAACTCGACCCCTGGCCGGTTGGGGGCTCGATGCGAACGGAACGTCGACGCGACGGGATCAGGCTCGAGGATTTCCTGATGGATGAGGTTACCCGTCGGGTCGCAGGTGAAGGCTGTTCCCTTGTAGGCCGTCGGCAGCAGGCTGCCCCGGTAGATGAAAACACTGCAAGCGGCGGTGAACTCGCCGATGTGGAGCGACGAGGTCGTCCAGTTCTTGCTGATCGGGTAAACCTTGAGCCCGTTGTCCGAGCCTGCGGAGCCGTTGCCTTTACCGTTACCGCTCCCGACCAGATCATGGGTAACACTAGCCGCGGCCACGTCCGGATTGCGCCTGAGTGCCGATTGGGGGAAGACGACCTGGCGCAGGGGATGCCGGTTGTCGCAGACGAACCGGTGGCCCCAGTCGTCGAACGTCAGACCGAACTGGCCCATGCCCGAGATGGCCTCGCCGCGGCCTCCGATCGGGTCGAAACGGAAGTCACGGCCGCCAATATCGATGGCCGAGGCGTTACCGTCCGATCCGGGGCGCTGAATCTTGCCACCACGGAGGCCGTTGGCAACATAGACCCAGCCGTCGAGCCCGAGGCAGGGATGACTGACGCGGAGCTGAGGATTCAGGGCCGCGAAGCCCTCGAACAAGACTTCCCTGCGATCGGCTCGGCTGTCGCCGTTGTCGTCCCAGAGCCCGATGATGTACGGTGCGGCCGTGACCAGGACGCCGCCGCGCCAGGGGATCAGCCCGTTGGCAAAGGAGAGTCCCTCGGCAAAGAGCTGACTGGTCTCGAACCGGCCGTCGTGGTCGCGGTCTTCGAGGACCTTGATCCGACTTTCAGGGGGTTGGCCCGGGGGCGGGCCGTGCGGATAGTCGCGCATCTCGACTACCCAGAGCCGTCCCCGTTCATCGAAGGCCATGGCCACCGGACTCTCGATTTGGGGCTCGGCCGCCACGAGCTCGATCGCCAGGCCGGGATCGAGGCGCAGACCCACCTGGATCTCCGCCGGAGTGGGGAAGCGCCGGCGTCGGATGGGTTACCGGCTCCAGCCGGAGCCCCCATGGCGAGGCTCAGAAGCAGGGTCAGCAAATGCGGGTGGGAGGGGCGGAAGGGCGGGAGCAGTCGACGCGAGGCAGGGTGAGGCATGGTAGCGGGAATCCTCCGGAAAGAGAAACGCGGCTCAGGACCACGTCCCCTTTAGGATACGCGAGCCGGCTCGGTAAGGCTTCCCTGTGGTCCGGGAATGACGAGGGGAATCTCGACGGTCACCAGCAGGCCGGGATGGGCATTGCGTGCGCATGATCCGTCCCTGGTGCAAGGTGACGGCACGCTGGGCGATGGCCAGGCCCAGGCCAACTCCGCCGCCGTTCCGGTTACGATCGGCGTCGACCCGGAAGAACGGCTTGAAGATCTCGCCCAGCGCGGTTTCCGTAACTCCCGGACCGTGATCGCGAACCTCGATGATGGCTGCGGCCGGTTCACCGTTCCGAGCCAGCGTCACCGAGACACTTGATCCCTCGGAAGTGTAGCGAATGGCGTTCCGCACGACGTTCTCGACCGCGCGTCGGATCTGTTCGGGATCGCCCGACACGACGAGCTCAGGCTGCCGATCGTGATCACGCGCGTCGTCGAGCACGAGTTGACAGGCGCGGGCCTGGGCTTCGAGTGCGCAATCGGCCACGATGTCCTGAACCAACTCGGCGAGATCAACGGGCTCCAGGACCCGGGCCTCAGGGTCGCCCTCGGCGCGGGTGAGCTGAAGGAGCTCGTCGACGAGCGCGGCCAGGCGGTCCGACTCCTTGCGGCGCGCCCCAGGGAAGCCTCACGGTCCGAGGCGGTCCGGGCCAGCTCCAGGGCGTAAACCAGGCGCGCGAGGGGCGAACGGAGCTCATGCGAGACGTCCTGGAGGAGGCGGCGCTCGGCAGTGAGCAGGGTCGTGATCCGCTCGGCCATCCGGTCAAAGGCACGTGCCAGGTCGCCGATCTCATCGCGGCGGGTCGAGTCGAGCCGGACCGCCAACTCACCACTTCCGAAGCGTTCCACGGCCTCGCGCAAACCGATCAACGGTCGCCCCAGGTAAACCGCCAGGACGTAGCAGAGGACCACGACGACCAGCAAGATCCAGAGGAAGTAAGGGAGGAATACCCAGGGGCCGAATGGAGGCGGGAGCATGATCAAGAGGGTGTAGCGGCCGTCGTACGAGCGACGACTCACGACGAATCGGCCATCGGGTAAGGACGCTGGCGGACGGGGAAAGGATCCGGCGCGCGCCAGCAGGGTCGAGCGATCATGACCCGAAGCCAGGTCCTTGCCCGCCGCGTTCACGAGGTAGTGCTGGGCCCGGTAGTAGGTATTGAGCCGGTTGAGATACCTGCGCAGACGACTGGCTCCTCCCTCCTCGTAGGCCTGCCGGGCGCCATCGAGCTGAAAGGCCTGGGTCGCGAGGAAGAAGTGGTCGTGCCCGGGCAGGCGAGCGGAGAGGACCCACGAGGTTACCAGGAAACCGGCCAGGGCGATCGCGACCGTGCCCAGGAACCAGAGCAGGATCTTGAAAAAAATCGACTTCATCGACGACTCATGAGAGCAAGATCAACCCTGAATGCGCTGGGGTAACGGGACCTGCGTCCCCTTGCAGAAAAGAAAGCCGACCCCGCGGACGGTGCGAATCAGTCGGCCATTGTCACCGAGCTTCTTCCTGAGGTGGCTAACATGCATATCGAGAGCCCGGTCAAAGGGTGTGACCGATCGCTGGTAGAGCGCGGCCGTCAGTTCAGCGCGGGTGACGGTCCGGCCCGCGGATCGCATCAGGAGTTCCAGGAGATCGAACTCGAGCGTGGTTGTGGCCACGGGCCGGCCGGCTGACCAGACGGCGCGCTGACCAGGGAGGAGACAAACGCCTTCGACCTCGATGGACTCGTTCCCATTCCCCTGGGCTCCAACACCCGCAGTCCCCGCTCGCCGGAGCACGGCGCGGATCCGGGCGAGCAACTCCGCAGGACCGAACGGCTTGGGAAGATAATCGTCGGCACCAGCGTCGAGCCCCGCAACCCGGTCGGCCGGCGCGGTACGGGCCGTCAGCATGATGATCGGCACGGCGCTGCGGCGACGTAGCTGACGCAACAGATCGACACCGTCGAGACCCGGCAGCATGATGTCGAGCAGGATCAGGTCGTGCGCCCCGCTGTAAGCCCGTGCAAGCCCGCGACGACCGTCGTGGACCGTCTCCAGACTCAGCCCATGAGCGTCGAAATATTCACGCATCAGCTCGCAGAGTTCAATATCGTCATCAATCAACAGGATCGACGGGGTTCCCTGAAGGTGACCTCCTGGTTCACGCTCACGGGTCGCAGGGTTCTGATCGGTCGATTCGCTCATGACGTTCCCCGCTCGACGCTCATATCTTCCAGGGCCGGCCGATACTGATTATAAGAGGACCAGCGCCCGAAACCGTAAGAGATTGTAAAAGCGGGGTCAGCAATCATGAGAGCCTGCAAGATCGTTATTGTGGCAAGCATATTGAATCTGGCGGTTTGTGGGTTGAGGGCGACGGCCACGGAGCCCGTGTCATCGTCGGGCCTCGCCGTGGGCGTGGCGTCGGTCGAGATCACGCCACCCGTGGGATATCGGATGGCGGGTTACTACGGCGAGCGTTTGAGCACGGGGACCCACGACCCGCTCCAGGCCAAGGCGCTGGTCTTCCGACAGGGATCGAAACAGGCGGCAATGGTCTACTGCGACCTGGTCGGCGTGCCGCGGACGATGACGAGTCGGGCTCGAGCGGAGGCGAGCGCGGCGACCGGGATTCCCGTCGAGTGCATCTCGGTCGCGGCGACCCACAGTCACACCGGGCCGCTCTATTTCGGCATCCTTCACGACGAGCTCCACGACCGGGCGGTCGCCAGCGACGGACGCGACCTTCGTGAGACGGTCGACTACGTGGCGTGGCTCGCGGCTCGAATCGCCGAGGTGGTGTCCGCGGCCCAGCGAGCCGTTCAGCCGGCGCGACTACGGGCCGGGACGGTTCCAGTAAACGGCATCGCCTTCAACCGACGGTTCCACATGAAGGACGGCTCGGTCCGGTTCAATCCCGGCGCCTTGAATCCCGATATCGTTCGCCCTGCGGGTCCGATCGACCCCGAGGCCGGTGTTGTCTGGATCGAGCCGGCGGCCGGTGGCCGACCGTTCGCCGGGCTGACCGTCTTCGCGCTTCACCTCGACACCCTAGGCGGGACCGAGTACGCGGCCGATTTTCCAGCGATTCTGCAGACCGCCCTGAAGGAGGTTCAGGGAACCGGGTTCATTTCGCTGTTCGGCGCGGGAACGTGCGGGGACATCAATCATGTCGACGTGACGCGCCGCGAGCGGATCAAGACCGAGGAGATCGGGCGTCGGCTGGCCGACTCGGTACTCGCCGGTCGTGAGGCGACGACGCTGGTCTCATCGCCGGCCCTCGATGTCCGTAGCCGGATCGTCACCTGCGATGTTCAGCGGCCCACTCCCGACGTCCTGGCCGAGGCCCGATCCAAGGCTGATAGGGTCATTTCGGGAAATCTCCCCTTCCTGGAGCGGGTCCAACTCTGCAAGATCCTCGATCTGGCGCGGAACTATCCCGAACCCACCCGGGGGATGGAGGTCCAGGCGATCCGGCTCGGGCCGGACCTGGCATTAGTCACGCTTCCGGGCGAGATCTTCGTCGAGCTGGGGCTGGCGATCAAACACCAGTCACCCTTCAAGACGACCCTGGTCATCGAGCTGGCCAACGACTGCCCGAACTACGTCCCGACCGAGAAGGCGTTCACCGAGGGATCTTATGAGACGATCAACTCGCGGCTGGCCCCGGGCAGCGGCGAGCGCCTGGTGGCGTCGGCCGTTGCGATGCTGAAAGAGCTTGCCACGCCCCTCAGCGCCGCCACTCATCGATGAGCGAGGCGACCAGGGCCGTCCAGCCGGTCTGATGCGAGGCCCCCAGACCCATCCCGTTATCGCCGTGGAAGTATTCATAGAAAAGGATCAGATCGCGCCAGTGAGGATCGCCCTGGAACGTCGGGTGAGGACCGAATACGGGACGATGGCCCTCGTGGTTGCGCGTAAATATTCGTATATAACGATTAGCAATCATGTGTGCGAGGGAGTGGAACGGTATTGGGTCGGGCGACCAGGGAGCATGGGCCCCCAGGGTGCCGCCAAATGCGGTACCGAGCTTGCGCAGCGACTCGATGATCAGGAACCCCATCGGGAACCAGATCGGCCCCCGCCAGTTCGAGTTTCCCCCCTTGAGCCGGACCGCCGACTCGGCGGGCTCGTAGCCCACGCTCTTGCCGTCGAATTCGAAGGGGTGGGATTCATGGGCCTTGGACAGGCTACGGATGCCATACGACGAGAAGAACTCGTCTGGGTCGCAGAGCCGTGCGGTCAATCGCTGGATCTGGTTTTGATTGAGGATGGTCAGAACGTGCGTGACCTCACCATCGCGCTCGACGGTATGCACGACGTCTCGCGCCAGCTCGCTTCGATTCCGCATGAACCACTCGAAGTTGGCGCGGAAAACCGTGAAGGGCTCGATCCATTTCTCTTCGAGCCGTTCGATCGCGAACAGCGGAATCAGCCCGACCATCGACCGGACCCGGAACTTGGCATACCGCCCACCGGGATAGGTCAGAACGTCGTAAAAGAAACCGTCCTCTTCGTCCCAGAGCTGATAATCACGATTGCCCATGTGTTTCATCGCACGCGCGACGTAGACATAGTGCTGAAAAAACTTCGAGGCCAGGCCCTCGTAGACCGAGTTTTCCTTGGCCAGTTCCAGCGCGATCCGCATCAGGACCAGACAGAACATCCCGATCCAGCCGGTGGCGTCGGACTGCTCGATCCGCGAGCCGTCGCTCGCCCGTTCGCTCCGATCGATGACCGTGATGTTATCGAGGCCGAGAAATCCTCCCTCGAAGATGTTGTTCCCCTCGCGGTCAACCTTGTTGATCCACCAGGCGAAGTTGATCAATAGCTTGTGAAAACAGCGCTCGAGAAACGGCCTGTCGGCCTTTCCCGAGCGAATCCGGTCCATGTTGTAGACCCGCCAGACGGCCCAGGCATGGACTGGGGGGTTCAGGTCGGAAAACTCCCACTCGTAGGCTGGGATCTGGCCGTTGGGGTGCTGGAACTGTTCGAACAGGAGGACCCAGAGCTGGTGCTTGGCGAACGGGCCGTCGATCAGGGCGAAGACGACGGCATGAAACGCCAGGTCCCATGCGGCGAACCAGGGGTATTCCCACTTATCGGGCACCGACATCACGCGCAGCGAGTTGAGGTGGCGCCAATGCTGGTTACGGATCGTCTTCCGCGACTCCGGCGGCGGCCACTTGGGGTTATCGCCGTGAAGCCAGAGATGGACGTCGAAGATGTACGTTTGCTTGGTCCAGAGAAGCCCCGCCAGTGCTTGTCGCTGGACCATGCGCTCGTCGTCGCTGAGGTGCGGGGGTTGGATGCCGGCATAGAAGGCGTCGGCCTCGGCCTTGCGCATCGCGATCAGTCGATCGGTGTCGTCGAGGGGCCGGTCGAGCCCGGTAATATCGGTTAAACGAAGCCGGACGACCACTGAGCCCCCCGGTTCAACGGCGTCGAACCGGTAATGAAGCGCCGATTTGGTGCCGACCATCGCGGGATTGACCGCCTGTTCGCGGTTAATCACGCGTCGATGAAACGCATCCTTGACGTACGGCCGGCGGTTCCGGGCCTGCGGGCCGTAAACCCGCGGCATGTTCGTCTCGTTATCGGTGAACAGAGGTTCGGGTCCGGCCAGACCGTCGATCGGCGCATAAAGCGTGCGTGACCCGAGCCGGTAATGGACCGGAATCATCGAGAGCGTCTCGACCTTCGAGTCATCGGTCACCAGGGTCAGAAACCCGGAACCGCGGGGCCCCAGGCAAATCCGGGGCTCCGGTCCCGGCTTCTCCCCCAGCTCCATGTGTTCCGAAACCAGAGATGCGGCAAGATGTGCAATCGCGCCGGCTCGGGCCCTCGATTGATCGCTTCGATCCGTATGAACATGTCTTCTGGCGACGATCTTGGCATATTCGATGACGATCTCGAAATAGCGGTCACCGTCGAAGACGCCCGTGTCGATCAGCTCGTATTCCGGGTCGTGCGACGTACGTCGTCGGTTCTCCTCGACAAGTTGCCTGTAAGGAAACTCGGCATGAGGATATTTGTAAACAAACTTCATATACGAATGTGAAGGAATATTATCTACGTAATAGTAATATTCCTTGACATCCTCGCCATGGTTTCCCTCGTTCGACGTGACGCCAAAGTAGCGTTCCTTGAGGATCGGGTCGCGACCGTTCCAGAAGGCGGGTGCGAACACGAGCAACTGGTATCGATCGCAGATGGCGGCGATCCCGTCCTCGCCCCATCGGTAGGCCTTGCTCCGAGCGAGCTCGTGGGGAAAATAGTCCCAGGCGTTGCCATCGGGGCTATAGTCCTCCCGTACCGTCGCCCAGGCGCGGTCTGCCACGTACGGCCCCCAACGCCTCCAGCCGCCGACGTCATCATCACCTCCACTCTGGATTCGATCGTGCTCTATGGTGTCGCTCATGGAAGGATTCGACATCGACTCGACAAGAGGAAATGACCTGACATGTTCGTGAATGATGATTCTGAGACTCTTCCGTCCGGCTGGAGGACTTCACCGCCTCTCCATGATGGTAGGGCAAACCGGGCGGTGATGCGAGAAATGTCGCGAGGTTTTCGACTTTTTTTTCGATGATTAGGAGAGGCGTGGCCAACGATATCGAAAAAGGAGCGGGTGATTGTGATGAATGGGCGGGTGACGCGTGTCGTGCCGGCCGTCCTCCTGGTGTTGCTCCCGATCACATCGCGGGCCGATCTGTTCTACTTCACACAGGGGGGACAGATCCAGGCCGAGCCTCTGGAGGGATCGGACGCGGGGTCGACTCTGATCCGGCTCCCCGGGGTCAACGAGTCGTTCCGATTCCGCGCCATCGATTTCCGGAAGATCGTGCGGACCGACGCTCCCGAGATCCTGTGGGAAACGCGAAAGCCGACGGCAAGTTCGGCCGGGGCCCCCGCCCTGCTCCGGTCTGTCTGCTGGGCTCTGGAGCATGGACTGACGCCCCAGGCTGAGGCATTGATCCGGGAATCAAGCGCGGCGGGCGAGACCGAGCCGGCCTTAACTCGCTTGGCACGCACCCTCCAACGCCTGGATCGGCCGGCTGCTGATCCCGACAGCAGGTCCGAGGCAATCCGCCACGCCCTGGCGGCTTCGTTCGACGAGCTCCGGTCAACCCACGTCCTGCTCTTGCACCAGCATCCAACCGCCCAGGCCGCTGAGCGGCTCGATCTCCTCGAGCGGGTCGTCCGTACGTACTATCTGCTCTTCGCGGCCCAGGGGCTCGAGCTCGCCGTACCCGACGAGCGGCTCGTCCTGGCATGGTACGGGGATCAAGCGGATTACCTCCGGTTTCTCGACGGCGAGGGAGCGCGGGCCTTCCGGGGTACACTCGGTTATTACCATCCCACCCTGGGGGCGGTGATCACCTTTGACGTCCGTACCACTCCCGATCAACGCAAGGAACGAGACGGGATCACGAGACGGCTCCACGAGATCGAGCGCCTACCCTCGGCGGAGCGCCGCGACCGGCTGGGGCGTGAGATGGCACGGCGGTCGCTCCTGCTCGAAAATGAGCGCCTGGCGTTTGAATGCGGCACGTCGGCCCACGAGATGGTCCACCTGCTCGTCGCCCGAAGTGGCCTGGCGCCCCGTCACGACGATTTCCCGCTCTGGCTGCACGAGGGGCTGTCCGCCCAGTTCGAGGTTTTCCATGGCGGCCAATGGGCGGGCGTCAGCCGTCCCCACGATCTCCGCTTGCCCGATTGGCGGCGGATCGACCCGCCCCCGCGACTCGAGCCCTTGCTCCGCGACGGCGGTTTTGGGCACGGCTACCAGCGCAATGCTTATGGCGCGGCGTGGGCCCTGGTTTACTACTTGCGGAGATGCCACGCGACCGAGTTCCGCACATTCCTTGACCTGCTCCGGCTTCCCGATTCGCACGATCCACCGCGCCATCCGCTGATCGTACGACGGATTGCTTTCGCGCGGCGTTTGGTGATGACCTCACCAGCTTGGAAGCCGACTGGCACAAGACGCTTCGATCGCTTCGCACTGCGCTCGAGGAAGGGCAATGACTGCACAAATGGCTCCGATCAGATAGGATAAACAACCTGGATCAGCGCCTGTAAAAATAAACACTCCATCCCCTGAAGCAGGATGCCTGCGGCGAGCGAGCCTGGACCTGCCTTGAACCGTTCCAGACCCGCTCCGGCGGCGACCAGCAGCGGCGGGAAGAACGGAAGCCAGAGCCGCGCGATCTCGCTCAGATTGCGCCCGGTGACTGTCAGCAAGACGAGTAGCCCAAGAGCGCCCAGGAAACCCTGGGCACCAATCGGACGGCCGTGAATCCCGCCAGCATCCAGCAGAAGGCCGGCAGGCCCAGTCCCACCGCGAGTTCGAGCGGGTTGACCAGGAGCCAAAGTCGATAGGTCCGATGGTACTCCTGATAGAAGCGCGCATGGTTCCGCTGGTTCCACCACCAGATGACGAAAGGATCAGCCCCGGTGCCGGCCCAGAACGCCAGGGACGGAGCCAGAAATCCCAGGCCAACGAGCCCGATGACCTCCAAGCGGCGCCGGAGGGGGGTCGTGGTGTCACCCAGGACCACGAACGCCACCAGAAGACCGATCGGGAGGAAGGCCAGGGTCAACTGCATCCCCAGGGCCAGGATCAGCCCCGCGATCGTACCCAGTATCCACCTCCGAAACCGACCGAATCGTGGGGCGTGGGCCGACGCCGCGAGCGCCCAGGCGGTCAGGAATGGAAACGCCGTGTCGGCCACCGGCTGGAATAGCAGCGCCGACGGGACGAGCGGCCAGAACGACGCAGTGGCCCAGGAGGCGGGCGCCGGGAGCCCGGCCCGCGCCAGCAGGTAGAGTGGGACGACCGTCAGGCTACAAAGCAAGAGCGTCAACGCTCCGGTCGCCCCAAGCGTGGCGCGGTCGGCCAGGGAAAGCGGATCGTAACTGTCGATCGCCCGGAGTCCGGCCGCGACCGAGCCGGGCAAAGCGCCCACAACCTCACGAGCCAGTCCGGGATGTGCTCCGAACGCCTGCCGCAGCCCGTGTTCCATCACGAACAGGCCCGGCGGATGCGTACCGACGTGGAGAGCGTCCTGTTTCGAGATCCAGGCCGGGTAGTCCGCCAGAAATTGCCGCAGGTCAACGATGTCGCGGCGTGCGACGGTGTAATAGCCGGTCGATGCATGGGAATGAAGTACGAGCGACCACTTGGCCAGGCCGTACCCCTCGGGCACACCGATCGGCACCAGGGCCAGTGTCGTCGTCGACGCGATGGCGAGGGTTGCCACCGCGGCGAACTCTCGAAGCAGAGTCGATCGACGCTGAAGCAGCCGATACCCCACGGTGGCAATGGCGGCGTACACGCAGACGACCACGAACGCCTCGATGACATCGATGGCCGCCGGAGCCCGATCAAGGCGGAGCCATTCCCACTCACCGCGGATTCCCAGGGGCCAGGTCGGCGAGCGCAGGAGCAATCCCAGAAGCAGCGACCAGGCGCCGCCGACACAATCGTGAGGATGAGCCGAACCGTTCGCATGGATTGATCTTATTCCTCAGAAAGTCCTGGCACGAGGGGGAGTCGCGACCTACAATCAAGTCCCGATTGCCGGATCGATCCTCGCGGCGACCCTTCTGCCTGACCTCCGGGATGGTAGCGTCCTTGGTTTTCGATCTGGCGCGTTCGATGCGCCGCGATTATCTGGTCTTGAACCGTCTGCCGTTTCAGGATCTTACACATCACGCGGCCGGGTCGAATCCTGAAGGAATGACAACCGCGGTCGAGACGCCGTCCGGAGATCCTCGATGCATTTTGATACCCCGCCCACACCCGCCGCCGCCGCGGTTTCACCCGAGGCCGAGACCGGCCCCTGGTGGAAGAGCCTGACGAGCTATCACTGGTTCGTCTTCGTCGTGGCCTCGCTGGGCTGGCTGTTCGACACGATGGACCAGCAGCTTTTCAACCTGGCCCGGCAGCCTGCGGTGACCGAACTCCTGCATGCCACGCCGGGAGATCCGGCCATCAAGCGTTACGCGGGATACTCGACGACCATTTTCATCGTGGGCTGGGCTCTCGGTGGCCTCATCTTCGGGATTCTGGGTGATCGGATCGGCCGGGCGAAGACGATGCTTCTGACGATCCTGCTCTATTCCGGGTTCACCGGCCTGAGCGCGCTGGCGACGAACGTCTGGATGTTTTCCGCGTTTCGCTTCCTGACGGGTCTGGGAGTCGGCGGCGAGTTCGCCGTGGGCGTCGCGCTGGTCGCCGAGGTCATGCCCGACCGGGCCCGGCCGTTCGCGCTGGGAATGCTCCAGGCGCTCTCGGCGGTCGGGAACATGATGGCGGCCATCATCGGGATCGGTCTGGGATTGCTCGAGCAATCGGGCAAGATCGCCAATTCCTGGCGGCCGATGTTTGTCATCGGCGTGGTCCCCGCCCTGCTGGCCATCCCGATCATGCGTCGGCTCAAGGAACCTGAGAAATGGAGGGCCGCCGCGGCGCTCGCGCGCCAGCACAAGCGCGATGGCACCGGGCCACGGCTGGGGTCGGTGGGTGAGCTCTTCTGGGACCCACGGTGGCGCCGCAATACAATCGTCGGCATGCTCCTGGCCTTCGCGGGCGTGGTCGGGCTCTGGGGAATCGGGGTTTTCAGCGCCGACCTTGTCGATACGATCTTCCGCCCGCATTTCGAGGCCCAGGCCAAGGCAACGCATGTCGTGGAATCGGACGTTGCCTCGTACGTCCGAGGACACCTGACGGTCTGGCGCGGGATCACGCTCTTCTTGTTCAACCTGGGGGCCTTTTTTGGGATCTACGCGTTCAGCCGGCTGACGCACTTCACGGGCAGGAAGCCGGCATTCGCGGCGTCGTTCGTGCTGGCGATGATCTCCACGTCGTTTACCTTCTGGTACGTCCACACGTTCGGCGAGGTCCTCTGGATGTTCCCCGTGATGGGCTTCTGCCAGCTTGCGATCTTCGGCGGTTACGCGATCTATTTCCCCGAGTTGTTCCCCACACGCCTGCGTAGCACGGGAACCTCGTTCTGCTACAACGTCGGCCGCCTGGTCGCCGCGCTGGGCCCATCGGTCCTGGGGCTGTTGACGAGCGAGGTCTACGGCAAGTACAAGTCGGTCAGCCCGGCCTTGCCTCTTCGTTACGCCGGGGTCACGATGTGCGTGGTCTTTCTGGTCGGGCTCCTGGCCCTGCCGTTCGCGCCGGAAACGAAGGGAAAGCCGCTGCCGGAGTGATCGGGATGGGGGAGCGGCTCTCCACTCGGGGTTCATTCATTTCGTCTCGGGGGCGGGCCGAGCCTTGTCAATCTCGGGAACGCGCAGGGCCTTGGTCAGGGCCTCGCGGAACGTCTTCTCGTCGAGTGCCACGCCCTCGGGACGCGAGGCGGCCCGCCACCAGAAGTCGACCCAGGCCTTGACCATGGCCTCGCGCTGTTCGGGGGTCAGCTTGACAGTCGGGGTCTCGGCCGCCAGGGTCAGATTGCGCATCATGTTGGCGTTCTGACTGATCGCGCTCAGGACCGTCTGGATCGGAGCGGCCAGGCGGTCGAGCTCAGTCGTTGTCTTGACCATCGCGTAACGGCCCACGATGATCCGGTCGTTCGGGAAAACCTGATAGTTCTTCTCCTTTTCCCCGCGCTCGGTGATCGCCTCCAGGTCGACGGGGTAAATTTGCGCCGGCTTACCGCCGCGCGCGGGGCGGACCAGGCGGATGTTCTTCGGATCGGCGGTATGGACCAGTCCGCCGGCATGGTTCATTGCATCAAGGACGGTCTCGTTGCCGGTCCAGGGGAGCTTGCCGGGAGCGGCCACGTCGCCTTGTACATAGTAGTTTTTGCTGTTGTATGCGGTCACATCCACGAACACACGCTCGGAATCGATAGGTCGAATCGGAGTGATTTTGATTTCCGGGGAATTCGTCACTTCGGGTTCCGCGAGAGGAGGCGCGACCGCGCCGGAGGCTGTCCCCCCGACCTCGATCGTGATCCGCAGGTTTCCTCCCGCGGGGATCTGGAGATCCGTCGAGGTCGTCGCCGGCCGTTCCAGCACCTCGGAGGGAGATAACGTGAACACACCGGGGTCCGACTTTTCGGGGGGTGTATGAACGGCCCTCTCAACCCGCCTCGATCGAGGACGGCCGCGTGTGGATCTCAGTTGTGGAACTTGCCTCGTCTCGACGGGTCGTTTTGATGTTTTGGGTGGACCACCTTTCGCTTCTCCCGAGTTCTCGGGAATTCGCGGTTCCTCATCCATGGCTTCCGGGACGCTCAAATCGCTTAAACCAAGCGTTTCATCCGGTAAAAATGCCCGCAAATGCCGTATAATTTTTTCTTTGATCTGGTCTGTTGTTAAACCGCGAACATATACATCCCCATAAAAACCAAGGCTGACCGAGCCGCCTGGCCGCACCAGCCGCTCGCCGGAGATCGGACGCCCGGGAAGGGCTTCGAGAACTTCGACCAGGAGGAGATCCGGTGGCTCGACCGTGTAAGGCAGGTCGATCATCGCCCCCTCATGCGGCGGCGGATCGTCCGGGATGGGGACGAGAGGCCGGGGTTTGATCGAGTTGATGTCCGGGTCCATCTCGCGCGGGAGCGCATCGGCCGGCAATGGTTTTAACGATTTGGCCTGGGAGACCTTGCTGTCCGGCGGCTTGGGTTCCGGAGGGTCCGCCCCAACCAGCCCTATCCCGAGCAGCAACATCGCCATCCCAGGCCCGCGCGGCTTGCGATCGTCACTCATGGCCGTGAAGACCTCCACGAGCTTAAGTCATGCATGATCGTATCGGAGACGTCCCCGTATTATTGATGGGGCAACGTCGATTCGCAAGCGCGTGATCAGAGTACCAGCCGGGCCGATTCTCGATCGAGGAAGAGCGTGGCGCCGGGGTGTCGGCGGAGGATCGACGCGGGGCAGGCTTCGTGGATCGGCCCGTGGAGGGTCGCCTGCACGGCCTCGGCCTTGCGCGGGCCGGGTACGACGACCGAGAGGGACGAGGCGGAGAGCAAGGCGGGGATGGTCAACGTGTACGCGTGCGTCGGTACGTCGTCGATCGACGCGAAACACTCGTCGTTGAGCTGCTGGGTGCGGCAGAGCGCGTCGAGTCGGACGACCTTGATCCAGACCGGGTCGAGGAAGTCGGCCACGGGAGGATCGTTAAAGGCCAGGTGGCCGTTCTCGCCGATCCCGGCACAGACAATATCCGGCGGCTCCGCGCGGAGCAGATCCTCATAGGCCAGACAGGTCCTGAGCGGTCGTTCGGTTTGCTCGCCGGGGATCAGCCGGAGCCGATCGGGGGCGATTCCCGAGAGCCGGAACAGATGCTCCTGGAGGTAACGGCGGAACGAGGCGGGGTGTTCGGCGTCGAGTCCCAGATACTCATCCATGTGGAAGGCGACGACGCGCGACCAGTTGATCTCGGGGTAGGCGATCAGGCCGGCGAGGAATTCGTTCTGGCTGGGCGCCGCGGCGAAGATGACGTTCGCGTTGCCGGTGGCCGCCTGAGCCTGCCGCTGCTTGATGGCTTCCGCCACCCGCAAGGCCGCGGCCCTTCCCACCTGGGCGCGGTCTTCATGGACGACGACCTCGAGTGAATCAACGCGAAACTGTGCCAGCGGGGTGTTCATGGCGGGTTGAACTCTGGTTCTCGAAGCCGCATCCGATGTTTTCGAAATTCTCTCTGTACCAGAGTAACGCCCCCGCTGGCTCATTCAAGCCGAGGCCATCATGGGACGGTCTTTCGGCCTCGGAACAACCGAGCTGGACCGCAGCTCTTCACAGAGACGCTGGCATTCGACCAGGTCGGTCAGCAATGACTCGGTCAGGAACGACTGGGTGCGTGCGTCCGCCCATTGAAGCTGCTCGTGGCAGCGGTTCATGTGCTCGATCAGGTCCTTCATCCACAGCATCGTGCTACGGTGGTTTCTCATCGCGTCGGCAATCCCTCGGGTCATGGAGAACACGTGTTGGCCGCCTGTGTCGTCAGGGTCGGGTCAGGACCGGTCGGAGCCAGCTCTGACCGTCATGAGAGAAACTCAAGGCAAAGCGAGTGCCACATCCCCGAAGGCGTCGGGCTGTTCGGACCGAAGCGGCTTACGGGACGAAACTTGAGAAAAAATCGGCAAAATTTTTTCGCGGGTGTCAGGCTGCCGGAAATGTAACGATTACAAGCCTCGCGATCGCACCCAAGGCTGGCTTTCCTTTCGACAATCGACGCTCTAGACTGATGGGGAGAGCGTCCGATTCATTGGGGGATACGGAAACGCGAGACATGGCGTCGCCCGACACATCCGCGATGTCCGAAGCGTCGGAATCCGAGCCGGGTCCGGACTCGTCCGGATTTCGAAGCTGGCCGGGGCTCGTCGGCCGCTGGCTCTTCCGGCGCCGTGCGGAACGACAGGATCTGCGCGGACCGGCCGAGCCGGTGCCGCGGTTCCGCAACATCTGCATCAGCCGCGAGTCCGGCGCGGGGGGAGGGACGATCGCTCGGATGGTGGGACGCCGCCTCCACTGGAAGGTGTACGACCACGAGCTGCTCGAGGCCATCGCGCACCGGATGGAGGTCTCCAGCGACGAGGTCCGCGCCTTCGACGAGCTGGCGCCGAGCGTGGTCCAGGACTGGATCTTGCCGCTCCGCGAAGAGCACTACGCGCCCCAGGAGGCTTATCTCGACCACCTGGCCAAGCTCGTCGAGGCCATTGGTCGGGCCGGCGAGTCGATCATTGTCGGCCGGGGCGCGAACTTCCTGCTCCCACGTGCCGAGACCCTGACGGTCCGGATCGTGGCACCCCTGAAAGCCCGTGCCGTCCGACTGGCCGAGCGGATGCACGTCTCGATCCGCACCGCGCCGCGGCCGCGCGCGACCTCGACCGACGACGGACTCACTTCGATCGCGTCATGCATCGGGCCGATTCCAACGACCCGCACAACTTCGATATCCTGCTCGACTCGAACAGCCTGGGACTCGCCGTCAGCGCCGAGCTGATCGTCCGCGCGGTCGAGCTGGGAATACCCCACGCCACCGCGCCGCGTCTGGAACCAAGGGAGATCAACTGAGAGAGGTTCCCGGCCAGGCGTCCTTTGCCTGCCCTTCGTGGTTTCCCGGAAGAATGGAACGGCCCCACACTCGGGATGCTCGCAAACTCCTCAGGGCGAGGGAAACGAAGACGCATTCGTCTCGTCGTTTTCAACGAACCTGGCACATTCTCGAAAAATGCCGGCGTCCGGCCCGTTCCCGATCGGCTCCCGGAGCGTTTCCGAACACGCATTGTCAAGGAACGTCGCCAGCGCCTCGTGTTTCCACGTCGGCCTTCTATCTGACAGTATCGTGAGTCACCGGGCTTCCGTGCTCACAATCGAACCGCCCCGCCCCGCGCCTCGCCCGCACAATCCAACCACCCGATTCGGCAAGCACCCTCGCCCCGCGCGTACCTTCCACTCGCCCCTTGCGGGAAATCGCTGTTTTCACTTAATTCCGCTGGTGCCGATCCGCCGACCGATCCAGAAATCTGGATCAGTACGGGAAGACCCGCATGCACGGCGGCGGGTCGTGCTCGATCAGTTGCTCAAGCGGCCTGATCGATCGCTCGTCCACACGTTCCCGCGTGTAGATGTAACCCACCGAATGCACACCATTTCGGTCATTTCCCGCCTTCCGATTGGCTTCGTTCGGCGCCGACGCGATCGCCCCGGCGCAGCTCGCCCACGGCGAGACCGGCGCGGCCTCGGCCGAAATCGTCGCTTCCGGAGCTTCCGTTGTGGTCGCGACTTCCGATGCGACCGCTTCTTCCTCTTCGATCAGGTCTTCCGCTTCCACCGGCTCCAGCATCCCCGGCAGCAGGCCGGTCTTGACCTGATACGCGCGGCCTTTCTCGAAGGCGCTCAACGCCTTGTGGAACGACAGCTCGTGCATCCGTTCATACCGCTGAAGGGCGGCACCGTCCTTTCCGTGCGGCACAAGGGCTCGCTCCTTGGCTTCATCGCGCGCTGGCTGTTCGATCGTCAGACGCAAGGTCAGCTCGCGCTCGCGAAGCTCGGCGATATTGGTATCGATCAGGTTGCGGAGCCAGGGCTTGCACTGTTCGACCGTCGGCATCCAGCTTTTCCGACCCCGCGCCGGAAGGTGTTGGGAATCCGGTACTTGCTGAGCAACAGTTTCATGTACTTCTTGTTATGATTGTGCTGAGCGATGTAACAGTGCATGAACGTCAGATACGCCTGTTCGGCGTACATGAGGGTATCGGTGAAATGCAGGTATCCCTGAAGCTGGATCGCCTCGTGGCGGTCATGACCCAGCAGGGTCTGGTCCTTTTCGAGCATCTGGCTCAGGCGTTCCCACCGGCCGATCAGCCAGCGGCAGCCGGCGGCGGACGCCCGGTATCGGTGAACGACGTTGCCGGGATCGTCTTCGAGCTGGCCGACGACCGCCTGGATCTGGTCGCGAAAGTGCTGGTCGAAGTTGAACTCGGCGACCCGGACCTGCTCGGCGACGACCGCCGTCTTGGCCCGGACGATCCGCTTGCGCTGGACCGACGCCGTGACGGCCATCTCGAGCAGCTCACGCTCGGCGGGCGATTGCGGTTTGTAAAAATCGTACCATTCGTCCGCGAGCCGTTCGACCGCCGCGCCATCCTCGCCGGAAAGGGCGAGGACCTCGCATCGAAATCCATGCTTGTAGGCATTCCTGCGGGATCGCTTTTTCCCTGCTTCGGTACGCGGTCCGGTCGACTTTTGCGCATTTTGCCGATTAATGGCCTTGCGCTCTTCAGGAGTCAGTGACATTTTAAAATGTTCCAACAGTAAACTTGAGTGGTGTCCCAGATCCATTGCAGGAAGAGATATGGACGTTCTCCCCCCCCTTAAAAAGGGGGGGCAAGGGGGGGTCGGCCTGGTCGGCCGGCCGCCTGGTCTCGTGGCGGGCTTACCCCCCCAACCCCCCTTTTTAAGGGGGGAGAGGATTGTATCGATTCTCGTGCAAGGGATCAGGGACACCACCGAAGCTGGGTGGATCACGGCAACTCACGACGTGAGCCTTCTTATGATTAATATCGTGGTGCGCGGGGAATCCGAATGCACAAAATGGGCAAGAGAGGAAAGAAAAGCTCACACGGAGACGCGGAGGCGTTCAGGGAGACGTTACGGAGGGTGCATCGGAAGCACGGAGGGAGGGGAAAATCGAACTCGAACCACGAAGAACACGACGATGAATTTAAATCCAAAGACATTGACTTTTTATATCTATATATCTCAATAATATTTTATTTTTATTACTTTATTAGTGATATTATTAAAATTTTTATAGAATTCTTCTCAGCATCTCCGCGTGAGATCTCCTGTTCCCCTGGGTGTTTTCCTGTTATAGCCCGTGGTTAATCCGAGAAGACATGGGGTTGACGGATGTGTGGAATCGGGGTACAAATCCGAGACATTTCAGGCCGAAGGTTCCTCGGTCGGCCGAATTGATCCAGGCGCGTGGCGCGGCGTCGCCCCCCCTTCGGAGTCCTCCGCGACGGATCATCCGATGCGACAACGGTTCCTCAGGTTGCTGTGTCCTCTCGGCTTGAGCCTGGCCATCGTGGGCTGCAAGAGCGTGCCCGATGCGCGGTATATCTATCAGGATGGCGAGTTCGGGGTGATCGGAATTCCTCAGAACTCGCCGTTCGGACGGAAGGACTACCGCCAGCAGGCCGAGGCTTTGATGGTCCGCCACTTCCCCGATGGCTATGAGATCGTGCGCGCCGAGGAGGTCGTCGAGGGGCAGCGGGTGCTCGACAAGAGCCGGAAGTCCGAGTTCGAGACCGATCCGATGATCAGCGCGCTCGATCAGCGGATCAACCTCGGCCGGATCGCCCAGATGACCTCGTCGCAGCAGAAGGATTCGCTGCCGATCCTGGAGAGCCGGATCATCTACAAGCGCAAGACGGCCGAGGGGCCAAAGGGGCACAACGGTTTCTCGGCGCTCGCCACGTTGATGCCCGAGCTGTACCTCGATCCGAACGACATGGCTCGGTGCCGCGAACGGATCGAGCTGGCCGAACTGAAGAAGCCCAAACCCCCGGCGCCGGCCCTGGCCGAGGCTCAGAAGACCAGGGACCCCGGGGTCCAACAGACCTCGCACTGACGCTGGTTACGATCGCGTCAAGTTGGCCGGCTCCGAGAAGGCCCTCGCTGGCGTCTGGGGCTGGGAATTCGGAAGAAACGGGCCCTGCGGATCAGAGCCCCATCGACCAGGCGGCGAGCCTGAGCGTGCCGCCGACGGTCTTCAGGGCCTCGTCGACGGCGGTGTGCTCGAAGCCCGAGTGCATCTTGCAGTTCTGGCAGCGGTGGTCCTGGCGGCTCTCCCAGTACGACCAGTCGGTCTCGTGCCAGAAGGTGTTCCAGTCGGCGTGATAGCCCTCGCCCTCGATCAGGTAACAGGGGGCCTTCCAGCCTTTCGGGGTATAGTTGACCGTCGACCACGGAGCGCATGTCAGCTCGCGGAGGCCAGCGGCGAACTCGAGGAAGAGCGGCGTGGCGTTGATCTTCGACCGATAGCGCCGGCCCAGGTCGCGAATCGCCCGGAACTTCTCGTGGATCTGATCGCGGCTGAGGAAGACGTCGTTCTCGACGCTCTCGTACTCGTAACCGGGTGAGACGAGGATGCCGTTGGCCTTGAGCTCCTCGACGAGGTCGCAGAGGCCGGCAACTTCCTCGATCTTCGTCTCCTTGTACACGGTCGTGTTCAGGAACACATGGTAGCCCAGCCGCTTGCCTTCACGAATCGCCTCCACAGCCTTGTCGAAGACGCCCTTGCGGTTGCAGACGTAGTCGTGCGTCTCGCGGAGGCCGTCGAGATGGACCATCAGGAAGAGGTGGTCGCTGGGCGGGATCACGCCAAAGACCTTGGTGTCGAGCTTCAGTGCATTGGTGCAGAGCAAGATATAGCGGTCGCGCTCGGCCAGGCCGGCGATCAGTTCCGGAAGCTCGGGGTACAGCGTCGGCTCGCCGCCACAGATATTGACGATCGGCGCTCCGCAGTCCTCGGCGGCCTTGAAGCAGGTCTCCACGGGCATCCGGTCGGAGAGCTTGCCCGAGTAGCGCTCGACCGAGCAGCCGACGCAGGCGAGGTTGCACGTGTATAGCGGTTCGAGCATCAGGACGGACGGATACCGGCGGTGCCCGGCCTTGACGTTCCGCGCCCGGTGACGAGACTGCGCCAGCATGAACCCGATCGGATAGCGCACCGTATTCGCCTCCCTGCCCTTTTTCCCAACACCCAACGGCTTCGAGCCCGCCGTGCCGACGACGGCGGAAAACCCGATCGCGATCTCGACACGGAGTATAACCACTCGTCCGAAAAGCGTGGAGGCCAAAGACAAACGTTCGTCGATCGCCAGCGGAGGCCCCGGGCCGATCTCGGACCCTCAATCGCGTGGACCATCGAACGGGTTCAGACCGAGATCGCTTGCTCGGAAACGGAAACCCGCCTGGTGCCGAGCCAGCGGTCGTAACTCAAAGGCGCATAATGGATTACAGGGTGGTGCCGGATTGCCGCCCCGTTCGGGCTCAATTCAAACCACCTGGGAATCCACCACCTCGGAACCCCTCTTGAGCCGCGCGAACAGGATGCCACGGCCCGCGGTCGGGAATGGGCGCAGCAAAACGGCCCCGCCCGGGCCTCGCTCCGAACAAGGAGGGAGGCTGGGCGGGGCCGTGTGGGGAGGAACGGGTGCTCCGTAGCATAAATACCTGGTCATTTCTCGGGCGAGGTTTCGACGATCGATTTCATCGAGGCCAGGCCCTTCTCGAACTCGCCGCCGATCATCTTGTCCATGTTCATGAACATGCAGAATGACTTGCAGACAAAGTTTTTCTTGCCGGTCATCGTCCACGTGACGCGGGTCTGGTCCGCTTCGGGCTCGAAGGTGAACAGCGCGGTGTTGGTGCCGGCGAAGGGCTTGAGGAAATCGAGCCGGATCTTGATGAGATCGCTCGGATGACTCTCGGTGATCGTCATCGTGCCCTCGCCGACCTGATCGTTGCCGGACCAGCCGAAGCGAGCGCCCTCGCCTGACGAGGGGCCTTCAAAGGTCGCCCGGGCGTTGGGGTCGAGCTTCGCCCACGGGGACCACGCTTGCCAGTTATGGAAGTCGTTCACCTGCGAGAAGACGTCGGGCGGCGGGGCCGACATCGTGGCCGTTCGTGTGACGCGGAAGTCGGAGGGCTGCGCGGCCACGACTGCGGCGAAGACGACCACGACGGCCGCAAGTCCAAGGAGAACGCGCTTGATCACAACCGATCGTCGGCGAGCGGGGCCGGTCGTCGCGGTCACGCTTGAATGTGCCGTTTCCGCATTTCCAATCGCCATGTTTTCGCTCCTGGTTTTGAGGCGTTCCGAAAATGACTCGAACGAATCCCGAAGGAAGGTCGCGCATCGATACCGCGACGTTGCCATTCGCGTTGCACCGGCTTGCGAACGCCCCGCGGGCGGTTCCGCGGGGCACGAACGGGGTTCGGGTTGTCAGGCGTGGACCATGATCATCCAGGTCACGCCGAAGCGGTCGGAGAGCATGCCGAAACTTGGCGAGTAGAAGGTCGGGGTGAGCGGCATTTGCACCTGGCCGCCGTCGCCCAGTGCCGCGAAGAGTTTCTCAGCCTTGTCCACGTCGGGCACGGTCAACGAGAGTGAAAAGCCCTCGAACGTCGGCGAACTCTTGCAAAGGCCGTCGGAGGCCATCAGGACGGTATCGCCGATCTTCAGGCTCGCATGCATGATCTTGTCCTCGGTACCGGGGGTGATCCTGCTGCTTTGCGTGGTGTCGGGGCACTCGCGGAAGCGCATCATCATCTGCACCTCGGCGCCGAGCGTCTTGCGATAAAACTCGATGGCTTCCTCGCAACGGCCATTGAAGACCAGGTAGGGTTCGACCTTCATCACGTTCTCCTTCTCAAGAAATTCGGAAATAACGTTTTCTAACATCCACAGATGATCATGATCGGTCGATTAACCGCCAGCGACAGCTCCCACGACCAGGAACGGCTCGGCTCCGCTGGCGACAGGGTCGGGAAGCGGGGCGTCGGGGAGTTCGTGAGAGAGATCCTGCTCGCAGGCGAAGAACCTCAGGAACGCGCGTCGGCGGTGGGTGTCGTGGTCGCGGATCGTGCCGCGGAGCATCGGGTATCGGGCTTCGAGGGCGTCGAGCACCGAGCGCTGAGTCACGGGGCCGTCAACGCCAAGCTCGACCTCGCCACTGACGCGCGCCAGGGTGCGCAGATGGGTCGGGAGGACGACACGGACGACGATCATGGCAGGGTCTGGACCTCCACCGAGAGAACGGCGGGGAGGTCACGCACGATCGGGGCCCAGGTGTCGCCGGAATTGGCCGAGGCATAGACCTGGCCGCCGGTGGTGCCGAAGTAGACGCCGCAGGGATCGGCCGAGTCGACGGCCATCGCGTTGCGCAGCACGTTGACATAGCAGTCGCGCTGGGGGAGACCTTCGGTGAGGGCTTCCCAGTCGTTGCCGCCGGTCTTGCTGCGATAGACACGGAGCTTGCCGTCGATCGGGTAATGCTCGGAGTCGCTCTTGATGGGGACGACGTAGATGGTCTCGGGCTCGTGAGCGTGAACGTCGATCGGAAAGCCGAAATCGGTGGGCAGATTGCCACTGACCTCGCGCCAGTTGGCGCCGGCGTCATCGCTCCGCATGACGTCCCAATGCTTCTGCATGAACAGGACGTCCGGGCGCGACGGGTGCATGGTGATCCGGTGGACGCAATGGCCGGTCTCGGCGTCGGGATCGGGGATGTACGGAGACTTCAGGCCCCGGTTGATCGGCCGCCAGGTCTTGCCGCCGTCGTCGGTCCGAAAGGCGCCGGCGGCCGAGATGGCGATGTAGATCCGGTCGGGGTTGGTCGGATCGAGGAGGATGGTATGCAGACACATGCCGCCGGCGCCCGGCTGCCAGCGCGGCCCGGAATCATGCCCGCGCAGGCCGGGGAGCTCGTGCCAGGAGGCGCCACCGTCGGTCGTGCGGAACAGAGCGGCGTCCTCGACCCCGGCGTAAACCTTATCGGGGTCGTCGAGCGACGGCTCGAGATGCCAGACGCGCTTGAACTCCCAGGGGTGCTGGGTGCCGTCGTACCACTGGTGGGTTCCCGGAACACCCTCATACTTAAATGCGTTACCGACCGGCTCCCAGCTCTTGCCACCGTCCCGGGAGGCGCTGGATCATCTGGCCGAACCAGCCGCTGGTCTGCGAGGCGTAAAGTCGATCGGGATCGACGGGCGAGCCCTTGACGTGGTAGATCTCCCAGCCCCCGAAGTGAGGGCCGCTGATCTCCCAGCGCTGTCGCCTGGCGTCCGATGTCAGGATGAACGCACCCTTGCGCGTACCGACGAGCACTCTGACCCCGGTCATCGCTCACTCCTTTGCTAACAGGGGATATCTCGAAGATCCACACCCGATCCGTTCGTTCGATCAGGGCATCGCGGCGCACGATCCGTCCTTCAGACTCTCGGCGATCTCGCGGACCCGATCGAGGACGTGGTCCCAGCCGAAGCCGACCTTTTCGTAGAGTTCCGAGGGGATGGTGCCCATGCCCCGGTGGACAAGCCTGAGCCGGGTCTCGCCCCCTTCGGCGAACAGCCGGTACTGAACGTGGTTGACGGCCGGGAACGACATGAAGAGCGGCCCGGAGAGCTCGAGCAGGGTCGGCGGCTTGATCACCTGGACGTGGCCCCAGAAATGGCCGGCGTTCTCGCCGAGGTCGCGATACCAGCGCCCGCCGGGCCAGGGCTCGATCACCATCGGCATCGGCACGCCGCCGGGCATGACCCCGGCCGGGCCAAGCTCTTCAAGCAGCGCCGCGAACGTGATCTCGACCGGCGCGGCGATCTCGATCTCCTTGTCGACCTGGATGGTTCGGACCTCGTGATCGACCGTGTTCATCGCCATGTTCATGTCTCCTGTTCGGTTTCGGTTGAGGGCGGCGCCCTCACGGAGCTCGCTCGCCCGCCGCTCGGCGCGTTCCTTGATCCGGTCGAGCTGGTTGTCCCAGAACCGCTCGAACGTCCGGACCCAGTCGTGGATCGGCCTGAGACCCTCGGCACTCAGCGTATAGACCCGCTGCCGGCCCGCGTTGCGGACCCGGACCAGCCCGACCTTCCGCAGCACCCGCAGGTGCTTCGAGACCTGCGGCTGCGTCAGCCCGAGCGACGCCACCACGTCATTGACCGGCTTCTCGCCCTGGGCCAGCAACTCAAGAATTTGCCGGCGCCGGGGCTCGGCGACCGCGTTGAACGCATCCGAGGTCGTGGGGATTCGTGCCATGCCGAGATCCTATACCCTAATCGGAATATTTCAAGCCCGAATTCACTGAATTTAGTGGAAAAGGGTTCACCGGAATGGAGGGACAGGTTGGCAAGCGGCGGGAGGATGCCCGAAGATACCCAGCGGCCGCGAGTTCCCGACGTTTTTCAGGGAGGGTTTCATGTCCGTGAAGGTCCAGATCGTTTTTCACAGCTTGTACACGCACGTCTTCCGCCTGGCCGAGGCGGTGGCGGAGGGGGCCCGGTCGGTCGACGGCACCGAGGTGCTGATGGCGCAGGTGGCGGAGACGTTACCTCACGAGGTGCTCGAGAAGATGGGGGCTCTCGAGGCCAAGAAGGTGTTTGCCCACGTGCCGGTGGCCGACCCGCACACCCTGCCCGACGCCGATGCCATCATCCTGGGCACGCCGACCCGCTTTGGCGCCTCGACGGCGCAGATGCAGGCCTTCCTCGACGCCACCGGCGGCCACTGGGCCAAGGGAGGCGCTGATCGGCAAGCTCGGCAGCGCCTTCACCTCGACCGCGAGCCAGCACGGCGGCCAGGAAACGACACTCGTCCATTTGCACACATTTTTCTACCATCAGGGCATGGTCGTCACCGGCGTTCCCTACGCGGCGCAGGAACTGTTGAACCTGGACGAGATCAGCGGCGGGTCGCCCTACGGCGCCTCGACGATCGCCGGGCCGCGCGGCGAGCGCTCGCCCACGCCCAACGAGCTGGCCATCGCCCGCTTCCAGGGAAGCCACGTCGCCAGGCTCGCCGCGAAGCTCGCCGTGCGTTAACGGCGGAATGACGCTCGCCAGGATATCGGATCTGGCAACCGTGGGTCCGACCTCGGTCGGACCTTCCGGATTCCCGGCCGGCGTTGGCTCAATCCGAATGGCCCGTGGTTGGACCCCCTGCCCGGTGCCTGGCCACGACGACGATGCTCAGGCCGAGGGGAAGCTTGATCCACCGGAGCAAGCCTCGCTCGCTCAGAAAGATCGAGCGAAACAGGTCGTTCTGCCAGGGAGGCAGCGGCTCGACGTTCGAGTGGTACATGTCGCGCGGGCGAAAAAGACGCTTCGACAGGATGACGGAGGCGGCCAGGGGGAAGAGGAGCGTGTTGAAGTAGCTGGACCAGAGGATCTCGTATCCCGAGGCGGCCAGGGCCCGGCCCAGGTTTGATCGCGTATAGCGGCGGTGGTGATTCGAGACGTAGTCCTCGCCGCTCCAGAGGAACTCATAGGCCGGCACCGTCGCGATCAGGAGGCCGCCGGGGCGGAGGGCCGCGCCAAGCTGACCGAGCAGTTCGAGATCATCCTCGGCGTGCTCCAGGACGTCGCACGCGAGCACACAGTCGGCGGTCGCCGGAGGGAGCTGCTCGCGGCTGAGGTCGATGACCGAGACCCCGCGGCGACGGCATGCGTCAAGCATGACCTCACTGATCTCGGCCCCGGTCGCCTGGAACCCCAGCGCGCCGAGCCGCGCCACGATCGAACCCGTGCCGCAACCGTAATCGAACACGACGCCACGCGCGGGAACGAACCGCCCGACGACGTCGGCGACGATCTCGCGACGGGCCTGGAACCACCAGTAGGTCTCATCCAGGTCGTCCTGGAGGTGATAGGCTTCCGCTTTCATCGACGGGTATCCGAACAAAAAAAACCGTCCGGCACGATTCCATCCCTCGCAACGGCCTTGCTCAGCGGGGACCGAGCGGCTCGTCGGAGTGCAGCGATTCGATCGCCGCGATCAGGTCGTCAACTCGCTCGCAGACGAAATCGGCGCCGGACTGTCGGAGCCGATCGGGCTGATAGGCAGCCCAGAGGACCGCCGCCGTTCGACAGCCCGCCGCGCGGCCGGCGGTGACATCGACGGGGGAATCGCCCGCCAGGAGGATGCGCCCGACCGGCACGCCCAGGATCTCCGACGCCTGGAGAACCCCCTCGGGATCGGGCTTGGGCCGGACCACGTCGTCGCTCGAGACCAGATGCTCGACCCGATCCCACAGGCCCAGCTCCCTCAGGGTGAACTTCGCCGAACGTCGTCCCTTGCCGGTGAAGACGCCGAACCGCCAACCCAGCGCATCGGCGCGGTCGATCGCCCCGGCCATGCCCGCGATGACCTGGACGCGGGCGCCGAGGTGGCCTTCATAATAATCGTGAAACCGCGCCTCGGCCTCGTCGAGATGGGCCATCGGGACCATCCGGGCGATGCACTCGCGCTCGGCCGGTCCGAAAGTCGCCTCGATCTCGGCATCGTCCGGCGCCCGCTCCACCCATGGAGCGACCGCATGCCGGTAGGCGTCGAAACAGAGCGGCAGCGTGTCGGCGATCGTGCCGTCCAGGTCCAGCAGCAAGGCGCGCGGCTGCAATGCGCGGTCGGTCATCGTCACGGCGAGTCCTCCTGGAGAGGGCGTCCCGCGCTCGACGCGGGACGGAGCTCTCAGAAGAGAGACTAGGGTTTCGTCCCCGGACTCGACAAGATGAGAAGGCCGCCGCCGCTCCGAAAAAATGTCGACTCAGAGACTGACCACGACACCATCCTTCAGCGACAGGGCCTTCGTCGGGTAGGAAAACGTGTCAACATCCCGCTGGGGGTCCTGATCGACCGGATCGGTCAGGGTCATCGTCCCCTTGATCGCATGGGCATCGACGGTCACGGTGAGGTAACCGTGTCGTTTGTGCTCCTCGAAGACGAGCTTGGCCCGCGTGTCCGGGTCGGTGTGACCGGCGGCCGCGCTCATGCCGTGCATGTGCCAGTAGCCCCCGTGTCCCAGGACGAAGAACGGCGTCGGACCGTCGTCCACCAGATCCTTCTCGATCCGCTGGTAGTTGTGGACATGGCCGGTCAGGACCAGGTTCGGGACCCGCCGGCTGTCGTTGATCGCGTGCTGGACGGCGTCGGCCATGCGGGCCGATCCGGAGTGATGATCGTCGAACGAGTACACGGGGTGGTGGAGCGCCAGGATGAGCGCCTTGTCCGTGGGCGCGGTGGCGAACTCGTTCGTCAGCCATTGCTGCTGGATCGAGTCGATCGAGCCCCCCTCCGGCACGTTGGTGTACATGCCGATGATGGTGACATACGGGCAATCGAGCGTGAAATAGACGTTCGGCAGCGACATTGTCGCCCGGGGGGCGTCGCTCGACTCGGGCTGGACGATCGGCGTGGGCGTCATGAAGTAGCGGACGAATCCCTCCAGCGACGACTCGGCGCCGATCACCGTGCCGTCATGGTTGCCCGGAATGGCCAGGATGGGAACGTTGTAATTGTCGTAGGGCTCGTAAAACTGATCGTAGTAGTCTTCAACCTGACCGCCGTAGTAAACCACATCACCACAGATATACAGAAACGAGGGCGCCTGGCCGTGGGGTAGCTCCAGGTCGCCCTTCATGGCGGCGGCGACACCGCGCTGGTACTCGGGATGCTTGATCCCTCCGACGTCGGCGGCGAGGTGGAAGACCAGCTTCTTCTGCTTCTTCGCCGTCGCCTCGATGCCGGGGATCGCCGTTTCCAGCGCGTAGTGATAGGGAGGCGGCGCGATCGGACGCGGCAAGGGCTCGAAGCGCTGGGTGTGCGAGATCGGCGAGAGCGGGTGAACTCCGGGATGTGCCTGCGAGCGGCCCCGCGGAGGACGAGGTCGAGCCATTCCCTGTAGCAGTTCGTTGGCCATTTGATGCGTCTCGTGGGGAAAAGACGTGCGTTCAGAACACGACCGCAAACCCGAACGAGCCTGATAAGGTCCTCGCTCGGACTGTTCGCGTCAGATTAAGAAGTCAGTCGTGATAACGCAAATCATTTTCGTGCACATCGCCAGCGCAGGGGGAACGACGGCGCGCGGCGCCACGATTGGCGGGACCAGGGGTCGGGGGGCGGGCTTCACGGGATTCCACGTCAACGATCCGCGGGCAGGACCGCCTTCAGGTCGGGCACCCAGCCGCCAAGGACGAACGCGGGGTCGCTCCATTGCCGGGCTTCCTCGGCGCTCAACTGGCGCGAGAACGGCGCCCGACGGCTGACGTCGAGGGGCTGACCGTCGAGGTCGGTGCTACCGTACTCCCAGAACTGGACGTGGGGGGCGGTGTCGGCGTTATTGAGCAGCCAGCCCTCGGGACGGATGTGCGGGCCCATCGCCGTGTTCAGGAAGACGACCTGGCTGTAGGGGAAGACCCTGGGGTCGATCCGCGAAAGATAGGCGCCGGTGATGTCATCGCTGGCGCGGGTCAGGCGGCAGTTCAGGAAGACGTAGCCGGGCACGCCCTCGCGGTTGCGGATCTGGGTGTAGTAGCCCCGGGAGTGAACCATCGTGAGATCGCAGTCCTGGAGGAAGAGCGTGCCGCCTCCCCACAGGAAATCAACGTCGCCATAGATCTTGCAGGCGTGCACATACGCATTGCCCTGCATGAATATCGTGTCCTGGAAGCTCCTGAGCGTGACGTGGTCGAGCACGACGCGCTGGCTGTTGCTGCGGAACGCCTCGGCCTGCGAGCCGCGATAGGGAGTCGTGTTGTGCAGGGTGATCCGAGCCAGGGTGAAATCGGGCGCGTCAACGCCAAACATGACGCGGAAGTTGCCGGTGTTGAAGTTGTTGTTATTGGCGTACTGGATCACGGTCCGGTCGCGGTCCTCGCCATAAATGCTGATCAACGGCTTGCTGGCGCGAACATAGACGATCTCGTGATAGGTACCGGCGCGGACCTTGATGAAGACGCGTTCGGTGCTGTGCTCGGGAACGAAGTCGATGGCGCCCTGGACGGAGCTGAAGTCGCCGGTGCCGTCGGCGGCGACGGTCAGGCGCGTGGTCCCTGACGGGGGCGCCGCGGTGCGAGTCGAGAACCGCCAGGAGGCGGCCTCGGAAACGCCGGCGAACGGCTTCCCTTCAGCGTCGGCAAGCGCCCCCGGGCTGATCGAGACGGTATACGACTGGCCGTAATCGAGCGGCTGGTGAAGCGTTACGATGGCGGTCGAGCCGCTGACCAGGACCGGATGGTAGTTCCAGGCGTAAGGGGCGCCGCGAAGCTGGGCCCCGCCGATCGAGCGCCGGGACGAGCGAGGGTCGGCCAGGTCGATCGAGTCGACGAGCGTGCCGTCGGAGCGGTGGACGCTGATGGTCCCGATACCGCCGAACGCGCACCGTCCGGTCGAAGGTGAGACGTAGCGGCGTATCGACACAGACCCCGCTCGCGCCGCTGGTCGGGAAGAGGCTGACGATGGATGGCGACTCGCCCCAGGCCGCGACGGGTATCAGCGTCAGGGCGAACCCGCACAGCAGCACGGAGCGTGAAACCAACGGGTCTCGATGCATGGCGGTTCCTTTTAATCCTAATAGGAAGAGGCGTCGATGATCTCATTGCCGGCCATGGTCCCGAGCGCCACCAGACGGTCCGGGCGACGCTGGCCTTGATGGCCCGGACCGAGCCGTCCATCATCATGACGTTGACGATGCCGGGGTGCCGGCTCGCCGCGTTGGGAGACGACTGCCAGGGATCGACGGTCTTGCCGGGCATGTTGCAGCCCTAGGTGTTGGGCATCATGACGTGATTGTACTTGCGCCGGAGGCGAACGGGGTATTCCAGGCCGCTCCCTGGCCGGTCGTGCCATCGTTCTGGGTGTGAATCGGCGCCGTGGGTGAAGGCGGGACGGCCAGGCAGGTCGTCTGGTCGGTCAGGGGCGTATAGGGCGCGGTGAAGATCACGGTCACGATGGTCGAGGTGGGCTTCATGGGATCGAAGACCATGGTGTTGCCGATTCCCTTGACCTTCTCGCTGAACCCGGCGGTGTTGCTCAGACCGTCGGTGATGCTGCTGAAGCCGAAGGCCTGGTATCGCGATCGACCGTTGAACGGGCCATTGAACTGCGCCGTATTGCCGTAGGCGGTCGAGTCGGAGGTCGACCCTGAATTGCCCGCGTAGTTGAAATGGCCGGTCAGGTTGGTCAGCCGGTCGGGGTCGGAGGGGCACTGGAAGACGTTGATCGTGACCCGCCCAGCGGTCGTGTTCGGGGCCTCGTAGAACCGGAACGCGAAGTTGTGGGCGTTGTACACCGCGTTCTGCTCCAGGAAGGCGCTGACCATCAGGAGCGGTCACCAGTAGTTGTAGCCCGCCCTCGGGATCGCTCCCGTGATGTCGTGATCGTTGTGGGTGGCGATGCCAAGCTGCTTGAGGTTGTTAACGCATTGCATCCGTCGGGCCGCCTGAACCGCCGGCAAAACCAGAACGATCAGGACCGCGATGATCGCGATCACGATGAGCAGCTCGATCTGCGTGAAACCGCGTACGATTCGGGTTCGCATCGCAAGCCCCCCTCATCTTGCCACGACCGGGAGCAACCGGGGGTTATTCTACGTCCACGCGGCTCGATTAGGTATTCGACTTCACGGGAATCGGGCTTGAATCGCTGGAGGAACGCACGCCGAAATTCGCGCCTGGCTACGGCAAGCCCAGCACCAGCGCCGCGGTGGCCCAGGCGGTGGCGGCGATCGATATGAACTGGTCCTTGCCGTGGGGAAAACCGCTCTCGAAATAGGTCTGGAATGGTTTGCTCCGGCTCGTGACGTGCCACGAGCCATCGGCTTCCTGCGTGCGGATCAGGAACGCGAGCCCGCGTCGGTAGGACGGGTCGTCGGCGGGCATCGCGGCCGACTCGCGAGCGCCACCAGGGCCGAGCCGGTCGCGTAGGCATCGGATTCGGGTTCGGGTTTGCGGTCGCGGTCGCGATCATCGCCCTTTCCGTCGAGCTGCGCCCAGCCGCCGTCGGGGCGCTGAGTGGAGCGGAGCCGATCGGCCGCTGATCGGATCACGGGCTCGTCGGCCCCGGCATGCCGGAGGGCGCGGAGCCGGAAGACACGGTCCTCGGTGTTGGCTCCCTCCGATCGCGTCAGCCACTCCCGCGCCCGGGCACGCCGCGCGTCGATCCGATCGCGCTGGGCGGCAGTGCCGAACGCTTGCAGGCCCCGGAGCGCGACGTAGGTCGCGGTGAAGCCGCTTCCCTCCGACGGCGGGCGGCTTACCGAGCGCGAGGTCCAGTGATCGCGGTCGGCTTCGGCACGCAAGAGATAGTCGGCGACCGCCTCGGTGGTCTCGACGGGCTCACGCCCACCGATCGAGAGCGTCCAGAGCGCATAGCCGGCGCGGGTCACTCCGCCCGGCTGCCCCTTGCCCTGGCGGTAGAGTTCGAGGGCCGATTCCAGGTCCAGGTCGGTCACCTCGACCGACGCGTCGATCGCGGCGGGGTCGACCGGTAAGCCTCGCTCGCGCGCCAGGCTGAGCGCGACGAGCGGAACCGCCTGGTGGTGGCACGAGAAGCAGTCGCGCTGATGGGGATATTCCTTCACGCTCGTCTGGATCGGCACCAGGGCCCGGGCAATCGATGCCCGGATCTCCTCATCGGTCGGCTCGATCGCTCCCGCTGGTAAATGGGTCGCCGCGATCACGACCATGATCATGAACACGATCGACGTGGGACGCAGGCTCATCGGTCTGACCCTCTCCGGGGGATCGAACGTTGCTGACACCTGGTCCATTCTCACGCAACGGCGTCGTGTGAGACAATCCTCCTGACGCCAATCGCGTGGAAGTCGCGTCGGGAACGACATGGGCTGTTACCTTCCTTCACCAGCGCCGGACCAGGGACGAGGAGATCGCGCCATGCAGTTCGAGCACAACCTGGAAGCCATCGCCTTCCCCCGATTCGACGAGTTGATGCTGGCGGGGTTGAGCTGCTGTCCCCGGACGAAGTTGAAGCGGTACCGGGATGGCGAGCGGCTATTCACGGCCGGCGACCGCGACTTCAAATTCTTCATCGTCAAGTCGGGCGAGATCGAGATCGTGGACGAGTCGGGGGACGAGCCGAAGACCGTCACGGTCCACGGTCCCGGGCATTTCACCGGCGAGGTGGCGCAGATCAGCGGCGGCACGGCCATCGTCAGCGGTATCGCGCGGGGCGACATCGAGGTCTATGAGGTGACCAACGACGCCCTGCGCGAGATCGTTAACGACCACCCGGACCTGGGCGATGTCATCCTCCAGGCGTTCATCGCGCGTCGGCAGCTTCTCCGCGCGTCGGGCGGCTTCACGGGGTTGCGCGTGATCGGCTCGCGGTTCTCGGCGGACTGTTTCCGGGTGCGCGACTTCCTGACCAAGAACCGGGCGCCGTTCACCTGGCTCGACCTGGAGGATGACCCTCTGGTCGCGCGGATGCTCGAGCCGTTCGGCCTGAGCGCGGCCGATACGCCGGTGGTGGCGTGGGGCCGGAGCCTGCTCCTGCGAAACCCGTCGAATCGCGAGCTCGCCGAGGCGCTGGGGCTGCGCCGCCTGCCGTCGCACCAGTCACCGTCGATTCACGACCTGGTGGTGGTCGGCGCCGGTCCAGCGGGCCTGGCCGCGGCGGTCTATGGGGCCTCGGAAGGACTGAACACGATCGTCCTGGAACGCGCGGGGCCCGGCGGTCAGGCCGGTCGGAGCATGCGGATCGAGAATTACCTCGGTTTTCCGACCGGCATCACCGGCGCCGACCTGGCTGAGCGCGCCACGATGCAGGCCAACAAGTTCGGGGCCAGCCTTCCGGTGGGCACCCAGGTCACCGGGCTGAGCTTCGACGCGGGATGTCCGGTGATCGAGCTCGACGGCGGCGAGACGATCCGGTCGCGGTGCCTGCTCATCGCCACGGGCGCCGAGTACCGGATGCTGGGCATCCCGGGGTGCGACCAGTTCGAGGGTCGCGGCATCTACTACGCCGCGACCCCGCTGGAGGCCCAGATGTGCCGGGGGTCGGACGTACTGGTCGTCGGCGGGGGCAACTCCGCCGGTCAGGCGGCCGTCTTCCTCTCCAGCCAGGTGGGCAAGGTCTATCTCGCGGTTCGTGGCGACAGCCTGTATGTGAAAATGTCCAGCTACCTGGCCCGCCGGATCGAGGACACGCCACGGATCGAGGTGCTGCTGAACACCGAGGTCCGGCGGGTCTCGGGCGAGGGAGCGCTGAACGAGGTCGAGCTCGTCAACCGGAAGACGGGCGAGGGCTGGACGATCCGGGTCCCCGCGCTGTTCAGCTTCACCGGGGCGGTGCCGCGGACCGACTGGCTCCCGCCCGAGATCGAGCGCGACGAGAAGCAATTCGTCCGCACGGGGCCGGGACTGGCCCAGTCGACTCGCTGGACGGCCCGCCGGCCGCCGTTCTTTCTCGAAACCAGCCAGCCCGGCGTCTTCGCCGCGGGCGACGTACGCTCGGGCTCGGTCAAGCGCGTCGCATCGGCCGTGGGCGAAGGCTCGATGGCCGTCCAGCTCGTGCACGAGTATCTTCGGGAGGCGGCCCTGACTTCGGCCTCGATCACGACACCGGTTTCCGGCCCCGTTTCGACGTAGAATGTTTCCTCTAAGCCTCTCATGCAACGCACGTTTGCCCTGGGAGCGGATGCTCGCTACTCTATGAGGCGTGCGAGCCGCCCGTCCACTCAAGGAACCGTTGAGCTCGAGGTCGAGGAATCGGCTATGAACTTTTCCTGCACCTGCGGCGCCTGCGGGTACATCAACGACGTCGAATGGTCTCAGGTGGGCAAGGAGATCAACTGCGGGGGGTGTCGGACCCGTCTGAAAGTCCCCGCGCCGCGGGAGACCGTCGGTGAATCGGCCGGGCCCATCGCCGTCCTACGGTTCGTCTGTCCGTCGTGCGGGCGGAAGTACGCGACGAAGCCCGCCATGGCCGGCAAGAAGATCCGCTGCAACGGTTGCGGCGTGGGCGTGTGGGTGCCGATGAGCGCCTCGCCGTCGCTGGCTCAGCCGCTCAAGCCGACCGCCCTGACCGACAGCGTGACCTCTTCGCCTTCGGCGTCATCGACATCGGGCTCGGGCCGGATCTTCATGATCCACGGGGCGACGGAATCGGGAATGGACGTCGAGGCGGTCGACTCGTCGTCGTTGCTCGACGAACTCGTGAACCTGGAAGGGGGTAAGGTCAAGAGCGCGCGACGCGTCGAGCCGGCCTTGCCGTCGCGGACCGAGGCGATGGAGCTGATCCGCGAGAAGATCATCGAGCAGGAAGCCCTGGAGGCCGAGAAGGCGAAGCAACGGAAAAAGAAGAAGCGCAGGCAGGGCTCGGGCTACTTCGATCCCAGGGAGACCCTTCAGCTCGTGGGGGGGGTGACCGCGTTCGTGGCGGTCCTCGCGTTCCTGGCCTGGGGCTATCCCGACCTCCGGTTTCCGCTCGGCGGCCTGCTGTGCCTCATCGGCTTCGTGGTCTACCTCGTCGGGGCGTTCGCCCTCCGGCAGCTTGTCGCCGATGAGGGCTTCGTCCAGCTCATCGCCTACCGCTTCTTCCCGCCCTATCAATGGTGGTTCATCGCGACCCACTGGGCCGAGGCGAAGGGCCATTTCATTTTCTTCGCCTCGGGGTTCGTGATCCTGTCGATCGGCGGCGCCGTGATCAAGACCTCCGATGTGGGCAAGAAGGCCGAGGAATCCGACCGCGCCTATCGAGCGCTGCAACGCGGCGACGCGATCCAGGTCCCGCCGGTCATGCCGGTGGGCGCCGACGCGAACGTCGTTCATTGATGGATCGATTCCGCATCAACTCCACACGATCGGGCGGACCGACTCATGAGCCAGGGGAAGGGTAACGATCGGATGCAGAAAACGGTCCGGCACCTCGCCGAGCAACTGGCGGGAATCCGGCCGGGAGCGCTCAGCATCGGCTTCGTCGAGACCTTCCGGGCGTCGATCATGGGAAGCTCGGTGCCGCTGGGCCGGATCGCGGCCGTCACGAGCCAGGGCGATCGACTCGTCATCGCGCCATTCGATCCGGCGCACGTTCCGGCCATCGTCAAGGCGCTCGGCGAGGCCCGGCTCAACGCCTATGCCCTGAACCCCCGATCGGTCGCCGTGAGCGTGCCGCCGATCAGCGGCGAGCAGCGGACCGAGATGGCGCGCCATGTGAAGAAGCTGGGCGAGGAGGCCAAGATCGCCATCCGGGGCGTCCGCCAGGACGCCCGCAAGCTGATCGCCGCCCGGGGCCGCGGCTCGGAACGCGCCGTGCAGGAGGCGACCGACGCCGCGGTGGCGGAGATCGATCGGCTGGTCAAGGCGAAGATCGCCAGCCTGGAGAAATGAGTGGCGATCCGGACGGGGAACGCCCGATCGGTCAGACCGGGCGAATTCGATGCGCTGGTGAGACCAACCGACGTGCTAGAATAGCCGTCTGGGTGAGATTGACCGTTGAACCGCCCGGCACGAGCGGCCTCCGGAATCGACTCTTCCCTGACCTTTCCATTCGAGGAGCATTCCCATGAGCACCAGCTTCGATCGTCCCCTCGTCGCGGAGCTGCGCCACGGGTTGCAGGCCCTTCGCGGTAACTGGTTCTGGTTCGTCCTGCTGGGGATCGCCCTGATCATCCTGGGCACGATCTCACTCAGCGCCATGGTGATCACCTCGCTCGCCGCCGCGGTGGCCATCGGCGTATTACTCCTGATGGGGGGCGGGTTCGAGATCGTGGGCGCCTTCTGGTGTCGGGGCTGGAGCGGGTTCTTCCTGCACCTGCTCTCGGGCGTCCTGTCGATCGTCGTCGGCATGCTGTTCCTGCGGGCCCCGATCAACGCCCTGGCGGCGCTCACGCTGTTGCTGGCGAGCTTCTTCATGGTCAGCGGGATCTTCAAGATCGTCGGCGCGCTGACGTACCGGTTCGCGGCGTGGGGCTTCCCGGTCTTCAGCGGCATCATCGATGTGATCCTTGGCGTATTGATCTGGCAGGAATGGCCGGCATCGGCGCTCTGGGTGATCGGCATGTTCGTGGGGATCAACCTGATCTTCCGCGGCGTCGGCTGGATCGGTCTGGGCCTGTCGCTCCGCGGCTTGCCGCGATCGGCGGAGGTTTGATTCGTTATCAGGAACTTTCGAGGTTGATTTCCATGCGTCCCGCGTTTTCCATGGCCGCCGTGTTCACCCTCTGCGCGTCGCTCGCCGGCCTCGCCCGCGCGGCGGAGCCCACGCCCCTGGCTCTGGCCGACGTGCGCCGGGTGGTCTTCCTGGGCGATAGCATCACCTACGCGGGCCAGTACATCGAATTCCTCGAAGCGTACTTGCGCCAGGAACCCGGCATTAAGGACCGAGTTTCTCGACCTGGGCCTGTCGAGCGAGACCGTCTCGGGCCTGACCGAGCCGGGACACGCGCGGGGCGCCTTTCCGCGTCCCGACCTCCACGATCGGCTCGACCGGGTGATCGAGCAGACGAAGCCCGACCTGGTCGTCGCCTGTTACGGGATGAACGACGGCATCTATTACCCCTACAGCGACGATCGGTTCAGGAAGTACCAGGATGGGATCATCGCCCTGCGTGAGAAGGTGACGAAGGCCGGGGCGAAGATCATGCATCTGACGCCCCCGGTCTTTGACTCCGTGCCGATCCGATCGCGGACCCTCCCCGCCGGGCTCGACGAATACCGTCAGCCCTACGAAGGCTACGACGACGTCCTGAACCTGTATGCCGCCTGGCTGCTCGCTCAGCGCGGCAACGGCTGGAACGTGGTTGACGTCCACGGACCCATGAAGCAGTACCTGAACGCTCAGCGCGAGCGCGACCCCGAGTTCCGCCTCGCCAGCGATGGCATCCATCCCAGCCCGACCGGCCACTGGCTGATCACCCGGTCGATCCTGCTCCACTGGGGAACGCCCGCCGCCGACCTGGTTGGCATCAACAGCGGCGAGCAGGCCATCGCCGCGCTTCCCCAGGGCGCCGATCTCCTCAAGCTCGTCCAGCGCAAGCAGCGCGTTCTCAAGAGCGCCTGGCTCACCGCCACGGGCCACAAGCGCCCCGGCGTGGCCAAGGGCCTGCCGCTGGACGAGGCTCAAGAACAGGCGCGCGGGATCGAGGCCGAGATCGAGAAGCTGCTCGTCGAGAAAACCCCCTGACAGGAACCACGCTCCAACATGACCGAGCGCACGATCGCCATCGGTGACATTCACGGCTGCTCGAAAGCTCTCGACACCTTGCTCGAGGTCGTCGGCCCGCATGCGAGTGATACGATCATCCCACTGGGCGACTATATCGACCGGGGACCGGACAGCCGCGGGGTGCTCGATCGGCTGATCGACCTGGCCAGACACTGCCGGCTGATTCCGATTCTGGGCAACCACGACCAGTTGCTCCTCGACGTTCGGAATCTCCGATATCCCCTCGATTGGCTGATCGAGATCGGCGGCGGGCCCACGCTCGATTCCTATGGTCCCGGGCGTGACCTCGCGCGGATTCCCGGGTCTCATTATGCGTTCCTCGAAGGCTGCCGGGACTATCACGAGACCGAAACCCACATCTTCATTCATGCCAATTACGTACCTGAGCTTCCACTGAACGAGCTGCGCCCGGAAATCCTTCGGTGGGAATCGCTCAAGGTCGTGGTTCCCGGCCCGCACGTCTCGGGCAAGACGGTGATCGTCGGGCATAGCTCCCAGAAGTCGGGCGAGATCCTCGACCTGGGCTACCTGAAATGCATCGATACCTTTTGCCACGGCGGCAAATGGCTCACGGCGCTGGAGGCGGGGACGGGCGAGGTGTGGCAGACCAATCAGAAGGGCGAGGTGCGGAGCCCTCGCTGAAAACCGCGCCGATCAGAACAGCCACAACTGTTCGGACTTCGGCCCCGGTCGGCGGAAGATCGTGCAAGCGTAGGGAGGGAGGCCTGCGTCGAGACCGTGCTTGCGAGCCAGGACCCGGAACAGACCCTCGACCTGTCCGGCGAGCACTCCGTGGCCGGTCATCCGGTCGCCGAAATTCGAGCTGTTGAGCTTGCCGTCGCGCATCGCGCGAATCCGCCCCAGCACCTTCGCCGCGCGTCCGGGCTGCTCGCGCTCGAGCCATTCCTGAAAGACCGGGGCGACCGTCAGGGGGAGCCGCAGCATCGTGTAGGCGGCGTGCCGGGCCTGCCTCCTTCGCGTCGGCCAGAATCGGGGCCAGCTCGTGCTCGTTCAGGCCGGGGATGATGGGCGCGACCAGAACGCGGACGGGCACTCCGGTGTCGCTCAAGGCGCGGATCGCCCGCAGACGCGCCGCGGGTGTGCTCGTGCCGCGGCTCCATCGATCGGACGAGCGCGGTGTCGAGCGACGTGATGCTGATGTTCACATGAACCAGCCCGAGTCGAGCCATCGGGCCCAGGATGTTGAGATCGCGGAGGATCAACGCGTTCTTGGTGATGATGCTGATCGGCTGCCGGAACTCGGCCGCGACTTCCAGCAAGCCGCGGGTCAGGCGGTAAGTTCGCTCGGCCGGCTGGTAGCAGTCGGTGTTACCCGAAAGCGCGATCGGCTCGGGCCGCCAGGCCGGGCGCATCAGGAATGCCCGGAAAAGCGCCGGAGCGTCGTGCTTGACCAGGATCTTTGTCTCGAAGTCGAGCCCGGCGTTGTAGCTGAGGTATTCGTGCGTCTGTCGGGCATAGCAGTAGCTACAACCGTGCGAGCAGCCGCGGTAAGGGTTCATGCTGTACCGGAACGAGATGTCGGGGCTGTCATTCTCGGCGACGATCGTCCGGGCCTGGTCGGGCAGGTATTGCGTGCGCGGGTGGCGCAGGCTATCGAGGAAGTCCTGATCGTGCTCGACCTCCGATAGGTCCAGCACGTGCTCGGGCCCGCCGAACCGGTTCGGCGGGTTCCATTGCGAGCCACGGCCCTTGGCGGTCGGATGGCGGTGCTCCATAACACAATGATACCTGACAACTCCGCGAGTTGACAAATTTACACCAAATCGTCACAATCCTGGCGGCTCGATGATCGCGAGGTGCGGGCCCTGCCGCGTGAACGGCTGGTCGAGCGGCTCGGGACGTACCATCGGACCCAGGGCGATCGACCATGAGCAAGAGCCGGCTGGTGGACCTGGGTTTCGCCCTTGTGGCGCTGATGCTTCTGACAAACGCCGCGTTGGCGTACCGGGCTTCGCTCAGGTTCGTGGCCAACGACCGGCGGGCCGATCACACCCAGTCGGTCCTGACACAGCTTGAGGTGACCCTGTCGACCGCCCAGGACGCCGAGACCGGCCAGCGCGGCTACTTGTTGACCGGGCGCGACGAGTACCTGGAACCCTACCACCGCGCGCTGACCCGGCTCGAGGACGCCGTCTCCACCCTGGAGCACCTGATCGCGGACAACCCGTCGCAGCAGGCGCGGACGTCGTCGTTGCGTGGGGAGCTGCGGACCAAGGTCAACGAGCTCGAGGAGACGGTCCGGCTGCGTCGCGAGCGTGGGATCGACGCCGCGCTGCCGGTCGTCCTGGCGGGGCGCGGCCGGGCGGTCATGGAACAGGTGCGCAAGCTGATCGGTGCGATGGAGGCCGACGAGCGCCGGCTGCTGGACGAGCGTCGGGCCGATTCCGAGTCGGCCCTGGTCGGGATGGACCGCACGCTGGCCGTCACAACAGCCCTGGCGCTGCTTCTGGTCGGCGCCTTGTTCATCGAGCAGAAGCGGCTGGAGGCCGAGCTGCTCCGCCGGGCCGAGCAACTGGCCGAGGCCGATCGGCGCAAGGATGAATTCCTGGCGATGCTCGGCCACGAGCTGCGCAACCCGTTGACGGCGATCAGCAGCACGGTCCAGCTCTCGCGTCGACCGGGGATGGAGGACCTGATCCCCGAGAACCTCGAGCTGATCGAACACGAGGCCGGTCAACTCGGCCGCCTGATCGACGACCTGCTCGACATCGCGCGGGTCACGCGCGGGAAGGTCCGGCTCCAGAAGCGCTGGATCGAGCTGTCCGAGGTCGTGGCCCACGCCTGCGCCGTGGCCCGTACACACCTGGAGGAAGGCGAGCACCGTCTCGAGGTCGCGCTCCCCGACACGCCGATCCGGCTGCTGGCCGACCCCGCGCGGCTCGAGCAGATGGTGGTGAACCTGCTCACCAACGCCGCCAGGCACTCGGACGGGCCGGGGCATATTCGCGTGACCGCCCGGGCCGAGGGGGACGAGGTCGTCATCCAGGTGTCGGATACCGGCGTCGGCATCCCTCCGGAGATGCTCGCCCGGATCTTCGAGGCGTTCACCCAGCTCGACCGAGGTGGCGACGGCTCGCGGGGGGGTCTGGGGCTCGGCCTGACCCTGGTCCGCGGCCTCGCCGAGCTGCACGGCGGGCGCGTCCAGGCCGCGAGCGCGGGGCCGGGCCAGGGCTCGGAATTCACGGTCCGCTTGCCGATGGGCTCGCCCGGACACGCTTCCGCGCCGCCGGCCGATTGAGCCCACACTCCCGCGAAACTCGACGATCCGGGCGGAATCGCCCCCGATAGCCCGGGGGGAATCCCGCACAAATCACGCGGCAATGGTGAAAACACCCGAAAAACCGCGAAAAACGGCCGGAATTCGGCTTTGGTACGGCTGCTGCAATGGGATGACTCTCATCGACGGCAACGGAGTCGTCACGCCAGAAACCGACCCGCCGGCCGGATGGCGGAAGTCGTCAAATCCACACGTCAACCAGCGATACAATTTCCATGACTACCGAAACCTTCTTCGAGATCGTGTTCCTGCCGATGATTCACGGGCTGCTCTGGGCTTGCGTCGGCGGGGCCTGTATGGTCCTCCTGCTCAAGACGATCGACCTCCTGATCACGACCTTCGAGCCCAGAACAGCCGCGCCGAGCCGAAGGCCCGAGCGCCTCGCCAGGACCAGGACCACCTATCCAGCCTACCGGCCGATTCCCTGGAACCGCCGCCATACCTGGAACGTGGGCTGATCGAGAACCACGAATTCGATCAACGGCTCACGTCCTTGATGAGTGCGAGCCAACGGCTCGAACCGGCCGCTATTGGGCGGAATCGCCCCGGCTGAGATGGGGGAGGTTCGCCCGAAATCGAGCCGAGAGCGGCCGGGCCCCGAAAAATCGCGACGCGATGGGCAACGATTCGGTGTTGGTACGATCGCTGCAAGAGACCTGGCCAGGGGACGAACGACTTCGGGCCGAAGGAGAAATCCGACCATCATGAGCAACTCTCTACTCGACGCTTTGTTTATCCCGATGATCGGGAGCATCCTGGGCGGACTCACCGCCGGAGGGACGGTCCTCTTGCTCCTGAAATGGATCGAGCCCCGGTCGACAGACTCGGACTCTGGCATCAACAAGGTCGCAGACCGAGACTGGTCCTGGTTCGACCAGGAGTTCCCGACCTCGGCCCCGCCGGCACATCGCCGGGACGACCAGGTTCGTTGGCCGTCGGCAGCGTTCCCAGGTCGAAGTCAATCGCATCACTCGATTCAACGAGATTGATTGATGCTCTTCCAAGGAGCGTCCCATGTTGCCTGACCTGTGGGAGACCGCGAAGACCATTCACGTTCCCGTCCCGCAGGAATGGATCGCGCGACTCGGTCAACAGAAGCCGGAAGGTCATTCGACGGGCCGGCACGAAGCCGACTACCTCGAGCTCAAGGAGCGCGAGGAAGAGCTCGCCCGGTCGGTGGCGCAGGCCGTGGCGTACGTGCGGTTGATCCTGCCCGAACCCCGCACCGAAGGCGACATCCGGGCCGCATGGCGGTTCCTGCCGTCGAGCCAGCTTGGCGGCGACTCCTTCGGATATCATGACCTGGACCCGGACCACTTCGCGTTCTACCTGCTCGACGTTTGCGGTCATGGCGTCGCCGCGGCGATGATCTCGGTCTCGATCCTGAACACGCTGCGGTCGAACGCCCTGCCCGACATCGATTTCCACGACCCGTCCCAGGTCGTCGCCGCGCTCAACCGGACGTTTCCGATGGATCAGCACGGCGGCCGTTTCTTCACGGTCTGGTACGGCGTCTACCAAAGAACGACGCGCCGGCTGATCTATTGCGGCGGCGGTCATCCCCCCGCCCTCGTTTTTGGTCCCGAGGCACCAGGCCCTTCCCTGGTCCTCGATTCGCAAGGCCCCATGGTCGGCGTCGACCCCTCCATGCCTTACCCCGCCACGACCACCTTTCTCGAACCAGGCGCTCGCCTTTTTCTCTTCAGCGACGGAATCTACGAGTACCACCAGCACGACGGTGCCATCGGCTCGCTCCGTCGCTTCGTGGAGACCGTCACGTGGTCGCTTCACGATGGTCCATCCTGCCTTGATCGAATCCTGACCGAAGTCGAGGCCAACGCCGCATCTGGCTTCGAGGATGACGCGTCCATCCTGGAATTGACGTTCGCGTGAGATCGTTTATTGTGTAACATGTTCATTTGATAATCTCATGACGAACGCGTCCTCATCTCCCTCTCCTCGGGCGCGAGTTTGAAAGCATCCCGAGCGCCGAGCCGTTCAACACTTCTGGGATACCTCCCAAATCTTACGTTCTCAAACGGTTAAGGGCAGAATCCGGCGCACTTCTCGGTTAGTTTCATCCATTCGAGACAGGTTCGAGGCGAGGCCGGCCTATCTCCTCCAGTGAGTCTCCTTCGACCGATTCCCGGAGATCGTCCGATGGCCGTGCCGCACCCGACCGACCAGATGCTGAGTTCGTACGGCTTGGGTAAGCTCGACGACGAATCCGCGGAGGCGGTCAACGCGCACCTCGAAATCTGCCCCGCGTGCCGCAAGCGCGTCGGCGAGATCTCGTCCGACAGCTTCCTCGATCGGTTCCGGGACGCCCGAGCGGCGGGTCGGTCTCAACCCGGCCGCGCGCGGATCGACACGAATTCGAGCGCCGCGGCTCCGCCCCCGGCCGACACGCTTCCTCCCGGCCTTGCCGACCACCCGGATTACCAGATCCAACGCGAACTCGGCCGGGGCGGCATGGGGGTCGTCTACCTGGCCCGCAACCCGCTCATGGATCGCGACGAGGTGCTCAAGGTGATGAGCAAGCACCTCATCGAGCGCCCTGGCGTGCTCAACCGTTTCCTGCGCGAGATCCGGGCCGTCGCCAGGCTCCGCCATCCGAACATCGTCAAGGCCTACTCGGCCAACCGGATCGGCGAGATCATCGTCTTCGCGATGGAGTACGTCGAAGGCCTCGACCTGGCCAGGATGGTCAAGGCCAAGGGACCTCTTCCCGTGGCTCACGCCTGCAACTTCATTTACCAGGCGGCGCTCGGGTTGCAGCACGCTCATGAGGAAGGACTTGTCCACCGCGACATCAAGCCCCACAACCTGATGCTCTCGCGCAGGACGACAGGCCGGTGATCAAGGTCCTCGACTTCGGCCTCGCCAAGGTCGCCCGCGAAGAGAAGATCGAGGGCGGATTGACGCTGGAAGGCCAGGCGCTCGGCACCCCCGACTACATCGCCCCCGAACAGATCCTCGACGCTCAGAGCGCCGACATCCGCGCTGACATCTACAGCCTCGGCGGCACGTTGTATTTCGTGTTGACCGGCCGTCCCCCCTTCCAGGCAAACTCGCTCTACGATGTGTACCAGGCTCATATTTCCCGGAACGCCGATCCTCTGAACGTCGTGCGCCCCGAAGTGCCGTCCGAGCTTGCGGCCGTGGTCGCGAAGATGATGGCCAAGGACCCGGCCCGGAGGTTCCAGACGCCGGGTGAGGTCGCCGTCGCGTTGAAACCGTTTCTCAGGACGGCAAACGCCGTCAAGGTTCCCAGGCCCGACGTCTCCCTGGCCGATCAGACCCACGCGGATCGGCCGAAGACGAGGGCGGTCTCCCAGTCGACTCAACCCCGGCCCGCGAGCGATGCGGGAAGTAAGGAAGCCAACGCCCAGAGAGCCGCCGACACCTCCGCCGCCGGCTCGCGGTGGGAAGGTCTGATCGATCTGGGTCACGCGCAACCGGAAAGCAATGACACGCCGGCTCCGAATCCCGGTCAACGACCACCGTGGACGTCGTGGCCGGTCGCCCTGTCGGCCTCTCTGTTCGGACTGATCGTGCTGGGCGTGATCATCATCACGATCCGCGATCGCGCGGGGCGGGTGACCGATAAGGTGGTCGTGCCCGATGGTTCGACAGTCACGGTCGAATCTGCCCGGGACGAAGTTCCCATTCACCCTGATCGCGCGGGCGCTGCCGACCAGGTCAAACCACGGCCTTCAACCGACTCCCAATCGGTGGATGGTGCTCTCCCTGTAACGACGGCAACCCAATCCCCACTACCCGCCGACGGAACGAAGGCGGTGGAGCGCAAGGAAAACCCGGGAGAAATCGCCAACAGGCCCCCCTCACCGATCGGGTACGAATCGAGCGGGTTGCCCATCTATCAGGTCCGGGTGCCTCTCGTTCGGGGCGGGACGTTGGAATGTCGTACCACGAATCCGGCCGCCTGGAAGCTCCACGATGGTCTGTTGCTCTTTGAGCCGGGCGAGCCCGACACCCACGGGCTCTATACTCAGTCAGATTATAAAGACTTTGAGCTGCGTTTGAAGGCGAAATGTCCCTGGGGCAGCTTTCCGGGCATCGTATTCCGTGGCGTCTCGGGCATTCCCGGACCGGTTCTCGCATCGAGCGGATCACGGGATGCCCGCATTCTTTATCGCAATGCCAGATTATACTCGATCCCCGACTCCTTATACACCAAACTTATCAAAACAGACGTTTTCAACGAATATGTAATTCAATGCAAGAAAAAACAAATTACAATTAAACTGAATGGGACCGTGATCGTCTCCGGCGACTTCCCGGCCATCGCTGACGAGGGAAATATCGGCATTTATCATAGCTCGGCACCCATGACATTCAAGGAAATTGACCTTGTGATTCTGGAGGGCGAGTAGGCGACAACGGAACCTTTCCCACCGAGTTACTTAAGATTCCCAAGTTATATGGCCTGTTGGTTTTAGGCGCGATTAACGATTTTTTCTAATTTTTTGGTGGATTTTTGATTTAATTTAATATGAGATGAGGGTCGAACTTCCACGCACACTCATAAGACGTTCGTCCTTGGTCGAGGTTCGGCGCCGGTTGTCGCGTTCCGGTCAATGGGGTATCGACCCGGTTTCGGTCGGGTTAACGCCGAGGGAATCCCCGATGAGCGAGCTCAACGTGCGGGTTGGCCGTCTGGCGGGATCGGCCTTGGAGGAAGCCTGGTCGAACGACGAGCGCATGGCGCGGGCTCCGATCCGCCAGCAGGTGGCGCAGCGCCTCCTGGCGGGGATTTTCCAGGGAACGTTCCGGCCGGGTGAGCACCTGGTCGTTCAGCGCCTCAGCGAGCGATTTCACACGAGTCCGACGCCGGTTCGTGAAGCGATGGTCGAGCTGGCTGGCCTGCGAATGGTGGAGCTTTTGCATAACCGGGGCGCCGTGGTCCGGCCATTCGGTCCCCAGCAGGTGCGCGAGATCAGCCAGATTCGACGGGTCCTGGAGGTCGAGGCGACCCGTTGCGCGTGCGGCCGGATCGCCCCCGTGGACCTGGAGGCGATCGAGCAAGAGCTTGTCCGGCTCGAGACGATCGCGCCGACGCGGCCTGGGACCGTTCCGGCCGCGAGATCGATACCCGACTGCACGGCCTGATCGCCCGATCGTGCGGCAACGAGCGGCTGACCGACGAGATCGACCGCTATCTCACGCTCTTCCGGACACTCCGGGACGTCTCGCATCAGCGCAACGCGCGGACCAATTATTCGCACACGATTGATATCCCCGAGCACCTGTCGATCGTCCGCTCTCTGCTCCGCGTCGACGCCGAGGCGGCCGTCCAGGCCATGGACGATCACATCCGATCGGCGGCCCGGGTGCTTGAGAAGGTGGTTTTCGGCGACATGGGCCATCGGTTCATCCCCTTCACTTCACGCGATTCGCAAACCGTCTGATCCGGTCGGGAAGGTGCAACAGTTCGTGCGGTGCGCTCCGGGGTGGTCGTCGTGGCCGACCGGAGAACTCGTCCCTATCTTTTAATTTGAGAGAGGGTCCTTCCAATGGAGAAGTCAACGTCGCGTGCAGCGGCAGGCGCGGCCTGCCCGGCTCGTGGGTTCACGCTGATCGAGCTCCTGGTCGTGATCGCGATCATCGCGGTCCTGATCGCGCTGTTGCTTCCGGCCGTCCAGGCGGCCCGAGCCGCGGCCCGTCGGGCCTCGTGCGTCAACAACCTCAAACAACTCGGCCTCGCCATGCACAACTACCAGAGCTCGCTCTCGACCTTCCCGATCGGCCGGCAAGGCATCCGACGGCCCGCGAACGATCCCGGCTATCCCGGCGACGCGACCGGCACCAAGCACCGTCGGACCTGGGCCCTGTCGCTCCTGGGCCAGATCGAACAGGGCACGGTGGCGAACTCGGTCAACTTCTCGTTGAGCTACAATAACCTCGGGAACAGTACGGTCGTCGGCACGTTCATCAGCGTCTACGCCTGCCCGGCCGATCCCAACGTGATGAGCGATATCGACAACAGCACACTCAACATGCGCCAGGGCAATTACGTGGTCAACTGGGGCAACGCCACCTACAGCCAGGACGCCTACAACAACCCCTACACGACCGGCCCCTCCCTGGCGACGGTCTTCGCCGGCGCGCCTTTCGCGCTCGATCGATCGTTCGGCATCGAGTCGATCACCGACGGCACCAGCAACACCCTGCTGATGGCCGAGGTGATCGCCTGCGCCGCGCGGAGCGGCACCGCCGCCGACGAGGATTTTCGGGGCATGATCTACAACGATGATTTCGCCTGTTCGATGTTCCTGGCCTACACCACGCCGAACTCGAAGGTCCCCGACCTCCTGCCGGGCTGGTGCGTCTACCCGTTCCGATCGAATCCTCCCTGCACGCTGGGGGCTTCGCAGGCCTCGGTCCAGTCGAGCTCGCCCGCCTTCAGCACCGCCCGGAGCTACCATCCCGGCGGCGTGAATGCACTCTTCGGCGACGGCAGCGTCAAGTTCATGAAAGACTCGATCAACCCCCTCATCTGGCGCGGCCTGGCCTCGTCTCGGGGTGGCGAAGTGATCAGTGCTGATAGTTACTGACACATGAACACCGACGCGCGGGAGGGGCGGCTCGACGGACGTGCCGCCCCGGTTCCATGGAACCGCGTCCTGGGAAATAACGAATGATCATGTCTCTGAACCAATCCGCGTGTTGGCCCGTACGGGCGGCACGGTGCGCGGCGATTCTCGGGCTCGCCCTGCACCTGTGCGCGGCGAGCGCGGTTCCCGACGAGCCGGCGACTTCCCGGCCGAATATCCTCTGGCTGATCGGCGAGGACATCGGTCGGGACCTCGGCTGCTACGGCGACCGCGATGCCCGGACGCCGAACCTGGACCGGCTCGCGGCGGAGGGGCGGACCTACCGCCGCGCTTACGCGACGGGGAACGTGTGCTCGCCGTCGCGGTCGGCGTTCTGCACCGGCATGTACCAGACGGCGCTCGATACCCAGAACCATCGGAGCCACCGGGATGATGGCCATCGCCTTGTGCCGGGCGTCCGCCTGATCTCCGATCGGCTCCGCGAAGCCGGCTACTTCACGGCGAATGTCCGGCAATTCCCTCCTGCCGCCGGGATCATTGGCAGCGGCAAGACCGACTGGAACTTCCAGCCCGAAGGCAAGCCGTTCGACTCGTCGAGCTGGAACGACCTCCGTACCCACCAGCCATTCTACGCGCAGGTCAATTTCCACGAGACGCACCGGCCCTACGAGAAGGCGTCGCACGACCCCACCGACCCCGCGAAGGTGACGCTTCCCCCGTATCTCGCCGATCATCCCGTGGCCCGTGAGGACTGGGCCCGGTACCACGACATGATCCAGCGGCTCGACGAGCACGTCGGCAAGGTGCTCGACCTCCTCCGGGATGAGGGCCTCGACGATCACACCATCGTCTGCTTCTTCGGCGACAACGGCCGGGAATGCTTCCGGGGCAAGTATTACGCTTACGAGCAAGGGATCAGCGTCCCGCTTCTGGTGCGATGGCCGGGCCATGTGGCCGCCGGCTCGTCGAGCGACGACCTGGTCAGCCTGATCGATCTGACGGCAACCTCGCTGGCCATCGCGGGCGTCGCCTTACCCAAGAACCTTCAGGGACAGCCCTTCCTGGGTCCGGGGCGCGGCGCCGCGATTTTCTCTTCGCCGCCGCCGATCGATGCGACGAGGCCATCGACCGGGTGCGCACGGTACGCGACGATCGTTACAAGTACATGCGAAACTATATGCCGGACCGGCCCTACCTTCAGCGCATGGTTTACGCCGACCATACCAACCCCAACGTCAACCTCATGCGCCGGCTGCTCGCCGAAGGGGCGTTGAACCCAGGCCAGGCCAAGTTCATGGCAACCCATCGGCCGTCGGAAGAACTGTACGATCTGAAGGCCGACCCCTGGGAGCTGAACAACCTGGCCGATTCCGCCGTCCCCGAGCACCAGGCGGCCCGGGAACGCTTGCGATCGGCACTCGAGACATGGATCATCGCGACCGACGACCACGGACGAGTTCCCGAGAACCCCGCCGCGCTCCGCAAGATCCTCGCTGACCACGAGCGTAAGATGGAAGCGCTTTTCGGCACCGGGCCGCGCCAGTGACCATCAAACCGAAGCGCGGGTAGAATTCCTTCGAGAGCCGGGGGTAGATCGGCGCGAAGCGGCCACGGAGAAAGGGGCCCGCCCCCGTCCAGGATATCGGCATGAAATCAAAAAACGCGGAAGACATCCCGGCGATCCCTACCTCCGTCTTCATCGGCCGTGGAGCGATCGTGCTGGGCGACGTCCGGATCGGCCGGGACGCGAGTGTCTGGTACAACACGGTGATCCGGGGCGATACCGAGCGAGTCGTCATCGGCGCGGAGACGAACCTCCAGGACCTGACGATGGTCCATGCCGACCCCGGGGTTCCCTGCCTGATCGGCGACCGGGTCACGGTCGGGCACCGGGTCATCCTGCACGGCTGCCAGGTGGCCGACGACTGCATGATCGGCATGGGGGCGATCCTGCTCAACGGCGCGAAGATCGGCGCGGGGTCGGTGATCGCCGCCGGTGCGCTGGTGCCGGAACGGATGGAGATCGCCCCCGGATCGCTCGTCATGGGCGTGCCCGCGAAGGTCGTCCGCCCGGTGGACGACACCTTGCGCGAGCGGATCGACCACGCCTGGCGCCATTACGTGGCCCAGGCGCGGCGGCACCGAACGGGTGAGCTCGCGATCGCGACGACGACGGAGCCTGTATCCTGATCGGCCCGGCGTCAGAACCAGTCGGCGAGGAACCCGTTCTCGCGGAGCCGCTTGCGGAGCCGCCCCAGGCGAACGCGGAGCACGTTGGCCGCGGCGCCCATCTGTCGAGCGGCTTCCTCGGTCGAGTGCCCTTGAAGGCGAAGCTCGATCAGCCGACGCTCGATGGGGTCGAGAAGCCCCCAGACCTTCTCGAGGTCCTCGACGTGCTCGACCGCCAGGGACGGGTCGCTCGACGCGCGGCTGCGCCAGCACCCCCGGAGCGCCGGGCTCGCCCTCCGGCGCCGAAGCGAAGCCGGTGCTCGCGCTGGAGATGCCGCCAGTGCTGCGCCACCTTGCGTCGGACCACCGTCACGGCCAGCGCCACGAAGGTCTCCGGATCGGACAGGACGATCCGCCCGTTGCGCAGGCCGCGGATCAGGTGGAACTGGACCGACTGCGTGACGTCGATCGAGTCGAGGTAGCGGCGCAGGACCGGGCGAAGCAGGTACCGGGTGCTCAGGCGGATCTTGGGCTCGTACCGGCGGAGCAATTCCGCCAGGGCCAGCTCGTCTCCCTGTCGGGTCCGTGTCAGCAGCTCGTCAAAGGTATCGCAGGACTCCGGCATCGCGTGCTCTCGTCCGCGGCCTCGAACCCACCCGGCTTCCCGAGCGAAAGCCCCCCGCGCGTTGATCGTAACCCAGAACCAGGCGTCGCGAAATAGGCTTCCCGGGCGATATCCTGGTAGGCTGATCGCCCGGCCTCGCGCGAGGGTTGCGGGGTGGCGGAGCAACCTTTTCATTCTTAAGATTTATGGACACATTGGTGCTCTTGTTCTCTGCGGCGGCCAGGGACGACGGATGGGGCGGCCAAAGGCCTGGCTGCCGTTCGGAAACGAATACCTGCTTCAGCGAGTTGTCCGGCTGGTGCGGGAGGGCATCAACGACGGACCGGTCATCGTTGTGTCGGCTCCGGGGCAGGAGTGCCCCGGCTTGCCGCCGGGGGTGGTGATCGTGCATGATGCCCAGTCCGGACGCGGACCGCTCGAAGGCCTGGCGGCAGGCTTGAGGGCCATGCCGGAAGATGTCGGCGCTGGTGTACGCCACGGCCACCGACGCCCCGTTTCTTGCGCCCGGCTGGATCGACTTGCTGTGTGCGACCATCGGTGCGCACGACCTGGCGATGCCGGAGGTGGACGGATTCCCGCATCCTCTGGCCTGCGCTTTATCGACGGTCAGCCGTCCTGCCCGTGGTCCGGGAACTGCTCGATACCGGCCGTTTCAGGCTGCGCGCGCTGGTCGAGGTCGTCTCCAGCAGGCGGGTCGCGGCCGAGGCGCTCCGCATGGTTGATCCGCACCTGCGTACGCTCTGGAATCTGAATACGCCCGACGATTACCGAAAAGCCCTGGACGAGGCGGGTTTCCCTCCGGAACAATCCGGTGATGTCACGATGGCATGAGCGAACTTCTCCGGGAGGCGCGTACGCAAACGATGAGTCAGGACACGAAGACAAACGCAAGCCCGAACGCTCCATCCCCTTCGGAACCCGCGTCCGCAACGGCGGCCGGGGAGGCGCCGGCGTGGGTCTGGAACTGGGAGGCGAACCTGCTCCGGTCGGCGATCGGCTCGCCGCTCTTACCGGTCGAGTACGTCGCGGCCCAGGGGCCAGGGGTCCGTCTGATCGACGTCCGAGACCCGCAAGAGTTCATCGGGCCGATCGGCTACATCCACGGCTCGGACTGGGTGCCTCCCGAGCGCCTGGAGTCGCTGGCCGAACGGCTCAGGCCCGATGAGCCGGTCGTCCTGATCTCGCAGCACGGCGAGCGCGCCAGCGAGGTGGCCCGGATGCTCGAAGCCCGCGGCCTGCGATACGTGGCGGCCATGCTCGGCGGTGTGGCCCACTGGATCAGCCTGGGGTTCGGCACGACGCGCGACCCGTCGATCCTCAACCGTTGCGATGTCCTGTCGCCGATCACGCATCCAGCCCCGAGCCCGGAAACCTCCGGCGCGCTGACGGCCGGGGACGTCGAGGAGCATCTGGGCGACCCGCTCTCGGTCCGGTGGGTAAAGCTGGCGGCGCTGGTACTGCACGCTCATCTTTCCTGCATCGACGGCCGCGACGACCGGGGCGTGGTCGGGACGCCGGGGGGCGATGCGGGGGTTTTCCTGCTGGCGATCTCGGCCATCGAGTCGGCGCTGGGGCGACCGATCGCGACCGGCGTGGTCTCCACCCTCTTCGAGCGCCGGATCGATGCGCTGGGAGGGTTCTACATGCATACCGATCAGAACGCCCTGGCCGCGGTGGCGGACGCGATGCGCCACGATCGACGGCTCGAGCCGGTCCTGAGCCAGTTCGACGAGCCCGCGCGAGTGGCGGCAGTTCTTCCGGCGTCCGCCGCTGGCGATGCGCGACGCGGTGCTCGAGCACCTTTGCAACCCGTCGATGATCGGCTGCGGCCATCTCCGGCTCATGCTCCAGCACCCCGACGCCTACAAGATCCGCCCCGGCCTGGTGGTCGACTTCCTCCGCGCCTTCTTTCAGAGCCGATGGGAAGGCGCCTTCCGCGCTGAGTACGAATCGCTCCACGGCCTGCACAACGAGGCGGCCGTGATCAATACCCGGGTCGAGGGGAAGATCCAGCCCTTCTCGATGATCCCCCTGATCTCCCCCTCGTCGTTCGGTCGCCAGATGTTCGTGAACCATCCCCAGGTCAGTCAGTACCTGCTCAAGCTCCAGATTGATTTCCTGATGCTCCAGACCGACCTGATTCCCGAAGTCACCAGCGACCTCCGGCCCATCCTGCTTGCCGAGGTCGACGCGCGTCAGGGCCTGCACGCCACGAACTCGCTGGCGCACCTGGCCCAGGGGCTACCGGTCTACGACGTCATCTTCACCGACAGAAACACGGTGCGCGTCGAACAGGTGGGGACGGTCCCGCGGTCGTGAAGGCTATTTTGATTTAAGAGATTTCATCCTTGCAACGTAGGTCTGAATGGATTCAGACCTACGTGATTGACATCAATTCTCAATTCAAAGCCACGGTTCGCCTTGGCGCCGGGCTCACGCCCCCTTGGGACGCTCGTCGGGGAACTGTTCCCAGTAGCGTGCGTGGTAGGGGTTGATGGACGGCCCGACGGCGTCCTCGTTCTCCAGGCAGGGGAGAACCTCCTGCCACCACTGATCGTACGCGGCGCGGAGCTTGGCGAGCTCGTCGGGATGCTGATCGATGACGTTCTTCGTCTCGCCGGGATCGGTCTCCAGGTCATAGAGTTCGCTGTTGTTGACCAGGGTGAACCGGCCGTCGCGGATCGAGCACTTGGCATACTTCGACTCGGCCGCCTTCCCCTTGGGCCAGCGGCCGACGTGGGTGACGAGGAAGCGGTCGGGCCATTCGGCCTTCGGGTCCTTGAGCAAGGGCCAGAGGCTGCGCCCCTCGACCTGCCGGCGGACGCCGTCCGAGAGATCGGCGCCGGCGATCTCGGCGAGGGTGGGGAAGATGTCGATGTGCGCCGTCAGCGCCTTGACGTCGATGCCTCCGGAGAACCCAGCCGGCCAACGCCAGAAGGAGGGGACGCGGGTGCCCGCCCTGGTAGGGCGTGCCCTTGGCGCCGTGCATGCCGGCGTTGAAGAGCTTGACCGCCCGCGGTGCCGCCGTTGTCGGTCATGAAGATGACCAGCGTGTTCTGCTCGAGGCCCCAGTCGCGGAGCTTCTCGAGGAGTCTGCCGAAGTTGTCGTCGATGTTCTCGATCATGCCGAAGAACTTGGCGACGTTCGGGGGCACCTTGCCCGCGTATCGTCGTTCATAGTCTTCGGGGCACTGCAAGGGGCCGTGCGCGGCGTTGGGCGTGATGTAGGCGAAGAACGGGGCGTTTCCCTGCCGGACGTGATCGATCCAGCCACTTCAGCGCCTGGCCGAAGAACAGATCGGTGCAATAGCCCTGGGTCTTCTCGAATCGGCCGTTGTGCATCAAGGCGGGGTTCTGATACATGTTGCCCGGAGCGTCGCCGCAGCTTCCGGGATACGTCTGGCCGATCCCCCCTGCCCCGTGGATATACACCTCGTCGAACCCTCGTTTTTCGGGCTGATAGGCCGTCCTCGTCGCCGAGATGCCACTTGCCGAAGATGCCCGTGGTGTAGCCGGCCGACCTTGAGCACCTGGGCGATCGTCGTCGCCTTCGGGCTCATCCGCTCGCGTTCGTTGATCGTGTGCGTCACGCCCGACTTGAACTCGTGCCGCCCGGTCATCAGGGAGCAACGCGTCGGCGCACAGGTCGGGCTGACGTGGAAGTCGGTGAACCGCACGCTCTGCCTGGCGAAGGCGTCGATGCGCGGCGTGTGGATGACCGGGTTGCCGTCGCAGGCGAAGTCGCCGTAGCCGACGTCGTCGGGCATCACGAGCACGATGTTCGGACGTCCCGGTTCGGCGGCGGCCAGGGTGGAGGCTCCCGCGAGCAGGGAGACGGCAAGAGCGAGCCAGGCGGTGGTCTTCATCGATGCGTCGGCTCCAATCGAGGGCTCATTCGGATCGCTTCTTCAATTCGAACCGCGCGCGGCCAGGGTATCGCGGAACGCCTTTTCCTTCAGCGCGACATAAGCGCGGTAGCCGTTGGGATCGACGAACGGGTTCGACCGACGGGTTGTCCTTGCCGCTTCGCGTATTTCTCGATCATACCGTAATACGCTCCATGGGCGCCGAGGAAGACGTCGCAGGGAAGGCCCTTGAGGACCTGGAAGGTGTGGGCGAAGTCGTCGGCGATCTCGGGGTAGTCGGTATTGCCGACAAGCTCGATAGCCAGGGTTAACGTTCGGGCTGCCGATGACGACGACGTCGAAAGGCTTTCCGTCTTCCTCGACCCGCCAGGTCCAGGTGGTGCAGCCGCGGGTGTGGCCGGGTGTGCGTCGGGCGACGAGGGTCACGCCGCCGAGGTTGACCTTGTCGCCGTCCTCAAGCACGCGATCGACCGGGCAAGGCTTCCATCGGCTCGTCCTGTAGAGGTACTGTCCCTCGCCCCCCGAGGCGATCACGCGGTCATCCCCGCGCATCACGTAGACCTTCGCCCCGGTCTGCTCGCGCATGAGGGCGTGGCCGGCAACGTGGTCGGAGTGGGCGTGGCTGGCGAGAAGGATCTTGATATCGGCCATCTTGAACCCGAGCGACTCGACCGCCGTCCTGATCAAGGGGACGGTCCGCTCGAAGCCGCTGTTGATCAGGATGTGCCCCTCGGGCGTGGTGATCAGGTAGCTCGCCAGGTCCTTCGATCCCACATGGTAGACATTGCCCATCACCCGGTGCGCCGGGAAGGGCTCGAACCAGGCGACCTGGCCCGCCAGCGCGGCGGCGAGGGCCAGAACGGGAACGCTCGCGGCGATCATTGGGGTCAGTTCTACTATTGTGCTGGGGTGAAAGGTCTTGGTTTGTTGAGCAGCCCGGCAAGACATACAAGCTGACCAGCGATAAAATCTAAAAACAGGCCTCACAGCTCCTGAGAAAAGATTGACACCGCGCCTGCATCGGTTTATTTTGGCGGTCCCGTCATCGAGTAAGCGAGGTCAGAAAAACCAACGAAGCCCATGCACCGGAGCTTTCCATGATCGTGGTCCAATTTTTGCGGTAGCTTGCGAGATCTGGAGGCTGCCGTCCTGATTCCAGGCCAGATCGTCGCTTCCTGTTGGAGACGAACGCAGCTGGCGTTGAGATCCTGGAGGATCGGAAGCTGCTGAGCTTCATCTCGACACACGTGGAACCAAGCCTTAGCATCGCACCTCGCGTCGCGATGAATAACGTGGTCGCGGAACATGTCGCAATCCACCACTGGGTCGAATCGAGCCACGTTGCCGTGGCGAGGATTGCGATGCGTCACGCTGTCGCGGCTCACCACATAAAACCTGACACACCCTTGGTTGTCCAGTTTAATCCGATCGAGACCGACGACTCAGGTGAGATCGACACAGAAGCTGATTCCCCGGTTCCCAACACGGGAGATGCGATCGGCGGGCTGGGCGCTTATATAACGCCGCCCGATAATAACTTCATTTTCTCGGGCTCGTCCTCCTATCTCAACGTCAATCCGGACGGCACGGTGATAGTGACTAATGGACCGGGGTTAATCAACTACCTCGCGACTGGCGCGACCATCTCGATGCAGGTCACGGTATCCGACCAAGGTCTTTCGGATTCGTCAACCCTCACGTTGGGTTGGAAGAAAGATTGGCTCACCGATCCGTCGAATATCAGTGTTGCCGCGAGCGATGGCAGCAACTATACGCCGGCAACCGCCGCCGACCTAATCAATCTCCTAGGGACGCTTTCAGCATCAGGGTTGACCATTACGAACATGAACATCAAGGGTCATGGGGGCCCGGATGGCATTCAGGTCGGTCCTAATGGGGAATTCCTTACCACGACGGACCAGGGAAACATTTATATCGGAGGCACCGACGTGACCGCTCCCCTCAAGGCTGTTACGGACGGAAACACCACGATCTCCTTGGTTGGCTGTTTCAGCTATCCGCTCGCCAAGCGAGTGAAAGCGGACCTAGGTAATGGCGCCCAAGTCTATGGAGCTGTCCGATTCGTCATCAGTATCCCCGGTACGGCCCATGGATTCGGCCTCTTCCAGTGAATCTTACTCCCAGATCGGGCGAACCATCAACGACGAAGGCGTCCCCAAATCCGCGCTCAAAGCTCGCGGCCACGCTCACCAGATCAAAAACAGAGAATAGGGGCGCAAAATGCAACTTGCTTTCCATCTCTCGCTGCTCTTGGGTGTGGTCACCGTCGCTTTGGCTCTGATTATGTGGAAACCGGGACCATTCCCCAGACCCATCCGAATCGTGGTTGGGGCGATGGTACCGTTCTTCCTAATGGGGACGCTCTGCCTCTTGCTGCTCTCCGGCACAGGAATCCCAACTCGCGAGTGGGCTGTCCCAGCTGGAGCCGTTCTAGCTGTGGGGGTCGGTTGCCGCTCGGTGGCGAGTTCAAAGCGGCGCAGTTGGGGTTTCCTGGCCGTGTCCTTAGGACTTTGCGTTAACTTCACAAGCCTGGTCCACGGCGAATTCACGGCCAATCCTGGCTTCTCGCGGAGAACAGCCCGGGCGAAACAATCGGCGACGATCGCTTCGGCCTCTGCCGCCCTGAAGAAGTCCCACGCTGCGGGGGATCGGCTGCCGGAAGGCCCACTCTCGGCAATTCTCCATGAGCCATTTTACGATAAGATCGAGGGCACGACGGTCGAGCACGAGTGGCACACGCCCCTGACGGGACTCTATCGCGTTCGTAAGGCGTCTGGATCTCTGTGGTGTCCCGGAGGCGAAGTCATGACCTCGGGTGGTCGGCTTGAGTGGCGACCTATCGTTCAAGGCAAGGAATGCAGGCCATAGCGTACATTCAAGAGTCGCATGGCTCACGGGCTCGATGAGATGTTTAAGGAACAGGTCGAACTCCGCGAGGTATCGCAGCCGGTCTCGACTGAGTTTGATCTCGATAATGTCGAAGCAACGCGGCCCTTGCACCTCTCCGCCTACCTCCTGTTCTTCATCTTCCCCGCACCTTTTCGCCCCTTCCGCTTCGCCTTCCGCCGGGCCCGATCGATCTGGGCCTGTTTCTCACGCTTTTCACGCTCGGCGCCGCGGTCGGGGTTATTCGACGGCATGCTCGGCGCAGGGGGTCGCGGCCTTGGAGGGTCGGGGCGGAATCCGGTATCGATAGCGGTCGCATCGGCGGGACGATTTGAGCAGGGCGTCGAGTAGTGGATCGAGGCCCCATCGGTCGCAGCGGATGCAGTAGGCGTGAGCGCAGAACGGTCGATCGTGACAGGCCGGGCACGAGCCGGGACTGGAAGACGAGTCCTGACCGGGCCCTGGCCAGGGAATCAGGCCCTGGCCCAGGATCAGGGTGGGATAGGGAAGGTCGTCGATCTGGTAGCTTGATCGGGATTGGCTCGCGCTCGTACTCGATGCGAGAAGCGCCGCCGATCACGAGGCCCGGCGCTCGGCGGCGCTCGGCGAGGACGTCGGGGCCGGGCCGATCGTCGGCCAGCTTCTCCAGGCTGGCCGAGGCCTCGGAATGGCAGACGTGCCTGGCCCGGGGCGGCGGCGGGACCGGGTCGCCAATCGGCGCCCATCGGGGGTCTCTTCCGCGCCGAGTTCGATCAGGTGGACCTGCAAGCGTTCCGCCCCCAGCGGCGAGAGCGTGATCAGCGGACCTGTATCGGTCTCGGTATCGCTGTCGTCGAGTCCGGCTCCGTCCCAGACGTCGAGCCAGCCGGCCGCGTCGAGGTCGCTGAGGAGGTCGGTGGTCGTCTCGATGTCGATTCCGATCGACACCGACAACGCGCGGGCGACTGCCAGGCGACGGGGGCCGCGATCAAGGCGTCCAGGACCGATTTCCAGGTTTCGGGTAGCTCGTTCATCGTGGTCTTCCTGTTCCGGGTCCAGAACGTCGCGAGGGTGAAAATCGTTGGGTGTCTGTTCCAAAACGTCTTCGTAGGGTGGGCACCGCCCACCTTCTTTGGGATTGTCGGGCGAGGGGATGGTCGGCGTTGCCCACCGCACGAAGATCAAAACGCCTTCCCGGAACAGACACATGGAGACAGCAGCCAGGCCAACGCGGCGATCCGATCCGATCCGATCCGATCAGCTCCAGGGCTCGTCAAAGGCGTCCGCGTCCGGCTCGGGTTCGGCCTCGGCCGCCGATTCTCGGTTCAATGCTTCGCGCCTGAATCCGCCGGTCCTGCTCGGCCCGGTAGACCAGGAGCATTGTCAAGGCCCGCGCGGCCCGCTCGATCGCACCGGTCCGGGTCCGGCCGGTCCGCTCCAGGGTCGAGACCAGCGCGGCGCACGCAGAGCCGGGCCCGCCAGCGCTGGCCGTGCTCGCCCGGCTCGGAAAGCCAGCTCACCAGCCAGCCGCGACGGCCCAGTGTGGTCCGTAGACGACAGGCCTTACGCTCGTCCAGGCGGTCGAAGGCCCAGTTCCAGGGTGTCCGCCAGGGCCGTTGGGCCTGGAGAGACTCTCCCCGAGGCGCGTCGCTCCCCGCCCGTTGTCGACCCTGGCCGCGACGCGCGGCGCCGGTCCGCTTTCCCGGAGGCTTTCCCCACTCCCTCGCTGCCACGTTGCTTCGCTCCCCTCGCGCTGGGTCTTAATTAGGTCCGCCGGTCGAGCCAATGCGTCCGTCCTTCCGTCAATATCGTGGAACTTCGCCAATCCGCCTCTGGAATCGGCGCAAACTGGGTCGAGTCTGACGGCACGAAATCTTCCCAACGCATACAGACGGCGCATCCGGACCCTCCGAACGGCTCCCGGGGCGATGGGTGGGCCGGTGTTGCCCCGGAGTAATCGGCCCATTCGCGGGAACGGCTCCGGTCGAAAAAACCGGCGCGATAGGCATCAACGCTCCAAGTTCGGTACACTGGACGGGGTTGATCCCGCGCGGACGACGACGAACCCGACGCCCGTTCCCGGTGTCCCCCTGAATATCGGGACGGGACCGGAGGAGTCGTGCGATCGCTCTTCCGTTCGTCTTTTCGCTTCCCCGCCTCGCGTTGAGTCGAGGCGATGGCTTTGCTTCCCCGGACCGGAACACGATCTGATGGTCGAACGAACCGACGCGATGAGTGCCAATTCCCTCCCACCCGCCGCCCCGCTTCCGATCTCGCCCGAGCTCCAGCGCAAGGTCAATCGACACGAGGTCCAGGACCCGGTTCCCACGAGCGCCCAGGCGCGGACCACGCCCGAGCGGCTGGCCCGGGCTCTGGAGCTGGCCCGCGGTCTGCGCCCGGATCGCCGAGGAGAACCGCGGCAAGGATATCCTGCTGCTGGACCTCCGCGCGGCGACTCCGCTGGTCGACTACTTCGTGATCGTCACCGCCAACTCGCGGCGGCTCTCCAGCGCGATCGCCGAGGAAGTCGACAAGGAGATGAAGCGACGGGGCGAGCACAAGCTCGGGCTCGAAGGCTCCGAGGAAGGCCGCTGGACCCTGATCGACTACGGCGATTTCGTCGTCCATATCTTCTCGGCCGAGGCGCGCGGCTATTACGCCCTCGAAGAGATCTGGGGCGATGCCCCCCACCTCGACTGGCAGGAGCCCGGACGTGTTCGGCCCACCCTCAAGGCCGAGCCGGACGTTAACGTTGAGACCGAGGCGGAAGCGGAGACGGAGTCGGGGGACCAGCCGTCATGAACGTCCTCGAGCGCCTCCGCGCCGCGTTCGCCGCGGCGACCCCCGAGGGCGGTGATCCGTTGATGTTCGCCGCGGCGGTCCGGCCCAGCAACGACGCGAAATTCGGCGATTACCAGGCCAATGGATGCATGGCGCTCGGCCAAGGCGCTGGGCCAGAACCCGCGCGCTCTGGCCCAGAACGTCGCGGGGGCCGTCGACCTGGCGCCGCTCGCCGCCGCGCCCGAGGTCGCCGGTCCGGGCTTCCTGAATGTTCGCCTCGACGACGGCTGGATCGCCGCCAGCCTGCGCGATCTGTTGAACGACGAATCGCTCGGGCTGACGCCTCCCGCGAAGCCCAGGACGGTGGTCATCGACTACTCGTCGCCGAACGTGGCCAAGCCGATGCACGTCGGCCACATCCGCTCGACGGTGATCGGCGCCAGTCTTGCCGGAATCTTTTCGGCGCTGGGCCACAATGTCATCCGAGACAACCACCTGGGCGACTGGGGCTGCGCAGTTCGGCATGATCCTCTGGGGCTGGAAGAACGCCCGCGACGAGGCCGCCTACGCCGCCGATCCGGTCGCTGAGCTGGCCCGGCTCTACCGCCTGGTCAACGACAGGATCAAGGCCGAGGAGCCCGGCGTCGAGGACGCCGCGCGGGCCGAGACGGCAAAGCTCCACGCCGGCGACCCCGAGAACCGCGCCCTCTGGCAGCAGTTCATGCCCCACTGCCTGAACGCTCTGAACGCCATCTACGACCGCCTGGGTGTGGGCTTCGACGTCGAGCTCGGCGAGAGCTTTTACGACGAGATGCTCGGCCCGGTCGTCCACGACCTGGAAGCCCGGGGCCTGGCCGTCCCGAGCGAGGGGGCGACGGTCGTCTTCGTGGAGGGGTCAAAAGCCCCGTTCATCGTCCGAAAGAGCGATGGTGCTTACAATTACGCCACGACCGATCTGGCCACCATCCGTTACCGCGCCGAACGATGGAACCCGGACGAGATCCTCTACGTCGTCGATCATCGCCAGGCCGACCACTTCAAGCAGCTTTTCGACGTGGCCCGGCGGTGGGGATACGACCGGATCGATCTCGAGCACGTCGCGTTCGGGACGATCCTGGGCAACGACCGCAAGCCGTTCAAGACCCGCGGGGGACGTGGTGGGGCTGGAATCGCTGCTCGGCGAGGCTGTGGCCAAGGCGCGTCAGGTCGTGGATGAAAACAGTCCGGACCTCGAGCCCGACCTGAAGCCCACGGTGGCCGAGGTCGTCGGACTGGGAGCGATCAAGTACGCCGATCTGTCGCAGAACCGGCTGAGCGACTACGTGTTCGACTGGAATAAAATGCTGGCCATGAACGGCAACACCGGCGCTTATCTCCAGTACGCCTATGCGCGCGTGCAGAGCATCTTCCGCAAAGGGGGCTTCACCCCCGAGGCGACCCGTGCGGATCGCCCGGAGATCGCGCTCAGCCACCCGGCCGAACGCGCCCTGGGCCTGCGCGTCCTCCGATTGCCCGAGACCCTCGAGCTGGCCGCCGATGAGCTGAAGCCGAACATCGTCACCGATTACCTGTTCGACCTGGCCAACGCCTACAGCACCTTCTTCGAGAATTGCCCCGTGCTCAAGGCCGAGAGCCCCGAACGGATCGCCAGCCGACTGGCGCTCTGCGACCTGACCGCCCGCACCTTGAAGCTCGGGCTCAACCTGCTGGGGATCGGCGTGGTCGATCGGATGTGAGGGACTCGAATCGCGGAAAAATCGCGTGTAGAGTAGGTTTCAGTCAGCCGGTATCTCCAGGAAGACAGCAGGCTGAAGCCTACCCTGCAACCGACAAGAGGATATGATTCGTACCATGCCCAGGAGCGTCACCGCCCCGCCGCTCATCCCCGCCGGTTCGCCGCGCTAGCTGTCCAGGAGTCCTCCTGATGAAGCGTCCTCGGATCCATCGACTGGCCCTGGCCCTGGTCCTGACCGTCGTTCCGCGACCGGCCCTCACAGCCGAGCCGACGAGCGAGGCCGAGACACCTCATCGTTCGCCGATCGCCCTGGCGCTTTCGGCCGACGGGACGCGGCTTTTGACGGCCAACCAGACGGCGGGTTCGGTCTCGCTGGTTGATACCAACGCGCGGAAGGTGCTGGCCGAGGTGGCGACCGGCGACAGACCCGCGGGGGTCGCGATCGACCGGAGCGGCCGGCGCGGTGGTGACGCACTGGTACGGATATGACCTGGCGATCCTCGATGTCGGTCCCGACACGCTCAAGGTCGTCGGCCGGATCGAGGTCGGTCCCGAGCCGCGCGGGGTGGCGCTTTCGGGCGACGGGATGACGGCGTATGTCGCCGTCGGAGTGAGCAACGAGGTGACGCGGGTCGATCTCGACGCCAAGCAGGTCACCGGACGACTGACGGTCGGCCGCGAGCCGCGCGGCGTGGCATTGACGCCGGATGGCACCCGGCTGCTCGTCGGCAACGCACGGTCGAGGAGCCTGAGCGTCATCGATGTCGCCGGCTGGAAGGTCGAGCACACGCTGCCGATCGAGGGGGACAACCTGCGCCAGGTCGCGATCGATCCCGACGGACGGACCGGATACGTGGCCGACATGCGGAACCGCGGCTTCGCCACCACGAAGAACAACATCGACCTGGGCTGGGTCCTCGGCCAGCGGATCACACGGGTCGCGCTCGACGGCTCGGACGAATACGCCACGCTATCCCTCGACGTGAGGGGCCAGGCTGCGGCCGATGCGCACGGCGTGGCCATCAGCGTCGATGGGAAACTCCTGGCCGTCAGTTGTGGCGGCACGCATGAAGTCATGATCTTCCGGACCGGGCCGCGCCGGCTTCCCTGGCGCACCGGCGGCTCGCGCGACCTGATCGCGGTCGAGCTTCTGAACGACGACGGCCGGTTCCGGCGTGTCGCGCTCGGCGGCCGGCCGACCGAGCTGGCGTTCGCCCCTGACGGCAAGACCCTCTACGCGGCCAACTACCTGACCGACGCCGTGCAGGTGATCGACGCCGAGACCGCGGCGCTCGTGGGCACGATTCCACTGGGAAGCCCGGGGACGCTGTCGCTCGCGCGACGCGGCGAGGCCCTGTTCCACGACGCGACCCGTTCGTTCAATCAGTGGTATAGCTGCAACACCTGCCACAGCGACGGCCACACCAACGGCCTCGACTTCGACACCCTGAACGACGGTCGCCAGGACCTCTCGACCGCTCACCTGCGCAGTCGCAAGAAGGTGCCGACCCTCCGTCGTGTGACCTTGACCCGACCCTGGACCTGGCACGGCTGGCAAACCCGCCTGGAGGACGCGATGGTCGAGTCGTTCACCAAGAGCATGCAGGGGCCGAAGCCCTCGCCCGACGAGGTCGAGGCCCTGGTCGCGTACCTCGGCACGCTCGACTATCCCCGCAATCCGTACCGTCAAACCGACGGCAGCCTCACCCCCGCCGCCGAGCGCGGGCGGAAATCTACCGATCGGAGAAGGCCGCCTGCAACACCTGCCACGGCGGCCCCGAGCTGAACGACGGCAAGATCCACGTCGCCGGCCTCGAAGAGCCCGACGACGCCTACCACGGGTATAACCCCCCCTCGCTTCGTGGGGTCTACGACAAGGACCCGTACCTCCACGACGGTCGGAGCAAGACCCTCGACGACGCCCTGAGCGGGCCCCACAACCCCGAGGCCGTCACCGGTCTGGGGAGCCTGAGCGACTCGGAACGTGCCGATCTGATCGCCTATCTGAAGAGCCTTTGACTCAGGAGGGGAGCGTCAGGAGGCTTTCCCAGCGCGCCCGGCGCTCCTGGAGCCGCTCCTCACACACCTCGATCGAGGCGCCGTGGGCGAAGACGGTCAGCACCGGCTCGCCCGCGACGAAGGCGGTTCCCGGGTCGGGGACATCGGCCACGTCGGGCACGTCGAACGCGGACAAGATCGGGATCGGGATCGGGCTCCAGTCGATCGACTCCGGGAACCGGCATTCCCGCGGCGCGAAGACAATCGACTTGCCCACGACGTTTCCGGTCGCGCCGGGGGCGGGCGGCGCGATCGCGTCGATCGCCTCCAGCGGCGCGCATGCCGCGAGGTGCTCGGTCAGGAGCGAGCGACCAAGGGCGAGTTCGAGCACCTCGACCGAGGCCGTGTACCGCGGGTTGACCTCGACCGGCCAGGGGGTCGCGTCGCGGAGCACCAGGTCCACTCCGAACAGCCCGACCAGGCCGAACGCAGCGGCCAGGACGCGGCCCAGGGTCGCGATCCGATCGCGCCGATCGGCCCGACCGGCCACGGGCCGATACTGCCGGCGTAAGCGAACGGCCCTGCCGAACCCCGGTTCCCGAGGTACTGCCGCGTGATCCCCGCCAGGTGGGCCTGACCCTCGCGGACGATGAAAACCGCCGAGAGGCTCGGCCCGTCGATCCACTCCTGGAAGTAGTAAGACGAGGGCTCCGCGTGCTCCCACGTCGGTTCCAGCGGAACGATCCCGAGCCCACCGGCCGATCCGCGTGGCTTGACCAGCCATGACCCGTCGCGGGGAAGGCCGTCAGGCGTGTCGCGGACCTCGGGGCAAGGAAGTCGCGCGGAACGGAGCGACCGGGCGACCGCCAGGGGGTCGCGGACGGCATGGAGAATGGAGGCACCATGCCCCAGCAGGGGACGGGTCCGGGCGATCTCGGCCACCAGGTCGGGATGGTTCTCAAGACCGCCGGTATAGATCCAGGGTGCCGGCGGCAGCGCCGCCGCGGAGCGGACGAAGCCCGCGGGATAGGGACAGGAGGCGTCGACCGCCAGTCGCTGGGTTGGCCCGATCGCCCTCAGGTCGCGATCGGCGAAGAGATCGACGCTCAGGGGCCGAAACCCCGCGCGGCGGGCCGAAAACGCGGCGGCCCGGGCGCTGGCGCCGAGGATCAGCAGGGCGGGACGGGCTCGATCATTCCGAACGGAAGCCAGGCCAGAGGAGCCGGCGGGCTGGGCGGAGCCCGCCGAGTCTCGGTCGACTGGCAATCATTCCGCCTTTTCGATCGGCTTGGTCGGCGTCATGACCATCTTGCCTTCCTTCTCCTCAACCTCGCCGGTCGCCTTGACCTTCACCGGGGCGTCCTTGCTCGCGGTGCAGATACCCAGGCCCTTGTGAGCGGGGCCGAAGAACTTGTTCTTGGCGAGGTAATAGGTGACCTTCTTGCCCCCCTCTTCGGTCGTGACCGTGTTCTGGCACGTCTTGGTCTCGCCGAGAGCGCACTTGGCGCAGACGGCCTCGCCCACGATCGTCTTCTCCTCGGCCGCCCACGCCAGGGTCAGCAACGAGAAGAACCCTGTCACGCACAGCAGCGGAATCAGCTTGCGCATTTGCCGCACTCCCGTCCAGAATGAGAGAAAGAACGTCCGCTTCCGCGGAGCGGAGACGAACGGCCCGAGCGACCGACTTCCCCGGTACGTTACCCGGACCGGCCGTGTATTGGAACAGCTTGAAAGCACGGGAACAACCATTTTTTCGCCATTTGCTTAACAATCTGCCTGCCCCTTGCGGACCCAGGCCCGGGTGTTATGATGCGAGTCCATGGGTCGCCCCCGTTCCTCCTGGATTCGCGGACGACCCGATGCGACCAACCGAAACCAGACGCGACCCACTCACTAACCGAATCGCGACGGGAGAATACGACAATCATGGCCAGCAACGTGATCATGAACATCGGGGAAGCCCTGGTGGGCGAAGGCAATGAGATCGCCCACATCGACCTGATGATCGGGTCCAAGACCGGCCCGGTTGGCGCGGCGTTCGCCAACGCGCTGGCCAATCAATCACATGGCCACACCAACCTGCTGGCCGTGTTGACCCCGAACGTGGTCGCCAAGCCGGCCACCGTGCTGATCACCAAGGTGACGATCAAGGGGATGAAGCAGGCGGTCCAGATGTTCGGCCCCGCGCAGTACGCCGTGGCCAAGGCCGTGACCGACTGCGTGGCCGAGGGGACCATCCCCATCGCCGACGCCGACGACCTGGTCATCGTCTGCGGCGTGTTCATCCACCCCGAGGCCGAGGACAACGAGAAGATCAAGAAGTTCAACTACGAGGCGACCAAGCTCTCGATCGAGCGGGCCATGAAAAACCTGCCGACCCCGAAGGAGATCGTCGCCCAGAAGGACACCGCCAAGCACCCGTTCGCGTGAACCGGTCTGGAACCGAAACGTCTCGAATTCGAACTAAGGTACGGGACCGGGGTGCCCGATCGGCCCGCGGTCCCGCCTGGATTTCGAAACGAGACGGGCTGCTCGATAGCGAGGAGTCGCGCCGATCATGGCCAGCGCCAGCGCGGGAGCCAGCACCAGGCCGTCGATCCTGGTCCAGCTCGATACTGACCCCCAGCCGAGTGTCTTCGACGCCGTGGTGGCGATCGACGCCGGGGTCGATCAGCTCTTGAGGCATGGAGGCGTCCGCCCCGAGTCGGTCCGCGACCTGGTCCACGGCGCGCTCTTCACCCGCGGGCTGGCCGACCTGCGACGCACGGCGGTCTTCGTGGGAGGCTCGGACGTGTCGGCGAGCGAGGCCGTGCTGAAGGCGGTCCGCTCGACCTTCTTCGCCGGCTTCCGGGTCTCGGTCCTGTTCGACGCCAACGGCTGCAACACGACCGCCGCGGCGGCCGTGCTGGCGGTCCTGCGCAGTCTGGCCGACCGGGGAATCGCTCTGAACGGCGCCACCGCCGCCGTGCTGGGAACGGGGCCGGTGGGACTCCGCGTCGCGCGGCTGCTGGCCCGCCAGGGCGCCGGGTCGCGATCGGCTCGCGCCAGATCGATCGGGCCCAGGCCGCCGCCGCTGAGATCTCGGCCCTGCTCGAAAACGTCGAGATCGGCGCGTTCGCCACGGCCCCACCCGAGGCGCTGCGCACCGGGCTCCACGACAGGGCGATCCTCGTCGCCGCGGGCGCGGCCGGGGTGAACCTCGTCTCCAACGACCTCCGCCGATCGCTCACCGCCTTGAACGTGGCCGTCGACCTCAACGCCGTACCCCCCCTGGGTATCGAAGGGATCGCCGCGACCGACAAGGCGGCCGACCACGACGGTACCGCCTGCTGGGGTGCTCTGGGCGTCGGCGGCATGAAGATGAAGATCCACAAGAAGGCCGTTCAGGACCTCTTCACCTCCAACGACAAGGTCCTCGACGCCGAGCAGGTCCTTGACCTGGGACACGAGCTAATCTAGATCAATTAGCTCGAAACTATTTATTGATCTTCACAAATGCGTTTGGCGTTCCTTCGAGCGGGCCTCCCGGCTCGGGCCGCCAGCAGGCGAGGTCCTCGATCTTCCGGGCCAGCGCGAAGTCCTTGTCGGTGATTCCGCCGGCCGAGTGGGTCTTGAGCTTGACCCAGACCTTTCCCCAGGTCACCGCGAGGTCGGCATGGTGCCAGGCGGCCTCGCACAGGAAGCCGACGGCGTTGACGAGCATCAGGGTGGTCGGCCAGCCGTCGGTGTTGAACTTGCGCCGGAGCCAGCCGTCCTCGAGGTACCAGTTGCCGAGCATCTCCTTTTGAATCCGGTCGTTGACCTCGTCGTCGCTGTAGGTCTTGGCGGTATCCATCGTGTGCCCTTTTTTTTGGAAGGGATCGGGATCTCGTGTCGTCCGGTGTCGGCGGCTCTTTCACTTTACCTGATAAGCCCGTGTCTCATCGACGAGCTGCTGGAGCCATCGGAGATAAGGGGTTCCCCCGGTCCCCCGGGGGTCGGCCACCCACTGGGCGATGTATCGGCGGGCGAAGTCGAGGTGGGTCTCGCGGAACGTGGCGAGGGCCTCGAGCGCGTTGTTGAAGGTATCGCGAGCGACGTGGCCTCGGACGTCGGGCAGGCCCTCGACATGCTCGAGCCAGGCGCGATGCTCGGCGGGCATGAACCGGCGCATGTCGGCGAGGTGCTCGGTCAAGAGCGTCGCGCGGTGGGGGACCTTGAGCACGGCGACAATCATCGGGATCAGGCTACTCTGGGCGCCGGTCTCACCCCGGAAGTGCATCGGCGCGGCGTCAACCCCTTCGTAAACCACGTCCTCGAAGAATCGGATGTACGGGCGGAAGGTCTTGTAGTAGAGCGCGGGGTCCATGTGCTCAGGGATGCGCTTCAGGACGCCGACCTGGTCCCAGAGGGCCGCCGCGAGCTGTCCGACCGCGGTGTCGATCGCGGCTTCGTCCGACGGCGGGGAAGCCGCGAGGGCCCGCTCGATCTGCTCGATCGCGTCGATCTGGACCGAGGCGCGGGCCTCGATCTCGACATGGACCAGGATGAACCAGTGCTCGTCATAGAGGTGGACGAAGTTCTGGATCGTGTCGATGTTTCCGAGCGCGACCGGGGTATCGGGCCGGAACCGTTTCCAGTTGGCCAGGGCGTAACCGTCGTAGCTCAGGATCGGCGGTCGGCCTAGCCGGTGCGAGACCTCACAGAGTGGCACCGCGATGTTCCGGGGCAAGACCCGCGCGGGCTCGATGCCGATTCCCACCTGGTTGATGTAGGCCGAGGCGAGAAAACCCAGCCGGACGTAATACAGTTGGAGCAGATCGAGGGCGACCGGCCCCGAGGGAAGGGCTGGAATTTCCAGCTCACGGGCCAAGGCCCGGAACCCGCGATCCATCAGCAGGCTGGGCAGGTCGCGGCCGATCTCATCGAGCGGAGCCAGCTCCGAACCGGGCCCGAACTGCGCTCCGCGGGTCCTCGACGGGCAGAAATCCCCGCCGAAGCCGCACCTGACAGATCTTCATGACGCCCCCTCTCGCTCGCTCACCCGCTTGCTTCGAGGAGGGACCCTGACTTCGCCGCTGTTTCCCAACGACATCGCGAGGAAGTCATCCAGAACGTCGTATTGGTGCTGGCGATTGGACGCGCGACCCCTCCGTTCCGGATTGTTCGAGCCGGAGGGGGCCGGGACAAGTCGAAATCGGCGCGGCGGCAAGGCCGAGATCCGGCGAAGGGGGGACTGGTCTCGCCACACCCTACCGCGCTGGAGCCGTATGTCTCGGGAAAGGACGAACGACCCGACGGAGGGAGGATTGAGAGCAGAGTTCGCCGTTGCAGCTTTACCTCGCCCGGGATCGAAACCGAATCGAATCGACGCGGAACAGAGCAAGGCAGCCCGGAGAGCGGGGCGGCTCGGTCGATCGGATCGGAGCGGGTCAATTGATCAGTCGATCAACTTCTTGACGACGTGGGAGAGTTCTTCACCCTTGTCGGTCAGGCTGTAAAAGTTATTCTTGCCCTGCCGGCGCGGTGCGATGACCCCGCCGTGACGGAGCAGCGCCAGGTGATGGCTGACCGCCGGCTGGCTCTGGTTCAACTGATCGCACAGCGAGCCGACGTGTTGTTCGCCGTCGGAAAGGATCAGGATGACCTGAAGCCGCGTGGGGTCGCTGACGTGCTTCAGAAGGATCGAAGCCCGCTGCGCCTGCTTGAACCGCTGATCCGGACCCTTGGCCGCCTTCTTCCGTGCCGTCGATTTATCGCTCGCCATTCCCTTGGTTCCGCTCTCGGTCGTAGCCATCGTCGAATCCACCTCCAAACTACGAGGAACCTCGAAGTCTCAAGTCACCGTGAAACAAGACACACGTTGTCGAATCCGCCCAACCAACCCGCCACGTCACGGGAAGGCACGCAACAACCCATTTGATCGCATCTCAGAATCTATCGGGCGAGACACGGAAGGACTCCGCGGCCCGGAACCTGCGGTGTGGCACTCAGGAACGCGCCAGCGGCGGGGCGGGGCAATTCGGTCCTGAGGTCCAACAATCTATCACAACTTTGTCGGCTGACAACGGTTTTTTTTGATTTTCTTAATGGTATCTCCTCGCTCAGCAACGTTCATCGGTTGCTGTTTGTCCATCTGTGATTTGCTGATCTGTGCAATTTCATAACCAGGCCTGGCATGCTCGCGCGAGGTTCCCAACGGTTGTGAACCGATCTGGTCTGGGAATCCGATCGGATTGTGGCGCCGCCGTTTAGGTGCAGCGTGGGCGCTCAGGGCCGGGTCGCGCGATGACGGATCGGTTGCGAAAATGCAACCTCGTCGAATCCACGAGCTAGGGTTCTATTGACCGGACGCTCCGGGCCCATCCCTCCGGGGTGGGAACCCGGTTCGTTGGTGGCCAGGAAGGGGTGGCGAGATGCCCGGCGGACCCGCAGTCGACGACCCGATGCTCCGCGCCATCGCCGAGCTTCGGCTCGAGTTTCAGCATCTGATCGAGGAACAGATCGTCCGCGCCAGGGGGGTGGAGCCATGCCGCCCGGAGCCGATCCTCAACACCGCGGCAGCCCGGCGCCTGATCGCGCTGTCGATCGCGGCCCACGCGCCGGCTCCATTGACCGAGGCTCCCGGCGAGCCCAACGAGCGCGTCGAGGCCCGGCCGCTTGATCCCCGCGAGCGGCTCAACGCGCTGGCCCGACATCTCGACCACCGCCTTCGACAGGCCGGAAACCCAGGGACGACAGAAACTTGAAACATGATGAACACGCGTGAAGATTGCGAGATCCAGGCCTGGTGCCTGGTGCGCGGAGGGGGGCGATCCTGGGCCCTTGCGCCGGAGGCGGTGGCCGAGGTCGTCGCGGCGGACAATCTGGTGGCCTTGCCGCTGGGCTGGCCCGGCCTGCGGGGGCTCTGCGTCTACCGGCGCGAGCTTCTGCCGATCCTCGATCTCGACGCCAGCCCATGTCCGGAACCAGCGTCGACGGCTCGCGAGGGGCGGGAGCCGGCGACCGTGCTCATCCTCCGGAGCGACCAGGGGGCGTGGGGCCTGCGGATCGAACGGGGCGGAGTAACCGTCGCCGAGGGGCGGTTCCACGCCGAGGGCGCTCCCCTCGACGCTCCGGCTCGCGGCGCTCCCGTCGTGATCGGGACACTCCAGCACGGCGAGACGACGCACCTGGTCATCGACCATGAGGCGACGTGGCGGAACACGCGGGGGGCGATCGAGAATTGGTACCGGGACGGGCGTGCCGCCGACCTCCTCACCGCGGGTGGGTGAGAGGGCGGGTGCGCGTGGATTCGCTCGTGATGTGATGTGTCGTGACGTGGCGTGATGTGACGCGGCGCCATGAACCCGCCGGGTGATCGAACGAGGCCATTTGACCGGATGGGAGGGTACGGGTGGAAACCGATCGGCCGGAGAGAGCGCGACGCATGCCGATCCGCACGCGATTGATGGTGATCGGCGCGGGCATCGGCGCGTCGATGGGGGCCATGGGCCTCGGACTGACCGCCGGCCTGGGCCTGGACCGACTGATCGTCGGGTTGGCGGGCCTGGCCGCGGCGTCCATGGCGGGCGCCCTGACCGCGCGGCTCGGTAGCGAGGCGACCGGCCGTCGGATCGCCACGCGGATCGCCGCGCTGGGCGACCCCAACAACCCGTCCGACCCGGACATCGGCCCCGCTCCGCTGGACTGGCCCGAGCTCGATGCACCGATCGACGCGCTCGAACAGGCACTGGCCGACGCCCGTCGGCTCCGCGACGAGTCGCAGCATGTGGAACGGCTGGCGCTGCGCCTTCCGGCTGGCCAGTAACGGATCGGGTTCGGGTTCGGGATCGAGCCGGGTCCGGCACGGGCTCGCGGGCTTCATCGACGTGCTCCACGAGACGGTCGGGCTTCTGGTCCGCGACGCCGGTGCGCTTCAGGCGGTCAACGAGCGGATGGCCGCCGGCGCGGTCGACCAGTCGGAGGCCGTCGCCCGGACGACGACGACGGTCGAGGCCCTCTCGGACCGGATCGACCGGATCTCGCAGCACGCCGTGGACGCGGCGGAGGCTTGCACCAGGTCGCGCCAGGAAGCGCGGGGCGGGCTCGAACAGGTCCATAGCGTCATCGAAGGGATGGACCAGCTTCGCGGCCAGGTCGAGGCCAACGGCCGCAAGGCCCGACGGCTGGGAGACCGATCGGTCGAGATCGGCAGCTTCGTCGAGCAGATCCGGGGAATCTCCAGCCGGACGGACATGCTCGCCCTCAACGCCACGATCGAATCGGTGCGCGCCGGCGAACACGGCCGCGGGTTCGCCGTGGTCGCCGAGGAGATTCGAAAGCTCGCCGAGCGGACCGCCGCCGCCGCCCGCGAGATCGGCACCCTGGTCGAGGCCATCCAGTCCGATACCCAGGACAGCATCCGCGCCCTGGGTGAAGAACAGACTCAGATGGAAAAGGAGGCCGAGCGGGTCCGCCAGGCCGGCGCGGCGCTCCAACGGATCAGCGAGGTCGCCGAGCACTCGGCGCGGCTGGTCGAGGGGATCTCACGATCGTCCAACGACCAGGTGCTCGCCACCCAGGACCTGGTCCGCGCCATGCAGCGGATCTCCGAGGTCTCGCACCGCACCCTCGATGGCGCCGCCGAGGCGCGCGACCTGATCCGCGAGTTGGCCCAGTCGAGCACACCGCTGCGCTCCCTGCTCGATCTGGATCCCGATCAAAACCCGGTCCTGAACGCCACCAGCTCTGATCCGACCGCCTTGCCGGCCCCTCACCACACCTCTCACAACGGTACCGCGGCCCATCGACGAGCCCGGAGCGAGCTCACCGCATGACCTCCCCTGCCCCACCTTCGCCGCTGCCGGCTTCGTTCCGCGAGGCGCTCGACCAATTCGGGAGCCGGGTCGCTGCCCGGCCTCCCGACCAATCGGGCAGCCTCGGCGACGACCGAGACGCGCTCGAGGGTCTCTCCAACCAGGCCGGGGCGCTTGGCCGGCACGGACTGGCCCGGGTCCTGAAGCGGCTGGCCATCCTGACCGAGGTCTGGGAATGCCTCGCCGCCGAGTCTCCCGGGTCGACCGGCGAGGCCGCCGCTTTCCGCGCCCGCGCGTACGAACAACTTGTCAATGGCTCGCTTGAAGATGAAGACACGCTCTGGGTCCTCACCGAATCGGCCGCACGGTGGAACGACTATCTCGACCTGCTTGATCCCACGGCGACAACGCCTGACGCGGCGAGGAGCGACGAGGAAGATCCGGGCGGATTCGGCGCGGGGGACGAACACCTCGTCGACGCGCTCGACCCGGACATGGGGCCGGGCTCGCCCTCGATCGACGCGGCCACCTTGCTCCGGCTCCTGACCGGGGGGAGCGGGGGCAAGGTTGTTCTCGATCCGATGCCCCAACAGGAGCCGGAGCCGGAGCCAGTGCCGCGCGAGCCCGCGCCTGTGCGGCCTCGCGCGGGGCGATCGGAACCGATGCGACCAGCCCCCGATCTCGACCCCGAACTACGCGAGGCCTTCCTCGCCGAGGCGGGCGACCTGTTCGAGCGGATCGAGAGCCTGGTCCTGGGTCTGCGGAGTGTTGACGCCGAGGGGAACCGCGCGGGGCTGCACGAGTTGGGGCGTTGCCTGCACACGCTCAAGGGGGCCGCGGGAAGCGTCGGCCTGAGCGAGCTGGCGGCGCGGATTCATATCCTGGAGAGCAGCCTTGAGGACGCCGCGGGCCGGGTCACACCCGGATTGCTCGATCAGCTTCATGAGACGTTGAGCACGCTCGAAGGCGTGCTCAACGCACTCCGCCACGAGCCGACGGCCCGCGCCGCCGCGCCGCGCATTCTCGACGCGGCGCCCGCGCCGGTCCAGGAACCGCCGTCGCCATCGACGTCGCCGATACCATCCACGACACCGCCCAACACACCGTCGGTACCGAGCACCGTCGTCAAGGCGAGCGCGCCCGGAGAGCCGGGAGCGGATTCGGGCCCGGTCCGGGTCGCCGCGAGCCGGATCGACGAGCTGATGGACATCGCCTCGGAGCTAATCCTGAGGCGCGGGGCGTGGAAGGCGCAGACCGATCGGCTCAAGGAGTTCGCGGCGTCGGTCCGGGCGGGGCGTCGCGTGCTCCGCGACCGTCTCGAGCGGCTCGACGAGCTGGGCCTGACACGTTCGTCGGCCGACGCCGGCTCGTCTTCGCGATCGAACGAAATCCAGCTTGCCGCGGTCGTCCTCCGGCTGGTCGAGCAGGTCGAGGACTTGATGGTCCTCAGCGAGTCGGCGGAGGCGGAAGCGGTCCCGATGGCTGATGAGAGCGACACCCTGGCGCGGTTGTCGCTCCAGCTCTGGGAGAGCCTGCATGCCATCCGTATCGTGCCGGTGCGCGGTCTGTTCCAGCGGCTGGCGCGGGTCGCGCTCGACGCGGCGCGGGTCGAAGGGCGAACCATCGAGGTGTCGATGGCGGGCGAGGAGACCGGGCTCGACCGGGCCCTCCAGGACAAGGCGTTCGAGCCCCTCCTGCACATCGTCCGCAACGCCGTCGGCCACGGCATCGAGCCCGATGACGAGCGCGCCTGCGCGGGCAAGCCGGCGGCCGGACGGGTGACCCTCGAGGCGCAGCGCGAGGGGAGTACGCTGGTCCTGGCTGTCGAGGACGACGGCCGCGGGCTCGATCTACACCGCGATCGCCGCCAAGGGCCGACGGCTGGGCCTGATCGGGCCGGACGAACACCCCGGCGTCGACCGGCTCAACGCCCTGATCTTCCGTTTCGGGCTTCTCGACCCGTCAGGAAGCCGACGCGATTGCGGGCCGCGGGGTCGGCATGGACGTCGTCGCGGAGGAGGTGCGCCGGCTCCGGGGCACGATCGAGCTGACGACCCGGCCCGGCCAGGGAACCCGGATCACCCTGCGGCTCCCCGTCCGGCTGGCGCTTGAGCAGGCGATGATCGCCCGGTCGTCGGGCTGGCGCTGGCCGTGCCCGTCGAGCCAGGTCGAGCACGCCCAGCCGTTCGAACCGGGCGACGTGACCGGCGAGGGACGCGAGCGTCGGGTCAAGGTGCGCGACCGGAAGGTCCCCCTGATCGACGTCGGCCAGACGCTCCGATTCTCGGCCAGGCGCCCCGCTTTATGTCCTAAGCTTCTTCTAGTCCACGCTGAGGGGGAGCCGATGGCCCTGCTTTTCGACGCGCTCGAAGGGACGCGCGAGCTGGTCATCAAACCCCTGGGGCCACTCCTGGCCGGGCATCCCGTGATCGGGGTACGAGCCTGTCGCTTGACGGTGAGGTGATCTTCGTACTCAACCCCGCGGGCCTGCTCCGCTGGCATCGGGAGGACCGATCCGTCGCGGCCTCCGAACCGGCCGCCGGAACGCCCCGGCTCAGGCCGGTACTGGTGGTCGACGACTCGATCAGCGTCCGGCGGGTCGTCACCCGCCAGCTTCGCGGGCTGGGACTGGAGGTTGACGAGGTTTCCAACGGTGTCGAGGCCCTCGGCAAGCTGGCGAGCCGGACCTACAGCATGGTCCTGACCGACCTCGAGATGCCGCGGATGGATGGCTTCGAGCTCCTGTCCGAGCTGCGTCGGTCGCCGTCGATGGCCGGCTTGCCGGTGTCGTCGCCAGCACCGAGAGCCGGCCGGCGACCCGCCGGAAGGCCCTGGCCCTGGGCGCCCGCGCGTTCGTCGCCAAGCCGATCGATCCCGATGAGCTGACCCGCATCGTCGGTGAAGCGCTGAGCCGGGAGAGCGCTGACGCCGCCGTGGCAGCGGCAGCGACCGCGGCGGGTATCCTCTGATTCGTTGACGATCGACCTATCGAATCGTGCCGATCCGTGCCGATCCGATTCGACTCGATCCCGAGGTTTACGCGGAGGTTTCATGGAGAGTCCGCTGATCCTGGTCATCGACGACAGCCCGACGATCCGCAAGATGGTCGAGTGCCATCTTTCCCAGGCCGGCTACCGGGTGGCCCTGGCGCCCGACGCCGAGCGCGGGCTCGAGCTCGCTCGATCGATCGCGCCCAGCCTGATCCTGCTCGACCACCAGCTTCCCGGGACCACCGGCGACCAGGTCTGCCGTCGTCTGCTCGACACCGAGGCCACGGCGGGATCCCGGTCGTGGTCAGCTCGGCGATGCGGAACCGGGCGTATCGCCCAGTACACCGAGTTCCCGAACATCGTCGACCAGATCCCCAAGCCGTTCACCCCCGAGCTGCTCAAGAGCGGGGTGGCCAACGCCCTCCAGATGGGGGCGATGGTCGTCCAGGCGCAGGCCAGCGGCTCGGCGGTCCCCGAGGCGGTGGGCGAGGCGCACGACCCGGTGTTCGAGGGCAAGACCGAGCTGTTCCCGCTCAGGTCGGTGCTCGATTTCCTGAACAACGGCCAGCAGAGGGGCCGACTCGCGCTGGAGATCGGTCAGGATCGGGTCCGGTTCGCGCTGGCGGGGGGTCGGGTCCAGGCAGTCGTCTCGCCCACGACGACCCCCGACCGGCTCGCCCCGTTCTTGCCCGCCGAGATGGCGGACCTGGCCCCCTTGCTGTCGATCACTCTCGGCGAACATCAAGATGCGTCGATGTCGGGACTGGTCAAGCTGCTCGAGCGGAGCCTCTCGGACCCGGGCCGTCTGCGAGCCTTGCTCCGGCTTCAGGCGTCGGTCCTGACGTACGGCGCCTTGAACGGCGAGCCGGGCCGGTTCACCTTCGAGCCCGACGCCGCCATGCCGCCGATGTTTCAGGCGTTCCCGCTCCAGATCAGCCTGCCGGCGCTGGCGGTGGAGGGGGCGCGGGTTTGCGAGATGTTGGGGCCGGACGAACTGCCGCGCTGGCGCAACCTGACCTATGCCCGCCAGACCCCGCGGGGCGGCAACCTCGACCGGACCGGCCTGACCGCGGCCGAGATCCGGGTCCATACCCTGCTCGACGGGATCCAGGACCTGGCCAGCGTTGCCCAGCGCGCGGGCTCGAGCTCGCGGAGGTGGTTCCCGTCATCCGGGGTCTGGAGATGACGGGCCTGGTCGAGCTCAAGACCGCCACGGCACAGACCTTGATCGTCGTGCTCGAGGAAGATTCCCGGACCCTCGCCCTGATCCAGGGCGTGCTCGGGCCGGAAGGAGACGGATTTCCCTTGCGACACGTCCGCGACCGCGTGGCGGTCCAGTTGCTCCTCCGCCGTCATCCCTCGGCGGTCGTCCTCATGGCGCTCGACAGCGTCGAGCAGGAAGGGCTATTCCAGGCCCTGCGCGACCACGCGCCGCCGACCACGCGGTTCATCGGCATCCGCCAGATCGACGATGAGGACGAGCTGGCCCGGCTCGACGCCCTGGGACTCGACGGCGTACTCCACCGCCCCCTTTCCGAGTCGGACCTCAAGGCGACCGTGCGGCACATCATCAAGAACGGCACGCTTGCCGCGGTCTCCTGAAGGAAGCTCGACCATGCCTCCGACACAAGATCATTGCCCTGGCAAGATCGCAACGTAAGGAGTCAACGATGGGCGAGCCCCTCGCGCCCCATGATAACGCACGATCCGACGTTCAATATTTGCATGAATATCAGGATATGATCCATATTCTTCAGGAAGAGATCACGCGGCTCGAGGATGAGCTTCGGCTGCGCGACCTGGCGGCGGAGGGAGCGGAGGCCGAGCAAGCTTCGGTCCGGTCGCGTCGAACGCGCGAGGACGAACTCCGCATCCGGGCCGAGCACGAACGGGTGGACGCGGCCCTGGGAGCCGAACTGGCGAACCGCGATGAGACGATCGCCCTGCTGCTGGAGCAGATCCGCCTGGCCGACGAGGCCGAGGCGGCGGCGCGTGCCGAGTGGGAGCAGCTTCACCAATGGGTCGCGGAGGTCGAGAAGCGGATCGCCGATCAACAGAAGTCGGGAGCCGGCGCAGGGGCGACGGCCGCCGCCGAGATCCACGAGGCCATCCTGAACGAGCGCCGGTCTGCCGAGTCGCTTCGCCAAATGTTCGAGAGCCAGCGCCGGTCCTGGGAGCTCGAGCGCCAGAGCCTGGGCAGCGAGGTCGAGCGGCTCCGTGCCCGCCTCGTCGAGCTGGCCGACGGCCCGGACGCGAGCGCCGGCGTCATCGCGACCCTCGAACGCGAGAACCAGGAGCTTCGCGCCGCCTATCGCGAGCTCGCCGATCGAGGCATCCCGGCCCACGACCTGGAATCGATCGTCGCCGAGCTCCAGGCGGCGCGCCAGGAGCGCGACCTTTTGAGCATCGAACTGCGACAGCAACGCGATGACCACGAGCGCGCCCGCATGGAACACCAGGCGGCCGAGAACGCGCTGAGGAGCCAGCTCGCACGCGAGTCGCTCAGGCGCCAGGAGGAGCAGGTCCGAACCACGGCCGTGCTGTCCGGTGCGCCCTCGACCGTGACCGCGGTCCTGAACGCGGGCGACACGCTCGATCCGGATCAGCGCATCCGGGCGTTCCGCGAGCACCTCAAGGAGATCCATCATGAAGAGGCCGAACAGCGGTTGAAACGCGGACTCGCCGCGCGGCTCTCCCGACTGTGGAGTCACACCGGCCCGGACCGCTGAACCAACGCGGACGCATTGACGTGAGGCGGCACGATGGCAGAAAACGTTCCGCCGGGCCACGAGGTCCCGGACCACGACCCCCGGCGGAAGTCCCCACACCCCGACCCCAACGCCCTGGTCCAGGGTCTGGAGCAACTCCGTGATCACATCGCCGAACGCCTCGAACGGCTGGAAACGATGGCGCTGGACCGGGCCAACCACGCGTCGGCCGGTCCGGCAAACGAGCTCGAGCGCAGGCTCCAGCAACGGATCAGTGAGTACGAGCAGGCCCAGAGCCGGCTGGCCGCCCAGGCCCAGCAGTACGAACAGGACTGGAGCGCGGCATTGGAACAGCTCGCGGCCGACCGCAAGCTGCTCGCCGAGGCCTGGGAGCGGCTCGAGCACGAACGGATCGAGACGATGGCCGCGTCCCAGGCCGGTCACGGCAACGGCCGTCATGGTCTGGGACCGGGCTCGAGCGTCACCGTGGCCGTCCCCGCCAATGGCCGCCCGGCGGCGTCCGAGCGCCCTGCCCACCCCACGCCCCACGCTTCCCCCGAGCACGACGACCCGATCGGCAACGATATCGCCCATTCCATCCTCAAGCAGTTTCACGCCCTGCGCGAGGACGTCCGTCGTAACGCACACCGCCGCGGCCCCCTTTGATTCCAGGGGAATCGATGTACCCGGGGGCCTCTACCTGTTCACGATCGAGGGATTGACCTGAGAGGATCGAAACCGTCATGCCTCCCGAGAGTCCTGTCAGCACGGAGCTTTACGAAGAGTCCAATCGACCCGGCCTGGCCGCGTCGACAACATCCGCCGCGACGCCGCGGCCTCGGGCCGGAGCCGCAACGGCAGGCGAAGCCGCTCCCATCGCCCCCGACGCGAGCGCCGATCGCAACCGAGGCTGGGTTGGCCGCTTGCTCTGGGTCCTGGGTATGGGCGAAGCACCGAGAACCGCGGGCCCGGTCCCCTCGCGGACTCCAGCCACGAGCCGGCCCCGCTCCCGCGCCGGCCGCGACTTCCGAAGCGGGCGCAGCGCGGCGATCGGCCCCGAGCCGTCAGGGGGCGAGATCCGCAGCATGACCGTACAATTGATCGGCGATGACCGATATGTATTCGTTCTGCTTGAAGAGGCGGCCGATGTCATCGACGACCGCGAGGCCGCCGGTGCCTGGAAGGCGATCGACGCGCAGATGGCCCTGATTCCCGGCGGAGTCGTCCCGGTCGTGGAATCCAGCGGCGCCCTCGTGCCCTGCGAGCTCCCCGCGTTCTACCTTGACCGGTACGCCGTGACCAACCGGCAGTTCCAGCGGTTCATCCGCGCCGGGGGGTACGACAAGATGGAACTCTGGCCCAAGGAGGTCTGGCCCAGCCTGATGAAGTTCACCGACCGGACGGGCAAGCCCGGCCCGCGACACTGGGAGCAGTCCGCGTTCCCTTCGGGCAAGGCCGATCATCCGGTGGTTGGAATCTCGTGGTTCGAGGCCCTGGCGTACTCTCGATGGGTCGGCAAGCGGCTCCCCACCGCCGCCGAGTGGCAGAAGGCCGGCGGCTGGCCCGAACAGCTCAGCGGCGGCGGTTGCAATCGATATCCCTGGGGCGACATCTTCGATCCCCGACGCGCCAACCTGTTTTCCTCGGGCCGGGGCGGTACCGTCGCGGTCCACGAGTATCCCGAGGGAAGCACGCCCAACGGCATCTACCAGATGTCGGGCAACGTCTGGGAATGGCTCAACGAGCCCCTCGACGCCATCCCCTGCGAGCCCCCGGCCCGGCTCGAAGCCTGGACCCCGCTCCGTCGGATCGTCGGCGGCGGCTTCGACACCTACTTCCCGGCCGAGGCCACCTGTCAGTTCATCACCGGCCAGGCCGAGCTCGACCGACGCGCCAACATCGGCTTCCGCTGCTGCGATCAACGCCGACCGGCTCCGCATCCGCGCCTGAACAGAGTCCGCCTCGCTCACGACCGTGATCCTTTCCTCAGAATACCGTTTGGCTCTGAATTAATTGATGCGAGTTCTCCGCCATGACGAACAAGACGCTCCTGCTCGACTACAGTCAAGGCTACAAAAGCAGCGCGACGTGTCCGCTATGTGACGGCCACGTCTACCAGGGCGACCCATGCGGCAACTGTTACGCGCCGGGGAGCGTGATCGAGTCGATTCTGACCTCGGAACGGACCCCCCGATTCATCGGCGTTCTGGGACCCACCGGCGTCGGCAAGACGGTTTACCTCGGGATGCTCCTGGACATGCTGGCGCGCGGCGCGGGGGGGATGCACGGGATGGCCCGGGGGCCGTTCTCGCTGAATCTGCACCGCAACCTGGTGCTCGCCCTGGAACACCAGCGGTTCCCCGAGAAGACCCCGAACGAGCCCGACCACTGGCAATGGGTCCATTGCGAGGTCACCGCCGGCCGCCGGAGCCGGATCTTCGACATCGTCACCCCGGACGTCGCCGGCGAGGCCGTCCAGGCCGAGCTCGAGGCCCCGAAGTCGAACAAGGTCATCCGCGCCCTGATCGGCAAGTGCGCGGCCCTGGTGGTCCTGATCGACACCCTCCAGGTCGTCATCGAGGGACAGGGCCAGGAACTCTTTGCCATGCAGTTGATCAGCTATCTCGACTCGCTCCAGCCCAACCGGCGGCGACGCAAGATCAAGATCCCGGTCGCTCTGGTCTTCACCAAGACCGACCTTTGCGAGGACGCGATCCACGACCCCGAACGATTCGCGAAGTCCAACGCGCCGGGGTTGGCCCGGATCTGTGAGTCTCGGCTCCAGAACTACCGGTTCTACTGCTCGGCCGTGGCTGGCTCGACGGCCAAGCTTGTCGATTCCTACGGTTCCGAGGTGCTGGTCCCGCTCCGGATCGAGCCGCGCGGGATCATCGAGCCGTTTGCCTGGCTGATGAGCCAGGTCCGTTGAGGTGACATGCCGTTGTCGCTGCATCGCATTGACCGCAAACACCATTCGGAGCCTTCTTCCGCGCCCGGAAGCTCGCCGTGTGGGCCGAGCAGGCGATCTTCACATCGCTGACGAGGCGGGGGAAGTCCGGCTATCACCTGGTGGCGCGATCAACCGGGGTAACCGATATCGACGCCGCCGCGATCGCGACGTGGTCGCCCTCGCACGGGGCCCTGATCGTCGATCCGGCCAACCGGACGAATGTTAGCTTCCATCCCCTCCCGAGCGGCCGTTTCGCCCTGTCGCGAACCTGTCAGGGCCCCGCCGAGTACAGCGGACGCGGCGGCCGGCAACTCTATACGCATACGCTCATCATCGATCAGGGAGTGCTCGGCCGGGTCAAGAACCAGCCGTTCACGGTGCTTCACGACGCGCTGGCGCTGGGGCATCTCCACTATCGACCCGAGCCCGAGCCCCAGCTTCGACCCGTGCCGATGAGTCTGATGCCCACGGCGCCAGCCTCGCCCGGCGAGGCCGAGCAAGCGGCGCTGGACCGAACGCGGCTCGCTTCGATCCTCGAACGGCTGGCCGGGGGCCATCGCGTCGAGGTTCCCTACGCGGGCGATCGGGCGCTCCTGGCCGAGTACCTGATCGGCCTGCTTCCCACCGAGACCCGGCCCCGGATCAGCTTCGCGACCAGCCTCCGCCCTTCGATGGTCCGGCCGTTCCAGCTTGTCCTGATCGACGCGGCCCCATGAACCCACGAAAACGCCGCAAGCTCCACGCGAGGCGCGGGGCTTGCGGCGTGTTTTTTCGAGGTTCCGATTGCCTCAAGGGCAAGCGATCGCGTGGGTCGCGGTCGCGGGATCAGCTCCAGCAGCCCCCGCCGCCGCTCCAGCCGCCATTATTCTGAGAGCCGCTGCCGCAGCTACCGCCGTACTGGTTTCCGCCGGTGTAACAGCTACCGCCGTACTGGTTTCCGCCGGTGTAACAGCTACCGCCGTACTGGTTTCCGCCGGTGTCGCAGCTACCGCCGTACTGGTTTCCGCCGCTGCCGCACCAGGAGGTGCTGCACCAGGAGCCCTGGTTGTTGCCGCCGCAGTCGGTATTCTGGGAGCTGCACCAGGAGATATCCCAGTCGCCGCCGCAGTCGCACGAGCAATCGTTATAGGGATCGATCGTATTGGCGTCGCACAGCATGTCTTTGCCCGCGGCCGAGCAGTACGACACGAAACCGCCGCAGGTGCCGATCTTGCCGGTCAAGCTGGTGGCCAGGTCGGTGTCGCCATCGGTCAGGGCCGCGATCACGCTGCTGAGCTGCGCGGCGAGCTTGCCCTGATAATCGTTGATCAGGTTCAGCTTGGCGTAGATCTCTTCCTGCCCCAGGGTGACGGCGGCGTTACCCCAGCTCCAGCTATTGAGGATGTTCTCAAGCTGAGAGACCGAGTAGAACTGGTCGCCCAGCGCCAGTCCCGTGGTCGTCTTGCCGTTAACCGTATACGTCGGCAGACCCCACTGGCAGGGATTGTCCTCCCAGTAGTCCTCGGAGTGACACTGGCCGGGGGGGCACGAGGTATCATACGTCCCGGTCTTGGCGTTGTACGGACCGGTTGTCTGGGTGTACGAGACCAGCGTCCCGAGCAGGCCCGGCGGGTAGGTCCCGCTCGCGTTGCCATGAATCCCCTGGGTGTTGTAGCCGGCATCGACCGGCGGCTGGGCATTGGCCGGCAGGCTGTCGTTGGGCTGGAACTGAGTGACCACGTCCGAGCCCAGGGTGCTGCCCTGGTAGGTCGCGCTGCTGATGAACGTATCGATCTGGATCGAGCACATATTCCCGACGTCAACCGTGAGCGACTGGCCCGCCGGGATCGTGTAGTCCTGGATCCCGAGCAAGACTTCCTGGCTCAGGTTGACCGGCGAGGCCCCCTGCTGGTCCTGGTAGACCGCGACCCCGACCGTCACCGGGCTCGTGCCGGTGTTCTGGAAGTTCAGCACGATGTTGTTGCCGCTGGCATCGAGCGTCGGGGTCGAGGCGAGCAGACCCACCTTGGTCGCCAGTGAGTTCTGATCGTGGTAGTTGGCGTTCGGGTCGGTGTTGTTCAAAGACCCGGTCCCGGCGCTGATCAGGTTGAACGGAGCGATCGACGGCGTGATCCGCGCCTCGAACTGCTCCAGTAGCTCGGGACGAAACCTGTTCTGACGGCTCGGCGTCCGACTCGTTCGACGCAAACCACGACCGGCGAAGATGCTGCCTCGCATCGTGCGCCCCCAGTTCTTCAGGCTCATGCTGCTCATCTAAAGCGCGCTCCTTGTACGCGACCGATCAATCGATCGGCCTCTGACCCGGCTGCCAACTCAGGAAGTTATCCCAGCGCGGCCCGACCAGACCGGGTCGTTCCGCAAGGGACGTCGCAGGTCCGCCGACAACCCGAACACTCAGGTTGCCCTGGACTCGATCCCGATCGCTGTCTCAACCTTCGAGTGAGTCGCTTTCCCTAAGTCCTCACCTGTCGCACCCTGCACGGCCGACCCCGGGATCGATGCCTCGATCAAAGGAAGGAAAGTGGGGCCGGTACGCTGCCATGTTGTCTTTCCACAGCACCGTATGCAAGAAACGTATCAGGGATCAATTTCAGTTGTCAACATCTCGAATTCGTAAACTAAGTAGGATTGTAGTCGAAGACTATCGTCGATCAAGAGAAGTTTCGACGAATACATTCAGAGAGATCTTCCAGTGACCGCCATAGTAGACAGTGCATCGCCTGCTTAAGCAAACCAGGATCGGATTTTCTTGAGCGTCAACAACCATAAATGGCATTTTAAGCTTTTTGGAGCAAGATGGCTCGACAGGACTTGTCCATTCGAGCGCGATCGAGCCGCGCCGACGTGGCGGCCGAGATGACCTGGACCGGGCTTCGCGATCACCGCGATGTCGAGAAAAAGCAACACCGCGCGGCTCGGAAGCCACTGATGCTTACAGATGTGAACAATGCCGCAGGGGTGAAATGACGCTCGATCCACGCGGACGTGGATCGAGCGGCCTGAAGATCGGGCGAAGGACGGGTAAGGATGGGGCGCGTCGGGCCGAGAGACGGGTCGGGACGGTCAATCGAGCGGCTTGATCATGACGCTCCGGTACTCGACGGGGTCGCCGTGGCCGGCGAAGCCGAAGAATCCGGCGGTCCGCTCCTTGCCCGGGTGCGGCCTCTTGCTCATGAACTCGTGGACCTGGCTCACGTCGGCGTCGTTGATCACGGTGCCGTTGAGCTCGACCTTGATCTTCGGACCCTTGACCGTCACTTCCATGAAGTTCCAGGTCCCCACCGGATGTAGATACCCGCGGTGGGACGGGACCATGCCGTAGATCGAGCCGCAGTATTGCCGGGGATCGAGCTTGGCGTATTTCTCGGCGGTATCGTCAAGCACCTGGATCTCGCACAAGCCGCTATAGGCGGTGTCGCCCGTGCCGGGGTATCGCAGCGCCAGGCCGTTGTTGCCTCCGGGGGGCAGGCGGAACTCGACCCGCGCCGTGAAGTCGGAGAACTCCTTGTCGCGGTAGAGCACGCCGCCTTCATGCGGCTTGCACCGGATTGACCCGTCCGCCACCTCGTAATGATCGACGGCGCCGGCCCAGCCCTCGAGGGACTTGCCGTCGAAGATCGAATGGAATCCCTCCGCGCCGTGTTCTTTCAAAAGCGCGTTGGCCTGGTCGGGCGAGAGCTCTCGAACAAAGATGTTCCGCCAGCGGATCTCGCCTCCGTGGGTCTGGAGCTGGATCGTCCCCCGCGCGAAGAGGGGCTGGGTCCGGTCCCAGTAGTTCTCCATGATCGCGTGATCGACCACCAGCTTGTTATTGAGATAAACCGTCGTGCGCGGCCCCGACCTGGATGATCCTCAGGCTGTTCCACTCGCCGAACGGGTGATCCGCCAGGACCAGGGGGTCCTTGCCGGGCGCTCCGGGCTGTTGTTCCAGAGTCCTCCCGAGCCCTTGTCAGCGCCTCGGGCGGTCTTGCCCCCTTCCTGGGTGTAGTCCCAGATCTGGACCTGAGGCGTGCCGCGGAGGTAGACTCCGCTGTCGGCCTTGGCGACCGTCTTGTAGTCGATCAGGAGCTCGATGTCGCCGTAATCGCGGTCGGTGCTCAGGAAGGCCCCCTGGCCATCGTTGACGAGCTCGCCGTTCTCGACCGTCCAGTGGGCCCTGGCCGAGGCGTCGTCCTTGGCGAGCTTGGCGGCGCGTTGCTCCTTGGACATGGCGGCGAGCTTGCGGGGATCGATCGTCGCCAGGCCGTGCCAGCCTTTGAGGTCCGTGCCGTTGAAGAGCGCGACGAACCCCGACGGCGGCCGGGGCTCGTCGGCCACGGCTTCGCCTTCGAGCTTCCCCGCGAACGCCAGCGACATGAGTCCCAACAGGGCCATCCCGAATCCATAGAATCGCGGTCGCATGAGCATGTTCCGTTTGCAGTTCCAGAAAGTTCAACCAACGTCGAACAACGAGTGTAACCCCTCACGGTTCCGGTGCCAGGGGGTACCGGCGTGGGAAGCGTCCGGCACGTCACGGGAGGTGGTTTGATGAGCGATCTGTCGGGTCGAGTGGCGCTGGTGACGGGAGCCAGCCGCGGGATCGGCCGCGCCGTGGCGCTGGGGCTGGCACGGGCCGGCTGCGATGTGTCGATCAACTACCGACACCGCGCCGAGGAGGCCGGGGTGACGGCCCGGGAGGTCGAGGAGACCGGGCGTCGGGCGCTGGTGGTGCCGGGTGACGTGGCCGACCCCGAGGCGGTCGCGCGGATGGTCGAGACCGTCGAAGGCGGTCTGGGGCCGATCGATGTCCTGATCAACAACGCCGGAGTCGCCGCGCCGAGGCCGCTCGACGCGCTGACCGTGGCCGACTTCGACGCGTCGATCGCCGTGAACCTCCGCTCGGCCTTTCTCCTGACCCAGCGGGTCCTGCCCTCGATGCGTCAGCGCGGCTTCGGTCGCTTGATCTTTCTCTCATCGGTCGCGGCGCAGGTGGGTGGAGTCGTCGGCCCGCACTACGCCTCGGCCAAGGCGGGGCTATCTGGGCTGGCCCACGCCTACGCCTCGCTCCTGGCGCGGGAGGGAATCACGTCCAACGTGGTTGCTCCGGCCCTGATCGACACCGAGATGGTTCGTAACAACCCCCGCGCCCGCGCCGAGATCCTCCCCGTCGGCCGGTTCGGCACGGTCGACGAGGTCGCCGACGCGGTCGTGATGATCGCCGCCAACGCGTTCATCACCGGCCAGACGATCAACGTCAACGGGGGTTGGTACATGACCTGAGCCCGAGCCTGAGCCCAGGGTCTCGGGCATCGCCCCGGCATAAAACACCAGGGCCACGGTTGCGGCGGCAGCCAGGAACAGGAAGCCGGCGTCGAACCCGGCCGCCTGGACCACGAACCCGGTGACGAGGTTGCTCGCCCCCGCGCCGATGCCGACGGCCGTCGCCATGATCCCCTGCATCAGGTTGAACCGGCCGGTGCCGCGGGTCAGATCGGCGATCACCAGGACCGCGACAACGCCGAAGATCCCCGCGCCGATGCCGTCGAGGAGTTGCACACCCACGAGCAGGACCGGGTGAGTGCCCAGCGTGTAGAGTAGCCCTCGGATCGGCAGGATGGCGAACCCGATCAGAAAGACCGGCTTCCGCCCCCACGAGTCGGCGCGTCGGCTGGCGGCCAGGGCGACCGGGATCATGACAAGCTGCGCGGCGATGATGCAGGCCGACATCAGGGTCGAGACACCGTCGGTCTTGCCCTGAGTGAGCTTCTGACCGACCAGGGGAAGCATCGCGGCGTTGGCGAAATGAAACAGGGCCACGGCGAGGATGAAGATCAGGATGCGTCGATCCCGCAAGAGCAGGCTGATCCGCATCGCCTTCGGTTCCGCGCCGGCGTCTCGCTCTCCGACTCGCCCCCGGCCAGGCCGTGGTCGATATCGCGCTCGCGGATGGCCAGAGCCGCGACGATCGTGATCAGCCCCATCACGGCGACCTGATAGAATATGCCAACATAGGCAATCTTATCACCGATCACGGCGGCCAGGCACGCGGCGGCGACGTTGCCGGCGTGGTTGAACGCCTCGTTGCGTCCCGTCCTTCGAGCCAGCCGGGCATGGCCGACAAGGCCCAGGCTGATCGCGGCCAGGGCCGGCGGAAAGATGGCCGACGACCCGCCGATGACGGCCTGCGCCGCGACGATCACCCCGAAGACCGGCCAGATGGCCATGGCGACCGCGCCCATCGACACCCCGAGGGCCGCTCCGACGATGATCAGACGCTTGCGTCGGATGGCATCGACCAGGCCACCGGCCGGCGTCTGCGCGATCACGGTGGCGACCGACAGCACCGCCATCGCGGCGCCGATCTTACGGGGGTCCCAGTGCTGGACCGCCGCCAGGTAAATGGCCAGGTACGGACCCAGGCCGTCGCGGACGTCGGCTAGCGCGGCATTCAGAACGTCGAGGGCCGCCAGGCTTCGCCCCTTGTTCGCGACGCGATCGAGTGCGCCAGGAGCGTGGGACGGGGAAGTCATCGGCATCGGCATCAGATCAGCACTCCTGGACCCCGCGGCGGGTGTTCAATGGCGCGACCGGTCCGAACCGGCCGGTTCTCGCCTGTTGAGGAAATGCACGCCGGATGCCAGGACGGTTTGGAGGGGATTCCACGCGATTTTTTCGGCGAAACGCCCCGGTCGGCGGGCGAGATCGCCCCAGGGGCGGGTTGATTCCGCCCAGCGAGACCGGAGACGGTTCTCCGCGCCCGACCGGATGCTCGCTAATCGGTCGTGATGCGCACCCCGGAGATCAGGCCCTGGAAGGGTTGGGGGGGCGGGTCATCGACCACCGCGCTACGGCTATCTTCGCCGATGCTCAGCTCGTCCTCGGGCTGGATGGGGATCAGGCCAGGGGCCTTGCCCGTGGCGGCCAGCCGGCCGTTGATGACCAGTTGCATCGTGGCATCTCGATCGAGCCGGGCCGTGACGTCGAGGCGGCCCGTCGGCGTGTCGGTCGCGACGATGGTCGTGACCTGCCGGTTGACCCGGACGCTGAACGCGAGCCGGCCGGCGCTCAGGTACAGGGCATAACCTTGCCGATCACCTCCCTGGGCGAGCACGACACCGTCGCGCTGACCGGGGCTCGATCGCGCACGCGATTGTCAGCGCTTTGCCGGCGATCCGTGGGTTTTCGACGTGCTTGCGGGTCGCGCTGGGGTAGCAACGCTCCGCCCATGCGTCCCAGGCCCGAGCCAGGGCTCGACCCGTTCAGGCTGCTCGGCCGCCAGGTCCTTGCGTTCGCCGCGATCGGTTTCGAGGTGATAGAGCTCCCACGGCTTGTCCCGAAGGGCGACGAGCTTCCAGGCCCCCTCGCGCACGGCCCGGTTGCCTTCGTGTTCGAAGACCAGCACGCGGGGCTTCTCGGCGCGGGCTCGCCCCGGAACGACGGCAGGAGGCTGACGCCCTCGGGCGGCAAGATCTCGTGGCCGTCACGCTCGCGCGGGTACGTTCCCCCCGCGACCTCGAGACAGGTGGGCAGCACGTCGGTGATGTAGGAGGGCCGCTCATCGAACTCGCCCCGACGCTTCAGGCCCGCGGGCCAGTGGGCGATGAACGGGGTCGAGATCCCCCCTTCATGGTTGTAATGCTTGTAAAGCCGCCACGGCGCGTTGCTCGCGTTCGCCCAGGCGCTGCCGTAGCTGATGTAACTGCCCGGACCCCCGACCTTCGCCAGGTCGGCGCCCCGGTGCAGGACGTTCTTCGGGCCGGAGGCGACGTCGAAACCAAACGGGTCCCACTCGGCACAGGCACCATTGTCGCTCAGAAACAGGATGAGCGTGTTGTCGAACTGGCCCGACGCTCGCAGATCGGCCACGAGCCGGCCAATCGATCGGTCCATGTGGTCCACCATCGCCGCGAACACGGCCATCCGGCGGGCGAGGTCGGCGCGTCGATCATCGGGCAAGGTGTCCCAGGCGGGGTTGTCCTTGTCGGCCCAGCCGGTCTGACCGTTGTACCGGTTGGCCGGAATATGGCTCCGCGGCGTCAGCTCCAGATCCTTCGGAACCAGCCCCAGCGCTTTCTGCTTCGCCAGGCGTTGCTCGCGGACCTTGTCCCAGCCCTGAGCATAGAGCGCCTCGTACTTCGCGATGTCTTCCTGGGGAGCGTGCAGCGGGAAGTGAGGCGCGTTGTAGGCCACGTACAGAAACCACGGGTGGTCGGGAGCCCGCCGCGCCTCGGTCAGAAAATCGAGCGCGTGGTCGGTGATGGCGTCGGTCGCGTAATACGTGCCCGGCGCGTAGGCGCCTGGGCCGGCCGGCGGGAAGCCGGACCATCGCCTTCTCGTTCCAGCAATCGACCGAGTGCCCCTCGACGAAGCCGTAAAACTCCTTGAAGCCGCGCGCGATCGGGCCGGGCTGGCCGACATGCCACTTGCCCGTCATGTAACAGTCATACCCGGCGGGCCCGAGCACCTCGGCCAGCGTCACGCACTGGTCGTTGAGCTTCCCGCCCAGGTTCGGCATGCCGACCTGGTGCGGGTGCAAGCCCGTCAGGAGCGCGGCCCGCGACGGGCTGCAACGCGCCGAGTTGTAGAACTGCGTGAACCGGAACCCGTCCCTGGCCAGAGCGTCAAGATGGGGCGTCCGGATCTCGCTGCCGTAACATCCCAGGTCGCTGAAGCCCAGGTCATCGGCGAGGATCAGGAGGATATTGGGCCGGCCCTCCGCGCGGGCCGGCATCTGAAGGAACCCGAGCACGAGCACGAACGCCAGCGCCAGGCGGACGCGCGGGAAGACGACGCCGATATCGAACCAGGACCGAAGTATTCTTCTCATCGCGCGGCTCCCCCTGCTCTTTCCTGTTCCCGATCAGTAACTGCTGGCGTCGATGACCTCGCCGCCCGCCCTGGTGGCGATGCCCCACCAGACCTGCTGGGCGATGGTGCTCTTGATGAACTTCACCGAGCCGTCGAGCATGCCGACGTTCACGCCGCCGGGATGGTTCGAGCTGGCGCCCGATCATCGTGCGCCCGGTTCCTGGCTTCCATCGCCCTGGAACAGGCAGGCCTTCTGGTTCGGCGTCATGATGTGCGAGTATCCGCCGCCCTGGCCGGTCCAGTGGTTCAGCCAGAGCTCGCCCTTGCGGTTCCACGATTGATTGATCGTGACCGATGACACACAGGACTGATAATAAGTCAGCAGGGGCACGTACGAGTTGACCGACGGAAAGGCCATGGACGCGACATACACTTCCTGGAGGCCGGTGGTCGTGGTCTGGTTCGTGCCCCGGACCCATTCGCTGAAGATGACCGTGTTGGACGTGCCGTCGGTGACGCTGGCCAGCGTGACGACCGGCCCCTGCGCCACCGTCGTCGGGTTGAGCTGCGATCCCATGATGTAGGCGGGACCGTCGAAGTTTCCTCCGTTATTACGATAGATGGTGCCGAGGTTATTGGGATAACTGCCGTATCCCGTGATCCGCGAGCCGCTGCCGTTCTTCATCGTGTAGGTGATGGAGGGAACGTTGCCGTCCGACGGGCAAAGATATCCATTGATCTGCGCGGTCATCACCGTGTCGTTCGCGCCGTTGGCCGCCTCGGCGCTGAGCGAGACGTTGGTCGCGTTGAACAGCGTCACCTGTTCAACGAACGGCAAGATCCGGTACTTCATTCCATGAAAGCCGATGTTCGCGATGTTGTTGTTGACGGCCGTGGGGGGCAACGATCCGTTGGCGCTCTCGTAGTTCATCACCGCGAGGCCGATCTGCTTGAGATTGTTGACGCACTGGCTCCGACGCGCCGCCTCGCGCGCCGCTTGCACCGCCGGGAGCAACAGGGCGATCAGCACGGCGATGATCGCGATGACAACCAGAAGCTCGATGAGGGTAAATCCACGCCTACGCATTTTCGCCTGCTTTCAAGATAAACGCCAATGGATGGAAATCGTCCTCCCGGTGCGAGAGCTCCTCGCGGGTGCGCCGGGAAGCGCGGCGAGGACCATCGCTGGCCTGATGATCGGGATTTGATCTGACGAATCTCAGTGATTCTAGAGTGCGCCGAACCACGGCGACAAGGAGATTTCGGGTCTAAGTTTTAAGAATTTCGGTCCCTCCGCCCGAACCCCGCGCCACGGGCCTTCGTTCGATCGACGCGCCGGTCACGGCGTCGTTGGAAAGCGACGGCGACGATCGCAATCGAGCCGGATCGGGCCTGGCAACGCCTTCCACGGACACGCGTTGCGAACTTAGACTGGGGAAAGGCCCGGCTCTGTCCGTGCCCGGCTTCCGGTCGCCACGGTTGCGCCGTGAGCGCAACGGGTCCCGGACCCTGGCCGGTCCGGATCGTTGTCGGCGGATTTCGATGGAGAGTTTCGGTCAATGGCTGGCCTGAACGAATCGATTCGACCTGGCGCCCGTCGTCGAGGAGCCGTCGCCGCGCCTGGGCCCGTTACCCCCACCCCGCCGATTCCGACGTCGGTTCCGCCGCATGTGGTCCTGCTGATCGAGACGTCGCTGGCGTCGGGCCGGGAAATCTTGCGGGGCATCGCGCAGTATGTGCGCGAGCATGGTCCGTGGTCGCTGTTCCACTCGACCGGCGGCCTCTCCGAGGCCGATCCGCGCTGGCTCGGGCGGTGGCGGGGCGACGGCATCATCGCGGGGTGGGCAGTCCCGAGCGCGCGAAGCTCCTCGAGGGCTGCGGACCGCCGGTCGTGGACGTGCTCGGCCTGGTGCCGGCGTGTGGTTTTCCCCTCGTCCATGTCGACGACGCGGCCATCGCCCGGCTGGCGGTCGATCACTTCCGCGAGCGCGGCTTTCGCCGGTTCGCCTTTTATGGAATCCGGGGCGAGACCTGGTCGGAGCAGCGCCGCGATGCGTTCGTCGCGTGTGTCGAGGCGTTCGCCCCGTCCCCGGACGTCTTCGAGATCTCGCGACAGACCCTCCGGAACTCGCCGTGGGAGGGGCGCCAGGATCGACTGGCGCGATGGCTCGCGGGCCTGACCAAGCCGGTCGGTCTCCTGATCTCCAGCGATCAGCGGGGGTCCGACGTGCTGGAGGCGTGCCGTCGCGGAGGGGTGCGGGTTCCCGAGGACGTGGCGGTGGTCGGCGTCGATAACGACCAGCCGCTCTGCGAGGTCTGCAACCCGCCGCTGAGCAGCGTGATACCGAACCATGACCAGGTCGGCTACCAGGCGGCGGCCCTGCTCCACGACCTGATGAACGGAGCGCCTCCGCCGGCCGGGCCTCGCCTGATCGCGCCCCAGGGGATCGCCACGCGCGTTTCCAGCGATATTCTGGCCGTGGACGACCCGATCGTCGCCTCGGCCCTCCGGTTCATCCGCGAGCGAGCCTGTCACAACATCGGCGTGGACAGCGTCGCGCGCGAGGCGGAAACCTCGCGGAGCGTCCTGCAACGCCGGTTCCGTCAGGCCCTCGGCCAGACGGTCCACGACCAGATCGTCTCCCAGAGGCTCAAGCGCGCCGTCGAGCTGATCGCCGAGACCGATCTCCCGCTGATCACGATCGCCGAGAAATGCGGCTTCCGCCACCAGGAATACATGAGCGCCGTATTCAAGACCCGGCTCGGCCGTTCGCCCGCCCAGGTCCGTCGGAAGCAGGACCGCCCCCAGGTCCGCTGACCCGGCTCCGCGCCATGCCACTCGACGACCCCTTTTTTTCGAGGGCTCGTTCCCGATGGCTGTTCCCCGACCGCGAGCAGCACCGACAATCCCAGACCAAAACCTCCCCGAACGAACGGACCTGCCACCACTGACCCAGCGGCCTCCGTCGTCGGCATTGATGGCCTGACTCCAGACCTTCTGATTGATGCTGGGCGAGATCTTGCGGACGCTCCCATCCATCAAGGGGATTATGAGTGTCAGCCTGGCGGAGACATCGCGCGTACCCGAACCTGTGACCCAACGACGTCGTTCACGACGCCCGGGGAGCACGTCGAGCAGATGGGCTCCTCCCCGCGATGCCGCTCCGTGCGAGGGGCTCCTTGGAGCGGCCATCGTGTTGACTCCCTGGCGAGGCCATCCCGACGTGGAGACCTTCGCTTTCGACCCCTTGATTCCTCCGCGGAAACCGATCGGAAGCTCCCCTCGAAAGGCGGAAAGGAGGCAGCGAGCCCCCTCGAAAAACCCACGAAGTTCGGGCTCGCTCGCGACCTGTTAGAAGCAGGGCGCGATAGCGGAGGCGTTCGTTGCCCGCCCCCACTCCATTAATCCCCCAAGAAAATTGAACTGACACCAATAATCCCGCCAATAATCCCGAGCGCCCTAAAGTGGCAGTGATAGTTATTTAGATTCGTGTATATGTAACCTTATGGCGTAAAAAGACGCCGGTCCCGCGACCGGGGTCTTAAAGGCCGGGGTTAGTGGAGGTAACCGGGTCGAGCATTGGGATGGAGTCGCACATCCAGCAGGTGTACTGTGTTGCCGTCCAGAAGGTACGTCTCGACCAGCGGGTCGGCCACGACCGCCCGGCTAGGCGGGATCGTGCGGATCAGTGACGGGATGACGTTCATACCAACCTGGAATTGACCATTGCCGATGTCCTTGACCTGGTCGAAGGTGCCGAGCCAACCCACATGCCGTTGGCCTGGTATCAGGTTTTTCTGGAAATGAGCCACACGCTGCGGGACGAGCATGGCGGCTTGGGTAATTTGGTGGGCGAACTGCTCTTGCAGAGCACGGTCGGAACCTTGGGCGAGAGGATGGGGCGAGACCGTCAACTCGACGTACGACTGGTTAAGGAACTGCTGGAGGGCGGCCTTTCCAAGTGATTGGCCGGAAGCCGTTGGTTTTTCGTATCGTACCATCCTTGCGGCTTTAGGTCCGGGCCGTGCCTCGATCTTGTAGACGCCGATACAGCCGACACCCAACACGATCCCCGCGAGTAGGACCTGTCGCTTCATGGAATGCTCCTAGTTGACAGTGAGATTGGCGAATAGTTGGACACCACATACAGTGCTGGAATAGTTGATGCTGAAAGTGGCAAACGTCTTTGTATTATAGTTATTGCAAACGTCATTATATGATAGACTTGGTGTTATTAGTGCGGCGTAGATCAAACTGCCGCACCAGAAAATTGAACTGACACCAATAATCGACACCAATAATCTCCTGCAGGACCGGCAGCGGAACATGCGTCGCTGCTTGTGTGTGCCGTATCGACTGGTCACGGTGAGATTTCCGGCCCCCCGCTTGCCATGCTCGGGGCAGTTGGAATTCAGGCAGCAGAAGCAAGAGAGGTCGTCCATGGTGTGGCTCCGCCGGCGCGATCCTCAAAGCGAGATCCGAGTTGCGTCATTCCCCATGAATACGCCACCGGAGTGGAACAGTGCAATAGGGTCAGGCCACGAGGATCAATTGTGCGGGCGAGCCCCTTTTACTGCGCTCATTTCCAGCCCCTCCTTTCTTCAGGTGGGTAGATCTGGTAACTTAAGCCGAAATAACATCTGGCTCAGCTTGGCGGTTGTCGCGATCCCCATCCTGAGGCTTGCAAATATGCGACGTACGGCCATCATAGGACTCTCCCTCCTGGTTTCTGGGGTGGCGATGGTCGGGGGTCGGGTTCATCTCCAACGAGTCCGTTACCGGAGCGCGGCGGCGGCGGCGGCGGAGGTCAGGCCCGCGGCGCCGATCCCCCAGGATGCTACGGCGATCGAGAAACACCGCCAGGATTGGCTCACATGGAACCGTCGTACGCTCCAGGGCGCGTACGACGAGGTCGGCAAGAGGGACCCGAGATGGGACGAGCCGGCCCGCAAGGCCTTGGAGCTCGCCGCCCGCAGGTTCAGCCGTGGGGTGGACCCGGAGGTCACGACGAGCGACATCTTCGCATCGACCAAGGCCGCCATCGACGCCGGTTGCGACGACCCGTTGCTGCTCTATCTCCATGGCCGATCGTCGGACGGGCCGAATGATCCCGGCAAGCCCGAGGCGATTCGCCGCACCCGCGAGGCGGCCAGGGCGCTGGCGGCCAGCCGTTACCCGGCCATCCGTCGCGCCATCGCTCTTGAAGTCAGCGGCAACCAGGCCCTCTCCGCCGACGACCCTAGCGACGCGGGTCGGAAAGGGGCCGAGCACGACCTCGACGCCGCCCTCACACTGCTTGGCGAAAGTGCCGCCGGCGACGATCGCAACGAGTTATGGCATATGATCTGGTTGGATGTCTTGCTGAAACTGAACCGGGGTTATCGCACGCTCGGCCTCCCCGGAGAGGCGGCTTACCGGCGGGTCGACGCCGGCGTGGCCCGGGTCGCAGACGCGAAGGTCCTCCGGCTGCTCTTTCGCGGCGTTTTCTGGCTACACTACGGGTGGGAAGCTCGCACGAACGCGTTTGCCCCGGCGGTCCCGGCGGGGGGCTTCGAGGCGTTCGAGTCGCGTCTCACGATCGCCCGCCAAGCCCTCGTCGAGGCCTGGCAACTCCAGCCCGGCCTGGGCGCGGCGGCGCGGACCCTCGTCGAGATCGACAAGGGGATCGGCGGAGATCGGGCCGCGATGGAACTCTGGTTCGATCGCGCCATGAAGGCCGACGGCGACGACCGCACGGCCTGCTTGTCGAAGCTCGACTGGCTCGACCCGAAATGGCACGGCTCGATCGAGGAGATGCTCGCGTTCGGCCGCGCCTGCCGCGACACGAAGAACTGGCGCACCGGCATCACCCTCCTGGTCGCAGATGCCCACTGGCGGATCGCGTGCCGGCTCGGCGGTGCGGAGCAGGTCAAGTACATGGCCTTGCCCGAGGTCTGGGCCGACATCCAACCTGTCTACGTCGAGTACCTGAAGCATCATCCGAATGACGACGTCGCCCGGAGCAAGTTCGCGACGTACTGCTACCTCGGCGGCCATTACCGCGAAGCCGAGGCTCAGTACGTGGCGCTCGGGGATCGCCTGACGCAGTGGGACGAAACCCCTTACGTCCCGATCGACAACCTGAAGCGCAATCGGAGCTACACCGCGGAGATCATCAAGAGCAACCCGACACCACTCGGCCCCCCCGGCTGGCATTACGTCGGCGGCAAGAACAACGACGGCCACTGGACGGTCAATATCCCCACGGCTGCCGTGCGAAAGCAGGAACCCGGCATCCTCGGGGCCAGGCTGCGCAACGCCTGGACCTGCAGCGCCGACGGCGTCTCGTACAGGATTCGGGTTCAGCTCGTCCCCCCGGCGCAAAGGGACCGCGGCCCCGAGCGTGTTCTGGATGCGGCCCGCGCCGTGCATGCCGAAGAATACAGGGCTCATCCTCGCGATGTGCACGAGGCCAGGCTTGCCAATCGACCCGCCCAGGAATACGCGATCGACGCACCCGATCTGCGGCCGAAGCTCATCCGCGTCCGGACAGCCGTCATCGGGACTCGGCTCTACGAACTCTCGGTCACCGCGAGTGCAACGGACGTTACTGACAAATCGGCCAACGAGTTCTTTCAATCCTTCACCTTTCGCGAGCCGTGAACTCGATGCCCTGACGCCGACTGACCGCGATCGTTGCATCGGTATTATTAGTTTCGGTTCATTTTTTCACTCTGGAGCCGCAAGAAATTTGGGGGGTTATTGGTGTCGGTTTAATTTCCTGCGAGCAACAACCTCACCTCGCAGACCATGACCGTCAGCGGCCAGCCCCGGACGACCAGTTACACGTATGATTCGTCTGGCGACGTGTAGACCGCCACCGATCCGGCCGCTGATTCCACCTCGTTCACTGCCAACGCCACCGGCCAGCCCGTCACCAGCACCGACGCCTTCGATCATGCGACTTATTATGCATACGATGGCCCCGGCATCGTCTCCGACCCGCCTGCCACTTGCAAGCGCCTATTGTCGTTCGCTTCAAAGATAAACGCCCAGCGCTGAGCGCCAGCGTGATTGCACGCGACAATCATGAGACGGTCGCGACTTTCAGAACAGCGGGGTGACCAATTGCGGGTCAAAAGGCGTGACATTGACTGGGGAACCTCATACCGATTGCCCGCCTGAACCTCCCACCAACGCACTCGTGTTCGTGAGTGATCGAATTTTCATCCGAAAAAGGTGAAGATCTTCTCCAGACTGCGCCGATACCCAGAACGGACGGTGACGCCGCCGTCCCTCGTTCCGCCGCGCCACGCACATGCGCCGGAACCTGGTGCTGGACAGCCTGAGACTTACGACCACGAGGCCGATGCCATGATCGCCACCCTGGACGTGCTCGACGCCCCGAGCGTACCCGAGACCACGAGTGAGACCGACGCGCCCCGCCCCCGCAAGCGCGGCGGCGGACCGAAAACCGAGGAAGGCAAGAACATCGCGCACCGCAACGCGATGAAGCACAGCCTGCGGGCCAGGCTCGTCCTCCCCGATGAGCTTGAAACGGCCTATCATGAGACCAGGACCGCGTACTTCGATGAGCTCAAGCCTGTCGGACGGGTCGAGCAGCAGCTTGTCAGCCGGATGGCGTTCACGTCGGTTCAGCTTGAACGATCGGCCGAGCTGGCGATTTCCGATCTCCGCCGCGTGATCGATCGCGCTGAGAACTTCTGGGACCTCGACCGACAAACCCAGGTCGATAACCTGGGCAAGCGCCTCAAGAAGGACCCCGAGCGGATCGCGCACCGGCTGGAACGGTACACCCAGGGAGCCGACTGGCTGATTGATCGCTGGGAAGGGTTGGCCGACGCACTTCGGACCAATGGCCGCTGGGACGACACTCAGCGCGACCTGGCGTTTGACCTGCTGGGCGTCTCGAAGGCCCTCCGCGACGGTCACGCGAAGGTCCCGCGGCCCGATGATCGCGACGGTCTGATGACGCTGGTCAAGGACGAGATCGGTCGGTTGTGGGAGGAGCAGCGGGCGACCCTGAATCGGCTCGATATGCATGAACAGGACCTTGCCTGTTGCGGGATGCCGGTCGAGGCGGATGCCGAAACGAAGCGTCTGCGGAAATACGACTCGGACCTGAGCCGCGAATGGCGGTGGGCGTACGATCAACTGTTCAAACTGCGTTCTGATCCCTCGCGGCTGGCGAAGGTGGAAGCAAAGCTGGCGAAGTGCCCGTTGCCCGTTGATGGAATGGAATCGGAGGGGGTTGGGGAGCCATCAGCGAGCGTTGTCGAGCCCAGCAACACACCCGTGATGATCGAGGATGACGCCGACCGGTTGATCTGGTCGGACGCCGAGGCGCTGGCCAGCGCGATGGCCGAGCTGGAGGCGATGGAAGACACCGACGAGGAGGAAGCGGCGGAAGAGGAAACGCCAGCACCGGCGCCGGCGCCGGTGTCGGCTCCGATCGCGCCGCGGCCGTCGGTTCCGCAGTTCGTGCCGTCGGGCCCGAAGGGTGGAAACCGCCGTCAGCGTCGGGCCGCCGAGAAGCGGGCGCGCCAGAAAGCGCGTCGATCGACCCGCTGAGGGTCGATCGCGGTACAAAATGGAGTCGGTTCGACGACCGGAGCCGCCCGTGAGGCGTGCCCGGCTGTTCGGCTGCGCGCCGGCGCGGATTCGCGCCTCGGAACGGGCCGAAATCCCGATATTGAAGAGAGAGGAGCGCGTGAAATCGGGCCGATCGCCGACCGGATCAGATGCCGGCGGGTTCGGAAAATCCGGGTGGCATGGGTTGTAACGATGGTCCGGGTGGGTTGATGGCGGTCCGGTACGAACGAACTCGACGCCGGTACGAACGAACTCGACGCCGGTACGAACGAACTCGCGACCCGTCCAGGGCGCCGGGGAAGGTGGCGACGCGTCTCATTCCCGATCCCGGGGAAAGTCGGACCGATCGCGGATCGGCGCGAGCCCCTCGTCCTTCAAGATCCGCGATGCCGAGGCGGGATCGAGGACGATGGCGCCGCGGACCAGGGCCACGGCCTGATCGGCGGCGTGTCGAGCGGCGTCCGGTTGGCCCGGCGCAGATGGTTGGAAGCCCAGGCGAGGTGTCGAGCGGCGGCAAGCAGGCTGTCGGGATCATCCTCCGAGGCATTGGCGAGCTTGCCGGCCTCGCTCACGACCTCGGCGGGCCGGTCCATCAGGCGAAGCGCGGCGCAACGCTCGTCGCGGGTGGTTCGCAGGTCGCGCTGATACGCGGTGCGGTCGGGATGCTCCTTCGCCAGCGCGGCACGGATCAAAACGGCCTGGTCGAGGGCCCGCAGGGCATCGTCGGGGTGGTCGAGGTCCTTGAGCAGGACGCCCAGGTTGTTCCAGGCGTCGCCGAGCGCGTTACTGTAGGCGGCCACGCCGGGATTGGTCTGGACGAGGCGCTTGCCTTCCTCGATGGCGCGGAGGTTCGCCTGCTCGGCCTCGTGGGCGCGCTCGGCGTCGGCGAGCACGCCCGCCAGGCTGGTCCGGGCCTCGACCAGGCCCGAGGCATAATCAGGAATCGTCTTGTACATGAGTGCCTCGAACTCGGCGATCGCCTGGTGGAGAATCTTCTCGGCCTCGTCGGTACGCTTCAGCGCCTGGAGGGCCAGGCTGAGGTTGATCCGGCACCGCGCGACCAGGTCGCGGTCCTTGAGGTTCTCGGGGTCGAGCCGTTCGAGGTCCGCCAGGGCCATGCGGTAGGCGGTCTCGGCGTCGCGATAGGCGGCCTGGCTCGGCTCGGAGCGGGTTTCTCTCAGGTTCTCCGCGCTCGTACAGGAGGCTGCCCAGCTCGAGCAGGCATCGGGCCCGCGCGGCGTGGTAGGCCGGCGACTTCGGGCGTCGTCAACCAGGCCGTCATAAAGGGCCAGCGCCGCGCCGATAGGCCGACTCCGCCGCGGTGTCGTCGCCGGCATCGTGATCGAGATGGCCCACGCTCGCCTCGCAGAAGGCCAGTCGTTCGCGATAGAGGGGGACCTTGGGCGCGTCGGACTTCAAGGGTCGGAGGATCGCGATGGCCGCGGCGAAGTCTCGACGGGCGGCGTCGAGCCGGCTCCGCGCATGATCGGTGAGCCCCCGGCCGATCGCGGTTTCGGCCCGGCCGAGCCGGAGGTCGAGCTGAAGCGCGCTGGAGCGCAGGCCGGGTTTCGAGAGGGCCTCGAACAGGGTCGCGGCCTGCCGGTACGCCTGGTCGGAGCCATCGATCTGGCCGAGAATCCGGCGGACCTCGCCCAGGCGGATCAGGGCGCGACCGGCCTCGAGCTGGATGCGCGGGTCGGGGCTCCGATCGCGCGAATTGATCATAAAAGTCGGCGGCTTTCTGGAGCAATCGATCGCGGACGTGCCGGGCGCCGGGGACGTCCTGGAGTCCCTGGCTGACCCCGGTGAGCAGGGTGTCGGCCGTCTCGCGGGCCTGCTGGTAGCGATGGTTGGCGTCATCCTTGGCCAGGGCCTCGTCGCGTCGGGCGCGGTCGATCAGGTGGATCGCGACCGACGCGACGATCGCCACGAACGCCAGGGCCGACGCCGCGGCGCGGGTCCAGGCGCGGTGCCGGCGCGCCCAACGGGCGAGCCGCGCGGCGATCGGATCGTGATAGGCGCTGACCGGCTCGTCGGCCAGCCAGTGCTCGACGTCATCGGCCAGCACCGCGCCGAGGGATAACGATCCTCGGGCCGGTTGGCCATCGCCCGGAGGCAGATCGCCTCGAGGGGACGTGGGATCGATCGATCGACCTCGCGGGGCCTGGGAAAATCGCCGCGCCGGACCTGATCGAGCACCTGGTCGAGTTCGGAACCGGAGAACGCCGTCTTGCCGGTCAGGAGGGAGTAAAGCGTGGCGCCCAGGCTGTAGATGTCGCTGGCCGGCCCGAGCCCGTCGATGGCGCCGGCGGCCTGCTCGGGGCTCATGTAGGGGGGCGTGCCGACGGCCGCCCCGACCAGGGTGGCCTGCCCCGGACCGAGGGAGGGGTGCCGTCCCTGGCTGGCCAGGGTCAGTCGCAGGGGGACGAGCGATCCGTCGGCGGCATGGGCTCCGTCGACATCGTCCGATACCCCCCCCGGCCCGGCCCGGCCCAGCCTTGGCCAGGCCCCAGTCGACGACAAGGGTCTCACCGAAGCCGCCGAGCATGATGTTCTCGGGCTTGATGTCCCGATGCAGCACGCCCCGGCTGTGCGCGTAGGCGATCGTGTTGCAGACCGCGATGAACCGATTCAGGAGATGCCGGCGCTGAAGGTCCTTGCGGCCCCCGCGGTCGTGCCGGGCCGCCTCGATCGCCTGGCGAAGCGTATGACCCCGGATGAGCTGCATGGCGTAATACGGGCGGCCGTCGGCATACTGGCCCAGCCCGTAAACCGGGACAATGCCGGGATGTTCCAGACCGCCGGTGACCTCGGCCTCGACCAGGAACCGGGCCCGGCTGTCGGATCGATGCGCGTGTCGCGACTGGATTTCCTTCAGAGCGACCTCGCGGCCGAGCTCCTCGTCGAGCGCGACGAAGACGTCGCCGATCCCGCCCCGTGCATGGAGCCGGATCGGCTTGTAGCGGAGCGGCTGATCCGGGAGGGCGGCCGGCTCGCGGTCAACCGCGGGCTCCTCGCCCCCGCCCACCCCGACCTCGGTACTGGGGGCGTCGATCGTGCTGGAGGTCGCGTCGTCCGCGGCGCTGTCAACCTCGGGCGGCGCCCGTGACCGGTCCCGGGCTGGGTCTTCGGCTCCATCAGCGGTGTGACCAGCTCGCTCAGCCGGGGCGCGAGCGGCAACGGCTTACCCGAAGACCCGGCCGGGCGGGTCGATCGGTTGTCGTCATCGCCGGCGCCGCCGCCGCCGGCATCCGGATCGACCAGCCGGGCCATCCGGGCGCGGAGGAGGGTGTCGCCGACCTGCGCCAGGTCGAGCCCGGCCTTCGCCTTCGCCCTCGCCGTCGGTCCAGGTTCGCCCAGCGCCGCCAGGGCACGGCGCGCATCGCCGTCGCTGGTTTCGAGCAGCTCGACGCAGATCTGGTCGACCCGCTCGCGGCGGGCATCGTCCAGCCCCGTCAGGGCGGCGATCCGCTCCGACAGCTCATGGTCATCCCGTCCCGACCAGGCGTTCAACGCGTCGATCAGACCGGAGGGCTGGATCAGGCCGAGCTTCAGCGCGACGAGACCGAACAGCAGGCTCCGCTCGGAATCGGGAGTCTCCATGACGTGCGGCCTCGATACCGTCGGACTCAACCCCGGAACACTCCAACTTATCAGGTCGATCGCCTTCTCGCGACGGCTCCCCTAGGCCAGGCCGGCAACGAGGATTACAATCATGATCGGTGAGCGAATTGACATGTTGCTGGTCCTTCCTCTCCTTGCGATCGAAAGCCCGGGTAACGACACGCACGAACGGTCGCGCCGCGACGAGGTGGCTGATGAAGCGCTGGCAGTACAAGGTGATTCAGCATCGCGTCCTGTCCGGCATCGGCGGGACCGAACCCGAAGAAGACCCGCAGCGCGAGGCCCTTTTGAACCGGTACGGCCACGACGGCTGGGAACTGGTCGCCGCCACGCTCCAGGGCTACCGGCGCGAGTCGGACCCCACCGTATTTCAGGGCTATTCGCTGTTCACCTATTATCTCAAGCGCGAGAAACACTGAGCCGGAGGCCGGACGGGAGCGCGTCGCCCAGCGCCTCGCCCTGCTGTTCGGCCTCAAGCTCGTGATAGGCGCGCACCGGCCGGAGGATCGTCTCGTCGGCTCCCAGGGCTTCAAGCCGCTCGATGACCCGCTGGCGGAGGGTTTCGTCGACGTCGCGAACCCGGTCTCCCGAGACCCGGGCCATCTGGGCGAGGGCGAAGAGGGCGTCGGTGGTCTCGCGGCCATCGGCGAAGGACCGATCGAGCAGGGCCGTGATCCAGCGCCCGGCCACCTCGGGAGGGACAACGGTGTTGGCCGGGCCGTAAAGCGGCACGCGCGCCCCCAGACGGCCCAGGCACCAGAGGCCCGGGATGGCCGCCCCGTCCTTGATCAGGGTCTGCGCCGAGGGCTTCCTTGGGCTCGGGCGCCAGCCGTTCGAGACTGGCGGCGCACCGCCACATCTCGGCGAGCTCGTGCGGCTCGGGCCGGGGCCGACCGCCTTTCCTGGACGCGGCCGCGCCGCCGCTCCCCCGGGAGGCGAGCAGGAAGGGTGCCAGTCGACGGTGGATCTCCTCATGGTGCGGCCGTGCCAGCCCCGCCGAGACGCGTCGCCAGAGGACCCACCACTCGGTCCAGCACTGCACGTCCTTGACGTGCTTCACACCCTGGTGAAAGACCGGCCAGAGCCCCTTGATCCGCACCTCGTCGAGCGGGTAGCCGATGCCGGGCCGGAGGCCGTAGCCCGCCAGGTTCAGCCAGCGCGACTCGTGCCGCGGGCTCTTGAGCCGCTGTTCGGCCCGGTCGCGCAGCGGCTCCCAGAAGCGCCGCAGGGCTGAGGGGGGCCATCGGTCGCGGGGCACGTCGAGGATCTCTTCGAGCCGTTTGATCAACCGCGACGGCCCGTGCTGCCTCGTCGTTCGCCGACGCGTTGAACGCGGTGGTGATCGCCTCGATCGCGGCGTCGAGCTCGGACTGCTCGATGACGACCTGGTCGAGCCCGGGGCCGGCGATCGACGCGGCCAGGGCGGCCCGCCCCGCGGCGGTTCCCGAACCCTCCGGAGCGGCCGGGCCGCGAAGCTGGATCTGGAGCCGCCAGCGTCGGTCGTCGGTCCGCGACTGGCACCAGAGCTCGACCGTGCCGACCTCGGTCACCCGCGCCGCCAGCCGGACCGGCACGCGCTCGGCCTTCGCCTTGCGGCCGACCCGCATCACACCGACCAGCGGCGGCAACGCCCGGAGCGAGTCCGGGTCGTCGGCCACGAGATCGCCGGGGCGGTCGTCGGGCCGGACCGAACTGCTGGCCAGCGGAAACGCCACCGGCTGGCCCATCAGGAGGTCGAAGTCGTGATGATCGATCAGGATCTCGTCTCCCTCCTGCGCATCGCGCGGGACAACGCAGAGCCAGGGGTGGGCGGGCTCGCCGGCCTCAGTCTCGCCTCGGCTTCAAACCCGACGTAGAACGATCGGGCCGTGCCGCCACCGATCCGGATGCCGCCGCCGCGTCGAACGACCCCGTAATAGGCCGCGCCATGGGCCACGGCCAGGTCGAGCGAGACGTTGGTCAGGACGCGCGGGGCATAGCCGGCGGAATCGGCCTCACTCGCGAACCACGAGGTGACAACCGAGACCAGGCGGTCGCGGACGATGGCCGGGGTGAGCGCGCCGCCGTTGAAGAGGATCGCGTCGGGCCGCGCGGGGCGGCTGGCGTCGAGCAGTTCCGGCTGGCCCTGACCGATCGCCTCGGTCCGGTGCCGTCGGAGAAACGCGGCCAGATGGCGGGGAATCGCCGGGTCGGCGACGAAGGGCAGCCCGAACTCCTGGAGCCCCGCCCGTGCGCCCCGCGCCGGGGTCTCGGACCGATCGACCTGGGGGAAGAACCCGCCCAGGACGACCTCCTCGACCTCGGCGCGGGAAGCTCCGACTGGAGGCTGCCGCCGATCAGCTTCGAGCCCCGCCCGGCGATCGTGACCGGCCAGCGCTCGGGGGGCGACTCGCCCAGGAGCTTTTCCTTGGCGACACGGCACGCCTGGCGGAGACCGCTCCACTGTTCGTTGTCGAGCCGGGACGCCGCCCAGCTTCGCCTCGACGCGGTGCGCCAGGGCCAGGTCGATGTTGTCGCCGCCGAGCATCAGGTGGTCGCCGACCGCGACCCGCCGGAAACCGGGCCCGCTGCCGGTCTCGACCACGGTGATCAAACTGAAGTCGGTCGTGCCGCCGCCGATGTCGCAGACCAGGATCAGCTCGCCCGCCCGGACCTCGCGCTGCCAGCCTTCCTGGTGCGAGACGATCCAGCAGTAAAAGGCCGCCTGCGGCTCCTCCAGAAGCGTGATCGCCTGGAACCCGGCGCGCTTCGCGGCGTCGAGGGTCAGCTCGCGCGCGGCCTCGTCGAACGAGGCCGGGACGGTCAGGACCAGCTCCTGCGACTCGAGGCGATGCTCGGGGTGTTCGACGGCGAAGGTGGCGTTCCAGGCGTCGCGGATGTGCCGCAGGTAGTCGGCCGACGCCTCGACCGGCGAGACCTTGCGCGCCGAGGCGGGCGCTGCCCATGGCAGGATCGACGCCTCGCGATCGACCCCGGCGTGGCAAAGCCAGCTCTTGGCGCTGGAGACCAGGTGCCCCGGCACGCGTGCTCCTTGAATCCGCGCGAACTCGCCCACGATCCGGTCGGCATCGGGTCGCCAGGGCAGGCTCGCCGCTCCCGGCGGCAAGTCGTGCTCGCCGGGAAGATACAGGAACGACGGCAACATCGACCGGGGCGCCGACTCACCCGCGGCCACAAGCTGCGGAACCTCGAACAGGCGGATCTCCGCCGATGGACGCTCGCGGCCACGCGTGTCCACGTACGCGACCGCGCAGTTGGTCGTCCCCAGGTCGATCCCCACAATGTACCGCGCTCGCGCCGTCGCCATCGCTCATGGATTCCCAGCAAACCCGAGGGACGTCAACTCCGATCCGACCTGAATCATTCTAGCCGAAATTCCAGAGCCGCTCCCCCTCTTCCGACGCGACCTCCCGGAGAAGCCAGCCCGAGTCCATCGTCCGTCGGCGTCCTCGCGCGAACCAGGCGTACCGCGATCTTGCCGACCGCGCCGGTCGTGACGATCGGCGCCGACATTGTCTGATCACCCCGCGCGGAATCCGATCACGGGCCTGGCCCGTTTCACGATGTTATTAAACGGAGGCCGCGCCGCGAGCGCCTCCCGGACGCTGCCCGGCAATTCGCAGGAACGCAACGAACCGTCGCTCCGCGCCGATCAGACCCATTCAACCGCCAGCATGGCCCCCTACACGATCGCCGCGGACGAAATCGATACTGGACCGGGGTGGTTGGTCAACGTCACGACGGCAACGGCGAGCGCACGCGAGCGAGATCGAGAAAGATCGAGAAAGATCGAGATCGTCAACGACGCGCCCGTTCAGGTGTCGCGGAACGAAACGGCCCCGACGCTACCTCGTTCCGCTTCCGCCCCCGCTTCCCTATGATTGGGAACGATTCACCGATCGGGCACAACAGAACTCATTGCATGGGCGCAACCGTAGCGGCGCCCTGAAGGAGACATCGTCAACCATGGCACAGCGCATCCGGTCGTGGCGGCTCTGGGTTCCGACCCTGCTGGTGGTCCTGGGGATCTCGTCCCTGGCATCGGCCCAGTTCGGCGGCTCGGGGGGAGCGTCGCTCCCGACGATCCAGGAATATACCCAACAGGAAGTCCAGGCCAACGCCCTGGTCGAGACCCTCAACGAGATGAGCAAACAGCGCCGGGAGGTCTTTCAGGTGATTCCAGTCTGGAAGTTCCAGGACCAGGGTGGTGGCGCCGAGCTGGTCGCCGTGCGGTACCAGGTGCTCGGCCGCCGTCCCAGGGAACAGAAGTGATCTTCCCAGGCTTCCTGACAGGGTAGGCTTCAGCCTGCCAGTTCTTTTGATTTTGATGCGGAAGGCTGAAGCCTACCTTCACAAGACAGATCCGAGAAGATTCCCAGGGAGGATCAGAACCTTGCACCCGGAGCATCGCCATCGGACCTCGGTCTGGCTGGTTCGGTCGATCTTTACCATCCTGGCGATTCAAGGTTTCGTGACGGGCGGCGGGGTGACGACGGCGCGATTCCGTTGACATCCGCCCGAGAGCAAGGGACGTTCAATGTCGGACCGGCCACGGCGACTTTTCGACACACGGCGGACCCGAAGGTCGGCGGCGACGTCCTGGTTCTCCACTATATCCTGCCGCCCGGTTCATCGGCCGGGATCTGGTCGCGTGCGTTTCCCACCGGCCTGAAACCGGATGCGATCGACGTGGTCCGGCTCGGCGCCCGGTCCGATCCCGCGGAGGCGCGGCAGGTCTCGGCGGCGATCGAGCTGAAGGGGACGACGGGCATTCAGCGGATCGCGCTGGAGCTTCGTCCCGACTGGACCTTTGACGAACCCAACGTGTCGTGGGCGACGATCGGCGCGCTCAAGGAAGTGGTCGTCCTGGTCAATCCGGCCGGTAACACGACGAAGGCCGAGGGATCGGTCGAGTTCTTCGTCCGGTTCGAGCGGCTTCCCTGGCTCCGCAAGCTCGGCACCGAGCTGACGCCGCGGATCGTGGGCGTCCTGCTGGTCGCGGCCCTGGCCGCGCTGTTACTCCGTCTGCTGATTCCCACGACGATGAGCCGCGGACCATCCCGCGTGACCCGCAAGCCGCTCTGGCTCGACCTGGTCCGGGGCGTCGGTTCGGTCGCCATCGTCGTCCTGGCGCTGGCGGTCGGCTGGACCGGCGGCGCCGAGCCGATCGAGGCGGGGTGGAGCGCTCTGGGGTTGGCGCTGGTAGGCGGGTTATTGGGAGCGTGGTGGACGTTCGGCCTGACGGGGCGGCTGCCGACGCCGGGTGTCCTGTTCCGCGACACCGCCGCCACCGGGCTGCTGGCGGCCTCGTCGAGCGCCCTGGCCCTGCTTCAGGCGCCGTCGGCGTGGACCGATCTGTTGCGTCTGAGCCAGACCGGCGCGGCGGCGGCCGTCCTGGTCTACCATACGGTCAATGCCTTCCAACTGGATGCGAAACGTCGTCCGATGAGCGGAGCCGTCGCCGCTTTGCTGGTGGCCGCTCCTTTTCTTTTGGGCAACCTCACCCTGCTGACCGTTGACCCGCTTCTTCGGAGCCTGGGCAACCTCCTGACGCTCGGCACGATCGGCGCATCCTGATTGGGCCGAGGGCGTGGCACGGGTGGTGGTGCTCTGGGTCTTCAACGAGCTGGCCGCTCTGCTTCTGGGCGCGGTGACGGGTGGGAAACGACTCGGATCGGCGCGGTCGCATCTCACGCTGCTCGGCGTGTCGATCGCGGCGGTCGCGGCCCCCTGGATCGCGGCGCTGGGCTCGGGTCGTTGGGCCGCGGCCTTGCCCGATCTCGTGCGCCAGGTCGTCGCCATCGCGGTCACGGCCTTATCTCAGGCAGGGCTGTGGGCCGAGGTTTACCTGATCACGGGCTGGGTCCTCGACGCGCTCCACGGCGGCGGTCCATCGTCCGGCTCGACCCGGGCACATCCGCTCCTGGGACTGAAGAAGGGGATGATTTATAGCGCTGTGTTCATGACGATTCTCCAATCCCTGGGAATCCTCTGGGCCTGGCCGCGGCTGCATGATCTGGCGCGGAGCCAACCGCTGATCATGGCAACACTTTTTGGCGCCCTGGCATTCCCCCTGGCCAAGACCCTGATCGAAACCTTCGACGGCAGCCGCGCGTTTTTCCGGCGGCTGGGGCGGAGCTATCGCGACCCGGTGCTGTACCTGCGCGGCGCGGTGGTGGGCTTGGGGGTAGGCTACGGTTTGACGCACGATTTCCCGCATCAGCCGATTTCCAGCCGCGCGGCGCTGGGGTTCGTTCTGGGGGCGATCGCATACGCGGGAGTCAACCTGGTCCGAGACGGGGTGCTCCTGGCGCAGGGTCGGGGACGGTGGCCAGGGTGGCGATTGTTGCTCGTCAATGCGACCCTGGGCGGGCTGATCGGCGCGGCGCTCTGGTTCTATTTCGATGCGGCGCAGGTCCAGGTGGTCGCCGACAAGTTCGAGCGCTACATCGAGATCGGTGGCAAGCCGCAGGGGTACGACACCCGGCCGCTCCTGAGCAAATGGGGCTATATCGACCTGGGCACGACCACCGGCGGCGTCAGCTTGCTCTTCGACGAAGCGCTCGATGGAGTGATTAGCTGGTGGATACCCGCCTGGCTGTTCGCGCTCAACGGCACCTTCATGGCCGCGGCGTTTCGCAAGGAAACCGCGCCGATCCGCAACCTGTTCTCGGCGCAGGGGCTGGTCGGCCTCACCGAAAACATGATTTCGGTCTTCCGCTGGGGCCTGTGGATGGCCCCGATCATCAAGTCGTTCCTGCGGCCGATGGGTGACCCGACCTGGTACAACCAGGACGGCGCGATCCGCACATTGCTCGCGATCGGACACGATCTGACACAGTCGCCCTCGGCGTTCCGCGCCTGGAGTCTTCAGGTCTTCATCGCCCTGCTCGCCTCCGACGTGGTGCGGATCGCCATCTGGCTCGACCACATGGGGCTGCGGGTGGCAACCCTGGTCAACCTCAGCTTCCAGGGCATGGACAAACTCGACAGCCGGCTCGCCCGGTTCGTCGCCCCGCGCTCGACCGCCCGCTGCATTCCCGAGGCCGTCAAGCGGTTCACCACCTGGGCACCCCTGCTCATCCCCTTCTACATCCCGCGCGGCAAGGACTGGGACACCGCCTGGGACCGATCACAGGTGCTCATCCACCAGTCAGGCGCGAGCCCGATCACACGGTTCCTGACACTTCCAAGATTTGAACAGATATTGATTCTGGTTGGCTCCGCGATCGCGAGTACAGCTGCTCTTCGCTCTGGTTCGCCTGCTTCGCCAGCGTCTCGGCCGTGACGCCGAACCCGACTTGACCCTGGACAATGCCTCGTACGTAGTGACCCTCCGTGCCAGCGGCGAGCTGCTTAGCCAGGAGAAGCGCCGCGGCTACGACCTGAGCCGTCGTGCGTACGATCGGATCGAGCCGGCCGGCAGGGCCTTGTTCCTGGTCGATCGCGGCAGTGTCTGGCCCCTGGTCGGCAACGTCCCGGCCGATCAGTTCGAGCCGGGGTTCAAAACGCTGCACGATCATCACATCGCAATTAAATCATCCCTTCCGTCGATCGGGGCCACGATCGCGATCGAGCTGCCCGACCCGAACGACCCGGTCGAGCGCTGGACGATCACGCTCGAGAACCGTTCGGACACCACGCGGTCGGTCAAGCTCGTTCCCTACCTGGAATGGGTCCTGAACCGCCCCGACGCCGACCGGGGCCATACCCAGTACAACCGGCTCTTCGCCGAGGTGGAATATGTTCACAAGTTGAACGCAGTGCTCGCCTGGGACAAGCATTTCGAAGGCGCTCGGAATCCTTGCCGCCGACATCGCCCCCGAGGGCTTCCTGTCGTCCCGTATCGATTTTATTGGACGAGCCCGCGGCCTCTGGAACCCGCGTGTGCTCGAAACGCTGACGTTCACGCCATCACATGACACCGACGCCCACCCGACGCTCGATCCGATCGGCAGCCTGCTCCTGAACGTGAACGTGCCTCCGCGGGGCACGGCCCACGTCCGCTTGCTCATCGGCATGACCCATGATAAGGCCGAGGCGATCGCTCAGATTTCGAAGCACCTGGCCATCGCTGGGGCCGGCTCGGTCTCGTCGAGCCGCAAGCGCAAGGCGCTGCATCCGATCGGCCACGGCGAGATTCCGCCCGGCACGCCACAGCCGTATTCCGAGCTTTCGGAGGACGGCAAGACCCTCAAGGTCTTGACCCCCTTCTCGCCCAGGCCGATCGACCACACGCTCTCGAACGCGCTGGGGCATATTGTCTCGGTCACGAACCGGGGCCTGCACACCACCGCAAGCGTCAATGCCCAGCAGAACCGCCTGACGCCCGACTGGCCCGACATCGTGACCCGCGAGCTGCCAGGCGAGGCGATTTACCTTTATGATCTGGATCATAGTGAATGGTTCGCACCGACGTATCATCCCTTGAACGATCCCGAGGCAAGCCACGAGGTCGCTTTTAGTGTCGACGGCACGGCCGTTTTCCGCATGGCGAAGGGGACGATCGAGACCGAGCTGACAGTCTTCGTGCCGGACGACGAGCCAACGGGTGTTTACCTGCTGACGGTTCGCAACCAGGGCGATTCACCGCGCCGGTTGCGAGTCGCGGCTTATTTTCAGATCGTGCTGGCTGACCAGCCCGAACATGCCGGCCCGCTCGACATCCAGGTCGCTCAAAACCTGAGCGCGGTCTTCTTCACCAACCCGCGTAACACCTTCCGCACCGGGCCGGCGTTCGCGTCGATCACGGGCCACGCCGAGTGTATCGAGACCCGCCGCGGCCGGTTCTTCGGGGCGGGACGGGGCGTGACGCACCCGTATTGTGTCGAGCACGGCTCGCCCGACCATCTGGAAGCGGCCGGCCTGGACGATCGTCCGGTGGCCGCGTTGCAGACCACGCTGACGATTCCCTCCGGCGGCACTGCGAGCGTCGTCGTCCTGCTGGGCCAGGCCGACGATCGGAAACGGGCGGAAGAGGTCATCCTTGCCTATCGGGATGCGCCGGGTGTTGCCCTGGCACGGCTCGAGCGGACGCGGCGTTGGTGGCTCGATCTGATGGAGACCCTGTCGGTCCAGACCAACAGTCCCGAGTTCGACCATTATCTCTACTGGCTGCGTTACCAGGCCCTGGCCGAGCGGATCTGGGCGCGGCGTGGGTTTTACCAGGCGAGTGGAGCGTTCGGGTTCCGCGACCAGTTGCAGGACGCGACCAACCTGCTGGCGATGGACCCCCTGCTGGCGCGTCGCCAGATCCTGTTGCACAGCGCCCAGCAGTTCGTCGAGGGCGACGTGGTGCACTGGTTCCATCGCCTTCAGGACGGCCGGACCGGCTTCGTGGCGCGGACGCATGCCTCGGACAACCTGCTCTGGCTCGCCTGGGCCACGGTCGACTACATCGACGCCACCGGCGACGAGACCCTGCTTGACGAGCGCACACCGTATCTCGACGCCGAACAGCCCTTCCTGCCCCTGCCCGGCGACAAGGAGGGGTTTGGCTTCGACCCCTTGCGCTCGCCTATCGAGGACACGGTGTATGCCCATTGCATGCGGTCGATCAACCTCGTCCTCGACCACCGGATGGGAGCGCACGGTATTCCGTTGATGGGCACCGGCGACTGGAACGACGGCCTCGACGCCATCGGCAGCGAGGGGAGGGGCGAGAGCGTCTGGCTCGGATTCTTCATGGTTTATATCCTCAATCGCATGATCCCGATCGTCGCCCGGCGCGACGGCCGGGAGCGCGAGGCTTACTATCAGCAGCGGTTGCGTTCCCTGGCCGAGGCGATCGAACAAACCTGGCGCGGCGACCGATACCTGCGGGCGATCCACGACGACGGCACCGAGATCGGCGTCAAGGGGAGCGGGATCTGGGAAATCGACGCGCTGACCGCCTCGTGGGCCGTGATGTCGGGCATCAACCCCGAGCGCGGCCGGATTGTGTTTGAAACCGCGCTGACCGTGCTGGAGAAAGAGACCACGATCCTTCTCGGCTGGCCCCCGCTGCGTGAGGAAAGCCACCCGTATCTGGGCCGTTCGAGCGCTTACCCCGAAGGCGTGCGTGAGAACGGCATGTATTGCCATGGTGTTCAGTGGCTTGTGGGCGCTGCGCGTCTGCTGGCGGAGCAGGCCGAGCGCAATGGCCAGACCGACGAGGCCCGGCGGTATCGCGACACCGCTTTTCGGCTCTGGCTCAAGGTCTCGCCCCTGCCCCACGTCGCCAACGGCGAGATCGAGACCTACGGCGGCCAGCCCAACAAGCAATCGGCCGACATGATCACGACGTTCGACCCCGGCCGGATGATCTGGCACGGCTACACCGGCGCGGCAGGCTGGATGTTCCGTCAGGCGATCGAGGGCGTGCTCGGCCTGCGTCTGAATCGCGGCACCCTCGCCCCCGCCGGTGAGACCTCCGCCGGCCCGCTCAGCCTCATCCGACTGAACCGCGACCTATCGGTCAGCCCCTTCTCCGCCTCCGAGCGGCTCCGCCCGCCGCCGCAGGAGATCGGCGCGGAACAGACGGCCTTTCCAAATTAGCCAGACCAAGACGTGTCAATAGGATGCAACCATGAAACTGGTCGCTCGTGACCCCGCGCGCGGATCGTCTCATTCTTTGTGGGGCTCCTGGTCGCGAGTCAGGCCGCGCTCGCCGACGGGAACGAATCTCCCGGGATTCCCGCCGGGCACGGGCACGCCCGTGCCTTGCTCGATAACGCGATGCGCTACGTCGCCCCCGAGAGCCGGATGTTCGACCCGGTCAGCGGCTATCCTTTTGAAGGCTGGAACCAGGACCCCAAACGTGGCCTGTTCCTGCGATCATTCACCCAGTTGACCGCGATTGGCCTGGGTATGGAGCTACTCGCCGATGTCGTCGCGGGCGAGGCCGACTCGCCGCACCTCTCGCGTGATCAGGCCCTCACCCAGCTCACGCGGCTGGTCCAGACCCTCTGCCACGACCAGAACGATCCGAGCCTGAGCGCCCGCGGCCTGCTGTGCAACTTCCTTGACGTCGCCACCGGGAAGCGACTGGGGCCCCTCGCGTCGGACATCCAGAAATCACAGATCATCGATGTCTTCGGCCCCGAGAAGGGCGAAGCGATCTGGCGCGCGCTGGTGGCCAGGAAGTGGTTAGTCAGCCAGAACCAGGACCGCGAAGCCACGATTCAACGTACCGCTGACTACGGCTATGAACACTTCAACGGCCCCCTCGCCCCGTTCAGCGACGAGGCGACGAAGCAAAAAGTCCTCGCTCTGCTCGACCAGCGGGTCGTGATGGCCGTCTTTGGCGATAACTCCAATCTCTCGGCCTCGGCGGCCAAGACCATCGGCGCCCTGCTCAAACCCGAGCTGAAGGACCGCCCCGAGATCGCGTCGCTCACCCGCGACCTGGAGCAGTACCTCGACAACCAGAAAGCCGGCTACGCTCATCTCTACGACCCCCAGGCCGGCCTCTTCGACTTCGGCTGGAACGCCACCAGGGATCAGCTCTTCGGCTGGGAAGACCTGCAAGGGAAGTGGACGATCGGGCACATGGACTACCTGATCAACGAGTTCCGCGCCCGGCCACGTTCGTCGTCACTCGGTTCGACCTGCCGATGGACGCCATCACCAACCTCGGCTTCAAGATCAAGCCCCACCGCGCAGCGGATGGCCACACCCTGTATGCAGCCGCACCGTGGGAAGGCTCGGCCTTCCAGGCACTCGGGTTGGGGGTCTTCCTGAACGAGCACCACCGCCCCGGCTGGCGCACCCTGCTCCGCAACGTGGTCGCCATCGAGACCGACTTTGCCAACCGACACGGTCTCCCCGGTTTCTTGTCCGAGTCCTACACCGGTCACGACACCCAGTACACCGGCTCGGTCGGCATCCCCGAGCTGGCCGTCTCACCACGGCCGCGGATCACCACCGCCGCCTCACTCTACACCCTCGGCTCGGCCTACTCGGTCGCCCCCGACGAGACCGAGCAATTCCTCGCCAAACACTGGCCGATCATCGCGACGCTGCTCACCGATCATGGTCCGTGGGAAGGCTACAACATCGAAACGAAGTCGGTCATCCCCTTTCAAACCACCGCGCACACCCTGGCCCTGGCTCTCGGCCTGATCGGCACCGGCACCGACCATATGACCCGCTACCTCACCCATCACGGCCTCGCGAACCATCTTGACGCCGCCTTCCCCGTCGCCACAAACACACACCACGACCTCATGACCCGCGACGTCAACGTCGTCGCCTGGTCCGCCGACAACGAGCGCGGCATCACCTCGGAGCGTCTGGCCGATGGCAGCTTCCACATCCGGGGCGACTCGCTCAAACACTTCGGGATCGCCGTGGTCTCGACCCGCGCCGAGGGCGTCAACCTCTCGGGCGGCCTGTTGCGGCTCCGATACCGGACGAAGGCCGACCTCGACCACGCCATCATCGACCTCAAGCCCGCCCCATCGCCCCGCGATCCTTACCTCATCCCGCGCCAGGTCTTCACCCGGCTCGAACCCGGCGACGCCCGCGAACTCCAGATCCCCCTCCCCGCCACGCCCGGCCTGTCGGCGATCAAGGAAATCGTCCTGACCCACGAGACAAGAGATCCGGGGCCGGTCGAGGTGACGATCACCGGAGTGGAGTTACTCCCCAGCCCAAAATAACCCGATCTTCGAACCCGAAATGGCCCGAGATTCTCTGAAGACGATCGTGATCCTGGATTTTGGTGGGTTTCCGATTCCAGCCCCAACGTTGGCGCTGAAAACCCGATGCGTCAACGGCGCCCCACATGCCCCTGGACTTTTCCCCGAGGATCCTGATGGACCCCATCAGGCGCGAACTGCGTCAGGCCAAGCGCGAAATCAAACGCGCCGGCAGCCAGCGCCGGCGTCGCGAGTGGATTCGAGGGCGATGATGGCGATCACGGCCATGAGGGTCGCGAGCGAGTGGCGCAGTCGAGGCATGGGGCGTCACCTCGACGAGGGAATCGATGCCGACTTCGCGGTTCGAAGACGGACCTCGATCCCCCGGAAGGGACGTGTTACGGCGGGAAGAACCCGATGGTCAGCGTCCCGCCGACTTGACCACGAAGTTGACGAGCTTGCCAGGTACCACCACCACTTTAACGACGATTTGACCTGTGAGCAAATCACTGATCCGTTCATCGTTGCGGGCGGTGGTTTCGATGGCGTCCGCCGGTGCGTCGGCGGGGACGACGATGCGGCCGCGGAGCTTGCCGTTGATCTGGACGGGGACGGTGACCTCGTCGTCCTTGAGCAACGCCGGGTCGAAGGTCGGCCAGGGCTCGTAAGCCAGTGTCCGGTCGTGGCCCAGGACGTGCCACAGTTCCTCGGCGATATGCGGGGCCAGAGGGGCGAGCAGCAGAACGAAGGTTTCGAGCGCCGCGCGGGGACGGACCTCGTCGGCGGTCAGGGCGTTGGTCAGCTCCATCAGGCGGCTGATCGAGGTGTTGAAGCGGATGCGCTTCGAAGTCGTCGGTCACGGCGGCGACGGTGTGCGCGATCAACCTGGCCTGTTCGGGCGTGGGAGGGACATCCTGAACCCGTGGGTCGAGCCGGATCTCCTCGGCGTCGGCGTCAACGATCAGCCGCCAGGCGCGGGCGAGGAAGCGGTAGACGCCCTCGACACCCTTCATGCTCCACGGCTTGACCGCTTCGAGCGGTCCCATGAACATCTCGTAGAGCCTCAGGCTATCAGCGCCGTATTCCTCGACCACGGTGTCGGGGTTGATCACGTTGCCCCGGCTCTTCGACATCTTGTGCGCGCGGGCGTCGATGCGAATGGATGGATCGCTCGCCAGGACGAAGGCGTCGCCCTTCTTGACGACCTGCTCGGGTTCGAGCCGGACCATCGTGAGCTTGTCGTTGGGCTGGCTCTTGTGGACGAGTTGATCGTTCAGATGCTCGACCTCGGAGGCCGAGACCCAATGGCCGGATTCGTCCTGGTAAGCGTCGTACTCGGTCTCGCCCAGGATCATCCCCTGGTTGACAAGCTTCTGGAATGGCTCGGGAGTGCTCACGTGGCCGCGGTCGTGGAGCACCTTGTGCCAGAACCGGCTGTAGAGCAGATGAAGCACGGCATGCTCGGCGCCGCCGACATAGAGGTCGACCGGCATCCAGTAGCGTTCGAGCTCGGGATCGACGAACCGCTCGGTGTTCTTGGGGTCGATGTAGCGCAGGTAGTACCAGCACGAGCCGGCCCACTGGGGCATCGTGTTGGTCTCGCGGATGTAGCGGTCGGAGTAGTTGATCCAGTCGGTCGCCTTGCCGAGCGGCGGTTCGGGCTTGCCGCTGGGGCGAAAGTCGTCGAGGTCGGGCAGCCGGACGGGAAGTTCGGAGACCGAAACGCGCGTGCGCTCTCTCGCCGTCGCGGTCGAGGACGATCGGGAACGGCTCGCCCCAGTAGCGCTGGCGGCTGAAGAGCCAGTCGCGGAGCTTGTAGTTGATGGTCTTGAGCCCCAGCCCGTGCGCGGCGAGCCAGGCGCCGATGGCCGACTTGGCCTCGGGGGTGCGGAGGCCGTCCAGGCTGATCGAATCGTTGCGGGAATTGACGGCGATACCTGGGTCGGGCTCGGCGGCGTCGAGCGGGGTGTCGGCGGCGTCAGCACTGGGGGCGACGACGCGGACGATCGGCAGACCGAAGACCTGGGCGAACTCGAAGTCGCGCTCGTCGTGACCGGGGACCGCCATGATGGCGCCGGTGCCGTAGCCCATCAGGACGTAGTCGGCGACCCAGATCGGGATGGCTTTCCCGTTCACCGGGTTGATCGCGGTGGCCCCGGTGGGGACGCCGGTCTTCGAGTGCGCCAGGTCGGTGCGGTCGAGGTCGCTCTTGGACGCGGCGCGGGCGCGATACTCCTCCACCGCCGCGCGGTGCTCGGGGGTGGTCAGGCGATCGACCAGGGGATGCTCGGGGGCGAGCACCATGTAGGTCGCGCCGAAGAGGGTGTCGGGCCGCGTGGTGAAGACGCGGATGACGTCGGTTTCGGGCGTTTCGGGGGTGCCGCCCGCCTTGCGCCGTGCGCCGAGGCATCGGAGTCGTCACCGACGTAGAAATCGACCTCGGCCCCTTCGCTCCGGCCGATCCAGTTGCGCTGCATGTCCTTGATGGCGTGCGACCAGTCGACGAGCTCCAGGTCGTCGGCCAGGCGTTCGGCGTAGGCGGTGATGCGGAGCATCCACTGCTTGAGCGGCATCCGCACAACCGGATGGCCGCCACGCTCGGACTTGCCGTCCTTCACTTCCTCGTTGGCCAGCACCGTGCCCAGCGCGGGGCACCAGTTGACGGGGACCTCGGCGCGATACGCCAGGCGTCGCGCATCGCGATAGGCGTCGGGATCAAGGGTTCCGGGCGGGATCGGCAGTTCGGCGATCGGCCGGCCCTTTCGTTGTTCAGAGTCGTACCAGGTGTCGTAAAGCTGGAGGAAGATCCACTGGGTCCACCGGTAATAATTCGGATCAGTGGTGTCGATCTCGCGGTCCCAGTCGTAGGAGAAGCCCAGCGACTTGATCTGGCGGCGGAAGTTGTTAATATTTTTCTGGGTCGTCTCGCGGGGGTGAGTGTTGGTCTGCACCGCGTACTGCTCGGCCGGGAGGCCGAAGGCATCCCAGCCCATCGGGTGAAGCACGTTAAACCCGCGCATCCGCTTGTATCGGCAGACGATATCGGTCGCCGTGTATCCCTCGGGATGGCCGACGTGCAGCCCTGCGCCGCTGGGATAGGGGAACATATCGAGCACATACAGCTTGGGCTTGCCCGCAACGAGGTCCTCGGTGCGGAAGGTCCGGTTCGCTTCCCAGTAGCGCTGCCAGCGGGGTTCGATCCGCTGAGGATGATACGACGGCATGGATGGATTGACCCCACACTCCCGCAAGATCCCTGAACTGTAATCGGTTCAGGGGTTCGACAAAAAAAGCCCGCCGCGAGTTCGGCGGGCTAGTTCCGGTTCGCACGCGGTTCCTCGATGTTCGGTCCGCAAGCGATCAAGATAACGTCTTCGACGTCGGCTTTCCAGACGGACTAGGATAGCTACCAGACGAGCCAAGCCGCTGTCCCGAAATTCAAAAATCGATGAGCATTCCGACGCAACGCGCGAAGTTATAATCTTAAAAATTCTACATGTATTAATTTTAAACATTAATAATATAATTATTATATATGTATTCGTTGTAATTTTAGTTATCGCGATTATTAAATACTGTGAAACTTTTATTGTAAGTATATTATCATTATATTTTTGTAGTTATGATTTATATAAATTAAAATTATAGACTTATCGATAAAATAATGCATCAATTTTGTTTGTGTTTTATAATCTTAAATTAATTCAATAGTGTAAATTCTCCTCGTAGTCTGGCCCTATTGCACTGTTCCACACCGTTGGCGTATTCATGGGGAATGACGCAACTCGGATCTCGCTTTGAGGATCGCACCGGCGGAGCCACACCATGGACGACCTCACTTGCTTCTGCTGCCTGAATTCCAACCGCCCCGAGCATGGCTAGCGGGGGGCCGGAAATCTCACCGTGACCAGTCGATACGGCACACACAAGCAGCGACGCATGCTCCGCTGCCGGTCCTGCAAGACCCGATTCTCCGAGCGGAAGAGGACGCCCCTGTTCGACTCCCGCCTGCCGCCACGAAGGTCGAGTCGGTCCTGGAGCACATCGCCGAGAGGTGCGGCGTCCGCCAGACCGGCCGGCTCCTGCAAGGTGAACCGAGGCACCGTCGGCCGCCTGAGCAAGATCGCCGGCGAGCACGCCCGCGACCTCCACGACGAGTTGGTCGCTCTTTCCCCCCCGAACGCGTGAGGTCCAGTTCGATGAGAAGTGGGCGTTCGTGGCCAAGAAGGAGAAGAATTGCGACCCCAGCGACCCGGCCGATGATCGCAAAGGCGACACCTGGGACCACGTGGCCATCGACGCCGAGAGCCGGTTGATCCTCAGCGTGGTGCCGGGCGAGCGGACTGCCGAGAGCGTCGTGGCGGTCGTCGCGGACTTCAAGCGTCGGACCGGGGGCCGATTGATGAACCTGATGACCACCGATGGCTACCCCCCTACTCGGCACAATGGCGGCGGTGATCGCGGCGTTGGGGATGTCACAGGTGAGTCGATCGATCAACACCTCGTTCGTGGAGCGGCAGAACGGGACGGACCGGCATCGCAACGCGAGAAAGGCCCGCAAGACATACCGTTTCAGCAAGAACTGGCGAAATCACGAATCGGTGATATGCATGACGATGTATCTATACAATTTCTGCTGGCCGGTGAGAACGCTACGGATCAAAGATGGGCAAGGGGTCTGGAGCCAGCGAAGCCCGGCGATGGCGGCCGGACTGGCGGATCATGTCTGGTCGATCCCCGAATGGCTGGCGTTCCCGTCCGTGCGACGCTGATAGGCCACGAGGCATTTTTGCCACAACGGAACTTCGAACGCTCTTGCGTCTTGATCAGCCGTTCGATGTGCCACTCAGCCACCGGTTTGCGAGTGCTTCTTGAAGGCACGATGCAAAGCCTCATTCGGGGCCGGCGGATTGTCCAGCGAATCGAGGAACCGATCCCGGTCGCGATCCGATAGCGGAGTCACGCTTTCCTCGGGGAAGCGCGTGTCGTTCTCAGGGATCACCTGCGCCCTCCAACTGCGTCCCTCCGTATTGCTGACCAACTCGATGACGACGGTGGCGTTAGCGAACCCACTCGGCAGGTTTAACCGTCCGTAGGCATCGGTCGTTCGCGTCTCCATGGCCAGAACCCGAACCCTCAGGCAATAGCCACAGAACAATGCTTCAATCCAATCTGAGACCATAATCAAGTGGGATCTCCCCACCAGTCTCAACAGCGACCAGGAACCCGGCCCAAGGTTCGTGAGGTGGATCTCCAAAAGGACGCGAAGGTGTGTCGCCGTCTGGCGAGGCAAGGTTTCATGTCGGACCGACAGACGTGCTTCCTCGCGGAATCGTGGAACGATCCCGCCGGAAATCACGATATTATAGAGGGGTGGTCATCGGTTGAGCCCGTTCTTTGACAATTGAATTGGGGTTTGAGATTTACGGAGTGCCATGCGCGAAAAAAATCCGGCCCGGCCAATGTGCGAGACGTTGTGAACACGGCCACTCGCGCCGCGACGGAACGAACCCAAGACATGGTATCGACGGTTGTACCGATCGCACGGGCGCAGGGTTGAGGCCGAGAGGGTTTGCGGAGCGAACCCAACGCATAGCCTTGACGATGATGGCGATTGTGACAGGTCGTTGTCGTGCCTGGGGGTGTTTTGCGGAACGAACCCAACGCATAGCCTTGCGGATCGTGACGGTTGGAATGACGCGGCCTCACCATCGGAGATCTTGCGGAACGAACCCACGGCCACGCCGTGGGTCGGGGTACGGAACGAACCCAAAGGTCAGGTCGGGAAGGTGGCGAACGGAACGAACCCAAAGGTCGTGGCTCGGCGCCGAACGAACCCAACGCATGGTCGCGCGGGTTGTGCCGGTTGCCAGGGAGTGAGGTTGGGTCCAGATCGGGTTGCGGAACGAACCCAACACATAGTCCCACGGATTATGCCGGTTCGGAGGGCGCCCGATCGCTTCTGACAGGCTGGCGGAACGAACCCATGACCGTCCGGGATGCGGGACGAACCCAAAAGGGGGGCGGTGCGCCGAACGAAGCCAGCCTCGGGGACAGCGGGTAGGTTCAGGAGGGTTGGCCGGCGGGGAGTTGGTTGGCAACGAGTTGCTGGGTTTTGAGGAAGGTGACGAGATGGGCGGTCAGGGTGCCGGTGCTGTCCATCCGCGGGACCTTGTGCTGGCCGCCGAGCTGGCCGCGGGAACGCATCCAGTCGTCGAAGGCGTTGGGTCGGGTGGTCAGAAGCTCCGGCGCGGGCGAGGCCGCCCCCCTCGGCGCGGAACCACTCGTAGTGGGCGTTGCGGGCGAGCGAGGTGTCGAGCCGGTGGCGGAAGTCGGCCAGGTCGGGCGGGGGCTGGACGAACTCGATCACGAAGAGATGATGGCCGAGCGGGTCGTGGAAGACCGGCCCGACGTGCCAGTCGCGCACCGAGGCGCCGGTCTCGGTCGAGGCCGAGGCGACCGCGGCTTCGACCTCCTCGCTGATCAGGTGCTCGCCGAAGGCCGAAAGCGTGTACTTCGTCCGCCCGGTGAAGGTCAGGAGCGGCGGCTTCAGCGACTCGAACCGGACCGTGTCGCCGATCACGTGCGACCACATCCCCGCGCACGTCGATACGACGATCGCGTAGTTCACCCCGGTCTGGACATCGGCCAGCCAGTGCCGGGTCGGTCGGTCGGAGCCCAGCTCGTCGACGGGCACGAACTCGTAGAAGATGCCGTGGTCGAACAGGAGACGGAGCAGTCCCGTGGCCGGGTCGCCGCAGGCGATGAAGCCCTCGGAACAGGGGTAGCTTTCCTGAAGACGATCGACGGGCGAGCCGAGGAGGGTGGCGAACGTGGCGCGGTAGGGGTCGAACTTGACGCCGCCGTGGACGACGATCTCGAGCGTCGGCCAGACCTCGGCCACGGTCGATCTTGCCGCTCAGCTCCAGCAGGCGCTGAAAGAGCGTGACCAGGCAGCTCGAAACGCCCGAGACGAGGGTGATCGGCTCGTGAGGCTTCGTTCGACGAGGGTCGCGAGCTTGCGGTCCCAGTTGGGGTCGAGGGCCAGTTCGAGTGGGCGGGAAGGTGTAGGGGCGAAGCATCGAGCCGACGGTCCGGGCGGCGATGCCGCTGAGGTCGCCCTGGCCGATCCCGGGCGCGGGTTCTTCCAGGTCGGTCGAGCCGCCCAGGAAGAAGATCCGGCCCTCGGAAGAGGCGGGAACCCGGCCGCTGGGCCATCACCGCCGCCACCATCGTCTGCGCGGCCTTGCGGTTCGAGGCGACCATCGCGCGCGAGACGGGAATGTACTTGGTGGCCCCCGTGGTCGTGCCGCTGGTGAGGGCAAGGAACGGGATCCGGCCCGGCCAGGTCAGGTTATCGAAGACCGGGTAATGTGGCTTGAGGTAATCGTTCCAGAGATCCTCATAGGTCCGCAAGTGGCACGCGATTCTGATAGTCGGCGACGGTCTGGATCGACGCGAAATCGTGATCGCGACCGAACCGGGTGGACACGGCGGTTTGCAGCAGGCGTCGCAAGGTCCGCTGCTGGACCGTGACCGGGTCGAGACGGTCGAGCCAGCTCATCCGGCTCCTGGAATAAACATAAAAGCCGGCGTTAACGGCGGAGCGGACCGGCGAGGTCCCCGCGATGCCCGAGAGGAGATCCATCGGATGCCTCGATCAGTCGAGCGCGATCGGCCGGCGCGTCGCGCTGAGACCGGTAGATGGCCGAGAAGAGGGCGACGACCCGGCGTCCCTCCTCACCTGTCACGAGCGGGGGCCGACGCTCCCGAATCGCCTGGAGAAAATCCTGGATCTGGAGAGCGTGATAATGAGTCGTTGCCTGGATCTGGCGAAACCGGGCGCGGTCCTCGGCCTGAAATTCGGGAGAGCTTGTGCTCCTCGCCGGGAATCGTCCAGAGGTCGTTCAGAGGCGGCTCGGCGATCTCGCTCATGCCAGCGACGAAGGTGGCGCCGCGGTCGGTCTCGACGCCGACGGACGCGCCATTTGATCCGTGGATATGCACCTTGGTATAGAAGCCGGGTTTCTGTGACAGGCTGGTGACGATCGAACCCAGGCCCCCGCTTCTGAAGCGGAGGGTGGCGACGGCGGTGTCCTCGACCTCGATCTCGGGATGGTTCAGGTTGGCCCAGTAGCCGCTGACCTCCTCGACGTCGCCCATCAGCCACTCGATGAGATCGAGCTGGTGGGGCGACTGGTTGACGAGCACGCCGCCCCCCTCGGTCGCCCACTTGCCGCGCCATGGGTCGGACTGGTAATAGGCCCGGTCGCGCCAGCTATACATCTGGAAGACGCCGAGGACCGGTGTGCCGATCTTGCCGGCATCGATGGCGGCCTTGAGCCGCTGAACGGGCTCGTAAAGCCTGCGCTGGCTGATGACACCGAGGGTCCTGCCGGTCCGTGCGGCGCGGCGGCGAGCATGGCGTCGCAGTCGTCGAGGCTAGCCGCCATCGGCTTCTCGACCAGGACGTGGACGCCGGCCTCCATCGCGGCGATCGCCGCCGGGGCATGGAGCGGGTGGGGCGTGCCGATGATGACGGCCTGCGGCCTTGGTCTCGGCGAGCATGGTCGCCACGTCGCAGTACGGCCGCGTGCCGTGGAGCGCGGCGAACGCCTCGGCCCGCTCGCGGACCGGGTCGCAGGCGGCGACGAACTCCGATTCCGGCAAGCTCTTGAAGCGCCGCCGCGTGGATCTGACCGACCTTGCCACAGCCAACCAGCGCGGTTCGCATGGGGTCCATGAGCATCAATACCCCGGGAAATACCTGGCCCCCATCGCGCGCAGAAAGGCAAGCGACCGGGCCATCTCGTCCATGCCATTCATCCCGTCCTCGATGCTGACCCAGCCATCGTAACGGTGATCGGCCAGAATGCGAAAGATGGCGTCGTAGTCGTTCAGCCCCTGGCCGGTCACCCCGTGGCGGAGGTCGGCCGAGTAGCCGAGCGTGCCGTCGGTCTGGCGGAGGTCGTCCAGGCTCGCCCCTTCGGCGAGGTATCGATCACTGGCATGCATACTCACCACCCGATCCGCAACGGCCTCCAGCAAGGCGATCGGGTCGTCACCCGCGACGATGGCGTTCGACGGGTCGTACTGCACACCGAAGTGAGTCCGGTCGGGGATGGCCGCAAGCAATTCGAGGAAGACGTCCTGCTTCTGGGCGAACTCCGGGTACTTCCAGAAGCCGTCCTTGTAGTGGTTCTCAAGGCCCAGGACGATGTCGTGCTCGCGGGCAACGGGCAAGACCTGCTCGATGCAGGCGACGACCCATTCGAGCCCCTGGCGTCGATCGACCTCGGGGTAGCGCTGGCCGGAGAGGACGCGGCAGACGGCCCGCGGTCCTCCCAGCCGGCGCGTGACCCGGATCATCTCGGCCTCGCGCTCGACGGCCCGCTTGCGGGCATCGGCATCGGGGTTTGTGAAGTCGGGCGAGCAGCAAAGCATCGGCATCGCGAAGCCGGCATCGACAATCGACGATCCTACGCGATCGAGGTAAGCCCCATCCAGGCTTGTCGAAGAACCCGTCGTACATCTCCAGGCCGTCGGCGTCGAGACCGCGGGCCATCTCGATCCAGTCGAAGACCGACATCGAGCGTCGGCCGGCGATCTCGTCGAGGTAGCACTTGGGAAAGGCCGAGATCTTCAGCGCCACGGGAGTGGTCCTCGCTGATAGGTAGGCCGGATCAATCCCGCGGCTCGACAAACACGACGCAGACCGGTTTCGGGACCTCAACCTGCGGTCCAACCGGATCGAGCCGCCCTGATCCGGCATCGACCCGGAAGACGACGACGGTCCCGGAGTCCTGGTTCGCCGCCAGCAGGAAACGGCCCGAGGGGTCGATGGCGAAGTTCCGGGGCGTCTTGCCGCCGGTGGGAGTATGCGCGATCGGCCGGAGCCGGCCGCTGGCCGGGTCGATCGCGAATCCGGCGATGGTGTCATGGCCCCGATTCGAGCCGTAAAGGAACTTGCCCGAGGGATGGACGGCGATCTCGGCGGTCGTGCTTTCGCCCCGGAAACCCTCCGGCAGCGTCGAGACGGTCTGGAAGAGGCTCAACGCCCCGCGGTCGGGGTCATAGGCAAAGGCGGCGATGGTCGACTGCATTTCATTGATGGCATAGAGATATCGGCCTCCGGGATCGAAGGCGACGTGCCGCGGCCCGGAGCCCGGCGCGACCCTGGCGAAGGGGGGCTCGTTCGGCGTGAGGGTCGAGGCGGCCGGGTCAAACCGGTCGACCCGGATCTGATCAAGACCCAGGTCGGCCACGACCGCGAACCGGTTGGCGGCGTCCAGGCTGATACAGTGGGCATGGGGACCGGCCTGGCGCGGGGTCGACACTCGTTCCGACGTGCTGGAGGAACCCCCGGACCGGACCGAGCCGGCCGTCGGAATCGACCGGCAGGCAAGCCACGCTGCCTGCAGCCGTAGCTGGCAACCAGCACGTTTCGCCCTGTCCGATCGACGCTCAGGTGGCAAGGCCCCTGGCCACGCGACGGCTGCTGATTGAGGAGCGACAACGTCCCCTGCCCCGGATCGATGGCGAAGGCCGAGACAAAGCCGCTCTTCTGTCCCTGGAACTCGCCGACCTCGCCTACCGCGAAGAGCCGACGCTGGTCGGGGCTGAGGGCGAGAAACGACGGGTTGGCCATCTCGGCGGCGAGCCCCCGCGCGGTCAGGGCACCCGATTCCGTGTCGAGCGTCAGCAGGTAGATTCCCCGGCTCGCTCCGCCGGTGTAGGTCCCGACGTAGACCCGCAACGGCTGGTCGGCGCCCTCGACGTGGCTCAGCCCTCCGAGGGCCAGGATGAACCAGGCGACCCACCCGGCAGGGCTACGCTTCATGTCCGAGGATTCCTCAACATCACGGGGCCCGCCGAATCGGCCGGGATCGATACCGGAGGATCAAAGCCGGTCACGGTGCCATCGGCCGGCTCGAAGGACCGAAGCTCGGCCAGGGCCGCGCGAAGGTGTCCCAGATCAACCTCATGGACGTCGACCGGATCGCCGGCGCCCTTGAGCATGGTCAAGGTCAAGCGGCCTCCCAGGTGCTGGCGGAACTCCTCGAGCCCTTCGAGCAAGGCCGCTTCATCGCGGAGGGCGGGATGGCCCAGGGTAAATCCAAGGTCGACGAGGCAGCGGATGACCCGGTCGGCGACGTCACGGGGGAGGCCCAGGGCACGAGTCGAATAGAGGGTGTCGAGAGCCACACCGATGGCGACGGCCTCACCGTGGCGAAGCTGAAAGTCGGTCATCGCCTCAAGCCGATGGGCCGACCAGTGGCCGAAATCGAGCGGCCGGGCCTCGAGCATCTCGAAAGGATCGCCCCCCTGGGTGATGTGCCGTCGGTGCCATTCGGCCGACGCCCGGACAACTGGCAAGGCGGCTCCCAGATCGCGACGGCGGATCTGATCAGCCGTCCCGCAGATCGTGTCGAAGAGCCCCGGGTCCTTCAGGAGCGCGACCTTGACCGCCTCGGAAAACCCGCTGATGAAGTCGCGATCGGGAAGGGTCGAGAGGAGCTCGGTGTCATTGATGACCGCCCAGGGGACCGCGAAGCTGCCCAGCCAGTTCTTCTTGCCAAAGAGGTTGACGGCGTTCTTGACACCGACACCGGAATCAGCCTGGCCGAGGGTGGTGGTCGGCAGTCGGACGAGCCGGAGCCCGCGGTGGGCGATCGCCGCGGCGAACCCGACGGCGTCAAGCACCGCCCCTCCCCCGATGACCACGACATAGCTCCGACGGTCGAGGTTGGCGGCGTGGAAGACCTTGAGCATCCGCTCGAGGACATGGATGTCGTTCTTGACCGCCTCGCCCCCGACAACGACCTGCACGTTTCCCGCCAGTTCGATCCGGTCGCCGTGCCGCGCGGCGAAGTCGCGGATCAGGTTGCGAAGCCGGGGACGGGCCTCGGCCACGTACTCGTCCACCCAGAACTGAACTCGAGTCTTCCGTTCCTCGGAAGGCTCGAGCACCTGGGCCAGCACCATGTCATCAGCGCCCAGGATGTCGCCGGTGAACACGAGGCGGTGGATGAACGATGGCGCGAAATGCACCTCGGGCTGGGTGCATCGAAACTCGGTTGGGTTGGACATCGTCACACGGCTTCCGGCAGGGTGTGGCAGGATTCCACGCCCCGGACCTCGGCTGGGGACTTGGCCCGGAGGCGTCATGCGGTAGAACATGGATTCTACCTTCGATGAACCGGTCGGTCGAGAGGCTGACCGGACCGATTCTCGTTCTCGCGTGATCGGGACGCCGCCGGCATCAGGACGAGGACTCGGCGGGGCGGCCGTCGAGCTTGAGCTTACTTGCCACGATGAGCCTTGTGGCAGGCCTGGCAGGAGCTTGAAAGCTTGGAAAACGCGACGTTCGCGGCGGTTTTGTCCTCCTTGGCAGCGGCGTCGTCGAGGGCCTTGGAGTTGTCGTAATAGTTTGTCGCCAGGGTCTTGTACGACTGCGGGTCTCCCTTGGACGCCTCGGTCTTGGCGAGCGACGCACCCAGGATGACGAAGTCCTTGCTCTTGCTCTGAACCTTCTTCCAATCGGGAGAATCGGAACGAAGCTCCTTCTTGAGCACGGCCAGGGGCGAGCTGGCGCCCTTGTGCAGCTTGACCATGATGTCCTTGATCGACGGTGAGGCGTCCTCGGCCCCCGCACGACTGCCGCTGTTGAGGGCAGCCGCGACCAGCACAGCCAACACGGTCGAGACGCAGGCAATTCGCTTCATGTTCGAAGAATCTCCTCTGATAAATCTCATTCGATACGTCCAGGCGCAGTCCCGGGCCACGGGAGCCAATCCGGCCGTGAACCGGAGGCGCCGAAGATAACGAAGCGGTCGTGCTCCGGGAAGCCCTTCGTGGTCGGCCCGCGGAACGAACTTCCGCAGCCGGGATTCTTGTGGCACAATCGTGCTCAATTGCAATCGCGCACGACCGAGCCCGTGAGACGTCCACGCTTGGCAAGCCTGGCGACGGGCGTGGCAGGAACCTGAACAGCGGCTCGAGGACCCTGGGGCAAGGCACGATCCAATGTCCGGCACGACCAAGCATCTCGAGGCAGGCGTTCGCACTGGCCACGGAACGGTACGCGGAATGGGGGGTTGACGTCGAGGCCGCGATACGTCGACTCGCCGGGATCGCGATCTCGCTCCACTGCTGGCAGGGGGACGATATCGTCGGGTTCGAGGGGACCGGCGAGGAGATAGGCGGCGGCCTGGCCGTGACCGGCAAATACCCTGGCAGGGCCAGGACGCCCGACGAGCTTCGGGCCGACCTGGACAAGGCCCTCTCTCTGATCCCCGGCACACACCGGCTCAACCTCCACGCCATCTACGCCGAGACCGGGTCGCGACGGGTCGAGCGCGACGCCCTCGAACCAGAATATTTTCGCAACTGGATCGACTGGGCCCGGTCCAAAAAGATGGGGATCGACTTCAACCCGACTTACTTCGCTCACCCCAAGGCCGCGGGCGGCATGACCCTGGCGCACCCCGATCCGGGCATCCGCAAGTTCTGGATCGATCATGGGATCGTCTGCCGGCGGATTGCCGCGGCGATCGGCGCCGCGCTCGGCTCCCCCTGCGTGAACAACATCTGGATCCCCGACGGCTCGAAAGATATACCCGTGGATCGCAAGCGGCCCCGCGAGCGGCTTACCGAAGCCCTCGACGCCGTCTTCGCCGAGCCGATGGATCGGGCCCAGATTCGCGATGCCGTGGAGAGCAAGCTCTTTGGAATCGGCTCGGAGTCGTATGTGGTGGGATCGCACGAGTTTTACCTGGGCTATGCGCTGACCCGCAAGACGATGCTCTGCCTGGACGCCGGTCACTTTCACCCCACTGAGGTCATCTCCGACAAGATCTCGGCGGTATTGAACTGGCTCGACGAGGTCCTGCTGCACGTTAGCCGCGGAGTGCGCTGGGACAGCGACCACGTCGTCATCCTGACCGACGAGCTCGAGGCCATCGCGCAGGAGATCGTCCGGGGCGACTACCTGGGACGGGTCCAGATCGGACTCGACTTCTTCGACGCCAGCATCAATCGTGTGGCGGCCTGGGTCATTGGTACCCGGGGCCTGCTCAAGGCGCTCTTGCTCGCGTTGCTCGAGCCGACCGAGAGTCTGCGGACCCTGGAAGCCGCCGGCGACTCGACGTCCCGCCTGGCCCTGCTCGAAGAGTTCAAAACCCTGCCCGCCGGCGCGGTCTGGGATCAGTACTGCCTCCGCCAGGGCGTCCCACTGAGCCGTGCCTGGCTCGCCGAGATCAAATCCTATGAACGCGACGTGCTGATCCGCAGGGGCTGAGCGGGCGCACGAACACGAAGCAAAAAGCGGTGGGACCGCCGTCACGTTGGAAAAGAGGACCAGGTCGAGCCGATGACGAGCGTGCTCCGACTCTCGAACATCAGCAAGTCGTTCGCTGCTGTCCAGGCGTTGCGTGGGGTCTCGTTCGACCTCGACGCGGGTGAGGTTCACGCCCTGGTTGGCGAGAACGGCGCCGGAAAATCGACACTGATCAAGGTCATGACCGGCGCCCATACCCCCGACGAGGGGACGATCGAGATCCTGGGCCGGCCGGTCGAGCGCCTCGACCCGGTACGTGCCCGCGAGCTCGGGATCGCGGTGATCTATCAGCAGCCGGCCCTCTTTCCCGATCTGACGGTGGCCGAGAACATCGCACTGGGACTTGAGCCCGCAAGTCCCTGGCGACGGGTCCGCTGGGCCGATCGACGGGCGCGAGCTCGGACCCTGCTCGCGAAGATCGGCGCCACCATTGACCCCGAGACCGAGGTCCGTACCCTCACCATGCCCGAGCAGCAGCTCGTCGAGATCGCGCGGGCCCTGGGAGCTGACGCTCGGGTCTTGATCCTCGACGAGCCGACCGCCTCGCTCAGCGACAAAGAGGTCGAGAACCTCTTTCGCGTGATCCGCGAGCTCAAGGGTCGGGGTGTGGGCTTGATCTATATCTCGCATCGGCTCGAGGAACTTCCCCAGGTGGCTGACCGCGTGACCGCGCTGCGCGATGGGACCCTGGTCGGCACCCGGCGGATGAGCGAGGTCAACCGTGCCGAGCTGATCCGCCTGATGGTCGGCCGCGAATTATCGGTGGTCTTCCCCAAGATGCCTGTGCCGATCGGCGAGACCGTCCTCGAGCTTCGCGGAATCGACTGCGAAGCTTCCGCGGTCCGCGAGGTATCGCTGACGGTCCGCGCGGGTGAGATCCTCGGCCTAGCCGGGCTGGTCGGCGCGGGACGGACCGAGCTGGCACGGGTCGTCTTTGGGCTCACGCCCGCCGACCGGGGTGAGGTCCGGCTGCGGGACCGGCCGGTTTCGATCGATTCCCCCGGCGCCGCGGTCGGGCTCGGGATCGCGTACGTTCCCGAGGATCGACGACGGCACGGAGTGGTCCTCGAGATGTCGGTGGCCCAGAATGCGACCCTCGCCACCCTCCGCGCAGTATCGAGCTTCGGCCTGCTCGACTTCGCCCGCGAGCGTCGGCTAGCGGAGTCATTTGTGGATCGACTCGGCATCAAGACGGCGTCGGTCGATACCCCGGTCGGCAACCTCTCGGGTGGCAACCAGCAGAAAGTCGCCCTGGCGCGCTGGCTCGCCGCCGGGCCAAGCGTCCTGATCCTCGACGAGCCAACCCAGGGGGTGGACGTTGGCGCCAAGGCCGAGATACACCGCCTGATGGTCGAGCTCGCCGGCCGCGGCCTGGCCATCATCATGATCTCTTCCGAGCTTCCTGAGGTGCTCGGCATGAGCGACCGGATCGCGGTCATGCACGGGGGGACAATTGTTGGCCTTCTTGATCGAGCTGAGGCCACCCAGGAGGTGGTCCTGGAGCTGGCCCTGGGGCATACCAATCCACGGGAAGGGATCAAGGTGGCGACTTCATGACGGGCATCGGCCGTTATCGCCGCGAGCTCTCGGTAGCGGCGGCATACGTGTTGCTTCTGCTCATCCTGGCGGTGGCCGCCCCACGGTTCTACCAGCGCGAGCAACTCGCCAACTTCGTGGTCAGCTCCGCCTCGATCCTGGTCGCTGCCGTGGGCATAACCCTGGTGATCCTCGGCCGCCAGATCGACATCTCGGTCGGCTCGCAGTTCAGCGTCTGCGGGGTGGTGGCCGGCCTGCTGGCGCGTGGCGGCATGCCGATGCCTCTGGCCGCGCTCGGGGCGCTGCTCGCCGGAGCGGCCTTCGGCGCCGCCAACGGAGTGCTCGTGGCAGGCCTGGGTCTGCCGTCGATCGTCGTTACGCTGGCCACGTTGGTGATCGGCCGCGAGTCGCTGCGTTACCTTCGCGAGGGGGAATTCGTCCGCGATCTGCCGGCCGGCTTCCAGTGGTTCGGGTTGAGCCAGACAGCCGGGCGGGTCTTGATCGTCGCGATCGCGGCCGTGGCGTTCGCCGTATTCGCCTGGAGCCTGCGGAACCTCGCGGCTGGCCGCGCGGTCTACGCCACTGGCTCCGACCCCGAGGCCGCGCGGCTGGCGGGTATCCGACCGCGCTGGGTCGTCTTCCAAACATTCGTGACGATGGGGGCTCTCGCCGGCCTGGCCGCCTTGCTCAACGCGGTCCGGTTCGCCGATGTCGATCCCAACGCCGGCAACGGTCTGGAGCTTCAGGTGATCGCCGCGGCGGTTGTCGGCGGCACGGCGATCTCGGGTGGTCGTGGCACGATGCTGGGGACGCTCCTTGGGGTTGCTCTGCTCGGCTCGGTGGGCCCAGCCCTCGTCTTCCTCGGCACTCAGCCCCAGTGGGAAAAGGCCATTCAAGGACTGATCATCCTCCTGGCGGTCGCCTCCGACGCCCTCTACCGGGAGGGTCGCTGAGATGTCGGCCCCTGTCACGAACGTTGCGTCCGCCGCATCGCGCAGTACCGATCGGCGGCGGCGGATCGACCCGTCGCAGGCGGTCCTGATTGTGCTTCTGGTGGGAGAGATCCTTGTCTTCTCGGTCATCGGGACCAACTTCCTTTCACGTGGCAACGCGTTCGAGGTGCTGCGGCTTTCGGTCGAGATCGGCCTGCTGGCCGTCGCCCTGACCCCGGTGATCGTGAGCGGAGGGATCGACCTGTCGGTCGGCTCGCTGATGGGCCTCTCGGCCATCGTCTTCGGCAAGCTCTGGCGCGACCTCGGGCTGCCGATCGGCCTGGCCGCGCCGCTGACCCTCGTGCTGGGGGCGTCGGCGGGTCTCCTCAACGGCTCCCTGATCACGCGACTTGGTATTCCCCCCCTGATTGTCACACTGGGTTCGTTCTCGCTCTTCCGCGGCCTGGCCGAAGGCCTGACCGGCGGCGTCGACAACTTCACGAGCTTCCCAAGATCGTTCCTGTACCTGGGTCAGGGATATCTCTTCGGCGAGATCCCCGCGCAGCTCCCGGTCTTCGTGCTGGTGGTGGCCGCATACTGGGTCCTGCTCGATCGCTCCACGCTGGGCCGATCGTGGGTGGCGCTGGGGTACGCTCCCGAGGGGGCTCGCTATGCCGGCATCCCGGTCGAGCGGAGACTGACCCTCGTCTATGTCCTGGCGTCCCTGGTATCGAGCCTGGCGGCGATCATCTACGTCGCCCACCTGGGCCAGGCCAAGGCCGACGCTGGCACCGGCTACGAGTTGCTGGCCATCACCGCGGTCGTCCTGGGTGGAACGTCGATCTTTGGTGGCAGGGGAACGATCGTCGGCACCCTGCTGGGCCTGTTCGCCATTGCCGTCCTCCAGAACGGCCTGCGGCTGGCGGACCTGCCGGCCGAGTTGGCCGGCGTTCTGACCGGCACGCTCCTGCTCGTGGCCATCGGACTCGACCGTCGCGGAAAAGCCGGTACCATCCTGGGTAGGCAAAGACCTGCCGCCGATCTCGAGGGAGAGCTTCCGACCGTGAAGAACGCGCAAGTGGCCGTCCTGTGCGGATTCATTCTCCTGGGGGCGCTCGTCGTCGCCGGGACCAACGCCTGGCTCGTTCGTTCGCTCCAGTCCGAGCTGGGCCGGGGCGGGCCTTCGGCACCGGGCCAGCGCCTGCGGCCGGAGGCGCCTTCGGCCGCCAGGTGACGGTGGCGATGATGCCCAAGAGCAAGGGGAACGCCTACTTCATCGCCTGCCGCAAGGGAGCCGAGGAAGCGGCGAAAGAGCTGAATATCAAGCTGATCTGGGACGGCCCGACTGATCCCGATCCCGCGCGGCAGAATGAGGTCATCGATACCTGGATCACGCGTGGCGTCGACGTCATTGCCGTGGCCGTCGAGAACCGACAGGGGATCTCCACCGTGCTCCGCAAGGCCCGCGCGCGTGGAATCAAGGTCATCACCTGGGACGCCGACGCCGAGGCCGACTCCCGTGACTTTTTCGTCAATCAGGCAACGCCCGAAGGGGTTGCTCAGACCTTGATGGAGAGCGCGGCGAAGGTCCTGGGAGGTAAGGGCAAGTTCGCGATCATCACCGCTTCGCTCACCGCCGCCAACATGATCACCTGGCAGAAGTCCATCGAGGACTACCGCGCCCGCGTCTATCCCGAGATCACGCTCGCCGCCCTGCGCCCCTGCGATGACCTTCAGAAAAAGGCGTTCGACGAAACCACCGCCATCATGAACGCCGACCCCGACGTCAAGCTGATCATGGGCATCTGTACCCCGGCCGTCCCCGGCGCGTCCGAGGCCGTGAAGCAGGCCGGGCGGAGCGATGTGAAGGTCATCGGCCTGGGCCTGCCCAACGACAACCGGCGCTACGTCAAGGAAGGGATCGCCCCGGCCGTCGTCCTGTGGAAGACGGCGGACCTCGGCTACCTGACCGTCCTCGCCTCGACCGCCCTGGTTGAGGGGACTCTCAAGCCGGGCGACACCGAATTCCAGGCGGGTCGGCTGGGGACGATCCGGATCAAAGGGGACAACATCCTGCTCGGCACCCCGTTCATCTTCAACCGGGAGAACATCGATCAATTTGATTTTTGATGGCGCATACTCACAGGAGGCGGGGCGATGATGAGCGTGACGATCAAGGACATCCTCGCGGGACGGAAAAACCTCGGCGAACCGGTCAAGATCGAGGGCTGGGTCCGCACCCGACGCGACTCGAAAGCCGGGGCCGGACTCTCGTTCCTCCAGGTCCACGACGGCTCGTGCTTCGACCCGATCCAGGTCGTCGCCGAGTCGCGGCTGGCGAACTACCATGAGCAGGTCCTTCATCTCACCACCGGGTGCGCCGTGCGGGTCGAGGGCAAACTCGTCGAGTCGCAGGGCAAGGGCCAGAAGGTCGAGGTCCTGGCCGATGCGGTCGAGGTCGTCGGCTGGGTTGACGACCCCGACACCTACCCCATAGCGGCCAAGCGACACTCGTTCGAGTTCCTCCGCACGGTCGCCCACCTTCGCCCCCGGACCAACACTTTCGGCGCCATCGCACGGGTTCGCGACACCCTGGCGCGGGCCATCCACCGATACTTCCACGAGCATGGGTTTTTTTGGATTCATACCCCGATCATCACCACCAGCGACGCCGAGGGCGCCGGCGCCATGTTCCGGGTCTCGACCCTCGACCTGGCCAACCTGCCGCGCGATGACTCGGGCGCGATCGACTTCGCCGCCGACTTCTTCGGCAAGCCCGCCAGCCTCACCGTCTCGGGTCAGCTCAACGTCGAGGCGTATTGCCTGGCCTTGAGCCGTGTTTATACGTTCGGCCCCACCTTCCGCGCCGAGAACTCGAACACCACGCGCCATCTCGCCGAATTCTGGATGATCGAGCCCGAGATCGCCTTCGCCGACCTCGCTGACAACGCCGACCTCGCTGAGGACTTTCTCAAGGCCATTTTCCGCAACCTGCTCGACGAACGTCCCGACGATATGGCATTCTTTGCTCAACATATCGACAAGGACTGCATCAACCGCCTCGAAACCTTCATCGCCGCTAGCTTTGAGCGGATGGACTACACTGACGCCATCAAGGCACTGGAAGCGGCTCAAATTAAAAAGGTCAAGTTCGAGTTCCCGGTAAAATGGGGCATGGACCTCCAGTCCGAGCACGAGCGCTACCTTACCGAGATCCTGGTCGGTCGGCCGGTGGTGTTGATGAACTACCCGCGAGAGATCAAGGCATTCTACATGCGTCAGAATGACGATGGCCGCACGGTCGCCGCCATGGACGTGCTCGCCCCCGGCATCGGCGAGATCATCGGCGGCTCGCAGCGTGAGGAGCGGCTCGACGTGCTCGACGCCCGGCTCGACGAGCTTCACCTCTCGAAGGAGCAATACGCTTGGTACCGCGACCTGAGGCGGTACGGCACCGTCCCCCACGCGGGGTTTGGCCTGGGCTTCGAGCGAACGGTCGTTTATGCCACCGGCATGGCCAATATCCGCGATGTCATCCCCTTCCCACGTACGCCCGGCAACGCCGAGTTCTGAACCTCTCGATCCGGACCCTTTTGCGTGAGTCTCCGCTCCGATACACTCGGGCCGCATGGGATTCCGTGGACCTGAACTACCTCGATCCTCGCGCCCGGCAGGACCCCGACCATGAGACATTGGCTTCGCTTTCCCTCGGTATCGCGCAGCGGACTGGCCACGCTCTTCATTCTCACCTTGACGGCCCCTCTCCTCGCCGAGCCTCCCAAGGGTGAGGTCACGAAGTACACCTTCAATTCCAGCAAAATCTTCCCCGGCACCACTCGCGATTACTGGGTCTACGTCCCCAAGCAGTATGACGGCACCAAGCCCGCCTGCCTGCACGTCAACCAGGACGGTATCGGCTTCGGGGCTCCGGCGGTGTTCGACCGCCTGATCGACGCCAAGGAAATGCCGGTCACGATCGGCGTCTTCGTCCGCCCCGGCGTGGTCAAGGCCACAAGCCCATCGGCGCTCGACCGGTTCAACCGGAGCTATGAATACGACGGCCTGGGCGACAACTACGCCCGGTTCCTGATCGAGGAGCTCTTGCCCGAGGTCGAGACGAAGACGACCGCCGACGGCCGCAAGATCAAGCTCTCGACCGACGGCAACGACCGGGCCATCGCCGGCTCGAGCTCGGGGGCCATCGCCGCCTTCACCGTCGCCTGGGAACGCCCCGACTCGTTTCGTCGAGTTTTCAGCGCCATCGGCACCTACGTCGGACTCCGAGGTGGTAATGTCTACCCAACATTGATTCGCAAATATGAGCCTAAGCCAATTCGCGTCTTCCTCCAGGACGGCTCGAACGACAACAACATCTATGGCGGCGACTGGTGGATGGCCAACCAGGAAATGGAACGCGCGCTCGCGTTCGCCGGCTACGAGGTCAACCACGCCTGGGGCGACCGGCGGCCACAACGCCAAGGACGCCACCGCTCTCTTCGCCGATGCCACCCGTTGGCTCTGGAAGGACTGGCCCGCCCCGATCAAGGCCGGCGCGGGTTCGTCGCAGCTCAAGGACATCCTCGTCCCCGGCGAGGACTGGACCCTCGTGGGCGAAGGGTATAAATTCACCGAGGGACCGGCCGTCAACGAGAAGGGCGAGGTCTTCTTCAACGACACACGCGACGGGACCGGCAAGACCTACAAGATCGGACCTGACGGCCAGCCCCGTGTGTTCCTGAGCGACTCCAAGGGGGGCAACGGCCAGGCGTTCGGACCCAACGGCATGCTCTACGCCGTCGCGGCGGGCGCCGAGCAGGTTGTCGCCTATGACGCCTCGGGCGAGCACCCCTCGCCCACGATCGTCGCCGAGGGGTTCCGGGGCAACGACATGGTCGTCAGCCACAATGGCGGCATCTATGTCACCAATCCCAGCCGCACGGCCGGCGAGCCGAGCAAGGTCTGGTATATCAGCCCGAGCGGTGAGAAGAAGGTCGTTGACACGGGACTCAAGTTCGCCAATGGCGTGACCCTCTCGCCCGACCAGAGCTTGCTCTACGTCGCCGATAGCCGGACCCGACTGGGTCTACAGCTACCAGGTCCAGCCCGATGGCTCGCTCGCCTACAAGCAGAAATACGATCACCTCCACGTCCCCGACACCGCCGACGACGCGGGTGCCGACGGGATGCGGGTCGATCGCGACGGCCGACTCTACGTGGCTACGCGGATGGGTATCCAGGTCTGCGATCAGCCCGGCCGGGTCAACGCGATCATCCCGACGCCCAACGGCAAGGTCTCGAACCTCTGCTTCGGCGGCCCCGATTTCCGCACGATCTATGCCACCTGCGGCGACAAGGTTTACAAGCGGAAGGTCAAGGTCCAGGGAGCCCAGGCGTACCAGAGTCCGAACAGGCCCGCCACGCCGCGGCTCTGACGGGGTTAAATGACGTGCCGGGCTGTCCTTCGCGGACCCTGATCGGGACATGATCAGCCGCAGGCCCTCCCCTCGCCTTTTGGAGTCATCGCCATGCGAACGCAACGCTCGTCGATCCTGAGCCTGTCGATATTCGTGCTGGGATGCTTCTTTCCGGATCAGGCCAGCCGCGGCGCCGAGGAGCCGAACCCGGCTCAGGCTCCCCGACCGAACATGGTCCTGTTCCTGGCCGACGATCTGGGCTGGGGCGATGTCGGTTGGCATGGGAGCGAGATCAAGACTCCGAACCTCGACAGACTGGCGGCGGCGGGGGCACGCCTGGAGCAGTTCTACGTCCAGCCGGTCTGCTCGCCGACCCGCGCCGCCCTGATGACGGGGCGGTACCCGATGCGCCACGGCCTCCAGGTCGGCGTGGTCCGGCCATTTGCCCAGTACGGCCTGCCGCTGGCCGAACGGACCCTCGCGCAGGGATTGAAGGACGCAGGTTACGAGACGGCGATCTGCGGCAAGTGGCACCTGGGCCACTTTCAGCGTGCCTATCTGCCGACCGAGCGTGGGTTCATCCACCAGTACGGCCACTACAACGGAGCACTCGACTACTTCACGCACATCCGTGACGGCGGCTTCGACTGGCACCGCGACGACAAGGTCAACCATGATGAGGGCTACACCACCCACTTGCTCGCCCGCGAGGCGGTCCGGCTGATCGACCAGCACGACCCTGGCCGCCCCCTCTTTCTGTACATCCCATACAACGCCGTCCACGCGCCGCACCAGGTCCCGGAGAGCTACAAGACGCCGTACGCCGCGCTCAAGGAGCCGCGTCGGACCTACGCCGGCATGCTCGCGGCTCTGGACGAGTCCGTCGGCCAGGTCGTGGCGGCGATCGAGCGCAAGGGGATGCGGCCCAAAACGCTCTTCTTCTTCTCGAGCGATAACGGAGGTCCCGCGCCGGGACGGGTCACCAGTAACGGCCCGCTCCGAGGCGCGAAGGGGACGTTGTACGAAGGCGGTGTCCGGGTTCCGGCGTTCGCGACCTGGGACGGCCAGGTCCCCGCGTCGAGCGTGGTGAACGCCCCGCTTCACATGGTTGACCTGTACCCGACCCTGCTCGGCCTGGCGGGTGCGCCGCCCACGCCCAGCGAGTCGATGCCGCTTGACGGCCGCGACGCCTGGGCGTCGATCAAGTCGGGTGCGGCTTCGCCCCACGAGGGGGACGCGATCCTCCTGAACACGACCCCCAACTCGGGAGCCCTCCGCGCGGGGAACTGGAAACTGGTGCTCAATGGTGCCAGCCCTGAGGGGGGCGAGGCCGATGGCGGAGCGGAGGCTGCGACCCCGAAGAAAGCCGCCGCACGAGCCAGGGCGAAGGCGGCGGCCAAGAGCGATCGACCCAAGGTCGAGCTGTTCGACCTGTCGACCGACCCTTATGAAACCACCAACCTCGCCCCGCTCCATCCCGACAAGGTCACCGAGCTTCGACGCCGTTACGACGTCTTCGCCCGCCAGGCCGTGCCCCCGAAATCGGCCCCCATGGCGGCCGGTTTCCGCTCGCCACGGGTCTGGGGCGAGGCCGATTGAGCCGTCCGTCATTGTCGAGGTTGAGATCGAGGTCGCCATCAAACTCATCGGCGGTCCCTCCGTGCACCGCGCTCGGAGACCCGGCCGATCCGCCGGTCGAAGGTCTTGATCGCCACGACGAGCAGGATCGCCGCCGCTACCGCCTTCACGGCCGCCGCGGCGATCAGGCTGGTCCACAAAAGCGCGCTCGCTGCACCCAGGGACCTCTCATGATCAACTGGATCGGTTCGATCGGGCCGGCCAGCGGGCTCAGGGACTGGAGACCCTGATTGATCCATCCGAAGTGTTCCAACGGCTGCCGAGGGGTCGATGATCGTCGACTCCAATACGCTGAGAGCCCGATCTCGACGGCGATGATCCAGCCGTAACCCATTACGAAGAATGCGATCACGCTCGTCCCGACCGCGCGCCCCAGCCGCCTGATCCAGACCGCCAGAAGCAGGCCCAGGCTGGCGATGAGGGCGCCCGAGGTGAGGAAATGGGCCACGCCGAGGAACCCGGCCTCCCATCGCTCGATGGTCGTTAACGGTTGCATCGGGGGATAGTTCATGACCCTGACTCCGCCGGGCCATCGTACAACCTCGATAGCCGCGGCGCTCACGAAGACCACGACGAACAGGAACAGCGGCAGGAGCACGAGCACCCGCCGGTAAATCCCCCACCACTTCGCGACCACGATCTCACGGGTCGCCAGGGGTGTGGTCAGGATCACGTCGAGACTTCCCCGGGCCCGCTCCTCAGCCAGCGAGGTGGGGGCCTCGGCGGCGAGCATCAGGAACCCGAAGAAGAGATAAAAAATCAGGACGCCGATGAATTCATTCCCGCCCCCCTCGACCCCTTCATCGAGCGCCTTGATGAGCGCCCAGCCCGCCCAGCCCCAGAACAAGGCGAAGTACCCGATCCAGAGCCAGCGCACCACCCGCCCCGGCCGGTTCCGGTGCCAGTCGCGCCAGAGCACGGGGTTACCGTCGAGGGTGGGACCGTGGATCGACGGAAAGACCAGAGCCCAGAGCCGGGCCAGCCGGATCGACTTCCGGGGTTTCTCGCCCAGCCCTGCGCGGGCGATCGACACCGACCGGAGCCGCAGGATCACGCCCAGGGTCAGTAGCGCGGCCAGGCCGATCGTCACCGCTCCAAAAACCGCGAAGTCCGTCGGGCTCGCCCAGCCGGGCTGGTTGTAGGGCGCGAGGGCCAGCAGGTAAGGATTCGCCTTCTGAAACCAGACCGGCGGCGCTCCCAGCCTCGGAAAACCCCACCAGACCGGCAGCGACAGGAGCCAGAGGATCTCGATCACATAAATGACCATCAACACCTCGTGCGGTCGGTTCACGCGCACCGAGATCGCGAGCGTGAGGGCACAGCAGAGCGCCGCCAGCGCCATCGACACGCTGAAGGCTTCGGCCAGGGCCGAAAACTCGATCCCCCCCAGCAGCGCCGCCAGCGCCATCACTGGCACGCCGCAGAGGATCCAACCCCAGACCGGCGCCAGGTGCGCGGCCAGCGTGCCAAGCACGACCTCGGTGTCGGACAGGTCGGTGACGAACAGGTGCAACAGACGTCCCCGATCCCGCTCCGCCCCGAGCGCTCCGGCCATCGCTCCAGGCGCCGCCATCAGAACCAGGGTGACCTGGATGCCGGTCAACGCATAAAAGAACCCCTCGCCCACCTTCGCCATCAGCCGGAACGACGCCGCCCTCGGCTGCGATGGACCCAGGCCGCCGTGAACCACCGAGACCCACGCCACGACCATGCCCACCAGCATGATCAGCACGAAGGCCGACCGCCCCGCATACACCTGCCAGCGCCGCGCACTGGCGATCGACTCGTGAACGAAGACCGGTCCCAGACCCCAGTGCAACGGCTTCGCCATCGTCGTCAGCTCTCCTGAGAGACCATGCTCAACGATCGGAACGCGCGACCGTCGGAACCAGACGCGACGACCCGACTCGGAAACCCGGCCCAGGCAGCGGTTGAAGCTTGCCAGCGCCAGTGCATACAGCACGTACGCCGAGCCGGCCTTAAGCACGACGATCAGGCCGAGCCCGGACCAGTACCACCACTGGACCTCGGCCGTCACCGTCCATTCCGTCGCCTGGAAGAGCGGCACACAGCTCCCGGCCACCAGGCTCGGGCTGGTGAGTGACTCGATCAGCCATATCCGCTCCCGTTCCCAGATCCAGTCAAGTATTCGAGCCGGGAGCATGTCCATGAGCATCTCGACGAACATGACCACCAGGAGAATCCAGCCAAGAGCCAGGACGAGATAGGCGATCACGCTCACGGCCACAGCCCGCCCCAGCCGCCGCAGGAGAACGGCGAGCAGCAAACCCAGACTCACGATCAAACCGCCCGAGGCGAGAAAGTCGCCGACGGAGACCAGAACGGTCAGCACCCGGTCCTGATTGCGGATCGTCTCCAAGGGCCTTCCGGGAGAACTCGGGAGAGCGGGCTCCGCGGCCGCCACGAACACGGCCGTGAACACCACCAGCGGCGCGAGTCTGGACGACCCGCTTGTACCCGCCCCACCACTTCGCCGCCACGATCTCGCGGGTCGTCATCGGCGAGGCCAGCAAGACGTCGAGGCTTCCCCGCACTCGCTCGTCGGCCAGGACGGTGGGCGCCTCGGCGGCCAGAAACAGGAACCCGCAAAAGACGTAGAACATCAGGCCCTGGAACATCGCGGACGAGCCGATAGGTAATCCTCTGGTGATCGATCCATAGGTTCCCCACGCCGCCAGAATCCAGAAGAGCGCGAAGAAGGCGGCCCAGAGCCAGCCGCAGCAGCCGGCTCGGCCGGTTGCGATGCCAGTCGCGCCAGAGCACGGGGTTGCCGTCAAGCGTCGGACCCGTCAACGAGGGGAAGACCCGTTGCCGGAGCCGCGACAGCCAGAGTCCGCGGACCCGCCGCTGCGCCGTGACCGGTCCCGGCGATCGTCACAGCCCGGAGCCGGAAAATCGTCCAGCCGGTCAGCAGGAACGCCAACCCGAGCGCTACCGCCGCGAAACCCGCGAAATCGACGGCATGAAGCCAGCCTGGTTCGATGTAAGGACCGAAGGCCATGACATACGGGTGCATCTTCCAGCTCCAGGCGGGAGGCGTCCCGACTCCTGGCAAGATCTCCCAGAGCGGCAGCGCCATCAGATAGATCGCCTCGATCCCGTAGACGACCATCAAGACCTCGTGCAGACGCGTCAACCGGATCGACACAGCCAGGGTCAAGGCACAGATCAAGACCACCAGCACCATCGACACCAGGCACGCCCCGGCCAGCGCACCGGGATCGATCCCGCCGAGCAGAACGGCCAGGGCCATCACCGGCACCCCACAGGCGATCCACCCCCAGATTGGTGCGAGCCGCCCCGCCAGCGTGCCGAGCACGACCTCGGTATCGGTCAGGTCGGTCACGAACAGATGCACGAGCCGCCCCCGCTCTCGCTCGGCCCCGAACGCCCCGGCCATGACCGCCGGTGCCGCCAGCAAAACCAGGGTGATCTGGATGCTGGTCAATGCATAGAAGAACCCCTCGCCCATCTCCGCCATATCCCGAGTGCCAGCCCCCCTGCCCCGGGCACCGTCGTCGAGCTCATGATCACGATGCACCAGGTCACGACCAGACCCAGGAGCAGCACCAGAACAAAGACCGACCGTCCTGCGTACACCTGCCAGCGACGTGCGTTGGCGATCGACTCATAAACAAACACCGGCCCCAATCCCATGTGCCAACGTCCCTTGTTCGCTCTGGCCATCGTGGTCCCTCACCGTTAGTCTCAGTCTCTCACTCCAGCAGGCATGTGTTGAACTGTCCTGACCATAGCGACATCCACCGCTGACCACAAGCACCCCCTCACCTCACCGATCCCCCCAACTGCGCGTACCTTCCACTCGCCCCTCGCGGGAAATCGCTGTTTTCACTCGATTTTACGTGTGCCGATCCGCCGACCGATCCAGAAATCTGGATCAGTACGGGAAGACCCGCATGCACGGCGGCGGGTCGTGCTCGATCAGTTGCTCAAGCGGCCTGATCGATCGCTCGTCCACACGTTCCCGCGTGTAGATGTAACCCACCGAATGCACACCATTTCGGTCATTTCCCCCCCGCCGATTGGCTTCGTTCGGCGCCGACGCGATCGCCCCGGCGCAGCTCGCCCACGGCGAGACCGGCGCGGCCTCGGTCGAAACCGGCGCTTCCGGAGCTTCCGTTGTGACCGCGACTTCCGATGCGACCGCTTCTTCCTCTTCGATCAGGTCTTCCGGTTCCATCGGCTCCAGCATCCCCGGCAGCAGACCGGTCTTGACCTGATACGCGCGGCCCTTCTCGAAGGCGCTCAACGCCTTGTGAAACGACAGCTCGTGCATCCGTTCATACCGCTGAAGGGCGGCACCGTCTTTTCCGTGCGGCACAAGGGCCCGTTCTTTGGCTTCATCGTGCGCGGCTGTTCGATCGTCAGACGCAAGGTCAGCTCGCGCTCGCGAAGCTCGGCGATGTTGGTATCGATCAGGTTGCGGAGCCAGGGCTTGCACTGTTCGACCGTCGGCATCCAGCTTTTCCGACCCGCGCCGGAAGGTGTTGGGAATCCGGTACTTGCTGAGCAACAGTTTCATGTACTTCTTGTTATGATTGTGCTGACCGATGTAACAGTGCATGAACGTCAGATACGCCTGTTCGGCGTACATGAGGGTATCGGTGAAATGCAGGTATCCCTGAAGCTGGATCGCCTCGTGGCGGTCATGGCCCAGCAGGGTCTGGTCCTTTTCGAGCATCTGGCTCAGGCGTTCCCACCGGCCGATCAGCCAGCGGCAGCCGGCGGCGGACGCCCGGTATCGATGAACAACGTTACCGGGATCATCTTCGAGCTGGCCGACGACCGCCTGGATCTGGTCGCGAAAGTGCTGGTCGAAGTTGAACTCGGCGACGCGGACCTGCTCGGCGACGACCGCCGTCTTGGCCCGGACGATCCGCTTGCGCTGGACCGATGCCGTGACGGCCATCTCGAGGAACTCGCGCTCGGCGGGCGATTGCGGTTTGTAAAAATCGTACCACTCGTCGGCGAGCCGCTCGACCGCCGCGCCGTCCTCGCCGGAAAGAGCAAGGACCTCGCATCGAAATCCATGCTTGTAGGCATTCCTGCGGGATCGCTTTTTCCCTGCTTCGGTACGCGGTCCGGTCGATTTTTTGCGCATTTTGCCGATTAATGGCCTTGCGCTCTTCGGGGGTCAGTGACATTTTAAAATGTTCCAAAAGTGAATTTTGGTGGATCACGACAAATCACGACGTGAGCCTTCTTATGATTAATATCGTGGTGCGCGGGGAATCCGAATGCACAAAATGGGCAAGGGAGGGAGAGGGATTTCGCGATGACGCGGGCAGGAGGATGGGAGCAGGCCAATTCTCTACCTGGCCGTGGCTGCCGGCGCAGCGGGAAGCATGTTACGAATCGCCGCGATCCGCCAGCCATCGCTGCCTCGTTTCAGGATGATCGTCGTCCACATGGCGCGTTCCTTGCCTCCGGCCAACCCGGTCTGGAGATAACGGCCATCGACCAGCGCCACGTCCGAGGCCAGGAAGCGAACCGACTCGACCGTGATGGTGCGCCGGCCGCCGGTCCTCCGTGACGATTCGAGCATACCCTGGACGAGTGTGTCACGGCCCTTGCGCCAGTTGCCGTCCGAGACGTGCTGATCGGCGTCGGTCGTGAACAGAGGCTCGATGGCCCTGGGGTCCCGGGCCTCGGCGCGTTGACGTACTTCTGAACGACGTTGCGGACGTCGGTTTCGTCAGTGGATACCGGTCGGGCGTCGTCCGCACCTGAGGCCCCGCCAGACCACGGGCCGGCCAGCATGAAACTCGCGAGGACGGCTGATCGAACAATAACGGATGCGGACATGGTCGGCCGGCTCCCTGGAGTAATGTTGTCGGGACTTGACCTTCGATTGAGATCCGTTGATCTCATGACATACGAAATTGTGTCGAAATTCATTCATCCTCTTCCAGCTCGAGGACCCCCTCGTCGATCATCTGCTCGGCTTCGGCCAGAAGCTGGCGCCGGTGCCGCTCCAGGGAAGGGTCGAGGTCGCCCGGCGCGATCTGCTGAAGGTGGCGCCGGGCCTCGGTCGGGCGCTGAAGCTTGCGCAGGAGCAGCGATGCGAGCTTGAGGCGGACCTTGGCGGAGTTCTCGGGATGGAGCCGGCAGAGCGCACGCATAGGCAAGATCGACGCGGCCCACTCCCGCCGCGCGTGCATCGCCTTGATCATCGCGAGGAGGGCGTCGCGAGGCGGCCGGTTCGCGTGGGCGGTCATCCACTTCTTGTACGCCGACAGGGCGGCGTCCATGTCGCCCATGTCGATCGATCGCTCGATCTTCGCCAGGAGCTTCGCGGCCCGCTCCTCGGGTGGCAGGCTGGCGCGGTCGGTCTCGTCGCGCATCGATCGGGGCAGGTTTTCGCTCTCATGGCGTCGATCGAGCCGGGCCTCACGCGCTTTCCAGGCGGCCCGGAGTGCCCGACGCTTTGTCCACATCGAGAACGCGTCCCATCCTTCGCAATCAACCCAGCGGACCTGCAACAGCACGATCCCCACCACCAGGCCCCACAAGGCGCCCGAGACATGGAGCAAGCCCGAGGACATCGGGTCGCCGTGGATCACGAACATCACGAGCATCGACAACCCCTCCAGCCCGATCTGGAGGAGGGCAAACCCATAGATCGGCAGCTCGAAGGTCCCGGAAATCACCCGGAAGCCGACCAGGAACAAGTAAAAGCACGACAGGTCGTTCACGGGAGCCCAGACCATGCACATCGCCATCAGGCCGAAGATAATCGCCGAGGCCCCCACCACATACGAAGGCTCGGCAGCATGGAGATAGGCCGCCTGGATCAGCGCACCATGCATCGTGCCGATCCCCAGGTAACAAAGCAGGAACGACAGCCACCCGATCTTCCCCTCCACGATGATCCCGTACGACCAGAGGAAGATCATGTTGAAGAGCAAATGAAGGATGTCGGCGTGCAGAAAGTTATGCGTCAGCCACTGGACCGGGTGCAGCCCCGCGCCCAGCTTCATCGCGTACGGCTTCGCAACCTCGGGAGCCAGCGCGATCCACGCCGCGTGGACCGCCACATTCGTCGCGATCATCCCCAGCGTCGCCTTCGGATAATGGTAGATCGGGGCGTCGGTCGAATACGGGATGATCATGAGAGCGCATCTCCTGACCCCACGTTTTCGCATCCGTGCCCTCCCGGTGTCAATCATATCAACCCTTGCCCGATGTCGATCATCCCAAGACAAGGAAATGCACGATAGCATGCAACGATTATCGAGATGAAGTCCTGCACCGCCCTATCGATCTCCGGGCCGCGAGTCGATATCCTAAAATATCGACTTCCGTTTGATTTTTATTGATTATTTATACTATCGTCCTTCATGCATGCAAAACGACACATGGTCTCGCCGCGGACCGATTCGGCTCCTTTCGCCTGGATTCATGACTCTTGACGATTGTGGGATCACTTTGATGAAACGTGCGTTCACTCTCGGAATGGGTCCAGATCGCAGGCTCATGGTGATCGAGGTGGGTGGCGCCAGGGTGGGCCTGCTTCAGAAGGTGGGGGACGGCTCGACCCGTCGCTCCGTGAAGACATTCGGCGGAGAGGTCGAAGCTCGCGCGGAGTTCGAGCGGATGGCTCGTGACCTGCTCGCGCGGGGGTACACCGAATTGCCTGCCTCGGGGGCCGTCAAGGCCCAGCCAGCGTCGGCTTCGTTCTCGTCGATGCCGGCCGCGAGGTCCGGCGAGCCGATAATCCGACCAGACAGAGTCAACGTCAACTTCCTGCTCGAAGCGGACGAACCGACAACGCGCGCCGAGGGTCCGGTCATCCCGCGAATCAGCGCACCGCAGACGGTCGGGTCAGCGGTCGAGAGTGATTCCCGACCGAATAAGAAAGCGAGAGGCAAGAAGCACAAACGTAAGCAACCCGAGAGCCGTGACGACCTCGACAAGCGGGTCATCGCCGGCGTTATCGGGGTCGGGGCGATCTGCGTGCTCCTCCTGGGCATTTTCGTTTATGACGCCTTCCTCAAGCCCTCCTCGATCGTGGGTACCTGGGGAGGCTCGATGATTGATTTCGAGATCGGCCGCCCGATCATTCATACCCAGTACCGGCTCATCCTCGACGGGAAAAAGAATGCCTCGTTGACCCTCCAGGAAAAGTTCACATCCGTTGGCACCTACGTCGTCCAGGGCAATCTCCTGAGGCTTAGCCTCAAGGGGGAGAAGGACGAAGAAGGTGAGGAAAGCCTGACGACTGAGCGGCAGTACCGGATCGCGCTGGGCCGATCGACGCTCGACCTCTTCGACCCGTCGAGCGGCAAGAAGATGGTCCAGTTGATCAGGTTCCAGGAGCCACCGACGGTCGGCGACGGACCTCCGGCTCCCGCGGCGCCAACCGATCTGGCAGCGACCAGCCGTCCAGATGCCGGAGAAGGCAGTGGTGATGCCGCGGAAGGCGTTAATGGCGGCAGGGGCGCCGACTTACGGTTGGCTTCGGTCGATTTCACACCCAGGGACGGCGCCTTCCGGATCCGATACCCGACGGGCTGGAAGGCCGAGACCGGCAGCCGGCCCGACAACGTGTACTCCTGGGCGACGTTCACTCACGGATCGGCGAAGATCCAGGTCAACGCCGACGTCCAGGGCTCGCTCATCTCGGGCTCGGATTCGGTGCGCCAGCACGAGGAGGGCAGCGAACTGGCCCCCGTCCACGTCGCTCACGAGCACCACAAGAAGGCCGTGGCCGAGGAATACAGCGACTACAAGGAAAGCGCCCCGGCCCTCTTCACGGGCTCGACTCTCGGCGAGGGACGGGTCGCGGCCTTTACGGCGTCCGGCGGCGGACTTTTCGGCTCGACGCTCCGGGGTTACCGCGTCACCCTGCTCACGAACGACCGGCGCGTCACCATCCTCTGCCACTGCCCCGCCGACGAGTTCGCAAGACTCAAACCCACCTTCCTGGCCGTTTGCCGCAGCCTGGCGCGTTGACAGGGCGAAACGACACGGAGCGCACACGGTCCACGTCAAACGTAAGTATACGCTTGACGTGGACCGTTGAAAGCACACCCATCAATACAACATCAACTTCAACCCAGACATGCTCGGCCCTGGGCAGGAGCTGGGCGAAGTCGAGCTTGCTGGGACAGGCAGCGCGGGCCGCCTCGAGATCGGCGCCGGTCCAGTCGCGCGCCTCGGGAGCCAGCGCGGCGTACTGTCGACGGGCCTCCGTGCGGATACCATGATGTTCGTGATAGGTAAGGAACCGGGTCAGGTTGCCAAGCTCGGCCCTGGTTCCCGCGGCGACCGCGCAACGGCCGTCGCAGTCGGCGCACAGGGTCGGGCCGAACGCCAGGGCGGCATCGCGGAGCTGCTCGATCTCGGCCGTCTTGAGAGGTTCGTAGCGGTGCGCGGCGTCGGAATCCTCGCGAAGCTGGTCGGTCGTCTTCATCGAGACGCACGATCCGCTGATCCGCTCGTCGGTCCAGATCGCGTGCAGCAATCCCTGGTAGGGCGATAGCTTGCGTTCCTGAAGCATCGGCACCTTGCGCACGACGTCGTCGAGGATATTGCGATTGGCCTGCTTGGGAAACTGGCCGGCAACCTGCTTCATCGAGATCAGGCCAATCTGCTTCTTGTAGCAGGCGTCGAGCGCCTTGTTCAGCGGCGAGTCCTTGTCGAGCCAGGGCGTGTACATGAGCATGATCGCGTCGACGATCCCCGCCTCAGCCGCCGCCTCGATGATGGCCGCCCGGTCAGCATGGTGGGTCGAGAAGCCGATGAACCTCGCCTTCCCCGACTTGCGGAGCGCCTCGGCCGTCTCCTTGAGCTCACGGCTCTTGACGAGAGCGACGGCCTCGTCCAGGCTATGATGATCACCAAGCCCATGAAGGAAGTAGAAGTCGACATAATCGGTGCCGAGCGCCGCCAGGCGATCGTCGATCTTGGTCAACATTTCCTTGGGTTGCTTCACCTCGTCCTTGGTCACGAGGACGATCTGTTTCCGGACCTCGGGAGACTTTTCGAACCAATTCTTGAAGCCGGGCTCGGTACCGTAGGCATGGGCCGTGTCAAACGTGCGGACGCCCGCGGCAAACGCGAGCCGGAGCAGTCGATCCAGGACCCCGCGCTCCCGGAGGGCGCCGGAGCCCAGTTCAAGAAGTGTCATCTCGACACCGGTCTTGCCAAGCTTCCGCTTGGGAAGGATGGCTCCGGCCCCGGGTTCCGCGACCTGAGCTTGCAATCCGGAGGCCGCGCTCATGGCCGTGGCCGTCGCCAGAGCACCGGCCTGAAGGAACGTGCGGCGGTCTGTGCCGTGGCCCTGGCTTGCTTCGTGGGACATCGCTCTCGACTCCTCGTGGGTAGGCGGTTCCATGCCATACGCTTTACTTACGAGTCTCCCCGGTCCTGAGAATCGTAACACGACGGGCAACCTCTGCCTATCCGTCCGAGGAACCGGCCAGTCCGAAATTCTTCGGATTGGCCGGAAGCCGGGTGGCCGTCCCGTCCTGACGATCTTGAGCGCGAGGTGCGTACCAAGGACCGGATCGCCCGTCGGCCGCGATCCTAACCGAGGCTGGAATCGAGGAAGCTCCTGTCTCAGGGATCGTCCGTGGGCTGGGAAGGGCTTTGCCCCGCGCCGTAGGTGGATGCGGGAACCATCCTTCTGACATAGATTCTCATGTTCTTGTCGACAACCAGAGGCATCAGCGTCAACAGTTCCAGAGTGGTATCGTCCCACGCCATGAGCGGCCGGCTACCACCCCGAATATTGACGACATTGGACTTCTTCCCCTCGTCGAGGTGGAGCGTCAACCCGACCCCGGGCTCGGGGCTCTCAAGCACCAGGATGATATCGGTCCCCGTCTCGTTGATGAAGCGGGCCCGGAATGGACCACTCTGATTGCGATTCGTATGAGCGCTCAGAGCCACACTCGCCCCCATCACCAGCAAGGTCAGCGCAATGCCTGCAAAGAAGATCCTCGGGTTTTTATACATGGGACACCTCTTCTGACCCATCAAGAGGACTTGGTCCGCGACGCACGTGGCGACTCTCCGAACGGAGACGAAGCGTAGGGCCATCGACTGTGATCCCATCAACATCCCGCGTGTACACCCCTGCGCCCGTTTCTTTTGAGATGAGTCACTTGATGACTTTACCCAAGCGAACGACCACGCACAAGCCAGGCGCCCCTGGCGTTGAGGGCTGCAGGCTGACCCGTTCGGTCGTCGCTCGAGAGTCGCTGTTCGAGTCCCAAGCGGTTCGAATCCGGACACTCGGCGAACGACCACCGACTCGCGGGCCTTGACGATCGCGGCATCGAAATCGAACTTGAGATATTGTCGTCACCCTCCCTTTTGGGGTAAACTTGAATCGTCGACTTAACCAAGACAAGATCACAGCCGAAGTGGCGGAATTGGCAGACGCGCTAGGTTCAGGTCCTAGTGGGCTAACCATGCCCGTGGAGGTTCAAGTCCTCTCTTCGGCACTTTGCACCGAAAGGACTTACGTCGAAAGGCGTAAGTCCTTTTCGCTGCGCTATTCCGCCGTTTGGCTGTAATTTGGTAGCATGACTTCCCTTGCATGGGGGTTGTGCGGATGGCCTGGACGCAAGAAAGAGCCGGAAAATTCCGCGTGCTCTTCCGCTTTCGCGGGAAGCAGCACGCCTTCAATCTCGGCCAAGTCGCTCCCGACGAGGCCGCGAAGAAAGCCTCCCACGTCGACTACCTGCTGATGCGACTCAAGCAGGGACTCGTCGAGCTTCCGCCGGAAACCGACATCGTCTCCTTCGTCGAGCACGGCGGACAAGCGACTTTGGCTGTAAAAGCAGCCACGAGGCGGGTGACGGCTTCGCTCGGCACGCTCCGCGACCAATTCGTCGCGACGCACTCCGGTGCCCACGAGGCGAAGACCCTCGACACGACGAAAACCCACTTCAAACATCTCGTCACGACCCTCGGCGAGGCGTTCCCGCTCTCCGAGCTCTCGCATGCCGCGCTCCAGCGACACATCGAGCGCCGTGCCGCAGCCGGCATCAAGCCGGTCACGATCAAGAAAGAGCTCAGCTCGCTTCGAGCCGCCTGGAATTGGGGACGACGGGCGGAGCTCGTGACTGGGGAGTGGCCAGGTCAAGGACTGGTCTACAAGAAGACAAGCGAGAAGCCGCCGTTTCAGACCCGGGCCGAGATCGAACGCCAGATTGCCAGGGGCGGACTCAACGCGGCTCAGAAGAAGGAACTCTGGCACGCGCTCTACTTGCAGACCGACGAAACCGAAGAGGCCCTGAAGGTCATCCGCGCTAACGCGGCCCATCCGTGGATCTACCCGATGGTCTGCACGGCGGCCTACACCGGGGCGAGGCGTTCGGAGCTGATCCGCATGCGGGTCTCCGATGTCGACTTCGACGGCGGGTCTATCGTCGTCAGTGAAAAGAAACGGGTCAGAGGAAAGCTCACGACTCGGAGAGTGCCGCTCACGAAGTCGCTATCTGCCGTTCTCAAGGACTACCTGAAGACGCACCCCGGCGGGCATCACCTGTTCTGCCACGCAGGAACCGTCGAGCGGAGCAGGAACCGGAGCAGCACGACTGGACACGCAAGCATGGAGCGTCGCCCTTCGGGCGGCAAAGCGCGGCAAGCGTCGGTCACCGAGCGGGAGACGCCCGAGCTCGCGGCACTTTCGCCGTCCGAGGCCCACGACCATCTCAAGCGAACGCTCGCTGACACGAAGTGGAAGGTGATTCGCGGCTGGCACGTTTTCCGACACAGCTTCGTGTCGGCCTGCGCGAGCAAGGGGATCGACCAGCGGCTGATTCAATCCTGGTGTGGCCACATGTCGGCCGAGATGTCCGCCCGGTATACGCACCTGTATCCGAACGTTCAGAAGACGGCACTCGACTCGGTGTTTGACTAGGCTTGTTGACGGCCTTGGGCTTGTGTCGGTAAGCAGTTGAGGTGGATCGCTTCCCGGACGGGCGCCCGAGGCCGTCGACAGGCCGTGGGATCAGTGAGAGTGCGAGGTTCTCCGATGTCCAAATATCGCTTTAGCGAAGCCCAACGGCACGCGGTTTACACCGTTCATGGCGAGCGGTGTTACATGTGCGGGGACTTCCTGACGATGCGGAGGATGGAGGTTGACCACGTTATCCCAGAATCCCTGCGCGCTGATCCCAAACGGCTCGCCGGCGTGATTGCCTCGCTCGGACGGCCGGCTAACTTCAGCATCGATTCCTACGAAAATTGGCTACCCGCCTGCCGTGAGTGCAACGGCCGCAAGCTCGCGATCGTTTTCGAGCCCTCTCCGATCATCCAAATCGAGCTTCAGCGAGCTGCCGCGAAGGCGGACAAAGCAAGGAAAATCGAACAGAAAGCGATTTCGGATAAACAGATCGGCGAGGCGATGAGCCTCCTACTACGCGTCGACGAAAAGAAAGAGTTGTCGGGCGAAGTCGTGGAGAAGCTCTGGGCGTTGGTCAAGTTCCATCGGGAGGTTCGGGAGCCCGAACTCGCGAAAGAACCTGTTCGGGTGACGGACTGGCTCACCGTGCCGGTGGGCACGGTACTCTCTGATGATGGGCATATCCGAACCGTGAAGGGTATCTACGGCATCGGGGGCGGGCCTTCCGGCCCCGCTAGTAGCGGGATGCGGTGTGGGGTGTGTGGAAGTTCTGACTTCAACGGAGCCAGGTGCGTCTGGTGCGGGGCGATGGACGACTGATCCGTTCATCTCCCGGGCTTCGGGCGAAAGTGGCGATGACGACTCAGTCGCGATCTGAAACCGGCGGCTCGTCCATAGAACGCCGCTATACGAAGAGCACCCCCTGAGCCAGACGCCGAGCCGCTGCCTCACACCAACGCTCCTCGATTTCGATTCCGATGCCATCCATTCCGAGGTCCTTCGCTGCGCGTAACGTCGTTCCCGATCCGAGGAAGGGATCGAGCACGACGCTGTGCTCTTTCGCGTAGGTTGCGAGCAGCTTCCTCATGCCGAGAAGCGGCTTCTGATTCGGATGGACTGCGTCCGGGTCGCGCATCCATTCAAAGACGTCGGAGATGCTCGTCTCCGGAAGCTTCGGCCGGCCTTTGGCGAGCAGAAACGCCGTCTCGTGCTGATTGCGGGTGAACCGGCCAAGGCCCCAGACGTTCTTCACGAAAGCCAGATGACTCACGAGACGAAACCCAACCTCTTTGAAAGTCCCGGCGAAGATATCCGCGTGAGGCCAGCCGTAGAAGGTGACGACCAAGGAATCCTTTTTCAGCACGCGGAAGATTTCCGAGAACGCCGGTCTGACCCAGGTCGGGTCGCTGTCGCCGACTATCGCCTTTTTCTCCCCGTCCCAACGCCCTCGGTAGTCAACGAGGTAGGGAGGATCGGTGAGGACGAAGTCGACGGACTCCGCAGGCAGACACGGCAGCACGGCGAGCGCGTTGCCGTGAACGATGGTCATGCCGGCGTGGTCATAGAACAGGTCTTTCCGGCGAAGTTCGATCATAAGTTGTATCGCAGGAGTTCGGTTACTTTCGCGTCGTATGTTCGTCGAGCTGTCGGCGCATGTCCCGCGCGACCGAATTCGCGCACGACTTCAGTCTGCTCACGTGGTCGGAGCAGGTTCGGATGATCACGGCACGGCGACGGGGATCGACGTCGATGCCCTTATCGGAGTCGACGAATCGGTGTGTCTCTTGGCTCTGGCCGCCGATTGTCGGGCTGCTTCACTCGTGGTCTGCGCCCCCGGAAGCTCCTGGCTGGGAGCATACTGAGTCGGAATATCCTCCCGACGATTCGCCGGCGAATTCCACGTGACAAGACAACCGGGAAGAAAAAGGACCAAGACCACCAGCGCGTACGCAACTGCCGACGCGGCGAGGAACATAGCGATCAAGACCTGTTTGATCTCTTGGAGCAAAGGCGCGACCGGCGACGTGAAACGGAAAGGCTCGGGTCGTTTCTCGAAATTCACCGGCATGGCACGCGACCCTCTGGGTTGTGGAGGAATCGCAGCCGCTCCTCGTGTTTGGCGAGCGCGGTTTCGCGCGACGTTTCGCTCGGCAGGCAATGAAACATGATGGTCGCTCCTCTCCTCATTTTCGTTCGGGTAGAAGTCCTTGCTCTTGATAGCGAAGCAATTCGGAGTGGGGGATACTCCATTCCAAATGGAGTCCGTGTCCGCTGCGTTTCTTGCTCGCGACGAGACGGCCTTGCCGGCAGTGCTCACGCACCGTGTAAGGGGCCTTGCCAATCATCGATGCGAACTCCTCGACGGAGTACCAATCGCGGACGGTTGTCTTCTCGTTGAGTCTCTGAAGGACGCACTCGATGCGTTCGAGCCGCTCGATGAGCGGATTCAGTTCGTCGGTTATCACCGGTCGCTCCTCAGGGGTTGGTTGCTGTATGTGCTAAGCTCGTCGATCGGCGGAACGAATGACGGATCGATCGACAATTCGTCTATCCTTCGCTCCCGTATCAGCGGGCCCCCCGTTCCGGGTGGCCCGTCGATGTATGGGTTCCGCTCCACCGCGCGGATCTCCTTGAACTTCTCTCCGTTCGGATCGTGCGGATCGACGTTGAAGACACGAGCAACGACCCAGAGCCAAGGGAAGATTGTCATGGGCGCGACGAGCGCAACGACCGCGGCGAAGAGCGGAAGCCGGAGCTTGTAGAGCACGCGCTGGATGAGGCGAATCATGGTCGGTCCTTTCGAGCTAAGCGAGTTGAATCAGCCACCAGCCGATGGCGCTTCCAGCGCCAATCATGCCGAGCATTGCAGGAGCGCAACCTTGCGGCTGGGGTGGAGTTTTTGCGGGTGCCGGGAGTTGGTTCGGAGTCACGTCGCGAATGACTTCGCGGAGAACCGGCAGGATGAGGACTTGTGGCTGAGGCCTTGGAGCGGGCGGACGCGAGCTTTGCTTGCTCAGCTTCTTCCCGGAACCGCGTGGAACGATCATCCAGATCTCGCCGCAGTTCCAGCACTGCCAGGTGGTGCCCGCCCTCGCGTTCTTCGGGTAGTGCTTCTCGCGACCGCAGGTGCAGTATCCGGACAGGTGTGGCATCTTCGTTGTCCTTTCTTGGTGACGAGTCACGGTGTTTGTTTGGAGCGAAAGTCTTCAAGAACTTCTCGCGCGATTTTGTAGAACTCTCGGTCCGCATCGGACCATTCCTCCTCTCGGAGGCACGCCTGAATTATGTGGCGGCAACGCTCTGCGATTCGCACGGCTGCCGCATGGATTTTCGGATCGGCCGGGTGCGATTCGATGAACACGGCTCAGCTCCCGTTTTGCGCCCCGTTGCTCTTCGAGAGCCGCCGCATCCGGATCAGTTTCTTCGCGCACGCCCAGCACCAGTTGAGCTGCGTTCCGTCTTCCTGCTGAACGACGAGTCCCTCCTTCGTTTTCGTGCAAAGCGAGCACTCTTCGGTGCCTTCTTCGAGTGCTCCGAGGATCGTCAGTTTGCCCTTCTTCATCGCTCGGCTCCTGTGGGTTCGGTCGTGGGAATGGTCGAGATGCGATTCCTACGGGTGTTCCTACCGGCTGAAGTGTGTTTCACGCTGTAAACACCGGGTCGTCGCTCGATCGTTCGCGCAGGTCCGGTCACTCAACCACGGGCGGAACACGTTGGTTGCCGCTACGGACCGCCGACCCCCGCGAACGGGGGCCAGGGCGGTCAATGGGAAGAAAGAAAATGGTCTGTTTAGAACCAGGCAAAGGGCCGTCTCCACCTCGAATTCCTTTGCCATTCCTGCATCAAACGGTTTGCCTCGAGGGCACTGTTCGACACGTCGATTGCGTCACGGGGGCGGAAGGAACAGGCGTAGTTCCTCTCGCCGATCCAGATGTATTCGCGCTGCTGGACCATGCGGAGGTCGAATCCTCCGTAACCGTCCTCATTCGCGAATACGGATGTCACGACATCACCGTGGGCGAAAGATTCCCTGTTCTTCGCTATTACTTCGACTCGCATCAGCTTGTGTTTTGGGTCCTGTTTCTGGGTCATGTTTCTCCGTATGGATGTGATCCCGGTCCTCTCGGCCGGGTGTTTTTCTAAAGCGGAGACACGCCCCGAAGGGCGTGCTCCTGGTTTGTTAGAGGCGAAGGAAAATGTGGCAGATAGCGATCACCTGAATCCAGGTGGTCACGCATCCGACGAGCACTCCCGCCATGAACTTGAGGCTGCTCGGCCATACAGGCACGTCCACCCTCACTGGGTTTTCCAAAACCATCTCGTACCGTTCTGGGCTTTGGGTTTCGTATCTCCTCATCGTGTTTGGCATTGTCTTCATCCAATCTTTGGTTAATTCGCAGATACGCCGCTCATCGACGCACCTGGCCGCGGTTGTTTCCCTTCGCCGCGACGGCGAATCCCATCCCCAACTTGTTTGGCAACCTTCAGGGATGATGAGGTTGGCTCCAGGGCTAGGAGACTCGGGAGAGCCGCGGGAGCGGCTTACTTGTCTTGGGAAACGAGCATGTTCGGCATGCGTTCGGTGGTCTGCTGTTGTCGTTGTTCGGTGCGACGCAGCTCGATGAGCTGCCGGTTTTTCTCGTAGGTTGCGGTCGCGTCCCTGTGTAGGGCCACGCTCGCCGCAAGGAAGGCCGTAGCGAGCATTCCCGTCACAAAACCGCGCCGGTAGGAGCACGACTGAAGGTAGTAGACGCGATCGGCGCGGACCGTCGAACCGACGCCCTTGATGTTCATGCCGAAGAGCCCGAAGGCTTCGTCCAGCAACTCGACAAGAACCGTTTTCGTCGTCTCCAGGGCATCTTCGAGTGTCTCTCTCATGGCTTCTCCTCTTCGGGTTCGGTGTGGAATGCGAGCTGTTTCAGGTAATCGGCCATCTGATTTGCGGCCGCGTTCTTAGCCGCGGTGCTTCGGTTCCTGGGTTTTCTTCGGGGCTTGAGCGGCTTCGGCGTAGGGCTCGGAGCCGCGGGCGAAGGAGTCGGCGGAGGCGGAGGCCCGAGGATCGTACTCTCCGTTTGGGCGGGCCAGGGTGTGTTCTTTCGGCGTTCGTATTCCTCCCTTGTAGTCATGGGTAGCGACTCGATGATCACGGGATGCCGGATGCGAGTGAAACCTGACACCGGGGCCGCTTCGACGAATGAAAGCTCGCGGCGGCTGTTTCCGTAGTTCAGCACGTTCGGGTCAAAACGATCCTTGACCGTCTCCCTCTGGCCTTCCGAGGTCGTGTAGGACTTGGTCCAGGTGTCCGGGTTTCCGTTCGCCGGTCCTTCGAGGTGATCGGTGCAAGTCTTGCTCTCAAGCGGCACGAATTCCTGGCCGGAGACGTTCGATATATGGGCCCGGGTGAGCGGCCCTTGAGCGGTGAAGTAGTCCCGCATCGAGGTGTTCTCGATGACCGCATCAAGAGCATTGATCGCCGGTTTGATGAGGTCCGACATGGACTGCATCGCGAGGAAAAAAGATATGCGCCTGTCGGCCGCTTGTTTTATCGGCCCGGTTAGCGCGCTCTGAACGATGACCTGATACTCATCAATGCCGATGTGATGCTGGTATTCAGGTAGCTCGTTCATTCGAGCAGCCGTGCAATGGAAAAGAACCACCACGCGGCCGATGAACTGATTCGTCTTGGACTCCAGTGCCGCGGGCAGTCGCCAGTAAGTAACGCACGGTTGGGCCCGGCACTTGTCCAGATAGATCGCGTCTCGGAACACGGCGTCAGGGTAGCCGTCGCCGGGAACGGCGTTCAACTTCCAGGACTCGGCTAAGATTCGCAGGTAGTTAAAGAGCGCCCCGGCGTTCTCGAAGTCCCGTCGGTTTATTCCAGAATCTTGTCGGAACTGTTTGGACGTGACGATCGCATTCATCTCGCGAGGCGAGCGGATAATGGGGTGGAGCTGAAGGGCCGCCTGCACAATGACATTGGAGCAACTCTCGAAATAGACCGTGCCCGTGTCGTCGTCGTGATGAGCCAGACCGAGGCAACTGAGAAAGAGCTGGGTCTTCTCATTGATGCTCAGGACTCGCCAATCTTCCTGAAGGAATGGGTTGAATAAATGGCTCGCTTTGCCCGTTTCGAGCGCGAAGTCCTTGAACGGCAGGCCCGCTCGCTCCGCTTCAAGTCTCAACGTCTCACGGGCGTACTCATCGCCCTTCATATCGATCTGAGTGATGACGCTCTTCTTCCGCCGAATCGCCTGAATGATCAAAGGCAGCATTCCGACGGAAGTCTTCCCGCTGCGCGTCGTTCCGAAGACCGCGATATGGCCACCCCACGTGTCAGGGCTAACGAGTAGCGGATAGTGCGTGCCGTGAATCCAGCCACGGAAGAAGTGATCACGTTCAATCAGGTTCGGGGAAGCGATGAGAGCATCGACAATCGAGTCCCAATCGCCTGCCGGTCGCAGGCTCAGGTCGGGCTCGGGAGCTTCGAGCGCCGGTCCATTGTCGCGGATGGTCAGCCGCTCGTTTCCTGAGCCTGGTGGGTCTTCCTCCGGGCAGATAACGGCGAGGTAGAAGAGGAACCCGATGCCGGGAAGGACAAGGTTGATCCACCAGTTCTCCGTGAAGTCGTAGGACTTGTAGGCGAAGCCCCCGGCGAGGAATATGCCCGCGAATATCTTGAGACCCCCGGGGATGAGCGACGGGCCCGGGGCGGGCACGGACTTCATCGGCTTCAGCAGCAGATGAGCAAGCACACTGCCTTTCGTGCTCGGCATCCCATTGAGATCCAGATCGTCTTGGCTCATATTCATCGCGCGTCCCTCCCGAAGAGCAGTTCGCTGAGCCCCGGAACGACGCAAACGCGGACGTGGAACTTCTCGTCTTCGAGCAGCGTTTCGAGCCGCTGCACCTTGGCCTCGCTGAACGTCAAGATGGTGATCGAGAACAACTCGGCATCGATTAGAGCCTTCCAATGCTCATTGCACTGAATGCGCTTCTGAACCTCCCGCCGAGCTTTCTTCTGGATGCGGCCGAGACGCGAGCCCAGGTCGCAGACCATGAGCCCGAGCCGAACGGTGCCGCGCTTCTTCGTCGCCCCGCTACGGTCCAGGTAGTACCGAGTGCGGAATGCGCTGCCGAGCACACGAGGACCCACGAGCAGCGGAAACTTCGAGCAGAACTCAGGCCGCGTCATGCGCTCGAACCGCTCGCCCGAGAGCAGGCAGAAGGACATGATCGCGTAGTTCATGAACAGCCCTTGCCCGGCAAACGACTGGCCTGCACGCCGGTCCGTATAGTCGATTGCCCTCGCGCCTCTTTCCGACAAGGTCCAGTACTTCTTGGCCCCCTGAAGCGGGTGCGAGCAGATGAGCCCAAGGTTCGCGAGTTGAGTCGTTCCGCGTTCGCTAGCCTTCGCGGTAACGTCCTCGTACGCGATTTTTCGGATGGCCTCGGAGTTCAGCAGGCCGTGGATCTTGAGCCCGTTCAGGAAGTCTTTTTGTCGCTTGTTCATCGGTCGTGCTCCTCACCAAAGAAGGAACGGAAGGTTCTTTGCGGAGCAGTCCCGACAGAACGACGCGATGCGTTCTTTGGAATACGACGCGCCGATGAATTCCACGGCACACGCGGGCTTGCCGTGCGCTTCGTGGATCATTGCGTCTGCAATTCGTTGCCCTTTCTTGCCCCGCACGCGCTGGATCACGTCCTCGCTCAGCCAAAACGAAGCACGCTCCGGATGCTGGCGGAGAAAGAGCAAATAAACCGATGTGCAAGCGAGATCGTGAGAACCCTGAAGAGGATTACTGAGCGGTCCGCCGCGACCGCCGAAGACGATCCCGGCCTTCTTCGAGGCGATGTAGACCTTGATTCTCCGTGTCGGACCGCGAGAGCGTTTCTTGGCGACGTAGGACAGGTTCGCGAAGTCCGGCTCCGGATCTCCTGGGCACCAGCAAGCGAGGGGCTGCTCGAGCTCGGGCGGCTGAGTCGCATAGACGTACGTGCTCATCAGCCAGCCGGAGGTCACGAGCTTCTCTGGCAACCGCCGACCGAATCCGCTTGCATCGAGCTGACGCTCGGAGATCATTCGGCTCCGCAGCGTCAGGAGATCGAGGAGGTCTTCTCTGTATCTCATCTCAGCTCCTGGTGATGTGACGTTGCTTCGCTCCGAGCGCCGGGCAGGTGGGAGCGGTCGACAAAGAGAATGCCGTTTCAGCGCGAGGAATCGCCCTGGACCGCTTTCACGAGTGAGCGGAACGTGGTGACGTCAAGGTCGCGTTCAGTGACTGCGGCGATGGTCTCTCGAACTTCGTCGAAGACCTCCCGCAAGCGCGTTGTTTATATTTCGAGCTCTTCGCCCGTGATTGACTTCACGTTGCGGAGGATTTGTGCGAGGGTTCCGTTCGCGATACTGGTTGCGTGGTGCGGTACGGCGATGTTCCCGCCGTACTCAGAGTGCACGAACACGAAATGCGGCCCACTGGACCTCGACAGGTAGAAACCCCCGCGCTTTCAGCGCCCGAACAAGTTCACGTTGTTTACAGGTCCGGTAGTAGCTCCTCTTCAAGGCGTGGCGATGGGGACAGCGACGTTCCGCCGCCATCGTTCTCTGCTGCTCCTCAGCCGGCGTGACGGCACCCGTTGTGGGCCTCGTTGTCGCGATCAGGATCGCTGTCGATGGCCGGAAAGGGGCGAAAAAATCGCTCCATCCCTTGGGCGAAGGCCCGGTCCGCAGCCTCGTAAAACTCCGTCCTGGCCTGCTCAACCAGTTCCTTGAGGCGGGCTTCTGCCTGCTCGGCCAGGATTTCAACCAAGGCGGTTTGCGCGGTGGTCATGGTCGGTGCTCCTCTCGCGGGTTGTTGTTCTCAACGTGTCCTCCACGTAAAAGGAGTCCAATCGCCCTTCGAATTTCACAAATCCCTGAGCTGGGGGCCTGAGATTGAGCCGAATAAATGTGCGCTTGGCCGGACCTACGTCATAACAAGATGAGGACTGAAGGGGCCGTTTCTCGTGCAAACTACTACAGTTGTAGATCATCCGTTCACCACGGGAAAAACGGCCGAGCTCGACAGTGCGGTAAATTGCGGACCCTGGGAATTCAGTGTTTTTTCCCGTGGTGAACGGATGATCTACAACTGTAGTAAAACGGGGAGGCGTCTCGTCGCCTGGTCCGGAGCCCGCCAACCGTGCGGAGCTCGGGACGAGGCTGATGGTGCCCCGAACGAGTACGGTTTTTCGGGTTTGTACCTCTCAACGGGCAATGGGTCGCCGAGATCGATCGGGCCGGTAGTCACCGGTCGGCTCGGTTTCGGCTGATCCTAGTCCCCCAATGGAGGGTTCCCCCGTGAGAGTGTTCGACTGCGCCCAGTTGAGAGAATTGATCGTTGCAGTCGTAGCCGCGTTCGTGGCCATCGGTAGGACCAAAGCGGTCTTGCCGGAGGGTCGTCGGAACGACGTCGTCGACTTGCTGATGTTCTTGATGTTCGATCGTGATGCTCGCAGCACCTACTGCGAGTACCTCAGGGCCGAACAGGAGACGCAAGGTGTTCGTGCGGTATTGATCCGACGGGCAGGCTTGGACATACCCGCTGACGTGATCGCGTCGGAGGGTTTCGCCAGGGTCTCGGATGACCACTTGGCGGACATCGCTCTCTCGCCGGAGGCGGTCGAGGCGATCGAAGATCATCTCGACAACGAGGAGACGGATTGCGGAGACTGGCGGATCCAAGGGATCTTGGCGGTCGCGGCGATCCGACCCGTTGACCAAGAACGGGTCCGACGAGCGGAGGAGATCTACCAGGAGTTCAAAGAGAAAGGACTCTTGGCAGTGTAATCGGCGGCGCTAACAACGTTTGCCAAACGGTTAAACCCCGGCCGGACGCACCATCCGGCCTCTTCTTCTTTCTCCCAGCACACCTACTTCTTTGCGGCTGGGCGGTGCGCCGCTAGAATCATACGAGGTGTGCGTCATCCCGGTTGGCGCTCGTCCCGCTCTCGCGGGTCGCGATCGCCGAGTTGTCAGTATTTGACAGGCAGGTCGGACCATCGAGCCAGCCGAGCCGCCATGAAGGGGCGTGGGATGGAGAATGACTGGCTCGTCCACTTCAACCTATCGATCGAAGAGCTGCGACTTTCAGTCGAGAGCGCCCTTTATCGCACTGGCATGCAGATCGCCGACGAGATTCTCGGGGAAGTGCTCCTCAGACTCACGAGAATCATCCGTGCCGACCCGAGGAAGTTCGCTCACAAAACAAATATTCTCAAGTATGCGCACATGATCGCAGCTAACGAGCTCAAACGACAGTTCCGAAAGGAGCGACGGCGGCGGGAAGTTGATCCTCCGAGCCTTGCCGATCCTGTCGAAGAGGCGCCAGCAGTGAAACAGCTTCCGTCTGGAGCCCAGCTCCTTCAGGCTCTAGGGCACTTGAACCGCGAAACTCATAGTGAATGAGTCAAGTTTCACGCCGGCACCCTTTTTTCCTCGATCCAGCGGTCGAGCATCTCATCGAACGCATCAAAGCCGCGGCGCAGCACGGAATCGTCCAGTGCCTCCTCGGGGACGATCTGGGCCAAGCCGGGCGCAAGAGCCGATTATACGTGCGGGTGCAGAACAGGATGGTTCGACCACCCGGCCTCGTTACCCGATAGCGATGCGTCCCGGCGATCCGCTCGATCAAACCGTGCAAGCGAAGGCGCCGCAGGTGGTATGTCATCTGACCCGAAGTCATGTCGTCGGGCGACTTCCCCAACAGGGGAGCCCAACAGTCCCGCAAGTCGCGGTTGGAGAAACCTCGGGCCAGGAGACGGAACACCAGCAGGGCGCCGAACAGCGCCTGCACCGACACGTCGGCGAACCGCAAGCCGCTGGCGCGTTGCCCACCGACCTCGACCGGTCCATCGACACCGCGGAACGCGTCCTCGCCGATGGCACAGTCCTGGCTGATCCGTTGGACGTCGAGGAGACGTCGGTTGGCGTCGAAGCCGATCCGCCGCAGGGCGGGCAAGTTGGTCAGCCGTTTGCCGATGCCGAAGTTGCGCGTGTCGTTGATCGTGGTCTCGGTCCGCAGGGCGCGGCCTTCCTTGTGATACTGCTTGATCCGGGAATGCTTGTAATCGATATGCAGCGACGGCGTCACCCCCTCGGTGAGCACCCGCGTCCGGAACCGGCCCGGGGTCTGCTTGGTGATGCGGCGCTGGAAGATCAGTTGAACTTGGTCGGGGCGGCCGATGTCGAGGTTCTCGCGGATCACCTCCTCGAAGAAGACACGGCCACTCAGCGGCCGGTCCAGGACCTGGGTCAGGGAGAACTCGGCCTGGAGGATCGACACGTCGTAGCGGTAGCCGGCCAGGCGATCGGCGACGGTGAACGGATGGGGGAGCCGTCTCAGCCATTTCCGTAGCAGCGCATCGATCTTGTCACCCGAGAGGTCGTCGCAGAGTTGTTGCAACCGTCGGGGGTCGGCGCAGCTCAGGATGCCGTTGTCGAGGGCCTCGAAGGCGATCCCCTCCTTGGCCAGTTGCCGCTTGACGTACTCGTGCCCGTTGATGCAGAGCTTGGCGTTGTAGGGGAAATAGGTGCAGAACTTGATGAAGAACGGGCCGAAGTCCTCGTCGGTGCCGTAGAAGTAGAAGTGGTTGACCATGGCGGTCGTGCGCACGATCCAGGGGTAGGCCTGGCCGGTGTCGGGGTTGCGGCGCTTCTCGGTGCGGAAGACGGGCGTCTTCTCCTGCGCCTTGCCGACGAAGACGATCCCCTCGTTCCTGTGGAACTGGGAGTGGTACTCTTTGGCGATGTCGTCCTTGCGCTGCCCCTTGGCGAAGGTGATCAGAGGGATCTGCTCCTGCTCCACGAAGTTCACGACGGCCGTGATGAAGTCCGTGCTCATGGGCGCCATGAGAGCCGAGGAGGCGAATATCTCACCGCGGTGGAAGCGGAAGAACGCCGCGACGCCGCGATCGGTTTGCAGGCGGGGCTGATAGACGTTGAGGTACATGCGGTCGATGCCTTCGACCTCCAGAGTCACATGATCCTTGAGGACTTGGGCGACGGTGCGTGGTAGAGTCATGGGTGGCTCCGGTCGTCATGACCCCTCGGGGTCAACCAACCGCATCGCGGTTCCATCGGGGATGCCTCAGCATACCCCGTCATAGGCACGACCGGAGCCCTCTTGTTTACATCTCGTCGGTCTGAGGCGGAGCCTCGTTAGTTCTACAGCCGCAGACAAATTCGCGACTTCTTGGTAGAATAGACGAGTAGGGATTCCAACACACGAGAATCGGCCGAAGCCTCGTTCGTCAACCCCTTGGTCAGGAGGGAGCCTCCATGACACCGGACGACGTGTGCGCCGCGGCCGAGCAACTGGTCGAGTTCCACGAGCGCTTCGCCCCTCTCTTTGGCAAGGAGCAGGCGCAAGACCACGCCTACACCTACGTCAACGGCCTGATGTGTTGCCCCGAGCGCAAGAGCATCGAGCCGATTGCCCTCTGCACCGGCACCGGCCAGGTCTCCGGGCTTCAGAAGTTCATCGCCGTCGCCCCCTGGCAATCGGACGACGTCCAGGCCGAGATCCAGTCCGCCTTCGCCGACGAACTGGTCCCCTCGGCGGCGGGCACGCCGATCGGCACCGTTGGCGTGATCGACGAGTCGGCCTTCGCCAAGAAGGGGGCCAAGAGCGCCGGGGTCGCGCGGCAGCACAACGGCCGCCTCGGCAAGGAGGACAACTGCCAGGTCGGCGTCTTCCTGATCGGAGTGACGCCCGCGGGCACCGCCTTGCTCGATCACCAGTTGTATCTCCACGGGTCCTGGTTTGAGGGGGAGGTGGCAACCCAGCGTCGTGCCGAGGCCCATATCCCCGAGGATCTGCCGTTCCGAACCAAGCCGCAGATCGCCGCAGCGCTGGTCCGCGACGTCACCGTGCTGGGGATCGTCGGTCTGGATTGGGTCACCGCCGATGAGGAGTACGGCACCAATGGGGACCTGCTCGACGAACTGGAGCAACTGGACCAGCGGTATGTGATGGAGGTTCCCACGACGACCACGGTCTGGACGGCGGACCCGGCGTCGTGCATCCCGCCGTACTCGGGGCGGGGCCAACCGCCGAAGCGCCCGAACCGCGCGGCGGTGTGTTCGGTGGCCGAACTGGCGGCAGGTCTGCCCGCCGACGCCTGGCAGCGACTCCAGGTGCGCGAGGGGGCGGTCGGGCCGCTGGTCTTCGAGTTCGCGGCGGTGCGGGTCTGGGCGGTCCGCCACCGCAAGCCAGGGCCGCCGATCTGGGTGCTGGTCCGCCGTTCGCTGGAGGAGACTCCCGAGGTCAAGTACTACGTCAGCAACGGCGATGCAGAGACGCCATTGCGAGTGATGGCGTTGGTCGCGTGCACGAGGCACCAGGTGGAGGATTTCTTCGAGGACTGCAAAGGCTACCTCGGGATGGCGCAGTACGAGACGCGGTCGTGGGTCGGGTGGCACCACCACATTACATTGGTCGCGTTGGCGCACCTGTTCGTGGGCGTGACGCGGTTGCGGTTGAAAAAAAAGTGCCGGAACTGACCCTGGACCGGACGGTGCGGTTGCTGGAGGCGGCCCTGGAGGAGCCGGAGTTGAAATTGTCGCGTGCGGTCGCCCTGGTGGACTACCACGTCCGTCGGAACAAAGTGGCCAAAGCATCACATGATAAGACCTGGAAGGAAAAACACAAAGGGGTCAATTACCTGCGGCTGTAGAACTAGTACTACAGTTGTAGATCATCCGTTCACCACGGGAAAAACCCTGAATTCCCAGGATCCGCAATTTACCGCACTGTCGAGCTCGGCCGTTTTTCCCGTGGTTTCGGCAGACTGAACGGATGATCTACAACTGTAGTACTAGGGAGCCCGCCTCCAGATCGGGAACAACCGGGGGCGGGTCAACGGCTGGATCTCGGCGAACTCGGTGTTCGGCCGCTGTACCAGGGTCGAATGAAGAAGGGACGGAGCGGAAGCCTCCCCGCCCCCGGATGCTGGCACGAGACCAAATCTCCTGGTGCGGTGGACCGACCAGGTCATGCGGGTGGGGGCTACCTGTCCAGGGAGGCGATAGGGCGACGGGAAGTGGCGGTTTTCTCTTGGACCCTTCTATATACCGCATGCAGAGCTTCTATGAGTTTCTCGCCCAGAGCCGCAGGATGGCCCTGCCCGACGCCCGCACGATGTTGAGCATGGCGGGCGTGCCGCTGAGTTTCCCGGATGAGGAAGAGACCGAGAGGCTCCTGAACCGGGACAGGAAACAGAGGCCCGCAGGCGGCAAGGCCCACAAGACGATCGTGCCCCTCGACAGCCAGCCTGCGACGAAGGCGAGGAAGCGGATCTGATCGAACGTCACGGCCCCTCGACCGGGAGCATTTTGCCCACCTCTCGGCAATCCGGCGTGGCGGCCTCACACCCACCGCCGGACCTGTGCCCGGTATTCGTCGTAGGCCCGGCCGAACTTGGCCCGCATCGCCAGTTCCTCGGGAATGATCTGGAAGCGGGTGGTGAAGTCGACGAAGGCGACCGGGCCGAGCATCGCCCAAGGTGCGGCGAGGCACACGGCCCAGCCGACCAGCGCAACGGCGAACCCGACGTACATGGGATTCCGGCTGAGGCGAAAGACGCCGCCCGTGACGAGCGTCGAGGCCCTGTCGATGGCCACGGGGTCGATGGTCGTCTCGTTCCGCCAGAACGTCCTGGCCCCTTGCACGACCAGCAAGGCTCCCAGGGCGATGACGGCAGCACCGAATGCGAATCGCAGGCTGCTCTCGATCTCGACGGTTGGCGTGAACCACGCGACCGCCGCCATCGCCGCCCCGCTCAGGACCACGACCAGCGGCGGGGGGACCCGGTTCTCCAGCGGATGCCTGCGGATCGTGTCGATCGTGCTCGTCGCATTCATGGACCACCTCCTGGTTTGAGCCTTCGGAAATCGATCCCGGTGAGGATCGGAGTCCCTGCCCGGCCGCCGACGTGACCGGCACCACGGTCACGTCCCTCGGGGCATCTCGCCGACGCCCCTGGCTATCGTCGTGCCCCAGCCCTCGGTCACGCCTCGTGGACCGGAGTGCGGGGCGAGGCGATCGGGGCGGGCGAAGCCGTCCCCGAGCCCCTGGCGGCGTCCCTGAGCATCCCGCCGATCACCCTGCCGAAGATCATCGAGTTCACCCGCCGTGGGGCGAACCGGGTCGAGAGGGTGATCAGGCGGTTGAGCAGCCCCGCCACCGCCGTCGTTCGCCTCCCCAGGCTGCCGAGGGCGGCGTCGGCCACCGCCTCCGGGCTCATGGGCAGCGTCGGGGCGGCCCCGCTCGGCCAGATTTCGGTGCTCGTCGGACCCGGACAGAGGGCCAGGACGGCGATCCCGTCGGCGGCGACCTCCCCGGCGAGCCCCTCGGCGAAGGCGAGGGCGTGGGCCTTCGATGCGGCGTAGGTGCTCATCCCCGGGACCCCGGCGAAGGCGACGGTCGAGGCCAGGAAGATCATCCCGCCCCCTCGCCGCTCCCGCAGCCGCCGCCCGAAGTGATGGGCGAGGGCCACGACGGCACGGACGTTGAGGTCGGACTGGTACAACTCCTCGCTCAGGTCGTGGTCCAGGAACTTCCCGGCCCTCAGGACGCCTGCGTTGTTGACCAGCAGGCCGACGTCGAGGTCGTGCGTGGCGGCGGCGACGGCCGGCAGGAAGTCGCCCGAGGCCAGATCGACCGGGACGGTGCGGGCCTCGACCCCGTGCCGGCCGGCGAGTTCGTCGGCCAGTCGCTCCAGCCGGTCCTCCCTGCGGGCGACCAGCACGAGGTTGATGCCCCTGGCTGCGAGCCGCCGGGCGAAGGCTTCCCCGATGCCCGAGGAGGCACCCGTCACGACGGCCCACGGGCCGAATCGGTCCAGGAATCGGTTCATCATCTCCCCCTGAATGGTCGGTCCTCATGTCGGGAAGCACTTGCCGAAGGCGATCAGGAGCCTGGGCGACCCCTTGATGCGGATCTTCCGCCGCAACAACGCCCAGGGCAGGCTGCGCTCCTTCGCCAGGAGGCCGAGCCACGTCTCGCTGTCGGCGGTCAGCCGCAGGTCGGGCGTGCCCGTGTGCCCGTCCAGGACCTGGATCGTCCTGTCCCGGATGACGACCGTGGCCGTCCGGGGCTCCTTGCCGGTGAAGGTGAAGTGGAACGTTGCGTCCAGCCCCGCCGACCGCCCCCGCTGGAACGTGTGCGGCATCCCGCTCAGGAACCCGGCGATGGTCCGGGGCAGCAGGCTGCCTCTGACGGCCTTCGGGGTCTTGTGCGGGAAACGCTTCTTGACGTGGGCCTCGGCGTCCGAATGCGGCACGACGTAGACCGTCTCTTCCTTCTCCTGGAGCGGCCTGACGACCTCGCTCAGGAACCCCTTCCGGTCGGCCCTGAACGGCCCGATCACATCTTCACCGGCAGGGCACACCGAGAGGCAATACGCCGCCTTGTAGTTCGGCCCGAAGGCGAGGCTCTGCCACGTCGAGACGGTCTCCTGCCGGGTCACCTTCTTGCGCAGGTCCAGGCCGCTCCTGGCGTCGGCGACGTGCTCGACCCAATCGCCGAAACCGCCCATGAACTCCCGGTAGTTGTGCGTGTAGCACGAGCCCATGTCGAAGTGGCCGTCCGGCGAGATCGCTCCCACCGGACATGCCGCCACGCAGAGCTTGCACGAGAGGCAGGGGTTGTAGGAGATCGGCTCGCCGTACTCGGTCGCCTCCTCGCCGATCAGGACCGTCCCCAGGAGGATGAAGTTGCCGAACTTCGGGTGGATGACGTTGCGGTGAATCCCCATCATCCCCAGGCCGGCGGCGACGGCCACGGGCTTGTGCGAGACGACCCACATCTTCTCCGGCCAGCGGTCGGCCTCCATCGGGAAGCCCATCGGCGGGTTGACGGCCGGGACGCCCTCCCGCTCCAGGGCGGTCACGACGGCCCGGCACACCTCGTTGACGTCCTCCCCGGCGTGGTGGAACTCCAGGTTCGCCACGGAGCGGGCCGGGTTGCGGATCGGCTCCCGGTTCATCCGGCAGACGACGGCGAGCAGCGTCCTCGTCCGTGGGTAGAACTTCAGGATGTCGTCCCGCTGGTCGTCCAGGCCGGGATGCCCGATCTCGACCAGCCCGGCGTCGTCGGCCCCGCAATCCAGGGCGAGCCGCTTCAACCATGCGGCGTCGAGGGTGGCCTGTGGGCCGACTTCCCGCAGGACAGGCGAAGAGGTATCCATGCTCGGCCTCTCGGTATTTGCGTATGCAAGTTTCGCCCGAAAAAAAATCAGCCGGCGTGGCCCGATTTGACCCGCCGGACGGCCTCGTCGAGCAGACGCAGCCCGTCTCCCCCCAGGAGCCTCGTGGCCTCGGCCTGCGCCCTCTCCCACGCCGGGATCGCCCGCTCCATCAGCCGCCGGCCCTCGTCGGTGAGGCGGAACGGGTGGGACCGCCCGTCATCGTCGGGCAAGATTTCGAGCCAGCCGTTGCCCACCATCCGGTCCACGGTGCGGCTGAGGGTGGACGTGTCGAGTTCCAGGAGGTCGCACACCTGGGCGGGCCGGGCCACGCCGAGCTTGGCGGTGACAGCCAGGACATTGCCCTGGCTCAGCTTCAGGCCGAAGGGACGCAGGGCGTCGTCGTACAGGTTGGTGACGACCCGGTTGAGCAGGCGCAGCCGGCCGGCGATGCAACTCGTGGCGATCGTCTCGACGGTCGTGGCCGGTTTCGTCATGCTCTCGCCTCCCGCTGAATTTGTATATGCAAAGAAAGCCGAGGTCAAGCCGCTTCCCGTAAGAAATCTCGCTTCGTGCTGGGGGCGGTGGCCGAAGGCCATTTGGACCCGTTGCGGCTCGTCGCCGGGCTGGAGGCCCTCCAGCCCGACCCAGGGGCATGGCCGATCAACCGCCCTCGGCCTCTCCCGCACGGTTCCGATGCTCCTCCTCGGGGGCTACCTGCCCCCTCCAACCCAGCCAACGGGTCGGACGCCCCCGGCTCTCGCCCCCGACACCCTCCTCCTGGGCGACGGCACGCCGGAGGTGGTCAAGGAGCGGCACGCCCTCGAAGCGGACCTTGTTCGTGCAGTCGCAGTCGTTGCAGGCCGGGTAGCCCTCGCAAGAGGCCGGGCTGCGGGCGTCGGCGACCTCGATGTCGGTCAGGTACTCCTCCAGGTAGGGGAGTTCCTCGTGCATCGCCACGCCGTGGTACTCCCGGCAGTAGCAGACCTCGACCCAGCGGATCATGCCCGAGTCGTCCACCTGGCCCATGCAGAGCATCTCGCCGAGGTCGCCGTAGGGGAAGCCCTCGCCGAACGTGCCGGCTTCGAGTGCCGTCAGAAGATCACCGTGTCGATCGTGCCGAACCCGAGCCGCCAGGAGATATCGCATCGCCGCCCCTCGTCCGACAACCTCACATCCCGTTCATTCTACGGGGCTGCCTCAAGGCGTCTCGCCTTGTCCTTATGATCGGGGAGAAAGTCCGGTCGGCCGGCATCACGGCTCGTCGCCCCCGACGGAGCGGAGCCCGGCGATCCCGTCGATGCTCACCTTGTTCTTCTGGGCCTGATACCGCTCCATGCCCCCCGGCCCCTTCTTCTCGGCGTAGGCGATCAACTGCGACCGCTCCCCCTGGTACTCGTAGAGCGGCACGGCGTACCCGCACGAGTCGGCGACCCGCTCCACGTCCACCACGACCAGCGAGCGGACGCCCGGATACTCGGGGAAGTGGGCGATCAGAGCGTCCCAGTCGCCGTCGCCGGGCTCGACCACCCGGCCCTTGCCGTAGAGTCGGACGATGAGCGGACGGCCCTCAAACGCACAGAACATGATCGTGATCCGCCCGTTCTGCCGCAGGTGGGCCACCGTCTCGATCCCGCTGCCGGTCAGGTCGAGGTAGGCGACCGTAAGCGGGTCGAGGATGCGGAAGGTGTCCAGCCCCTTGGGCGAGATGTTCAGGTGGCCGTCAGGCTCATCCGGGGCCGTCCCCACGAAGAAGACGTGCTGCGGCCCGATGAACGCCGCCAGCTTGTCATCGATCCCGTCGTACACCTTGCCCATCGTGCCCTCTTGCTTGACGTATGCGGATCAGCAGGCTTCACGGTGAAGCCACTCAGCGGGCGGCCCGGAGGAAGAAGGCGGCGGTGATCAGGAAATTGACGGCGATGATCCCCGCCCGCAGGGCCGACGCCGGGAGCCGCCTGGCGAGGGACACACCGCCGTATCCGCCCGCCACGGCGGCGGCGAGCATGACGGCGGTCTCGGCCCACCACACCCGCCCGGCGAGGGCGAAGCAGGCCACGGCCACGGAGTTCGTCGCCCCCACCAGCACGACCTTCGTCGCATTCATCGCCCGGATGTCGGACACCCCGAGCATCGCCCAGGTCGCCATCATCATGATCCCGACCGCCCCGCCGAAGTAGCCGCCGTAGACGCCCAGCAGGAATTGGCAGGCGAGCACGGCCGTCGGCCCGATGCGGACGATCCGACGCAGCAACGCCCCGGCCCGGCCCCCGAAGGCGAAGGCCAGCGACCCGATCAGCACCAGCCAGGGGGCGATCGTGTCGAACGCCCCCGCCGGGGTCATCAGGAGGAGCAACGCCCCGGCGAGGCCGCCGGCCAGGCTCACCGGGACGAGGGTGCGGAGCGGCAGGCCCCCGAGAGGAATCAGATCGTCCCGGTACGCCACTGCGCTGGTGAGGCTGCCGGGGAACAGGGCGACGGTGCTGGAGGCGTTGGCCTCGACCGGCGGCACCCCGACGGCCACCAGGGCGGGGAGGGTGACGAACGACCCGCCTCCGGCGGCGGCGTTCATCGCCCCGGCCAGCAGGCCGGCACCGGCCAACAGGGCGGCTTGAGAAGTGTCCAGTGTCGGTCCCTCCCACCAGATCCTCACAGCCTCGGGTCCACCGGCTCGCTCTCCAGGGCCAGCACGCCGAAGACGCACTCGTGGACCCGCCGCAGCGGCTCCCGCCGCACGAACCGCTCCAGCCCCTCGACGCCCAGGGCGAACTCGCCCAGGGCCAGCGACCGCTTCCGCCCCAGGCCCCGCGACCGCAGCCGGGCCAGGTTCGCCTCGGCCGTGTACTCCGGGCCGTAGATGATCCGCAGGTACTCCCGCCCCCGGCACTTCACGGCGGGCTGCGACAGGCCCCGGCTCCCCCGGTGGATGAACGACAGCGGCTTGACCACCATCCCCTCGCCGCCCCGCCCGGTCAGCTCCTCCCACCAGGCGACCCCCGCCGCCTGGCTCGCCGGGTCGGTCACGTCCACGACCTGGTACGGGGTCGCCCGCAGGAGTTCGGGGTCGGCCCGGCAGACCTCGGCCAGGGTCTCCATGTGCCAGAGGTGGTCCTTGTCGGTGTGGACGTGCCCCTCGGTGGCCAGCAGGTGGAACGGGGCCAGCTTCAGGTCGGTCGAGCGACTCGACCGGCCAGCAATACTGGCGGTAGGCGGCGACGAACCGGCCGACGTCCTGCTCCCGGCGGCGGTACTCGGCCCTCGGCCTGCGAGCAGCTTCTCCCGCTCCTCGCCGTCCAGCCGCGCGGCGGCCTGCTCCAGCGCCGCCACCGCCCGTGGGCAGCGAGGCCGACCCGGCCGCGCCGACCGCCGCATACTGGGTCCGCAGGAGTTCCTGGGCCTTGGCCGACCACGGCATCAACTCGCAGTCGAGGCAGGCCCAGGTCGTCTCCAGCTTGCCCCAGAGGTCGGCGGCGGTCAGGGCCGTCACGCACCCGGTCGAGGAACCGGCGTTCCAGGTCCGGGTCGTTGAAGAACCGCCGGCCCGTGCGGGTGTAGACGATGCCCGAGCTCGCCGGTGGTCGACGCCGAACCGCTCCCGTCGCCGCCGCCTCGTCCCGGCAGACGACGACGACGGCCCGAGAGCCCATGTGCTTCTCCTCGCAGACGACCTGCGGGGCACCCTGGCTGCGGTAGTAGGCGAACGCCTCGGCGGGGTGCTCCAGCAGGCCCGGCTCGCCGCTGGTCTCGCAGGGCGACATGGTGGGCGGCAGGTAGATCAGCCACCTCGGGTCGGCGGCGAACCGGCTCATCACCTCCAGGGCCGCGGCGGCGTTCTCCTCCCGGATCGTGACGTTGCCCCGCAGCCGGGTCGGGACGATCCGCTTGCCCAGCACGTCCTCGGCGTCGAGCACCTCGTCGTGGGCCTGCTGGGCCGACAGGGCCGGGGCCTGCTGCTCGGCGGGCAGGAACGGGCCGGGCCGGCTCGCAATAGGTCCGGGCGGCGGGGACCGAGACGAACTCCTTCTCCGGGTAGCGGAGGGCCGTCAGCTTGCCGCCGAAGACGCAGCCGGTGTCGATGTTGACCGTGCGGTTGAGCCACTCCGGCTCGGGGACCGGCGTGTGGCCGTAGACGACCATCGCCTGGCCCCGGTACTCCTTCGCCCAGTCGTAGCGGACGGGCAGGCCGAACTCGTCGGTCTCGCCGGTGGTCTCGCCGTAGAGGGCGAAGTCCCGGACCTTGCCCGAGCCCCGGCCCTGCATCTCCTCCTTCATCCCGGCGTGGGCGACGACCAGCTTGCCGTCGTCGAGGACGTAGTGGCTCACCAGGCCGTCGAGGAAGTCGGCGAGTTCCTTGCAGAACGGATGCCCGCACCTCGCCGGGCAGGGCGTCGATCTCGGCCAGCGTGTCGGCCAGGCCGTGGGTGATCTGGACGTTCTTGCCCCGGAGCTTCCGGAGCGAGCTTCATGTCGTGGTTGCCGGGGACGCAGAGGGCCGAGCCGTGGACGACCATGTTCCGCACCAGCCGCACCGTGTCGAGGATGCGGGGGCCACGGTCCACCAGGTCGCCGACGAAGACCGCCTTGCGGCCCTCGGGATGGGCGTAGGCCCGGTTGCCCCAGACGGGATCGTCGTCCTCCGAGGCGTGGCCTCGACGTAGCCGAGCCGCCCGAGCAGTTCCTCAAGCTCGTCGCAGCAGCCGTGGACGTCGCCGATGATGTCGAACGGCCCGTGCTCGTCCCGTCCGGTCGTTCCAGAGCGGCACCCGCTCGACGGTCGCCGCCTCGACCTCCTCGGGGGTCGTCCAGCACGAAGACGTGCCGGAAGCCCTCCTTGCGGAGCCCCCGGAGCGACCGCCGCAGTTGCGACGATCTGGTTGCGGACGACGTGCGGGCCGAAGTCCCGGTCGGGCCGGTCGCCGGTTCCGCTCCTGGCAGACCCGCTCGGGCAGGTCGAGCACGATCGCCACCGGCAGGCAGTGGTACTGCCGGGCCAGCTCGACCAGCGGCTTGCGGGCCTCGGGCTGGACGTTGGTGGCGTCGATGACCGTCAGCCGCCCCAGGGCCAGCCGCTTGCCGGCGATGAAGCGGAGCACCTCGAAGGCGTCCTTCGTGACGGCCTGGTCGTTCTCGTCGTCGCGAGACCATCCCCCGGCAGGCGTCCGACGAGAGGACCTCGGTGGGCCGGAAGTGCCTGCGGGCGAACGTGCTCTTGCCCGAGCCGCTGGGGCCGATCAGGACGACGAGGCTGAGCTTGGGGATCTTGAGGTTCATCGGGCGTCCCCGTCCGTCCTGGCGAAGACCGCCATCTGCGTCGGCGACCCGAGCACCTCGTCCACCGGCCCGACCGGGAGGAACCGGACGGCGTAGCCGTACCGCCCGGCGACCCCCTCGGCCCAGTCCCGGAACTCCTGCCGGGTCCACTCGAAGCGGTGGTCGGGGTGGCGGAGCTTCTCGGCCCCGACGTTCTCCCACGTCACGTTGTACTCCCGGTTGGGCGTCGTGAGCACGACCGTCCCCGGCCGGGCGAACTCGAAGACGGCCCGCTCGAACGCCGAGAGCCGGGGCGGGTCGAGGTGCTCGACGACCTCGACCACGGCGGCGGCGTCGAAGCCCTCCAGCCGTCGATCCCGGTAGATCAGCGACCCGTGGAGCAGCTTGATCCGGGCCGCCTGCCGCTCGGGCAGCCGGTCCAGCTTCAGCCGGTCACGGGCCGTCTCCAGCGAGCGGATCGACACGTCCATGCCGACGACCTCCTCGAACTGCTTGTCCTTGAGCAGTTCCCGCAGCAGCTTCCCCTCGCCGCAGCCGAGGTCGAGCACCCGCCTGGCACCGCTGGCCCGGATCGCCGCCAGGACCGCCCCGAGCCGCTGCTCGTTCAGGCTCAGCGGCCTTTCCAGCACGTCCTCGGCTTGATCGGCGGGCCGCCGTTCGTCCCCTTCGGCTTCGAGCGGCTGTTCCTCGACGACGAGCCGGGCGAGGGCCTGCCGGAAGAGGCTCGGCTGGAACTTCAGGTAGCGGCGGGTGATCTCCTCCTTCTCGGGGTGGCCCGCCAGCCAGCCCGCCCCCTTGGCCAGCAGCTTCTCCATCTCGTCGTCGCCGACGAAGTAGTGCTTCCGGTTGTCGAAGACCGGGACCAGGACGTAGAGGTGCGTCAGCAGCTCCGAGAGGGTCGTCTCCTTGGCGACGGTCACGGAGAAGTACGGGCTCTCGCCCCACTCGGGGAAGCGGTCGTCGAGCGGGTGGCGGTCGGCCTCGACGGCGTAGCCCAGCGGCTCGAAGACCGCCCGCAGGAACCGCTCGCCGCCACGGACCGGGAGCACCTCGATCCGGGCCGAGAGCGGCATCGGGGTCGCCGCCAGTTCGGGACGGTCCTTGCAGCGGCCCTGGAGGGCCGAGCCGAAGACCTGCGAGATCGCCACGCTGAGGAACGACGAGGCGGCGTAGGGGCGGTCGTTGACGTACTGGTCGAGCAGCCCCTCCCCGGACCCCTTGCCCCGGACGATGCCCACCGGGTCCACGTCGAGCAGCAGGCAGGCCGAGCAACGGTCGTCGGACGCCTCGGGGTAGAAGACGTGGGCCTTGCCGAAGCTCAGGTCGTAGCTCTGGAACCGGCCGGGGTGCTTGTGCAGCAGGTAGCCGAGGTCGGTGGCGGGCCGGTGCGTCGTCGTGATCGTCAGCAGCATCGGTCCGTCTTCCGGGTGGAGGTCGGATGGGCCGGGCGTTCGCCGCCGCATTGATCGCCCTAACCCTTCTCTCGCCTCAAGTTATACCACAACAAGGGGCGATGGAGGGTGAGCCCGCACGAGCTCCGTCTCGGACACGGTGCGACGTCCCAAGGTTCGCACAACTCGCTACAGCCCACACATACCCTCGCAGGCACCTTCGGCTACGCCGCCGCTCAAGTCGTTCTCGCCCAGGTCCACCTCGACCAGCGGCAGGCAACTCCGGTGCAGGTAGATGCTCTGCTCCAGGTTCCGGTTGGCCACGGTGCCCGGCCTCCGCAAAGCCTCGTCCACCTCGACGGCCCTCGCCCAGCCCGCCGGGTCGTTGTCTCGCAGGTGCCGCCACTCGAAGTTGCTCTTGAAGGGGCAGAAAACACAGGCTGATCGAGGAACTTCGTGCGGGATCTTCTGCTCCTTCAGGTACGCCACGCAGTCCGAGCGAGACATCTCCAGGTCGAACAAGGGGAAGCGGCCCTCGGCCCAGGGATGCCCGACGAACCGATTCTTCACCTTCGAGACCCGCCTAGGCTCATCGTAGGAGAGGCCGAAGTATTGGACAATCTTGACGCCTTTCGGCATCCGCTGGCGGTACTCCAGGCCGACGACCTGGCGGCGGATGATCCGCTCGCAGACGTCGATCTTGTACTCGGCCGTGCATTGCCGCCGGAGCATGCCGCCGGTCACGCCTGGCGTGGCCGAGGTGAAGGCGGGGATGCTGGCGAACCTCCCCCCGGTCGAGTTCTTCCCGTTGATCAGGTCGTCGCCGAGCTTGCCGGCGGTGTCCACGAGGATCGGCGGGCCGCCCAGTGATCGTAGCCAATCGAGATGCCGGTAGACGCTCTCGGGCTCTTCATTGTGTGTCGGCGAATAGGGCGAAGCTGAGTTTCTGCTCGAACTCGCCGTTCAGGAACATCAAGAAGAGGGCTGTCGATTGAACGCCGGCCCCGAGGTTGAGGATGTGATAGGTTCTTGTTGATTCCACCCCCTATCGAGGGGTGGCGAACCATTTCTCACCGGGGAGAGGCTGTTTGTCCCGCTACAGGCTCGTAGTACGAGTCCACGGCGGGCTGCCCGGTGTAGTTCGGCCCGGCCCGGTCGTCGGCCCCGAGGTAGCGGTACGGCAGGTCCAGGGCCTTCCGCCCACGGCAGACGACCAGCCGCCTCCTCCGGTCGTACTCCAGGCCCGCCTGACGAAAGTCGGACGGGACCCACCTACCCGCCGCTCGTCCGTCGCCCAGCTTGAGGTTCGCCAGGTCCAGGTTCGACACGAACAGACCATCCTCGGCAAGCCACGATGCCGCACGGGCGATCAATCCGAGCTTGTCGCCAACGTAGTGGAGCCCGTGGACGCAGGTGATCAGGTCGAAGCTCCGATCGGGTTGCCAGGTCGTCAGCGATGCCTCGACGAGTTGGAGGGACGTCAAGGGAGGGTCGAAGCGGAGGAACATCCCAACGAGGTCCACCCCGATGATCTGGACGTGCAGGCCCTCGGCGTCGATGAGCGTGGCCGCCTCGATCAGGGCCTTGCCCGTGCCGCAACAGAGGTCGAGCCATGCTACGGATCTGTCGGGGACGAGCCGATCCTTCAAGAAGGTGATCGGGTCGAGGGCGAGTTCCCGGTCGTAGCCGTTGGAGCCGATAAGGCCCCGCTCCCGGTTCATCCGGCAGTTGGCGACGACCGCCGACCGCTCCAGTTCGTCGTCGGGCATGAGGTTCACGGCCATCTCTTCGGCTGCCTCAATCGATGGTCCGCATCCTGAGCCTCACGAGCAGGTCGTTCAACGCCGGGCGTTCCGACGGACCATCCGGCAGCGGGCTCGCCCGGTGGGCGGCTTCGAGGTCGGCCCGCAGCCGCTCGTACTCGCTGCGGTGGAACGCCACGTCCCCGTCGCCGAGGGCCGACTTCTCCGGCCCCGCCAGCTTGCAGGCGATCAGGTCGGCGACGTGTCCGAGCCTGGCCTCCTCGTTGAGCCGGAGGAGGTTCGCCTCGACCTCGCCCGTCCGCATCAGGCGGATGCCCGTCAGCAGGACCCGGTAGGTGTACAGCAATGGCTTGACCCTGCGGGGGCTCTCCTTCTCGAAGAGCCGCCACTGGGTCTCGGCGAACCCCAGGTAGTGGTGGGCGTGGTGCCGGGTGACGCAACCACGGGCGAGATCCTTCAACTCCTCGTGCTCGGGCGTCGTCTGGACCACCAGTGGCGAGTACAATTGCTCCAGCACGTAGCCGTTCTTCTTCAGCAGCAAGCCGAAGAACTTGCGGGCGTCGTGCGTGACCAGATCCAACTCGAAGCCGCCCTCCTTCGCCGAGACCTCGACCGTCTCCGTGCCCGTGTCCAGGCCGACCACCTCCCGGACGGGCAGGACGTGGCAGCCCCGCAGGTCGTAGTCCGAGTCGGGCGAGGGGAAGCCGTAGAGGTGCGCCCCGCTGACTGTGGCGAAGACCAGCGGGTAGGGATGGCGTGCGACCTCCCGCCGGAGTCGCTCCAGGGCGGCCGTGGTCAGGAGGTCGCTCATAGCAGGTCCTTCACCCGGTCGAGTGCTGCCTGGATGTTCCGCAGGGCGGCCACGGCACGGTCCGGGTCCACGACGCATCCCTCCAGACTGCCGTAGTGCTCTTCGAGGCACTCCAGCAACAGGGCCTTGATCAGGCCCTCGTCGGGCACGGCCCGCAGCGGGCTCTCGGCGTAGAGCCGCTCCAGGTGCGACTCCTTGTCGGCGAACCACTGCCGCAGCCGCTCCTCGGTCCACTCGCCCCGCCGGATCGCCTTCAGCCGCTCGTTGTCCCTCTGGAGATCGATGTCCCCCTCGGCGAGGACCTGCTCGACCTCGCCGATGAGCCGGACGACGTGGTAGGCGAACTTGGTGTCGAATCCGTGCTCGGCCACCAGTTCGGCCCGCTTGCCCTGCGGCTGCTTGATCGCCAGCTTATGAAGCTGCGAGTAGGCGTACCCCTTGAACTTGGGCCAGGCCCCCCTGTGTAGGAACAGCTTGCGGCCCTCCCGCACGAGGTTGCCGACCCTCGTGCTGTGCAGGACGCAGGTGGCGGGCGTGAACAAGCAGTCGATGACGTTCGGGTTGTTTTCCATGGCCAGGGCGAAGAACTTGACGATGCCGAAGACGGTCAGGTCGTAGGTGCGGCCGTGCCCGGCCAGGGCGTCCCGGTCCTCGATGTGGTGCTCCTGGTAAACCTCGAACCGCTTCGCCGGCTTGCCGAAGCCGGGGATCTCCCCCCGGAGGTGGGGGAAGATGTCCTCCTTCGGCGGGATGGCCCAGCCGTAGACGTCTACGTCGCTGGTGTCGGAGGAGACGCCGTAGGCCACCGAGCCCATGATCGTCTCATACTGCACGTTGCCCGGCAGCCACCTCGGCGGCTTGACCAGGCCCCGGTCGGTCAGGCGTTGAAGCGTGCTCACGGCGGGCGACTCCTCCGGGACTGGGGTGCTCCCATAGGATACACTCGAAAGCCTTCGGGTTCGGTGGCGGGCTCCTCAGCCCGTGGAGATCGTAGGGGGGCGGGCGGATGGACAAGGTGAACCTCTCCGAGAAGCTCGCCCTCTTCGGCGAGCACTGAAGCCCGAAGGTCATCGACGAGTTGAACGGCCAGCACGTCAAGCTGGTCAAGTTCGAGGGCGAGTTCGTCTGGCACAAGCACGACCACGAGGACGAGTTGTTCCTCGTCGTGAAGGGTCGGTTCCGCATGGACTTCCGGAACCGAGAGGTCTGGCTGGGGGAGGGCGAGTTCCTGATCGTGCCCAGGGGCGTCGAGCACCGGCCCGTGGCCAACGAGGAGGTCCACGTCCTGCTCTTCGAGCCGGCCACGACGCTCAACACCGGGCGACGTGCGGGACGAGCGGACGGTGGACGTGCCCGAGCGGATCTGAGCCGGGGAGGGCCTGGAGCTTCATGGAAACCAACGTCGTCCAGGGCGACCTCCTGGACCAGCCCGTCGAGGTGATCGTCAACGCCTGGAACCGCAACGTTTTACCGTGGTGGCTGCTCCTTCCCCAGGGCGTCTCCGGGGCGATCAAGAGGCGGGGCGGCACTACTCCGTTCGAAGAACTGGGCAAGCTCGGCCCGATCCCGCTCGGCGGGGCCGTCCTGACGTCGGCGGGGAGGCTACCCTTCAAGGGGATCATTCACGTCGCCGGGATCAACTTGCTCTGGAGGGCGTCCGAGCGGTCGATCCGGGATTCCGTCCGCAACGCCCTGGGTCTGGCACGGGGGCATGGATTTCGGACTATTGCCTTCCCCTTGCTCGGGGCCGGTTCGGGTGGGTTCGACCGGGACCGGGCCAAGGCATTGATGCTCGACGAGTTCTCGAAGTCGGACACACCGATCGACGTGACGCTCGTGCTGTTCAAGGCGAAGTGAGTCCTGGGTTGGCCGATCGGACGAACCGGCTACCTGAAGGGCGACGTCACCCTCTGAATCATGCTGTCGTTGGGGGATCTGAACATGGTTCACCTCACGAACGTTTTCGCCGATATCCCCGACGACCTGCCCGAGAAACTCATCCAGGTGCTCATGAGCGAGCCAGGCGTCCGCATCGAGCGGATCGTCTCGTTGGGCCACGCCTCGCCCGAGGGATTCTGGTACGACCAGCAGGGCGGCGAGTGGGTCCTGCTCCTGAAGGGGGCGGCCCGCTTGAGATTCGAGGGCGAGGAGCCGATCGAACTTCAGCCGGGCTCGTCCGTCAACATCCCGGCCCACAGACGGCACCGGGTCGAGTGGACCGACCCCGGCGAACCAACGGTCTGGCTGGCCGTGCATTACGGAGATCACACTTGAGCACCGGCATGACCGCCACGACCTTCACCCCCGGCCCGACCCCGAATACCGTCTGGGCCGCCGAAGGCAAGCTCCTCACCGTCCCGGAGGGCTGGACGCTCCTGCCGCCCGGAGACGCCGGGCTGACCCGCCGGGTGAAGGCCGCAGGCGACCACTGGGTCGTCCAGGAGAAGATGGGCCGGAGGACCTTCTCCAGGGGCGTCTGGGCACCGCAGGCGACCATCGAACGAATCCGGGTGGGACTTGAGGCCGAGCGGTCCACGGAAGCCTACGCCAAGCGGAAGGAGGCCGATTCCCGACGACGTGAGAAGGTGCAGGCCGAGTACGTCGAGGACTTCCACGGGGCGGTGGTGGCGTTCCTCGGTTTTCATCCCTCCCACGCCGACATCGCCGGGCGTCTGGCGAGGGCCGTGACGGAGCATGCCACGCCGGTCGGGAGCGGCACGGTCGCCAGGACGGAGAGAATCCCCGTCGAGCAGAGGGCGGAAGCCGCCGTCATCGCCTGGATGCGTCATCGGACGACCGGCTACGATGGCATGGCGATCCCGAGGGTCAAGGGCAAGCGTCGTGAGGTCCGTCGGATGCTGGCCCGGCGGTCCCAGGAGTTGTTGCAGCGGTATCGCCGGGGGGAGGCGGTCGGGGAGGACTGCCCGCTGAGGCGGGCATTGGTCGTCGGGGCTGAGGGCGGGCTGACGTGAGGCGACGGGCGAAGGAGATGGCGGGCGAACTCCTGGTTGACCGGCTCATCGATCGCCTGTCGCCGCTGGGCGAGGTCACGTCCCGGCCCCTGTTCGGCGGGCACGGGTTCTACTGGCGGGAGACCATCTTCGCCATCCTGTACCGGGGCCGCCTGTACCTGAAGGTGGACGAAGACCCGAAAGGCGATTACCATGGCAAGGGGCATGGGGCCGTTCCGACCGAACGAGCGGCAGACATTAAAGTCGTACTTCGAGGTGCCGCCGGACGTCTTCGCCGACCAGGAGGCGTTGTTGTCCTGGGCGAGGGAGGCGATCCGGGCGGGCCAGACGACAACCTGAGCGTAGGGGGCCGATGCTGAAACTGCTCCGCACCCATCACGTCGCCGTCATCTGCTCGGACTACGGGCGGTCCAGGCGGTTCTACGTCGAGACCCTGGGCCTGGAGGTCGTCAGGGAGGTCCACCGCCGGGAGCGCAACTCCTCCAAGCTCGATCTGCAGCTGCCGGACGGCACCCAGATCGAACTGTTCTCCTTCCCCGAGCCGCCGAAGCGGCCGAGCTACCCCGAGGCGTGCGGGTTGCGACACCTGGCGTTCGAGGTGGCCGACGTGGATGAGGCCGTCCGGGAGCTTGAGGGCCGTGGCGTCGTCGTGGAACCGGTGCGGGTGGACGAGCACACGTGCAAGCGGTTCACCTTCTTCGCCGACCCGGACGGCCTGCCCCTGGAACTATACGAGCGTTGACCCGTCAGGGACCCACCGCCCTCGCTCCCATAACGTTGTGCAACGTGCGAGACCCGTAGCGGCGGCAAGAACCGATCCCCAACCCACCATTTTTCACTGCCCAGGGCCAGGGCATACCCCAATGTCCGCTTCATCGCAGCGGGATCAGGTCGGGCGGATTGCCCCCACGGACCTCGGAGCCGCCGCCCACCTCGCCGCAACGATCGCCGACCCCTGGTATCGCTGTCAGGCCCTCGCCTGCGTGGCGTGGCACGCCGCCAGCCACAAGGACTTCCTGACCTTCGTCACCCGGTCGGTGGAGAGCAGCCGAGCGATCGTCATCCCGAACCGAGCCGTCACTGTGGCGGCCTGGCCGGTCGCCGCCCTGTCGAACCGTCAATTCCCCGACCGAAGTGCTATGGCCAGGAATGAGGCCGAATTACGCCGGATCGTCCCCGAACTCCTCGGGGTGATCGCCGGGGAACCGAATTCGGCGTCACGGGCCGACGCCCTGCTGACTCTCGTCCACGCCCTGTCCCCGAACCGACCCGGCCTGCGTACCGAGGTGCTCGGGGCGTTGCGGAGGGCGTGTGGCATGCCTGAGAATCGCAAGAGGCAACGGCAGCTTGAGCAGGCCGCTCTGGTCGTCGCTCCCGATGACCCCGAGACGGCCCTGGTTATTGCCTCATCGCTTGATGAGTCGCGCCGCCGCCGGATGGTTGAACGCATCGAGAGCCGGTGGGAGGGCCTCGGGCCGAGAGAGTTCTTCGAGCCGATGCGGTGAGATTGAGGCATCGATCCGTGAGCGTTTCGGGGCGAGATGATGGCCGAACAGGTGCTCCACCGAGTTGCCGCTCGGGGCCAAACCATCACATCTGGCAGGAGCGGCAGGTGATGCCGAAGGGGAGCAGCCGTGGCCGACGAGGAGAAGCTGAAGCTCGTCAAGGGGGCGGCCTTCGTCAAGAGCCGCCTGAAGCGACTCCCGCAGAGCGAGGAAACCTGGGAGGCCGACTTCCAGGCGTTGCCCAGGCCGATCGACCAGAGCGTAACGGAGTATCGAGGGATGGTCGTCATGGAGGAAGGCGGTTCGCTCCTTTCCGAGTCGCATGTCCTCGGAAGGCCGTCGGTTAACGACCTCGCCACGATCCTGGAGAATGCGATGCGTCGGCCACTGGAGGGGAAAGCTCGCCGGCCCAAACTCGTCCGAGTGAGGGGGCACCACCAGTGGCGGGGTCTCTTTCCCCATCTGGGAGAGATCGGGATCGGTGTCGAAGTCCGGGCCGGGCAAAGCCTCCCCGGCATCGAGGAGGAGTATAGTCGCCACCTCCGGCGATTGCGGGATGAGCACAGGGTCGGGATGGTCGAGCCGACGGCAGAACAGGCGAAGGTCGGGGCGATGTTCCCGGCCATCGCCCAGTACGTCAACGGCTACGGCTACATCGAGATCGGGGACCAGGAGGGCTTCGGGTTTGTCGTCCGGGCGATCGGCTACGGCGGGCTGGACTTCGAGGAAGACACTCCCGAGACGCTGGCCGAGGCGATGGCGACCCTGGAGGCGGGGCTGGCCAGGTGGTTCGAGGAGCAGGGCGAAGGAATCGAGTGAGCGGCCTGTCGGGTCTCCACCCTCGGGAGGTCCGTCCAGCCCCTGAACCTCAAGGCCGCTCGACTTGTCATCCTCGAAGACGAGCCGGAACGGGTCCGTCCCCGTTCGTGCATCGTCCCTGGACGTCGATCGTGAAACCGTGGAGGTGTGCCATGCGCTCCAACTTCTATGAAGACGGCTGCTCCTTTCGAGGTCATGTCCAAGCGGCGACGAGGCTACCCTGAGCGAGACCCAAGTCAAGCGGGGCCGCAGGGTCGTCCACGGCGACAAGGAACTGTACGAGAAGCTCGGCCGTAATGACCCTTGCCCGTGCGGCAGCGGCCTGTTGTTCAAGAAGAGCTGCCGAAACTCAGGGTCCTTTCGACGGCGTTGAGAGGGGATACTACGAGCGGTAATATTGGCATTCGTTCCTACGGTAACAGTGGTCCATAATCGGGGCGGGAAGCCGAGTCGGAGACGAACAATGCCATTCGAGGTGAAGATCGACGGCATCCCGGCTGGATACAGCGTGAAGGGTGCAAGGAAGGGGGATACCTGCGACGTCATCGTCCGGGAGTTCACCTCTTCCGAAGACGGCGACCTTTTCATCAGCCGCCTCGAAGGGGTGGTGGGCCGGGGTAATTGAATGGCGGGCCGCAAACCAGATGCGTGCAACGGATTGTGGGAACTGTGCCGGACTTCTGTGCCGCACCGTATCCGCAATGCCAAAGAGAACTTACGCCTTCCATTCAATTACTCCGGCCCACCACCCTCCAGTTCCATCTTGAGCCGCCCGATCTGCTCGAACAGCTCGGCCTGGCGGGCCTCGGCGTCAGCCGATGCCGCCTTGGCCGAGTGTCCGAAGAGCGACTCAGCCCCCTGGAGGAGTTGCTTCTTCCAGGCGTGGATCAGGGTCGAGTGGACGCCGTAGTGGCCAGCCAGCTCGTTGATGGTGCGGTCGCCCTTGAGCGCCGCCAGTGCGACCTGGGCCTTGATCGTCGCCGAGTGGTGCTTCCGCTTGCTTGCCATCTCACCCCCTTTGCTGGCCCACCAGTGTAGCTTAACCGGTGGTCCAGTTTTCAGGGTCCACTATACCTTCGGTCCTTCGGCAGTGCTCTTGCGGCCCCCTGCCAGGACGTTAAGATAAAAGAAGTCTCGACAAACGGCCCATTCTGATCCCCTCGGGCTACTGGAACACACCGGAACGCTTTCTGGCAAATCGTCTCAAGTCCGGCGTGGGTGTGTTAAACTGGAAACAATCGGTCGTCCTGGGGATGCGTGTCCGCTCCGTCGATCCTGGCGGGGCCGGGTGTGCATTCGGCGTGACGGCGATGGGCCGGAGGGCGGCGTTCCCTGGACGGAGATCACGACGCGTCGGGAATCTGGATCATTCCCTGATCAAGGAGGAAGCGGGCATGGCTAGGCGCGGCTGGGGCGGTGGCGGGAACTGGGGTGGACTGGTGCGGTTCGGTCTGCCGGGATTGATCCTGGGGATCGTCTTGACGGCGGGAGGTCGGGGCGGAGGACGCGAAATCTGGGCGCAGGGGCCGATCCCCGTGCCGGGCATGGGCCCGCTCGATCGGTCTCACGTCATGTCGGCGAGTGGGAATCCCGGGGCGGCTTCCGTGGGGAGCGGCCAGGCCGATGGCATGATCGCCTTCGCCGCCAATACGGGGGGGGCGGCCCAGTTGCTCTACCTGATCGATACGCGGACCCGCGCGTTCACCATCTACCGGGTCGATACCATGAAAGGGACCGTCAAGCTCGACGCCGCCCGGCAATATGGCTGGGACATGAAACTCACCGGGTACAATAACACAGGACCCGAGGTCACCGCCATCGAAGCCATGGTGCGGGCCCAGGGCCAGACGCTCAACCGATGACGACTCCAAGCGAAACGCTCCGCGGCTCCTCTAATGTCATCGGTTCGGGCCTGACGCGATCTGCTTGTTCTTGTTGGCTTGACTTGACGAACGAGATCGATAGCGAATTGAAGTGATTGGATTTCGACCGAACCGAACCGCATGACACTCCACCGGCCGCGGCGTTGCGCGTCCTGGCCGTTTTCGACACCGCGAGGAGAGGAGCACGACCCCGATGGCTCAATTCTATACCCTCGAAGAGGCCGCCCGCGTGCTCGGGATGAGTCCCGAGGAGCTCAAGGCCCAGGCGCAGCAACGTAAGGTCCGCGCGTTCCTCGACGGCGGATCGTGGCGGTTTCGGGTGGCCGATGTCGATGAACTGGCCCGTCAGCGAGGCATGGGCAGCGACGCCGAGCTCCAGCTTTCGGACCTCGACCTCCCGCTCGCGCCGGACGACGAGCCCGACGAGATCGATATGTCCGAGTTCCAGCTCGATTTAGCCGGGATCGACCCGGGAACGGGCTCCGGGAGCGGCTCTCATCCCGAGGCCAAGGCTCCTTCGGTATCGGGATCAGGGTCCGGTTCAGACTCCGGGGCCGACCATGACATTCTGCTCGACGACCTGTCGCTGCCTCCCAACGCCACGGCGTCGAGCTCGGTGATCATTGGCATGCAGTCGACCAGTGGCCGGCAGCCCAGCGACAGCGACGTCCGCCTGATTCCGGACAACGTTTCCGGGTCGGGGGTCCGGCCCAGCGACAGCGATGTTCGCCTGACCTCGAGCGAATTCCCCGCGGTCAAGCTGCCGGGCGACTCGGACGTCACCCTGCGGCAGCCGAGCGACTCGGACGTCACCCTGGTGGCGGGCGAGACCTCCGACCACGATGTCCTGGCCAAGCCTCATTCGGGGTCGAAGTCAGGATCGGGGTCGGGACCGGGCGACACGGCGGTCCGGGAGTCGCCGCTCTCGGGATCGTCGGAGGAAGCCATTCCGGCATTTGACTCGGATAGCGACTTCGATCTGTCGCCGTCGAGCGTGGTCGACGCCTTGCAGCCGGATAGCGGCAGCGACTTCGAGCTCGAGCGCCCTGGAAGGGAGCGATGAGTTCGAGGCAACGCCACGGGTCGGTCCCAGCGACTCGGACGTGACGGCGGCGGACCCGGGCTTCTCGGGCATCAATCTGTCGCGGCCGAGCGACTCGGGAATCAACCTCCAGATGGCCTCGGGGCTCGGTCTCGGTGGCGCGGACTCGATCGAACTGGCCCCTCTGAGCGGCTCGAACATCAAGCCGGTGGCCACGCCGCCGAGCAAGCCCAAGCCCGCCCTGTCAAAGACGCCGCCCACACCTATGAGCCGGAAGGCAGACAAGGGAAAGGAAAAAGAGAAAGATATCTTCGACGACACCGACTTCGAGGTCGATGCCCTCGACTCGGACAAGGACTCCGACGACCGGACCGTGCAGCTCGAAGCGCAGAGCGATTTCGAGCTGGAGGACGTGGACACCGGCTCGGAAGTCTTCGCGATCGATGAGGAGGACGTGGACCAGAACGCCGCCACGGCGCTGGGACCGGGCCTGGGGTCGATCGCCGACGACGAGGATGAAGACACCTTCAGCGGCGGCACCGCCGTCGATGACGAGGTGTCGGGAGGCTGGGACGAGGTCGATAGCGATGCCGACAGCGTCCCGCGGCCTCGGCGGGGGGCCGGGCTTCGAGCCCCTCGCCCATGCTCGCCAGCGCCGCGGCCTCGGCCGAATGGGGCGGCCTCTGGGTCGGCCTGCTCGGCGTGGCGACGCTGTTCATGCTCTTCCTGGCCTTTGTGTCGATCGACCTGGTCCGCAACCTCTACGACTTCCGCGGCGACTCCCCCGCCTCGGGGATCGTCAAGGCGCTGGCCGGCCTGTTCCCGAGCTAAAGGAACCGCGCGGAAACACGTTCTCCAGCCAAGAATGCTTGATCCCCCAGTGGGTCCAGCTTCGCTCGGACAATAAGAAAAGAATCTTGATGATTCTTATCCGACTGAAGTTGGACCTACTGGATCGCTGACAGGCATTCACTCAGAAAAGAAGTGAGGGGAGCACGGTTTGGGTCCGAAAGGAGTCGGAACCAATGGTTGAGCCAGGTAGTCGTCCGTGGGAGTCACGGCAATGGCGATGGATCGCGGCGGGGCTGGCGCTGGCGGGACCGTCGGGGTGCGCCTGGGTTCCCCAGTCGCGGCTCGAGGAATGCCATCAATACAGCCAGACCCTCCAGGCCGAGAACGACCGGCTCAAGGACAGCACGCTCAGCCTCCGGTCGCAGAACCGCAACCTGAACCAGCGGGCCGTCGAGGACGCGCGCCGGCTCCGGGTCCAGGAGGATGAGGTCGAGCGCCTATCGCAGAGCGTCACCGCCTACCAGCAAGACCGCGACCAGCTTGCCGCGGCCTACGAGCGGCTCAAGGGGGAGATCCGGTCCACGGCGACGGCCTCGACCTCGGTTTCCGGTTCATCCCGGCCGCCATCGGAGGTCGCCACGGCGCCTTCGGCGGGCGCAGGTCCGATCGGCGGCCCTTGACTTCGGCACTGCGCCATCAGATAATTCAGCCTGTATCGGTGGGTTGATCTGGATCATCATGATGGAAGCGGATGAACCAGGTTTGTTGTCCACCTGCCCGCCCTGCCATCCTCAGTCCGTCTGGCCTTCGTTTGCTCAGGAGCCAAACCCATGCCTCTGTCACGAACGCTGTGGGCCTTCTGTGGGGCCTTGACCCTCCTCGCACCCGCCGCCCTGGCGGGGGGCATCCGGGGCGACTACATCGAGGCACGGACGGCCGATGTTTACACCGGACCGTGCTTCTCGAACGCAGAGGTCTTCATTTACGGCAACCAGGCCGTCATGGCCTGGAAGGTGACCGAAGGCTCGTACAACGGGGTTGAGCTCTCCGGACTGGGCATCGCCGCGGCGGTCCAGGGAACGACGACCTTCTCCGAGGACCGTGCCGAGGACGCCCGCGCGGTGGTGATCGTGGACGAGCGCCGACTCGCAGCAGCGCGAGGCGCTCCTGGCCATGGCCCGAAGCCTGGCGGGCCGACGGCTCGACCATGTCATCGACGTCAAGACGGCGCGAATCAGCCTGAAGGTCGAGGCGCACGCCATGGCCGATGGCGCCGACGCCTCCGCGGAGCATTCTGGCCACGGCATGCCGCACGCACCGGCCGCGAGTTTCTGGGCGCCGGGCCTGGCGTCGATCGTGACCCGGCCGCTCGACGACAGCCGCAACCACCTCTGCGGCAACGAGGTCGTCGCCTACGAGCCCCTCTCGCGTGGGACGTCGGTCCTGCCCGCCTACACCCTGGGTCACCAGTTCAAGGGACAGGGCCTGGGCGGCACCTGGGACGATCCCAACTGTCGGAGCAGCTTCGTCGGCCGGTTCGCCCTCTGATTGATCCAAACAGGTTCGCTCCGAGAAGCCGTGCCAGAATCACCTGTGCTTTTTTTTTCGAGTGAGCGCCTGTTGGGATTCGCGTAGGTCCGACTTCAACCGGATAAGGATCATCAACAGATCGATCTTGTCCGACTGAAGCCGGACCTACGGATCGTTTGCAAAGTTTGTTTGTAAGAGTTAATTGATGCGCAAGCTCTTTGCTCGCGATCTCGTCCGACCGAAGTCGGATCTACTTATTTTTTTCTGCGGCAACGATCTCCCTTGAGCGACGAACGGGACTTCAACTGATGCGCATCCATCGCGTGAGCCTCCTGTGCGGGTTCATCGCGCTGGCCGCCTTGCCGGCGGTCGCCGCGGCCCAGGAATACAAGATCGAGGCGATCAAGGAAGGACCGCCGGCAAACCTGGCCGGGCCGATCAAGGACGTGCTCAGCGCTCAGGGCTACCGGGTCATCGACGATCAGGGCAAGCCTTATGCCGAACTCTGGCTCCGCAAGGCGATTCCCGCGTCGGCCAAACCAGGCGGTCCCCAGGGGGCGGTCCTGTACCCGTTTCTGGCCGAAGGTGCGTTGCTTGGCGTTCTGAGATACCTGGACGAGGGACATGACTACCGCAACCAGGCGATCGCCAAGGGAGTTTACACCCTTCGCTATGGGCTGCAGCCGGTCAACGGCGACCATCTGGGTGTGAGCACCTACCGCGACTACGCGCTGGTGGTGCCCGCGTCGAAGGATCAGGTGACCGCCGACCTGTCCAAGAAGCGGCTGGAGGAGCAGAGCGCTGAGGCGGCCGGGACGAACCATCCGGCGGTTCTCCTGCTGATCGCTCCGCCCGACGGAGCTTCGCCTACCGCCGAGCCGTCAATGACCCGCAACGAGGCGCTGGAGACCTGGGGCGCCGTCCTGCCGCTGAGCATCGAGGTGAAGGGGTCGTCGGGGACGACACCGGTGCCGATCCAGTTGATCCTGAGCGGCATGGCGAAGAATTGAACGGAATCGCGAACGCCCCGCGATCCCTGGTTGAGCGGCCATTGCCATGCCCGTATCGCTTCTGATCGCCCTGTTCCTGGCCTACGGCATCGACCTTCCCTCGGGTCGAACCCCCCTGGCGCGTGCCGAGCTGCTCGAGCGGCTGGGCGAGGCGGCGGCGGGCCTGGCGCTGGTCGGGATGCTCGCCTTCGGGCTGGGCCGACTGGTAGCGGCGCGGGTTTCGCGACGAGGCTACGCCAGTCCCAGGCTGAAACGACGGTACGGTTGGGGAGTCCGGGGGATCGAACTGCTGACGCTGGGGGTCTATGCCGGCATCCTTTACGAGGCCGGATGGCCCCGCGTCGTCCGAGAAGGATTCGGGCTGGCGCGGTGGGTGCTGGTCGACGACCTGTTGATCCTGCTGCCGTTCTTCCTCGCCCAGGTCTGCGGCTGGTGGGGGCTGTATGCCGCCGAGCGGGCCTTGAAGCCGGTGGGCAGCAGCGGTTTCAGCCGGGTGGCGAGCCTGGGCCGCTACCTTTCGCTCAAGCTCCGCCAGACGCTGGGCCTGGTCCTCCCCGGGGTGCTCGTCTTCTCACTCGGGCAGGACTTGGCCCGTCAGCCCTGGCCGGCGTGGGCCGACGGACCGTGGACCCCGCTGGCGGGAATGGCCGCGATGGGGCTGGGGGTGCTGGTGGTCTCTCCCCTGTTCGTCCGGCTGGCATGGCCGACCCATCCCCTGCCACCAGGCCCGCTCCGGACCCGGCTCGAGCACAGGCCCGCCGGTTCGGGTTCCGCTGTACCGACATTCTGGTCTGGGACACGGGTGGCAGCCTGGTCAACGCGGGGGTGACCGGAGCGCTCCCCTGGTTCCGTTACGTCCTGTTGACCGACGCCCTGGTGGAAAACCTGAGCCCGCTGGAGGTCGCGGCGGTCTTCGGCCACGAGATCGGCCACATCGCCCACCGCCACCTGTTCTACCTCGGGTTCTTCTTCGTGGGGAGCATGGGGGTGATGGCGCTGGTGTGGGGAGTGATCGACATGTACGCTCCGGCCTCGCTGTCCGGGCTCGCCCCCCTGCCCTGGATTTCCACTCCAGGAGCGGGCGGCTCGGGCCTGTACGACCCGCTCAGCGCCTCGGTCGTGCAGGCGGGGCTCACCTTGCTCGGCCTGGGGTTTTACTTCGTCGTGGTCTTCGGCCACCTCTCGCGCCGGTTCGAGCACAGGCCGATGTCTTCGGCTGTCGGACCGTGTCATGCGGCCAGGGATTTTGCCCACCGCACGCCGACCCCGACGATCCGTCGGCCCCCGCCCCCGCCCCCGCGCACGTCGCGCTCTGCCCGGTTGGAATCCGAATCTTCGCCAACGCACTGGCCAACGTCGCCAGCCTCAACGGCATGGACCCCGCGGGCCGTTCCTGGCGGCACGGCAGTATCCGGCGCCGGATCGCCTTCCTGGAGACCCTCGAAGGGAATCCCGCGGCCGAGCTCCGGTTCCAGATCGGCGTCGGCCGGCTCCGCCTGTTCCTGGCCCTGGCCCTGGTCGGCGCCCTGCTGGTCGCGGTCGCCAGCGGGGCGATCGAACAACTCCGATGAGGCGGGGCCCGGCAAGCCGGTCGGGTTGCCCCGACCCGACCCTCAGTCGCTCGTCCTTCCAGGACGGCGACTTGAGGAAAACCGAGGCGAACTCCCTTTGAGCCTTTCGCGGGGTGTGGTATAGTTCGCCGTCTTGCCGGCTGGGGCTCGGAGGAGCCTGTCATCGCGAGCGACAGGGAGGTCGTCGGTCATGCCTAAATGGCCCATCCGCATCAAGTTGATCGCTGGTCTGAGCCTGGTCGTCGGAATGATGCTCACCCTGATGGGAGGCTCGATCTTCGGTCTACACTCGTTCCATGCCAGCAACCTCTCGCTGGTCGACGGACTTCGCGAGCTCGGGGCGTCGTTCCGGCTGCTCGAAGAGGTTGTCGGGCTCGAGCTTTCGCAGACCGAGAGCCTTGAAGGGCGGCAGGGCCTGGAGACGAAGGTCCACCGGGCCCGTGAAACCCTGGCCGCTTACTACCGTGAGCTCAAGAAGAACACGACCCGCGGCAACAGGGCCGACGACGGTCGCGACGAGCTCGGCCTGGCCTTCATCATCGACAACGACCTGGCAGCCATCCTCACCGAGCTCCATGCCCAGGCCGCGTCTGAAGGCGGCACGATCGCGGTGCCAGTCCAAGCCACCGTCGGGCCGATCCTGCCCGGTACCGAGCTCTACGTCAGCCGTCATCCCGACGTGCTCAAGGGCGCCTCGGGGCTCGACGCCTGGATCGATCGCCTCAATAGCCGGGTGATGGAGCTTCCCGACAAGCTCCACCGCGACTTCTACGCGATCCTCCTGATGTCGCAGCGGCAATACCAGATGAGCCGGGTGATCGTCTGGACCGCCGCGCTGGCGGTGCTTGCCATGCTCTGCGCCCTGGCGACCCTGTTTCACCGATGGGTGCTCTATCCCGTCCGACTGCTTCAGCGCGGGGTCCGTCGCGTGGCGCGGGGAATGTTCGACTACAAGATCGAGCTCAACACCGGCGACGAGATGCAAGGGCTGGCCGAGGCGTTCAACGATATGACCGCCCGGTTGAGCGTCACCTACGCCGATCTCGAGCGCCAGGTCCAGGAGCGAAGCCGCCAGCTTGTCCGCTCCGAGCGGCTGGCCGGCGTCGGCTTCCTCGCCGCCGGGGTCGCTCACGAGATCAATAACCCCCTGGCCTCGATCGCCTTTTGTTCCGAAGCCCTGGAGAACCGTCTGGGATCGCTCCTCGATCGCTCCGAGTCCGAGTCACTCGGTCGGGGCGGCAGTGGCAGCGGCCCGGTCGAGAACGATTCCAAGATCGTCCGCAACTATCTGCGGATGATTCAGGAAGAAGCCTTCCGCTGCAAGAGCATCACCGAGCGGCTGCTCGACTTCTCGCGGTGTGCCGACATCCAGCGCGAGCGGACTGACCTGGCGGGCCTGATCCAGGGGGTCGTCGAGATGATTCGCCACATGGGCAAGTATCGCGGCAAGGCCATCGTCTTCCAGCCCCGCGAGGTCGTCATGGCGCACGTCGACGCACAGGAGATCAAGCAGGTCGTCCTCAACCTCGTCGTCAACGCCCTCGACTCGATGGATCCCGAAGGTACCCTCAAGATCGAGCTGCGGCACACTCCCGACGGTATGGCCGAGATGGTCTTCGCGGACGATGGTTGTGGCATGACCCCCGAGGTCCTCGAAAACATCTTCGAGCCCTTCTTCACTCGCCGACGGGTGGGTAAGGGGACCGGCCTGGGCCTGTCGATCACGCACCGAATCGTCAGCCAGCACCATGGCGAGATCAACGCGACCAGCCCCGGCGAAAGCCACGGCTCGACCTTCTTCGTGCGCCTGCCGGTTCACTCTCCGGAAGAAGAAGGCGGCTCCGCGAGTAGACACGACAAAGACTCGCATTCGATCACAAGTACAAAACCAGAAGCGTCCGCGACGGCTGCCTGAATCGAAGAGGCGAAGCGGCTCCTTTGGAAGCGTGAACGAAACCGTCCGACGAGTCTCACGGAGGAGACAATGGAACGATCACATCAAGGAGGGCTTCGCATCCTGTTCGCCGACGATGAGGCGCACCTCCGCGACCTGATGCAGATGGAGCTGCCGCGTCTGGGGCACGAGGTCACGGTCTGTCCGGACGGTGGCTCGGCCTTGCGTGCCCTCGAAAAGGGGTCGTTCGACGCGGCGCTTCTGGACCTGAAGATGCCGGGGATGACGGGCATCGAGGTGCTGGGCAAGATCCGCCAGCTCAGTCCCGACACCCAGGTGATCATCCTGACCGGGCACGCCACGGTCGACACGGCGGTCCAGGCCCTGCGTCTGGGAGCGTTCGATTACCTGACCAAGCCATGCAAGTGGGCCGAGCTTGAGGTGATCCTGGCCCGGATCGCCGAGCGCCGCGACCTGGCCAACAAGGCCACCGCGCTGGAAACGCGGCTCAAGGCGGCCGAGGGGAGCCCGACTCTGATCGGCGAGACGCCGTCAATGCTGGGCGTCCGCCGCCTGATCGACACGATCGCCCCCACCGACGCCAGTGTCATGATCCTGGGCGAGACCGGCACCGGCAAGGAGCTGATCGCGCGCAGCCTGCACGAGAAGAGCAAGCGCGCCGGCCAGGCGTTCATTCCGGTCAACTGCGGCGCCCTGCCCGAGAACCTGGTCGAGAGCGAGCTGTTCGGTCACCGGCGGGGGGCCTTCACGGGGGCGGATACCCATCGTAAGGGGCTCTTCGAAGTCGCCAATGGGGGTACCCTGTTCCTTGACGAGGTCGGCGAGCTCGATAAGAGCGTCCAGGTCAAGCTCCTGCGGTTTCTCGAATCGGGCGAGATCCGCCGGGTCGGCGAGAACGACCCATTCCGGGTCGACGTCCGCGTCCTGTGTGCCACCAATCGCGACCTTCGCGAGATGATCGCCGCGGACCAGTTCCGCGAGGACCTCTTCTTCCGGGTCAACACGTTCGAGATCCACCTGCCCCCACTCCGAGAGCGCAAGGCCGACATCCCTCTTCTGGCTCAGCACATGCTTTATCGGTTCGCCAACCGTCGTTCATCGACCGCGACCACGTTGAGTCCCGCGGCGGTCGAGGTCCTGCTGACTCACGACTGGCCGGGGAACATCCGCGAGCTGGCCAACGCGATCGAGCGGGCGACGATCCTGGCCGGCGGCGGCCCGATCGGTCCCGAGCACCTGCCGACCCAGTTCCCCGCGCGTCGGACAGCGTCGGGCGCCGCGACGGGGGGTTCGGGACTGGGTACCGCCTCCGCCGCCGGTTCCCTCGCGTCGGCGGTAGCCGGTCCACATTTCCAGGTCCCCGAAGGAAACCCGACCCTCCGCGATATCGAGATGAAGTACATCCAGATGATCCTTGAGAAACACAACGGCAACAAGCCTGCCGCCTCCAAGGAGCTGGGCATTAGTCTCAAGACGCTTTACAACAAGATCAATCAGCTTCAGCAGACCTGACATCATCGAGCGTTTGCCAAACGACATCCACGTTCGGCCTGAAGAAACCAGCCCGACGCGCCCGCGAGGGGACGGATACCCGGTCCCCTCGCGGGCGCGTCGGGCTGGTGTGAGGCTTGGCTCAGCGATCTCACTCCGACTCCGTCGCCGTCGCCTCGATCTCTCCCAACAGTTTGTTCACCTCGTCTTCGAGCGGCTCACCGCGCAACTCCTTGGCGCGGATGATGCCCCTGGCGTCGATGATAAAGATCGTCGGGAAGTGATTGACGTCCAGCGCGTCGATGATTTTCCCTTCCGACCCATTCCACCAGTGCGTCCAGGGCATCTTCTCGCTGGCGAGGAAGTCGGTCAGGATCTCCTTTTGGTCATCGACACTGATGCTGATCAGCGCAAAGGGCTTGTCCTTCAGCCGCGTGACCATGGCTCGCTCGTGCGGGATCATCTCGCGGCAGGGTCCGCACCACGTCGCCCAGATGTCGAGCACAACGACCTTGCCCCGGTAATCGGAGAGTTTGACGTCTCGGTCGTCAAGCGTCCGGCCGGCGAGGTCCGGCGCAAGCGCGCCGATCGATAGATCGGGAAAGCGCTCACCGTACAACTCGCGGGCGATCCTGGTGTAACCCGCGAGATCGGTTTTCGCCCGATCGCCGCGCGAGAGCGACCTCTCGAGGTAGCTCTTACCTTCATTCGCCTCGATCTCGCTCCGGAGCGACTCGTCGGCACGGACCCGCTCGGCGAACTGGATGGCCTGCTCGCACTGATGGATCAGTGACTTGTACGCCAGGATACGGATCTCGCGATCGGGATTCCGGGCGATGATCTCATAGACCAGCTCATTCGATTCCCGATCGGGCGAGATGACGAGCGGCGGGACGACTCGCTTGATCCTGGGGTCCGTCACGTACGCAGCTCGGAGCCGCTGAAGCGTGCGGTCTCGGATCGTCCGGTCCTCAAAGCTTCCCAGAACGGCACGCTCGAGCGCGTCGAAGGCGGCGGGATCGTCGGGATGGGTCTCGGCGAACGCAAGAAACCTCGCCGCGAACCGCGCGGGGGGCGTCTCCTCGAACGGAACATAGAAACGTTTGCCTTCCGCCTTGGATTTCTGGAGCCGGGCGCGCATGACGTCGCGGAACGCGATCTCGGCCGCATCGAACTCCTTCTTCAAGGCACGGAAGTCGCTCAACGGTGACGATGGCGATGTACCGGTGGACTGAGCCCGCGCGTCGGTCGCGACGAGACAGACGACAAGCCAGGCCATCACGTAAGGCTTGATTGAAATCAATTGCTTTCTCCGTCGAGGTGCGAGATCCAGTGCTTGGAGCCGGTGTGAGAGGCTCACCGAGTTCGTACGATCCGTATCCTGGTTGTTCTGGAAAACGGATTTCCGACCACGTTCTCAGTACGCGTCAGAGCTGATCACCTCGCCGCCGTTGCGGGTCGAGAGTTTCTGGTAAACTCCCATCCGCGAACCTTGCGAGAGGACGAGGCCGTAGTCGGAGCCTGCCGGCGCGGGAGCCGCGGTCGTTCCGGTGGGCATGCCCTTGATCTGGGGCGAGGGGATGGTCCACGAGTCGATCGAGTCCTTGAGAAAGTGAACCGAGCCGTCGCAGAACGCGGCGTTCACGCCGCCGGGATGGAAGCTCATGGCATCAAACGAAGCCCACTGACCCAACGCGGTGTTGCCCGGGTCATTGGTCGGATCGGAATAATGCCGGCCCCAGTTGGGCGGAAACCGGGCCTCAAGACACCAGTCGGTCGGCTCGCCGGTGTTCCACTGGTGGAGATAGCCTTGAGACGCCGCGTTGAAGACGCCGTGCCCGTTCTCGGAATACATGATCGTATTGCTCGTGCCGTCGGTCACCGAGGCGGTCGTGACGTTACCCCCCGCGATGATCACGCCGAGCGCGTGGGTGGGGAGTTGCGGGTCGGTCGTTGGCAGGCCCATGGGCCCGCTCACCGCGCCAAAAGCATCCCACGGGCCCACGTTGCCCGAGTAATGATTGTGAAATTGTATGTAAGTGGGCGGACCGTACTCCAGGGGGTTGGCCTGGAACGCGGACGGGTCGCTTGGGCAAAAGAGCCCGGAGAATCCCACGCCGGCGATCGTGTAATTATCAGGAAAAAAGTAGGCGAGCGAGAAGTTCGTCGCGTTGTAGAGGGCGTTTTGCTCGAGGTAGGGACAGAGGCGGACCAGCGACGAGAAACCGATGCTCGGGAAGGTGAAGAGCATGGCCGGCGGATAGGTGCCGTTGGCGGCCTCGTAGTTGCTGGACGCCAGGGCAATCTGCTTCAGGTTATTGACGCACTGGGCTCGCCGCGCCGCCTCGCGCGCCGCCTGGACAGCAGGCAAGAGGAGCGCGATCAGGACCGCGATGATCGCGATCACGACCAGGAGCTCGATCAGCGTGAAGCCATGTCGTCGATGACTGGAAATGTCGAAGTTCGGGGAGCACATTTTCCGATCCTCAAGCTTCTTGAAATGAGGGATGGTCAGGAAAGGCAGGAACTTCAGCGCGCCGATCAGCCAGCGCCGGAAGGAAGGCTGGCGGTGGTGCCGCGTCGGGCGGCATGGTTCTCATGACCGACCTTCCGGACCGGCCTGGGGACGTCGATCGACCCGGCGCCGCGGACGGTATCGTCGCCGCAGCCGGACACGGCGACGAGCGAGAAAATGACGCACAACAGGAGGAAACCCGATAAATTCACACACAAATAATTGTTTTTCATATATATTGATCTTTATTCACAAGGAGGTGCAATGGGTCCGTTCGCGGGCGGCCCTGGCGCTCGGCGTGCCAGGGAACGGCCGAGTTCCACCAGGTCGTGCATCGTGGGCATCAGGTCGCGGATCGACTCGGCGCACTCGGAATGCCGGGCGACGTAGGCTTCCGCGTCGAAGACTTCTCCGGCCTGGAGGCGACGCGTGATCTCCTCGGTGAGCTCGGCGAGTCGAAAACTTGCTTCAGTGTTGTGTGGAACGTCCGCACCGCCTCGATCGATCATCCTTCCACCTCCAGCCGGCCCCGCATGTGGATCGAGCGCGAAGTAGGCGTGCCTTCACCGCCCCTTCGGTGATCCCGAGCGCCTCGGCGATCTCGGCCGCGCCGAGCTGTTCGAGATAGCGCATCACCAGGACCTCGCGATCGCGTGACGACAGTGCAGCCAGCGCCGCCATGACCTGGTCGCGCCGCTCCTTGCGCGAGAGTCGGTTGCTGGGGCTGGTGTCGCTGGCCAGGAACCGTCGCGCCAGGGCCCGCGACGTATCGTCGAGCTGCTCGCGGTTCCTGTCTTCGCGGTTAACGCTCCTGCGCTGCGAGACGATGTGCCGCCGGTGCGTGTCGATGACCCGCTCGCCGGCAAGCTGTCGCAGCCACCCCAAAAACGGCAGCGGCTGGTCGCGAAGGTAGTCGTCCATCCGCTTCGCGGCATCGGCCAGGGTCTCCTGCACGACGTCTGATGGATCGACCCGCGAAGCGAGCCGTCGATCAAGTCGAGCGGCGACCATGCGCTTCAGGTTCTCGCGATAGAGCTCCAGCAACTCCTGACGAGCGGCAGCGTTGCCCCGGATGGCCTGTTCGATCCGCTCTTGAACGCTCCTGGTCAGCTCGGTCATCGGCGAACCTCCTTAACTCAGACCCCGCGATGGCGAAAAAAGATACGCGAGAGCGTCCACGATTTCGTAAGTCACTGAAACATAAGGAACACCAGCCTGAATGCGCCAGTGAAGAGCTACAACCTGGGCGGGTGCGACTCGGTCTGGCTTCCTCGCTGGCACTTCGGTCTGGTGGACGCGGCGAGCCGCGGCTCAGCGATTTGCCGCCCCCGTCGGTTGCATTGTGGCGGGGAGAGCCTGGTGGGACCGGTCCCTGAGCAGGTCGTCGAGCCGGGCGATTGAGAGCAACGTGTCCCGATGCTCCGGCCCCAGCACGCGGCGCTGGGCCTCGAGACAGGGTCGAAGCAGCGCCTCGGCCTCGTCGAGCCGGCCCCGGGCCCGCAGCAGCGCGGCGAGACTGCTGGTCGCGTACAGGGTGGACGGGTGCTCCACGCCAAAGGACTGGCGACGCCCCTCGACGCTCTCGCGGAACAGAGGCTCGGCCTCGTCGAGCCGCCCCTGCCGGTTCAGCACGTGGCCCAGATTGTAAAGCGCGGTCACGGTTTCGGGATGGCTGGTCTCCGAGAATCCTGCGGTCGGTTGCCAGACACACGCGGAAGATCCGTTCCGCCTCGGCATACTTCTTCTGCTTCTCGAGGGAAGCACCCAGGTTGTTGAGCGTCGCCATCGTGCTGGGATGCTCCGGCCCCTTGTTGCTGCCGCTGCTGGTCGGCCAGGTTCGTGTAGAGCGTCTCGGCATCGTCGAGCCTGCCTTCCTGGAGGAAGACATCGCCCAGATTGAAGACGGGCGGAGAAGATGATGTCCGGATCGGGATTCGCAGCGCCGCGCGCGTCGTCAAGGTAGCTCCGGTACAGCGATTCGGCTTCCTGAAGCCGCCCCTTGGCCCGGTGGACCCCCGCGAGGTACTCGGCGGTCCGCAGCGAGATCGCGTGCGTCTGGCCGAGGACGCGGCGAGCCTCGGGCAGGGATCGCGTCAGAAGGGCGCTGGGCTTCGTCCCATCGGCCGAGGTGTGAGAGGAGATGGCCCCGCTCCGAGACGGCTTCCAGTCGACCCACCTGGTTGCGGTCGCCGATGCCGTCGAAGAGCTTTTGAGCCGCTCGGTAGTGTGACTCGCTCTTGAAATACTCGCCCAGGCCGTGATAGGCGCGGCCGATGGCAAGCTGGATCGCCGCCTCGATCTCGGGCTGGTCGGCGAACGACGAGCCGACCTTCGCCGCGGCGCGGTCGAGGACTTCCGACAACGTCACGCGGTTCGCGGCGGGGTTGCTGGCGGGCTCCGCTCGATCGAGCAGGCCCTCGATCAGGAAGCGGTTGATGGCGTCGGCCTTGGCGGCCTGGCCGCGAGCCTCCTGCTCGGCGATGAGCAGGAACTGCTTCTGGCGAACGGCCTCGCGCCAGCTCCAGGTGATGCCAGCGAAGCCGATGGCCAGGGTCAGCCCGAGCGCCGCGACGAGCCCCGCCTGAAACGGCTTCCGTCGGCACCATCGCCACAACCGCGCCAGCGGTCCGACCGGACGCGCGCAGGATCGGCCGGCCGTCGAGGAACCGTCCCAGGTCCTCGGCCAGTTGCCAGGCCGTCTCGTACCGGTTCGACGGGTCCTTCGCCATCGCCTTGGCGATGATCGTCGCCAGGTCGAAGGGAACCGCGGGGTTCAGGCGGCGCAGCGGCGTCGGCTCCTCCTCGGCGATCTTCCGGAAAATCGCCTGCCGATCGTCGCCCACGATCGGCGGGGCGGAGCGTCAGGATCTCGTAAAGGGTCGCGCCCAGCGAGTAGATGTCGGTCCGTCGATCGACCAGCGCCCGCTTGCCGAGGGCCTGTTCGGGACTCATGTACCGGAGCGTGCCGGGCAAGTCGCCCGAGACTGTCAGGCCGGCGTCTCCCTGGACGTCGGCCATGCCAAAGTCGGCCACCCAGAGCTCGCCGTGAAGATCAACGAGGAGATTAGCCGGCTTGATGTCGCGGTGAACGACCCCCTGGTCGTGCGCATAACCGAGCGCCTCCGCCGCCTGGACCCCCAGACCGGCGACTGCGCAGAGATAGCCGCGATTCCGCAGCGACGGCCCGCCGGAGGCGTCGTGATGATCCATGACCCGTGTCGACTGCGAACCGGCACGGCTCGATTCGGGCTCGCGCCGGTGCGGAGCCAGTCGACCGTTGAGGAAACCCGCCGCGACGGCGCTGAGACTCTCGGAGGAGGATGGGCTCGGATTCGCGGCCACCTGGCCTCTCTCGACCAACTGGCGGACCTCGGCGACCAGGTCCGCCAGGCTTCCCCCTTCGACGAATTGCATCGCGTAATAGGGGACGCCCTGGACCAGGCCCACGTCATGCACTGGAACGATCCGGGAATGCTGGAGCCAGCCGGCGACCTGCGCTTCGAGCTGGAATCGCTGCAAGGCGCGGGGGTCCATCGCCGAGGCCTGGGGCAGAACCTTCAAGGCGACCCGGCGCTTCAGCGCCACCTGCTCGGCCTCGTAGACGATGCCCATACCGCCCCGGCCGACTTCGCGGAGAATTCGGAAGTTGCCGAAGACCGCGCGTCCTTGCTCGTCGCGACCGACTTCCGGCAAGTCGTCGCCGACGTCGGCCAGCTCAGCCAGGCTGTGCATGGCCGGCAGCAGGCCGCGAAGCGCCTCGGCCCAGGCGGGATGCCTCTCGACGATCTTCTCCACATCGACCGTCTCGCCTCCCAGGATGCGCTTCGTCGCCTCCTCCACCAGATCGACGAACCCCGGGTCGAGTGCCTGGAGACCGGAGAGCGACCCCGCCAGGCTCGAACGATCGATGCGCCAGCTCGACGACTCGAACGACCGATCCAGGGGGTGAGCCTGGCGCGGGGCCCCCTCATGCCAGGAAGCGAACCCGACGTCATCTGGTTTCTCAGGTTGCGGCATCGCGGAGACTCACGCGGCGTCGACTCCGGCGAAAAAAAATCGAATAAACAAACTTACGAGGGTCCGAGCGTGCTCAGGGACGCCCGGCAAGACCCGCTCGCAATCGACGACGACGTACTGCGGCATGTCCGGAGGAGAGAACCGACCGGCCGGCAGATCGGGATGAGTGGAGAATCGAGCAATATGTCCGAGGCAATGGCCCTGCGCTTCCCCGAGAAAAAAATCCCTGGCGGGGGACTTCAAGCCCAGTTGATTCTATCAATCTTCAAGCCCGTTCGACCAGACCCCTCGCGCTTCGGCCGGGTCAAATCGCGAGCGACGCCCACGTTGGTCGTCGGGCGGCTCCGAAGCCACGCGAAGGTCACAAATGCCATTTTATTAAGGGAGGGTATTTCGGAAATCGAGTAGTTCCGACTGAAGTCGGGTAGGGAGATTTGTGTACCTGTGTGATTGTCCAACCGAAGTCGGACCTACTCCACGTTGGACCAGGCACCCCATGATCCTGATGTGGACCCAATGGTCTCGTCGTAGAATATCCAATAGAGCTGCCGTGGTCAGGGACGAACCGATCCGCGCGTGCGAGGGGGGTGCCCTGCTTTACCGCCGAATCAATTTCACAGGTTGATCCCATGCATATTACATGGCGACGGTCGATCGCTTTGGTCGGGGTGGCGTGCCTCTCGTTGGTGGCTGCCGGGGCCGAGGGTCCGGGATCGGGTTCGGGCGGAGGCACAACCACGGCCTCGCCCCGGAGGGCCGACCAGGCGGCGCTCAAGCCGTACGGCGGGCTCGTCGGCGGCTGGCGAGGTGTCGGCCAGGTCGAGCGAGGCAAGACCAGGGGGGCCTGGACCGAACAGGCTGAGTGGGTCTGGAAGCTCACGCCCGATTCAGCGGCGCTGACGGGAACGATCAGCCGGGGGAAGTACCTCAAGGCGCTGGTCATCCATCCAGGCCGCGAGCCTCAGACCTTCAGCGCCGAGGCCACCCTGACCGACGATTCCACCCGGACCTTCACCGGCAAGGGCAAGGACTCCGGACCCGGTGAGGACAGGAAGCCCCTGGTCCTGACAGCCTCGCCCACATCGGGGCCGGGACTTCAGCGGATCACGCTCACACCACTGCATGACACCCGCCTGCTCGTTCTGCTTGAAGCGCTCGGCCCGGACGGCAAATCGTACGACCGCCTCGGCGAGGTCGGCTATACCCGACAGGGAGTCGCCTTCGCCGTCGGCGAATCCGGCCCGGTCTGCATCGTCACCGAGGGGCGTGGAACGATTCCGGTCACCTACAAGGGCAAGACCTATCACGTCTGCTGCTCAGGGTGCAAGGACCTGTTCAACGAGAACCCCGAGGCCATTCTCGCCGAGGCCGCCGCGCGGCAAAAGGGCAAATAATCGCGTTAATATACAATCTACCCTTGGCTTTCGGGTGGATTCGAACGTTTCGATCGGGTGGACTCCCGACATCGGTTTGACCAAAATTTAAAATTTTCTGCTTTTTGCTTGAAGGACGCCTCCGTCGGAGATATCCATCACGAGAGAGCTTCACCGCGCCGGGATCGGGACCAGCCCCGAACCGGGCGCGACGGCTTGCAAATCCGTCGTGGCCTGACCACAGTCTGTTCGATTACCACCCTGCCGGAAGTGACCCGACCCGGGAACGGTAGTGGTGCGCCTCGCGCGGCGACGGCAGCGTGCCGGGGCCATGTCTGGGTTTGGGTATTGCCGCTATCTCATCTCATCTCATCTTTCCGAAGGAGAAGAACATGCGGAGACGCGATCGCGCTTACACTCCCACTGGCTTCACCTTGATCGAGCTCCTGGTGGTCATCGCGATCATCGCCGTCCTGATCGCCTTGCTCCTACCCGCGGTTCAGGCGGCGCGCGAGGCGGCCCGGCGGGCGCAGTGCATCAACAACCTGAAACAGCTCGGTCTAGCGGTGATGAACTACGAAGACGTCAACAACCGCTTCCCCATGGGCGGCAGCGGGCACGATCCCATCACCGGCACCTACAAGATCACCGACCGCCAGCCCTTCGTTCCCTCCATCCTGGCGTTCCTCGAGCAGGGGACGATGGCAAACTCATACAACTTCTCACTCAACTTCGAGAATATCCAGAACCAGACCGTCCGCGGCGCCAAGCTCGCCGTCTACAACTGTCCGTCGGACACGCCGCAGGTGTTCTTCAAAAGTGCCACCGATTATGATGTCAAGGGAAGCTATGGCGTCAACTGGGGAGTGAACACCTATTTCACGCCGATCTTGAAGGGTCCCTACTGGCTGAGTTACGGCGCGGCGATCGCCGACATCACCGACGGCACCAGCAACACGTTCCACATGATGGAGATCCGCCAGACCCCCTCGCCCTCGACCACGCTTCTCGACCGCCGGGCCCGGATCTGGAACGACGACTCGGGATGCTACCAGGTCTCGACCCTGCTGACCCCCAACAGCACCGCTCCCGATTACAGCGCCTGTATCAATAACCCCGTGCCGAATACGCCTTGCACGAATGCCGGCTGTTGCGGGACGGTCACCCTGGGCTACTACATGGCCGCACGAAGCCTCCACCCCGGTGGAGTCAACGTGTCGATGTGCGACGGCTCGGTACGGTTCATCAAGAACTCGATCAACCTCCTGAGCTGGCGCGGCCTCAGCAGCGAGGCGGGTAACGAGGTCATCTCGGCCGATAGCTACTGATTCCGGTGACCAGCGAGTGAATCCCATCGGCGACCGAATTGGTTGGGCCTGCGATCCCGTCACCGATAGAATGAGGCGCGCGGTCTGATTCTCTTTTCTTCAACGCGCCCGCGCCGGGGGTCGGCGCCGGTTCGAGACCGCGCGATGCGATCCGCTTGAATTGAAACTGATGGGAGCAACACCGATGGACGGACCTCTTCACTTCGGTCGGCGTCGGTTCCTGCACACGGCTTCGGCCTCGGCGCTGGGTCTCGGGGCGAGCCTGGGGAGCTGGGACTTGCTCCGAGAGATCAATCCCGCGCACGCGGCTGAGATGTCGCTCGGACCCGACGCGGTGGCGTTCCGGCCCGAGATCGAGCCCGTGGTGCGCTGGATCGAGGAAACGCCGGCCGAGCGCGTCTTCGAGGTCGCGGTGGCGCAGCTCAAGGACGGGCTGTCGTACCGCGACCTGCTCGCTGGCCTGTTCCTGGCCGGCATCCGCAACATCAAGCCCCGTCCGGTCGGGTTCAAATTCCACGCCGTGATGGTCATGAACTCGGCCCACCTCCTGGGCCAGACCGCGGCGGTTCAAGACCGCCTGCTACCCATGTTCTGGGCGCTCGAGAACTTCAAGCGGTCGCAGGCGCAGGACATCAAGGAGGGCGACTGGACCCTCCGGAAGGTGGACGAAGCGCGCCTGCCCAGCGCGAGCCGCGCAAAGGCCGAGTTCGTCCGGGCCATGGACGCCTGGGACGCCGACGCGGCCGACGCGGCGGTCGCCGGTCTGTGCAGGAGTTGCGGAGCGGCCGAGGTGATGGAGCCGCTTTATCGAACCGGCATCCGAGACCAGCGCAACATCGGCCACAAGGCGATCTTCACCATGCAGTGCTGGCGGACCTTGCAGACCATTGGCTGGCAGCACGCCGAGCCGGTGCTCCGCTCGCTGGTCTTCGGCCAGCTCGATCTCGAAAAAGACTCCCGACCCGTTGCCGTCGGTCCGTATGAGGCCAACCTCGAGAACGCCGCCAAGATCCGCGACGGCTGGCAAACCGGCACGCCCGACCCGAGCGCGACCCGGGCGCTACTCGACGTGATTCGCCAGGCCACTCCGGAAGCCGCCTCGGCCGAGGCCGCTCGTCTACTGAACCAGGGGGTTTCTCCCGACTCGCTCTGGGACGCCGTGATCCTCTCGGGTAACGAGACCCTGATGCGAGCGCCCGGCATCCTGGCGATCCACGCGGTGACCTCGGCCAATGCGTTGCACTTCATCTACGGCGCGACCGGCGACGAGACCAACCGGAAGCTCGCCCTGCTCCAGGCCGTTGGCTGGCAGCCGATGTACCGGGCCCGGATCAAGCCCGGTGAGGGGCTCGTCATCGACGCGCTGGAGCCGAAGTCTCCCGAGGGCCAGGGAGCCGACGCCGTCGGTGAGATCTTCGCCACCATCGACAAGCCCAAGGAAACCCGCGACGCCGCCGCGGCCAAGACCGTCGGCTACCTCCAGAACGGCGGCTCGCCCGACCTCCTCTTCGCCATGGCCCGCCGCCTGATCTTCCACAAGGGCCGCGACAGCCACGACTACAAGTACGGTGCCGCCGCCTGGGAAGAATGCGTCCTCGCTTCCGACCCCAAGCTGGCGCGCGCCCCTGGCCGCCGCCATGATGTTCAACCTGCCGGGCACCCACACACCGGATAGCCCCGTCATGAACAAGGCCCGCGAAGCGATCAGCCATGTGCTTGGATGATCGCGCTTTCAAACTCTTATATGATCAGTTCAGACGGCCGGCGATCGCGGACGGCCGCCACCGAGTCGGTCCAATTTCGGTCGGACAAGGATCATCAACCGATTTACCTTGTCCGACTGAAGTCGGACTGTGCGTCTGTCAGATCTGAAGACCTGACACCTCATCACCCCCGCCGATCCGCCACGAGCGCCTTGTACGCCGCCACTGCCATGCGGTCGCACGCTTCGTTCTCGGGATGACCATTATGCCCGAGGACGAGCGTCACCTCAACTCGGTGAACGCCGATAAGCTCATCGATCCGCTGCCAGAGATCGAGGTTGATGACAGGCTTGAACTGGCTCCCTTGCTTCCGGCGCCAGCCGTTGGCTTTCCATTTGGGCATCCATTCGCGAATCCCCTTGCCGACGTATTCGCTGTCGGTCACGAGTTCGACCCGGCAGGGGCGCTTGAGCGAGGCCAGGCCCTCGATGACGCCGGTCAGCTCCATCCGATTATTGGTGGTCTCAGGGACCGCACCCGCCTGATCGCGGGTCTGGCCGCTGGCGGGGTGTTCAAGGATGTAGGCCCAGCCCCCTGGCCCGGGGTTGCCGCTGCACGCACCGTCAGTGAACAGGCGGACAAAGTCACTCGGAGCCGACGCCGAAGGGTCCTTGTCCGTGGCCATGAGGTCGATCCTGTGGATGGGCGGTCAAATCAATGGATAGAGAGCGTGACCCGGCCCGGACGAACGGCCCTGTTCGTCCGGCGATCGTGTGGGTGCTCGTGCTCATCAAACCCCGAAGGTGGATCGGCCTTCAAGGTCAATATTTGCGGACGACTCCGACCAGGACGCCCAGGATGTTGACCCGGTCGCGGAAGATCGGCTTCATCGCCTTGTTGGCGGGCTCGAGCCGGACCCTGTTCTTTTCCTTGAAGAACTTCTTCAGGGTGGCCTCGCCGTCCTCGTCGCGAACGGCGACGATCTGGCCGTCGCGGGCTTGCTGCTGACGCTGGATGACAACGTAGTCGCCGTCGGCGATATGGGCTTCGATCATCGAGTCGCCCGCGACCTTGAGCGCGAACTTGTCGTCGGCGCCTTCCCAGTCGGTGAAGGCGAGCTCCTCGTCCTGCTCGATCGCCTCGATCGGCTGGCCGGCGGCGATCCGGCCGATCAACTTCAGGCCGGCGGGGCGCACGGTGGCCGGGTCATCCAGGAGCTGGATCGCGCGCGACATGTTCGGCTCGCGATGGATCAGGCCCTTCTTCTGGAGCGCCTTGAGGTGGCACATCACCCCGTTGGGGCTCTTGATCTGGAACTGGAGCCCGATCTCGCGAACGGTCGGGCCGTAGCCACGGCCCTGGATCTTGCTACGGATGAACTGGTAAATATCGCGCTGACGCGGCGTCAACGATTCGAGGTCGGCCATGGCGGCGGCTCCCTTTGACTTTGACTTCAGTTGGTGATCGAACCCATACGACACGGACGAACACTACATGGCCCTTTGGTGGCTAATGTACACCGGTCGTCTAGCGCACGCGAGAACATTTTTCCCGAATCTCGCAAAATGGTCCAAATCGCAACATCCGTCGGGTTTGACACCTGGTATTTCCCGCCCTCGATTCTCTATCTTCCGTAGGATCGGTTCGTTAGGGTACTTCGATCGATCGTGATCCGCCAAGAGGTTGATGGAGAACACCTGCGATGTCCGCAACGGCGACGGCCCGGATTCTGGCGCTTCATGCGCATCCCGACGACCTGGAGTTCCAGTGCGCCGGCACGCTCGCGTTGTTGCGCGCGGCGGGATGCCCGGTGACGATGGCCACAATGACGCCCGGTGACTGTGGCAGCGCCGAGCACGACGCCGAGACCATCGCATCGATCCGGCGCGAGGAGGCGCGGGCTTCCGCCGCTCTGATCGGCGCCGAATATCGCTGCCTCGAGTTCCGCGACCTGGCGATCGTCGATGACGACGAATCGCGTCGGCGTGTCACCGAAGTTCTCAGGCGGGTGCGTCCCGACATCATCCTGACCGCCCCACCGGTCGATTACCTGGTCGACCACGAGGTCACCAGCCGCCTGGTGCGTGACGCCTGCTTCTGTGCCCCTGTGCCCAACTACGCCACCCGCCAGTGGGAACCCGCCCCGCCCCTGGCGCACATTCCCCACCTCTATTTCGTCGACCCGATCGGGGGAACCGACCGCAACGGCCATCCCGTCGCGCCCGGCTTTATTATCGACGTCTCGCACGTTTTCGAGCTCAAGCGGAGCATGCTAGCCTGCCATGCCAGCCAGCGGAACTGGCTGCTCCGGCAGCATGGGATCGACGAGTACCTCCAGAACCAGGCCGTCTGGGGCGCGCACCGCGGAGCGTCGATCGGCGCGGCCCAGGGAGAGGGGTTCCGCCAGTACGTCGGCCATCCCTATCCCACCGACAACCGGCTGCTCGCGCTGATCGAAGCGGCCGGCGAGTGACTGGACTCAGGGGGTCAAATAATTCAAAAGCTGCGCCAGCATGCTGCCCAGGTCGCGTCGATGGACGATCCGGTCGATGAAGCCGTGCTCTAGGAGAAACTCGCTGGTCTGGAACCCTGCGGGAAGCTGAACACGGACGGTCTGGGCGATCACCTTGGGGCCGGCGAAGCCGATCAGGGCCTTGGGTTCGGCCAGGATAATGTCGCCGAGCGAAGCGAAACTAGCGGCGACGCCTCCCATGGTGGGGTGTGTCAACACGCTGATGAACAGGCCCCCCGCGGCATGATGCCGGCCCAGGGCGGCCGAGACCTTGGCCATCTGCATCAACGAAAGAATGCCCTCGTGCATCCGGGCCCCACCCCCCGAGCCCGAGACGATCACCACGGGGAGCTTCTGGCGCGTGGCTTCCTCGACGGCCCGGGTGAGCTTCTCGCCCACGACCGAGCCCATGCTCCCCATGATGAAGTTGCTGTCGGTCAGGCCGAAGACGACACGGATACCCCGGATGAACCCCTGGCCGACCACCGCGGCCTCATTCAGGCCGGTGCGTTCTTGCTCGGCCTTGACCCGATCGGGGTACGGCCGTCGATCATTGAACCCGAGCGGGTCGCCGGGCCGGAGGTCGGCGTACCACTCCTCGAACGTATCAGGGTCGAGGAGCTGGCTGATCCGCTCGACGGCCGAGACCGGGAAGTGATGATTGCACTCGGGACAAACGCTGAAGTTCTCGACCACCTGCTTGCGGAACAGTGTCGCCTGGCAGCCGTCGCACCGCATCCAGACGCCTTCAGGCACTCGCTTGGGCTCGAAGTGACCATGCCAGGCGTTCACCGGTCCTCCCTGTCGAATGGCCATGGCTGTCTCCTTACGAATCCGTACGGGTGCTCCGCCGGAAGTCGCGGCGGGGGCAAGTGTGGCTAAGGCAGCGGCAGTGGCGTCCGAACCGTTCATTATAAGTGTCCGTTACGGCCAAGGTCAGGGGCGACTTCAATCCGTTCGAAGCCGCCGGTGGGAACCTGGTCCTCGAGCTGGACGCGAGGAGCGCGGCGGAGGTGGCAGGCAATGAGCCGGGCGATCGGCTCGGCCACGATCAGGCCGATCGACTCGTCCGGGTGGCGGCGGAACAGGGGCCGGAGCGCGGCGGCGACCCGTTCCAGGGCGCACGGGATGGTCTCGCCATGGGGCGGACAGACCGTCGCCGGATCGTCGAGCCACTGCCGGAACACCTTGAGGTTGCGCCGCTTGATCTCCTCGCGCTGGAGCCCTTGCCAGAGTCCCTGGTCGAGGTTGCGGAGGTCATCGATCCGTCGTGGGCGGAGCCCCAGAGCCTTGCCGACGATCTCGGCGGTGCGGATGCAGCTTTCGCCCGGCCCGCAGTAAAGCGCCGTCAGTGACACGGGAGCGGCCGGAGCGTTCGGTCCCTGGCCCTGGCCTTGCTCCTCGCCTCCCGCGCGGGCGAGCCGCTCGGCAAGCTGGACAACCTCGGCGCGGCCGCGGTCGCTAAGCGGCAGGTCAAGGATACCTTGCACCCGGTTCTGCTCGTCGTAAACCGTCGCGCCGGGCCGGATCAAGACAACCTGGGTCATTCTCCCGACGACGCCCCGGCCGAGCCGACCGGTCCGCCGCCTCCTTGAGGGTCGAGACCTGGGACCAGACCGCGCCGGGCGGCTTCGCTCAGCTCGGCCAGGGCCTCCGCATATTTGCCGCGATGCCGGAAGATCGCCGAGCCGGCCACCATCTGCGACACGCCGGCCGACACCGCCGACGCCGCCGTCGACGGATTGATCCCGCCATCGATCGAGATCCTCAGATCGGGCCGGGCGGCGCGGGCCGCACGCACCTTATCGAGCACCGACGGCTCGAACGCCTGCCCGCCGAAGCCGGGCATCACGCTCATGACGAGCAAGGCATCGAGCTCGTTGAGATAGGGTGCGACCGACGCGAACGGCGTGGGCGGATTCAAGGCCAGCGACGCCTGGCAACCGGCCGCGCGAATCCGGCGGAGCAACGGCAGCGGCTCGGGCACGGCCTCGATGTGGAAGATGATCACGTCGCAGCCTGCCCGGACGAAATCGTCGAGATAACGCCCCGGGTCCGAGATCATCAGGTGGGTGTCGAATGGAAAATCGGTCCGCTTCCGCCAGTCGGCGATCACCGGCGCGCCGTAGCTCAGGTTGGGGACGAAATGCCCGTCCATCACATCGAGATGGACCGCCAAGGCCCCCGAAATCCGCAGCGCCCCGAGCTCGTCGGCCATCCGCGCGAAATCGCAGTTCAACAGCGACGGCGTCACCAGCGGCGTCGTCATGCCGTCGAGACGGGCCAGCCGCTCCGCACGGGAGGCTTGCGGAGGAGATGATGCGGAGGATTCCTCCGTCATGGGCAGCGGGTCCTGAGCGAACGGAAATAACCAAAAAGAGAACGCGGTGAAACCGAAGTCATCCGATCGGAAGCAAGCAAGGCAAAGGCGCACCGGTCGTCCTGGGCGTTCGTGGGACAACGCGGGCGCGACGGGCGCACTCTCTTAACGATCGGGAATGACCTTCAGTGAGTTGAATGATTTCCCTTCCAGGCATTCGAGAAACGCCCCGCCGCCGGTGGAAACGTGGCTCACCTTCTCAGCGAACCCAAACTGCTCGGCGGCCTCGGCGGTCTCGCCGCCGCCGACCACGGTGACTCCCTTCGACTCGGCCAGGGCTCGACCCACTTCGAGCGTACCGCGGCGGAACGGCTCGTCCTCGAACTTGCCCATCGGCCCGTTCCAGACGACCGTCCCGGCCTCGCGAATGATCTTACCATAAGTCTCGATCGTCGCCGGGCCAATGTCGATCCCGAACACGTCGTCGGGAAGGTCCGACCCGCTGACGACGCTCGTGCCCGCCGAGCCGTCGAGCGCGGTGGTGACGAGGTGGTCGGTCGGCAGCACAAGCTTCTCGCCGGCCATCGCCAGCAGGCGGTTGGCCTCGTCGAGCTTGTCGGCCTCGACCCGGCTCTTGCCGGTCGAATGGCCCTGCGCCTTGAGGAACGTGTAGGTCATCGCACCGCCGATCAACAACCGATCGACCCGGGCCAGCAGGTTCTCGATCACGAGGATCTTGTCCGAGACCTTGGCTCCGCCCATCACGGCGACCATCGGCGGCTTGGGAGTCTTGAGCAAGGTGTCGAGGATCTGGAGCTCTTTCTCGACCAGGAACCCGATCGCCCGCTTCTCAGGCGGGAAACACTCGGGGACGGCGACCATCGACGCTTCGTCGCGGTGGCAGGTACCGAAGGCGTCGTTGACGTAGGCGTCAGCCAGTACCGCCAGCGCGGCGGCGAACTGGGGGTCACCCTTCTTCTCCCCTTTGTTGAACCGAACGTTCTCGAGGACGACGATACCCCCCGGCTGAAGCACCGCGCACGCCGCCTGCGCGGCGGGACCGACCGTGTCATCGACCTTGGTCACCGGTCGGCCGATCAGTTCCTGGAGCCGGGCCGCGACCTTGTCCATCTTGAACGGGGCGTCCTCTTCGGGCTTCCCGGAGGGCCGCCCGAGATGGCTGACCAGGACCAGACTCGCCCCGTGCTCCAGGGCGTAATTCAAGGTCGGAAGCGCCGCACGGATGCGTCGGTCGTCCGACACAGCCCCGTCCTTCGTCTGCGGCACGTTGAAATCGACCCGGACCAGCACCTTGCGACCCTTCAGATCGAGGTCGCGAATCGTCTGCTTGGGCAAGGGGTAAACCTCGGTTCAGGCTGAGAGTTTGATCCAAAAGTCCGTTTTGACAACGGTAGGGCGGGCAACGCCCACCATCTTCTCTAGAATAGCCGGCGGGAAGATGATGGGCGTGGCCCATCCTACAAAGACCTTTGAGTAACAAAATGATGGCTGATGAGACGAGCCATCAGCCATCGCGATTGTTTGAGCAGCAGCGTGGGCTGTCTTGAACCTCAACTTAGCCCAATTTCGCCATCTTGGCAATCAGGTCGGCGGTGCGGCACGAGTAACCCCACTCATTGTCGTACCAGGCGACGGTCTTGACCAGGTTGCCGCCGATGACGAGGGTCTGGTCGGCCATGAAGATGCTCGAGTGCGGGTTACCGATGATGTCGCTGGAGACCAGCGGATCGGTGGCGTACTCGAGAATACCCTTGAGAGGCCCCTCGGCCGCGGCCTTCATCGCGTTGTTGATCTCGTCCTTGGTCGTCTCGCGCTTGAGCAGGCTGGTCAGGTCGGTGACCGATCCGTCGGGCACGGGAACTCGCAGAGCATAGCCGGTCAGCTTGCCGTTGAGTTCGGGGATGACCTCACCGACAGCCTTGGCCGCGCCGGTGGTCGAGGGGATGATGTTGATCGCCGCGGCGCGGGCGCGGTAGGGGTCGCTGTGGATCTGATCGGCCACGCGCTGGTCGTTGGTGTAGGCGTGGCAGGTCGTCATCAAGCCCTTCTCAATCCCGAACGTCTCGTGCAGGACCTTGGCCATCGGGGCCAGGCAGTTGGTGGTGCACGATGCGTTGGAGACGATCCGAAACTCGGGCTTGATCAAGTTGTCATTGACCCCGAGGACGATCGTCGCGTCGAGCTTGTCCTTGGCCGGGGCGCTCGAGGATGACCCGCTCGGCGCCGGCGTCGAGGTGCTTCTGCAAGCCCGCCCGGTTGGTGAAGAACCCGGTCGACTCCAGGGCCACCTGCACCTTGAGCGCCTTCCACGGCAGGTTGGCGGGGTCCTTCTCCTGGGTGATCTGGATTTCCTTGCCGTTGACGATCAGGGACTTCTCGCCCGCCTCGACCGTGCCGTCGAACCGGCCGTGAACGCTGTCGTACTTCAGCAGTAGCGCCAGGTGCTTGGCATCGGACAGGTCGTTGATCGCGGCGACTTCAAATTCCTCGGGGCGTCCCGCCAGGACGCGGAACACCAAGCGGCCAATCCGGCCGAACCCATTAATACCCACTCGAACGGCCATTCACAACTCCTGACTCTGCGCATAAGGAAGGAAGCAAACCAATGTGTGACGTATGGTTTGATTCGGGGAGATCCCGTCGTTCGGCCTGGGGGGAACTCGGCTCTGCTGAGCGTCTTTCGTCGTGTTGACTTCGTGGTTTTGATGCTGCTTTGTAGCCTGGCGCTCTGGTCTGAGGGTCGATCGCGTATCTCCCTGCGAATCGACGCTTCCGTTGGTACAGAACGGGATTATAAGCGGCTCCCGAGAACGCTGTCAACGAGGGTGCCGGGCTGCCTGTCCTGATCGAGAACGACGCAAAGGCTCACTCGGCTCGTCATCGCCCGGTCCAGATCAACGCATGATTGCTTATTGATTCAATGGAAGATACGATCGACGGATGGACCGACCCACATCCCGGTCCGTTTCCCGTGCCGAGGATGGGCTGGCGGACCCGGCCGGGGTGGGCCGTCGGCCGACCGGCGGCTCCCGTGTTTCCGAATAACGTAGATGATATAGCCGCTGATCGACGGAAGACCGCCCGTCAGCCCGACCAGGCCGTAGAAGACCTTCACCAGCATCCCCCCGAACTGGCCGAAGTGATTTCATGGCGAGCATCCCTGGAGGGAAGGCGGGCAGAACACCCACCGGATGAGACTGGTGCAAGCAGCCGAAGCAAATATCCCAGCTTGTCAAGGAAACTTCTACTCAAACAATGGCTCATCACGATGGCATGTTCCCGCCCTGGTCGGATCGCCATCCAAGCCTCGGGGAGTGGCCCTGGCGAAGAAGGGCCAGGAAACCTCAACTGGCCCGTAGGGAAACGTCAGGGTGGTCAGACCTTCCCAAAACTGATTCCTGGGATGCCCCCTGGGAGCTCTCGGGACAAAAGACCAGGCTCTGCAATGCAATCGCGAACCGCTGTAAGATCGCACCTTGGCCTTCCACGAAGCGCAGGCTGGACAGACCGCGTATCGCGGCAACCTGCAAACCACCATGATTCCACCTGGGGAAGTGAGATCGAGGATGACGAACGCCTGGCGGAGTTTCCTGGCAACCCTGCTTTTTCTGATGAGCGGCCATGCCGCCCTGGCCGCCCCGCCGGATCGGGACCAGGCCAAGCCCGCTGAGGACGCCCGCCTCGCGGCGTTCTTCCATCAGTACCTGGAGACCGCTTTCCGCGACGAGCCCCTGATGGCCACCCGGCTGGGTGATCACCGGTTCGATGACAGGCTCGACGACCTTTCGGCCACGGCGCGGTCCGCGCCGTCGACCGCGACCGCAAGGCGCTGGCCGACCTCCCCTGGGCGGTTCTGTACGACCGTCTGTCGCGCTCCGGCCAGATCGATTTCGAGATCTTCCGCCAGCACCTGGTTCGCTCGATCTGGCTGGCCGAGAACTTCGAGCCGTTCGAGGACGATCCCCGGATCTACGGTGACTACCTGACCGAAAGCGTTTACCTGTTGCTCACTCAGTCGAGCCTGCCTCGCGAGACCAACGTCCGGAACGCGATTGCGCGGATGGCTGAGGTCCCGCGCATCGTGCACACAGCCCGGCACGCAATCGGCAAGCCGCCGCGGGTCAAGACCGAGACGGCGATCCGCCAGACCAAAGGGGCGATCGACTTCTACCAGAGCGATATCTTCACCCTGGCCCAGGCGTCCAAGGGCGAGGGACCGCTCGGAGCCCGCGCCGCCGCGGCCGTTGACGCGCTCAAGGAGCATCTCCATTTCCTGGAGACCGAGGTCCTGCCCCGGTCCTCGGAGAACTGGCGGATCGGTCCGGAGAAGTTCGCTCACAAGCTCGAGTTGGAGCTCGATGCCGGGCTCTCGGCCGAGGAGGTCTGGAACGAGGCCCAGGCCGAGGCGTCGCGGGTCGAGACGTCGATGGCCGTCATCGCCCGCCAACTCTGGGGAACGACCTTCCCCGGCACTTCGTTGCCGCCCGACGATCCCGAGGGCCGGCGGCTCCTGATCCGTCGCGTGCTGGAAGCCGTCGCGCGTGACCGGAGCACGTCCGAGACGATCGTCACCGACGCGCGGGGGACGATCGCAACGATCAAGCGGTTCATCAGCGAGAACCGCATCCTGAGCTTGCCCGAGCCCGACCAGTGCAAGGTGATCACGATGCCCGAGTTCATGCGGGGCAACTCGGTCGCCTACCTCAACCCAGCCCCACCGCTCGATCCGCGGGGCGGCAGCGAGTACGCCATCAGCCCCCCACCAAGCGACTGGAGCGCCGAGCGAATCGCCAGCTTCTTCCTGGAATATAACCGGCCGATGCTCAACATCTTGACGATCCACGAGGCCTATCCCGGCCATTACGTCCAGCTTGAGTACAGCAACCGACACCCCTCGCTGATCCGCAAGGTGCTCTCCTCGGGGACCTTCGCCGAGGGCTGGGCGGTCTATACCGAGCAGATGATGCTTGACCAGGGTTTCGGCGGCGGCGACCTCGGGCTCCGGCTCCAGCAACTCAAGTTCTACCTCCGCGCTGTGGTCAACGCGATCCTCGACCAGGCCATGCACACCCGCGGCATGACCGACGCCGAGGCGATGGAGCTCCTGGTCGGCCGTGCCTTCCAGACCGAGGGGGAAGCCGTGGGCAAGATCATCCGGTCCAAGCAGAGCTCATGTCAGCTCTCGACCTACTTCGTCGGCCGGACCGCGTTTTACCGACTCCGCCAGAGCGTTCAGCGCGCTCGGGGCGATCGCTTCGACCTCGGCCGGTTTCACGAGGCCGTGTTGTCACACGGTACCCTCCCGGTCAAATATCTCCCTGAGTTGCTCCAGCGCGAGTCCGACACGACGGAAGGCCCGGCAAACCGCTGAATACGTGGCCACCGAAAGAAATGAAAAAGCGGCGAGCCGGGCGCTTGACCAGCGCCCGGCTCGCCGCCTCGATTTCGAGCTCGACCCCGAACCCGACATCAGGGCCTGGCCGGAGGCGGCGGGGGCGGGACCGACCTGCTCGAGCGGGGCTCGAGGTGCTCCAGCTTCATGCCCTGGAAGAAATCGGTGGGAACCTTGGGATTGCTCCGGGCCAGCGTGTTGCCGTCCTTGCTGGGCTCGAGGTCCTTGGTCATCTTGTCGCGCGCCTCGTCAAGCATCGGATAAAGGCTCACGTATACGGCGCGCTGTTCGGCGTTCGACGCCGGGCCGAATCGAAGGTTGTAGGCGTGCATGAAGCCCAGTAGGCTGCCCAGGGTCGTCTCCTTGACCGAGTCGAGCTCCGCGAGGACCTTGCCGACCTCGGGCTTCTGGAGCATCCGGGCCATACCCAGCAGGGTCTTGATGTAACCCTGGGCCTGGTTGAGTTTGACCTTGTCATCGGGCGGGTTGGCCTTGAGCTTGGCCGTGAGCCGGGACGCCGCATCGTAGACGCGATCGATCGTTGTGGGAGACAGGGTCCCCTCCTCGTCTTCCTTGACCGCCGCGTCGATCGCGTCCTCGACAGCCTTGCGCTCGGGAGCGAAGAACTCGCCCTGGAGCGCATCGGGCCATGCCTTGGGGCCCGTCAACTGGTCGAGACTCAAAGTCACGGCCTCGGAGGCGTTCTCGAAAGGAATCTGACGGATGGCTTTGCCGGGGACGGGATTGCGGACCAGACGCAGGGCCGAGCCATGGACCTTGGGATCGGTCAGGTCATCGAGCGCCGCGTTGAGGGCGTCACCGTTCTCGATGTCGCGGGGCTCGGGGTTATTGTGCAGTCGGTCCGAGATGTTGTTCAAGGCCTCGACGTTCTTTTGCTGTCTGCGGGCCAGCCGCATGTACTCCTTGCGATTGGCCTCCTGCTGCGACAGATACATGTACTGATTCCACGACATGATCGTCTGGGCGTTGATCGAGTTGGCGACCGCCGTATCTTCGTTGTAGATTCCGGCGCCCATGTTGTAGTAGCCCAGGCCCCGGGCAATATCTCCCTGGACCGTTGAGCCGCCCCCCCAGCCGCCCCAACCATAGCCGCCATAACCGCCGTAATACTGGGCCTTTCCCTCGCTGGCTCCCAGCGCCAGGAGGATCCCCATCCCGAGTGTCCACCGAAAACCCTGGTGCATCGACAACCTCCCGTCGCGGATAGCCGGCAGCCATCCGGAAGCTTTTGGACTGTTCGTTCGTTTGTGCGCGTTTCCGCCTGCCATGTTCCCGGAACCCGCGTCGCGGCCCTAGATGAACCAGGACCACAACGACGGCTTGAATCTTCCTTAGTACAGGTCCCACACTCACGCGACCCGTTGATCTTTTCCATTATTCGACGTCAGAAAGCGCGGGTCCAACACGTTTCTGGCTTAAAATGGAGTCGTATTGGAAAGACAGGCAAATTAAACAAAAAAAGCGGCCGTCCTGTCTCGGTCAGATCAAGGGCATCAGGTCCTCGCGGGTATCCGCCGGCAGGCTGGGAAGACTCGCGGGCCTGTCGGCGGGAATCGCGGATCGGTCCGGCGCGCGCGGCGGAGGCAGCGGGGGCTCGGACTCGACCCGGTAGAGGAGGGGTCCGATCGCCACCTCGTCACCGGGGTTGAGCTGGGCCTCCTCGACAATCAACCCATTGACCCTTAGACCGTTGCGGCTTCCCAGGTCGCGGATCACCACCCGGTCGTAAGCCAGGGCCAGGCAACAATGCCGTCGCGAGATCTTGGCCAGATCGATCCGGACGTCGCATTCCGAATGCCGGCCGATCAGCAAGACCGGGCGCTGGAGCGGGATCGTGGGAGCGGTCCCTGGAGTCAGTGGGACGAGTCGGGTCGACATGCGTCGAGGTTCTCCGCTCCGCGTGGGCTGGCGCCGGCATTGACATTCAGGTTGGCGTCGTGAGGCATGTGGACGATGACCTGGATCCGGCAGCGTTCGGCGACACCCGCCGGCAGAAGCTCGCGCACGGCAGCCGCCAGCGGATTGTCGTCCTGAAGGGCATCCGGATCGGAGCCAGCCTCCTGCAACGGCGTCGATAGAGGAGGCGACTCGATCTGGATCGGCCGGAGGAATTCAGGCGAGATCGGTCCGTTCAGTTCGTCATGCCTCAGCGCGTTGTTGTTCTCGTGATCGTAAGAACGATCGTGGGGACTGACGTCATGCGGCATCGCCAGCGTCTTCTCGGCAACATGCTGGCCGTTTTCGAGACGGTAGCGGATATGCGCGATCGAGAGCTCATCGCCTGGACGGAGCCGGCCGGTCTCGACCCTCTGACCGTTGATCCGGATGCCGTTGGTACTCCCCAGGTCGCGGATCACGACGTCACCCTGATCCTGTGTCATACAGCAGTGATAACGTGAAATCCGCAACGAATCGAGCCGGGCATCGCACTGGGGGTGGCGGCCCACCACAACCATGGCCCGGTCCAACGCGATGTCCGTCCCCTCGTCGAGCGCGACCAGGCGGGTAGGCGCTTTTGCGTTGTCTGGACCGAAATCTCTGGCAGCCATGGGTTTGATCGCCTACGTGTCAAGACACGTGCCACGTCTATTATAGACCGTGCATCGCCCGAGAGACCAGAATGAAATCCACGAAATTGCCCGGTTTCGCGCTTTCAATGCACTCACCGTAACATCACGCTCCCGGTAAACGCTTCTTACGACCGATCATCCGGGCCGTGACATGGTCAGCTTGGATCAGCAAACGATAATTCTTCAGGCTCGTAATCGCGGCACCGGTCGCACGCCATGACCTCGGTCCGGCCCAGCCGCTCCAGAGCGATCGCCAGCGGAGGGTGGGCGGGATCGCTCGGTTCCACGGTCTGAATTGTGCAATAACGGTGCCGGTCGCACTCCCGGACCCAGCGGCGGGGACAGGCGCAATCGAGCCGGTCGAGGACGCGCCCCAGGTGCCGGCAGTCGACGTGCTGCCGCGGGTCGGGCGATTCCAGGAGCACGAGGCCGCCATCGGCCAGGCCGATCCAGCGGTCCTGGCGGACCTCGGCCGGCTCGAGCGCACCGACGGCACCGGACTGGGCTGCGACGAGGCGATCGATCTCGCCGCACGAGCGAATTCCGTCAACCGCCTGGAAGATCGCATCGGTCCGAGCATCGACCGGCCCCGAACCGCCGCTGACGAACCGGTAGAGTACCTGGCCGGGCCGGAGGCCTGCGTGGCGCCGCCGGCTCCCGGACCGGGGGACGGCGCCGGGCCGCCCAGCCTGCTGGGGTGAGGGATCAGGGCGTCGAAGACCTCGGGCCGCTGCCGGCGCTCATCGGGCCAGCCGGGCACCCGGGGCTCGAAATCGGCCGCGCAGGCGAAGATCCGGTATTCGTCCAGGTGGAGCACCGGGTCGAGCGCGTCGACGAGCAGGCCGTGCTGGCGGGGCGTGATCCCCAGAACTCGTTGCTTGAGCCCCACCGAGACCGACGCCGGCACGAAAATCCGATCCGCCCGCCACGGCCATCGAGGCGCGGCGTAGAGCAGGTTCAGCCCGGCACGCTCGAACAGGGTGACCGCCTCGGCGAGCGTCCAGTCACGCTCGGCAGCGGTCAGGTAGTGGCTAACCAGGCGGTCGAGATCGGGGACCCGGTCGGCTCCCTGGAGCCCAGCCTCGTACTGCCGGATCGGGTGATCGGGCCGGAGAGCCGTGAACAGCTCACGGGCGAGCTCGGCGGCGCTCGGCCAGGGTCGTCCCGGGCCCCGCCAGGACCGATACGGCGCGACGGAGCTGACCGGGCGCCTGCCGGCCGTGCCGCGACGGCAGCGTCACGTGCAGGAGCCCACGCCGATCGAGCACGCGAGCCAGTCGCTCGAGCAACCGTTGGGGATCGTCAGCCTGGCCCAGTACGCCCCGGCAGACGATGAAGTCGAACGGTCCCCACTCGCCCGGTAGTGGTTCCGGCCCTTCGAGGTCGAACTCCGAGAGCGTGATCGGCGGCATCCCGGCCACCTCTGCCCGTTGCCGTGCCAGCTCCAGCGCCCGCTTCGAGACATCGACCCCCAGAACCTGCGTTCCCGGGTTCAGTCGCGCCAAGGAGAGCGTGGAGATCCCGGTCCCACACCCCGCATCAAGGATCTTCAGGTCCGCCCCGCGTCGGTAGCAATACTGGTAGCGATGCCATCCCCAGCCGAAATGGAGGTTGTCGTCCATCGGGTCAAGCTGACCCGGACCGATGGGACAACGTCGTGGTGACGGGTCGGGATAGGCCTGGTATTGCTCGCGGACCGCCTCGTGCATCGACGTTATCCTCCTTGAAGAGGGATCGGTACGGCACCCGGCCGCCCGCTAGTGGAATCGACATCCCCGTCCGTTTCAAGACAAATAGCTGGAGACTTTCGAATCAGACTGAATCTCCCCCCGCGCTGAAGCGGTCTTTAGTGCTCCGGTCCGCTGCAACCAGGTCACGGCGTCGGCCAGCGCCTCGCGGACTGGGCGGGGCTTCAGATCGAGTTCGGCCAGACTCCGCGACGCGTCGAAGTGCATCGTCCTGCGCGTCAGCCGAACTCCAGTCAACGTCGCCTTGGGAGGCCGGCCGGTCACGTGGTCGGCCCAGAGCTCGCTCCACGCCGCCACGGCCAGTCCCATCGCGTACGGCACCCGCCACCGTGGCACGGGGACGCCGGTCAGCCCGGACAGGGTCTCGAACAGGCCCACCAGGGTCAGGTTTTCCCCTCCCAGCAAGTAGCGACGGCCCGGCCGGCCCCGGTCCATCGTGCGGACCAGGCCCAGAGCCACGTCGCGGACGTCGATCAGGTTGAGCGTGCAGTCCATCCGGGCGGGGAGCTTGCCCCGGCAGAAATCGCGGATCAGGCGGGTCGGCGGCGACGGACCCCGATCACCGGGCCCGACCGGCATCGTCGGGTTCGCGATCAGGACGGGTTTTCCGGCCCGGGCGCGGGCCATCGCGGCGTTCTCAGCCCGCAGCTTCGACCTGCAGTACGGACCGACCGCGTCTTCGAGACCCACCTCGACATCCTCGGCGATCGGCTGATCGACCCGAACACCCGGCCGGGCGCAGGTCAGGATGCTCTCGGTGCTTGTGTGCACGACGCCGCTCGGCGCCGTTGGCGAGCGCCGCGTCAAGCACGTGGATCGTGCCCTGATGATTCACCGCGTCGAACTCGCGCCGGTCGCGCGCCCACAGGTTCGGGTTCGCCGCCAGGTGATAGACGAACCGCCCCCCGCGCATCGCCGCGGTCACGGCCCGCTCGTCCCGAATGTCGGCGAAGACTACCTCGACCCCCGCCGGCAGGTGCGCCACACTCGCCCTCGGCCGCTCGACCACCCGGACCCGCTCGCCGCGATCGGTCAGCAGATCGACCAGATGGCTGCCGATGAACCCCGCCCCGCCGGTGACGATCGTTTGTGCTTCCATGCGTAAGTCTCTTCAAGTGTAAAAACAAGATTTATGAAACTCATCCCACAAAAGCCTGAGTTGGCGCACAGCTCCTCGAATGGTGCCCAGCTTCAGGCCGTCCCCTCCCCAACAATCAGGGACCACGGTAACGCGGTTCGTTGCGGGATTGAACCAGTTTCGGTGCGAACCGGCGCCCAGTGCGTGGGCTCTCCTGACACCTGAGATTCGTGAACTTCTCGGTATCTCATGGGACGCTAATAACCATCTCCGCCCAGGCGGAAGCACTCGGATCAGTAACCACGAGATTCGACGGAAAAGATCGCCCCAGATCCTGGTACGCTTCGATCACGGACCCGAGCGCATCCCGGACGTTCTCCAGTGCATCTTCCATGGTATCTCCCTCGGTGATCAACTCCAGGAGCAGGGCCAAGGTCTTGGTAAACCCACCTTCGGGCTGAGGCTCGAAAACGAGCGGTAGCTTGGAGTGCATGGTCAACACTCCACGGTCGATTCCCGAGGCATTTTCATTTTCAAAGAAGTCTCACCCGATACAGATCTTGCCGCTCGCCGATCTTCCGGGGCGGCTCGAGCACACCTGCCTCGACCAGACCAGAGAAGAGCTCGGGGGTGACGAACGGCGTGAACCCGTAGTTCCCGGGCGACCGGAACCGCTCAACCTCGAACCAGTCGACGTAGACATGCGTGATTCCGCGCGATCGCAGGGCCTGTCTGACCTCGATCGGACTCTTGCCTCGGGCCAGGGTCTCGATCGTCTCCTTGTTGAAAACCGTGTTATATACGACCGGATGGCTCAGGTGGAAGACCGCCGCCTGGCCGACCAGCAGGACCCGGGCATCGGCCGGAAGGGTCTCGTCAAGCCGCGCCAGCGCCGGGTTGGTCATGAGCGGCACCTGGGTCCGCAACTCGTGGAGGTCGCCCGTCCATTCGTTCAGGCCCGCCAGGGCGGTCGAAACGAACGTGAAATTGTAGAGCGTCGCGATCGACAGCAAGCCTCCCAGCACCCACACCCAGGATTGCCTCCGCGTCCAGTCGGCCCCCAGGCCCGCCAGGACCGCCAGTGCAGGCAACAACGGCAGCCAGAACCGGTCGAGCCGGTGCGTCAACAGCCACCACGTCCCAAACAGGTAAATCACGTATCCCCACAGCCAGAGCGCCGGCCGCCGGGACTCCCGGCGCAACAGCGACAGCAGAGCGAGCATGGCATACAGCGGCGAGTGCCAGTCGGACCGACCGGCGATGTCGAGCACCGAGTCCACGAGCGACGCGACATCGATCGGCCGCGGCCCGTGTGCACTCGTCCACTGTGCCTCGCGGGCGGGGTCCCAGTCACGACCGCCGAAGACGGTGTAACCCAGCGGATAGACCGGGTTCCCCGTGTCGACCAGGTTACGGACCAGCCACGGCGTCATGATCAACGACCAGCCGATGATATAGGCAGGCACCAGCCAACCCGATCGGCGTCGAACCGCTTCCACGACCGATAGCCCTCCGCACGGCAGAACCGCCGAGATCAGGGCCGGGTACTTGCAGCCCATCGCGCCGCCGGCCAGGAGGCCCAGCAGGCTCCAGAGCCGGATTCGATTCCGGGGGTCGGCCTCTGTCAACGCCCGTCCCACCATGAAGATCAGGCCCGCGTGATAGGCGCAGAGCGGCCCCTCGACGTAAGGAAGCTCGGCCAGTCGATAGACCCAGGGGGTCGTCAGATAGACCATTCCCGCGACCCACGCGGCCCGCGGCGAGCCGAACCGGCCCGCGGTCAGCATGACCAGGGCCGCCGACGCCGGCGCAAACCCGGCCACCAGCAATTGCCCCACCAGCGCCCCCCACCACCAGTCGTCCAGCACCTCCATCCCCAGCAGGTGGAGCATCTCGATATCAAACGGCATATTTGTATAAACATTATGCGGCAGAAACGCGATCCGGCCCGCCTGGTAATACTCCTTGGGGCCTTGCAGGTGATACTCGATCGCGTCGTAATCGACCGTTGGCAACATTGCCCCGAGCGCCATGACGAGCAGAAACGGGCCGTTGATCAGGACGAATCCGAGGACCGCACCACGCGACCAGCGCGAGCGTCCCTTCAGATCGTTCGTCCCCCCCCTGCTCCGCTCGCGCAGCCAGAAGACGCCGACGCCTCCCGCCACCGCGATCAGCCCCAGCCCGATCCGAACGACCCAGGGCGTCAGCAATCCGACCCGCCCCAGGAGCAGAGTCAGGACACCAAGGCCACTCGTCCCCACCAGGTACGCCAGGGGAACACGCTCGGTCGTCGAGAGAACCCGCCGCAACCCTAGCCCGGCCAGCACAAACTGCCCCAGCGCCATCGCCGCCCCGGCAATCAGGGCCGCGGCGAGCACGATCGGCAGGCGCTGGGGCAGATACTCGAAGTGGCTCAACTCCTGGATGACGTGCCCCAGATGCGATTGTTCGAACGTCAGATCGGGCACCACTTCCGGCAGCGCCTGCGCCAGGAAGATCCAACGGCCGATCGCGTGGCCCAGGTTCTTGACGTTGGGCAGGGGAACGACGAGAAACCAGCCGAGATAGACCAGCTCGGCCAGGGCCAGCGCCGCGATAACGCCCCAGACACGCCAACCCTTGCTGGAGACCGTTTCCTTTCGCACACCCGTCACCGACCGGTTCAAAGGACCGGCCCGATCTGCCAGGGGGCGAACTCTTCCTCGCCGACCCCGCCGCGCTCGCTCCGCGTCTTCCGGCCGCCGGCCACCTCGAGCACCAGGTCGAAGATCCGTCGCCCGGCCGATTCGACCGGCTCACCTTCCAGGATGGGGCCGGCGTCCAGGTCCATGTCATCCCCCATTCGCTCGAAGAGCGGCGTGTTGGTGGCCACCTTGATGCACGGGGTCGGCTTCAGGCCCAGCACACTGCCGCGTCCCGTGGTGAAGACCAGCACGTTCGCGCCGCCCGCGATCAGTCCCGTGGTACACGGCGGGTCGAAGCCGGGGGTGTCCATGAACACCAGGCCCGGGGTATCGATCCGGTCGGCGTAGCCGACCACGTCCACCAGGGACGTCGAGCCCGCCTTGGCCAGGGCGCCGAGCGACTTCTCATAGATCGTGGTCAGGCCCCCACGCTTGTTCCCCGGCGATGGGTTGTTGTTCAGCACGGCCCCGAAGACACCGGCGTACCACTCCCACCACTTGATCCGATTGATCAGCTTCTCGCCCACCGACTGGCTGACGGCCCGTCGGGTGAGCAGGTGCTCGGCGCCGTAGATCTCGGTCGTCTCGCCCAGGGTCGCGGTCCCCCCCTGCGCGACCAGAAGGTCGGCCGCCACGCCAAGCGCGGGGTTGGCGGTGACGCCCGAGTTGCCGTCGGAGCCACCGCACTCCATCGCCATCTGGATCTTGGATGCTGGCTGAATCGCGCCGCCCACGAGTTGGCCTCGGGGAGAAGCCGGTGGACCGCCGCCACGGCCGCCTCGACGGTCCGGTTGATCCCCCCCTGCTCCTGGATATTCAACACCCGCGGCCGGACCGGCTCGGCGCGGGCTCGCCCGGCCGGCGCACGCCCCCAAGCGCGACCAGGTTCTGCGCCTCGACGACGTGCTCGGCGAAGCTGACTTCGCACCCCAGCCCCACGAGCACGTACGCCGCCACATTCGGATGATTGGCGAAGCCGGCCAGCACGCGCTCGAGCGTCGTGTGGTCGCTGCCCCCGAAGGGCATGGCGCACCCACCTTTGTGGGTGATCGCGAACACACCGTCCACATTCGGATAGTCGCGCCGCCAGGTCTCGTCGCGGAACCGCTCCGAGATGTACCGCGACGTGCTCGCCGAGCAATTGACCGTGCTGATCACGGCGATGTAGTTCCGGGTGCCGACCCGGCCGTCGGGTCGGAGGAAACCCGGAAATGTCCGGAGCTCAACCGACGGCGGCACGGGATGCTCGGTGGCGAAGGCGTAGTCGCGGCTGAACAGGTCGGCCTTGACGTTGTGCTCGTGGACCCACGACCCCGCCGCGATCGCCCGCGCCGCGAAGCCGATCGTCTGACCGTACTTGCGGATCGGTTCGCCGTCTTCAATATCGGTCAGGGCGAGCTTGTGCCCCAGCGCGATCGGCTCGCGGACGACGACCTCGGCTTCGCGATCGGCCAGTCGGATGACCGCCCCCCTGGGAATCGGCCGGGCCGCGACCGCCACGTTGTCCTCCACGCGAAGCCGGATTGCCCCCTGGTCTGCCACGGATCACGTCTCCTCGATGAAGGCTTGGCTCGTTGTCTGGTCTCAGTTTAGTGCCCGATCGTTCCCCGGGGTAGCTTCTGCCTGCCGATGAATTCAAAGCAGAGGCCGACGAAATCCGACCCTGCCGATTTTTTTGGGAATTCCGATACCAAAAGGGTTCGGGGACGACGTTTCCCCGGTGAGGCCCCTTCTGCCCGGGGCCGTTCTCCCTGGCTGTTAATCATGAGCCGCGGGAGAAACTCGACGCAGGACGACTCATCTTCCTCTCACATCGCGATCCCTCTTCATTCAGGAGGAGCCCCCAAATGCGCCACCGCGCTTCACTTTGATCGAACTCCTGGTGGTCATCGCCATCATCGCCGTTCTGATCGCGCTCCTGCTCCCGGCCGTCCAGGCCGCGCGCGAGGCCGCGCGGCGGAGCCAGTGCACGAACAACCTCAAACAGCTCGGCCTGGCCGTCCTGAACTACGAAAGCGCCCAGGGTTCCCTGCCGCCGTCGAGTAGCAAGCAGCTCAGCACGACGCTCCTGACCAATAATATCTCCATGAAGCCCCGGCTACTGCCATACCTTGAACAGGTCGCGCTCTATAACGCCTACAACATGACCTACCAGTACGGAAATCCGCCCAACTTCACCGTCCGTTGTACTCAGGTTAATGCCTTGATCTGTCCCTCGGACGCCAACAACCCGAGCTCGACGGTCACGCAAGGGGGCGTCACCCTCCTGATCGGCTCGCACAGCTATCCGGACAACATCGGGACGTTCAACAAGCTCAACGGCGGCATGTTCGACGGCCCCGCCTACGAGCTCAACCAGCCCCAGTACGGGCCGACCGTCACCCTGGCGAGCATCACTGACGGCACCTCGAACACCGTTATTTTCAGCGAGTATATCCGGGGCCGGAACAACCCGAACGACACGGGATTGATGCAAATTTACATGTCCAGTGACGCGGATTCCAGCACGCTTCCTCTGGCCACACTCGCCGCGGACTGCCAGAACTCGACCACTTACGGCCACCCCAACAAGGGGACCGACTGGCTTGACGCAACCTGTGGCACCGGCGGCGGCTATAGCCATATCCAGACACCCAACAAGAAGGCCTGTTGGTTCAGCAACGTCCATGGCTCGGCCTACTCAACGATTGTAGGCGCCAGCTCGAACCACCCGGGAGGCGTGAATGTCAGTCTGCTCGACGGCTCAGTCCGGTTCATCAAGAACAGCGTCAACCCGGTCACCTGGTGGGCCATCGCCACCAAGGCCGGCGGCGAGGTCGTCTCGGCCGATAGCTATTGAGCCAAAAATCAGGAGGATCGGATTGAAATGAGCCGGCCTCGAGGCGAGTCTCTCACCATGACACTCGCGCACCCCGAATCTCATGACTCGTCGGATGACGACCGAGGCGCCGAGGACTTCCTCCGGCTCTTCGCCGAGACGAACCACCGGATCTACGCCTTCATCGTGACCCTTCTGCCCGGTCGTGGCGAAGCGGACGACGTCTTTCAGAAGACGAGCGTGGTCCTCTGGCGCAAGTTCGCGGAGTTCCGGCCCACGGGCAAGACCATGGGGGAAAGCGAAGGGGAATCGAAAACCGAGTTTGTTCGCTGGGCGTGCCGGATCGCGCAACTCGAAGTAATGAACCAGCGCCGCACTCAGCACCGCGATCGGCTCCAGTTCGACCCGCAACTGATCGACCGGCTGGCCGACGAACGGCTCGAGCATGAGGGCCTGCTCCGCGCCTGCGCCGCCGCGCTGGTCGGCTGCCGGGGCCGGCTCGTTGAAAGTGACCGATCGCTTTTGGCTCTCTATTACGACGCCGGTCTGACCATGCCCGAGGTCGCGCAGCGGCTCGGGCGGCCCGTCAATACCCTGTACAAGGCCATCAACCGGGTCCGTCGCCTCCTGCGCCACTGCATTGACGCGACCCTGGCCGCGGAGGGGTGGGCGACATGAGTCCGATCGACCAGGCCCCGAGCCGTGGAGGTGGCGAACCCCGGTCCGACCATCGGCTCCACTCGCTGATCGACGCCCTCTGCGACGGCCAGATCGACCCCCCTGGGTTCGCCGAGCTCGAGGCCAGGCTTCAGTCCGACGCCCGGGCGCGACGGGTCTACCTCGAATCCCTGGAACTGCACGCCGCCTTGCTGCGGAGCCGGATGCCCGCGCCTCAAGCCGGCTCGATCCCCCGGGAGGCTCCTGATGCCCGACGGCTCGTACGCGCCAGAAACGGAACCCGGCTCATCGCGATCGCTGCGGCGACGGCCTTGCTGGTCGCGGCAACGCTCCTGATTCGCTCCCGGAGCGCGAGCGTGCCCACGTCCGCGTCGGTCGTCGCCACACTCGTGGCATGCGATTCGGTGCTCTGGGCCGGCTCACCCCAAAACCTCAATGTTGGCGATCAACTGCGGGTCGGCCAGTCGCTCCGGCTCGATCGCGGGACCGCCCGGCTCCGGTTCGAACGAGGAGCGCTCGTCACCCTCGAAGGACCCGCCGCGATCGAGATTCAGTCGGACATGCGGGTCCAGGCGATACGCGGCAAGGTCACGACCCGGGTCAGCCCCGAGGCGCGGATTCACGGTCGAGACCCCCAGCGCCCGGGTTGTTGACCTGGGCACCGAGTTCGGTCTCGAAGTAGACGACGCGGGCCAGACCGAAGTCGTCGTCTTCCAGGGAGCGATCGACCTGTCGTACGACGTGGAGTCGTCCCCAACAGCTTCCAGCCCGACGCAGACGCGTCTGAACCAGGGCGAGGCCCTCCGCGTCGGCCTCCAGGGCGACACCAGCCGGATCGTCTCGGTTGAGCGCTTTCCCGACGGCGGCCGATGGTCGACCGGCCCGGCGACGACCGACGCCTCGCTCGTCCGCGCGGTCAGCGACAACATCCGCGGCCTGGGGAGTACCAAGTACTATCAGGTCGTTCCCCACGGACTCGCCGACGACGTCCCCGCCTACGTCGACCGGCCCCACCAGTGGAACGGCCTCGACGCCAGCGGCCTGCCGCCGTTTCTGGTCGGGGCCGACTACGTCATGCCGTTCAACGGCGACAAGCGGTCACGCGACATCCGGGTCACGATCGACCTGGCGCATCCGGCCACGCTCTACGTCTTCTTCGACGACCGCGCCCAGGTCCCGAGCTGGCTCGCTGACCAGTTCACCGACACCGGCGTCGACATCGGCCTCGACGAAGGGCCCTCACCCGAAAAGGACCTGACCGTCGCCCCGGGGTCGGGCCGGAGCATCGACGCCGTCTTCTCGGTCTGGAAGCGGACCATTGATCAGGCCGGTCCGATCACGCTGGGCGCGATGGTCGACGTCAACAGCGGCAAGGCGATGTACGGGATCGCCGCGACGCCCAGCCTTGATGAAGTTCATTGAATCGATTTGTTCTCATTTTGATCTGTCCAACGAGGGTCATCGACCGATGCTCAACCGCATGGCAACGCGCCGGGTGTTTCTGGGAAGCTGCGCGGAGCCGCGACCGCCGGAGCGTGGGGACTGCTAGGAACCCCGACCGCCCGCGCGATCGACTACGACGCCCCCGTGCCTGGCTCCGAGGCCCTGACCGCCTATCAGAACGGCCCCCTCGTGCTGGTCCGCTGGGCGAACACGACCCTGGCCGGCTATCGTGCTGCACCGTCGCAGAAATATCCCTACTTCGGTCCCCTCGCCGGCCCGGCAAGCGGACTGTCGCTCACGACTGAGTCATCCCTCCCCTACCCCCACCACCGGGGCCTCTGGCTCGGCTGCGAGCCGCTCAATGGCGGCGATTTCTGGGCTGACAACAGCCTCGATCGCGGCCACATTCGCTCGCTCGGCCCGAAGCTCGAGATGCTCCCCAACGACCCCCGCGCCGTGATCATTCGTGATTATTGCCGCTGGGAACGCCCGGGAACAACCATCCCCCCCGCGCTCGACGACATGCGTACCTTCACCCTTCGAGTGATCGACGACCGGACCCGCGTCCTTGACGCCGAGTTCGCCCTCACCGCGCTGACGAACGTGACCATCGGCAAGGCCAAGCACTCGTTCTTCGCCCTCCGATGCGCCCCCGACCTTTCTCCCATGTACGGCGGCACGCTGGTCAATTCCGAAGGCGGCATCGGCGCTGCTGGAACCTACGGCAAGCCCGCGGCCTGGTGCGGTTATTACGGCAAGCGCTCCGGCCACGGACCGGTCGAAGGGATCGCGATCATGGACCATCCCCGTAACCCATGGTCGCCCAGCCCCTGGCTGACCCGCGACTACGGCCACCTCTCTCCCTCACCGTTCAACTTCCGCTCCAGGCCCTGGACTCTTCCCGAAGGCGAATCGATCCGCCTCCGCTACCGGGTTGTCCTCCACGCTGGCGATCCCAAGGAAGCGAGCCTCGACCGCCTGTACAAGGAGTGGGCCGAGAGCTCCTTAACAGGGATCGGCCCGGCCGCTCACCCCGCCGGCTAAGATCCACTGATCCGGCCGACCGTCAAAACACTCAAGCTCCCGCGCTGGTCACCTCGATCACGCTCCTTGATGGATCGCGTTCCGACCGCGGGAGGTCCCTGGGCATGGCGAAGCCGTTCGATGCGACGATGCGCGAGCTGTTCGAGATCGAGCCGGCTTCCTGGCTCGAATTCCTCGGCATCCCGGTGCCCGACCCCAGCCTGGTGCAGGTGATCGACTCCAACGTCTCGACGATCACGGCCGAGACCGACAAGGTGATGCGGATCGATGGGCCGGAACCGTGGATCGTGCATGCCGAGTTCCTCTCGGGCCGCGACCTGGCGTATCCCGGGCAGTGCCTCTGGTATAATACCCTTCTGGAACATCGCCATAAGGTGCCAGTCTGGAGCATCCTGGTGTTGCTTCGCCCCGCCGCCGACGGACCCGAGCTGACCGGAACTTTCGAGCGCTCGTGTCCCGGGCGGGGCCGGAACCTCTGGTTTTGCTATGATGCGGTGCGGGTCTGGCGCGAGCCGCCCGAGAAGCACCTCACCGGAGGACTGCCAATCCTGCCGCTGGCGCCGGTGTCGAATGTGGGAGCGGGCGCGGAGAGGCTGCCCGAAGTCCTGACAGCGGTCGCTGAGCGGCTGAAGCGTGAGGCGCCCGAGGAGCTGAGAAAAATTCTCTGGGCCTCGACGTTGCTCCTGTTGTGTGCGCGTTATCCGCGCGAGCAGGTCGAGGCGATGATGGAAGGGGTAACCACCATGGTGCTGGGCATTCGCGGAATCGAGGATTCGTGGTTGTACCAGGACATCCTCGCCGAGGGCATGGCCAAGGGTCTCGCCGAGGGTGAAGCCAAGGGTCTCGCCGAAGGTGAGGCCAAGGGTCTCGCGGAAGGGCTGCTTCGGATCGGCCGCAAGACCCTCGGCCTCCCCGATGCACGGATAACCGCCGCGCTCCTGGCCATCACCGACCGGGAACAGCTCGACCTGCTTTACGATCGAATCTCGGAGGTCGCCACCTGGGACGATCTCCTGGCCTCAGTCACGGGTCCGATGGGCGGACGCTGAGGTCCCGAAGCCTTCTCGCCATGCATGGAGAATCGTAAATCCCGGGACAGCGTCCCATTCTTCAAACATGATCCGATTCTGGCAAACGATGTTGGGTGTTGATCTCGCCGCATGAGGGAGAATCCTGCTGGACTGTCGCTTCCTCCCAGGCGTGTCCCTGTTACGATCATCGTTCGAGGGCCGGTTGGGAATCGAGGAATCGAGGTGGATCTCGGAGAAACCCGTTGACGAGCGGCGGCAAACTTAACCGGAGGACTTTCGGGACAACCCTCGCCGGCGCAGCGCTTGCGGGCCGGGGGCTTTTCGCTCAGGCACCGGCCGTGATGCCCGCGCCTGGGGCGAGGCCGGAGATCACCGACGGCGTGGCCAGTGGCGAGGTCTCGGGCCGGTCGGCGGTTGTCTGGAGCCGGACCGATCGACCCGCGCGGATGGTGGTGGAATATGCCACGACCGCTTCGTTTCGCGATGCCAGGCGTCTCGTCGGACCGGCCGCGCTGCCCGAGACCGGCTTTACCGCGAAGACGATTCTGACCGACCTCCCTCCCGGCCAGCGGATCGTCTACCGCGTCCGGTTCCAGGACCTGGCCGCGCCCAAGGTTTATAGCCACCCGTCCGAGGGAATGTTCCGCACCGCTCCGAGTCCCGATGATCTGTCGGATGTTGTCTTCGCCTGGTCGGGCGACACGGCCGGGCAGGGTTACGGCATTGATCCGGCATTCGGTGGAATGCTTACTTACGAGTCGATCCGTCGTGCCGAGCCGCACTTCTTCCTTCATAGCGGCGACACGATTTACGCGGATAACCCGATTCCCGCGGAGATCAGGCTTGATAACGGCACGCTCTGGCGAAACCTCACCACCGAGGCCAAATCGAAGGTCGCCGAGACGCTGGACGAATACCGGGGCGCCTTCCGCTACAACCTGCTCGACGAAAATGTCCGCCGGTTCAACCGCGAGGTCGCGCAGATCGTTCAGTGGGACGACCACGAGACGCTCAACAACTGGTACCCTGGCGAGATGCTGGACGACCCTCGCTACGCGGTCAAGAGCGTCTCATTGCTCTCCGCGCGAGCGAAGCGGGCGTTCTTCGAGTTCACTCCCACGCGGCATCATCCTGACGATCTCGAACGGATCTACCGTACGGTCCACTACGGCCCGCTCCTTGAGGTCTTCGTGCTCGACGAGCGGACCTATCGCGGGCCGAACACGCGCAACTGCCAGCCGGTCGAAGGGGATGAGACCGCGTTTCTGGGCAACGATCAGCTCCAGTGGCTCTCTCGTCGCCTCGCGGCCAGCCGGGCGACCTGGAAGGTCATCGCCAGCGATATGCCGGTTGGCCTGGTCGTGGGCGACGGACCTGACGCCTTCGAGGCCATCGCCAACGGCGACGGCCCCCCGCTGGGCCGCGAGCTCGAGATCGCCCGGCTGCTCAAGGCAATCAAGGATCAGAAGATTCACAACGTGGTCTGGCTGACGGCCGACGTCCACTACGCCGCGGCGCACTACTATGACCCGGCGAAGGCGCGGTTCACCGAGTTCCAATCGTTCTGGGAGTTCGTCGCCGGTCCGCTGCACGCCGGAACCTTCGGACCGGCCCGGCTCGACGACACCTTTGGTCCCGAGGTCAAGTTCCAGGCCATCCCTGACGGCATGAAGCCCAACCGCCCTCCATCGGAGGGATACCAGTTCTTCGGCGTCGTGCGGATCGACGGCAAGACCGCCGCGTTGACGGTCTCGCTCCACAACCGCAAGGGCGATCGCCTTTACTCGGTCGAACTGCCGCCCGTCGTTGGATAGGCGCGTACCCTGCCAGGTATTGAATACCGGGCCATGACCTGGCCATTCTTCCGATCGTCGCGCTCGTCGTCCGGGAGCACGGAAAGAACGTACGCGACGCTTGTCTGTTCGGGAGTGACCCGCACCCGGAGATAACCCGGTCCGTTGAGCAGCTCGCCCTGCCGATAGCCGTACTCTCCTGCACTCCGTGGGGCGCCGTAACGCGGGTTGCCGGGCTGGGGGACGAGCTGGTAGACCACGCCGTCGAGCTCTTGCCGGGCGTAGAAATGGTCGTGCCCGTGGAAGACGACGGAGACCCCGTGATCGACGAACAACGTGTGGATTGGCTTGTCCCAGCCGGGTCGACGTGTGCTGAAGGTTGATGAGCCGTCCAGGTCGCGCCCGCCCCACTCGAAGAACCGGGCCGCCTCGGCGCCGCCGCGGGCCTCGCGGGTCGCACCGCCGACCAGGTGGTGGATCAACACAAATTTGAACTTCGCCTTGCTCGTCTCAAGCGTCGTCTTGAGCCAGCGATACTGAGGCTCACCCAGGGTCCGTCCCCAGTAGTCGTCCCCTTGAACCCGCCGAGCCGTCGTGTACCAGAACGGGTCGAGGACCACGAAGAGGGCATCGCCCCACTCCCACGCATAATAGTCGCCGAGCTTGCCAATGAAGGGTTGCTCGGCGTTGTTGCCGGTATAGAACGTGTCGGGATAGGGGTTCGGGAGGTACAACTTCCGGGTGCGGGCCGACCAGACGCTCATGTTCTCGGCCGTGCCGTCGAGCCGGTTACCGGTTTCGCCGTCGTGGTTGCCCAGGACGAAGAACAAGGGGGCCGAATGGCAGAGGCTGCCAAAGTAGTAGCGCTGGGCGCGATACTGGCTGATCGCGTCGCTGTATCGGGCGAACTTGTCGGTCATGAACGTGTCGCCCAGCTCGATATGAAAGTCAGGACCGTCGGCCAGGGCGTTCCTGAGCGTACGGACATAAACATCGGGGCTGGTCCCGAGATCAAGATGCGAGTCGGCCTGGACCGTGAAGGTGAAGGGCTTGCCCGCCGGGCGCTGGGTGTGAAACGAGTGGGTCTCACCCGGCACGAAATCGGCAGCGCCACTCATGCGTCGATGAATCCGATAGTGATAGTCGCGTGTCGCGATCGAGCGTATCGAGAACCAGCTCGACCGGTTTCCGGGCCGGCAACGGGACCGGCTTCGATTGCAACGTCAGGTCGTCCGGGTCGTCCCGTAGGTGACGAACCCTTCGGCATCATCGTACGACACGATGCTGAGCGTGACCGAGCTGGCTGTCGGTCGTCCCAGGATCACATCCAGGGGATGGTCGGGAACCTCGGTGCGGAACGGCGGGGGCTCGTTCGGATCGGTCTGGCGCGCGTTCGGGCGCAGGTTCGAGTTGTCGGCCCGCGGCGGAGGCGGAGGCGGGGGTGGCCGTCGGCCGGGCGGGTTCCCGCTTGGCGGCGGTGGCGGCTCATCGCCAGGTCCGCGCCCGCGCGGACGTCGATTGTAGGTCTCGGTGGTCGTCTTGCCGGTGTCATCCACGAACTGGAAGGTCACCGTTCCACTCGGGGCCAGCGTGTAGTTGACCATGTGCTTGCGACCGCGAAGTTCGTAGGTCAGGCGGTAGCTTTCCGGTTTGATGCTCTGGAAATCGGTGATCTTCGCGCCTCGGAGCGGTGGCATCGCCTCGCGAACCGGCTCGGCGCGGGGCTGGGGATCGACCTGCCCGCCGCGCTCGGTCACCTCGCCATGGAACCCGCCGTTGAGATAGGGGTAGGTCCTGGTGGCGTGATAATGGTAGCTCCCGCGATCATCGGCGTGGCCGTTGAAGGAGTCGAGCCGCCGGACTTTGGAACCATCAGGCTCGTCATAGCCGAGGATCGGATAACCGTCGAGGGCGTAACCCAGCGGCTTGCCCTAGCCGACCTTCGGTTCCAGATGCACCGGCGCGTTGTGATAGTGATAGTCGTCAGCCCGACCGCAATGGCCGCCAAACTCGTCGAGCTCGCCAGCGAGATACGTATCGGTGTGGCCGTCGTTCTTGATCGGGTTGAAGATCGGTATCCCGTTAACCGCCAGCGCGATCGCACCCCGGAAGAAATGGGTCTTCGCCGAGATCGGATTCTTCGACGGCACAGGATGGAGGGGAATCCGCCACGCGTTGGCCCCCGTGTAAGGCTGCGGCAACGGCACCTGCTGCTGCCAGGCCGTGATGCCAACCATCATCCGATGGTCCGGCAGCCCGTTCGACTCGATGTACGCGAAGTCACGATCCCAGCGCAGTCGTGAGCCGATCGGCGAACGGCCGGAACGCTCCCAGCATTTCCGGCTCGGGCGAGGCTGGAGATGGTGCTCGCTCGGCCCTGCGCCAGCAGCCAGAGGTCGCGCTCGGTGTTCAGCCGGCGAATCCCGGCGATTCGCCGCTCGACCCAGGCTCGGTCGGGGTCGCTCAACGCCTTGAGCCGGATGTCAAGCAGCCCGCCATCTTCCCTACGCACCTGGACCTGATCGCCGTGGGTCGCGACAAACGTGCCTTGCACCTGAAAGCGGCCGGAGGCGTGTGTCCACGTCCGGATGTTCCCGACCAGATGAGACGTGCCCAGGTCGCCAGGCTCGTGGCCGTCGTGGGCCTGGGCCACCCCGATCCAGCAGATCGTAAGCATCACAGCGAGAAGACCGGCAGGTCGACGTCGGATGTGAAAAGTCATGGGTTGGATTCTCGACGGATATGGTGGTCTCAACAAATCGACAGAGCAATCTCTGTGCGGCTCTACAACTGGCGTTTCCGGGCCTGCTTCTTCTTGGCCGCGGGGGGTCGCGTTCCATCCCTGCCGCGCCCCGCTCGAGTGCCGCGACGGCCGGATCGCCAAGGCCAGCGCGGACGTGGGCCTCAAGCTCCTTCCGTAGTTGAGCGGTCACGTCGGGCTTTTCCCGGGAGAGGTTATGCGTTTCGCCGAGGTCAGCGGCGAGATCGTAGAGGAAATCTTCGTGGGTGTCCCAGTAGTGCAGGAGCTTGAAGTCGCCCTTGCGGATCGCCGATTGGGGATGGTCAATCTCGACGTCCATATGAAAGATAAGGCGATCGATGGGGCGAGTCACCTTGCCAGTTCCGCCATTCAGGAGCAGCGGCTTCCAGCTTCCCCCCTCGATACCGGCCGGTAACGCAAAACCAGGAGCGGCGAGATCGAGCACGGTCGGAAAAATGATCGTAGCCGACGACCGGCTCATTCGCGTAGACACCTCCACGTATGCCAGGCCCCTTGACGATCAGAGGGACCCGGATACCGCCCTCGCCGAGGTTGGCCTTGCCTCCCTTCAAGATCCTGGTGCGGCCTCCGTTATCAGAGATGTAAATGATATAGGTGTTACCGGCAATCCCGAGGTCGTCGAGCTTCTTCACGACCTGCCCGATGCACGTATCGAAATCTTCACTCATCGCGGCCATCAACGAGCGGTTCGGGTCAACGACGCCGGCACGATCCTGGTATTTTTTCAAGGTGGCGGCGAGCGCCTGTGACGGGTTGTGGACGGCGTAATACGAGAGCTGAAGGTAAAACGGGTGGTTCTCCTTGACCTGGCTTTCCATGAACCGCTGGGCCCGGCGCGTGATGCCGAACGATTGCTTGGGGTCGTTCGGGTCGCTCGATTCGCCATCTTCATTCTGGGTGTTGCCGTCGCTCACGTCGTAGCCCATCGACTCGGGCGACTGCGGCCATTGCCACTTGCCCAGGTGTGCGGCCCGATAGGCGGAGTTCGCCCGCTTGAGCGTATTGGCGAGTGAATCGCTGGCCGGTGCCCGCCAGTTTCGCGACCACTTATCCGCGGCATTCAAGCTCGTGGTCGAACGGCCCATCAAAATTGACGCACGCGAACACTCGCATTTGCAGTGCGACGCATACGCCTGCGAAAACGTGACCCCGTGGGCCGCGAGCCGCTCGAGGTTCGGCGTGCGAAAAGCCGGGCGATCGGCTCAGATCATTACCCGGAATCATCGGCACCGATGTCCCGCTCCACGACTGGTCATCGGCGAGAATGAAGACGAAGTTGGGCGCCGCTTCGGCGATGGCCTCGGCGCGATGACCGAGGACGACCCAGACGGCGAGGGCGATCACGACGAAGGTCTTCACCGAGAGTCGTGGCGGGATCTTTCGATGAGGCAAAAGACAAATGGAGATCTTCGTCATCTCCCTTTTTTCTTCGGCTGCATCGGGGATCTGGTTGTTCAGGTTCGAGAAGTCGGGACGAGACTTGCCGTCGGGCGGGCTTGCAACCGTGTGCCGGAAGATGACCGTGTTGTCGAGCTCGATATCGTCGGACCAGATGAACTTCGCACCGGCGAAATCGTGCTCGTAGAACGGCGGTTTTGGACCGACCTGCTATTCCGAGTACTCCTTCGCCGGGCCCCAGTCGCGGTCGTCGAAATCGACGGCGTACCAGTTATCGGGAATGGGGATGTTCTCGACGCGCGGATTTTTGACGTCGCGGTCGATCGGCCCGCGGGAGAACGCCCTGGCCTTCCAGCTCGCATTCGTGACCGTGCCGTCGCCAAACTTGAGGATGAATCCACCGTCGCCGATGTTGCTGTTGGCGTACTCCATCCCCGTTTTGGGATCGGCATTGTCCCGGGCCATGACGGCGATCGTCATCGGATAGGTGGGCAAGAGATCCACCGAGATGACGTTGTGCGGAATGAATTTGATCGAGTCAACCGCCACAAGCTCGCCGTTGATATAAAGGATGAACCAGTTGTCCGCGTAGATATTCGCCTTGATCGTGTTGGCCATCGACGGCTTGCGAATCGATGTTCCCGACCCACGCGGCGGGCCTGGATTCTGTGCCAGCGCCAGCAACGCTACGACCAGGATTGCGACACAGAGGCTCACACTCGCCATCAGCGTTTTCATGCAAGGAACTCCCGATCCCGACAAAAAGAGACAAGGTGTCGTCGGTCAATTCGGCCGTGGTCGCGTATACGTGTACGACAGGGTTCCCCGGGCGAGCTCGATACCCTCGATCGCCGTCAGGAGCTCGGACCGGTTCAGCCTGCGGGACGATGGCTTCAATTCCGCCGAGAGGGCATGGACCGTGATCTGATAAACCTTGGCACCCGGACCCTTCGAGCACATCGGGTCGTAGGCGGCACGGTCCTTGTCGTTGACGCCAGCCACGCCGATCTTCGTCGCGTTTCTGGGAAGACCGGTCACATCCCCGGGGATGTTGTAGAGCACCCAGTACGATTTGACGGCCCCGTCGCGCGGGATGTGCCAGAGGCTCAAGGCATAACACCGGGTCCCTTCTGGGGCTCCGCTCCACTCGATCGGCGGCGACACGCCTGCACCGTCACATGTGAATTCCGATGGATACGCACCCCCTGCCTCGAATGCCGGGCTCGTCACCACGAGTTTGACCGCGGGTGCCGGCTCTGGCAGCGGGCTCGGGGCGGGTTCCGAGGGACCACACGCCAGGGCGGCGGCCAGGCCCAGGAGGGGAAAGATCATCCGTCGCGTTTTCATGAGGGCTCTGCTCCGTCAGGATTCCTGGTTCACTGGTCGATCGGATGTGTGATGGGCGCTGTGGTTGAAGAAATCGGGACCGAGATCGCGTTGATCGATCAGTTCGAGTTCGATGTTGAGCGGATTACCTTGCGCCGATGGCAGACCTTCGAAGCGCATCCGCTCGATGACATCGCGGCCGGCGTGGAACCAGAGCGTCACTCGCCGGGGTCCACGCCCATCAGTCGATTGTCTCACGGCGATGAGTCGCGAAAGTTCAACGTGCCCTGGCTCGCTCGGCTCGATCCTCAGTTGATAGTTGGTACGGAGTCGGTCCAGGGCCTCGGGAATCAAAAACGGCACATTTTGCTTCTCGCCCGGAGCCGCCCCCCGGTATCGCGTCGGGTCAGAACTGACCTGAACCGGCCCTTGCGGTGGAATCGCCCAGCTTTCGCGACCATTGCTGCCAGTAAGGAAGGTGTCGCCGTTGGCATATTGCCGCATGAGGACGTGCTGGTCCTGACCCCGGGTATACAGCAGGGCTCCATCGATCGGCGGCCGGGCGCGTTGCGGGTCCTGCCCAGGAGGAGGTCCGGGAGGCTGCGGCTTGTTGAGCGAGACAATCCGGTAGGTCCGGTCGACGGCCTGACGACTGACCTCGATCATCCGCACCAGTTCGGTTTCCGCGGCCTGGGTCCGCCGGCTGCTCGTCGCCTGAAGCACGAGCAAGCCCGCCGCCACGGCCGCTACCGCGGCGGCGGACAGAAACACGCGCCGTTTCCAGCGGCCTCGGACGGGCAGAATCTCCGGCCGGACCACCCCGAGTTCCGGCAGGTCGGCGTTCCATACAGAGACGCTCCGAAAACAGTCATGCAGCCGGTCGTTCAGGAGTGCGAGCGTGGCGAAGCGATGAGCGCCGTCCGGGCTGTCCTTGATCCAGGCGTTCAGCTCCCGCAGTTGCTCGTGAGTGAGCGTCTCGTCAAAGTAGCCGTGAATGAGGTGATCGGCTTCGGTGTTCATGGGTCGGATCAGACTCCGTCGAGCGCTGCCTTTCGCGCCACGCAGTTGCGAAGTGCCTCACGGAGCCGCTGCAAGGCCTTGGCGACGCTGTTGGCCGACATGCCGACCTGCTGAGCGATCGCCGCCGGTTTCAGATCGTCGCGGTAACGGAGCTCGCAGAGCTGTCGCGCCCGGCCATCGAGCGCCTGGACACAGTCCTCGAGATCATCGAGCATGCGGACCTCACGCGGTCCGATTCCGGCGAACGCCGATTCGATGCGGACCAATGCGTCGGCATCGAAGACGAGTCGATCGCGCCCCTTGCGCCGGAGGTGAAGGAACACCTGGTTGCGGGCAATCCCGATCGCCCAGGCATTGAAGGGACGCGCGGGGTCGTAGGAGGTGAAGGAATCGAGCACGGCGACCGCCACATCCTGAAGGATGTCGTCGCGGTCGCGGAAGTCCCGGACCAGCGTTGCGATGAACGCCGAGACCGACGGCTGCGCCAGTGTCCAGAGGCGTGCGACTTCGCGTGCCGTGTCGACCATATTCAACCCAAAGCCCGCTGGTCCTGACCGTTCGCGTCAAGGTTTCTCAGGTATCCCTACCAGAGACTTAACCTTGACCGGTTCGATCATGACAGCGGGCCGGAAAATTGTTCGGATTTTTTGCCGGACTCAGGGCCGGGCGGCGGCTGCGGGGCGAAGCTTGGCCAGCAGAAAAGCTGTGCAGTCCTTGTAATCTGGGTCGGCGTGGCCGGGATAGACGAGGTGCGTCTCGACGCCGCTGTCCTTGAGCTTCTCCAGAAGCATCAGGCCCAGAAGGGCCGAGTGGGTGGGGTCTTTCTGGCGCTCACCTTTGACCGGGGGCTGCGTCTGCGACGGATAATCCATGAAGATCGGCGGATCACCCGATCCGGCGTGCTCGATGGGTGAATATTCCTTGATCCACGGGAGCACCTCGTCACGGTGGTCGTAGAACGCCTGGAACTGCGCCGCGCCCGACAGGCCCGGCTTGCGGAACCCGAAGGCATGGCCGCCGTAGCTCATGTTCGGCATCCATTCGCGGGTCTGGTGCGGGTCAAGCCCGGTCTGGGCTCCTAGCACCGCCGCGCAGGCCAGGCGGGTCGATTGCCGTGCGACCGGGTCGGTGCTCTCGGGCTGGGCCATGTCGTCGTGGAACGCCAGCCAGAGCGACGAGCAGGCGCCCGCCGAGCCGCCGCAGGCGGCGACCTTGGCCGGATCAATGTTCCACTCGCTGGCCTTCGACTTCAGGAACTGGATCGCGCGGGCGGCGTCCTCGAGCGGCCACTTCACCGGCGGCTTGATCCCGGCCTCGTCGGCCTGGGGGACGAACCGGTACTCGACCGACGCGACCGAGATGCCAGAGCTGAGCAGCTTCTTGACGTCGATCATGGCGACCCGGTCCTTGGTGCCGTTGGTCCAGCCGCCGCCGTGGATGAACACCACCAAGGGCGCCGGGTCAACACTTTCGGCCTTCCAGAAGTCGAGCACCTGCTTCGGGTCGGGACCATACGGGACGTCGGCAAATGTCTTGGGCGGGTTCACGACGGCCGCGACCTTCGCCTTGGCCTTGGCCGCCGCTTTCTTCACCGCGGCCGGTTCCGTCGCGACGTCGCTCTTGGCGTCCTGGGCCCGTACCCGGACCGACTCCTGAGCCCCGACGATCAAGGCCAGTCCGCAGAGCCCGGCGCGGCACCACCTCCAGGCCGTCGATCTCCCGTCACGCATGGTCGCTTCCCCCTTGAATTGATCGATTTGATTTCCAGAAGCACACCGGACTCAGGTATCCTCCACCAGGAGCCCTTCTGATTCAACACCATGGAACCCTTGATCGCACGCGAAGTGTCGCCAGCTTCGGCCTGATCGCTCGTACAACCGTTCCTGTTCGGATATCCTCGTACCGGCCGCAATCCGACGGCACCAGGAAACCGAAGAACACGAAAACATGCCAAGCAAGCGGGCAATAATCCTGCGCACCATCCTTCGCCTCCGCAAACCCTTGATCGACTGGAACGCGCCGGTCGATCGGTTTCGGGCCATGCTCAAACGCAGCGCCTGGTTGTTCCGGCCGCTCCGGGACGTGTCAATCGAACCGGTCAAGGCGAGTGGCGTGCCATGTGAATGGCTGACGTCGCGGGGGGCCTTGTCCGGGGCGGTCATCCTCTACGTGCACGGAGGCGCCTGGACGCTCGGGTGGTCCGACCTCCATCGCCGACTGGCGGGCCAGATCGGCCGGGCGTCGGGGTGTCGCGTGCTGGCGGTCGATTACCGTCTGGCGCCGGAGCACCCGTTTCCCGCCGCGCTGGACGACAGCCTGGCCGTCTACCGATGGCTGTTGCAAGGAGGCACGTCCCCGGGCCAGGTCGTGATCGCGGGGGACTCGGCTGGAGGAAACCTGACGCTGGCGATGCTTCTGGCGCTGCGCGACGCGGGCGACCCGCTCCCCGCCGCGGGTGTCTGTCTTTCGCCCATGACCGACCTCGAAGGTCGGGGCGACTCGTTCCGCACGGTGAACGATCCGAGCGTGACGGCGGAGTTCGCCCTCAACATGGCGCGGCACTATGCGGGCGGACAGGACCTTCGGCTCCCGCTGATCTCACCCTATCACGGCGATCTGCGGGGGCTTCCGCCGCTCCTGATCCAGGTCGGCGACGCCGAGATCCTACGGGACGATGCCATCCAGTTCACCGACAAGGCCCGCGCCGCGGGAGTTGACGCGCGACTCAGCGTCTGGCCCGGACTGTGGCATGTCTGGCAATTCTTCTCGCGAACGCTTCCCGAGGCACGTCGAGCGATCGACGAAATCGGCGGCTTCGTTCGCGATCGGCTGGGCAAATCTGATTGATCGGGGGCCCCTGGATCTTTGAAAGCTTCCAAAAATGGGTCGGCGCGTGACATTCTTCGCGACCTTCGGGGCCATTTCCGTGTTACTCCTGGTGTTCCCCGTGCCGTTGTTGTTGAATGCGGTTTCAATGCCGAGCTCGTCCTTGGAGAACATCAATGAGGACACTGCGATCCATTCCGCTCTCGACGGCCGCGATGGCCGGACTGGCCTTCCTCTTCGCGAGCCACGGCCCCAGCCACAGCCGCGCGGCGGCCCCGGGCGATGAGCCCAGAAAGCCCAACATCCTCTTCGTCATCGCCGATGACTGGGGCTACGGCCACGCCGGGGCGTACGGCTGCCATTGGATCAACACGCCGGGGTTCGACCGGGTCGCGCGGGAGGGGGTGCTGTTCACGCACACGTTCACCAATAACCCCAAGTGCAGCCCCTGCCGGGCCAGTCTTCTGACCGGCCGGAACACCTGGCAGCTCGCCGAGGCGATGTGCCACAACGGGGTCTTCCCCGCTCGATGGCCGGTGTATCCCGATCTGCTCGAACAATCGGGCTACCTCGTCGGCTTCACCGGCAAGGGGTGGGGACCGGGCGATTTCAGAGCGGGCGGGTTCAAACGCAACCCCGCCGGGCCAGAGTATCAGAAATACAAGACCAAGGCCCCGGTCCAGGGGATCGGCAACACCGACTACGCGCGCAACTTCACGGCCTTCCTTGAGGATCGCAAGCCGGGCCAGCCGTTCTGCTTCTGGGTAGGCGGCCACGAGCCGCACCGGGTCTATGAAGAAGGCGCCGGCCCACGCGCGGGCAAGAAACCGGCGGATGTTACGCTGCCGGCGTATTATCCCGACTCGAACGTGATCCGTAGCGACATGCTCGACTACGCGGTCGAGGTCGAGTGGTTCGACAGCCATCTGAGCAAGATCCTCGACCACCTTGCCCGGATCGGCGAGCTCGACGACACGATTGTGCTGGTGACCTCGGACCACGGAATGCCGTTCCCGCGGGTCAAGGGACAGATCTACGAGCACGGGTTCCACATCCCGATGGCCGTGCGGTGGGGGCGCAAGGTCAAGCCGGGCCGGACGGTGGATGACTTCATCAACGTCCGCGACGTCGCCCCCACGTTCCTCGAATTAGCAGGAGTTCCGCTCCCCAGCTCGATCACCGGGCGCAGCTTCCTGGGCGTGCTCACCAGTGAGCAATCGGGCCAGGTCGATCCGACCCGCAACCGGATGGTCATCGGCAAGGAGCGCCACGACCTGGGCCGGCCGAATGACTGGGGTTACCCCGTCCGGGCGATCCGTACGCCCGAATATCTCTACATCCACAATTATGAATTTGAACGATGGCCGGTAGGGAACCCCGAGACCAGCTATCCCAACTGCGACAACAGCCCCACGAAAACTCTGCTCACATCGACCTTCGACGACTACTACCGGCTCTGCTTCGGCAAACGACCCGCCGAGGAGCTCTACCGGGTGTCGAGCGATCCGGATTGCGTCAAGAACCTGGCCAGCGACCCGAAGCTCCGGCCGCTGAAGCAGGCGCTGCGCGAGGAGCTCGAGGCCTCGCTCCTCAAGGACAACGACCCCCGCGCCCTGGGCCGGGGCGAGGTCTTCGAGTCGTACGAGTACGTCGGACCAAGAAACCATTCGTACGATGCGTGGTTGAAGAACCAGAAGTGAGTGAGGCGGCGATCGTTCAGGCCAGGTCAGGGCGCGCGGTCCGATTCTATGGGCACCGACCGACCCGTCGCCGCTCTGATCCGGCGGTGGATGACGTGGAGGGGGCGGTCGTAGATATCGCTGATGACGATGTCGGCTCCCTTCACCCGTAACAGGATGCCGGGAGCCGCGTTCTGGTGCGAGACCACGAAAGAACGGACCTGCGGCCAGGGCTGGAAGCGGACATCGAGCAGCTCCGGCCATCGGATCACGCCCTGGATCTCACCCTGGACCATCGCCATCCCTTGCGGGCCGATGACGATACTTGCCCGCTTCCTCATCCCGACGGTCGTGTAGGCCGAGAGGTACCCGGCAAGACTGGCCAGGAACAGGACAATTCCGAACACCCCGATCACGACGCCAACGACTTGCCAGACCTCACCGTGTCCTGAGAAGCCGAAGACGGCCCAGACCAAACCCGCCAGGAACAGGCCCAGACCAAACGTTCGGAGTGTCTGATAAACGGGCTGGAGCCCCTTGCGTCGCACTCCGCAACACGTCCAGATCGCCTCGGAGCCAAAGGTCGCCTCCTGGTTTTCCAGGTACTCGGCCAGCGCCGGGTTCACGTCGCGGCTGCCGCTTCCGGTCACCTGAGCCGCGAGGAAGCGGTAGAGCTCGTGTGACTGCACATTCAGCCGCGCAGGGATGACGAGAGATCCCGATTCATGTTCGACCTCAATGGCGCACGATCGCTCGTGGAACTCGGCGGGATCGTAGGCGTAGCCACCCGCCCGGAGGTTTTGCACGGCCGTGTACGGGATGTTGAGGACCGGGTTCACGACGTCGATCCCCTGTTCGGTCAACGACGCGGCGAAAGGCCGATCGCGCCGGAACAACCAGAACAAGCTCCCAAGCGTCAGTGGAAGGGCCGAGGCGATCGCCAGGGGGGTAACGCCCGTCAACAGACCGGCGGTAACGAGCACGATCCCGGTGATCATTAACGTCATGGCGACCCATGGCAGGCCCGGTTGTCCCTCGATCCGCCGTCCGATCATTCCGCCAGCTCACCCAGGGCCGCTTCGCTGGTCTCGGTCTCGTAGGCAATCGCGGCCTTCACCGCCTTCGCCAGTCCCACGACGATGATGATCTTCATGATGAAGCCCTGCGCCAGCGACATCGGATTAATGATCGCGAAGATCAATGCCGCAAGCAGGTAAAGCGCAAGGCTCGCGATCGTGATCGGCACAGGGAACTTCTTGATAATCACGGCAAAGAGGAGGAACAAGGCCCCCAGCACCATCGGTCCCCCATAGAGCATATAGCCGAAAAAGGTGACCTGCTGGCGAAACGACTCGACCTGCGCGGGATCCACGTTGTTCTGCTGGATGGCCTGGGTGACCTCTTTCGGGAGGTTGTACAACAGGAACCCGTTGATGGCCATGGTGAGCAGGCCGATGAAAATGAGGATACCCCGCGCCTGATTGATCTGCTTGCCTCGGGCCGACTGGGCGAGGCTTCCCAGCGGCTTCAAGCCCTCGGGCTTCGTCTCCGGCGGCGTGTAGGGGTTGTTCGATTCCAAGAACGGGCTCCCTTGACGAGATCGTGATCGGACGATCGGTTTCGCGTACGATACCTTATCATAAGAGACCCGCAGTGGCATGAGTCAACAAGCTCGCAAAACACGAAGAAAAAAACGGAGACGCCCCACCTTTTTCGGAATCAAAAGGTGGGGCGTCTCCGGCTTGATCCGCACGCGGCCTGGCTAGATTGCGTTGCGTTGCTTTGCCTCGCTCAGCGACGGACCAGGTGATGAATCCGGCCGTCGAAAGCAAGGATGTAGAGCTCGCCCTGAGGGTCTTCACCGAAGGCGGCGATATTGAGCTTCGGCGTGTGTTTGCGGTCGATCAGCTCGGCGTTGGCCACGGCCTTGCCGTCGTGCTCGCGGAGCCCCCAGATCCGGCCGGTGTCGTAATCGCCGTAGACGTAAACACCCACGAGCTCGGGGAGGGCCTTACCGCGGTAGACATAGCCTCCCGTGATGCTCTTGCCATCGTCGGGGCGCTCGGCGGTCGGCTTGTGGGGGTACTCGACCAGCGGCGGGGTGATCGGGCTCGACGGATCGGCCTTGAGCCGTCGCCGCGGCTCGAACGGGTGGAACGCTTCCTTGATGCTCCAGCCGTAGTTGCCCCCGTTGTGGAGGATGTGGACCATCTCGTACTCGTTCTGCCCCACGTCGCCGGCCCAGAGAGTGCCGTTGGCGCGATCGAAGGTGAACTTCCAGACGTTCCGCAAGCCAATCGCGTAAACCTCGGGGGCCCAGTGCGCGAAGCTCGCGCCCGCTTCGCGGGGTTGTCGGTGGGGATGCCGTAGGGCTTGCCGCCGGAGGGATGATCGACGTCGATCCGCAGGATCGAGGCGAACCAGTCGCCCGGGTTCTGACCACTCTTGAGCGGGTCGCCCGCCGCGCCGCCGTCACCCAGCGAGATATACAGGTAGCCATCGGGGCCGAAGACAACGCAGCCGCCGTTATGGTTCTCGAACGGGTCCTTGTCCGAGACCCAGATCCGCTCCTCGCTCTGCGGGTCGGCCACGCGCGGGTCATCGGGACGAACCTTGAACCGCGAGACCACCGAGTGCCGGGTCCCCTTGTCGTTGGCCGAGTAATAGACGAAGAACTGGCCGTTCTGTTTGTACTTCGGGTGGAAGGCCAGACCCAGCAACCCCTCCTCGTTCTTCTGGTTGATCGGGTCGGGAAGCTTCAGGAACTCGCGCTTGTCCTTGGTCTCGCGCTCGTTCGGAAACGACTGGATCGTCGCCGTGTGCTGTTCGACCACGAACAGAAGGTTACTCCCGTCGTCCGGGTACGCCAGGGCGACCGGCCGGTTGAACTTCAGGTGCGGAAAGCCGACCTCGGTCGTCAAGCTCGGCAAGGCCTGTGCCGGCGCCGTGGAGGATGCAGGGACGCTCGACGCCGGCGCTTCTTCCGCCGCCGCGAGCCGCGGGGTTAACGTAGAGCTACCTCCGATTCCGAGGGAGATCGCCAGGGATAGACCCAGGGAGAGAACCGGCCCCACGGGCCGGGACGTTCGCGAGGGCATACCAGTCCTTTCTGTGTTGCAATGCTGCTCGATGCGGGGGTTGGAGTGATCGCGTCAGGGCGAGCCGAACCAGACTGTCGGGGCGGGAACCAAAGGATTCACGTGGAAAAAGGCGTTTTGCTCGTTCGTACCAAGTAAACCGATTATACGTTCCGGCGTCAAATCGATCACCGCCCGGCCCTGAACGATGATGACCACGGAGGGCAGGCACTAGCCTGCCCTCCAACTGCGCGATGGCAGGTTAAAGCCTACCCTACCAGTAAGTTAAGGCTACCAGATCAACGCCTCATCGGGCACCTGATCGAGCCCGGAGACGACCCAGTCGGCGCCGGCTTCGGCGAGTTTCTCCTCGGGGAATGAGGTGGTGACGGCCAGACAGCGGCAGCCAGCGGCCTTCGCGGCGGCAACGCCGGATAGCGCGTCCTCGACGACCAGACATGCGGTCGGCTCCAACCTCAACTGGCGGCAGGCTTCCAGGAAAATGTCCGGCGCCGGCTTCTTCCTGGCCACCTCGCTGCCGTTGACGATCACGTCGAAGGTCGACGGCGGAACCTCGATCGCCTTCAGGTTCGCCTCGACCTTGATCGCATCGGCACTCGATGCCAGGGCCAGGGCCAGCCCGCGTTTGCGGCAGGCCTCGATGGTTTCGTGAACTCCCGGAAGGGCTTTCAGACGCCCCGGTATCAACTCGAGATAGATCGCGTACGTCCGAGCTTTATCCCTGGCCGGATCGAGCGGGATACCTCGCGCCTCGGCCACGCCTCCGATGAACCGATCCTCGCCCATGCCGATGAACGGGTGGAACTCCTGGTGGCGGACCGCGTAACCCTTCTCGGCGAACATCCGCATCGCCGCCTCGGCGATCAAGGGCTCCGACAGGACGAGCACGCCGTCCATGTCGAAGATCGCACCGCGAAGTCGGGAAACGCGAGCAGAATCGGGGCCGGCCGGGGTCGTCAAAACGATCTCCTTCATATAATGAAGTAATGTTAACACGATCAACCGATCCGCTCGGGAACGGGTAGCGGCGGATGGTCCTGCATCAACGAAGCCAGGGTCAGGGGAGTCTGAGGGCGGAAATGGCGCTGGGCGAGGCGCGGCGAGCCGAAATGGCACTCTTTTTCCAGAACGTAATAGCGGTTGTAGTGTTCGATCATCCGATTGACCGGGCCCAGATCGATCGCGTCGAGCAGGGCGGTCCAGCGTCGGTTGAAGCGTTCGATGCTGGCGACCAGATCGCGCGCCACCAACCGACGGCGCCGGTACGGCCCGGGTTGATCGGCCCAGACCGGAGCGGAAACGCCGCAGAGCGGCCAGAGCCCGTCGATCGGCGCCGCGAACACGCCGGAAACATCATCCGGACCGGTCGCCACCATCGACCATTGCCGGAGACGCACGTGAACCATGTCGAGCAGCCCCTCCCGGCCGTGGGCGAGCCGTTGCTGGAGCCGCGTTAGGGTGTGCTCGAGCTCCTGACCCCGCCGCGCGAAGGCCGGAACGTCGAACAGGCCGAGCAGCTCGTGCAGCTCGGTCTCCACGCTCGGCAGGGAGCCCGACGGGTCGGAGTCGTCCAAGATGACGAAAGCCTCCAGGTCGCGCGCGTGCTCAACGGGGCGGGGGCTCGGGCAGCGTGGCCAGCGCGTTGAGGCTGCGTCGGTAGTGCCAGATCTGCCGTTCCTTGCCGAGCGAATCGGTCCGCTTCGACCAGGCGTCGGCGACCGATTTCAAGGCGTCGGGCGCGGGAGTGCCGGCCAGTGCGGCGAGCCGGCCCGCGGCCAGGTCGTCGAGGTAGCCGTCGGCGTCCGGAATGCGCAAGCCAGGTACCGGGCGCCGCGCGAACCAGGGTCCTGTTGACCGCGTCGGACCACTGACGGGCATCGACGCCGATCGCCCCGCGCAGATCGGGGGGACCCTGGCTCCAGAGCGTCGGACGGACCGGAAGCATCGGGAACAATCGGTCGCCGCGGACCCGGACCGCGGTCTCGGGCCCGGCGAGATAGCGAGCGAGGTCGAGCGCGGCGTCGCGCTGTCGGCCGGCCAACTTCCGGCTCACGCCCACCAGCCAGCCGCCGCCATAGGGCAGGTAGCTCGGATCGTTCAGCGGTCGCGACGCACCGGCGGCCAGGTGGTTGGACGGGCTTGCGGAATCGGGCGCCTCCCATTGTTTCCGAACCGGCTCGTAGACCCGATCCGAACCAGGCAAGGGGGCGACGCCGACCGCCGTTCGGGCGTGGCTCCAGCGCGCGGCCATCTCGGCGCGATCAATCAGGAGGGCCGTCTTCCCCGCCCGGAAGGCGCTCCGCGCGGCGTCGGCGTCAAACGACGACAACGACGTCGGCGAAGCCGCCTCGGGAGGCACGCACTCCTTCCAGCGGACCAACCCCGCGAGCGCCTCGACGAACGGCGGAGTATCGATCCGGGGAGCCATCGTCTCGGCCTGGAACAGGAAAGAATACTGGTCGCGGTGTTGCCCGAGGCTGGCGGCGCGCGCCAGCAAGATCGCGTCGCCCAGGCGCTCGGCGTCGCGTCCCAGCGCCGCCGACAGACCGAAGTCGGCCGAGCCGTCGCCGTCCCAGTCGCGTCCCTGGAAGAAGCGGGCCAGGGCGTCGAGCTGCTCCCAGGTCCGCGGAGGCTCGAGGGCGATCCCTTCCTTTTCGGCCGCCGCGCGGTTCTCGGTCCGGGTAAACGCCCCCCGATCGTAAACCAGCACCAGCGCAGTTCCCCCGTACGGCAGGGCCATCCGGTCGCTGCCGTACTTCGACACACGGTCGCGATAGGTGGCGGCCACCTCGGCAAACCGCAGGCTGTCAGCCGGCTGGCCCGACTCCGACCCGGACCCGGACTCACCAGCCGCGGATGCCGCCGTATCGGAGGAAGGCTCCTCCGCGTCGGCCTCGTTCCGCGACACGGCGGGAGGCTGGACCATCGATTCGGGAAGGACCGCCAGGACCCCCGCGTCCACCAGGGCGCCAAGCTGCTGGCCGGGGAAGACAAAGACATCCACCCCGTCGGTCGACGCCGGAGCGTTCAGGTCGATCGCCGCGGGTCGAATGGTGATCGACGCCCCGCGGTTCGCCGACCATTCGCCTTTCTGAGTGCTCACGGTCGACAGGATCGCCGGTTCAGCGACTGCGGCGACGGTGAGGGTCAGGCCCTGAAACCGCGTGGAACGCTCGTCTTCGGGGCGCGACGAGCCACCTCCGCACCCCGCGGCGGCCAGTCCGGCCGCGAACGATGATATCAACACCCCGAACCACACGTTGCGGCCGATCGGCATGGCCCGGCGCTCTCCTCTCCGAAGTTCGATCGTCGCATCGTCGCACCCCCCGGTTCGTTCGTTCAGCCTCCCAATGTGTGCGACGGAGGGTCCATCGTACGATACGCCAGCGCGGCCGGTCAAACCTGACGAGATCCGCCGTTCGAAGCGCCGCGGGGCGGAACCTCGTGTTATTGAGGTTCCGCCCCGCGTGGGTCGAGTCGGTCCAGCCCGATCCGTCTCAGTGGTCGATCCCCAGCCGGTACCGCAGCTCGTCAAACTGCTCGCGGTAGACGTCGTCGGTCGAGTGCAGATGCTCGGCCTCGGAAATGAACTTGAGCGTGTCGTCGCGCTTCAGACCATGGTCGAGGAGGATCTGCTCGAACGGCTCGAGGTCGTTGGCATAAACAAACAGGAGCTTATGCTCGTCGAACTGGACCTCCATGGGACCGTTCGGGTTCAGGGCGGCCAGGCCGGTACAGCCGTCGTGCAAGAGCAGTGGCTCGAAATCGTAGAGCGTGCTCTTCAGGATGACGGTGTCCATATGCTCGCGATAGAGATCGGCATGGGCGCCCGGCTCGCTCTCGTGGCTCGACTCCATGACAACGTCGACCTCCTCACCCAGAGGGTCGATCAGGTCCATCAGGACATCGAAGAGCCGCTCGGCGGATACCGAGGCGGCCAGCACGGGCATCTTGTTGCCGGTCTCGGGATCGCAATACACATCGCGTCGATAACCTTCGCGAGGGATCACCTCCAGGCCGAACGATGGGCGCACCGCATCGGTCAGGGCGAAGTCACCGTAGCGTCCGACCCGCAGGTGGGCGTCAAGCTGGTCCTGACTCAGGTCGTCGAAGCTGGTTCGAGGCATACGGCTTGTGTTGGTGCGCAACACCCGCTCAAGAAACCGCTGGAGAAATCGACTCATCGGGAAGGCCCCCCTCCTAACGCTACGACCGCGACGCGCATCGGTTTGGGATACGTTTCGTGCGTGAACAATCCTCGGTCACTGCGTCGGACGAGCCAGGGGGCCACGCAATATCGCTTCCGCCCCCGGACCAGGCCATCCCAGGCCGTCGACCGACACCGCGCCCGAAGGTAGCCGAGACCCACCCCGGGGACGGTTGCCTTTCCCTTGGCACCGCTTCAATGCCGTTCTCCTATATATACCATGTGGGACGACAGAATTCCGTACGGCTTGAAAAACAAACTGAAGGGAAACCAACGTACTAACCGATGCGAACGCAAGGTGTGGGGAGCATTCCGAATCCGGCGATGGCTTCCTGAGAACTCTGTCCGACACGGATCGTCTTTAGCAAATCTCATTCCAACCGCGCCGATTTTGTGGCTCATCTTGCCCTTCGGCGTTGCCCGTAAGAAACTTGAGTCTTCTTCCGGAATTGATGGCGGGTCGGTTCGGGAAGTCAACCCTACACGCGGGGGCGCGATTCCTTTGTAAGTTCCGAACCGGTCCGGTACAAGCCGTCGCCGCGCCTTGATTCGGAAAAGCAACATTCGGGGCGTCGGACCCGCGGCGAGCTTCGGCCTCTGATCGGCTGCGCCGGCCTGGGTTTGTGACCGAAGGCCGGTCGCCCGAGATCCCTGACCGTGTTATACTGTGGCCCTTCGCGCGTTTGGATCTGATCACTCACCCTGACGAGACAGGTTGGCCACGAGGTCCCAGGACGATGGCGATCGACCAGGTGGTTTCGTATCTGGAAGCTCATCGAGGCGACTTCGAGTCGCAGCTCAAGGACCTGCTCCGCATCCCGAGCATCAGCGCCCAGCCGGCCCACAACGTCGACACCCGACGCGCCGCCGAGTTTGTGCGCGACGACCTGCGGGCGATGGGCGTGCCGGCCGAGCTGGTCACGACGCCCGGCCACCCGATCGTGTACGCCGAGAAGTGCGACGCCCCGGGTCAGCCGACCCTCTTGATCTACGGCCACTACGACGTCCAGCCACCCGACCCGCTGGAGCCCTGGCTCTCACCCCCCTTCGAGCCGACCGTGCGCGACGGAAACCTCTACGCGCGGGGCGCCACCGACGATAAGGGGCAAATGTTCACCCATCTCAAGGCGGCCGAGGGCTGGCTGCGCACGGTGGGCCGGCTCCCCCTGAACGTCAAGTTCCTGATCGAGGGAGAGGAAGAGGTCGGCGGGGCGGGCCTGGAGCAGTTCGTGGCCGAGAACCGCGCGCGGCTCGCCTGCGACTTCGCGGTGATCTCCGACACCAGTCAGTTCGCCCGCGACCAGCCGGCGATCACCTACGGGCTGAAGGGCCTGGCCTATTTCGAGTTGATCGTCCGGGGTGCGCGGACCGACCTTCACTCCGGGACCTTCGGCGGGGCCGTCGCCAACCCGTGCAACGCCCTGGCCACGATCCTGGCGAGCCTCAAGGGAGCCGACGGCCGCATCCAGATCACCGGATTCTATGACGCGGTCCGGCCGTTGGAGGACTGGGAACGCGCCGAGTTCGCCAGATTGCCGTTCTCGGAGGCCGAGTTCCAGGCGAGCCTGGGGGTGCCGTCGCTGGAGGGCGAGGCCGGGTACACGACCCTGGAGCGGAAGTGGGCACGACCAACCTGTGACGTCCACGGGCTCTACGGCGGCTACCAGGGACCGGGGCCCAAGACAGTCCTCCCCTGCTCCGCCGGGGCCAAGTTGAGCTTTCGCCTCGTCCCCGACCAGGACCCCGCGACCATCGCCGCGCTGGTCCGGCGCCACGTGGCGTCGGTCTGTCCTCCCGGCGTGACTTACGAGCTCATCGTACACCACGGCGCGCCGGCCGTGCTGGTCGATACCAGGACCGAGGCCGTCCGCGCGGCGGTTCGCGCCATCGAGGCCGGATTCGGCAAACCACCGGTCTTCATCCGTGAAGGGGGCTCGATTCCGGTCGTCGGCCTGCTCAAGACGGCGCTGGGCGTCGATACCCTCCTGCTTGGCTGGGGCCAGAACGACGACAACCTGCACGGTCCCAACGAGAAATTCTCGCTCGCCGACTTCCACCGCGGCATCAAGGCCAGCGCCCATCTCCTGGCCGAGCTGGCTCGAAAGTGAACAGGAAACGATCGTTCGTCCCCAGCCTCCGGAAATCGATCCATCGGATTCTCAGCCCCTTCGGGGCTGCAAGATACAGGGCGAAAACGGGTTAAGGTCCACCACATGCTCGACTTGAAATATGTCCTCGCCCATGTCGAGGAGGTCAAACAGAACTGCCGTGACCGGAACGTCCCCGCCGACGTTCTGGACGAGGTCGATCAGGTGGTGACGCTCGAGGCTTCACGCAAGGAGCTGCTCCAGAAGGTCGAGGAGGTCCGGCGCCGACAGAACGAGGTGGCGCAGGCCACCGGCAAGGAAAAAGATCCGGGGCGTCGGGGCGAGCTCGTGGCCGAGGGCAAGCGGCTCAAGGCCGAAGCCGCCGAGAGCGAGGAGACGCTCCGTACGCTCGAGGCCGAGGTCAAGAAACGGCTCGCCCGCATCCCCAACCTGACCCATCCCGACGCGCCCCGCGCCGCTCACGAGGACCAGAGCGTCGAGCTCCGCAAGGTCGGCACGCCCCGCGCGTTTGACTTTACCCCCAGGGACCACGTCACCATCGGCAAGGAGCTCGACCTGATCGACTTCGAGGCCGGCGGCAAGGTCACCGGGCACGGGTTCTACTTCCTCAAGAACGACGCCGTGCTCCTGGACCTCGCCCTCCAGCAATTCGCCCTGCGCAAGCTCGTCGCCCGAGGGTTCAAGCCGGTCATCACCCCCGACCTGGCCCGGAACTCGATCCTCGAAGGGATCGGCTTCACTCCCCGCGGACCCGAGACCCAGATCTATTCGATCGAGGAGACCGACCTCAGCCTGATCGGCACCGCTGAGATCACCCTGGGCGGCATGCACGCCGATGAGATCCTCGACGAATCGGTACTCCCGTTGAAATATGTAGGTGTCTCCCACTGTTTCCGGACCGAGGCGGGCGCGGCGGGGCGGGCGAGCAAGGGACTGTACCGGGTTCACCAGTTCACCAAGGTTGAGATGTTCGCCTTCACCACCGGCACGCTCGACGCTTCGGGCCAGATGCACCAGGACCTGCTCGCGATCGAGGAAGAGATCTTCACCGAGCTGGGCATCCCGTACCGTGTGCTCGACATCTGCTCGGGCGACCTGGGCGGCCCGGCCTACCGCAAGTTCGACATCGAGGCGTGGATGCCCGGACGCGGCGAGGCCGGCGAGTACGGCGAGGTCACCAGCACCTCGGACTGTACCGACTACCAGTCGCGTCGCCTCAACATCCGGTATCGACCCGCCGGCCAGAAGGGGACCCGGTTCGTCCACACTCTGAACGGCACCGCCATCGCCCTGAGCCGGGCCCTGATCGCGATCCTCGAGAACTATCAGCGCGTCGATGGCCGGGTCGAGATTCCCAAAGTGCTTCAGCCCGCCCTGGGCAAGGACGTTATCGGCGGATAAACTTGTCGATCCCGGGCCCCTCGCCTACGATTCCAGCAGGTCGCACCGATCGATCACCAGGTCCGCGATGGGCACGGATCGGCCCGATGGCTCATGCTCCTGTCGACTGGCTCCCTTTGATGTCACGTCTCGTTGGAACGGATCGAAAGAAAGCCGCGGGCTCGACCCGCGCATCCGGCCGCGTGTCGCCTGGTGCGCGGCCTGACCAGGGATCGGATATTCATTGTTTCACGAATAAGGAGGGCGCCGGATGCGAAACCCGCTGTTGGTGCCCGATCTCCGCGAGCTGATCCAGGCCAACGAGACGGCCGCCCTGCGCGATTTCTTCAGCGACCACCACCCCGCCGACATCGCCGAGATGGTCGAGGATCTGGAGCCGGCCGAGGGGGACACGATCCTCGGCCTGCTCGCCAACCGTGTCAAGGCCCAGGTGCTCAACTACCTCGACGGTGAACGCCAGGTCCAGTTCGTGGCGTCGCTCCCGGCGAGCGAGGCCGCTGACGTGCTCCACGTCATGTCGCACGACGAGTGCGCCGACCTGGTCAAGCGGTTGGACGAGGAGTACGTCGACCGGATCTTGCCCTACCTTGCTCAGGCCGAGCGTGACGACATCCGGCGCCTGGCCAGCTACGAGCCCGGAACCGCCGGCGCGGTCATGACGACCGACTACGTCACCCTGCCCCCTCATCTGACGGTCCGCGAGGCCCTCGAGCGGATCAGGCACGAGGCCCCCGACCGCGAGACCATCTATTACAGCTACGTTCTCGACCCCCAGCGCAGGCTCGTCGGGTTCGTCTCGCTCAAGCGCCTGATCCTGGCCCGCCCTGTGGCCCGGATCGAGGACATCATGCAGCGCGACGTGATCTTCGCCCGGGTTGACGACGATCAGGAAGCCGTCGCCCGCCTGATCGGCAAATATGACCTGATCGCCATCCCGGTCGTCGATGCCAACGATATGCTCATCGGCATCATCACCCACGACGACGCCATGGACATCCTCCGCCAGGAGCAAACCGAGGACATTCTCGCCTTCGGCGGCGTCTCGAAGGACGCCGAGGCCGACGACGAATCGTACTGGCAAGGCCGGATCACCGAAGCCGTCCGGCGCCGGATCGGCTGGCTCCTGCTCCTGTTCGTGGGCGGGACGATCACCCGATACATTATTCACCTGTTCAACTGGGTCGATTCGCGGTTCCCCGACATCGAGTTCGACGCCTTCATCCCCCTGCTGATCGGCACCGGTGGCAACGCCGGCAGCCAGACCGTGGGCACGATCATCCGGGGCCTGGCCCTGGGCGAGATCCAGCGGGGTGATACCGCGCGGTCCTCGCGGCGAGGTCCTCACCGGCCTGCTCCTGGGCGCCCTGCTCGGGCGCTGGGCTTCGTGTTCGTCTGGCTCTTGCTGGGCCACTCGCCCACCTTCGGCGCCGTTATCGGGCTGGCGATCGTCGGGATCTGCGTCTGGGCCAACGGCGTCGGGGCCCTGGTGCCGCTCCTGGCCCGCCGGTTCAACATCGACCCCGCGCTGGTGTCGGCCCCCCTGATCAGCACCCTGGTCGACGCCACCGGCCTGTGCATCTTCTACGGGGTGGCCATCGTCCTCCTGATCAAACTGGCCACGACGTGAGGCCAACCCGCCGGCCCCCGGCACCGGCTTCGATTTTTCCAGACAACTCGTGTCATGGAAAAGTCGATTCGACCTCAGTCAGACCCAGGCTTTGTCGGATAAGGGGACTGGCTCCGGACGGACGACGGCAAAACACCTGGAATGACGAGTGGCTCGCTCGATGCCTGTCCCCGTTTCCGACAAAGACCGGGGGGATCTGGCGCTTGATCCCGGCAGAGGTTGGCCCGGGAAATGGGCGGGGTGCGTTCCGCGCCGGCGGTCGATTCAATTCCCCAAGGTAGGCACAAGCTTCGAGGCGCTCCGCTCGATCCAGGAACGCTGCTCGGGATTGAAATCTCCCTTCCATACGAGGGGATCGGGGGTCTCGACCAGTTGGTAAAGTTCCGTTCCATACTCGTAGAGCCCGGAGAACGGCTCGATCTCCAGCTTGATGCAGCCCTGCACCATCTGCTTGAGACACCAGTCGACCATGCCGGTATCCAGCAGGCTGAAGTTGATCAGCAGGTTGTCGGCCAGGAACGGAAAGGTCTTCGAATGCTCGCGCCGGTTGCGGATCTGGGCCACCGCCCGGTCGAGGCGCGACTCGCCCACCGCGATGTATTCGAAGAAGGGGATCATCGGGATCGAAAAACAGGGAAGCGCCTGTCCCGGGTTGCGCCGAAACATCGTGTACTGATGGACCATTTGCGAGGGATGAACAAAATCATCCAGCGTCATCGGAAACCGCTGGCGCTGGGCCGGCGTCAGGTCATTGTGCTGAAGGTCGAGCAGGGTGTCGTAGTCGATCGAGCGACCCTGGCGGATCTTCAACTCGTTCATCAACCGGATCGGCGGGTACGAGCGGACCCAATCGACGTCCAGGATGGCCTCGAAGGTCGTGGCGAGCTGATCCTCCTCGAGCACGCCATTGCCCTGGTACCAGCGGACCCCCTGGACCTTCACACCCGAGGCGCAAAACTCGCGGTACCGGCGTTCCAGAATGTCGCTCACGATCAGGCAATCGTAATCGTGGAGCATGGCATGCCGTGTCCGGCAATGACCCAGCGCGATGCACCAGGAAAGCCACGAGAAGATATAGGGCAGCCGGATCTGCTCCGCGAGCCGACTCTGAGCCTCGTTATAATAGAAGATCCGCAGGTCGAACCGCGTGCAGATCGCGCCGCGCCTTGCTCTCCAGATCGGGCGGAACACACTCCGGAAGACCGTCGATGGTGACGATCACTTCCTTCAGGTCAGGCCACGCGTGTTCATTCAAGCAGACAAGATTGGCATAGAGCACCTCGGGAAAGCGCGAGCACATCCCGATCACCGCCGTGCATCCCGGCTCGTCCGCCCCCGAGGAAGGCCACGATACCAGCCCCTTGATCCGATTCCGAATCCATTTTCTGTAAATTAATGCTGACAGATATTTTAATGAACTACTGTATTTACCGTCCATAACAGTTCCAGTGGTGCCGTGGAAAGATTTCCGCGTCGTCCTGATCCCGAGCAAGCCCCGCGCAAAGCAGGGCGGCCCCGCTGGCCTGTTGCCAGGGGAGTTTTGAATTTAACAGAGAACCATTTGTCCGGTCAAGCAGGCGACCGGAGCGTAGCGCGAATGGGATCAATCATTCTAAATTTGATAGGCGGGGCAGTGTGATGGCGGGGTGTCTGTGGTGCCGACTCCCGTCGCCGCCACGAATCCGATCACGTGATCTCGTATCCGATAAGACCCTCAGACACGCTTTCCGCTCAGCAAGTGGCCGCTCACTCGGACCGCTTCTTCCGCGCCCGATCGCCCGGACTTGAGCCGGAGTCGGAGCCGGGGGCCATTTCCTCGAGCACCGCGCGGACCTCCTTGGCCTGCTTGGGGTCGAGGGGGTGGGCTTTGAGAAGATGCAGGACCAGGAGGCCTGGCTCGCCCTGGTAGAGCTTGTCGACCAGGCTGTTGACCCGCTTCTGTCGCACTTCCTGGGCCGTGATCGTGGGTCGGTAGACGAACGCCAGCTCACTCCGGTTGCTCTCGACCAGCCCCTTCGACTCGAGCCGGTCGAGCAGGGTGGCCACCGTGGCATAGGACCATTGCCGGCCCGAGGCGCGAAGCTCCTCGAGCGCTTCGCGGACGGTACCCTGGCCGCGGTCCCACAAGACCTTCAAGACATCAAGCTCGGAATCAGGGATGGACGGCGGGCGCTTGGCCATCGACGGTCTTCTCGCATTTGCGGTCGGTTGACCCCGGATGCGCTGCGGGATTACATCGATCTGAACGAATTCAGAGAGAGGGAGGTTGCGACGCTTCAAAACGGGGACCGAGGGTTTGACCGGCTCCCCCGGCCCATTTATCCTAAGACAAGTGTCTCAGATCGTCAAGTCCCCGATTCCGATCCCCCCAATTTTCGTCTCGATCCCTCTGAATCGCCCGCGGATCGGACGATCGGGACGAAATAATAAAAAGAACGAGGGATGTTCTCCGAACAGGATCAGGGATACCCTGAGGTCTCGTCATTGGGTTGGGATCGCCCTTGCCAGCGCCGAGCCGAATGGAGCGCAGGCAGGTAAAAGGGTGTGTCGGGAGCCGGGACGATGGGTCGAGGGGAAGGAATGCGCTGTCCGCGGTGCGGAGCGGCGCTGAGGCCACCGGACGACGATGACGACGCGTTCAACGGCGATGCGCGACGCGTGGTGTGCCCGGAATGCGGCGCGACCCTCCGCGCCCGTCGACGGGACCCGGAATCCGCGGCACCGGCCCATACTCCGACTGCTTCCGGTTCCAGGACCGGAGCCGGGTCCGGTGCTGGATCGATCGCGCTGTGGTGGCGGGGCTGGGGCCTGCGGGCGATCGAGTGGTCCTACCGGGGTGGGGTGCTCGCCGGTTCGGCCCTCCGGCTCGCCTGCGGGGGCGCCGGGCCGGTGGTCCGGGGCTGGCTCCGCGACGAGATCAACGACTGGGGCGACGTGCTCCGGGCGCTGGGCGGAGTTCACGTCGTCACCGAGGTTCGCGATCCCGACGGCGACCTCGGGCCGGTCCTGGCGCGGGTTGACGCCCCGCCCCTGTTCACGGCGGTCGAGGACGTGGCCCGCCGTCTGGGGGTTCGGCCCCCCGGCCAGGTCCGCCTGACCTACCTGCCCTGTTGCGGGGTCGTCGCCTGGGGCCGGTCGAACCGCGCCTTGATCCTGGGCCTGCCGCTCTTGCGGGTTTTGAACCAGGGCGAGCTCCGCGCGATCCTGGCGCACGAGCTGGCCCACCTGGCGCGGGGTGACGCCACCGCCGCTGCCCGATCGGTCCGGTTTGTCGAGTCGCTGAGACGGGCCCTCGACCAGGCCGGCGAAGAGCCGAGGGGCCTGCTGGGAAACTGGGCACGCCTCTGCCATCGCTGGTCAACCCGCCTGATCGCCCCGATCGCCCACGGTCAGGAGCTCGCGCCGACCGTTCGGCCGCCGCCATCGCCGGCGGTAGCGCCGCCGCCGCCGCGCTGGTCAAGGTCGCCCTCGTCCAGCCGCTCTTTCGCGAGGTCCTGGCGTATTACGACCCCGGCCAGGCCGATCCCGACACTCCCAACCTCTACGCCTTCTTCCGCGCCTTCTGGTATCGTCTTCCCCCCGAGGTCCACACCGAGATGCGGCTCGCCGTGCTCGCCAGCGAGCGCACGACCGACGACCCGGCGCACCCCCCCCTGCCCGACCGCCTGGCGCTGGTCCAGAGCTATCCCGACCATCCTTCGGCCAACCCCGCCGCCGACGCCGCCCCCGCGACCACCATGCTCGGCGACCTCGAGTTCCTCGAACAGGTCCTCCACAACAAGCTTTTCGCCCTTCCAAAGGTCGAGCCCAGCGTCTTCCACAAGGCGCGCGCCTGAATCGAATCGAAGGCCGCCGTCGAGCGGATCGGATCAAACGGCCGTGCTCGCCGCCTCCGACCTGGCGTGAAGGGCGTCGGCCTCGGCCTGCGCTTCGGCCGCTTCGCGCAGCGATCTCAGGCGGCGCAAACGCGGTGAGACCACCCCGACCGTGAGCACGACCAGGATCGTGCCGATCCCTCCGCCGACCACCGAGGCCGTCGGACCGAACAGCTGCGCCGTCAGGCCCGACTCGAACCCTCCCAGCTCGTTCGATGACCCGATGAACAGGCCGTTGACCGCCGCCACCCGCCCCCGCATCGCGTCGGGCGTCAGGGTCTGCATCAGGGTCCCCCGTACCACGACGCTGATGTTGTCGAAGGCCCCGGTCAACAGGAGCATCGCGAACGAGAGATACACGTTGCGTGACAGGCCGAAGACGATCGTCGCGACTCCAAACCCGGCGACCGAGCCGAGCAAGGCCGGCCCGGCGTGTCGGAGCGGGGGCCGGTGGGCCATCACCAGCGCCATCAGCATCGCGCCGATCGACGGGGCTGCGCGGAGCCAGCCCAGACCGACCGGCCCGACCCGGAGGATGTCCTCGGCGAAGATCGGCAGAAGCGCCGTCGCACCCCCCAGCAGGACCGCGAACAGGTCCAGCGTGATCGCCGACAGCATCAGGCTGGACCGGCGCACGAACGTGAACCCGGCCAGAAGCGAGCGAAACGACATTTGCTCCACCCCCCGCGCCGTGGTCCGGGCGCGGATGGCCTTGACCAGCAGGATCGCGGCGACGCAGCAAACCATGTCAGCGACATAGACCCAGCTTGCGGCTCGTGTATCGGCCGGCCCGTCGGGATGGCTCGTCCGGCTGCTCAGGGCGATCAAGGCGCCCCCCAGCCCTGGCCCGAGCACCGCCGCGGTCTGCCAGCCGCTGGTGTTCCAGGTCACCGCGCCGGGCAAAAGCGCCTTGGGGACGAGCTGCGGCAGGATCGACCACCGCGCCGGTCGGCTCAACGCCTGCGACGATCCCCCCCAGGAACAGGCAGAGATAGATCAGGACGACCGGCCCGCGGCTCATCGACAGGACCGCCAGCCCCGCCGACGCCGCCAGCAGGAGACTGAGCGAGACCAGCAGCAGCGATCGACGGCTGTAACGGTCGGCCGCGTGCCCCGCCGGCAGAGCCAGGAGCAACACGGGTACGAACTGGACCAGCCCGACCAGCCCCAGCGGCATCGCCGAGCCCGTCCGCCGGTACAGCTCCCAGCCGACCGCCACGCCCTGCATCTGGCCGCCGATGGTCAGCAGCATCCCGGCCATCAGGTAGCGCCGGAAATCGTCGCACCGCAGCGGAGCGTACGGATCGTGACCCCGGGTCGGCTCCGTTCCCGTCGTTGAATCCGTCATGCGTCTTCAAATGGGGTGCGGTTCACGCACCGATCCATCAGGCCAATCGTGCCGCCGTCGGTTCTCGTCTCGTCCGCCCGGCAGAAGTAACGAGGTCCACAACCCCAGGCTCAACCATTATGAAGCGCCGGGGAAGAGGCTGGGCCGCCACTCCGCTCGATCGTTGCGAGCGAACGGTCGAAGCGACTATCGTTGGTTCCGGGAACGTTGGTGGCGGGATCGAGCGAAACCGGGAATTGAACCGAGGAACCAAACGCGATGCGGCGGATCGATATCGTCAAGCTCAAGCTCGGGGCGGTGAGTCTGTTGTTGCCGGCGCTTCTTTTCCTGGCCGATGCGCGGCCGGCCGGCGCAGGGGCTGGACTACGTCAAGGCGCACTACACGAAGTACGAGTTCCGGATTCCGATGCGCGACGGCGCCAAGCTGTTCACCGCGGTCTACGTTCCCAAGGACGCCTCACCGGCTCATCCCTACCCCATGCTCATGACCCGGACTCCTTACAATGTCGAGCCCTACGGCATCGACCGTTCGAAGAACGACCTGGGGCCATCGCCGCAGTTCGGCAAGGAGGGTTATATCTTCGTCTACCAGGACGTACGCGGGCGCTGGATGTCGGAAGGGGAGTTCGTGAACATGACCCCGCACCGGCCCCGCAAGTCGGGCCGGCGCGACGTCGACGAGAGCAGCGACACGTTCGACACGATCGACTGGCTGATCAAGAACGTGCCGGGGCACAACGGCCGGGTCGGCCAGTGGGGGATCTCCTATCCCGGCTTTTACACGTCGGCGGGTCTGATCGACGCCCACCCCGCCCTGAAGGCCGCCTCGCCCCAGGCGCCGGTGAGCGACTGGTTCGTTGGCGACGACTGGCACCACAACGGCGCCTTCTTCCTGAATCACGCCTTCAACTTCCTGGCGAACTTCGGCCGGCCCCGTCCCGAGCCGACTCGCGCGTTCAACCCGACGTTCAAGCACGGCACGCCCGACGGTTACAAGTTCTTTCTCGAACTCGGGCCGCTCTCGAAGGTGGACGCGACGCATTTCAAGGGGGAGCGTCGCCTTCTGGAACGACCTGATGCGGCATGACACGTACGACGACTTCTGGCGGGCACGGAACATCCGGCCGCATCTGAAGGAGGTCCGACCCGCGGTCCTGAACGTCGGCGGCTGGTTCGACGCCGAGAACCTCTTCGGGGCGCTCGAGACCTACAAGGCCATCGAGGCCCAGAGCCCGGGCGCGGTCAACTTCCTCGTGATGGGCCCCTGGTCGCACGGCGGCTGGAGCCGGAACGACGGCGAACGGCTCGGCCACGTCCGGTTCGACGCCAGGACGTCGGTCTATTTCCGCGAGTCGGTCGAGCTGCCGTTCTTCGAGTTTTACCTCAAGGACAAGACCGATCCCAGGCTCCCCGAGGCCCTCGTCTTCGAGACCGGGACGAACCAGTGGCGGCGGTTCGACACCTGGCCTCCCAGGGAGGCATTACCCCGGGCGCTTTACCTCGGCGCCGGCAAGACCCTGGCGTTCGACCCGCGCCGGAACCCGCCGCGGGCTCTGCGGCCGAGCCCGGGTCGCACGCCTTCGACGCGTACGAGAGCGACCCCGCGCACCCGGTCCCGTACCTCGACCACGTCGCCGTCAACATGGCCCCCGAGTACATGGTGGGCGACCAGCGGTTCGCCGCCAGCCGCCCCGACGTCCTGCTCTACCAGACCGGACCCCTGGAGCGCGACGTCACCCTGGCCGGCCCGATCCAGGCCGAGCTGGTTGTCTCGTCCACCGGCACTGACGCTGACTTCATCGTCAAGCTGATCGACGTCTACCCCGACGACTTCCCTGACCCGGACCCGAACCCGTCCGAGGTACGGATGGGTGGGTTCCAGCAGATGGTCCGGGGTGACGTGCTCCGCGCCCGGTTCCGCGACAGCCTCTCCGAGCCCGCCCCGCTTCGGCCGGGCATTCCCACCTCCCTGAAATTCACACTTCAGGATGTTCTTCACACATTTCGGACCGGGCACCGGATCATGGTGCAGGTCCAGAGCTCATGGTTCCCCCTGGTCGATCGCAATCCCCAGAGCTTCGTCCCGATCGCCGAGGCCGGGAGTCCGATTTCCATGCCGCCACCCAGCGCGTCTACCGATCATCCCGCTGGCCGTCGCGGCTGGCGGTACGGGTTCTTCCCACGCCCGGCCTCGCGCCCGAGCACCGCCCTGACTGATCTGATCTGATCTGATCGTCACATTCCGAGTCGTTCAAGACTCAGGAGACCATCGCCACCACCACCTTGGCGAGCTCGTCGCCGATCTCGGTCAGGCTGTAAAAGTTGTTCTTTCCCTGCCGTCGCGGCATGATGATGCCGCCGTGCCGAAGGAGGGCGAGGTGATGGCTGACCGCGGGCTGGCTCTGGTTGAGCCGTTCGCAGAGGCCCCCCACATGCGTCTCTCCATCGGACAGCGCCAGGATGATCTGGAGCCGGGTCGCGTCGCTGACCTGCTTGAGCAGGGTCGAGGCCCGCTGCGCTTTCTTCAGGCGCGAGTCAGCGGCCTTGGCCCCCTTGCTTCGGGTTGTTTTCTTGAGGGCGGCTTTGATCGCGTCGGGGCTGGGGCTGATATCACTCTTGTCCATGGGACCCTCGATTCCTCACGATGCTCTGTTCCCACCGGTGACGTGACGGGACCGACGGTCCCGGTAGATTCGACGCACCGGCTGCCTTTTTTGAGGCGCACAACTCTGACATGAGGTTCGGTTTTGGGATGATGACAGTTCATCGTATCATCGCTCTTGCCATTTTCAATAACCCTATATGGCCGGGTGCGTGAAATTCATCGATCAGGATATCGAGCCGATCACGCTTGTGTACCAGGGCCCCGCCGGTCAACGGCGCGGACCCCCGACCGAGTCCCGGCAACGCCCCGTTCAGTTAGGCCGGCGCCGCGAGCTGGTTATCGACAGGCACAACCGGATCCGTCTCACCGGGTCGGGGCCGATTTCCCCTAATTCTTTCGGTTTTCTCAAGGCGATAGGACACGTACTGGCAGTCGAAGGAAAAGCTGCATCCATTCGACTAACGTTTCCACCAGTCTCCTTCATCTTCAAACGCGCTATACTTGGCAGCATGATGCTGCGCCTGGAGGATCTGGAAGTTGATCACGGCGAACAGCGTGAAGAACATACCCAGGAGGATGTCCTGCACGTACTGAAAAACATAGAGGGCGAGCAGGCTGGCGACGATGAGCGAGACAACGTGAGCCCAGCTCAGCCCCTTGCGCCGGTTGATAAAGCCCAGGAGCACGCCCAGGATCTGGCCGCCGTCGAGGGGCCAGATCGGCAGCAGGTTGATCAGGCTCCAGTACAGGTTGATATAGCCGAGATAGAGATAGGCGCGCCCGCCGACCAAACCGAGACGCGGAGTGCCAAAGGCCTGATACACCAGCTCCAGGACCCCGTAGAAGAGCAAGCCCGCCCCGGGCCCTGCCGCCAGGACCGCTAGCCGCTGCCCCGGCGTCTGACGCTCGGACTCCGACGCGCACAGCCCCCCCATGCTGTAGAGCACGATCGAGGGCGAGAACCGGAACAGACGCGCCATCAGGCCGTGGCCGAATTCATGAACCAGTATCGAGATGAACACACAGGGAATCCAGACCAGGATCGCCTCGAACGACGCATCCTGACCGGCCAGCAGCGCCGTCGTCAGCCAGAACCAGGGATGCACCCGGACCGGGATGCCCAGCAATCGAAAGCGCAGATCATAAGCCGTTGGTTCGGGCATTCCCAGCATGGATGGATACGCCTTGCATAAGAGTCGGTCCGACCTGACCGGGACCGCATGCGGAGCCGGCATGATTCGTTCAGAGTAGGGCGGCCGGGGCGGGACGGCAAGGGCGAAACCGACTTCGGCCGGCGCCGGTTGCACCCGGGTTCGGGGGCGTGGTAGGGTTTCAGGGCGATGGTGCGAGAGTCGGTTGAGATGGTCGGAACGCGGGACGGCTTGCGATGAAGTTCACCAAGATGCACGGGATCGGCAACGATTATGTTTACGTCGAGACCTTCGGCCAGGCTCCGCCGGCCGACCCCGTGGCGCTGGCACGGGCCCTCAGCGACCGGCACTTCGGGGTCGGCTCCGACGGCCTGATCCTGATCGGTCCGTCGGAGCGGGCCGACGCACGGATGCGGATGTTCAACGCCGACGGGTCCGAGTCGGAGATGTGCGGCAACGGCGTGCGGTGTGTCGCCAAGTACATTCACGATCACGGGATCGCTCGCAAGCCGTCGGTGACGATCGAGACCGGCCGGGGGGTCCTGACGCTCGATATCGAGGTCGAGGGGGGCAAGGCCCGTCGGGTTCGCGTCGACATGGGTCCACCGATCCTTCAGGCCGACGAGATCCCGACGACCCTGCCGGGCAACCCGCCGGTTTCGGTGCCGATCGACGTCGCGGGCCGCTCCTTCGCGGTGACGGCGGTCTCGATGGGCAACCCACACGCCGTGGTTTATCTCGAGAACGAGGACCTGGACGGCTTTCCGCTCGAGACGATTGGTCCGGCCCTGGAGCATCACCCCAGCTTCCCGCGCCGGGTGAACGCCCACTTCGTGACCGTGCTCGGCCCGGGTGAGGTCGCGATGCGGACCTGGGAGCGCGGCTCGGGCATCACCCTGGCCTGCGGCACCGGCGCCTGCGCCGTCTGCGTGGCCGGCGTCCTGACCGGCCGGACCGGCCCCACGATCCTGGCCCACCTCCCCGGCGGCGACCTCGAGCTCGCCTGGGCCGGCGACGGCCGCTCGGTCTTCATGACCGGACCGGCTGTCGAGGTCTTTACGGGCGAGTGGCCGGATTGAGCCGGGAGGTTTCTCGGACCTTAACCTGCCCGCGTCTGGAAGCGCTCTAGCCGGATTTCTCACGACGAGATATCTAAGGAGGATCGAGATCCGGTCAAGGAGGACGACCGATGAAGATCCAGCATCCGCTCCTGGTCAACGCGGTGGGGGTCACGGGGGCCTGGCTGGTCCGCCGGCTGGTGGGGACGAGCCGATTCCACTTCCGGTATGCCGACCCGATGGTCAACCCCGAGGTGGCACGTCGGCTGGGCCATCGCTACATTTATGCATTCTATCACGAGGTGATGCTCTTCCCGGCCTACTACTGGGCATGGCCGGAGATGAACATCCTGATCAGCGACCATCGCGACGGCGAATTGATCACGCAGGTGGTCCGTCGGCTCGGGTTCGGCGTGGTCCGGGGCTCGACAACGCGCGGCGGCGCCCGCGCTCTGCGTGAGATGACGCACCGGATCGATCGCGGCAACCTCTGCGTCACGCCCGACGGTCCCAAGGGACCGCGGCGGCACGTCCATCAGGGCTTGATCTACCTGGCCAGCCGGACCGGCCTGCCGATCGTCGGGCGCCGGGATGGCGTTCCGCGATCCCTGGCGGGCCCGGAGCTGGGACAGGTTCGCCGTCCCGCGCCCGCATCGCGCGGCGGCCTGTGTCGTCCCCGAACCGGTGAGCGTTCCCCCCGACGCCGACCGCGACACGCTCGAAGCCTGCCGCCTCGAAGTCGAGCGCCGGATGCAATCGGCCATGATCGAGGCCGAGGCGTGGGTCGAGCACCTCTGAGATCAGGCCGCGCGGAGGTTGGCCTTGCCGCGGCGGGAATCTCGCGGTATGGTAACACCCACATGTCTTGTCGCCCGGCTCTGGATCGGGGGACGGATGATCTCTCGTGAATGTCATGATTCCCGCGCACGTTGTCTCGATTGTTCCGGCCGGGCCTCGGTTAGGCGGCTCCATCCGATTGGGGATGGTCGCCCTGGCGCTGGTCCTGGCGTCGGTCCTCGGGGTGGCGCGTTGGCTGGAGCCTGATCCGCGAGGGTATGGCACACACACACAGCTCGGGCTGGCCCCCTGCCTGTTCGCCCAGGTGACGGGTTACCGATGTCCGAGCTGCGGGATGACGACGGCGTTCGCGTGGTTCGTGCGGGGCGGATTCGAGCGGTCGTGGCGGGCCAATCCCGCCGGATGTGCCCTGGCCCCGGTCTGTGCCGGTTTGATCCCCTGGCTCCTGGCCGGGGCGGCCTGGGGCCGTCCGGTCGGCTGCCGATCGCTTGAACCCCCCCTGCTCGCCCTGGTGGTGCTCATGGTGATGCTCAGCCTGCTGACCTGGAGCCTTCGCCTGGGGCTCGGGATTTGAACGAGTTTTTCTTCCTACATACAGAGAAGGAGGGCGTTAGGATGACCCCTCGGCCGCACGCAAGGACGCTCCGGATTCCCGCCGCCTGTACCCTGGTCTTCGCGCTCGGGCTGGTGGCCCTGGCCGGCTGCGACCCCCGCCCCTTGATGTATTTCCTCCAGCCGTGGGAACCGACGATCCCGGCCCCCGGGCCCAAGCTCGAGGAGAAGCGGGTCGTCCTCCTGACCCACGCCGTCTCGGGGACCGATAGCGACTTCGTCAGCCTCGACCACGACATCGCGCGGGAGGTCGGCTCGATCCTCCGGGCCAAGGTCAAGAAGATCGACCTGGTGAACCAGGACAAGGTCTGGGACTGGGTCACCGCGCACCCCAACTGGACCGACCCGGCCGAGGCGGCCAAGGCGTTCGAGGCCGATATGGTCATCTTCCTCGAGATCGAGTCGTTCCAGCTCCAGGACCCCCACAGTCCCGGCTTGCTCGAAGGGGAAGCCAAGACCCACATCCAGGCCATCTCGCTCGACTACCCCAAGAACAGCAAGGGCAAGCCGATCAAGGACCAGCCCAAGGAGTCGAAGGTCGTCTACGACGACTACCGCGACACCCAGTTCCCCACCCGCGGGCCGATCCCGGTCGAGTCGGGCCACAGCCGGGGCGCGTTCAAGACCAAGTTCCTCCAGGTCGCCGCCGCCGAGATCTCCTGGCACTTCGTCGAGCACTCGCCCGAGGACGACATCCAGGATGGCAGGATCAACAACCGCTAACCTGAACGCTTCGTGGGGTGGGCGGTGCCCATCCCACGAATCATGGTTTTGGAAACGGGATCACTGTTGCTGCTGGCTCTGCTGCTGACGATAGAGCCGCCGCGACATCGGCGCGTGGCGGCGGTCGTAGCGCTGGGAGTGGGTCCAGGCGGTGCCGGACCAGGGGGCCTGGGCGCCCCATTCCGCCCAGTCGGCGGGCATCCGTTCGGTGGGCTCGACCTTGACGTTGACGCTGATGACCTCGTCGGCGTGCCCCTTCCAGACCCCTCGGTTGGGGGGAACGTCGGCGAAGTCGCGGCCAACCGCGGTGACGACGTAGTGGTCGTCAACGAACGTGCCGCGAGTCGGATCGACGTCGATCCAGCCGGCCCGGCCGCCCCAGACCTGGCACCAGGCGTGCGTCGCCAGCTCGCCGGGACCGCAGACGTAGCCGCTGACGTAACGCGCCGGTAGCCCGATGCCGCGGCACGCCCCCAGGAACAGGTGCGCGAAGTCCTGGCAAACCCCCCGTCCCAGGGCCAGTGCCTCGCACAGCGGAGTCTTCGCCGTCGTCACCTTCTTCTCGTACTTGAGCCGGCCCCGGACCGCCTCCATCACCTGCTCGACCGCACCCAGGAGGGCCCGCGACGAGCCCGGCCGCGGCAGACCGGCGACGAACGCGTCGAGATCCGGACATCGGTTGACCAGCTTGCTCGACTGAAGGAACTCGAGCGCCTCGAGCGACGAGACCCCGTCGCCATTCCCATGGCCATCGCCGTTACCGTTGCCGTTGCCGTTGGACTCCGCATCGCCATGACCGCTGAGGTCCGCCTCGGCCAACCGCTCCTGGCCGGGGCGTCGATGCGTCCGCATCAGCGTCGTCGTCTGGATCACCAGCTCCTGATACGGCGTCATGATATTGAACATATCAACCCGGTTGCCGAACCCATCACGGTACGACGTCACCGGCGCGGCGGGGTTGATCCGGAGCCGATAGCCCAGGTTGGTCTGGTCCTCATCCGACGGCGGCGACATCCGCACCTCGAAGACCGTCTCGGCCACCGCGTCGGTGTATTTCAGCTTCGTCTCGTGTTGAATCCGCAGCAGCATGCGACTCGTCCTTCCCGGGCCTTCGTTCCAAGAATTGTCTGAATCTTGTCTAGATATCAAAGTAGGTATTCTGAATTTCAACGCCGATCCGGTTGCAGGCTTCCTCGAGGCCGCCGAGGTAACTGGCCAGTCCGCGGTCGAAGATCTCGGCGACGTCGATGTAGCGGAGCTCGCCGTCGAGCCGGCCGAGTCGGCGCTCGGCCTCGGAGCCGTAGCCGTCGATGTCACCGCCCGAGATCTCGTGGAGCGACTCGCGGCACCGCGCCACGCAGAACCGCACGGCGCGGGGGAAATCGGGATCGAGCAACAGGTAGCGGACCACGTTCCGGGGATCGATCCGATCGTGGTAGGTCGACAGGTACGACTCGTACGCCGAGCAGCTCTGGAGCAGACTGGTCCAGTGGACCAGGCGGAGCGGAGGGACCGGCGCCGTTGGTTTCGGCGCGCGCTGGAGCGTCAGGGCTCTCGGCATGAATCGTCCGGCTGATCTGGTCGACCCGCTCGAGGTGTCGGCCCAGTTGCAGGAAGTGAAACACCTCGTTTCGCGGCAGGGTGCTATCGATCAGCCCGTCGAACAGGATGCACGCCTGCTTGACCCGCTCGTAGAACCGGACCGGACTGGCGGCGAACCGTCGCTGAGCCTTGGGACCGCTCAGATAGAGGTATAGACGGTTGACGTGGCTCCAGGTCTCGCCGCCGATCGCCTCCTGCGCCCCGCGGGCGTTCTCGCGGGCGTGTGCGATCAGGGCGGCGATGGTCGTGGGGTGCCGGCTGTCGAACGTGAGGAACCGGAGCACGGCCTCGCGTCCCCGGCCCTCGACACGCACCGATTTCTCATACGCCTCGCGGCAATCCAGCATCGAGACCACACGCTCGATCGGTCCGCCTCCATCGAGCCGGTCGGAGAGGCTCGCGGCATCGAGTTCGAGGTCGAAGCCGACTCCCAGCAGGCGTGCCAGGTTCTCGGCCCGCTCGATGTTCCGGCTCATCCAGTAAAGGTTCTCGGCGACCCGGCTGAGCATCTCAGGAATGGCCCTCCGCGACCGACAGCGAAGTCGAGGCCGACGCCGGGGTGCCGTGCAGGACCCAGGTGTCCTTGGTCCCGCCCCCCTGCGAGCTGTTCACGACCAGGCTTCCACGCGGCAGGGCCACCCGGGTCAGGCCGCCGGGCAGGATCGTGATCTCCTCGCCGTAGAGGATGAACGGCCGGAGGTCGATGTGCCGCCCCTCAAGCCGGCCGTCCACGAACGTGGGGTGCTGGCTCAGGCAGATCGTCGGCTGTGCGATGTAACCACGCGGATTGGCCTCGATCTTCGGCCGCGAACTCCTCGCGCTGCGCGGCCGTCGACGCCGGGCCGATCAGCATCCCGTAACCCCCCGAAGCATCGACCGCCTTGACCACCAGCGACTCGAGGTTCGCCAGGATGTGCTGCTTGTGCGCGGGCCTGGTCGGGCAGGAAGGTCTCGACGTTGGACAGGATCGGCTCCTCGGACAGGTAATAGCGGATGATATCCGGCACGTAAGGATAAATCGCCTTGTCGTCGGCCACCCCGGTGCCGATCGCGTTGGCCAGGCCGACGTTCCCCGCGCGGTAGGCCCCGACCAGCCCCGCGACGCCAAGCTGGCTCTCGGGGCGGAAGGTCAGAGGGTCGAGGAAGTCGTCGTCGACGCGACGGTAGATCACGTCAACCCGCTGGAGCCCGCGCGTCGTCCGCATGAAGATCTGGCCGCGGTCGAGCACCAGGTCGCGCCCCTCGACCAGTTCCACCCCCATCTTCCGCGCGAGGAAGCTGTGCTCGTAATAGGCCGAGTTGTAAATCCCCGGCGTCAGCACCACGATCCGTGGGGTCGTCGCAGCCCGCCGGGGCGATGTAACGCAGGACCGACAGCAGGTTCGCCGCGTAGTCCTCGACCGGCCGGACGCTGTACTGCTCGAACAGGAACGGGAAGACCTGCTTCATCACCTCGCGGTTCTTGAGCACGTAGCTCACCCCCGAGGGAGTCCGGCAGTTGTCCTCCAGGACCAGGAACTCGCCCCGGGTGTCGCGGATCAGGTCGATCCCGGAAATATGGATGTAAATATCCTTCGGTACCGGCAGGCCGACGAACTCGCGGCGGTAGCCCGATGCGCCCAGGATCAGCTCGGCCGGGACGACGCGATCCTTGAGGATCAGGCGGTCGTGGTAGACGTCGCGAAGGAACAGGTTCAGGGCCCGGACGCGCTGCTTGAGCCCGCGCTCGAGCCGGTCCCACTCGTCGCTGGCGACCATGCGCGGGATCGGGTCGAACGGGATGATCCGCTCCACCCCCTGATCGCGACCGTAGACGGTGAAGGTGATCCCCTGCTGCCGCATCGTCAGATCGGCGACCTTGTGGCAGTGCTCCAGTTCGCGAGCCCCCAGGTTTTCGAGCCGGTCGCGGAGCGGCCCATAATGCGGGCGGGGCGCTGCCGTCATCGCGGAACATCTCGTCGAACGCCGTCACCTGATAACGTCCGAAGAGCCCCATGCCCGTCGCGGCATTCGTCATCAGCATGGTTGCCCCGTCTGCGAGGATGGTTGACTCGATCCCGACCGTCACGTCCCGTCAACGTCATGTCCGGCGACCGGCACGAAAACCGGCCCCAAGCCACGACGAGTCGACCGAAGCTGTGCTGTCCCGATCAACAGGCGCGTGACCCCGCGCGAACGAACCTTGCCGTGCAGGAAGTCGGAAGGGGGCCGCCCGCCTGCATTGCCCTGGCCTCTCCTATGCAACCGCGAAACCAGGAATCGATCCCAGGAAGGTTCAATCGACGCAAAACTTGTTCCCCCAAGAACTAAAACGCAACAGGCAAATTCGGTGCTCACTCGGACCGGGCCGTCTTCCTGCTTAAGCAATCAGCATCAAAGGCAAGAATTGCTCGCTCGACAGGCAATCCAGTCGGTGCTGGCCCCCCGATTCGACCTGGGTGATGGATTCTCGGACGGGCACCAGGCCACGCCTGAAATCGTGGCCTACGATTGCGCAGGGACAGGAGCGACAGGGATGAGGCGCGATTGAACCACAGGATCGCCGTTCTGGAGCAAGGCTCGGACGAGACGAGACGAGACGGGACGAGACGACACACGACGCGCGTGTGAGGAGCGAAACGGATGTGGGATGACGCAGGCGGGGCCCAGCCCGGCCCGATCGAGAAGCGTCGGATCAGGTTGGACACGGTGTCGACCGGGTCGGTCGCGCCCCGGGCCGAGGGGCGAAGCTTTCTCAAACTATTCCGCTTGTGGGGCGAGGGCGGCGTGCCTGAGTCCGAGCGTCGTCGATCGGCGCGGCATGCGGTGGTCGAGGCCCAGGTCTGGCTCGGCTGGAAGCGGCCCGAGGCCGGCTTCCGCACCCATCCAGCCATCCTGATCAACCTCAGCCGCGGCGGCGCCTACGTCTTCCTCGACGAACGGCCCCCTCGCGACCAGGCTGTCTGGATCTGCCTGGGGATGCCCCAACCGATCAATTACGTCGAGGGACGGGTCGTCGCGATTCGAACCCTCAAGCTCGGCCAGTGTGCAGCGCCGGCTCGAGTTCCGCGAGCCCTGCCCCTACGATTTCTTCGAGGCCGCCGTCTGCGGACTGGCCCCCTCCGACCCCAGGCGACGCGGCCGACGTCAGGGGACGGGCACCGGCGACCCAGCGCCCCGTCCGTTTTAGTCTATGAATCGCATCCGAACACTAACGCGCATAGATGGCGATCGTGACCTGGCCGTTCTCGTCGATCGTGCCCCGGTACATCCCCTCGGTGTTGTACTCCAGCGCGGCGTTGCCCTGGGCGTCGAGCGCGATCACGCCACCGACGCCCCCCTCCTCTTTCGGCAGGCTGGCGAGCACCTCGCGGGCGGCCTCCGCGACCGATCGCTTGCCCAGCTTCATCAGGGCCGAGATCTCGTGCGCGACGGCATACCGGATGAAGATCTCGCCGTGACCGGTTCCCGAGACCGCGCAACTGGCGTTGTCGGCATAGGTTCCCGCGGCGATGATCGGCGAGTCGCCCACCCGGCCGGGCCGCTTGTTGTTCATGCCGCCGGTCGAGGTTCCCGCCGCCAGGTTCCCCGAGCGGTCCAGGGCCACCGCGCCCACCGTCCCGAACGGCCGGTCCGGCGCCGCGACGTTGCGTGAAGGTGAAGGTGGAGATGAGGACATCGACGTCCGACCGTCCTGGGCTTTCGCGCGCTCGCGATTCTCCAGCTCGATGGCCTCCTGAAGCGCCTTCCAGCGCTCGGGGGTCCAGTAGTAGACCGGGCTGACCATGGCGAGCCCCTGTTCCTGCGCGAACCGATCGGCGCCGTCGCCGGCCAGCAGAACGTGCGGCGAGCGCTCCATCACCGCCCGCGCCGCGGCGATCGGGTTCTTGACCCGGCACACCCCCGCCACCGCCCCCGCGCGCTTGCCCGCCCCCTCCATGATCGAGGCGTCGAGCTCGTTGCGCCCGTCGTGGTTGAAGACCGCCCCCTTGCCCGCGTTGAACAGCGGCGCGTCCTCCATCACCCGGATCGACGCCTCAACCGCATCCAGGCTCGACCGACCCTCCTTGATCGCCTCGAACCCGGTCCGCAGTGCCCGCTCGAGCACCTCGCGATACAGGCCCTCGCGCTCGGGCTTCAACACCTCGCGCGACAGGACCCCCGCGCCCCCGTGAACCACCAGGACCACCTTCGGCTTCGACATCGGCATCGGCTGTTCGCTCCGCACGGTGGCCGTCGCCAGCAATGTCGCGCCCAGCAAGGACATCACGGACAGTTTCCTCGCCCACGCTCGCCTGCACCCCCACGGTCGCTTACACATTATCGCATTCCTTGACCTTCGGCCTCACCACGGGTTTTCTCCGCCACCAGCATCGAGAACCGAAGACCTCCGGTCAAGCGCGGGGTCCGCGGGCATGCCTGGCCTGCCTATCAAAATCTGGTAGTCTTCATGGGAATCGTACAACTGGCAGAGAGCCAGGGAGCGACCAGGCGAAAACGACACCAGGGTCAAAAGGGGGAACGCCGGGGGTCAGACTCATTCCCTGTTATGTTTCCTTCTTCCCTGTAGCCCGATCCCAGCGCACGTACATGCGGTGGAGGATCGCCACCCCGAATCGTGGCCCTGAGGAACCGGAATCCGATCCGGAGTGAAAGGCCGTCATGCATTCCTGATCAGGGATGCATGACGGCCTCTTTTTTCTGGGAGCTGGAACAATACGAGCGGATACCGTTTCGGCTCAGTAGGCATCGGCGCTGACGACTTCCCCGCCGTGCGTGCTGGAGATCGCCCTGTAGGTGATCGGGTTGACCGAGTTCTTGATGAACCTGACGCTCCCGTCGCAGAACCCGCTGTTCACTCCACCCGGGTGGCGGCTCCGGGCCGCGTTCATCACGCCGAGGACCGGGTCGGGACCACTGCATGGCGGGTTCTGAGCAAACGGATAGTTGCAATACGAGCCGGCCTGCATGGTGTCGGGGCTCGACGTGTTCGGAGTCAACCAGCCCGTGAACATGGCGGCCCAGGCCCACCAGGAGAAGCCGCGCAGGTCCTTCTTGGTCGCCGACTGCCCGACCACGCACTCCGAGGTCATCATCGTGTTACTCAGGCCATCCTGGATCTGCGCGAACGCGACCGTGTGGCGGATCGCCGCCCCCTTCATCGAACCAAACGGCCCATCCGGGTTCGGCGAACCGATGTCGCCGAACGGCGCGCCGAGGAAACCGTACTGAATCCCGTTCAAGGTGATGTACGGTAACAACGACGCGGTTCCCGTGAGTGTACCCTGGGACGAGTTCAGATTTCCGAAGTTCACCATGTAGTTCTGCGAGGTGACGGTTTTTCCCAGGCTTCCATAACCGGGAGCGTTGGTATTACCGCCGTCACTGGGACAGGCGTAAGCGTTGACCCGTGACGAGGTGACGGTGATGTTCGCCGCGCCGCTGTAGCGAAATGGGAGGTCGTACGTGCTCTGTGGAAGTCCCACGGTATTATTGCCGGCAGAGTTCCAGGCATTGTAGAGCGCCTGCTGCTCGACGAACGGCAGGACCGCGACCAGCCAGGTCCCCCAGCAGCAGCCGCGCGCCCCCGGCGGGAATACGCTGTTGGCACTCTCGTAATTGTGCATCGCCAGGCCGATCTGCTTGAGGTTGTTGACACACTGCGCCCGCCGTGCGGCCTCGCGCGCCGCCTGGACCGCGGGCAAGAGCAGGGCGATCAACACGGCGATGATCGCGATCACGACCAGGAGCTCGATCAACGTGAATCCGGAACGGAATCGAGAATGAATCAGCCTCATCGAAATGCCTCCCTTGAGAAGTCTCCGAAGAATTGACCGGCCGTATGGGATCGGACGAGCCCGATTCGCCACGCAGGCCAGGCGACAGAAGCACTCCCTGGATGTGTCAAAACGATGGAGAGGAAGCGGAATGAGCAACTCCGAAGCTCGTGCTCGAAGTCGCGAGGTCCGTCGGGTTTGACCCTGGCTCACAGGGTCGAGTCGCGGTTACGGTGGGCGGGAATCCGGGTCGCCCGCGTCGAGGCGATTGGCCCCGGGCCCGCTTCACCTATGGCCCCGTTCTGATCAGCGCCATCGGTGATCGAGACGTGATACTTGCCCGGCGTCGGTTCCTTGGCCGCGTCGAGGGGGTGGATACCGCTCGACGACGGGAGACTCGGCCATCGCCTTGGGATCAGAGAGGCCAAGCATGGGAGCATCGGCGCGGAGGCAGTCCAGCCGTCCTGAACCACCCAACCATTTGGTCAGAGAGGTCACGTGGTCGTCGTTGCGTAGCCAGTTCGTTGTTTTCTCGGTCCGACGGTCAGAGGAACGCTTGGATCGAATCGTACTGGGCGGTAGAGTTAATCCTCATACCCGGCCTCCCCACCGGGGCGAAGTTGGGGTTAGAGATGTTGTAGACGGCCACCTGCTCCATGAACCCGAGGAATTGAGCGTGAGTGCTCCGCAAGTTGCCTCCGTAAACCCCGGGGTTGGTCATGTCCTTTCGGCCGGAGGGTCGAGTGGCGTCGATTTCGAAAATCTGAGCACCGTTTTACTTCAGCCGGAGATCGGTCCAAATCGATCAATCAACGCGACGCGGACTGAATCACGTCGGCTATCCACCCCCCGGCTGGCGGGCCTTCCCAGGGGGGCACCATTCAATATTTTCAATATTAGTCACCGGGTTTGAGTTCTTCTTGTACCAGGAGCGCAATGACTCATGAGTTCGCGCACAACGCATCCAGATTGCGGTCCGGAGCGAGAGGCGCCATTGATCCATGTGACACTACTGGAGTTGCTCTTCGATCAGTCGGAGGACGTGGCTTTCTTTGTCAAGGACGCGAGCGGCTGTTACGTGGCGGTCAACGAGTCACTCATCGCTCGACACGGACTGAAGCGCAAGGCCGATGCCATCGGCAAACGTCCCTGCGATATCTGCCCGGGCGATTTCGGTAAGATTCCAACCGAACAGGATGCGAGAATCCTGCGAACCGGGACGCCTCTCCTGGCCCACCTGGAGCTGCAATGGTATCGACCGCACCATCCGGTGTGGTGTGTTACCACGAAGTTGCCGATTCGCGGTGCGGACCAGGAGATCATCGGTCTGATCGGGGTCTCGCACGATGTGCGTGCGATGATTGGACGTCAGCGGATTCCGACGGGGTTTGCCGCGGCACTGGAAGGGTTCGAACGCGATCTGCCGAGCGATGTCACGTCGACCTGGCTCGCGACAAAATCGAAGCTCTCTCCACAGCAGTTGACACGTCTGACCAAGAGCCTCTTTGGCATCACGCCGACGCAGTTGATCACAAAGACCCGGCTCACGGAAGCCTCTCGCCTGTTGCGCGAAACGGATCGCTCCGTCTCCGACATCGCCCATGCCTGCGGATTCTACGACCACAGCGCCTTCACTCGAGCCTTCCGATCAGCGTCGGGCGTGACCCCCTCGGAGTATCGGAATTCGGTGACCGACACGCTGGTCGGGAGAGTGGGCGACGGTAACCCGCGCGACGCGGACACCAAAAGATACCGTAGCCGACTCTCGTGGTAGCCAGGAGCGGGGAACGTTCTAACTATTCGAAATATCTCGAATCAGAATATCCTCTCTCCCGTCCACCGCTCCATTTCGCATCTCGATCGGATGGTCCTGTGAGGGAAGCCAGGGTATCGGCCGGGATCGATAGCCAAGGCGGACGACGCGAAGCTGCCGGATGAGATCCGGGCACGCGAGCTCCGCGATCGCGTGGCGGTCGCCGGATACCGGGTGCGCGAGGGCACACTGATGACGACCGTGCACGATCGGTCGACAAATCGGCCGGTCATTGCCACACGTCCACAACCCGACGGCCGAGCACGTCCGGCTTCGGCCGGGTGCCCAGACCCGGCTGGTCCGAGGCCGACATGAACCCCCGTTCCCGTCGCGGCGCGCCGTCAGCGGTGCTCACCGTGACGTAGCTGTTGAAGTCGGTGCTGGTGAACCGGAACTCTTCCGGGGTGCTGTGGGCGAGGTGGGCGATGGCCGCCGTCGCGATGTCGCCGCCCCAACTGTCCTCCAGAGTCATCGCGATGCCCATCGAAACGCACAGATCACGAACCTGCTTCGTTTTCGTGAGACCGCCGAGCTTGCTGATCTTCAAGTTGACGACGTCCATCGCCAGATCGGCCCTCGCCCGCAGCAACATGTCGATCCCGTCGATGTTCTCATCGAGCACGAACGGGTGGTCGCACCGCCGCCGGACCGAGAGGCACTCCTCGTAGGTCAGGCAGGGCTGTTCGATGTAGACGTCGAGGTCGCGGACGGCACGAACGACGCGCGTCGCCTCGTGCAGCGACCAGCCGGTGTTGGCGTCGGCGACGAGGCGGTCGGTCGGCGGGAGGATCGCCCGCACCTGACGGATCCGTTCAATATCCTGATCGGGATCGCCGCCGACCTTCAGTTGGAATCGCGTGTAGCCCTCGGCACGATAGTCGGCGACGATCGCCGCCATCTGGGCAGGTGTTTCCTGGGAGATGGCCCGGTAGAGCCGAATCTCCTCGCCGAATCGCCCGCCCAGGAGCACGCACACCGGCAACCCGGTCGCGCGGCCGAGGATGTCCCAGCAAGCGATGTCGATCCCGCTCTTGACGTAGGGGTGTCCCTTCAGCACCGCGTCCATCCGCTGGTTGAGCTTGACGAGCTCCCGCGGGTCGTGGCCGATCAAATGAGGCGCGAGTTCCCGTAGCCCCGCCCGAACGCCCTCGGCGTAGGCGGGCAGATAGAACGGACCCAGCGGACAGACTTCCCCGTGGCCGACGAGGCCGTCGTCCGTCTCCACCCCGACGATGGTGCTGTCGAAGGTCGTGACCGACTTGCCACCCGACCACTTGTAGCTCCCCTCGCGCAAGGGAAGCTCGACCCGATGCGCGACGATTTCGAACGATCTTCAAGGTGCTGCACTCCCGTTGGGTCATTGAGCGGGTGATGGGTGTCCGTGCATTTTTCCAGCGTGCGCGGACGACCCCAGAGCCGGGGATTCAACGCGACGCCGACACACGTCGCCACGTGCTCGGCCCAGCTCGCTTGGCCCGGGGAATTGCCGGTCCGATGCGAGGCGCGGACCCGCGTCCACTCCCCCTCCGGTTGGACGGGTTCCAACCTGTGACCGGCGTAGGGGCGAAGCAGGAGATGGAAATGCTTGGTCATCAGGCGGTCGCCGTAAAGATCGCAGGGATAGCGACCCTGAGTCTGCGCCGGGGGGACGAGGAATGCCTGGCGATCGTCGGGATCGTGAAAGACATCGGCCCGGTTGTTCCCCCGATTCCAGACATGAACGACCAGCCCCCCGCTGTTTCGTCCGTGGAAGCCGCCCCTTTCTGAGGAGAATAGCCGTGTCCGAGCGGTACGGCAACTGAAAAATGAACTGGCATCGATAACCTTTTGAACCGGATCGACCTTAACGTTCGAGAACCCGAAGAACGGTTCGTCCTGCACGATCCAGGCAGGGTTTAACGGGCGTTTTATGTTGTCTTCTTTGGAATTTCGGCCCGTCTTCATCCCGAGCTCAGAGCCCAGCCATGGAACCCGGACGCACTGCCCCGTTATCCCACGACGCGAGACCGGCCGGATCGCTCCAGGACTCGTGAATGAGTTTCTATTGTTTCCTCGGCGTGAGCACGATCACCCGGACGTCGGCCAGCGCGCCACGGACCGGGCCCGCGGCGCGCATCTCGATACGGTGGGTTCCTGGGGCGAGCGTCAGTTCGAGGAGGAAGAGTGAGCGGTAGACCGACCAGCCGCCGGTGCCGCCGATCGTGGCCCGTCGGATCGGGCGGTGATCGACGAGGATTTCGTAGCGGTTGCCGGCCGAGGCGTCGTCGCAGGCCCATTCGAGCGAGGCGGTGAATTTCGTCGGTACGTCGCCTCGCACCGCGACGTTCCACACGGCGTGGTCGCCAGCCGATTGCCAGTAGCCGAGGTTGGCGTGTTCGGTTTCAAACGTCAGGCTCGGGCCGCGGATCTCGGCGGTGGCGGCGGTCAGGGCGATTGAGCCGTCGGGACGGGGATTGACGGTGATGGGGTGGTTGCCCTCGACCGATTTCGGAGGGCTCGGCGGGCGGGCGACGAATGCCAGCAGGTCGGCCAGGTCGGCGGGCTTGAGGTCGTTCTCCAGCCCTTCGGGCATGAGCGATCGGCCCGCGGTCGTCAGCTCTTCCAGGTCGGCGCGGAGCAGGGAATCGACCTGGCTGTCCTGTCGCTTGAGCGTGATGGCGCTGGCGGTCTCGGCGACGATCAGGCCGGTGAGCACGCGGCCGTCCTTGAGCGCGGCGGTGTAGCTGGCGTAGCGGGCGTCGACGTCGCGATTCGGGTCGAGGATCGCGATCGAGAGGCCTTCGGGCGTGGTGTCGGTCAAGGCGGCGAGATCGGGGCCAACCTCGTGGCCGATCCCTCCGAGTTTGTGACAGCTCGCGCAGACTCGCTCGAAGACCGCCCGTCCGCGCGTCGGGTCACCCGGTTGCGAACGTGCCGGGGCGTACGCATCGAGCACCTTCTGTCGTGAGGCGACCCCGGCTCCGATCGGGCCAAGCACACGCTCGGCGCGCTCGCGCAAGGGGCCGGCATGCCGCTTCAGGAGCCGCTCGCGGCGAGCGGCGTCGAGCTGGCCCGTGCTGACCCGACCTGTTTCCAGGGCCGCGACGAGGCGCTCGGTGGTCTCAACCCGCGCGAGCAGCGCATCGAGCGCCGCCAGGCGAGTCGATGGCCCGAGCCGCGACCATCGCGAAAGGATCGCCTCCGCCGATGCGGAATCACCCCGCCTCGCCAGGGCCCGGATCGACGCGAGCTGCACCTCCGCCGGCTCGGACGGATCGAGCCGCCCGGCAAGCTCGGCGCGGTCGGCGTCGAGTGAGTCCCTGGAACGACCCAGCAACCGAGCCGCCGCGACCCGGCTGGCTGGCTCGGCCGATTGATCGGCCAGGATCAGGCGCGCCACGTCAAGGGAAGGCCGGACGGCGGCATCGTCCGCAAGCCCGGAGTCGCGCAGGGCGTCGAGCAACTCGGCCACCGCCTCCAATCGCCACGGTTCGGGTTTCCCCGCCGGACCTGCCTTGATCCCAACCGCGGCCAGCACCCGGCCGATCATCGCGGGATCGGGTGCGTGGCCGTTCTTCGCGCTCGTCCGAGCGGGCGGCCGTGGCGATCAACGGCCCGATCAGACGCGCATCAGGACCACCCGGCCCGGACGCCGCGATCACCTGCGTCAGGAGCGTCGCGGCATGCGGCCCCGCCGAGCTGAGCACCGCGGCCCGGACCCATCGATCGGACGTGTCGCGGACCGCGATCCGCCCCAGGGCGCGACCGGCCTCGGGATCAGCCGATGCCCCCAGGCCGAGCGCGACCTGGAACCGGACGGTGATCTCGGGATCATCGGCCAGGGCCAGCACCGCACTCCTGAGCGCGCGGTCGTTGATCTGTCGAGACGCCGCCAGGCGAACCGCCTCACGCCGCACACCGGGATGAGCGTCGGAGAGCGATTCCAGTAACGTGGCCGATTCGAGCGCTCCCAGGCCGTCGAGCACGCCGAGCGCCTGCGCCCGGCATTCGGGCAGCGAGCTCGATCGTGCGAGCCCCGCAAGTAAAGGCGCGGCCGACCTGTCCGCACGGTGGATCAACAGACGATGGACATGATCGCGCACCGTTCCGTTCGGTGTGTCCAGCGCGGCGGCCAGCTCGCGGGTCGCGAGCCCATCGAGCTTCGCCACCGGCCGGAGCGGGCGGCCTTCGGGAACGATCCGGTAGATCCGACCCTTGTCGGCCCCGGCGCGGACGTCGAGGGTGGCGAGCCGCTCCGGGCTGATCCAGCGCGGGTGCTCGATCACGAACCGGTACATATCCACCACCCAGAGCGCACCGTCGGGACCCGTGCGGACCTGCACCGGGCGGACACCACGTAGTCGGTCGAGGCGAGGAACTCGCGATCCTGCTCATCCTCGGCCCGTCGTCCGTCGAACGTGACCCCGTCGGGCGTCAGCACCATCCGACGGACCAGGTTGTGCACCGGCTCGCAGGTGAAGGCATTGCCGGCGTACTGAGGACCGAGCACGTTGTCGCGATAGATCAAGGGGCTGCACGCCGAGGTGACGTGATTGGCGCTCTCGGGGTTGTTGAACCGCGCCAGGGTCCGGCTCGCGGGAAAGAGCCGCGAGGGCTCGGCGTCGCGCGCAGAAGCACGGCGGGCGTGGGGGCGGCGACATTCGGGTTGCGGCGGGCGTCGTGGTCGGGAAGCGGATAGTGCTGGATCAACACGCTGTTATTGCCGCCGAACTGGTTTCCCCAGTCGTCGCGAATCCGCCCCTGCTGCGACAACCCCGAGGCCGGCTCGAATTCGCCGGTGTCGGGCTGGAACCGGAAGTCGCGACCGCCGATATCGACCTCGCGACCGCTGGCCGTCCCGCGGATCTTGCCGCCGATCAGACCGTTGGCACCATAGACCCAGTTGTCCAGCCCCAGCGCCAGGCCGTTGACGCGCGCCTGGTAGTTCTCGGTGGCGAAGCCGCGAAACAGGGTCCGGCGGACGTCGGCCTTGCCGTCGCCGTCGGTATCCTCGGCATAAAGGATCTCGGGTGCGGCACAGATCGAGCGCGCCCTTGCGCCAGACCGTGACGCCGGTCGGAAACGGCAGGCCGTCGAGGAAGACGGTGCCGGTCTCGTACCGGCCGTCGCCATCACGATCTTCGAGCACCTTGATCACACCGCCGGGCGTGTACTTGCCGTCGATCCCGGCCGGGTAATCGCGCATCTCGCAGACCCAGAGCTTGCCGTCGGCGCCGAAGTCGATCGCCACGGGGCTCTCGACCAGAGGCTCGGCCGCCACCAGCTCGACCTTCAGCCCCGGCCTCGTCTGAAAGGCGCGGCGCGACGGCTCGGGCGAGAGCGGCGGCGGCATCGCGTCGTCTTCCCCGGCTCTCGCCTCCTTCGCGGCCGTGGCCGCGAAACCACCCCCCGCAACCCGGTGGACGGAATCGATGATGATCCGCTCGACTCCCGGCTTCAGCCGCGTCGGCCGGCCGTAATAGACCATGGCGCCGCCGCCTTCATATCCCCCCTCGCGAAGGATGCGCTCCGAGGGGATGTAGCACGGGACATCATTGGCATACGCCGTCACCCAGAGCCGCGCGGGGTCGAGCTCGCGCTTGAGCCGGAGGACGTAATCAACCACCACCTCGCCGGGCAGGAAGACCATCAACAGTCGGTCGCCGAACCGCCACGCCCGCGCCGAGTAGGGGAGCGTCGTGGGGAGCGGCTCGCCGCGATCGAGCCGGGCAAGCTGCGTCGACGCGTTGTAGCCCGGCGGACCTCCTTGCTTGACCAGTTGTTCCAGTTGCTCACGTGTTGGTAAGGTATCATAAGGGAGCGAGAACCGCTCGACGGCGATCTCGGGCGGACCCGCCAGCGCCGTCCAGGCTGCGCCGAGCCTGAGCAGGCGGTTGACCTCATCGGCCAGCTCCCGGCCATGAGCCACGGCACCGCCTGGTGTAGACTTGCGCGATGGGTTCGCGTCGGCCCCGCAGCCGATCAGGGTCAGGGCGACGCAGTCGGGGTGATCGGCCTCGATCGACGCCTGGGCATATCCGGCCCAGTCGCCATCGACCAGGTTCACCGACGGGTCGATCGTGGTGCAGTGGCAGGCGTAGTTCAGGACGACGGCCCGGAGCGTCCCATCGGCCGCCGTCGCCTTCAGGACCGGCAGCGCATGATCGACCGGCCCCCCCCGCGTCCGCCGGTTCGCGGCGAACCCCGCCTGCCCTTGCGACCAGGCCAGCCGCCCCGGCTTGCGATCGGCCAGGGCGTCGAGGCAAACCCGCTCCAGCTTGTCGACCAGCGTGCGCGTGTACCGATCGATCCGCGCCTGCTGATCGGCCGGGATCGGCTTGCCAAAAATATTGGGCGCGACCCCCGTCAGGCACGGGGCGCAGTGAGTGTGCGACGAACCGATCGACAGTCGATCGGGAACAAGCCCGGCCCGCCGATGGAGCCGCTCGGCCACCTCGGCGGTGATCGACTCCGGCACGCCCAGGTTATCGACCGCCACCAGGATCGCCGGCCCCGGATTCACCCCATCCGCGCCAATCGCGAGGGCCTTGGCCCAGATCGGCCGTTCGACCCCCTTCGACTCGGCGTCGCGTGCCAGGTAGCCGCTCAGGCGGATCGGCCCGTCGGGCGTGATCTCGACCCGGGCCGCGCCGATCGCGACCGGCGGGCCCTCATCGGCCGCCGCCATCGTGTTGTGAGCAAGAGCCATCACCCCGATGGCGGCGAATGCGGAAAGCTTCATGATCCTGGGAACCCTTGCAGCGGTATGATTTCATCCCGGCGGGCCCTGGCGCGAGACCCCACCGATGACGCAATTTTGCTGAATTCCGGTGCGAAATATTATCAATTTCGCGAGCGACGCCATTATCAAGGCGATGACCGGCCGGATCAACCTCGTTCTCGTGACCGACATTCCATCCAGGAGAACAGCCTGACCAACAAATTCATTATTTTTAATAATTTATATTCATAATTTCTTTATTTTATTAAAATTAAAAAAATTTTTTTATATAACAATACGGCGGCCATTCCGGGCGTCGAGATTACGCGGGTCGCGGTACACAAATCGTTATTATTACTTTTATATTTGATCATTGAGAGGAATCCGCCTTTACAGCCAACCACGGGTCGTCTCGACCGATTGACTTCCCACACATCTTCCTGGTTGCATTCCGGCCAGACCCACTCGTCTTGATGAGTATGTCCTTTTTTTTCGGAAAAAGCTGATCATCTTCTCCAGGCTACGCCGATAACCCAGACACCGAAGGCGATGCCGCCAGGCTGACAGCGGCCGCGCCGCGATCGAAAGGAACTGCAACGACGAGACTTCCGAATCGAGGACGCCCCCATGTTACTCTCCGACGCCCCCATCGATCTCCCGATCGTACCGCCGAACACCGTTGCGAACGACAACATTGCCATTGCCGCGCACGCGAGCAAAGGCGCGGGCGAGCCCCAGCGCCAGCGCGGCGGCGGGCCGAAGACGGTCGAGGGCAAGAATGCCTCGCGGCTCAACTCGACCCAGCATAGCCTCCGCGCCGAGACCGTCCTGTCGGAGGAGCTCGAAGCCCTGCGCGTCACCCGCAACGCCGAGTTCGAGACCGAGTTCGCGCCGACCACCCCTTACGAGCGCTGGCTGGTCGCGAAGCTGGCGTTCATCTCGGTCAAGCTGGATCAGTGCGACACCTGGGGCATCAAGGACATGCGCCGGGCGGTGCATCGGGCCGTCACGTCGTGGGACAATGACCGACGCCGCGAGATCGACAAGCTGGGCAACCGCCTCTCCAAGGACCCCGAGCGGGTCGCGCTCGGTCTCTTGCGGACCACGCAGGGGGCGGACTGGCTGATCGAGCGGTGGGAGGGACTGGGCCGCGCGCTCGAAACCAAGGGATGCTGGGATGAAGATCAAAGGAGCCTCGCGTTTGATCTCCTGGGCGTGCCCAGAATCCTGCGCGACGGTTTTTACACCGTTCCCGAGGCCAACGACCGGGCACGGCTCGAAATCCTGGTGAAATCGAAGATCGACGCGATCCGCGAGGAGCAGGAAATCGCCCTCGACGGCCTCGACGCCCACGAGCGAGAGCTTGCCGCGTGCGGCATGCCGCTGAGCGAGGATGCCGAGACGAAACGGCTCCGGAAGTACGAGACCGACATCCGACGCGCCTGGCGAACGACCCACACCGAGCTGTTGCGCGTCCGCGCCGAGCGCGAAAAGGGCGGATTCCGTTCCCAGATCGAGGTGAAGCCGACACCGACGCCGATGCTGAAATCCTCACCCTTTACCTTCCCGATGGAAACGAACGCGGAGCCGCCGCCGCGCGATTGTGTGCCGCGAGCGGGAGTCGATTACGTGATCGACCGTGCCGAGAAGAATGTCGACGTGATGCTCAAGGACATGATCGCGCGGATACACATGTCGAAATCCGCGGACAGGACCGAGGCCGCGGCGAAACCGGTCGAACACAAGCCGGCCGAGACCCGGTCGCGTTCGAACCCGGAACGGCCGACCGGGAATCGACACCAGCGCCGGGCGGCGGAGCTGAGGGCGCGTCGAGAGGCCCGCAAGCACGCGGATCAACCACCGACACCCGGCCGCTGACGACCGTCAACGGCCGCACAATCCGATCGTTTCGTGTGACCGGAGCCGCCCAGCAGGCGACTTCCGGTGCCCTGCTGCGCGCGGGCGCGGATTCCGATCTCGGAAGGGGCCAAAATCACGATGTTATAAGATGACGGGCGCGTCTTCGCGTGGTGGGCCCGTTCGTGGCCTGGCAATTCGGGTGCGGAGAAATCCGAAAACAACGATCGGATCGGTTTTGAGGGCCGGGACCGATCCGGGGTGCTGTCGACGGGCCCGAACGAACTGACCCCCGGAGACGAACGAACTCGCGGTCGGGTCGGTGGCACCGATGGCGGCGGGATGGCGGCAAGGTTCCGGGAGGGTGTCGGGTCGGTCGCTTCCTCGTGAAGCGAGGCGTTTCGTCAAGGGCCATTGACATTGACAGCGTTGAAGCGTGCGTTAAGGTGTGCGCCCGGGAGTGCCGGGGGCTCGCGACGGGTCTCGCGGACAACAAGGGAAGGGTGTGGTGCGCCCCTCGACGTGGCTCGCGGATCGGCGGGCGGGTCGCGGGGGCTTTCGTTTGCGTCATCGAGCGCAACTATTGAGAGGAGACCAAGGAATGCGTATCCATACCGGGCATGGGAAAATGATGGCGGGGATCGCGTGCGCCACGGCGCTGGCCGCCACGGTTACCCTGGGCGTGCTGGCTCCCGCGACGCGCGTCCGGCGCAGGGGGTGGCGGAGCGGGTCGGCGAGAAGCTCGACCAGGTGGGCCGGGGCCTGGTCCGGGGCGCTCAGGATCTGGGGGCCGAGGTCCGTAACCGGTTCGAGGTCGTCCGCACGGATGTTTCGCGGATGGGGGTCCAGTCGCGTGTCTTCTCGCGGCTTCACTGGGACAAGTCGCTCCACTCGGCCCGGATCGAGGTCCACATGATGCGTGACGGTGGAGTCCTGCTCCGGGGGGTCGTGCCGGATGCCGCGGCCAAGGCCCAGGCCGTCGCCCTGGCGCGCGACACCTATGAGGTCACCTCGGTGGTCGACGAGCTCGAGCCGGTCGTTCCCACCGTCGCGCCGACCGTGACCCCGACCACGACCACCATCACCCCGGGCGCGGCCGTCCCGGTCCCCTCGCTGACCCGGCCGCGCTGAAGGCCCCTCCCGTGAGGGTGGGGACCGACCGCCAGGCATGCCAGGATGCCGGCGGGGGGTGCTCACCCTGCGAAAACTCGATCAGCCGAACAGAGGCGCGATCGGCGTGCCGTAGCTGAGCCGGATCGGCCGGTTGAGCCGGTCCTTGAGCTCGGTGGCGGGGTCAACGCCGAGCGACTCGTAGATGGTCGCGGCGAAGTCGCCGGGGGTATAGGGACGGCTGGCGGGATAGGCGCCGTTCTTGTCCGACTGGCCGATCATCTGGCCGCCGCGCACCCCGGCGCCGGCGAACAGGGCCGAGAACGCCTTGGACCAGTGGTCGCGACCGTCCTTGGTGTTGCTGTTGCCCGTGCTGGCGCCGATGCGCGGGGTCCGGCCGAACTCGCCGGTGACGATCACGAGCGTCTCGTCCAGCAGGCCGTGCGCCGCCAGGTCGTCGAGCAGGGCCGAAACCCCCTGGTCGGTGGGTGGCAGGAGCCGGCCCTTCAGCGACTTGAAGTTCCCCGAGTGGGTGTCCCAGTTCTGGACCCTCCCCAGGTTCACCTGCACGATCGACACCCCGGCCTGGACCAGTCGACGCGCCAGTAACAACGACTGGCCGAACATGTGCCGGCCGTACCGGTCGCGGACCTTCGGGTCCTCGCGCTGGATCTCGAAGGCACGCGCCACCTTGCCCGAGAGCAGGAGCGAATAGGCGAGCTCACGCTGCCGGGCGACCGGGTCGTTGCCGCCGGGGTTTGCGGCCGAGGCCGAGGCCGAGGCTGAGGTTGATGCCGAGGCCCGCGCCTGCCATGAATCGCCCTCGGCCTCCATCGCGTCGAGCCAGCTTCGACGACGGGCCAGCCGCTCGACGCTGAAACCGTCGGGCAAGGCGAGCTCGGAGACCTTGAAATCGGGCAGGTTCGGGTCCTGTCGGATCTGCCAGGGATCGTGCCGGGGGCCGAGGAAGCCGGCGTGCTGGCCCGGCCAGACGAGCGGGCCTTCCATCAGAAACGTCGGCAGCATGATGCCCCCCGGCAGGCCGTCGGCGCGGGGCCGGATCGTGTCGAGGGCGCCGGCGTAGCAGGGGTAATCGTCGCGGGAGGCGATCTTGTCGAAGAACGCCCCCGGCTGGGACTGGCCGGTCAGGATCTGGTGCGTCGCGTTCAGGTGGTTGGTGTGCGGGTGCGACAGAGAGCGGACCACCGCCCACTGATCCGCCCGCCGGGCCAGCTCGGGCAGGTGCTCGCAAATCCGGATGCCGGCGACCGTCGTGTCGATCGGCTTGAACTCGCCCCGGATGCCCTCGGGGGCGTCGGGCTTCATGTCGAACGAGTCGATGTGACTCAGCCCGCCCGACAGGAAGACCAGGATCAGCGACCGGGCGCGGGACGGCCGAGGCGCCGTCTGGGCCTGAGCGTGGGCCTGATCCTGAGCCTCGCCCCGAGCGGCCAGAAGCCCCGGCAGGCCAAGCCCCAGGAACCCCGAGAACCCCACCTGGAGAAACTCGCGCCGCGCGATCCCGAAGCGATGGAGGTGGCTTGCCGCTGGCTCTGTCATCCTCGACCCCCATGCCCTTGATAATGACGAACCAACCCCGCGACTGACCTGCAAGTTTAACAGACGTTCAAGATATCGTCGTTCCAGGGCCGGGACAAGAGGAGAGAGGCGGGACCGGAGGGCTCGGACCTCAGCGCCAGAGGCGGCTATCGACCCGTTCGACGGGATTGTCGTTGCCGGCGGCGACGCGGAGGAATCCATCGATCGCGGCCTTGAAGACGTCGAAGGGACAGGGCTCAAGGAAGCGGAGCCGGACCTGGAGCCGGGTGTGGGTCCGGCGCGGAAGAGGCGGCGGGTCGTGAAATGGACCGGCCGGGCGGCGATCACGACGGCCTCGACCCACTCGACGCCGGGACCGCCGGCCAACCGGAACCAGACCTCGTGATCGATCGGCGGCAGAGCCTCAACCCAGGCGGAGAGGCCCCCGAGGCTGATGTCGATCAGCTCGGCCGGCACCGTCTGGAACTCGCCCGCGACGTACCAGCCGATCAGGGCGCGGGTGCCGTTGGTGTCGTAACGATGCGACCGGCGCCGGTCGTGAGCCGGACGCCTGCGCTCGCTCGACGAGAGGTCGGATTTCGGTCGACGCGCGGACATCGCAACTCCCTCGGAGATGTCGGGGTGCGGCGTCTCCTTTACCAAGCTTAGATCACGTTCGCGAAGGTTTCCGTTTCTTTTGAGGAGTAAAAACCCATGCCATCAGTTCGTTCCACGCAGCGATTCCAGATAGGTCAGGATCGACGCCAGGTCGGCGACGGTCAACGTGTCGGCCAGGCCGTTGGGCATGATCGAGACGGTGTTCGTTCCGCGCTCGTCGATCTCGGACTTGGGGATCACGGTGGCGTTGCCGGTGGCGTTGCGGAGCTCAAGCTCCGAGCCCGACTCGCGGACGACGAAGCCCTCGATGACCTGTCCCGACGTGGTGGCGATCTTCTGGGTCTCGAAGCCCTGCGCGATCTTGGCGCTGGGCTTGAGGATCGATTCGGCCAGCTCGGCGCGGCTGTATCGATTGGTGATATCGCCGAGGTACGGCCCCTTCAGCGGCTCGCTCTTGGAGATCGTATGGCAGGAGATGCACCCTTGCTTCTGGAACAGCAAGGCGCCGCGCTCGGGGTCGCCCTTGACCTTCTGAACGGCGGCGATGGCCTGGTCGAAGCCGAGTTTGGCGATCGACGGCCCCTGGTCGCGGGTCGCCGGGCCGCTTGAGGCCCAGGCGGTCGGCGGCGAACGCGGCGGCCTGGCGAACCTCGGCGGAGGGGTCCTTCAGGCGCGGCTCGACCTGGGCGGCGAGCGTGTCGTTGCGCGTCTGACCCATGGCGCGCAGGAGCCGTGCGGCCTGCTCGGGACGCTTCCAGGCCCGTTCGAGCGCCGCGCGGGCTTCGGAGCCGCCCCGGGGAGTGGACGCCAGATGAAGCAGGACGGCGTAGCCCAGGCTCCCCCGGGCGGGGTCGGGCCCTTCGGCCAGGGCGACGAACGACCGGAGGTCGCGGCCGTGCCGGTTGTCGCCGACGTATTCCCGCCAGACTCCCTGGAGCTCGCCCGGCGGTCGGTTCATGGCGCCGATCCCGGCCAGCGCGGCGACAAGCGCCTCGAACGCCGCGCGATCGCCCGATCGTCCCCCCGCGGCTCGCTCCAGGCCGCGGATCGCCTGGGCCCGCAAGGCGGGGGCCTCGCCCTCCGAACCGGCCACCCTCGCGAGGAAGGCGACGGCCGACGCGGGCAGGTTGTTCCGGCCGGAGAGCAGATCGACCGTGGTCGACCGGAAGGCGGGGTCTTCCTCGGCCAGGGCCACCGCCCGGCTGTTCGCCGACTCGAGATCGACCCGGTTGCGGATCAACTCGGGCAGGAGCCAGCGCAGGGTCGCCTTGTCGCCGCGTTTCAGCTCGGATTCGAGCACCTGACGGATCGCCGCGCTTTTATCCCAGGTCTCGGGGTTGTAATACGGCCCGGTCGTGTCGGGCCGGGTGCCCCACCACTTGCCGTCCCACTCGGCCTCGCGCTGGTAGAGCCGGCAGAGGGTCCTGACGATCCCGCGACGCAGGGCCGCGTCGTGGGTCCGGCCCAGGCGCTGGATCAGGCCGTCAACCACCAGGGGCTCGTGCAACGCCTGGAGCACGAGGAGGGCGCCGGCGACCTGCTCGGGATTCGAGGCGTCGAGGGCCTTGAAACAGGCGTCGGCCGCATGCAGCTCGATCAGGGCCCGCACGGCCACGTGGGCGACCAGGGGATCGGGGTCGGCCAGGAGCGGGACCAGGCTCGACGCGGTGCCCGGCCGGTCCGGGCCCAGGCGTCCGAGCCCGACGACGGCCTGGAGCCGGACTCGTGGATTGGCGTCGCCCAGGGCCGAAAGAAACGGCCCGGCGGGAACCTCGGCCGCCTCGGCTGGCCCCGCGGCGGTCCGGTCGGCCAGCGCCGCAGCGCGAGCTCGCGCACCGCCTCGACCTTCGTCAGCTCGATCAATACCGGGTGCGATCGGCGGCCCATCACCAGCTCGAGCGTGAAGAGGGCCGCCGCCCGCGACGCCGGCAACGCCTTCGGATCGCGGGCGATGACCTCGAGTCCGGCCGCGAAACCCGGACGATCGCCCCGCCGGAGGATCTCGCGCTGGGCCGATCGCCGGAGGATCGCGCCGGGGGCCCGGAGGAGCTCGACCAGGGCGGCGTCGGATGCGGCCTTCACGTCGGGAAACGGCGGCGGCGCGATCGCGGGATAGGTCAGGCGGACCACGTAGCCGATATTCGGCCCAGCGTACGTGAAGCTGCCGCCGTGCCAGCTCGCCAGGTAGATCCGGCCGTGAGCGTCGAGGTCCATGTCGGTCGGCCGCGGGATCTCGACGAACGGCTCCTGGCCCGCCTTGAAGCCGGCGCCGACCGCGGTGAGCGGGTGCCGGTAGACGACGCTCCGGCCCCAGTCGCAGGTGTAGAGCGTATCGCCATAGCCCGGCGGGAGCAGGCTCGGCTCCTGGACGTAGAGCGAGCCAGTGGGCGAGCCGCCGCCGTAGTCGGCCAAGGGCGGGATGATCTCCTCGCCGAAATGCGTGAACAGCAAGGGATAGCCGTACTGGCCGGTCGGCACGATATGGCTCAGCCGGACGTTCCAGCCGCCGCCGTCGTTGGTGTTGTCGCGCGTGAAGATATTCATCAGGGGATCGATGGCGACGTCGTAGATGTTGCGCTGGCCTCGGTTGTAGATCTCGAGGCCCGAGCCGTCGGTACGAACGCGGGCGATGCCGCCGCCACGTTGCCGCCGGTGGATGCCATCCGTGCCGACGGCGTCAAGGAACCCGTAGTCGCCGACGGCGATGTAGAGCCAGCCGTCGATGCCGAGCTGGATGCCGTTGGTGGTGTGGTCGGCCCCGCGAAAGCTGAGGTCGAAGCCAATCCCCTTGATCAGGGTCACCGATCGGTCGGCCGTGCCGTCCCGGTTATCGTCGTGGTAAGCGGTCAGGTCAGGGGGATGAAGCACGTAGAGCGTGGCCGTCGCGTCGTCGTAAACGAGTCCCCGCGGGCTATCCATCGTGGCGAAGACGTTGATCTTGTCGGCCCGGCCGTCGTTGTCGGAATCGATGCAGCGGACGACCCGGCCGCGTTCCTTCCTGGCGTCGAGCGAGCCGTTCTCATCGATCCCGATGAACACCTCGCCGGTGGGAGCGACGGTCAGGCACGTGGGATAGTGAACCTCCGGCGGCGCGGCGAAGAGAGTGGCCTTGAAGCCGGGAGGGGTCTTGACCTGCGCGAGAAGCCTGGCCCCTTCGGCGTCGGGCTCGGCGGCCGGAAGCGGAAGAGCAAGGAGCAACGACAACGGCAGAAGCCCGCCGGAAGCGAGCAGCCAGGGCGTTCGACGGATCATCATGCGGACCCTTTGACTCTTCGCGGAGAACGGATCAACCCATCTCAGCAGGTGCGATCGGGCGGGGCGGTCGATATCGTGCGTTACCAGCATAACCCCGGAAGGACCGCGATGCCACAGACCAAGCCCAAGCCACGCGCACGACGGGGGCGGCTGGCCCACGGGCCGCGCGTTGACTGCGCGGCCAGGCCGGTTATGCTGGAACCTTGGGCCGCCGGTCCCGTCACAGCGCGGCCCCAGCCCGGCATTTCTCCGCTCGATCTCACGACCATGATCTTCAGGGAGTCCACGCCGATGTCACGTCACGGAACGGTCACGGTGTCGATGGCCAGTCTGATCGCCGGTGCGCTCTTGCTGACGATCGATGCCGCGCCCTGGCCCGGCTCGCGGGCCGGCGGCGCGGAGAAGGAGAAGGAGAAGGAGCAGGCGAAGGTCAAAGACCGAGACGCCGACAAGCCAAAATCTCTGAAAATTTTGATGAAGAAGATCGACGCCTCCAACAAGGCGCTCTGCGCGGCCACCGCGACGGTGGCCGCCTTCAAGAAGTCGGGCAACGGCAAGGAAATCGCGGCCAGCGCGACCGAGATGGGCCGGTTGGGCAAGGAGACGCGTGGGTTCAAGGAACCGTCCGAGGCGATGAAGAAACCCTACGACAAGTGGGTCGACATGAACGACCGCTTCGTCGCCGCCGCCGAGGAACTGGCCCAGATCGCGTCGAAGGGAGACCTCGTCGGCTCGCGCAAGGCGTACTCGACCCTCAACCTGACCTGCTCCAACTGCCACGGAGCGTTTCGGCCGTCGGTTGATGATGGGTTTTGATTAATAACATGAACAAATTTTACAAATCACTTACGAGTTCTTCGCCGCCCGCTGACGGGCCTGCTCCTGGGGGTCGACCGCCGGGGGCGGGGCCGTCATGGTCAGGTACGCGGTGTGTGCGGCGAGCATGAACGAGACGACGAGCAGGCCGGTGTACCACCGCATCAGCTTCTGGATCTTCCAGTTCGCCGCTTCCTGCCAGCCGACCACCAGCGCGATCAGGAACCCGCTGCCGAGGCAGCCCGCGGCGAAGAAGAGGCTGAGCCCGACCATCGCCCATTGCTTGTGGAACAGGAAGTGCCCCATCAGGACCACGAAACAGCCCAGGAACGCCAGGTAGATCACCCAGGTCATGATATCACTAAATGTCATACTCATAGACACGATGCGCCTCCGGCGCGGAGGGAGCGGTTTCGCGACGGACATGGAACCATCCACCTTGTACGGTCGAGGGTGCCGTTCGTGACAGTCCATCCTCCGCATGGCGACGGTCCGGCGTCAATCCGCCGCCGGCAGCGGCACCTGGACCCGGCCCATCAGGTAGGCGAAGAGGTCGCGGACCTCGTCGGGCTTGAGCGGATCGAGCAGCCCCTCGGGCATGAGCGAGGAGAGCGTGGGGTTGCTCGCCTCGATCTCATCGCGGTCAAGGACCAGAAGCTCGTTCTGGGTCTGGAGGGTCAAGGTCCGTTCATTTTTGGCTTTGATGATACCATTGAGCACCCGGCCGTCACGGAGGGCCACGACGACCATGCGGAAGTCGGCAGTGACCACGGCGCCGGGGTCGATGATGTTTTCGAGCAGGTAGTCGAGGTTCTCCCGCCCCGCGCCGGTGAGGTCGGGGCCGACCTTTCCTCCCTGACCGTAGAGCGTGTGGCACGAGGCGCAGACCTTGTTGAAGAGGGTCCGGCCGCGAGCCGGGTTGGCCGCGGCGAGGGTGCTCGGGGTAAACCGATCCTTGAGGCGAGATTGAAGGGCCTTCTTCTCCGGGCCCGAATCGCGGAGGACGCCCCAGACCTCGGCCAGCCGCGGTCGAGCCCGGGATCGTTCAGGCTGCGGATCTGCCGCGCGTGGAAGGCCGAGAGATCAGCCACCGGCACCTTCCCCGTCGCCAAGGCGTCGAGCAGGGCCGCCGCGAACGACCGGCGCGTCACCAGGGCGTCGAGCAAGGCCGGACGCTCCGAGGGGTGGAACGCCTTGTAGCTACCGACCAGGACCCGGCCGATCTCGGGGTCGTCAAACTGCGACAGCCCCCGCGCCGCGGTCGGGTTCAGGAACTTGACCTTGAGCAGGCGCTCGCAGATCGCGCGGAGGTCGGGCGGGCGGCTCTCGATCAGGGTCGAGAGCGCCGCCTTGCGGACTTCGAGACTGGCCGAGCCGTTCAGGGCCAGCTTGCGGACCTCGTCCAGGGCTCGACCGTCGCCAAAGACCACCCCCAGTTCTCGGACCCGCTCGCTCAGTGCGGGCGAGACCGGGGCTCGCCTCGAACCGGGCGGCCAGCGCTTCCCATCCCGACGGCCGGGGCGCCTGGCGACGCCCGCGCAGCCCGTCGGCCAGACCCGCCAGCAGATCGGCCGAAACGGGGCCGGGCCCCGTCTTCGACAGGAAGCCAATCAAACGGGCCACAGCCTCGGCCTGCGCCGGATGGTCGATCGACTCGGCCAGCCGACGCGCGATCAGGCGGCGGGTGGTCGGCAGGCGCACAGTCCTCCGCCAGCCGCTCCAGGGCCGTCGGATCGAGCTCGCCCAGCGGAATCAGGCCGTACCAGGCCAGGAGCGGCAGGTCATGGTCGGCGGCATCCTCGGCATGTCCCAGCAAGGGGGCCGCCAGCTCGGCACGTCGAGCGACGGGCAGCCGCTGAAGCGTCGAGGCCAGCACCAGCCGGACCAATCCCGATCGATCCTCCCGCGCCCGACGCACCAGCAGGGCGAAGACCTCGGAATCCGGATCAGGCTCGGGCGTTGGTACAGGACGGCGGCTATTGATATCATCGAGCGGCCAGGCGTCGGTCAGGAGCCGGATGGCCCAGGCGCGGACCGCCTCGTGATCGTGGCCGGCCAGCTTGATCAGGAGTCCACGATCCGTACCGCCGATGGCATTCAAGGCCCAGAGGGCACGGAGTACATCGCGCCGGCTCTCCGGGCCGGGAAAGCTGATCGAGCAGGACCCCATGTGCTTGGTCCAGCTTGTCACCCCGCGCCGCCCTGTCGGCCAGGACCTGGCGCGACTGCCGTACGTACCATTCGTTCCGATGGGTGTCAAGGGTCGCCAGCACGAGCGGATCGAGCCGCGCCAGGTCGCCGCCGCCCAGGCCGACGAGCTTCGCATCGCCGTGTGCGACCTTGTAGATCCGCCCCGAACTGCGATGGACCCCGGTGCTCTCGTGACACTCGCCGATGTCGCTCCAGTCGAGGATAAAAACGCCTCCGTCGGGCCCCGCGAGCAGCTCGAGACCGCGAAACCAGGTATCACCCGCGAAGAGGATATCGGGCTCATGTCGGCCGACGTAGCCGCAGCCCAGGCGATCGAGCCTGTCCACGTTGACCCGTCGGCCGTGCATGTTCAGGGTGAAGAGCCTGTCGCGGTACGACGCCGGCCAGTTATCGCCCAGGTAGATCATCGCCCCGCAGTGCGCATGACCGCCGCCGCGGCGGTCGTGCTCGCCGCTGGCCGAGCGCGAGTCGGTCCAGTCCTTGGCGTTGTCCCAGTGATAATGGTCGGCGTGTTGATCGATCGGGGTATAAACGTGCGGCATTGGGGTCGATCGTATGCGGCCGGACGAAGTGCATGCCCGCGACGGCATGCCAGAGGTGGCCGTTGACCGTGTTGATGAAGAACGCCTCGCCCAGGTCGTTCCAGTCGTGTCCCCAGGGATTGGTCGTACCATGAGCGATCACCTCGAAGGTCTTACGACCAGGATGATAGCGCCAGAACCCTCCGTGGAGCGGAACACGCCGATCCATCGGTGTTCCCGGCGGCCCGACGGAACCCGGCGACGACGCGCCACACCGGCCGTAGAGCCAGCCGTCGGGCCCCCAGCGCAGGCCGTTGGCCATATTGTGATAGTTCTCATTCGGCAGGGTCAGGCCGTCGAGCACGACCTCGGCCGGCCCGTCGGGCCGGTCGTCGCCGTTGCGGTCGGGGATGAACAGGAACTGCGGCGGACAGATCAGCCAGACGCCTCCCAGACCGACCTCGACACTGGTGAGCCGCAGCGGACCGTTGGTGAAGACGGTCCGACGATCGAACTTGCCGTCGTGGTCGCGGTCCTCGAGGATCAGGACCCGGTCACGCAGGCTCAGATCGAACTTCCTGGCTCGTTCGGCATAGGTGTAGTTCTCGGCGATCCAGAGTCGCCCTCGCGCGTCCCAGGCCGCCGCGATCGGGTTCCGCACGTCAGGCTCAGCCGCGAAGACCCCGACGTGAAATCCCTCCGGCACCCGAAACGCCGCGGCAGCCTTATCGGCCGACATCGGCTGCCCCAGGGTCTGCTCCGAGTCGTAAGGCGCGGGGAAATCATCGGCCCACGCCGGGCCGAATACCGCAGTGACCAGAAGCAGCAGCGCGAACACAAGGTTCGAGAACGGATTCTTCATCGGCACGCTCATCAAGGAGAGTATGGTGGGGTGGGAGTGGGATCGAGATCCATCACGCTCGGGCCGACCGAACCGATTGCGTTAGTAGAACGCTCGCTCGGAATGAGGTCAATCACCTCGATTGTGCGGGATTCCATGACTGACCTTCAACGATGTCGTCATGGCTCCTGTCCTGAAATCGCCGCGAAAAACCTCAAGTCTTCCTCGGTAGCCACGGACGCTAACTCCGAATTCCATAGGAGTTTGCCGGCTTCCCATTTCGAAAAATCCGTTTGTGTTTTGCGCGAAAATTGACGATCCTGCGAGCGGCACATCCATCGTTTGGGGGAGAACCGTGATGCGACACGCTCCGGTCTTGATCGTCGCCGCTGTGGGTCTTACGTCATCGTTCCACGCGACCGAACCGGTCCCGCCAATCGAGGTGGTGACGCCGAAGGACGACGGGATCATTGCGACCGGAATCAACAGCCGGGGCGAGGTGATCGGGTTTGAGTGGATCGAGTCGAGGCAGCAGCCCGGAGTGGTCGAGCAAATACCATTCTTCGCCCGCGGCAAGACCATCATCTACCTCCCGCTCCTCGAAACCTACACGGCGACCTTCCCCGCCGCAGTCAGCGATGATGGCCAGGTCGTGGGCAGATCGAGCAAGCCCGGACCGAGAGGGGTGAGGATTCCGCTTCGGAACCAGGCATTTGTCTGGGATGCGCGAACAGGGATTCACGGGCTCGGAACGCTGCTCGACGACTGGGCCTCATTCGCCTGCGGGATCAGCCGCGACGGGTGCACGATCAGCGGATTCTCGGTCGGTGATAACCGGGTCCGGGCCTGCGTCTGGACGCGGGAAAACAAGGCGGAGACCTCGACCTGGAAATTGTACGCCCTGCCACAGTCAGGCCCGCTCGGCTCGAACACGGTCCCGCTCAGTGACAGCGGAGGCTTTGCAGCCGCGGTGGATCGAGACGGGCCCTGTCTCTGGACGTGCGACGATTCCGACCGATGGAGCCGTGAAACGATCGACGCAGTGGGATCGTTCGTTCCCAGGGCCGTCAACAACACGGGAACGGTGGTCGGGCTCAGCTATCAGGGCAACGGCCAGACCCTCGCTGTCCTCTGGACGCGTGGCGAGGGAGTCACGCGGATCGAGCCGCCCCCAGGCTTTGTTCGTTCCGAGGCACTAGCCATCAACAACGACGGGGCCGTCGTCGGCATGGTTGACGGACCTCACGGCTCGAAACTCGGTCCTCATGCCTTTATCTATGAGCGATCAACTGGCCGATTTCAACTGATTGTCGAGGCGAGTCCTACACTCACCGCCGCCACGGCGATCAACGACAGGCGCCAGGTGGCCGGCGTCTTCGAGAAGGAAGTGGAGGATGAACCGGCCGCCGCAGCCGAACCTTCAGGCAAGGCCAGGTGAGACGCAACCCACCCTCACGTTAGTAGACTCCCGACCGATTGTCACCAGAACCTATCTGTCACACAAAAGCACACGCTCACACTGTTGGGGGGATCAGTGTCTCGGTGCGCCGAGCGAGGTCACTCGGAACAGGCTGCGGTGTCGAGCAGGACAGCTCCGAGGAACTAGTGAATGAGTCAAGTTTCACGCCGGCACCCTTTTTTCCTCGATCCAGCGGTCGAGCATCTCATCGAACGCATCAAAGCCGCGGCGCAGCACGGAATCGTCCAGTGCCTCCTCGGGGACGATCTGGGCCAAGCCGGGGCGCAAGAGCCGATTATACGTGCGGGTGCAGAACAGGATGGTTCGACCACCCGGCCTCGTTACCCGATAGCGATGCGTCCCGGCGATCCGCTCGATCAAACCGTGCAAGCGAAGGCGCCGCAGGTGGTATGTCATCTGACCCGAAGTCATGTCGTCGGGCGACTTCCCCAACAGGGGAGCCCAACAGTCCCGCAAGTCGCGGTTGGAGAAACCTCGGGCCAGGAGACGGAACACCAGCAGGGCGCCGAACAGCGCCTGCACCGACACGTCGGCGAACCGCAAGCCGCTGGCGCGTTGCCCACCGACCTCGACCGGTCCATCGACACCGCGGAACGCGTCCTCGCCGATGGCACAGTCCTGGCTGATCCGTTGGACGTCGAGGAGACGTCGGTTGGCGTCGAAGCCGATCCGCCGCAGGGCGGGCAAGTTGGTCAGCCGTTTGCCGATGCCGAAGTCGCGCGTGTCGTTGATCGTGGTCTCGGTCCGCAGGGCGCGGCCTTCCTTGTGATACTGCTTGATCCGGGAATGCTTGTAATCGATATGCAGCGACGGCGTCACCCCCTCGGTGAGCACCCGCGTCCGGAACCGGCCCGGGGTCTGCTTGGTGATGCGGCGCTGGAAGATCAGTTGAACTTGGTCGGGGCGGCCGATGTCGAGGTTCTCGCGGATCACCTCCTCGAAGAAGACACGGCCACTCAGCGGCCGGTCCAGGACCTGGGTCAGGGAGAACTCGGCCTGGAGGATCGACACGTCGTAGCGGTAGCCGGCCAGGCGATCGGCGACGGTGAACGGATGGGGGAGCCGTCTCAGCCATTTCCGTAGCAGCGCATCGATCTTGTCACCCGAGAGGTCGTCGCAGAGTTGTTGCAACCGTCGGGGGTCGGCGCAGCTCAGGATGCCGTTGTCGAGGGCCTCGAAGGCGATCCCCTCCTTGGCCAGTTGCCGCTTGACGTACTCGTGCCCGTTGATGCAGAGCTTGGCGTTGTAGGGGAAATAGGTGCAGAACTTGATGAAGAACGGGCCGAAGTCCTCGTCGGTGCCGTAGAAGTAGAAGTGGTTGACCATGGCGGTCGTGCGCACGATCCAGGGGTAGGCCTGGCCGGTGTCGGGGTTGCGGCGCTTCTCGGTGCGGAAGACGGGCGTCTTCTCCTGGGCCTTGCCGACGAAGACGATCCCCTCGTTCCTGTGGAACTGGGAGTGGTACTCTTTGGCGATGTCGTCCTTGCGCTGCCCCTTGGCGAAGGTGATCAGAGGGATCTGCTCCTGCTCCACGAAGTTCACGACGGCCGTGATGAAGTCCGTGCTCATGGGCGCCATGAGAGCCGAGGAGGCGAATATCTCACCGCGGTGGAAGCGGAAGAACGCCGCGACGCCGCGATCGGTTTGCAGGCGGGGCTGATAGACGTTGAGGTACATGCGGTCGATGCCTTCGACCTCCAGAGTCACATGATCCTTGAGGACTTGGGCGACGGTGCGTGGTAGAGTCATGGGTGGCTCCGGTCGTCATGACCCCTCGGGGTCAACCAACCGCATCGCGGTTCCATCGGGGATGCCTCAGCATACCCCGTCATAGGCACGACCGGAGCCCTCTTGTTTACATCTCGTCGGTCTGAGGCGGAGCCTCGTTAGACCTTCAGTGTCGAGAACTCCCCGGATCGAACGCTCGCGGACCTCGAACCGGCCGTTGAACCGCCGGCAAGAGCTGAAGGCCAGCACCACCTGGTCGCCCCGGCCCGGATTCGGACCCAGGATCAACACGCCGTACACATTGGTCGCGTCCACGGGCTGGGGGATCTTGTAATGTCCCGAATCGCTGTAGCCGAGATTCCGTGGCTTACCGATTGTGCCCGCCGTCTCGGTCAACATAGTGAAACCCTCACCGTACAGGGGGGTTTCCGGAGGGAATTCGTGCCCGACGTCGAACAGGACAATCTCCTGGATCCGGGCCGGCCGGGGCCCCTCATTGACGAGCCGGGCGCGGCAGACGGACCCGTCCCACTCGCGGACGATCTTCACCGCTGCCAGGGCGGCCGGGGCCTTCCCAGCCGCCGGCACCAGCGACGCCGGCGCTTCGCGGAGTGCGGCGGACGTGAGCGCCGGCTCACCCCCGAAGGCCGCGTTCAGCCCAAGGATCAGGCCCGCTAGCGAACCGGCAAGTGCTCGTTGATACGTCAACACCTGGGCCCTCCTTTTTCCACCTCTTGATACAGCACGGAACCTCGAATTGTCCTTCCCGCACAGGCCCCATCATCGACGACCGGACCACGATTTGCCGCAACTGGCTTGCAATCGGACATTCGTCCGATTACGGTTGTCAGAACAGTCGTGTCCTCGGTGCGTCGAGGGCATACGGTTCTGAAGGAGGACGGCGATGAACGGCTCCTGGCTGAATCGGCAGCGATGGCGGATGGGGATGGGTTTAGCGGGGCTGATGGCGATCTGGATCTTCTGGTGCCTGGCGCCGGGGGTGCCGGTGCTCCGAGGCCCACAAGCCGACGCGGCGGTTAGTCAGGTCGGTCTTGAACTGTTCCGGCACGACTGGCGACCGTATGATCCCCTGGCGCATGGTGACGGTCTCGGACCGGTTTACAATGCCAGCTCGTGCCTTTCGTGTCACTTCCAGGGGGGTGTGGGAGGAGGCGGGGGAGTGCCGGAGAGCGTCTTCGCGTTCGAGGCGCTTCCGATCCCGGGCCGGCCGTTGGTCCAGGCGGGCTTGCTGCATAAGTACGCGGTCGCGTCCCGATTCAACGAGCAGCCTCAAGTGCTCCAGACCCTGTTTCCGATCGTGCCCAACGGCCTGGAGCTCCGCGGGGTTTGCTTCAGCCAGCGGCACGATTTCAACCCGGTGCGGACCCAACGTTTGAACTCGATCGCCTTGTTCGGCGCGGGCTGGCTGGACCGGATCTCCGGCCGGTCGATTCAGTCCCAGCAACGTCAGCGATCGATCGCGATCATTGGCAAGGAACTGACCGGCGAGTTCGGGAGTATTCCCCCGGGCCGTCCTCGGCTCTTGCCCGACGGCCGGGTGGGTAAATTCGGCTGGAAGGCGCAGTTCGCCACGCTCGAAGAATTTGTCGCATCAGCCTGTGCCAACGAGATCGGCCTGGGTACGCCCACCCTGAAGCAGGCCCGACCGCTGACCTGCAACATGACGAAGGGGACAGTTACGGCGATTGATGAGACGGAGGTCGCTGCCGACCTCGACCCGACCCAGTTTCAGGCACTGGTGGCCTTCGTGGCGACGCTGCCACGGCCGGAGGAGGCCCAGGCGGCCGATCCGAACGATCGGGCGGAGGCCGGGCACGGCAAGCAGATCTTCCAGTCGGTCGGTTGCGCGTTGTGCCATACGCCGGACCTGGGCGGGGTCAGCGGGATCTACAGTGACTTGCTCTTGCACCGGATCGTCGATAGCCGGAAGGCTTACTCAGAAATTCCGGACGTGCCACCGCCGCCGGACCTGCCGCTACCCGAAGAATGGAAAACTCCGCCCCTGTGGGGGGTCGCCGATCAGTGCGCCTTACTTCCACGACGGCGGCTCGCCGACGATCGAAGCGGCGATCCTCCGCCACGAGGCCGACGCCGCCGGAGTTACAGAAGCGTTCCAGCGGTTGACCAGCGCTGATAAAGAGGCCTTGCTCGGGTTCCTCGGCACCCTGAAAGCCCCGGCCAATGCGATCTCGGCCTCGGCGCCGATGAGCTCACACCAGAGCGATCCGGCGACCCTGGCGCTGGCGCGTTGATTTCGAAATCAGACGATCGCCGACTCCATACTTGCCATCAGGTCACCACCGACCGATGATCGAAGGCGCGGGAGACACTGGGTCTCCCGCCGTCTTGCCAGAGACCTCGATTGTTCGGAAGGATGGTCCAACGACGATGAGCGAGTCTTCTTCCTCGACACCGCGTTCCCACGCGAATGGTACCACCCGCCGCCAGTTCGGGCGGACCCTGGCCGGCGCTGCGGTCGGAGCTTTTGCCGCGCCGTCGATCGTGCGCGGCCGGAACCTCAACGAGAAGCTTGATATCGCCATGATCGGCGTCGGGCGGCGGGGAGCGCACAACCTCAAGCAATTCGCCGGCGAGAACATCGTGATCCTGTGCGACGTGTACGAGCCGTACATCGGCGAGGCGGCCCGCGAGCACTCGCAGGCGAAGCGCACGACCGATCTCCGACGGGTTTTCGACCACGCCAACACGTTCGACGCCGTGGTCGTGAGCACTACCGAACACACGCATGCCTTTGCCACGCTCCCCGCGCCTCCAGCTTGGCAAGCACGTCTACTGCGAGAAGCCCCTGACCTACAACATCGCCGAGGCCCGGATCATCCGCGAGGCCGCCGCCAAGGCCGGATCCAGGGTGGCGACCCAGATGGGCAACCAGAACCACGCCAACGCCAACTTCCGCGAAGTGATCGAGCTGATCGACGCCGGCGCGATCGGTCCGGTCACCGATGCGCACGTCTGGGTCTCGCGTGCCTGGGGGCTCCAGTCGAGAGAAGACGCCGCGCGGAACAAAGACGTCCACTGGCTGGGGACCGACCGACCGACGACGGCCGAGGAAACACCCAAGGGACTGGACTGGGACCTCTGGCTGGGACCAGCGCCGGCCCGTCCATTCAGCGCGGCCTACGTCCCCGGACCGCGCTGGTATCGCTGGTGGGACTTCGGCAACGGCACCATGAGCGACCTGGGAAGCCACTGGAACGACTTGCCGTTCTGGGCCCTGAAGCTCAAGGCACCGCGGACCGTTGAAGGCGTTCGGACCGCCGCCGCATCCCGAGATCGCCCCCGCGTCGATGCACGCGGTTTACGAGTACGACGCCCGGGGCAGCTTGCCTCCGGTCCGGCTCACCTGGTACCAGGGCGAGCACAAGCCCGAGCTCTGGACGCAATGGGTCGATCCCGAAGTGGAGCGACGGCATGCTCTTCGTCGGTTCGAAGGGGATGATCCTGGCCAACTACACCAAGCACGTCCTTCTGCCCGAGAATGAATTCCGCGACTTCAAAGCGCCCCGCGCCGAGCATGCCCCGCTCGCCCGGCCACTGGGCCGAGTGGGTCCTCGCGTGCAAGACAGGGTCACCGACGATGAGCAACTTCGAGTACGCCGGTTGGCTCACCGAGGCCAATCATCTGGGCAACGTCGCCTACCGCGCCGGCAAGAAGCTCGAATGGGACCCGGTCCGGATGGTCCGCCACCAACGCCCCCGAGGCCGAGCCGTTCATCCGCCGCGACTACCGCAAAGGTTGGTCGCTTAGCTGAGCCGTCCCTATCCTCGTAAGACCAGGGGGTGGCCGGTTTTTGAACCCGGCCGCCTCCCGGAAAGCTCGTGGAGGAAGACGACTTCCTCGGCCAGATTGTCGCGTGCCATCTCGACCAGATGCCGGTGATGGGTGAAGAAAAGCACCTGGGTCCGAGCCGACAGATCGGCCAGGGCGCGAAGGGCGGCCAGGGCGCGGACATCGTCGAAGTTCAGGAGAATATCGTCGACTACGAACGGAATCGGTTCGTGAGCGTCGATCCAGGCGCCCAGGCTGGCCAGCCGCAGCGCCAGGTAAAGCTGGTCGTGTGATCCATCGCTCATCCCCGCTACAGGGACCGGCCGTCCGTCGGGACGGACGCCCTTGAGCACGGCGCCGGCGCCGTCGTCATCGATCTGGAGCGCCCGGAAGGCACCGCCGGTCAGATCGCGAAAGAGCAAGCTGGCGCGAGCCAGGACCGGCCCCTGGTTTTGATCGCGATAACGTTCGATCCCGCGCTGAAGCACCGTCGCGGCGATCCGCAAGGCGGCGTACCGCTGGACATCGGTTTGAAGCCGCGTCAGGGTGGTCTGGACCCGCTCGGCGGCCTCGGCTGCTCGGTCGGCGCCGTTCATGCCTTCAAGGACGGTCCGCTCCGCGCCAATGGTCTGGTTGAGGCCCTGCCACTGGGTACGAAGCTGTTCCAGGGCGGTGTCTAGGTCGTCGATCATGGGACCGAGCGCGTCGGCGTCGGCCTGCTCGACCTCCTCGGCGAACCGATCGGGGTCGATTCCGCCACTCAGGTTGGCGAGCTGCTCCTGGCAGTCGCCGAGGTCGGCTTCGAAGCGCACCCGCTCGTCGGAGCGACGCTCGACCTCGGGCAGGTCGTCGGGCGATGCGCAGGCCGCTTCGCGGCAGAGCGCCTCGAGCTGGACCCGGGCCCGGTCGCTCTGGGCCTGGGCATCGCAGAGCTTCTGGTCCTGTTCATCGCGCTGCGCGACCCGAGCCGCATGTTGCTGGTTCCGGTCCTGGGCGTCTCGGAGCCGTCGGGCCAGCTCGCGGACCCGGGGCTCGGCCGCCTGCCCTTCAAGATCGGGCGCCAGCCGACGACACAGCGCGTCGACCTGAACGGCGAATTCGCGGGCATCGCGGTCGATGCCGCTGATCCGTCGCTGGTAGTCGCGGAGCTCGTCGAGCGTCTTGAAGAGCGTGTCGGTCTTCTCCAGGATGAGCTCGGCCTGCTCGGCGCCGTCTCAGGCTCGCGGCCGAGCCGACCCATCAACCGGGCCCATTCCTCGCGCCAGGCCTCGAGCTCGTCGTCAACAGTCCTGAGCGCGAGTTGTTCGCGGTCGAGATCGGCGCGGGCGTCGTCACTCTGGACTCGGAGCTTGTCTCGGTCGTGCGCCGCTTTCTGCTCGCGATCGAGCACGGTCTCGGCGTGCTCCAGGAGATCGCGGAGCCGGACGTCGCAGGCGAACGGCTCACCGACCGCTACCAGCTCGCGTCCGAGCGCGGCGCGGTGTTCCTCACGGGCCGCGACCAGGGGCGAGAGCGCCTGGCGACTCGCATGGGCCTTCCGCGCGAGTTGAACGACATTTTCGCGGACACGCAGCCAGGCCCGGAGCTCGCCAGGAGTAGCCGACGGGACGTCGAGCGGCGCGTTCAAGGCCCGCCACTGTTCGAGGAGCGCGGCCAGGCGCTTGGCCGACATGGTCCGATCGGTGTCGAGTTCGGCCCGCTGGCGGCGTCGGCGGTCGAGATCGGCAAGCCACTCGGTCTTGCGCGCGACCCGGTCCGACTCCCGGCGGAGCCGGTCCGCCAGGGTATCGGCCTGTCCCTGACGTTGCTCGAACACGTCGCAGACCGCGCGGCCGCTCTCGACCGGCGCGGGCGGCTCACCGTCACAGGCGCCCGGCACATGCGATCGGACCTGGAGCCAGGCGTGGTCCCGCTGTTGTCGGGCCGCGGCAGGTCGGCCTCGGTCGGCACGTCGCTCTGAAGGTCCAGGGCCTGAACGCTGGCTTCAAGCCGGCCGATCTCCTCGGTCGCGATGCGGAGCGTTTCGTCCCGACTCTTCACGTCGAGATCGGCCTGCTGGATCGCGGCCTCGAACCGGTCGATTGTCGCCTCCAGAGGCGGAGCCAGCCGCTCCAGATCATCGAGTGAGCGGACCCAGCCTGGCAAGCTCGCGAGGGCGCGGGCGGCCGAGGATTCGGCATCCGCGCAGTCGTCGCGGGCCTGGTCGTGCCGATCGTCCAGGTCGCCCGCCTTGCGGGCCGCGGCGACGGCGCGCCGCAGCGGCTCGACGGCGCGTGGCTCGCCGAGCTCGCCCCGCTTGCGATCGATCCGATCGACCAGACCCTCGAGCCGGCCGATCGCCTTGAGGATCTCGTCCCGCCGCGCATCCCGCGAGGTGAACTTCCGGGCCAGCTCCCGGATGGCCAACGGCTCGTCGGCCCGGAGCCGCAACGCGCCGGCTCCTTCGAGATCGTCGGCATGACCCAGATCGCGGAGTAGCTGGCGGGCCAAATGGGCGTGATCGTCGCGAAACGTCTCGAGCCGGTCCCGATCGTGGCTCGCCTTCTCCTCGGCGCCCAGACGCTCGCGAAGCGCCTCGATCGCGTCGGCCGATTCGAGCAGGTCGCGCGGCGGCTCCAATGCCTCAATCTGCTGTTCCAGCGAGCAGAGTGCCCCGCCGGCTTGCTCGATCGTCATCAGCGCCAGGTGGAGCGATTCCTGAGCGGCGCGGCTGTCCTTGCCGAAATCCGAACGGAGCCGGACCACCCCGATCAGTTCGTCGCGACGGCCGCGAAGCATCCGCGTCTTGCCGATGATCGGGAGCGCGGACTTGATCCGCTCAAGCCGGTTCCGCTCCTTCTGGAGATGATTGATCTCGGCGTTGACGCGCTCAGCCTGCTCGCGAGCCTCTCGCAGGGCCCGGTCGTGTCGCTGCCAGTCCTCGCTCGATAGCTGGAGCGTCTTGATCTCGTCCTGCTGGGTCCGGAGTTCGCTCAATCCAAGGTTGATTCGCGGGTTCTGCCCTCTCGGCTTGAATAGCTCGTCGATCCGGGATTCAAGCTGTTTCTGGACGTCGCGCAGCCCGGCCAGTCCGGTCCCGGCGGCGAAAAGGAGCTCGCCCAGCCGCCCCTGGCCGGTGCGGATCTCCTCGCCCGCGCGGGCCAGCCGCGCGTGGTCGATCCCGAACAGGGCCTCGAATCCCTCCTGGTCGATCCCTCCCAGGAACCGTGACAGACGCTCGGGAGCCACCACACTCGCGTCGTCCCCGCCCCTGAGGGAGTCCTTGATCGCCTTGCGTCGAACGATCTCCAGTTCCTCGCCGTCGCTGTGCCGCAAGAGCGCTCCCACGCGAAGCTGAGCGTAAGGATGGAGGAAGTCGTCGGGCAAGCGCTGCGGGAAGCCAAAGAGCAGGTACGACAGGGCCCGCAGGGTCGAGGTCTTGCCCGCCTCGTTCGGCCCGTGGATCACGTGCAGACCATACGCGCCCGTTGATAGGTCAATCGACGTGTTGGTGAAGGGGCCGACGGCTTTCAGGTCGAGTCGCAAGAAACGCATAGGTTATTCGCCGTCGCGCCCGGGTTGGAGTAGAAGCTCGAACAGGATCGGCTGGACCTCGTCAACGATCGAGCGGAGCCATTCGAGATCGTCAAGCCGGAGGCCGTCAAGGCCCGCCGTTAGCTCGACGGGAAGCTTGCGCTTCAGCTCGCTCAGCTCATCGATCAATGCCGACGGATCGGAACGAAGCTGGTCGATCACCGCGTTCAGCTCCTCAATCGGTCCGTCGTTCCAGGTCCGTTCTCGGATCGGCCGGGTCTGAAATTCGACCTTCTCGATCCAGATCCGATCCGAGGCCCGATCCAGGGCCAGATTGCGGACCTCCGCGACGTAACGCTCAGCGGCGGCGTGAAACCGGTTGTGCAGCGGCGAAACCCCTGAAACCACGACGCGGACCGCCAGCAAACGATCGGGATCAGCCTCGGACTGCAAGAGTTCGTCCAGCCCGAGCGCGATCCGGTCGAAGAGCTCGGAATCGGTCGCGACGTCCAGGGCGCTCACCTTGCAACGCTCCCAGCGGACCACGTCCAGGCGATGAAACTCGGGCTCAAGACCGCCCACTCCGTTTGATCCCGCCCCCCGGTTGACCACCAGGCAACCCTTCTCGCCCCGTTCGCGGATGTGGCGTCCCTGGAGGTTGCCCGGAAAGACCACCATCGGATCCTTGCAAAGGACCTCTCGCATATGGATATGGCCCAGGGCCCAGTAGTCGTATCCTCGCGACCGCAGGTCGTCGAGCGTACAAGGCGCGTACCTCTCATGGCCCTCGACGCCGGTCAGACCGGTGTGCAGCAGGCCGATGTTGAACCAGCCCGCGGCCGGATCGGGATATCGAGCGGCGAGGTTGTCGGTCACGGCCGCTCGCTCGAAGCTCTGACCGTGGATCGCCACCTCGAGATCGTCGAGCCGCAATGTCTCGGGGCGGCTGCTGTCCAGCACGCGGACGTTCTCGGGCAGGCTCAACGATCGGGTCATCTTGTTCGCCGCGTCGTGGTTTCCCGAGATGATCACGACCGGAATCGACGCCTCGCGCAGCCGACGGAACTCGTGGTTCAGATGGATGCCCGTGTTGAAGTCCTTCCAGTCGCCATCGTACAGGTCGCCCGAGATGAGCACGAAGTCAACCCTGCGTTCCAGCGCCAGGTCGATCATCCGCTCGAACGCCCGCCGTGTGGCGCCGCGAATCCGATCCAGCGGAGCATTCTCGTACCGGTCCAGACCCCTGAGCGGGCTGTCCAGGTGAATATCGGCACAATGTATAAACGTGAACACAAAATCTATTTCTTTCCCGAGAATCGACTCACGGCTCGATCGTCGCCGCCGGCTGGGGGGCCGGTCCGTCCTGGCTGAGGGTGAGAAACGCGGCGATCCCGCGGGACTGGTGGGTCTCGACCTTCCCCGCGACCAGTCGATTCACCAGCGCCGCGGCGCCGGGGGTTGACTCGATGAGCGCGAGCCCGCGCTCGGGACCCAGCACGTAGGCCGCCGTGTCCAGGCTGTCGGCCGTCGCTCCGTCGGGGGCGACGACCGTCACGCTACAGCGGTCAACCACGCCTAGGCCGGTCCGCGGATCGACGATATGGGAATACCGTTTGCCCGCGATCTCGACAAAGCGCTCGGCGTCTCCCGCGGTCGAGACCGCGGCATTGTGGACGCGGAGGAACTGGCGGGGCGGGCCCTTCGGGTCTTCGACGGGGGCGATGCCGATCAGCCAGCCCGTGCCCGGCGCGTCCGGCGGCGGATCGCCCGCCACGATGTCGCCCGCGCCGGCGACCAGCGCCTTGCGGACACCCAGCCGGGCCAGTTCGTCGATCGCCGCCTGGCTCGCGTACCCCTTGGCGATCCCCCCCAGGTCGAGCTTCATCCCCGGCTTCGCGAGCCGCACGGTACGCGCCTTCGGGTCGAGCTCGACCTGTTCCCAACCCACCAGTGCCCGCGCCTCGGCCAGCCGATCGGTGGCCGGCAGCTTTCGGTCGCGTCGAGCCCGACGCCAGAGCCGGACCACCGGCCCCACCGTCGCGTCGAACGCACCGCCGCTCTTGCGTGAGATCGCCTGCGAACGCTCGAGCACGTCGAACAGTTCGGCGCTGACCGGGATCGGCGGTCCTCCCGCCTGCGCACATAGCCGCATCAGCTCGCTTTCGGGTTGATAATCGCTCAGGATCGCGTCGAGCGCGGCGATCCGGTCGAAGGCCGACCGGGAGGCGCGTCTGGCGGCCGGTTCGTCCACCGTGTATAAAATGATCTTAAAATCGCTCCCCATGTGGCTCTCGGTGTACGTGAACCGATCGAGCCGGGGTGCGGACGACGGCTCCGCTCCGACGCAGAATCCGGGAGCAAATTCCAGAAGTCCCGCCACGATGGCGATGCCCAGAGCAAAAGCGACGGCGATTCCGCGGCCCTCGTTCCAACCCCACATGACGCGATTTCTCCTCTACGGCTCGAGCCGGGTTCCTGTTTGTGGAGAATACCACACGTGCGACGGATTCAGAATCTCATCACGCTGACGCTCGCCCTGTTCACCACCGCCCTATTGCCGGTGACGGCGTCGGCCCAGGCCCCTGCGGCATCGCTCCCCTCGGGAATGGCGCCGTATGTCGAGCCGATCCCGGGAACCGAGCTCAAGTTCGAGATGGTTCCGATCCCCGCCGGCACGTTCACCATGGGAAGCTCGCCCGACGAGGCGAAGCGCGGCGACGACGAAGGGCCCCAGGTCAAGGTTCAGATCGCCCCGTTCTGGATGGGCAAGCACGAGGTCACCTGGGACGAGTACGATGAGTTCGCCTTCTCGATGGACCTGAAGCGCAAGAAGCGCGAGGGGGTTGATCCCACCAAACAGGCCGAGACCGAGAAGGCTGGCGACGCCGTGACCCGTCCGACTCCCCCTTACGCCGACGAGACCTTCGGCATGGGACGCAAGGGACAGCCGGTGATCTGCATCACTCACCACTCCGCCATGGAATACTGCCGGTGGCTCTCGGCCAAGACCGGCAAGGTCTACCGGCTGCCGACCGAGGCGGAATGGGAGTACGCCTGCCGTGCCGGCACGACCACCGCGTATTCCTTCGGCGACGATCCCGAGAAGCTCGGCGACTACGCCTGGTCGGTCGACAACGCCGAAAAGCCCCAGCCCGTTGGCAAGAAGAAGCCGAACCCGTGGGGCCTTTACGACATGCACGGCAACGTCTCGGAGTGGTGCATCGACCAATACGCCGCCGACATCTACAGCAAGCTCGCCCAGGAAAAACAGCCCGTGAAACAGCCGGTGCTTCTCCCCTCGGCCAAGGAGTATCCCTACGTGGCCCGCGGTGGATCGTGGGACGACGACGCCGAAAAGCTCCGTAGCGCCGCCCGGCTGGCCTCGAATCTCGAGTGGAGCGTCCAGGACCCCCAGCGCCCCCAGAGCATCTGGTGGCACACCGACGCGACGTTCGTCGGCTTCCGCGTCGCCCGTGCCCTCGACGAGCAGGAGAACCTCAAGGGCGTCCGCTCCCTCGTCGTCAAGGGTAAGGGGGGGCACTGACCGATCGAGGCATCGGTCGCCCATCGACCTTCGGGGCTCGCGCGAAGACCGCCTTGAGAATCGTCAGCGTGCCCCTTGCCGGAATCGCGCCCGGCCCAACTTCAATCGGACAAGAATCCTTTGATTGGATCGATCCTGTCCGATTGAAGTTGGACCCACGGGTCGTCTTGAATGCCTGATGGGCAATATCGCCCCGGTGGGCATGAACGAAATCCTGCTCCTGACCGCAACCACCGGAATCACACCAAAAACCTTCTCTCTGCGACCAATTCTCCCGACTCTTCCCGTCGACACAACCGTAAAAACCACGAGTTCGTTCGTATCGCGGCCCGAGTTCGGTTGTACCGCGGCGCGAGTTTGTTTGTACCAGGGTCGAGTTTGTTTGTACCAGGGTCGAGTTCGTTTGTACCGCGGCCCGAGTTCGTTCGTATCGCGGCCCGAGTTCGTTTGTACCGCGGCGTCTGAGCCGCAATATCCGCATAATCGCCACAATCGCCCCACACGGCATTATCTGCACCCAATTTGCCAGCGAAGGCGGCGGATCGGGGCTTGCCCCGGCGCTGCTCCTCTACTTATTAACATCGAGATTTTGATCCCCTCCGTGCTCACAATCCGACTCCCGTGCGCGGTCGTACACCAGAGTTTGTCTCATCAGCGGCTCGAGTTGCAGGGTTCATACCGGATGATCCGATGGTCGTGTGCCGGGCGGCGGCACGGCTCGACTTCCCGGGCGAGGGCCTCCGGTCTGGTCCCTGGGGAGACAGACCAGACCAGCAGATCGGGGACGTGGCCGGCTCGCACGGGGCCTTCGCCGCGACGAGATAGGTTCACGACCTAGAGTAAGTTTATCGGCGGCCTGGCGAGGCGAGCCGCTTGCCGACGTCTCGGCGGCGCCTTGTCGAAAGCATGGCTCCGGTCCAGTCCGCCCTGGCCCGACCCCTCCCCATTGAGAACGACCGCGATGAGCCCGAACCGAAGACCAAGATCCCCGCGCCTGAGAGTTGAACTGCTCGAGGGCCGTGCGCTGTTGAGCGTTGCGGGAACCATTCCGACGCAGGCGGCACACGCGGCGATCCTCTCTCGGATCAGCCAATTTCCGGTTCATGCTTCGAGAGTAGGCACAGGCTCGGCGGGCAAGACGGCCATACTCAATGCGTTGGTGGGAGGCGCGGGGCACGAATTCGTCGTCCTGTGCAGCGCGAGGTGAAGAATCCATTGGGGGTGGCCAGCGGCTTCAGCAACGGCTCGATCACCCAGCTCATCGTGCCGGGGATCGTCGTCAAGTCGATCAACTTTCAGAGCGGCTACACCGGGTTTCCCCACGACCCGTTGGCGTTGAATGTCGGCGGGGCCGTGCTGCTCAAGGGTAACAAGGTGGAGCTCGGGCGCCATCGTCCGTGGACCGTTCACGACGTATCCCGGCACGACCGACATCGTCTTTGCCATCAACCGGGGGGGAGGCCCTGCTCTTGGGCCCTACTTCGCCAGTCGATCCGGCATCACACCCGACCTGCTGGTCACCGTTACCGTCGGACCTTACGGGCAAAACAACTCGGCCACGATCACCGACCTGACCACCAGGACCACCCAGCTCCTCACTACGCCCGACATCGCGGTGACCGGCCCGACCGTGCGGATCTTGCTCAATTCCAGCCAGCTTCCCTCGAAGGGCCTCCCCGTGAAAGGTTACCGGTTCGCCGTCTGGACCGAGACCCACCCTGATGCCCCCATCCAGGACGTCGGCAGCTTCGTGCCCGAGAACGCGATGGCCCCGTTTGGCGTCGAGACCAACGTGAGACCCACACTCTGAACCGGCGACGCTCTGGAGCGGGAAGTCCCACGGGCTCGATTCTCTGACCGAGCCCTCGCTTCGTCCGTCGCCGATACCCTGGGCTGTGACTTCCGGCAACGTCTTGTTGCCTGTCGACGGCGCCGGCGTTGTCTTGACGAATCAAGGGACATTGTCAGCTTGATCAAGAATCACTAATCGATTAACTTTAGCATTCTCACAATCATTTGAACACCTGAGGATTTGAAATGCTTACGGGTCGAACTGGCTGGGGGCTCGTCGCGGCAGCTCTCGTTATCTTGTTGGGTGGGCGAGCCGTCCACGCGGGATCGATCGGGATCGCTCAGGGGTACAACGCCTTCATCCTGGGCAATGACAGCGAGGCGAACACCGATGCCGAGGGGAAGGTGGCGGTGGGCGGCACCGCCTCGTTCACGAATTACAGTGTGGCGTCGACGTATCCGGCGAATACGCCCGCGGCCCTGGTGGTCGGTGGCAGCCTGAGCTTCACCAACGGCAGCGTCAACGGCGATGTCTACTCGGCCAACCCGTCGACCGCGCTGAATGCGAAGGTCCACGGCACGATTTACGACAACACCACGCCCACTCCGATCAACTTCGCCGAGGCGCAGACCCAGTTGACGTCGGAGGGAGCGTATCTGAGCACGCTCACGGGCAACGGGACGATCAACACGAGCTCGGGACTCTCGCTGACCGGCACCGATGCGACCCTCGACGTCTTCAACCTGGCGCCGGGCCAGCTCGCCCAGGCGAACGGGATGGGGCTGAGCATCAATGTACCGATCGGGGCGACGGTCCTGGTCAATGTGCCTGATACGACCGTGGCGCTGGCGAACTTCCAGACCTTCCTGACGAACGCGACGTCCGACCGGATCCTCTACAACTTCTTCAACGCCACCACTCTGTCGGACAGCGGTGTGCCGATCTACGGCACGATCCTGGCACCAAACGCCGCGCTTCACTTTGATTATATCCAGGTCAACGGCAGCCTCATCGGAGGCTCGCTCGCCGGATATAACGGCGACTCGGTCGGTCACGTCGAGGTTCATAACAACCTCTTCGATGGCAATCTTCCTCAGCCAAGCGCGATTCCCGAGCCCTCATCGTGGCTGTTGATGGGGCTGGGTCTGGCGGGACTGGGCGCCGGTCTCCGAATGCGCTCCCGCACACATCGTTGAGCGCGATCTGGAGGGCGTCCCCTTCGCCCTGACCGGTCAATCAAACCTTTTTTTTCGTGCCGGCCGCATGGGGTCAGCCTTTCGGCCGGCCCCGGTTTCGTTGCGCCCCCCTTCCACGAGCCATTTCTCACGCCGGCCGCACCACCGCGCCGCGGCGGCGTCAGCCGACGGAACTCTTCTCTGGAAAAATCTTTCGGTCGCCTGCCCGATGTTCGGAGGCCGGCAAGACCGAGGCCATCGAGAGGGTCGAATCCGAGCCTTCGCCGACGGGTATCCCGGAAAAATCGCCCTTCGCGCCTCTAGCATCTCTCCTGGCCGCCCACGAACGGTTAATCTGTTTGCTGATTCCTGCCCGAGCCTCTAGAATCGGACCCAATCGCTGGCTGACAGGCAGGCCATACCTCCCGCCCTTTGTTTCGTGTCGTGTGTTGATCTGATCGGTCGATCCGAAACCTCAAAACTCGGAGAACCAGAGCCATGACCGAGCCCAATCCCAGAGACCTGGCCGCGGCATCGCGGCGCGACTTTCTCAAGACCTCGACCGTCGCGGCGGCGGCGGGCGCGGTGAGCCTCGGCGCGCTGGCCAATGCCCACGCCGCCGGTAGCGACACAATCAAGGTCGGGCTGATTGGCTGCGGCGGCCGTGGCTCAGGCGCGGGCGAGCAGTCGGTCCGATCGGCGTCGGGCGTCAAGCTCTACGCCATGGGCGACATGTTCCCCGACCGCCTCGAGATCGCCAAGGCGAACATCCAGAAGAACCTCCACAAGGGCGACAAGAGCGACCGCTTCGACGTGTCGTCCGACCGTTCGTTCACCGGGTTCGACGCCTACAAGCAGGTGATCGACTCGGGCGTCGATCTCGTCATCCTGGCCACGCCCCCCGGATTCCGGCCGACGCACCTGGCCGCGGCGATCGACGCCGGCAAGCACGTCTTCTGCGAGAAGCCGGTCGGCGTCGACGGACCCGGCATCCGCAAGGTGCTCGAGGCCGCCGAGGAGGCCAAGAAGAAGAACCTCGCCGTTGTCGCCGGCACCCAGCGCAGGCATCAGGCCGGTTACATCGAGAGCATGAAGAAGATTCACTCGGGCGAGATCGGCGACATCACCGCCGCCCGCTGCTACTGGAACCAGGGCAGCCTCTGGATGAAGCCGCGTGAATCGGGCTGGAGCGACATGGAGTGGCAACTCCGCAACTGGCTCTACTTCACCTGGCTCTCGGGCGACCACATCTGCGAGCAGCACGTCCACAACATCGACGTGATCAACTGGGCGATGCAGGGCCACCCCGTCCGCGCCGTCGGCATGGGCGGCCGGCAGGTCCGCACCAGCCCCGACTACGGCAACATCTTCGACCACTTCGCCATCGATTTCGAGTACCCCAACGGCGCGCACTGCATGAGCATGTGCCGCCAGATCCCCGGCTGCGAGAACAACGTCTCCGAGGCCCTCGCCGGCAGCAAGGGAACCTGGAACGGCAAGCCCGGCAACTACATGTTCGAAGCCGGCGGCAAGCGGTTGCGGCTCCGCGTCACCGAGATCAACCCCTATGACCAGGAGCACATCGACCTGGTCGAGAGCATTCGTAGCGGCCGTCCCTTGAACGAGCTCAAGACCGTCGCCGAGAGCACCCTGACCGCCATCATGGGCCGGATGTCGGCCTACACCGGCAAGGCCGTGACCTGGGAGGAAGCGCTCAACTCGAAGCTCGACCTCATGCCCAAACGGCTCGAGCTGGGCGACCTGCCCACCCCGGCCGTCGCAGTGCCGGGTCAGACCGAGCTGATCTGATTTGAGTGGGAATCGACGAGACGCCGGAAGGTCGAACGCCATCGGCTCGATCTCCCGGCGTCTTGACGCCTGGTTGCCTTCCTCCACCATCCTGCCACCCGAGGTTTTACGCCCATGAGGAAACTGATCCGTCTCCTGGTCCTCCCTGCCCTGGCGATCGTGACCGGTTCGCAGGCAGCCCCGGCCCCGGCGAACGCCGCGGATACCAAGATCGTGGTGATCGCCGGCAAGCCGAGCCACGGGCCTGGCGAGCACGAGTTCAACGCCGGGACCAAGCTCCTGACGAAGTGGCTGAAGGAAATTCCCGGCATCGATCCGGTCCTCGTCACCGGCGGCTGGCCGCAGGACGAGAGCGTATTCAACGGTGCCAGGTCCGTCGTCTTCTTCATGGACGGCGGCAAGAACCATCCAATGATCCAGGGCAAGGAGCGCATGGAAACGATGCGCCGGCTGATGGACCAGGGGGTCGGGCTGGTTTGCCTCCATTATGCCGTCGAGTTCCCCAAGGGCGAGGTCGGCGACCAGATCCTCGACTGGCTGGGAGGCTACTATGAGACCGGCTACTCGGACAACCCGCACAACGACGCCGAGGTCGTTCCCACCGAGGGGCACCCGATCACCCGCGGGGTCAAGCCGTTCAAGATCAATGACGAGTGGTACTACAAGATCCGGTTCCGGCCCAATGATTCGCGGGTCACGCCGATCCTGACCGCCAAGGAACTGGTCGGCCACGACAAGAACAAATACACCGACCAGGTTGTGGGCTGGGCGACGGAGCGCAAGGACGGCGGCCGTTCGTTCGGCTTCACCGGGGCGCACTTCCACAAGAACTGGGGAACGCCCGAGTTCCGCACGCTTGTGCTGAACGCGATTCTCTGGTCGGCCAAGCTCGATGTCCCCTCAACCGGAGTCTCGTCGAGCGTCTCCGACGACGAGCTGAAGCAGAACCTCGACCCCAAGCCCGCTCGCAAGAAAGCGGCGGCCAAGAAGAAGGCTGGATAAGGAAACTTTTACATTTTTTCGACACTTTCATGAGCCATCGTCCACCCCGGTCGGGTCACCGGCGCCTGGCCGGGGGGATGAGGCTCGGTAAGCTTCGCGTAGAGCTCGGGCCGACGGGCCGCGAGGTAGCGCCGGCCTGAGGACTGGTCAAGCTTCTCGGCCGTCAGGAGCGCGACGACCACGTCGTCACCGAGCGCCTGGCTCTCTGCGAGAACCTCGCCGAACGGATCGAGCACCATCGCCAGGCCGGGCTTGATGGTATCGTCGTCGCGGCCGATCGGGTTGCTGAAGACGGCATAAACCCCGTTCTCCCATGCCCGCGCCGGCAGCCATCGCAACAGCCACCCGCGCCCCTTGGGCCCCTGGAACTCAAGCCGGAGCCGGACCGGGTCGCGCAGGCGGTTGTCCCAGAGCGCAGGATCAACCGTGCCCCGCCCCGGCATGGTCGATGGCAGGCAGCCCGTAACGTGCGGCATCAGGATCACTTCCGCTCCCATCAACGCGGTGATCCGCACGTTCTCGGGCAGGTTGTTGTCATAACAGGTGAGCACACCCAGCCGCACCCCCCGCACGTCGAGCACCGTGTAGCTCTCGCCCGGCGTGAGGAACGGGCTGATGAACGTGTGCAGCTTGCGGTGCCGCGCCAGGAACCCCTCGGGACTGACAAGCGCATACGTATTGTAAAGCCGGCCGGCCGGATCGCGCTCGATCAGCCCGGCGCCCACGATCACGCCAAACTCGCGAGCGATCGCGCCCAGCGCCTCGACCGTTTCACCCTCGGGGACGCGCTCGGCCAGGTCCGCCAGGGCCGCGCGATCGAGATGCTGGAGGAACGTGTAGCCGCAGGTCGAGCACTCGTGAAACGCGACGATCTCGGCCCCCTGCCCGGCCGCATTTTCGGTCAGAGCGCGGATACGCTCCAGGTTGTATGCCTTGTCGGCATTGCGATGCTCGAACTGGACGGCGGCGACGCAGATGTCTCGCATTACATTAAAATCACTTCATGAAGAAATCGCGATACAGGACGGCGATCGACAGACAGTATAACGGCGCCGTGACCAGAAAGCCGACTCCGCAGAGGCAGAGCCCCATCCAGGCGACGAAGCCGGCGGTCAGGTGAAAAAATGTCGCGGTGAGCCACTGCGACTTGAGCGCGTTCCAGCTTTGACCCAGGGCGTCGGTCGCGGGAAGGCCGGCATCAACGATCAGGGGAAACGTGAACATCAGGAGCCCCGCGACGATGAAGCCGGGGATGACCAGGACACAGAAGCCGAGGAACGTGGCCAGACCGTAGAGGACCGAGGCGAAGAGGAGTTGAGGCAGGACATCGACCACACTGAAGAGGTTCTCGACCCCCGCGCGGAGCCCCCGGAGGTGTCGGCAGGCGATGCGGAACATGCCGCCGAGAAAGATGCTGTTGATCGCCGTCGAGAGAATGAACTGGGCTGCCTGGCCCTGCGACGACATCCCCACCCAGAAGCCCCCCGGACCGCCGCGCATCGGCCGGACCCCGAAGAACGAGAAGAGCACCCCGCTGAGGACCGAGTTGCAGACCATCACGATCAAGGTCGTGAGCACCCAGGTCGGCCACCGCGACAGCATCACACCCCACGCCTCGCCAATGGCACTGAAGCGAACCAGGGGCACGCGCTGATACCGTGAGCCGATCGGATCAAGCTCGTCGTCGATCATACCCATGCGCGGGATTCGTCCTTTCCTTTCATCTCACCTCATCGCCCGACCGACGGTCCGGACCGGGGCGCGAACCTCGTCCCCCCACTTCTTCGTGCTCCGGGCCGCCACATTATCCGATTTTGGACCGGATCGAAAAGGACCGAAAAGGAATGCGGGAACCAACCGCCCCCCGCGTACCATTACTTCCATGTCGGGTGGGCACTCGGACGTACCAGCGGCAGGCGGGAGGGACTGACTCGTGGCACCCGGAACGAGCGGGGCGATCATCCGGCAGCTTCGCACCCTGTTCGAGATGGGAACACTTGGCGACCTGACCGATGGCCAGCTCCTGGAGCGGTTCGCGACCAGCCGGGGCGAGACGGCGGACCAGGCGTTCGCGGTCCTGGTGGAGCGGCACGGGCCGATGGTGCTTCGTGTCTGCCGGGGGGTGCTTGCCGACACGCACGACACGCAGGATGCGTTCCAGGCGACGTTTCTGGTCCTGGTGCGCAAGGCCCGCGGTCTCTGGGTGCGCGACTCGCTGGGTCCGTGGCTCCATCAGGTCGCCTTCCGCACCGCGTCGTGCGCCCGCGCTTCGGCAGCCCGCCGGCGCCGGCATGAACAGGCCGCGGGCGAGACGGTTCTTGAGAATCGCACTGTCGTTGAGCGAATTGATGAGGATGTCCGATGGCTCCATGAAGAGATCAACCGGCTCCCCGAACGGTTCCGCGCTCCGATCGTGCTGTGTGACCTCGAAGGAAACACTCACGAGCAGGCCGCGCGTCATCTGGGCTGGCCGATCGGCACCGTCAAGAGCCGACAGGCCCGGGGCCGCCAGCGGCTCCGCGACCGGCTGTTGCGCCGTGGGCTGACAATGGATCAAGGCATGCTCGCTCCATGCTTACACCTCGCATCCGAACTTCCAGACGCTATGGTCAACTCGACCACGAGCGCAGCGGTTCAGACGGTCACGGCGGGAACGATCGTTCAAGGTGCGTCCGCAATCCTGGCTCAGAGGGTCATCATGGCCATGCTGATCACGAAGTGCCTGAAAGTGGCAGCCGTCGCGCTTGCGCTCGGAGCGCTCGGGACCGGGGTGGAACTGGCGGCCCAGCAGCGGCAAGCGCCCGCGGATGCCGCGACGGAGACGGAGACAGGGGGATTGAAAGTCGTCGCAGCCCAGCCCGGTACGCAGGCCTACGAGGTCCGAGGACGGGGCGTCGTGGAGCCGGCGCACGAGGAGATCGCGATCTGCAAGGTCAAGGGACGTACGACCATTCTCGCGATCTTGCCCGAGGGGACACGAGTCAAGAAAGGACAGCTCGTCTGCACACTCGACTCGTCGTCCGTACAGGACAGCCTCAAGAACCAGAAGATCGCGACCGCGGGAGCCGAGGCGGCGTATCAACAGGCGCGATTCGCACGCGAGGTCGCCGAGACGGTGCTGAAGGAGCACGAGGAAGGAATCGTCATGCCACAGCAAACGATCTTGCAGACGGAGATCGCCCTGGTGAACGAAATCATCGAGAAACTTCGGGACACCAGGAAAGAACCCGATGCGGAGATGATCAAGCGCGAACGAGCATCGCTCGAAAAACTCCAGCAGAACCTGATTGTGACGAAGCTCCTCATGGAAAGAACGAGGAAAAAACTGGCCGGCGACGTCGAGAAAGCCCGTTCCGATGAGCAGGCCAAAAAAGCGGTCTGCGAGACCGAGCGGAGCAAGGAAGATCAACTCAGCCGTGAGCTGGAGAATTGCAGAATCTACGCTCCGACCGACGGCATCATCATCCATGCCAACGACCCGCATCGAGTCCCGAACCGTGCGCCTACGATCGCGGAGGGCTCGACCGTCCGCGAGCGGCAGATCATCTTCAAGGTGCATGACCCCGACGGCCCGATGCAGATCAACGCCAAGATTACTGAAGCCACGGTCCACTGGGTCAAGCCAGGGCTCCCGGCCCGGATTCAAATCGACGCCTTTGTCGGCGAGACCCTGAAAGGTGTGGTCTCCGAGGTGGCACCTCTCCCCGATCCCAATCGACTCTTCGACTCGGGAGCTAAGTTCTACACCACCTGGATCCGTATCGAGACGAACCGCAAGAATCTTCTGTCGGGCATGACGGCTCAGGCCACGATCGATCGCGAATCGCCCGGAAACACCCTCTCCGTGCCATGCGAAGCCGTGCTGACCTTCGACGGCAAGGACCACGTCGCCATCAAGCAAACCGACGGCAGCATCGAGTGGCACGAGGTGGTCCTGGGAACCCGCAACGAGACCGACGTCGAGGTCAAACAGGGACTCCAGAAAGGCGAACTCGTTGTCCTCCACCCAATCGAGCTGCTCACCCCAGAAGAACGACGCGCGAGAAAGCTGGACGATCCGGCCAGGCCAGCAACGCCCCGATGAGCCCGTGGCCGATCTTCTCAAGCTGTGATTATCAGGTTGCAACCCATTCACGGCGGCTGAAGTAGGGGCCGAGATAGTTATCTTCGTGGGTAAAGGCCATCGTCCATTCGAGACCATCGGGCCAGACGTAGATATCGTCGTAAAGACTTCGAAAGTCGGGGAGACGACCGCCGACAATCACGAGCGCGGGAAATCGATTGGCGTGCGGGACGACGATGATCCGGGCGGGAGGGTCCAGTCGTTCGTAGGCATCAAGGGCTTTTCTTCCGGCACACGCCGGGGCATAGCCTTCGCTGAACACATGCCAATCGTAGTCGCGGCAACGCCATTTGCCGGTGGCGGCGTGGAGTCGCGCAGCATAAACCTGCCGCCAGGCTTGGAGAAGGTCCCAGCGGTGGCGTTGTGGGATGGGTTGGACGTCTCCTCCCGTGTCCTCAATGATGGCGTCGAAGTCGGCCATGGGTTTACACAAGATCCGAGACGATCCTGGGGTCCAGCGAGATCTGGCCAGGTATCCGGGACGGTTTTGATCAAAACTGGCACACCATGCAATCATAACAGTGAGGCACCAGAAAGTTCATCTCTGCGCGAAAAATCTCAAGAGACAGGAGCGAAAGTCCAAAGAATTCGGTTGGTCTCCTGCAAATTTGGCGGTATCCTCGATGCTACCGTCTGCACATGAGCGACCCGCCTGGGGGAGAACCCGTGAACATGAGGGGACCGAGACGCCGTGACCTTGTTCATCACGGTGCGTTGGCGTTTGTCGCGGCGCTGGCTCTCCTGGCGGGAGCCGACGTTGGGCGGGCAGGTACGCCATCGGAAAAGGTCGATTTCGACCGCGATGTCCTGCCGATCCTCTCGTCCCAGTGCTTTGCGTGTCACGGGCCTGACGCCAATCGGCGCAAGGCGGAGTTGAGGCTGGATGTGCGCGAGGGAGCGATTGCCCATCGTGAGAGCGGCGCGGCGGTGCTGCCGGGAAAGCCGGTGGAGAGTGAGCTCCTCGTACGGATCACAAGCGAGGATGAGACCGATCAGATGCCGCCTCCCAGGGCAGGAGGCCGGCTGAGTCCGGAACAAATCCAGACCCTGCGCCGCTGGATCGAGCAAGGGGCGACGTATGACGAACACTGGGCGTTCGTGCCGCCGCGTCGGCCTGTTGTGCCCGTGGTGCGCGAGAGGGATTGGCTCCGATCGCCGATCGATGCGTTCGTGATCGACCGGCTCGAGCGCGAGGGGCTGACGCACGCGGGACCGGCGTCACGCGCCGTCCTGATTCGCAGGGCCACGCTCGACCTGACCGGGCTTCCGCCCACGCCGGAGGAAGTGCGCGCGTTCGTGGCGGATGCGGCGCCTGACGCCTATGAGCGGCTGGTGGACCGCCTGCTTGATTCGCCGCATTATGGCGAGCGCTGGGGTCGACACTGGCTCGACGTGGTTCGCTACGCCGACTCGGGAGGTTTCGAGACCGATGTGTTCTTCGGCCACGCCTGGCGGTATCGCGATTATGTGATCCGGTCGATCAACGCGGACAAGCCGTTCGATCGGTTCATCCGCGAGCAGGTGGCTGGTGATGAGCGTTTTCCCGGGAACGACGAGGCGCTGATCGCCACAGGGCTGTATACGATCGCGCCCGTGTTGACCGAGTCGGCGATGGTCCCGGGCAAGCTCGAGTACGATCTTTTGATCGACGCCGCCGATACGACAGGGTCGGCGTTCCTGGGGCTGACGATCGGCTGCGCACGATGTCATGACCACAAGTATGACCCGGTCTCCCAGCGCGACTACTTCGCACTCCAGGCCATCTTCGGCGGCAGCGAGCCGGTCGACCGCCTGCCCGACGGAACCCGGACCAACCGCGGGGGCAAGGTCGCGATCCAGAACACGCTCAAGGAGTTCGTGCTCGAACAGGCCAGGGCCCAGGCCCGTGCCACCACCAACCCCGAGCTTCGCACCGCGGCCTTGAAGCAGGTGGGCGACTATTACATCCAGAAGGATGCCTCGCTCCAGACCCGGCTCGAACAATCGCGGCGCTACCTGGCGCTTCAGCCCCTGATCGAGCGCTGCCGAGAGGACAGCCACGGCACGGGCGCCGGGGGAGGATCAACGGCCCCGGAAACCAACCGTGAGACGCTGCTCCAGGCGATCGGTCGGCGCGCCATCGAACTCGGGAGCAAGGGCGATCCCGACCTACGCGCCTACCGACGAATGAAGACCGAGGACGAGAAGCGCGCGTTCCTGGTCGCGCTCGGAACCCGTTATCTCGACCTGAAACGGCCCGATGCCCTGGTCGAGGACCTCGATCAATTTCGGATGGCCATGGGGCAGGAGCACCTGGACGATCGATCGGAGATCCCCGCCCGCATCCTGGCGCATCGCGACCGGCCCTATCCGACCCGTCTCCTTCGCCGGGGCGAGCTTGAAAGCCCCGGCGACATCGTTGGCCCCGCGTTGCCGGCGAAGCTGGCGGGGAGCGACGGACGTGCGATTGGGGAACTCTCCTCCAATCACTGGCGCACCGCCGTGGCCGAGTGGTTGGCGTCGCCCAGCAACCCGCTCACAGCACGGGTCATCGTCAACCGCCTCTGGCAGGGGCACTTCGGCACCGGAATCGTCGCCACGCCCAATGACTTCGGCGTGCGAGGCGAGCGTCCGAGCCATCCCGAACTGCTCGACTGGCTGGCCCTGGAGTTGATCGATCAGGGCTGGAGCCTCAAGGCGCTGCACCGTCGGATCATGACGTCGAGCACGTACCGGATGTCGTCGAACGCGGACAGCACGACGATCGAGCGCGACCCTGAGAACCGTCTGATGACGCGGTACCAGCCGCGCCGGATGGAAGCGGAGGTCTTGTGGGACAGCCTGCGCGCCGTCGCCGGCACGCTCGACACCGCGGTTTACGGCTTGCCCTTCGCACCCGCGCTCGACGAGCAGGAAATGATCGGCAACTACAATATCCAGAAATGGCCGACAAGCCCTCCTGAGCAGGCAAACCGGCGGGGGATCTACCTGCTGGTCCGACGCTCGTTCCGATTCCCGGTGCTAAGCGCCTTCGACCTGCCCGATACGGTTTCGAGTTGCGGCCGGCGCGACATCACGACGGTCCCGAACCAGGCACTCACCCTGCTCAACAGCCGGACGCTCTTGGAGCAGGCAACGGCCCTCGCCGGCCGTCTCGTGCGCGAGACGGGTCGGGAGCCTGAGCGCCTGGTGGAACGAGCCTGGAGCCTGGTCTACGGGCGCCCGATCACTGCCGAGGAACGTCAAAAATCCGCCGCCTTCCTCGCCGCTCGTACCCGGGCCGCCGAGAATTCCAGCCCCGACCCGCTCCGCCGGGCACTCGAGGAGCTAGCGCTGGCCCTTTTCAACACGTCAGAATTCATTTATATCGAATAGAATCGGGAGCCGGCCCCATGAACCGAGACTCTGGGACGTTTACCCGTCGCGACTGGTTGAGTCACGTCGGCAGCGGGATCGGCGCGTGGGCCTTGCTGGACCTGCTCGAGCGCGAAGGGCGGGCTGATCTGCTGCCTGGGCCCGATGCCGGGGCCAGGGCCGGGGTCGCGCCCATCATCAATCCGCTGGCGCCGAAGCCGCCGCATTTCCCGGCGAAGGCTAGGGCCGTCATCTTCCTGATGATGGCCGGCGGGCCGAGCCAGATGGAGACGTTCGATCCCAAGCCGGTGCTGAACACGCTGAACGGCCAGCCGATGCCCGCGAGCTTCGGCACGATCCCCGCACAGTTCACCGACGTCACGAAACAGCCGCTCCTGGGCTGCCGGCTCGTGTTTCGGAATTGCGGTGCGTCGGGCCTCCCCATTTCCGAGGCGTTCCCGCACCTTCAGCACCACGCCGACGACCTCGCGGTGATCCGAAGTTGCTATCATGATGCTTTCAACCATGGACCAGCCCAATATGTCCTGACGACAGGTCAATCGCGGATGGGCTGGCCCAGCGTCGGTGGCTGGATCACATACGGCCTGGGCTCGGTGGCCGACAACCTGCCGGCGATGGTGGTGCTGGCCGAGCCCGACGGCAAGGTCAAAGGGGGGACGCCCTGCTGGGGCAACGGGTTCCTCCCCGCGATCTACCAGGGGACGCCGGTCCGCTCGGAGGGAACGCCCATCCTGTACGTGAACCGGCCCGAGGCAATCACGCCTGAGAGCCAGCGCGAGGTGCTCGATCTGTCGCAATGGCTCAACCGTCGCCACGGGGGCGAGACCCCCGCAGCCTCGGCCGAGCTCGAGTCGCGGATCGCGGCCTACGAGCTGGCCTTCCGCATGCAGTCCGCCGCGCCCGAGGCGGTGGACTACCAGGCCGAGTCGCCCGCGACCCGCGCGTTTTACGGGATCGACAACGAGGTTACCCGCAATTTCGGTGTCCGCTGCCTGATCGCACGGCGGCTGGTCGAGCGGGGCGTGAGGTTCGTCCAGATCATCTCCGGCAGCGGCGACAGCAAGGACTGGGACCACCACGACAACGCACACGAAGGGACGCTCCGCCAGGCTCGCAAGGTCGATCAGCCGATCGCTGCGCTGCTCCACGACCTGAAGGCGCGCGGCCTCCTCGACCAGACCTTGATCGTCTGGTCGGGCGAATTCGGCCGGACCCCGACCTCACAAGGCTCGGGAGGGCGCGACCACAACCCCAACGGATTCACGATGTGGATGGCCGGCGGCGGTATCCAGGGGGGCAAGACGATCGGTGCGACCGACGAGATCGGCCTTCGCGCCGTCGAGGACAAGGTCCACATCCACGACGCCCACGCCACGATCCTCTCCCTCCTGGGGCTCGACCATCGCAAGCTGACCTTCCTGTTCCAGGGGCGTCAGCAGCGCCTGACCGACGTACATGGCGAGAACGACCTGGCACCTCGGCTGACCCGGACGTAAAGCGCCGACGAGCGGGACGGGTTCCCGGAGCGGATTTCGAAAAATTTCTCCTGTCACCTGATGGACAGACCTCCGAATACACTATATTATACGGAGCTGACGGTCAATGACGGTGGTCTCACGTCTTTCCAATTGAAGTCTTTCCTAAAACGATTCGAGTAGGTCGTCGCTTTGAACAGCGGAACGATCGCGGTTTCATTTCCCTCCCTTGTACAGGAGCCGTGTTCATGTTTCGTTCAGGGTCGCGTCGATCGGGTTTCACGTTGATCGAGCTCTTGGTGGTGATCGCCATCATCGCAGTCTTGATTGCGCTGCTCTTACCGGCGGTCCAGGCCGCCCGCGAGGCCGCGCGGCGGAGCCAGTGCGTCAACAACATGAAACAACTTGCGCTCGGCTTCATGAACTACGAAAGTACCAACGGCTGTTTCGCGGCAGGAAGTGTCGGTCCGAACAACGGAACCGCCACGGCGCCCAAGTTCCCGGCGCCCTGGTATGACACGAAGCATGGTACCGGCACCCCCATGGGGTTCTTCGGCTGGGCTGCTGCTCGCGAAGCGCGATTTCGGCAGGTCACCAAGCTGTTGATGAAGTGTCGCCAGGTTTCCCAGGGTCTTGACGTAAACGAGAGTCCTTTGGCCGGAAGTCGCCCCCAAGATCGCAAGTGCTCGCTCGTAAAGCTTCTGGCGACAGCGATTGGATCACCCTGATCCTTAACGATGGCGGCCAGCTTGCAGACTGTTAGCGTATGCTGGATGGCGGTCGCCGAACGTCTTGGTGTAGTCCTCAAAGCCTGATCCATGTCGGACCGGCCGCCCTGGAAATCCATCTTCTCGCTACGGAGCTTCGCACGTTCGTGTAGAGCGCGAGCGGTGTGGGATCAGGATCAACGAGCAAGCGGAGGCGGATGGCGAGGACTTCTCGATGCGATCAAGCATCCGATCGATCTGCCCGATCGCGAAGAACTTCTCCGATTCATCTTCGAGGCGGTACCGCCAGTTCGACAGATCCTGACGCTGGGCCGGAGTCATTCCGGCCTTTATCTCCATGTGCTTGAGCAGGCGCCCATTTCACGTTCATGGTCTGCACGCCATCGGCAGACCGTGCGACGGGTGAGGCGGTCAAGTTGTTCTCCGTATGCTCTGCGAGCGGCATCCCAATCTTCCAGGATCTGGTACCGTGCGGCAAGGCGACCGAGGTCCTGCTCGAGCACCTGGGGCAGGGTGTCGCTCCGGCTCTTTGCGCTTGCGTGCAGCCAGCTCCAGCCAGGGGCAGGCCGACGCTGAATGTACTCAATCTTCCGAGCAAGATCGCCAGGTTGACCATGCTCTCGATCGTGGCCGAGTCGCCATCGCCGAGCAGCGTCCGGCGACAAGGCGACCGCTTGCTCGAGGGTTGCTCTTGACGAAGCCGCCGAGATCGCGATAGGCACCTGCCAGGTTGTTGAGCGTCGTCGCAAATTCGGGATGTTGCTCACCGCCCAGATCCTTGCGGAGTTTCACAACTTCTTCCAGGATCTTGGGCTTCCTTCGGATTCTTGGCAAGTTGCTGCTGCATTGCGAGATTGCTCAAGAGCGTCGCATCTTCGGAATCACGGGCACCGAGAACCTCGCGATAGATCGACACAGCCTGCTGGGCTGCCGGAAGGCCTCGCCCATGCTGCCTGCGGCGTAGGCGCGATCGGCCTTTCGGCTGGCCTGGTAGGCTTCCATCATGCGGCCTGCTGTTTATCCGGTGGCAGTCGATCAATTGCCTGGAGATGGTCGACCACACCGCAGGTCACGCGCCAGTGATCGTTGCCGTAAGCGAAAATGTTGAGATTGACCAGCTCGTTGGCGACCTCGGCCGCTGAATGCCAGTTGCCCTGATCCTGTTCGAGCGTTATCAAGAACTCGAGGGAGCCGATCAGGCGTTTGCTGGACAAGGCGAATACCTGGCGTTCGGCGGCGACAACGTCGCGTATTGCGCTGCTGCGGCCTCGCTGTGCTTGCCTTCCTTGCGGAGTTGGAGCACGCGTTCGGAGAGGAAGTTGGCCCCGTTTGAGACTATCGGTTTGCGCGGGAGTGGAGTGGGTTCCCTTGCATCACACGTGGCTCTTGGGGCGATTGTAGCAGCGTAGCCGGCGCCACAATCACGGAGGCAGTTGCACTTTGGAGAATGTGCAACACCATCTTGGATGGCCCTCCGAAATGCTGCCTCGCTTGATCGCGCCGATCGCCCGGGAGTCTGCCGCAGACCCTTGGCTGGGATTCGCCCGTGGAAGCCAACCAATCCACAGTGTAAATGGATCTGGGGAATTCGCAAGTGTTTGGTGTATCGCGGGTGATCGGCGAACCAGATCGAGCTCAACCACCTCGGGATATGTATAGCGGTGGATCGAGTGCTCAGGACGAACGCGGCCCCAGTAGTAGGGGGGCAGACGGTCGGATTTCAGGCCCGGGTTCGTCACGCTCGAGGCCGCCGCGGCCGAGATCGCCGCGTAACATCGAGAGCTGGGCTTCGCGTAATGCTTGGGCGGGTGGTTGGTTTTTCGCCATAGGTTTTCGTAGAAGCGGGACATCAGGGCGCGGGTGGGCTCGTCACCGACTTTCCAGAGGCTGGCGATGACGGAGTCACGCGACCTGGAAAGCACGCTGGAGGCCGAGCAAGCCCTAGCCGCCGGCGACTTCGCCGAGGCCGGTCTCACAGGCGGAGAGAACGGCGAGCTCGACGTTTGAAAGATCGAGCTCGGCGACCTCGAGGGCAGTCAGGATGCCGTCGTCGTGGCCGATGGGGGTGGGGCGGACGTTGGCGCCGGCCAAGGCGATGCCGGAGAGGAGGCCGGGTGCCACAAATCATTCCGGCGCCGCCCAGAGGGTCGATGCCGGGGCGGTTTGACTTTGAATCGTGTGAAGCCAAGGCTGAACGGAGGTCAGGCGGGGGGTCGGTAAGGCTGGCTCTGAAGGCTTGCTGCTGCCTGGGATCCGGACCGGTCGTGGCCGGGATCTTCAGCGGGCAGGATTTTGCGTTCGATCGCGAGCATCGCCTTGGCGGCGATGATTGCCTCGTTGTTAGCGTGACGTTGGAGCAAACTGACGGATCGATTCTTCGGTGGCCTTGTCGCCGCAGAACACCTTCACGCGGACATCGGGGAAGCGGTTCGCAGGTTTTGTGGCCGATCGATTCGCTTCCTGCCCTGGCCGAGCGGGAGGTTTTCTCGATTCGTTCATTATCGCCGAGGTCAAACGGGTGACTTAGTTGCCTTCTCACAGCGGCATCATGTGCCGCGCAGGTCTGTTTTCCTCGTACCGCAATTGCACGGGGGACTTGCCTTTCGCGGAACTATTCAACCCGGCTTGCTACCGGCCACCGCAGCAGAGGTTCGCCAACGCGACGAGGTTACGCAGCTTGATCTCATTGATCACCTTTGCCGCCGGCGCGTACCGGCCTTGGCGCTGCTGGAGCCACTGCACCGCGAGAGTTTGGTTCCGCGGAACGCCTTGCCCGTTGGCGTAACAGATGCCGATGTTGAACATGGCGAGTCGGTTCGCCCAACTTTGCTCCCTTTGAGAACCACTCAGCGGCCACCCGAAGGTCCTTCTGGACCCCTTCGCCCTTCTTGTAGCAGAGACCGAGGTTGTTCATAGCGGCGGGGATTCCGGCGAGCAGCTTTTTCATACCACTCGGCAGCCTTTCGGTTATCCTTTTGCACGCCCTTTCCCTCGCTGTAGAGAAATCAGATTGTACATGGCAAAAACCTCGCCGGCTGCGGCTGCCTTTTCGTACCGCTGCGAGGCTTTCTGGTAATCGATGCTCACCCCTTTTCCATGCTCGTACATTGTCCCGACCTTGTTCATCGTCCAAGCGTTGCCCGCGGTGGCGGCCTGCTCGTAAAACTTGGCAGCCCTCACCGCATCGCGGCGCACGCCCTCGCCCCCTCGAAACACGTTCCGAGCAAGATTGTCGCCTCAATGTGCTGCCGCCGCTGCCTTCTCAAGCCGATCTACGGCACCTACTACATCCGTGGGGGTCTTTCGTCGTTCAGGAGCACATTTCCGAGCAGGAACATCGAATCCGGGTCTCCAGCGTTTGCTCCCTTCGTGTACCAATCCACGGCTGTCGGTCGGCTCTTGAAAACGCCTTGTCCGTTCGCGTAGCACAGGCCGAGGTTCCCATCGCCGAAGCGTCGCCGGACTGAGCCGCCTTTTGAAACCACTCGACGGCTTTCCGCTCGTTCTTCGGCACACCCGTGCCATTCAGATAACGAAGTCCCAGGTAACTCAGCACTCTGGGCTCACCGGCTTGGGCTGCCTTCTCGTACCATTCGGCTGCCTTGGCCTCGTCTTCCTGGACACCCGCGCCGGTGGTGTAGCAGTCTCCGAGGGTGATCATGGCTACTGTATTGCCCGCAGCGATCGCCTTCCGGTACCAATCCACCGCTTTCGAGTGATCCTGAGAGACGAGAACTCCGTCAGAATAGCACGCTCCGAGCGTGACCGCTGGCCGGCAGGTCTTAAAGCCCGGCCGCTTTCTCATAAAACTCGATCGCCTTGCGAGCATAGATTCTTGTGAACCCCTGTCCCTTCCTGGTAGCACAGCCCGAGTCCGGTCATGGCGTCGGGGCGTCCCATCGCGGCCGCCTTCTCATACCACTCCACGGCTTTGTCATAATTCTGGATCACGCCGTTGCCTTCCGCGTAGCACCCCCCGAGATTCACCATGGAGCCCTCGAAGCCAGCGCGCGAGCTCCGCGGCTCGTACCACGCGACGGCTTTCTTCCAGTCTTGGTGAACATACTCGCCATTGGCATAACTGATCCCGACGTTGTCCATTGCTCGTCCGTCACCGAGCTCGGCCGCACGGAGGAACCCAGACGCGTCGGCGATCTTCAAAGTCCTTGGGCATGCCCGTTCCTTCTGCGTAGGCAATTCCGCGGAGAGGTCATTGCCCCCGGATCGCCGGCCTCCGCTCCTTTCCGGAACAACGCCACGGCTTTGGTGGAATTCTTGGCAACCCCTTTTCCGTCCTTGTAGCAGGCACCGAGGTTATTCATTGCCTTGGTACTACCTGCGGAAACCGCCAGTTCAAACCACCGATAGGCTTTTTCCAAGTCCTGTGCGACGCCGTTGCCTTTGAAGTAACATTTCCCGGTCTCGTTCATCGCGTCGGCGTTGCCGCCTTGGGCTGCTTGCTCATAGAGCCGAAACGCCTTCGATGAATTCTCATCCCCACCCTTCGCCGCGAGCTCGGCCGCCTCTTTCATCCGGGCGTCCGCCGCCGGGCTTTGCTGACCGCGCGCGCAGCCGCGCTCAGAAAGACAAGAAGAATGACGACCTGAGGCAGGCGAAGGCTGGCGAGCGACGGCATCGATGCGGCGTGAGCGGGCTTGCTGAGTTGCGTTCCGGATGGCTGGCCAGGGCACTCGTAGGTTTTGAAACCGCACATACTTCTAACCTTTCGGATTTGGTCGTGTTGGGATGATACGCCTGGCAGAGTGCTTCGCCTGCGGGAAGCTCTCGCTCCGAAACCTCTCAAAGAGTATTTGACCGAAAAGGAGTATGTGCATGTGGTCCAAACTCAGCTCTTTACTCTTTGGCCTTCTTGGCCGCACCAAATTCTGTCGCATTCAGGCGTTTCGTCGTCCCATCGACAAACAACGCCCATCCGCCACTTTCTGGCGCATCTTTCTCATATCCAGCACGTGCTCCGAAGTCGGCGGATTTTACCGAGGTCCGAGATATTCCAAAGGAAAACGAATTGACCATCCTTGATCTTTTGGTATGGGGCATCTGGTTTTTTCGAAGCCCACGGTGTCCTTTAACGACCTGGTCCTTGAAGCCTTCAACGTCCTTTGGCCCGCGTTTCGAGTGCTTCGAGAGGAAATTGTGCGTAGCCAGGCCCGCTGCTTTCAGGTCGTTCATCGAGTCGGTTGAGGAACCGCAACCGCCGATGAAGATCAAGTGCGAGCAAGAGCAGTGTTTGTGACGCAGACTTCATGGATCATCTCTCCTTTATTTGAGATCACCTAATGCCAAGAGAATTCCGCGGTGTACGCCGGCGAGGTTCGCGTGAATCACCGCCAATCGCCGGAAAGTACGAACGCCGCCCAGTCAGTCGGGATTGCGGTAGTCTTCGGGTGCATCCGCCCGTCTCAAGCCTCTTCCTTCACCAGGGCCGAGCTTCACCGGGTAACAACTCCCCTCGCAGCATCTTCAATTGCGTATTGCCGGAGTGCTTCTCCTTTCGGAAGTTTTCTCTCCAGAGGTTGCGGTAGAACTCGGTCATCACAATGCGGGTTTCCTCGTCGTTGACCGACCACAGCGATGCGACCACGGTCTTGGCGTCTGCCACCTGAAAGGCGCACCTGCAAGCCCGAGAGGCCTTCACCGCCGGCTACCTCTCCTAATCCGGTCTCGCAGGCTGACAGCACGCCAGGTCGACACCGAGAGGTCTAGTTCAGCTACCTCTAGTGCTGTGAGGATGCCGTCGTCCTGGCCAACCGGTGTGGGCCGGCGGTTGGCGCCGGCCAGGACGATTCCCGAGAGCAGGCCCGGGATTGCAGCCGACAACGCCGATGCCTCCCAGGGCGTCGATCCGGGTCTCGCCCCTTTGGGTCGCCTGGCCCGAGTGCCGAGCGGAGTTCCTTCGAGGGCGAAGTAGCCGTGGGTGGCCAGGTGTAGGAAGCGGGACTGCGGGGCCTGGCGGCGAAACGCTTCCTCCGTCGCCTTATCGCCCGCTCCACCTGCCTTGGAACCGCGAAACGTTCCGAAGAGTCCGGCGGATCTCCAGGATCTCGTAGCGCGTAGCTCCGGCAGCGGCTTCGAATCGGTCTAGGACGCCGGCCCTGGTGGTGACGGCGGCCGACCGGCTCACGCCGCGATACCGCCCGTGCCGGAGTCGCCGCCGTAATCTATGTCGCCCGCCAGGAGCAGCGAAGGACCGGCTCAGCACGTGCGGGGCCCGTGCCTTGACTAGGCGCCGGGGAACCGTTGCAGTCGATCCGAGCATTCGCGGTGCGGGCACCACGGCGATCGACCGCTCCTCGATCAGGTAGCTGTTTGGTTCCTTCCCGGGCAGCGCGGCCAGCGGGACCTGTCCCAAGTGCTCCGTCGGGCGAAATCAGCACCGAAGCTGACGCCGTCTAGATACGGCTCGACCGGCTCCCAGATAGAGGCTGCGCAGTGACCTGCGCCGGGTCGCTTGCCGAGAGCGCAGTTCTTCCTCCCGAGCAGGACGGCCCGCCACTCGTCGATCGCCTTGAAGATCGGCGCGATCGGGCCCAAGTCGATCCGCGAGATCGGCCGATCGGGCCGCACCACGAAGGCGACCAGGCTACGTTCGAGCTGGAACTCACCGTTGCCCTCGGCCGGCGGCAGATACGCCGTGTAAGCCAGCATGTCCAGACGCGGTCCCGCGCGGCAGTGCAGCCTGGAGTCTGCTTCGGGCGTGCGGCTCGCCGTGGGCCTGCGTCGCCGCGAAAGCCCGCGTCCAGCCGGCCAGCTCGCCTCGAGTTCATCCTTTCGCCGGGCCAGGTCGGCGAGCCTGATCTCGACAGGCTTCGGCCTGCTTGGGATCAGGCCGTGGCCATGGCCAGAGCCGCCAGTTGCTTGACCGCCTGCTCATAGTCGGCGAATCGCTGCGAGGCCCGGGACTGAGGATCCGTCCGTAAGACCGCCTTCGCAAGATACGCAGCCGCCGCTGGCGCTGGAAGGATGGCGCCCTTGGAGGCAAGCACATGGCCGTAGGCTTCCCTGCGGGGGTAGTTCGCCATGCGGCGCTAGCGAGAGGTACGCCATCAAGCCGGTATCGGAGGTCCCGGGCCATGGCCAGTTGCTGACGCTCGGACTGAGCGGCGGCGGCCAGGTCGAGGTTGCTCCGGTCGATCGCGAGGGCCTGCCCAGGAGTCGAGCCGCCCCGGCGTAGTCCCGTTGTGCCCAGTGGAGGTCTCCCAAGTTGTACAGGCTGGTCGGCGTGTCGAGGTGGCGCTCGCCCGCGCCTGCTTGCAAATCGCCAGGGCCTGCTCGAGTAGGTGCCTGGCGCGGCTTGTAATCCCCCTTCGACTTCAGGAGCACCGGCCAGGTTGTTTAAGCTGTTGTAGGCGTAGTCGGGCGTGACGGTCGCCCAATACATCCCGATTCGGATCGCCAGTGCCTGCTCGAGGAGGGGCCGGGCAGTGCCCTAGTCCTTCTTGCTTGGACAGATGAGGAGTCCGAGGTTGTTCAGGCTTGAGGCGTAGTCGGGGTGTCGCTCGCCCGAATACTTCCTTCGTATCGCCAACGCCTTTTCATAGAGGGTTCTCGCGGCGACGTAGTCCCCTTGGTTCGTGCAGAGCGGCCCCAGGTTGTTCAGGCTTTGGGCGTAGTCGGGGTGGTGCTCGCCCAGCATACCCTTTGGATCGTCCAGGGCCCTTCGTAGAGTGGCCTGGCGGCGGCGTAGTCCCCCTGTCACTATAGTAAATAGGCCAGGTTGTTCACGCTGTCGCGTGGTCCGCACGGTTTCGTTCGCCCGAAGATCCCTTGCGATTGCCAGGCCTGCTGAGAGGGGTTCTTGCTGGCCACGAAGTCCCCTTGGCCTCGAGCAATGTCGCCCCAGGTTGTTCAGGCTTGTGGCGTAGTCGGGGTGTCGCTCGTCGAGCACTTCCTTGCGAACCGCCAACGCTTTCTCGTGGAGGGGCCTGGCGGCGGTGTAGTCGCCCTTCGAGTGAAGCAGCGCTGCGAGGTTATTCAGAATCTGAGCGCACTCGGGGTGGCGTGCACCCCGGAGCCCATCGTTGTCTATCGCCAATGCCTGCTCGCAAAGGAGCTTGGCGGCCGCGTATTCCCCCTGCGATCTGAGGCGCTCCGCCAAGTTGTTCAGACCGGTAGCGTATTTGGGGTGTTGCTCGCACGCCCAGCACCTTCTTCGTGATCCCCAGGGCCTCGCACCACCGGTTGTGTGGCCTCGCGATACTTGCCAGCTCTGTACAGCTCGAGACTCTCCCAGCCAAGACGATCCGCATCCGCGAGCTCTTGCCGCTCGTGGCGGGCCATTGCTGATAGACGCTCAATGTCGTGAAGCCACAGACGGGCATCAGTCACCTTCCAGTGTTGGGCACCGAATCGCTTCCCTCAAGATTTCGATCACCTCCTTCCGGGCGGTATCGCCGCCGCGAATTCGTCTGCTGTAGGTGCAGGTCGGCCACGATGTCGAGCGAGACAATTAGTTCCGGATGGTCGGCAGGTAGGAGCTTCCGCTCAATTGCCAGCATCGCTTCGGCCGCGGTGATCGCCTCGGCAAGCTTTCCGGCGTTGTAGAGTTTCTGGTCTCTTCCCAGAGGCGGTCGCGTTCCTTCAGGGCTGCTTCGGCGTCCTTCGAGACTTCCTGGCCGCAGGCGGGGTTCTGAAGTTTGAGGAGCGGGTGCGGTACCATCAACAGGATGATGCTGAGTGCAACGTGGCGGGTGCGAAGACGCATGATCATGATGAAGCTCCTACTTGGGGTCATTTGGGTTCTGTCCTCCAAGTCAGGATTCGCATCCCGTAGCGCTGCGCGGTCGACGTGCTCATGCCACCGGGGCCACGTGTGCGGAAGACTGCGGATTCGAGGAGCTCGCCCAAAGGTGTTCGCAGACTGTCGCTTGAGTCTGCTCCTCTCGCCTCCGAAACACCGTCCCGCGCCAGCACCGTGAAGTCGACCGGGATCTTCGTCGACTCCGCCGCAAGCACCACCAGGCACTCGGGGCCGAATGGCTCCTTGTCGTCGATCTCGCCCCAGGGTGGTGGAGTGTCGAATGACTTACCGGGCTCCAAAACTTCGGCGACTTCGCCCTTCTTCAACTGCGGATAATAGGCCAGGATTTTCAGGTCGGAACTCACGACGAGCAGCGTGATGTCCACCCGCGTCGATCGACTCTTGTTCGTCACCCGGAATGAAATGAAATTGCCCGGCCGGAAAATGAATCCGCGGGGCGGGGCGGGCAATATCTCGCCGTGATCGTCGGTGGACTTGCTCTTGTGCGAGCGGACTTCAACTTCGAGGTCGATCTGTGCTCGCACCCCGACTACGGTCGCCCTCGAAACGGCTCGCGAGGGCCATGAGGTTGCGGGCGCGGTAGATTTGCTCCAGGGTTACACGGAGGGATTTTTCCAACTCTGGGCTATCGGGTGACGACAACGGGAAGGGCCGAAGATTGCCGGAGGCTTCGAGCAGCTCGAGCTTGCCCTCTTTGAGACGCACCAGCCACTCGGCTCCTTTCGGGTCTTCCACGAGCTCGATCAGCCCGACCATTGGGTCGGCCAGTGGCTGCATCGCCTCGCGAGGGGTTTCAACGATGCGGCTTGCTCCGGTGTCGCTTGAATCGCCAGCTTGAAACGATGCAGGCCGTAGTCGAGGAAGACAAGACGGCAGGGCGAAGAAGGCGGAAGGAATTCGGCCAGTGGGGTTCCCTCGTGGGCACAGGAATCGACTGTGGCTGCGAAAGGAGTGGTCTCGCGGACCCGCATGTGGCCCGAGGAGAGTGCGGGTGCCATCAGGGCCAGTGGGCGTTCCACCGCCAGGATGCTGCGCGGTGTCAGACCGTAAAGGTCGCCGGTGTTAACTTTGTACTCGCCGCGCTCACGCGTGAGCACGAATGGAGCAGATGTTGGTTTTTCGGTGCCCAGAACGATGCGGTCCTGGCCTGTGCCTTCCACAAGCGGCGTGGGCGAGCCCTGGATGCGGCCGAGGTAGCGCATCTGAAGGCGGCGAACCAGCTCGCGGTAGGTGAGCGCGGCCTGTGAATCGGCGGATTTCGTGAGGACGTCGATCAGCGTGTAGGAAAATAGACCGTGCGGCTCGGATTGCCGAGAGCCAGGGGGCTGCAAGCACTCTGGCGTCGATTCATTCGACCGGCAGGCGTAGGTCGCAACCAGGTATTCGGACGGCTCGAGAGGTACGAAGGCGGGAGGTTTTACGTCCGGCCCGCCGCGGGTTTTGGCTGGCCGCTCCGCCGTGCCGGCGAGCCTTTTCTAGCTCCTCGCGAGGGATGAGCGTCTCGGGCGGAAGCTCGCGCACGACCTCGGTCCCTCGTGTCATCGTGCCGGAGTGGCAGCAATCGAAGATCGCCCATACGTGGGCGTTCTTGGCGGTGATCTCGGCGCAGCCAATCGCCAATTTCGTTGTCGACGAGGGCGTTGGGCACGCGATCTTTGGGGTTTGTCCACGGGCGCACATCGGCGGGGAGGAAGATCTCGTCCAAGCCGTCGATTTCGCGGTTGGCCGGATCGAGGGGCGGCCGAGTCGGGCTCGCGGCGCCGGCCGGCGAGCAGGATCACGACCTGGTCTCCAGCTCGGGCCTGGCCAGCCAGGCGGCGGAATTCACGCTCGATGTTCGAGCGCGGTTGCGGCGTCACTCTGGGGCGCCTTCGGTTTCGGTGAGTGCCACGATGCCTTCGGGTGGGAACTGGTAGCGTTCTTGCAGGAAACGTTGCATCAGTTTCACGTCGTTAGCAGGGCCTTCGAGCTGGCGTGGGACGTTGTCGTATTTGGTCACGCCGATCAGGATAGGGCGAGTTTTGCGGGGGGGGTTCGGGCTGGGGTTGGGTTGGCCTGTTCGGGAGTCCTCATGGGGACCGATCGGGACACTTCAAACGCCGGTGCATTGCTCACCGAACTCTGCTCAAGCACGGGCGGAGTGCGCTTGAACGAATGGGCCGCGGCGAAACCGAGACCTTAGCCCGCAGACAATGACAGTTAGCCTGCTGGTCGATTTTTCGAACCAATAGACGGTAACTCATTGGCTGTTCCTCCAAACGTGCTTCATCGCCAGTGCCGGAAGAGGACGTAGGCCGCCCAGTAGAACGGCGAAACGGGCCCGTCCTCGCTTGACTTTGGGTCGGGTCGCGTAAGACCGCCTCGGAGCCCGAGGCTCGGGGTGCTTTGGCCCTTCCTTAATGAGCCAGAGCTGGGCCTCTGCAGCGCCTCCAATTTCGCCATCTTCTTCTCCCACAAGTTGCGGTGGAAGCGAACCATGAGTGCCTGCGTGGCCGCGTCGGGCACCTTCCACAGGCTGGTCACCGCCGTCCGCGCCTGCTAATTGGAATGCTCGCTGCAGGCCCAGCATCCCTTCCATCCTGGATCGTCCCTAACCCTGTTTCGCAGGCGCCGAGCACAGCCAGCTCCACTTTGCGCAAGTTCAGATCCGCCGCCTCCAGGGCAGTCAAGAAGGCGAACCCTTTGCAATCGCCTCGTAGTTGGCTCCGGCGAAGACGAGACCTGAGCGAAGCGCGGGGTTGGATGTGACCAGATCGCGGCGGAACAACTGGTCCTCCTCAGACTGCATTTGCCCCTTTTCGCGGGATTCACTGTGCTTCGGGTCCGAGACGAAGAAGCCATGAGTGGCGACCAGGAGATGTGAGTAATTGGCGGCCGAACTTACGAATGCGTCCTTGGTCGCCAGCTTGCCGGTGAGAAGATTGGCCGGCCGGCTAGCGAAGATTGTGCGAAACAGGTCGTGGATAATGACAGCCTCGACACTGGTTCCGGGGAGAGGACGGAAGTGGTTTTGCGCGTGGCGTGTCGGCCACGACGAGTGAGTCGAAATCGATGTTTCCGACAATAAGCGAGGCAGGGTCAGCCGTTTTGCGGATCCAATTTGGAGCAGCTCGGGAAGCAACTGGGGAACGGGAACGATCGCGAAGGCGTATTCTTGGATCAAGAACGTGCCCGGACTCGAGCCGGGAATGTGGCCCACGGGCAGGCTATTTAGCGGGCCCTCGGGTGAGATCAGGACGACCCTGACTCCCGCCAAATGTTTCACCAGTGGCTCCCACAGACTCTTACGTAACTCGGTGCCCGGGTCCGTGCCGTGTCGGCCGTCGGCGTCTTGCCTGCACCGTAGCTTGTTCGCCAACGGTCGATGAGCTCGCCGGGCGACGGGCCTGGCCTGCCTAAGGGGGACGGCGGCCACGTCCTGCACATCCGGCCGAAGAACAAACGCCATGAGCCGCCGCTCCGTGGAGAACGTTTCCTGCCCCTTTGGCTCTATGTGAAAGTAATCGACGAAGTCGACAAGGATTACGCCTTCGGGTAAGGCACTCCGAACGTTGTCGCCGCTGATTCGGGCCTGGGACTGGATTTTGCGATAGATCGCACTACGCTCGTTCAATTGGCGATCGAGCCGGAATCGCTGATCGGACAAGGATCGGAGCAGTTTGGGTGCTTCAAGCGGATCAGGTGAACGGCCTAACCGGCGCCTATCCATCGACTGGCTGACAATCTGCAACGTGACCTCTTCGCCAGGTGATCGAGTAGGTGCGCGGTTTCGGGTTCGGCAGCATCGCGAGCCTGGTGGGCCCAGCGCAGTTGGGCGGTTACCGACCCCTTGAACAGCCACCTGGCGCGATCGTAGGCGAGTCTGACGGCACCTTTCGTGATCAGTAACGCATCGATCAGGATCTGCAAACAGTACCGAGCTTTGGCGGCGGTTTCGAGCTGTTCGAGCTCGGCCTGAGCAGCGGCCAGTCGGAGCTGATCACCCAGGAGGATATCGATCGCTTCCGCAAGACTGGCGACCGCATCGCCAATACCATCGTTGGAGACCAAGGCCAGCATCGCGATATTTGACAATCCAGATGCGATATGCGGGTCGCCTTCGGGTAGGTGCGTCCGGCGCATAGCCAAGGCTTCCTTGAAATTTGCCTTCGCCGCACCGTATTCCCGAAGTTCGGCCTGCTGGCCCGCCAGGTTGCTCAGGCTGTCGGCGAGGTTAGGGTGGCCTGGAGGCAGGGTTTTGCGTTGGATAGCGAGTGCCTCTTCGAAGCTGGCCTTCGCGGCGGCGTACGCTCTCCGCTCATGTTGATTCATCCCGAGGTTGTTCAGGCTGCCGGCGATATCGGGGTGATCCGGTGGCAGAATCCTGCGGCGGATGGCCAGCGCCTCCTCGTGGCTTGCCTGCGCCGCCACGACTGCCCGCAAGTCCGTTTGCGCGACACCCAGGTTGCTCAGGGTATCGGCGAAGCCTGCGTAGTCCCGGGGCAAGGCCTCGAGGCGAATCACTAGTGCCTCGTCAAGGCTTGTCTTCGCCGCCACGAAGTCGCGCAACGCCATCTGCAGCGTCGCCAGGTTGTTCAGGATAATGGCGATATCGAAATGGCCCGGAGGCAGTTCCTTGCGGTAGATGGCCAGAGCCTCCTCCAGGGTCACCTTTGCCGCTGCGAAGTCTCGCAGATCTAACTGGACGATGCCCAATTTGTATAGGCTCCTGCCGATGTCAAGGTGTCCAAACGGCAGAGCCTTACGGTATATCGCCAAAGCCTCCTCACAACTCGCCTTCGCAGTCGCGAACTCCCGCAGTTCGTGCAGCACCATCGCGAGGTTGTTCAGGCTGGCGGCGATACTCGGATCGCGCGGAAGTAGGGCTTCCCGCCGGATAGCCAGCGCCTCAGCGAAGCTCTTTCTCGCTGAGGCGAACTCCTGAAGCTCCCTCGTACGTTACCAAGGTCGCTCAGGCTGTCGGCGATATCGGGATGGCCGCTGGGTAGCACCTTGCGGCGGATAGCCAGTGCCTCCACGAGGCTTCTCTTCGCCGCCGCATACTCCCCCAAGCGACCCTGTGAAACTCCCAGGTCGTTCAAATTCTGGGCGACGTCGACGTGAACTTCGGGCCGGCAGCCCGGCGGATAGCCATCGCGACTTTTTGGCTAGCCATCGCAGCTTGGTAGTCTCGAAGGTCCCCCTGCACAGCTCCCAAATTGCTAAGGCTAATTGCCACATTCAGATCACCCGGCGGCAGGGTCCGGCGGCAGATAGCCAGCGCCTCCTCAAAGTTTTTCCTCGCCGCCGCAAACTCGCGAAGCTCTCTTTGCACACCCGCCAGGTTACTAAGGCTGGTCGCGAGATCGAGATGACCGGGAGGCAGGGCCTTGCGGAAAATAACGAGGGCTTCCTCAAGCTTGCCTTCGCGGCCACGTATTCCCGCAAGCTTCTCTGCGCGGTCCCCAGGAAAACCAGGCTGCCGGCGATATATGGGTTGCCAGGCGGCAGGACTTTGCGGCGGATCGTTAAAGCCTCTTCAAGGCTTGCCTTCGCCGCCGCGTACTCCCGAAGACTTTGTTGCACGTGTCCGAGGCTTGTCAGACCGTTAGCGAGAGCGAGATGTCTCGTTGGCGTGGCCTTGCGGAGGACCTCCAGCGAATTCTTCCAAGTCTGCCTTCGCCGCCGCAAAGTCTCGCAGTGCCGACTGTATGTTCCCCAGTTTGTTCAGGTCAGGGCGATGGCGAAGTGGTCCTTGGGCAGGGCCCTGCGGCGGATGACAAGCAATTCCTCAAAGTTCTGACTTTGCTGTGCGGTAATCTCGCAGATTCTGCTGGGTCACGCCGAGGTTGAACAGGCTCTCGTCAATATCCGGATCGTCTGGTCGCAGCGTTCTACGCCTGATGGCTGGAGCTTCTTCATGAAGTTCGCCTTGCGCAGCCGCGAAATCCCCAACCAGAGCTTGTTCGACTCCGAAATTGTTCAGGCTCAAGGCGATTTCGGGATGATCGGCCGGCAGCAATTTGCGACGGATCTTCAGGGGGTTTTGGGTGTTCGGTTCCTTGGCCCGGCGTGGATCACCCCTTTTCAGATAGATCCGGCCAATCCAGTCCCACGCTCGAGCCACTTCCGCCGTCTCGGGACCGACCAGGGCTTGGTAGGTCAACAGCACCTCACGCATGACAGGCTCGGCCTGTTCGACGCGATTCTCTGGGGCGAAAAGGCGAGTTGCCTCCTCCTGCTTCCGGAGCGTGCTCTCCAATTTGGCACGATCCAAGACGCAGCCATTCCGGCGATTTTTTCCTCGAAAGCCAGAGCCAGCCGGGCGTTGACAGTTCTCCAGTGATCTTTGCCGTCGGCGCTTCTTGTGAACGGCGAGGATTTCTTTCCTGCGAGCCAGTGCCCCGGGCGCATCGCTGTGCAGTTCATGCAACTTGGCCAGGCGGGAAAGAGCTGCAACCACGTGGGCGTGGTTTGCGTGACCAGCCTTGCGTTCCAGCTCAAGGGTGCTTGGCGATGGGGGCAACGGCTTCGTCAAATCTGCCGGTCCGGCGAAGCGCGTTGATCTGTTTGATCAGGTTGTCTTGGTCGGGAGGCTGGTTCGCGCCTTTCGGTGTCGCTGGTGCGGTGGCTGTCTGTGTGCTCGCAGAGCCTGTTCCGACGAGGAGGACAATACAGAGCATCATAGGAATTCGCCGCTCTCGGGCTTGGAAAATCTTCGAGTGAGCGGTTAAGTAAACGCTCCTCATGTCGCAATCTTTCATCAGAATTCACTCCCTGGCGAATGCTATGCCCTCGAAGCTTGACGGCGCCTGATTCCAGTTCTTACAGGCGTCCAGGCGGCGGCGGATTTTTTCCTGGGGGTCGGTCACTCTCGATCTCACTCAGGTCGCGGGGTCGCTCGCCTTCGAATGCTACACCCGTGCGGGTCAGGTGGATGACCACGGCTGGGGGCAAGAGCGGTAATGGGCCGTGGTCGGATGAATTCCAGCGAGTTGCAATATCTCGGCGGCGGGTGGTGTCGATCCGACCAGGACCAAGAGCAGTTCCGTGCCGGGGCGCCTTCCATTTTTTGGGCTTTGCCGGACTCGGGATAGAACACCTCGCGGTCGGCGTCACCCGCCGGGAATTCCTTCAGCAGTTGCAGGCTGCCGGCAGCATTGACGAAGTAGACGGATACACCTTCACCCTTCCGGCGGCGTAGCGGAGCTGGATCCAGTCGCCTGACTTGATCGGCAGTGCCTTCAAGAGCGGGAGGAATTCGGTATTCGGGCGCCAGATGCGGATGTCGAGCGCAGATCGAGCCGGTTGTTCGACCGTTGGGGTTTGTTTTTGACGGTATGCTTGAAATGCCCCAGGCGAGACTGAACGATATTGCGAACAAAACCGCGAGGAAGACGGGTATCGCCAACGGGGCGGAGCGACGCTCGCTCGAGGCATCGGCCAGCTCGGCGGCGGTGGCGAGGCGATCGGCTCGGTTCGTTCGGTAGCGCCTTGAGACAGATGCGCTTGAGACTCGAGGGGAATCTTGGCTCGCTCGAGCGCGGCGCGGTCGAATTTCGCTTCTCTCCGAGCGAGTTGCAAGACCGCGTATACGTTGTCGCCGGGGTAGAGCGACTTGCCGGTCAGCAGAAAATAGAGAATGCCGCCTAAGCCAAGACGTCGGTTGGGCGGCCGATGCGGTCGGCGTGGCCCCAGGCTTGCTCGGGCGACAGGTAATGAGGCGTTCCGCCGATTGTTGCCGGGTTGCCGGGATCGAGCCACCAGGGGCAATGCGCGGCCACGCCGAAGTCGATGACGCGCGGTGATCCTTCGGAGTCGATGAGCACGTTTCTGGGGTTGAGATCTTGATGCGTGATGCCACGGTCGTTGGCGAAATGCACGGCTCGCGCGATCGTTGCCAGCGTTTTCGCCGACCACGTTGCATCGGGCTTTCGGTCTCTGGCATATCCCTCAAGGGTCGAGCCTGGCACGTCTTCCAGAACCAGGAACTCACGGCCTTCATGCAGACCGGCGTCGTGGACCTTCACCAGATTCGGGTGGCTCGGAAGCCGCTCAGCATTTGCCCTTCCTTGGCAATGCGGTCGGCGATTCCCGGGCCGGACGGGAGGTGGGCGAGCTTGAGCACGACTGTCTTTTTCAGGGTTGGGTGAAAGGCGCGGTAGGTGCGGGCCTGGCCTCCTTTATCAAGCTCGGCCAGGATTCGATACGGGCCGATCTCGGTTGGCGCGGGCGGGCTGGTCCGTCACCCTTCTGCGATTGCTCGCCGGAATGGAGCGAGCTCATCTCGGGGAACGATGACTCGTCGTCGTGCGGCGTCATGGCTTCCCCCGTTCGGCCGGTGGGTGGATCCAATCGTGGAATCCGTCAAATCGACAGTGTAAGATCCGTTTCATGGCTAATTCAACTGGGTCGCGGTTCCTTCGGTCGGCTCGTGGGGCAATAGCCGGCGTGTTGTGCGCATTCGTGGCTTGGGGAGCCGCAGGTGCCCATGATGCGCGGGCTCGAGGACTGGTTGCTCGACGGCGACATTTGTGTTGCGAGGGAATCGGTCAACTTCGAGCCGCGTCGTGCTCGTCGACGTCGACGATGCCTCGCTCGGAGAACTCAAGAAGCCGTTGCTCTACTTGAGCCCGGAGCTGGCGAAGGCTATCGACTACGTTAACGACCAAGGTGCGAAGGCGATCGGTGTTGATATTCTCATTCCCGACTCTTATTCGAGGCTGGCTGCGCTCGATCGGGGGGCCGCGGGTGATGCGACGACGATGGGGGATGCTGTTGCACGGTCCGGGAAAGTCGTACTGCCGGAGTGGCCGGTTTCAGGCCAGAAGCTCCGGCCACTGGTCCGCTGGCAACTCAAGGCGATCAGAGACCCGGACCCGAATGGACTGGATTTCGGCTTCGTGAATCTCACCGAGGACGACGACCAGTTCGTGCGGCGAGAACAGCTCGCGGTGCCCGGCGAGGAAGACTTGCCATCCTGTCAGTTCGGGCTGGCATTGCTGGCCAAGGCGGGCGGCGGATCTCGTGGGACCGGGAACGAAGCAAGCTGTCAATCGGGGATGAGCTCATCGTGGCTCGATGAGGAGCAGAAACTGCGGATCAATTTTGTGGGGCCGTCGGGAACTTTTCCGCTGATCAAGCTTTCCAAGTTACTGGACGATGCGCGAGGGGCGCGACACCCGCGATTCGCGGCGCGATTGTGATCATTGGCAGCATCGGCACGACGGGGCAGGACGTGCACAACACGCCTTACAGCAACCGATACGCCGACTACGGGTATCGGGCCGGCGGCGGGTTGATGTCGGGACCGGAAGTGCACGCGAACATTGTCGCGACGTTGCACGATCGCGCTTTCATCACGACTCCCATGGTGGCTTTCGTCGCTGCCGTGGTTCGTGTTCATGGGGGGGTTACTCGGTCATGCGTTCTTCCGGATGGGGCTGAGCTCAGGGTTCCTGCTGGCTCTGGTGCACCATTTCGGCTGGAAGGTTTTCGCGGTGGGCGCGTTTTGCTCGGGCACTGGCGGGTCGAGATGGGGGGAATGCTGGTGCTGGGGGGGATAACGTATGCTGTGGCCTTTGCGTGGCGCTGGCGGGTGCTGCGGCAGGTGCTCAGGGCGGTGAAGTCGGCCCCGATTCGCAGGCACTCGAGATGGATCCAGGGCGGTTGCGTCTGGGCGGGGAGTCGCGAACGATCACCGTGTTGTTTGCGGATATTCGTGGATTCACGGCGTATTCCGAGGGCCATTCGGCGGCCGAGGCGGTCGCGCTGCTCAACGGGTATTACCAGGTCGTCGTGCCCATGATCGAGGCGGAAGGGGGAGTGATCGACAAGTTCATCGGCGACGGGTTGATGGTCCTTTTCGGGGCTGTGCCCGAGTGTGCTGACCACGCGGCGGCCGCGGTTCGGGCGGCCCGGGCGATGAGCGGATCGATCGAGAGAGAGAAATCGCGATGGACTACACTTGGTTTTGATGGGCTGCGTATCGGCATCGGGATTCATACCGGGCCGGTGGTGCTGGGCGCAGTTGGACGCCGACGCGGCTGGATTTCACGGCGATTGGAGATACGGTCAACGCGGCCTCACGAGTCGAGGGCGAGAACAAGCGAATTGGCTCGAACATTTTGATCACGGGTGCGACACGTGCGGCGGTGCCCGCTTCGGAGCGGGATACGCTCGGGATTCAAGAGCAACCGATTGCGGCGACTGTGAAAGGGAAGCAGGTCGAGTTATCCTTGCATATCGTGGAATGTCGCGGCGGCGCGGAGTCGTTGCCGGAGAGCGAATGGCGTTGAGGTCGTTCGGAAAAGGTTGAACATGGCGTTTCTTGTCCTGGCATTGACTTTATTCGTGACGCGAAATGACGAGCCCGAGCCGGTGGCGATGGTGCTCGCCGTTCAGGGCGAGTCGAAGCTGAGACAGATGGACTTCCTTAAGCCGGGCCAGGAGGTGCACGTGCCGGCTGCGGGCCAGGTTCGGCTGGTGTACCTCGCAGACGGGCATCGAGAGACGCTGAAATCTGGACGCGCAGTGAAGATCACCAAAGCGGGTGGCACTCCGGCCGAAGCGGTGAGTCGTGAAAAGACCAAGCTGCCTGCGAGTCAGCTCGATGGGCTGCGGACGATGGCTGAAAGCTCGCGGGCGGGCGTATCGCTCGTGCGGGACATCGCGGCTCCGCCGCCGCCGGTCTCGCCGATGGAGGGCGAATTCGTTCTGGTCGAAAAGCCGGCGTTCAAATGGACGCCCGCGACCAAGGACGGCGAGTACACGATCCGGGTATTTCGAGGGATCGCGGATGCGGAGCAAGACCTGCTCTGGTCTGCGGCGTCGGCGAGCGAACAGCTAACGTTTCCGGAAGGCCGGCCGGGTCTCTTGCGGGGGGAGATCTACACGTGGAAGGTGCTGGCTCGCGACAAGGCACTTGTGGCGCAGGGCACGTTCCGGGTCGCGGCGAAAGAAGAGGCAGACGAGTTTGAACCCGTCCGGAAGCTTTCCGAAAGCTCGGAAAAATCCGATCGGCTGATGGCGGCGATGCTTTACGAAGCGGGGCAGGTGTATGGGCATTCGCAGCGGCTGTTCGAGGCGTTGCTGAAGGAGACACCGGAGGAGCCGTGGGTGATGCTGGCAGCGGCGCGGCATGTTGCTCGCGTGGGGCGGATGGAGGAAGCGAAGAGGATGGAGAAGCGGTGCAGAGATTGCAAAGAAGCATTAAATTAGCGACCCAGGCGGATTCGGGCTCAGATGACTTCTTCAACAACTCTGCCGTGCCGTCATGGTGGGCCGATGAGCACGAAAGCCGACCAGTAATGGGGACTGGACCAACGCTCCGCTCCTCGGATGCGTCGCTTGGCCGCGTTCAAGGCTCGGGCGGAGGCGAGTGTGCCGCTCGGTTGGCCGGCGATTCCTTCGGCGAAGGCACCGATCAGTTCGGAGGTGCTCTCGTCTTCGACACGCCAGTTGCTCGCGACGACCCGGCGGGCACCGGCGGCGAGCAGCCCTGGCGACAGGGCCCACATTCCCTCCCGCGCTGGGGACGCCCCAGGTTCGTCTCACAGGCGCCAGCACGGCCAGGTCGCACGAGCGCAGGTCGATCTGAGCGCATTCCCCGAGGGTCAAAAGGCCGTCGTCCTCCGGATCCTCAGCCGCCCGCCGTCCGGGAGTGATTGCCAGCGCGCCGAGGAGGTTGCCGTAGGACAGGTCGGTCCATCCGTGACAGGCCAGATGGACGAAGCGCCGGCCCGAGAGGCCGCAGAGCGCACGACGGGCTCGACAGCCTGGTCGCCGACCAGTTGTTTCACCGCGATACCGCGCGATCGGAAGGCCTCCGCCACGCGGTTGGACTCATCGCGTGAGTGGTGGCGAGCGGCTCGGCTTCAGAATAGCGGGCTTGATCCTCGTAGAGCTGTGCCAGGAGCGACAACGCGCCGATCCTCTGGATCTTCGCTTGCGGGGAGCCAGAAGCCAGGGAGATGAGAGCCTTGTAGAGCGCCTCCGCTTCGCGCAATCGACCCGCGCTCGACCAGGTCGGCCAGGGTAATTCGCGACACGATCGCGTAGGGCTCAACCGGCTTGTTGTTTTTCTTGGCGATGGCGATCGACCTTCGGTAACAGAGCTCGGCATCCTCGGGCCGTCCCAGTCGAGCTGCCTGGAAGCCAAGCCTCAGGTACGCCTTGCAGAGATCCACATGCTCGGGACCCTGGAACTGCCGTCTAAACTCCACATTGCGGCGGAGCAGCCGCTCCGCCTCGAGGAATCGGTCCTGAGCCTCGTAGGTCTGAGCCAGGAGCTCCAGTCCCATGAGCGCCGGCAGATCATTGGGGCCGCGAAGTTCCTCGCTCGCCTTCACCGCCTGTCGCAGGATGGGCTCGGCTTCAGCCTCCTTTCCTTCGAACTGGTAGAGGCTCGCGACCATGCTCCGGGCCATAAGCTGGAATCCCGGCTGGTCGCGATACGCTCGATCGGTCAGCTCGAGCAGCGCCTTCGCGGTGGCTTCGGCCTCCTTGAATTGCCGCGCCGATCATCTGGCGCTCAACGTCGTCGAGAGCCGGGCGAAATCTTCCGGATCGCCGGCGCGAGTGGCTCCGATCGATAACACGCCGACCAGCAGAAGCTCAAGTGTGATCTCCATCGCGGTCCTCACGCCCGATAAGAATGAACGGTGCCCAGTGGAGCGGCGGCTCGCCGGCCGCGAGCCGCCGCAAGCGGGCCGTTCGCACCGCCTCCGAGGCGGGCTGTCCGGATTTTAATGATTGGTAAAGCTTCCGACATCCATTCGAAGGTCGGCTGGTCGGGCACCCGCCAGAGACTGCACACGACGCCCCGGCTGCCCGCGAAGAGGAATCCACGGGCGATACCGGAAACTCCCTCGGCGTTATAGGAGCGGCCCTGGCCTGTGCGACAGGCCGACAGCACGACAAGGTCGGCGTTCAAATGCAGGCCCGTCACTTCGTCGAGCCTGAGGAATCCATCTTCGGCCTCCAGGTTGCCGGCCTGCGTGAGCACGAGCGACGGCTGGCATCCTTCGGACAGGCCAAGGAGTCCGTGCGAAGCGAAATGCAAGAAACGATAACGCGCCAGCGTTCCAGCAGACGAGAACACCGCCTTGAGCCGGTGCTCGCTGGCCGACGCGCCCACCAGCACGTCGTCGGGATTCGCCGCCATCAGATCGCGGATGCGCTCCACTTCCAAGGCGCTGCCCGGCAGCGGCCGAAGACGCCAGCGGGATCCCCGGTCGCCGCGCTCGAGTCAGCGGGACCGTAGACGGGATTCCCCAGCGCGAACAGGGGTCGATCCGGCGGCCGCCGCTTTGTGTCCCACAGGGCGTTCATGTGGAGCGTCGTGAAGACGGAGCGTAGCGGATGCGCCGACCCTCGACCAAAAAATGCCCGCGCGATCGGCGCCCGGCTCAACCAGGAGCTCGAACGGCAAGAGCCCGAGCGCGCCGCCGGCAACGATGACGAGGTGCTTGCCGGCGATGGCCGCAGCGGCAGGCGCGAGGAGCATCTGGTAGGCCTCTGCCCCGAGCCGCCGCGTTTTCGTTTCCCGGCCGAGGTTCGTTTCATCAGTCAGGGCGTTGATCAATTCGGAGATGCGGGCGACGGCGGGTAATTCATGAATCGCCGGAGGGTCCGTGGGGATCTTGGCCAGCACGACGAGATATGACCTTGATGTACCCGTGAGATAGACGAGGCCGACCTGGGCGTCGTCCAGGCAGGCCCTCGCCTGCTCAAGGGTGCATGGCGTCGGAAATCGAAGACTCGCGTAAATGGGATAGGTCTGTTCCAGCGAGCGGTGGAATGTCGGAGCTCGGCCTGCTTGGTATCGCGCGCGCCGAGCAACTCTCTCGATCGCTCGGGCCGGCGTTCGCGACCTGCAGAGCCTGCTCTGCGGCCAGCTCCTGTTCGAGCCGATCGAGGTCGGCCTGGATCGCCTTCTCGCGGACCAGGACCTCGGACGAGACTCCGCCGAGCATGAAGGCGCGTGCGTGCGCGAGCTCTTCCAGAAAGACGCGGGCCAGTCCGCCTTCGGCGTCCTGCAACAGTCGCTCGGCCTTCGCACTGAACGGACCACCCGGCGCGGACCGGGCTTCGAGGCCGAGCAGGCTGGTTGTCAGCTCCGAGGCGCGCTCGCCGGCGAGGATTTTCCCCTCCTCGGTTGAGAGCACGCGGCTGCGCAAGTTGTCGAGCACTTCCGCCGCCAGGCGGTAGGCCTTCAAGCTCGGCAGCTCGTCGTCGCGTTTGAGCTCCTTGTCGCGGGATTCGAGCCAGGTTCCGTACCGGAAGAGGGCGTCGACGGTGCTAGAGAGGGTGGCAACTGGCTGGCGGAGCTCGGCAGCCCCCCCGCCGGCCACGTGGGCGGCACGACGGCCAGCGTCCGCAGAGCCGCGTCGAATGCGTCGCCGGCCCGTCGGTCGTCGCCAAGCCTCGACCAAGCAACACCCAGCAGGACTTGATTGCTCGCGAAGTCCGGGCCAGCCGCCTGCTCGATCGTCCGGAGATCCTGTTGCACGCCCTCCAGCATTTCGGCGGCGGCCTTGTAGTCGCCGCGATCGAAGTTCGTCCGGGCCAGGGCTTTCCTGGCCAGAAGGGCGTAGCTGTGCCGCGGGCCGTACCTGGGAGTGACCTGGTCGATCGCCTGCCGGTAGTAACTCGCGGCGGCGTCCCAGTGTTGCTGAAGCTGTTCGACCCGACCAAGGTACACGAGCGTCCGGATGTAGGCCGAGGGTTGCCGGTCCACCTGCCGCTTCTGGAAGTCGCGAGTGCTTCCTCGAGCCGTTTCCTGCGCGGGTACTCTCCCAGCTCATAGAGCTTCTGGCCCGACTGCGAGAGCATCCGCGACGTTTCGGTGTGATCGTCACCGAGTGCAGAGCGGGCTGACGCGACCGCCTTGTCGCTCACGGCGATCGCTTTTTCCTTGTCGCCGAGATCAATGTTGGCCGTGGCTACCTGATCGTAGAGGTTGTGCAAGATCATCTGCGCCATCGGCAAGCTCTCGCCAATTCTGACAGCCTCCTGCCTCCCTGAGTGCGCGGCGGGTCGCCGAGCTGCGAACAGACGATGGCGAGGTGGTTCTTGATCAGGATTCGCTCGAGATTGACGTCGCCTGCCTCCGCGCGGATGAACGTATCGGCCTGGTTCAAGTCCTCGATCGCCCCGGTGAGGTCGCCCGTGCCGGCGCGGAGGGACGCGAGGTCGTTCTTGGCGGATACCCATTCCGAAAACTGGGTGGAGCGCGACTCCGCGAGCATGCCGAGTGCCTCCTGGTAGGCCCCGATCGCCTGGCGGACCTGGCCGGCTCGACCCAGAAGCTTGGCGAGCTGAGTCAGGTCAGCGGCGACCTGCGGCGAGCGCGTGCGGAGCGTGCCTTGCGGATTGCGATCGCGTCTTGCAGCAATTCCCTGGTGCGGCGGTCATCCTCCATCGCGCTGCGATAGGAGGCCAGCGCTTCCAGGCTCGCCGCATATTCCAAACTGCCCTTGCCTTTCTGGCCGATGATCTCGAGTGCCTGCTCTTGCCTCGGCCGCGCGACGATAATCGAGCCGGCGGTAGTGGACGATCGCCGTCTTCTCGAGGCAGCCGGCATACGGGGCACTCCGCTGCCCCTCGATTTGCTTCCAGATCTCAAGGGCGCGTTTCAGAGTCTGGCACGCCTCGGCGTGCTGCCCGAGCCCCGACTCCAGCAGCCCGATCGCTTCCAGCCGCGAAGCCACGTACATCGATCGCTCGCCGGCACCTTTGCGATGGGTATCGAGTGCCTTGCGTTCGAGTTCGAGCGCGGCTGGTATCTCGGCTTTGGCGGCGTGGATGGTGGACATCGCGGAGTAACAGTTGCCCTCGTCGATCGGCTTGCCGGCGGACTGGAAGAGACGAGCTGCTTGCTGAATCGACCAACGCCCTTGGCGAATCGTTCCGGGACTGGAACAGCTCGCCTTCGACGAAGAGGCGTGGCCGAGATGGGATTTGTATTCGTCATCCTCCGCGACAGCTTTGAGCAGCGCGACGAGGCCGGGCGCCGGCCGCGGGCGGTCGGTTCGGGGCTGCGAAGCGTCTCGTAACAGCGAGCGATCAACACCACGCGGGCGCTGATTTGCAAGCGCGGTTGGTACGACCTGACGGCGGACCGCAGACGATCCGGGTCTCCGGTTTGGAGCTCAGGAACTCCGCCGCCGGAAGTCTCGCGCTCCAACAAACCGCCGGTCCCCTTCGCTGCCTCCAATCAGCGCGTCGATCGACGTGCAGATGCGTTGGCCGGCCGTTCGGTCTGTTGCCAGCGCCGGAGGATGCACGAGGAAGAGCAACAGCAGTGGCTTCGGAAACAGGATCATCACTCGCTCCTATCGCCCGATCAGAATGAATGGTGCCCAGTATAGTGGGCGGATTACTCTCCCGCCTCGATGCGCGTGAGCTGGGCCGATCGCAACGCTTCGGCTGCCGGCTGCCGCGCTTCAGGGCGGCGTAAAGGTCGGCCATCAGGTCGGACGCGGGGGCGTCGGCGACCCTCCAGAGGCTGCAAATCACCCGCGCGTGCCGGCCTGGAGCCGCGGCTTGCGAGAGGCCGAAGACGCCCTCTCCCTCGTGGAGCTGCCCCAGTCCGCTGTCGCATGCGTCTGAAGACGACGAGGTTGTTCGCCATGTGCTATTGCAGGAGCTCGTCGAGGTGGAGATAGCCATCGTCCGTCCCGCGCTTGTTCGTGGCTTGGGTTGGCATTCAGGGAGAAGACGAGGCTTGGCTGGCGGGAGTCCTCGATACCGGGGAGGCCGTGCACAGCGAGGTGGACATAGCGATAGATGCGCAGCTCGCCGGATTGCGAGAGGGCCTTGAGCCGGCCTCTTTGACGCCTCCGATCCCAGACATACTTTCGAGTCTGTGCGACCCAGGGTCTGCGCGATCGCGTCGATCTCGCGGCGACTGCCTTCAAGCCGAGGCAGGGTGTCGCCGCCAGTGACCCCGGGATTCGGGCGGTAACCGGATCGCCCGCGGCCAGGAGCACTCGATCGGGCGCGACGCGACGCGTCTCCCACTTTCGGATCAGCCGCAACACGCCCAGGGACGGCGCTAAGACAGAGTTGGTCCTGAACGAGTAGCGCGGGCTCTGCGCCGAGTTCCTGTGTTTCGAGCAGCTCGAACGGGAGGCGGCACAGGGCACCCGTGGGAACGATGATGAGCCTCCGGTCGCGGATGCGATCGGCCACGGGAGCGACCAGCGTGCGATAAGCATCGCGGCGGGCCGACGCGGAGCGACGCGACCCGAGGCGATTCGTCGATCACGGCAGCGACTAGCTCGGCGATCTCGCCGACGCGGGCAACCGGATCGCTACGATCGGTTCCGAATTGAGCGCGGCCGGCCAGAGCCATCGACCACCACGAGATAGGACTGGCGCTGCCGGTCAAATCGATGAGCGCGACCGCGTCCTCGCCGGGATGGCGCTCGCGGGCCTGCGCGAGGAGCAGGGTGTGGCGACTGCCAGTCGACGAAGCCCGGCGCGGCGTGCTTGGCTTCGGTGCGCCACTGGTCGAGCCCGCGTCGATTTGCCGCCGCCGCCGCATCTCAGCCGCTCGACGCTGGCGAAATCGCGATCGAGTCCGGGGCGGCTCTGGCTTTTTTCAGCGACTGCTCGACGTCTCGGAGCTGGCAGCAGCTCTCGCCCGGCTTCGCACAGCGATCGGGGCACGTCGCCCAGCAAATCGGCACCCGCCCGCCCAACGAGATGAGCAGCGACCGGCCCGCACCGAGGTCGGCGGTCCGGATCAAGAGCTCGTCGTTGAGGGACCGGGCTTCGGTGCCGGGCCTGGAATGCTCCCGAAGCCTGGCGTAGCAACCCAGGAGCAGTGCGTCCAGGTCGCCGAGGTCGCGCCGGAGCCCCAGCCGTCCCTGATCGGTTGCGACATCGTTGACCTTGAGCCGCTCGAGCACTGACAGGGCCGACGCGAACGAGAACGCCGCGACGGAGAGACCTCCTGGCTTGGATCGGCGCCGCCGATCCGGAGCCGCGTCATACCGCGGAAGTAGAGCACTTGTGCCGTGATCCGCATTGGGATCAGGTCTTCCGGGCCGAATCCGTAGAGGGCCTGCGGGGTTTCGGCGGCGGGATTCGCGACTCGCGGGCGTGCGCGGAGCGCCTCGATCGCCCCGTCGAACCGCCCCGCGGCTTCGTTCCATCGACGCAGCCCGAAGTGGCTCATCCCGATGTTCGAGAGGTGTCACGGCCCGGAGCTGGGGAGTGGCGGTGGAAGCCATGCGGAGGATCTCCCAGGCCTGCGTATGAGCCTTCAGAGCGGCGGCATACTCGCCCTGGGCATACCGGATCGAGCCCATGCATCGAGGCCGCTCACGATCTCGGCATCATTCCGGGGAGAAGCTTCTCGCGAATGCCGGTGGCCTGCTCGATGGCCTCGCCGGCACGATCGAAACTCCGGAGCCCGGCCAGGGCCAGTCCGAGATTCTTGCGAGCCCGAGGCGACGCTCGGCCTTGGGGACATTCGGCAGCTTCTGCCAGAGCTCGATCGCCGCGAAACTCCGGGACGGCGAGAGCATCGTGCCCGAGACGGTGCTGGATCTTGCCCATTCGGTTGTGGCAATCCGCCAGGGCATCAGGACGTGTTTGGCGATAGAGCTGATCGATCGACACCTCGCGCCGGGTCAGCTCGAGCGCCTGCCGATCGTCGCCTTGCTCGTATGCGATCTCGGCCAGGCCGGCCAGGATTTCCGCGATCGACGGATGTTGGGGGCCGCCGAGGAGCTCGGCAATCCGGATCGCCTCGTGGTAATCCTGCCGCGCCTGGGCAAATTCCCCGAAGCTCAGCCGGGCCTCGCCGAGCTGCCGGAAGCCATGGACGACCTCCCAGGACCGATCGCCATACAGGCCGATCCGGATCTGCTGGGCCGGTGAGCGCTGCAAGGATGCCTTGCGATCGCGGCGATCGTGGTGCACGCCGCCCAGGAGGTCGAGTACCTGCGCGAGCATTCCCTGCATGTCCTTGCCGCCGTGTGCGAGGATGTCCCGTGCCTGCTCGCATTGCTCTCGCGCTGGCTCGGGTTCTCCCATCGCCAGATAGGCGCGGCCCAGGTTGGCCAGGGCTGCGGCCCGCGCCCGACTGCGGTTATCGCCGGCGGGCAGCTTCTAGCCCACTGCGATGCGGCTTCCAGATGGGCCAGGCCCTCTTTGGGATCGCTCGCCAGGAGCAAGCCGCCGAGGTTTCGGTGCCACTGAGCATATCGGCAGGATTTGCATCGGGCAGGGCCTCGAGGATGCCGAGCGCGTCGCGGAACCGGTGGAGTGCAGCGGCCGGTTGGCCCGCCTTTTGTTCCATCGCCCCGAGGTTGATCCTCGCGATGGCCGCATCTCGGCTGGCCTTGCCTTGGGTGCGATCGACGACTTGAATCACCTTGGCGTGGTGTTCGTGCGCCTCGTCGAACCGCCCCTGCGCTTCCAAGAGCGAGGCCAGTGCCCCTTCGGCCATCGCCTGCCAGCCGGAGAAGCGGAGCGATTCGAATTGTCGCACGGCTTCGCGGAAATCGCTTGGCAGCGTCGGGGGCGTTCCCTTCCTTGGCAAGTGATTCCGCCCGCGCGAGGGCCGCGAGCTTGCAGTCGCGGGTCGTTTTCCAGCCTCGCCACGGCTTCGAGCCAGGACGGACTGGTCCACGGAGCGACTGGTCGTGAGCAAGGTGTCTCGAAGCGGCTGCGAGATCTGGGAACGGTTCCGACATGAACCGGTCGAGCGCCTCGCTGAGTCGGCGACGACGAGGCGGCCAGGACCGGCTTCGGTTTGGGGAGAGAACTTCGAGGGGCCTGCTTCGACGCAACGTTTGACGAGCGCCTGGAGGGCCTTCGTGCCCTCCGGTGTCGGTTTGGGCAGCTCTTCGTCTTGGTTGGCGATGAGCATGCCTATGATGCAAACGAAAAGTGCCATACGGTGCCTCGCAACGAGATGCGCTGAGAACTGACTGAGCTTTTGATTGCGCCGGCGTTCGATCGGGCCGAGACGGCCTCGTCGGCACGGCCGGCGCGGGAGTAGAGGTTGGCCAGCGACTCGAGAGCCGAAGCCGCCTCGTCGGCACGGCCGGCGCGGGAGTAGACCAGCCAGCGATGAGATGGGAGAGCTCGATCCGGGCGAGGCTCCGTAGTTTCTCGCCCGACGGCATGGCCCGATCGATCGCGCCCAGGGATTCGAACACGAGCTGTGCAGCAAGAAGGTCCGCGGCGTCGCCGCTTTTGGCCAGCGTGTCGGCCTGGTCGAGCACCCGGATGTCGTCAAGATCGGCCACGGCGAATCGGCCGGAAACGATCCGGCCGCCGTCGGGGTCGGTGACGGTCCACACATAGTCCGCCCGCGCTTGAGCGCGGGCTGGTCCTTGGGGAACTCGAGGTGATTCGTGGTCGCCTCCAGGCCCGAGCTCGCGGTCGCTGCCGTCGACCGCGAGTCGAACCCAGTACTTGCTCACGCGGTCGGTCTTCTTCCAGGCGAACTCCGGCCGGTCGCCGGCCACCAGGGCACCGACGATCGGAATCACGGCGGGCGACGGGCCGTGATTGTCCCCGGACGAAAGACGGCCACCCCTGCCCGGCTCCCTCCCGGCGGCGGCCGGACATCCCGCAGGCCGTCCACCACGTTCGCCGGTAAGGCGGCCCGCGACTCGATCGCCTCTGGTGGCCGGGCTCCCTTGGCTTCAATCGTGACCTCCGCACCAGGCTTGAGCTGCTCGCGCATGCCCGTGCCGGGGAAAACCAGGACGGCTTTTCCCCGGCCGGCACAGTCAGGCGATCGCCCGGCCAGAGGAAATCCCGCGCAGCAGCCTTCCTGATCGTCGCATCGGCGGCCTTTCGGAGCTGCACTTCGCCCCGAATCGACAAGACGATGGCGACGGCAGGCTCGGGTGCGTGCAGCAAGGTCAGATACATCGCGAAATGCATCACCATCTGGTATGTCGGCCTCGAATGTAGCCCCCAGAGCGGATTGCTGGTTGTCAACGGGAGTTGTGCGTCGTCAACGTGCGCCAATTGGTCCGAGCCATTCATCCGGTAGACACGCAGGCGTTGATGCCCCTTCACATTCACCTCCAGAGGCGGCGAGTCCAGGTGGAATTGCCGGCGTGCCTCCGGTGAGAGCCGATCGACCGTGTCGGCGCTCAAGAGGATTTCGGAGCCGACGTCCTTGTTCGCCGACTCGATCCGCGACGCCACGTTGACCGTGTTCTCCGATGGCCGTGTAGTCGATTCGCCGTGGGACTGCCCATCGTCCCGATGACGACCGAGCCGGTGTGGACGCCGACGCCGATGTGCATGCGCGTCGAACCCGAGCTCCGCCCATAGCCGGGCAGCGGCGTCACTCTAGCGACCAATGCCTGCCGCGCCGACGGCCCGTACGGCATGGTCGTCAACCGGTTCATGTGCTCCAAAAATGGCCATGATCCCGTCGCCGATGTACTTGTCGAGCACGCCGCCCCGGGCCTCGATCTCGGGCACGACCGCGGCGAAGTAGGCGTTGAAGAGCGTGACGACCTCGCGAGGCGAGTGGACCTCGCTGAAGGCCGTGAAGTTGCGGATGTCGGAGAAGAGAATCGTCACCTCACGAGATTCACCCTTGAGCCGCGTGCCCCGGCGTCGTTTTCCAGCGCGCGGGCGACAATCTCGCCCTTGACCAAGCCGAACGTCTGCCGCAACCACCTCAAGCGGAAGGCGAACGTCAGCCCGTAGGTGATGGCGCCGGTCAAGAGCATGGGGAGCATGTCGGTCGCCAGCTCGCCGCGACGAACGCCGCAACGGCGAGGGCCTTCCAGGCGAAATGATGGATGATCGCCAGGATGGCGCCCTGGACGAACGTGAGCTTGGAGAAGGCGATTCCCGAGAATGCCCCGAGTACCACCGCGAGCGGCAGCGGGTGCAGCCAGAGGGGCGTCGTGATGAAGGTGCCGTCGGCGAGGGTCGCGATCACATTGGCGTGAACCTCCGGGCCCGACGCATGCCCATCGATTGGTTCAGGGGCCCGCAGCGTGCCGTTTGAATAGGGGACTGCGTGCAAGTCGCCCAGGCTCGGCGAAGTCTACCCCGATGATGACGAGAGCCCCTTTCAGGTTGCAGATCTGACCCCTGGTGATCGAGCAGCGGAGGACCGCCGCTCCTCGCCGAGAGGACGGCCTGGAAGGAGACGGCCGCGGGATCGACCCGGCCGGCCCGACGAAGTTGATCCAGGCGGCCGTCATCATCGAGGGGCACCGGCTTGGCGTCGATGTGCAGGCGGCCGTCGCTCTTTGTGACCGATTTCGGATTGGCGAGCTCCAAGAGGGCGGCGCGGTGCGCGAAATAGGGCCTGTCCTTGACCCGGAACGCGAGTTGTTGTCGACGGACGAAGTGATCCACGTCTTCCGTGAAATTGACCATTCCCAGCGTGACCAGGCCGTTTTCCGAACCCTGGAAGGGCACCCGCCAGTCGGCGAGGGGACGGGCGATGCGGTCGTCGTCGAGGGCGATGGCCGCGAGCACGACCCGGCCCGAGTCAAGCGAGGTTGCCGAGGTCGCGTGGGCCGCTCTCCAGTCCCTTGAAGCCGTCGAGCTCCTCCGGGACGATCACGTCCAGTCCGATTCCTGCGACGTCCTGGCTGAGCAAGTAGCGGATGACCTGGGCGAGCTCGTCGCTGGCGAATGCAAAGGGCTTGGGCGAGGCGAGCAGGAGTTTCGGCGTCCAAGGCCACGATCACGATGCGTGCCGCGGTCGCCCGCGGGCCGCGATAGGCAAAACAGGCGTCCTGGAACCAGTTTTCCAGCCCTTTCGACACGGGGTGGAGCGAGACGATCCAACTGATCAAGGCGCACACGGCCCCGATCATGGCCCTGCGTCGTGCCAGTCGATCCAGATCGATTCTCGAGCGCCATCGCGGCCCTCATACACAGCATCCCGGCCCATCAGCTCGGATCATCGGTTTTCGATACCCGGCGGACGGATTGCGGCGATCCTGTACCAGTATGCCAGAGCATTCCGTTGGCCCGCAACCAAGTTGCCTCCGCGCTGGTGGGTGGAAGGCACGTCAGGTGGTGGCAGCCCGATCCCGCGTTAATTATCCCCAGTTATTTGGAAACCTATCTAGATAGCTTTGAAGCAATCCTCGGACTCGATCGATCGGCATTGGTCTCGGGTCATCGTCCGTGTCGTGGGCCCAATAATTGCGAATCCTTCGCACCCGATGCACGCCCTCTCGAATTTGCGTTCGGACGCGAAGCTGGCTCTTGCTTCCGAGCTGATCGATCATGACGGACGCGTCGTCTCGCCTCTGGATCACTGAAGAGATGACGGTCATAGGAACGGAGCGTCGCCTTAAATGCGGCAAACATGCGGACGATGTATGTACCTTCCAAGTTGGCGTGGGCACGAGCTAAATGCTCACGAACCCAAGCCTCGTCGGCAATCGTACCCGCGTCCGACTCGACCTGCCTCTTCAGACGAGAAACCGAGAAACTCGCCGCCTTGTATTCGCCCAAGACCTCTTGAATATGGGCTCGCCATTCAGACAGAAGGTACTCCATGTTCGACGATCGACTCCAGCGTGTTGCTGATCGAGTCTTTAGTGAGGCACGCACGAGTCCATTTCGTCGGATTGTCGATGGCTTCTAGCGCGGTCGGAAACGGGGAGTGGATGAACCACTCACCGCCCTCCAGATAGAGAGTTGCGACGGGGTTGTACGGCGGCAACAGATAAGGTCCGATTACGCCGTCGGCTCCGGGAATGTCGTATCCATTCGGGTCCAACAGAAGTCGAACCGGCCCTTTGATGAGTGTGAGCGATAGGACAGAATAGACGTTACCAATTTCATCTCTCATCCGTTTCGCCGAGGAGTTCGAGGCGAGACTGGCGAAGCTCAAGGAACAGCTTGAGGCCGAACAATCGGCTCGATCCTTCGCCGAAGGCGCGTTGCAGGCCGCGCGACAGGAACGCGGCTCCCGGCGCCACGAGACCGAAGCCGCCCCGGGCGCCTCGCCGAAAGAACCGCCAACTCCGGCCAATGAGGGCGCGCGCGACAAGATCACCCGCCTGCGCGGCTCTGAGCCGGCGCCGCTGCGTCGAAGGCGTTCGCCGGAGCCCTCGGATAGAAAAATCGGCAATTTCTTGCCAGTTTCGCTGTGCGTGATATTGTTTTTCAGAAATCGGCTTCAACCCGGCTGCTTCTCGATGGCTGTACGGGACGACGGCGCAACGAGGAGAGAAGCCGTTCGCTAACTGCGCCGCAAACCATTGAAATAGCAATACTCAACCGTCGAAAAGGTGTCGCGAAGGCAGG
>CAWGMM010000006.1:0-78736 GCA_963823685.1 uncultured Isosphaeraceae bacterium | reverse complement strand
CACGCCGGCCGACGCCGGGTTTCAATCCTTGTTGTCCTGGATTGGGTTCACTGACCGCTCTCCATAGCTAACTTGTTTCCAGTTTAAAGGTTAAGAGAATAATGCTCAAGATCCAATTTTAGTCCGTTTGAGTTTCGGTTGTACGTTCGAGGCGTATTGGCAGATGGGTTTGCATGGTGGTTTTAGACGAAAGCCTAGCTTGGTTATAAGCTTACATCACGAGTGGTACTAGACGCAAATAAAACGGTAACAGCAGTCGCTGCAATGACTAGAGGGAGCGCGGCGGGGCAGGTGGCCGCGGTGGAGTACGGAAAGAATCTCGCGGATGGTACGGCCGATCCGGAAGAAATCTTCGGGGTCGTAGGTGATCTCGACGACGTGGTTGTGACTTCGAGTGTAGACCAGGTATCCGTGAGTCACGGGAATGTCGAACGCTTCGCGGATGAGCAGGGCGTAAATTGTCGACTGAAGGCGTAGCGTCGTGTAGACGCGTCCCGGATCACGAGCGAACTTGTAGTCGAGCGGTCCGGCGGTACCGTCGGCGAAGAACAAGACCTCGTCGAGCCGGCCGCGAAGGTGATGTCGGGGGCTCGACAGGCTGACGTCGATCCGTTTGTCGACGACCCCCAGGCGTTTGCGGAGGTACGAACGGTTCGTCGCCTCGCGGACGGCGTGGAGCTCACGGCCGCGGCGGACCTTCTCGCGACGTTCCTGGAACTCCGGGAGCATCAGGTGATGCTCAAAGTAGGTGAAGCGCCCGCAGAAGAGGTGCTCCAGGATATCGCTGGGGGTGAGTAGCAGATCATGGAAGTCGAGGTCCATCGAAATCCTCCGTTACACGAACAGTGAACGAAGCTCGTCCCTCACACGCTCCTGGTCGAATGCCTGACCCAGGAAAGTGGCCTTGGCGAAGTCCGGCTGGCACATCGGGAAGACGTAAACCGAGTCGTGGTCGGCGTCGATCAACGCGTCGAGCCGAAGGATCAGCTCATCGCACGTATTCGGGTCGAGTGTGCCAAGGAAGACGCTCTTCTGGACGCGGATCAGGCCGGATTGCAGGCTCGCCCTGGCGGCTTTTTCGCGCAAACGATCGTTGGTAATATCATAGATCACCCAGGTCAGCATCGAGGCTCTCCTCCGTATCGGTGTCGGTCTCGTTCATTGTGGTGTGATGACTCCCGTTCTTTGGAGGGTCGGCGACTGGATTGAAGAGCGTGATGTCGATCTCACTTTCATCGTCGAGGCCGCGAAGGAGACGACCGGCGAGTCGCTGGCATTCATAGACGATCGTATCGCGGATCTTCAAACGGCGGCGGCCGTACAGTTTCGACTGGTCCAGGTGGTCATTCAGCGCGCTCAGAAGCAGAGCGCGGCCGTCGGCGTTGAGCCGAAATCCCGCATCACGCTGATCGAACAATTCCTGGCGAACCTTCCGGGACGCGAACAGGTTGACGACCACGCGCTCGGCGTGAATACGGAACAGTTCGATGAGGTCAAAAACGAGTGACGGCTTGTTGTAATTGTCGGTATGGAGCAGGCCGATTCCCGGATCGAGCCCTGCTAATAGACACGCGCGTTCGACAAGACCATAGAGCACGCCGTAGGCATAATTCAGAAGGGAATTGAACTCATCCTTCGCCGGAGATCGGCTCCGGCCCTGGAACCGGAAGCGATCGGGGAGAGCCAGACTGAGAGCGGCGAAGTATTCTCGACCGGCAACGCCTTCCAACCCCATGATCGAACCCCGTAGCTCATCGAGCGTGCCATCGTGGATTCCCTCGATGATGGCGGCCATCTTTTCGAGCTTGGCCGCGACGGTTTCCAGTGCCTCGGCACGGTCGGGACGAGTGCGTGCGAGATCGCGGAGTATACCGGCTTGCTGGGCGACCTTGATCCTGACCCACTCGCACGCGAGCCTGACACCATCCTCAGTCCCCGCCGCTTCGAGCAGACGCCGCCGCAGGAGCGTGGTCGACCCCATACGGATGTGCCAGAATCGCCCGTAAGGCTCGCCATGCTTGTCCAGCAAGGCAATGTCGATATGGTGCTCCAGCGCGCAGCCGGATCGCATCGGTGGAGAGATGAACGCCCGTCGCCAGCCAGATCGTCTGTACTTTCCGCGGTGAGACCGTGACCTTGCGGTCGCCGGACTTGATCAGAAACAGGCCATCCTTCTTGCGGAGGCTGGCGCCGAAGGTGTTAAGAATAAGTTGCATGGACTACTCGAACCTCCTGATGGCTCCGAATCCTTTGGAAACGCTCTTGCCCAATCCAAGCCCTTCTGGGACGCTGAAATTTATCCTGATTTCTCCCAGGAATCCGGTCATCTGGACATCCTTCATCCAGACCGGGATGGGTCTCACACGAGCGTGACCGACGAGACGGGTCGTGATTCTCAATCCGAAGGATTTCGCCAGTGAGAGACAGTTGTTCGCCACCTGGACGTCGAGGAGTTGGGACCGCTGTGTCTCACTCATTCCGCCGAATCGCACGTGATTCTCCTGATTCAGGGCCAACCAAGGAGTTGCCAAGTGATAGGCGTAGGTCGATCGCATCAGACCGAGGTGACGCTCGGTGATGTTAAGCGTTGCCTCTAGGACATGCCGGTAGGTCGCTCCTAACCTTAGATCCACTCCCACCAGAGTGAGGGCAGATAAGACCTCGATGCCCTCGGCCACAGCCACGATCTCCGGCCCCTGATCATCGACACGATAGAGGATTCGCGGATATCGATAAATCAACCCTTCCCGACCATGCTGATGGAGCAGGTCCAATTCGGGCTTGATGGATGCAATCGCGGCTCGAAGGTGATCGACTCGGGGGGGAGGGTAATCCGGCGTGAGTCGCAACCGGAGCCGTGCGACGGTAAGTCGCAAGGATTCAGAATTCAAATGATCAGGTGACTCACCGACCGTGGTGGGCATAATCCGGTCTCCGGGTCGTAATTTTTATCATGAAGGAACCAGAATGTAGGGTCATCGCCTCCAGGAAGGGGATCGGCGATATCCGAAGGGTTGTAGTCCTTGCTCTTCCAGGCAGAGACCGTCACCGTGGCAATGCGGGGGGCCAGCCGCCGCAATTCGCGACGCCGTTCCCAACGATCTCTGATCCTGAAAGCTGCCTCAACATCACCACGGAGTGTAGAGTCAAGTTTCCCGACTACGAACGAGACTTGCTCTTGGCGATCTCGCAGCAGATGTGAGACATTCAAGTCGTCGTGTTCAAAATTTGACCATTTTTTCGTCGTCGTTAATCCGGTATCTTTGCGACGGTGCAGCCTTCGGAAATAGTTCTCGACGACTTCCGTCACTTGTTCCTCGTCGATCGAGCAAGCCTTGAGGCACTCCGCGGTTTCATCCAGCAACGTGGGGTCGTAGATATACTCGCAGTACCGCCGGCGCTCGTCGCGGAGGCAGACTACCTGGACCAGGGCCCTAGGTCTCAAGCCGTGCCGATTGCAACGACCGGCGACCTGGACCAAACTATCGAGCGGTCCGAAATCTCGATAAACCTGGTCCATGTCCAAATCGACTCCTGCCTCTACGCATTGTGTTGAGATAACCAGACATGATGTGGCTTTGCGAATCATGTCAACCCGCTCAAGCCGATGGAAGGGGACGATATCGCTAGACAGCAGAACTAGTCCGCATATGTGAAATTTTTTAAAAAACTCGTAGGTTTCCTTGGCGGCTTGACGAGTGTTCAAGACGACGAGCCATTTATAAATCCCGGTGTCCTCGGTCTGGGCGACTTCTTGAGCTAACTCTGGCAGCCAGTCCGTGAGTCGACGCTCCGTCGGTTCGTAAACCAGCCGATATCGCGACTGGGCGTAGGAGGCTGGTGCTCGTGCCACCGAGACGCAGTCTTCAGGCCCCGATCAGGCCCGGCTGTGTCGCCGTCATGAGAAGGAGACGCGAGCCACCAGTGTGAGCCAGTTCGCGGAGAATATGGCCTACGGGATGCCAGAGCCGGCAGGGGAACGCCTGGACTTCGTCGAGAACGATGATCGCTTCGCAAAGGTTGTGGAATCGCTGCTGGTGCTTGGTCCGCTCGTCCATGAGGGCGAGGAGAAACTGGTCGAAGGTCGTCAGGACGATATCCGATCGCCACGTATCAAGGGCGAACTCAGGCCGGTCCTTTCCGTCCTTCTCATCCTCCGCGTCGCCATATTCCCGGACGGAGAGGGAGTGGCTGACGATGAGTGTCTCATCGTTCCGGCCCTCGTCGATACCGAGTAATTCACTTCGATAAACACGTGCGGTCTGCTCAATAATCGATAGGAAGGGCAGGACGATGAAGATCTTGGGGCGTACACCGGTGTCCTGTTCGATGCGGGCGCGGAGGTGAAATGCCCAGGCCGCCGCACATCGTGTTTTACCGAGGCCGGTTGGCAATGTCAGGACGCGCGGACGAACGTCGCCAAGTCGGAATCGCCTCCGCATGGGCAATGACTTCGGCCAGCGCTGCCGGCGCTGCTGATCAAGACGTGGCGAAGCCTCCCCCGATGGCGGATTGTCTTCGACAACCGTCGCGGCGATTGGCTTGCCAGGCTGGCCGACGTAGCCGACTACAGTCTCGTGGATGAGCAGAGCTTTGTCCGCTTCCAGAAGACACGAGAAGCAGAACTGAACGGCCAGGCGGTAGCGAATGCGAGAGATGAGCGGGTTCTCCCCCAGATACTCCAGAGCCTCGATGAGTCGGTCGACGACTTCGTCTTTGATGGACCGGAAATGGGCGTTGGGGACGTCCAGAAGCGCATTGGTCAGACTGGAATGGCACGCCACAACAGACGGATCGAGGTGTTGGAATTGTTGTTCTAAATGAGGAAAATCCAAGGTATCATAGAGTTTTCTCTGAGTAGGAAGTCGGGTGTGATGGCCCCGAACCACCAGCATCATGAGCAAGCCGAGGAGCATCGTTTCGAGCACCGATGACCCGGGTGTGATTCCGTGGCTCTTCGATTTCGACCAATGTCTTAATGCCAGAAACGCGCCGAGTGGCGTGTGTGCCTTCAGAGCGGGGTCAGCGAGGGGGTCGCCGGAGCGCGACCGTTGCTCGAACGCGTCCGGGTCGGCAATGTAGTTTTGAAAGAATGACGTTGCTTTGGCGATATCATGCCAGCCAGCGAGCGACTTGAGCACACTGGCCGCATCGAGCCCGACCGTAGAGAATGGATGGGAACCGTGCCGAGCGAGAATGAGGCCGGTGATCTGACCTACCTCGTCGAGATGCCGTGAAAGCGAACGGTCGGGATGGGAAAGAAGCGGAGCATCACTCATAAGAAAACGATCGCCTCCTGCTCGAAAGTCCAGGCCTGGTTGGTTCGGACCGGGATTGGGCGGCCTTGCATCTCCAGGTAGTAATTGGCGTGGGTGAAGACGCGTTGATTGAGACGGTCGCGGCATGCGGACCTCCTGAACGGCATGGTCCTTCCGTTCCAGAAGCCGCGGGAGGGCGAGTTGGTTCCCCTCGGATCGCGGGCAAACGGTGTGAATATCATAGATCCCTTCGGAAAGCGGTTGGGCTTCGCCGGAGGTCTCCCATCTACCCTGAGCGATCATCCAGGCCAACCCAGGCAGGGAGTGAAGTGAGATTTCATCTCCCTCAACAGTCTGCTCCAGATCGGAGAACCAATCCGCCGGTCCGGGTGAGCCGGCGATAGATCACGAAGTCGGGATCGAGGAGCCATTCCTGGACCACTTGGCTGACGTAACCGCCCCCGGTCCCTTCGTCCTCGGAATCTGGCGACTTGACAGGCTTGATTCGAGTGCGGCAATGCGGCGGGGAATTTCTTTGCGGACGTTGGCACGATGATAGTGGCGGCGAGGAACATTCCCCCGAACGGCAATCGCCGCGTCGCCGAGGATGCTGGGTGCCTCATCCTTGGCCAGCCCGAGTATTGCCGAGGAGACCCAAGAGGACTGTCCGAGGCGGTATCGGGTAAGACAGGGCCGAGGCGTTCATCTCGGCCCGCAAAAAATGCCCGACACGACCCTGGAAGCGGAATCGGACCAGGTGCATCGTCAGGCTCCCTTTGCGACCAAGGGTATTAGGTCCGGGTCCCACGTTTCCCACGGCAATGTCCGCTGGTTTGAGGATCATGTCCGGGTGAACGGCGCAGCGGACTTTCTCGACGCACGGATGATTCAAACGCTCGACCAGAACGCTGAGATCCAGCCACATAGTCGGCTGGCGAAGCCATGGCGGACTCCGCCCGGCCCTGGGATACGACCTTGGCATAATTCAACAGGCAGCCGAACTGGTACTCACTGCCTGGCCGGTAAGTGATATCCACGAGCAGTCGAGGTACCTGGCCCCATCTTGCTTCGAGTGTTGGCCGTGGGTGCGCTGGCGACGCTCTTCCAAAGAGCCCTTAGGAATAGTTCATAGTCAGAGTTGGTCAACTGCGAAAGCCTGGCAGAATGTTCGTTAGCCACCCCATTGAAGCCGATCAGACCGTATCGCAATCCGTAGAAGTTCGTGAACGTCCCGGCCCTGTTCTCCTCCTTGCTGGCCAATGTTGAAGTACCAGCGATGTCCACCTCATGGGCCTGATGCAAGACCTCGCCGATATTGATTTGAACGGCGCCGGTGAGTGTCTTGGGCCGTGGCTCGACATCCCAATCCTTGAACGCCAGCGAACTACCGAAGAGCCGAGCGTCGATGAAAGATTTGAGGATGATCGAGACGACGAGTCGGCCCGACTTCGGCCTTTATTGTGCTCGCCTTGGCATCTCTGCCTGTGGGAACGTCTCTTTCCCCCTCATTCATCGGCTCGGTCTGGGACGTCGGACTCGGCTTTCGGCCTCATCAGTCGCCGGCCGTTTCGTCTGGGCTTCGCGGGTTCGTCTTTCTTCGTCGCTTCTTGTCGCTTGGTCCCTTCTGCCTCGGCCAGCTCGCTTCAATGTTTTCCAGATCGACTCGTACTGTCGCATTCCTCGCGAATGGACTCGGGTTTGGTCGCCAGGAAATGCTGTACCCGGCCCGTTAGGTTGGTGGCCGATCTTCGGGCCGATCGACGAGGATGGCATCGCCCTGGGTCTTGAGCCAATCGCGAACGAACCGCTTGAACCGGACGTCAGTGACATAGAAGGTCCCGTCCGGGAGTCGGCGAGGCCGGTTCTCATCCGGGTCGCCGTTGGGGTTACCCATGCGGATGTCGTAGAGGAACAGAAACTCGCGGCGTTGACTCAGAATAATCGCTCACGGGGGCTCTCCTCCAGTTTTGGGTATCCCGGACGTGGTGAAGTCGAACGACAGGGCCATTCCCAGCATCAGGTAGTAGAGAACCTGTTCATCCGGCAGCTCATCGGGGCTGACTGGAACTTTAATGCGTTTTCCAACTTGGCCGATCTCGGTTTCAAGTTCGTGGACCTCCTTGGACTTGCGATAGTCGCCAACTCTCAGGGCGTCGTATTCGAGGAGCTTTGCAGGAGATCTTTCCGTAGAGCTCATGCAGTTCCGCGGCTCGCAGCCTCCCGCCCCGCATCCAGCTCAGGCATTGGCAGCGACATTGACCTCAGCCTTCTTGGCTTGCACGTAAATTAAATGACCGTAGAGAATTCCCAAGAGGAACGTGAACACCTTGGCGTCGGTGTCGAGTCCCTTGGCCTCCGCCAGCCAGGGCTTGAGGGAAGGTTGGGTCGGCTCGTACACGATTGCCTCCTTGGCTAGGACATTGACTCGTTCATCAGATAGGTAATCGAGGAAAAGATAGAGGTGCCTGACCCAACTATTTAGTGTTAAGGGCAGCCACTTACCGGATGGGTGTTGTTTCGGGGCTTCCTGATAACACTGATAAAGGACTCCAGCGTTATCCATTTCCAGCAACATCGTCCAGTACGCCTGAGCGGTCCGATCGATTTCTTGCCAGAGCGGTTTCGCATCCATCCTCCGCTCTTTATGAAAGACGCATTCGGCCAGTTCGTAGAGCAAGGCCCGACGCCGCGGACTTTGATTCTCGGCTTTCACCTTCTGGCCGCCGGGTCGCCACAAGAGTTCGTCCGCGATTTTCAGGTTCAAGTCGATCCGTCTCCGAACTCCCTCGCGAAGATCGACCGGATAAAAGGGATGCCGCGGTTGACGCGTCGAGGCTAAGTTAAATTCATCGTTGATAAGATTCAATTCGGCCAAACGTGTCGGTAGGACATGAGTCACGAAACCTCGGATACCATCGATCTTCTGACCGAAGTCCTCGGCCCAAAGCAAGCTGAGCGTCGCGATCGTTGCTTCATCTGCGTTATTTGCTTCTTTGGAGAGGCGTCTCAATATGGTGCGCTCACTCTCGGTCCGGTTGGCTTGTTGCATCATCCGACGGATATCCGCGAGAAAACCACCAAAACGCCTTGCATCACTCTTGATATTAGCGGACGGAATCAGAAGCGCGTTGCTACCAACGACTGACTCGATGAAATTTGATGCAACATGGTACTTGTAGGTGTAGAGGAGATCGGCGCACTCCGAGCAGATGGCAAACCGTTGCCAGGCATTCCCATCATGCATCCCGGGGAACGAGCCGCGGAACGCTCCGTTGACAAAGTTGAGACCCGCGCCTGGCAACGCGTTTGCGTAAAGCGGCCCGGCTCTATCGCAGAGGGCGCACGTAGCGACCGCGTCCGACTGCGACTCGGCCTTGCCGTAAATGGAGAGCCTTTCCTTTGATCCGAGCAACCACCGAACCAACCGCGAATCGTCGCCAGGCCAGACCTCGCCGTCCGAATCAATCGCGACGATCAAAAGAGGAGTTTCTTTATTTAATTTTGTGTCGCGCGAAACGATTTCTTCCACAGCCGCGCCAAAAGCGTCGGTCACGTCACGTGTGACCTGACCATGTCCCTGTCTGAGAAATCTCTTTGACTCGAGCACTTGTAATGCCGAGCGGAAATACGAGGCGGCGGGATCGTCGGAGCAGGCGATTTGACCGAAGTGACCCATCGTCGTCCTTCGCTTCGACTCCGCCCACCTTTCTCCCGGTTCACTTTGATGACCGGGACAAGATAAGCCGAGTTCGGTCCCCCGGGCTTGATCCACGGCGCTCGCCAGGACTGGTTGCTCAGCATTTCCTGACGGCGCAGACACGCGATTCCGTCTCCGCCCGGATAGAGGACATAGACAGGAATTCCGGCCTTGTGCGATTCGCAGAGAACTTCAAGTTTCCTCTGATCAGAAGTTAGGTCGACTCCTGAGTCGTCCGTACGAGATCTCTGCAGGAAGGCTTCCGCCATCTTGCGCCATATCGCTGATCATCGATTGTTTCCATTGATGTTATTATTGCACGTATCATCTAATTTGCGCTACTGCGACTTGCTCGACCGATTTGGCGATAGCCTTGTTGTGGTGGAGAGGCGATCACTTCGCCTTCCTCAAAAACCAACAGGTTTCAATCCTTGTTTTCAGGGATCGGACATGTGTGTTGAGTCGAAGGTCTTTCGTTAGCCTTAGAGGCTGTTTCGCAACCTCTGGAGAACCTGGATAAACTAGGTAGTTCGCCCGGGTTTCGAAACTTCCTCTTAATCATCGTCAACCGAGCCAGATTCTCCTCTACTATACTTCAGGTTACATTCACCCAGTCCTCAAAAACAAACAGTAAGGGAAATTGACGTCCAACCTAAAACCAGGGTCCGACCCAAAATTTTATTCATTTTTGTCTTAAATCTCTATGGAGAAACAACTTCGGTAATAGAAGAACCACCCAGGATTCTTTGACACTCCTCCGCGATCAACGCTTGGAGTTCCTGAGGCTCAAGAACCGTACAAGCAGATCCCCAAAACAGGCTCCAACGGGCGATTTCCCGGAGATCACTGACCTCGAACCTCAGGATCACCCCGCCATCCGGTTGGGATTCCATGGTCTGACTGGCGTGCCATCGTTTCTCGGCCACCCAGCGGGCGGCGGGGGGCCGGAACTGGAGGACAACCTTGTAATGGCCATCACCACGGACCATGCGGAAGCTGTCGCCGAGGTAGTCCTCGACGCGGAAATCCGATGGTCGATCGAAGTGTTCGCCGGTCTCACGTACCGAGCGGAACCGTTGGACGGCGAAAACCCGAATCTCGTGGCGAAAGCCATCGTGCGCGATGACATACCAGTCGTCGCTTCGAAGCAGGAGCTGGTAAGGGGACAGGGTGCGCATGGTCGTCACGCCGCGCTCCGCGGTGTGGTAACTCACCTCAATCTGGCTTCGGCCAAGGACCGCTCGCACAGAGCGGCAAAGGTGGCGGGGTCGTATTCGGTCTGGACCGCGGGCATCACGGCAAGGCAGTCGGCGATGACGTCAAGGTTCACGCTCACTGGGTCGGGTAGTTGGTCCACAAGTTTGGTGAAGGACCGTTGCAGATCCTGTTCGAAGGGCGTGCCGCGATACTGCCGCAGGAGACGTTGAGCCAGCATCAAGGCGACCAGCTCGCCCTCGGTGATCGAGATATACGGCAGCCGGAACGTCGGCTCGGTGTAGTGATAACCGTTATGTGTTGAGTCGTATTCGAGCGGGGCCTTGAGCTGGTCGCGCATGTAGGTGAGATCGCGGCGGATCGTCCGCGGATCGACCTCCAGGCGGTGCGCCAGGGTCGTGGCGTTGGGCCAGTCTCCCGTGCGAATGGCCTGATCGATGATCATGATCCGAGCCAGTGGAGGCCGCGCGGCGTGGTGCATCTCTGACCACCTGTGAAAGGTCCAGATCAACCGGTTCCGTCGCCCGCATCGGCCAACGACTCGTGTGATTCGGATCGTACCAGACCGGGTAGGACAGATATGGTCCTAGGTAGAAAAAATTTTCCTGGTTTTCCCATCTCGCCGTCCTCTTCCACTGCCGAGCTGATCTCTGCCTTTGCCCCAGTGGACGCGCCCTGAGGCTCGTACGCGTGGGCCCGGGCGCAGCTTCGGCTCGAACGCCGAACCGTTTGGATGGCGCACGCTCTGAAAGGAGATCTTGGTAAGGAGGTGGCCGATGACACCCTATTCTGAAGATCTCCGACAGCGGGTTGCCGAAATGATCCAGCGCGGCGACGGCTCGGTGCGACAGATCGCAAGCCGGTTCCTGGTCAGCGTCTCTTTCGTTATACGGTTTGCTTCACCTCCATCGCGCGTCTGGCTCGGTCAAGCCCAGGAGGCACGGCGGCGGCAACCCCGCCGTGCTCGGGCCAGAAGATTTGGGGCGGTTTCGGGAATTGATCCACAAGCAGCCCGATGCCACGCTCAAGGAATGCCGTCAGCGACTCGACGCCTCGTGCAGCACCATGACCATCACGCGCGTCCTGCGCAAGCTCGGGCTGTTTGCGCAAGAAGAAGGGTCCGTACCGCAGAGCAGGATCGCCCGGATGTCCAGGAGCGACGGAGGGAGTTCTGCGAGGAGTTGGCCGGGATGGACCCGGGACGGTTGGTTTTCGTGGACGAATGCGGGGCCAACACGGCCATGACCCGGTCTTACGGCCGCGCCCTGGTGGGCGAGCGTGTCTACGCCACGACGCCAGGGCAGTGGGAGTCGATCCCGCTGACCAGCGGGATGCGCCTCTCTGGTAGTGATGGCGAGGTTGGCCTTCCCGGGCGCCACCAACACCGCGATCTTCGAGTCCTACGTGAAGAACGTGCTGGTCCCGGAATTGAAGCCCGGCGACGTGGTGATCTGGGACAACCTCAAGCCGCATCAGTCGAAGGAGGCGATCGAGCAGGTGGAGGCGGCCGGGGCGCAGGTGGTTCCGCTGCCGCCCTGGAGCCTGGATCTGACGCCGATCGAGGAGATGATCTCGAAAGTCAAAGGGGCACTGCGGTCGGTGGCGCGGCGGACGACCGAGACGGTCGATGCGGCGTTCGGTTCGGTCTTGCATGACGTGACCCCCGAAAACATCGCCGGATAGTTCCAGGATCGTGCGGCGTACGCTATGCAACTGTGAGACGCTCGAACAGAAGGGCGGCGAGCCGTTGCCGTTCAGCGTCGGTCAGGCCAGCCACGAACGCGGCCAGTGGGTCCAGTCGCGCATCGGAAGGATTGTTGGAGCAACCGAGAGTGCAACGGCTAGAATCACTCGACGTAATTTCTTTCTCGGAAAGAGGGTTAGAGTCGACGTCGGTCCGCTTCCCAAGCTGGACGTCGTGGGTTCGAATCCCATCGCCCGCTCTTGACCTGACCTGACCCGCCAGCCGAATGCAGCCTACGTGTATCCTCCGACGTTCGTCAGACTGATGCCGCGGACGTGAACCTAGGGGGTTGCCGCGAGCGTCCTCCGGAGCAGCCGCCGGTTTCGGCCGGCGGGGTCGTCATGACCCCGATCTTCGTGATCTGGATCGGATCACGGCGTGCGCTGAGAAGCTTTGCTCCGTGGGAGGCGCGACGGGACGGCCATTGCCGGGGCCACGCAGACTCGCCGGGCGAGGGCGTTGACGTCGAGTTCGGCGGGCTGGACCGGCCCCGGGTCGCCTTCCCCTCGAAGCGTCCGATGTTCCTGGAACGGGTAAATCTGTCGGCGGGAAGCGCGATCGGGCGATTGCTTTTTAAGCAAGGCCGACGTGGAGACAAGGCGACAGAGCCGGGCTGCGTGTCGAAAAGAAAAATCAGGCAACTGGTTTATGATGCATGTCGGCGACATTTTTCGCACATTTTTAGGCCGGGGACTTCCGAATGGATGACCCCGGCCATTTTTTATGCTAGCGTGCTTCTCATCGACGAGGGAGAGACGGCGGCAGTGGGATGTCGCCGGATCTGGACGCCGGGGGACGACCCGCCTTCAGGGAAGAATGCGCAAGAAGATCTCCGGTTTCCTCGATCATGATGAGATCCAATGCCAATGTTCCGCCTCCCTGCCGATGACCAGAAATCGGACGCACGACAACGAGGCGGTCTAGGGGGGGTTCCCGTTCGCGGGATTTGAGCGCCGTGGCTCGTAAGAAAACACCCAAGGTCCGTGTCAACGTCAAGGCCTCGCTCTCTCGTCGCCTGCGAGAGCTCCGGCAGGAGTTGTTCGGCGAACATGGGGGACCGGAGCTGGCGCGCACGGCTCGGGTTGCCGGCGCGGACCTGGTACAACTATGAAACCGGCGTGACCGTTCCCGCCGAGGTGCTCCTGGCCTTCATCGACCAGACCGGCGCCAGTCCGGTCTGGTTGCTCTCGGGCGATGGGCCGCGCTATCAAATGAGCCAGGGCTTCTCCAACGCGAGCGTGTCGGAGATGACACCCATCGAGCTGATCCGGCGCAGGACTCGAAAAGCTCGAACAGGAGCCGGGCGAGATCATGATCGTCGCCCCGGAAAACCTGCCGGGGCAGTTCCGCTCCGATTTCGTCGCCGTCAGCCTGGTCGAAATGGATGACCTCGCGAACGCGTCGGTCGATCCGGCGTCGATCCAGGGGTACATCATGGCCTACCGACAGTGGCTGCCCAACCCGGGCGCCACGGTCGGCGTCCGGCTGACCGACGACTCCATGTACCCGATCCTTCCCTCGGGCTCGGTCGTCGCCATCGACCGATCCCGGCGCGACGCCCGGTCCCTTCAGGGGCGAATGGTCGCCGCGAGTCCCGAGGGTCATCCGATGATCCGATGGCTTGATATTACCGGCCGTCATATGATTCTCCGTCCCAACCAGGTTAGCCGCAACCACCCGCTGATCCCCATCGAGCTCAACGGCGAGTCCGAGGACCTCATCCTGGGCCAGGTCGTCTGGTCGTGGAGCCGGTTCAGCCAGTGATGGCGGGGCGGGACTCGTCGGCCACCTCGGTTTTTCTTTCTTTTGGGGATCACGTCGGTTTTTGCTTGCCTTGCGATCCCCCCGGGGCGATCCTAGGCGGACGTGGCGGCGAGCCACACCGTCCCGTCTTGAGAGTCGCGACCCCGATCGATCCCTGGATTCCATGGCGTCCACCCGAGTTCTGGGTATCCGGCTGGAAACCGTCCTGCAGAAGGCGCGTGAGCCCCTGTTCTGGCTCACCTCCGACTGCAAGCTGGTCTGGGTCAACCGGGCGTGGGAGGAGCTGACCGGCCATCCGGCCGAGTCGGTCCTGGGCGTGGTCTGCCGTGCCCACGGGCCGACGCGGGCCGGCGACCTCGAAGGGTTGGGAGGAAGTTTTTACCCGCCGGCCGAAGCTCGCGCCGGCCGCCCCTGGGGGGCCCCACCCTGATCATCCACGCCTGCGGCGAACGGAAATGGCGGCGGGTGGATTACTGGCCGATGTTCGACGCCGACGGCGATCCGCTCGGTTTTCTCGGCGTCATCGGGCCGGTCGAGCTTCCCTCGGCCGTTCCCGACAGCATGGCCCAGCGGCTCCGGACCGAGCTGATGGAGGTTCGCCAGCGTCTGCTCGCGCGGCACGGATTCGAGACCCTGATCGGCCGCGGGCCGGTCCATCGCCGCGTCCTCGAACAGGTGACCGCCGCGTCCGCGATCACCGTCCCGGTCCTGATCGTGGGCGAACCGGGTACCGGCAAGCGGCTCGTGGCCCGGACGATCCATCAGCAAGGGCCGCGCCGCGACGCTCCGCTCTTCCCGTTCGACTGCGCGGCCCTGCCGGCCGAAGTCCTGAGGCGCGAGCTCTTCGGTGATGCCGATCCGGGCTGGGGAACCGTAACGGGTGAAGCAGGGCCGAGCGAGGATCTCCGGCCGGCGCGGCTCGCGACTTCCCGAAGAATCGACCGTGGTGATCGGCGACATCCTCGACCTCCCGCGCGACGTGCAAGGGCTGCTCGTCCGGGCGCTCCCGCTTTCGGTGCGATTGATCGCGACGACGGCCGGTGATCCCGAGGCGGGCCTGGATTCCGAGCGCCTCCGGGCCGACCTGTTCTACGCGCTGACCCCTCTGGTCATCCGCCTGGCCCCGCTCCGCGACCGGCTGGACGAGCTCCCCGTGCTCGCACAACACCTGCTCGAACGGCTCAACCTGGTCGGCCAGCGGCAGCGGACCGGCTTCAGCGCTCGGCGCTCGAGGTCCTGCTCGGTTACGACTGGCCGGGAAACCTCCGCGAGCTGGCCCGGGTCATCGAGGCGTCGCACGGACGGGGCGACGGCGATCAGATCGAGGCCGACGACCTTCCCCGGGAGATTCGCGGCCACCAGGGCGCGACGTATCTCCCGCCCTTGCCGCCGCCGCCGATCACGCCCCTGGACGAGCTCCTGACCCAGGTCGAGCGGCGCCTGATCGAGAGTGCTCTGGCGCGCACGGGTCAGAACAAGTCGCGCGCCGCCGAGCTCCTGGGCATCTCGCCCCCCGTCTCTATCGGCGGATCAAGGAGCTCGACCTCCCCGACGAGCCCGAGCCGTCGGACGAGTCCGCCTCGGCCGCGAGCGGCTCGAACTCACACCCGCCCCCACTTTCGTCGGCGTCGACTTCCGCGGCCGAGCCCGGGGGTCCTGCCGCGTCGACCGGCTCGTGACCGGTCTCCTCGGTTGATTTGATGAAGCACGGCAATCCGAGTATCGCGAACATGGCCCTTCCCGGTGTCCGCCGCCTCCGTTCGTTCCTCAAACGCAAGACCGGCCCGCTCGACGCGGCGCTCGCCGACCTGAGAGGCGGGTCGGGCGTCACGGGGGTCATCGGCACGATCGACCCTGGCGACGGCATGTACCTGGGGGACAACCGGGCCTACTTCGCGGTCGGCCATTCCGCGCTGCGATGCATCCGGGTCGCTCTGCTCGCGGCCGGGAGGGCGGAGGACTCGGTCGCGAGCCTGCTCGACCTGGCGTGCGGCCACGGCCGGGTGCTCCGGACCCTGAAAGCGGCGTTCCCCTCGGCACGGCTGACCGCCTGCGACATCAACCGCAAAGGGGTCGACTTCTGCGCCCGGACCTTCGGCGCCCTGCCGGTGTACGCGGCCGAGCGGCCCGAGGAGATTCCCCTGACCGGTCCCTTCGACCTGATCTGGAGCGGATCGCTCTTTACCCACCTGAGCGCCGACCGATGGACCGGGTTCATCGAGCTGATGGGCTCGCGGCTCGCCCCCGGCGGGCTCGCGGTCTTCACCACCCACGGCCGATCGATCGCGGCGAAGCTCCGCTCGGGAGCGGACAATTACGGGCTCGAACCCACCCAGGTCGCCGCGATCCTTCAGGGCTATGACGCCGATGGCTTCGGTTTCGGCGAGCAGGACGTTCCCGCGGCCGGTCGCTGGGGTATCTCGGTCTCGCGGCCGTCGTGGGTCGTCGCTCAACTTGAGAAGCACGCGGATTTCGAGCTCCTGGTCTTCACCGAACGCGGCTGGGCACTGCACCAGGACGTGGTCGCCTTCCGCCGTCGATCGGCCGGTTCCCAGGCCGGACCAACGTGACGCCGCGCCCGTCCCGCGAAGGCCGAGCCGTCGCTTCCTGGTCGTGCCTCCGTTTGGCGCCAAAATAATATCGGGCTTTCTCGGCCCTGTAGCTTCTGAACGGGCGACCACTTGATCTGGCGGTTCAGGATGGGCTGATTACGAATCATAGAGCGGGAATACCCGGCAGGCGACGATCGGATGTCCATTCAGATCCTTGGCCCGATTCGCCATGCAGAGACGATCGCGACCGGCCGTTCTATCCGTGACCTGGCGCGTCTTGTAAAATTATACGGCAAGGGGCGTTGGCGCAAACGCAAGGGTATAGCCAATATCGTCACCCCGACGGGAGCGCGTCGCCGTGCCGAAATCCACTGGTACGAAGCCGATGGCATCGGCCCCAAAGAGTTCAAAGTCAAAAGGTATGTTTCCTAAAAAATCGACTGTTCGCCAAACGGTCAACCATCCGCAAACCTTCGGTCTGGCAATTTGCCTGAAGCGATACAAGGGCGATGGATCGCTCACGCTCCGCAAGCTTTATCGTGTCCTGAGTGATCGTGCAGCCGAGAGGGATGGGCTGGTTCGGATCGTGGATGACTCTGGCGAAGATTATTTGTATCCCAGAGAACAGTTCAACATAACGAAAACAACAGAATCTTTTGCGGATGTCGTCATTCTCGCCGGGAAGAGGGCGGCCAGAAAGCGGCCATCGAAATGATGCGCAATTTGTGTTATTGTAGTTATTTAATCAATCAATAAGATCAACAATATCCTCGATAGGCTATAGGTTTTTGGTTGCGCCCGCCGCCATCGCCGGGGCCAGGCGAAGGCGTCTGATGTCGCCGCGCGAAGTTGTCGTGCATGAAATGCAGTGCAACCGAAGGACCCTATCTCTTGTGCGATTGATCGGGGACGTCACCCGAATTCAGTCGGACCCGCGTTTCAAACGATCAGGCGACCTGACCATCGCACCAACGCACTCGTGTTCGTGAGTGATCGAATTTTCATCCGAAAAAGGTGAAGATCTTCTCCAGACTGCGCCGATACCCCAGAACGGACGGTGACGCCGCCGTCCCTCGTTCCGGTGCGCCACGCACTCGCGCCCGGAGCCTGGTGCTGGACAGCCTGAGACTTACGACCACGAGGCCGTTGCCATGATCGCCACCCTGGACGTGCTGGACGCCCCGAGCGCACCCGAAAATACGAGTGAGACCGACGCGCCCGCCCCCGCAAGCGCGGCGGCGGACCGAAAACCGAGGAAGGCAAGAACATCGCGCACCGCAACGCGATGAAGCACAGCCTGCGGGCCAGGCTCGTCCTCCCCGATGAGCTTGAAACGGCCTATCATGAGACCAGGACCGCGTACTTCGATGAGCTCAAGCCTGTCGGACGGGTCGAGCAGCAGCTTGTCAGCCGGATGGCGTTCACGTCGGTTCAGCTTGAACGATCGGCCGAGCTGGCGATTTCCGATCTCCGCCGCGTGATCGATCGCGCTGAGAACTTCTGGGACCACGACCGACGGACCCAGGTTGACGACCTCGGCAAACGCCTGAAGAAAGACCCCGAGCGGATCGCACACCGTCTGGAACGGTACACCCAGGGGGCCGACTGGCTGATTGATCGCTGGGAAGGGCTGGCCGACGCGCTTCAGACCAACGGCCGCTGGGACGACACCCAGCGCGACCTGGCGTTTGACCTGCTGGGCGTCTCGAAGGCCCTCCGCGACGGTCACGCGAAGGTCCCCGCGCCTGATGATCGCGACGGTCTGATGACCCTGGTCAAGGACGAGATCGGGCGTCTGTGGGACGAGCAGCGAGCGACCCTGAACCGGCTCGATATGCATGAACAGGACCTTGCCTGTTGCGGAATGCCGGTCGAGGCGGACGCCGAGACGAAGCGTCTGCGGAAGTACGATTCGGACCTGACCCGCGAATGGCGGTGGGCTTACGATCAACTATTCAAACTGCGTTCCGATCCCTCGCGGCTGGCGAAGGTGGAAGCGCGGCTGGCGAAGTGCCCGTTGCCCGTTGATGGAATGGTATCGGAGCGGGTTGAGGACCCGGTCGCGCCGAGCAACACGCCCGTGATGATCGAGAATGACGCCGACCAGTTGATCTGGTCGGACGCCGAGGCGCTGGCCAGCGCGATGGCCGAGCTGGAGGCGATGGAGCAAGCCGACGAGGAAGAAGCGGCGCCAGAAGAAACGCCGGTGTCGGCTCCTCCCGCGCCACGACCGTCGGTTCCGCAGTTCGTGCCGTCGGGCCCGAAGGGCGGGAATCGCCGTCAGCGGCGGGCCGCCGAGAAGCGGGCCGCGCCAGAAAGCGCGTCGATCGTCTCGCTGAGGGTCGCGGGGTTCAGGATGAATCGGTTTTGCCGACCGGAGCCGCCCAGGAGGCGTCCCCGGCCGTTCGGCCGCGCATCGCGCAGGATTCGCGGATCGGAAGCGGGCGAAAACACGATACTTAAGGAAGGAAGCCGCGAGTTATCGGGTCGGATCGCGAGCCAGAGGCGCTTGGAAGACGCGGGTGGTGTCGGTTGTGACGGTAACGCGGGTGGGATGGCGGCGGCTCGATGGCGGTCCGGTACGAACGAACTCGACCCTGATACGAACGAACTCGACCCTGACACGAACGAACTCGACTCTGACACGAACGAACTCGACCCTGACACGAACGAACTCGACCCTGACACGAACGAACTCGACCCTGACTCCACGACGACGGAACCGGTGGCGAGCATGAGCAACGGAAACGACCCCGCGGAAGGACGCGACTCGCCTTCCCGGAGGGAACGGGTTGTGCTAGGCTCCCGCCGTTTGTTCGATCAGGCGTCATGGTATGACCCCCACTTCGGCACGGATGCGAGGCCTCGCGATGGCGAAGCGAATCTTCATCTCCGCCGGCGAGCCCAGCGGCGACCTGCACGCGGCCAACCTGATCCGGGAGCTTCGCGAGCGCTGGCCCGATGCCGAATTCGTGGGTTATGGCGGGCCGAAGATGGCCGAGGCGGGGGCGACCCTGCTCTTCCCGCTGGTCGAGATGGCGGTGATGTGGTTCCTGCGGGTCCTGTTGAACCTGCCCAAGTTCCTCGGCTTGATCGGCAAGGCCGACCGCTACTTCCGCGATCACAAGCCCGACGCGGTCGTCCTGATCGACTACCCGGGGCTGCACTGGTGGCTGCGCGCAAGGCCAAGGCGCGGGGGGTGCCGGTCTTCTATTTCGTGCCGCCCCAGCTCTGGGCGTGGGCGGGCTGGCGAGTCAAGAAGGTCCGCCGGTTCGTCGATCACGTCCTGTGCAGCCTGCCGTTCGAGCCGGCGTGGTACCAGGCGCGGGGGGTCGAAAACGCCGTCTACGTGGGGCATCCGTATTTCGACGAGCTGGCGGAGCGCCATCTGGACGGGGATTTCATCCTGGCCCAGAAGGCGCGGCGGGGGTCCGATCGTGGCGATCCTCCCCGGCTCGCGAACCCAGGAGGTCACGCGCAACCTCCCGATCATGCTCAAGGCCGCCGCCAAGCTGGCGGTCCGGCGGCCCGATGTCCGGTTCGTGGTGGCCGCGCTTCACGAACGACACCAGGCCCTGGTCGCGCGGCATGATCGACGAGGCGGGCGTGCGGCTCCCGCTGGAGGTCTTCGCCGCGCGGACCCCGGAGCTGATCCGGCTGGCGGACGTGGCCTGGGCGGTCTCGGGCTCGGTCGGGCTCGAGCTGATGGTCGAGGCCCTGCCGACCGTGGTCCTCTACAAGATCAAGCCGTTCGATCTCTGGGTCGCGCGCTGGTTCATCAAGACCCGGTATATCAGCCTGGTGAACCTGCTGGCCGACGCCGAGGTCATGCCCGAGTACCTGACCGGCGTCGACGTCTCGGACGAGCTGGCCGGATGGGCGCTGGGCTGGCTCGAAAACCCGGTCGAGCGGGCCGACGAATCGCGCCGGCTGGCCGAGTTGCGGGACCGGGTGGCGATTCCCGGAGCCACGAGCCGCGCGGCCGATCAGATCGTCGCGGCCCTGGACCGATCGGTCGAGAACCGGCTCCGGGGACCGCACCAGAAGCTCGATCCGCACCGCGTGGCCGGGACGTCGTCGCCGATCGATCGTACGCCGCCGCTGAGCCCGATCGGACACGCGTCGTTGCCGTCTATCAGGCCGGCACTCCTCCTGGAATCCCGCCCCCGTCGGCTCCGGGCGGGTCACGGGGGTATCGGGCACGACCCTGGCCTGGGATAATTCCGCGAAGACAACATCCAGGACAGGACAACCCCAGGACGAGACCGGGACGACCGCCCGGAAGCCGAGAATTTCTCCCATGAGCCCTCATCAAGATCCGCAGCCCCAACACACCGGCCGGGCCAACCGGCTGGCCGGCGAGACCAGCCCCTACCTGCTCCAGCACGCCCATAACCCGGTCGACTGGTATCCCTGGGGAACCGAGGCGATCGAGCGCGCCCGGACCGAGAACCGGCCGATCTTTCTCTCGATCGGTTATTCGGCCTGTCACTGGTGCCACGTGATGGAGCACGAGAGCTTCGAGGACCCGGAAATCGCCGCGGTCATGAACGATCTGTTCGTCAACATCAAGGTCGATCGCGAGGAGCGTCCCGACCTCGACCAGATCTACATGGCGGCCGTCCAGGCGTTCAACGACGGCCACGGCGGCTGGCCGATGTCGGTCTTTCTGACCCCGGACCTGAAACCGTTTTACGGCGGCACCTACTTCCCGCCCAGCGACAGCCGGGGGATGCCCGGCTTCCCGCGCGTGCTCAGCGAGCTCGAAAAAGCCTGGCGCGAGCGGCGCGACGACGTCGACCGGATCGCCGACGGGATGACCGAACGGCTCAATCTCCAGGCGAGCGGCGAGCTCGCGGGATCAGCGTCCGGCGGGGCCGAGCTGTCGGCGTCCCTGATCGACAACGCCGTGCGCGAGCTCGCCCGGTCGTTCGACCCGCGCGACGGCGGCTTTGGCTCGGCGCCCAAGTTCCCGCATCCGATGGACCTCCGGCTCTTGCTCCGTCAGCATGCCCGGACCGGCGACGACGCATGCCCTGCAGATCGTCCGCCAGACCCTCGACAAGATGGCCGGCGGCGGCATCTACGACCACCTCGGGGGCGGGTTCGCCCGCTATTCGACCGACGCGCGCTGGCTCGTCCCCCACTTCGAGAAGATGCTCTACGACAACGCCTTGCTCGCCTCGACCTACCTCGAAGCGTACCAGACGACCGGCGATGCCGAGTACGCGCGCGTCGCCCGCGAGACGCTCGACTACATCCTGTCCCGGATGACCAGCCCCGAAGGCGGCTTCCACGCCACCGAGGACGCCGACAGCGAGGGTGAGGAAGGGAAATACTACGTCTGGACCCTCGCCGAGATCGAGTCGGTGCTCGGCCCGGATCGCGCCAGGACGTTCGCGTATGTTTACGACGTCACGCCTTCGGGCAACTGGGAAGGCAAGACCATCCTCAACCTGCCCAAATCGATCGCGCAGGCGGCCCGGATGCTGGGGCGCGACGAGGGGGAGCTGCGGGCCGACCTCGACGAGGACCGGGCGCGGCTGTTCGACGCGCGGAGCCGGCGGATCGCGCCGGGAAGGACACGAAGGTCCTGACCTCGTGGAACGGCCTGATGATCGCCGCGATGGCCGAGGCCGCCTGGGTCCTGGACGATCCCCGGTTCGGCGTCGCGGCGGCACGGGCCGCGAGTTTCGTGCTCGAGCCGGATGCGACCAGCCCGACGGCCGACTGCTCCATGCGTACAAGGACGGCCAGGCGAAGTTCAACGGATATCTCGACGACTACGCCCACCTGATCGATGGCCTGACCCGGCTTTTCGAGGCCACGGGCGAATCGCGCTGGATGTCCGCCGCGCTCGATCTGAGCCGGATCATGATCGACGAGTTCGCCGATCCCGGGCAGGGGGGGTTCTACTATACGGGCAAGAGCCATGAGGCCCTGATCGCGCGCCAGCGCGACACCTTCGACAACGCCACCCCCTCGGGCAACGCGATGGCGGCGACCGCCCTGTTGCGTCTGGCGGCCCTGACCGGCCGCGACGACCTCCGCGCGGCGGGCGAGGCCACGCTCGCCTCGGTGCACACGGTCATGGCCCAGGCGCCGATGGCCGCGGGCCAGTCGTTGATCGCGCTCGATTTCCTGCTGGCCGCGCCGCGCGAGTTTGCCGTGATCGCCGGCACCGACCCGCGCGAGTTTCAGGCCGTGTTGAAGACGATTTTCCGCGGGTTCGACCCGCACAAGGTGGTCGCGCCGGCGCCTTCGGCCCCCGCGACGGAACTGGTCGCCCTGGTGCCTCTGCTGGCCGACCGGCCCGCGCCGAGGGGCGGACAACGACCTATATCTGTGAGCGCTTCGCCTGCCGCGCGCCGGTCATGGGGGTCGAGGGGGTGGAGAACGCGCTCTCCCGCGCCGTCTAGTGCCCGCTTGTCAGAAAGCCTGCGGCTTGACTAAATTAGTCAGGGTGGAGGGTCTGTTCCACGCGACCTGGTTTTTCGGGTTCCCTGTTCCATGAAGGAACGCGCGAGACCCGCCCCCGGGCGCGTTGAGTAGACATCGACTTAGATCTAGATTATTTGAAACGGAAACGACGATCCGACCAGTTCGGACCAGTAGCCCGCAGGAGGGCCCGCGGCGATGCCGAGACGGAACTTCTTCTCGATCGTGACGGTGGCGGCAGTCTCGCTCGTTCTGCTGGCAGGCCACCGAAGGTGCCAAGCCCAAGGACGAGATGCTCGAACTGTACGGCCTCTTCGTCGACGCCGTGGAGCAGGTCGAGAGTCATTACGTGCGTCCGATCGATCGCCGCGAGCTGCTCGAGAGCGCCCTGAAGGGCATGCTCCAGCATCTCGATCCTCACTCGGCGTTCATCAACACATCAGAATGGAAGCAGTTCAAGAAGCAGATCGAGGGCCGGTTCGGCGGGATCGGCATCCAGGTGGGCATGGACCCCGACGTCAACCGTCTCAAGGTGATCGCGCCGATGGTGGGTACCCCCGCTTACGGGCGGGTATCCTGGCCGGCGACCTGATCATGGAGATCGACGGCGTGTCGACCGAGGGGATGATTCCCGACAAGGCGGTCGAGGTCCTCACCGGCCGGCCCGGAACCCCGGTCGCGCTGACCGTCCTGCACGAAGGGGACGAGAAGGCCGAGAAGATCAGCGTCACCCGCGCGATCATCGACGTCCCGAGCGTCCTGGGCGATATCCGCAAGCCCGACGATAGCTGGGACTTCATGTACGACAAGCAGGACCGGATCGCCTACGTCCGGATCACCAGCTTCATCCAGAACACCACCGAGGAGCTCAAGCGCGCCCTCTCCGACCTCAAGGCCGAAGGCATGCGCGGCCTGATCATCGACCTCCGGGACAACCCCGGCGGCCTGCTCAGCGCGGCGGTCGAGATCTCCGACCTGTTCGTTTCCGAGGGCCTGATCGTCAGCACCAAGGGGCGGAATACCGTCACCAAGACTTACGAAGCCCAGAAGGAAGGCCCTCACGAGGATATTCCCATCGTCGTCCTGGTGAACCAGAACTCGGCGTCGGCCGCCGAGATTCTGTCGGCCTGCCTCCAGGACCACAAACGGGCCAAGATCGTGGGCCAGCGTACCTATGGCAAGGGCTCGGTCCAGAACATCATCGAGCTCGAGGATGGCAACAGCGTCCTCAAGCTGACCGTTGCCACCTACCAGCGTCCCTCGGGCAAGAACATTCACCGGTTCAAGAACGCCAAGGACTCCGACGAGTGGGGTGTGTCCCCCGACCCGGGCCTCGAGGTGAAGCTCTCCCCGGGCGACTTCCAGACCTGGTTCCTGGGCCGTCGCGAGCGCGACGCCGGGCGCAGGGCCGGCGGAACCACAAGCCCAAGGCCGCGCCCGAGAACGAGAAGGCCGAAGAGAAAGCGAAGGATCACGACAAAGCTCAGGCCCAGGACAAGGACAAGGACAAGGATAAAGACAAGGCGGAGAAAAAGGACGAGGGGCCCTCTCACCCCTTCGTGGACCGGGTCCTGAACAAGGCCGTCGAGGTGCTCAAGGACGAGCTCAAGGAGCCGGTTGCTCAGAAGTCCAATTGACGCATCCGATCGGGAGGCGACCAACCCACTGACATCCGCCCGTGCCTGAACCCGTAAGCCCTGGCTCGTTGGGTATGTCCGAAGAGCGTCTGATCTTTCTGGCGATCGAGACGACCTGCGACGAGACGGGAGCGGCGGTCCTGGAAGGTCCGAGGCCTCCGGCCGTTGGCGTGCCGCGGGTACGTTCGAGCGTGGTCGCGTCGCAGACCGAGCTTCACGAGCGATTCGGCGGCGTGGTGCCCGAGATCGCGTCGCGGGCTCACGTGCGGCAGATCTTACCCGTGATCGACGAGGCCCTCCGACGCGCGGGGGTTGGCCTGAACGACCTGGGAATGGTCGCCGTCGCCACGCGGCCCGGACTGGTGGGCTCGCTCGTCGTCGGTCTGACCGCGGCCAAGTCGCTGGCCGTCGCCCTGGACATTCCCCTGGTCGCGATCGATCACCTCGAAGGACACCTCTACGCCTGCCAGCTCGCCCATCCCGACGAGTCGGTTTATCCCTGTCTGGGTCTGGTCGTCTCCGGAGGGCACACCAGCCTCTTCGCCTGCGCGTCTCCAACCGAAGCCGAGCTGCTCGGCGGCACGATCGACGACGCGGCGGGCGAGGCGTTCGACAAGGTGGCGAGCCTGCTCGGCCTGGGTTATCCCGGAGGTCCCGCGATCGAACGAGCCGCCCGGGGGGGAAATCGCGCCGCCCATGAGTTTCCCCGTTCGATGCTCCACGACCCGCGGCTCGTCTTCAGCTTCTCGGGACTGAAGACCGCCGTCCTGTACGCGCTCCGCGGCCAGGACGCGCGGGGCCCGGGCGCGTCAGCCACGCCGAACCCGACGCGATGCCAGCACCCGAGGTCGTCGCCGATCTCGCCGCGAGCTTCCAGGAAGCCGTGGTGGATGTGCTCGTCGGCAAGACCCGTCAGGCTCTGCGGCGGACGGGTTTGAAACGACTGGGAATCGGCGGCGGTGTCGCCGCCAACGCACGGTTCCGCGAGCGGATCAAGGACCTGGCCGACGCGCTCGATGTCCGCCTGTTTATTCCCCCCCTGGACCTTTGCACCGACAACGCCGCGATGGGCGGGATCGCCCTGGCCAAGCTTGCCGCCGGCGACGTCGCCGGACTCGACCTGGACGTCACCCCAGGTCTGGTCCGGCCCGGAAAAAAGGGGCGAGGGTGATGCGCCGGGCCGGGATGTTGGCGAGCACCGGCGCACCTCCAGGGATCAGTTTTGTGAAGCCTTGCCGATCCGACGGCCCAGGAACGAGGCCGGGAACATCAGGCCGGAGGCCGGCGTCGGAACAGGTACGGCGGGGGAATCGGCCCCTGGAAGCCACGCTGTTGCTCGTCGAGCGAGTGGCGACGATCGAGGGCCCGGGTTTGCGAGTCGGGTACGGGCGGTGTGGAACTGGGTCGGCCCGGTTGAGCGGGCCGGGATGGCGGATGGTGCATGGGTGTCGGTCCCCGTCGGTTAGGCCACATCCTGCGGGAAGGCTCGAGGGTCCTGGCCTCGGCAAGATCAAGAATCGACAGACGACGCGCGCCGAGCTTTCGAAGGGTGGGAGCCGGCGGATCGTTCGCGGTGAGGCCCCCTGTTGAAACTTAATCGGAAAGAATCAGCAGAGATGTTCAACGAATCGGCGGGAGAAAATATCGATGGAATCGTCTTTGACGCCGTGGGGACCCTGATCGATCCCGTCCCTTCGGTGGCCGAGGTTTACGAGGCCGCCGCGCTGCGACAGGGCGTCGCGCTCGATCGGGCGCTGGTCAAGGAGCGCTTCGGCCGATACTTCCGCGATGATGAGATCGACGAGATGCGTGGCCCCCTGGCGACCGATGAGGAAACCGAGTATCGACGCTGGCGGCGGATCGTGGCCAACGTCCTTCCCGAGCTCGACGACCCGGACCGCGCGTTCGACGAGCTCTGGGACCACTTCGGACGGCCCACCTCGTGGCGCTGTTTTCCCGATGTGTCGGAGGCGCTGGCGTTCTTCAAGGAATCGGGCGTGCCGATCGTGATCGCGTCCAACTTCGACGGCCGGCTCCGCCGCGTCGTGGCCGGTCTCGAGTCTCTGGCCGGGGCACTTGATCCCTTGGTCATCTCGTCGGAGGTGGGTTATCGCAAACCTCATCCCTCGTTTTACCAGACCGCTTGCTCGTATCTCGGTCTGGAACCGGGCCGGGTCCTGTGCGTGGGCGACGACCTGGAGAACGACGTCGCGGGCGCGCGGCGGGCGGGGCTTCAGGGGCTGTTGCTCGACCGCCATGACCGTCGCCCGGAAGGAGTTCCGGCGATTTCCGACCTCCGCCTGCTGACCCATCGCTGGCGGCCTTGAGCCGTCAATTGTCATCCCGAAGTGCGGAAAAGACCTCGTTCGGGCCGATAAGACACTCGACTTGTCGGAGCCGGCGACTTGGATTACGATCCGACCCGATCCGTTGGTCGTCCGAACTGAACTGAACGGAGCCGTCGCTTCGGCGGGCGGCCGAGTCGGCGAGATCGATCGGGCTCGGCAGGATCACGTTCCCGCTTCCAATCGGTTCGGTCCGGGTTCCCGTCCATTTCCTTTCAGGGAAGAAAGGAAGTCGCGTGGTGGCAACGGTGGAACAGCTTGCGGCCCTGGTACGGGGCCGGCTTGTCGGAGACGGGAGCGTCGCGATCCAGTCGGCGCGTCCGGTCGGCGAGGCCGGACCTGGCGATATCACGTTCATTGAGAATGAACGGTACGCCAAGATGCTCCGCACCTCGCCCGCATCGGCCGCGATCGTCGGTCCGCACTTCAAGCGGTCGTCGGTCGAGACAAGGCTGCCGGTGATCGAGGTCGAGGACCCGATCCTGGCATTTCTGGCCATTCGGACCCATCTCGTGGGCGATCCGCGGCCGCGTTGGGCCGGTGTACATCCCATGGCCTGGGTCGCCCCCACGGCGGTCCTCGGCGCCGATGTGGCGATCTATCCGTTCGTGTACGTCGGTGACGGCGCGGTTGTCGGCGACGGCACCACGCTCTATCCCGGCGCCGTGATCGGCGACGGCTGCCGGCTGGGCCGCGACGTCACCGTCCATGCCAACGCGGTCCTTTACCGCGAGGTGGTCCTGGGCGACCGGGTTGAGGTCCACTCCGGCACTGTCCTCGGAGGCGACGGGTTCGGCTATCGACTTGTCGACGGCCGACACGTCAAGGTCCCCCAGACCGGCAGGGTCGAGGTCGGCGATGACGTCGAGATCGGTGCCAACTGCACCGTCGACCGAGCCACGTTCGAGGCCACCCGGATCGGCGATGGCTCGAAGATCGATAACCTCGTCATGATCGGTCACAACAACCAGATCGGCCGCCATAACCTGCTCTGCGGCCAGGTCGGGATCGCCGGAAGCTGCAAGACCGGCGATTACGTCGTGATGGCGGGCCAGGCCGGAATCAAGGACAACACCGAGATCGGCGATCGGGTCATGATCGGTGCCCAGGCGGGCGTCCATCGCAATGTGCCCGCGAGTCAGCAGGTGCTCGGCTCGCCCGCGATTCCGGTTCGCGAACAGCGCCGGGTGTTCCAGATGATTGCCCGGCTTCCCGAGATGCACAAGCAGCTTCGCGAGCTCTCGGCCCAGGTCGCGCTGCTCATGAACGCCATGCCCCCGGCAAGCGAGTCGGACGACGACCCGACCGGTTTCTGATGTTCAGGCCAATCGTCAACGCCGATCTTCCACGGAGGCTCGATCCGGTGACCGTGCTCTCCCAGTACCGTGGTCAACGCCGGTTGGTGACGCCCGATCACGAACCGATGGTCGGGCTTCTCGCCGGCAGCGGCCGGTTTCCGATCCTGTTCGCCGAGGCCGCGCGTCGGCAAGGTCTGAAGGTGGCCTGCGTCGGCATCAAGTATGAAGCTCCGGCCGAGCTCCGCGACCTGTGCGAAACCTTCGAGATTGCCGGCGTCGCCAAGCTTGGGCGGATGATCCGCCTGTTCAAGCAGTGGCAGGTCCGCGAGATCGTCATGGCGGGCAAGGTCACCAAGAACGTGATGTACACCCCCTGGCGGCACGCTTCAGCTTTGCCCGGACCCGCGGATGGTCCGGATGTGGTACTTCCGCAACCGCAAGGACAACCGTGACGACTCGATCCTGCTCGGGGTGATCGACGAGTTCGAGCGTGACGGGATGACCTTCGCGTCCGCTCTTGATTATTGTCCGGAGCTGCTCGTGAACGTGGGAATCTTGACGCGTCGCGGCCCCAATCCCCGCGAGCAAGCCGACATCGCGTTCGGCTGGCAGCTTGCCAAGGAAATGGGCCGGCTGGATGTGGGTCAGTCGGTCGCCATCAAGGAAAAGGCGGCGGTGGCGGTCGAGGCGATCGAGGGGACCGACCGCTGCATCCAGCGCGCCGGGCAGCTTTGCAAGGCTGGAGGCTGGACTCTCGTCAAGGTCGCCAAGCCCCAGCAAGACATGCGGTTCGACGTTCCGACGATCGGCATTTCAACCATCGAGAACCTGTACCAGAGCGGTGGCCGCGTCCTCGCCATCGAGGCCGGCAAGACCATCGTCATCGATCAGCCCGACGTGATCGCCCTGGCCGATCGGTATGGACTATCGATCGTGGCGATGAGCGAGAGGCAAGCTCCCGTTGATTGATTGAGCGTGCCTCGCCTCTCTGAACCGCGGAATCAAGGCATTCACCACCATCGAACCTCCTGAATCCCTTCAAGTCGTCGGTCCGGGATTCTCAATGCGTGGGTGGTGCCCCGGAACCGTTGTTCGGCCGCACGAGCTTGTCAGAGCCTGTAAGTTGTAAAGGCCGGGGCTACACTGAGTTTGCATGGCACCTGCCGCCGTGATTCTTTAACAATCGACGGTCAATCGCCGTCTCTGAACATTCGTCGCCATCGGACCGGCCACTGCGGCGGTTTGGGATTGAACGGCGGTTCGGGTGAGTCAGTTGGGAGGGCAAGCCACGGGTGGTAAGCGACGTACATGAACCTGTCGGCCATCAGTTGGTGCCACGCGGCGTGCTCTCGGGAACCATCCGTCTCCCTGGATAGTCCCCAGAACGCGTAGAGCCCATGACTTCCCGGAGTTCTGCCCGCGACCGATCGGTGGTAGTTTGCCCGTCCCAGGCAGAATAGTGGCCGCAGTCCCGCCGTTATCAGGAGGGCTATCAGGGCGACCAGAACCATCGCCGTCCTGATACGGAATCGCATCACCACTCCTCTCCCGGGGCAATCGAATCGTCCCGCCGCAATTGATGGGGACTCGCTGGGACAGATTCTAGTCCTCCTTTCCCGATTGGGGAAGGGCGGACACGTATGGGGATCGCCAGATTTGTATAATATAATTTTTGTTGATAAATAAAATGATATCGTTGTTTTGATTCGGCAGCCTGACGTTCGGCTTTCCGGGCATCGATAGGGTCTAGTAACGTGTACAAATCCCTCGTCCGAGGGGAGTCGAACGAAGCGGTTCCCGTCGCGAATGGCCTGATCCTGTCCTCCTGCCCGCGTCACCGCGCAATCTCTCCCCCTCCCTTGCCTATTTTGTGCATTCGGATTCCTCGCTCTCCACGATATTAATCATGAGAAGGCCCATATCGTGGCCTGCCCTGATCAACCTGTATTCGCTTGTGGAAGGACACAACATGGCACTCACCCCTGAAGAGCGCAAGGCCATTAATCGGCAAAATGCGCAAAAGTCGACCGGACCGCGCACTGAAGCAGGGAAAAAGCGATCCCGCAGGAATGCCTACAAGCATGGATTTCGATGCGAGGTCCTTGCCCTTTCCGGCGAGGACGGCGCGGCGGTCGAACGACTCGCCGACGAGTGGTACGATTTTTACAAACCGCAATCGCCCGCCGAGCGCGAGTTCGCTCGAGATGGCCGTCACCGCTTCGGTCCAGCGCAAGCGGATCGTCCGGGCCAAGACGGCGGTCGTCGCCGAGCAGGTCCGGGTCGCCGAGTTCAACTTCGACCAGCACTTTCGCGACCAGATCCAGGCGGTCGTCGGCCAGCTTGAAGATGATCCCGGTAACGTCGTCCACCGATACCGGGCGTCCGCCGCCGGCTGTCGCTGGCTGATCGGCCGATGGGAACGCCTGAGCCAGATGCTCGAAAAAGATCAGACCCTGCTGGGCCATGACCGCCACGAGGCGATCCAGCTTCAGGGATACCTGCATTTCACCGATACCCTCATGTACGCCGAACAGGCGTATCTGACGTTCATGCACTGTTACATCGCTCAGCACAATCATAACAAGAAGTACATGAAACTGTTGCTCAGCAAGTACCGGATTCCCAACACCTTCCGGGCGCGAGGTCGGAAAAGCTGGATGCCGACGGTCGAACAGTGCAAGCCCTGGCTCCGCAACCTGATCGATACCAATATCGCCGAGCTTCGCGAGCGCGAGCTGACCCTGCGTCTGACGATCGAACAGCCAGCGCGCGATGAAGCCAGGGAGCGAGCCCTTGTGCCGCACGGAAAGGACGGTGCCGCCCTTCAGCGGTATGAACGGATGCACGAGCTGTCGTTTCACAAGGCGTTGAGCGCCTTCGAGAAGGGCCGCGCGTATCAGGTCAAGACCGGCCTGCTGCCGGGGATGCTGGAGCCGGTGGAAGCGGAAGACCTGATTGAAGAGGAAGAAGCGGCCGTGCCGGAAATCGGCGGTCGCAACGGAAGCTCCGGAATTCGCCGGTTTCGGCCGAGGCCGCGCCGGTCTCGCCGTGGGCGAGCTGCGCCGGGGCGATCGCGTCGGCGCCGAACGAAGCCAATCGGCGGGGGGGAAATGACCGAAATGGTGTGCATTCGGTGGGTTACATCTACACGCGGGAACGTGTGGACGGGCGATCGATCAGGCCGCTTGAGCAACTGATCGAGCACGACCCGCCGCCGTGCATGCGGGTCTTCCCGTACTGATCCAGATTTCTGGATCGGTCGGGGGATCGGCACACGTCAGCTTGAGTGAAAACAGCGATTTCCCGCGAGGGGCGAGTGGAAGGTACGCGCGGGGGTTGAGGCCGGCGTTACGTCCGGTCGGGGCGATCAGCGCGGATCGGCCGGTTCGGGCGGGTTTGCGGAGAGGTGGATGGCGAGACCCTCACGGTTGTGAGCACGAAAGGCCCACAAATCTCGATATTTACCTATGGACGGAGCGCGTCGCAAGACCATCGGGTGGTGTCCACCGTTGGGAGTGGAGCCGGTAGATTCATGATTCAACATTTCCGGCCGAAGCCGGACCACTTGATGAGCCATTCCTGCCGGATCATCGTCCCAGGCGCTGACCCTGGCTTCGCCCTGGAGCCCCGCTCAGATCGACGCGGGCTGCGTATCGTGCTGCTGGACGATGCCGCCCAGGGTGTAGCGGACCTCGCCGGCGACGATGACGGTATGGGCCCGGCCGCGGACGTCCCAGCCGCCGTAGGGGGTATTTCGGCTCTTGGACCGGAACGTCGACGGGGTCGATCGTCCAGCGGGTTTCGGGGTCGATGATGGTCACGTCGGCGTCGGCACCGGGGCGGAGGGTCCCTTTGGGGATGCCCAGAAGCTGTGCGGGGTTGACGGTCAGTTTGCGGATCATCTCGGGCCAGGTCAGGTGGCCCGGCTCGATCAGGCCGAGGACGCAGATCGGGACCAGGGTCTCGAGTCCGACGATCCCGAACGGCGCCTGGTCGAGCTCGCGCATCTTCTTTTCGGGAGCGTGGGGGGCATGATCGGTGGCGAGGATTTCGATGGTGTTGTCCTTGAGCCCGCCGATCACGGCCTCGACGTCGTTCCAGGTGCGCAGGGGCGGGTTCATCTTGAAGTTGGAGTCGAAGGTGCGGAGCCGCTCGTCGGTCAGGGTGAAGTGGTGCGGACACGCTTCGGCGGTGACCCGCACCCCGCGCCGTTTCCCTTCGCGGACGAGCTCGACGGAGCGCGCCGTCGAGATGTGCTGGATGTGGAGCCGGCCGCCGGTGATCTCGGCCAGTCGGATATCGCGCGCGACCATGATGTCCTCGCCGGCGGCGGGCATGCCGGCGAGTCCCAGCCGCATCGACTCGAACCCCTCGTTCATCACCCCGCCGACGGTCAGCTCGGGGACCTGGCAGTGCTGCATGATCGGTTTGTCGAACATCTTGGCGTATTCGAGCGCCCGGCGCATCAGCGAGGCCGAGGCGACGGGAGCGCCGTCGTCGGTGAAGGCGACCGCGCCGCCAGCGACGAGCTGGCCGAGCTCGGCGAGCTCGTCGCCCTTGCGTCCCTTGCTGACGGCCCCCACGGGGTAAACCTTGGCCTTGCGAGCGCGCTGGGCCTGGAGGACGACGAACTCGGCCGCACCCTGGGTATCGAGCGCCGGGATGGTGTTCGGCATGCAGGCCAGGGTGGTCACGCCGCCGGCCAGGGCGGCACTGGCGCCGGTGGCGATCGTCTCGTCTTCCTCGTTGCCGGGCTCGCGGAGGTGGACGTGGACGTCGATCAGGCCGGGGCAGACGATCATCCCCCGGGCGTCGATGACGATCTCGGCCTCCTCGTATCCCTCACCGAGAGGAAGGACCTGCCCACGGCTCAGCCAGAGGTTGCCGACCCGGTCGATCTCCTGGCTCGGGTCGATGATCCGTCCCCCCACGATCTGGATCGTCCGCACGCCTTGACTCCGATCTTCAATGTCGTTCGTGGCCTGTCGGCCCGGGAAAGAAGACGCTCAGGCTCCGGCCCTGGAGCCGCTGAGCAGGTAGAGCACGGCCATGCGGACGGCCAGGCCGTTGGTGACCTGGTCGAGGATGGCGGAATGGGGACCGTCGGCAACCTCCGGGGTCAGCTCGACGCCGCGGTTGATCGGCCCCGGGGCCAGGACGAGGAGGTCGTCCTTGGCCTTCCTGATCCGTTCCTGGGTCATCCCGTAGAGCTGCGATGTATTCGGCGACCGAGGGGAAGAGCCCGCGTTGCTGCCGCTCGAACTGGATGCGCAGGACGTTGACCACGTCGCAGTGGGGCATGACATCGTCGAGGTGATAGGCGACCTCGCAGCCGAGCCGCTCCATGCCGCGGGGAACGAGCGTGGGCGGGCCGCAAAGGATCACGCGGGCCCCCAGCTTGGTCAGGCCCCAGATGTTCGACCGGGCGACCCGCGAATGGCTGATATCGCCGACCAGGCCGACGGTCAGGCCCTCGATCCGCCCCTTGGCGCGGCGGATCGTCAGCAGGTCGAGCAATCCCTGGGTCGGGTGCTCGTGGGCGCCGTCGCCGGCGTTGATGATCGACGAGCGGACGTGCTGCGCCAGGAGATGAGGCGCGCCGGGGGTCGGGTGGCGGACGACCATGATGTCGGCCCCCATCGCCTCGATGTTCCGGGCGGTGTCGATGAAGGTCTCGCCCTTGGAGAGGCTCGAGACGCTCGCGGAGAAGTCCTGGGTGTCGGCCGAGAGCCGCTTGGCGGCGAGGCTGAAGCTGGTCCGGGTCCGGGTCGAGTTCTCGAAGAAGAGGTTGAAGACGATCCGCCCCTGGAGCGCGGGGACCTTCTTGCGGCTCCGCGTCGAGACCTCGGCGAACGAGTCGGCGGTGTCGAGGATTGCCCACGATCTCGTCGCTTCGACAGGTCCTCCAGGCCGAGCAGGTGCTTCCGGTTCCAGGTCATGGTCATGGGCGGGGCCTTGGTCGGAGCGGCCGTTGTCAGCGCCACGGGTTCCCCCTCCTCGGGCCTTTGGCTTGGGCGTGGTCGGTTTTGGGTGCGGCTGTTGTCGTGTTCGTAAGCGGTTCGTGTCTTCTTGGTCGCTTTTTCTTCAGTTTATCATGCCGGGACGCGGACGATCTCATCAACCGGGTCGATCGGGCGCGACCCGGACCCGGACGCGCTCGGAGCGGTCGGTGGCGACACAGAGGCCCACGACGTCGGGCTGGATCGGAAGTTCGCGGTGGCCGCGATCGACCAGCGACGGCCAGTCGGACGCACGCCGGGCGTCCCAGGTCGCAGATCGCGTTGAGCGCCGCGCGGATTGTCCGGCCGGTGAACAGGACGTCGTCCACCAGCACGATCTCGACCCCGTCGACGCCGAACGGGATCTCGGTCCCGTGCAGGACCGGCCAGCGCGTCGTCTGGCCCTGTCCGAAATCGTCGCGGTACAGGGTGATCTCGACCGCGCCGACGGGCACGTCCTCGCCCAGGATCGCCCGGAGCCGATCGGCCAGCCGCAGGGCGATGGGCACTCCGCGGGTTCGTACCCCGACCAGGCGAAGCGGGGCCCCCTGGTCACGGCCATCGGCGATCCTTCGGGCCATCTCGTCGAGCAGCGCCGACATCGTGTCGGCGTCGCACAGACAGGTCTCGCGATCACTTTCGGAATCGGACACGTTCATTCAATACACCGCCTCTGCTGCCGACATACGGGTTCGCCGCGAGCACGCTGGGATCGTAGCAGACGCTTGCCCGGGCTTTCAAGCCGGGCGAGGGCCGCCCGCGGGCCGGAGCGGTCGATCTTTCCGATTCGGGGGAAAACGCTTAGGATGAGGGCACCACGGCATGGCGAAACCCAACGCGATCGGGAGTACAGACGGCTCATGAAGATCATCCTGGCCAATCCCCGCGGCTTCTGCGCGGGGGTGAACATGGCGATCGAGTGCCTCGAGCGAGTCCTGGAGTTCTTCGGGCCTCCCGCTGTACGTTTACCACGAGATCGTCCATAACAAGTACGTCGTCGAGCGGTTCCGGCGCACGGGCACGGTCTTCGTCGAGTCGCTCGACGAGGTTCCCGAGGGGGCGCCGCTCCTCTACAGCGCCCACGGCGTCTCACCCCAGATCCGCCAACAGGCCCGCCGCCGCAACCTCCGCGCGATCGACGCCACCTGTCCCCTCGTCATCAAGGTTCACCTTGAAGCGCTCAAGTACGCCACGTGAAGGCTATACGATCGTCCTGATCGGACATGAGGGACACGACGAGGTCATCGGCACGATGGGCGAGGCGCCCGAGCGAATGGTCCTGGTCGAGACCGCCGACGACGTCGAGCGGCTCCAGATAAACGACGAGTCACGAGTCGCCTATCTGACCCAGACGACCCTGAGCGTCGATGACGCCAACCTGGTGATCACGGCCCTCCGCGAGAAGTTCCCCAGGATCGCCAATCCCCCCAAGGACGATATCTGCTACGCGACTCAGAACCGTCAGGAGGCGGTCCGCGAACTGGCGGTCAAGGCCGACGTCGTGCTGGTCCTGGGGAGCCAGAACAGCTCGAACAGCCTCCGGCTGGCCGAAATCGCCAAGTCGCTGGGTCCTCACGCGCATCTGATCGACGGCGTCTCCGAGATTCGATCCGAGTGGTTCGAGGGGGTCGAGACCGTCCTGATCACGGCCGGCGCCAGCGCGCCCGAGGATGTGGTCCAGGAATGCATCGAGTACCTGGAGGAACGGTACGGGGCGACGATCCATGAGGAGACCGTGCGGGAGGAAAACGTCCATTTCCCGCTTCCGCGATCGCTCCGTGAGCTGCTTCCCGCCTCGGCCGGAGAAGGTGTTTAACCCGTGGGAGGAACCAGCTCGGCAAAGGTTTCCGAACGCGAGCGGAACAGGTCGTCGCACTGGTCCTCACGGTCCATCTCGGCGAGGACCCGGCCAAACTGGCGGGAGGCGGCGATGGTCAACGCGGTCACCTGGACCAGGGTGATCGTCCAGATCATCGTCGAGCCCATGTACGAGCAGCAAGGTTTCGAGCGAGAGCCGGTTCACGGCCTGGAGCGGCCAGCCATGCCGCCAGGAAGTGCGGAGGCAGAACAGGAGCAGCCAGACCACCGCGCCGATGGCGGCCAGAGCTCGTGTCGACTTGCTTGCCTCGCGGGCGTTCTCAACCCCGAGATGTGCCAGGACATCGCCGGAAAGGCTGGCGATGAGTGCGAACTCGGCCCATCCGAGGGCCTGGCCGAGGTTGTCGCGGAGCCATTCGTGACCGACCTCGCCGCCGCTCAGGCCGAGCTCACCGCCGTGATCGAGCCCCCAGAGCACCACGTCCACCAGTCCCATGACAATCAAGAGCCCCACCCGGCGTTGCCATCCCGGATTGTTCCAGCGGCCCCAGAGCAGGTAGGTACCGATCAATGACCCCCAGACCACAGGCGTCGCTGACCAGTGCCACCACCACGGGTTACCCAGCCAGGCCACCAGGTGGCGGGCGCCGAACAGGACGGCCAGCATCAGGATCGAGATCGGGCACGCCAGCAACAGTGCCACCGAGAGGATTCCGAAGCCCAGGCGACAAAGCTGGTAAGTCTGACGTAGGCTCTCGCGTTCCGTTTCCATGGTGGGGCAGGCTCGACTTGGACGCGACTCGGAACGGTAAGGTCGAACGGCACGGCTCACGAGGCGGGCCGTCCCGGACCAGGACGAACCCCATTTTAAGAAGACCGAGGGAATTCGCCAAGCGCCTGGTCTTCCGCATCCGGGCTGTTGGTGGAACCGCGCGTCATGGATGACCAGCGCGATAACCCCCCAGAGTTTCTGACCTTCCGGCTCGACTTCGAGTATCAGCAGGTTGCGGCGCGACAGCAACGGGCCGATCGGGAATTCCCGGAACGAGGTCCCGGATTCCGCCAGGGCAAGCTCCTGCCCGTTCAATCGGGCGGAGATCAGACCGGGAACCTGTTCCATCCGCAAGCTCAGAGACTCTCGGTCCGGGTCGAGCCGGGGCGCACCAAACTCGCGGACCAGCCGGACCCGGCGCGGTCGCGTTGTCGACGTCCAGGTCCGAGGCAGGCTGATCCGCTCACCGGGGCCTTCCTCCGTGGACGAGGTCTCAACGTTCTCGTTCCAGGCGACCCAGCCACCCCGGAGCCGGATCAGATGTTCCTTCATGCGACGGTTTTCCTCGGGACAATCACACGAGAAATGGTAACGCTTTGGTATGGCCAGTGACGATCGGAATCAGTATAGTCAGTGCCTTTACTGGATGTCCCGGGGATTCCCCGGCCGCCAGAATGTGTCAACAAGCTACGAAACGGGCGTGCACCGCGGTCGATAATTGCCCTTAACGTCTTCTCCTACCTTGATTTGCATCGCACCGATCCTGAAGCGGAATGCGCGATACTTCGATTCGCGGTCCGTCTATCGGGAAGCGAGAATCCGGCGGTTGGAGATGTCGCCCCGGGCTCCTTCGGTGAGTGGGATCGGGTCAAGTGGAGTCGAGGTCGTCGTCGCCGGGACCGTATCCATCGACGGTCTCGGTCGGCGGATAAAGACCATCGCGGTTTGTTTATGAGCAGTAACGGCCAACATCACGTCGTCGCGCGGACCCGATCGTTGACCGGGGTCCAGATCCTGGGCACGGGCAGCTATGTTCCCGACAACGTGGTCAGCAACCTCGACCTCCAAACGACGCACGGTTTCGACCCCGAGTGGATCGTCAACCGGACGGGCATTCATGAGCGTCGGTTCGCCTTGCCGCACCAGGCGACGAGTGACCTGTGCGCCCACGCGGCCATTCGCTGCCTGAAGGCAGCCGATTGCCCGGCGTCGGAGGTCGATCTCCTGGTTATCGGTACGTTCACACCGGACATGTGTTTCCCTTCAACGGGGAACCTGGTGCAGGATCGACTCAAGCTGAACTGCCCGGCGTTTGACATCCAGGCCGCGTGCGCGGGGTTCACTTATGCCCTGATCACCGCCGCCCAGTTCGTGGTCGCGGGGACCAGCCAGCGGGCGCTGGTGATCGGCGGCGATTGTAACAGCCGTGTGATCAACCCGGGCGACCAGAAGAGCTTTCCCCTCTTTGGCGACGGTGCCGGGGCGGTACTGCTCGGTCCGGGCTCGAAGGAACAAGGGCTGATCGCCTACCAACTCGGATCGGACGGCTCGGGCGGTGACCTCCTGAGCCGACCCGCCTGCGGAAGCCGGATTCCCCCGACCCCCGAGGTTCTCGACCAGGGTCTTCACTACCTGACCATGGACGGCCGCGCCGTCTTCAAGTGGGCGGTGCGGATCTTGACCGACTCGACCCTCGACGTCCTCGCCCTGGCCGAATCCAAGATCAATGATATCCGCTGGTTCATTCCTCACCAGGCCAACGTCCGGATCATCCACGCCGCCAGCGACGTCCTCGGTTTCCACCGCGACGCCGTCTTCAAGAACCTGGAACGCTACGGCAACACCTCCGCCGGCTCGATCCCGATCGCTCTCGACGAACTCTACCTGGAAGGCCGCATCCACCCCGGCGACCTGATCCTGACCTCCGGTTTCGGGGCGGGCCTGAACTGGGGCACGGCGCTCTGGCGCTGGTGACCCGACTGAATCGGACTGGAGCGGCCGACCGGCATCGGCTTGCGGAGTGCCTCGGAAAAAGCGATGGTGGAGGGCACCTCCTCGAGTTGCCGAGTGCTGGTCCGGGATGGGGCGGGCCGATCGTCCCTTCCAGGGGGCGGGGCCGTGGACCCCTCATGGGGACGCTCGGTCACCGCAATCGGCCACGCATTGCCCGGAGCACACGCACCGATGACCCCCGCCTATCTCCGCCTGACGAGGTTGACGCTGGTCCTCTGCTTCTTCCTGCCTGCGGCCCTGTATGCCGGCAACTCGATCAAGACATTCCAGGGAATGAACGGATACTGGTCCGAGACAGCCAACCTGACTTTGCTCGCGATTGGGTTGAGCCTGATCTCCGAGCGTCTGTTTCGCGCCCTGAGACCGGCGATCGACCGGTCGTCGGTGGAGGAGGCGGCCTTCCTGGACCGTCTGCCCAGCCGCTGGGTCCCCTGGGCGATCACGGCCAGCGCGGGGGCGAGCCTGGCGCTGGAGTTAGCCGTTATTCGATGGCAGGGGACGGTGTGGGAGGTCTTCGCATTTTACAAGAACTTCAGCCTTCTGGCGTGCTTCGCTGGCCTGGGACTGGGTTACGCGCTGGCCGGCAGGGACCGGATTCCCGCCGTCATGGTGGTGCCGCTGCTCGCCTTCCAGATGGTCTTTCTGATCGTGCTGCGGTATGCGGTTCCCGACGAGATGCTGGGGAGCCTGCGATCGACCCCGATTGTTGAGCAATTGAACATGGGAATCATTACGGCAACCTTTAAGGTTGCTGTGATGGTTTATTATTTCCTGGGAGTGGTCCTGCTCCTGACCGCACTGGCGTTTCTGCCGGTGGGCCAGCTTTGCGGCCGTCTGCTCGGTCGAACCGGCGAGTTGCGGGCCTACGGCCTGAACCTGCTGGGTAGCATCGCGGGGGTGCTCCTGATGATGCTCCTGAGCTATCTCTGGACGGCCCCCCTGATCTGGTTCGTGCCCTGCCTGGCCATCCTGGTCCTACTCCAATCGTTTCGCCTGGAAGTTCTGGTCGCGGCGACCTTGGCGGTGCTCGCAATGGCATCGGTCCTGAACTGGCCGGTCGATTTCATGGTGGAGCGGATCTATTCCCCCTACCAACTCATTGAGCGGGGATATGGCGAGCACGGTCTGACCACGATCCAGGCAGCCGGTCATTACTACCAGCGCATCCTTGACCTTTCACCCAACGCTCAACGGGCTTACCCCAAGCTCGCGCGGCTGGCGCTTTATTACGAGATGCCCTACCGGCTTCGACCCGGGGCGAGTCGGGTGGCGATCGTCGGCGCGGGAACCGGCAATGACGTCGCGGCCGCGGTACGTCGCGGGGCCCGCAACGTCGACGCAATCGAGATCGACCCGACGATCATGCAAATCGGCCGGTACTATCACCCCGAACGGCCCTACGACGACCCGCGTGTCCACCGGATCGTCAACGACGCCCGGACGTTCCTGCGCGGCACGACCAACCAGTACGACCTGATCGTCTATGGCCTGCTCGACTCCCACACGCTTCTGAGCCACGCTTCGAGCGTCCGGCTCGACTCCTTCGTCTACACGGTGGAAGGTCTCCGCGATGCGCACGACCACCTGACGGAGGATGGAGTCGTGAGCCTCTCGTTCTGCGTGCTCTCGCCCGAGATCGGCCGGAAGATCTACCTCATGATGCAAGAGGCGTTTGGCGGCAAGCCCCCGGTTTGCATCAATTCCGGGGTTGACGGTTCGGTCATCTTTGCCCAGTCACGAAACGGTGACCTGCGGGTCGATCCTTCGATCTTGGACGGAAAGGACAAGGACTTCGAGGACGCATCTCCCCTGTACGCCGATCCGAAGATTCACGCCGACATATCAACGGACGACTGGCCGTTTTTTTACATGCCCCGACGTGAGTATCCGTTTTCTTACGTTGGGATGATCTTGTTGATCCTGTTGCTCTCCGGATTCGTGTTCGGCAATTTTCTGAGTGAGCGTCCACGCTTCAGACAGGTCTCGTTCTTCTTCATGGGGGCGGGATTCATGCTGGTGGAGACCAAGGGGATCACCGAGCTGGGCCTGATGTTCGGCAACACCTGGCAGACGATCGGGATCGTGATCGCGGCGATCCTGGCGATGGCGTACCTGGCGAACCTGGCGGTGGCACGTCTGGGGCTGGGGCGGACCGCGGTGCCTCTGGCGCTGGTGCTTCTGCTGGCGTCGCTGGGGGCGGGTCTTGTCCTGGCTCGAGCCGGCGGGTTGAGCGCCACCCCGGCCGGGCAGTGGGCCGCCATCGTGGTCCTGACCGCGCCTTTGTTCTTTTCGGGGATTGCCTTCTCGGCGCTGCTGTCGGATTCCCGCGACATCAGCTCGGCCCTGGCGATGAACCTGCTGGGCGCAATGGCCGGAGGCATGCTCGAATATAACTCAATGTACTTCGGTTTCCAGTTCCTGTACTGGCTGGCGATGGCCCTGTATGCCGGAGCGCTTTTCACCGGATCGATTCGCAAGCAGGTTGCCTGAACTCTCGCGATCACTCAACAAGTCGCCGCGATGATCTTCCTTGGTTCTGCGAATGAGGCTTCGTAAAGCGGGCGCCGCCCGACCGTCCGCGAGTTGGGCCAGGCCGTCGAAAAACCGGTAGGTGGTGTCCACCCTACAATTGTCATGATCCCGTTTCGGAACAGGCTCCGAACAATCCGTGCCGCCGGTCCGTTGGACGATCGAGTTCGTTCGTAGCGGGGGTCGAGTTCGTTTGGATCGCCGATCGAGTTCGTTTGGACCACCGATCGAGTTCGTTCGTACCGGGGTCGAGTTCGTTTGGACCACCGATCGAGTTCGTTCGTAGCGAGGGTCGAGTTCGTTCGTACTGGAGTCGAGTTCGTTTGGACCGGGGTCGAGTTCGTTCGTACCGAGGGTCGAGTTCGTTCGTACCGCCGGCTGGAAGCGAACGATGGTGTGGTATTCGGGAGAATCGATACAATCCTTCTCGTCGATTTAGAACGCGCAAGTTGCCAATGAGCCGACGGCGCAAAGTTGGCCTGTCCTTCCTTAATATCGAGAAATGCGGTTCGAGCGTTCCAAGATTTTGATGCCGGGTGCGCCGAGGATGTGGGAAGGGGATGTCTCGATCGATTTTTCTGTCTGGACCGGTTGCGTTGTCGACGCGTGTCGTGCTTTCAAAACAGGCCCACCCCCCCGAACCTCCCGCAACAGGGAGGTTCAGGGGGGTGTGAGCAAGAGCCCGGTCGATCGATCAGCGAACAGGAATTGATCCGATCCTGTCCTGTCAGCGGACCTGAACGCTCTTGACCCGCTGGGAAGCGGCGGGCGGGGGCAGGTAACCGCGCTTCACGCGAGCGTAGAAGCCGGTACCGGTGTCGTTCAGCGGGGTGGTCGCCCCGGTCGAGTAGAGGTTGTTGAACCGGCCCAGGTTCCCCTTGATGGCGCCGGGACCCTTCTGGTCGAGCGGGCTGTTGTAGACATTGGCGCCAGGCCGGAAGGTCGACGAGACGACGCCGTTGATCAGGTCGCCGTGGACCGCAACCGGCTTGATGGTGCTGGGTGAGCGGGTGCCCTGCAGTCCCGCGACGTACGACGGGTAATCGAAGCCTGCTTTGATCTCGCTGCGAGAGATGTTTCCCCGGACGGCGGTCGTACCGATCTTGCCCGACGAGACAATCGCGGCCGACGTGAGCGCGTTGCCCGGCTGCGGGTAGTAATTCGGGTTGCCGGTGGACGTGATCGTCGAGAAGTTCGGGTTCTGCGGTGTCTGATTGATCGTGTTCGCCGGGCCGACCCGCACGGCGCCGATCTTCCTGGCGGTGACCAGGCCGCCGAGCAGACCATTACCAGGATAGCCGATGTTGGCGGCGGGTGTTCCGTAGTGAAGGGCCGTGCCGTTGGTGCCGATGGGGTTGCCCAGGCCGCGCTCGAACCGGAGCTTGCCGATCGGGCCTCGGACGTCGAGCCCGACGGCGTCGGCGTTGCCGCCGAAGCTGGCGGTTCCCAGGTGGTCGAGACCACTGAGGCCGTTCTGGAACGGCGTCGAGCTGCGCGACGCGGTGAAGTTGATCGCCGAGCCGCGGACGTTGAGGTGGTCGATCCCCTGGGCCTGCACGGCGGTCCGGCCGGTCGTCGCCACGGTCGGGAAGAGATACTGGTCGGCGGCGGAAACCGTCGCCTGGGTCGTCGAGACGAAGCTGAGAGTGCCGATCTGGCCGTTGACCAGCAGGTTCACGGTCGGCGTGGTCTGCGGGATCGGCGGCGGGGCGACCGTGTTGGCCGAATCGAAGACGGTGTTCTGGATGCTGGCGAAGCTGATCGACGCCTTGGTCTTGAGCGGTGTGTTTGGATCGCCAATGACGACGTCGATCGGAACATAGCTCTGCGACGTGTCGTTGGGCGCGATGATGTCGTGGAATGAGAGGTCGTGGACGCCGCCGTAAAGGAAGATGCCGGTGTTGCTGTTATTGGCCCCCGTGCCCGGAGTGGTCGTCTGGGTGAGGTCAAACCCGTTGAGGTTGATCGAGTGAACGCCGGTAGTGGCTATCAACTTGTTGAAGACAACAGTACTGCCGGTCTGAACATACGCGCGATGTGACGACCGTTCCCGTCACGTAGGTGCTCTGAAGGCTGGTACCGACGAGCTGGATGGTGTTGATGTTGTCGTCGAGACTGCCGTCGTTGGGTGTGGTGTCGGTGACGATCACCGAGCCGGGGCCGTGGACGGTGATTGTCCACTCGTCACCTGCCCTGTCGGTTCCCGAGACCACCTTCCCCTGGTTGTTCAGGAGCGAGGACTGGGGGTTGTTGTCGTGCTGCAATTGTTGATAGGTGATCGAAAGCGGCTGGTGGGTGATCGGGTTCTGGACCGACAGGTCGGTCGGCAGATACAACGAAAACGGATGGGGTGATGTGCTATACGTGGAGAGGAGCTCGCGATCTTCGAGGCCCTCCACGTTCGATGCCCAGTTGCGCCGGGCCGGGTCGGGCCGTTGCCGTTCTGACCGCCGCCGAATGAACCGCATTGGGGGTGACTCCCTTCGCGGGCAACCCGCCCAGACAACGGCCCCGTACCCCGCTCCGGCGGGGATCGCACTCGGGGCGCAACGCTCTGGTCAGTTCCCGTCCTTCAAGCAGGTTGGCAAGCAGTGGCGCTGGGTTGATGCCTGACGCATTCCTTTGGTTTCGAGGCGCACTTTGGACCAGGACCGATCAAAGGCGAATCTTTGAACGCATCCCGAAGCCCGGGACGCACCTCGTCCCAGCAGCCGTTCCCGCCATCCTGGCGCGGCGAGCCACACTTCGTTCTTGGTACGCCCTCTTTTCTCGGTCCGTGAGCGACAGCGACTTCAGACGTGTCGTTCGGAGCGGAGAACCAAACTGACGGGTGGATCAAACCTGCCGGTTACGCCGAGGCAACCGGGCGGAGCAGGGCGACCGCTTCGTCCTCGGTGTCGGCAAACGTGAAATACTGGTTCAGCCGCATCACGCGCAGCAGGTCGCAGACCAGGGGCTGGACCCGACAGAGGACGAGCTTACCGCGCTGTTGATCCACCCGCCGCTTGAGGCCGACCAGGATGGCGATCCCGGTGCTGGAGAGATAATCGACGGCCGACAGGTCAAGCACGACCCGGGGCTCGGTCCGTGTCTGGATCGACTGGTAGAGCGCGTCGCGGAAGCTGGACGACCGGAAGTCGTTCAGGGCGACGGGGTCTTCCAGTTTCACGATCAGGCCGTCCGGCGTTTCGCGGGATTGAAACGGAGCCATGACGACGGTCTCTCTAGAGCGTGATCGGGGCAAGAATCGCACGGGAAGCCAGGAGCGCGAATGATTCGGGAGGTCGCTCCTACCTGGAATGTTCATCATATCGCTCCCGGCGCGTGGGATGCAAACGCCAAAAATCGACCGCGGGGACTTCAGGGGTTGCTCGAGCGTCCCATCGTTTTCAAAGCCAACCGAAGTCGTTACATTAGCAGTGTATGGCGCGAACCGGCCGGTCTCGGCCGAGGTTTTTCTTTTCCGTGTCATGGTCTTGTTTTCGAGGATCTCCCTTGAATCGATTGTGGCTGGCACTTCATGCCTTCTGGCGAATCTTGACCGAGCCCGATTTCGCCGCCCAGTTGGAGCCGTTCCTGCAAACGGTCCCGAGCACGGCCACGGCCGGACCCGACCTCCGGGTCCTGACCTTGCTGCAGCGCGATGGCCGCCTGATCGACTTCCTCCAGGAAGACATCGACCCTTACACCGACGCCCAGATCGGCGCCGCGGTTCGCGACATCCATCGCGGCTGCCGCAAGGCGCTCCGCGATTACATGACCATCGAGCCGGTCCTCAGCGCCGCCGAGGAAGAGCGGATCACGATCGCCAGCGGATACGATCCGGCCGCCATCCGGCTGATCGGCAACGTCAACGGCTCGCCCCCGTTCTCGGGTGTGCTGAAGCATCACGGCTGGCGCGTCAAGGAAGCCCACCTTCCCTCCCTCCCCGCGACCCGGGGCGACACGTCGGTGCTCTCTCCCGCGGAGGTCGAGGTTCTCTGAAACGGATCAGGTCGAATCGGATCGGAGTGGTGAGACCTGCTGGCTTGAGCCCGGAGTATCCATGTCCCGCTACGTTGTCGGCATCGACCTGGGAACGACCAACTGCGCCCTGGCGTACGCCGACACGCGCGAGGTGACCCCCGACGGTCCCTCGCCGATCCGCACGCTGGCGATTCCCCAGGTCGTCGGGCTCGGCGAGGTGGCCGAACGGCCGGTCTTGCCGTCCTTCCTGTACCTGCCCGCCGCCAAGGAGTTTCCCGACGGGTCCATCAACCTGCCGTGGAAGTCGCCGACGGACCAGGTGGTCGGCACCTTCGCGCGTGAACACGGCGCCAAGGTGCCGGGACGCCTGGTCAGCTCGGCCAAGAGCTGGCTGAGTCATCCCGGCATCGACCGACGCGCGTCCACCCTGCCGTTCGGGGCCTCCGACGACGTGCCGAAGGTCTCGCCGCTTTCGGCCTCCACGGCCTACCTGGCGCATCTGCGCGACGCCTGGAACCATCAGGTGGCCGGCAAGACCGCCGCGGACCGGCTCGAGCACCAGGACGTGTTGCTGACTGTCCCCGCCTCGTTCGACGCCGCGGCCCGCGAGCTGACCGTCGAGGCCGCGCGGGCCGCCGGGCTCGAACAGGTCACGCTTGCTGGAAGAACCCCAGGCCGCCTTTTACGCCTGGCTCGCCGCCCAGGGAGAACGCTGGCGCAAGCAGGTCAAGGTCGGCGACATCCTGCTGGTTTGCGACGTCGGCGGCGGTACGACGGACTTCACCCTGATCGCCGTCGCCGAGCAGGAGGGCGACCTCGTCCTGACCCGACTGGCCGTGGGCGAGCACATCCTGCTCGGGGGCGACAACATGGACCTCGCCCTGGCGCACGCCGTCGCCGCGACCTTGCCCGGCGGTCAGGGCATGGATGGGCTCGATCTGACCCAGCGCGTGGCTCTGGGCCACGCCTGCCGGTCCGCCAAGGAGACCCTCTTCACCGACCCGAAGAAGTCGAGTGTCCCGGTCGCCGTCCTGGGCCGAGGCTCCAAGGTCATCGGCGGCTCCCTCAAGACGGAGCTGACCCGCGACCTGCTCCAGAAGGTCTTGCTCGACGGGTTTCTCCCCATGTGGCACCGGCTGACCAGCCGGCGCGGTTCGCGACGGATCGGCCTGACCGAGATCGGGTTGCCTTATGCCGCCGATCCGGCGATCACCCGCCACCTGGCCCGGTTTCTGAGCCAGCAGGCCGGCTCGCTCCACACGGGCGAGTCCCAGATCAAGCCGTCGGCGATTCTCTTCAACGGCGGCGTCTTCAAGGCCGGCGAGCTCCGCGCCCGGGTCGCCGACGTGCTTTCGAGCTGGGCGGGCCGGCCGATCCCGCATCTCGAAGCGAGCGACCTCGACCTGGCCGTCGCGCTCGGCGCGGCGTATTACGGCCAGGTCCGGCAGGGCAAGGGGGTGCGGATCAGGGGGGGTGTCCCTAGGGCCTACTACGTCGGCATCGAATCGTCGATGCCGGCCGTGCCCGGAGTGCCGCCGCCGATCAAGGCGCTGTGCGTGGTGCCCATGGGCATGGAAGAGGGGACCGAGGCCGACGTGCCCGGCCCCGAGTTCGGCCTCGTGGTGGGTGAGCCCGCCGTCTTCCGCTTCCTGGGCTCGACCACTCGCCGTGAGGACGGACCCGGAAACATTCTCGACCGATGGGCCGCCGACGACCTCCAGGAGCTGGCTCCGCTTGAAACCGCCTTGCCCGCCGACGAGGGGGCCAGCGGCGAGATTGTCCCTGTCCGGCTTCACACCCACGTCACCGAGGTGGGAACCCTCGACCTCTGGTGTCAGAGTACCCGCGACCCGAGGCGCTGGAAGCTCGAGTACAACGTCCGCGAGCCGGCCCAGGATTGAAACCAGAAGGCGACCCGGAACCGACCCCCATGAACGACACGGTGATCTTGAAGGTCGACGGGCTGGTGGAACGCCCGCTGGCACTCGTTTTTTCCGATCTGCTGGCGTATCCCGCAGACGCCCAGGTCGTCGACGTCTCCCGGTACCAGCCCGCGCGTCGGGGCGACGGTGTGACCCTGAATGCGTTGCTGGAGCAGGCCCGCCCGCGTCCCGAGGCGAACTACCTGACCCTGCACGCCGACCGCGACGATTTCCACGTCTCGATCCCGCTCGGCGCGGTCCGCGACGAGTCGATCGTGGTCTACAAGCAAGGGACGACTCCGCTGGGTCTGGAGCACGGCGGCCCGGTCCGGTTCCTGATCAAGAACCCGGCCGCCTGCCATACCGACGAGCTCGACGACTGCGCCAACGTCAAGTACCTCAGCCGGATCGAGCTCTCGATCCGACGAGGCCGCGACACACGCCCGGCCGATGAGGCCGCGCACGCCGCGCTCCATGCGGCTCAGAACCCGGCCAACCCCTGAGTCCCGACCTGGGGGTGCCGGAAACAGGTCACGAGGTGATCGTTGACCATGCCGGTCGCCTGCATCAGAGCATAACAGATCGTCGTGCCGACGAACGTGAACCCGCGCCGCTTCAGGTCCTTGCTCAAGAGGTCCGATTCCGGACTCCGGGTCGGCACCTGGTGTCGGTCTGTCCATGCGTTCTGGATGGGCCGGTCTCCGACGAACCGCCAGACATAGGCATCGAAGCTGCCGAGCTCGCGTTGCACATCGAGGAATGCGGACGCATTCCGGACCGCCGCGGCGACCTTCAGGCGGTTGCGCACGATGCCAGGGTCGTCGAGCAGCGCGGCCACCTTCCGCTCGTCGTAACGGGCGACGGACGAAGGGTCGAAGTTGTCGAAGACCGCCCGGTATCGGTCACGCTTCCTGAGGATCGTGTCCCAGCTCAGACCGGCCTGGGCCCCTTCGAGGATAAGAAACTCGAACCAGCGTCGCTCGTCGCGGACCGGTACGCCCCACTCGTCGTCATGGTACCGGATCGACAGTTCATTGGATGCCCAGTCGCAACGATTCGGAACCATGCGGGAAGCTCGCTCGGATTGGCCCCACGGCGCCAACGCTTCGCCGCGCTTCGGGGCCATTGACGATTTTACGGGAAGCGGAATGGATTCTACCGCCCGATCCGACCACAATCGACGTGTGACGTCCGTCCGATTCCCCTCTCCGCCGATCCCGAAACACCAATCACCATGGAATTCGCCACACGGATCGCCGCGCTCTCCAACCCCGCCGCCTACCCGGTTGCGGTTCCGGGCGAGGCGGAGCCCGTGGAAGTCCATCAGACGCATCTCTCGGTGGTTTTCCTGGCCGGTCGGTTTGCCTACAAGATCAAGAAGCCAGTGGATCTGGGCTTCGTCGATTACCGATCCATCGAGCGGAGACGCTTCTACTGCGACGAGGAGGTCCGGCTCAACCGCCGGCTGGCCCCGACCATCTACCGCGGCGTCGTCCCGATCACACGCGACGGGAACTCGGTCCGGGCGGAAGGCGATGGTGAGGTCGTTGACTGGGCGGTGAAGATGGACCGACTCTCTCCCGACGATACACTCAAGGCCCGGCTCGACCGCGGCGCGGCCGGTGAGGAGGAGGTCATTCGGGTGGCGCAACGGATCGCGGCGTTTCATGCGCGGGCCGACGGCGGGCCGGGCATCGCCCGGTTCGGTCGGTTCGAGACCGTGGCCCGGAACGCCCGTGAGAATTTCGAGCAGGCCGCCGATCACGTTGGCTCGACCCTCAGCCGCTCGGTGTTCGACCGTCTCGAACGCTTGAACGAGGCATCTCTGGCCGCGCTACGGACCGTGATCGAAGGCCGGGCCGATCGCGGGGGCCCGCGTGACGGACACGGTGATCTGAGACTCGGCCATATTTACCTTTTTCCGGAGCGGCCGCCTCCGAACGACCTGGCGATCATCGACTGCATCGAGTTCGCCGACCGGTTCCGATGCGCCGACCCGCTTGCCGATATCGCCTTCCTGATCATGGACCTGTGCCACCACGACCAACGCGGTCTGGCGGCGCTCTGCTCCACCGCTTACCTCGACGCGGCCGGGGAAACCCCCGCCGAGGTCGCGTCGCTGCTCCGGTTCTACACCGCCTATCGCGCGGTGGTCCGCGCCAAGGTTGAGGGGATGGAACTCAACGAGCCGGAGATTCCGTCGGACGAGCGGACCTTGGCCCTGGTCCGGTCACGGGCACACTGGCTGCTAGCGCTGGGCCAGCTTGAATCGCCGCGGCGTCGGCCGGCGATGGTGCTGGTCGGTGGCCTGCCCGGCGCGGGCAAGAGCACGCTGGGACGAAGCCTGGCCGAGCAGGGCGGGCTCACCTTGATTCGCTCGGACGAGGTGCGCAAGCAGCTTGCCGGCCTGATCGACGGTGCGGAGGCCACGGCGCCATTTGAAGAGGGAATCTATACTTCTGAATGGACTGATCGGACGTATGCCGAATGTTTGCGTCGGGCTGAAGCCGTTCTCTTTGAGGGAGAACGCGTACTCATCGACGCGAGCTTCGGCAAGGAAACGCACCGACGCTGCTTTCTCGACGCGGCCCGTCGCGGGAACGTTCCCGCGGTCTTCCTGAACTGTCAGGCTGCGCCCGAGGTCATCCACGCGCGGCTGGACGGGCGGCGCGGTGATACTTCCGACGCGGACTGGTCGATCCATCTCCAGGTCGCCGCACGCTGGGAGGAACCCACGTCGAAAACGCGTAAAGACGTTATCATTATTAATACCGGAGCGAATCCTGAGGCATCGGCCAGAATGGCCGTGGAGCAGCTTCGGGAGCGAGGTCTGTGGTAGCGGTCGCACGTCCGACCCGGCGTGAGCGGTTTGTCCTTTCTGATAAAATACGAGCTGGTTGTGCCATGTCGATCAACATTCCCGCGGTCCTCGATGCGGTGCTGGAGAGCTACGCTCTGCCATGGGAGGGCGATCACGGCGTGACGCACTGGGCTCGGGTCACGGACAACGGGCTTCGGCTCGCGCCGCGAACCGGGGCCCGCATCGAGGTGGTTCGCCTGTTCGCCGTGTTGCACGACGCGCGGCGCGTCAATGAAGGGACCGACCCGAATCATGGGCGCGAGGCGCCGCGCTGGCTGGAATGTTGCAAGGCCGGATCTTTCAGCTCGACGAGGAAGATCTGGCCTTGCTTCAACATGCCTGCACATGGCACACGGATGAGCGGACCCACCCGGACCCGACCATCCGTACTTGCTACGATGCCGATCGGCTTGATCTGGGGCGGGTCGGCATCATTCCCGATCCGCGTTATCTCGGCACGGAGGCCGCGAAAGAATTGCCCCTGATCTCCTGGGCGGACGGGCGGGCGCGATTCCGGGTCGTCCCGGCGTTCGTCAGGGATGAGTGGGGGATTACAGTCGAGCCGCGAGGCCAGGGCCGGGGCGCCGGTGTATGAATCCAGAGGAGGCTATCGATCGGCTCAGCGCCACTGGCTGAGGGCGTCCTGACCGTTTAGGATATCGGGCGAGTTCGGGACCAAAGCGGTGGTCCGGAAAAATGAGCAAACCATGCTCATCAAGTTGCTTCAAAATGAAAGAGGTCGGAAATTATGAGCCATGCTGGTCGAATCGGCAAGCGGACCCTGCTTGGTGTTGCCCTGACACTGACACTCACGCTAGCGCTTGCCACACCCCGGAGCCACGCGGATGAGAACGAGGGTACACCGAAGGCGTGCATCGACGGGACCGGTCCGGGGTGGTCGGCACTCGAGGAGGCGGACTTCGTCAACGTCAACGGCACGCCGGAGACCTGGACGTGGAAGGACGGGATCATCCACTGCACGGGAAAGCCGGTGGGCGTGGCCCGGACCCGGAAGCCCTACACCAACTTCGAGCTGGTGGCGCAGTGGCGGCATCTCCAGTCGGCCGGGAACTCGGGAATCTTCGTCTGGGCGAGCGAGGCGGCGCTCGAAGGCTTGCCTCCCGGCAAGCTGCCCAGGGGGGGGATCGAGGTTCAGATTCTCGATCATGGATTCACCGAGCGCTATGAGAAGCAGACCGGTAAGAAGGCCGACTGGTTCACCACCAACGGTGATGTATTCGCCGTCGGCACGTCGAAGATGAAGCCGTTCCCGCCGCTCTCACCCAATGGGAGTCGGAGCTTCCCCTCGAAGCAGCGGAGCAGGGGGGTGGGCCAGTGGAACCATTATTACGTCCGGGCCATCAACGGCGAGATCCGGCTCTGGGTCAACGGCGAGGAAGTCTCCGGCGGCAACGGCTGCCAGCCCGCGAGCGGCCATCTCTGCCTCGAATCCGAAGGGGCGCCCGTGGAGTTCAAGGAGATCCGCATCCGCGAGCTGCCGTGAAGCGCGTGAAGCCGAACCAGAATACCCCGGGTCCGGCGGAAGTCGGACCTGGGGGATTCGATATGCCCTGGCACGTTTGAAAAATTTGTGATCATTCCATTGGCTGATTGCTTCATGATCCGGGAGCCGATCCAATGCCCGAGGAGCAACGACTGAAAAAGCCCTGGCTCGTGGCGGTCTGGCCGGGAATGGGGCAGGTGGCCATCAATGCCGGCTACTATCTGATGTCGAAACTCGACATGCACCTGCTGGCCGAGTTCTCGCCGCGCGAGTTCTTCGAGGTCGAGTACGCCGAGGTGAAGGGAGGGCTGATCCACACGGGCCGTCTTCCGCGCAGCCGCCTGTTCGCCTGGACCAACCCGCACGGCGAGCACGACCTGATCGTCTTCATCGGCGAGGCCCAGCCTCCGCGGGGCAAGTACGCGTTCTGCCGTTTGCTCATCGAATACGCCCGAGGGCTCGGGGTCGAACACGTCTTTACCTTCGCCGCGATGGGAACGACGATGCATCCCGAGCACGACGCGCGGGTCTTCGGCGCGGCGACGACCTCGGAGAGCCTCGAGGAGATACGACGGCTGGGGCTGGAGATCCTGGAGGATGGGCACATCGGCGGCCTCAATGGCGTTCTCGTCGGGGTCGCCGCCGAGAGCGCGATCCACGGTGCCTGTCTCCTGGGAGAAATGCCCCAGATCTTCGCCCAGCTCCCGTTTCCCAAGGCCTCGCTCGCCGTGCTCCATGTCTTCGCGCGGCTGACGGGGATCACCGTCGACTTCGAAGAACTGGCCGAACAGGCCCAGGACATGGATCAACGCCTGGGTGGCCTGCTCGAACAGGTCGAACGCGCTTATGAGTCACAGACGCCCACGGAGGAAGAGATGACCCGTCCCGAACCCGCTGAAGACGAAGAGAAGCTCAGGCCGGAAGACCGCCATCATCTCGATCGGTTGTTCGAGCAGGCCCGGCAGGATCGCTCGAAGGCCTATGAGCTGAAGCGCGAACTCGATCGCCTGGAGGTTTACCCGGAGTATGAGGATCGGTTTCTCGACCTGTTCAAGAAGCCGGAATGACGCGCGGGGCGTTCGGGGGCTTTTCCATCGGCCGAGCGCCGCCGGAAAAAACTTTCTTGTGATTTTGCTTGCACGTGGTCAATCTGATCGACTACAAGTGTCTTAGTCTCCCGGGACGGGTCCCAAGGGATCGGTGAGAGACAGGATAGCCGATCCGAGGCTCGTGTCGGTCTGTTTGATCGTTTCCGGGAAGGTCGCTGCCAGGCGGGCGATACCGTCATCGCGTTGAGAGGACGAATTCGTGATCCGACTGGCGCTCGTGATCCTGTTCTTCTCGGCGACCCTGGCCCTGGGCCAAACGCCGGCCAAGGACGACGACGAGAAGAAGGTCTCGAACGACGATCCCGCTCGACCCTTGCAGATGCCGCCGGCCTCGACCGAGGTGAAGGAAGCCTTCGACGACTTCGATCGGTTCCAGCGTCGTGGGACGTGGGAGCGGGCGCTCGAAGCGCATCTACAATATCCCCGAAGCCCAGGCAGTCCGGTTCGTCGACGGCGAGAACGGGTTCATCATCCCGGTGGCCCGCAAACGCCGCCTGGCCCTGGCGACGTTGCCGACGGCGGGGCAGTCGGCGTATCGTCTGTTCTACGACGCCGAGGCGAAGAAGCTGCTGGACGACGCCGAAGGGGCATCGGAGCAGAAGAACCTCGAACGCGTCTATTCGGCGTATTTCAGTACGTCGGTAGGCGATAACGCCGCCGATCGCCTGGGCGATCTGTACTTCGAGACGGGCCGGTTCGACCGGGCCGCGGAGTGCTGGCTCTCGGTCGTGCGCGAGCGGCCGGATTCCGAGCTCGCGCCCGGCCCTGCTCATGCTCAAGGCCGTGCTGGCGCTCGAGCGGGCGGGGCGCCTCTCCGAGATGGAGCAGGTCCGGACCGAGCTCGTGACACGGTATGGCGACGAACCGACGACTCTGGGGGGCCTGTCGGGAAAGGCGGCCGATCTGGTCCGAAAGCTCACGCGCGACGGTCGATCCGTGACGGTGGACTCCCGGCCGGACCTGGCCCCATCGCGCTTCGGACCGGAGCTGGGCGGGCCGGTCGAGGCCGCCTGGCAGTGGCGATTCGCCGAGTCGATCGAGGCAGGCATGGTGCCGGTCGAATGGACCCAGTGGGACACCCATCCGCTGAGCGCCACCGTCCCGGCCGCGTCGGTCGAGGGCTCGACGCTTTATGTCAACTACCTGGGTTATCTCTTCGCGCTCGACCTCAAGAGCGGCAAGCTGCTCTGGCGGACCGAGGGGCTGCATCACCTCCGGCTGATCACGCCGCAGGACTATACCCGGGGGATCGATCCCGCCCGGTTCGCCATCGTCGCGGCGGGTGATTATGTCTGTAGCCTGGCACGCAACCTGAAAGAGCCCAACTTCGTGGCTCCGTTCACGCTGACGTGCCGGCGGGCCGAGGGGGGTGAGGTCGTCTGGCATTCGAGCGATCTGGCGGATTATGCGCAACTGGATCTGGTCGGGCCACCGATCGCGGTCGACGGCAGGCTTTACGTCGCTGCCAAGAGCCTGGCGAACCAGCAGCAACAGCAGCGGCAGCCGCAGCAGTTCGTGCTCTCGATCCAGCCCCACGACGGCAAGGTCCTCTGGAAGACCGAGGTCGGGACCTTCCGGCAGGGCCAGCAAATGTATAATTACGGCTATAACCGCGAGCCATCACCGCAGCCACGGCTGCTCCCGCGCGGCGGCGCGCTATATGTCGATACCCATGTGGGTGTGCTCGCGCGGCTTGATGCCGATACCGGAGCGCTTGATTGGGGCTATGGCTACAAGACCGAGCCCTATCAATCGTCGTACCGGTTCTTCTATTACGACGAGCCGCCGCAGACCCTGGCCGAGGGGAGTGCGCCGCTCCTGGCCGGCGAGACCTTCCTGGTGAAGGGAATGCAGTCAAGCCGGCTCTACGCGATCGATCCCCACCGGATGAAGGCGCTGTGGGACCGTCCGGTCACCAAGAACACACGGCTTCTGGGCGTGAGCGACCGCGCCTTGTTCCTGGGAGGCGACGAGCTCAGCGCGCTCGATTTGAAGACACGCGCCCTGCTGTGGGCGACCCGAGTTCCGGGCGGAAGTCTCGAGGCCGACGTCGTGGTCCGGCCGGATGGCCTCTGGCAATTGACCTCGCGGGGAATCTTCGAGATCGACCCGGAAACCGGTGGGGTCCGTCGGATCTTCCGGGGTGTGGACCTGGGAGCGGCCGGCGGCGACCTCGTTCTGACCGACGACCTGCTCCTGGCGGTATCGAGCCGGTCGATCGCCGCCTATCCGCGTCGTGCCGGGGCCGTCAGGGTGAGCCGGGGTGGCGACACCGCGTCCGGAAAGGGAAGGGCTTCGCATGAATAAGTCGGGATTCCAGGCCGTCGTCATCGTGTCGGTCCTGTCGCTGGCTCCGGGCGGATCGGTCCCAACGGCGCGGGCTCAGTTCTTCGGAGCGGGGGGAAGCTCGAACGGTCCGGCGAACATCGAGGGTCTGACCGTCACCGGAAAGGGAACGGTCGCCGCGCTGCCGAACCTCTTCGAAATCGATCTTGAAGTAAGTCGCCGCCTCCGAATTGTCGGCCGACGCGATCGTCAAGTACCGCGACGCCCGCAAGCGGATCACCGAGGCGTTCGCCGGCTTGAAGCTTCCCAACGTCGGCGTGGAAGAGCGCGGGCTCCGGGTCAACAAGAAGGGAAACCAGAACTCGTATTACTTCTTTTACCAGCCGAGCACGCGAAGCAAGACCGAGGTCCAGCTCTCACGGAAGATCATCGTCAAGGGGAGCGATATCCGCAAGCTCGACGAGGATGCGATGCTGCAACTGACGGCCAAGCTGCTCGACGTCGCCCAGGACGCCGGCGCCCGGGTCGGTCCCCAGAACGACGAGATGCCTTATTACTACTATCGCTTCAACATGCAGCAGGAGGGACTCGTCCGGTTCGTGCTCGACGATTTCGACAAGCTCGAGGAGGAAGCCTACGAAAAGGCGATCGCCGACGCGCGGACCCGTGCCCAGCGGCTGGCCCGTCTCAGCCAGGTCGCGCTGGGACCGATCGTCGCCATCCGCGAGATCGCGGTGCCGGGCGAGACGCCCCGGCTGAATCCGGACTTCGAGTCCTCGTCAACAACCGGCGACGAGGTCCCGCGCAAGCGGCTGGTCACGTCGAAGTTCCAGGAGGTCCCCGTGAAGGTCGAGCTCATGGTCCGGTTCGAGGTCCATCCGAATCCGAATTCGAATGCAAAGCCCGAGGTCAAGGGGCGGACGGGGGACTGATGAAGCTACACGTGCCAGGAATTGAAGAGGGGGCCATCGATCGGCTCAGCCGCCGCTGTTTGCTTCGGCGCGCGCTGGCCGGCGCGGGGCTGGCCGTGGCCGGACTCTCGGCGGACCACGAGGTATTGCCCAAGCATGTGACGCAGGAGGCGCTCAAGGCGGTGCTCAAGGGGCTCGATTACCTGGCCGGCTGCCAGAGCGACGACGGGTCGTGGATCAACGGTGGTGGTGAGGCGTACCCCGTGGCGATGACGGGGCTGGCGGGCATGGCGTTCCTGCGCACGGCAACTCGCCGACGCGAGGCAAGTACGCCAAGAACGTCCAGGGGGCGGTGGAGTTCCTGGTGCGGTGCGGCACGTCCAACGGCCTGATCACGGGGACGACCCAGGACAGCGGCCAGCCGATGCATGGGCACGGATTCGCGCTTTTGTTCCTGGCATCGGTTTATGGAATGATCAGCAAGGAGGCGCTTCGCCAGCAGGTGGCGACGACGGTCCGCAAGGCCGTGGCCTTGACCAGTCAGGGACAGAGCGGCGACGGGGGCTGGACCTACATTCCCGGCGGCGGCGACGAGGGCTCGGTGACGGTCACCCAGGTCCAGGCGCTGCGGGCCGCGCATAACGCGGGGTTTCTGGTGCCGCGCGGTGTGATCGAGGACGCGGTGGGCTACCTCGACAAGTGCCGGACCCCCGAGGGAGGCATCGAGTACTCGCTGCGATCCGGGGGCGGACCCCGGCTGGCGATCTCGGCGGCGGCGGTGGCGACCCTCTACAACGCGGGCCAGTTCGACGGTCCCGATCGCCACCGACTGTCTCAAATATGTCTGGGACCAGTTCCGCTCGCAGGAAGGGTGGAACAAGGGGGCCGGGCATGCCTTCTATACCCATCTGTACGCGTCCCAGGGCTTTTACATGGCGGGCGACCAGTACTGGGACACCTACTTCCCGGCGACCCGCGACCAGTTGATCGCCATGCAAGGCCCCGAGGGGTCGTGGAATGGCGACGGCATCGGGCAGGTCTACGGGACGTCGATCGCCGTGATCATCCTGCAGCTCCCGTACAAATATTTGCCGGTGTTTCAGCGCTGAGGGAGGACCCCGACTTTGAGCACGAGCAGCACGCCCTCGACCGATGAGCTCGACCTCGCCGAGCTCGAGGAATTGCGATCGGCCTATGACCAGATCCGGGCGCAGATCGCGAGCCAGATCGTGGGCCAGGATGAGGTGGTCGACCAGCTCCTGATGGCGGTCTTCGCGCGAGGTCACTGCATCCTCGAAGGGGTGCCGGGCCTGGCCAAGACGCTCATGGTCCACTCGCTCGCGCAGTCGCTCTCGCTCGAATTCAACCGGATCCAGTTCACGCCCGACCTGATGCCCAGCGACATCACCGGGACCGAGGTTCTGTACGAGGACCGGAACAGCGGCGCCCGCGAGCTCCGGTTCGTCCCCGGGCCGATCTTCGCCAACCTGATCCTGGCCGACGAGATCAACCGGACCCCGCCCAAGACCCAGGCCGCGCTGCTCGAGGCGATGCAGGAGCGGCAGGTCACCGCCGGGGGCCATCGCCACGCGCTGCCCGACCCGTTCTTCGTGCTGGCGACCCAGAACCCGATCGAGCAGGAGGGGACCTATCCGCTTCCTGAGGCGCAGCTCGACCGGTTTCTGTTCAAGGTGTACATCACCTATCCCAAGCCGGAGGAAGAGCGGCGGATCTACCGGCTCACGACCGGGGCGGACGCGCCGAGATCAAGCCGGTGCTTTCCGGCGACCGGATCTCGGCGCTCCAGAAGCTGGTCCGTCGGGTGCCGGTCTCGGACCTGTGCATCGACTACGCGATGGACCTCGTGCGCGCGACGCGTGGTCCCGATCACGGCGGACCGGCTTATATGAGCGAATGGGTCTCGTGGGGAGCGGGCCCCCGCGCCGGTCAGGCGCTGATCCTCGCGAGCAAGGCCAGGGCCGCGCTGGCGGGCCGGCCGAGCGTCTCGGTGGACGATATCAAGGCGGTGGCCTCGCCGGTGCTCCGGCACCGGATCGTGCTCAACTACAACGCGCAGGCCGCGGGCGAGTCGAGCGAATCGATCGTCAAGCGGCTGCTCAAGGACGTTCCGGTCCGAAAGGGGGCGCATGCCGACGCCGCCGTCGCGCACGTTTTCCGATCCTGACGTCATCGCCAAGATCGCCGACCTGTCGCTCCGCGCGCGCCGGCTGGTCGAGGGGGCGATCAGCGGCCTGCACCGCAGCCCGTTCCACGGATTCAATATCGAGTTCGCCGAGTATCGCGAGTATACCCCCGGCGATGACCTCCGACGGCTCGACTGGCGCGTCTTCGCGCGCTCCGACCGCCATTACATCAAGCAGTACGAGGAAGAGAGCAACGTTCGAGTCACCTTCGTGGTCGACGCCAGCGCCTCGATGAACTATCGCGGATCGCGGGCCGCGCTGACGAAGTTCGAGTACGCCGCGACCATGGTCGTCGCCCTGTCAATGCTCCTGACCCGCCAGCAGGACCCGGTCGGCCTGGTCCTCTTCGACGAACAGGCGGGGACCGTGCTTCCCCCCAACGCGACGGCGTCGCAGGTCATGGTGATGGCGGGCCTGCTCGAGCGCTGCACGCCGGCGCGGAGGACCGAGCTGGGGGGGCTGCTCCGGGTCCTCTGCGACCAACTCCGGCGGCGCAGCCTGATGGTCATTGTCTCCGATCTCTTCACCGACCTGGGCGCCCTGTACGACGGACTCAATCGGCTCCAGTTCCTGGGACATGAGGTGATGATCATGCAGGTGCTTGACCGCGACGAGCTCGAGCTGCCGTTCGACGGGCCAACCCTGTTTCGCGATATCGAAGGGGACGAGGAGCTGTTCGCCGAGCCGTGGGGGTTCCGCAGGTCGTACCAGAAGGCGATCGAGACCTTCCTCGACGACATTCAGCGTGAGGCCGGCAACCGTGGTTACGATCACGTCCGGTTCTTCACCGATACGTTCCTGGGAGAGACCCTCTCGGCCTTCCTCCACGGTCGACAGGACGCGGCGCGGGCCGCGCGGCAGGGGATGCGACCGAAAGCCTGAGTCGACGGAGCCGTTTGATGACGTTTCTGAGCCCACTTCTGGCCTGGGGGATGCTGCTGGGCGCGATCCCCCTGATCATCCACCTGCTGAACCGGAGACGGTTCCGGCGGGTGGAGTGGGCGCCGATGCGCTACCTCAAGCTGACGGTCGAGCGGAACCGGCGGCGGATCGAGTTCGAGCAGATTTTGCTCTTGCTGCTGCGGATCGGTCTGCTGATGCTCCTTTTCTTCTTCCTGGCGCGGCCGGTCCTGAACCCGACCGGGCTGGAGCAGTGGCTCGGGACCGGGGGCCGGACCAGCCAGGTCTTTCTGATCGACGACTCGTTGAGCATGGGATACGACGCGGGGGGAAAGGAGGCGTCGGCCTACGCGCACGGCCGCGAGCTGGCCGCCGCGCTCCTGAACGCCGCCCGGCCGCAGGACCGTTGCACGGTCGTGACCACCTCGGCGCCGCGGACTCCGGTCCTGAACGAGGTCGAGGCGACCCGCCGCGAGGAGCTCGCCGGCGTGGTGGCCGCCCTGCCGATCTCGGCCACCCATGCCGCCTGGCCGTCGGTCCTGGCGGGGCTCGACGAGATCCTCCGATCGTGTACCTATCCCACGCGACAGCTCACCATCCTGACCGACCTCCGCAAGGCGGGGTGGGAGCAAGGCGTCGGCTCGATCACGCGGCGCTGGAGCGACCAGGGGGTCCGGGTCCGTCTGGTGGATGTCGGAGCCGACGACACGGCGAACCTGGCGTTGCTGGAGCTCGTCCCTCTGGATCGGACGATCCTGGCCGGCGCGGAGAGCCGGTGGGAGGCGACCATCCGCAACGACTCGACCCGGATGATGGCCGGCGCCGGGGGGTGCTCCGCGTGGACGATCGGCCGACCGAGGTCCGTTTGCCCGAGATCCCGCCCCGCGAGACGGTCCGCATTCCCCTGAACGTGGCCTTTCCCGGGCCGGGGATGCACGACCTCTCGCTCCAGCTTCCCGAGGACGAACTCCCGGGCGACAATCAGCGCTGGGCGGCGGTGCCGGTCAAGGATTCGCTATTGATCCGCCTGGTGGATGGCGAGCCGTCGTCGGAGCCGTTCGGCTCGGAGGTCGATTATCTCGCCGCGCCGTTGTCGATCGGCATCGGCGCGGCGGAGGCGTGGCGGGTCGAGGTCGTCCCCGATACCGACTTTCTGTCACGGCGGCTCGACCTGGCCGACGTGCTCGTCCTGGCGAACGTGGCCGCCATCAATCCCGAGCAGGCCGACCGCCTGGGCCGCCTGGTCCGCGACGGGATGGGGCTGCTGATCTTCACCGGGGCGAAGCTGGACACCAGCCTGTACAACGACCTGCTTTACCGCGGGGTCGGCGATCGGCTCTTGCCCTACCCGTTCAAGGGGCTGGTCGAGGAGTCGATCCAGGGCCTGATCGTCGAGCCGGTCCGGCCGTCGCCGATCGAGAAGCTGATGGAGCTGAAGCCGACGGCCCTGGAGCGGGTTCTGGCCCGTCAGATCATGACGTTGGACGAGCAGGGCGAGCGCGACCAGGTCCGGGTTCTCGCCCGGTGGAACAATCCGGCGCGTTCGCCGTCGATTGTGGAGCGGGTTGTCGGCGACGGTCGGGTCATGGTCTGGACGACCACGGCCGACCGGGCGGGGAACGACTGGCCGATCGAGCCGAGCTTCGTCCTGGCCGTGCGCGAGGCGGTCAAGGGGACCGCGCGGCCGACCCGGTTCGACACCACGGTGAGCGCCGGCGAACGGATCCGGCGGATCATCCGATCAAGCCAGGAGATCAGCAACGCCCGTCTCACGCCGCCCGGTGGCGGCGAGCCGCGGGCCCTGCCGGTCCTGCCGCGGAAGGAAGAGGCCGCCCAGGCGGAGCAGGGGCCGTCGTACGAGATCAACGTCCCCGACACGCGCCGGGCGGGCGTCTACCGGATCAACTGGGACGAAGGCCCTCTCGGGACCCAGCAGGAAACCTACGCTGCCAACCCCGACCCGCGCGAGAGCGAGCTCGAACGACTCAAGCCGGTCGAGCTGAAGGCCATGCTCGCGCCGCTCCCGATCGAGATCGTCGCGGCGCGCGGCGATGACGCCGGGCTCTTCGCCGCCTCGGGCGCGAGATGTGGCAGGACCTGGCCCTGGTGCTCCTGCTCCTGTTGATCGTCGAATCGGTCTATGCGACCTGGGTGGGACGCTGCGCGTTAGGTTCGTGGGATCATGGGAATTCGTCGATTTTGATCACAGCGGGTCATGAACCGGAATGAGCACCTTCTGGCAAATCCTCCTGGGACTCGAACGATCGCCCGGCTCGGTGGCGGGTGAGAACTCGTACCTGGACCTCACGGCCGTTCCGCATGGGGCCGGGGGTGTCGTGCTCGTGCTGGGGGCGCTCCTGCTGCTGGTGTTGATCTGGCGGCTGTATCGCTGGGAACGGCGCGACCTGACACGACGGCAGAGGCTGGGTCTGGTGGCCCTGCGGGCGTTGACCTTGATGGCGGTGGGGGCGATCCTGCTCGAGCCGGTGCTCGTCTCGACCCGCCGCGAGACGCTCAAGGCGCACCTGCCGATCATTCTTGATGATTCGGAGAGCATGAGCTTCTCCGACCCGTACACCGACGACTCGCGAGCGGCCGAGCTGGCCGCGCAGCTTGAGCTCAAGTCGGACGGGGGCAAATCGCCGGTCGACCGGCTCCGCGAGACGAAACGGCTCGAGCTGGTCAAGCACGTCCTGCGTCCGAACCTGGAAGCGCTGGCGCGGGGCCGGGAGCTGTCGTTTTATAACCTGGAAACCTCGGCGCGCGGCAGCGCGGGCGAGTCGCTCGCGAGGAGCTCCGGGTTCCTCGATACGTTGAAGTCGGATCGATCGATCTCGCCGCTGGGCGATGCCCTGCGAGGCGCCCTGGTGGCGCATCGAGGCCAGCCGGTCGCCGGGGTTTTGCTGGTGACGGACGGCCGCTCGAACACGGGCGAGGACCCGCTTCGCGCGGTCGAGGCGGCGGTCCGGCAAAATATCCCGGTGTATGCGATCGCCGCCGGGGCCGAGGAGGGGCCGCGGAATATCCGGGTGGCCGAGATCGAGGTCAGCCCGGTCGTCTTCGTGCGCGACCCGATGACGATGGCGGTGGTGGTCGAGGCCCGCGGCCTGCGCGATACCGAGGCGACGATCGTCCTGGAGCAGAAGGTCAACGACCAGGACTGGGAGCCGATCGGCAATCAGCGCGTGGTGCTGGGTGAGGATGGGTTGCTCAAGCGGTCGACGTTCCGGATCACGCCCAAGGTGGTTGGCTCGTATGAGTACCGAGCCCGGGTCGAGGACGCCGGGCCGGAGCTGACGCGGGAGGACAACGTCGCCACCGCGTCGGTGAAGGTGGTCCGGCAGCAGATCCGGGTCTTGCTGATCGCGGGGGGGCCGTCGCCGGAGTTCCAGTTCCTGCGGAACGCCTTGATGCGCGATCAGCATGTCGAGTTCGGGGCCTGGCTCCAGCACGCCGACCCAGGGTACCGGCAGCCAGGCGACCGGCCGATCGCGCGACTGCCGGGCGACCAGGCCGAGCTCAAACATTATGACGTGCTGCTCCTGGTCGATCCGGACATGCGGACCCTGTCGCCTCAGTGGCCCGACATGATCACGAACTTCGTCAGCCAGGACGGCGGCGGCCTGATCTTTGTCGCGGGCGAGCTTCACTCGCAGCAGCTTTTCGACACGGGAGACGGTGGCGGGCCGGCGCGGGTTCGGCCGGGAGCTGGACGCGGGTCCTGCCGATCGTCCGCGAGCCGGGGCTGTTCCGCACCGAGGCCGAGGTTCGCCTGAGCACGCAATCGACCTACACGCTCGACCTGACCCCCGAGGGGCGGGGCGACCCGATCTTCGCGTTCAACCCCGAGCCGATCCGCAACCGGGCCATCCTGACGAGCCTGCCGGGCATGTACTGGAGCTTCCCCGTGACCCGCGCCCGGCCCGGGGCAACCGTCCTGGCCCGGCACGGCGATCCGCGGATGCAGAACCAGTACGGGCGGCATGTTCTGCTGGCGACCCAGCTTTACGGACCGGGCCGGTCGGTGTTCATCGGGTTTGACAGCACCTATCGCTGGCGCTATCTCGCGGAGGATTACTTCGACGGCTTCTGGGCGCGGCTGATCGACCGGGTGGGACGAACCAAGGCGCTGGGGGGGCAGTTCCCGTTCACGGTCCATCTGGGCAAGGGGGTCTACCGGGTCGGCGAGCAGGTGTCGGTTGACGTTCGTTACACCGATCCCGCCGCCCTGACCGAGGCGTCCGATCTGACGGCCGAGCTCGAGATCGCCGGCCAGCCCCCCGAGCCGGTCCGGTTCGAAAAGGTGCCCGATGATCCCGGCCTGCTGACCACGAATTTCCCCGCGCAGCAGGCAGGGGCCTACACGTTGCGGGTCGTGCCAGCGACGGTCATTGATACGGGATCGGGCTCGGGGGTCCGGGCGTCGTCGACAACCTTCCGCGTCGAGCCCCCGCGGCGCGAGATCGACGAGCCGTCCTTGAACCGCCCCTTGCTCGCCGACCTGGCCCGGCTGACCAAGGGGCGCGTCTTCAGCCTGGCCGAGGTCAAGGAGATCGACCGGCGATCCCGATCCGTGAGGTGACGCGGACGCTCGAAACACGTGACGAGCTCTGGGACGCGCCGCTTTTGTATGGGATCATCGTCCTGAGCCTGACGGCCGAGTGGGTGTTGCGCAAGGTGTACCGGATGGTCTGAACGTTCTTCAATTACGGAACCGATCAACGTGGCGACCGTTCAGGATTTACCGAGCCTGGAATCGCTCCGCGACGAGCAGGAGCGGCTGCGGTCCCAGCTCGCGCGATTGAGGCGTCGGCTCGGGCTCGAGCTGGGGCTGGAGCTGGCGGCCGAGGCGACCTTGTCGCTGATGGTCGCGGCGGCGCTTCTGGTCGTCCTGGACTGGTGGTTCCGGCCGGAGCGAGCCGCGAGGTTCGTGATCCTGGGCGCGAGCCTCACCTTGCTCGCCGGCTTACTCGGGGTTCGGACCTGGCGGAAGTGGCGGGCGGCGCGGCTCGATGAACTCTCGCTGGCGGTCGTGCTCGACCGGTTCCGGCCGGGGACCGGACAGCAGGTCGCCGATGTGCTTCAGCTTCCGGGACTGCTGGACGAGGCCGCCATCGACACCGTGACGTCGCCGGCCCTGGTCCGACTGGCCGTCCGGCAGGCGTGTGCAGCGCTCGCAGGTTCGGGCTGGCGCTCGCTCTGGAATCGACGACGGACGGCCGTCCATCTCGGGTTGCTGGGGCTGGCGTTGTTCGTCCCGACGGTGTTCGGCTGGTCGGCGCCAGGCGCGGCCCGTTTGAGCGTGGCGCGCTGGCTGCTGGGCTCCTCGGAACGCTGGCCACAACGGACGTATCTGACGGTGATGGGTCTGGACGCGCGGGGCCGTCTTCTGGCGCCGCGCGACGAGCCGGTGGCGCTGGAGGTTCGCGCCGATCTGCCCCTGATCGAGGAGCAGGGCCGGCGCTGGATTGTCCGCGGCAGGGATGAGCCGTTGCACTTACGGCAAAAGCCCGCGAAGCCGGTGGCGCCGTCGCGTGTCGTCGTCCGCGAACGGACGGCCGATGGCAAGACGCGCGAGGCGACGATGGTCGCCATCGGACCGGGCCGCTACCGTTATGAGCTGGCGCCGACGTCGGCCTCGTCAACGTTCGAGCTGACCGGTGGTGATGACTGGCTCGGGCCGATTCCGATCGATCGGGTCGATCGACCGACGCTCGCCGTTATCAAGCTCCGCGTCAGGGAGCCGGGATCGAGCACCGTCGGGTTTCGCGACGTGGCCGACCCTCGTCAGCACCTGCTGTTTTTGCCCGACACCGAGGTCGACCTGACCTTGATCGGCAATGAGGAGCTGGCCGATACGCGTCTGAAGGTTAACCCTGGCCAGTCACCGGCGCTCGATCGGCTCGATCCGAAGTCGTTCGCCGCGCGCTGGACCTTGCGCGACGCGACCACGCTCGAGATCCAGTTGACCTCACGGACGACGGGTCTCGACTCCCGGCCGGCGTTTCTGTCGATCGGGATCTTGCGCGACCGTGAGCCACGGGTCACGCTGCGCGCGCTGGGTGTCGGCAACCATGTCACGCCGGTCGCCACCGTGCCGCTGAGTCTGGCCGCGACCGATGATTTCGGCCTGGGCGCGCTCCGACTTCAGGTCGACCGCACCATTCTGCGCCGGAAGGCGATGAGAAGGAACCAGCCGGCGAGAAATCCGAGCCGAAGACCCAGCGCGCGACGGTGACTCTGCCCCTGCCGCTCGATCCCGGTCGCGCGTTGCTCGACCATCAGGTCCGGCACGACCTCGTCCTCGAGACCGATCCGCCCGAGGTGGGCACCCTGATCCGTCTGATCGGTGAGGCCGACGACCGATGCGCTCGCGGGGTTCAGGTCGGCCGTTCGAGCGTCCTGGCCTTGCAGGTCGTCTCGCCGGACGAGCTATTCTATGAGATCCTGATCCGACAGCGCGCCGAGCGGGCCAAGTTCGTGGCCTTGCTCGACACCCAGGAGAAACAGACCCCGGTGCTGGCGAGCATGCCGTCGGCCGAGGAGTGCCTGCGGGTGATGCGTCTGGAGCATGCGAGCGCCCGACAGCTTGACCAGATCGCCGGCCGGGTCGCCGACACCTTGCAGGAGATGAAGCTCAACCAGGTCGGCTCACCCAAGTCGCACCGGCTCCTCCAGGACGAGGTCATCGACCCGATCCGTGCCCTGGTCGCCGGACCGCTGAACGAGCTCCGCGGCGTGCTCCAGACCCTGGCGAACTCGAGCTCGAGCCCTGCGGCGACCAAGGACGCGGCGCGTCGGCTCCATCAGGAGGTGGTGGCGAAGATGAAGAGCATCCTCGACCAGATGTCGCAGTGGGAGAGCTTCGTCGATGTCGTCAACCAGGTCGCCGAGGTGATCCGGATGCAGCAAAACGTGTTGCAGGAAACCGAGAAAGCCAAGGAATCGCGAACGCGGGAGGTGTTTGATGGCAAACCGTAGCCGGAAGATCGCCGGGTTCGTGCTTCTGCTCCTACTTTCGGTGGTTACCCTCGACACGACCGCCCGGTCTGGCCGCGCTCAGGAAGCCGCGGGGGTCTTCGACGATGAGAAAAAGACCGACGACGCGAAGAAAGATGACACGAAGAAAAAGGAGGAGGCAAAACCCGGCGGGGCCGCCGATCGCGACAAGATCGGTTTCAACCAGGAAAACGTGGCCGCCCAGATGGTCGAGTTGGAGGATCGGATGTTCCGGCTCTCCGAGGCGCTACGCGAGCCTCGAGCCGGAGAATGCCTCGCGGTTGAAGCTGGCCCTGAATTTCTCGCGCGAGGAGCTGATCTTGCTCCAGATGAAGGAGACGCAGAAGCTCCTCGTCGACGCGCAACTGGCCAAGGCGGAGACCGAGGCCCGGGAGCTGCTGGCGAAGCTGGAACACCTGCGCAGCCTGCTCCTGGCCGAAGACCTCGACTTCCAGATGAAGCTGACGCGGCTCCGGCAGATGCGCGAGACGCTCGCGCAGCTCGATCGGATCATCAAGGAGGAACGCCGCGAGCTGACGTGGTCGCGCTCGGCCATTGAGAAGCAAGGGGAGCTCAAGAACCTCAAGGCCCAGTTGCCGGGCCTCGAAGGGCTGGTCCGCGACCATGGCGCCTGGATCGCCCAGGTGCGCGGGTCGATCCCTTCCGGCACCAACGAGGCCCCCAGGGAGATGCGTGAAGCCGGCCGCGAACGAGCTCAAGGGTTCCGCAAGACGGCCGGAGAGCTTGCCGGCGACCCGCTCTTCAAGGACCTTGATCCCCCTTTCCTCAAGCAGGCCGATCCGCACCTGGGTGATGCGATCGAGGTCCTGGCGACCCACGATACGAACGGGGCGCTGGCCGCGGCCGGGCGGGCCCAGGATCTCTTCCAGAAGGAGCTTGACCGACTGAACGAACGGATCGCGACGACCGGCAAGGCCGTCGATACGGCCGAGTTCCAGCGTCTTGAGCAGGACCAGACCCGGAACCGGAGCGCGGCCGACGTCCTGGCCGAGGTCTCGGCCCGGCTGGGCGATAGCGGCATCGCGCTTCAGAAGGATCTGATCCGCGCCGCCAGTTCGATGCGATCCGCCGAGCAGGACCTGGACCGGACCGCGGCGCAGCCCGCGTCGGAAGATCAGACGGAGGCGCTCAAACACCTGGTCCAGTCGCGCGACGAGCTGGCGCACGCCGTCGAGAAGCTGCTGGTCGAGATCCGTTACGAGCTTCAGGCTCGGATCATCGCCGAGCTGACCGAGATGCACGAGATCCAGGCCGATATTCGCGAGACGACCGAGGCGCAGGCGCCCGCGATCGCGCAGACGCTCGCGGACGGCGATGCTCCTGGTGGTGGGCCTGTCCCGCAAGGAGGGCGAGCTCGCCGAACGGACCGAGCGGCTCCGCGCCCTGAGCGAGGAGACCGAGTTCGGAATCGCGCTGCCGACGTCGCTCCGCGTCCTGGGACGCGAGATGCAGAAGATTCAGGGCTGGCTCAACGAAGGCGATGCCTCGACCCGCACCGTCCTGCTCGAGAAGCGCGTCGAGCAAGACCTGCTGGGTCTCCTGGAAGCGATCCGCCGACTCTCTCCCACGACACCGCCCCCGCCAGGCTCGCCCTTGCCCACCGAACCGCGGGCGCGCGAGCGCGAGCTCAACCGGCTGATCGCCGAATTGAAGATGATCCGTCTGATCCAGACCCGGCTCAACGACGACACCGTCGACGTGGACCACGACGCGCCCCGGAGCGCCGCCCTGCCGCCCGACCTGAAGCGCGAGATCGAGACGCTCAGGGACCAGCAGACCGAGATCCGCGACTCGATCGCCAAGCTCTCGAAACGGTTCGAGCCCGATGCTCAGGAGGAGCAATAGGTGGTAGAATCCAGCATCAACGATGATCCAGATCCAGAGAGTTACGGTTCCTTGGACATGGAGAGAAAGGGGATTGTCATGAGAAGAATGCGTACCTTCCTGGCGGCGACCTCACTGGTCTCGTTCCTGTTAGGGAGCGCGGCCACGGTCATGGCGCAGCAGCCGATCGCGTCGATCTCGACCAAGATGACCGGCGTGGTCGGCGAGCTGGCCAAGACCGAGACCGGTCCGCCGGTTCAGGACCACCAGAAGGCGATCGTCCGCGACCTCGACGAGCTGATCGCATCTCTGGAAAAAGAATGTGAGAATTGCCGGGGCGGCATGAAGCGCAACAAGCCGCGTGAAGGCCTGAACGACTCGGTGATCGGACGGGGCACCGGCGGTGTCGGCGACCTGGTCGATCCCCGGCAGAGCGAGAAGGACTGGGCCAAGCTCTCCACTCGCGAGCGCGACCGCATCTTGCAATCCATGTCCGAAGGGTTCCCGCCCGAATACCGGCAGGTCCTCGAGCGCTACTATCGACGCCTCGCGGAGGAGAAGACCGTCCGTCCCGAGGCTGAGGGTGCCAAGGCAAAGCCGGCAGATCAGCCCTAGCCCGTGATGGGCTGCCTCGCGTTCGATCCCTGTAGGTCGGACTTCAGGCGGACAATTCGATCAAAAACAATAAAGTTGTCCGAATGAAGTCCAACCTGCCGGGTCCTATCCTATTTTCCAGGGATACCGACAAGGTCCGAGCCGACCGGGATTCAAGGTGGCGTGATGCACGGCGTGGCCCTCCTGTTGATCGGCCTCCTTGGGGGCGGTCAAAGCGTCGAATATCTGCGCGGGCTCGACGCCCGCCGCCTCGAGCAGTCGGCCCTTGACGCCGAAGGTTATGGCCTGAAATCGGCGCTGGCGCGCGAGGCCGACGGGCTCAAGATCACGCTGAAACCGGGCGAGGAAGAGACCGGCTGGAAGACCCCTCAGCAGGTCCGGTTTGGCGGCGACTTCACCATCAAGGTGAACCTGCGGATCAAGAGGGTTCCCAAGCCCGCGCTCGAGGACGGCGCCGCGATCGGACTGGCGATCGCCTTCAACGACATCAATCAACCCGACCTGACGTTCTTGAGGCTGCGCGAGCCCGGCGGGGCGGAGGTCTATCGATCGATCGACAAGGGAAACACCCAGCAACAGCCCGGCGAAGGACCGATGATGCCCGGGATGATGGTCATCCGCGGGGGAATGCCCGCCGGACCCGGCAAGCCTCCCAAGCCGCCGCGGATCACGTTTCCGGCGTCGGGCGACGAGGTGACCATCGAGCTCCAGCGCGAGAACAACATCATCCGGTTTCAGGTCCAGGACGCCAGGTTGAACCGCCCTCGATATCTGGGACAGGTCACGCTCCCACCGAACGACATCGCGGCCCTGAAGCTCTTCGCCACCAACCGCAACGGCACCGAGCCCCTTGAGATCCTCTGGCGCGACGTGACCATCCGCGCCGATCGGTTCCATGGCCTGGGCACCACAGTCCGCACCGTGTTCGATCAAGTGGTGTACGCCGAACCAACCTCCATCGAGTCCGGAAGGCTCATCCTCGGCGGGACCCCCAAACCCGCCACTGACAAGACGAAAGCCCAGGCCGGCGCGAACGCCGCGAATCCCATGGAGAACCTCGGGTCCGTTCTGGCCTTCGCCGATCCTGCGCCCACCAACGCCAAACCCGCCAAATCGCCCCAGGAACAAGCGAAGCCGGCAACGGAAACCCACCCGGAACCGGCGTCGAATCCCGAGCCGGTAGCGGCTGCGGCACCTTCTCCGCTCACGGTCACGGTCACGGTATCTCCTCAGCCCATGCCCCCAGTGCCGCCCGCATCTCCTGATCCATCGAGCATGCCCAAGCCAGGGTCCAACCCCGAACCAGGTGCGAAGCCCGCCGAACCGAAAGCCAGACTTCCGCTTGAAGAGCTCGAGAGCATCCACTTCGAGCGGACGCCAACCTTGAGCGCCCGGTTCGTGGGTCAGGTCAATGTCGACCTGACCAAGCCCGGCCTCAGTGCCAGGAAGAATGAGCCCAAATCGAAGGATTCGTCCGAGGCCAGGAAGCAGGATGAAACCAGGAAGCCGAAGGAAGTCAGCAAGCCGGACCAAGCCAAAAAGAAGGACGAGCCGAAAAAAGCGGGACCGAGTGACGATGCCCTGGCGCCTCCGCCTGGCACGACAGTCACCAAGATCTCCAGGGTGGAACCGGAGAAGAACGGTATTCGCGATGTCTGTCTGGCGCTTTCCGGTCTCCATCCCGCTACGATCAAGCAGATCACGGTGAACTGTCAAACCGACAAGGGGGCGACGAGCTGGCGGATCGACACGTCGAACTCGGAAGACTGGCCGCTCGTCCTCCGTCGTTCGGGAATCGAAGGGTGGGCCGAGATTTACCTCGAACCGCCCGCCGGTGACAGTTTCCAGAAGAACTATCAGGTCAACGTCGTCTATGAGAACGGGCAAAACGACAATACCTCGGTCCAGGCAGCCGAGCACACCGATCCCACGCTCGCGATCGACGCGAAGGCGCCCTCCGAGCCTCGGCTCGGGGCCACCGTATATCTGACGGGTGACGAGAAGCTTTACGGCGGACTCGAATCCATCGGCTCGGATTCGATCCGGCTCGCAACGTCCTGGCAGGACAGCGCTCGAAATTCCCCTGGCGCGGGTCATCGGGGTCCAGCTCAGCGTGGCTGACCGCAAGGAACCGGTCGAGTCGTTTGTCAAGCGGCTCAAGTCGCGTGGAGTGGAAGACCTGCTGATTGCCCGGACCAAGGACAAGGAGGTCCTGACGATACCAGGGATCGTCGAGGGAACCGATGGCGACAAGCTCCTGTTTCGGTATCAGGACAAGACGCGCACGCTTCCTCTCAAGATGGTGGAGGGGGTGGTCATGGCCGAGCGGCCCGAACCCCGGCCGCCTGATGAGCTTCGCACCCGGTTCGCGATGTTCGGCGGCCTGGCGATCTCCGGGCGCTGGAAAGACCTGGATACGAGTGCCTGGAAGGTCGAGACCGACTGGGGACAGACCTTGAATCTCCCGGCCGGTCAAATAGAAGCCGTTCGGTTTCGTGGCGGCGCGATGACCTATCTCTCCGACATCGAACCGAGCAAGGTTGAAGAAACCCCCTATTTCGGCCGGAAGCTCCCCTATCGACGCGACGTCAACCTGCTGGGCGAGCCGCTCAGGATCAACGGCCAAACCTTTCCGCACGGCATCGCGGTCCATTCCCGGACGGTCCTGACCTATGAGCTGAGGGGCCGCTACGCCGCGGTTCGAGGCCCTGGTCGGGTTCGACGACTCCGCGCGGGGCAAGGGGCGGGTCGATTGCCGCGTGTTCACCGATGACAAGGAGATCTACACCCGCGTCGATCTCCGGGCCGACGAGCCTCCGGTCAAGCTCGTGCTTCCGGTGGCGGGGGCGAACCAGCTTCGGCTCCTGGTCGACTACGGCCCCGACCTGGACACCGGCGACCGTGTCATCTGGGCCAATGCCCGGCTCTATCGCCCCTCTCCGAATCTGAAGTGAGCAAGTCCTATGCGCAGGTTGATCGTGCGGTTGTCGGCGCTGGCGGCCTCGTTCCTGTGGTGCCTCTGGTCGGTGGTGCCGGGGGCCGATGATCCGCCGCAGACACCCATCGAGGTCAACGAATGGTCGATCTGGGTCGCTAATCCCGCCCAGACGACGATCAACACCGGGCGGGTTTACAAATCGGCGATGCCAGGCGCCGTGGGCACGAGCCGGCCGAAATTTGAGGACAATGACAAGATTCGGGAACAGGCTGCCAGGTTTCCGATCGCGCCAATCTCGGTGGTCCAGTTCTTCGGCGAGAGTTGCAAGGATGTTGACATTAACGTACGGACCAAGAAAGGTCTCTTCCTGGCCCACTGGCCGCCAAGCACCGAACGCAGCGGCCGGCTCCAGTGGTTTGGCTCGAGCCTCTCGCAAACGCCCCCTGCGAACATCCCCCAGGGTTATTTTTCCGAATCGCACTGGTTCCAGAAGCTGCGTGACGAAAAGTCGGCGCTTTATATCAAGCACGAGTCGCGCCTTGAGCGGTTTGTCGCTTACGACGCCGAGCTGTCGATCTCGGTCCCGCTCAAGCTCCGGGGTGGGCCGGACGAATACACGCTTCAGAATTTGACCAATCGCCGGCTTGTGGATATCGCCGTGATTGCGCCGGTTGAGGGAGGGTTCCGCGTTGGCTGGCTCGACGAGCTACCCACGGCCGCGCCCGAGAAGGAAAAGGAAGAGATCGCCAGGAAGAAGGAAGAGGAGACCAAACCCAAGAAGTCGACCGAGCCGAAGAAGACGCCCGCGACCAAGGAAGAAGCTGAGGCCGTCTTCAACGAGGCCGAGAAGGCGAAGGAGAAGGACAAAACGAAAGACGAGGAGCCGCCCCCCCTTCCGCCCGAGGGAGATGCTAACATCCGCGCCCGCGTTGACCAGGTCCTGAACCGGCCGGTCATCGTGGCAGTCGATCAGGCTCCCCGGCGCGAAGTGCTGGGACTGATCATGGCGCAGGTCCGCCTGGGATACGACATCGACGACAAGACGCTGACCAAGGCCGACATCAACCTCGATCAACCGACGGACATGAAGGCCAACAACCTCGCGGCTCGCGATGCGCTGGCCGAAGTGCTCGGGGCGGTTGGACTGAGCTACCGGATCACCGAGGAAGGAAAGCTCTTCATCACGACCGCGGCCCGGCTCGCCGACGAGACCAGCAAGAAGAACCAGGTGATCGAAGGGCCTCCCGTCAAGCTGCCCATGTCGCAGCCGGTCAAACCCTCGCAGCCCACTTATCGTGAGCTGACGCGCGATACCCTCGCCCGTCGTCTGTCGGCCCAGGGGCTTCGCGGATCGGTGGTCGAGTTCGTACTCGAACAGTACGGCTCGGCCCTGTTCGAACCGGGCGAGCTGATCGTCCTGGCGCACCTGTCGCGCGAGGCCCTCGACGAGACGGTGCTCCTCGACGTCTTTCCTCCCCCCAAGAAGCTCGCCCGCTCGGCGCTGCTGGTCATCCACGGCGTCGACCCGCGGCTTCAGGACCGCGCTCGCGCCCTCGTGCAACAGCTTGGCGATCCCTCTTCCAGGACCCGCGACACCGCCGAGGGCCGCCTCTTTGAGCTTGGACCGGTCGCCGTTCCCGCCCTCGAAGACGCGCTCTCCAGTAAGGACATCGAAGTCGTCTTCCGCGCTGAGCGCTTGCTCCTGAAGTTCAACCGGCAAGTTCCTTGATGATCTCTCCAAAAACAGGATTGCGATGATCGCCACACTCTGTCTCGGTCTGGCTCTCGTATGTCTCCAGGCGTCGCCATCTGTCGGGCCGAACGCGGGCAGCCTCGTGATCGTGGGCGGGGGTAAGGTCGGACCCGAGATCGTGCAACGGTTCGTTGGCCTCGCGGGAGGCCCGGACGCCGAGTTTGTCCTCATCCCGACCGCCAGCGAGTCCAACATCGTTGACACCCAGCGCGCCGGTGAGTCGTTTGCCCGGTCGTTCGGCCTGAAACCGAAACACGTCACGGTCCTGCACACCCGCGACCGTGCCGAGGCGGATACCGAGATGTTCGTCGCCCCGCTGAAGTCCGCGAGTGGGGTCTGGTTCGGCGGCGGACGCCAGTGGCGCCTGGTCGATGCTTATCTCGGCACGCGCACCCAGAAGGAGATCGAAGCGGTCCTGTCGCGTGGCGGTGTGATCGGAGGCACTTCGGCCGGTGCGACCATCCAGGGCTCTTATCTCGTAAGAGGAGCCCGCGAAGGTAATCACATCATGATGGCCAAGGGGTACGAAGTTGGCTTCGGTTACGTGCGCGAAGTTGCGATCGATCAGCATCTGATCGCAAGGAAGCGCCAGAACGACCTCATCGGCGTGATCGAAGCACATCCCAACCTGCTCGGGATCGGGATCGACGAGGGCACGGCCATCGTGGTCGGCGGCGATCGCTTCGAGGTGATCGGCCAAAGCAAGGTGGGTGTCTACGACGGCAGAGACCACGATGGTCAACGCTATTATTTCCTGGCGCCGGGCGATCAGTTCGATCTCAAGGATCGCCGCCCCTTGAAGCCGAGGTCGCCATGTCCATCATCCTGACTCGGTCGCATCCTTCCGACACTCACTTGACCTGTCCAATCAGTTGGGGCTGTCGGGTTGTTCCGAAGGCGACGTTCGACTCGGAATCGCAGAACAACTGATCACCCGAAAAGGTCAATCGGAGAGTGACGTTGAACGGCGTTTCATAGAAACAGAGCTTCACCGTGTACGTGTCGTCCGCGGTCCACGCGCCGCACGCGGCCACGGGTTGTTCAGGCAGAATCCCGAAGCTCAGCCGCCCCTTGCTCCATGCACCTCGTCCGCAAGAGACACGCTGTTCCACCCCGTCGGTCTGCATGATGAGGGTCAGACCGTCGCCCTTGTCGATACCCTCGAGTCCGATCGCTTCAATTTTTCGCTCGTTGGACGGAAAGAGGAATCTCTTTCCCAGAAAACGCTCGGCCGTCTGCCCTGAGCCCGAAGCGATCGGGGAACGTAGCGAGAGACCCGCGAGCCTGCCCTCGAGCTTCTTCCTGGTTTCGTCGTCGTCGTCCAGGGAGGTCGGTTTCATGGCGGGGAGGATGTGGTCCCACACCAGGTTCAATACCGACTGCAGGTTCTTCACGCCGCTGGTGATGGCGATCACGGCGTCCTGATCGGGCATCACGACGCAAAATTGCCCGAACGCGCCGTCGCCGCGGAAGGCACCGTGTCGGCAGCGCCAGAACTGGTAGCCGTAGCCTTGTTCCCAATCGCTCTCGGGGTTGCTCCCGTTGGAGGTCTGTCGCGCGGTGGCTGTTTCGACCCACGCCCTGGGTACGAGCGGCTTACCGTGCCACTCGCCTTTCTGCAAATAGAGCTGACCGAAGCGGGCGATGTCCTCGGTCCGAACGCTCAGCCCATAACCGCCCAGCGTGATGCCTTGTGGGCTGGTCCCCCAGGAGGGATTCTCAATTCCGAGCGGTTCGAAGAGACGTGGCCGGAGGTAGTCAAGCACGCTCTCGCCGGTCGCCTTCTGAACGATGGCGGAGAGCATGTAGGTTGCCGACGTGTTGTACAGGAAATGGGTGCCGGGCTTGTGCGGAACGGGCGCTTCGAGAAACGCCCTGGTCCAGATCTCCTGGGTCCGGACCGACGGCTCCGTCTGATGCCCGGTCGACATGCGGAGCAGGTCGCTGACTCGCATCGCCTTGAGGTTCTTGCTCGGGTCGGACGGTGCGTCCTCGGGAAAGAACTTCAGCACCGGATCTGCCACGCTCAGCTTCCCCTCCGCGACGGCCAGCCCCACGGCGGTGGAAGTAAAGCTCTTGCTCAGCGAATAGAGGGCGTGAGGAGAAGCGGCGTCATAGGGCGACCACCAGCCCTCAGCCACCACGTGACCATGGCGCACCAGTATGAAGCTGTGCAGCGCGTCGATCTCCCGATCGGCCGCTTCAACAAACGCGAGCACCCCGGCCGACGAGACTCCCTGGGTCTCAGGTCGGCTGCGCGGCAGCCTCGATGTCGGTTCATCCGCCCCGCAGAGCGTGCCACAGGAAGCGATCAGTGCAGCGACGGCGATGAACTTCATGCGCTTGATCCGGAATTGATCGGGTCGTGGTTTCAGTGACGCTGGTTCTGTCCCGGCGGAAGAGGAGTATCGGGTTGCGCGCTAACCTGGATCATGGAATCAGAAACGGTGAATGTCTGTTGTTGCGCTTGGTCCAGTCCCGGTGGACCGTGAAACGGTATCGTGTCGTCCGCTCCGGTGCTGGCCTCGGGCCGGTACTCCGGTCCCGTCTCCGTTTCTCCATGCTCGGCCCGGACCCCCTCAATGTAACGGGGAAGACGGTGACGGATCAAACTCCTTCTCGAGCAACCGATCAATCCGTTTCAATGAAGCAAAACCGTGGAAGATCGCACTGGCGGTCCCGTCTCGGGTAAAATGTCAATCGAGGGCCAAATACGAGCCAGAGCCATCCTGCGGAATCGGGTCGACTTCTCGACCTGGACCCACAGCGCCCCTCCCAATTAAACTCAAATCGGGGCAACCGGCGATGAGCGACTTGATCGGTGGGGAGCATCCGTTGTCCTGTTCAAGGCTCCGTAGCCGCTTGCTCCGCGCCTGCGGGCGGGAGGTCGCGTCGTACGGCTTCCAGCGGTGCTACGAGATGTGGCCGGACCTGGACGAGCGGTACGGGGCACGGGGTCGCCAGCATGTGGCCGAGGACAACTTCTGGCACCTGGAGCATCTGGACGCGGCCGTCGCCGCAGGTGAGCCCCGGATCTTCTCGGAATACGCCGACTGGCTGGTCAGCCTGCTGGAGGCGCGAGGGGTAGGACGGGAGCAGGTCGCCGGAGTGTTCGGGTTCCTGGCCGATGGGATCGAGCAGGCCGTGTGCCCTCAGGCCCGCGACGAGGACCGGCGGGCGCTGGTCTCCATCCTACGGGATAACCAGTCCAGAATCCTTGGGATACCGTCGAGACTCCGAGTCCGAACGTTCCGTTGGAGGTCCGCCATGACGAGTCCTCCGCCTTATCTCGACTATTTCGGTCGGTTGATGAAGCTGGACCGTCGCGGTGCAGTCGCTCTGGCTGACACCTACCTGACCGATCACGGCGATACCTTGAGTCTGTACATTGATGTGCTGGAACCCGCCCTGATTCACACGGGGCGGGAGTGGGAACGCGGCCGGATCTCCACGGCGCATGAGCATTACGTCAGCGAAGTCACCTGCGACCTGATCCGACAGCACGGCTCGCGTTCCTTGCCGGCGGCCCCGAAGGAAGGGGCTCGGGTCGCCGTGGCCTGTTGTCCGCCGAGAGAGCGGCATTCCATCGGATTGTTGATGGTCGCCGACGTACTCCGCGCGGGCGGTCTGGCCGTGCATGCCCTGGGGGAGAGTCTGCCCGCCCAGGCGATCGCCGACTTCGTGGCCGAAGCCCACGCCGACCTGCTCTGCGTCTCCTGTGCGCTGGCGGTCCACCTTCCCGACGCTTCGGACCTGGTCGCCCTGGCTCGACAACCCCGGCCGGGTCTGGCGGTGGCCGTTGGTGGTGCCGCACTGAGAGACAGGGGGGACAAGATCCGCGATTTCCTGGGTGCCGACTTCTCCGCGCCTGACGCCCGCGAGGTTCAACGGTTACTGCCGGACTGGCTCCAGCGAATCGGGCGGTCCTCGCCTCCGCCCGGTTTGCCCGAGCCGCAATCGGTTTCACCCGGCACTTGATCCCGAAACCCAACCCCTGCACGGTTTTCCAGCCAGGTGGTACCAGGAACCGCGAAATGGTAAATGAACCTGCCATGGCCGTCGCGGCGCTGCTTCGGAGTTTACTCACAGTCTGTTCTGTAAAACGTACCTGGTTACCGAGGCTCTGACCAAGCCCGGCTGTAGCGTTTCAATCGGAGTGGCACAAACCCTGGCGATCTCCTTTCCGCGCTACTGGCGCGCGCAGGGGACGAGATGGGGCAACGTCCGGCGCGTCCTGACGAATTGACGCCGGTCTTGCTGGACAGCAGTTCTGAACCTAATTCCATGCCCTTGACGAACTACGGCGAGATGTGTCGGGAAGTGACGGAGACTGTCTCAAGTAGCGGCGGAGGGACTCGAACCCCCGACACGCGGATTATGATTCCGCTCGCGAATCGATGCAACGCCTTGCGCTCCATCAGGTTCGGAATCATCAGTGTCGGTCGAAGTATCATTTCCGGTATCAGCCGTGGCGGCGGCACAATCACCAAGCGACGGCAGCAACCGGGTCGCGACGTTCAGGTCTTCATCGCGGGGTCGAGTGTACCGGCCGGTCAGTTCGAGGGTCGAGTGTCTCATCATCCGTTGCACGACGCGGGGTGAGACCCCGGCGGCATCGGCCATCGTCGCGAGCTGGCACCGCAGCGAATGGAAGTCGAACACCAGCCCGTCGCCATCGCGGTAGGGTATCCCGGCGGCGGCCAGGTCCACCCGGAGCATGTCGGCGCCTCGGCCCGGCAGCGCGAACAGGGGGGCGTCCGGCGTGCGTCCGGCGATCCACCGACGGAGATCGTCCGCCAGGTCATCAGGGAGGGGGAGCGTGGCTTCCTGGCCGTTCTTGGTGTACCCAGGTGCCACCGTGACGGTCGCGGGACTGGTTGACCAGTCGAGCGACCGGGTAACGATGCTCCTGATCTCGGCGTAGCGGAGCCCGGTCGCCGAGGCCAGACGATAGCAGAGGGCTCGCGCCGGCCCGGTCATCCGCCGGTATTTGGGTCCGTTTCCGGCCGCGGCGATCAACCGCCGCAGTTCCTCGACGCTGATCGTCCGCCGATCGTGGCGCCGGTCTTCGAGGGCGTTGAAGCCCGTGACACCCGCCAGGGGGTCGGTGGCGATCCGCCCGGACCTCCACGCCCAGCGTGAGAACCCGCGCACGGCGGCCCGGTGATGGTTGATCGTCGCCAGGGCTACACCCTCGCGGCGCAACGTCGCCAGGGCGTTTTGCGCCTTCTCCGCCGTCAACTCGGCCAGCGTCCTGGCTCCCGCGAGGTCAAGGACTCGTTGAGCGCGGCCCGCATGATGCGCGGCGTGCTTCGCCGTCTTGCCCGCCGCGAGGATTGAGGCTTTCCAGTCGCGGACATGATCGGGGATCGGCCGGCTGGCGTGGTCGCGAATCGCTTCCCGGGCCGGGTCGATCAAACCCTCACGCCGGAGATCGAGCTTGTTCTCGAAGTCCCGGGCGATCCGCTCGGAGACCCCCTTGTCGGTCTTGAGCGTCTTCTTGCGGCGCGTGCCGGTCTCGGGGTCACGATACCAGAGGATGTACTTATCCGAGCCGGCCGGCTTGAAAATGCGTCCCATCGATCATCCCTCCCTGACTAGAACGTGGGTTCGCCTCACTTCCCCGATCGAGCCGCCTGGGATTCAACCCATCGCTCGATGGTCTGGCGCTTCCACCGCCGGACACGTCCCAGCTTGATATCCGGCGCGGGGACCTTCCCCTCGACGAGCATCCGCTCGAACGTCCGCAGCGAAATGCTAATGCATTCGGCGAACTCCTGGGGACCATAGGTCTCGATCGGGAGCGGTCGAGTCTCGCGTCGTGTCTTGGTGGTCATGATGGTCT
>CAWGMM010000005.1:0-84557 GCA_963823685.1 uncultured Isosphaeraceae bacterium | reverse complement strand
GGTCTGATCCTTCCGCTGGGTCTTAAGGTTCTCCACGCCGCCTGCACGCAGCTTCGAAAGTGGCACGACCAGGACCCCGAGCGCTCCGAACTGATGATCAGCGTCAACCTTTCGAGCAAGCAACTGGCCCAGACCGACCTGGTTGAGCGGATCGACCAGGTCCTCCGCGAGACCGGTCTGGCGTACGCCGACCTCAAGCTCGAGATCACCGAGAGCGTGATGATGGAGCACCCCACCTCGGTCGAGATGCTCGGCCGATTGCGCAACCTGGGCATCCGACTGAGCCTCGACGACTTCGGCACGGGGTATTCGTCGCTGAGCTATCTGTATCGCTTCCCGATCGATACCCTCAAGATCGACCGATCGTTCGTCTGCCGGCTGGATGGCCAGGGGACCGAGGGCGCCGGCAAGGGCGACACGGCGATCGTCCAGGCGATCGTGGCCATGGCCCAGAGTCTGGGAATGCAGGTCGTGGCCGAGGGTGTCGAAACCGAAGGCCAGCTCCAGCGGCTCAGGGCGATGGGCTGTCAGTACGGGCAGGGTTACCTCTTCTCCCGCCCCGTCCCCGCCGAGGCGGCCGGTGCCCTCCTGTTCGGAGCCGGCCCGAATCGTTGCCGGGAGACTGCCGGAGGCGCTCGTTTCATGAGCTCGAACGAATTGAAAGTTCTTCGTAAGTTTGGCCCGTGGGTTGCAATGAAAGTCCTGGCGTAGTAACCACGTGGCATCCGGACAGGCATCCGGGCCCAGGTTCCCAAGCGAGGACACGACTCATGGCAATGACTTCAGCACTTCTTCTGGCGGATATGGCGTTGATGCCGGGCGGAATCATCGCCTGGCTGGTCGTCGGCCTGATCTCGGGCTGGCTAGCGGGTTCCGTGATGAGCGGCGGCGGATACGGGATGATCGGCGACATCGTCATGGGGCTGGTCGGAGCCCTGGTCGGTGGTTTTGTCGTCGGCTTCTTCGTTCAGGGCAATGCCGGCTTCTGGGGAAGCATCGTCGTCGCGTTCATCGGCGCCTGCCTCATGATCGCCCTGGTCCGGGCCATCAGTCCGCGCCGGGCTGTCTGAGCGGATCGGCAACGCGATTCCGGTTTGCTTCGCGCTTCAGGCGTAAACGCAGGAGATCGGCGAGCCAGGCGTCACGACGCCCGGCTCGCCGATCTCGTTTTCAATAACCTTACCTCACACGTCGCAGAGCGACACCGCCTGCCAGAGCCCCTCATACGGGTCGCGGGTCGGGATGAATTCCTGACCGACGAAGCCGGTGTAACCAGTCTCGATCAGCGCTTCCATGATCGGCTTGTAGGCGATCTCCTGATGGTCGTCGAGCTCGCCGCGGCCGGGGTTGCCCGCGGTGTGGATGTGGCCGATGTAGTCCTTGTGCTCGCGGAGTCGGCGGATCACGTCGCCGTCCATGATCTGGACGTGGTAAATGTCGAACAGCAGCTTCAGGTTCGGCGAGCCGACCCGCTTGATGATGTCGATGCAGTACTCGGTATGGTTCCCCTGGTAGCCAGGGTGTCCCTTCATCGGGTGCGAGGTGTCGCGGGTGTTGAGCATCTCGAGGCAGAGGGTCACACCCTTCTTCTCAGCATGACCGATGATCTTCTTGTAGCCGGCAACGCAGTTCTCCGCGCCTTGCTCGGTGGGAATTCCGTCGCTCATTCCTGTGAAGGTGATCGCCTTGTCGAACCCGGCCGCGGCGCAGGCGTCGATGGCGTCGCGCGTGGCGTTGATGACGCGTTCCTGGTGCTTGGGGTTATTGAAGCCCTTGGCGAACGGCGGGTCGGGACTCATGTTGATCGACGCTATGGCGCACTTCAGGCCATTTTCCTTGAGCAAACCGAAGTGCTTGGGGTCAATCAGCTCGATGCTCTGACAGCCCAGTTGCTTGGCGATCTGGATCATGGCGGGCACGTCCCAGTACGGAGCGTAGCACCAGTGGACGAGCGATTGCTTGATCCGCCCCTTCCTGGACGCCGGTCCCGAATCGCGCGCGGTCGCGGCAGCGGCGAGCGCCGGTTCGTTCGAGCCCGCGCCCAGAGCCGCCATTCCCGCCGTGGCGGCGGCCAGCCACCGGCGACGGCTGGACGGCCACTGAGGCCAACCCGCAAGCCAACCTGATCCCGTCTCGTTCGATCGCGGTGCGCTCATCAATCCCGTGCCTCAACGACCCTGGGGTTTTCCGATTCCCGATCCCACACGCCTGAACCCCAACCTACATCAGTCCGGCCTCGATTGCGAGCGCCTGGCGGTGCGTCGTCAGACGGTCGGCGAACCCCGCCAGTCTCTTTTTTTAACGATTGTGCAGATTATTCCTCAATCCGGCCGGCGAAATGACCCGATAAGCCTTAACGAAGCGTCGGATTCTGCCCATCACAAGGGTCGTGCTGGAGGGGTGGGCAACGCGGGTAGGAAGAGCGCGAGGTTATGGTCATGGACAGGATGATGAAGGCGGCGGGAGAGCGGTTGCAGGAAAAAGGGCGGACGAGGCGCGCCTACCGGCCTCACCTGGGAATCGAGCGGTGCGAGGAGCGGGCGCTCCTGTCACTGGCGGTGGTGAGCATAACCCCGACCGGCGCACCAGGCGACAACGGTTCGTACCTGGGGGCCCTCGCTTCGTCGTCCCTGCCGGCCGCCTCGCCATCGGCCACGCCTTCGACGGCGATGAGCGCGGACGGCTCGCTCCTGGTCTTCCAGAGCGACGCCGACAACCTGGTCTCGGGTCAGGGCGACGCGAACCAGGCGACAGACGTCTTCGTGCGCAACCTCAAGACCGGCTCGACCCAGCTCGTCAGCGTCACACCGACCGGGCAGACGGGCAACGGCCGGTCGTTTGACCCGGTCATCAGCCCCGATGGTCGGTACGTGGCCTTTCTGAGCACGGCGACCAACCTGTCGAGCGTCGCCGCGAATCCTCTGCCGGCCGGTGCGCCGGATGGGTCGGGCCTGCTCTACGTCCGCGATCTGAAGACCGGCACGACGACTTTGGTCGACGCCACTGCCGCCGGGGCCGGGTCGAACGGTCTGGCCACCGGCACCTTCGCCTTCAGCCCCAACAGCGCGAGCCTGGCCTTCCTCGACACCTCGACCAACCTGACCTCCGGCACCAGCGCGGCCACACCCTCAAATAACGCCAATGTTTACCTCTACACGCTTTCGGCCGGCACGACCCAGGCCGTGAGCGTCACGCCCGGCGGCGCGCTCTCACAAGGCAGCTCGATCACGACACCGGGTGCGACCAGCCTGGTCTTCAGCCCCGACGGCAAGTCGCTGGCCTTCACTAGCAACGCGACCGACCTGACCCGCACTCCGGCGTCGTTAATCAGCGGCGCCGGCGGCGCGACGAACCTGTACCTGGCCAACCTGGCGAGCGGCTCGATTGCCCTGGTCAGTGGCTCGGCCGACGGCCATCTCTCCGACGGCTCATCCGGCACTCCCGTCTTCAGTCCCGACGGCGGCCTGCTGGCTTATCTGAGCACCTCGAACGACATCACCGCCGCGGCCCAGGGACCTGCGCAAGCGAATCAGAACGTGTTTGTTTACAATATCTCCACCGGCCAGAACACCGCCCAGAGCGTGACCTCGCAGGGAGTGCTCTCGGCGGGAACCGTGACGCAGATGGTCTTCAGCCCCGACGGCAAGACCCTGGCGTTCGACTCGACCGGCAACGACCTGACGAGCAACGCCGCCGACACGCCGCTGTCGGCGATCAACAATAACGCGATGGGTTGGAACGCGAGCAACGTTTACCTGCGTGACCTTTCGGCCGGGACAACCCGGGCGTTGAGCGTCTCACCTTCGGGAAACCTCTCGAACGGCTTTGTGGGTGATCTTCAGTTCAGCCCCGACGGTCAGAACCTGGCTTACCTCAGTAGCGCTGACGACCTGACCGGCAACACGCCGCCGCCGCTTTCGGACCCGTCACCGAACGGAGGGGCCGCTTCGCCGTTGCCGAACGCGCCGGCGACGCCAGCGTCGAACCTGTTCCTGACCAACCTGGCGACCGGGACGACCAGCCTGCTGAGCGTCACGCCCACCGGCACGCTGAGCTCGGGGAACGTTCTGTCGTACGCGTTCCGTCCCGACGGCCAGGCGGTGGCGTTCGATGCGCTTTCGAACGACCTGACGAACAACCCGCCCACCGTGGCCTCGTCGCCCGCGACGGTGCCGGGCGCGTCGTCGAGCGGCGTGAACGTCTTCGTGCGCGACCTCTCGCGCAGGCGACCAGCCTGGTCAGCGCGGCGCCCGACGGCACGCTCGCCAACAATCCATCGAGCGGAGCGCCGATCCCGCTGTTCTACGGTCCCGACGGCCAGACCCTCTATTTCAGCGATGCCGCCGGTCTTGTGAACGGCGACACCAACGGCGCGAACGACCTCTACGCCGCGACCGCGCCGCTGACCGCGCCGGGCGAGATCCACTTCGCGACCTGGCAGGTCAATGCCAACGAGGCGGACGGACAGGCGGTGATCAATGTCGTGCGCAACGCCCCGTACGCCACGCCGGCGACAGTCGACTATTCCGTTCAGAATGGATCGGCCAGTGTGGGCAATGATTACCAGGCGACCTCGGGAACCTTGAGCTTTGCCGCGGGCCAGTCCACCGCCAGCTTCACGGTGCCCCTGAACGGCGCCGATGCGTTCGCCGGCACCCGGTCGGCCACGCTCACCCTGGCGAACCCGAGCGGCGCCTCGCTCGGATTTTCGACCGCGTCTTTGAACCTGACCGGCGTCTTGCCCACCGTTCCGGTCTCGGTCACATCGCCGACGCCTCGGCATCCCCGGCCCCGACGGACGAACCCGGGTACGGGCACCACACCGACCACGTCTTCCGGCGGCGGAGCCGGTTCGAGCATCATCACGGTCTACACGGCAGGCAGCACCTCGACAACGACACCAACCGACTCCTCGACCACGGGAACGACGACCGGATCGACGAGCGTCTCCACCACATCGACGCCGGCCTCGGGCACAGTTGCGAGCGCAAGCACAGGTACAAGCACCACGGCCGGGGGAACGACTTCCAGTTCGTCCACGTCGGGCGCGAGCGGCACTACGACTACGACCACGACCACGTCAAATTCGACCTCGACCTCAACCACCCCCACCGTCACCGCGACGGGGACGACAACGACCAGCATGAACGCCAGCGCGGGCCCGGTGGTGTCAAGCCTGTCGGTGCAGACGGCGCGGCGGCGGATCACCAAGGTCATCATCACGTTCAATGGACCGATGGACGCCTCGTCGGTCACCAGCGCGGGCAATTACGGGATTCGGCTCCTGACGCTGGGGCGTCGGCCTCGGGGTGGCGGGGCGCGCCCGATCGTCGCCGGCCGCGTGATCGGCATCGGCGGTACGAGCTACGACCCGACCACGCATCAGGCGTTCCTGACGTTGCGGTCGTCCATTCCGACCCGGATGCAATTTCAGCTCGTCGCCAGCGGCGGCCTGATCGACCAGAACGGCAACACGCTGAATAGTCCGGCGAAGGGAATACCGGGGACGGATTTTGTCTACAACGTGAATGCCAATGTTTGAGTCAATTCACATGAAAATCCGGACGGGCGGGCATCAGCATGCCGCTCGCTTCGCGGCAGACTCGCCAAAGCCGGCCCGTCCGGATAACCTCGAGGCTCTCATTTCTTGATCAGTGGGGTCGTGCTGGCGAGGAACGCGAACAGGTCGCGAATCTCGGCGTCGCTGAGGCCGTCGAGCAGCCCGTCGGGCATGATCGAGCGGCCGTTGACCTTCGACTCCTCGATCTGGTCGACGGCGATGGTCTGGTCCTGGCCGTCGACACCGCGCAGGATTACGACGTGGGGGTCGGCGTCAACCTTCAGGCCGGTAAGAATTCGACCATCCTGGGTGACGACGACGTGCGATTCATATCCCTCGCGGACCTCGCCGCTCGGGTTCACGATGGCCAGGAGCATCGTCTCGAGGTTTGATCGATTGTAAGCGGTCAGGTCGGGTCCGATCCGACCCCCCTGGTTGAACAGGGTGTGACAGCGGGCACAGGCGAGCTTGCCTTGAAACAGCTCCTTGCCCGCATGAGGGTTGCCGTTTCCCTCGCGCACGAGGCTCGCCAGGCGGGCAATCCGGGTTTCGAGGGCGGCATTTGATGGACTCGGCACCGGGAAGAGCTTATCGAGCAGTGTGACAAGTCGCGGTGAACCGTGGCGCGTCTGGCGCGGAGCCGCTCGATGGTGTCGGCCTCGACGCCGGCGCGGTCGATCCGGCTGGCGTCGATCGCTTCGAGCAAGGCGAGCCCCCAGTCGGCGCGGCTGGCGAGCAGCACCCGGGCGCTGGTCTGAAGATCGGAGGGCAGCGTGCCGTACAGGGCCACGATCCGCGATCCGATTGCCGGATCACGATACGTCGCCAGCGCGGCCAGGGCCGCGGTTCGCACCGCGGCATCATGTGCGTCGGCGGTCAGGCGAAGCAAGAGCGGGACGGTGCGCCCCGGGTCGGCCGCGACCTCGGCCAGGGCGTGGATCATCACGACCCGGTCCGCGGACCTGGCCGACTCATCGCCGGCCAGTCGCAGCGCCGATCGCACGGCCTCCGGGTCGCCCCGGCGACACACCGAGCACGATCGCGAACGAACCCCCCACGCGGGCCAGGCCCTCGGTCAGCTCATCGGGCAGGGGGGGAATCGAACGTCCCGCGAACGCCGCGCTGAAACCGGCGACCAGCGCCTCGGCAGCGTCGCGGTCCGGCGCCATGGCGAGCAGTCGGGCACAGGCCATCAGGTCGTCCCGGGAGCCCGCGGCTGCATAACGCCGCATCAGCAGCGCGGCGATCGGCTGATCGCGGAACCGAAGCGAGTGATCCCACAGCGCGCCATCGACAAAGAGCGACAGGACCCGATCGCGATCGGCGGCATGGGCCTCGATCCCCCACCAGACAAACGCGGGAATGCTCGGGTCGGCATCATCGTCGCGACGGTTCGCCATCGTGGTCAGGATGGGCAAGGCCTGGAGGGTCGGCAGCCGACGCGCGGTCGCGGCGATCTGGCAACGGGTCTCGACGTCGGGCTCGCGCGCGGCCATCTCGACGAGCCGCGCGGCGATCTCGTGGCCGAGGGCCCGACCGTTGGAATCGCCCAGGAGCCGGACCGCCCAGCGTCGGACGTGCGGCTCGTCGTGCCGGAGGGCCGTGATCGCCTGCGCGTCGTCGAAGCCGCCGCAGAGGTTCAGGGCCCAGAGGGCCTCGAGCGCGGTCTGGCCGGTACTGCGCTCGACGATCGCGCTGAGCTTCGGCACCAGGCTGGCGTCCTTGCGGTCGCCCAGAATCCGCAGGACCGACTGGCGATACCAGCGGTTGGGATGGCCCAGGTATCGGTCGACCAGTTCATCGCTTGTGAGCTTGCCCAGATCGAAGGGAGCCGTTCCCCGGGGACCGGCGGTCCTGGCCCGCAGCCGGTAGACTCGGCCCAGGTCCTGATCGGTCAACCCCTCGTGACCTCGATAGTGTGCCACCTGCATCGCGTACCAGTCGGCCAGGTAGAGCGCGCCGTCGGGGCCGGTCTGAATATCGACCGGGCTGAACCAGGCATCGCGCGGGCCGTTGTTGGGAACGATCACCTGCTCGATGTCGCGGGTCCGGAACGTCGAGCCCTCGGGCAGAACTTCGCTACGGATCACGTAGTGCATATGAGGCGCGACGCCGAAGAGGTTGCCGTGGTATCGGTCAGGGAGGGCGTCGGCCTCGTAAATCTCGAACGTGTGCGTGAACCGCTGGCTGGGGTTGGCGTTCATCGCGTTGAGGTAGCCGAACGTGTAGGGGTTCGAGAGCGCGCCATGCTTGTCGAAGCCCTTGCGGTAGTAACCTCCCTCCACATAATAAAATCCACGTGTATCGCCGCCGTTATGTCCGGAATAGACCCGTCCCTTGCTATCGATCTCGACGCCGAAGGCGTTGCCGCCCCCCTCGGCGAAGACCTCGTAGCGGTGCGACTCGGGATGATAGCGCCAGACGTTTTGACCCATCGTGTGCACGGGCTTCTCGCCGGGAATCGGCTGGCCGTCGGGTCCGTGCCGGACGACCGAGGCGCTCACGGTGCTTCCCTCGGTGGCGTAGATCCAGCCGTCGGGTCCCCACCGCAGGTTATTGGCGATCGAGTGCGTATCCTCGATGCCGAAGCCCGAGAGCAAGACCCGAGGGACCTCGCTGTCGGGCACATCGTCACCGTTGGCGTCGGCGTAGAAGAGCAGGTAGGGCGGGTTCATAACATAAACGCCGCCGCGCCCTTTCAGGGCCGAGGTCGCCAGGCTCAACCCGTCGAGGAAGATCTTGGTGGTCTCGTACGTGCCGTCGCCATCTCGGTCTTCATGGATCGTGATCCGGTCGGCTCCCCGATACTTCGATCCGGGGGGATGAGGCGGCGGCGGGGGGACCGCGTCATAGACGTTGCGGTAAAACTGGTCGTGGCTCAGGAGCTTCAGGCCCGCCGGCCAGGGATACTGGCGATACTGGACGACCCACATCCGCCCACGCTCGTCGAAATTGATGTAGAGCGGGTTGGCCATCACCGGCTCACTGAGGAGCAGGTCAAGCTCAAGATCGTCCGGGATGCGCAGGGAGGGAACGTTCGCCGATGTCTTGAGCTCCCGATCCATCCCCGCCGGCGCGATCGCGGGCTTCGCGTTGCGGCTCGTCTTGGTGCTGGAGCTGGATTCGGCGGTCGGCGGCGATCGGTCGAGGGCCCAGAACATGGCGTTGACCAGGAGCTTTTGAAACGACGGCTCGTCGAAGTCGGCGGGATGGCCCAGCGAGGTGAAGAAGACCCGCGCGTTTTTCGGACCGAACGTGTGGGTCCAGGCGACCGGCTCGGGCTCCTGGCCGGGGATGGTGCCGATCAGGAGGGGGGTCGTGTCGGAGGCCAGCGGACGGACCTTGTAGAGCGAGCCGTTGCCCACGAGCGCGCCTGGCTCGAATCCGGCGAGGATCGGGTGCGCTGCGGACCCGTCGGCGCGTTGGATGGTGGTGATCGGGCCGGCGGGATGGTGGTTGGTGTAATGGCCGCCTAGGACCTCCGGGTCGAACTCGGGCCAGGTCGCGTGTCCCGGCGCGGGCTCGGTCTTGCCCCGCAGCGCGAAGGCGTGGCAGGCGGTCCGGATGCCGACCAGCGGTTTGCCTTCGGCCAGATAGGCGCGGAGGGCGTCGAGCTGCCTGGCCATCGGCGCGCGTCGGCGGACGCTGATCACGACGAGGTCCGCTCCTCGAATCGCCGTATCCATGCCCGGGAAGTCGTTCGGGTTATCCTTTGAGGCCTCGACCACCTTGACCGCGACGCCGAGCGGCTCGAGACGGCTTCGCGCGAAGGCCGGAAGGGTGGTCTCGGTCTTGTATTCGTCGTCGCCGATCACGAAGACGACCCGCGGCGGCGCGGCCCACACGCGGAGACTTCCCGCGGTCAGAACCAGCACGCCGGCCAGCACGAGCACGCTCGAGCGCTTCATTCACGAACCTCCCGATGGGATTGCGAACCTGACGCATCAGCACCAGGTCGGAAGAGGACGGGAGGAGTCGTCCGCCCCTTCCTCCCGGTTCGTCTTCAACCATGACGAGGCCGACGCGGGTTTGCAAGCGTCGAGAGTACTCGGTCCGGAACGTCCGGCGGCAACCTTCGGGTCACGTCTCGCGTTCAAAGAAGGCGCGGACGTCGGCAATCGCGCGACGGACGTTATCGCGGTGCCACAGACTGCCCACGCTTTCCAGGGCGTTGCCGAGCTGCGCGAGAAGCTGTTCAACCGCCTCACGGATCGTGCTCCCCTCGGCATGGATCTCGGGGAATGCGCGGTGATGCGCACAGGTCGCCGTGTACGAGCGCCGGGAGCATCCCGGAGGCGACACGATGACCTGGCTCGGGTCGGGAATCGTCCCGGCCTCGGTGTCGATATCAGTCAACATGGTACGTGCCTCCGCAAGAAGGACAGGACGATCGCCAGCCGACGAAAATTTCGTGTGTAAAGATTCGTTTATAGTGATATGAACAATCAAAAATAAATGATCAGTTCGCGGCCCGTACGGTCAGCACCGGACAGTGAGCTCGGTGCAGGATGGCCAGGGCGACGCTGCCGGTGACGAGCCGATCGATCCCGGTCCGGCCGTGGGTGCCGATGGCGATCAGGGCAGTGGCCGATCGCTCGGCGAGGCTCAGGGTTTCCGCGGCGGGATCTCCCTCGGCGATCTGGTAGTCGAACGTGAGCGTCGGGTGCGGCACGGTCGGCCGGATGGCCTGAAGGCGTTCGCGGAGCATCGACTGGTAGTCCTCGGAACCGATGTGGACCGCCTCGACCACGTGGAGGACCATCACGTTCGTCGGGCCCGCGCTCTGGCCCCGAGCCAGCTCCGCGGCGACGTCGAGCGCCCGGAGCGCGGAGACCGAGAAGTCGGTCGGGTGCAGGATCGACGGGAAGAGCGGCCCTTCCGAGGGAATCCTGGCATGAGGCCGGATCGTCAATACAGGGCAAGGGGCCCGACGGACGACCGTATCGGCCACACTGCCCAGCAGGACCCGTCCCAGGCTGCTCCGGCCGTGCGTGCCGAGCACGACGAGGGTCCCCGGGGCCTCGGCGGCGATCCGGAGGATCTCCTCGGCGGGCGCGCCCTCAACCACCCGGCAGTCGGTCGAGATCGCGGTCTTCAGCTCCGCCGCCCAGTCCTCGAGGACACCGTGCTGCGCTTCCAGAAGTGAGTCTTCGATCTCGGGCAGGGGGACGGCCATGCCCATGTCGCTGTAGAGGGCCGCAGCGCTCAACACGTTCAGAATCAACAGCCGCGCGTTCTGCTCGCGCGCCAGCCGCCCGGCGATCCGAAGCGCAGGGCGCGACGCCTCCGAGAGATCGGTGGGGTGAAGCACCGTCGAGATCGGTTGCAAGGCGAGGTCCCTCCTCACTCATCAGCCGGGCGTTGTGCGAACGCGCAAAAATAAGGCCCCATCCAGCGGGGTCGTCAACCCGCCCGATGAGGCCGCCATAGCCTTGACGTCCGGTTCACCCCTCACGAGCAACCGGTAGTCTCACACCTTCAGGTTAAGGAGCACGCGTTCGTGAAGTCAAGAGAAAAGCAACCTCCCGCGACGTCGCGACGCCGGTTCCGGCCACTCGCGACGCCGCAACCCCTCGGTGGAGACACGCCGCGATCGGCGGGCGCTTCGTCCCCCTCCGCCTCGCCCGGTGAACGCGCGCAACCTAACCGCTCCCTGGAGGTATAAACCCCAGGATATCATGATTTAAATGCGCGTTTTAGTTCACGTCCACCAAGTCCAAAGCCGATCTTCCGGCCCCGAGGGGTCGAAGGCGATCCGGTTTGTTCCTGGTCCTGGGAGTGGAAAGGGACGAACACGATCAAGACCGCGCGGGCCCAACGGGTGGCGCGTGGTTTCGTCGTCGATCTCGGTCACATTCGTGGTTCTGATTTCATAAGTGCGTTCAAGCAATGATGCCTCGAACGACCTTCGACAGCTCATGACCCGCGTCGGTGAGGCTGTAGAAGTTGTTCTTGCCCTGACGTCGGGGTGCGATCAGACCGCCGTGGCGAAGCAGGGCCAGGTGGTGGCTGACCGCGGGCTGGGTCTGGTTCAGCTCGTCGCAGAGGGCGCCGACGTGTTTTTCACCATCGGCCAGGGTCAGGATGATCTGGAGCCGGGTGGGATCGCTGGCCTGCTTGAGCAGGATCGCCGCCCGTTGCGCCTTGCGGAGCCGCTGATTCAGGTCTTTGGCCGCTTTGCTCTTGGTCACGGAAGTCTTCCTCGTAGTAGTGAGCTTGGCCTCAACATCGCCATTTGCCATGGTCATGATCCTCGGCCTCTTTCTTTTCCGATGGGGAGAGCTCGATCGGAGCCGCAACGAGATCCGACGCGAGCGGACGCCTTGCCCGTTCGGATCGATCCCGCTGTGAACAGGCCGGGTCGACAATCGACCCATAGCTTGTCGATCTCATCCATCACCGGAGTCACGCAAGACAAGCATCGTCAATGCACGAGGTTCCAGGGACGAAAGGACCGCGACTTTGCTTTCCTTGTACTTCATTATCTCTACAACGGCCCAGAAGAACATCACCAATTCTTCGCCCGGAGTGATAAATAAGTCAAATTTCCAGGGGTCTAAATCTGAACCGGGCGACCTGAAGAGGTGTTCGCTGGTCGAGTCCGCCTCAATCGTTAACGTTCTCCTGGGCGTGATGTTTTACGCTTTCGCGATGGTTTCGCCAAGGGAGCTGAACGTGTGTGCCTTCGTCCCGGCGCCGTTACCGCCGTGGCAACCTGGAAATTTTCGTTTTAATCAATTATTGATGACAGGACCGCCTCCTCGGGGCACAGATCCGGCTCAGAGCAGACGGGCGACGGCGTTGAGCAGGTCGTCCTGATCGAACGCATTTTTCACGATATAAGCATCGGCCCCGACCTCGACGCCGCGGGCGCGATCGCGCTCGCTGGCGCGGGAGGTCAGCAGAATGACGGGGAGCTCGGCGAACCGGCTCGAGCGACGGATCGTCTCGGTCAGCGCAAAGCCGTCGCGACGGGGCATCTCGATATCGGTGACCACCAGGGCGGCCCCGCGTTGCTGGAGGATGCGCAGGGCGTCGTCGCCGTCGATCGCGGTCTCGACCTCGTAGCCGGCGGCTTCGAGGATGCTTTTCTCGAGCGTCCGGGTCGTGATCGAATCATCGACCACGAGCACGCGGCGGTCGCGGGGGCCTTGAATCGGGAAGGCGATGCGCCGGGGGCCTTGCGGTTCTCGATGGATGTCGGGGCGGTCGAACGGTGCGGGTGTAGTCCGGCGCCCGGGTTCGTGCTCGCGATGGAGCACGGGGCCATCGACAGACCGGCCCGGACCAGGCTGGCGGGATTGAGCACCGGGGCGACCCGTCCATCGGGGAGGATGGTCGCGCCGGCCACCAGGCGGCGCGGCGGACCCGCACCCCCAGGCGCTTGACGATGACTTCCTGCTCGGCCACCACCGCATCGACGATCAGGGCGATCCGGCGCAGGCCGGCGACGATGACCAGCGCGGGACGGCGGGAGGGATGCGGGGCCGCGATCGTGGGAGACCCGGCCGGTGGCGCTGACGGGAGATCGAGCAGGGCGGCGAGCTCGGCGACCGGCACCAGGGCGCTGGTCGAGCTGCCGGGGTCGCGCGGGCCGCACGCGAGCATGGGTCGGCCTTCAATGGTGCGGATCGACGTCGGATCGACCCGGAGCAAACGGACGATGCTGGTACTGGCCATGGCGAACGTCTGGCCGGCGGCCTCGACCAGGACCGCGTGCAGGGTCGTAAGCGTCAGTGGCACGGCCAGGACGAAGGTCGTCCCCCGACCGGGCTGACTCGTCAGCGTGACGGTCCCCTGGAGCGCTTCGAGGCGGCTCTTGACCACGTCGAGCCCGACCCCGCGGCCCGAGATGTTCGTGATCTTACGAGTCGTCGTGAACCCAGGGAGAAAGATCAGGTCGGCGAGACTCGTGGTGTCGCTCGGCTCGATCAGACCGCGCCGGCGTGCCTCGTCGCCGATCTGCTCGAGGTCGATCCCGTTGCCGTCGTCTCGGACCGAGATCTCGACCAGGGTCCCGCGCAGCTCGGCGGCGATGGTCACGCGCCCGGTCTCGGGCTTGCCCGCCGCGACCCGGTCGGCGGGAGACTCGATACCGTGATCGACGGCGTTACTGACCAGATGGTTGAGCGGGTCGCGCAGACCTTCGAGCACCGATCGGTCGAGTTCGACGTCGCCCCCCTCGATCACGAGCTCGACGCGCTTTCCCTCGGCCCGTGCCATGTCCCTGACCGCGCGATCGAGGCCCTGGCAGGCCTCGGCGAACGGGAGCAGGCGGACGCGGCGAACCTCGTCGTCGAGCCGGGCCGCCGCGCGGTCGAGCTGCCGTGCCCCGACTCCGACCGTGGTCACGAACCGTTCGAGATCGCGTTCCAGTCGGCCAAGCTGACTCTCCATGACGGCGACCGCCTCGTTCGATCCCTCGACATTCGGACTCGCGTCCGGACCGAGTCTCAGGTGAAGGCGGTGACAGTCGGCGCGGAGCCGCGCAACGCGCTCGCGGATCTCGTCGATCGTGCCGGCGCGCATCGCCACGGCGCGTCGGGCCACCAGGAGCTCGCCGCTGGCCGTCAGCATGGTGTCGAGCTTCTCGGCCGGCACCCGCACGAACGTCGAGCCGAGGGCCCGCTCGGGTTCCGTCCAGAACGCCGGTCCCGTTGACAGTACGGTTGGCGGTTCGCCCGGAGGCGACGCCTCCGGGCGGGCCGGAACGCCCGGGCTCTCCGGCTCCGTTTCCGGTTCTGGCCCCGGCGAGGGCGCGAAGCTGATCGAGGGCAGGGGCTCGTTCGCGCCGGCTCCCGAGCTGGCGGCCTCGGATTCGAGTCGAGGCAAGAGCTGGGTGAGAGGAGAATCGGTCAGATCGAGATGCTCGCGAAGCCGCATGCCGGCTTCCTCGATCGCGTCGGCGGTCGCGAAGAGAAGCCCGAACCAGCGGGCATCGAGCGGGCGTCGGCCGTCGCGAGCGGCGGCGAGGACCTCCTCGAGCCGGTGGCACGATTCCTCGATCGGCGCCACCCCGACCGATCGCGCCGCCCCCTTCAAGCTATGGGCCACCCGCAGCAACGTCTTGAAGGCCTCGGACCGCCCCGGCCCCGCCGTATCCTTCTCCAGGGCCAGCAGGCTCTGGTTGAGCGTCCGAACGTGCTCCTCGAGCTCGCCCAGGAAGGTGTTCATCAGTCGTTCGATCAGGGTGTCACGGTCCATGGAAGCGGCTCGATCGTTGGTTTCAAGATAATGCGAATTTGCAAGAATTTTTATTCATTGGTCAGACCCGCGAGTTCATTGCCCAGCGCGTTGAGGTTCCGGGAGGCCTGTTCGACCTGTCGGGTGGCGTCGAGGTTCTGGCGAGCGACTTGATCAAGGTTGCGCATGGCCTGGGCAATCTGGGCCATGCCGGTGGTCTGCTGGGAGGCGGAGGCGACGATCTGGGCTGCGGCCTGCGCGGTCTCGGCGAGAGTATCGGCCAGGATGTTGATGGTCTGGCTCGACTGGCCGCCCGCGACGATGGCGCTGGAGACGCCCTTGGTGACGTCCTCGGTCGAGAGCACGGCGGTATGCGTGGCGCGCTGGATCTCGCCCAGGATCTGGCGGACCTGGGTGGTGGCCTTCTTTGACTGGTCGGCGAGGTTCTTGACCTCGGCGGCGACGACCGCGAAACCCTTGCCGTGCTCGCCGGCGCGGGAGGCCTCGATCGCGGCGTTGAGGGCGAGAATGTTGGTCTGTTCGGCGATGTCGTTGACGGTGGCGATGATCTCGCCGATGGCCTGCGCCTGTTCGGCGAGGCGGAGAATATCGCTCGCGGTGGCCTCGACGCGGCCCTTGAGCTGATTGAGCGCGGTGACCGCGCTCTCGGTGTTCTTGCGGCCGGTCTGGCCGACGTCCAGGTTGCGCTGGATGACCTCGCCGACCTCCTTGCGCGCTGCGACGCCTGATGCGCTGTCTGGCCGACCTGTTCGACGGTGGTGACGGTCTGGGTCACGGCCGCCGCCTGCTCGCGCACGCCGGCGGCCTGCTGAGCCGTGCTGGCGAGGATCTCCGAGCTGGCCGAGCCGAGCCGGTTGATGGCCTCGCGGACTTTCTCGAGCAGCCGTTCGCCCCGTTCGCGCCGCCGGGTCTCGTTCTCGACCAGCGATCGGATATTCGCGGCCATCGCGTTGAACGACGCGCCCAGGGAGGTCAGCTCGTCGCTACCGACCACGCTGACCGTCGTGGTGAGGTCGCCCCCGGCCAGCTTGTGGGCGGCGTCCAGCAACGATCGCGAGCGCTGGTAGACGCCCCGGACCACCCAGAGCTCGCCCAGCATCACCAGCACGACCGCGGCGGCGAAGGCGTTGTTGACCCGCTCGATCTTGCTCATGTTCTCGTTCGTGACCCGACGGGCGAGATCGATCCCCTCGTCGATCCGCTGGATCTGGGTATTGGCCGAATCCTCGATCCTTGCAAGGTCCTCGGCCGCGCTCTCACGGGTGGCCGTGACCGGGAAGTGATCGGCCAGGAGCGGCCGGATCTCCTGCTTCCAGTAGTCCTCGCGCATCCGGTTTCCCTCGACCAGACGAGGGTCGGTGGGCCCGTTGATCCCCAGGGCGGGGTCGCCGTTGCGCATCAGCACGAACCGCTGGTCGAGCTCGCGCACCAGTTGATCGAGGGCCGCGCGGAACCGTTGCCGGGCGTCGGGTTTGGTGGAATCGACCAGGCGGTTCGCCAGATAGAGCGCCCGCATGTGCCGCATCCGGTTGCCGGCCGCGTAATTGACCCAGATGCTGTCGTTCCGCGCCAGCGAGAGCACGTACTGGCTGGCGACGACGTAGAGCGCTGTCAGGGCGATCATCGCGACCGCCAGGACGCCGAGCTTGGCGCCCAGGGTGCTCCTCCAGGGTATCGACGTCGTGGTGGCGGTCATGGGTTGGGAAAGCTCCGGCGGACAGTCAGGTGACGCGATGGATTTATTTCAGGAATTCCGTGAAGCCGACGAGGCGAAGCGATGACCGGACCCCTCTCGCGTTCAAGCCGTGGACCCGTCGTCGCTCTGGTCGACGAACAGCCGGGAATCGGCCAGCAGCGCATCGCCGTCAAGAACGATCAAGGGGACGGGCTCTCCCGGCTCCGCGACGGGACTCTCGGCGGTCACACCCCGCAGCAGGGCACGGCCCGTCGCCTCGAGCGCGGCGGGGCTCGAGCAGCGTGTCCAGCGGCAACGGGCGAACCTCGAACGACTGGTCCGCCAGGATGCCGAACTCGTCGTCGTCCCGACCGAGGATCAGGACCCGCTCCATCCCCGAGCCTGAACCGGAACCGGAACCGGAACCGGAACCGGAACCGGAACCGGAACCGGAACCGGAACCCGAGCCCGGCGCTTCCGGGCCGGGGTGGTTGGATGAGGGAGGACCCGTGGGTGACAGGACCAGCCCCAGGATCTGGGCCAGGTCGAAGACCGCGAGCACCTCGCCACCGTAGTTCATGATGCCGGCCAGGACCGGGGGCGTACCGGGCAGAGGAGTCAGGCGGACGTCGAGCCGACGGACCACCCGGCGCACGAACCGGGTCTCGAGAGCGTAGTGCTCGGGCCCGATCCGAAAGGTGGCGACCATCAGGCGCGCTCCGGGCGCGTCAAGCGCCGGCGGGACCAGCGCCAGGGCCCGGGCGCGTGCCTGTAGTAACGCCTGATTCTCTTCCGGTGTCAGCGCGCAGGCGGTCGACGCCGACTCCGCCAGCCTTTCGAGGCGAAGCCGGACGCTTTCCCAGTCGAGCCGCGTCGGACGGCTCGTATTTGTGCTCGTGTTTGTGTTTGTGTTCATGAAGGCGACTCGAATTCGGTCGCGGTGTGGTCGAGGCGGTCGAGTTGCCGCGCGGCGGCCTGGGCGAGTCGACCGGCGATCTCGCCATCCGAAAGCGCCAGCACTTCGGTCCTGGGATGGGCGATCGCCCGGTCGTACGCGTTGCGGAACGATCGGCGGGCCGCGTCGATCCGGCCGCGCCGCTGTTCGATCGACCCGAGCAGGTAGTGGCTCATCACGAGTGTCGGGTCGAGGAACAAGGTGCGTCGCGCGGCCTGGGCCGCCTCGGTGTCACGGCCCAGCGCGTGCAGCAGGACGGCGTGCAGGTAATGGAGCTCGACCGACAGGGGATGAACCGCGACGGCCCGGGCGCATGCCGGCTCGGCCGAGTCGGGATCGATGTTCGCCAGAGCCCTGACCCGCAAGGCCGACGCCTCCGCGCTGTCGGCATGCGCGGCCAGCCGGCCGGCGACCTCCATGTAACGACCGTGCGCCAGATCGTGCCGTGCCGCGATCAGCATGGGCTCGAGCGTCTCGGAGCGACCGGCCGGGGCGCCGCCCCGGTGGTCTGAGCTGGTTTCGACGTCGGGTGGCGTCAGGACATGCGGCGGCTCGCGACGGCGGTAGAAGACCCCATGATCGCTGACGACCGTTTCGAGCGCGGGATCGTCGTTCAGGGGCGGATCGGTCGAGGCGGTGATGAGCCAACCACCCTCGATCAGGCAGTCGCGCAACCGGGTGGTGACGGCCGAGATCGTGTCGCGATCGAGGTAGATCAGTACGTTGCGGCAGAAGATCAGGTCGAGCCCCCAGGTCCCGTTCGCCGCCGACGGATAGTCGTCGCAGGCCAGGTTCAGCCGCTCGAAGGCGACGCGCCCGCGGATCGAATCGAGGACGTTGTACCGGTTGCCCTCGCGCCTCAGATACCGTAGCGCCTGGGCGGCTCCCTCGCCGCGTAACGACCAGTCGCCGTAGGAGCCCAGAGCCGCCCGATCGAGGGCCGAGGGGGCGATATCGGTCGCCAGCAGCAGGGATCGGCCGGTCCAGCCTTCCTCTTCAAAAACGATGGCCAGCGAGTACGCTTCCTCCCCTGTCGCGCAGCCGGCGCACCAGGCCCGCAGAAGATGGTTCGACCCTCTCCGGCGGGCCAGATCGGGAAGGACCGTTTCACGCAGGAACCGGAACTGGCCCGGCTCGCGAAAGAAATAGGTCTCGCCGATCGTCAGCTCGCCGACCAGGTCGTCGAACAGCGTGGTGTCGGTCGCGACCTGACGATCATAGAGGTCGAGGTCGTCGAGCCCGGCGCGTGCCATGGCCCGGCGGATGCCTTGCTCGACCCCGGGTCGTCGATCGGTCGTGAACGCCAGGCCCGTCCGCGCCGAGAGTCGTGCGGCCAGCGTCTCGTAGCTCGGGTCGCTCCAGGTCATGGTGCGCTCTCCCCGAGAACGAGACTCGAGCCGATCAACTCGCGGAGGTCGAGCAGAGGGGCCAGTCCCAGGCCGCCGGGAAGCCGGATCACTCGCTCGCGCGACCCGCCAAGGCTGGCTTCCCTCGGGTCCGGCTCCCATCGACGTCCCGGATCCTCGGTCAGCTCCGCGTCCGGATGATACCGGACCATCTCAATGGCCCGATCGACCCGCAGGGCGACCAGCCGCCCCAACGCCTGGGCGACGATCAGGTGGTCCGACGGCTCGACCTCGCGCGCCGGGAGGCCGAGCCATTGGCGGAGATCCAGTACCGGCACGACCCGGCCCCGGAGGTCGAGCCAGCCTTCAAGCCCTTCAGACCCTGTCCCCGGCGCAACCGGTGCGATCGATACCGCCCGAAGCAGCTCGCGCACCTGCCCCACGGGCATAGCGAACCGTCGCCCGGCCACCTCGAACACCAGGATGTCGATCTCTCCCGCGACCGTTTCCAAATCCTGAGACCTCCTGAACGATCCCAGGTCGCCTCCCCGCGAACCTGCCCAGCGCCCCTCCCCCAAGTATGCATCCCCCCCCGGCCGAGACAAGTCTCCACGACCAACGAAGCGAACCTTTCGTCTCCGGCGGTGCCCCGCGTGGAGCGCGCCGAAGCGTCCATGCGTGCTTGGGAGAACTGAGGCGGCGACGCCTCACATGGAGTCCTTAAATAAACGTGCGAGCGGCATGTGCCCCGATGCGTTATGCACGCCGTTGATCGCCGATCGGGGTGCACTCGCCAGCCTCCGCAAGGGCGAGACCGACCGATTCGATCGGCCATAATCCACGCGAATCTCCTAGCCATTTAGTAGTTAAGAGATGATGACTTCCGGAGAATTATGCTTGACAGCCACTCGAAACAACAATGTATTACAGAGAAGGAACGGCCGAACCTATTCCTCCCCATTCTGCCTGGTGTCCATTCTGGACCCTCCGCCTCGTTCGATGACCTTCAGTCGATGATTCCGCGTCCGGTGCCGCGCCGAAACCTGTGGGTTCGGTGTAGCTATGAGTCCAATCATGAATGATTCAAATGATCGTGGACCCGCGAAACTGCGGATACCGTTGCAGCGTCCGTGTGTGACAGGCGACGAGCTGACCTACGTGACCCGGGTGATCCAGTCGGGGAAGCTGGGTTCGGACGGGTTCTATACCCTCGCCTGCGCGCGTTTGCTGGAGCATCGGTTCGGAATCGGGCGGGTCCTGATGACGCCGTCGTGCACCGCGGCGCTGGAGCTTGCGGTCATACTCTGCGGCGTGGGACCGGGAGACGAGGTCATCCTTCCGTCCTACACCTTCGTCTCGACGGCCAACGCGGTCGCGCGGGTTGGCGCTCGTCCGGTCTTCGTGGATATCGAGGCCGAGACGTTGAATATCGACACGGAGTTGATCGAGCGGTCGATCAACCCGCGGACCCGTGCCATCCTGCCGGTCCACTACCGAGGCGTGGGCTGTGCGATGGACGCGATCATGTCGCTGGCCCAGCGACACAACCTCCCGGTGATCGAGGACGCCGCGCAGGGCGTGGGGGGATTCGTCGCGGGCCGCGCGCTGGGCTCGATCGGCCAGCTTGGCGCCTTCAGCTTCCACGAGACCAAGAACCTCGCGTGCGGTGAGGGGGGCGCGCTCTGCGTCAACGATCCGGCCCTGGTCGAACGGGCCGAGATCCTGCGGGAGAAGGGGACCAACCGGAGCCGGTTCCTCAGGGGCGAGGTTGACAGGTACTCCTGGGTCGACGTCGGCTCGTCCTACCTCCCCAGCGAGCTGGCCTGCGCCTTCTTGCTGGCGCAGCTCGAAGGGATGGACGCGATCAACCAGCGCCGGGCCGAGCTGGACAGGCTCTACCGACTCCGCCTGGTCGGGCTGGAAGACCGTGGGCTGGCGCGTCTGCCCCACGTGCCGGAGAATGGCTCGCCGAACCATCATACCTTTCACCTGATTCTGAACGATCCGGCGACGCGGGACGGGCTCATGGATCATCTCCGCGCACGCGGGATCGCCGCCGCCTTCCACTTCGTTCCCCTGCACACCTCGCCGATGGGGATGCGGCTGGGCTATCGCGCGGGCGATCTGCCCGTGACCGAGGACCTGAGCCAGCGTTTATTGCGGCTCCCCTTCTACACCGATCTCTCCGAGAAAGAGCTCGACGAGGTCGTCGAGACCGTCCTCGATTATTTCGAGGTCCCCTCCAACCGCGTCCCAGCGAGGAAGATCTCCGATGAGCTTGCCATTCCGAGCCGCTGACGGCGACGCGGTCGATCTCTCGATCGTGATCCCGGTCTATCGGAGCGAGTCCAGTCTGGAGCCTCTGGCCGACGCCCTGGACGCGGCGCTCGGTGGGCTTGGACTCCGCTACGAGGTCATCCTCGTCAACGACGGCTCGCCCGACCGATCGTGGCGGGTCATCGAAACGCTTTGCCAGTCGAGAACGGGTTACGTCGGCATCGATCTCAGGCGAAATTTCGGCCAGGACAACGCGATCATGACCGGCCTCCGGGCCTGCGCGGAGCACGGATCGCGATCATGGACGACGACCTCCAGCACGATCCCGGCGACCTGCCGGACTTGCTCGAGGCCCTGGACCGCGATGGGGCCGACGTCGTTTACGCCAACTTTCATGCCAAGCATCAAAAACTCTGGAAGAATCTGGGAAGCTGGTTCAACGGGAAGTTCGCCGAGTGGGTCATCGACAAGCCGAGAGGTATCTATCTCTCGCCCTACAAGGTCATCAGTGGCGAGGTCGCCGAGCTGATCTGCCGGTACGAGGGTCCCGATCCGTACGTCGACGGCCTGCTGTTCCAGGTCACCGCGCGGGTCACGCAGGTTCGGGTGCAACATCATCCGCGCCGGCTTGGCCAGGGGAGCTACAACCTGAGTCGGTCGTTGCGCGTGTGGGCGAGGCTGGCGACGGCGTTCTCGGTCAAACCGCTCCGGATCGTGATCTGGGTCGGGATTGTCTATGCATTGATCGGGTTCCTCATGGCGGCCTATGTGATCGGATACCGCTTGCTCTGTCCCGAAAACTTCGAACGCCGCCGTCGCCGGCTGGGCATCGCTGATGGTGACGAACCTGCTGTCCACGGCGGTTCGGCTCGTCTTTCTCGGGGTCGTCGGTGAATACGCGGGCCGGACCTATGTCGCCGTCTGCCGGAAGCCGCAGGCGGCGGTCCGGACGGTGCTCCATCCGGCCTCGAAGGCGGACGCGAAGTCCGACGCCGGCTTCCGGGTCGAACACGCCCGTTTCGGGACCTGAGCCATGGCGGCGGGATTGATTTATCGCAGCGGTTTTATGTATGATATGTTGATTCGTTTGTTATATAGGAATCATTATGCCGCGCGGTCTCAAACGCTGGCCGACCTCATCCCGGCCGGTTCGAGCGTTCTCGAACTCTGCTGCGGGCCGGGATTGCTCTATGAGCGCTACCTCCGCGCGAAGGCGGTGAGCTACCTGGGGCTGGATCTCAACCCCCGCTTCGTCGCCCGGGTGCGTCGACTCGGCGGCCAGGGTCAGGTCCACGACCTGCGGCGCGGCGACGAGCTTCCGACGGCCGATATCGTGTTGATGCAGGCGAGTCTTTATCATTTTTTGCCGCATGTGGAACCGTTGATCGAACGGATGGAGCGGGCCGCGCGGGATCGTCTGATCATCGCCGAGCCGATCCGCAACCTGGCGGCCAGCCGCAATCCGTTCCTGGGCGCACTGGCGCGGCATCTGACCGACCCCGGCGACGGAAAGCCGCCACACCGCTTCGACGAGGCGCGTCTGGATGAGCTTCTGGGCCCGCGCGCCTGTCGGTCGTTCCTGATCCCGGGGGGGCGAGAGAAGGTCTATGTCTGCGATCTTGGATCACGTCGAACAGGCGAGGGAACCGGGATCACCGCCGGAACGTCGATCGGGTGACGCGGTCTGGCTGATCGTGCTGTCGAGCGTCTTCCTGGCCTGGCACATCCCCCTGATGTACCGGACGGCCGCCGGTCAGGATGAGGACTGGTACGCCGCGCCCGGCACCGGCATCCTTCAAACCGGCCTGCCGCACATCCCGTACATCACGTCGAACGACCCGGGTTCGGTCTGCTATCATGCCGACGTGGCGATCTATACCCTGCCGCCGCTGGGGTTCTATTTCGAGGCACTGGTCCAGCTTTTCCTGGGCCACGGGCTCGGCCCCGCACGGATGGCCTCGATGCTGGCCGGGCTTGGGGCGGTGTTTCTGGTCTACGCGCTGGGAAGGCTCTGGTGCGGCGATCGTCGCGGCGCGCTTCTCGGGAGCACGGTTTATATGGTCTCACGTCCGTTTCTGTTCCCGGCCACGATGGCCCGGCCCGACATGGTGGCGACGGCCCTTGCGTTACTGTCGGTCTGGTGGGTGGCCCGGTACGGGCGCACGTCCCGGCGCCGATGCGTCGTGGCGAGCGGAGTCGCGGCCGGGCTCTGCCTGCTGACGCATCCCTTCGGGATCGTCGCGGCGTCGCAGGTCGGGCTCTGGCTCCTGTTGCGGCCGGGCCGACTCGCGGTTCGCGCGGGGGACGGGCTGATCTTCGCCGCCGCGGCGCTCGTGGCATTCGGTCTGTGGCTGCCGCTGATCGCCCGGCATCCCGACATTTTCCAGATCCAGTTCGGTTCCAACGTGATCCATCGAGCGGGGCCGGGGCTGGAGCATACCGTGATCGATCCCCTGCCGGCCCTGAGCTTCCAGACGCGACAGCTCGCGATGCTGTTGCAGCCGGCGCAGGCAACACTCTTCGCAATCGGCCTGCTGGGCAGTCTGATCGCGGCGTTGAGGGCCCCCGGCTCGGTCTGGGACTCGGTCCCGGGCTCAGCCTATCGCGAGTTGGCCTATCACCTCTGGGCGAGCCTGGTCTTGCTCCTGCTCTTCATCGGACGACATCCGGTCCACGCCTACTACGCGTACCCAGGCGCGCTGGCGAGCCTGGCCGTCGGCATGCTCGCCAGCGACGCGGCGGCCCGGCTTGAACGGTGGCTCGCCCCGTTCTGGCCCCACTGCCGCGCGGCCACCACGGGCCTGACGCTGGCGCTGCTTCTGGCCGTCTTGCTCCCGGGCGCCGGGCTGCGAACGATTCTGACCCATCTGCGGCACTGGAACAATTCCGACTATAATGTTCACTTATTGACAAATAAGATCGTTAACGACATTCCTCCTGATGCCTTGATTGCGGTCGACAAGGCGTACGTGCTGGATTTTCACCTCGCGGGACGCCGGGTCATGGACGCCCTGGTCGCGCCGGAAAACCGTCTGCCCATGTACGATTTTCGGGATCGCTCATTTGATTACGTGGTGTTCAGTGCCAGGTCCGCGCGTGACGTACGCCCGCTCATGGACAACCTGGCGCTCGTCAAGACGTACGGCAACCGCGATGACCCCATGGCGTGTTATGCCGAGCTTTACCGGCGCATTCCGGCGTCACAGAGAAATATCGAACGCGTGGAACCGCGATCTCCTTGATGGAATTGCCTTCACCGATCGGCTTCCAGCCGCTGAATGAGCCGCGCGAGCTCGCCGTCGGGGTTGTGCGCCCAGTCGGCGGTCCAGATCCGCTGGAGCCGCCAGCCGAGTGACTCCAGGATCGCGGGCCGGAGCCGTTGTCGGTCGCCCAGAGGCTCGGCCGGGCCGTGTGCGCGCGAGGGACCATCGTCCAGCAGGGCCAGCGCCGGCCCCGGGTCAACCGGACCTTCCGCGGTATGCGCCCGTGAGACCATCAGGTCGATCGGCGGATGGGTCGCGCTGCCGGTTCCGATGCCGGGAACCCCGACCGTCCAGCCTCGGGCCGCGAGCGCCGCGCCCAGGCTGCGCGCCAGGGACGATGATCCCGAGGTGGAATCGGAGGCGTCGGTTCGCTCCATGCCGTCGAGTCCTGGCGGACGCCCGGCGGCATAAGCCAGAAAGGTCTTCAGGGCCTTGAGCCCTGGCGAGGCCGATCGGCCTCGATCGAGGTCGAGGTCTTCCGCCAGCAGGCCGGTGAAGACCTCGCAGCGCCTCCGGCGCGGGTGATCAGGACGTTCAGACGACGCTCGCCACCGTCGCCGTTGAGCGGGCCAAACCCCAGCGACAGCGTGCCGTCGAGGTCCGGCCGTAGCCGACGCTGATGAAGATCACGTCCCGTTCGTCTCCCTGGACCGTCTCCAGGTTCTTGACGAAGAACGGCTCGGGTCCGTCCGACGCGGCCAAGAACCGCTCGTACGACGCGTCGGGCTCGTCGCGCCGGAGTCGCTCGATCCGGCCGAGGATCGCGTCCCGCTGGACCACGCTGAAGGCGACCACCCCCAGCGATCGGCGCTCGCGAAAGAGGACCAACGCCTGCTGACGTGCATGCGCCAGCACGGCGCGGGCCACGGTATCGGCCTCGACGGGATTGGTCCGGCTCCGACCCCGGTCGTAAACGGCCTCGGGAAGGTGGCGAAGCACCAGCCCCGAGTCGTTCCGGGCCGCGTCGGGGCTGGGAAAGACGACGAGTCGGTTGTCGTAAAACTCGCGGTTCGCGACCGCGATCAACGACTCATGACGGCTCCGGTAGTGCCAGCGGAGCATCCGCTCGGGCGCGCCCATCGCCGCGAAGAGACCGAGGATGCTCTCGATCTCGCCGGCCGGCGCGGAGCGCGGCGTCGCCCGCGTCGTCGTCCTCCGGGTCGTCCCAGGCGTCGTCGCCGCTGGTCAGGCGGTCGAAGAAGCGGCTGGGGGAAGCTGCCGGCTATCGCCCACGACCACCGCCTGACGCGCCCGGAGCAACGCCCCCAGGGCGTCGATCGGCCGGACCTGGCTCGCCTCGTCGAAGATCACCAGGTCGAACGGCGGCTCGCTCGTCTCGCCCGATGCGCCTCGCTCGCGCTCGGCGCGAGGTACGAGGCCACCGACAGCGGGCTCATCAGGAAAACCGGCTTGATCTTGCGAATCGAAGGCCCGGCTCGGGCCAGAAGCGAACGCAACGGCAGGTGCCGCGACTTCTTCTCGAGCTCGCGCCGCAAGGTCGCCAGCGGGCCGCCCGGCACGAGCTCGACCCGCGGCAGGTTGTCCCAGTGCGCCCGCGCAGACGCGCCCGGTTGATCTCGAGCCGCCGTCGCTCCAGCTCGGCGAACGTCGCCAGCGCCTGCTCGTGCGAACGGCCATCGAACCCCGCCAGCGCGGGCCGGGAAGCAAAGGCGTCGCCCAGGAGCTGCTCGTACCAGTGCGCGAGGAACGCGTCTTCGAGGTGCGACGCCGCGCCCGGCCAGCTTGCGGCCAGCGCGGCACAACGCCTCCAGCCCCTCGGCCGCGAGGCGTCGCGCCAGGTGCTCGAAACCGGCCAGCTCGGCGAGGGAATCGGAGTGCTCCGACCAGGTGGCGAGCCGTGCATCCAGGGCGTCGAAATCGAGGTCGGCCAGCGCGTCGGGCTGGTCGAATTCCAGAAAACGGGTCAGGGCCGCCAGCGCTCCGCGCTGGTCGGCCAGGGCGCGCCGGGCGGCGTCGATCGCACGGCGCAGGGTCCGTCCCGGAGGCGTTGATGACGCGTCGAGACTGGCCAGGAACGACTCCGGGAGCTTTCCCTTGCGGACCTCGTCATGAAGCCGGCGGGTGGCCTCCGTCAGCCTGGCCAGCGCGGGGAAGGGCGAACGCTCGCCCTGAGCGCGGGGCCCGAAGAGTTGGGCGGCCAGCGGCTCGTGCGCTTTCAGGACCGCGCGGTGTCGGCGCGCGTCGAGCACCGCGTCGATCAGGGCGAGCCGATCGGCCAGAGTCCGGGGCGGCGCTCCGCGGCAGATCCCCTCCAGGGTGCGCACCGACTGTCGATACCCCGGCGCGAGCCAGCCCCACCATTGCCGCCCCGGGCCGTTGATCGACCGCCGGAGCATCGCGAAATCAACCGCGGCTCCGGTCGCGTCCCAGACCTCGGGCAGCAGGGCCGACGCATATTGATCCGTGATCCGCCGCAGCGCCAGGCCGGCGTCGAGCCATTCCTCGATCTCGCCACGGTGCGCGGTCCAGTCGGGGCTGGCGACGTTCACCCCCTGGTGTTTCCGGTCGGCCGGCAGTGCCTTCAGGAGCGGACGCGCCGCGCGGAGCAGCCGCTCGGTGCCCGGTCGGTCCGACATGGGATCGAGGTGGAGCGAACCGGCCAGCTCGCCACTGGCGGCGCGCAAGCTCGCGTTGGCCTTCCGCGCCTCGCCGATCAGGCGGAGCAGCCGGGCCGTGTCGCCCGGCGCCAGCGACACCCGCCGGCTGCCCCAGAACGGATGCGCGGCGGGGTTTCCCAGCGCACCCAATCGCGACCGAAGCTCGGCCACCAGTAGCTGCTTGCGCTTCAGGTCGCGACCGCTCCAGGCGGCGGCGCCGGGAACCTCCAGCGGGGGCGGTGGATCGTCGAGGGCCGCCAGCCGCGACCGGAGTTCCAGCCAGTGGCCGCAAGCGTCGTGGGGCGTCAGGCCACTGACGCCGATCGGCGTGTTCACGGCCGCGAAGTAGGCGTCGAGCCCCTGCCGGGTCGCGGCCCAGAGCGCCAGCTCGTCGTCGCCCCGAGGGACCGGCGGGGGATCGAGCGCCAGGGTCCGTCGGAGTGCCTCAAGCACCCCCTTCTTGCGGCTCTTGTGACTGTGGATCTCGAGACAGACCTCGCCCAGGCCGATCGCTTCGAGCCGGCGCTTCACCACGTCGAGCGCCGCCCGTTTCTCGGCCACGAAGAGCACCGTCTTGCCCCGACCGATCGCGTCGGCGATCAGGTTGGCAATCGTCTGCGACTTGCCGGTTCCCGGCGGCCCCTGGATCAGCAGGTTCCGCCCCTGGGACACCGCAAAAATTGCCCGGAGCTGGGTCCCGTCGGCGTCAACAACCTGGTGAGCGCCGGCCACCGCGAGGTCGTCGTCGTCATCATGACCGTCGCCGTTGCTCGGCGCGGGGCCAGCCTCCGGCGCGAACCCCTCGTGGAGCAGCGCAGCGAAGGATCGGATGCATCCACGGCGGACTCTCCGCGGGCCAGCTTGATGGATCAAGGTCATGATACATCAAGAACTTCTCGAATGAGTAGAACCCCAGCCGCAGCGCCTGGCGATCGACCTGCCATCCCGGCTCCGAGCGCACCGCGTGGGTGACGGCGTCGAAGTAGCACTCGGCGGGGTTGGCCCCGGGGGCCGAGGCGTCCAGGTCGGGGGCTTCGGGAAGCTCGATACCGAACGACTCGCGGAGCTTGGCGGCCAGCGACAGGTTGATCTCGGGCTCCTCGGCGCCGGCGGCGAGCCGGAACCGGCCCCGCGGACCGGAACGCTCGATCAACGCCGGCAACAGCAATAACGGAGCGAGCAACGGCCGCGACCGGCCGACATCGTCGCTATCGAACCAGCGGAGCACCCCCGCCACGAGGAAAAGCGTGTTGAGACCGAGCTCTTCCTGCGACGACCGCGCCGCCTGCTGGATCGAGAGCAGACGATCGGTCAGGGCCTCGGCGGCCAGGCCGGTCCGGACCGCGTGCTCGAACGTCTCGGCATTCGATCCGGCGGAATCCGCGAGCGCGGCGGCGATCGACAGCCGCGCGCCGCCATTGGTCAGGAGCGGAAACAACGATCCGGCCGACCCGCCATCGGTTCCGGTCACGATCTGGAGATCGAGGCTCAGCGCTCGTGGCCGGTCGTTCAGCAGCGGGTTGCGCAGGCTCAGATCGAGCAGATCGCGTCGGTCGGCGTCGAGCCGACGACGCACCGCGTCGTCGCCGTGCGAGGGCGTTGAGGATTCCAGCGTCGATGTTGACTCTGGCAAGCCGGCCACCATGCCTCCGACCTGACCCGAAGTTCCGATGGCCCCGCTTCCGATCCCATCCCCTTCGATTCCGACATCCGACGATAGCGTCAACCCGCGATCGGTGCCAGCCCAGGCAGGGGCGGTTCGCCCCCGCCCACCAACGCCCGTCCTCTCATCCCACTCATCTTCGTGAGTGCATCGCTTTTTATCTGGAAAAGGTGAATATCCTCTCCAGTCTACGCCGATAACCCAGGACGACAACATGACGCCGCTACCCGGTTTTTGCTGGCTTGCCAACGCGGCAAGCCGGGGGACGCGGCGCATCATGAACTCTCTCCTTGAGTTGAGGCCGCACCGATGTTCGCCGACGTTGTTTATCTGGATGGTCTCGCGGTGCCGGTGGCACCCGCGGGCGCGATTGAATCTCACGACGAGGCCCCGCCCCGGAAGCGCGGCGGCGGGCCGAAAACCGAGGAGGGCAAGCTCGCCTCGCGCCGCAATGCCCTCAAGGACGGCACCCGCGCCAAGGTGATCTTGCCCCCCGAGATGGAGGCCGCCGCGAAGGTCCGCCGCCAGGAGATCGCCGACCATTTCCAGCCCAGCGGACCCTACGCGGAATGGCTGGTCGCACGGATGGCGTTCGCCTCGGTTCAGCTTGACCGTTGCCAGCAGATGACCCTCGAGGACATCACTTATTCGATCCGACGCGCCGAGCGGTTCTGGGACGTGGACCGGACCCAGCAGGCCGCCGAACTCGCCGCTCGTCTGCCCAAGGACCCCCAGCGCGTCGCGCCCAGGCTCCGACAGACCCGTCAGGGCGCCCAGTGGATGATCAATCAGTGGGAAGACCTGGGCGATTCGCTCGACGTCCGCGACACCTGGGACGACACCCAGCGCGGCCTGGCCTTTGACATGCTGGGCGTTCACCCGGCGCTCCGCAACGGATTTCGACGCGTGCCGGAGCCCTCGAACCGGGCCGGGCTGGTCGCGCTGGTTCAGCGCGAGGTCGAGCGGCTCCGCGGCGACCAGGAGCACGCGCTGGACGAGCTCGATTATCACGAGCAGATCCTCGCCGCTTCCGGCACGCCGATCCGGCAGGACCCCGTTTCGCCGCGGCTCCGAAAATATGAGACCGCCATCAAGCGGGAATGGAAAGAGGCGCACGACGAGCTTCTGGCGCTCAGGTCCGGAAACGCCCCCGGGTTCGCCGCGACCTTGCCCACCGCGCCGAGCAGCGCCGCGTTGACCCGCCGGGCACCGCCATCGAGCCGGGACCGATACCCGTGCCCGCGCCGGAACCGGAGACGTCGTCCCTGCCGTATTTCCATACCGATGACGAGATGTTTGACTATTACTTCAATCAGGCGCAGGAGCACCAGTCGCCCGAGATCAAGCGGATGCTCGCGATCATGGACGCGATGGGGAACGAGGCCAACGAGATGGCGCGGGCCGAGGCCGCGAACGAGGTCGTGTACGAGGAGCCGGACGACGACAACAACAACACGGCGGAGCAACCCGAGAAAGTGATCGCTGTCGCACCCGCTGTTCCGGCTTCGGTCGCACCGGGGACGTTCCGCGGCAATCGACGCCAGCGACGGGCCCAGGCCAGCCGGGCGCACCGGGCGAAACGTCGGTAATCGGCGAAGCCCCGACCCGCCGGCGGCCCTTTGATCGAACATCCCCCACCTCAAAATGCCAGCGGTGCCGATCCTGACGGCGACCGCGGGCGTTTCCGCGCCTGGCGCGGAATCCGACCACGAACCCGGCCCTTTTCCCGATACTATCTCTTGGAGGGCGCGCCGTTGGCGCGTCCTGGCGCTCCTTGGCAATGCGGATGATTTCAACAACGCGGCGCTCCGCGCCGATCGTGCCGATTTAGCGTCCCCCGGCCCAAACGAACTCGACCTCCAGCCCAAACGAACTCGACCCGCGGCCCAAACGAACTCGACCTCCAGCACAAACGAACTCGATTCAGGTGGAGGCGAGGACCTCAAGCGGCGGTCTTGGTCCTGGGAGCGGCGGGTTCGCCTTCGTCCTTCCTGGGAGGGTCGCGCTTCAGCTTGGCGAAATCGAAGGGCGTACCGATCATCCTGGAATACGTCTCACGCTGCGAGCGGGTCAGGACGCGGCGCGATCTGGTCCATGACCTGTTTGCGGAAACCCGACGCGGCGGTGCGGAACCTGGCTTTCTCCTGTTCCTTGCGGGTCTTCTCCTGGGCGGGGTCGTTCCCCTCGGGACCGGGTCCGGCGGCGGCCTTCAGGCTCTCGCGAAGCTGCTGGGTCTCGCCGATGATCTCACCGAGAATCGACGCGATCTGGTCGGACTGATCCTCGTTCAGCCGGAGGGTCTTCTGGACGTCGGCGCGACTGAACGCCGAGGGGCCCTCGCTTTGCAAGACAAGCTGGCTCAGGCGGGCCCGCTGTCGCGCATCGAGGACCTTGGAGGCGGGCTCACCCGCGTTGAGTCGTTTTTTCTGATCGTCGCTCAGCCCCAGCTCGTTCTGGACCGCCGGCTCCTTCACCAGGGTCAGGGTCAGGTCGGTCCCGGTCGCCAGCAGGGGCTTTCCCTTGGCGTCGGCCAGCCTGGTGAACTCGAACGGCGGTCCCAGCAGCTTGTTGTAGACGGCACGCTGGCGGCGGTTCAGGACCCTGGCGATCTGGGCCATCGCCTGCTTGTTCACGTTGTAGACCTGGCTCCGAAACTGCCCCTTCCGCTGATCCTTGCTGATCTTTTCAAGCTCGGGGCTGACGCTCAGTCCCTTGGTCAGCTCCTCGGCCTGTTTCTGACTCTCCTTGAGCTGCTCGCCCGCGACATTCACGCCGTTGACGATCTGCTGGATCATCACGATCTGATCCTCACCCAGCCCCAGCGCCTCGATCAGATCGGGCTTGATGAACGCCGACGGCCCCTCGACGCGGAGCGCGATCTGGTTGAGCCGGGTCCGCTGCTTGGGGTTGAGTAGCTTGTTCAGGGAGCGCTCGGTTTCCTGTTCGAGCGCGTCGAGTCCGGCGTTGAGCGCGTTCTCGTCGAACCCCGGTCCCTGGGCCTGCGCCGGGTCGAATCCGCCGCCGGCCCCCTTGGTCCTGGCGGCGTCCTTGGCCTGGCCCTTGCCGCTGGCCTCCTCGATGCCCTTCTTCGCCTCCTTGGTCTCCTCGCTCAGGGTCTCGAGCTTCGACTTCTGAGCGGAGGTGAGTTCAAGCTCCTTCTGCACGGCCGGGAGCCTCAGCAGAATCAGCTTCAGGGGCTCGCCCGGCCTGGAAAGGCCCAACTGGTCCTGACCGATCCCGACCAGGGCGGTGACGAAGACGCTCAGGACCCCCGCCGCGATCGCCCACAGACGCAGATGACGCCGCACGACGCGCATGGTTGCCAGCTCCCCCGTTTGGAAACCGAGATCCTCATCGATCAAGGCGATCAATCGAGGCTTCCCACCCTGATAGCACGTTCGATACCGCGGTTTGACGATCAAAAAACCGGGGGATTTCGCGGATCGAACGGACTCCGCTGGGCGAAATCCCCCCGGAATCGCGGGGGAACCTCGCCCAGGTCGTCGCGGATCAGGGCAGGTCCTGCTCCACGATCGCGGCGGGGTCAATCACGACGTGCTTGATCCGCTCGCGCTTCCAGGTGTAGGTGATGTGGATCAGGCCGTCGCTGGTCTGGATCACGGCGGGATACGAGTACTCACCCGGCTCGGATTCCAGGATCGGGCCCCCTTTCCAGGTCTTGCCATCGGCCGACAGGGCGACATTCAGCGGCGTGCGTCCCTTCTTGGTGGGGTTGTACACCAGGAGGGCCCGACCGTCGCGCAGGGTGACGGCGTCGGTTCCGCTACTGGGGTTGGGCAGTTCGGTCGGCTCGATCGGCTCCCAGGTTTTCCCGCCATCCTTCGACCAGGCGGTGACGAGGACGCCCTGCTTGCTCCGGCAGATGATCTGGAGGGTCGCATCGGGGTGGAACAGGATGGAGGGCTGGATCGCCGAGTAGGTCTTGCCATCGTTGATCGGGCCGATCTTGGTCCAGTTCTGGCCGAGGTCGGTGGTCCGCTCGAAGTGGACCCGCCAGCCCTCGTTCTCGGTGCTCGAGGGGCAGAGCAGCGAGCCATCGGCCAGGACCACGGGCTTGTTCTTGATCGGTCCGAGGTAGCCGTCGGGAAGCCGCTTCGGCGGCGACCAGGTCTTGCCGCCGTCAGCCGAGGTCATCAACATCCCCCACCACTCGCGCGGGTTGGGGCCGACCTTGTAAAAGAGCAGGAGGGGACCGTCCTTGGCCTGGAACAGGACCGGGTTCCAGCAGGGAAGCCGGGGGCCGTCGGGCTGGATGCCGTTGGCCACCTCGACCGGCTCGGACCAGGCCGTGCCCGTCGTGGCGGCCGATTCTCCGTCGCGCCGGGCCACCCAGATCCCGACATCGGGAGCCCGCTCCCGCGTGCCGCCGAACCAGGCGGCGACCAGTCCCGAAGGGGTCTCGGCGATCGTCGAGGCGTGGCACGATGGATAGGGCGCTCGCTCGAAGATGAATTCGCTGGCCAGGACGCAAGGGCCCGGCTTCACCTCTTCCTTCTCCTCGTTTTTCTCATCCTCGGCCGCGCTCACGCAGGCCGACGCCGCGATTCCCAGCAGTACGACGAGTGTCCAGCCCAACCGTGTCCGTCTCATTGGCGTGTTCTCCCCGGGTGCGCTCACCAGATCAGCATGACCACGAGCAAGTTCCCTGAGGCTATCCCGCGCAGCGCTCGCTGACAACCTTCGATCGGGTTGAAATGCCGCGACGCCATCGGTCGTCGCCATCGCGACGAGCGGCAAAATCGGAATTCGCCGTGACGTGGTTTCGGGACGATGTCCTCCCGCGAGTCAGGTCCGCGGAGGTGTCCCGGAAGTGATTCAAAATAGGTCCGGCGTGGCCCGCCGCTGCGGGTGCGGTGTGGGTGCGGTGCCGATGATTGGGGGGGAAAAGAGAGACTCATCGGCGACCGCGGCCCAGCGATCGATCGGCGTCAGCGCCGGACGGTCACGACCTGGAACCGGCTTGGGATGTGGGTGGCATGAGGGTCGTTGTCGAAGGTGAGGATCAAACGGGCGAGGTGATCGTCGACCTGTCCGGGCAGCGCGGCAAGTCCTTCGACCTTCATCGAGACTTCGAAGAGGCCAACCTTCTCGGGCGTGGCGCCCGCGGCGATCCGGTCGTCGGCGAGGAACCAGAGGGTATTGCCGTGGAAGGCGTTGTCTTCGCTCTCGGTCGCGGTCGTGACGAAGAAGCCGCTCCACTCGGGAACATATTCGAGCGACGTGAGCTGTGCGGCGACCCCTTCGCGTCGACCCGCATCGAACGAGAAGAGGGGCTTGAGGGCAAGCTCGGCGCCGTTGTCGGGAGCCCTGGTGATATCGGCCGCATAGGCGCGGACGAGGTCGCCCGGCTCGCGGAGCCCGATGACGAGCTCGACGCGGTTCGAGCCCCTGAGCGTGCGGACCGTCAGCCCCTCGATCTTCCGTCTGGCGACGGCCGATTCGTCGCGGGTATCGGCCGCGACGGCGGCCTTCAGCGCCGAGTCGATCCGCCAGCGCCGGACCGACGCATTGTCGATCGACAGCGGTGCCGACGCCGTACCCCCGTCAAGCCGGAACCGATACAGGAAGGACTGGGCCGTGCGGACCTCGTCGGTCTTGCCCGCGTGGGCGCCGACGACGTAGAAGTTCCCCTGATCGTCACGGGCCATGCCCTCCCACTTGGGAGCGATCGGCGCTTCATTCGGGAAGCTCGGGCACGTCAGGCCCGCCACGACCTGCTTGCCCGTCGCGGTCTCGACGACCCGGAGCGGGGTCGCCTTGTCGTGCGCGACCAGGAGGAGCTTGCCGTCGCCGATCGGCTCGACACCCGACGCCTCGATCACGCCGTCAACCGCGTCGGTGCCCGGGAGCAGAAACGGAATCGGAAACGTCGCCTGCTCGAGCCGGATCGCTTCCGCGCCCGCCTGGTTTGGACCGATCCATGCCCCGAACGCGATCAGGCCGAAGGCCGTCAGGAACGTTCGCCAGCGGAGAATGGAAAACAACGGATTCATCAATCGTAAATCTCCAAAAGATGTTCATTCCGAGCCATGTGGTCCAGGCTTTTCGGCCGGGAATCATGTCTCAGCCTAACCCGTGAGGGTGCGGGCCGAATGTTGTTTTGGAGAAGGAATGGTAAAAATTCCGGGTCGGAAAGACGCCATGATCTGATCGCCTGTACCACGACCCATCGCGACGCCCTCCGGCCTTCCTGGCCCCAGTCCCGGCAGACTGGCGGAGAGACTGAATCCTCTAATACTAAGTATCTAAAAGTGCAGGAATTCTATTTACAGCATGATTGACAACTTGGCGGAGGACTGAATAATGGGGGTATAGGTGGGACTTCCTGCACTCACGGAGGATGTCCACGCCGGTTCTTTCGACGGTATTGCGACGATCTACACGGGACGTACTGTCTCAATTCGGGTGAGTGCTCTCGGTCGCTCATGAGTGAATGGGCCCAGACCGGCACCTCCCGAACTCTATTTTGACTTAATCAGATGCGTTGTATCAAGGTTCGCCGGGCGTACCGTCCCGGCGTCGTTGATCGTTCCGTGCGCGAACCGTGGGTCCGGCGCCCACCCCCCCTGTCGGATCATTGTCTGTTCTTCTGTTTCTATCGTGAAGGTGGTGAGCCATGCGTCGTCGCGGTTTTACGTTGATCGAGCTGCTTGTGGTCATCGCGATCATTGCCGTCCTGATCGCCCTGTTGTTGCCCGCGGTGCAGGCGGCACGCGAGGCGGCGAGGCGGGCGCAGTGCGTCAATAACCTGAAACAGATCGGGTTGGCCCTGCACAATTACCATTCGACCAACAACACGTTTCCGATGGGGGTCTCTCAGTACTATCCGACCACCGCGTTCCACTGGGACAACTGGAGCGCCCACGCCCTGATGCTCGGCGCTCTCGAGCAGACCGCGCTGTACAACGCGATCAACTTCATGATCGGAAACAACGAGGGGAACCCGTACTGGTACGCCAACCGGACAGTCTCGCAGACGACCCTGAAGTTCTTCCTGTGCCCGTCCGACGGCAACGCCGGGAGCGTCACGTTCCCGAACCACGGTGTCCAGGACACGCTGGACGTCAGTTATGTCGGCTCGGTGGGAACCACGACCTTATCACCCAATGGCAAGGTGGGAAGCTGGTCGAATCAAGGAAGTACGGGGCTGTTCTGGTACTACAACGCGTATGGGGTCCAGAGCGTCACGGACGGTACCTCGAACACGATCGCGTTTTCCGAGGGGCTGGTGGGCGGCCCGTCGGCCAGCCTGGCGTATCGAGGCACCGCCGTCATGAACGCCGGCGTTTACTCGGCCCAGATGTACGACGCCCGGCTGAACCAGTCTGCCCTTTTCGCCGGCCTGAACACCTGCGCCAGCAAGTTGCAGAGCAGTTCGGGGCTGAACAGGGCCCGGGGCATCTTCTGGGAGGTCGGTGCGGTCGGCATGACGTTGTTCAACACGATCGTCCCCCCCAACTCGCAGAAGTGGCGGTTCAGCGACTGCCGCGCCAATGGCGGCGGCTGGCCCGATCAGGCCACGTTCGCCAACGCTTCGAGCAATCACCCGGGCGGGGTCAACTGTCTCATGACCGACGGCTCAGTCAAGTTCGTCAAGGACTCGGTCAACCAGATGACCTGGTGGGCCCTGGGGACCAAGGGGAGCGGCGAGGTGATCGACGCCAGCTCATATTAAATTATGAAATTTTGAACTGATGGCGTCCCGCCCGTTCTCCGTCTCCGCGAACGGGCGGGACATTCGCTCCCCTGACGTGACCGTTCCATCAATCGCGGGGCAAGGCGACCGCGAGCGGATTCCGCCAGACGCGCCCGATCGGTTGAGACGCTCGCCGCTCCTCATCCTTGAGGTTGTCCTCGGTGACGAGTTCGACGCGAGTTGGGTCGTCCGCTCCGCGCCGATAGAGGAGCACGGTGGCCCCGGGAGCCGGCGTGGTGTCGGGAGCGAGGGCGTGGAACTCGAACTCGCCGGAACGGACCGCGACGGTGCCGGGCCCCGGACGCTCGAGCGCGAAGAAGGCGACGCGGAGCCGGTTGTCGTCCGGACCAAGCTGCGCGAACGTTCCCAGGCCGCCCCGGGTCCGTTGATAGATCGCGACCGGCAGGTTGAGTCGGAGATCGGACAGGTCGAGACGGTACATCACCTGGTTGTAGTCATACCGAGGCGTGGGCTGGTCGTTGCCCGAGAAGGTATGCGTGTAGGTTCCCTCAAAGTAGATCAGCCGGCCGCCGTCCTGGTCGAACATCGGGTGTTGCTTGGGGTTATAAAAGCTGTACCTGTCGTGGGTGACGACCTTGCGGGCGTAGACCCAGGGTCCGAGCGGGGTGTCGGCCTCGGCGTACCAGGTCTCGCCCAGGAATGACGTGCCCCCCGCCTCGCAGACAATCATCACGAACCGGCGGCGGTAGTCGTTCCAGTTCACTGATCCGTTGTGCGCGACGATGGGACGGCCGGACTCCAGGTCGCGGAGCTGGCCGATCGTCTCGCCGGGTGCGAGTTGTCGCGACCGGATGAGCTGCGCCTGAATCGCTGGACTGACGGCGGGTGCGCCCGACGTCCACGCCCACCGCGGCCGGCCCATCGGATCGCGCTCGATCCGGGGCGGCTCGTCCTTCAAACCTTGCGGCGCCAGGCAGGTGAAGGTCTCGAATCGGTCGGGATGCCGCAGCGCCTCGGGCTCGGCCCGCACGCGAATCCAGGGATAGGCCGTCGCGAAGTAGACGAAATCGGCGGTCCCTGCCCGATGCACGAACGCTTGCCCGGTTGGGTAGTTCGGGGCGTCGATCGGATAGGTGGCAACCTTGCGGAACGTGCTCGATTCCGGGTCAAACTCGACGAGGCCGCGCTCGTAGGTCTCCAGCGGGGGCTTGATCTTCGCGTAACCGGCGAAGAGGCGCTCCCGGCCGTTGTCGGCGGGATCATTCAGGACAAACAGGCCGCCCAGCCAGGTCGGTCCCGGCCCTGGGAGCTGGGCCGTGGGACGGGCGAATCCGTCGGGGCCGGTGAAGTAGGTGAGATCGACACCACGATCCGGGTCGAGGCCGCCGTTCGCCGGCAAGAGCGACGTCGCGCCCGGAACATGGAAGTTGCCCAGGGGATAGCCGGGCCGGTTCGTATCACCCCAGAACCAGTAGATCCGTCCGCGATAAACGGCGTTCAGGACGCTGTCGGAACCAAAGACCTGGGCGTTCAGAACCGGCTGCCGGATCGGCGCCGGGCGGCCGGCCAGGATGCTGTCGCGATAGATCCCCGCCCCCGTGACCCGATAGAGTCGCTCGGCGATGTTGACCCTCCGGACCTCCAGCCGCGCCGAGGCCCCCGCAATCACCTTCAGGGCCTTGCCCCGATAGCCGAAGCCATCGGCCGGGTACTCGTAGCCGTGGCTGGAGACGTGGAAGAAGACGCTCTGGCCGTCCATCAATCCCGGCTCGTCGAACGCCGCGAGCCCCGCGCTATCGGTGATGAGCCGGACGTCGTTGGTGGTCCGCAGTTCGACCAGCGGCACCCCCCGGCCGGTCGATGAATCGACGACCTCGATCACGAACGGCGAAGCCGCCGTGATGGCCCACACGATTGGCAACAAGAGTCCAGTGGAAGTCATGGTTGGGTTGCGTCCCTGCGGCCGACTTCAATTACCTGGTCTGAGCCGGCGCGGCCGACGCCACGACGGCCCGCATCTTCTCAAGCCCCGTGCGGGCGACGGTCCGGGCGTCCTGCTGCCAGTAGACGCGATTGAAGAGCTCGAGCGAGAAGAAACCCGCGAAGCCGATCGCATGGAGATGGCCCACCAGCTCACGCAGCGGCGCGATGCCGTCGCCGGGATAGACCCGGTCGGCATCGCTGATGGTCGCGCGGGGAGGATTAGCGGGATAGTCGTTCATGTGCAGGACATGGATGGAGTTGCCGTTCAGCAGGGTCAGCCCTTGAACGCTCGATCCGCCCTTGTAAAGGTGATAAACGTCGGGCAAGATGCAGGCCTCGGGGTGCCCGCTCTCGATGGCGATCAGTGCGGCCTCGCCAAGCCGGCTCAAGGTCTTCGAGCTTCCCCAGAGCTCGACCTGGGGAACCACGCCGAACGTCTTGCCCATCTCGAGCAGGGCGCGATAGCGATCGGCGACCCTGAGCAGGTCGACGCCCGTCGTGCCGGTCAGACCGACGGGGGGGGCGGCGAGCCGCTTACCCCCCACGGCGCGGACCATCTCGAAGTTCCGCTTCGCTTCGTCGAACCCCTTGCGGCGGCGGCCCTCGTCGTCGACGGCCCACTCGAAGAAGCCGATCATGCTCTCGATCGACATCTTGCGATCGCGGATCTCGCGCCCGAGGGCTTCGAGCGAGCCGCCGTTCTTGACATGGTCGTCAAGCTCGCGAATCCAGGGCTCCAGCGCATCGTAGCCCGCCTCGTCGGCGATCGCGACCTCGTCGGCGATCGTGAGCTTGTGGCCCCGGAGCGTGCTGGTGTTGAGACAGAACCCGATGGTCCCCCCGGATCGTCGCGGTGGATCATGGGGTTCGGCTCCTGCGAGGGCTGCGGTCGCCGTAGCCGTTACTGTAGCCGCCGTGGCCAGCCAGGTCCGGCGCGTCACTTCGGATGGCACGTCGATGGTCCTCGATCGTTTGCGGTTACAATACGGGCGTGTCCGCGGGTTCGCTCGATCGTAGGCCAATCGCGTTGCCAGGTCCAGAGAGTCGCGCCGGGATGGGCCGCGCCGACGGGATTCAATCTCCTTCAATACGAGCTGGAGTCAATCACCTCGTTGCCCGCCATCGTGCTCAGGGCACGCCAGGTCAGGATGTTGACCGTGCTCTTGAAGAACTGGACACGTCCGTCTCCCATCAGAGCGTTGATCCCGCCGGGGTGGAAACTCCGGGCGGCGTTGAACGCCGGGGATTTGTTGATGCAGGGAGGGTTCGAGCCACTCGGATACGCGCAATAGTTCAGACCTCCCGGCGCCGGGAGCTGGTCCGGAATGAATGAGTTGGGAGTGGTGTACGCCATGAACATCAGGCCGTTGCGGTCGTCATTGTAGAAGTCGCCGCGGTGGTCGGTGACGCTCGGGGTGTTGATCGGGTTGATCACCTCGGCCATCAACAAGGTATTGCTCGAGCCGTCGATGAAGTTCTGGATGCCGTTGGCCTTGTTCGCGGTGAACGGCGCGGCGATGTACATGACCGTGCCGGCCGGTCCGGTGTACGGATTGGGCTGGGTCGAGTTGGTCGCCTGCGGCGAAAGGTCCTGGTCGTAATGGAGGTTTCCCCAGTTCACGACGTAGTTGCTCTTGATCCGGCGGTCGGTGGTGTTGGTCGGGTCCTCGATCGTCTGGTTGCCGGGGTCGCTCGGACAATCGAACGTGTTGATCTGCGCCATGAGTATGGTCGACTGCTGCACGACGTAGAACGGCAGGCTGAAGTTGATCGAATTGGAGATCGTTCCCTGCTCGATATAGGACAGGATGCTGAACGCCCAGGTCCGCCGTGTGTTGTTGTAGCTGCCGGGCGTGTTGGGGTAGGGGAAGTATCGCCCCATCCGGCCGATGGGGAAGGTATTGTTCGTCTGGTGATAGTTGTGCATGGCCAGGCCAAGCTGCTTGAGGTTATTGGTGCACTGGGCCCGGCGAGCCGCCTCACGCGCTGCCTGGACAGCGGGCAGAAGCAGGGCGATCAGAACCGCGATGATGGCGATCACGACCAAGAGCTCGATCAGGGTGAAGCCACGTCGGCGCATGGACGAACTCCTCTTGGGCCATATGCCCCGTTTCACAAGAACTGGTTGGACTGGAAAAACTGCGATTTGAAAAAAAAGTCTGAAACAACCCGAGCCGCGGCCACGAGCAAGGCTCGTTTCGCTTACTGATACGCTGGAACCGGTCGCGATCTCACAGCGTCGCCTATTTTTTTCTGGGTTCTGGAAGTGAAGGGCGGGCGGAAATGCGGCCACCGATGCTCCCGAGCCGATGATGCTCGCGAATCTCATCAAAGGTCAGAGGATGGTCGTAAAGTGCGATCTCGTCCATTCTTCCGTGGAACGATCGGCTGATCGACAATCCCACGCCCGGAAGCGTGGTTAGTCGTCCGATGACGATTTGACAGGGCAGATCGCTGTGTTCGGCCGAGATCGATAGCGAGGAAGCTGCTTCGCCATCGAGGTAGAGTTCCATCCGGTTGTCCTGAACCTGACCGACGATATGGTGCCAGCGGTAGGGAACGTAGGGCTTTGCGCTATAGGTGTTGTCACCTCCGGCCCATCCGGGCGGCCAGCGGTGGAGGAGCCGCACCGATGCCGGCTTGTGGAACGTCAGGTGATTCCGCGAGGTGAGCTCAAGAAGGAAGAGGTGACTATCGGTATTCTCGGGTGCCGGCATCGCGGCGAGCGTGGCATGGCTGATGGAATCGGAGAGACACCAAAGTTCCAGAGCGTAACCGGGATGCCAGGTCGGGTGCCAGAACCCATCCATCGTCAGGTACTGGCGTTCGATGCCGGCGGGGATCACGGCGGACCGGTTGCCGACGCGCGGTCCCTCCAGGTGGATCAAGCCGGTGGCCCGGAGCGGCGGGCGGCCTTCGATCTCGTTGGGGGTGATGTCATCGATCAGGCTTTCGAACCGCCAGTAGCCCCAGGGACGAGCATCCAGGACCGAGGCCGGATAGCTCGGGTCGAGTACGAGGGGCGGAGCAACGAGGTTGACCGCGGTGACAAAATCATCGCGTCGGTGTACGGAGTCGATCCTCATGGCCTGGGGATCGATCTGGAAATCGTTACGCTCTTTGAGAAGTTGGCTCCGCTGGAGTGTCCCTTCGGCACTGAGGAGCGCCGCCTCGACCGCCCCCTTGTAAACGCGACCCGATGACTTGCCGTCGGCGGCCGTGTTGAGGCCGAACTCGGTACCCAGGTCGACGACCGCCGAGCCGGGTCCGGAAACGACGAAACCCTCTGCCCCATGGGGGACCTGAGCTCGTAGCCGACCTCGGTTGCACTGGATGCGTTCAGGGCCGATCAACTCCAGGTCGGCCGGTCCTTCGACGACCACCATGACACCGGTCAGCATCGAGAGCGTCAAGCGACCCGATCGGAACTTCAGGCGATCCGTCGCCAGAACGTCCCCTTCGGACGGGTGTGGTTTTCCATCGGGTTCCCACTGGACCCCGTCGAGATTGACCACGAGCGCGAGTCCGCTGACCGTGTCGATCCGGGGATAGGATTGGCTCAAACGGCGTGAGCCCGTCGGCCAGGGTCGAGGCGAGAGGCGAGCATAAGGTTCACGAACGCGGTCGAGCCGTCGGTCCGCGGACCCCGCGATGATCAGGCCGGCCGTCAGCAGGACCACGGCGGCCGCGACCATTGCGACGACCCGGAGCAAGAAGGGCCGTGGCTGCAACGGAGGGTTGGGGAGCCAGCTCACGATCCGTTCCTCGAGATCCGGTTCGCGGTCGGCTGAGCCGTCGACGCTCCATCCCAGCTCATCTTCCAGGAGCAGCCAGCGCGAATCGCTCGACTGGACAGCCTTGAGCATGCCGAGCATCCGGATCTCGTCGACCAGGGCGCGACGGAAGGCGTCGTCGTGGCGGACCCGCTCCAGCAAGTCGGCCCCACGCGCCGGTTCGATCTCGCCACCGAGCCAGGCGGTCAAGAGGTCGCGGAGGTCGGGGTCCATCACTTCAGCTCCTTCGTAACGCATTCGCGGAGCAATTGATTGGCCCGGTAATGCAGATTGTAGATGGCTCCGACCGTGGTGACGAGCTCGACGGCCAGGGCTGCCGGCTTGTCGCCGTCCAGGCCGCCACGGACGACCCGCCGGAGCTTCTCGGGGAGCCGCCCGATGCATCGGAGGAGAACCTCGATCGACTCTGGCGAATCGTGCGCCGCGGCGTCCTCGAGATCGCGCTCAAGGGTACGAGCCAGCTCTTCGCGGAACCGATCCAAGGCCTTGTTCCTCCGGGCCGAGCCGCGGAAATGATCGTGTAGCTTGTTCCGCGCGATCGCGCGGACCCAGCGGCCAAAGTCGTCTCCGCGGCGGAATGTCCCGAGATGTCGGTACGCGGCGATGAAGACTTCCTGCATCAGGTCGTCCACCTCGTCGGTGTGGTGAACCTGGCTGGCGATATAGCTCCTCAAGGGCAGGCTATATCCCCGGATCAGCCGCCGGAACGCATCGCGCTGGCCCTGCTGAATCTGGTCGAGCACGGCCTCGACCTCGGCTGGTGTGAGCATTCGCGTCCACCTTTGTCCACTTCGCCCGGCTCGATTCTGTACGATCCCAGGATTATACGTCTTGGCGGAGCCGATTCTCACATCCCTTACAAGGTCGCGAAGCCGGATTTCGATTCTCGAAGGATTCCTGGCCGCCTGCCTGGTATCATGGTCCGGGCCAGGGTCTTTCTTTGAATCGAATCAGGCTAGCGCCGGGGTCGGAGGAGTGATCGTCTCATGACGGATCGAATCGTCACGAAGCGGCGGCAAATTGTGGCTGTCGCGGGGATCGTGTGGGGTGTCTTCCTGGCCGTTTCGATCGAGACCGCGGTCAGGGCCGACGAGCCGGGCCAGAGGTCCGAGCGGAAGTACCTGCTCGAGCGGGTCGACGACGCGGCCGTCGTGCAGCTCTACGCCGATGGGTTCGAACAGCTACCGCTCGGCGCAGAAGGTCCTGATCTGGCACCTCTACCAGGCCGCGCTCGCCGGCCGCGACATCTATTACGACCAGCGTATGCGCGGTGGGGCCTGGCGATGCGCGAAGTCCTCGAGGCGATCCTCACCCACTCCGAGGGGATCGCCCCTGCGACGCTTGCCGAGATCCGCCGCTACACCAAGCTCTTCTGGCTCAACACCGGTCCCTACAACCACCTGACGGCGCGTAAGTTCGTGCTGAAGTGCTCGCCCGATGCCTTCAAGGCCGCTGCCCGCACCGCGTCGAAGGCCGGCGCACGCTTTCCGACGATGCCGGGAGAGACGCTCGACGGCCTGCTCGATCGGCTCGGACCGAGTTCTTCGACGCGGACTTCGACCCGATCGTCACCAACAAGACGCCCGGCCCGGGCAAGGACATCCTCGCCGTCGAGCGCCAATAACCTCTACGAAGACGTCACGATGGACGACCTCAAGGGGTTCGAGGAACGTTATGCCCTGAACTCGCGGCTGGTCAAGCGCGACGGCAAGCTCGTCGAGGAAGTGTACCGGGCCGACGGCCGGTATGGACGCCAGATCCGGCGGATCATCCGCCACCTGGAGGCACGCGGCCCAGGTCGCCCCGCCGCCGACCCGCAAGGCGCTCGAGGCCCTGGTCACGTTCTACCAGACCGGCGAGACCGCCGACCGCGAGGCGTACGACATCGCCTGGGTCCGCGACAAGGACGCCGCCGGTCGACACGATCAACGGGTTCATCGAGGTCTACATGGACGCTCGAGGGGTCAAGGGATCGTGGGAATCGGCCGTCTCCTTCGTCAACGCCGAGAAGACCGGGGGCATCAAGAAGCTGGCGCCGAAGCCGCGAAGTGGTTCGAGGATCACATGCCGTGGGACGCGCGGTACCGCAAGCCCGACGTCCATGGGATCACCGCCAACGCGATCGAGGTCGTGGTCGAGGCGGGCGACTGCGGCCCGGTCACGCCGATCGGGATCAACCTGCCCAACGACCAGGCGATCCGCGAGCAGTACGGCAGCAAGTCGGTCTCGCTGGCCAACGTGATCGAGGCCAGCGACAAGGCCACCCCCACCGCGTTCCGCCGCGAGTTCTCCTGGACTCCCGAGGAGGCCGACCGGGCGACGAAGTGGAGCACCCTCGGTAGCGAGCTGCTGGTCAACATGCACGAGGTGATCGGCCACGCCTCGGGCAAGATCGCCGAGTCGCTCAAGGGGCAAGCCGCAGGACTGCGCTCAAGGAGCAATACTCGGCGCTCGAGGAAGGCCGCGCCGACCTCGTCGCGCTCTATTTCATGCCCGACCCCAAGCTTGCCGAACTCGGACTGGTTGACGCGGCCGACCAGGCCGGAAGTCGCGCAGGGCGGCCTATGAAAGCTACGCTGCGTAACGCCCTGGTGCAGCTCCGCCGGATCAAGCAGGGCGCCGCAGATCGAGGAAGACCACATGCGGAACCGCCAGATGGTCGTACGCTGGCTGATCGACCACACGACGGCCGTCGAGGTCCGCCAGCGCGACGGCAAGACCTACTACGTCGTGACCGATGCCGCACGCGTTCCGCGAAGGGGTCGGCGAGCTTCTCGCCGAGGTCCAGCGGATCAAGTCCGAGGGCGACTACCCGGCCGCGCAACGCATCTCTTCGAGACCTACGGCATCCACTTCGACCCCGCGCTTCGCGACGAGGTCGTCGCCCGCGTGGCGAAGCTCGACCTGCCGTCGTATACCGGCTTCGTCATGCCCCGGCTCGAAGCGGTCAAGGGCGCGGATGGAGAGATCCGGGACATCCGTATCAGCTATCCCCTGGACCTGACCCGGCAGATGCTCGAGTACGCGGAGATGGGCCGATCGCGGCCCTAGCGGATCGCGTCACGAGCGAGCGAGGTCGATGGGGCTCGCGCGGTCCATAAAAACCATCGAGCAGGTCAAGGGGGGGCGATGATCCGGGTCCTGGTGGCCGACGACTCGCCGACGGCGCGGGCACTCCTGGTTCAGATCCTCCGCACCGATCCCGAGATCGAGGTCGTGGGCGAGGCGCGAGACGGGTTCGAGGCCGTGGCGATGGCCGCCCGGCTCCGGCCCGATCTGATCACGATGGACCTGCACATGCCGGGCCTCGACGGTCTGGGGGCCGCTCACGAGATCATGGTCGCCGCGCCGACGCCCATCGTGATCGTGACGGGAAGCAGCCGGGCTTGCGATATCGAGGCATCGCTCGAGCTTTTGACCTGCGGAGCGCTCGATGTCCTGTTCAAGCCCCCTGACCCCCGCTCGCCGGGTTTCGATCCCGCGGCGCGTCGATTGCTTCTGGCGGTCCGGGCGATGGCTTCGGTCAAGGTCGTTCGGCGCTGGCGGCCGGCGGCCCAGGTGCATCTTCGCCCGTTGCCCGACGTTCCCGAAGGACCACTCGCTCATGGCTCGCGGCATCCTCTACGGGTTCGAGGCGTGGCTGTGGCGGCCTCGACCGGGGGGCCCGCGGCGCTCCAGCAGCTCGTGGGGGCCTTGCCAGCGAGTTACCCCCTGCCGATCCTGGTTGTTCAGCACATCACCTCGGGGTTCGCCGCGGGGCTGGCGACCTGGCTCGAGGCGACCACCGCCCTGAAGGTAAAACTGGCCCAGCAAGGCGAGCCGATCAGGGCGCGGACGGTCTATATCGCACCGGATGAGACTCATATGGGCGTGGTCGCCAGGGAGCACGGCGAGGTGATCGAACTGTCCACCCGAGCGCCGATCGGGGGATTCCGTCCGTCGGCGAGTTACCTGTTCGATGCCATGGCGCGGACTTATGGGGCATCGATGCTGGCGTTGATACTCACCGGCATGGGAGACGACGGCGTGATCGGACTCCGTGCCGTCCGACGGGCTGGCGGGCAGGTCATCGCTCAAAACCAGGCCACCTCGGTCGTTTTTGGCATGCCTGGCGCGGCGGTTGCCGCGGGCGTTGTCTCGCAGGTCCTATCGCTCGATGCCATCGCCGAGTATTTGCTGGCCCTGGCAGGTCCACTTTGACATCGACCCCCCTAAAAGGAGGGCGTCATCCCCAATCCGTGCGGAGCGAGCCGACATGCCTCGCGTCTTGATCGTCGAGGATAGCCCGACCCAGGCGGCACGGCTGGCCCTGGTCCTGAGGAGCACGGCTTCACGACCGAACGAGCCGCCGATGCCGAGACCGCCTGGCAACGACTCACGGCCACCGCCGAAGCCCGGGGCATGTTCGACCTGATTCTGAGCGATCTTCACCTCACCGGCGACAGTGGTTTTGATCTCTGTCGGCGCCTCAAGGCCGACCCCGATCTCGCGCGACTGCCCGTGGTCATCTGCACGGCCGAGGCCGACCCGCTCAACGTCCTGCGCGGGCTCGCCTGCGGCGCGGATAGCTTCTTCACCAAGGATCGCCCGCCCGAGAAGATCATCGCGGGCATCCAACGCGTCCTGGCACGAGCCCGAGCCCAGGGGCGGTCGGACGGCGAAATCACGGCCGGAAGCGTCGACGCCCCGATCCACGTTGAGTTCCTCAACGAGCGGTTCGCCCTCGACGCCGGTCGCGAGCAGCTTGTCGACGTGCTGGTCTCGGCGTTTGAGGATGTGGTGCACCTCAACGCTCAATACCAAACCGCTGCCCGGGCGCTCCGCGAGCGTAACATCGAGCTTCAACGGCTGGCCGACTCCGAGCGGCAGGCGCGCGAAGAGCTGGAAAAGGCCGAGAGCCAGCTCGTACAGGCCGAGAAGCTCTCCGCGCTCGGTCAGATGGTCGCCGGCGTGGCGCATGAGATCAATAATCCCCTGGCGTTCACACTCAATAATCTGGCGGTACTCCGCCGAGATTTCGGATTGATCCAGCAAGTCCTCAGCCGATATCAGGCGGCCGACGACACCCTCGCCGCGGCCGATCCGGAGCGATTCGCGGCACTTCGAGAGTTCGCCGCGGAGATCGATCTCGAATACACCCAGCGCAACCTGCATCACCTTCTGACCCGATCGTCGGACGGTCTGAATCGGATCAGGCGTACCGTTCAGGACCTCCGCGACTTCGCCCGGCTCGACGAGGGAGACGTCAAGGAGGTCAACCTCAACGACGGGATTCGCGTCACCCTCGCGGTGATCGGCCACCTCGCCGCCGAGCGCCAGGTCGCGATCCGGACCGAGCTTGACGAGACCCTGCCCAGCCTGACCTGTCACCCGGCCCAGATCAACCAGGTGGTCCTGAACCTGGTCGCCAACGCGATTGACGCCTGCCAGTGCCGGGCGATCGGCCAGCGCGAGCTGATCGTTCGTACTCGACCGATCAAGGAGGGTGTGTCGATCGAGGTCGCCGACAACGGCTCCGGCATCGATCCGTCCGTCCGTCGTCGGATCTTCGACCCGTTCTTCACCACCAAGTCCGTTGGTCAGGGGACGGGCCTGGGGCTGAGCGTCAGCTACGGGATCGTCGCCGCGCATGGCGGTCGGATCGATGTCGAGAGCCAGCCAGGGCAGGGGGCGCGGTTCGTGGTGATCTTGCCGATTCGCGCTCGAGACATCAACGCTTCCGACCCGCCACCAGACCGATCGGACCCATGAGTCCGGCGGCGACCGGCTGCACCTGGTCCATGTCCTGGGGCTGGAACCGCTCGCCATAGCGCGCGTTCAGCTCTTGATACGACGGGAGCGGCTCCCCGGCCATCCGATTCAGAGCAAGGTTGGCGACCTCGACGCGAAGCGTGTTCTTCCCCGGTTTGAGCAAACCGTCGACGCGGATCGTGTAAGGAGGGCACCAGACGCTCCCGGCCCGCCGGTCGTTGATGTAAACGACCGCCGCCTCGCGCACCGGCGGCTCGGCCAGGGCGCGGAACGCCGGAACACGGGCATTGATCGGTGCGTCGATCGGGCGCACCGGACCGAACACGAGCCGCAGGTCCTGCCCTTCCTCGAGCATCCACGGTGGGGCTTCAAACTCCTTGCGATAGGTGGCGACGCCCGAGAAATGACGGGTGGCGTCGGACCTGGTCCAGTCCTGGAGTGTCTCCATGAAGACCGGGTTGGCCGCGGCCGCGGGGGATTTGCCGAAGACGACATTCCAACCCCGGCTCAGGTCGATCCCCGCGACGCTCTCGGCATTTGATGAACGGGGCGCGAGCGGCTTGCTCCGCGCGCCGATCACGAGCAGGCCCGACTGGTAAGCCGCGAGGTCGAGCGCCACGGCGATCGCGCTGTTGGATCGCTCGACGATCTCGACCGGCTGGACCTCGCCGCTGGCCGGGTCCCACCACTCGGCGGCTCTTGCTCGTGCCCGAGAGCCGGCAGGTGGCGCGGAACGATTCGGCGCGTGTTGCCGGTATTGGCGATGAAGTAGATCTCGCCCAGGTCGGTGTGTCGATGGACATATCCGATGCTGGGACTGGCCGGTCCACAGGCGAGGTCGGGAGCAAGCTTCCGTTGCAGGACGGCCGCCAGCCCGGATTCGTCCTCGACGAAGGTTCCCGGCGCGTCCGGACCCTTGAACAGCCGATGGGCCAGAACCTGGACCTCGTCATGCTCGGCCGGTGTTGCCTTGAGCCCCGGCGCATGTTCGGGCATTCGTCGGGTCGCGATCACGATCCCCCCGGCTCGGGCGAATTGTTCGAGCGTTTGCAAGGTCGCCAGCGGCATCCGCTCGACGTCGGGCAAGATGACGGCCTTGTAGCGGACGTCGCCGAACGTGAGGCTCGCCCCGCCTTCGGGCTCGACCCGGCCGCGGAGGGCCAGCAACTCGTCGTCGAAGAAGTCGAGGTTGTAGCCCGCCTCGAGTATGTTGCGGACCAGGTTGGAGCCGAGATGGGCCGCGATGGCCGCGTTCATGCTGACCCGGCCGGGTTTGAAGCTTGCCCAGGCATCGTCGTTGGGCAGATAGAGCGCGACGTCGTTGGCGGGCTGACCCTGTCGGAGCAGGTGGCTGATGCGCTGGAGTGATTTCGACACGTCGGGCATCACGATCCACCAGGGGTTCTGCTCGTTGAAGACGGCCGCGGCGTAGAACCGCCAGCCAGGGGAGGCGACACCTGGCGGAGTGTAGGGCCAGCCGTGGCCGATGAGCTGGTTGATTCCCTGGAGGAAGTGGAGATCGGCCTCGGCCTTCATGTCCAGGGGCGTCGCCCGGAAGACCGGAGAATGGAGCCATGTCCAGGTTTCCGAGCTGGTCACCGGCCGGCCGAGCAGGTGGCTCGCCGATGCTGCCCAACGGCTCTCACGGAAGTTCTTCCAGGTGTGCCCCTCTCCCTCGCACAGGTCGGCGAACTCATAGCTGTAGAGCGCCGAGGGGGGCGTGCCGTACCCCTGGATGCGGAATCGCGTGCCATGCGCGTGCGCCCACGCGGTGAAGACCTTGAGGAAGCGATCGTTGAACAGCTCGGTCAGGGTCCGCCCCAGTCGCGCCGGACGGCGCGGCTACGATTGCGGTCGCCGGCCTCATCGGCCAGCAGGGGCAAGAGCGGACGCAGGTCATACCCACGCCGGCGCTGGAATTCCTCGAGGAAATCGTCCGTCCAGTCCTCGCCGCCGACCTCCAGGCTGTCGCAGAAGACTGCGTCGGGCCGGTTCGGACCGCAGGCGGCGAGCAGCGGCTCGGCCACGGTCTTGATGTATTTGTCGATGACACGCGGGTTGTAATGGTCGATCACGTACCCCTCGGAGCCGACGGCGGGACGCTTGACCTTCATGCCCGTGTGGCCGGCATTGAAGAGCTGGATCGGTGTCCCCGGCTCCAGCCCCGCGGGGACCTGGACCGCGCCGTCCCGGACTTCAAGCTCGCGATAGGGTCCGCCAGGAGGAACCGCGAAGGCCGCGACGATCGTTTCGCCGGGCGCAGCGTCCCGATCTTCACGGCGTGCTCGCCGGGAGCGGCCTCGTACGCCAGCGGCATGATCCTCAACCGTCCCGCGGCCTCGTCGATCGGGAACGTCGGGCCGCCATACGGCCAGCCGCTGCCGAGGGTCAGGTCGAATCGCAGGCCCAGCTCCCGGGCCTTCGCGGCGGTGAACCGGAGCGCGTCCAGGAACTCGTCCGAGAGGAAGGGGAGGTTCTTGATCCCGGCCCTTTCGTCATCGAGCGCCAGGGGGTAGACCGGCTGGACCTCGATCCCGCCGATCCCCCCTTGTTTCATCAGTTGGAGCTCGCGCTCGAGCTGTGGCCTGGTCACCGACGATCCGAACCACCACCACCGCATCATCACGCGGGCATCGTCGGGGGGACTCGCAAACTCCCGCTCCAGCGCGTCGATGTCGGCGATCGAGTGAACCGGGACCGCCCCGAGGCCCGCGAGCAACACGCCCACGGCCAAGAATCTGTGCGTGCGCGAGCCCATCTGCGTCGTCCCCCTCGCTCCGCCGGCAATGGCAACCGGTCGGGTCTGATCCGGCCGATCTCGCTCGAACGAGACCCCGGCATCAGCGTAATGGGCGCGAGCCGCGCAGGCTACACGTCACCGTCGAAGAAGAACGACGAAGTCGAAGCTGAACAAACGGAGCAACCCTCCTTGGCCAGGCTGGGTCAATAACCGCTGGCGTCGATGACTTCACCCCCCGCCATGGTGCCCAGCGCTCCGTAAGTGCCCGGATTGACGCTGCTTTTGATGAAGTGGGTCGAGCCGTCGAGGAACAGCATGTTCACACCGCCGGGATGGTTCGACTTGGCCGTGAGCATGTTGCCGTACTGGTACTGGAGGCCACCCGAGCCGATCGGGGAGACCGAGTCCTGGTTGTTTCCCCAGCAATTTTTCTGGTTGGGTGTCTGGACGTGGCTGTAACCGCCACCGACGCCGTTGCCCGAGCTCGACCAGGCGAACCCCTGGGTCGAGAATGTGCTCCACTTGGTCGTCGGCACGCAATACGTTCTGCTGATGTACTGGAGGTTGGCGGCCAGGCTCCCCTGGGCCGGATTCGCCGGTGATGTGGTCGAGATCGCGACCGACATGATCCAGATCGACCCGCGCCCACTGACCCCACTCCCGAGACCGGATACGTTCCGTTCGACGAATTGCCCATGAGGTTTTCGCTGAAGATGGCCGTGTTGGACGTGCCATCGGTGATCATCGCCAGGGTGACGGTCGGGCCGTAACTGGCGCCCATGATGTAGGCGGGACCGTCGAACACGCCACCGTTGAGTGACAACAAGGTTCCGAGGTTGTTGTAATAGTTGGTGTCACCAAAGTCGCGGCCCCCGTAGCTGGTCCCGACCCTCATGATGTGATTGTTGTCCGACGGGCAGAGGAAGGTTGCGAGCGTGTTGGCGCCGCAGGTGGCGTTCTGCGAGGCGTTGAAGTCCTGTGTCTGGTTGAACGAGTTCCAGACCACCTGCTGTTCCATGAACGGCAGAATCCGGGCCTTCATCGACAGATCGTTCGTGGTACCGACGCCTTTCGGGACCGTGATGTTGTTCCCCGTCGGCGGCAGCGAGCCGTTGACGTCGTTGTAATTCTGGACGGCGAGGCCGATCTGCTTGAAATTATTGGTGCACTGAGACCGTCGGGCCGCCTCGCGGGCCGCCTGCACGGCCGGCAGGAGCAGGGCGATCAAAACCGCGATGATGGCGATCACGACCAGCAGCTCGATCAGCGTGAATCCACGGCGCATCAATAGGCCTCCCCGGATCGGAATCGTAGAATGGAAACGATGGACGAACTGGCGTGCGAAGGGAAAAGACAGCGAAGGTCGAGCCACCCGGGTCCCTTGCTGTCACCGTTCTTCCATAGCGAGAGCCGATCCAGGCAAAATCTGACTCGAATTCTTGACCCAGTCCCAAAAAATTCGGACCCAGGACGTTGCGATTCGGTTCGAAGGGTGTCGCTTCCGCGGTTGGGTAGCGATCCGAATACCGAAAGGAATCGCGCCGGGTCATGTCCTGTCCTGAGATTTTTTTGTCGTGATATGAAGCATGCTTGACCTCCTTGTCACGAACCAGAAGGAGCACTCCTCGATCCGCCTGTCGGGGGGAGCGATCGTGCTGGGTCGCGCACCCAAGACCGGGGGATTGACGCATACGATCCAGGACGACTACTGCTCGGCGCATCAGCTCAGGGTCGAAGAGGTTGCGGGGACGGGTGTCCGGCTCTGGAACCTCAGCACCAAGGTGGCGGTCAATCTCTCGATCGGCCGGGTGCTGTCGCCCGGCGCGACCTGCGAGACGGGATTGCCCGTGCGTCTTCATGCCGGCAAGACGGTCATCGAGATCGAGGCTGTCAAGCCTGTCCCGGGCTCGCCTCGAGCGGAAGCCGGGCACGATTCCGAGGTCGTTCCTGACTCCGACTCGGAATCGGCGGACGCCCTCGCGACGATCGCGCAGCCGATCGCGCTTCAGGTCAAGCCGATCGATCGATCGGGGGCCGGGAGTGGGAAGGCGAAGGCGATCGACCCGTCGACCACGACCGCCACGACGGTCTCGGTCGACTGGTCGATCGCGCCGCTCTCCGGGCTCGAAGACGTACCGGGGATCGATCGCCTGATGCGCTGGTTCGAGACCCTGGTCACGGTTCAGCGGGCCGCGGCCTCGTCGGACGCGTTCTTTCAGGAGGCGGCTCGCGCGGTGGTCGACCTGGTCGGTCTCGACTGTGGGCTGATCATCGTCCATGAGGAAGGGCACTGGGTGCCACAGGCTTGCCATCCACCCGAGTCGTTGCGGTCGATCGCGATCAGCAGGTCCGTGCTCGAACGGGTTCGCCGGGAGCGCAGGACGTACTATCGCAACGAGGCGGGAGACGAGTCGACCACGCTCGCCGGAGTCTCGACCCTGGTGGCCTCGCCCATCTTCGGCGGTTCGTCGAGCGACGAGAATGGGAAGCCGAAGCCTGGGGGCGAGGTTGTGGCCGCGGTCTATGGCGTCCGGCTCATGAAGCCCGGAGGACCGCTGGTCTTGATCCGGCCGCTCGAGGCGCAGCTCGTCCAGGTCCTGGCCGCGGCGGTCGGTTCGGGTCTGGCCCGGCGCGAGAGCGAGTTCGCCGCGGCGCGTCGGCATGTCCAGTTCGAACAGTTTTTCTCGCACGAACTGGCCAGCGAGCTCGACCGCAACCCGAGTCTGCTCGACGGCCACGAGCGCGAGGTGACGATCCTGGTCGCCGACATTCGCGGCTTCTCGCGGATCAGTGAGCAGATCGGACCGCGCGAGACCTGCCTGCTGATGAACGACGTCCTCGAACGACTCACCGCGCAGGTACACGAGCAGGGGGGCGTCGTGGTTGATTACCTGGGCGACGGCCTGCTCGCGATGTGGAACGCGCCGGTCGACCAGCCCGATCACGCCGCGCGCGCCTGCCACGCGGCGCTTGCGATGGTCGGAGAGTTGCCGGCCCTGAACGCCCGCTGGCACGGCCGGCTCAAGAATACGCTCGGGCTGGGAATCGGCATCAACACCGGTACCGCGCTGGTAGGAAATACCGGCTGTCCGCGGAAGTTCAAGTATGGTCCCCTGGGACACGCCGTCAACCTCGCCAGTCGCGTCGAGGGGGCCACCAAGCCGCTGGGCGTGCCGATCCTGATCACCGGCTCGACCCATGCTCAGCTTTCCACAACCCCGGGTTTCGCCACCCGACGGCTCTGCCGGGTGCGCGTGGTCGGGATCGATAGCCCGGTTGATCTTCACGAGCTACAGGCGCTGGACGAACCGGCCCAGTGGTTTGCCCGTCGCGATCTTTACGAATCGGCGCTGGCGTCCTACGAGTCGGGCCAGTGGAGCGAGGCGTGCCGTATCCTCTATCCCATGCTCGCCGATCACGAGGGCCAGCGCGACCTGCCTACCCTCTCCCTCATCGGCCGGGCCATCGAATGCCTCCGGTCCAACCCCGCGAGCTTCGACCCCGTCATTCACCTCACCGATAAATGAAATGAGCAAACTCACGGTTCGTGGAGGCTTCAGCACGCCGCCCTGAAAATGTGAGCCCGATCGACGCCCGCTCCGCCCGACTTTCCCCGTTCCCGGATCGTGCAGACTGTTCTCGGGCGGAGTGCAAAACGCACGACAAGGGATATCCGGCGGCGCCGGACATATCGTGTCTCTGCGCTCTAAATGGCGGTTGTTCCAGGGACTTATGGAAACGATTCCGAGGTCCGGTACGCGCCTTGCCATGGAGAGGGATTTCAAGTGCGGTCGCAATCCCGTCACGGGTGTGGCGGGACAGCGCCGCGTTGAAGGAGATGGAACCCATGGCGGTGGGGACTTTCGCAATCGGGATGGTTCTGTTCGCACTGTTCTACGGGCTGGTCGAAGCGTGCGAGCGGATCTAATATACAAGTGAGGATAAAAAGTAATGACGATGTTGTACGTCTCGGCGGTGATGACCGTGGCCGCCCTGGTCTACCTGGGATATGCGATGATCCGGCCCGAGCGGTTCTGATGGGCCGGAAATGGAGAATGTTCCGTGGAAATGTTGTGGATTCACCCGTTCTGGGCGCTGGGATTGCCGATTGCGGCATCGATACCGCTCGGCTGGTCGATGTATCGATCGCTCGACGTGTCGGGAGAGCGCGAAGGTCGCGGGCTCGATGCCCTGGCGGTCAGACTGCGGCGCTGGATTTCGGGTCGCGCGCCGGCGTCGATGAGCTGGAAACAGTATGCTCTGGCGTTCCTGACGTTCAACCTCGTGTTGTTCGTTGCGACGTTCGTTCTGCTCTATCTCCAGCCCCACCTCCCTCTGAACCCCGATGGCAAGGGCTCGCTCGGTGCCCTGGGTTACAAGGACGTGCTCGGGAGCGACCATGCCGGGGCCGATACCGGCGTCGTATTCAACACGGTCTGCTCGTTCGTCACCAACACCAACCTTCAGCATTACTCGGGCGAGCAGCATCTGTCGTACTTCAGCCAGTTGGCGTGCATCGTCTGGATGATGTTCGTGACCCCTGCGGCGGGTCTCTGTGTGATGCTAGCCACCCTGCCGCGGGCTGCGGGGCGATGCGCACATGGGCGATTTCTATCTTGACATGATGCGCAGTCTGCTGTTCGTGTTCCTGCCGATGGCCGTGATTGTTGCGATCCTTATGGTGGCGACCGGTGTGCCCATGACGTTCCAGGGGGCGGCTCAAGCGGCACCGATCGACGGTGCCGCCGCCCGGATGGAGACCCAGACAATCTGCCGGGGACCGGTCGCGGCCCTGGTGGCGATCAAGCAGATGGGAACGAACGGCGGTGGATTCTTCGGGCCGAACTCGACCCACCCGTTCGAGAACCCATCACCCTGGAGCAACCTGCTTTCGATCGCCGCGATCGTGGCCTTGCCCATGGGATCGCTCATCATGGCCGGGTATATGCTCAAAAATATGAAGCATGCGGTTGTTATCTACGGTGTGATGCTCTCGCTGCTCGTCACCGGAGTGATCGTCGCGGTTTCGGCCGAATCACGACCGAGCGCCGCGACCGTGGGGCTCCCCGTGGCCGCCAGTCCGAACATGGAGGGCAAGGAAGTCCGGCTCGGACCCGTCGCCGCCGCCACCTGGGCAGCCATGACCACGGCCACCTCGAACGGCTCGGTCAACAGCATGCACGACAGCCTCAACCCGCTGGCGGGGATGGTCCCCTTGAGCATGATGATGCTCAACGTCGTCTTCAGTGGCGTCGGAGCTGGATTCGAAAATATGTTAATGTACGTGATCGTGGCCGTGTTCCTCGCCGGCCTGATGGTGGGCCGGACCCCCGAATACCTGGGCAAGAAGGTCGAGGCCAAGGAAGTCAAGCTGGCGATGATCGCCGTGCTCTTCCACCCCCTCCTGATCCTCTGTGGCGCGGGGCTGTTCGCGGCCACCCTCTGGGGAACCAGGACAGTGGCCAATCCCGGCCCGCACGGGTTCAGTGAGATCCTTTACGAGTTCTGTTCCGCTTCGGCCAACAACGGCTCGGGCTTCGAGGGACTGGCCGACAATAACCCGCCGTGGAACATCGCCACGGGGATCGTCCTGCTCCTGGGCCGATACCCGGCGTTGATCTTGCCCCTGGCGGTGGCCGGGTTCCTCTCGACCAAGAAGCGCGTTCCTCAGACCACGGGCACCCTGCGGACCGATACCCTGACCTTCGCCGGAATGCTCCTGGGAACCGTGCTCCTGGTCGGGGCCCTCTCGTTCATGCCCGCCGTGGTGCTCGGGCCGGTGGCCGACCACCTTCAGAAGATCGTGGCGGCACATTAATTTTTATAAGATTCTGATCGAAACAATAGTGCTTCGGGAGAAATTAACGTGCCCGGCATGAATCTGCAAGTAGAAGCTCCGGCCCCGAAGCGGGGGACGTCGGAGGTGTCGGCTCTGAAGATCCAGCGCCGCCATGCGCGGACGCTGCGCGTCTTCGATCCCGCACTGGTGAGGATGGCCACGCTCCGTTCGTTCGCCATGCTCAATCCGCTGACCATGATGCGCAATCCGGTGATGTTCCTGGTCGAGGTCGGCACCGTCCTGACGTCGATCGTCACCGTGCAGTCGATCGTGAACCACGCCGCGACCGGGCTGATCATCTACCAGGCGGCGCTGTCGATCCTGCTGCTCCTGACCGTTCTGTTCGCCAACTTCGCCGAGGCGCTGGCCAAGGCGCGGGGCAAGGCGCAGGCCGATAGCCTCCGCGCAACGCGCCAGGATACTCCGGCCTACCGGCTCGACGGTCCGGGAAGCACGACCGGTCGGGTCGTCCCCTCGACCCAGCTTCGGACCGGCGATCTGGTGGCCATCGAGACCGGTCAGGTGATCCCGGCCGACGGCGAGGTCGTCGAAGGTGTGGCCGCGGTCGATGAAAGCGCCATCACGGGCGAGAGCGCCCGTGATCCGCGAGGCCGGCGGCGACCGATCGGGCGTCACCGGCGGTACCCGCGTGCTTTCCGACAGGATCGTCGTGGAGATCACCGCCGAGCCCGGCCAGAGCTTCCTCGATCGGATGATCGCGCTGGTCGAGGGGGCGATCCGCCAGAAGACCCCCAACGAGATCGCGCTGACCATTGTCCTGGCGGCGTTCTCGATCATCTTCCTGATCGTCACGGCCGCGCTCTACCCCATGGCCCGCTACTTCGAACTGACGCTCGACGTGCCGACGCTGATCGCGCTGCTGGTTTGCTTGATCCCGACCACGATCGGGGCCTTGCTCGCGGCCATCGGGATCGCGGGGATGGACCGCGCCCTGATGGCCAACCTGATCGCCAAGAGCGGCAAGGCGGTCGAGCTGGCCGGCGACATCGACACCCTGCTTCTGGACAAGACCGGAACCATCACGATCGGCAACCGCAAGGCGACGCAATTCGTGCCCCTGGGCAGCGCAGCTCGCGCGACGTGGCCCGCGCGGCGGGGCTGGCGTCGATGGCCGATCAAACTCCCGAGGGCAAGAGCATCCTCGATCTGGCCCGGCAGCAGTCGGCCGTCGATGGCGAAGCTCCCATGGGGGCTTTGTTCATCGAGTTTACGGCCCAGACCCGGATGAGCGGCGTGGACCTTCCCGACGGCTTGCGGCTCCGCAAGGGAGCCCCCAACACCGTCGCCCAGTACGTCGAGGCTCAGGGAGGAACCCTTCCCGACGGCTTCCAGCAGTCCGTCGACGCCATCGCCTCCAGCGGCGCCACGCCTCTGGCCGTCGCTGAGGACGACCGGCTGATCGGCGTGGTCAAGCTCGAGGACATCCTCAAGCCCGGCATCCAGGAGCGGTTTCGCAGACTCCGGCAGATGGGCCTGCGGGTGGTGATGGTCACCGGCGACAACCCGCTCACGGCCAGGGCAATCGCGGACCAGGCCGGAGTCGACGACTACATCGCCCAGGCAACCCCTGAGGCCAAGCTCGCCTACATCCGCAAGGAACAGCAAGGCGGCAAGCTCGTCGCCATGATGGGCGACGGCACCAACGACGCCCCCGCGCTGGCCCAGGCCGATATCGGCGTGGCCATGAACTCGGGCACCCAGGCCGCCAAGGAAGCCGGCAACATGGTCGATCTCGACAGTGATCCCACCAAGCTGATCGAGGTCGTCGAGATCGGCAAGCAGCTCCTCATGACCCGAGGTGCGCTGACCACCTTCTCGATCGCCAACGACCTGGCCAAGTACTTCGCCGTGATCCCGGCCATGTTCATCGTCGCCTTGCCCGAGCTGAAAGTGCTCGATCTGATGGGTCTGGCATCAAGGGGTGGCGCGTACTCGGCCATCCTCTCGGCGGTGATCTTCAACGCGATCATCATCCCGATGCTGATCCCGATCGCGTTGAAGGGTGTCAAATACCGTCCCGTGGGGGCCGACGCCCTCCTGCGGCGCAACTTGCTGTACTACGGACTGGGAGGAGTGATCGCGCCCTTCGTGGGGATCAAGCTCATTGATATCCTGATCGATCCCCTGATGGCCCTGGTCGGAATGGCCTGACGGGAACAACGCGGTGGACACTCTACCTTTTCCCAGGAATCGCTTTGAGAGTGGGACGAGTCTCATCATGAAAACCTCAAAAATCCTCCACGAGCTCCGCGCCGCCGTGACGGCGAGCGTGCTCTCGCTGATCCTGTGCGCGGTGGTTTACCCGGCGGTGGTCTGGGGCCTCGGTCTGTTCGCCTTCCCGAACCAGGCGGCGGGCAGCCTGCTTTACAGCCGCGATCGCACGGTGATCGGCTCGGAGCTGGTGGCGCAACCGTTCGCCTCGGACATTTACTTCCGCCCTCGCCCCTCGGCGGTCGATTACAAGGCCGACGCCACCGGCGGCTCGAATCTGGGGACGAAGAATCCCGACCTCCGCGCCAAGATGAAGGAACGCGCCGAAGCCATTCAGGCGTCGACCGCGGACCCGGCTCCGGCCGAGCTGGTGACGGCGTCGGGCAGCGGACTCGACCCGCACATCACCCCCGCCGCGGCGAAGTATCAGGCGCCCCGCGTCGCCGCGGCACGGAAGATCTCGCTCGAACGGATTCTCGCCCTGATCGACCAGCACACCGAGACCTCGGGCTGGTTCATCGGCGCCCCGCCGCGGGTGAACGTCCTGCGGTTGAACCTGGCGCTCGACGATGAGAAGCCGTCGCTCGATGTGGGGTCGAAAGAGCCCTCAGTCCGGTCGGACCCGGATTCGGGGCCGAGCGTCGATCGGTCGATTACGCCCACGGCCTCCGTGTCGAATTCTTCGTTCGAGCCGATCCGCTCACAGCTCGACGCGTTGACGCGGCAAGTCGCCCGGCTTGACGACCAGGCCGGCTCGGCGGCCGATTCACTCAAGCAGAGCGCGGAAACGGAAGAGACAACCCGCACAGGACTCAAGAAGATCGAGGAGCAGGTTGCGGCACTGGGAGAAACGCTGGGCCAGGTCAATAAGGCCGCCGACCGGCTCGGCGGTCTGAGCGATCGTGTCAATGCGACCTCGCGTCTCCTTCAGGGACTTGGCGATGAGGTCAAGTCACAGCAAGCCGCCCTGAAGTCCCTCTCGACATCGTCCCGCAACGGTCGACCGCCGCGCTGAACTATCGAGATTCTTGTATGAGTAAGGCTTTTACGAACAATGGCATGACCGTCGAACCGCCCCGTCCCAGTCCCGAACAGTTCCTGACCTTGATCCGACGCCAGGAGCGCGGGCGGCTCAAGGTCTATCTCGGCTCATCCGCCGGGGTAGGAAAGACTTACGCGATGCTCCGCGAGGGGCATCGGCTCAAGCAGCAGGGGCTCGACGTCGCGATCGGGATCGTGGAGACGCACGGCCGGAGCGAGACCGCCGAGCAGATCGGCAACCTCGATCGCATCCCGCCGCGCGAGATCGAATACCGCGGTGTGATCCTGCGCGAGATGGACCTCGCCGCCATCCTGGCCCGCCACCCCGCCGTTTGCCTGGTCGACGAGCTCGCACACACGAACGCTCCAGGCAGCTTGCACGCCAAGCGCTATCAGGACGTCGAGGAGCTGCTCCGATCGGGAATTCATGTGATCACCACGGTCAACGTGCAACACCTGGAGAGCCTCTACGACGAGGTCGAACGGGCCACCGGGGTGAAGGTGAAGGAGCGTTTGCCGGACAGCGTGCTCGCGGAAGCGGACCAGATCGTCAATGTCGACGTTTCGGCGGAAGACCTGATGGAGCGGCTCCGGACGGGTAAGGTGTATCCTCCCGAGCGTGCCGAACGGGCGCTCGAGAACTTCTTCACGCCGGCGAACCTGACGCGCCTCCGTGAGATCACCTTGATGGAAATGGCGCACCTGATCGACCGCCGACACCGACGAGCCGAGGCCGACAAGGAGCCGGTCTCGGCGACCGATCGCGTGATGGTCGGAATCTCGAGCCGGAGCCCGAACGCGGCGGGACTTCTGCGCAAGGCCGCGCGGCTGGCCGACCGGCTGAATGCTCCCTGGTACGCGGTCTACATCCAGACGCCGGCCGAGGAACTGACGCGGATCGATGCCGCCACCCAGCGCGCCTTGAGCAAGAACCTGGAGCTGGCCCAGCAGCTCGGGGGCGTGCCGATGACGTTTCGGGGCCCGGACGTCTCACGGACGATCGGGGCCTTCGCGCGGGAGTACGGGATCAAGATCATCGTCATCGGCAAGAGCCGCCAGCCCTGGTATCGCCGACTCTGGAGCGAGTCGATCCTCGACCAGGTTCTCCGGGCGTCCTCCGGGTCGGATGTCATGGTGGTGGATGTCTGAAATCGGCCCTGCTTGCGGTTGGTGGTTGCGCGGATGCGTATGATAGAGAGAGACGAGCCGACCGACGACGCACGGTCCCGTCTCGTCCGCGCACGGCACAAAGGTCCGAGGAACCGAGACCAGCTCTGGAGAACGATCATGAACCGCCTGAATCCTCCGTTCCCACCGGCCCATCGGCCCCTGGGAATCTGGAGCCTGCGCCGGCGCCGCTGGGCGTCCGCGAGCGGGTCCCCTGGTCCGAAGTCGCCGACCTCCCGATCTCCCCCGATTGGGGCGACGACGGCTGCGCGCTCCGCGGTCGTCTGGAGGTCGCCGCCCGTGGTTCGTTGACGCATCAATCGCCCCAGACCCGCTCCGGGCGCCTGGTTTTCTGGCTCTTCCGCAAGGGCGGCATCGGGGCGGTCCTGCTCTTCGGCCTGGTCTTCTCCGGCCTGTTCGCGATGGCCTTCGCAAGCCATTGAAACCGGCCATCCCTTACGATATAGTGGGTCCATCACCGGGAAGATGGACGATCTTTCCCTGTTTTCGATTCCGCTCTGAGCGGAAAGGTCGTACCCGGCCCGATTCGCCGCCATCTTCCTCGCGATCGCGGGCGTAATTCAGTGGTAGAATGCCAGCTTCCCAAGCTGGACGTCGTGGGTTCGAATCCCATCGCCCGCTCTTGATAAAACCTTGTCAGCGAATGACACGCTTGCCCTAAGGCCGCCTGTAGCATCACTTCCGTCAACAATCCCCTGACACTTCGAATCGATTGCCTGGATGCTCATGTTGACACGGGATGTCCCCCTTTGCCCCCCGTTGCACAAGTTCGTAGCAACGGTTTGAGCAACGAAATCAGACGATTGTCCGACGCTCCCGGTCACCTGTTCGACGTCCGGTCCCCGGTCGAGCCGGAGAGCGGGCAGGGCGTCAAGCGCTCCGGCCACGTCGAGTAAGCGTGGGTCTGTGTAGACATTCGCGGTCAGGCTCGGGTCCGAGTGCCGCATGGCCGCCTGAGCCGTCCGCAGCGCAACCCCGCCCGCGCTCAAGAGGGTCCCGAACGTCGTCCGCAAGGCATGCACGTCGATCGTCCGCCCCCGATCGTCGCGCTTGGGGATCCCAGCGGCTTTCAGGTCCCGGTCGAGAATTCGAGCCAGGCCGGTCGGTACGTCGAACAACGGCATGTCGGCGGGCAATCGGACCGGGATCGGCTCGTCAAGCCCTCTGGCGTCCGATTGGAGCGATTGTAGACGGTCGGCGAGCCATTGCCGCAAGTCGTCTGCCAGGTCGGTCCGCAGGGGCAGCCAGGCCCCTTCGCGGTTCTTCTCATCGGCCGCATCGAGTTCGACATAAGGCGTCGGTCCGTCGAGCCGGAGTTGACCGAGGGTCAGGCTGGCCAGTTCGCCCCGCCGGAGCCCTGTCAAGACAAGGGTCTTGTAGGTCAGGGCGCGTTCCCGGCCCAGCGCGTCAAGCCGGTCCCGGACCTCATCGCGGACGTCGGCGACAAGCTTCCCCTTGTTCTTCCCTGTCCGCACGGTCAAGGCGTCGAGCAAGGTGCGGCGGCGGGCGACGTCGAGCAACTTGCTCAACTCGACCTCGGTCATGGCGCGGCGGATGCGGCGTCGGTCGGTTTTCTCGTCGCCACGCGGGACCGACGCCAGCGGGTTGATGGTCAACCGCCTGGACTCAACGCACCATTCCGCGAAGGCGGCCGCCGATCCCAGATACGTGTTGCGGGTCCGCGCGGCCATGCCGCGTTTCGCCTGGCTGACCAACCAGCGCTCGAGCATCTATCGGTCCAGGTCGGCAAGCGTTGAGAATCGGCACTCTATCAGGACCCGGTTGAGCCGGCGGATGGTCTCGGCTTCATGCTTCCGCGATACCTGCAGCGCGGCGAGATGGACCTTGTAGGCGTCAACGTGCGTCCCGATCGGCGTCCGGCCATGATCCGCGGTCTTCAACTCGGCGGTTGTGACAACCCCGGCCTTAACCCGTTGCGCCGTCCGTTCCAGGTCGGCAAGCACGGCTTCCGCCGCTTGCTTGTCGCGGCATCCGGTCGGGACCTCCACAACGAGCCCCGATCCGTCACGGTATCGAGCAAAGTATGTGCGCGACTCTTCGCGGATGCGGCCCCCTTCGGTCACGAGGGCGGTGTGGAGCTTCCCTCGACGGTCCCGCCAGCGCGGAACCGTTCGCCCCGACGATTGACGATCTCCGCCCCCGGTGGCAGCTGGCGTGTGATGATCTTGCGGAAGATACTGCCCATGGTTCCTCCTATTGATGCAGTTATTCGTGTAATGATGGTCATTCTATGAGATACTTGTGGCGACTGACGCGGCTAGAAGAGCCTTGGACACGTCGAACACTTTGGTGTGGCAGCTCGGTCCGCCATCCCATGGTCTCACGGAGGGAGTGTCCCACCGGAGAGCACTCCCTCCGTGTGTGTACAAGCACCTCTGGTGCTTACACTGGAGAGAGTGACAAAGCCCTGTCAGCGCGAAGTGACAAATAAGCGTCACTGGTCAGGTGACAGGGCTTCGGCAGTGGGACGGACTCAGACCCGCGGCGCCGAGACGCGATAGCTCGAGACTCTCCCCAGACCTCCGGCACGCTCGACTGTGATCAGGCGATGCTCTCTCAATAGGTAAGCCTTCAGCCGAATTCAGTTGATCTTGCACGATGGCGACCGCCTCATTCCACTATTCGTATGGCAGCGATGGGTTCGGACACCCTGGACACGGCAGCGTTGCAGGCCCTTTTGGGTCCGCAATTGACGGCCGAACAGGCCGCGCTGATCTTTCAGCAAGGTCAAGACGCGGTCGTCTTCGCGCTCTTGACCTTGGCCAAGCAACTGGCCGAGAAGCAAACCGCCTCGCCCGCCGGTGTCGACCCCTCGGCGCCCTCGGGGCAAACGCCGCCTTACGCCAAGCCCGCCGCCAAGGGGAGGGCCAAGCCCAAGGGGGCCAAGCCGGGACATCCCGGTCAGCGCCGCCCGGCGCCGACGCGGATCGACCGCCGCGAGGAGCACACGCTCTCGGCCTGCCCCAAGTGTCATGGGCCGGTGCGGCCGTGCCGGGGTTCGCGGACCCGGGTCGTCGAGGACATCCCCGCCGACATCACCCCGGTGGTCACCGAACACACGATCCATCGTTCGTGGTGTCCGCACTGCAAGACCACCGTCGAGCCGGCCGTGCCCGACGCCTTGCCCGGCTCCTCGATCGGCCTGCGGGTCGTGGTCCTCTCGGCCTGGCTGCACTACCTGCTAGGCACGACCCTGGCGCAGATCATCGACGTGTTCAACTTCCACCTCCAGTTCAAGCTCTCCTCCGGCGGCCTGATCCAGATGTGGCGGCGGCTGCGGGAGGTCCTCCTGGCCTGGTACCTTGAGATCCAGACCCAGGCCCTCGACGGCGCGGTGTTGCACGCCGACGAGACGGGCTGGCGGGTCAACGGCAAGACCTACTGGTTGTGGTGCTTCGCGTCGAAGGATGTCACGTATTACATGATCGACCGGCGGCGCGGCAGTCCGGCGTTGAAGCGGTTCTTCAAGAACGAGTTCGCCGGGGTGTTGGTGACCGACTTCTGGGGCGCCTACAACGCGGTCGTCTGCGCGGAAGCAGAAGTGCCTGCCGCACCTGTTGCGCGACCTGAAGCGGACCCAACATTACCACAAGCCCGGGGGCGACTGGCCGGAGTTTTCCAAGCAGTTGAAGCGGCTGATCCGCGACTCGATCCGCCTGAGCAAGCGGCGAACGGAACTGCTGCCGGAGGCGTTCGCCTCGCGGCGGCGGCGGCTCGACGTGCGGTTGCGCGAACTCCTGGAGCAGCCGTGGGAGCAGCGCCACGCGCGTCGGTTGGTGAAGCGCCTGCGGCGTCACCAATCCGAACTGTTCACGTTCCTGGACCATCCCGAGGTCCCGTCGGACAACAACCACGGCGAACGTCAAATCCGCCCGGCCGTGATCGCGCGCAAGAATAGCTACGCCAACGGCAGCGAGGACGGTGCCGAGACCCAAGCCATCCTGATGAGCGTGTTTCGGACCCTGAAGCAACGTGGTCACAACCCCGTCTCCGCCGTCACCGTCGCCGTTCGCGCCTTCCTCCAGACAGGCCAGTTGCCACCCATCCCAGGGCCGATCGCTGAGATCGGCTGAAGCCTTACCAATCCTTGTTGTCCTGGATTGGGTTCACTGACATCAAGAATCGCTGGACTGGTGAAGTGATATGGTCCGGGTTTCAATCCTTGTTGTCCTGGATTGGGTTCACTGACCCTGCCGGTACTATATCGAGTACCCCCGGGACTTCGCGTTTCAATCCTTGTTGTCCTGGATTGGGTTCACTGACTCCTCCGCCTGCAAGAGGCTGATGGGCACATCGAAGGTTTCAATCCTTGTTGTCCTGGATTGGGTTCACTGACCTCAGGTATCCAGTCTTCGGGCCGCACGTTCGATCTCGTTTCAATCCTTGTTGTCCTGGATTGGGTTCACTGACATCCGGCTCCGACCGGCCAGCGGCGCGGGGGCTTCAGTTTCAATCCTTGTTGTCCTGGATTGGGTTCACTGACTGAATCCCGCCGATGTCAAGCTCGCTCGCACATGGGCGTTTCAATCCTTGTTGTCCTGGATTGGGTTCACTGACGGCGTTACCGGGCCGATGACGTGCTCGCGTCCATCCCGGAGTTTCAATCCTTGTTGTCCTGGATTGGGTTCACTGACCACGGATGGCCCCAACCCAAGGACCCCGACCGATGCCGTTTCAATCCTTGTTGTCCTGGATTGGGTTCACTGACGCGAGCCGGGGCGTCAACGCGGGCTCGGGGGCAGGGTTTCAATCCTTGTTGTCCTGGATTGGGTTCACTGACCCTTTTGGGTCGCCGTTTGTGCCCCTAGCTTGCTGGAGTTTCAATCCTTGTTGTCCTGGATTGGGTTCACTGACGGGATCTTGATTGTTCGCTGTTATCCCGGATGTTCCGCGTTTCAATCCTTGTTGTCCTGGATTGGGTTCACTGACGGGTCAAGGTCAAGGTGCTCAGCGTCCTGCTGGAAATGTTTCAATCCTTGTTGTCCTGGATTGGGTTCACTGACGTTCCCGGCCGTCGGGAACCCCGTGGTGTTCACGATGTTTCAATCCTTGTTGTCCTGGATTGGGTTCACTGACACGACCGCGCCCCCAGCGCGATCCCAGTGATCGTGGTTTCAATCCTTGTTGTCCTGGATTGGGTTCACTGACAACGATGGGGACTTACATTCCCGAGGAGATCGACACCGAGTTTCAATCCTTGTTGTCCTGGATTGGGTTCACTGACACATGGACGGCCCCGCTGACGACGATCTGACGTCGTGTTTCAATCCTTGTTGTCCTGGATTGGGTTCACTGACGTTAGGCATCCGATAAACGTCCGCGCCCGATCTCGGGTTTCAATCCTTGTTGTCCTGGATTGGGTTCACTGACCACGACGAGACGGTCGAGATCCCGGTCTTACGCCACGGTTTCAATCCTTGTTGTCCTGGATTGGGTTCACTGACTCCCGGGAGCACTCCGGTTTCGTAGGTAATCGCGTCGTGTTTCAATCCTTGTTGTCCTGGATTGGGTTCACTGACAGCTGCGTGAAGGTCGGGTCGGGATGGAGCGAACAGACGTTTCAATCCTTGTTGTCCTGGATTGGGTTCACTGACGCAGGGGAGTGGGAGAGGAATCCCCTGCTTTACCTGGGTTTCAATCCTTGTTGTCCTGGATTGGGTTCACTGACCTCAAAGCTGGTTTATGTTTATCTCGATGATGACGGGTTTCAATCCTTGTTGTCCTGGATTGGGTTCACTGACCCTCCCGCAAGTCAGTAACCGGCGTATTGCAATACGGAAGTTTCAATCCTTGTTGTCCTGGATTGGGTTCACTGACCGTCCGACACGGCAAATGCAGTCTCACCCTACGAATGTTTCAATCCTTGTTGTCCTGGATTGGGTTCACTGACCGCCTGTGATGTGGGCGAGTAACTGCCTTAGTCGTTTGTTTCAATCCTTGTTGTCCTGGATTGGGTTCACTGACTGAATCATCCCTCGGTGATGATGCGCCGCGCGGCCGTGTTTCAATCCTTGTTGTCCTGGATTGGGTTCACTGACCCGAATTCGCCGCGCGATCGCACCAGTGATCACGTGGCGTTTCAATCCTTGTTGTCCTGGATTGGGTTCACTGACATGAAGGTCACGCGGGCCGTGTTGGTGTTGGGCTCGCTGTTTCAATCCTTGTTGTCCTGGATTGGGTTCACTGACGAACCGAGGGGATCGCGGGCAACAAGACCTTCACGGGTGTTTCAATCCTTGTTGTCCTGGATTGGGTTCACTGACAGATCATGGGCTACGAGGGGGGCCTGGCCGATATGTGCGGGTTTCAATCCTTGTTGTCCTGGATTGGGTTCACTGACTCGAGACGTTCATCTCGGCGGCGTCCCGGGCCGACGGGTTTCAATCCTTGTTGTCCTGGATTGGGTTCACTGACACCGATCTCCACGCAGCGGGGCTGAATGGAGCCAAACAGTTTCAATCCTTGTTGTCCTGGATTGGGTTCACTGACCTTCCATGTCGCGGGTTGCCTTGGCCCGGTCGTGCGTTTCAATCCTTGTTGTCCTGGATTGGGTTCACTGACCGCGGATCACCAGCCGCTGCGGACTCGAATAGCCATCGGTGTTTCAATCCTTGTTGTCCTGGATTGGGTTCACTGACCCCTTGATCCCAGTCTCAAATGTTACGTGGAAGTATCGTTTCAATCCTTGTTGTCCTGGATTGGGTTCACTGACTCGAGTATGCCGATCCTCGAATGCGTCCAGATCTGGTTTCAATCCTTGTTGTCCTGGATTGGGTTCACTGACGCCGATCCGCCGACGCCGGTCACGCCGACCGTCCCCGGGTTTCAATCCTTGTTGTCCTGGATTGGGTTCACTGACAAACCACTCATATGGGCACCCCGATCTGGAACGGCGGGTTTCAATCCTTGTTGTCCTGGATTGGGTTCACTGACACCCAGGAAGCAGATCGGCCGGCCGCGAAGGCGCGTGTTTCAATCCTTGTTGTCCTGGATTGGGTTCACTGACAGCTGGTCCAGGACCAGGTCGTCATCCGCGTCCAGCAGTTTCAATCCTTGTTGTCCTGGATTGGGTTCACTGACTGAGTTTGAGCACGCGGGTGTCTGATCCGGGTTTGGGTTTCAATCCTTGTTGTCCTGGATTGGGTTCACTGACACGGCTGCCGGCCCGACCCGTCGCGCGAGTCTGCAGTTTCAATCCTTGTTGTCCTGGATTGGGTTCACTGACGACGGCCCACCCCACGCTGGCTCAGCGGGCCGGGGGAGTGTTTCAATCCTTGTTGTCCTGGATTGGGTTCACTGACATCATTCCCAGGCGGCCCAGGCCAGTTTTCCCGCCTGTTTCAATCCTTGTTGTCCTGGATTGGGTTCACTGACATCGCGGACACGACACTCCGCCCTCACCATGCTCCAGTGTTTCAATCCTTGTTGTCCTGGATTGGGTTCACTGACGTCTTCCATCCCAAGCCATTCGAGGCGGCTTATACGATGTTTCAATCCTTGTTGTCCTGGATTGGGTTCACTGACCCGGAACCAACGGTGAGGATGGGCTATGGTGCTTCGAGTTTCAATCCTTGTTGTCCTGGATTGGGTTCACTGACAGCGGGCGACCGACCTGGCTCCGCTCAGCCCGCAGGTACAGTTTCAATCCTTGTTGTCCTGGATTGGGTTCACTGACAACGGCGAGTCTGGGGCAGCGGCAAACCTACTACCATGTTTCAATCCTTGTTGTCCTGGATTGGGTTCACTGACGATCGTCACGGCCGTAACCACGCCGCTGGCCACCGTGTTTCAATCCTTGTTGTCCTGGATTGGGTTCACTGACATGGCTACCCCACCACGTTTAACTCCGTCGAAGTCATGTTTCAATCCTTGTTGTCCTGGATTGGGTTCACTGACCGAGCGGGGAGGTGCGAACGGGGAGTTCACGGCGATGTTTCAATCCTTGTTGTCCTGGATTGGGTTCACTGACACCGATCGTGGTGGGTGCTTGGGCCTTCGAGGGCGCGCAGTTTCAATCCTTGTTGTCCTGGATTGGGTTCACTGACGACCCCGAGCGAGCCCGTATTGTGGTCGGACATTTCAAGGTTTCAATCCTTGTTGTCCTGGATTGGGTTCACTGACTGGCCGATCCGGGCCTCCTGGCGGCGGGTCTCGGCGTGGTTTCAATCCTTGTTGTCCTGGATTGGGTTCACTGACGCGGCTGAAGCCGCATCGCCAGGGCCGGCAGCGCCGGGTTTCAATCCTTGTTGTCCTGGATTGGGTTCACTGACTCTACGCGATGCGGCATATCTGGTCGGGGAACGATCGGGTTTCAATCCTTGTTGTCCTGGATTGGGTTCACTGACCGCAATCACTCCCGGTCGGCCGATGGCTGGTTTGGATGTTTCAATCCTTGTTGTCCTGGATTGGGTTCACTGACCTCGTCGGCGTCGACCCCAACAACTGGGCGATCGGGTTTCAATCCTTGTTGTCCTGGATTGGGTTCACTGACACGAGAAACATGCCCGGATGGCCCTTTCGGACGTGGAGTTTCAATCCTTGTTGTCCTGGATTGGGTTCACTGACAAGAGTTTTTGGAGACCAGACAATGCGCACTCTATTGTTTCAATCCTTGTTGTCCTGGATTGGGTTCACTGACCGGCGCCGCTGCCTCGCTGGCGGACCTCAGAAGATCCAGTTTCAATCCTTGTTGTCCTGGATTGGGTTCACTGACGGCGTCGTGAATCTGGTCTACTCCGTGGGCACCGGGATGTTTCAATCCTTGTTGTCCTGGATTGGGTTCACTGACCCCGGATCATCTCGAACACGGCGCCTCACGGCCGGCGGGTTTCAATCCTTGTTGTCCTGGATTGGGTTCACTGACACAGTCTCCATCGAGGCCGTGTGCCGCGAGGTAGGACCGTTTCAATCCTTGTTGTCCTGGATTGGGTTCACTGACCGCGAGATGGAGCACGGGTGCCCCCGGCCTGCGACGGGTTTCAATCCTTGTTGTCCTGGATTGGGTTCACTGACGAGAAACTCCGCCGGCTCGCGTGGTGGGAGTGGAAATTGTTTCAATCCTTGTTGTCCTGGATTGGGTTCACTGACGACCCGGGGCAAGCGGCACAGATCTTGACGTATATTAGTTTCAATCCTTGTTGTCCTGGATTGGGTTCACTGACCTGTTCACCCCGCACACGATCGGGGCGTTCACTGATATGTTTCAATCCTTGTTGTCCTGGATTGGGTTCACTGACGTTCCCGCCTCAGCCGATCGCCGCGGTGGGCGCGACGTTTCAATCCTTGTTGTCCTGGATTGGGTTCACTGACCGTTCGGGCCGGTCGACCTCACCGCCGGCGATACCGAGTTTCAATCCTTGTTGTCCTGGATTGGGTTCACTGACGAGATCGCCGCGGCCCTGGGAGTTTTCGGGCTCGTCTAGTTTCAATCCTTGTTGTCCTGGATTGGGTTCACTGACCGGCATCGCCCGAATCCGCCACCACCAAACCCCTCGCCGTTTCAATCCTTGTTGTCCTGGATTGGGTTCACTGACTTTCCAGATCCTTGATTCTTCGCCCGTAAATTCGTTGTTTCAATCCTTGTTGTCCTGGATTGGGTTCACTGACCGACGATGAGACCCAGGGCGAGTCTACCCGGCTCCTGTTTCAATCCTTGTTGTCCTGGATTGGGTTCACTGACCTGCACCAGGGGCCTTGGTCCGATGCTCTCGAAGATGTTTCAATCCTTGTTGTCCTGGATTGGGTTCACTGACCCAGGCTTTGGCTCGTGGGGGACCGAGACAGTTGAGCCAGGTTTCAATCCTTGTTGTCCTGGATTGGGTTCACTGACCAGGCTTTGGCTCGTGGGGGACCAGAGTTGAGCCAAGTTTCAATCCTTGTTGTCCTGGATTGGGTTCACTGACTGGACTCCACCATCATATCCCAGTCATGACGCCAATGTTTCAATCCTTGTTGTCCTGGATTGGGTTCACTGACACCTGCTCCGAGTACCGCAACCTGCTTGCCCCGCTCCAGTTTCAATCCTTGTTGTCCTGGATTGGGTTCACTGACCAGGCCGACGTCGTGGGCCGTCGTGATGGGGATTGGTTTGTTTCAATCCTTGTTGTCCTGGATTGGGTTCACTGACGGGAACACGGGATTGAACCACCCGCGCCGCCGGAAAGTTTCAATCCTTGTTGTCCTGGATTGGGTTCACTGACACCGCTTGCGGTCTGATGGCCGATCGGCCGATCCACTGTTTCAATCCTTGTTGTCCTGGATTGGGTTCACTGACCCGTCAAGAGAGTGGAGTCGAGGTCATGACATACGGTTTCAATCCTTGTTGTCCTGGATTGGGTTCACTGACTCCAGTTCAAACCGCCGTCAAGAGTTTTTGGAGACCAGAGTTTCAATCCTTGTTGTCCTGGATTGGGTTCACTGACCTCGGCGTGGAAGGTTATCGGTGCGCGACCGAAGCAGGTTTCAATCCTTGTTGTCCTGGATTGGGTTCACTGACCCCCTTGATGGGAGAATTCGGCCATCACCACAGTTCGAGTTTCAATCCTTGTTGTCCTGGATTGGGTTCACTGACTAGGTTCGGCGTCTGCGGGAACGATCTCATGAAAACCGGTTTCAATCCTTGTTGTCCTGGATTGGGTTCACTGACGCGGGAATACGGGCGAGCCTACAATGAGTACGTGACAGGTTTCAATCCTTGTTGTCCTGGATTGGGTTCACTGACAGGATGTTGCCCGAGGGAGGTGATCGCGGGGAAGTGGGCCGCAGTTTCAATCCTTGTTGTCCTGGATTGGGTTCACTGACCCCTTCGCGGCCACGATCGGATTGCTCCTGTTTATATTTCGTTTCAATCCTTGTTGTCCTGGATTGGGTTCACTGACATCGCTGGAGCGGATCGGCCGCGGCTCGTCTCCGCTTGGTTTCAATCCTTGTTGTCCTGGATTGGGTTCACTGACTGCGAGTGTTCGATCGGTCACGCGCGGCACGGTCGGGGTTTCAATCCTTGTTGTCCTGGATTGGGTTCACTGACACCACGATCAGGTGGCAACTGCGGACGGTCTCGGCCGGCGTTTCAATCCTTGTTGTCCTGGATTGGGTTCACTGACCCCTCGATGCTCTGCCGGCCCGCAAGATCGGTTATCAGGCCGTGTTTCAATCCTTGTTGTCCTGGATTGGGTTCACTGACATCGGTGATGATGGCCAATTACTGGCACTGGCAATACGGTTTCAATCCTTGTTGTCCTGGATTGGGTTCACTGACGGTGTCGACGGTGCCGCATCACGATGCACTCGATCATGTTTCAATCCTTGTTGTCCTGGATTGGGTTCACTGACCGGCCCGGATCAGGCTGAATCACCATCTCACGCCCAGAGTTTCAATCCTTGTTGTCCTGGATTGGGTTCACTGACCCCTGGCTCCGCCACTAATCCCAGTCATGACGATCCAGGTTTCAATCCTTGTTGTCCTGGATTGGGTTCACTGACACGGCCTGGGCCCTGGGCGGCCTGGCCGGCCCGGGTTTCAATCCTTGTTGTCCTGGATTGGGTTCACTGACCGCTCTCATAGCTAACTTGTTTCCAGTTTAAAGGTTAAGAGAATAATGCTCAAGATCCAATTTTAGTCCGTTTGAGTTTCGGTTGTACGTTCGAGGCGTATTGGCAGATGGGTTTGCATGGTGGTTTTAGACGAAAGCCTAGCTTGGTTATAAGCTTACATCACGAGTGGTACTAGACGCAAATAAAACGGTAACAGCAGTCGCTGCAATGACTAACGAGGCTCCGCCTCAGACCGACGAGATGTAACGAAGATGGCTCCGGTCGTGCCTATGACGGGGTATGCTGACAGGCATCCCCAATTGGAACCGCGCAGCGGTTGGTTGACCCCGAGGGGTCATGACGACCGGAGCCAACCATGACTTTACCACGTTCCGTCGCCGAAGTCCTCAAGGACCACGTGACGCTGGAAGTTGAAGGCATCGACCGCATGTACCTCAATGTCTATCAGCCCCGGTTGCAGACCGATCGCGGTGTCGCCGCGTTCTTCCGGTTCCACCGTGGTGAGACCTTCGCCTCCTCCGCCCTCATGGCGCCCATGAGCACGGCCTTCATCGACGCCGTCGAGCGCTTCGTCGCTCAGGAACAGATCCCCCTGATCACGTTCGCCAAGGGACAACGCAAGGACGACGTCGCCAAGGAGTACCACGCCCAATTCCACGGCAAGGAAGGGATCGTCTTCGTGGGCAAGGCCCAGGAGAAGACGCCGGTGTTCCGCACCGAGAAACGTCGCAATCCTGACACCGGCCAGACCTATCCCTGGATCGTGCGGAGCACGGCCATGGTCAACCAGTTCTACTTCTATGGCCTCGACGAGGACTTCGGACCGTTCTTTATCAAGTTCTGCACGTATTTCCCTTACAATGCCAAGCTCTGCATCAACGGACACGAGTACGTTAAGCGCCAACTGGCCAAGGAAGAGATCGCCTTCGAGGCCCTGGACAACGGCATCCTGACCTGCGCCCATCCGCGACGGCTGCAACAACTTTGCGACGGCCTCTCCGCCGCCAAGATCGACGCGCTGCTGCGGAAATGGCTGAGCGACTGCCGCACCCGTTCACCGCCCAGGACCGCGCGGCCGGCTATCGCTACGATCGTGTCGATCCTCCAGGCCGAGTTCTCGTTGACCCAGGTCCTGGACCGGCCGCTGTGCGGCCGGGTCTTCTTCGAGGAGGTGATCCGCGAGAACCTCGACATCGGCCGCCCCGATCAGGTGCAACTGATCTTCAATCGGCGGATCACCAAGCGCACGCCGGCCGGTTCCGCACGCGGGTGCTCACCGAAGGTGTGACGCCGTCGCTTCATATCGATTATAAGCATTCACGGATCAAGCAGTATCACAAGGAAGGCCGCGCCCTGCGGACCGAGACGACCATCAACGACACCCGCGACTTCGGCATCGGCAAACGGCTGACCAACTTGCCCGCCTTGCGGCAGATCGGCTTTCAAGCCAACCGACGTCTCCTGGACGTCCAACGGGTCAGCCAGGACTGTGCCATCGGCGACGACGCGTTCCACGGTGTCAATGAACCGGTCGAGGTCGATGGTCAACGGCGCCAGCGGTTTGCGTTTCGCCAACGCTGGCGGTGCAATCGCTGTTCAGTGCGCTGTTGTGGTTCCGTCTGCTCCCTCGTGGTTTCTCCAACCGCGACTTGCGGAACCACTGGGCTCCCCTCTTGGGCGAGTCGCCCGACGACATGACCATGGGACAGATGGGCTACCACCTGCGCCGGCTGCGACTGCACGGCCTGATCGAACGCATCCCCGGGACCCATCGCTATCGGTTGACCAGACAGGGCGGACGAATCGCGCTGTTTTGCACCCGCACATATAACCGGATCTTGCGCCCGGCCTCGCCCAGATCATTCCCGAGGAAGCCCGGGACGATTCGGAATTGCGCCGCGGTTTCGACCAACTCGACGAGAAAATCGACCATTGGATCGAGCGACAGAAAGGTGCCAGCATGAAACTTGACTCATTCACTATGAGTTTCCCGGTCCAAGTGCCCTAGAGGGAGCGCGGCGGGGCAGGTGGCCGCGGTGGAGTACGGAAAGAATCTCGCGGATGGTACGGCCGATCCGGAAGAAATCTTCGGGGTCGTAGGTGATCTCGACGACGTGGTTGTGACTTCGAGTGTAGACCAGGTATCCGTGAGTCACGGGAATGTCGAACGCTTCGCGGATGAGCAGGGCGTAAATTGTCGACGAAGGCGTAGCGTCGTGTAGACGCGTCCCGGATCACGAGCGAACTTGTAGTCGAGCGGTCCGGCGGTACCGTCGGCGAAGAACAAGACCTCGTCGAGCCGGCCGCGAAGGTGATGTCGGGGGCTCGAACAGGCTGACGTCGATCCGTTTGTCGACGACCCCCAGGCGTTTGCGGAGGTACGAACGGTTCGTCGCCTCGCGGACGGCGTGGAGCTCACGGCCGCGGCGGACCTTCTCGCGACGTTCCTGGAACTCCGGGAGCATCAGGTGATGCTCAAAATAGGTGAATGCCCGCAGAAGAGGTGCTCCAGGATATCGCTGGGGGTGAGTAGCAGATCATGGAAGTCGAGGTCCATCGAAATCCTCCGTTACACGAACAGTGAACGAAGCTCGTCCCTCACACGCTCCTGGTCGAATGCCTGACCCAGGAAAGTGGCCTTGGCGAAGTCCGGCTGGCACATCGGGAAGACGTAAACCGAGTCGTGGTCGGCGTCGATCAACGCGTCGAGCCGAAGGATCAGCTCATCGCACGTATTCGGGTCGAGTGTGCCAAGGAAGACGCTCTTCTGGACGCGGATCAGGCCGGATTGCAGGCTCGCCCTGGCGGCTTTTTCGCGCAAACGATCGTTGGTAATATCATAGATCACCCAGGTCAGCATCGAGGCTCTCCTCCGTATCGGTGTCGGTCTCGTTCATTGTGGTGTGATGACTCCCGTTCTTTGGAGGGTCGGCGACTGGATTGAAGAGCGTGATGTCGATCTCACTTTCATCGTCGAGGCCGCGAAGGAGACGACCGGCGAGTCGCTGGCATTCATAGACGATCGTATCGCGGATCTTCAAACGGCGGCGGCCGTACAGTTCGACTGGTCCAGGTGGTCATTCAGCGGCTCAGAAGCAGAGCGGGCCGTCGCGTCGAGCCGAAATCCCGCATCACGCTGATCGAACAATTCCTGGCGAACCTTCCGGGACGCGAACAGGTTGACGACCATGCGCTCGGCGTGAATACGGAACAGTTCGATGAGGTCAAAAACGAGTGACGGCTTGTTGTAATTGTCGGTATGGAGCAGGCCGATTCCCGGATCGAGCCCTGCTAATAGACATGCGCGTTCGACAAGACCATAGAGCACGCCGTAGGCTAATTCAGAAGGGAATTGAACTCATCCTTCGCCGGAGATCGGCTCCGGCCCTGGAACCGGAAGCGATCGGGGAGAGCCAGACTGAGAGCGGCGAAGTATTCTCGACCGGCAACGCCTTCCAACCCCATGATCGAACCCCGTAGCTCATCGAGCGTGCCATCGTGGATTCCCTCGATGATGGCGGCCATCTTTTCGAGCTGCCGCGACGGTTTCCAGTGCCTCGGCACGGTCGGGACGAGTGCGTGCGAGATCGCGGAGATACCGGCTTGCTGGGCGACCTTGATCCTGACCCACTCGCACGCGAGCCTGACACCATCCTCAGTCCCCGCCGCTTCGAGCAGACGCCGCCGCAGGAGCGTGGTCGACCCCATACGGATGTGCCAGAATCGCCCGTAAGGCTCGCCATGCTTGTCCAGCAAGGCAATGTCGATATGGTGCTCCAGCGCAGCCGGATCGCATCGGTGGAGAGATGAACGCCCGTCGCCAGCCAGATCGTCTGTACTTTCCGCGGTGAGACCGTGACCTTGCGGTCGCCGGACTTGATGAGAAACAGGCCATCCTTCTTGCGGAGGCTGTGCCGAAGGTGTTAAGAATAAGTTGCATGGACTGACCAACCTCCTGATGGCTCCGATCCTTTCGCAAGTCGCCCTGCCCTAATCGGAGCTCTCCGGGACGCTGCAATTCATCCTGATTTCTCCCAGGAACCCGCCCCGTCAACCACATCTCGAAGTCGTCCCACGGCTTCAGCGACGACACCGAGTTGCCGCGTCCGATCCCGGACGGCCGCCGGCTCCTCGTCCGGCATCAGCAGGTCCGGAGCCAGCCGGCGGGCCAGGTCGGGCTCGGCCACGTCGGCCGGATCCACGCGCCAGGTGTCGGGCCCGGGGGCCGCGGGGGCGGGGAAGTCCAGGTGGTCGGCCAGGCGCTGTCGGTGGGCGGACATCGGGGGCTCGCTCTGGTCGAGGTGCGGGGTCGCGCAACGATCCGGTGCAAGTACTATCGTGACCGACCGCCGATTCGAGGTGGAAACTTCGGAATTTCCTCGAAATTCCTCCGGCCGACCCGCCCGGGGCCTGGAAACGACCCTCCCGGGATCGTCCCTCAGCCGTCGTCCCCCCCGTCGCCGAGATCCTCGCAGTGGCGCGCGGGCCCGCTCGTAGGCCCGCCGGAGGCGGACGAAGTCGGCGTGGCTGCCGCCGGCGTCGGGGTGGGCGGCGCGGGATTTGGCGCGGTAGGCGGCGCGGACCTGCTCGGCGGTGAAGGGGGGATCGACGCCGAGGACGGCGGCCCAGGAGGGGGCGCCCGTCGGCCGGGTCGGGGTCGTCGAGGGTCGGTGTAGAGAGTGCCGGGACCTCGGCGCGGAAGCCGCGGCGCGCGCGTGGGGGAGGCGTCGGGGTGGACCAGCCAGCGGGCGACGCGGAGGGGGTCGTCGCCGTCGTCGTCGAGCATTTCGCGGACCAGGTCGGCCCGGCGGAAGGCGCGGTCGAGGCGGTGGGCCAGGAGTTCGGTCAGAGCCCCTCGGGTTCGGGTGGCCGGCGGAGTGGCACCAGAGAGCAGCGCGGCCGCCTCCACGAGCCGGCCGGCCGAGGCGTCGAGCGCGGCGTCGGGCAGGCCCCCGGGTCGGCGGTGGCTTGGCCGCGCAGAAGCCGACGAGGGTAATTTCGAGGAGGTCCGCAGGGTCTCGGCCGTCGGCGGGTCTCGCGGCGGGGCCGCGGGGCGGGTCCAGCCCGAGCCGGCGGCGGACGCGGGCGGTGATCGCGTGGACCTGGTCGGCGTCGGCTGCTCGGCGCGGGGATCTCGACCGGTTGCCGGCGGCGCCGCCGAGCGCCCGGGCGGCCACGTCGTGGGCGAAGCCGGCCAGCCAGGGGTTTCGTAGAGCCGAGGTGGACCTCGATCCCCTTCCCGCGCCTGATCCGCGCCCGGTACTCCGCCGCCCGCGCCCGGGCACGCGGTGACGCCCCGGGGCAATCGCCCCCCCGTCGAATCACTCCGGGCCATGAATTCGGCTCGCCTCCGCCCCGCTTCGGGTCCGGCACGGATCCCATGGTTCCGGATTGCGCCGCGGGCGTCAAGGCACGCCGCCCCCGGGATCGGAGCCAGGCGAAGCCCTCGCCGCCAGGCCGGGGGGCCTCCTGTAGGGCGTCGGAACCCGCCGAGCCTTCGACGCGACATCCGGATGGCGGGTTTCCCACGCCCTACAAGACGGCATCGGCTCCGGCGTCGGGATCCCCCGAAGCTTCTCGGACTCGCCGGTTGACTTCCCGGTCGGGGCTGCGGAATTTGTAAGTCGATCGGGCAGGCCCGGGATGGATAGGTGGGGCGGCGATCGGGGTCCATCCGGAGAAGGCTCATGAGCATCGATCAGACGCGCCGGGCGACCCGGCGGGGCCTTCCGGCTGCGGGTGCTGGCGATCGTCCTGCTGGCGGCCCTGCTCGCCCCGGCCCGGGGCGACGGCCCCGCCCCCCTGCGGGACCCGCTGGCGACGCGGCGGGCAGCTGTTGCGTTCCGGCCGCTGGGGGCTGCCGCGCGACGAGGTCAGGTCGTGCTGGGCCGTCGCCTTCGCCCCGGACGGCAAGCACCTGGCCGCGGGCTTCGAGGACTATCCGTTCCAGAAGAACGAACTGCGCATCGGGACCTCGGCACGCGGAAGACGGTCGTGAAGGCCATCGGGCCCAAGGCGTTCCGGAGCGTGGCCTACTCGCCCGACGGCAAGTGCCCTGGCCGCGGGATGCTGGACGCGTGCGATCCGGTTCTTCGACGCGGCCCCCGGCAGCCCCCGGCTGACGATCCCGACGGGGGCCGGGATAATTCGGTCGCGTTCTCGACCGACGGCACCCTCCTGGCCTCGGCGGGCTGGGACGGGGGGATCCGGCTCTGGGACGCCGCCACGGGCAAGCTCCGCCGGTAGATGGTGAACAACCCCGATCAGGCGTATACCGTGCGGTTCAGCCCGGACGGCAAGTCCCTGGCCTCGGCCCATCGGAACGGGATCGCGATCCTCTGGGACGTCGCCACCGGCCGCCAGAAGGTCACCTTCCAGGGTCACACCGCCCAGGTCGAGGGGGTGGCGATCTCCCCCGATGGCAAGACCGTCGCCACGGCGAGCTGGGACCAGACCGTCCGGCTCTGGACGCCGCCACCGGCACCGAACTGGCGACCCTCGAAGGGCACACGGCGTCGGTCCTCTGCGTGGCGTTCTCCCCCGACGGCAAGGTCCTGGCCTTCGGCCGCCGCGTTCTGGGACGGCAAGGACTTCGCCCCCAAGCCCGCCGAGATCAAGCTCTGGGACCTCGCCAGCCGGGCCGAGGTCGCCACGATGACCGGGCATGCCAACCACGTCTTCGCGATCGCGTTCTCGCCCGATAGCAAGGTGCTCGCCTCGGGCGGCCACGACCGGACGATCCGGCTCTGGGACGGCAAGACCGGCGCGGCCCTGGACGTCCTGGGCGGCCAGGCCGCCCGCCGAGGCCCAGCCGCCGATCACCGTGATGGCCCTCTCGCCCGACGGCAAGGTCGTGGCCACCGTCGGCGAGGACCGGGCGATCAGCCTCAAGAGCGTCGCCACCGGCGACCTCCTCGCGACCCTCGCCGGCCACGCCGACGCCGTCGCCTGCCTGGCGTTCGCGCCCGACGGCAAGACGCTCGCCTCGGGCGGGCTACGACAAGACGGTCCAGCTCTGGGACGTCGCGACGGGCCGGGAGCAGGGCGACGCTCTCGGGGCACACCAACTGGGTCCTCGCGATTGGCCTTCGCGCCCGACGGCAAGACGCTGGCCTCGGGCGGCTCCGACAAGACGGTCCGGCTCTGGGACGTCGCCGCGGGCAAGGAGATCGCCGCGCTGAAGGGGCACACGGCGGCGGTCCGCGCCGTGGCCTTCGCGCCCGACGGCAAGACGCTCGCCTCCGGCGGCACCGACCGGACGGTCCGGCTCTGGGACGCCGCCGCGGAAAGCCGAGGTCGCGACCCTGAAGGGGCACAAGGGGGCGGTCCGCGGCCGTGGCGTTCGCGCCGGACGGCAAGCGCTGGCCTCGGCGGGCGAGGACGCGACGGTCAAGCTCTGGGACGTGGCCGGCGGCGAAGGAGCGGGCGACCCTCAAGGGCCACTCGGAGATGGTCTGGTGCCTGGCCTTCACCCCGGCCGGCCGGACCCTGGCCAGCGCCGGGCTGGACGGCACGATCCGGCTCTGGGACCCCGAGACCGGCCGCGAACTGCGCGGCGCTCCCGGGGACCGGCGACGGCATCACCGGCCTGGGCTTCGCGCCGGGCGCCCGGCTGCTGGTCTCGGGGGGCTTCGACCGGGCCGTCAAGCTCTGGGGGCCGACCACGCCGGCCCTGGCCCCGGCCGAGAGCCTGGAGACCCCGGAGGAAGCCTGGGCCGTCGCCTTCGCCCCGGACGGCAAGACCCTGGCCTACGCGGGGAAGTTCCCGCAGCTCGTCCGGTATGACCTGGCGACGCACCGGGCCTCGCCGGTCAAGGGGGACCACGCCGCGACCACCTGCCTCGCCTACGCCCCGGACGGCAAGACGTTCGCCACCGGCGCGCTGGAACCAGCGCGTCACCGTCCGCGACGCCGCCTCGGGCAACGTCCGCGCCGCCATCGAGGGGCATACCGCCCCCGTCCGCTGGCTCGCGTACTCCCCCGACGGCAAGCGGATCGCCTCGGTCAGCTACGACAAGACGGTGAAGCTCTGGGACCTGCGGGCCCGCCGCGAGCTGCTGGAGCTGCCCCCCTTCGAGCTGCCGGCCAACCGCGTCGCCTACGCCCCCGACGGCAAGGCGATCGCCGTGGCGACGGGGGACTGGCAGAAGCCGGACGCGGGGGGGGTCGTCTTCGTGATCGAGGTCCCCTCGGGGAAGATCCTGGCGACCCTCCGCGGGCACGCCCGCTGCATCCACGGCCTGGCGTACGCCCCCGACGGCAAGACGATCGCCTCGTGCTCGCAGGAGGGGACGAAGCTCTGGGACGTCGCCGCGGCCTCGGAGCGGGGCGCTGCCGACGCCGGATGCGCTGAACCTGGCGTACTCGCCCGACGGCAAGACCCTGGCGGTCGGCTACGCCACCGGCGACTCGGTCCTCTGGGACGCGGCCTCGGGCCGCGAGCTGGCGACCCTGAAGGGGCACAAGGATTACGTCTTCGCCCTCGCCTTCGCCCCCGACGGCCGGACGATCGCCTCGGCGAGCAAGGACCGGTCGGTGAAGCTCTGGGACCTCGCCCCGCAGCCGGTGGCGACGCCCCTCCCGTGGAAGACCGGGCCCGTCTTCGGCGCCGCGGTCTCCCCCGACGGCAAGCTCCTGGCCCTCGGCTGCGACGACGGGGCGATCCGCCTCTGGAACCTCGCCGAGAACCGGCCGGGGCGACCCTCTCGGGGCACGCGGCGCGGGTCTGGTCCGTCGCGTTCTCCCCGGACGGCAAGACGATCGCCTCGGTGCCGGCCGCTGGGACGAGCCGAAGGCGGTCGCCGAGGTGAAGCTCTGGGACGTCGCCACCGGCCGGGTCCGGGCCGACCTGAAGGGGCACACCGCCACGGTCAACTCCGTCGCCTACGCCCCCGACGGCAAGACGGTCGCCTCGGGCTCCGCCGACGGCTCGGCCCGCCTCTGGGACGCGGCCACGGGCCGCGAGCGGGCCGTGCTGGAGGGGCAGAACGACAGCGTCCGGGTGCGTCGCGTTCTCCCCCGACGGCAAGACGCTGGCGACGGGCAGCTTCGACAAGACGGTCATGCTCTGGGACGCGGAGACGGGGGAGGAGCGGGCCACCATCGAGCACCCGGCCGGCGTCAACAACCTCGCCTACAGCCCCGACGGCACGCTCCTGGCGATCGTCTCCCGGCCCCCCTGGAACAGCCCGCCGGAGCCGGCCGACGTCCGGCTCTACGACCTCGCCGCCCGGAAGGACCGCGCCCACCTCCGCGGCCACCGCGGCGCCGCCCTCTGCGTGGCCTTCTCCCCCGACGGCAAGGCCCTCGCCACCGGCGGCGGCCACTACGCCGACTTCGGCGAGGCCCGGCTCTGGGACGTCGCCACCGGCCGCGAGCTGGCCAGCGTCGCCGACCTCAAGGAATGGGCCGAGTGCCTCGCGTTCCTCCCGGGGGGAAAGGCGCCTGCTGATCGGCGGCGCCACGCACGACTGCCGGGGATCGCCACCTTCCCGGACGCCGCGGCCCCGAAGCGGTGACCGGGCCCGGCGCGAGGGCCGGGCCCGAGGTACGCCGCGGGTTCAGGCCCGCCGGCGCCGGAGGAGCAGGCCGAAGCCCGCGGCGCCGACGGCCATCAGGCCGACGGAGGCCGGCTCCGGCACGGCCGCGAGGCCTGCGGATGAAGGCCGCGTACTGGTTGGCGTTGACGTCGTGCCACTGGTCGCCGGGGACGTTGAACTCCTGCATCCCGTTGAGGTGCTGGGCCGAGAACGAGTGGACCCCCACCAGCCCGAGGCCGCCCATGCCGTTGGACTCGAAGGTCGGCCCGCCGGAGTCGCCGCTGAGGATGTAGGAGGTGCCGCTGGTGATGGCGCCCATGCCGTTCTTCGTGAACGCGAAGGTGCCGTCCAGCGAGTCGAACGTGTAGTTGTTCGGGCTCCCGTTGAAGAGCGGGGCGCCGATGATGTTCGCGGTCGTGCCGGTGATCGTGTTCGTGCCGGTGAGGTAGGTCCCGAACCCCGGGTTCACCAGGTAGCGGTCCTGGCCCGCCGCCGCGGGGGGGCCGGTGCCCGGCGTCGCCTGGTCCCCCGTAGCCCGCCTGGATGATCTGGTTGCCCCCGGCCGCGTTCGCCGGGATGATCGTGGCGGGCAGGATCGTCGGGATGTTGGGGGTCCCCGCGGGGACGTCGACCGCGAAGACGGCCAGGTCGACCGGCGAGTCGCTCCGGGAGCTTGCCGCGACGGTGTTCACGGTCAGGGGGAAGGCCTGGTCGAAGCGGAACCCGACGCTCAGCGACATGGCCAGCGCCCCGTTGGTCGGGTCGTGGATCACGTGGTCGGCGGTGAGGATGCAGAGGTATTCGCCGCCCATCCCGTCCGGCCGGATGTTGATGACGGTCCCGGTCCCGTCGAATTTCCCGTTCGCCGTGGTCTCCTCGACGCGGACCACGGCGTTGGCCAGGCCGTCCGGCAGGCCGAAGAACGTGTTGAATTCCGCCAGCCCGAAGCTGACCGACGGCAGGTGCCGACCATCACCAGGGCGAGGAGGGCGCTGAGGGACCAGGTGCGTCGCCGCGGACTTCGTCGTCATCGTCGCAGTCTCCTTCGGGGGTGGCACGATTGATCGATCCACGCCAGGGATCAGGCCGATCCATTTCTGATTCGCATGCGCCATCCGACACGACCCCTTATCCGAAAGCAATCCTTTCTTCGGCCGGCCCCCCGGCATGGTGTTTTCTCGACACCGCCGCGGCCGTGTCGAAGCTTTTCCCCCCGCGAGCTCCTCGGGTGCCGGGGAAACCCCGTCAGGGCGGGGCCGGCCCCCCCTCGCCGCCTATGATGAAGGGGAGGGCCCCGCGGCGCGGGGCCCGGGGCCTGGGGGGGATCGCCGTTGTCGCTGCAACATCGACTCGCGAGCCCGCTTGCGCTTCGCGCGATATCGTCGGGACCGCCGGGGCCGGCCCGAGCGCCCGCCGCCGAGGGGAAGCACCGCCCCATCGGCCGGCTCTATCGCGAGCTTTTCCGCGTCCTGGAGGGGAACCGGGCGACGATCGCGGCGGCGCTGGCGACGCTGTCGGTCGCGACGCTGCTGAAGCTGGTCCCGCCGGCCGCGACGAAGCTGGTCATCGACTACGTCCTGCTCGGCCAGGCCGCCGCCGCCGGGCTGCCGGCCTGGCTGCACGTGCCGGCGGGGCCGAAGGCGCGGCTGTTCGCCCTGGTGGCCGTGGTGATGGTCGTCTCGGCCCTGGGCACGGCGATCGGGCTCTGGGGCCGATGGCTGGCGACGCGGACGACCAAGCGGTTGCAGGTCGACGTCCGCCGCCGCGTCTTCGACCACGCCGCGCGGCTCCCGCTGCATCGGATCTACCAGATCAAGGCCGGCGGCGCGGCGAGCCTGCTCCGCGAGGACGCCGACGGCGTCGGCGAGCTGGTCTTCAGCATGATCTACACCCCCTGGCGGGCCGCTCGTCCAGCTCGCCGGCGGCCTGGTCGTGCTGGCCTGGGTCGACTGGCGGCTCCTGCTCGGCTCGCTCTGCCTGGTGCCGCGCGTCTAGCTGGTCGGACCGGATCTGGAACCGCCGGCTCCGCCCGCTCTTCCGGGACGGTCCGCAAGCAGCGGCAGGAGATCGACGCCAAGGCCGCCGAGGCGTTCGGCGGGATGCGGGTCGTCCGCGCCTTCGGCCGCCAGCGGCCGCGAGGCGGCCCGGTTCGTGGGCGAGAACCATCTCCTCGCCCGCATGGAGCTGTACGCCTGGTGGCGGACCCGCGCCGTCGAGGTGCTCTGGGACCTCCTGCTGCCGGCGGCCTCCGGCGCGCTGCTGCTCTACGGCGGGACCTGCGCGTCCTCCACGGCCGGCTCTCGCTGGGCGACCTGATGATGTTCCTGGTCTACCTGGCGATGCTGCTGGAGCCGGTGGCCGCTGATCGCCATCGACCTGACCCAGCTCCAGAACAACCTCTCCGGCTTCGACCGCGTGCTGGACCTCCTGGCCGAGCCCCGCGAGATGGCCGACCGCCCCGGGGCGGTCGCCGTCCGCAAGCGTTCGGTCGCGGGCGGATCACCCTCGACGGCGTCTCGCTTCGCCTACCCCGGCACCGACGCGCTGGTCCTCCGCGGGATCGACCTCGACGTCGAGCCCGGCGAGGTCATCGCCCTGGTCGGCCGCTCCGGCGCGGGCAAGACGACGCTGTGCAAC
>CAWGMM010000004.1:0-1696074 GCA_963823685.1 uncultured Isosphaeraceae bacterium | reverse complement strand
TTGGCTTGCTGATCGCCACCGCAGTGCTCGGCGTAATCGCCCCCATCATCGACAACTGGGGGCACGCCGGCGGGGCCATCATCGGCGCCTTGATCGGATTCGCGCACCGCGTGCTGATCCGGACTGCCCACACGTCGATGGCGAAGTGGGCGGGGGCCCTCGGCGCCCTTTGCCTGTTCGCCGCGGGGGCCGCGCAGGTGCGGGACGATCGCTTCGAGGCCTACCAACATCGACGGCTTGAACAGTGGCAAACGCAACTCCGATCGGACTTCGAGCTGTGGCAGCGTGCTGAGCGAGCCAGCCTTTACCTTCGGGAGATCGGTGGCTTCTACCGGCTTGCCGCCGAGCGCCTCCGTCTCGAGCGCGAACCCCTGATCCCCGAGGCCCTTCGCTACCTCGGCTCGGCATCGGCATCCCCGTCGGTCTCGGCATCGAAACCGGAGCCAACTCCCGCTCCGGCTCGATCCGCCGGACCTTCAAACCCGATCGCGAAGGGCGAGGTGCTTTCGCTCCTCGATTCGACGGAGTTGGAGTACGAGGAGGTCCTTAAACATCAACTCGCCTGGCTCAACGAGCTCAAGGATTCGCTGGGTCGCGACTCGACCGCCGCCGATTTCGCTCGGCTGCGGGAGCTACTGGCGAGAGTGTTGGAGCGGGCGCCCACATTCCGCACCGAGACCGAGTTCTTCAACCGACTGGGACGACTGATCGAGCGGGCACGGCAAGACCAGGAGACGGCACGCGGACGGTTCGAAGCGAAGCTTCGCCAGATCCGACGAGAAGAAGGAGCACAGCGCCGTGTCGACCCGCGAGCATGATGGCAGGCCAGGCTCGAAGCAGGCGATCAAGCACCCGGGAGCCAATCGAGCCGGTGGGATACCGACGGGTCATCCGGCGGCCGTAACCGATGCCATCGCCGAGATTTCCATCGGCCGCGATCCTGTGTTCTGGGTCGCGGCGCTGTTGCTCACCGTCGTGGTGATCGCCGCATTCGGCGCCGGTCCTGCGCCAGGGCTTCGTCGACTGGGACGACTGGCAAAATTTCCTGAACAACCATGATTATCGCGGCATCGGCTGGAAGCAGATTAGGTGGGCCTGGAACACCCGACTGGTCGGCGTCTATCAGCCGCTTGCCTGGATCCTGCTAGAAGCCGAGTACGTGATCGGGGGCCTCGACCCGTGGATCTACCATCTGACGAGCCTGGTTCTCTGCGCCGGCAACGCGGTCCTGCTCCTGATGCTCGTCCGCGCGCTCCTGGCCGCGAGTGAAGGACCGCTCGGTTTCTGGGACCGCGTGGCCTCGGCGGTAGCGGTGGGTCTGTTCATGGTTCACCCGCTCCGCACCGAGGTCGTGGCCTGGGCGTCGTGCCAGCCGTATCTGCTGTGTGCCGCCTTCATGATGCTTGCCGTGCTCGCCTACCTACATGCCCATCCCACCAGGGCCGGAGCCATGGGCCCGAACCGCCCTGGCTGGACGATCGCCGCCTACGGCTTGACGCTGGCGGCGCTACTGTCGAAGGCAGTGGCGATCACGCTTCCCCTCGTCTTCGTGATCCTGGACGTCTATCCACTCCGACGGCTCGGTGGCGGTCCGGGCCGCTGGTGCGGTCGGACCTCGTGGACCGTCTGGGCAGAGAAGCTCCCCCTGGCCCTTCTGGCTGCGCCGTTTGTGGTCTGGACCATCCAGGCCAAGGCCGCGGGCCTGACGATCATCTCGGACGCGGGCTTCAACGCCAAGCTGACGCAATCGTGGCACTCGGTCTGGTTTTACCTGGCGCAGACCTTCTGGCCGGTGGAGCTCTCGGCCTTTTATCCGATCCCCCCCGGCGACGTCGCCTGGACGGCTCCTCGATTCTTCAACAGCGGCCTGGTCATCGCGTCGATCACGCTGGGCTTGATCCTGGGTCGACGCCTTTGTCCGGGCCTGCTCGCCGCCTGGATCAGCTACCTGGTGATCCTGTCGCCCAACTCAGGGCTCGTGCGTGTGAGCAACCAGCTCGCGGCTGATCGATATAGCTATATCGCCATGTCTGGCCTGGTGGTGGTAGTCGCCGTTGGGCTCGGCCGGCTTTTCCGACGGTTCGCGGCCTCGCCGAAGACCCTGGCGGCCGGATGCGCTGTTGCGCTGGGGCTGCTGGCGGCCGAGGTCGCCGACACCCGCCGCCAGTGTCGCGTCTGGAGCGACTCGACCACCCTCTGGACCGACGCTTACCAACACGGCGGCTCGAATGTCCCCCTGGTCCGGACCAACCTTGGCATCAGCCTGGCCCGCGACGGCCGGCTCGACGACGCCGCCACGCACCTCCGCGCGGCCCTACAGCTTGACGCGTCAAATTCGTACATTCATAATGCTTTGGGATATGTAATATTTCTCCAGGGACGACCCGCCGAGGCCCTTCCTTACCTGGAGAAGTCGATCGAGCTCCGGGGCGACGAGCCCAATGGCGCGGCACAGCCTGGGAGCGGTCCTGGCGGCCCTGGGACGCGACGCCGCGGCTGCCGAGCAGTTCCGCGCGGCGCTGAGGCTCGACCCCCAGCTCGAAGACGCCCTCCGCGACCTCGCCCGCCTCGAAGCCGAGGGACGACCTCACGAGCCCTCGGCCGCCGGCTCGATCGCGCCGACCGCCTCGCACTTGCGGTAAGACGCACATCTTTCCATTTTTCAACTAAACTCGTGAAATCGAACAATAATATCAAGTCTAATCAAATTATATTAAACCATTCAATTTTCTATTCGAAACGTAGTCGCGCCCATTTGTTCTTCATGAAAGCATGCAAGAGGTTTGCGGGATCATTCGACCGGACCGCTCGCTTGCCAGGCACCAGCGCGGTGGCGGGGGCGCCCCTTTCTGGATTTGATCGCGACGACGAAGTCGGCCAGAGACTCGATCGGGGCGGGGAACTCGGTGTAATAGCAGCCGACCGCGTCGGGTTCGTGGCCATCGCTCGAGCCGGTCGTCCCCATCGAACCCGGGTGCGCGCGGAGCAGCGCCTCGGTCTTGCGACGGGTTTCGGGAGTCACGTTGTTGCTGACGAGCTCGAGGGCGTCAAAGGACGGTCCATACGTGTCGACAAGCGTGGCAAAATCTTGGTCCCAGCGGAACGGATGCGCGGCCACGATCGCCGCGCCGTGCTTGCGAACGACCCTGAGCAAATCGGCCAGGGCTACCCCGCAGGGAACCTCGTCGAGGCTGGGCAGGCCGTAAATCAGGAAGTGCCCCTCGCGAGCCGAAACCTCAGCTCCCGCGAACACCTTCAGCCCCCCAGCCTGTGCCGCCAGGTCGCCCAGCTCGCCCGGCTCCCACTGGTAGTCGTGCTCGGTAATGACCACCCCGTCCAGCCCGACCTGTCGCGCGCGCTCAACCAGCACCCGAGGATCAATGATGCTATCAGGCGAATGACGTAATGTATGTAAATGATGATCGAATTTTGACATGTGTCCGATGCGGCCTCCCGTTACCAGGTTCATTCTTCGTGTATATCATTTCCGCTTCAGTTCAGGGGGACTTTCTTCGAGCTGTCGTGCCTCAGGTCATATCGTCCGGCGCAGTCGTCGGGGTTGGATTCGGGCTCGACGATCAGGCTGGCTCCCTGGAAATCGACCTTCAGGTAGCTCGACTGGGTGTGCCAGCCCCCCAGGACGATGAGCCGGGAGCCCGTGATGGCATCGTCAAGCGGGGTGTGGACATGGCCGATGATGAAGAGGTCGGCCGTGTCGCGTCGGCTGGCGGCGTAGCTGCGGTACAAGGCGTAGTACTGTTGCTCGTACCGAGAGCGGTTCCGGTCGTTCGACATCTGCAGGACGCGGTCGAGCCCCGTCGCCACCGGCCCAGGCATGCGCCGGAACGATCGCAGGAAAGTAGAACTTTCCATCCACGCTTTCCAGTCTCGGTGCCTCGCGACGAGATGACCGTGGACCAGGTGGACCCTCAGGTCGTGGCTGACGTATTGTAGGGGCTCTCCGCGGAGGTCGAAGCCCAGGGTTTCGGCATAGAAACGACCGAGCCCACCGTCGTGGTTGCCCAGTAGGATCGTGACCGCACCGCCGCGGCCGCGGAAGTCGACCAGGGGCGCAGCCCCTCGCAGTCCGGCACCCGGCGCGGCCCGAGGGGTCGACCTGCCGCGCCACGAACCAGAAGTCGCACAGATCGCCGACAATCGTGAGCGTGTCGTGACCCGGCTCGAGCCGTTCGACCATCCGAGCCAGCCGTCGGGCTCGGTCCGGATAATCGAGTCGCAGGTGGACATCGCTCAGAAAGTAAGCCGCCACGAAAAGAGGGCCCTCGGTTGCCTGGTCTCCCTGCGCTGCGTACGCTCAGGGAGGAGACTGGATCATCAATCATCGAGTATGCTTGGCTTCCCACGATGATACCACTTCGGGCTCGATTCCGAACCCGAAGAGCGGCAGGTTGTCGGCGATGATGGCATCGGTGGAGCGTTGCGGTCGAAGTGCCCGGCCGTTGGGAAAGCGACGGGCCGACGCCGAGGCGGGCTTGATCCAGAGGTTGGGATGCGCCGCGGACTGGGTCGCGGCGTGGAGACTGATCCGACGGCCCGACTCGCGGAGCACGATCCGGGCCGCGCCGAGGGCGAGTCCGGGGTGGTTGCACTGCTGGCTCAGGTGCAGGAGTACCAGGTGCCGTAGCGTTCCGGGCCGCGAACGCGCCAAAACGGCCGCGACGAAGCCGGCTCCTTGCTCGTTGGAAAGATGACCCCGGTCGCCCAGCACTCGGGCGATCAAGGCGGCCGAACGCCCCGACCCGCGTTGAAGGGCGACGTCGTGATTGAACTCGACGCCCAGCACGTCAACCTCGGCCAGCGCCTCGGCCAGTGGGGAAGACCATTTGCCTGTGTCGGCCAGGTAGCCCAGGGCTACCACTCGCCCCGACCGTGGGCGGCCGGTCTTGGCCTCGATACGGAACCCGAAGGTCGGCCCAGCGTCGTGCCAGAGCTGCAGGGGCTCGACGCGCAGCCCCGTCGGCGTCAGGAACGGGGCCGAGTCAAACGAACGCGCCAGCCCGCCCTGGTCCAGGGCCTGAAACCCCGCCAGCGTGCTCAGCACAGCCGCGATGGCCGTCGTGACAGTACAGCGGAATCCGGCGCCGCGCCAGGGTCTGGAGGGTGGCGCCGTCGACATGATCGCCATGCGTGTGCGTCAAGCAGCGCCGCGGTGACCTGGTCCCAGCTCGACCCGACGCTCGCTAGCCGGTCGGCCAGCGCCCGCGGACCGATCCCGAGATCGAGCAGCGTCCCCGCTCCTGCGGCCTGGACGAGCGTGGCATTACCCCGGGAACCGCTCGCGAGCACGGCAAACTGGACAGACATCGCGCTGGGCGTTCCCCTGGCTCCTGAACCGATCGAGTCTACCTCGTGGACAGCTCCGACCCATCCCTTGAATGAATCCCTCCTGGCCGGGCTCTGTCCCATGTCCGATTCAGTGTACGTCAGTCGAACGAATGGGGCAAGACAAAGCGATACGAGTCCGCTTACCCCCTTACCCGGATCATCTTCGCTCACGATTCCGAGAAAAAATCGTGGTCGGCTACGTCATCTGGTTCGGCTCGTGGTGTACGATCGACCAAGGATCGGTCCGGTCGTACAGGGACACTTCCCTTCGAACCGGAACGATCCATTCCTTAAAGAACGGAAACGAACACCCCCATGGCCGGCGGATCATGGAGCCGATTTCACCGGAGGAACGCGTGCCGCACGTCTATCCCTCGACGCACCCCCTGGTACAGCATAAGCTTGCGACGCTCCGATCGTGCCAGACCGGAGCCGCCGAGTTCCGCCGGATGGTCCGCGGCCTGGCCGCGCTCTCGCGCAGGAGGCGACCGCCGACCTGGCGACCCGGCCGGTCGAGATCGCCACGCCCCTGGGTATGGCCCCCGGCCAGATCGTGGCCGATACGCTGGGCATCGTGCCCATCCTCCGCGCGGGGTTGGGCATGGCTGAAGGCGTCCTCGAGCTGTTTCCCGAGGCCGAGGTCTGGCACATCGGCCTGTACCGCGATGAGCGGACGCTCCAGCCCATGGAATACTACAAGAAGCTCCCGGATCGACCCCGGATCACCCTGGCCCTGGTCGTCGACCCCATGCTCGCGACCGGCGGCTCGGCCGTGCACACCTGTCAGATCCTCAAGACCGCTGGCATCCCCCGGATCAAGGTCGTCAGCCTGATCGCGGCTCCCGAAGGGATCGCAAGGCTGACCGAGTGCATGCCGGATGTACCCATCCACCTCGCCGCCATCGACCAGCAGCTCAACGACTCCGGCTTCATCGAGCCGGGACTGGGCGATGCCGGCGACCGCCAGTTCTCGACGGGAAGAGATTGACCCGGGATCGATCCCTATCAATTCAATATCAATCAATAGCTACTAGCGTCAATAACCTCACCATTGGCGCGTGTGCCGAGGGCCCAGAGCGTTTGCATGTTGGTGCTGTCCTTGAGGAACTTCACCGAACCGTCGCACATCAGGACGTTGGCTCCGCCGGGATGATAGCTGCACATGTTGAACATGCCGGGAGCGTCGAGCGTGTTGGAGCCCCCTGCGTACAGTTTGTGAACTTCGGGTTCGGCGGGAGCAGTGTCGTTCCCAGGCTGTACCCGACAAGGCCATGGGCCCACGTCTCACCGAGGACCGGAGTGAAGCTCGAGGTATAGGGAAGTGACTTGGTGGCCTGGGTGCAGCTCGCCATCCAGGACTGAAAACCCGAGGTATTGAGCATGGGCATGACCTCGGTTCCCGCCGTCGTTCGCGAGGCGCCCGAGGGCAAGCTCCCCAGGAAGATGATGTCGGTCGGGATCGTCGCCTTGCTCGTCGTGCCGCTGCCGGTCTTCCACTCGCCGAAGCCAATCGTGTTGCTCGACCCGTCGGTGATGTCACGCAGGCCGATCGGCTGCCCCGTCACCTGGAAGACACCATTGGGCGGCCCGCCGGCCCGCTGGGGCTGGGCCACCCACTCGATGCCCGCCCCGTAGGAGGCGAAGTAATTGTTTCCGGCGGCGATGAACGGTGCCGTCTTCGAACTCTCGGTGTCGGTCCAGGAGGGAGGAATGCTCGACGGGCAGAGGAAGGTATTAATCCTCGTCCTGGTCACCGTGGAGTTGATCGCGAAGCCGGTGGCGTCCGACTTGATCGAAATTCCGAAGTTGGTGGCATTGAAGAGCGCCTGTTGCTCCAGATTGCCCAGCATCCGGGCATGGGCACTGAAGCTGCCATTCTCCGGCCGGTTTGTTCCGGTGCTGTTGGTCGTGGCACCCCCGCCCGGGGGGAAGCAGTCATTGGTCTGATGATAATTATGTAGCCCCAGGCCAAGCTGCTTGAGGTTGTTGACGCACTGGGCCCGACGGGCTGCCTCGCGTGCCGCCTGAACGGCGGGCAAGAGCAGGGCGATCAGGACCGCGATGATCGCGATCACAACCAGGAGCTCGATCAGCGTGAAACCGCGGCCAGCACGAGCTCGGAAATCAGCGACGGGATTGAGACCATATGTCTTCAAAGGATTCCCCTGGTCAAAATGAATCGGAGAAAGAAGGACGTAAGAACGAGCAAGAAGCCGCGCGACCTGGACTCGATGGGCCATCGGCCAGCAATACCGCCGATCAGGAGCGAGCCCATCCCCTCGATCACGGACGTTGCGAACGGCCTGGAACACGGTACGCCGATCTCGCATCGCAACCAATGACTGTACGAGTTATTCCGAAGAAAGAAAACTGAGGAATAGCGTTTCGTTTTCTTAGATCCTTTGCTGCCGAGAGACGGCCCGCCTCGCTCCCGTTCTCGGCGGTGTTGACACCGCCAGACCACGCGAGAATCATCGGTTCAATCCTCAGGCAAACGCCGCGACACGCGGCGGATCGCGGATGACGGCAACAAATGTTCCACCTACGGCGACAAGAGGCCAGCACTCATGCGAGCAGTCGATATCATCCGCAAGAAGCGTGACGGCCAGGCGCTCGAGCCACATGAGATCGGCTGGATGGTCGCGGGGCTGCTGGACGGCGAGGTGGCCGATTACCAGTGGTCGGCGCTCCTGATGGCCATCGCTCTGGCGGGGGATGGACGCGGACCGAGACGGCGGCCCTGACCGACGCCATGATGCGCTCGGGGCCGGTCGTTGACCTGTCGGCCTTGCCGGGTCTGAAGATCGACAAGCACAGCACCGGCGGCGTCGGTGACAAGACCTCGCTGATCCTGGCGCCGATCGCCGCGGCGGCGGGCGTGCCGGTGCCGATGGTCTCGGGCCGCGGCCTGGGCCACACCGGCGGCACGCTCGACAAGCTCGAGGCGATCCCCGGATTTCGCGTTGACCTCGACCTCGAACGCTACCTCGAAGTGCTCGAAGACCTGTGGCCTGGTCCTGATCGGCCAGACCGCCGAGATCGCCCCGGCCGACAAGCGGCTCTACGCGTTGCGCGACGCCACGGCGACGGTGGAGTCGATCCCTTTGATCTCAGCCTCGATCATGTCCAAGAAGCTGGCCGAAGGGATCGACGGCCTCGTGCTCGACGTCAAGACCGGCGGCGGCGCGTTCATGGAGCGGCTGGACGACGCTCGAACCTTGGCGGAATCGATGTGCATGATCGGCCGGGCGCTGGGCAAGCGCATGCGGGCCCTGATCACCCGCATGGACCAGCCTCTCGGCCGGACCGTGGGCAACGCGGTCGAGGTCGCCGAATGCATCGCCTGCCTCAAGGGCGAGACCGGAGCCGAGACCGCCGATTTGCTCGACCTGTCAATCGAACTGGCCGCCGAGATGGTGGTCATGGGCGAGCGGGCCGCTTCGATCGACGACGCCCGCGCTCTGTGCCGCCGGACGATCGACGACGGCACCGCCCTGGAGCGATTCCGTCGGCTGGTCGATGCACAAGGGGGCGACGTACGAGCCATTGACGACCCCGGCAGTATCTCCCCCACGCGAACAGCCGGCACGAGCTTCGCGCTGATCGTTCCGGCGTGTTGCACGCCCTGGCCGCCCGGCCGATCGGCGAGGCGACCATGCTCCTGGGCGCGGGCCGGGCACGGGTTGATTCGACGATTGATCCAGCCGTCGGGATCCTCCTGCACAGGAAGACCGGCGATGCCGTTGCCGCTGGCGATCCCCTCTGCACCCTCCTGATCAACGACGAGTCGAGACTGTCGCAGGCCCTGGAGATGACGCGGTCGGCCTTCGTCATCGGCGAGGGGCCGATCGAGGTTCCTCCCCTGATCATCGAACGGCTCGATTGACCGGAGCACCCGATCCCGACCGGCGACGATCCCCCCACGGGATGTTCTGGATGATCCACCGGCCAAACCGGCACAACCCGCGAGACTATGCGTTGGGTTCGCTCCGTCAACCGAGCCTGGCTTCGCTCGGCAGACATCAACACCGACACAACCCGCAATCCATGTCGTTGGGTTCGCTCCGTCAACCGAGCCTGGCTTCGCTCGGCAGACATCAACACCGACACAACCCGCAAACCATGTCGTTGGGTTCGCTCCGTCGTTGCTCCAAAGGGTCGAGTTCGTTCGGACCACGGCCCGAGTTCGTTCGTGCGACCGGCGGAGTTCGTTCGGACCACGGCCCGAGTTCGTTCGTGCGGACGACGGAGTTCGTTCGGACCACTGCCTGAGTTCGTTCGTGCGGACGATGGAGTTCGTTCGGACAGCCGGCGGAGTTCGTTCGCGCCGCGGGTCGAGTTCGTTCGGACAGCCGGCGGAGTTCGTTCGGACGGCCGGCGGAGTTCGTTCGCGCCGCGAGCCGGGTTCGGTCCGCACCTACTCCAGCGAATCGAGTTCGTTCGTGCCTGTTTCGAGTTCGTTCGTGCAAACCGCTCAGAAGCCGACCATTATGATGCAATCATTACAATCGTCAGATTCCATATTATCCCTGACATCCGAATTGCCAGTGAGCCGCCGAGGACCGATTTTGTTCGCGCCCTCATTCTTTAATATCGTGATCCTGGCTCGTTCCGAACTCACAATCCGTCCTTGCCGGTCTGGCGGCGAGAGGGCTGACGCCAGGTCCCCCTGGATTTCCCCCCGGCCGGGCGATATCCTATCATGGAATCACCCCCCCGCGATTTTATGGAGTGATGCAAGAACTGCGGCGAAGCCCAGACCACTCCTCCACCGATTCCGTCTGCCGACCGAAGCTTGACCCGGACGCCGCGCGTCCACCGGGTCCGAACCGGATTGGCATGGTCGAGTATCGAGATCGAGCAGGTTGGAGGCCTGTTCTTCCCGTGGGGAGGATTGGTGCCTGGGGGGATTATTCGAGTCAGCCCTCACGCCGCCATTCTGGCGGCACCCGAAGCCCATGAAAAAACACGAAGCCGATCATTGACGAACGATTCGCTCCTTTTTTCTGAGAGGTTTCCGCCTCGGGATGGGTTCGCCAGGGAGTCGACACGATGGCCACTCCAAAGAGCCCCTCGCACGGAGCGGCATCGCGGGGAGGAGCCCATCTGCTCGACGTGCTCCGCGGGCGTCGCCAACGACGCCGTTGGGCCACAGGTTCGGGCACGCGCGATGTCTCCGCCAGGCTGACACGCGGGCTCGAAGCACCCATTTCATTCCGGCGTAAGGCCGTGCGAGGAGCGAGCCTCATCCTATCATAAGGTCCGACCCATTTTCATGGGCCTCGGGTGCCGCCAGAATGGCGGCGTGAAGGCTGACACCAATAACCCTCGACACCAATAGCCCTCCCAATAACCCTCGGGTCTTTGTACCTTCCTCCGCTTAGGTCGTGATCTCCGTCTGGACGCTCACGTACTGCGAGATGGGGGTGTAGATATCCGTCTCGGGCGTCTCGATCGACACGATGAGGCTATAGCGGGCCTTCCTGTCGTGTCGCCCCAAGTGATGCCGTTCCTTCCACCATCCGGTGACCGGGTAGATAGCGATCAGGTTGCAACGGGCCAAGTCGACTGCCATTCCCTCCCACCAGTCCGAGTAAAGGGACCCGTGCGTTCTGCCGTTGCTGCCGATCACCCACTCTCGCGTTTCCTCGACGGATTGCGGCCGGGCATTGGGGGCGTCCCATTCCGCCTTCGAAATCCGCTGCCTAAACCCGCCCCTCCCATCGAGTGGTTCGAGCGGGCGGATGACGTCGAATCGAAGGCCATGCGAGGCGTAACGGTGGTTCTCGCCCCAGCCCACATTGTTCGGGCTTGGCTCAATGAAATACGAGAGGGTAACCCGCATGCTCACTGGGGTCTTACCGAGACCTTCGAGGACTTCCTTCGGCCAAGGGAGTTTGTGCAGGTGCATCTCGTGCGTCTTGCATCCCGACGCCGTCTTGATGAACGGCTGGATGTCCCCCTCGTAGATGAGCGTGGCCGCATTCTCGGCGCTCTTCAGGGCCTTGTCCAGATTCGGGACGCCATACCCGTAGCAGCGCAGGCAGTTCTGGGCCACGCTCTTCTGTTCGCCCGGGAACCGCCTCCGCATCGCCGGAGTCCAGCTCGCCGAGTGGACCATTAGCCCGCGCACGGTCTCGGGGCGGAACCTGGGGTAGCGGCTCCAGATCGTCGCGGCGAAGCGTGCCGCCAGCGCCGTGGCGGGGTCTCGTGTCCCGCATCGCCTCAAGGAGACGGCCCGAGGGGTGGAGGATGGTCGTCATCAGCGACAGGTCATCGTGGTTCGACCGGTCTCCGCCCCGCTCCGCGTAATTCCCCCCTCCATCACGATGTCGGGCTTGATCGGCCAGCCCCTGCGGTTCTTGTCGGGCCACGGGAGGGAGGTTCGGCTGGTCGGGTTAAGATCGCCGCTCTCAGCAATCGGCTGCCAGCCGTCGAAGCTCCGGTCCTTGATGAAGACCTTCTCAGTGTAGGCACCGACGGTGATCGCGTTCCAAGCCTGCCCCGGGTCCTCGATCCCAGCCCGAGTCGTATTCCAGGTGTGGTATGTATACTCCGCGGAGTAGAAATGCTCGGGCGGCACATTGCCCGCGGAAATGAACGTAATTTTATGTATTTCGTCGAGCACGCCCGCGCACATGTCGTCAACCGCGGCAGACCAGGTGGTCGGCATCCCCATCTCGCGGTCGTCGGCGGTCACTGCCATGCAGATGACGCGGTTGCGGCGGGGCGACTGGACCTGTGCGAGGGATACGGCGTCCTGCATCACCCGGCCGTAGACCGGCGGCTCGTTGAACCGCGGCGGCGGCGGTAGGATCTTCACTGATTCGAGACGATGGCGCAGGACGACCGGGCCCGTGGCGGTCATCAGGCCCGTGAGGCAGCCGTAGAGGGCAATCCCGGCCATCCCGGTGCCGTGCTGCTCGCTGTCGTGATCCGCGGTCCCCCAATCCGCCTCGACGGCCTGGACGTCCTCTACGGCGAGGGCGGGGGCGAGGAGCGGGTGCGGCTGATTGACCCCAGCGTCGAGGATGCAGACGCTCGGCGCATTTCTCCCCGGCGGTACGATGAGCCTGGCCGCATCGTCGATGAAGTCCCGCTGGTCGCGGGCGGCCATCGTCACGTAGGGGGTCGCCAGCTCCTTCGCCTTTCTTAGCTCGGCGATCATTGAGAGGAGGCGAATCGACGACGAGATCTGGCGGGCCGAGGCGTAGGCGTGGAGCACTAGCCGTTCGGGGAAGGAAACGTACCGGTCGCTTACGCGGTCGATGCCGACGACGGCAGCGATGTCGACGAAACGGTGGAAGACCTCGTTCGCATCCTGCCTGCTGCCGCGTAGCCAGACTTCCCACCACAGCTCCTCATCGAGCGGTGGATAGGGTAGCGTGTCCTGCCAAAAGTCCTCAGTGATGGCAAGGCGGATCGTGGAGACGCTGTCGATCAACTTCTGGTTCTTGCGGCTCGACGTCGCGAGCGTTCCCAGGTTGCCGACGAGCCCCTGGAATTTCGCCACCGACGCCTCGGGCACCACGAACCTGAGCTTGCGCTTGCCGTCCCTGGTCTTATGGACGGGCCCCCAAAACCTGAAATTCTCGTCCTCGTTGTGGAGCGCCTTAAGTTCGGCCTCGTCCGCGGGCTCGGCGAGATATGTCAGCACGATGCTTGACGCGTAGGCGTCGACGATGCGAAGGAAGTTGGCCAGCCTCTTCTCCGGCACGAAAACGCGGGCCGATTGCGTGCCGCCCCGCTCCATCATGCCGAGGAGGTGGATGCCTCCCTGCCGCTCCAGGCCTTCAAGGCTAAGCGGGTGGTTCGGCTCACTCTCGAACGTGAGGATAATGCCCTCCGGCTTCCACTCGACGAGTTCCGCGTGCGCCGCCTCATCCTCGCCCAGCCGTCGCATCGCCTCGGCCCCGGCCGTTTCGAGTGCGGCCTTGACGACCCTCGCGTGGGCCGGCTGATTCCTGGCAGGCAGATCGAACGTGACTCCCTGAGGGGCCGGGCCGGCATAGGTATAGGGGGACGACGTCGGCTCGCTCTCCAGCCGGAGGTGAGGCAGATCGCTCATTTTCCTTTATTTCTTTCTTAGCCTGGCCGTCCTCATGCCGTCGCGATTGCCCAGGGCGCGGGCCAGGTCCCCGGTGTGGATGAGCTTCACACCGGAGAGCACCGCGTTCCTGGCGGCATCATCACAAGCCCTCGCCACCTCAGCATGGCTCAACCCGCGAGCAGCGACGGTCACATCGTTCCATTCTACCCCGCCCAAGTCGAACGCGGTCAGCCGATTTTTGATGAGTTCGCGGATCTGCTCGCCGTCGGGCAGCTCGTAAGCGATCACATCGTCGAAGCGGCGGAACAAGGCGTCGTCCAGCATGTCCATGAAGTTGGTGGAGGCGACTATGATGCTCTCGGAGTCGTCCCTTTCGAGGAATTGGAGGAAGGAATTCAATACGCGGCGGATCTCGCCCACGTCGTTGCCGGCCGCACGCATAGCGCCGATCGCGTCGAACTCGTCGAAGAGATAAACGCCTCTGGTTTCGCCCATGGCGTCGAAGACATGGTGCAGCTTCGCCGCTGTCTCGCCCATGTACTTCGAGATCAGGCTATGCAACTGGACGAAGAGAAGTGGCAGGCGGCACTCGGCGGCGAGGACCGAAGCCGTCATCGTTTTGCCGCAGCCGGGTGGTCCGACCAGCAGGAGCTTTCGTTTCGGCGTCAGCCCGTGCGAGCGCAGAATGTCCCGTTGCCGCTGCTGCAGGATGATCTCCTCGATCCGCACCCGGACCGAATCGGACAGGACCATGTCGGCCAGACGGGTCGACGGATAGGATGCCAGCACGAGCCCGGAAAGCTCGCCAGAGGGACGGGCGATGGGCAACGCCCGACGGCTCCCCACAGGCTGCTGAACTCGTCTGGCTTTGTCGACGAGGTCGCGGATTTCCTTGGCTAGGCGTTCGTGGCCTTTGCTCGCTTGGTGCGCAGCGATCTGCAGAGCGACGGAACGGAAGAGGTCGTCATCCCCTTCTGAATGGCTCCTGAGTAGTGCCTTGAGTTGCTCTGCGGTAGCCATCCCTCACCTCGCCCATCTTTTCCAGAATGATTTCTCTATCCATTTTACCCAATTTTTCTGGTCGCGGATGAGAATCTGGGCGAAGACTTTCTGAGTATTTGTTCAGTATATCCGTACGGCGACTAATCCCCAAGCAAAAAGTCCATTCTCCGCTGGCGGAGAGGCTTACGAAAGGGGGCAACGACGTGCGGACATCAACGGCCTTCCTGGCGGCTGAATCAGAAGTCGCCTTATCGTAAATAACGACGAGATCGGCAATCTCAACCCGCGTCGGTTGAGATTGCCCAAGAGCACGGGCGGCACGCAATCATAGCCTCGCATCCTCCCCCTCACGACGCTTCGGCTCCGCCCGATCCGAATCGATCAGGTAGGTAGGTATCCCCGCGGCTATCGCCCGGCGTGCGCAATCTTTGATGCCTTTGCTGGAACTCAGAAACGGTGTGGCCGGGTCGCCCCGGGGGATTGCTCCCTCAGGGCTCCCACAGATACGGACGTGCGCGTTCGACACATCCGGTTCGTCGTCTCAGGATTTCGCTGCGCTGCTCATCAGGAGGGGTTATTGGGTCAGCCTTCACGCCGCCATTCTGGCGGCACCCGAAGCCCATGAAAATGCGGTTGCCCCCCGTTATCATGGGCTCAGCCCTTTACACGGCCTTACGCCGGAATCAAATGGGTGCTTCGAGCCCGCGTGTCAGCCTGGCGGAGACATCGCGCGTACCCGAACCTGTGGCCCAACGGCGTCGTTGGCGACGCCCGCGGAGCACGTCGAGCGGATGGGCTCCTCCCCGCGATGCCGCTCCGTGCGAGGGGCTCTTTGGACCGGCCATCGTGTCGACTCCCTGGCGAGGCCATCCCAACGTGGAGACCTTCGCTTTCGACCCCTGATTCCTCGGCGGAAACCGATCGGAAGCTCCTCTCGAAAGGCGGAAAGGAGGCAGCGAGCCCCGTCGAAAAACCCACGAAGTTCGGGCTCGCTCGCGACCCGCTAGAAGCAGGGCGCGATGGCGAAGGCGTTCGTCGTCCGCCCCCACCAGTTCTCCCGTGCTCACTATTTTCTGAGCAGTTCATTTTTTGCCCTGGAGCCGGAAGAAAATCAAATTGACACCACGCCTGTTCGGCTCGACGTTTGCAAAACGCCGACGAATCTCTCGGCGAACTACGGCGTGGCGCGTCCCGCGGAGCCAGGGGGCTCGATCTTTCGACCCTCGCCCGCCTGGCCCTCGGTGGTGCGACGACGACGGCGCAGCCACGACCGGGCACGGCCGGGCCGGAGGCCCGACGTGTGGTCCCTCGGTCGTGATCGTCGGCTTCAGGGCTCAGCGGGTCATGATCTCGGAGGCGCCTTCAACTCCGGGCAGGCGGCTCCCTCGACTTGGCCTTGAGCTTCTCGATATGGGCCATCACCTCCTCCAGGCTCGCCCATCCCTGCAGGTACAGGCAGAGCATCTCGAAGGTCCGTAGCGTCGGCTTGCCGCCGGTCCACAGGTGGATCAACAGGCAGGCGATGATCGCACAGTAGGCCTGGATCTGGATGCCCACCGGGTGGGTGGTCAGGAGGTGGCGACATCCCAGGACGTGCTTGAAGAAGCGGAAGAAGAGCTCGACCGTCCATCTATGTTTGTAAATATCCGCAATAATCTCGGCCGGCACGTCCAGCAGGTTGGTGGCGATCCGCAGGATGCCGTCGCTGGGCGGGCCGGCTGCCTGCCCCGGGCGACCTCCCTGCTTGCGGTGCGGCTCCGCCTTCACCAGGATCACCCGCACCGGATGGTTCGGCCCGCGCGGCGGCCTTGTGCGAGGTCCCCAGCTTCACCACGACATCACGGAGCACGCCCGCCCGCCGCGCCGCCGCCGACACCGGCCGTTCCTCGACGACTTCGTCGAGGTTGCTGTTATCGCGGATGCGGCAGACGTAGCTGCTGCCGACCTTGACGATGTCGTTGAACAAGGCGAACTCGGCGTACCAACGGTCCAGCACGTAGCAGTGATCCGGCTGCAGCGATCTCCTCAGGACGTGCTTCTCGTCCGTCTTGCCGCCGTTGAGCGCCGAGGTGACCTCGATGCGGGTCGGCAGACTCCGATCGATATCGAATTGGGTATGGAACCGCCAGCCGCAGTGCGTCCGGCCGTTCTTGTCGCGGAGGTAGGCCGCTTCGGCCAACGAGGCCAGGGTCTTGACCACGCTGCCGTTGACGGCGGTCAGGACCTGGTGGACATCATGCTGGCCCGCGCCGCGGGAGGGGGCACCTCCGCCCACAATTCGGCGATGATCGCTTCGAGCCGCTCGGGGATCGAAGACCTCAACGGCTTCGGACAACGACCCCAATGAGGTCCGCGAACAGCCGACCTTGCGGCGGACCTGCTCGAGCAGGCTGGCTTGTTGTAGGGCGCGGAACGAGCGGAGGACCGGATTGAGGAGGAACAGGAGGATCAAGGCGCAGTAATGGTCGAAGTGGAGTTTGCGGTTGCCGGCCTTGTCGCGCTGACAGCCGACGTCGTGAAGTCGGTCAAAGAGTGGCAGTAACTTGTCGAGGTACTTGAGCCCCTGGAGTTTCGGTCCAGGGATCGGGTTGTCGGATGGCTCCGCCATGAGATTTCTCCGCCAGAATGGCAGTCACTTTGTCTGGCAGAGTCAATCGCGCAAATGCCGTGCCGAACAGGCGTGAATTGACACCAATAATTCCGCTGAACCATTACAGGCTGTCAGACCGAAGCAAGCCATGGCACCGGATATGCCAGCACCTCCGTATCGACGGTTGCGATCGTCAGCCCGTGATGGAGCGCCTGGGCGATCAGGAGGCGGTCGAACGGGTCGCGATGCAGGGCGGGCAGGCCGGCGAGATGCGGCATCGTACCCTCATCGATGGGTAGGGTGGCGATGCCGTGAGCGTCTCGTTGCTGTGGCAGGTACTCGGCCGGCGGAGCGGGCAGCGGAAGTTTTCCCAGTCCGTGCTTGATGACCGCCTCCCAAATCGAGGCGACGCTCAGGTAGACCTCATTCGTCGGCTCTCGGATGGCGACCGGGAAGGGAGCGGGCAGCCTCGAGTCGGCGGTGATGTACCAGAGGAAGACGTGGGTGTCGAGCAGCAGCCTCATCGCCCCTCGAACTCCCGGAGGAGGTCATCGGGCAAGGGGGCGTCGAAGTCGGCGGGCACGGTGAACGACCCGGCAGCCAGGCCGAAGGGACGCGGCCCGCGGACGGGGGGTCCCAGCGGGCGGAGTTCGGCCACCGGCCGGCCGCCGCGGGAGACGACGAGGTGCTCCCCGGCCTCGACGCGGTCGAGAAGGCCGGCGGGGTCTCGCTCCAGGTCTTGCAGGCTCACGGTCTTCATGGCCGTTATGATATCGTTGTGGCGCGGATGTGGGTAGGCGGGCCTGGGGCCTCCCGTCCCTTCGGTGCTGTCGTTCGGCTCATGGGGCGCGACCTTTCGGAACGAGACGTTCATTTGACACCAAGAGCCGGCACCGACACCAATGTCCCCCGATCCGGGTGGCGCTCCGCTCTTTCCCGTCTTGCTTCTTGCTGACGGTCAATTCCAAGGGTCCAGGGGATTGCGGTCTTGTTGATTGGCCGTGGGCTGTCGCGGGTTCTGGAGATGACGCGGACGTCGTTCGTCATCGGCGAGAGTCCGATCGGGGTTCCGCCCCTGTTCATCGAACGCTTCGCCTGAGTAGCCGGCCTTCATTGCGTTCCATGTTCTATGGTTTCTGCAACTGGATGGATCTTCCCGCGATCACGCCGAGCTTGCAGGAATCATGAGCGCGACCAGAACACCTAGTCTTCGCACTGAGGACCGGCCATCGGTCGTGGGTCTGACGGCGGCCGAGACGCTGCTCGTCGCTCTGGCGCGGGCGATGCACGCGGTCGGCCAGCCGGCGCATCGGGTGGAGACGACGCTCATGCGGGTCGCGGGGCGGCTCGGGGTGGCGATCCACTCGTTCAGCCTGCCGACGGGCGTGCTCCTCTGCTTCGAGCGGCCGGGGGGCATGCCCCCGGTGACGATTTTGAAACGAATGGCGCCCCGCCCCGCCGACCTCGAACGGCTCCGCGGCCTGACCCTGACGGCCGAGGCACTGGCGCGAGGGAAACTTGAGCCGACCGAGGGGCTCAAGCGGATCGAGACCCTGATGCACAGGCCATCGCGGCGCACCTGGCGCGACCGTTGCCGGCTATTTCCTGTGCGCCGCGGCTTTCTCCGTCTTCTTCGGCGGGGGAGTGCGCGAGCTTCTGATCGCCGGTCTGATCGGCCTGGCAGTGGGCTCGGTGGCGGCCTGGTTCGGCAAGCGACGCGCCACGAACCGAAGATTCGAGCTGACCGCCGCCACGGTGGCCGGCTTCATCGCGTCAGGGGCCGACGTGCATCTCGGCCACTATGTCCACTGGATTCCCATCGCCTCGGGGCTGGTGATCCTGCTTCCGGGCCTGACGCTCGTTGATTCGCTCGAGGAGCTGGCCAACGGCCATCTCGCCTCGGGGGCATCGCGAATGGCCGCGGTGGGAATGGTTTTTCTCGCCTTGATCTTCGGCGTCGTGCTCGGCGTGACCTTCGCCGGTCTGACGATGGGGAGCAACCTCACCGACCAGGCGATTCCGCTTCCCGCCTGGCTGACCCTGCCGGCCCTGGCGGTGGTCTCGCTGGGCTCGATGTTCCGGTTCCAGGCCCGCTGGGCCGACCTGCCCTGCATCCTCGTCGCCTCGGCCGTCGCCCTGGCCGGCTCTCGTCTGGGAGCCCGGCTGGGCAACCCCCTGCTCGGCCCCTTCCTGGGAGCCCTCCTGCTCGGCCTGACCGCCAACTTCTACGCCCGGCTCTTCGAACCGGTTCCGCAGCTCATCCTGGTGCCTGGCCTCGCGCTGCTCGTTCCCGGCTCATTCGGCCTCCGCAGCCTCGACGCACTCCTCTCCGGCCAGTCGATCACCGGCCTCGAACAGGGCTTCCAGATGTTCATGATGACCACCGCCCTTGTCGCCGGCCTCCTCTTCAGCAACGCCGTGATCGCCACCGAGGCCAACACCCCCGAGCTCACCAGACCGGCGCTGCTCGATGAGGGCACCGACATGTAAGCTTTGTCGGAACGATCTCAGGAGGTCTGTTCCGAATCAGGCGCTTCGGGCGCACATCGATCGCAATGGCCACAGGTCCACGCTGTATCCTCGTCCTGGCCGAAATACGAGAGGATGAACGCCCAGCGGCAGCCTCGCTGGTCGGCGTAGGCGGCCATCTGCTCATGCTTGAGGCGGTCGCGCTCGTCGCGTTCGCGGCTGGCGGAGGCGAGCCGTTCGAGGTCCTCGGAGGTGGTCTCGCGGTGGACGAGGGTGTAGCGCCGGTCGCTGGAGACTCGAACGATTCCGCGCTCCTGGAAGATGCGGAGGACTTGCTGGAGCCGGGTCTTCGACACCGGGGCGATGGCCAGAAGCTCGGCCAGGGTCGGCGGTTGTTCCTGGTCGGAAAGCCGGAGCAAAGCGTGGTGGACGTTGACGAGGTGGCTGCCGTCGGGGTGGCGGCCGGCCTGGAAGAAGCGATGGAGCTTGCGGTCGCTCGGGTCGAATAGCAGGGTGCAGACGGCGGGCTCGCCGTCGCGGCCCGCGCGGCCGGCTTCCTGGTAATAGGCTTCGAGCGTGCCCGGCAGGTGATGATGGATCACGAACCGGAGGTCGGGCTTGTCGATCCCCATGCCAAAGGCACTCGTGGCCACGATCGCCTTCACCTCCCCGCGCAGGAACCGCTCGTGGCTGTCGGACCGCTCCGCCGCCTTGAGCCTGCCGTGATACGGGGCCACTTCGAGACCCTGGGCCAGCAGCCAGTAGGTTAGCTCGTTGACGGCCCGCACGGTCGCGGTGTAGATAATGCCGGTCCCATCCGTCCCCTTCAACCGGCGCAACAGCTCGCGCGCTTCGCGGCTTCGCCCTCGGCCGGAACGACCTCGAACCGCAGGTTGGGTCGGTAGAAACCGGTGTGGACGATCTCGGCATCGTCGATTCCCAGGCGACGGCGGATGTCGTCGACGACGTCGGGCGTGGCGGTGGCGGTCAAGGCCAGCACGGGCGGCCGGCCGAGGGTCTCGATGACCTCGCCCACCACCAGAAACTCGGGCCGGAAATCATGTCCCCACTGGCTGATGCAGTGAGCCTCGTCGACCACGAACAGGTCGATCACGCAGGTTTTCAAGAGAGCCTGAAACGCGGGGTCGGCGAGCCGCTCGGGGGTCGTGTAAACGAACTCGACACAGCCCGCGGCGATGGCATCGAGCGCCGCGCGTTCCTCCTGGGCATTGAGCGTGCTGTTGACCGACAGGGCGGCGATCCCGCGCCCGTTCAGGGCGTCGGTCTGGTCCTTCATGAGCGCGATCAAGGGGCTGACGACGATTGTCGTGCCGTGCATCGCCAGTGCCGGGAGCTGGAAGCAGAGGCTCTTGCCCGAGCCCGTGGGCATGATCACAATCGTGTCGCGCCCCTCCAACGCGGCGCGGACCGCCTGTTCCTGCCCGGGCCGGAACCGCCGAAAGCCGAAATGCTCGTGGACTTTCCGCCGCACATCCACCCACTCGGGCCGCATTATTTGCGCCTGCGTCATCGACTGCTCTCCGCTCCCTGGTTCTGCCATCGGATCTTTCGGGGGCACGCCAGGGAACCCGATAGGGCAAACCGCACGCCGTTCCCGTAGAAGTGGTCAGGAAACCCATGGGTTCGCAATTCGGAGGTCTGCGACCCATTTGAGCGAATCGGTTCACCAGGAGATCTTGAAATCCGGCCCGATCCCGGCAAGATTGAAATGAAAATCAAAAATCCTGTCGGACCCTCATGTCATTCCTACCCTTTTTTTTGAAGTTTGGAAATTTAAGCATACACTTATAATATTTAACATATCACGGAACGACAATCGATCCATACCAATCGCTCAGCGGGGCCGCGGCCGGAACCCGATGACGTTGTGGGTCTTGCCGCCGATGGCGACGAAGTCGGGGGTGCCGTCGGCGTCGAGGTCGCCGCCGCGGAGGTCCTGGGCGGCGAGGGCGGGGTCGAGGACGGTCCGGGTCCAGTGGGTGCCGTCGAAATCATAGGCCAGGACGCTGGTTCCCGGGCCGCGGAAGCCGGCGAAGACCTCGTCGTCGCCGTCGCCATCGACGTCGGCGACCCACAAGGCGTGCCCCTCGTGCAAGGTGTCGTCGATCACGGTCCGGGGGCCGAACTTGAGGGTGCTCACGTTCGATCCTGGGCTCTCGGCGCGGTAGATCGCCACCTGGGTCCCGTGCCAGGGCTCGACCGTGGCCAGGAAGCGGGTGCCGTCGGCGAGTTTGCCGAGATGGATCTCGCTCGAACCACGCTTCGGCGCCTCGCCCGGCGCACCGGCGACGAGGCTGCGCATCATCCAGGGGGCCGACGACGCGCCCGTCGCGGCGTCACGATCGAAGAGGGCCACGCCGAGGTTGTCGGCGGTAAGGACCTCGGCACGGCCGTCTCCATCGAGGTCGAGCACCTTGATGGCGTGTAACAGGGGACGCTCGCCGATGGTCTCTTCGCGCCATATGCCCTCGGTCGGCCGCGTCGGGGCGTAGAAGACCGAAAGGCGGGTGGGCGTCTGGTCATAGGTCGGGGCCTTGGCGGTCGGCCCGACGATGGGTGCCACGACGAGGTCGGGACGCTTGTCACCATCGACGTCGGCGAACCGCAGGCGGTGGATACTGCCGATCTCGGCGATCGGCCGGAATGACCAGGGGTCGTCCAGCGTCTTGCCCTGGGTCGCCAGGACCAGCTTGCCCTTCGTCGGCCTTTCGAGCGCGAACTCGTAGGCGATCAGGACCTCGGCCTTACCGTCGCCGTCGAGATCGGCCGTGGCGCTGCTGATGATGCCGGGGGTTTGTGCCTGGGTCGAGATGATGCGCTTGACCCACGTCGAGCCTTTGTTCTCGTACCAGGCACACGTGGAACCTCCCAGGCCGATGACATCGGTCCGGCCGTCGCCGTTGACGTCAGCCACCTCGACCTGGTAACCCCCCGGCAGATTGTTGTCGATGACGACCCGCTCGAAGTCGGGCATCGGCCGACGATCGGCGGCGAAGACAGAAACCCCGAAGCCAGAACTCAGGGCCGCCAGAACCAACGAAACCTTGAAAATTCTCATGATTTCAATCCAGGCCGGTGTCATGCAAGCCCCAGCCGGAAGGGGGTCCGGCGGTGTCCTCGGGCTTGACGGTGAACTGGTTGATGTCGACCTCGTTATGAATCTCGGCCTCGAGCGATCTGATCCGGTTCTCGAGGGTCATGACGCGCTGTTCGAGCAGGGCGATGCGGGCCTCGGCCTCGTCGGGCCGGCGTGGGCGGGGGACCTCGGGGTAGCCAAGCTGGCGCTGAAGGGCCGAGAAGAGGTAGAGCGGGTCGCGGCCCCGGTTGGCCCGCGCGATCTTGCCTTCCTTCTCACCGAAAAGGATCGGGAACTTGGGTTGAAAATCGGAATTCAGGCGCTGCGCTCGTCAGCGAAGTAGGCCGAGCGGACGAAGATCAGGTCGGCGAAATCGACGTCGCCAAGTTTTGATCTGAGAAAATAAATATAATCACGCCACTCTTCGTTATAGAACGGGTCGGCGGCCATGGATTCAAGGCCCTTGCCGTAGCCAAGCCGGTTGCGCGAGAGGGCCTCGAACTGGTAAACGAAAAGGCCCGGCGTCGTCAGGTCGTCCCGCGCCTTGTAGCGGGCCTCGCGCTCGAGGACGAGGAGGGCCTGGTCCATTGAGAACCGGCTCATGTCGAGCTCGGCCTGGTTGACGACGTGGGTCTGGAACGCGGTGAAGTAATGGCCGATCCGGGCCATCGCCGGGCTCATCACGCCCGAGAGCTTGATCTCGGCCAGGAGGAACGCGATCGCCACCGGCAGGCGGGTCGTCGAGAGGAGCTCCTCGCCGACCCGCGAGAGGATATCCTGGGCCGGCATGCCATCGAGGAGCCGTTCGCGGAAGGCCTGGAAGAAGTATGCCTGCTCGATGTATTCCTCGCGATCGAGCACGGGCATGTTGGGGGTCACTCCTGAGCCTTCGACGACGAGACACGGTCCGATCCCTACCTTATCGGATTGTAACGGGTCGGCGGCTCACGAGCCATCGCCGCGATAATGGCTCCGGACCGTCTCGACGGCGTGCTGCCAGCGCCGGTGGGTGGTCGACCGCCAGGCAGGGTCGCGGCCGGCGGTGAAGGTCCGGCTGCCCGACTGGAGGAGATCGAGGATGGAGCCGCGCTGGGAGTCGGGCCAGAAGACCGAGCCCAGGCCCGCGAGCAGGGCCGCGCCCAGGCGCGGTTGATTCGGTCTCGGGACTGCGCCGGAGCGGCAGGCCCAGGAGGTCGGCCTGGAACTGAAGGAACGGCTCGGAACGGGCCATCCCGCCATCGACCCGGAGGTCGGAAAGCGGCTGAGGCAGGTCGGCGTTGATGGCGTCGATCAGGTCGGCCACCTGGAAGGCAATCCCTTCGAGCGTGGCTCGCGCCAGGTCGGCGACCGTGGTGGCGCGGGTCAGGCCGAAGATCGTCCCCCGGGCCTCGGGCTGCCAGTGCGGCGCACCCAGACCGGTCAGGGCGGGAACGAAGAGGACCTCGGAATCATCCGACGCCGATCCGTACAGGACGTCGATCTCGGGTGCGGCACCCACGGCCTTGAGGCCGTCGCGGAACCACTGGACCGCCGCGCCCGCCACGAAGACGCTCCCTTCCAGAGCGTACTGCGGCGGCCCGTCGCCCAGGGTCGCGGCCAGTGTTGTCACCAGCCCGCGGGTTGAGGGAACGACCCGCGCGCCGTGTGCGCCAGCAGGAACGCCCCCGTGCCGTAGGTACACTTGGCCTGCCCGGGCTCGAAACATCCCTGCCCCACCAGCGACGCCTGCTGGTCCCCCGCCACTCCGGTAATGGGCAAGCCGTCGGGCAGTCCCGCGAAGCCGAGCGTCCGGCCGAATTCGCCCGCGCTGGGGACGATTTCGGGCAATAATTGGGATGGGACCGCGAAGAAGTCGCAGAGGTCAGCGGCCCATCGGAGCGTCCGCAGATCCATGAGCAAGGTCCGGGAGGCATTGGTCGGTTCGGTGACGTGGCGCTGGCGGCCGGTCAGGTGCCAGAGCAAGAAGCTATCGATCGTCCCCGCGGCCAGCTCGCCGGCCTCGGCGCGTCGTCGGGCGTCGGGCACGTGGTCAAGCAGCCAGGCGATCTTGGTGGCCGAGAAATACGGGTCGAGCACCAGGCCGGTCCGTTCGGCGAGCCAATCGCGCCGGTCGCGATGCTGGTCGCAGAACTCGGCGGTCCGTCGATCCTGCCAGACCAGGGCCGGGCCGATCGGCTTGCCCGTCGCGCGATCCCAGACGACCGTTGTCTCACGCTGGTTGGTTAGACCGATCGTGGCGATCCGGCCGGCATCGATCCCGGCGCTGGCGAGGGCCGACACGACCTGGGGACCGACCGAACCGATCAGGGCTTCCGGGTCGTGCTCGACCCAGCCCGGCCGCGGATAGTTCGGCGGAACCTCGATCTGCGCCTGGCCCACCACCTGGAGACGACGGTTGTAGACCACGGCCCGCGTGCTCGTCGTTCCCTGGTCAATCGCCAGCAGATGGTCGCGTGCCATCGTGGAAAGCCTCGCCCCTGTTATCATTGAGCTTGAACGCATCGAACGGGATCGCATCACCTTACCAGGGCATCCGACGCGTTGCGAGCACAAGAACCCAGAACCCGACGAAAGGTCAATGATCTCATGATTGATCCAGTCTGGATTCCCCTCGCCGGGATCGCGCTTCCGGTAGTCCTGGTCCCGACGGTCCTGGGCATTCGGTATGCTCGCCAGGAGCGTGAGTTCGAGCATCGCGAGCGGATGAAGGCGCTCGAGATGGGCCGGACTTTGCCCGGCGACGAGTCGTGGTGGAGCTTGCCCCGGATCGGCATGCTGATCGCGGTGATCGTTCCGGTCGTGTCGTTCATCGCGGCCTACCAGGCGACCACGGTCTGGGACGACCCTCGCCCGGCCTGGGTCGCCGCGACCATGGTGGGCGTGGCGTCGGTCATCTGCGGCTCAGGTCTGGCCGCCTACCACTTCGTCCGACGCGACCGGATGGCCGAGCAGGTCGCGGAGTTGCATGCCTTCAAGCCCCCGATCGACGCGGACGCGTACGACGTGGTCAGCCGTCGCGGTTGACCGCCTCACCCCGACCACGCGAGCAGACGCCAGCCCATGGGCCGCCCAGAGCCCCAGCAGGGGCTCGATCGGGATATGGAACCGTGCCGAAACGATCGTCAGAACGTGAAAGACTGTGATCAGGGCCACCGTAAGGACCGTGGGGGCCAGCCGCCTGCAATCTCCCCCGGCGCAAACCCAGATCCCCCATGCGGCCAGCAGGGTGAGCCCCAGGTGGGGCAGACGGTAGATCAACGGCCGGCTCTTGGGGTTCGTCTCGTCGAACAGGACGAAGTAGCGGAGCCTTCGGAGACAGAGCCGCACATACCGCGACGGCTCGGAGCGGAGGTCGGCCAGAGCACGGCGGAACAAAGCGCGGCGCGCGCGGGCTCGGAGAGCCCGGCAAGCGTCCGGTAGTCGTCGGCCGTCAGTGCGATGTCGTCGAGGTATCCGGCCTGGTGCCGCGCGGCCCAGAGCGTTGCGTTCCACCCGACAAGTCCGCTGCTCCTGGCTTGCCCTTGCTTCAAGGCCGTCTCGACCGAGGGCCGGACCACCTTGTCGGTCCCCGCGCTGAGGCGCAGTTCCCCTGCCAGAAGGCGTAGCCGAAGGTGCTCTTGATCGCGACGAGCTCGCCGAAGACCACGGCGTTGCGAACGATCCACGGGGCGATCAGCAGGACGGACGTCAGCGCCATGGCCGCGACAAGTCGAAGCGCCGGACCGGATCGATCCGGTTCCACCCCGCCCCGGCCGAGAAAGACTCCCCACGCCATCGACGGCGCCGCCAGGGCGAGGATCGGATCGGTCAGGGCGAGCAGGCCCAGGAGTAGCCCGGCTCCGATGGCGTCACGACGCTGGCCGGTCCGGCCGGCGCGATCGACGCGCCGAGGGCGGCGGACAGCAAGGTCGCGGCCCAGAGCGCCACCTGGACATGAGTCGCCGCGTAGACCAGGGTCGGGTGGACCGCGGCGATCAAGGCAGCCCAGACGGCGACAGCCGGCTTACCCGGTGCGCTCGCCGCGCCAGTCGGACGACCGACGCCACCAACAAGCCCCCCAGCAACGCCTGGCCCAGCTCGAGGATCAGGAGCGATCGTGGCGCGTTGACGTCGCCTCCGCCCAGCCAGCCGGCGGCGGCCACCACCCACGGGTACAGCGGCGCCTGCTGCGCGGTCGGCCCGTCGCCGCCAAGGAAGCGGACGGCGAACCCACGTCCCGCCAGCAGGTTAGCGGCGATCTCGCCGTGCTCGAACGTGCTCCGCGGCACCGCATGACTCTGCAAGACGAGGACCGCCCCGGCGCGGGCCGCGATCGCCAGGGCGATCAGGGCCCAGATCAGGCGGACGTCCTTTCCGCGAACCTGCGTGCGCATCCTTGCCGACTCCGGCGACCTCTGGTCAGGCCAGGCGAGACCGATCGTCGGCGGGATTGTGCTCCATGGCGAATTCGCGGTCAACCCAACCCGGTTCAGACCGAATCCGAGGCACGGAACCGACCGCTGGCGGGGACGCTAGCGCGGGCGCGGCGTCGTGCCCTGGGTCCGCCCGTCGTGGCCACCTCGCCCGACGTCACGTCGTCCCGGATCCGATCACGTCCGACAACGTCGGAGGATGCACTTTCGTCGAGCTTGCGAACCGCCCGCAACTCGATCTTGCGGACCCACTCGCGGGTGACGCCGAGCCGCTGGCCGACCTCCTTGAGCGTCAACGGAAGTCTCGCCCTCGAGGCCGAACCGCAGCGAGAGAATCGATCGCTCCCGGTCGTCGAGCCGCTGCAAGCGGCGGAGCAGGCTCTGGCGCTCGTCGTCGGCCTCGAGCGACGCGTCGGGGGCGGGGGACGATATCGACGCTTCGCCGGCGGTCCAGTCGCCGCCGGTATCGGACACGCCGCTTTCAAGACGAAGCGCCGTGGCACGCTGCGCCTTCTCGATGAGCAACCGCTGAGCATCGGTCAGACCAAGCGCCACGGCGACCTGATCGGCCGTCGGCGCCAGCCGAGTCTCGCGGGCCAGGGCCCGCTCGGCCCGCCGCCACTTCGTCAGCAGATTGACCATGTGCGCCGGCAGCCGGATCGTCGCCGAAGTGTTGGTCAGCGCATGCCGGATCGCCTGCTTGATCCAATAGCTGGCATAGGTGCTGAAACGAGTTCCGAACCGCGGGTCGAACTCCTCGGCCGCGCGGATCAGGCCGAGGTTCCCCTCGCCGATCAGATCGTCCAGGACCATCCCGCGGCCCACGTAATCGCGGGCAATCTTCACCACCAGGCGGAGGTTCGCCTGGATCATCCGGGTCCGCGCGTCGCGGTCGCCGCCAGCGATCGCCTCGGCCAGTTCGCGTTCCTCGGCGGCGGTCAGAAGCGGACCATCCTTGATCTCGCGGAGATAGAGGTTCAGCGTACTCGGAGCGCCGCAGTCCTTCGCCTGGAAGCAGGTCATGGATGATCTCCCTCGATCGACAATCGCCTCCTTCCCTGGGCAGAGGCGATTGCTTGCGTGCCAACATAACAGCGTGGCCACAAAGCTCCCGCGATCAGGATTCCGCTTAATTATGCGGAAATTCTCGCCGCGTGTCGCATCGAAATCGCGACAAAACGCGACCGATCGAGCTGACACGACGGTGGTCCGCACAAAGCGTCGTCCCCTTCCAGTTGCGCCGACCGGAAAACCGGCGGACTTTTTTTTGATTTTTTTGGTTCGACCTCAAATCTTGAGATAAACTCTGAATCCGTCGTCATTTAGACAGACGGCCCCGTCCGTCCCGCAAGGACCCGGGGTCCTGCGAGGAGAGGACATCCACGAGGCGGTCCCGAAGGATTCGAGAATCCGGGCCGAGGTGGCGGGAAATTGATCTCGTAGCACCAACCGACCCGGTTATAATAGCGGGCGTATCAAAGCCGATTTGCTTCGAAACGAAAGACTCGATCGGGAATTCCGACCCAGGGCGCAGGGAGGCTTGAGGTTCGCGAGGATGGCGATTTGACAGCAAGCTCTGGGAATCATCCCTAACTCGGGAGCGCGGCGATGGACGAAGCTGACCTCGCCGGTTTGATGGAACGGATCAAGGCGGGAGACAAGGACGCAGTCCGCAACCTCATCCAACGGTTCGAAGATGACATCCGGACGATCGTCCGGTTCCGACTCCCCCAGGTCCTGCGCTCGCAGTTCGACTCGATGGACTTCGTCCAGGCGGTCTGGCAAAGCGTCCTGACTAAGGAAGTGCAAGACCTGGGACGATTCAACAGCGCGGAGCGGCTCCGCGGATACCTCGCGGGCATGGCGCGGAACAAGGTCTTCGAGGAGCACCGGCGGCAAACCCGGACCCGGAAGTTCGGCCTTCAGCGCGAGGAGCCGTTGTATATCCGCCAGGGCGAGCGCGAGTTGCCCCGCGACCTGGAGGCCCCAGACCCGACCCCGAGCCAGGACGCGCAGGCGAATGAACGGCTCGCGCAGCTCATGGCGGGGCGGACTCCCGAGGAGGCACGGGTCGTCGAGCTCCGGCGCAGCGGCTTGACCTTCGAGGAGATCGCCAAGCAGACCGGTCAGAGCGAGCGCTCGGTCCGTCGGATCATCGAGGCGATCCGCCAGCGGATGGAGGCCCGAAAATGGCGATAGGGCCGTCGGATGACCCCCTGATCAACACCACCGGACCCACCCGACGTTCCTGGGACACCACGTTCCCCCGCTCGATCGACGGTTCGGATCCGGACCCGGATCCGAACCCGGAGCTGAGGGGCCTTCTCGCCGAGTTTACGGCGCGCTGGCAACGGGGTGAGTCGCCCATGGTCGAGGAGTACCTGTTCCGGCTCGAGGCCGGCTCGGAATCGGACACGGAGTCGGCTTTCGGACCGGGTTCACGCGCCGGGAACGGGATCGGGCCGGGCTCCCGTCGCAGCGCGGTCGAGCTGATCTATCATGCCTATTGCCTCGCCGAGGCGTCGGGACTGAACCCCGATCCGGCCGATTACCTCGAGCGGTTCCCCGCGTACGGGCCGGCGCTACGCCGGCTGTTCGGCCTGCAACGGCTGCTTGATTCGCCCGACCTGGCATCGTCCTGGCTTGACGCGGCGCCCCCCTTGCCCGAGCCCGGCGACGAGATCGGGCCGTTCCATTTGCTTCGGATTCTGGGCGCCGGGTCGTTCGCGCGAGTCTTCCTGGCCGAACAGGCTGACCTGGACCACCGTCTGGTGGTCGTCAAGGTCTCGAGCCGGATCACCCCCGAGCGCGTTTGCTGGCGCGGGCGCGGCACGCCCACATTGTCGAGGTCTTCTGGCACGCCCTCATCGAGGACGGCACGCTTCAATTAATCAGCATGCCGTTTCTGGGAGGCGAGACCCTCGCGACGGTCTTCCAGGATCTGGCGGCGCCCCGTCGGGTCAATGGCCGGCCCAGGTCGGGACGCGACCTGCTCGTGGCGCTCGATCGGGTCGCGGCGCCCGAGTATCGCGCCGCCGTGGAGGAGCAGGAACGGGCCCGGCCGGCTCGCCAGCAGATCGCCAGTCGGTCGTACGCGCAGGCCCTGGCGTGGATCATCGCCCGACTGGCCGAGGCGCTCGACCATGCCTATAGCCGCGGCGTGCTCCACGGCGACATCAAGCCGTCGAACATCCTCCTGACCAGCGACGGCCTCCCGATGCTGCTCGACTTCAACCTCGCGGTCGGCTGGCGCTGCTCGGAGCGCGACCTCCCCGACGATTCGGGAGGCACGCTGGCGTACATGGCTCCCGAGCGCCTGCGGGCCGTCTGCTCGGACCCGACGCCCGCGGACCCGGAGAATGGCCTGGCGGCAAGGCCGACCGCGGCCGATCGACACCGCGCCGACCTCTTCGCGCTGGGGATCGTCCTGCTGGAAGGGCTCACCGGCCGGGCGCCCGAGACCCCCCGAGGCTCGCCCCGCGAGCAGGCATCGGCCCTGCTCCGATTGCGCCGACACGGCGGCGAGGCCCTGGCCCGCGCCTACCGTACGAGCATCCCACCCGGCCTGCGGCCGATCCTCAGCCGATGCCTGGCCCCCGATCCCGCCGATCGTTACCGGCGCAGCGGCGAGCTCGCCGAAGACCTCGATCGATGGGCCGGCAACCGCCGGCTCGCCTTCGTGCGCGAGCCCCGCGGTTGGTACCGCCTCGGACGATGGGCACGCCAACGCCGTACCCCCCTGGCCGCCGCCGCGCTGACCCTGGCCGTCGCCATCATCAGCACGCTCGCCGCCTGGCAAGCGAGCCAGGCCACCCTTCGCGAGCAAGCCCAGGCCAAGCTCGCCGCGCTCTGGGACGGCGCCGGGTCCAGGGTGTTCCGGTATCACGAGTTCGGCCACTGGCGGCGCCGTGATGGTGACATCTCCCAGGTGGCCCCGCGCCATTTAGCCTATTACGGCGTTCTGGCGATTCCGGACTGGCGGCGGAGTGCGGATTTTCAGGCCCTGCCGCCCGGGGAACAGCGGGATCTGGAGGCCTGGGTGCTTGAGCAGGGCCTTCGGATGGGCCGGGAACTGCGGCGGCGGCCGGACGCCCCCGACGACTGGCGACGCGGGCTCGAGGTGATCGAGCGATTGGTCGAGCTTCCGGCCGTTGACTCCCCTTGTAGCCGAGCGGCGGCTCCTGCGCCGCCGTCTGGGACTGGCCGAGCCGATCGATCGCGAGCGGCCTTCTCGCCTTGATGCCGAATCGCGATGGTTGGAAGAATACCTGTTAGGGGTCGAGACCGAACCGCTCCGAGCGAGGGAGGCGCTGGTCCATTTCGACCAAATACTGCGGCTGCATCCGGACTCCTTCTGGGTACACCATCACGCGGCGACGGCCGCGCACCGGGCAGGCGACTCGGCCAGGGCGGCTCGCTACCTGGAGCGTTGCATCGGTCTGCGACCGGGGAACCCGGCGCTGCGAATCCAGCTTGCTGGCTGCCTTTATGACCTTCATCGCTTCGACGCCGCCCTTGAACAGTGCAACAAAGCCCTCGAGATCGACCCCGATGCCGCCCAGTCGTATTCCAGCCGCGCTTTCATTCGCGGCGCCCTGGGTCAGGAGGCAGCGCTCCGGGCCGACATCGACCGATTCGAGGGCCTAACTCGCCACGCAGGCAACGTTTTCGCCTGGCGGCTTCGCCTCGACGGGTTTGCATCAGCGGAGGCGGGCGGTCCCTGGGCCCTCCAGATCCTTGATCCGGACGGACTCGAATTATCGCACAAGCTTCTGGATGTCGATCCGGAAGATGTCGACATCAGAGCCGCCCTCGCCTCGCACCTGATCGAGACAGGACATCCGGACCTCGCTCTCAGCCAGCTCGACACGGTGCTCGATCTCGACCCCGACCATCTCCGGGCACGCTATCTCCGCGGGGGATTACTCTACCAGCGGCAAAGCGACGAAGCGGAGGCCGACCTGTCCTACTTGCTCGATCACCCCCGCTTCGAGGATCTTGTAAGCGAGACTTCCGTGAGTCTGCACGCGTATTACTACGATGCCTGGACGCTCCTCCGTCGGGGAGAAGCCGAGAAGTCACTCCGCGTCGCCGAGCGCGGCCTGATCCAGGCACGGCGGCTCGATGACCCGATCCAGGGTGAGCTCCACTACGCCCAGGCCCGCGCCGCGCCGTGCTGGCCAGGACTCATCCCGAACAGCTCACGCGAGCGGTCGCTCACCTCCGTACGGCCGCGAGCTTTGACACGGATTACATCGAACAGATTTTCGGAAAAGATTCGGCCTTCGACGCCCATCGCCAGGAAATCGAAATCCTGGTCCGCGCAAACCACGAGTCTGTCGATTGACCGACCCTTCGTAGGGCAAAAGGCGGCGCCACCCTTTGCCCTGCAAGGGTCAGAAACCTATCAGCTCAATAGCCGATCAGTATCCCGGTCCCGGAGGTCCGGCCGGAGCGGGAGGAAGCGGGACGAACGGGAGCGACCCGTCGATGATGCCTGGGTCGGAACTGGACGGGTCCGAGGTTCCCAGGTCGTCGCTCGTATCGCCACTCGCGACAAAATCGGACGTCGAGACGTTCAGACTGATCGTACTCGACGCGTCTACAAGGACGACCGTGCTGGCCGTCGGGTCGAGGAACACCACACTGTCGTCCGTCGACACGACGGGCGCGGGGACCGTCGAAACGTCGCCATACAACGCCGACGTCCCGGGATCGGCCGTCACGCCCGACGGGCTCAGCTTCCGCTCCAGGAACTCCGGGGCAAACCGTGGATTACGAACTCGCTTCATGTGCAAAATCACCTCAGGCTCAAGGTCTTTATTTAAAAAGGAAAAACCGCACCGCCCGTTCTTTAATATCCCGATTCCGGGATGTTCTATCCCATGATTCGGACGAGACCGGGCAGGGCCTTGAGCGATCTTTGCTTATTTTGGCGATAATTCGGTTTGCATGGATTTCGACACAAAAATAAGCCGGCCGAAATGAAGGGGTCGGATGGGATCAGGTCCGCCGGTTCGCGAGCAGTCCCTTGACGACGCACTGGGAGCAGGAGGAGGACGTGGATGTCGTGTTCGAACCGCAACCTGAGGAGGACGAGCCGCAGCCTGAAGAGGACGAGCCGCAACGCGAGCAGCCGTGTTCGTCGTCGGCTTTGTGTTCGTCGGCGACCGGGCGCCCGACCGGCTCGAGCACCGCGTCGAGGCCGTGCTCGGCGCGAAGGGTGGCGAGCAGTCCGGCGGCGGCGTGGCCCAGGGCGTGCGGGCCGAGGTAGTGCAGCACGAGCTTCCGGTCGTCGAGCAGAGTCTCGACGTCGATCAGCTCGATCGGAAGCTGCTCCTTCCTGGCGATCTGGCGGCAGAGATCGAACCGATGGGACCGCTCCCGTTCGGCTCGTCGGGCCTGCTCGATATCGACGAGAGCGGCCAATCGGAGAATCGACGAACCTTCCGACCCCGGCCCAGGGCTCGCGGCCACCTCGACCAGCACTTCCCCCAGCTCCGTCCCGCGCGTCGTGCGCACGACCACAGTCTGGCCGCGCTCGTAGACGGGGCCGGAGCCTTCTCGGTCCCCCGGGGCAAAGAACCGGCCCACGTGGCGTCCCAGTCCGTGGCGGATCAGATAGCAGGTCACGCGGCGTTGCCTCGGCGGAGCAAAGTCTTGAGCGGCCGCCCGGGGAGATGAAACCCCGAATCGGCGATTCGACCGACGTTACCCCAAACGTCGGCCTGGCGTCTATGTCGTAAGAGAGGCGACGGCCGTTTCAGTCCGAGGTTTTCAATTCAGGATGCGAACTTCGCTCGACGGCTCGCGCTGGCGTGTTGAAGCTCCGCGCCACACGTTTTAGGATGCACGAATTCCTTGAAAAGAGCAAAGCTGGCTCGACTCCTGCCCTGAAACGATTCGTCACCAGGATCTTACCATGAAGACGTTGATCCGCACGATGGTGCGCCGCATGGGTTACGACATCAAGAACCTCTCCGGTATTCCCGCCATCGAGGTTCCGGGATGGATGAAGGTCGACGCGCCCGAACCCGAGGACGAGATGGTCCCCGGGCCATGGGTCACGAATGTCCTGGAAATGGTGACGCATGCCCATCGTCCCGAGCGGCTGGCCTATCATCACCGGTCGTATGGAGAAGATCATCGACTCAAATACCTGATGTTCTATCTCGACGTGCGGGGGCTGCGCGTCCTGGAGACGGGCCCTCTGGAAGGGTACTGGTCGATCCTGCTCGAAAAGATGGGCGTTCGCGAGACCGTCGCGATCGAGCTGCGGCCCGAGAACCTGGCGAAATGCGAGCGCATCAAGCAGCTTCATGGCCTGGATCATACCGTTTTCTTGGAGCAGAACCTGGAAGCCCTGTGCGACGGCCGCGAGGCACCGCGGTATGAAGGCACGTTCGACCTGGTCTTCTGCCAGGGGCTCTTGTATCACCTGCCCGATCCCGCCAGGGCGCTCCGATGGTTCCGGACCCAGGCACCCCGCTTGTTCCTGGGCACGGTGTACGTCGAGCCCGCCGAAGCCGGCCGATACCTTCCCGAGTTGCTCCGGCACGACGAGTACCGGCACGAAGGCAAGGTCTACCGAGGGATGACGTACCGCGAAGGGGGATGGAGCGATCCCCTGAGCGGCGCGTCCGCCACGTCGTTCTGGCCCTACGAGAGTGACCTGGTCGCCATGATGCGCGACGCCGGATATGCTCGCGTCGAGATCGTCGGCAAGGACCTCGTGAACCGGATGCCATATATCACCCTGGCGGCCGAGTGACCTGGCGCCCGGTCCGGTGCCAATCGCCGCGGACCAAACCCTGGTTATCGGCCGATCGCGACTCTTGGGATTGCCTTTTTCGGGAGCTTGGCCAAGAATGCCGCCGCCCTCAGGATGAGATGGTCGATCCCCTCCGGCGAGCCGATCGCCGGAGGGGGGTAAAGCAAGGAGGCGAAAGCCGATGGTGCGCTGGTTCGTTGACCGCCTGCCTCAGCGGGGGATTCCCTCGGTGAGCTTGCGGCGCTTGCTCCCCGAAGCCCGGTTCGTGGGCTGCCACGACTGGGAAGTCTCCGGCTGCACGGCGGACAGCCGACGGCTCGAACCGGGGCAGGTTTTCGTCGCGGTTCGGGGTTCGCGGCATGACGGGCATGCGTTTGTCGCTCAGGCGATGGAGCGCGGAGCGGCGGGCGTGATCGTCGAGCGGCCCTGTCCCGAAGCGGGCCGGCTCCAGGCGATCGTCTCCAACGCCCGGGTCGCACTGGCGCGGATCTGCCAGGCCCTGGCGGGCGACCCCGCCGAGCAACTGACCCTGATCGGCGTGACCGGGACCAGCGGCCGGACCCTGGCCAGCCTGTTCCTCCGCGCGATCTTCGAGGCCGGCGGGGCTCGTTTCGGGCTGGTCGGATCGCTCGGCTGGAGCGACGGCGTGACCCTCCGCCCCGGCGGCCGGGACATCTCGACGCCGAGAGCCTGGCAGCAATGCTGGCCGCGATGGTCGAGCGCGGCTGCCAGGGAGGCGTTCTCGAGTCTGTCGGCCGCGGCGCTCGAGCGGCGACGGGTCGAGGGCCTGGGCTTTGACGCCGCGCTGGTGACCGACGTGGCCCATCTCCTGGGAAACCATCACGCGATTGAGGAGCTGCGCGAAACCGACGGTTCAAGGCGCGTCTGTTTCGCCAGCTCGTGGCCGGCGGCGCCGCCGTGGTCAACGCCGACGACCCGCATGCCGAGTTGCTCGGCGCGGTCAACCTCGAGCGCGTCGGGTCTCGTTCGGGCTCGAAAACCCCGCCGACGTGTCCGCCCGAATCGAGCGGCTTGACCGATCCGGGTCGCGATTCGTGCTCCGCGGGTTCGACCGCGAGGCCACGGTGACGCTCCGACTGGTCGGGCCGGGGGCCGTCGAGCAGGCGTTGGCCGCCGCCGCGGTCGCCTGGGCTCGTGAGCTGTCGGTTGACGACGTCGTGGCCGGCCTCGAATCGGTCGACGCCGTCGCCGGCCGCCTCGAACGGTTGAGCCTGGGAACGAACGCCGACCTCGACTTCGACGTCTGGATCGACCAGGCCCACAACGCCGCCGATCTGCGGCAGGTGCTGGGGGCCTTGCGAGCGCTCGGAGGCGCGGGACAGATCCACTGCGTCCTGGGGGCCGAGGGACTCCAGAACCGCGCGGTGCGGATCGGGCTGGCCGAGGCCGCCGAGGTCCTGGCCGACCGCGTGATTCTCACGACCGACAACCCGCGATCCGAGGACCCGGACCAGATCCTCGACGATCTGCTGGCGGGCTTCCAACGTCCGGGCCGGGTCCGGCTCGAGCCCGATCGAAGCGCGGCGATCGCCGCGGCCCTGGCCGATGCACGACCCGGCGACGCTGTCCTGATCGCCGGCAAAGGGCGAGCCGCCTACCAGATCCTCGCCGAGCGCGTCGTCCCGTTCGACGACCACGCCACCGCCGCAAGCTGGCTCGGCACCCGGCATGCCCGATGGACCCGCACGTCGGCCTGAGCCCGAGCGTGTTCGTGATCGTTGATCACGACGTAAAATCATGAAAACCCTGGCGAGCCAGACGCTGAAGCGCCCGGCCCGCCAGGGTCTCCGTTCCGATTCGTTTCGTTCGTCCGCGAACGATCCATCGATCAATAGCTGCTGGCGTCGATCACCTCGCCGCCGGCCTTGGTCGCCAGCGAGCCCCAGGTCTGAAGGCTGGTCGAATCCTTGATGAACTTGACCGAACCATCGCACATCCCCACGTTCACGCCGCCGGGATGGTACGAGCTGGCGCCGATCATGGTGGCGATCGCCAGGGTCGGAGGACTGGCGTTGTAGTTACTGAAGAAGCAGGCCATCTTGTTCGGCGCCATCAGGTGGCTGTACCCGCCGCCGATCCCGGGAGTCTGGTTGGCCCAGGCTGAGCCCTTGGTCGACCACTTGCTCTGAGTCGTCGAGGTGCAGGTCGCGCCGTAGGTCTGGAGGGTGGTCTGGAGCGAGATGCCCAGGGCGGGAATCGGTGTCGCGGCGTTGAAGCTCGTGCCGGCGACGTAAACCATCCACGGTCCGTCCTGGGTCGAGGCCTTGCCCTTGACCGACTCGCTGAAGATCGCCGTGTTTGAGGTCCCGTCCAGGATCGAGGCGATCGAGACCGGCGGGCCGTAAATCCCGTTGGCGGTGTAGGCCGGACCATCAAAAGTGCTGCCGTTGAACGTCACGCACAGACCCAGGTTGTTCGAGTAGCTTGACTGGCCTGCCGGCAAGGCCCCGCCATATGACGTCGTGATCGTGACCGACGGATTGTTGCCGTCGGATGGACAGAGGAACGTGTTGACCGTCATCACCGAGACCGTGGCGTTCGCGGGCGTATTGAACCGCAGCGACCAGTTGATCGAGTTGTAAATCGACGACTGCTCGAGTCTGAGACAAGATCCGCGCCTTGAGCGAGAAGTCGTTCAGGCCATTGGTGGCCGAGGCGCTCGTCGTGGTGACATTGGTCCCGGCCGTCGGCGGATACGCGCCGTTGACATCGGCATAATTCATCACCGCCAGCCCCAACTGTTTCAGATTGTTGACACACTGGCTGCGCCTCGCCGCCTCCCGCGCGGCCTGAACCGCTGGCAACAGCAAGGCAATCAGGACCGCGATGATCGCGATCACCACCAGGAGCTCGATCAGAGTAAATCCGCGACGTCGCATGGACCATGTCTCCTAATTTATTAGGACTCGAATCCGTACGGAGCAAGGCGGCCCGTGTGGGTCCGCAAAAATCACCTCGGCTCCGGCTCCCTCACACGGGAACGAAAAACAAAGGCGACTATCAAGACAACGGAGGGTTTTCCGACGCCATCGCGTGGGTTCGACTTCGCTCGCGACGTCGCGAACCGAGCGCGCAACGACACCACGGCGTCGCTGGCGACATCAATCCCGGAGTCTCTCGGCCTGGCCCCTTCCTCCCCCCCAGGTGGGAAGGGCTCTGTTCTCCTTCGAGGCCACTCACTTGAAGGAAGCGTGAATCCGAGGAAATCCGTCCCTGAATTCTTTCAGATTAAAATTCGAAAACGGGTATGGCGACGGCTGGTCCGGTGATCTCAGCGGGCGCGGACATCGGTACGCGCATCTTCGGGGAGTTCGATGACCTGGCCGGGGGCGGGACGTCCGGTGTCGTCGATGACGTCGCGGTTGAGCTCCAGGAGCTCGCCGGCACGTCGGCTATCGCCCAGAGTGTCGCGAGCGATGCTGCGGAGGGTCTCGTTGGGGCGCACCTTGTAGAGCGGCCGGCGCGGAGGAGCGGGGGCGGTCGGATCGCCGCCGTTGGCCGGTTCCATTTCCTGTGCCGGAACGAGCTCGCCGGAAGCCAGCCCGCGACGGCCACTCCCTCCGCGACTGTGGCCCGAACCGGCGAAGGGATCGACGACCGGCAGGGCGAGCTCACGCGCGGCCGGAACCTCGGCGTCGGCAACCGGCCGCGATGTCCGATGGATCGGCAAGGTTAACGACGTATCAGCGCCGGCACGAGAGCCCGAGCCCTGGGTGCTGCGCGGGGGAAGGATCAACGATCGGTCGAGGGCCTCGGGGGGCGGGATACGGATCGTCTGGCCGACCCGGAGCTTCTCGGGAGCAGGGACGAGCGCGCTATTGGCCTTCCAGAGCGCTTTGTAGAACCGCCCCGAGCCATAGTAGAGCCGCGCTATGGTCCAGAAGTTCTCGCCACTCTGGACCACGTGCGGCACCGGATCGACGAGCCCCGATGCCAGGCTTCCGGCGGCGACGGCCGCCGCGCCAACGGCGGCGGCGGGCACTCCCATCGCCGAGAGCCCGAGTCCGCCGCGTCGTCCCGATCCGCCCTGCGCCTGAGCCTCCGGGGAGGAGGCACCGCCGCGGGCCGACGCGTTCGGCAGGGCCACCCACCCTTCCTGATCCTTGCCGGTGAAGGGATTGGCGGTGAGGGGCTTCGCGACAAGAGGCTCAAACGACTCGGGGGCCGGAGCGGGAGCCGAGGCCGCTTGATCGCGGATCAACCCCTGGTTCGGGTCGTGGGGCGTCGGTGTCGGCGGCATCGGATCGACGCCGGCCGGCGGTGCCAGGCCGGTCTCGGATGGGACCGGCGCGGGATTCGCCTCGATCGGGGCGGGGTCCGCGGGATGACGGTTCGGGTCGGGAGCCGACGGTGTGACTGGTTCAGGAGCGACCTCGGCCACCGGAGCCGGAGCGGGTGTAGGCGCGGGTGTGGGCGCTGGCATCAGCTCCGCCGTCGGATTCGCGACCGGAGACATGGTGCCCCCATCGGCCAGGGCAGCAGGAGCGCCCGTAGGCTCGACCACCGGGCCGGTCGGCATGGCCGGCGATGGCGATGGCGGCGTAGCCGGGGACGCATCAGCCGTGGCACCGGGCAAGGGCTCGGGAATCAACGGGGCGTCCGTGGCGGGAGGCGGCGAAGGGAGGGTCGGTCCCGGCTCATTCGCGGTCAGCGATGGGAGCGCCGCGGTCGGCTCGGGGACCCTGGGAACCGATCCCACCCCGGCATCGGCAGTCACCGTCAGCGCGGCCCCGGAATCGCTATCGGCGGGCCTGGGCAGCGCCGGCAGGGCGTCGGACGAGACTGTTTCGTCGGGCTTCTTCTCGACGTCGGGCCCGACCTCCTGACCGCCTGACCGCGAGTCTTTCGGCTCCGGTTTTTCCGCCTCGTGCCCTCGGTCGGCAAGCTTCGATGGGGATCGGGTCGCCGAGGCGGAGGCCTTGGTTTTTTCCTTCGCGTGGTCGTCGCCGTGATCGTGGTCTGTTGCGGCCGAAGCCGAGGCATCGCCGGCCCCCTCGATCCTGGCGACCGGGGGCAACTTGCCCGATCGTCCCTTGTTGACGACCAGGACCGTCACCAGGATCAGGAACGACACCAGGGCGGCGATGCCGATCCGGGCCTCGCGCTTGAGCCAGAACGGAAGCTCCGCGGAATTGCTCGGGTCGTCCGGGGCCTCGGGATCTGGTACGTCCGGTCGCGAGCTCTCCGCGAGCTCCGGGCCGGGGGCGAGGGTTTCGACCGCGGGATCGGGAGCGATCGGGTTCGGATTCGGATTCAGCGGTCGAACCTCACTCGCCCGATCCGGAGATCGGAGGTTCGGCGGCAACGGTGGCCCAACCAGATTCGGACATCGCTCGGCGACCCTCAATTTCGCGCTTCGCGCTCGGGGGTTGGCGGCCAGCTTCCTCGGCCGTTGCCACCACAGGTTTTCGTGTCAGGACGACCATCCGCGGATCGTCGCGGAACGCTACCTTGACCCGCCGATCTTCCAGTGAATGAAAGCTGATGAAGGCCGCCCGGCCCCCGGGCCTGAGCCAGTCGGCAAGAGTCGGCTCGAGGGCCGATTCGAGATGTTCGAGCTCCTCGTTGACCGCGATCCGCAGAGCCTGGAAGACCCGTGTCGCCGGGTCGATCGGGCCCCACTTGCCGGGGATGCTCCTGCGGACCAGATCGGCCAGACGCCCGGTGGTCGCGATCGGCCCGGCCCGCCGCGCTTCGACGATCCGCCGGGCCACGCGGCGGCTGTACCGCTCCTCGCCATACTCGAAAAAGATCCGGGCCAGGTCCTCCTCTTTCCCACTGTTAACCAACGTCGGCGGCACTGGTCTTCGCATCGGGATCGAACCGCATGTCGAGGGGGCCGTCGGTGGCGAAGCTGAACCCCCGCTGGCTCCAGGCGAGTTGGTCCGACGACAGACCCAGATCGAGACGATTCCATCAATCGCATCGATCTTCAGGTTTTCGAGCACTTCTCCGAGCTCGCTGTACGACGCCCGGACCAGCGTGACCGGTAATCCAGCCGTCGCCGCGCCCGCCAGGGCGAGCATCTCCGGGTCGCGGTCCAGGCCGATCAGCCGGCCCCCCGGTCCCAGACCCCGAGCCAGGGCCACCGCATGCCCCCCTGCCCCGACTGTCCCATCGACCAGGACCGCCCCATTTCCCGAAACCGGCGCCAACCATTCGACGACCTCGCGGAGCAGGACAGGCTGATGGACCGGAGGTGAAGGAGGTGAAGACTCGGGCAGCACAGCCGGCTCGTCGAAAAGGAAGTTCGGCGAATGGTGCGTCGAATCGATCAGAAAGGACAGGACCAACGGCGATGTGACTCTACCCTTACGTCGATTTCTGTCAAGGTCGCATCCCGTTCGCTCGGCGAACCTGAGCGATCACGGATCAACGCTCATCACCTGGTTTCGGCAGGTAACGGTTCCTGGCTTGAGTATAACCGGATCAAGGCCATTCTTTCCCAACCCAGCAGCCCGCTCCAGAGCCGCTGGTACGCCTCCACCATCCGGTCGAGGGTGTATTCGCACTCGACCCGCGTCCGACCGGCCTGGCCGTATCGGCGAAGGCGCTCAGGGTCGGAGGCAGCCTCGATCAGGGCGGCGGCCAGGGCGGACGGGGCGTGCGGTGGGACGAGCCAGCCATCTGGAGCCGGGAACGACCAGGTCCTCGCTCCCCTCGACGGCCGTCGCCACCACGGCACGGCGGGCAGCCATCGCCTCGAGCACGCACGTTGGGCATCCCCTCCCAGTGCGAGGGGAGTACCAGCACGTCGGCCGTCGCCAGCAGAGCCGGCACGTCGGCACGTCGACCGAGCCAGTGGACCCGATCCGACAGGACGGGACGGGCGTTGAGCCGGCTCCGTAGCCACGAGCGCTCGGGACCGTCGCCCGCCAGAACAAGGTGCCAGTCGGGGCGACGGGGAATCACCTCCTCGGCGGCGTCGAGCAGGTCGGGAAGCCCCTTCTGGACGTCGAGTCGGCCCACGTAGAGCACCAGGTGGGCCCCTTCCGGAACGCCGATCTCATGGCGGGGAATGGCCACCGACCGGTCGAATCGATCGAGATCGACCCCGTTGGGAATCACCGTCAATCGATCGGAAGCGATCCCCACGACCTCGCGGCTGAACCGTTCGACGCCGCGCGAGACGCAGACCGAGCCGGCGGAGAGCCGCCACCGTGAGCCGGTCGAGCCAGGTATGCCAGCGCTTCTGTCGCTCGGCGACCCGCAGACCGCCGATCACCCAGGGTGTCGGACAACCGGCGCACGGGGCAGCCAGACGCGCCAGGATGTTGGCGTGGAAAAGGAAGCTCTGCACCAGACGCGGCCGGAGGCGTCGGAAGGCGAGCGCCAGCCGCCCCATCGCTTGCAACGGCCGGCGTGGGCTGGCTCCCAGAGAGACGACCGCAACGCCCGACCGTTCGAGCACTTCGCACAGCGGCCCCGTGCGGTCAAGACAGACGACCGTGGGCCGCCAACGGCGCCGATCGAGCCGGAGAGCCAGCTCGACGAGCATCCGCTCGGCGCCGCCGATATCCAGGTCGGTGATTACCAGGGCTACGGGAACGGGTACCGCCGCGTCGGGCCAGGACCGGCGCTCCTGTCCGGCAAACGCAAGTCGTCGCGTCAGGTCTTGCACGATTCCGCTAGAATTGAGAAGGCGCGTGAAATTTCGACCAGAACCATCGAGAACGAAATCTGCTTTCTCGATTGTGCCCGTGCAGCCGTATCCGGAGGAAGAGGCTTGGAGACCTCGGCTTTTGATTTTGACCTGCCTGATGACCTGATCGCCCAGCACCCGGTCGAGCCCCGCGACCAATCGCGGCTGATGGTCGTCGAGCGCTCCAGCGGCCGGATCGAGCACACGCGCTTCGCCGAGCTCGATTCCCTGCTCCGATCCGGCGACATCCTGGTCCGCAACAATACACAGGTCGTCCCCGCCCGCCTGATCGGCCGTCGTGAGGCAACCGGAGGAAGCTGGGAGGGTCTGTTCCTGCGGGCCGTGCCGGTTGCTGACGGAGGCGGTGCCGGTGCCATAGACCACTGGGAAGTCCTGGCGCGGACGCGGGGCAAGCCCGCTCCCGGCGAAGTGGTGGTCGTGGGCCGTGGGTTGCGCCTGACGCTTGTGAGCCGGGACGACCATGGCCAATGGACCGTCCGACCCGACGCGGCCGACCCGGCCGTGGCGCTCCTGGATCAGCATGGCGAGGTACCTTTGCCCCCTTACATCCGCAAGGGCCGCGCCGAAGCCGCCGACCGGCTCCGCTATCAGACGCTCTACGCGCGCAGCCGGGCGCGGTCGCCGCGCCGACGGCGGGGCTCCATTTCACCGCCTCGGTCTTCGAGCGGCTGGCCGCACGGTCGGTAACCTGGGTCGACTGCACCCTCCACGTCGGCCTTGGGACCTTCCGGCCCATCGAGACGGCGCGGATCGAAGACCACTCGCTCCACGCCGAGTGGGCCGAGCTGACCCCCAACGCCGCCGACGCCTTGAACCAGGCGCGGGCCCGGGGGGGCCGGATCGTGGCCATCGGTACCACCTCCGCCCGCGTGCTCGAGACCGCCGCCCGTGCAACGACCTCCCCGGGAACCCAGTTCCATCCATTCGCAGGAGAAACCGCACTTTATCTCCGTCCGGGACACCAGTTCCAGGGGCTTGACGCCCTGATCACCAATTTTCACCTGCCGCGCAGCAGCCTTCTGGTTCTGGTCGCCGCCCTGGCCGGCCCCGAGCTGGTCCTGGAGGCTTACGCCCAGGCCATCGCCCACCGCTACCGATTTTACAGTTACGGCGACTCCATGATCGTCTTGTAGTGTAGTCCTGCTGAGGCACTCCCGGATACGGGGATGCCATTTTGACACCGGGCAAATTGACAGGAAACCCGGTTTCAAAGTAAGATCGGACGACAATTAATGAATGGTGGCCCCATACCCCCCGGGGCTATGAGTTTTCTCGATCGACCGTCCCTCTCTCCAGATCAATGGAGCCCCCCTTTCAGGATCTCACCGCAGCGCATGGGCGCCGCCCGCCAGTTCCCCCGAGAAGATGGTGGGCCTGACCCACCCGACCGTTGTCAGGGCGTCTGAATTCTGGTCGGCTTTCCCACTTTCGGTGCGATCCTTGAGCCCGTGATTCCTGGACGATTATTGAAAAGGATCGTGCGATGAATGGTCTCATTCGGGCTTCCTTGCGGAATCCCTACGCCGTTACCGTGATGTGCTTCACGCTCATCCTCCTCGGCGCCGTCTCGCTCTCCTTGATCCCCATCGACATCTTGCCCGTCTTCAAGAGCCCCGCCGTCCAGGCCCTCACCTTCTACGGCGGCATGCCCGCACGAAGCATCGAAAAAGATATCACCAACCGGATGGAACGCTGGGTCGGACAGGCCAACGGTACCTCACGACAGGACTCCCGCTCCATCGTCGGAGCCAGCATCGTCCGCGACTACTTCCGCTCCGACGTCGATCCCAACGGCGCTCTCACCCAGGTCAACTCCCTGGCTCTCGCCGTCATCCCCAACCTCCCTCCGGGCACTTTACCTCCCGTCGTCCTTCCCTTCGACCCCACCAGTACCACTCCCGTTTGCATCGTCGCCGTCGATAGCCCCGACGGCTCGCAGAACGAGTCCATCCTCTACGACGTCGGACGCTACGAAGTCCGCAACATGCTCATGAGCATCAACGGTGCCGTCGCCCCCGTCGTCTACGGCGGCAAGATTCGCGCCGTCATCGCCTACCTCGACCGACAGAAGCTCCAGGCCCGTGGGCTCTCGCTCATCGACGTCATGAATGCCCTGGACAATTACAACGTCTTCCTCCCCACCGGCGACGCCAAGATCGGCGACCTCGACTACGCGCTCGACTCCAACTCGATGTATGACCTGGTCGGTGAGATGGGCAGCATCCCCTTGCGCACCCAGTTCGGCAACGTCTCGTTCCTCCGCGATGTCGCCACGCCCAAGGACGCCTCGTTCATCCAGACCAATGTCGTGCGGGTCAACGGCAAGCGCGAGGTCTACATCCCCGTCTTCCGACAGCTCGGAGCCAGCACGCTCGGCGTCGTCGAGACGGTGCGAAAGCGGCTCCCCGAGTTCACCGGCCGGCTCACCCGCGGCGGCGTCGCCCTCAACCTGGTCATGGACCAGTCGGTCTATGTCCGACAGTCGATCTTCGCGCTGGTCCAGGAAGGCCTCCTCGGCGCCGTGCTCTGCTCGCTCACCATCCTCCTGTTCCTGGGCGAGTGGCGGATGACCGGCATCGCCGTCATGACCTTGCCGATCTCGGTGCTCGCCTCCTCGGCCTGCCTCTACACCATGGGACAGACCATCAACGTCATGACCCTGGCCGGCATGACGCTGGCCATCGGCCCGATGGTCGACTCGGCGATCATCTGCCTGGAGAACACCCACCGGCACCTCGGCCTGGGCACCGAACCTCACGAGGCGGCCTTCCTCGGCGCCAGCGAGGTGGCGATGCCCGAACTGGTCTCGACCCTCTGCACCTTCCTGGTGCTGGCGCCGCTGGCCTTGATGCCGGGGCTGGGCGAGTTCCTGTTCCGACCGATGGCGTACGCCGTCGCCTTCTCGATGATCGCCGCCTATATCCTGTCGCGGACCCTGGTGCCCGCCTGCAGCGGCCTTCTGGCTCAAGGGACATGGCGACGGTCACGGTGCCGGCGGAGGTCATGGCGACGGTCATGGGCACGATACCCACGGCGAGGCCAACCACGCCCCTGCGGCCAGCGCTGACGGCAGCAACGGTAACGGCAACGGACATGGCCCCGTGAACACCAACCCCGTGGCCCGGGCGTTCGCCAAGTGGTCGGCGATGATCGATCGCGTCTTCGAAGCCTACGCTCGAAGCCTGGGCGTGGTCCTGAAGTACAAGATTCTGACCATCCTCATCGGCTTCAGTCTCCTGGGCGTGACCATCGCCGTGCTCTGGCCGATCATGCGCAAGGAGTTCTTCCCCGAGGTCGACGCCGGCGCCTTCGAGATGTACGTCCGGGCCCCCTCCGGCACCCGCATCGAGAAGACCGAACGGATCATCAGCCAGGTCGAGAAGGTCATCGAAGAAACCATCTCCGAGGAAGACCTCCAGCTCTACATCGCCGAGCTCGGCGTCAACGCCGACTGGTCCGCCGCCTATACCCCCAACGCCGGACCCATGGACGCTGTCATCAAGGTCCAGCTCAACGCCGAGCGGCTCGATGTCGTCGCAGGAGTATGTTCACCTGCTCCGACTCAAGCTGAACAAGGACCCCCGGTTCAAGACCTGCGACTTCGCCTTCGATGCCGGCGGGCTGGTCCGCTCGGCGATGAACGAGGGTAAGTCGACCCCGATCAACATCCAGGTCACCGGCAAGAAGCAGGAAGAAGCACGTACGATCGCCGAGAAGATCCGCGCCAAGGTCGTCAACATCAAGGGGGTGGTCGATGCCCGGATCATCCAGCGGCTCGATTACCCCGAGTACATCATCGACGTCGACCGGGCCAAGGCCGCCGACCTGGGCTTAAACCAGCAGGACGTGATGCGGAACGTGGTCGCCGCCCTAACTCGTCGATCCAGTTCAATAAGCGGAACTTCTGGATCGACCCGGTTGGCGGCAACCAGTACTTCGTGGGCGTGCAGTATCCTGAGACCGACATCAAGTCACTCCAGACGCTTGATGGACATCCCGATCACCAGCCCGATCCAGCAGCAGTCGATCCCGCTAGCCAACCTGGTCACCTTGCGCCGCGAGACGGTGCCGACGGAGGTGACGCACACCAACATCCAGCCCACGATCGACCTGACGATGGGCACCTACGGCCGCGACCTGGGCCACGTCTCCGATGACGTGACCGCGGCCATCATGCCCTTTGGTGTCCGCCAGGACGACGGGTCCTGGATCCCGTTCGATCCCAAGTCGGGCGACGACAAGCGACCACTGAAAGGCTCGAAGATCGTTCTTTCGGGCGAGTATTCGCGGATGCAGGACACATTCCGCAACCTGGCTTACGGGCTGGTCGGGGCGTCGCTCCTGATGTACTTCCTGATGGTCGGCCTGGACAAGTCGTGGGTCGTCCCCCTGACCGTCATGCTGGTAGTCCCGCTTGTGCCTGATCGGCATCCTGCCGATGCTCTACCTGACCAACACGGCGATCAACGTCCAGTCGCTTCTGGGGTTCATCTTCGTGGTCGGTATCAAGGTGGCCAACACCGTCCTGATGAGCGATTTCGCACAGGAGTTGCGGCGGCACGAGGGGCTGACGCCCACCCAGGCGATCCACAAGGCGGCGTCGATCCGGGTCCGGCCGGTGACGATGACCGCTCTGGCCGCGTTCTTCGCCCTGATCCCGGGAGCCCTCGCCATCGAGCGTGGCAGCGAGGCCAACGCCCCGTTGGCCCGCGCCATCCTGGGCGGTCTGCTTGCTGGCGAGCCCGCCACCCTGTTCGTGCTCCCCTGCCTCTATGCCTTGCTCGTCCGCGACGGCAAGGGCGGTCCTGGCCCCGCACATGGAGTTCACAGCGACGAGACCACCCCGGAAGCCTCTCCGGACGCCCCGCCCACCGGCGGCGGAGAGTCCTATCGCCCCGAGCATAACCCCAACGTCGATGAAGGATGGGTCTGACCTGGAGGTGAGGCGAACCTCCCGTCGACCCGGTTGAGTGTCTGCAATTCGAGGGCCGGAGGATCACAACCGATCCCCCGGCCCTCGATGCCTTCCTCCCGTCATCCCCCACCCTTTGCTTCCCCTTGTTGGGGGGTCCAACCCGGTGTTAAAGTGAAACGGTCCCCCACGCTTGGTCTGCCATTCCAGCCGGTCGTTCTCTCGGGGGGCGTTTCGCCCCGGTTCGGTTCGCTCGCGTCGATTCGACGCCGCATCCAGGATGAGCCATGGTCGATCCCCAGGCATCACGGTTCTGGCAAGCGGCGCTTCAGAGCGGGCTGATCGACGCTGAAGGATTGAATGCCTGTTTCGAGGCGATCCTCCCCGAGAAACGGGTGGCCGAGCAGCTCGACCGCCGGCTGGCGCGGCAGGCCGTGCAGCAGGGGCGGCTCACGCTCTGGCAGGCGCAGCAGCTCCTGGCCGGCCGGTCGTCCGGGTTCAAGATCAACCGCTACACCCTCCTGGAAATGATCGGCCAGGGGGGGATGGGCCGGGTCTACCTGGCTCGTGACACCCGCCTGAACCGCCGGGTGGCCCTGAAGATCCTCTCGCCCGAACGGATGAACAACCCCCGGGCGATCGCCCGGTTCCAGCGCGAGGCGCGGGTCGGCGCGCAGCTCCAGCACGAGAACCTCGTGCGGATCTACGACGAGGGCGAGTCCAACGGCAAGTGCTACCTCGTGATGGAGTACATCGAGGGGAAGAACATCGGCGCGATCATCGCCGAGAACGGCCCGATCCCGCCGGCGACCGCCGCCGGGCTCGCCCGACAGGTGGCGCTGGGGCTGGAGCACGCCCAGCGCAAGGGGCTGATCCACCGCGACGTCAATCCGTACAACATCCTGGTCACCCGCGAAGGAGTCGCCAAGCTGACCGACCTCGGCCTGGCGATCGACCAGTCCGAAGAAGCCCAGGTGACCCGCGACGGAGCGACGGTCGGCACGTTCGACTACGTCTCGCCCGAGCAGGCCCGGCACTCGCACTCGGTCGACACCCGGAGCGATATCTACTCGCTAGGGTGTACCCTCTATCATATGCTCACAGGTCAGGTTCCATTTCCCAGCCCGAGCCTTCCCGAGAAGCTTTTCGGCCACCAGGCGATCGAGCCGACGCCGATCACGAGCATCGTGCCGGGGGTTCCGACGGGTCTCGAGGCCGTCGTCCAGAAGATGATGCGGAAATCGCCCGACGACCGATACCCGACTCCCCTGGACGTCGCCGACGCTCTGGAGCCCTTCACCGCGGTTCCGGCCCCGGGGGCGGGTCCATCCGGATCGGAGCCGGGCGGCGGCGCCATGGCCAAGGCTTCGAAGTCCGCGACCCAGATCGTGAGCGCTCCCCGGCTGACCCTGGCCGTCGAGGGTCAGAGCGCGGGGATGGCCGCCGGGGTGGTGATCCCTGGCACCGCTGCGGTCCTGTCATCGTCGGCGGTGTCACCGACGTCCCCGGCCACGCCGCCGACAACACCCGCGGGAGTCACACCCCGTTCGAACGTCGACTGGGGGGAGTTGGGACTGGGGATCAACCTCGGTCCCGAGCCCTCCCTGACCGAGGGGCTCCAGTCGCACAAGAAGAAGGGCCGATCGGCATCCCTCTCGGCCGAGGACGGGCTCCCCGATGCGTGGTCCGGATCCTCTGCCCTGACGACTCCCGAGCCGGAGGAGGTCCTACCGCGCGGTGAGACGACCCCTCCAGGAGCCGCGACAGCGCCGGACGGATCGGAGAGCACATCGCGCGCCGGGAGCAGGGCAAACCTGGTCGTGAGCCCGGATCTCGATTCTGGTCCCAGACCGTCGAAACCGTCGGCCACTCCCGATCCCGCCGTTCCGGCTCGGGCTCAGGCTCGGCCATCAGTGAAACGTCGGAGCCGCAATGGCTGGTTGATCGGCGCGGGGGTTCTGGGCGGAACAGCGATCGTTGCGGGAGCGATCCTTGGCTCGGGACTGCTGGGCCAGACGCGGACCCCTGGTCCGGGATCGTCCATCGTCGCCTCGGTCGCAGCAACGGGTAGACCAGCTCCGAACGATTCGGTTTTGGACCCGGAACAGGCTCCGTCAAGGTCCCGGCCGAGGGCCACGGCGCCCGCCGAGGTTCCCGGGGGACACCCCTTCGTCGTCAAGACGCCAGATGGCCGGGTCGTCGTCGAGGCGACCCTCAAAGGGGCGATGCAGCGCGCCATCGGGAGCAAGGGACACGTCCTCCTGAGCAACCGCGAGCCTCTCAAGCTGACCGGGACCGATGCGTCGATCAACATCTCGGGGGGTCGGCTCACCCTTCGCGCTGCCGAGGGTACCACTCCGGTCGTCGAGGTCGAGCTCAAGGGCGCGACCCCCTTTCTGGCGGCCCGCACCGATACGCCGCTGACAATCGTCGGCGTGTCGTTCATCGTCCGTCACGCCGCGTCGGCCCGGGGAGCCAAAGGGGCCCCTTCCCTCATCGAGGCCGGCTGAGCCTCACCCTCGACCGCTGCGCGTTTCGCGCCATCGACGCGGTCAAGGGCTCACGAGCGATCGTCGCGGAAGGAGGCAATCTCACGGTCGACGGCTGCTGGTTCGATGGGTTCGACACGGCCCTCGACATTTCCTCGTTCGTCGGCTCGAAAGCCGTCCTCCGCCAAACGATAATCGTCGCGACCGCCGCGAGCGACGACCCCGCCGCCACTGCCGGGATCGGCTGGGGACTGCGGGTCCGCCGAGCGCCGGGGGGATCGGCCAAGGGAACGTCGGGCCGTCACCTGACCCTGGAGCGTTGCACGCTCAGCGCCCGGGGTCTGCTCGACCTGGTCGGCTTCAATCCGCAGGCCCCTCTGAACGTCGAGATCAAGGCCTGCGCCGTTCAGGCCGACGCGATCCTCGCCTGGCGCGACGCGAACGCGAAGTCCGAACCGGAGAAAGCGAGTCACGCGATCTCTCAGGCCCTCGTCTGGAAAGGTCAGGACAACCAGTACGACATCTGGGGCAAGGACAGAGACAAATCCGGGAGCTGGGTGGTTCTCGATCCCGAAGCGACCAGCGAGCTCCCCGACGGTCCGACCGACCTTGCCACTTGGCGGGAACACTTTCGTGAGGAGGAGCCGATCCCGCCGCCGATCAAGTTCCAGACCCCTCCCGAGTCACGTCCCAAGCCGTCCCGGCCGGTCGACCTGGCGCTGGCCGGTCAAGACGCCCAGGGCCCCGGCGCCGATCCCGGACGAGTCGGGCCCAACGCTCACTCCCAGCCATCGGCACGCCCCTGAAACCACGGCTGTGGTCGAAGTCCTGGGATATTCGTATGGGATGTGGATTTCTTCTATTGACACCGAGGCCGGTTGAGGCAAACCTCAATGGAGAGCTTCACGGTTTTCGGATCGGGCTCGATCGCATCATCAAACTCTTCGCTGGGTCGTGAAAATCTCGGTCCGCGCTCGTTGACGACGACGATCGACGTCTGATGTCGTGTCGCTTTGAAGCCGATGTCGTTGCCCCGGCATCTGCAGCGCCTACTGTTTATCATTTTGGCTTTTTGATATTTTAATATCCGATTGCCGATCCATCCCCCCCAGCTCGCCATGTGCGAGTCAGGATCGTGCGATGAATGGACTGATCCATGCCTCGTTGCGGAGCCCGCACGCCGTCACCGTGATGTGCTTCACGCTCATCCTCCTCGGCGCCGTCTCGCTCTCCTTGATCCCCATCGACATCTTGCCCGTCTTCAAGAGCCCCGCCGTCCAGATTCTCACCTTCTATGGCGGCATGCCCGCACGAAGCATCGAAAAAGATATCACCAACCGGATGGAACGCTGGGTCGGACAGGCCAACGGTACCTCACGACAGGACTCCCGCTCCATCGTCGGAGCCAGCATCGTCCGCGACTACTTCCGCTCCGACGTCGATCCCAACGGCGCTCTCACCCAGGTCAACTCCCTGGCTCTCGCCGTCATCCCCAACCTCCCTCCGGGCACTTTACCTCCCGTCGTCCTTCCCTTCGACCCCACCAGTACCACTCCCGTTTGCATCGTCGCCGTCGATAGCCCCGACGGCTCGCAGAACGAGTCCATCCTCTACGACGTCGGACGCTACGAAGTCCGCAACATGCTCATGAGCATCAACGGTGCCGTCGCCCCCGTCGTCTACGGCGGCAAGATTCGCGCCGTCATCGCCTACCTCGACCGACAGAAGCTCCAGGCCCGCGGTCTCTCACCCATCGACGTCATGAACGCCCTGGACAATTACAACGTCTTCCTCCCCACCGGCGACGCCAAGATCGGCGACCTCGACTACGCGCTCGACTCCAACTCGATGTATGACCTGGTCGGTGAGATGGGCAGCATCCCGCTTCGCACCCGATTCGGTAACGTCTCGTTCCTCCGCGATGTCGCCACCCCCACCGACGCCTCGTTCATCCAGACCAATGTCGTGCGGGTCAACGGCAAGCGCGAGGTCTACATCCCCGTCTTCCGGCAGCTCGGAGCCAGCACCCTCCGCGTCGTCGAGACGGTGCGAAAGCGGCTCCCCGAGTTCACCGGCCGACTCACCCGCGGCGGCGTCGCCCTCAAGCTCGTCATGGACCAGTCGGTCTATGTCCGACAGTCGATCTTCGCGCTGGTCCAGGAAGGCCTCCTCGGCGCCGTGCTCTGCTCGCTCACCATCCTCCTGTTCCTGGGCGAGTGGCGGATGACCGGCATCGCCGTCATGACCTTGCCGATCTCGGTGCTCGCCTCCTCGGCCTGCCTCTACACCATGGGACAGACCATCAACGTCATGACCCTGGCCGGCATGACGCTGGCCATCGGCCCGATGGTCGACTCGGCGATCATCTGCCTGGAGAACACCCACCGGCACCTCGGCCTGGGCACCGAACCTCACGAGGCGGCCTTCCTCGGCGCCAGCGAGGTGGCGATGCCCGAGCTGATCTCGACCCTCTGCACCTTCCTGGTGCTGGCGCCACTGGCCTTGATGCCGGGGCTGGGCGAGTTCCTGTTCCGGCCGATGGCGTACGCCGTCGCCTTCTCGATGATCGCCGCCTATATCCTGTCGCGGACCCTGGTGCCCGCCTGTAGCGCCTTCTGGCTCAAGGGACATGGCCAGAAGTGTCAAGACCATGAACACGGCAATGGTAGCGGCGATGGTAGGAAATATCGCAACCCGATCGCACGAGCGTTCGATGAATGGGAATCGATGATCGATCGCACGTTCACGTTCTACGCCCGTGTCCTGGACGTGGTCCTGCGGCATAAGATCCCGACGATCCTCATCGCCTACAGCTTGCTGGGCGTGACCGTCGCCGTGCTCTGGCCAATCATGCCCAAGGAGTTCTTCCCCGAGGTCGACGCCGGCGCCTTCGAGATGTACGTCCGGGCCCCCTCCGGCACCCGCATCGAGAAGACCGAACGGATCATCAGCCAGGTCGAGAAGGTCATCGAAGAAACCATCTCCGAGGAAGACCTCCAGCTCTACATCGCCGAGCTCGGCGTCAACGCCGACTGGTCCGCCGCCTATACCCCCAACGCCGGACCCATGGACGCCCTCATCAAGGTCCAGCTCCACGCCGAACGCTCCAAATCATCGCAGGAGTATGTCCACATGCTCCGTGTCAAGCTCAACAAGGACCCCCGGTTCAAGACCTGCGACTTCGCGTTCGACGCCGGCGGCCTGGTTCGCAGTGCCATGAACGAGGGTAAGTCGACCCCGATCAACGTCCAGATCACCGGCAAGAGCCAGCAGGAGGCCCGCGCCGTCGCCGAGCGGGTCCGCGCCAAGCTGGTCGGCATCAAGGGCGTGGTCGACGCTCGGATCATCCAGCGGCTCGACTACCCCGGCTACACGATCCGCGTCGACCGGGCCAAGGCCGCCGACATCGGTCTGAACCAGCAGGACGTGATGCGCAACGTGGTCGCCGCCCTGAACTCGTCGATCCAGTTCAACAAGCGGAACTTCTGGATCGATCCGATCGGCGGCAATCAGTACTTCGTGGGCGTGCAGTATCCTGAGACCGACATCAAGTCGCTCCAAACCTTGATGGACATCCCGATCACCAGTCCGATCCAGCAGAAGTCGATCCCGCTGGCCAACCTGGTGACGCTGGAGCGGGAGCAGGTGCCGACGGAGGTGACGCACACCAATATCCAGCCGACGATCGACCTGACGATGAGCACCTACGGGCGCGACCTGGGCCACGTCTCCGACGACGTGACCGCGGCCATCATGCCCTTCGGCGTTCGCCAGGCCGACGGTACCTGGATTCCATACGATCCCAGGTCGGGCGACGACAAGCGCTCGCTGAAGGGCTCTAAGATCATCCTCACGGGCGAGTACTCGCGGATGCAGACCACATTCCGCAACCTCGCCTACGGGCTGGTCGGGGCGTCGCTCCTGATCTATTTTCTGATGGTCGGGCTCGTCCAGTCGTGGGTCGTGCCGCTGAGTGTGATGCTGTCGGTACCGCTCAGCCTGGTGGGCGTCCTGCTACTGCTCTTCTTCACCGATACGGCGATCAACGTGCAGTCGCTCCTGGGATGTATCTTTGTGGTCGGCATCAACGTGTCCAACACCGTCCTGATGACCGACTTCGCGCAGGATTTGCGGCGGCACAAGGGGCTGACACCCACCCAGGCGATCCAGAAGGCGGCGTCGGTCCGGGTCCGGCCGGTGACGATGACCGCCATGGCCGCGTTCTTCGCCCTGGTGCCCGGTGCGCTGGCCATCGAGCGTGGCAGCGAGGCCAACGCCCCGCTAGCCCGCGCCATCCTGGGCGGCCTGCTGGCCTGCGAACCCGCCACCCTGTTCGTGCTCCCCTGCCTCTATGCCTTGCTCGTGCGTGACCCAACGTCCCAGAACGGCCAGGCGCGTGTTGACGCTGGCGACGGGTTCGATCCTGAAGACTTTCCCGAGTCCTCTCTCCTCCGTGTTGAGGGAGAAGGAGAAAGCGACCAGATCGAACATGCCCCCGGCCTCGACCAGGGATGGGTCTGATCGGGTCAGGATTCCCGGCGGGCCTTGATACTCAAGGCCCTGGCTTGTCGATCTGGAGCGGTGGCGCGGGAAGGTCCGCGGTGTTGTAGAGGTTGCAGCCTTCCGGGCAGGCCGACCACGCATAGCGCATGGCCGTGAGCCTTTTGACCTCAGAGCTGCGCACCAGAATCGTATCACCCTCGATCTCGGCCTAGCCGTCGCCCTAACCCTTGGAGACCAGGAGCGAACGGCCCTCGAAGGAAGCCGTCTGCGGCTCGAGCGTGACCCGCCAGTTGCCGTCGGCGCGGCGGTCGCGGACCGGGTTCGACCGGCGAACGCGAACGCGGAACCGGCCTCGACCCTGCTCCTGACGGGCAAGGGCAGGTCGCGCTGAAGGACCATGTGGTCGGTGAACGGGCTGGCGAGTTTCAGCGTTGCGGCCAGGGCGGCGTACCCGTCGAGATCGAATAGGGCCGCCGCGGTCACGGCCAGGATCAGTCAATGCTGAATACAAATCAAAATATTCATAAATATTAATATTGATCGATTGAGTGTTCACCGGGCGGTTTGTTCGCGAAAATGTCGGTCGGCGAAATCGAAGAAGGCTTTCCAGTCGGCCGGGACCGCCATGTGGCCGCCGCTGTGATAATGAAAGGCGAGGTCGCCGCTGGTGATCGGCCGATCGAGGGGCGGCAGGTCGGCGACTCCCATGTCGTTCTTGCCAAGCAACCGGTAGACCGGCCCGGCCGCGACCATCGCGAGGAACTCGCCCTTGGGGTCGCTCCACTGGTCGGTCAGGCCGCCGTTGACGTAAACCGGCCGGGGAGCGCACAGGGCAATCAACATATGCTGATCGACTGGAAGGTCGTTCCACTTGCCGACCCATTTCTGAAGGTTGCCGGCGAACTGCCAGGGGAAGTTCTGCGCCATGTCGTCGAGGGTCTCGCCCCAGTCGCGGCGGATCAGGGCGGCACCCATCTCGCCGGACACGACCGAGAAAACGGCCGCCACCCGATCGTCCTGGGCGCCGGCCCAGAGTACGGTCTTGCCCAGCCGCGACGTGCCCATGATGGCGATCTGCTTCGGATTCACGGCGGGGTCGGTCTCGAGGTAGTCGATCGACCGGCTGATGCCCCAGGCCCACGCGCTGATGGTGCCCCACTCGTCGGGTGCGGGCTTGGTCTGGCCTTCCTTCAAGCGTCAGCCCGATGACCCCTTCGGTCCAGTGGTCGGCGCGATCAGGCTGGATCTCGTTGTAGATCAGCGAGGCGTATCCCCAGCCATGGCCCAGGACCTCGCCCACGGCATCGAACCCACCAGGTCCGCGGCCCGGTACGGGATTCGCCGCTTTGTTCTCGGTCCCAGGCGCTGGTCCTTCTTCGCGGCGGCCAGGCGCGCGACCCGGGCCAAAGCCGAAGGTGAGGTTCAAAAGCAACGGCACCGGACCGTTCGCCCGGCCGGGAAGATAAACGGTCAGGTTCATCTTCGGGCCATCCGGCTTCGTCGCCCATCGTACCGGTCACGCGCTTCATGACCGCCGTGCCCTCGCGAGCTTGGGGATCGGTCTCGGTCACCTTCCAGGTCACCCGGGCGCGCTCACCGGTACACGACCGTAGATCTCGTCCTGGTAGAACTTGAGGATCTCCGGACGACGCTTCTTGAACCACCCCTCGGCGCTGTCGATGCGCTCGCCGCTGTTGGTTACGAGAGGATCGGGCAACGTGTAGGGAGCAACCTTCTCCTCGTTGTAGTTCGACACGTGGCCGCTGGCCTTCGCCAGACGGACCGTGTTGCCGGTCGGATCGCGGCGGCCGATGAAGGGGACGTTGTCGGCATTCCCACGCGAGCCGGGAGCCGGCAGGCTGGGATCGGCAGACGACGGCGGTGGCGATGACGGAGTCGCTGGCGTCTGGGCCTGTCCGTCGATCGCAAGACCCAGCGCGAACACGAGAGCAAGAAAACGGCTCGGCCGTGACATCGGGAGAGCTCCTGGTCCGGAGGGAGGTGATTCGGATTGGATCGGATCGAGATCCGTCCGCCGCCGGAAGAGGATATCAGCAAAGCTCGCCGGTGTAGAGAAGGGAGTGACCAGCGATCGAATCAAATCGATCACCGATTTCAGGGATTCCGATCGTCTCCGAGCAGGTGTCTGGCTCGACGTCAGGATGCGGTTACGGCGTCCCTGGGCGGCCGACGCGGGCTGAGCGGTCCGGGCCTTCAGGTCGGCGAGGTTGGCCTGGCAGAAGGGACAGGCGACGACATCGAGATGGAACTGGATATAAGACGCCAGTTCGGGGTCCAGGGCATCGAGCAGCAAGCTGCCAAGCTGCTGGCGGGTCGGGCAGGTCAGGCGTCCCCGCCGCCAGATCGCGCCCAGGGTGTGCAGGCCGGCGTCCTCACGGTTCTGGCGGACGTCCTCGAGCCGCGGCGCAGCTCGGCCGAATCGCGCAGGGCCTTCTCGATCCGGGCCTGCGCCTCGGGGGCCAAGGCGTCGGCCAGGTAGGCGCAGAGCGACCTCGTCATCGATCGGAACGGCTGTGGAGTGGTCCATGTCCCGCCTCGTTTTTTCTCGGCTCAAACTCAACCCGACCCCAGGTCGTCGAGGCTCAGCCCGGCGCGTCGGGCCATGTCCTTGAGCCGGCTGACTGTCTGGAACTTGTAGCTGGCCACCGCCTGCTCGGTCAGGCCGAGGAACTTCGCGACGTCCTTGTTGGCCCACCCCTTGACGATCAAGAGCTCGAGGCAGCGAAGCCGGTCGTAGTCGCCGCGCGCCAGCCATTCGCGAACGAGCTGGCCGAGGGCATCGGTCAGGAGCCGCTCCTCGGCCTTCCGGCGCTCGTCGCTTCGGGCCAGGCTCGACGCCGCGCGGCCGCCGCCGGCCACCTCCTCGAGCGGCCGGCCGTGATCGTCCGAGCCGAACTGGTCGATCGGCCGCCGACCCTGCTTTCGCAGGTGGTCGGTCAGCTTGTGCGCGGCGATCGAGAACAGGTAGGCCTCGATGTCGCGCGTCTCGTCATAGTGCGGCAGGCTGGTGAGGAACCCGACGAAGGTTTCCTGCACCACGTCCTCGCTCGCGCCGCGGTCGCGGAGCCGGCTCTCGACGAACGCGAGCAGGCGACCCTCGAAACGGTCGATCAACTGCCGCCAGGCGGAGGCGTCCCCCGCGCGCACCTGCCGGACCAGGAGTGCCTCGGCGTCGGTCGTGGCCATCAGTTTCAGTGTAACCGAGAAGTGTCCTTGCCTATCGTTCCCGCTCGACCGCCCATTGTAATCGCCCACCGTCCTCCCGTTGCCTATCCGCAATGCGCTGAGCCAGCGTCGGGCATCTCGTACCGCGAAGTTCACGTCAACGAGCCAGTGATAGATGACCACGCCCGAGGCGCCGACGCCCGCCGCCGCGACGACGCGGAGCCAGTGTGTGTAATAGCCCTTGGTCGCCTCGTCGGCGCGGATATAGCCGGCCAGGGCCGCGAGGCAGACCAGGACGAACCCGAGGCTCCCTCCCAGGGTCACCAGCCGCCGGGCCGCCACCTCGCGCTGATAGGCCGCGACGAAGGCGTCGCGCTGGGCGTTCGAGAAATCGGCCTCGAGCGTTGCCTCGTAGACCGTCCCGTAGTCGCTGCACGATCGGGTGGACCTCGGTCTTGCGGATCATCCGCGTGATCAGATGTGGCCGGCGGCTTCCACTGGGTCGGGACCTCGGGAGTGAGCCACTCGGTCACCTCGCGCTCGAGCTGGAGCCGGGCATCGTCCCGCGCCCGATCCTCGGTGGCCGAAAGCCGGCCGGCGATCGCCCGGACCGCGGACATCCGGCCTCGACACCGGCAACGACGCTGTCGTCGGCGACTGACACCGACTCCGACCGCCAGCCCGAGGCCGGGGTGTCTGAACCTTCGCCTCATCGACCCGCGTCCCGGGAACGATCGGCACGGGCAGACCGTCAGCATGCTCTCGCTCGTCACGGTCGCGGTCGTCGGTCATGTGCGATGGTCGCGACCCGGGCGTGCGGATGGCGCCACTTTCCGACGACCGATCGGGGCGGATGCACCCGTGCCGCCTCCGGCACGACCGTGTGCCGAGCGGACGCGTAGAGATACCCGAGGATCAACCCGAGAACGATGGTCATGAACGTCAGAGGTTTCATGGCGAACCTTTTGATCCCGCTTCTGGACCTGTCCTTCCCTCTGCCAAGTCGTTCGTGGCCGTCGCCGGAATATTGCCCGGCAATCGACCGGTCAGGTCGTGGCGCCTGGGCGGTACTTGCCCCGGATGCGGACCGCGCGAGCGTAGGCCGCGGCGGCCTCGCTCCAGGGGCTCACCAGTTGCGTGACCGTGGCGAGATCAAGGCGATGGCCAATCCATCAGGCCGGGCCGGCGGCCAGCAGAGCGGCCAGACCAGCATCGACGACAGTCCGGCCAGGACGATCGGCCAGAGCCGGAACCGCGCCTTGCGGTCACGCACCGTGAGCGACCACCACGGGCCGATCAGGAACAGACCGCCGAAGTAGGCCAACGACTCCAGACCCAGGCTGGAGGGCGAGCTGGCGAGCAACCCGGGAATCGACCCCTGCTCCAACCCATCCGGAATCCCTATATGCCTATGCAGGCCGGGTGTCGGGATCGACTGAGCTGTAGAGCCAGTCGGACAGACCCAGGAGCAGACCGATCCCCAGACAGAGGAGGCGTCGGGTGGTTCCATCCAGGGTCTTGGCTTCAAGACCCTTGGTGGTGCCCAGAAGCGTCCAGACGCCCACCAGCGCCATCAAGGCCAAGTAGCCGATTCGCTCGAGGCTCGTCGGCCGGCAGGATGCCGAGCATGCCGGCGGCCGGCAGGCTAAGCAAGGCGACCAGGGGCGCGGCCCAGACCATCGACATCGAGAGCTCGGCGAGGCGGAGCCTTCCCGACGGCAACGGCGGCGGCTCGTCGGGCAAACGCTCCTCGACCCTCCGGCGCCAGGCAGCCCAGCGCCCACAGCCGTACGCGCCGGACCTCCCGCTCCCGGTTGCCTCGTGATGTCGATCGGTCCCTCCTGGCTTCTCGACGACGCGGCGGGCGGGTCTCTGGGCCGATGTAAAAGAGCGGCTCCTCGGCCTCGATCCGCATGATATCTTCCTCGGGCGCGACCGCGGGCGTTGCCTTCGCCGCCGGTGTCCCATTCGTGCCCACACCCATCCCCTTCGGGTCGCCGATGAACCGGACCTTGGGCTCACGGGCGCATCCTCGGAGGGGAGCAGATCATAGACGCTCGCCGGGCGTCGGTTCGGATCCTTGTCCAGGGCCCGGCCGACGATCGATCGATAAGGTTCGGGAAGCTTCGACAGGTCGGGCCGGGCGGTCAGGTGCTTCATCAGGACCTCGCCCACGGTCTCGCCCTCGAACGGCACGCTTCCGGTGATCATCTCGTACAGGATCACGCCCATGGCGTACACGTCGATCGGCTTGTGGTACTTGCCCGAGGAGATCTCGGGGGCCATGTAGTGACAGGTGCCGATACTCTCGGAGTGCTGCGGTCCCCTGCCCCGGCGTCATCAGCTTGGCCAGACCGTAGTCACCGATCTTGACGATCCCCTCTTCCATGAAGAGGTTCGCCGGCTTCAAGTCGCGATGCACGACGCCGTGGTCGTGGAGATAGGCCACGCCCTCGACCAGTCCCTTGAGCCAGGTGCGGACCTCTTCAAGCGGCAGGCCGCCGGGATGCCGGTTCAGGACTGTCGAGAGACTCGGCCCGGCGACGTATTCCATGATGACGAACGACTCGCCCGCGTCATTCTGCTTCAGGTCGTAGACAGTCAACAGGTTCGGGCACTTCAGATTCATGCACTGCACGACCCCGCGGCGCTCGACTTCGAGGTTGCGCAGGATCAGCTTCAACGCCACTTCCTTGCCGGCGTCCGAAGTCGCGAAATAGACCTCGCCAAACCCGCCGCGGCCAATGGCGCGCTTGATCGTGTAGCCGTCGAGCGGCCGCGCCCCCGAGGAGAAGGTGTAACGCTGTCGGGCCAAGGGCTCGGGTGTGGGCATTGGTGTCTCGGATGACCCCAGGGGCCGCTGTTGGTCCGGGCTCGACGCGGCGAAGCCCGAGTTGTAGACGATCGTCTCGTCCAGGTCGATGTCGGTGTCGACTCGTTCCGGGTCCACTTCGAGTTTTCGGGCCGTCGCGTTCATCGGTCAATCGTCCTCCGCGTCTCCCGTCCCGGCTCCCGCCCTCGACTCCGCGATCGCTTCAGGTTCACTTCGATGGATCGGCGATGTTTTGGTTTGAGAATCCGTTCCAGAATTCTTTATAGGGTGGCGCTGCCCACCGGGTTCAACCCCAGAACGGTGGGCAGTGCCCACCCTACAATTGTCAAAACACCTTTCCTCATGGTACAGGCTTCGAGAGAGATTTCGCTGCTCGTGCTGATTTCTTGAGACTTTTGTAGGGTGAGCACCGCCCGACGAACTCCTTCAAGATACGGTGGGCGGTGCCCACCCTCCCATTGTCTTTGGCTTGCGTGAGTCAGACCGTCTTGTTTCCCAGCGGTTCGAGGCTGAACGAGAACCCGTCGCCCAGGACGCTCGACTGGAGGGTGAGCGGTGCGCGGGCAGCGGTGAGGCGGCCGTCGACCTCGAACCCGCCGGAGGCGCGGCACCAGAGGGCCGGGCCCTGTCGGTACAGGACCACCGGCTCGTCCAGGCCGGGAGCGGGCACGTGGGCCTGGGGCGAGCCGCCGACGATGCAGGTCTCGGCCATCAGCAAGATCCCATCGACGGCCAGCGGCAGCCGGTGCCGGCTGACGATCGATAGACGCGCCGTGGCACTGACCGGGCTGGGCTGATGGAACTCGAGCTCGACGGTCGAGCCAAGCCGGATCACGTCGCCGTCGTGCAACGGCGCGGTTTCGACCTTCTGACCGTTGACGAACGTCGGCTGCTGGGCCTTCAGGACATAGCCGTCGCCGTCGCGCACGAGAGTCGCGTGGTGCCGGGCCAGGTCGCCGAGCATGGGGACGTCCGCGACGCTATCGACCCCGGCGCGGCCGATCACGACCTGGTCGTCCATGCAGACAAGATAGCCGCCGACCGCGTCGACCCAGAGCAGGAACCGGCCGACGGGTCTTTCCTCTCCCTCGCCCGCGCGGGCCAGGGGACGCCGGGACGCCGAAGCCGTCAGCTTGCGCGACCTGCCGTTGATCCAGCGGATCGGCTCCGGCATCACATCTTCCTCGGAAGTGGACGCGGAGGTAGACGTTGACGCCGGATCGGCGGCCTGGGGCAAACGGCCGCCCCGGTTGGGCCAGGCCGCCGACGAGGGGCCAATCGCGGCGATCTGCTGCCACGCATGGGCCCGGGCCTGTCGCGCGGCGGGATGTTCGGGAACGATCTCGAGCACCAATTCGGCGACGGCCAGGACGCTCGACCAGACTCCCGAACCCGTTCCCACGCCGGTCACGGACGCGAGGGCCTCGTAGAGGGCCTCGACGCGGGGACTGGCGGACTTTTGCTTCTGTTCGATGTCGCGGCGCGCGGCGGCCAGGGCGGCTTCCGCGGCGCCGGCGGCAAGTCGTTCGGCGCGGTCGAGGTGATCGACGGCGCGGCCGAACTCGCCTCGTCGGGTCTCGTCGAGCGCCCCTGCCACGCCTCGGCCACCTCGCGACACCGCCGCAGGGCAGGACCGCCGACCTTCCGGCGGGCCAGGTGCTCGATCCGCTCGAGCACGCGCGCCGGCTCGCCAGCGTCGAGCAGGCCGCGGACCTCGCCCGCGACCTGGTCGGCCAGGTTCAGGCGAGCCGCGGCCAGGCTATCGGGAGCCGCTCCCATCCGCTCGGCCAGGTCGAGGTCGCCGAGCGCCTCCTTCCAGGTCATCGGCGCTGCCACGCCGCGCCGCGCGCTCGACCAGGGCCTGGACCAGGCGCGAGCGAAGCTGGACCGCGTGCCGATAATCAGCCACGTCGGGCCGGCTCGCCAGGGCCAGCGCCTCGTCGAGGCGGCCTCCCCTCGCGGCTTCTTCCGCCTGTCGCAACACCATTCGCCATTGTCCCAGCATGATCGACCTGCCAGCCGGATTGACCATCGTCGGGAGATCCGTCCTCTCTCCCCATTCTACAGGAGAGATTCGCCACGAAAGCCTGAAGGTCTACGCTTCCTCATCGAACGACCGGTATTCTTCAATAGAACGGGACCCACCGGGCGAAGTCATGGTGAGGAAAGCCAAGGGGACGGTCTCGATGGTGTCGAGGTGCCGGCCCCTTTGGCTTTCCCTTCCCAACGGGTTAACTTCGCCCGAGATTCGATCGATCTGGTCCGATCACGTCAAAGGCTCTTGTCCTTCGATTCACCATTGGCCGGCACCTTGGCCTGAGCATCGCCATTGGCGTTGCCGCTGAATTCCTCGTCGAACTCACGAACCACGTCGCGGTTCGACTCGGTGCTCACGGGGAGCCCGGCGTCGACGAACCGGCCTTCCATCTCGGACTTTCGGTCGAGGACCTCGAGCCGCTTCTCCAGCTCGGAGACCGTCTGCTTGGCTCGGGACAGGGCGGTGTCGTCGAAGTCGAACTCGTTGGCCGCGCGGTTCGCCTCGATCATCTTGAGGTGGGCCTCGATCTTCTCGAGCTTTGTCAGCAGCGTCTGCTTCTGCGCCGCCATCTCGGTCAGGAGCTTGCGGGCGGCGACGACCGACTTCTGCCGAGCCTTGAGCGTGGCTTCCTTCTCCTCGAGCACCTTCTGCACGTTGCGGTAGTGGTCGAGCCGGCGGGCCAGCTCGCCCTTGACCTCCTCGGCGGTGTAGCTGACGTGACCGTGGCCGGCGAGCCGGAAGTCACCGGTCTCCAGGCTCTGGCGCAGGGCCAGCATGCCCGTCTTCTCTCGGGCGAGATTGGTCCGGGTCCCGGCGATCTCACGGTCGAGATACTCGACGTCGACCTCGGCGCGGGCCAGAGCCTCGATGTTGTCGCGGATCGCCGGCTCGAGACTGGCAATCTCCTGCCGGGCCCGCTCGATCTCGAACGGCACCGGGACCGCGTCCTTGGCATTATGACGGACCCGGTGGAACGCCGTCCGCACGTAGCTCGGCGCATGAGTCCCGAACGCCAGGTACAACGCCCCGGCCCCCAGCGCCGTTCCCAGAACCACCTTTTTGACCAACGAGCAAACCATTGTCGCGTCTCCTTTTGGATCGTCTCTCGCGGAAGTGCGCCTGAGTCCTGAGTGGCCGGCCGTCCGGTCTCCCCTTGCCTTTGGACCTCGGTCCCGATCAACCTGCCGCCCCTCGACAAGGGTATTTCGGGGCCGGGGCCCTAATTATTTTGGCGCAGCGCCCCGCGGACCCGAAAATCGGGCGATTCGTTGGGTACCCGCCGGTACAGGGGAGGAAATTACGTAGGGTGGGCACCACCCCCTGTCCTCCCGGCGTGCCGTAAGGAGTACAGGGGGGCGGTGCCCACCCTAAAAAAGCGCTCTGGCGGCGTCTCGGCTCAAGCGTCGCGTTCGGCCGGCAAGGGTGTGCGCTGCTGGCGGCGGAGCTCGCGGGCGCGAGCATCAAACCGGGCGGCCTCGTCGGAGCGGTTCATGTTCCGGAGCAGGGAGGCGTACTCCTCGAGCGTCTCGACCAGGCCAAAATCAGCCGCGGCGGTCGGAGGAATCTTGTCGTGGATGGCCAGGGCGCGGCGGCAGAGCGGCTCGGCGCGGGCGAAGTCGCCGCGCGAGGTATAGACCCCCGCCAGCCGGGTCAGACAGCGGGCGATCTCGGGATGATCCGCGCCGAGCGTCGCCTCGTAGATCGACAGGGCGCGACGCAACAGGGGCTCGGCCTTGGTGTTCTGGTCGAGCTTCAAGTACACCGTCGCCAGCCCGCTGAGACCCGCGGCGACCTCCGGATGGTCGCGCCCAGGGTCGACTCGCGCAGGCTCACGGCACGCTGGAAGAGCGGCTCGGCCTTGAGGAATTCTCCCTGGTCGAAGTACAGGACCGCCAGGTTATAGAGCGTCGGCGCCAGCGCCTTCGCATCCTTGGACTGCTCGCGGATCTCCAGAGCGCGTCGATAGTCGCTCTCGGCCTGCGCGAGGTGGTCCTGCGCGTGGTGGAGGTTAGCAAGGCACTCGAGCAGCGCAGCGACGTTCGGGTGTTGTGCCCCTCGCACTTTCTCCTCGATCGACAGGGCGCGCGTATAGAGCGGTTCGGCCTCGTCGAGCCGTCCCTGAGCGTCGAGCACGCAGCCCAGGGTGTGCAGGCTCTGCGCCACGTCATGGTGCGCGGCGCCGAGATGCTCCTGCCGCCAGGCAAGCGCCCTGCGCGCCCGGACCTCGGCCGCGTCGAGCCTGCCCTGCGCGAAATCGATCCAGGCGAGCCGGTCGATCACCCGCCCGCGCCGGGGGTCAGCTTCCGGAAACCTCTGCGCCTCCCGCTCGGCACTGCCGAGCAGGTCCGCCGCTTCGTCATATCGGCCGTGCTGGTAGGCTTTCCAGCCGGCGTCGAACCGGGCCTGCCAGCCCGTGTCGGTCGCTGCTGTACGGGGTCCTTCCGTCGGATCGGGGCTCTGGGCCCAGAGAAACGTCGGGGCGAGAGTCAGGGTCAGGAGCAAGCCGACCGCCGCCGCGACGCGGATCACGTTCGGGAGAAACAATCGAGGGTCCTTTCTTTCCGCGTCGGGAAAGGACCTCCCTGGCTTGTGTCTCAGTCTGCCGAACGACAGGGGACCGCGTCAAGTATGTTTCCGCGAACGCGGACGAATTCGATGATCCGATGCGCCTGGAAAATGCCCAACCGCGCCGCATCCAGGTGGACGCGGCGCGGTTGGGTTCGGCCGAGTTGGAGTTCGCCTGGTTGGGTTTCGATCGCGGTCCGGTCAGCGGCCCAGCCACTGACCGGTCAGGGGCTCGCGTTCGCTTCCCAGGGCGGTCATCAGCTTGACCAGGGCCTGGCTTTCGAGCTGTCGGACCCGCTCGCGGGTCAGACCCAGATTCTCGCCCACCTCGCGCAAGGTCATGGGCGAGTAGGGCTCCAGGCCAAACCGCATCCGCACGACGGTCGCCTCGCGATCGTCGAGCTGCTCGAGCCGCTCGAAGATCCGCTCGAGGTCGTCGGCCTCGATCAGGAGGTCGTCGGGGGCCTTGCACGCGGTCGTCGGTCAGGACGTCGTCGAGCGCGATGCCCTCGTCGTCGACCCCCTCGGTGTGAGGCGTCAGGTTGTTCACCTTGATCGCCTTGGCGACGATCCCCACCTTCTTCTTGGACAGCCGCAGCGCCCGCCCGACTTCCTCCGGCGTCGGCGGCCGGCCCAAGCCGGTCGGTCAGGCCGTTGGTCACCCGCTTCCACTTCGCCAGCAGGCTCACCATGTACGCCGGCAGCCGGATCGGCTTGCCGTTGTTCATCACGGCGCGGCGAATCGACTGCTTGATCCAGTAGCTCGCGTAGGTGCTGAACCGGGTGTCCATCATCCCGTCAAACCCCTCCACGGCCCGCATCAGGCCGAGATTTCCCTCCTCGATCAGATCCTCCAGACAAAGCCCCTTACCCAGATAGCCGCGTGCGATATTCACGACCAGCCGGAGGTTGGCCTTCACCATGTGTTCGCGGGCGAAAGGATCGCCCTGGGCCACCCGCTCGGCAAGCTCGCGTTCCTCGCGTGCCGAGAGGAGCGGGGTATCGTTGATATCATGCAGGTAGATTTGGAGTGGCGAATGGTTCTTCAGCTCGCGGCGGTAGCTGCGGGATGTCATGAAGGGTCGCTCCTTGGGTGCGTCGTCGGGGTCCGGTCTCGGGGCTGCACCGTGGGTGAGGGGGTCACGAATCCTTCATTCCGTCCATCTTCACTGATGGAGTGATCCTCCCAATCAACCGTGGACCCGACAACTCGACCCTAGGACAGGTTATGGCGACCGTCAATCAGCCTAATTAAAAGTACGGCATTTTGAAATCGAAGGAGAACTTCCTCATGCGATTTGGGGAGATTCGGCAACGGAGCGGGTGAAATCCGACATTAAAAACGCGACGCCCGCGTCCGTCAGGAGCGGGCGTCGCGTAGGGACTGAATGGGGTTTGCGCAGACGCTGGTCAAACCCTTTGACCGTGTCGTCGTCATCAGCGAGCCGACGGCTTCGAGGCTGGTGTCGGCCTTGTCCTTGTCGCCGGCCAGCTCGGCCTCCATCTCGCGGAACTCCTTGCTCTCGGTCTTGCTCCGCCAGACGGCCCAGGCGACGGCGGCGACGCCGATCAGGCCGACCAGGTAGAGCCAGGACGTCGCCGCGATAGGCCGAGGATCGGCGCGATGGCCAGCAGCGCGACCATGTTCATGACCTTGATCAGGGGGTTGAGCGCCGGGCCGGCGGTGTCCTTGAGCGGGTCGCCGACGGTGTCGCCGGTGACCGACGCCTTGTGCGCCTCGGACCCCTTGCCGCCGTAGAGGCCGTCCTCGATCGTCTTCTTGGCGTTGTCCCAGGCGCCGCCGGCGTTGGCCATGAAGACGGCCAGCAGCTGGCCGACGATGATCATGCCCGCGAGGTAGCCCCCCAGCGCGTACGGGCCGAGGTAGATGCCGACCAGGATCGGCATCACGATCGCCAGGATGCCCGGGCCGATCAGCTCGCCCTGCGCGGCGGCGGTGCAGATGTTGACCACCCGGCCGTAGTCGGGGGTCTTGGTCCCGGCCCAGATCTCCTGGTCGCGGAACTGGAGCCGGCACTCCTTGACGATCAGGAACGCCGCCCGGCCCACGGCGCGGATCAGCATCGAGCTGAACAGGAACGGGACCGCCCCGCCGATCAGCATGCCGATGAAGACCTCGGGCTGGGCCACCGAGAGCTTGCCCGCCTCGGCGAGGTACTGCGTCGTGGTCATCTCGCCGATCTTCGACTCGCTCCCGACGGCGATCACCGCGATGAAGCTGGCGAAGAGGCTCACCGCGGCGATCACCGCCGAGCCGATGGCGATCCCCTTGGTCTCGGCCTTGGTCGTGTTGCCCACGGCGTCGAGGTCGGCCAGGATCTGGCGGGCGCGCTTGTAGTTCTCCTCGCCCATCTCCTCGCGGTCGTAGCCCATCTCGCCGATGCCGTTGGAGTTGTCGGCGACCGGGCCGAAGACGTCCATGCTGATCGTGTTGCCGGTCAGGTGAGCATGCCGATGCCGCACATCGCCACGCCGTAGGCGACGAAGATCGGGCTGGCGCCGGCGTAGATCAAGACCGACAGCAAGATCGCGACCGCGATGATCAGCGTCGCCACCACCGTCGACTCGTAGCCGACGGCGAACCCCTGGATGATGTTCGTCGCGTGCCCGGTCGTGCACGCCTTGGCCAGCGACTTCACCGGCGCGTACTGCGTGTGCGTGTAGTAGCTCGTGCACTTGTTCAGGGCGATCGCCAGGATGATGCCGATCAGGCAGGTCCAGGCCGGCCGCATGTCGAGCCCGCGCCAGCCGAAGTTCGCCCAGATCGGCTGGCGCGGCCGCGAGGATCGGCTCCTTGTAGTCGCGCACGAACGCGCTCGGCGACGCCATGGCCGCGTCGCGTCGACTTCGTACGTGTTGGCGTCCTCGGCCTTCAGCCGCCGTGGCTCGTCGCGATCGGCCAGGAACTGTCGTGCGAAGGCCTCCGGTCCTTGTTGAACTCGGCGGTCAGGCTGTAGCCGCCCGAGCGCCTGGGGATACTTGCGGATGTAGTCGTCGTCGAAGTGCAGGTAGCCCAGCCCGAGCACGAAGAAGCCGACGACGCTGATGATCGAGCCGAGGATGAACCCGCGGTGGACCGAGTGCAGCGCCTCGTCGCTGGTGCTGTTGGGCCCGGCCTTGACGCTGTAGGTGCTGATGATCGACCCGACGACGCCGATGGCACGGACCAGCAGCGGGAAGATCACGCCCTTGTGGCCGAAGCTGGCGTAGCCCAGGATCATCGCGGCGACGATCGTCACCTCGTAGCTCTCGAAGATGTCGGCGGCCATCCCGGCGCAGTCGCCGACGTTGTCGCCGACGTTGTCGGCGATCGTGGCGGCGTTCCGGGGGTCGTCCTCGGGAATCCCCGCCTCGACCTTGCCCACGAGGTCGGCGCCGACGTCGGCGGCCTTGGTGTAGATGCCGCCGCCGACCCGCATGAACAGGGCCAGCAGGTGCCGCCGAAGCCGAAGCCGAGCAGACCTCATAGGCGTGCTCGCCGTAGGCCATGAAGATGAGCGTGCCGCCGAGCAGGCCGAGGCCGTCGGTGAGCATGCCGGTGATCGTGCCGGTCCGGTAGCCGAGCTGCAGCGCCGCGCCGTAGCTGGTCCGCGCCGCGGCGGCGACCCGGAGGTTGCCCCGGACCGCCAGGCTCATCCCCACGTAACCCGACCAGCCAGGAGAACGTCGCCCCCATCGAAGAAGGCCGCCGGCGCGGCCCAGGCGCGACGTGCCTGCCGCCCTCGCCCGTGTTGGCGAAGTAGAGGATGGCCGTGATCAGGAAGACCAGCAGGATGATCGCCTTGAACTGGCGGGCCAGATACGCGTTGGCCCCCTCCCGGATCGCCCGGGCGACCATCCGCATCTTCTCGGTCCCCTGGTCGGCCCCGAGCACCTGCCCGACCAGCATCCCCGCGTAGAGCAGGCCCGCCACCGCCACCACGAGCACGACCAACAGGGCCACGCGCTCCAGCCGTGGTAGTTGGGGTCGTTCAGGAACGCGAAATAGTGGAACTTCGCCTCCGAAGCCGCCTCAGCCGCCGCCGCGGCCTTGACCGTGGCCGCCGCTTCCGGTGAATCGGGTGCCAGCGCAGCCGTGGTTGTGTTTATTGTGGTCGTGGCCGCGGGCGGCCCCTGGGCATGGGCCCGTTCTGGAACCGCAAGCCATACGGACGTCGCTGTCAGGGCGACGAACGTCAATGCCGTTTTAAAGTCGCGGCAACCTCGCATGAATTGACTCCCCATCTAACAAATATGAAGCGCTAGGACGCTTCTGGATCGAGAAGTGAAGGGGAAAAAGAACGACGCCGGCATCAGACGCCTCGACCTGCCCCGCCCTCGCCGCGAGGCTGATCCGGCACAGTGCCCCGCGACGCGTTTCTTTTTTGTCTGCATCGCACCGGACGTCCGCCCGGTCGAATCCCCAGGATTAGACAACACCGGGGCGCAAACGGAAAGGGAGTAGCCGAGAAACCGGCCGAGGCGGCTTCCTGGTCGGGAATCGTAACACCATTGGGACGACGCTCTGCCAAGTGGTGAGCCGTCGATGGGCCAGGCTCAACGAGCCTTCCCTGAGTTCATAGCGGTAAGTCGTCGCTATTTTTTTGGGATAATCTTGTCACTCGTGCAACAGGTTTGACACGGAACCGGTCTTTCTCTCTCGGGTACCCACCAGTCGTTCGACACGGCGGCCGACGTGTTTCAATTCCTGTTCAACGGCAAGGACCCGACCGGCTGGACGACGCACCCCACGCAATCGTGCCAGTGGCGGGTCGAGGGAGGCCTGCTGGTCGGTTCGGGACCGGAACCCAGCTACCATTACTCGGAACGAGGCGATTTCCGTAAAGCGCACCTTCGTCAAGGTGCGTAACAACAGCGGGCGCTTCATTCGCACGGTATGGCCCATCGCCGACAAGAATTCGTTCGGATACGAAGCGCAGATCAACGGCTGGGGCAACGATCCGCACAGGAACGGCAGCCTCTACCTGGGAAATGAATGCCTGGTCAGCGTTCTTGACTCGAACACGTATCCCGAGATGTTCTTCCTGCCGGTGTTCATCGCCGGAGGGAACCGCCTCGTCACCAAGGTCAACGGCTAGACCACGGCAGACTATTACGACGGAGCCTGGTGCGCTTCCGGGGGCCATATCGCCTTGCAGGCAAACAACCAGTCGACCCGGGTCGAGTTCCGCAGCATCCAGGTCAAGGAGCCGGAGGAGACCGACCTGTCATCGACGACCCCTGACCTTGTTCCTTCGATCGACACCGCAACCAGGCCGCCGGTCCGTGAGAAACCGATTCGGTCCCCGCTCAGTCACGCAGGGGGAACGTCCCTCCGAAAAACGGAACCCAGTCGTTGAAAGCGATCGATGAAAGGGTAGATTCGCTCTTCCACGAAATCCAGACCTTTGCTCCGGCAGCGATCTATGGTGATGTTGAGGCCAGGTTTGCAAAATGATTCCTGGCTCGCAACTAGCGCGAACGTCCAACCCAGGCTCGAATCCGTCGACTACCGGAACGGAATGCTCATCAACGCCGATCGAAGTTCGAGCGCGGACTCGGAGATAGGACATGACACACCCCCGGTTGTTACTGGCACAGTTCACCAGCCACCTGTTTCCGCCCCTGATCTCGAATCGGGTGAACCTCCGCTGGATCTACCCGTTCCACCACGTTCCGCAGAACGGCTCCTCGTTCCGATCACGGGCCGTGTCAGGGTCGTACTATCACGGAATCACCAGCGACTATCATGGTTACATGTTTCGAATTCACGGTTATTTTGACTGGAGAGTAATCGCGGTTGCCGGCGCGGTGCTTAAGCGTGGCGATACCATGATCGAGGTGGGCGCGAACGTGGGGACCGAGACGGTCAACTATGCCGACCTGGTCGGCCCTGAAGGCAAGGTTTACGCGATCGAACCGTTGCCCTCGAACCTGCAACAGCTTCGCACGCTGAATGAGCTGTCGGGCCTGCGCCAGGTCGAGATTCTGCCGGTTGCGGTCTCGGACCGCGTGGGAACCGTCGAGTTCACGCCGCCACCTGATTCGGCGAGTTCGGGAGTTGGTCACATCCGCGGGAGCGATCCGGTGGATGAGTCGAGCCTACTGCGGATTCCCTGCACCACTCTGGATACCCTCTTCGAGAATCGGGGGCCGATCAAGCTGCTCTGCATCGATGCCGAGGGAGTGGAACCATGCATCCTTCGCGGGGCACATCAATGCCTGGAGCGCGACCGCCCGGTGCTGATCCTGGAGGCCGCAGCCGACCTGCTCCGCCGCTATGGCGGCTCACTCGCCCAGCTTCACGGTGACTTGACGGCCCTGGGCTATCGGGTTTATCAGCTCTCCCGACTCAGCCTGAGTCCGGCGGACCTCACCAGCAATACCACCCACAACTGGGTGGCGATCCCGGACTCCAAGACGGATCTGGCCGCCCGGATTCAACGCCGTCTGCGGCTCTGCGGCCTGTTACCTTGCCTGAGAGGACTGAACCCCCTGGCCTGGCGACGGAAAGCCGTCGTCCGTTCGGCTGACTTCGATGACGGTGCGGAGCGGTCCGGTCTGGCCCGGGGAGGCCGTTCTCACCGCACCCCCGGGAAATGGGTCACGTCGATGTAGCGATACGTCCCGCCGCTGGCGGCGGCCAGGCGTCGGAGCGGGTTGTTGCCGCCGATGTCGAGGCCGCGGCCGAACTCGACGCACTGGATGCGCGTCCGGGCGGCGCGGGAGAGAACCTCGGTGACGTCGTTGTTGGTCATCAGGTCGGCGTCGGTCAGGAAGAAGATCACCTCGGGGTGCAAGGTCAAAGCCAGGCGGAGCGCGAGCATGTGGTCGGTGCCGCCGTCGGGGGCGACCCGGGCAAGCTGGTTGCGCACCATGGTCTTGTTTCCCGACGTCGCCGGCAGGAGATGCGGCTTGCCGTTGGGGTCCAGCGGATCGAACGCCTGCAAATTGTAGAAGATGATGTTGAACTGGGCATCCGGCGGAAGCTGGTTAAGGCTCACGAGGATCTCACGCTTGGCGACTTCGAGAGCGTTGCGGGTGGCCATGCTGCCGGAGCAGTCGATGACGTAGGAGAACGATCGGGCGTGCTCGCGGGCGCCGAAGAACTCAGTGCCCGGCCCGATCCCGCGTCCGACACCGCCGCCCGAGCCGCCGCCGGAGCCGCCGCCGCCCCCCTGGCCGGGGCCGGGCAAGGTCCCGAGGCCGCTGATTTGCGGACCGGGAAGGGGTAACGGCCGCTCGCCCGCCGGGTTCGGCGCTGCCGGGAGGATTTCCGAGAGCAAGGCGTCGGCCGACGGGTCGCGCTGCGTCGGCGGCGCCGGGTCGGTTTCTGGGGACGCGGGTAGGGCTTCCATGACCGCCTGGGCCCCCTGCTCGCCAGGTCCGCCCCCCGGCTCGGGGGTCGCCCGGTTGTCTATCGGCTCGATCGCCCCACTCAGGCTCGGCGGCGCCTCGGGCGCGGCGGGCACCACCGCGCTCAACGCCACCACCGACGCCAGGCCCAATAACAGCGTGTGGAACGCCAGCGAGCTGACCAGGGCCCGCGGGTCGGTCAACGGCGATCGGCCCACCAGCCATCTCCAGGCCCGGCCGGTTGCGGTCGAGGCTGTATTGTCGTGGATCGTGCTCATGAGTGCTGGCCCTCCTCGTTCACGGAGACGGTCGGCGAAGGCACATCTTGATCATCGAACAAAGGGGCCGGGACGGTCTCGTCCCAGGCCGACATGAGACGCGGAGGACGCTTCAGGTGCTGTCGGACCAGAACCAGTGCGACCAACAGGGCCGCGCCCAGGCCAAGGGCCCAGTCGAGTGGGGACAGGCCGAAGCCGGACACACGCGCGTTCCAGGAGGAAGGCGAAGGCAGAGCCCCGGTTTCCGACACCGGCGGGGCCGGCCCGACGATCAAGGGGGCGAGCCGGGGTCCGTCGCCCCCCTCGTAACGGATCGATCGCAGAAACGTGCCGGTGAACCGGACGGGTATCGATGTCGCGGTTGTCCTCGGATCCCCTTCCCGTCGCCGGGAAGACGAGGCAGAACGGATCGCCTGACGGCGCGACGATCCAGGCTTCCTCCAGGGGAGGAAACGTGCCGAACGCCCCCTGCCGGAACCGTCGGACAAGCCGGCCCCGGACCTCGACAAGCCGCCCCTGGAAATCGCCCGGATGGTCCCAGAGGGCCCGGAAGTCAACCCGGACCGGAACCGGTGAAGATTCGCCCGGCCCAAGCCCATGTTCCGACAGCGCGGCGCGATAGGCGGCCAGGTCGGACAGACCGAGCGCGGACTCCGACGCGTCAGCCCGCGACAGCCCCAGGGTCCAGAGCACGACGATTGCGATCATGGCACGCTCCCCGGCGCGGCAAGGCGAACGTCGGCCACGCCGGCCGACGGCGCAGGCGGCGAGAATCCGGGCGGCCTCCTCGTAGCGGAGTCCATCGTCGGCGACGAGGCGGACCCGGAGCGGCCGGCCTTCGAGGATCTCGGCGTAGCGGCCGAGACGCTCGGTCAGGGTGGACAGGTCGGGCACCACCGCCTCACCCAGGCGGAGCGCCTTGAGGTCGCCCAGGTCGTCGGCCTGGGCGCGGACGAACAGGTCGTTCTCGATGTCGGTATCGACCCGACGAGGTGTCGGCTGATCGGCCCGGCCTCGCGAGGCACCGGGCAGGGCCAGCGGGGTCGCCGGCAGGTTGAGGTCGAGGTGGGTCTCGGCCGAAGGTGCCTGGAAGGTCAGGACGAAGAACGCCAGGAGCTGGAACGCCATGTCGAGCATCGGCGTGACCGGGAAGAGGACCTCCTCGGGAGGTTTCGGCCGCCTCGACCCCGATCGGCCCGCCTGGTAAGGCGCGAGGGGGGCAGGCCGATACTGTTAATGGGACCGGTGGTCAGGCTCAACGCTTTAACCTCCGCGCGGCCGGGTCCGCAGGACGACGAGACTGAAGTGGGCGAACCCACGCTGCTGGGCTGTCGACAGGGTCCGTCGGACCTGGCCGTAGGAGGCGTCCCGGTCGGCCCGGACGACCACGACCGTCGACAGGTCCTCGACCGATCCCCCCAGCGTCTCCTGACCGGCGCGTCGACGGGCCGCCTGCTCCGACCACCAGGCATCGGCCGACGCGCCCTCGAGCGCCCGGCCCTCGACCAGCAGACGACCGCGCGGATCGATCACGACCACCAGTCGATCCAGCGCCAGGTCGCTTCCGGGCAAGGCCGCCGGGGCGACGGGGAGCCGGACCGCCTTCGTCGCCCCTTCCAGCCGCGACCCGAAGTGGATCAGCATCATGAAGAAGGTGATCAACTGGAGGACCACGTCCAGAAGGGGCGTCAGGTTCAGGTTTACCGTCCCATCCCCACCGCTCCGGTCCCTTCGTCGCGGCATTGGCTCGCCTTTCCTGCTGCTAGAGAGGGACGGGGCGGGTCACATCACTTCACTTTTCCGCCGATGGCAGCGCGGTCCGGCCGGGGGGAACCGCCACGTTGGTCGCCACCGACGCCGCCAGCGGGTGCGGCGCCCGGACGCCGGGCGAGAACTGATCGAGCAGCGATTCGGCTGTCAGCGCTACCTCGAGCGAAAGCCGAGCGATCCGGTTGCGGTACAGCGCATAGAAGTAAATCGCCGGGATCGACAGCGCGATCCCTTCGAGCGTGGCGAACAGGGCCGTCGAGATCCCGGCGGCAAGCTGGCTCGCCTGGGGCGACGACCCCGCGGTGGCGATCACCCGGAAGCTCAAAATCATGCCGTAGACCGTGCCGACCAGTCCGATCATCGGCCCGAGCGTCCCCACGGTGGCCAGGTAGGTCGTTCGGTGCTCCATCTCCATCGTCACGTCGTCGTTGGCCAGTTCCATCGCCCGATGCGCGTGCGCCAGACCACTGGGCAGCTTGCGGACCCCCGCCGCCAGCACCCGCGCCAGGAACGACCGATCGGCCGCCAGCCGCTGATAAGCCTCGGTATATTGCTTCTGGCTCAAGAGATCGGTCACCTCGCGGACCAGGGATTCGGGGACGGCGACCGCCTTGCGATACTGCAAGGTCATCCAGGCGACCAGCGCGATCAGGTAGAACGACATCGCCACGATGACGACCCCGATCGGCCCCGAGGCGCGGAACATCCAATGCAGGAACGACTCGGAGGTATCGACCTGGGCCACCGGCTCGGCCGGGTCGGCGGGAGCAACCACCGTCGAAGGCGCAACCTCGAAACCTCCAGCCGAAGCGGACACTCCCTCCGGCGGATCGAACCCTGCCCCGGTGCCCGGCCCTGCGCCGACGCGTGGCGACTTGCCCGATCAGGCCCGAGCCAGCCCAGGCCGATCAGAACCACGACGGCATACATGCCGTACCGACGGAGTGACGTTGCAGCCAAGGCGGCCCCCTCACCTCGTATCAACGGAACGTCGGCGGGCCGGCGCAACGCCCCGCCGTTCTCCTCTTCTGCCTAGCCCAATGCTTAAGTGTAGCCAACCGGCCCGCTGCGGACAACGCCGGCACCTCGGCTTCACGGAGCTTGGAGTCCGGGGGACCGATCTCGGCTTCCGGTCGGCCCCGGTCGCTCCCTTACAGCGATTTACCCAGTCGTCGCACACAGAAAAGATCCCTTCGACCGCCTGCTCGTCGCCCCGTCGATCATCGAGTCGCTGCCTCTGCTCAGCGTGGACTCCCAGTTCGACGCCTACGGAATCACTCAGGTCTGGTAGGGATGCCCTGGTGGACAAGATGGACGGACACGTGTATAGTATCTGGCCGCTGTCCGACTTTCGACACCGGGGCCGGACGCGGTAGAGCGCACCAGGGAGCTTCTCCAAAACGAAATGGCCCGCGTACAGGAAACCACCAGGGATGGCCACAAGGGATATCGTCATCCGGGGCGCCCGCGAGCATAACCTTCGCGACGTGGCGCTCGACTTGCCCCGGGGCGCCTTGATCTGCTTCACCGGCGTCAGTGGCTCGGGAAAGAGCTCGCTGGCGTTCGATACGCTCTATGCCGAGGGCCAGCGGCGGTATGTGGAGAGCCTCTCGTCGCTACGCCCGCCAGTTTCTGGGTCAGATGCCCAAGCCCGAGGTTGATCGGATCGAAGGGCTGAGCCCATCGATTGCGATCCAGCAGAAGACCGGGGGCCGGAACCCGCGTTCCACCGTCGGGACGATCACCGAGATCAATGACTATCTCCGCGTGCTGTTCGCCCGGGTCGGTCAGGGGCACTGCCCGAACTGCGACCGACCGGTCGCGGCCCAGACCCGCGAGCAGATCGTGGCGCGGATCCTGGAGCTTCCTGAGGGCACGGCCTTCAGCCTCCTGGCCCCGGTGGTCCGGGGTCAGAAGGGGGAATACAAGGACCTGTTCGCCGAGCTCGCCCGGGCGGGGTATGTCCGGGCGCGGGTCAACGGCCAGGTCGTCAACCTGAGCGACGACCTGAAGCTCGATCGGCAGATCAAGCACCAGATCGAGGTTGTGATCGACCGCCTCAAGGTCGGCCCCAGCCTCCGCGGGCGGCTTGCCGAGGCGGTCGAGGCGGCGCTGAAGAAGGGCGAGGGAACCCTTATCGTCGCTCGCGACGGTCAACCCGACCTGCTCCTCTCGTCGCAATACGCCTGCGCGGCATGCGGCCTGAGCTTCGAGCAGCCCAGCCCGCAGCTCTTCAGCTTCAATAGCCCGCAGGGGATGTGCCCGGGGTGCGACGGCCTGGGGGTGCGCCACGACTTCGACCCCGAGCTGCTCGTCCCCGACCCCTCGCTTTCCGTCTGGGAGGGCGCGATCGCTCCCCTGGGACCGGTCAAATCGATGGGCAAATGGCGGCGTCACCTGTTCGAAGGCGTGGCCGCCAACCTCGAAGCCGACCCAGGCGGCCCGCCCAAAGGGACGATGCTCAAGGGGCCCTGGCGCGACCTCGACCAAAAATTCCGCGACGCCTGGCTATTCGGCCTGGGCGATCGCCGGATCGTTCATCGCTGGAAGAGCAAGGCGAAGGCCAAGGGCAAGGCGAAAGCTGGTCGCATGCCGACACCTGGCCCGGAGTCGGCCAACGAGCTCCTTGCGAAATACAGGGGGGCCAGCGACGGGCCGACCCGGGCCAAGCTCGAGCCGTTCATGCGGAGTATGCCCTGCCCCGAGTGCGGCGGCGCCCGCCTGAACTCCCGCGCCGGCGCTGTCCGGGTCGGCGGCAAGTCGCTGGTCGAGCTCGGCGGTTGGCCGATCGGCCAGGTCACGCGCTTCTTCGACGTACTGGCAGGGTTCAATCCGGCGGACCTGGACGCCGCGGTGCAGCCAGTTCCGCTCGATGCGCTGTCGCGGACGGTCGCCGAGGAACTGCTCAAGGAGATCCGGGGGCGGCTCGGGTTCCTGACCGACGTCGGGCTCGACTACCTGACCCTCGACCGCGCCGCGCCGACGCTCTCCGGCGGCGAGGCCCAGCGCATCCGGCTGGCCAGCCAGGTCGGTGCGGGACTGGTCGGCGTGCTCTATATCCTCGACGAGCCCTCGATCGGGCTCCACCCTCGCGATAACGACCGCCTGATCGCCACGCTTGAAGCGGCTCCGCGACGCGGGAAACACCGTGATCGTGGTTGAGCACGACGAGGAAACGATGAGGGCCGCCGACCACCTCGTGGACTTCGGCCCGGGACCCGGTGTTCAAGGGCGGCGAGGTCGTCGCCGAAGGGCTCGATCGACAACCTGGCGGCCAGCGCCCCCGAGCCTGACCGGCCAGTATCTTTCAGGCCAGAAGTCGATCGCCATTCCGCAGGAGCGGAAAGTCCCCGGAGCGGACAGGCTCACGATCGTCGGCGCACGGCACCACAACCTCAAGGGAATCGACGTCGAGGTCCCGCTCGGCCTGTTCGTCTGCGTCACGGGGGTCAGCGGCTCGGGCAAGAGCTCGCTTGTGGGCGATATCTTGCGAAACACCCTGGCCCGCGAGCTGAACGGAGCCACGCTCGACGAGCCGGGCGGCACGACCGGATCGATGGGATCGAGCCTGCTCGATAAGGTGATCGACATCGATCAGTCGCCGATCGGCCGGACCCCGCGGTCGAACCCGGCGACTTATATCAAGCTGTTCGACCTGATCCGCGACCTTTATACCAAGCTGCCCGAGGCCAAGACCCGCGGTTACGAGGCGGGCCGGTTCAGCTTCAATGTCCCCGGCGGACGGTGCGAGGCGTGCGAGGGGAACGGCTCGAACCGGCTCGAGATGGACTTCCTCGCCGACGTCTGGGTCACCTGCCCGGTATGCGGCGGGCAAGCGGTTCGACCGCGAGACCCTGCATGTCCGGTTCAAGGGCAAGAGCATCAGCGACGTCCTCGAGATGGACGTCCAGGAGGCACTCGAGCACTTCGCCAACGTCCCCAAGATCGCCGGCATGCTCCAGACGCTCCATGACGTCGGGCTCGACTACCTCAAGCTGGGGCAGCCTTCGCCGACGCTTTCCGGAGGCGAGGCGCAGCGGATCAAGCTCGCCCGCGAGCTCGTCCAGCGCACGCACAGGCAAGACCCTGTACATCCTCGACGAGCCGACCACCGGTCTCCACTTCGAGGACGTCCGCAAGCTCCTCGACGTACTCCACGGCTTCACCGCTGCGGGGAACACGGTGGTCGTGATCGAGCACAACCTCGACGTGATCAAGACCGCCGACTGGCTCATCGACCTCGGACCCGAAGGAGGCGGCTCCGGCGGCCGATTGGTCGCTGCCGGCACTCCCGAGCAGGTCGCACAGGTCGCCGAGAGCCACACCGGGGCAGCGCTGCGGCGGCTGTTCGAGGCAGCGGGAACGAGCCGGAAGAAGATCAAGGCGAAGGAAAAGCCAAAAAAAGCTCCTGCTCGCAAGCCCGTCGCCGAGCTGACCACGATCGAGGTCGAGGGCGCCCGGCAGCACAACCTCAAAGGGATCGACGTCGACAATCCCCCGGAACCAGATGACCGTCTGCTCGGGTCCGAGTGGCTCGGGCAAGAGCTCGCTGGCGATCGACACGCTTTACGCCGAAGGCCAGCGCCGTTACGTCGAAAGCCTCTCATCTTACGCTCGACAGTTTCTCGCTCCGCTTCAGAAGCCCAGAGTCGAGCGGATCACCGGTCTCTCACCCGCGGTCAGTATCGAGCAGAAGACGACGAGCAAGAGCCCGCGCTCGACGGTGGGGACGGTGACCGAGATCCATGACTACCTTCGCATCTTATTTGCCAGGTTAGGCCAGCCGTATTGCCCGAGCTGCGGGATCGCGATCGGCACCCAGACGGCGGACGAGATCGTCGAGAAGGTGCTCCACCTGGGCGAGGGTATCCGCGCGTTCATCATGGCGCCGGTCGATCGGCCCGGGAGCGAGGACTACGCGGCCCTGTGGGACGAACTCCGCGGTTCGGGGTTCAGCCGGGTGCGGATCGACGGCCGATCCGTCAGCCTGGATGAGCCGCCCAAATTGAGCCGACGACGCAAGCACACGATCGAGGTCGTCATCGACCGCGCCATTATCCGCCGCTCGACCCGTTCGCGGCTGGCCGACTCGATCGAGTCGGCGCTCGACCTGGGCAAGGGGGTCGTGCTCGTCGCGCAGGTCGAGGAGGACAAGGACGAGGCGCAGTGGAAGGTCGAGCGGTACAGCCAGCACCGCTCGTGCGACCAGTGCGGGCGGAGCTTCGAGGAGCTGTCGCCGCACCACTTCAGCTTCAACAGCCCGCTCGGCTGGTGCCCGGTGTGTGAGGGCCTGGGCACGCAACACGGCGCCAATCCCGCGGTGCTGATCCCCGACGGCCGCAAGAGCCTTCGCCAGGGGGCGGTTGCGGTCTGGCCCGACCTGGGCGAGAACCAGGCGTTCGGCCGCCTGATCGAGGCGATGGCGAAATCGCAATCAATCGACCTCGATACACCCTTCGACGACCTCGACGGCCGGGCCCGTCGCGCTGTTCTGCACGGCTCCGGCGACGCCTGGATCGAGGTGCCCGCGGGGCAAGGACAGCCAACCTTCTCGTTCCAGTACAAAGGGCTGTTCCCGGCGATCGAGGAGGCCACGCGGGTCTCGTTCTGGTATCGCCACAAGCTCCAGGGACTGGTGGACGACGTCCCGTGCGCGGCGTGCATGGGAGCGCGGTTGCGCGACGACTCGGCCGCGGTCCGGTTCCGCGGCTTCACGCTCGACCAGATCGCCCGATGGCCGCTGGGTCGGGCCTATCCATTCTTCCGCGACCTGGATCTTCAGGGCGACGATCGATCGATCGCCGGCGACCTGGTGCGCGAGATCCGCGACCGGCTCAAGTTCCTGGTCGATGTCGGGCTCGACTACCTCTCGCTCGGCCGGGGGACGCCCACCCTCTCGGGAGGCGAGAGCCAGCGAATCCGGCTGGCCAGCCAGATCGGCAGCGGCCTGACCGGCGTCCTGTACGTGCTCGACGAGCCGACGATCGGCCTCCATCCCCGAGACAACGCCCGCCTGCTGGCGGCGCTGAAGCACCTGCGCGACCTGGGCAACACCCTGGTCCTGGTCGAACACGACCGCGAGGTCATCGCCGCGGCCGACCACCTGGTCGATTTCGGCCCTGGCTCGGGCGCGCTCGGCGGCGAGGTGACTGCCATGGGACCGCCGTCGAAGGTCAAGGCGAGCAAGGACTCGCTCACCGGCCGATACCTCAGCGGCAAGGCCGCCATTCCCGTCCCTCGCAACCGTCGGCTCGTGGGCAAGGACCACCCCGCCCTCGTCGTCCGAGGCGCCAGGCAGCACAACCTCCAGGACATCGACGTGTCGATCCCCTTGGGCGTGGTCAACGTGGTCACCGGCCCGAGCGGCTCGGGCAAGAGCACGCTCGCCGAGGACATCGTCTGGAAGGCCGCCGCCAAGGTCCTGCACCGCGCCCAGGTCACCCCTGGCGCCCACGACGCGATCGACGGCCTCGACCAGATCGACAAGGTGATCCGCGTCGATCAGACCCCGCTGGGAAGCACGCCGAGCTCGACCCCGGTCACCTACTCGGGGGCCTATCGACCTGATCCGCGAGCTTTTCGCCAAGCTTCCCGCCGCCAAGGCGCGCGGCTATGCTCCCCGCCGGTTCAGCTTCAACCAACCTGGCGGTCGGTGCGAGGCGTGCGAGGGGGCCGGCCAGAAGCGGATCGAGATGCACTTCCTGCCCGATGTCTGGGTCACCTGCGACGCCTGCGGCGGCAGCCGGTTCACGCCCGAGACCCTCACGGTCACGTTCCGAGGCCGATCGATCGCCGACGTGCTGAACATGACTGTGGACGAGGCACTCGAGATGTTTGCCGAGGTGCCCAAGATCCGCAAGATCTTGCGGACGTTGCACGACGTCGGGCTCGGCTACCTGCCGCTCGGCCAGTCGGCGGCGACGCTCTCCGGCGGCGAGGCCCAGCGCGTGAAGCTCGCCGCCGAGCTCGCCCGACCCGACACAGGGAAAACCCTGTATGTTCTGGACGAGCCCACGACCGGCCTGCACGTGGACGACGTCCGCAAGCTCCTGGCGGTTCTGCACCGGCTGGCCGACCTGGGCAACACGCTCCTGATCATCGAGCACAACCTCGACGTGATCAAGACCGCCGACTGGCTCATCGACCTCGGTCCCGAGGCGGGCGAGGCGGGCGGCCAGCTCGTTGTCGCCGGCACCCCTGAGCAGGTCGCCAAAGTCGCCGCGAGCCACACCGGCGCGGCGCTCGAGCTGGTGCTCGCCGCCGGTCCGCTGGCCGATCGGCCGAAGTACGACCCCGAAGCCGAGGCCCGGCGAGCCCTCTCTGAAAAATCGACGGCCTCGAAACCCGCGCCTCCCGACGAGCTGAGCGCCGCGATCGACGTCCGGGCCCCGTGGGAGCTCGACGGCCGTCGCTGGCACACTCGCGACCGGGTCGCCCGCAACGGCCGCCCTGCCCTCTGGGACGGCCGGATCGTCGCGTACGTGGTCGATCGCCTCCATGAGCTGGCCGGCGACGACCTCGCCCCAACCGACTGGTCGCAGCGCGGCAGCGTGCGGATCAAGGGAAGCCGCTCCGGCGCGCCCCTTTTCTTCCAGGCAATGACCGCCGGCGAGTGGATTGTCTCGCTCCGCTTCTCAATCCCACGAAACACGTTCAAGCTCGATCCGCTCACCAGCCAGCTCAAGCTCAAACCGTTCGAGGAAAGTCCGACCCCGATCCTGAGCGACGCCGAGCGCCTCACGGTCACACCGGTCCGCGGGGTCGGCCAGGAAGTCGTCATCACCGCTCACGCCGCCGACGAGATCGAGACCCCGGCCTTCGACGCCTTCCTCCAGCGCGCCCTGAACGCCTACCTCGGTCGGGGCCGGACCGGAGCGCTCGTGACCGCCAGCGATCTGGAAAGCGCGTGAGAGCGTGGACAAGTAGGAGCCTACGGGACGGGTTTGATCGGATCAGTGATGCTGACTTTCGCCGGCACGGATCAAAATCGCTCCGTGCCGACAGAAGTCGGCACCACGGATTTTTCGTCGAGACGTCTCGTGCTCTCATTGAGATCCGCGGAACAGCCCAGGACACGCGGTATGTGGTGGATTATTCCTCGCCCGACTCCTGGCCTTCCCCGCGCGGTGTGACCTTGCGTATGATTCTCTCAGGTCACGATGGCTTGAAGAAGCTGAAAGCTTAGGGCACCGACTCGCCCCTCCTCTTTCATTTGAAGGTTGAAGAAGGCACGCTGCGACATGACCCGACGCACACGAGGCCGCGAGATCGCGCTGCAAGTGCTCTATCAGACCGAGCTCAACCCCGGCCTGGACTCCGAAGAGATCCGCCGGTTCGTCGAGCGTCGTCTGCTGGCAGACACCAAGCTCTGCGAGTTCACCCGCGACCTGATCGCGGGGGTCCAGGAACATCAGACGCGGATCGACGCCCTGATCTCAGACGTCGCAGAGAACTGGCGGATTGACCGAATGGCTGCCATCGACCGCAACATCCTCCGGCTCGGCGCGTACGAGATCCTCTATTGCCCGGACGTTCCGACCAAGGTCGCGATCAACGAATCGCTCGAGCTGGCCAAACGCTACAGCACCGGCCAGTCCAGCCGGTTCGTCAACGGCATCCTCGACCGCCTCTTCATCGCGGTGAACAAGGAAAAGGAAGCGGATGCCGACTCGGTATCTCCATCCGAAACCACGCCTACGCCCGATGAGCCGGCAACCGAGCCCGAACCCTTGACCGAGCCCGAGCCCGAGCCGCCACTGTGACGCCATCCGGCGCCGATCTGCACATCCACACGACCCATTCCGACGGCGCGTGCTCGCCGTGCGAGGTCGTGATCGCGGCGCACCGCGTGGGGCTCTCAGCGCTTTCGATCAACGACCACGACACCGTGACGGCCCTGGCGGTCGCCCGTCCTGAGGCCGCGCGCTGGGGCATCGAGCTGATCGGCGGGGTCGAGCTTACTGCCCAGGACGACGACGGTCGCGAGATTCACATCCTGGGCCACTTCGTCCGCGACGATGATTCTGCCCTCCGCGCCGCCACCGATCGCCTTCGCGCCGCGCGGGCCGACCGACTTGTGGCCCTGACCGATCGGCTGACCGTTCTGGGCCTCTGGATCGACCTACCCGCGCTGTCGCGTGCGTTTCCGCGTGCCACCATCGGTCGGCGCCACCTGGCTGAATGGCTCGTCCGTACCCGACAGGTCGCGAGCTTGACCGACGCCTTCGCCCGCTACCTCGGCGACGACGGCCCCGCGCACGTCCCCAAGCCGCGCCTCCCCTGGGCCGAGGCCATCGCCCTGCTCCACGCCTCCGGCGGCACCGCCGCCCTGGCCCACCCCCGCTACGACCTGCGCGAACGGGCCCTCGCTAGCCTCGTCGCCGGTGGCCTCGACGCCATCGAAACGAATGGCCCCGGCGTTCCCAAGGCCCGCTCCGCGCGCCTCCGCGCCTGGGCCGAGCACTTCGACCTCATCCCCATCGCCGGCTCCGACTTCCACACCCACGACCGCCCCGGACGCTGGATCGGCTCACGCACCACGCCCGTGGACGAACTCGAACGGCTGCGGGCTCGATCGCACCTCTCCCCGAGCTCGTCCCTGTAGAGTGGGCACTACCTACCATCTTCCCTCCGGCCTCCTCCCGAAGAGGTTGGCGGTGCCCATCTTGCAGGATTCGACACATTAATCGGGACCCATCGTGTCCAGGATCGCCTGAATCCGGTCAGGGTCCTCAGACAGATCGAAATTGATCATCGTGACGGGGCTTGCCAGACAACGAGATCGCTTGAGAATTCACTCACAGTAGCGGACCGCAATTTCGATCGAGCTGCTCGCGGATCGGCGGCACCAGAACTGAGGAGATCATCAACAAGAAATCAGCGATCGAATCAGTCTTGAGGCGTGGCGGAGACCTATCCTTCAGAGCGCATAGGGCGGCCCTTCGTCCCATTTCATGATGATCGGCCCACCCCGTCGTCGCTAGTTCGCCCCGGGCTCTTCGCGATAGGGCTTGTGCTCACGATAGAGCGCCAGCCGCTCGCGGCCTCTCTGCCGCTCCGTCTCGTCCGCGTACCGTCCCTGGGCCTTGTCCTGATACTCGATCGCCCTGGCGAAGTCGCCGATCTCGGCGTACGCGGCGGCGAGGGTGCCGATGAAGTATTCTCCCATCCAATCGGTCAGCTCACACGCCAGAGTCGCCGATGCGATCGCCTTCGCGCCATCCCGGTATTTCGCCTCCGGGCAGGTGGCCCAGATCCAGGCACGGTTGTTGAACGCCAGGGCGAACGCGGGCTCGAGCCGGATCGCGGCGCTGAAGTCGGCGATTGCCTTGTCATACTCCTTCTTGCGCGCCAGGCGACACCCCGGTTGTTGAGCGCCATGGCGTAACTGGAATCGAGCCGGACCGCCTCGTCATAGTCGGCGATCGCCTTATCGTACTGCTTCTTGGCGCGCCAGGCATTTCCCCGGTTGTTGAACGCTGTGGCGTAACTGGGATCGAGCAAGATCGCCTCGCCGTGGTCGGCGATCGCCTTGTCGTACTCCTTGCGATCATGCCAGAGATTTCCGCGCCAAGTGTAGAGACTGGCGCTGGGTCGCGCCCGGATCTCGGCGGTGATGTAGTCAATCCCTTGTTCGTACGGGATCACAGAGTCGACCCTGGCCCAGCCGCTGACACCCGTCCTCTCGGCCACGAGCCAGAGCCAGGGGCCGCTCGTTCGCTCGACGTGGTAGAGCCGAAACACCCCACGATCGCACTCCGAGATGGCAAAGCGCTTGTTCCGCTCCTGGTCAACCACGCTGGTACTGCCCACCTTCAGGATCGTGCCGAACTGCGTGATCACGCGCCGGCCGATCCAGCCACTCTTGGTCTGGGCCGGGGCCGAGGGGACCAGTTGTGTGGCGAGGAGGCCGAGCAACAGACCTGATCGGAGGGTGCCGCAAAACAAACCGCGAGCCGATCGAAGGTGCCGCATCGCCGGAATCTCTCGATGGAGCGGGGAGGAAGAAGCGGAGGAATCGGGCATGGCCGCTAAACTCAGGTGTGTACCGAGCAAGTCTACGGCGGCTGGACCCGCCTTACAAGGTAATGCTCGGGACAAGGTAATGCTCGGGGCGCGGACCTGCGACGACAATAGAACGCATCGATTGGATTTCGAAATCAGAGCACCTGGTTTTTCGTGATCGCCGCGGCGATTTCCCCGGGATTTGCCCACGCGGCGATGAGTTGGGAACCATGGCGGTCGGGATCGTCGAGCGGGAGCCACGCTCCAGGGTGGTCGTGACTCTTCACACGAGGCCCGGCCAAAAAGGCCGGCCGTTCTCCATGATGACTTGACCCGTCTCTCGCCGTCAATAAAGCGAGAAGCACCGCTCCCGGCGACAGGTCCGAGGACCTGTCGCCGGGAGCGGTTGTCATGCATGATCAAATCAAGCCATACAATCAAAGCTCAGCCCAACCGCACCCGCCGACGACGCCAGCGGACGAGCCAGCCGAAGCCGAGCATCGACGAGCTGAGTGCTCCCATCAGAAGCGAAGACGGCTCGGGGACCGCCGACGGCGTGATGAGCACGCCGTCGGTGTTGTCGGCCCCATCGACATAGAAGCCGACGATCTGACCCTTATCGTTGATCCCGTTGAGCGTGGTGGTGCCGATCCCGTTGGGGTCGTCGATGGTGGTGAACGTCTTGGTGTTGATGTTGTACTCCAGCCCGTGCATGACGTTGTTGGCGTCGACGTAGTCGCCCACGGCCATGCCGTTGTTGTTCAGGCCGAGGAACTGGGTCGAGACCGAGTTCGGGGCGTCGTACGACGTGATCTTGCCGGCGAGGTCGAGGTAGCCGTGCATGACGCCGCCGGCGTCGGTGTAGAACCCCGCGACGTCGCCGGCGTTGTCGATGCTGGCCGCCGTGTCGCTGACCGAGTTCGGGATGACCAAATTGTTGAACGAGACTGTACTGATATTGTAAACATACGAATGGTTATTGCCCATGGCGTCGGTGTAGAACCCCGCCGCCTGGTTGTTGTCGTTGACACCGAGGAGCTGGTTGACTCCCGCGGTCTGGCTCGGCGAGCTCGGGTCGATCACGGCGGTGAAGCTGTTGTTCCTGTCCACGAACCCGAAGTTGTTGTTGAGGGTGTCGGCGTAGAATCCCACCGTCAAACCGGCGTTGTTGATCCCCGTCACCTGGGTCTGGAACGAGCCGGGGAAGTTTTCATTGGTGTAGTTGCCCTGGCCGTATGGCGGAGCCAGGGTGTACCCCTTGTTGGGGTGGGCCGTGCTGCCGATCCCGAAATAGCCGGCGATCGTCCCCTCGTTGTTGATGCTCAGGAGCTGGTTGAACGTGGGGTCGTTGGCGTTGTTCAAGGTCTGGAACGTGAACGAGCCCGCGCGAGCCGTCGTTCCCATCGCCAGCGGCGTCAGTCCGGCGACAACCGCCAGCAAGCAGCGCGAGCCCCACCCTTTACCGATGCTCATCATGGTCTCCTTGGGAATCCCTGGATTCAGGTCTCTCTCGTGAAGGCGAAATCGCAGTCCGTCCAATCCGTTCATGGACAAACCACCAACATTCCGGTCACCGTGAGTGAATGATTTCCGGCTGCGCGACCCGCGAGATCCGCCTAAAACTTGGCGAGGGAATGAGTTATACTGGAGGTTCGACGGGACGATCGTTGGCGCGAGGATGGCTGATCTCATGGCGATCAAGGGGCTACTGGAGCGGTTCCGCAAGGGGCTCTCGAAGACGGCGCAACTGTTCAACGTGCGGAGCTGGTTCGGCCGCAAGGTCGACCAGTCGTTCCTGGACGAACTGGAGGCCCGTCTGATCCAGGCCGATGTCGGCGTGGCGGCCACGGGGCGGATCATCGATCGGGTGCGCGAAGAGTTTGGTGAGACGACCGCCAACGAGGAATTGCTGACGTTTTTAAGAGGCGAACTCAAGGAACTCCTCGCCGACCCGCGGCCCGGGACCCTGGCGCGGGCGTCGAGCGGGCCAACCGTCTATCTGATCGCGGGGGTCAACGGCTCGGGCAAGACGACCTCGATCGCCAAGCTGGCGCAGCGCCTGAAGGACGAGGGCCGTTCGATCGTCCTGGCGGCCTGCGACACCTTTCGCGCCGCGGCGGCCGATCAGCTCACGATCTGGGCCGACCGGGCGGGGGTCGATATCGTCAAGGGGGCCCCTGGTGCCGACCCGGCGAGCGTGGCGCACGACGCCTGCGACCGGGCGCTGGCACGGAAGGCCGACATCCTGATCGTCGATACCGCCGGGCGGCTCCATACCCAGTCGCACCTGATGCGCGAGCTCGAAAAAGTCCGCGGCGTCCTTCAGCGCAAGATCCCCGGGCGCCCGCACGAGGTCCTGCTCGTGCTCGACGCCACCAACGGCCAGAACGCGATCCGACAGGCCGAGGTCTTCACCAAATCGATCGGCTGCACCGGCGTGATCCTCACCAAGCTCGACGGAACTGCCAAGGGAGGCGTCGTCGTCGCGGTCCGCCAGACGATCAACCTGCCGGTCAAGTTCATCGGCGTCGGCGAGGCGATCGACGATCTTCAGCCGTTCGACGCCGAGATGTTCGTGGAGTCGCTGTTTGTGTGAGGGCGGATCGGGGTTCCTCAGCGGCCCAGGCTGCGTCCTCAGTCTCGATCGGACCAGTAGCCCGGCTGACGACTGGTACGGGCCACGGCGATCACGATCGCTCTGACCTCATCAAAGGGGAGAGCGTGGGATGAGACCGACCTTCGGCCAGTGCTCCCCTCGAAATCGCCGAATTCAAGAGGATTGCCCTCCGTGAACAACCGCCGCTATAATCAGGCGGAATCCAACCGTTGTTGAAAAGGGGAGACTCGGACATCTCCCGGCCGAGTCTTGCGCGTCCATCCGGCCGCTACCGCCCCGCCCAGACCCGAGGACTCGACACCACCATGCTCGCGACACTCCGCGACGCGCTCTGGAACGACCCGATCTCGACGCTGGCGATCGCCGCAGCCCTGGTGGCGCTGGCGAGTACGCCGATCGCGTTCGCAGTGCTCGGGCGGCTCGACTGGTTCAAGGCCCGGCGCGGGCGGGTCATGATGAAGCCGTCGTTCGCGTCGATCGTGGTCGGGATGATGCTTGTGATGGGCATTCCCGCCATCTTCCTGGCCCTGGTGGTCAAGAGCCGCTACTTCGACAAGGACCGCTACGAGTTCGACCCCAACCGGACCTGGTCGGTGCTCGAACAGGGGCGGGGCTATAAAGACCTGAAGGAAGCCGACGCGGCCGTCAAGCTCGAGATGGGTCGCCTCGCCCTCGAGCGGAAGAACCTGGTCGATAGCGTCAAGAAGCTGGATGAGGCCATGCTGGCGCTGCGAGCGGTGGCCGGCACATCGCCGAGCGTGGCGCAGGCGGTGCCGAACGTGCTCCAGCGGCTGGCGAAGGTCCGAGCCAGCGTCGGGGTAGACGGACCGCAGCAATTGATGGACTTCACCGCGCCGCCGGTCGACCTGGCGGCGGTGGCGACGGCCAGTCCGGTCCTGACCGCGCCGGCCGGAGTGCCCGCGATGCCGATACCAACGCCCCAGCCCGCGGCGGCGGTCAACGGGCTAACCAAGGCCCAGGCGACGGCCGAGGTGGCGGCCGTTCCCGAGCCGCAGAAGGCGATCGCGGCCATGCTGCCCTTGACCGACGTGCCCGGGGGCTGGACCCTGGTGAAGCTGGGCGACCGGCATCTCGAGACGTTCAACGCCGACAACCTGTTCGAGAAGATCGACGGCCGGGCCGAGAGCTTCATCCAGTACGCCGTGAAGGGGATGGCCTACGCCGACTACCACCCCGACGGCGACGAGACCGCCGACGTCCAGGTCTACGTCTTCGAGATGGGCGACACCCTCAAGGCGCTGGGCAAGTATGGCTCGGAGAAGCCCGACGAGGCCAAGACGCTGCCGATCGGCTCGGAGGGCTATCTTTCGGCCGGGAGCATCATCTTCTACGCCGGGCCGTACTACACCCAGGTCGTGACCACGATCGACGACCCTAAGTTCGCGGCCTTCGCCCGGACCCTGGCCGACCGGATCGCGGCGATCCAGAAGCCTGGTAGCGGCAGCGGCCCGGCTCCCGCGACCGCCGAGGGCGGCGATGACGAGCCGGGTGAGAAGAAGCCCGTGGCGGCCATGGAAAAGGCGCCCGCCGCCGCGGCCGGATCGACACCAGAGGCCCTTTTCGCCCTCTTGCCCAAGGGCTCGGGAAGGTCATCGCCCAAGTACGTCGCCGAGGACGCTTTTGGCTACAGCTTCCTGGCCGACGTTTTCATGGCCGACTATCAGGAATCGGGAACGACCTGGCAAGGATTCGTTCGCCCCTACCGCGACGCAAGCGAGGCCAGGGCGGTGTTCGATAAATATCTGGCCAGCGCCAAGACCGACGGCGCCGAGATCAAGGAGATGGAGGTGCCGGGTGCCGACCGGTTCATCACCTGCGCCAATATCGGCCTGATCGATGTCCTATTCCTGAAGGGGAACGTGGTGGGTGGGGCCAATGGCGCCACCAAGCTCGAGCCCGCCGAGGCGTTCGCCCGCACGTTCCTCGCCGGCCTCCCCGCCGAGGTGCCCGCCATCGCCACCGGAAAATAAATCAAAATGGGAACGAACTGAACCAAACGAACCAACCGAGGTCCCGCGATGAGTGAAAAACTGACCCGGACGCAGCAGAAGAACCTGGAGCGGCTCGGAGGGGTCAACCCGGCCGACGCGTCGTTCTCGCGACGGCAGTTCCTCACACAGGCGGGAGGGACCGGCCTGGTGGTCGCTGGCGCCGCGGCGACCGGCCTCCTGGTTCGTGACCACTGGGGTATGGAAGGGGTCAAGCCGCCGCCACCGGTCCGCCTGAAAGATTACTCGGTCGCGCTGGCCCCCAGCCGGCCCAATGTCGTGGTCGTCCGCTCGGCGCCGGTCAAGGCCGAGGCGTATGCCAGCCGCGACGAGGAATTGCAGGCGCGTGAGGACCAGGCGCTGAAGATGATCAAGGCGGCGATGGAGACGATGGGGGGCGACCGCGGGATCGCCCAGTTCATCACCAAGGGGGACGTGGTCGTCATCAAGCCGAACGTCGCCTTCGACAAGAACCCCGACCTCGCCGCCACGACCCAGCCCGACACCGTGGCCGCGGTGGTCAAGCTCTGCCTGGGTGCCGGGGCGCGGAAGGTGATCGTCGCCGACAACCCGATCAACAACCCCGAGAGCTGCTTCTTCAAGACCAAGGTCGGCGAGGCCGCCGTTCGCGCCGGGGCCGAGCTGATGCTCCCCAAGGAGAGCTATTTCGAGCAGCTTTACGTCGGCGGTGAGACCATCACCCACACCTGGAAGATGTTCTACCGGCCGTTCCGCGAGGCGACCAAGGTCATCGGCATCTCGCCGGTCAAGGACCACAACCTCTGCAAGGCCACCGTGACGATGAAGAACTGGTACGGTCTTTTGGGCAACCCGCGGAACCAGTTCCACCAGAACATCCACGGCATCATCTCGGATTTCGCCCTGATGATGCGGCCCACCCTGGTGATTGCCGACGGCCGCAAGCTCCTGATGCGCAACGGCCCGACCGGCGGCAGCCTGAACGACGTCAAGCGGGGCGACACCATCGTCGTCGGCACCGACCACACCTCGGTCGATAGCTGGTGCGTCACCAAGCTCCTGGACAAGAACCGGCACGACATCATCTACCTCGACAAGGTCATCCAGCGCGGCCTGGGCAAGGACTGGAGGCCACAGTGGACCCAGGAGATCACCGTGTGAGGTCGTAGAAAATGGTAAGGCTGTTAGCTTCTTGTAGGGTGGGCACCACCCACCATCTTCTGGTGGTGACCGGCGGAAGGATGGTGGGCGGTGCCCACCCTACGAAGACCTTGGGAACAGCCAGATGGATCCTTCCACGCTGAAGCCATTCTGGATCGATCATCTCGGGCGGAAGCACGAGAGTGGGCCGTATGACGAATCGGACACAGACGCCCTGACGATCGAGAATGGCGGCGAGTCGCTTCAGATCATGCTGCCCAAGTTCATGAACCTCGTCGCTGTGAAGGTGACGGCCTCCCGCGGCGATCTCCTGTTCCTGTTAGGCGAACAGTTGGACACAGAAGATGAAGATGGATACATCATCAAGGCGGGTGACGGCCTCCTGATGGTCGCCCGCAAACATCCCCGGCGCGTTGCTACCTATACACTCTGCGTCTGGCATACCTTATTTCCGCAAAGCCTGCGACAATTGCTTGGCCCTGGTTGGGCCGCCGCGTCAGTTGACGTGAGCCGACCCGCCTGCCCTTCCCGCTCCTGATCGATGGGAGACCCCGATGGTCAAGATCCGCCGCGCCTATGAAGCCCTCTTCCTCGGGCTCTTCCTGTTCTTCCTCCTGATCACCGACCTCCGCTACCTGCGGGGCTGGCCGGTGTCGCTGTTCCTGGAAGCCACACCCCTGGTGGCGGTCGCGACCGCCTTGACCACGCACACGCTCTATCGCAACCTCGTGTGGGGCCTCGTCATCATCGCGGTGACGATGATGCTCGGGCGGGTCTGGTGCAACTGGATGTGCCCGTTCGGCATCCTGCACCACCTCTTCGGCTGGATCGGCAACCGCCGGACCACCAAGCAGATGATCGAGGTCAACCGCTACCGCAAGCTCTACGCGGTGAAGTACTACATCCTGGCCGCGATGCTTGTGATGGCGAGTATCTGGATCATCCCGACGGTGCTCGACGCGCCGGGCAAGATCATCGCGGCGTACCAGAGCAAGGAGCTGACCCGGACTGGCCCGGCGCGTGTCTTCGCGGCGATCGGCGCGGGTATCGCGGAGTCGGCCGAGGAGCACAAGGCGGGCAACAGCACGCTCCAGATCGGCCTTCTGGACCCGATCGCCCTGACCGTCCGGTCCATGACCACGAGCGTCCTGCCCACCGTCGACAAGGCGACCGAGAACATCTACAACGAGCCGCGTGAATACTGGCAGGCATGGGTCGTCGGCCTGATCTTCATCGGCTTGCTGGTCGCCAACTGGTGGATTCCCCGCTTCTTCTGCCGGGTGCTCTGCCCCCTTGGGGCGTTACTCGGCGTCTTCAGCAAGTTCGCGCTCTGGCGGATCGACCGCGACCCGGTGCGCTGTACCGATTGCGATTTGTGCCTCAAGAGCTGCGAGGGGGCGTCCGACCCGCACACCGACCTCCGCAAGAGCGAGTGCTTCGTCTGTCTGAACTGCATCGAGGACTGCCCGCACGACGCCTTGACGTTCCGGTTCCTGCCGCGGAAGGCGAGCGAGGTGACCTATCCGGCCGTCGGCCGACGCCAGCTCGTGCTGGCCGGGCTGTTTGGTCTCTTGTTCTTCCCGATGGCCCGGCTCTCGGGCGGGGTGCGGAAGAACTTCAGCCGGGCGGTGATCCGCCCTCCCGGATCGGTGGCCGAGGACGAGTTCCTCCGGCGCTGCATCAAGTGTGACCAGTGCATTCGGGTCTGCCCGACCAACGTGCTCCAGCCCGCGCTCTTCGAGGCCGGAGTCGAGGGACTCTGGACCCCGATCATGATCTCGAAAATGGGCTGGTGCGAGCTGAACTGCACACTGTGCAGCCAGGTCTGTCCCACCGGCGCGATCCGCGAGATCTCGATCGCCGAGAAGCTCGGCGTCGGCCCGTTCGAGAGCAAAGGGCCGATCAAGACCGGCACCGCCTTCTACAACCAGGGGCGCTGCCTCCCCTGGGCGATGGACACCGATTGCGTCGTCTGCGAGGAAGTCTGTCCGGTCAGCCCCAAGGCGATCTTCACCCGCAACGTCGACATCACCGACCGCTGGGGCGCCACCATCCAGCTCAAGCGCCCCTATATCGATCCCCAGCGCTGCATCGGCTGCGGGATCTGCGAACACGAGTGCCCGGTCAAGGACGATCCGGCCGTCTACGTCACCGCCATCGGCGAGACCCGCGACAAGACCCGCTCGCTTCTGCTCTCGATGGTCGAGGACAGGGACAGCGTCCAGGACTGGGTCTCGGTCTGAGGAGATTGTCCACAGTCACCCGTAGGCTGGGCACTGACCACCGATCCCCGGCCTCGACCCTGGCCCCGGCTCCCGCCGGTGGGCAACGCCCTTCGTGCACAACCTTTTGAGCCTGATCAAGCTCGATTGCCGCCTGATCAAATCAGAAAAACCCTCAAGCCACACCGGCCAATCAACCGACACAAACGGAAGGGGACCAGACGGTAGCGACGCCGTTCCCGACCCCGTGTTGAGTTGGATGGATGCGATCGATTCGGTCCGGCCGGAGCGGCTCCGCGTGCGGCATAACGACCCATCGTCGGCTTCGACTTTCTCTTCCGCTGTCTCATGGATTCCCATCCCGCGTCTGACGCTTCCGAATCACGCGAAAGCGTGGGCCTGGAGCGCGATGCTGGGCGTGCTGGTGTTCCTGACCAGCCTGGCCCTGACCACGGTCTCGGCCTGGCTCGTCCCTCCCTATCTCGCCCTCATGGCGCTGATCGTTTTCGCGCCGGTGGGGAACCGCGATGGGAAGGACGCCCAAGGTCAGAGTCGCCTGCACTGCTGGAAATCCATCATCGCGAAGCCAGCCGGCTTCGCCTGGGCGGAACGAGGGGCCAGCGCCTTCGGACGGGTCACTCGCCAGGCGTGGAGCCAGTCTACGGACGCGGACCCCAACCCGATCGCCACCAGTACCCGACCCGGCATCGAGATCGAGCCGGCCGAGCGCCTTCCGACCAATCCGGATTCGGATTCCGGTTTCGAACCGGGATTGGAATCCGAATCCAGCTCCGCGACCGAGCCGCGGGTCCAAGACCCGGCGTGGCAAGGGACGGAGCCGGAAGGCCAGGCTCATCGCCGATTCCCCCGCGTCGTCCGCGACCTGGATCCAGATCGGCCCCGGAAAATTCGTCCGGGCCGAATCTCCAGGCTCCGCGGGCGCACCTCTGTCTCCAGGCCCTGGATTTGAACCAGAAACGGCGTCAGAACCAGGGCCGGTGCCAGAATCGAAGCTGGAGCCCGTCCTCTCGCCTGACCGCGACCAGGACCAGGAACCCGACGGCAACGCCGGTCCCCGGGTCGAGGCCGAGGTCATCGCCGAGGTCGCGGATCATGCCGCGACAACCCCCGAGAGCGTTCCCGAAGCGTCAACGAACGCCGCGATCGAGTCCGACTCCACGTCGTCGTTCGACCGATCGGCCGTCGAGGAACCGGTTCCGGAGCTCGTCGAGGATCACCTCGATTGGACTTCGGATCGTTCCTTCACGGCTCGGCTGGCCAACGTCGTCGACGAGGCGCTCGAGTTGGCGCAGGAGACGCCGCGAGACCGCGACTGGGGCTTTGTCGAGGCGCACCACGACCCGGCAAACCGGGAGGCCGAGGCTGAAGCCGAAGTCGAGGCTCACGACACCGGAGACCCCGGGCTCGAAGAGCCGGGAGAGACCCCGACCGAGACCGAGGTCGAGGTCACGCTCGAGACCGAGGTCGAGGACGAAGTCGAAGTCAGGCATGACGACACGGACCTGGAAGCGGGAGTGAATCCTGGCGGGGATCGGCCGGAGAGTCAGGCGATCGAGGAACGCACGACGGCTTGCGAATCGACGACGGGGGATAACGGTATCGCACCGGACGCCTTCGTCGAAACCGCGGGGGATAACGGTATCGCACCGGACGCCCTCGTCGACATCGCGGCCGCAGGCGCCGAGGTCGCCGCCGACTCTTCCCGGAACCCGCTGGATCAGCCTCTGCCGCCAGGACCCACATCATTATTCCTGTCCGAGACCGAGACCCCGACCAACGCTGAGAACGCGACCTGGACCGAGACCCCGATCGAGGCCGAAACACTTTCCTTGATCTCCGACCGGCCCAGCGCCGGTATGCCTGGGGTTCCCTCGTCGTGGCCCGCACTCCGCTGGCGCCCGGGCGCGTCGGCCTTCACGCCTCACGGTCCGCACCTGCTGTCCTCGTCCCTTTCGGGGCGAGGCGGCGGGTATCGGACCCGCATGGGCCGCCGGGGCGTCCGGCTTTCCCGCGGACGCCGATCGATCGCATCCACGGCCCAAACGCCGAGGGGCGACCGGTCCCGCCATCGCGCCAGCCATCGACACCGCCATGCCTGTCGAACCTTCCCCCCCGTTCGCCACCGCCGGGACGGTCCAACCACCTCGACCGGATCAGGTCGTTCGATCGATCGTGATCCGGCGCGAACCAAGATCGGGACGGTTCCGCGCTCCCCGTTGTCTCGTCCCACCAGGACGAGCCGAAGGCTGCTCCAGGGCCGTCCCGATCGATTACCGATCGTTTAACAATCGATCCATCCCACCCCATCTCCCTCCCGACACGGATTCCCACCCCGCCGCGCAGGCTTTTTTCCGGCCGACACAAGGCGATCTCGATCCCACGGATCTGACTGATACGATGACACTTCGGTCGATTCAGCGGCCCCGACAAGCCCACATGAGCCACGACTCAAAACCTAAAAAATGAATCATGGGATTGCGGCGGCCGAAATCGCGGGTAGAATGCCAGAATCCAAACTCTAGCTTCGGTTCGCAACTCGCAATGAGGGTTCCCCATGGAGCCCCACGGCAAGTGGCCATGATTCCTGCGCCGGTCCCGTTTGACTCGCGGTCGATACCCATTGCGATGGGTCGCGCTCGTAGGCCAAACCGAGGCGGTTCTGGTACGGGATTGCGCGCTCTTGATTCGAGAGCGGGTAGTCCCACGCTGTGGTCCCAACGGAGGGGCGTCACCGCCCATCTCTGTCTCTTGTTGCCGTGATCGAAGGTCGTCTTCGCGGTTCCGTTCGATCCGGCTCGATCGTCAACCCATCCAACGCCTGACCCGATTCCGGCGCGGCCGTCCCGTGCAGGGTGCGCACTTGTTGCGCGGTCACGCCTCAACCGGGCGACGTTGCCGTGTTGTGAAACGCGCTGTGCTGCACTTGGGCCTGCGCAATTTTCACTTCATGGGTCCAGGTGCTTTCTTTTTCTCTTTTTCTTTGACGTGTTTCGTCAGGACTCGTTCGGCAAGACCGTGGATGACGGTCCCGACGTGCCGCTGGTTTTCCTTCCTTCGAAAAGGGGGACGGCTCATGTTCGCGGTGATCGATCAGTTTGCGAGTGGGCTCTTGATCTGGATTGTGGTTGGCCTGACGACAGGCTGGGCGACGGGTATTTTCCTGCCGAGTCCCGGCCGGATCGAGTTGGGCAACGTCCTGGCCGGCCTGGTGGGAGGGCTCGCCCTTGGTCTGCTTGTCGGCATCGTCGGACACGATGAGCTCGGGTTCTGGACCAGCAACGTCGCCGCCTTCGTCGGCGCCGGTCTCGCCGTCATGGCCTGGAGGGCGGTCGCCGTTCGAGGAACGGTTGTCTAAATTTATCAGGAAATTTTTGATAGATTCGCTCATCTTCTCGCAAGATGAGCTGAGTCGGATTGGGTGCCATCCCTTATTCCAACGTTAAGGGATGGGCTGATGCCGGGGCATTACCCCCCAGGGCCGAAGCTCGACCCATGGCCCCGATGTTGCGGCCGTGGCACCCAGTGACCGCGACATCGACATGCACATTCGCTCACGATAGGTACAAACGTACCCTCAGGCGAGTCCCCGCCCTAATTTTTTCTCCTTTCCGCCGATTTTCTCCAGATTCGCAGACGGATTCCTCGCGCCACTCGATATTAACAATTGACGGCCCAACTTACGGTCGTTGGGACGGCTTGTGTCTGCGGGCCTTCACGGAAGGACGCACACACGCACGCATCTCCCGCGCACCGTCCTCAAAAAACCAGCACCTGGCTCGAACGTAAATGGCCCATTTCATGGACCTCACGAGGATGCATTCATGCTTGCAAAAAAACTTTACCTGGAAGCTGTGACGGTCTGCGTCAATTATGCGGACTTTCTCGAAGAGACGATCCCGTACAACTTGCCTCAGCTCGACCTCTGGACAATCGTGACGACGCCTGACGACATGGCCACCCAGAAGGTCTGTGCACGCTATGGCTTGCGCTGCCTCAAGACCGACTGCTTCCACCGGGACGTGGAACCGCCGCGGATCAACAAGAGCCGGGGGATCAACTACGCCCTGGCGCACCACTCGCACGCCGACTGGATGCTCCATCTCGACGGCGACATCGCGCTGCCGCCCCAGTTCCGGCGGATGCTCGAGAACACCGACCTCGACCCGGCCTGCCTGTACGGCATGGACCGGTTCAACTGCAACGGGCTCGGCCGCCTGGGATGCCTTCCGGCACGCGGCGCAACCGCAGTACGAATGGTCCTGCCTGGTTCAGCCCCCCCGCGACATGGCGATGGGAGCCCGGATCGCGCACGGCGACTACGGCGGCTACTGCCCGATCGGTTTCTTCCAGCTCTGGAACCCGCGCGGCTCGGGAGTGAACCGCTACCCCATCCTCGTCGAAGGCGACATGGAGCACACCGACGTCCTGTTCGCGATCCAGTGGCCCCGGACCCGCCGGCACCTCCTGCCCGAAGGGTTCTGCATCCACCTCGAATCCAGCGACAAGTTCGGCGCCAACTGGCACGGCCGCAAAACCCCGCCGTTCCGCAAACCCAGGGACATTGAACCGGTCTCGAACGGTTACGGATATGCGGTGAGCTAATCGAGGGACTCGGGAACCCCGCGGAGCGTCGAGACAATACGAAACACGCAACCGATTCTCTGTCATCAAGCGGAAGGCTCCGCCGATGTAGCAGAGGAGGGCCGGAGCGAACTCCGGCCCATTGGTTGCGATTCCCGCTGTCAATGGCGCGGCCGTCCTGGGGCGACTCCGTGGGTTTCCGGGTAACACCTTACCGGTTACCACGAACGGCCTGTATCGTGGCGTAAGCTGCTCATGGCGTGTAGCGATCTTGACACCGCCTAGAAATTCTGAGTAAGGAACGGGCCGGCACCAACGGGAATGATTCGCGGGCCGTGCATACGTTCAAACACGAACAGCGGCTCGACGTCCTCAATGGGCGCCGCACGCATCAAGCTATTCACAGTACGTTCCGTGTCCTCTGGGGTGCCTTGACCGTGGCCCGATATCTGGTCGACCAGAGCCAGCCGTCTTCCGCCGCCAGGTCCTATACGTGCTTCTCGGACGATCTCCCGCCGGACCAGATCCGGGCCAAGCTCCTGGATCGATTCCTGGCGCCGCTCGAAAACCAGGCCATCCAGCTCCTGTCGGCGGCGGCCAGAACGACCCTGGTCCGCTATCAGCCAGCGCCTTCCTCGAACCCACAGCCGGGTTCTGGTCCGTGAGCAACAGGATCGTCCCCGGACGGGTGGACGACGGCGGCATTCAATCGCGCCGAGTCGGCCCAATGATGGCCAGGCCCTTACCCTGGCTCACCGAGACGATCACCTCGTCCTTGAGGGTCGTCTTGTCCTTCGGAGAATACTGGACGCGAAACAATTTGACGTACACAGTCGTGCCGCCAAGCTGCGGATAGCTTGCTTCGTAGGTGATCCGCAGGCCGTCGAGCGGAAAGCCGCGAAGCTTGGCCAGGTCGGCGGGGGTGAGGGTGTGGGCGCGTCCGAATGCCTTGATCTCGAACCGGGTCGGGCCCGCATCGCCAAGTGCAGCGTCGACCACGACGGTTCCGGTCTGTGGGTGTGGTGGAGACTCGATCCGCACGCTCCTCCACGTGACGAACTCTTCCTCGCTGGCCCTTGCCCCGGGGAGGATGATCCCCAGGGCAAGGAGTGCCAGAATCGAGGTGCAAAGGTCGTAATTAAGACTACATGAGCATTTCATGCTCTCATAGCTCCCACCCCTTGCGATACTCCGGGTGAATGATCTCGTCGGCCTCCGAGCAATTGGTGGCCTTCATGTTCGGGCCGTCCCACTCGATCCGCTTGCCGCATCGGAAGGCGACGACACCGAGAAGAACCATCTCGGTCAGGGGGCCGGAATACGAGAAATCGGAGCAGGCAGGACGGCCGGACGGGTCCTTGCAGGCTTCGAGGAAGTCCTTGTGGTGGCCCGGCGAGCGCGGGATGGTTTCCTCGGGGTTCTTGAAGTCGGCGAACTCCTTGCGAGGCAACAGGACGTGCTTCCCGCCGTAGTCGTCGGGGACGTAGATCTTCCCCTTCTCGCCGATCAGGAGCGCTCCGCCCCGCTCAACCTTTTCACCGTCGAAGAGTCCCTCGGGAGGCTTCTTGCCGCCGTCGTACCAGGTGAGGTTGAGGGCGGGCATGTCGCGACGGGCGGGGAACTCGTAGCGGAGGATCTCCCAGCTTGGAGCGCTCTCGGGCTTCCTCGGCTCACCCCCCAGGCACTCGACCGCGGTGGGGTACTTCAGGTCGAGCACCAGAACGAGGCGTCGAGGATGTGACAGGCCATGTCGCCCAGGGCGCCGGTGCCAAAGTCCCACCAGCCGCGCCAGGAGAACGGGTGATAGACATTACTGCCACGGCCGGCTTTCTTTTTGGGGGTATCCGCGCTATTTTTTTCGGCCTCGCGCTCGGCATGCGCCACGAACGGCCGCTCGGGGGCTGGGCCAAGCCAGAGGTCCCAGTGCAGGTAGTCGGGAACCGGGTCGCTGCCGGCGGGGCGGTCGAGCCCCTGGGGCCAGATCGGCCGGTTGGTCCAGGCGTGGACCTCGCGGATCGGCCCGATCGCGCCCGAGCGGACGATCTCGACGATCCGACGGGTGTTGTCGCCCGAGTGGCCCTGGTTGCCCATCTGGGTGGCGACCTTCTGGCGGGCCGCCAGTTCGGTCAGGGTCCGGGCCTCGTGGATCGAGTGCGTGAGCGGCTTCTCGCAGTAAACATGCTTGCCCAGCTTCATTGCCGACGCCGCCGCGACGGCGTGGGTGTGGTCGGGCGTGGCGACGACCACCGCGTCGATCTCCTTGTGATGCTCGTCGAGGAGCTTGCGGAAGTCGTTATACTTGAGCGCATCGGGATGTTTCTCGGCCGCCTTGCCGAGGTTGCGGTCGTCCACGTCGCACAGGGCGACGATGTTGCCCCCCGCCTTGGGAATCCCGTCGACGTGGGCCCCGCCCCGGCCGCCGACCCCGATGATCGCCACGTTGACCTTGTCGTTGGCCGACTTGCCCATCACCCCCGACCCGCTACCGACCACCCACAGCCCGACCCCCGCCGCGGTGGTCGATCGCAGAAAGTCGCGACGGTTCCGACTCGAATTCGCGTTCGCGTTCGTCCGTTGACTCATGGAGCCGACTCCTCTCGGGGTGGGTTCGCGCCTGGCGCGAACGGAAGGTTGAGCCTGGATTGGTCTCGTTCGCGGGACCCGGTACGCAATCCGGCGAAAAGGATGGTCTGGTATCGTTTCCAGGATGGCCGAGCCGCTTGCGCGAATCAATGGGGGTCCGACCGAAGCAGGAGGGTGAATCGGCCGATAATTGGCATAATGAAAGGATGGATTCGCCGTGTGGACTGTTCCCGGGCGGACCCTCTTCCCAGGCCATCTTTCCAACCAGATCAGGTCGATCCGTGACCCAGATTCAAACCCACTCCGAGCGTGTCCTGGTTGTCCCCGGTGCTGATTTTGATCGGCTGGGCCGGTTCCAGGGGTTTTGCGACGAGGCGGACCGATACCTCGTCGGCCTGGTCGATCCCACGCGGGCGCAATTTTTGCCCCGCTCAGAGGTCGAGGACGATCCCGGCTTCAAGCAGCTCATCCCGTACGTGATTTTCCGGTCGGGCGACCTGGTCTTCTGCTACACGCGGGGCAAGTCGCAGGGCGAGAGCCGTTTGCACCGCAAGCGCTCGCTCGGCGTCGGCGGCCACGTCGCCGAGGCCGACGCCGACGGCCAGGCCAGTCTCGACGCCTACGAGATGGCCCTGCGCCGCGAGCTGGATGAAGAAGTCGATATCCAGGCCGACGGCCAGATCCGCCGCGTCGGCCTGATCAACGACGATTCCAATCCAGTCGGCGCGGTCCACCTCGGCGTCGTCCACCTCTACGACCTCGCCGAGCCCGCCGTCACCCCCCGCGAGGAGGGACTCGCCGAGGCCCGGTTCCTCCCTCTGAGCGAGGTGCTCGCGCTCTATGAGGAGTTCGAGACCTGGTCGCAGATTCGCATCGATGCGCTGCTGCGTAAGAGCGGATGATCGGCCTGGGAATACCGCACGACCGGATCGGTATGCCCGATCTCGATCATGAAATCCGGCATGCCGCTTTCTATCCCCACGGCGCAGAAGGTGGCACCAATTCGTCCGACGGCAGGCTGATTGTCGATTCCGGCCTGTTTCATTTTGACCTGCTGAAGCAGGATTACGGCGAGGAGACAGCCAAGCAGTTCGCCAGCTCCCGCGTGACCTCCAGGCTGGATTCAATTCATCAACCACGAATACGAGGAACATCCAAGGCAAGCCGGTCCGTCACCTCGCCATGGTTCGCCGGCCGAGGTTGCCACGGTCATGCATGGGACAGGGCTTTCGAGCAAGACTCTCCATCGGATGATCGCGCGGTCAGCTCGCCCACCTACCGGTTCGGCCGATCTCTGGGCGCAGTCTCGCCAGCGTGGCCGACCCACGTCTCATCCTGTCCTCCGTTTCTGTCGCCGCTTTTGCCATGCCTCGCTTGCAAGCCCAATTTACCAAATAAATGATTACATCTTAAAATTTTTATAATATTGATCATTTATAATTTTACTCCAAGCAAGTTTTACCGATAGCCTCAGAAAGCTCTGCGGATCTGAGCGCCGCGAGAGAGCATCGAGCGACTTCTCCACGTTTCCACCGCTGTTTAGGCTGGCACATGGTGTCCTACCTTTGGCCCAAATTGCTCACAAGAGCAGGGACATGGCGTCAGATTCAATATTAAAAAAACACATGATTGCTATTTAACATTTTGGAACGAATGCCGGGATTCGAGCAAAAGGCAACAAATTCGGGGAAGAATCCAAGCATCGAGCCTCAGCATCGGGGCCATGTTCCCGCCGAGGTTCTTCCCGCGTCTTCGCGAGATCCCCTGATGACTCAGGCCGTGAGGGCGGCAACCGAGGGCCAACCCGGAGCGGTGGCCTAGGCCCTGGATGCTGAACCAGAGGGAATCGTCAACGAGCCGATCTGGTCCTTCGACGGCAACCTGGCACACCTGGATCGACAGGCCGAGTCCATTCGTGTCGATAGAGCGCGTGCAGGAGGGTTCGTTCTCGATTCGATTCGATTCGATTCACTCACCTCGGAGCGGTCTGGGGCGAGGGCAAGGGCGACGCTTGGGTCGGGGCGAGCGCCACGGGTTGGCGACGGTCGAGCCAGTCGATCAAGGGGGGGAAAACCTCGCGGGGGGCGTAGCGGCTCCAGATCAGGTCGCAGTGGCCGTAGTCGGCGATCTGGCCGTCGCGCTTGCCGAACCGCATCAGGGTCTTGTCCGGGCTGGAGAGACCGGCCAGGGTCAGCTCGGTCGAGGGGAGGTCGGACATGCAGTCGCTCTCGCCGGCGATCATCAGGGTCGGCGTCGTGACCCGCGGCAGGAGCGCCGCGTAGTCAACCTCGCCGTCGGCCGAGACGAAGTGGCCGCGGGCGAGATACGGGTCAAGCTGGCGGAGGGCCGAGCGGCCCGGGTCCTCGAGGGTGTAGCCGTAGAACCGCGAGGTGGTCCGGCGGTCGACGTTTTCCGACGTGTAGTAGAACTGGTCAATCCGGTCGAGACCCGGGAACCGGAAGTGCATGAGCGGCCGGCCGAGCCGGCCGGTGCTCACGAACGAGCCCAGCACGCGGAGGCCGCGATTGGCGCGGAGCATGTCCTTCTGGGGCGCGTCGGCCAGGGTGATCGTGCTCCCCATGCCGACGAAGGCGGCGATCCGGTCGCCCTGGCCCGAGAGTTCCAGGAACGGGAACATCAGCATGCCCCCCAGGCTGTGCCCGACCCAGTTGACCCGGGAGCACCCGGTATGTCGCTGGATGTAGTCGAGGATCGCCGGAACGTCGTAGAACGCCATCTCGTCCACGTTCCAGCGCCCTTCGCCCAGTTCCAGGAGCGGCGTCTGGCGGAGGTGGGCGTTGATCGCACCGACCTTGCCCGCCGGGCTGCTCTCGCCCGATCCGCGGAGGTCGACGATGTACACGTCATACCCGCGCGCGGCCAGTTGGGCCGGCAGGTGGGTGTCGGTGATCGTCCAGAACGTGCCGTTAAGCCCCAGGCCGTGGCAGAGGACCACCGGCAGCTTCCCCGGGTCAGGAGCGGCCGGCGCGATATGCCGGACGCCCAGTTGCCAGCCGTCCTGGGTGACCGCGTAACCGTCCATGCAGGGACGCAAGTCGGCCAGCGGCGCTTCGCGCCTCATCGAGGCGCAACCGGAAGCCAGGACCAGTACCAGGCTCAGGCTCCGGCAGAGCGCCCCGATCGTGGACGGGACCGGCGCCCGGCGAGCTCGCGATGCTCCCGGCTTCTCGCTTCAACGCAGGGAATCCTTCCCGTTGCTGATTCGGTTCAGTTCGGTTCGATGAGATGGGGCGGAACCCATCCTGGGTTCCCGTGCTCGCTTCCACCGGAGATCCGGTCCCGCGATGCGGCGATTCTTACCAGAGCCGGGCATTCCACGGAATACGAATGACGCGGTTCTCCCGAGACATGGGGGACGGATTGTGGCAAAGAACCCCCAGAACACGCAGGTTGGCGCCGGAGCCGTTTGCAAGCGGGTCCGGGTTGCCGTAACATGCGGAAGACGCCCAGAATCGTTGGGAGGATGTGCGGGTGCCGAGAACCATTTCCGCCGGAGCTACGAACCATAAACGGCGGACCGTCGATGATTCAATCGCTTCAACCCAAGCGCAAATCCGTTGGCCGATCCGCGGATCTGGTAGGGTTGTAAAACACTCCAAATTCGAGACAACCCGAAGCCCCGAAGATTCCCAGTCCGGCCCGGCCGATGCCTCCTCTCCAGCCGGTGCCAGGGGTATTGTGTCGGCTTCAAGATTGATTGGATGTATCACTGAGTGGTAACCTGCGTGTGGCGGCCCACTTTCCGGAACCAGGGTGCGGCAACGTGGCGGAGCGGATCGTGACCACGCGCGTGCGGAAGCTGTTGCTCGTGACGCTGTCGACGCTCTTCGGCGTCTTCAGCCTGACAGCCCCCCTGATGACGCCGGCCTTGCGAGCCAATCGGCTCGGGGGCGATCCCGCGCCCGGTGAGCTGCATCCCCGGATTCTCGAGGTCCGGGGGCTGTCGGGGCGGAAGCCAGTGACGCGGGTCACGGCCGGCGCGGAGTTCGCCGATGTCCAGGCCGAGGACGATTCGGACGAGGAACGTCCCCGGGCACTTGAGGTTCCCTGCGCGCGCTGGAACGTCTGGCCCGTCGTCCAACCGGGCGGGACCCTCAGCCGCGCCTCGCAGCGCGACGCGGACACGGACTTGCGATCCTCCTGCCTTCACCTTGTGCTCTGCCAGCGCTTGATGTGTTGAGCCATTCCTTCCTCCTCGGCTCGGGTCGAGCCCCGCGCGGGTGCGATCCGGTGTCGTTTGACGACGGTCGCCGACCTGCCTGGCGACAACCCGACGTCGACGTCTCCTAACCTTACGTCTCGCCGAGACACGCTCAACACCTATCAAATCAACCGCTCCTGGCCTGGAGGAAGGAAGTGTCTGAATGGTTCGCGCCATCATCACGTGGAGTTTGCACAATCGGCTGATCGTGATCCTGGGGACCCTGGTCCTGATCGGGGCGGGGATCTACTCGGCCAAGAACCTGAACGTGGAAGCGTATCCCGACCCGACGCCGCCCCTGGTCGAGGTGATCACCCAGAATCCCGGAGCGAGCCCCGAGGAGATGGAACGGCTGATCGGCATCCCGCTCGAAACCGCCCTGAACGGGATGCCGGGCCTGGAGGACCTGCGCAGCACCTCGGTCGCGGGCCTCAACGACATCAAGTGCCAGTTCGCCTACGGCACCGACTACTGGGCGGCGCGGCAGGAAGTGATCAACCGGATCGGCATGACGGCCAACCTGCCGCCGGGGGTCCAGCCCGGGCTCTCGCCCTGGAGCCCGACCGGCGAGATCGTCCGCTACGTGCTCGAAGGGCCGGGCTACACCCTCAACCAGCTCAAGGCGGTGCAGGACTGGGTCGCTCAACCGGACCTTGAAGACGGTCCCCGGGGTCATCGACGTGACCGGCTACGGCGGCACGGTCAAGCAGTACCAGGTCCTGATCGATACCCGGCTCTTGCGGCAGTACAACATCACGCTCCAGCAGGTCGAGGACGCGATCGCGCGGTCCAACGCCAACATCGGCGGCGACATCCTGACGCTGGGGAGCCAGTCGCACAACGTCCGCGCGGTGGGGCTTCTGGGCAAGGCGATCGACCCGCTCGACCCGGCGAATGTCGACCAGTCGTTCGCCATCGAGGCCGACAAGCTCGACGACCTCCGCAAGATCATCATCGCGACCGTCAACGAGCAACCCGATCTACCTCCGCAACGTGGCGCAGGTGGTCGTCGGCCACCGGCCCCGGCTCGGGATCGTCGGCCGGGGTGACGAGGACGACGTCGTCGAGGGGATCGTCCTGATGCGCAAGTACGAGAAGTCGCTCCCCGTCTCCGAGGCGGTCGCCGCCAAGATGGCGCAGATCGAGCGCGAGCGGCATTCTTCCGCATGGCATGCACCTGCAGGTCTTCAACCAGCGGACCGACCTGATCCACGTCACCACCCACAACGTGCTCCACAACCTGATCGTGGGAATGGCGCTGGTCGATCGGCATCCTGTTCATCTTTCTGGGCGACCTGGCCAGCGCCGGGATCGTGGCCCTGATGATCCCGCTGGCCCTGCTCTTCTCGGTCACGGTGCTCTACATGCAGGGCAAGTCGGCCAACCTGCTCTCGATCGGCGCGGTCGACTTCGGGATCATCGTCGATAGCTCGGTGATCATCGTCGAGAACATCTACCGACACATCACCGCGCCCGGGCGCCGACCGGTCGCGGCCGCTTGATCGATCGGATCACCGAGGCTTCGCACGAGATCGAGAAGGCGCTGTTCTTCTCGACCACGATCATCATCTGCGCGTTCATCCCGCTCTTCTCGATGACCGGTCCCGAGGGGCGCTCTTCGGACCGATGGCCAACACCTATGCCTTCGCCATCTTCGGCGCCCTGTGCCTGGCCTTGACCCTGGCACCGGTCCTCTGTTCGTTCCTCTTTCATAACAAGAAGGAAGAGCACCGACACGATCGTCGACCGCCTGATGAAGCGGCGCTACCTGAAGGCACTCTCGCCAGGTCCTGCGGCACCGCTTCTCACACTGGTCGATCATGGTCGGCCTGCTGGTCATGACCGCGGTGATGGTCCCCCAGCTCGGCGGCGAGTTCATGCCCCAGCTCGAGGAAGGGAACCTCTGGATCAGGGCGTTCTTGCCACGGACCGTCTCGCTCGAAGGGGCCGCGCGGTTCGCCCCCAGGCTCCGCGAGGTGATCGCCTCGACTCCCGAGGTCCGGGGCGTCATGTCGCACATCGGCCGGCCCGACGACGGCACCGACGTCACCAGCTTCTTCAACGTCGAGTTCAACGTCCCGCTGCGGCCCATGGAGCAGTGGCGTCGCAAGCCCGCGACCCTCTGGGGCTATCCCCTGTGGTGGACCCGCGACGCTCACCCGCGAGGAAATCCAGGACGAGATGATGGACAAGTTCGAGGCCTTCCCCGGCGTCAACTTCAACTTCTCGCAGTTGATCCGCGACAACGTCGAGGAAGCCCTCTCGGGCGTCAAGGGGGCCAACTCGGTCAAGCTCTTCGGCAACGACCTGAAGACCCTGGAGGAAGTCGGCCAGCGGGTGGCGGGCATTCTGGCCAAGGTGCCCGGGGATCGAGAACGTCGGGCTGTTCCACATCGTCGGCCAGCCCAACCTCGAGATCGAGATCGACCGCGACCAGTGCGCGCGCTACGGCGTCAACGTCGCCGACGTCGAGGCCGTGGTCCAGGTCGCCATCGGCGGCCATGCCTTCTCGCAGATGGTCGAGGGAGAGAAGCTCTACGACATCGTGCTCCGGCTCGCCCTTGCAGCTTCGCGACGACCCCAGCGTCATCAGCCGGATTCCGATCGACGCCCCGGCCGCCGCCGACGGCACAGCCCGGCCCGCGGATTCCGCTCGACCAGCTCGCGACGATCCACCCGCACAAACCGGGAGCGTCGTACATCTACCGCGAGAACAACCGCCGGTTCATCCCGATCAAGTTCAGCGTCCGGGGCCGCGACCTCGCCTCGGCGATCGACGAGGCCAAGACGCAAGGTCGAGGACCCCAAGGGCGAGGCCCACTTGCCCGAGGGCTACCGGGTCGAATGGTCGGGCGAGTTCGCCCAGATGCAGGAGGCCAACGCCCGGCTGATGTGGATCATCCCGCTGTCGATCGTCGCTGATCATGGTGTTGCTCTACACCGCGTTCAACTCGACCAAGGACGCGCTTCTGGTCATGGTCAACGTGCGTCGCGGCCACGATGGGGGGCGTCTGGGCCTTGTGGCTGACCGGCACGCCGTTCAGCATCTCGGCGGCGGTCGGCTTCGTCTCGGTCTTCGGCGTCGCCGTCCAGGACGGCGTGCTCCTGATCTCCTACTTCAACCAGATGCGCCGGCACGGTTATCCCGTGCTCGAGGCCGTGATGCGCGGCGCCGAGCTGCGGGTCCGCCCGGTCGTCATGACCTCGCTCACCGCCGCGCTGGGGCTCTTGCCCGCCGCCCTGGCCACCTCGATCGGCTCGCAAGCCCAGAAGCCGCTGGCCATCGTGGTCGTCGGCGCCATGCTCGATCACCCTGTTCCTGACCCGCTACCTGATGCCGGTCCTCTACAGCCTCTTCCCCGGCCCGATCAACGAGAGTGGCGAGGTCGAGGAGCTCTCCGAAGGATCGCACTACAGCGATGAGTTCCTCCCCGCCCTGTTCGGCCGGCACCCTCACGACCACGGTCACAAGGCCGACATGCGGACCATCGAGGAGGACGAGAACGACGGCTCCGAACCGACTGAGTGAGTGAGTCAACGGGCGCAGGGCAGGATGCTTTTGATACGCAAAGAAATCAACATGAATAGGCACTCCTGCCCCGCGGGTTTCTTTACCAGGAACCGGAAAGAGATATTCTATATATTAGAAATGTCGATAGCCAGAATACCCTCGTTTCGGTGCTCAACCCCCGGTGGCGATCAGCGTTTCGGCCAACCCAGGTGTTTGTGCAGGAAGTCGAACGTCCCGACACCATGGATGGAGTGCGGGCCGGTGAACCATTCGATCTCGCAACGGTCATGGAGCTTGAGCCTGGCCTCGTAAAGCATACGGACCTTGGCGAACTCGTAGGCAACGGTCTCGTCCGGCGCGACGCCGTCGAAATGACCGCGCTCGACCATGAACGGCCGGGGCGCGATCAAGGCCGCCATCTCCGCATAGTTGAACGTGCTTCCGAGGTCGAACTCGAAGATCTCGTATTCGTTCTTCGAGACATAACTGTAGGGGCTCCTCGTGGAGGCGTTCTTCCAGACCCACTCGTTGAAGTCGGCCGAGCAGATCGACAGGCAATAGTCGTCCACCAGGGGGGGGATGCGCATCGCGGACTTGCCCCCATAACTCAGCCCGTAGAACGCGATCCGCTCCGGGTCGACATTGGGCAAGCGTTTGGAGCCAGTCGGTGATCTGCTGGTGCTGGGGCACGATCACCGAGAAGAGCGTCTTCTTCAAGGGGTTGGCCTTGCGTTGCAGAGTGCGGAACCGATCCTTGAAAATATAGAGATTTTGAGGCGAAAACGTGATGAAACCCCGCCGGGTAAGCTGGACGGCGAACTGGTTGTACGTCGGGCTGTGATCGTTCGGGTTGGCAACCTGCTGGGGACGTCCCTCCAGACCGTGCTGGCAAACCACCACCGGCCGCCTCTCACCCTCCCTCAGGTCCCTGGGCAGCAAGAGGATGCCATAGGCGATCACGTCAGGGAAAACGTCCATGACGACCTCGTAGCCGCGGAGTTCCGGTTCGTCGTAAACGAGCCGCGAACGGACGTTGGGGGGCAGCGGCTTTTCCTCGAACCGGCCAATCACCTCGTCTCGGAAGTTGTCGCGATACCACGACACGCTTTCCCTGTACTTCGCGGGTGAGCTCGTGTCCAGCTTCGCCATGAACGCCTGGCGCACGTAGGGGCTCTCGCCCAGAAGCCACTGACCGTGGCGATCGATCTCGTGGAACTGGCGGAGCTGCCGGGCCGTGGGATCAAACGACGACCGAAGATGTTCGGGCGGCGTTCCCGATGAAGCCAGCCTCGCCCCCGGCGACAACTCCCCGAGGAACCTCTCGAGGGCTTGCGGCGAGCCGAAGGGGCCGGTGCCATCTCCGCTCATGATCAGTTCGATCTTCGGGGCTGGCTCGAGCCCTTCGACCAGCTCGCGAGCGCGGGCCACCTCGGCACGGACGACATCGGCCCTGGGAGTGACGAGCCGCCCCGGAGCACCGGCGGTGCCCGACGGCACAACCGTCTCCGGACCCTTCGCCGCCTCGACCACCAGGCGACGGGGGACAATCATCGACGCCAGTTCAGCGTCGCCGAATTGTTCCAGGAGACCGAAGACGTTGCGCTCGATGGGCTCTTGCCAGACGTCGCGGCGGTCGTCGAAGTATCCGCTCACGCACGCCGTGTCGATCCGGCGATCGAGAGCCGCGGCGCAGAGCGTCAGGAGTCCTCCCTCACCCCAGCCGATCACGCCGATCGAGGCTTCAGCCCCGGAGTCCCTGGCGAACCAATCGACGGCCGCCAGCACTTTCTGCACCTCGTAACCGATCAGATGCCGGCCGAGCTCGAATGCCGATCGATAGAGGAACTCGCGGTTCGTGAGCTTGCTCCGATCCACGAGGCGAACCTTGCGGTTGATCAGCGTCGGCACGAGCACACGGCATCCGCTCTCCGCCAGCCGACGCGCGAACTGCGAGTCCGGGCGACACCCCCTCCGCCAGCCCGACAATCTGCTCGGGCGTCTGATCGGCGTCGGGGACCGCGACCACGTCGGCCACCTTCGCCCGACCCACTGGAATCAGCAGCAGTCCTTCCGCATGGACGTCCCCGAATGAGGGCCAGCGGACCGCGAACGCCTCGAACCCCGCGCCGCGACCAATCAACGCTGGCTGGGTTGTCGTCGCGACGAATTCAGGCGCATCGAAGGCCACCCGCGGGTCGCGCACCCCCAGGATATGAGCCAATCGCTTGCGGTTCGGCTCGATCGAGTCGTGGTAATGCTCCGACGTCGATGTGTCTCGTTTCCAGAACCTGGCCCGACGTTCGGTGGAGCGATCGATCTCACGGAGCAAGAACCGATCAACTCCGGCCACCAGCCGCGACGCGATGTCCTCGGTCCACGTCAACGGAATCGTACCCGGCAGGGTCGTCGCGTCGCGCGGCTGATCCCCTCCCGGCGGAGCGGCTCCGCATACGAGGAGTATCAGGCCCCACCCCAGTCCGGCACCGACTCTGAACCTCCGCATGAGACCAGTTCCCCAGGGATGTTGAACTCCGAGGATCTCTGCCCATCGCCGGGTCCGCGACGGGTGTCATCAACCGCGAAGTCGCTTCGGTCCTCTCCGTCGCGGCTTGGTCCGCACGCGAGAAGAGCCGAAAAGTCCTCGCATGACCTGCCAACACGGCCACCTCCGGGATCGGCCCACCCGGCTCCATGGCAAGCTAATCATGTAATAATTTAGATGTAAATTATCCACCTCATTCCGCGCGGTCCCCGGCGTCACAGATTTTTGTTGTAACAAAGTTATTGACGCGCGGCCAATGATAAGGGCAGCCCGGGAGTCGCCAAATTTTCCAGATGCGAAAAAAAGGGACATTCCGATCGACATTCGTAATATTCAGAACGTTCCCTTTGCGGCCTCGACGGATCTGGCCATTCCTCACCCGCCGGCGTAAAGATCATCGGCAGCGGCTTCCATGCCGGGGGGATAACCCGCCCTTGAGATTTCAAACACGGCGTTGTGGAATAGCTTGCAAGGCTTTACGATAGGCACGATCGCTCCGGCGCGCGATCGTGCCGCGGGTATACGCACGTCCCTCAGAATCTGTTCCAACCCCATCCGACCCGAGGAGAGACGCAACGTTGATCGGCACGACCCTGAACGATCGGTTCACGCTGGAGCTCGAGCTTGGCCGCGGCGGCATGGGGGCAGTCTATCGAGCCACCGATCAGATCCTGGGCCGGACCGTGGCGATCAAGGTGCTCAGGGAACAGACGGGGGACGAGGTCGGCCGCAAGATCCGCATGGAAGCCCAGATCCTGGCCCGCCTGCTCCACGACAACATCGTCCGGCTTTACGACTTCGGCGAGTCCGGCGGGATCTATTACCTGATCATGGAGGAGGTGGCGGGTTCGAGCTATCTGAAGCGTTGCAAGCAACTGCCGCTGGCCGATCGGCTGCGGATTTGTGCCCAGGTGGCCGAGGCGCTGGATTATGCGCATCATCAAGGGGTGATCCACCGTGACATCAAACCGGCCAACGTGCTGCTGACCCTTGCCGACGTCGCCAAGCTATCGGATTTCGGGCTCTCGCAGATCGCCGAACACAAGGACGAGTCGGGGACGGTCCGGGGCACGCCGCACTACATGAGCCCCGAGCAGACGCGCGGCAAGCGGCTCGACCACCGGAGCGACCTGTACTCGCTCGGGGTGATGCTCTATGAGAGCGTGGCGGGGGAGCCGCCGTTCATGGGTCCGGCCCTGTCGATCATGGCCCAGCACGTCAAGGACGCCCCCGAGCCCCCGCGGCTCCGCAACCCGGCGCTGCCGACGACGCTCGAGTCGCTGATCCTCCGCCTCCTGGCCAAGGAGCCCGCCGATCGGTTCGCCTCGGGCCAGATCGTCGCCGCGGCCATTCGCGACGAGCTGGGGCGGCTTCAGGGAATCGCCGGCCCGGCAACGATCGCGAGCGTCGGCGCAGGCGCGAGCCTCGGCAACGCGCCGGCCTCGACCGCGACCCTGGGGCCGACCGTGCCGATCATCATCGACGCCCCCGATCATTTTCCGACCCACGCGCCGACCATCGCGGCCCCACCGTCCACGTTGGGCGCCTCCCCGACCACCGTCGCGGCCCCGGCGTCGAACGTGATCGCGAACACACACGCCTCACACACGATGGCCACCGCCACGACCCTGTCGGACGGTGTGCTCCGGGCGACTCCGCCCCTGGTCCGCCAGATGCTGGAGACCGTGCTGGCCGAGCCTTTGATGCTCTCGCCCGACGAGCGTTATCTCTGCGGTCATTACCTGGCGTACCTGCTGGGCGGCTCGCGCGGCGCAGGCCCGCTCCTGCGGCGCAAGCTCGACCCGCGCAACGCCGACCGGGCCCGGCTCCTGCTCGGCCTGACCTACGTCCTGGTCGTCGCCGAGGTACCCGGCGCCCGGGCCGACGACCCGTCGATCGAGGCCGCCATCGCCGCCGCCGCCGAGCTCCTGGAAAGCCGCCACGACGTCCGGGCGCTCCTGAGCCCCATGGTCGTCATGAAGTACCTGACCTGCCGCGACGGCGCCGTCAAGCGCAAGCGGCTCCGCGTCCTGCGCAAGCGCATCCAGGAGACCAGCCCCTACGCCCGGCGGCACATGACCGACAGCCAGGAGGCGCTCAACCCCGGCCTGATCCCCCAGGCGCTCGACGACCTCCGGCAGATCGCCCCCGACCGGACCGAGATGGACGACCAGCTCGTCGCCCGCTGGAACCGCCTGGGCGAGGTCTGGCGCGGCAACCCGAGTTTCCGCGAGGCCGTCCTGCGCTACGCCACGAGCTCGGCGGCCAGCCATCCCGCCAGCGCCGAACTCTGGCCCGAGGTCGTTTATCCCCTGATCGCCCGGGCACGCTGGCAACGCCGCAACCGGCCCCGCGCCGAGATGCTCCAGGACGTCCTCTTCGAGAAAGTGCTCCACCTGCCCAACCCCGGGCTCCGGTTCGACACCTCGTTCCGCAAGGCCGTGCCCGCGCCGGACGTGGCCAAGCTCGACATCTCGCTCGACGCCCTGGTCGACAGCGGCGAGCTCGAGGTCGAGATCGACGACACGCTCGATCCCGCCAGCGCGGGATCATCGTCCCTGAACAATCCCGACTCGACCCTTCGGGTCAAGGGAGGGATCAACCTGCACGACCTGGCGGCCGATGCGGCCTTCGAGCCATCGGCCGCCAGGCGCAGGGCCTGGTGCCCTTGACGCACCCCGACCCGACCCGGTTCCTCCAGGGCGATCTGCGCGACCTCTGGCAAGAGGCCGTGGCGGCCTTGCGCACTCCCGCCGGAGCGCGGTCCAGCCACCGGCACGTCCCGGTCGGCCCCTACCGGCTGACCGTGATTCCCTCGGTCCGGGGCCGATCGGCGGGCCAGGTCGCGATCCAGGGGATGCCCAACAAGCAAGTCGAGCTCCTTACCCCGCCGTTCCGCGGCAGCGGCTCGGCATCGCGGCCGATCATCGCCGCCTGGTCGTACCAGGACAACAGCCTGGTCATCGTCCACCTCGACTTCAAGGGCGTCGAGCGCTTCGTCCTCTGGCACGCCCCCACCGGCCGGCAGACCAACCATCCCAGCGCCGCCGAGCTGAACCACGACCTCTACCAGCTCGGCCTCGAAGTCCCCGACCAGCTCGACCGTGTCCTCTCGAAACGCTTTCGCCCCAGCAAGGCGGTTTGAGCCACGCGGTCGAACTCAATCAGAGGAGTGGGGAGGCTGATAATTCCCTCGACACCAATAACTCCCTGTGTTTGGTGCCAGCCGGGGCAAGGGAAGTTACTTGCTTCGCTTGGTGGAACGCTGGGATGATGAGGCGACGAACTTCGTGATCGCTTCCATGTCGATGATCGCGATATCTTCCAAGGTCTCACTCCAGACACCGACCGTCCGGCCGCTGGGCGATATCGAGATCATGTCGGGGTGTGGGACCGGGTAACGCTCGCCGCTGGCCGTCCTGATCACGAACGGTCGGAACGGGGTCTTGTGCATCGCGCCTCGCAACTGGTCCGCTTGCATGGGTGGCTCCGGTTGGTGCACGAGGTTCAAAACTCGGGAGAGTCCGGAAACCCTCGCCCCGTGGCCCACCTGGCAAGTGCGTCCCGCGCGATGGAGGAAACCGGGACCAAGGGTTCTTTCGAGACGGAATTGAGCCAAGCTCGATTCTCTGGCTTTCCCTTTAACACAACGACGGCGAGGCGACACGCTCATCCTTGTAGGGCGCATGCAACTGACCGCTGCTGCCTTCCCTCTCTTCTTCGCCACACTCAGAATCCCACCTCTTGATGCCACTCCAGCACCCTTCCCTCCGCACGTCAGCCCAGCTTATCCCCGATCCCGGCATCAAGTGCCACTCTACACCAAAGGCAATCGGGTATCCAAAAACCTATCCGGGCATGCCGCCCACTTGACGTGTATTCGGAGATATGCCTCTGGTGTGTGCCGAGCGAAAACAAACTTAGTACAAAGTCAATTTTTATCTTCATGATATTTTTAGTTCATATAAATTTTGATTTCCTGGCGGTTCACTTCTCTTCCATTTTCGTGGTTCCAACCTCCTTATGGTTCCGTCGCCATTTCAGGTGGTCTTCGATCCAGATTTTCAGTGCCCATCGGCCATAGCTTCGGACTAGCGGGTCGAGCCAGAAGCGGGGCGTCCACGCCACCGCGCGGCGAAGGTCGACGAGAGCGGCGGGCACGTCGCGGGCCATGAGGGCCTCGGTGGCGTGGCGGATGTCCATGTCGCGGAGCCCGGCCAGCAGGTCGCGGCCCACCGCGCGCGCTGGGCCCTGGGGACGTGTCGCCGGGCGATCGCGATCGCCCGGTGAACATCCGGTATGTCGCGCCCGCGGCGTTTCAGGCGGGTCGTCTCGGTGCCGTGGCAGAGCCGGTACTGGGCCAGGAACTCGGGCTCGTACCAGACGGCGTACGACGCCGCGATCCGCACCCACATCTCCCAGTCCAGGGCGAAGACCAGCTCGGGGCGGAATCCGCCCAGCCGTTCGTAGACGGCGCGTCGGACCACGATCGAGGGGCAATGCGTGTGCTGGTCCCGCGAGATCGTGTCGATCCAGCGCTCGAGCACGCCCGCGGTCGGCCGCTCCAGGGGCATCTGGTAGAAGACACGGTCGTCGCCGTCGATCAGGTCCTGGCGGCAGAACGCCGCGCCGACGTCGGGCCGCTGGTCCGCCGCCGCAAGCCGCTGGTAGAACCCCGGACGCACCAGGTCGTCCTGGTGGAGAATGTGCACCCAGCGGCCCCGGCTCCGCAGGATGCAGGTGTTCCAGTTGCCCGCCAGGCCCTGGTTTCGGGCCTGTTGATGAATCTCGACCCGCCCTGGCGACGGCTCCAGCGCCCGGACGATCTCCTCGTGCCGGCGGGTCCGCGACTGATCGTCCACGACGGCGATCTGCATCGCGTCAGGTCCCGGGTCCTGGTCGAGCACCGAGCGGAGCGTCCGCGCGAAGCGGTCGCCGGGTTCGTAGGTCGGCAGCATCACCGACCAGAACGGCCGGCCGGAGCCGGAACCGACGCCGTTCTCGAGCGGCGGGATCGGCGGGGGGACGCGCGGACCGGGGCGCAGCGCGATCATCTCAGGGGGTCTCCAGCGGAGCCGGAACGGCCCCCCTCATGCCGGCGCCGTTAACCTCGCGCCGCGGGATCTGGAGCCCGTTGCCGCGAATCAGGCGGCCGAGTTGGCCACGCGCTCGCAGGGCCCGGTTCCGGGCCGCGTGGACCATCCAGCCGGCGGGCGGCACGATCGGCCGGCGCGGCGCCAGCCGATGGAACAGATCATCGACGTGCTCGGCGATCACCCGCTCTGAACAGAGCGACGCGGCGAAATCGCGGGCGTCCCGGCCGATTCGCTCGGCCCGCGCGGGGTCGGCCAGAAGCTCGACGACGCGATCGGCCATCGCTTCGGACTCGTCCGCCACGAGCAGGTGCTCGCCGGGCACGACGGCGAGCCCCTGGATGCCGAACGAGGTCGTCACCACCGGCAGGCCCGCCATCATTCCCTCGACCACCTTGGTCTTCATCCCCGCGCCGAACCGCAAGGGGGCGATCATCGCCGACGCCCGGTCCAGATAAGGCGCCAGGTCGGGGACGTATCCCGTCAGCTCGACACCCGGCGCCGCTTCCAGATCGGCCAGGTCCTCAGGCGCGATTTCCCGGACCTTGTTGCCGATCGCCGTCAGACGGGCCTCGGGAACCCGTTGCCGGACGATCGGCCAGACCTCGCGAACGAACCAGACCAGCCCGTCGCGGTTGGGCGGGTAATCGAAGACGCCGACGAAGACCAGCTCGGGAGCCCGCGGCCGGACCGACCTCGCACGTTCCGGGATGATCAGGGGGATGGTCAGAAGCTGCTGGATTCCTCCCTCGGCCTCGAGCACCCGATGCTCGTCGCTCGAGATACAGACCAGGAAATCCGCCTTCCGGTAGACCGACAGCTCGCGCTCCTTGATCGCGAGCAAGGCCGACGGATCATGGTCCCTCACCCCCAGCGCCACGGCCGCCTCGTTCCGCCGGAAGTTCAGGTCGAGCGAATCGATCACGATCCGCGCCCAGGGCTGGTGCCGGCGGACCAGGTCGATCCCCTGTTCGGCGATGAACCAGAACTCGAAGAAAACGGCGTCATAGACCCGACGGCCCAGCGCCTGCTCGATCCCGAAATGCCAGTGCCCCGGCAGCACGCGCACGCCGTCGTCGCGGAGCCATTTCGCCTTCTGGGGCTCGACCTCGGGCGTTTCCGAGACGTAGAGCGAGCAAACGTCCACCCGATGACGTCGGGCCATGATCTGCATGAGGTTGTAGATCCTCATGTCGACCCCATGCCAGTTGGGCCGGGGGATACCCGGCGCGACGACCAGGAGGTTCAAGCGCCGAGGAGCTCCCATGCGGGTGCCGGACGTCTCGACCGACGTGCTGACCATGTGAATTCAGGCTCCTGGATGATCGGCGGCGACCGGAATCGATCGTGGACGGTCGTTGTCCTTGGCGTGGTCGTTGTGGTTGGTGTTGACGCTGACCTCGCCCGACGCGGCTACCCGGGACGGGACGGCCGACGGCCGCAGGGCCGGCCAGAGGCGAGGCCAGATCGGATGGAAATGGCGCATCCAGGGCCAACGTTTCGGCGCCGGCTTCCAGACCTCCTCGAAGTAGCGCATCGCGTCGAAATCGGTGCTGTGCGACCAGCTCTGAAGCTTGGTCAACAGGTCCGACTCGCTCCGGGCCCACGAGAAATGGAGGATCGCCTCGGACCGTTCGATCACGCCGTCGGCGCGGTATCGCTCACGCTTCAGGGGATCGACGCCCACACGTCGGATGTCGAACCGCCAGACGGGCGACGGCGGCCGGACCCGTCGCGCCTCGTGGAGCGTGACCCCCGGCCGGACCGCGACCGGACCGGGATACTCCGAAAGCTGGCGCCACAGAGGCGTGCAGACCTCCAGGAAACGGCCCGAATCGAGCCGTCGGTAGAACGAGCGCATCGGCCACTCGACCGCGACGATCCCAGGCGGCACCTCGGTCTCGAGCCGTCGGGTCAGGGCACGGGCGTCGGGCAGGACCTCGTCGGTGTCGAGCGTCAGGACCCAGTCGGCCCCCTGCCCCGCGACGGCCAGCGCCTCCTGCCGTTGCGCGGTATCGTTCTCGATCGGCGTCCGCCCCGGGCAGGCGAAGTCGCCGGGAAGGAATCGCATCTTCCGGTCCCGATCGATCGCCCGGAGCCGCTCCAGGCATTCCTCCAGCGGCACCGATGTCCCGGTCCAGCCCCGGCCCGATCGGTCGTACGAGACGACAATCGTCTCCACCAGATCGTAGTACGCGCCGACGCTCGCCTCGATGTAGGCCGGCTCGGCGGCAAGGATGTAGGCGTTGATCACCATCGCCTTTGATTTGAACTCCTGTCCGGGGGGCGGAAGCTTTCTCGGGCTAACGAACACTCCAGGTCCCCTCGACCATGAAGCAGGTCGGGCCGTCGCGGCAGCCGGGATGTCCCGTACCGAAGAAGTCGCCGGTCTCGACGACGAACCCGCCGACCCCGTCACGAGGCCAGTCGAGCTCATCGCCGCGCAGGGTCATCCGGCGCCGGCGTGATACTTGCCCGGCAAGAGCGGCAGCCGCGGGATCGTGCACCGGAAGCTCCCACGAGGCCGATCGACCCGGAGAAGCTGGCCGGCGTACGAGCCGTAGAAGACGCACAGGGTGAGATTCTGACTGTTATGGATCGAGATCCCCACGTCGACGTTCGCGTAGTCGCCCGGCCGCGTGACCTCGTACCCCAGCACGAAGGTCACGTCGCGTCCGCTGGCGACGTGCGCCACCGGCTGGCCCGCGTCGTCCTCGACGTGGAACGAGGTGAACCGGATCGCGCCGGTGCCCGACCGGTCGGTCCGATCGGCCAGCGGGGTGCCGGCCGAGACCTGGGGCAACACGCTCGACAGGTAGTACGACACGATCTCACGTGCCGGTCCTTCGCGGACCAGTCGCCCCTTGTCCAGATACAGCGCCCGGTCGCACAGCCCCTCGATCGCCGAGAGCGTGTGGCTGACCAGAATCACGGTCCGGCCGTCGTCGCGCGAAACCTCCTCGATCTTCCCCAGGCACTTCCGCTGGAAGTCGGCGTCGCCGACCGCGAGGACCTCGTCGACGATCAGGATCTCGGGCTCCAGGTGGGCCGCCACCGCGAATGCCAGACGCATGTACATGCCGCTACTGTACCGCTTCACCGGCGTGTCCAGGAACGGCTCGATCCCCGAGAAGTCGACGATGGCGTCGAACTGGCGCGCGATCTGGCGACGGCGCATCCCCAGGATGGCGCCGTTGAGGTAGATGTTCTCCCGTCCCGTCAGCTCGGGATGGAACCCCGTGCCGACCTCGAGCAGGCCCGCCACCTGGCCGTACAGGTCGATCTCGCCGGTCGACGGGTCGGTGATCCGGCTCAGGATCTTCAGGAGCGTGCTCTTGCCCGCGCCGTTGCGGCCGATCAGGCCCAGGACCTCGCCCCGCCGGAGCTCGAAGCTCACGTCGCGCAGCGCCCAGAACGTCTCCCGATGTCGAGAACGCTCTCGCCACAGGCGCTGAAACGGCGCCCGATCGCTTCCCGGAGCGTCGTCGACGGCAGTCCGCCGGCGCCCCGGCTCGACACGCTCCCATGTTCGATCGTGTACGACTTGCCGAGTCCTCGGACGTCGATGGCCAGGTCGCTGGCCCGCTTGCGGACCCTGGCCGGCGTTTCCACGGCGGGACTCGACGCCAACACCGACGCCGACGCCGACGCCGACGCCGCGTGGACCGTCGGGACGAGTCCGGCGCTCGCGCTCTCAGAGGACATCGGCAAACCTCCGCTCCATCCGCCGGAACACCCAGAGCCCGGCCCCGAAGACCAGCACCGCCAGCGCCGTCGTGTAAAGGATAGGCCACGCCGCGACCGTCCCGTCGCCCAGGAGCGACCAACGGAACGCCTCGAGGAAGCTGCTCAGCGGGTTGAGCTCGAAGACCAGGCGGTATCGCGACGGGACCGCCGACACCGCCCACGCCACCGGACTGATGTACAGGCCCAGGGTCAGCAGCATCGGGATCACGTGCTGGACATCGCGATACGACACCATCAGCGCCCCCGCGATCAGCCCCGATCCGACCGCCAGGAGCACCAGGATCGTCACCCAGACCGGCAGCAGGAGCAGCCCCGGCCCGATCGTCGGCGCGACCGTCGCCGTCGCCGTCGCCGCCACCGACGACGCCGGCACGAGCCGCTCAACGCCCATCAGGACCGCTAGCATCGCCAGCGCCACGCCAAAATCCAGCAGGCTCGACCCCACCGTCGAGAGCGGCAGGACCAGTCGCGGAAAATAAACCTTCGTGACCAGGTGCGTATTTGCGACCAGCGCCTGGCTCGACCGGCTGAGCACGTTGCTGAACAGGTTCCAGGCCAGCATCCCGGTATACGCGAACAGAAGGTATGACCCCCGCCCGCTCGGCATCCGGGCCACCTTCCCGAACACGAAACTGAAGACCAGGGCCGCCAGGAGCGGCTGAAGCACCACCCAGATCACCCCCAGCACCGTCTGCTTGTACCGGACCTTCACGTCCCGAAGCGCCAGACTCAGGAGCAGATCGCGATGCCGCGCCAGCTCGCGAACGTCGAACAGCGGTCGACGCGCCCCGGCACGGATCTTCACGGGCAACACACCCTCCATCCTACCTCCGTTCATCCCTCAGATGATGCTCTGCTGCTCATTTCTATGCTTTATAAAGCTATTCGGTACGATTTCCATCCTAACCACGGGCCATGATATCCATCAAGCGTGCTTCCCGGGCATGTTGACCCAGAACATCAACCGTCGTCGGTTCCCCGGCAAATGGGGAAGGGGAGACGGCGCGGGCGGGAGCGACCCGGACGGGTCTTGATTTTGCCTCAGCGCGGGACGGGCGGGTTGCCGATCAAGCAACAACAGAAGACCGCGCCGCCCCTTATCTTGCACGGGACAATGCAAGACTCCCGCTCCGATCCAGTCCAGCGGGAGGGTGAGCGGTCCATTGCCGGGCATCGCGAGAGTCGCGGACGCCAGGTCCATTGGAAAGGATATCGGAATGGGACGGAACTACCTCGCCCTGTGGACCGTCACGACGGCGCTGGCGATCGGGGCGGTCGGCTGTACGCATTGCGACACCTGCGACGATTTCCCGACGCCCTGCGTCGGGGGCAACTGCGGCTACGATTCCGGGCCGGCCCAGGGGGGCTACTCGGTGATGCCGACGATGGGTGTCGGCGCGGGCCCCGGCATGGTCATGCCGATGGAAATGCCCCCCGGCAGCGCTCCGGTCCTCTCCGTGCCGGCCGATTCGGCCGTCCCCGCACCTCCGCCGGCGGCATCGCCATCACCGGCACCGGCACCAGCACCGTCGTCCGCCCCCGCGACACCCGCGCCCGCCAGTCCCCCGGAGCCGATGCCGGCGCCGGCACCGGCCCCCAGCACCAACGCCTCACCGTTCTCGAACCCGGCTCCGGGCACGCCCGGCAACTGATCGAGATCGATCGGGCCAGCAGGCCGGAGCAATTGACGGGGCCGACCGGTATAATCGCCGCGGCCCCCCGCATTGCTCAATACCGAGGAGACGACACCCCATGCGCTCGCTGCCCGCGTTCCTCGTCGGCCTGCTGGTCATCACCTTGAACCTGAACCTCGGCCTCGGTCTCAGCCCCGCGCGGGGGGACGACTATCCGAAGACCATCCTCCAGAACGGATCGATCGCGCTGACGGTCTACCTGCCCGACGCGAAGTCGGGCTTCTATCACGGCACCCGGTTCGACTGGTCGGGGGTGATCGGCCAGATCGAGGTCGCGTCCGACCGCGACGGGGGCCGCAAGCACGTCGTCTTCGGCCCATGGAAGGACACGCACGACCCGGCCAACCACGACGACATCGTCGGCCCGGTCGAGGAGTTCGGCAACCAGGGCCCGCTCGGCTATGACGAGGCGAAGCCCGGCGACGCCTTCCTGAAGATCGGCGTCGGCGAGCTTGTGAAGCTCAAGGACGAGCCCTACCGGTTCAGCGGCCGATACCCGCTCAAGCACCCCGGCGTCTGGAACGTCGAGACCCACCCCACCGAGGCCATCTTCACCCAGTTGACCTCGAGCGAGACCGGCTACGGTTACCGCTACTCCAAGCGGATCGCCCTCGACCCGTCCCGGAGCGCCTTCACCATTCACCACGAGCTGGCCAACGCCGGCACCCGGCCGATCGATACCGATCAATACAATCACAATTTTTTCAACGTGGACAACGACCCGATCGGCCCGGCCTACCGCCTCACCTTTCCCGCGCCACCGCGCCCGGCCGATCCCAGGGGCCGGTTCCAGGAGCTGCTGAGCCTTCGCGACACGCGCACCCTGGCCTTCGCCGCGCCGCTCGACGCGGGCACGCTCCACGCCACCCTCGCCGGCCTCGCCGGCCGTTCCGGTCCGATCACGCTCACCCACGCCCCGTCCGGGATCGCGCTGGTGATCGAGCAGGATACACCGTTCGAGAAGGTGAACCTCTGGGGCATGTCGCGGACCATCTGTCCCGAGCCGTTCACGCGCATCACACTCAGGCCGGGCGAGTCGAAAGCCTGGTCGATCCGCTACACCTTCGGCGCCGCGTCGCCGTGACGGCGCCGCGCCGAACCGCGACGAACCCCTTGTTATCGGACACCTATCGATTACGCTGATCTCCTTCAACCAAGCTCCGGGCACCCGGGAGAGGAGATCGGTCACGATGCTGCGCAGGACGTTTCTCGGAACGATGGCCGCCGGGGCACTGGTGGCGCCGCCGAACCGCCGACGCCGGTCCGTCTGGGGATGGCGGGGCTGGTCCACGGCCACGCCAGCGGGTTCCTGAGCCGGTTCGGCGACCGCAAGGACGTCGAGCTCGTGGGGTTCGCCGAACCCGACCACGAGGTCACGGCGCGGTACGCCCGGCGGTTCCGGATCGACCCGGAGAAGATCCACGCCTCGGTCGACGACATGCTCGATCGCGCCCGGCCCGAGGGCGTGGTCGTGTTCACCAACACGTTCGATCACCGGGCCGTCGTCGAGGCGTGCGCCCGTCGCAAGCTGCCGGTGATGATGGAAAAGCCCCTGGCGGTCAGCGTCGAGCACGCCCGCGCCATCGAGCGCGCCGCCGTCGCGTCCGGCAAGACCGTGCGCCTCGGCTGACCCCGACCCGATGCGCCGCGGCGTGTGCACCCTGAGCCCCCGCACACTCACCTCGCCTTCACGAATAATTTGATGTGCCGCGAATAATATAGCCAGAACTAAGCGCTTCGTACTGCCAACCATGGCCTATCAAGCCATGAAGAAGTCGGGTGGAAAAGCGAGCGGATGGATAAATCTCTGAAAATCACATGGCAAGATCGTTGACATGCCTTTGCGATCGCGTTAGCCTTGGCCCGTGATCGGATGAAAGCCCGTCGATCCATCCTGCGTGCCGCGCACGGGGCGGAGGGGCGGAGGTTCCCTTCCTGTGCGCGGGTCGGGCTTTACCTATCGCATCATCATTTTTCCGATTTCCAGGCGTGGGGGCCATTCAGCCATCGGACCATCTCCGATCGCGCTGCGGGATCGGTCCCCGCGCCGGGTGAAGCGAACACGTGTCATGCCACCGGGATGAGGAGCCAGGGATGAGACCGCGCGACGGTTCGGGATTGGAGAAACAGGACTCGGGGCTGGTACGCAAGGGACGAGCGCAAGGGCAAGGGCAAGCACGAGGGCGGAGGCGAGGGCGGCCGTTGTCCGTCGAGCCGCTGGAGGGCCGGACGCTGCCGACCTCGGCCTCGCTCCTGCTGCAACTGGCCAGTACAACCGTGGCCGAGTCGGCGGGCCCGGCCGCGACGACGGCGACGGTCTCCCGGGTAGGAGCCAGCACTCAGTCGGCCCTGAACGTCGCGATCACGAGTTCCAATCCCGCCCAGGTCACCGTCCCGGCCACGGTCACGATTCCGGCCGGCCAGACCTCGGCCACATTCAACGTCGGCACGATCGACGACGGGATCGTCAACGGCAACCAGGCCGTCACCATCAACACCACGGCGCCGCTGCCGGGTCCGCTCGCACCAGTTCCCGGATTCAACAGTCAAGGGACTGTTGGCGGCGAGCCAACCGCCCTGGCCCTCCAGGCTGACGGCAAGGTCATCGAGGTGAGTTCCACTAATACAACGACCGGACCGGTCGTTTATAGTTTTGGCGCCCAACGATATAACACTGACGGCTCACTCGACACCAGCTTTAATCACATCGGATTTGTCAACACACGAGCAACCGGCCAGGTGAATGCCGTCGCGGTCCAACCTGACGGCAAGATTGTCCTCGCCGGCACGGTCGACACCACCGGCACGGGCAATTACAACTTCTCGGTGGTCCGGTATAACCCCGACGGCTCACTCGACACCAGCTTCGGAACCGGGGGCATTGTCACCATCGTCCCGACCACCTGGTTTTACAACGAGATCTGGTCCGTGGCGATCGAGGCCGATGGCAAGATCCTGCTTGGCGGCAACGTTGACCATACCAACCTGGGCTACATGAGCTTCGCGGTAACCCGGCTCAACTCCAATGGATCGCTCGATACGAGCTTCGGCTCGGGAGGTTATGCCGAGACGACCCCCAATGTGATTTCCGGCGCGGGTTCTCGATGGCGATCCAGACCAACGGCGACATCGTCGTAGGCGGCACCAGCAAGGAGGGCAACTATAATTCCGAGTTCGCCCTCGCCAGGTTCACACCTTCCGGCCAGCTCGATCCGACGTTCGGCACTGGCGGCGTGGTCCAGACCTCGTTTTCCGGAACACTGTTTGACTCCGCACGCGCGATCGCGATCCAGCCTGACGGCGAGATCGTCGCCGTCGGAGTCGATGGTGAGACCGCTCACAACCTGCTCCTGGCCCGCTATAACCCCGATGGCTCACTCGATACCTCCTTCGGCTCGGGTGGCAGCGTCGTCAGTGTCGGGAGCGATTTCCCCTATTACCAGGGTCTGACCGTGCAGTCGGATGGTGAGATCATTGTCACGGGCCGGTCCAATACCTTAGATGGCATGGTGCTCAGCTTCGCTCCGACCGGAACACTCGATTCGCGGATCGACACCGGGGCCGACACGTGGGCCAATGCCGTCACGATCAACTCGAACGGAGTGGTCGTGGTTGCCGAGAGCGGATACTATTCGTCTTACTCAAGTTTAATCAGCGAATATCAGAACCCGCCCACGTCCACCACCTCCGCGACCCTCAACGTCACCGAGAGCGACCCGTTCCCGGCCCCGGTGGCGGGGAATGATTTCTACAGCGTGGCCGCTGGCTCGATGCTCACCGTCGCGAGCCCGGCGCCAGTCGCCGTGGTTCCCGTGCTGCGCTATGGGTTCGACGAGTCGTCCACCGGCATCGCCGCCGCGCGGGACAGCGGCGCGGCCCCGGGCGCCGTGGGCGTCCTGAACGGCGGGGCGACGCATACGGCGAATACTCCGGGGGGCGGCTCGGTCGGTGCGCTCGACCTCTCCGCACCGGGGGCGGATTCGGTCAATGCCGGCTATGTCCCCAAGCTCGGAAGCCTGTCGCAGATCACCCTGGCCGGCTGGATCAACCTTCAGGCCGCGCCGGTCAATCAGAGTGTGCTGGTCAGCGATAACTTCAACGGTTTTTCTCCCCCCGCGACTGGCGACGCCGGCTGGGACCTGCGAATCGTCCAGCCGTACACGAATTCGTTACCACTCTCGGCCAGCAACTTCGCGCTCTCGTTCCAGGTCTCGCAGTCGGAAGGGACGTACACCAACTCCCAGTCGCAAACGACCCCCGCGCTCAGCGCCGCGAACCAGTGGATCTTCGTCGCCTTGACCTTTGATGCCACCGGTCTCCTGACGTATTATGTTGGCAATACAAGTACACCAGTATCCCAGTTCGGAGGCCAGTCGCTCTACGCTTACACCCTGGGCACCAACCCCTCGCCCTTCGAGATCGGCGCCAGGGCCGCCGACCCGAATGTGGCCGTCGACAATCCCCCCGCCTGGATCGATGACTTGCGGGTTTACGACACGGTCCTGACTCCCGCCCAGCTCGACGCGGTCCGGCTCCAGAACCTGGGCAACACGCTGATCGCCAACGATACCGACCCGACCGGCAACCCCTTGACCACCACCCTGGCCGCCGGCCCGAGCCATGGGACGCTCGCCCTCCAGGCCGACGGATCGTTCACCTACACGCCGAACCCCGGATTCGTCGGTAGCGACTCCTTCACCTACACCGCCAGCGACGGCAACCTCACCAGCAATCCCGCCACCGTGACGATCAACGTCACTCCCCCCACCGCCAACACGACCGTCTGGCTCGACGACTCGGCGCCCGCCGGGGCCAGCCTCGGCACCGACGGCGGCGATTCCTGGAACTGGGCCGCGTCCAACCCCACGCCCCAGTCCGGCTCGCTCGACCTCCAGTCGTCCTCCCAGACCGGCGAGCACCAGCTCTACTTCTACGGCGACACCTCCGCGCCCCTCTCGGTCGACGCCGGCGATTCCCTTTTTGCCCACGTCTGGCTCGATCCCGCCAACCCGCCTCAGGAAGTCATGCTTCAGTGGGAGTCCTCGTCCGGGGGCTGGGAACATCGCGCCTACTCAGGGCGCCAACGACATCGCCTGGGGCACCGACGGCACCGTCAGCCGACAGTACATCGGCCCACTCCCCGCAACCGGCGGCTGGGTGCAACTGACCGTCCCCGCCTCCACGGTCGGCCTGGGAGGCTTGAAGATCACCGGCATGGCCTTCACCCTCTACGGCGGCCGCGCCGCCTGGGATGACGCCGGGCTGATCACCCCGCCGCCTTCCAACACGACCGTCTGGCTCGACGACTCGGCGCCCGCCGGGGCCAGCCTCGGCACCGACGGCGGCGATTCCTGGAACTGGGCCGCGTCCAACCCCACGCCCCAGTCCGGCTCGCTCGACCTCCAGTCGTCCTCCCAGACCGGCGAGCACCAAGCTCTACTTCTACGGCGACACCTCCGCGCCCCTCTCGGTCGACGCCGGCGATTCCCTTTTTGCCCACGTCTGGCTCGATCCCGCCAACCCGCCTCAGGAAGTCATGCTTCAGTGGGAGTCCTCGTCCGGGGGCTGGGAACATCGCGCCGACTCGGGCGCCAACGACATCGCCTGGGGCACCGACGGCACCGTCAGCCGACAGTACATCGGCCCACTCCCCGCAACCGGCGGCTGGGTGCAACTGACCGTCCCCGCCTCCACGGTCGGCCTCGACGGCGCCAAGATCACCGGCATGGCCTTCACCCTCTACGGCGGCCGCGCCGCCTGGGATGACGCCGGGCTGATCACTCCGCCGCCACCACCACCACCGCCTCCCAACACGACCGTCTGGCTCGACGACTCGGCGCCCGCCGGGGCCAGCCTCGGCACCGACGGCGGCGATTCCTGGAACTGGGCCGCGTCCAACCCCACGCCCCAGTCCGGCTCGCTCGACCTCCAGTCGTCCTCCCAGACCGGCGAGCATCAGCTCTACTTCTACGGCGACACCTCCGCGCCCTCTCGGTCGACGCCGGCGATTCCCTTTTTGCCCACGTCTGGCTCGATCCCGCCAACCCGCCTCAGGAAGTCATGCTTCAGTGGGAGTCCTCGTCCGGGGGCTGGGAACATCGCCGCTACTGGGCGCCGAACGACATCGCCTGGGGCACCGACGGCACCGTCAGCCGACAGTACATCGGCCCACTCCCCGCAACCGGCGGCTGGGTGCAACTGACCGTCCCCGCCTCCACGGTCGGCCTGGGAGGCTTGAAGATCACCGGCATGGCCTTCACCCTCTACGGCGGCCGCGCCGCCTGGGATGACGCGGGCGAGGGCTCAGCTTGAGAGCGGTTCCTTATTTCGTGTCGTCGGCCTCCCCTCACCTATCACGATGAATCGACAAGGAAGGGCATTTGAACCACAACGCGGCCGATCGGCCGCGTTGTGGTTCAAATGCCCTTCCCCCCATCCTCCTGCCCGCGCCACCGCGTGATCCCTCCCCCTCCCTTGCCTATTTTGTGCATCCGGATTCCCCGCGCACCTCGATATTAACTATGAGAAGGCTCACGTCGTGGCTTGTCGTGATCCACCCAGGTTCGGTGGTGTCCCAGATCCCTTGCACGAGAATCGATATAATCTTACCCCCCCTTTCCAAGGGGGGGTTGGGGGGGGTAAGCCCGCCACGAGACCAGGCGGCCGGCCGACCACGCCGACCCCCCCTTTTTAAGGGGGGGAGAACGTCCATATCTCTTCCTGGAATGGATCTGGGACACCACTCAAGTTTACTGTTGGAACATTTTAAAATGACACTGACTCCTGAAGAGCGCAAGGCCATTAACCGGCAAAATGCGCAAAAGTCGACCGGACCGCGTACCGAAGCAGGGAAAAAGCGATCCCGCAGGAATGCCTACAAGCATGGATTTCGATGCGAGGTCCTCGCCCTTTCCGGCGAGGATGGCGCGGCGGTCGAACGGCTCGCGGACGAGTGGTACGATTTTTACAAACCGCAATCGCCCGCCGAGCGCGAGCTGCTCGAGATGGCCGTCACCGCTTCGGTCCAGCGCAAGCGGATCGTCCGGGCCAAGACGGCGGTCGTCGCCGAGCAGGTCCGCGTCGCCGAGTTCAACTTCGACCAGCACTTTCGCGACCAGATCCAGGCGGTCGTCGGCCAGCTCGAAGACGATCCCGGTAATGTTGTTCATCGATACCGGGCGTCCGCCGCCGGCTGCCGCTGGCTGATCGGCCGGTGGGAACGCCTGAGCCAGATGCTCGAAAAGGACCAGACCCTGCTGGGCCATGACCGCCACGAGGCGATCCAGCTTCAGGGATACCTGCATTTCACCGATACCCTCATGTACGCCGAACAGGCGTATCTGACGTTCATGCACTGTTACATCGCTCAGCACAATCATAACAAGAAGTACATGAAACTGTTGCTCAGCAAGTACCGGATTCCCAACACCTTCCGGGCGCGGGGTCGGAAAAGCTGGATGCCGACGGTCGAACAGTGCAAGCCCTGGCTCCGCAACCTGATCGATACCAATATCGCCGAGCTTCGCGAGCGCGAGCTGACCTTGCGTCTGACGATCGAACAGCCAGCGCACGATGAAGCCAAGGAGCGAGCCCTTGTGCCGCACGGAAAGGACGGTGCCGCCCTTCAGCGGTATGAACGGATGCACGAGCTGTCGTTTCACAAGGCGTTGAGCGCCTTCGAGAAGGGCCGCGCGTATCAGGTCAAGACCGGCCTGCTGCCGGGGATGCTGGAGCCGGTGGAACCGGAAGAGTTGACTGAAGAGGAAGAAGCGGTTGCGTCGGAAACGGCGGTCGCAACGGAAGCTCCGGAAGCGCCGATTTCGGCCGAGGCCGCGCCGGTCTCGCCGTGGGCGAGCTGCGCCGGGGCGATCGCGTCGGCGCCGAACGAAGCCAATCGGCGGGGGGGAAATGACCGAAATGGTGTGCATTCGGTGGGTTACATCTACACGCGGGAACGTGTGGACGGGCGATCGATCAGGCCGCTTGAGCAACTGATCGAGCACGACCCGCCGCCGTGCATGCGGGTCTTCCCGTACTGATCCAGATTTCTGGATCGGTCGGCGGATCGGCACACGTCAGCTTGAGTGAAAACAGCATTTTCCCGCAAGGGGCGAGTGGAAGGTACGCGCGGGGCGAGGGTGCTTGCCGAATCGGGTGGTCGGATTGTGCGGGCGAGGCGCGGGGTGGAGCGGTTCGAATGTGAGCACGGAAGACCGTCCGGTCACGATACTGTCAGATGGAGGGCCGACGTGGCTCGCGAGGTTCCTTGACAATGCGTGTTCGGAAACGCTCCGGGAGCCGATCGGGAACGGCCCGGACGCTGGCATGGCCGAGGATGGAAGAGGTTCCTTGGAAAACCTCGAAGCCGAACGCGTCTTCGTTCCTCTCCTCCCGGTAGAAGTTTTGCAAGAATCTCGAGCGCGGGGCCGCTTGATTCTTCCGGGACACCGCCCAGGATAGGTTTCGGGGTGTTCGATTCCCGGGTGCTCTGCATCGAGCCGTACCTGCGAACTCGTCTTAAAGGTCGAAAAAGTCGGCGATCTTGCAGCGAAATCCGCGTAAAACGCCACCACCGTCGATCTCATCATCGCCGGTCAGGAACGCCGCGGTTCCGTCGCCACGATAGACCGTAACGGCTCGGGTATCGGGATCGGCCACCCAGATCAACGGTACGCCCGCGTTCAGGAAATCATGGATCTTCGCGGAAACCCCGATCGCCAGGTCGTTGGGCGAGATCACCTCGACCACCAGGTCGGGCACGACTTTACCGTGGTCTTCCTCAACCCCCTCGACCGGTAAGGTCAGCGCTCGCGTCGGATGAACGAGACGTCGGGAATGCGAACCTTGCTGGGTTGATCCGGAAAGATCTGATAACTTCCCTGGGCACCGTTGATCACACCAAGCTGGTGATCATCAACAACACGGCCGATTAAACGAAGAATCCGGGCAGCGATCGCATCAGCCTTCTTGCCCATCGTCGGGCGCTCCACAAGTAGCCCATTGATCAGCTCGGGCATGGGCCGATCGCTGATCGCCAGCAATTCCTCGGGAGTGTGCTCGATCCTGGTCGCGGTGCCCATGAGTTGAGGAGCCTCTCTTGCCGCGGGATGGGTCCAACCCTGATAATAGCATTTTGCGGTTTTTGCCTCCATTGCGTACCCCAAGCGACACCAGATGACCCAGCTTGACGTGATTGCCTCACCTCCCTGCTCCGCCAGGAATGTAGGCGCCGACGCAATTGCCAGTGTTGCCGCTGGTTCCGCTGACGCTGCCGCCCTTGCCGGTATCACGGGCCGAGATGGTGCGCCGGGGGTGGGACGCGGTGGATATCGTGTTCGTGACGGGGGACGCGTATGTCGATCACCCGGCGTTCGCGATGGCGATCCTGGGGCGGGTGCTCGAAGCGGCGGGGTTCCGGGTGGCGATTCTGAGCCAGCCGGACTGGAGGAGTGCCGAACCCTGGCGGCAGTTCGGCCGTCCGCGCCTGTTCTTCGGCATCAGCGCCGGGAACATGGACAGCATGATCAACCACTACACCGCCAACAAGAAGGTCCGTAACGACGACGCCTACAGTCCCGGCGGTCGGATCGGCCTGCGGCCGGACCGGGCGACCTTGCCCTACTGTCAGCGGGCACGCGAGGCCTTTCCGGGAGTGCCGGTGATCGCCGGCGGGGTCGAGGCATCCCTGCGACGGCTGGCGCATTACGATTACTGGAGCGACACCGTCAAGCGGTCGATCCTGCTCGACGCCAAGGCCGACCTGCTGGCGTTCGGCATGGGCGAGCAGGCGATCGTCGAGATCGCCCGCCGGCTCGCCGACGGCCAGTCGGTGCGCGACCTTCGCGACATGCGGGGCGTGGCGTATGCTCTGGGAGCGAAGGAGGAGCCCCCGGCCGATGCGGCGGTGCTCCCTTCGTACGAGGAGGTCCGTACCGACCGCCATCAGTTCGCCCGCGCGACGAAGATCATCCACCAGGAGACCAACCCGCTGAACGCCAGGAGGCTGGTCCAGTACCACGACCGCCAGGCCGTCGTCTGCAACCCGCCGGGCCTGCCGGTCAGCCAGGAGGACATGGACCGGATTTACGGTTTACCGTACACCCGCAAGCCGCACCCGGTGTACGGAAACGAGAAGATCCCGGCGTTCGAGACGGTCAAGGACTCGGTGACGATCATGCGGGGGTGCTTCGGCGGCTGCACGTTTTGCTCGATCACGGCGCACCAGGGGCGGATCATCCAGTCTCGGTCGAAGGAATCGGTCCTGGGCGAGATCCGGCGGATGGGGGCCGACCCGGGTTTCTCGGGGGTGGTGTCGGACATCGGCGGTCCGACCGCGAACATGTACGAGATGCGCTGCACGCGGCCGGAGGTCGAGGCGAAGTGCAAGCGTCTGTCGTGCGTACACCCCAGGGTCTGCAAGCTGCTGGGGACCGACCACGGGCCGCTCGTCGAGCTGATGCGCGAGAGCCGCGAGGTTCCGGGAGTGCGCAAGGTCCTGGTTGCATCGGGGGTTCGGATGGACCTGGCCGAGCGCTCGCCCGAGTACATGGCCGAGCTGGCCGGTCACCACGTGGGCGGCCACCTCAAGGTCGCCCCCGAGCACACCGACCCCGAGGTCTTGCGGCGGATGAAGAAGCCCGACGTGGACGATTACGAATCGTTCGCCACCGCGTTCCGCGAAGCGAGTGTGAAGGAAGGCAAGCCCAGGCAGTACCTCGTGCCCTACTTCATCGCATCGCACCCCGGCAGCGACCTGAACGCGATGATCGACCTGGCGCTGTTCCTGAAGCGCAATGGGTATCGTCCCGACCAGGTCCAGGACTTCATCCCCGCGCCGTTCGACATCGCGACGTGCATGTATTACACCGGTCTCGATCCGTTCACCGGCGAGGAAGTGTACACGGCACGTCACCTGCGGGACCGGAAGCTTCAGCGCGCCTTGCTCCAGTTCTTCAAGCCGGAGAACTATTTCGAGGTCCGCGAGGCCCTGCTCAAGGCGGGCCGGGGCGACCTGATCGGCGCGGGCTGCGACGCCCTGATCCCCGCGCAGCCGCCCAGGGCCGCGCTCCGGGCCCGGATGGAGCGCGCCAACAAGACGCTGACCGAAGGGAATTACGTCCACACGCCGCCCCACGAGACGCCAGGACCCGCACCAACCCCGCCGCGCGGCGGCTATCGGCCCGGCCGGAAGACGGCGCGGCGTCGGCCCAGGTAAACCGACTCTCACGGCGGCCGGCGAATCGAGGATCATGGGCGGTGCTCGCTCAACGAAGAAACACTTTTTCAACAGGTTTTAGGAATCTATGTCGATGAAGCAGCGCCCCAAACGTCCCTCGGCGCGGCGCAGACACCGAGCCGGCAGCGGCCAAAGCCGAAGGTCTCCGCGGCGCGGCCGGCTTCGCGGCTCCACGGTCGCGAGCGTGGCATGCCGGAAAGGGACAGGGCCACGGCTCCGGCCCCGCCTCAGGCGCACGAGGTGCCGCATGTAACGCCGGTGGAGGTGCTGGCCGATGTGACCGTCGCGGTGGCGCGTGAGGTCGAGCACGCGGTACTGGGCAACCAGGGGCATGCCGACCGGGCCATCACCGCGGCCCTGCGCACCCGTCGCGGGCTGGCGCTTTCGGACCGTCGTTTCGTCAGTCAGGCCGTGTTCGCGCTGTTCCGATGGCGCGGCTGGATCGAGCCCTTGCGGATTCCGCGGGCCGAGGGTCGGCTCCTGCTCGCCTGGCTGCTCGACGCGCCCGGCACACACCCGGTTTGCCGGGTCTGGGCCCGCAAGATCGGCCGCGAGATCGGACAGCTCGTGGCGGTGGGCGATGCCCCCAACTGGACGGCGCGAGCCGAGGGCCTGAAGCGATTCAGCGGCGGCCGGACGGTCAACGCCGACCCCTGGCAGCTTTTCCCGGGCTGGCTCCGCGAGGTTGTGCCCTTGCCGCCGGGAGGATCGTCGCCCAAGCTCAAGTATCTCGAGCTCCTCCAGGCGCTTCAGACCAGGGCGCCGCTCTGGGTGAGGGCCCAGGTCAAACCGGGGGAAGAGACCGCCCTCTGGAACGAGCTGCGCGACGCGGGCCTCAAGCCGTGGGTGCATCGCCAGGTGGCTTCCGCGGCGAAGTTGCCGGCCGACTCGGACGTGCCCCACTTGCCGGCGTTCGAGCGCGGGGCGATCGAGATCCAGGACCTGGCGTCGCAAGCCGTCGCGCTCGCGTGCGATCCCGACCCAGGCGATCGCTGGTGGGACGCCTGCGCGGGGGCCGGTGGAAAATCGCTTCATCTGGCGGCATTGATGGGTGGTAAGGGGGTCGTGGTTGCAACCGATATCCACGCCGGCCGCCTCAAGGAGACCGTTCGGCGCGCCCGGCGGAGCCCTTGGCGAAACGTGACGACGAAATCCTGGGACGGTAAACACGTCGCGGGCAAGTCGAAGAGCTTTGACGGCGTACTGGTGGACGCCCCCTGCTCCGCAATCGGCACCTGGCGGCGCAACCCCGACGCGCGCTGGACCACGACCCTCGAAACGGTCGACCGCCTCGCCGTCCTCCAGGCCCAGATCCTCCACGCCGCCGCGCCGGGGGTCCGCCCCGGGGGAACCCTGGTCTACTCGGTGTGTACCCTCACACCCGCCGAAACCCACGGGGTGGTCAAGACCTTCCTGGAAGCGCACCCCGACTTCCACCTCGACCCGTTTCCGCACCCGCTGAGCGGCGGCCCCACCGACGGCACCCTCCTGATCTGGCCCCAGGAGACAGACACCGATGCCATGTTCATCGCCCGGATGGTGCGGACGGGGTGAGCTTGAACTTTGATGGGCACGCGCTTATCGGGCCGAAGATCCACCCCCTCGAGCAAGCAGCTCGTGGCGGCGGATTTCCTGGATGGAGAGCGGACGGTTATAGAGGGCAACCTCGTCCATCCGGCCGGCGAAGGGGCGGCTTGTATAAAAGGAGTCGATGGGCGAGGTCGTCAGACGACCCAGGAGGAGCCGGCAGGGAGTGGTCGACACGTCGGGGTTGACCGGGAGAGCCTCGTTCGGCTGGCCGTCGAGGTAGAGTTCCATCCGGTCGCCGTGGAGCTGCATCACCAAGTGATGCCATCGGAACGGCAGATAATGTCGATCTGAGTAGAGGTTGTCACCTCCTTCAGAGCCGGGGGGCCAACGGTGCAGGAACCGGACCACGCCGGGGGGGTGCATCGTGTGCCGGGTCGACGCGGTCAGCTCGGCGAAGAACAAATGCTTGAAGTGGCGGATCTGGTCCTCGTCGGTTGGCACGTACAGGATGGCCAGAGTGGCGTGGCTGATGACCTCGGGAAGGAACCAGAGCTCGATGGCGTACCCTGGGCTGCGCACCGGCTCCCACGCGCCGTCCATCGAGAAATACTGATTGGTTTCCTTGATCGGGAAGAAGGCGACCCGGTTACCACCGGCGGAGTCGCGCAGGCGAATGGGGCCGTGGGCCTTCAGCGCGGGCTGGCCGGAGATCTCGTTAGGGACGCGGCCCTCGTCGAGCGTCTCGAACCGCCAGTAGCTCCATGGGCTCGACTCCTTGACAGCTTCGGGATAGGTTGGATCGAGGACCAGCGCGGGCGCGACGAGATCGGCGGGGCCGACGCGAGTCGACGGCTGGGCAACCGCGGCGATCTTGCCGGCCCTGGGATTGATCTCGAACGCCTGGTGAGTCAACATTCGCTGGCTCCGCTGTGGAATACCCGAGGCGCTCGGCACGGCGCCTTCGGTCTGCCCCTCATGGACCAGGACGCGCGCCTTGCCGTCATCGGCGACGTCGACCTCGAACTCGGTGCCAAGGTCCATCACCGCCGACCGGGGCGATCCGACGACGAATCCCTCGCGCCCGAAGGAACCCGCGTCCGAAGCCGGCCACGATGGCAGAAGACCCGATCCATCGCGATCAGATCGAAGTCCGCCGGACCTTCGGCCACGAGAACCACGCCGTTCAGGAAGCCGATCGTTGCCCGGCCCGAACGGAGCCGGAGCTTGCCCGCCGGGAGAACCGAACCCACGCCGGGCGACTCAGCACCCGCGTCCCATACCGCCTGGTCGAGTTTGATAACCATCGCGAGGCCGCCTTCGTTCAACTCGGCCATCCGTCCGGGACCAGCCGAGGCCGTCGCCGTGGAATGGTTTCCCGAGGACGGCACCGACCGCAGACGAGCCCCTTTCAGTCCCAGACCCAGGCCCAATCCGAGTCCGATCAGGAGCACCGTCGCCGCCGCGGCGGCCGTGATAACTCCGCGCGGCCAGCGGCTCGGCCCCAAGCCGTCGACACGTCGGAGAAAGGCGTCTTCCGCCGCGACCGTCAGCGGCGGTTTCGCGGGAATCCAACCCAGCCTCTCATGGAGGAGCAGCCAGCGAGGCTCGGTCGCCTGGACCGCCTTGAGCATGCCGAGCATTCGGAGTTCGGCGACCAGGGAGTCCTGCAACGCCTCGTCGTCCCGCAAACGAGCCAGGAGCTCGTCACGTCGAGAGGCGCCGATCTCCTCACCCTTGCAGGCGGCCAGCAGGTCAATCAGGTCCTTGTCCACAAGCCGATCTCCTTCTGCATACAATCACGAAGCAACTGGTTGGCGCGATAATGCAGGCGATAGATCGCGCCCACGGTCGTGGCCAGTTCCTGGGCCAGAGCCGCGGGCTTGCCACCGTCGAGGCCGGCACGCACCACCTGGCGCATCCGCTCGGGGAGCTGGCCGATGCAACGGAGCAAGACCTCGATCGCTCCTGAATGATCGGGCGAGACAGCCTGTTCTAGCTTCGATTCGACCGCGCGCGACCTCTTCGCGAAACCGCTCCAGCGCCGGTTGCGCCGGGACGCGTTGCGGAAGTAGTGATAGACCTTGTTGCGTGCGATTCCCCGGAGCCACGCCCCGAAGTCGTCACCGCGCCTGAAGTCACTCAGGCTCCGGTAGGCGACGAAGAAGACCTCCTGCGCGATATCATCGATATCGTCGACATGATGGACCCACGCCGCGAGGTAGCTCCGTAGCGAAAGACCATAGGCCCGGAGGATCTGACGGAACATATCGCTCTCACCCCGGAGCACGGCGTCGATCACGATATCGAGTTCGGGCCGGGAGAGCATCGCTCAGTCACTCCGCCACCTGCGACGAGAGCGGCTGAATGACGATATTGCGGAACCAGACCTCGTTGCCGTGGTCCTGGAGTAAGATCGGACCGGGCTTCGCACTGGCGAAGTCCTTGATCGTGCGGAACTTGCTCTTGGCGATCCGCGCGTTCCAGTCATCGCTGTTGGTATCAAACGCGAGGATCTTGCGGCCGTTGAGCCAGTGCTCGATCCGGCTGCCGCGGGCGACGACGCGCGAGCTGTTGTACTCGCCGACCGGGCGGAGTTCCTTGACCGACTCGTCCGGGGCATATAGGTCGTACAGCGCCCCGGCGCGTGTCGTTGGCTTCAGGCCGTTGACGTGGTTAGCGTCGTCAAGAAGCTGGTATTCACAGCCATATATTCGTTTGTTTTTACCCCGGGTCGTTCGGTACTTCAGGCCACTATTACCGCTGCGGGTGATCTTCCACTCGAACTGGAGGTCAAAGTTATCGAACTTTCGCGCGGTCAGCAGGTCGCCAGCCCGAGCCCGTCGATGGATGGCCCCCTCGCTCACTTCCCAGCCGTCGGAGGGGAGGTTGCCAGTAGAGTCGGTCCACCCCTGGAGAGTCTTGCCGTCGAAGAGGACGATCGGCGCGTTCTCGGACTGATCGTCCGGCGGCGCCGCTCTGGACAAGCGCCCGAGGCAGGTCAGGACGATCATACCAATTAACGTCGAGGCCGTGACCAGACGTAGGCGACAGCGCACCATGGGTGGAAACCTCTCGGGTTTGGAGGTCAAGACTCTCAACTTCTGAGAGAGAGTTTCCCCGAGGCTCCCGCGATTTGACAGCACCGGCTAAATTTTTCTCGAAAGGCGATCCTTATCGCGCCTGTGCGATCGCGCTGGCGGGGGTCGGCTCGGGATGGTCAATCGCGCTCAGGGCTGCGGACCGCGTGGCTCGAGAGACCGGCAGCGGATAGGCACCCACCACCAGTGACAGGATCGCGCACACGGTCACGGCCGCGACTGTGGGCCAGGCCGGGCGGGCGATGCTGGGCGTCGTGGCGGGGCGGAGGTACATCACCACGATGATCCGCAGATAGTAGTAAGCGCCGATCGGCCGAGTTCAGAACCCCGATCACCGCCAGCCACCAGAGCAACGGCGCGTTCTCGCCCGCCGGCAACGCAAATGCCGAAGCCAGGATCTGGAACTTGCCGTAGAAGCCCGCGAGAGGAGGAATTCCCGCCAGGCTGAACAGACAAAGCGCCATCGCCAGCGCCAGTCAACGGATGCGATTGACTTAGACCCGATAGGTCCTCGACGGTCTCGATCGGCCGCTCACGTGTGCTCAGGGCGATGATTACGCCGAATGCCCCCAGGGTCATCAGAGCATAGGCGACCAGATAAAATAGGATGCCTTCCGTGCCCAGGTAGAGCCCCACGCCAGCCACCGGCACATAAGCAAACGCGACTGCCACCCCGATCATCAGGTAGCCGGCGTGGGCGATCGACGAATAAGCCAGAAGACGCTTCAGATTCTCCTGCGTGAGGGCGACCGTGTTGCCCAGCGTCATTGTCATCGCCGCGATGATCCAGGCCACAATCACACCTTTGTGGCCCAGGTCCAGTGCGGTTCCTCCAGCGGCTAAGACCGCCGTCAGGGAACGGATGATCGCAAGGTAGCCGATCGCCTTGGGAATCCACGACAGAGCAGCGCCGCCAGCACGGTCGGCGACCCTTGATAGACGTCAGGAGCGTAGAAGTGAAACGGCACCGCCGCGACCCGGAATCCCAGGCCCGCGATCACGAAGACGATCGAAAGCAGCGCCAGTTGCGGCTGCGGCACCGTCGAGGCGTGATCGACCAGGAACCCCAGCGCCTTAAGGTTGCTCACGCCCGTCAAGCCGTAAAGAAAAGCCAGTCCGTAGAGCAGGAGACCTGATGAGAAGATGCTCAGAAAGAAATACTTCGTCGCCGCTTCCTGCGTAGTGGAATCACGACGCGAGAGATAGAGCAACAGGTAGGTTGGCATGCTCACCAGTTCAAGCCCCACGAACAGGAAGACCAGTTCGTTGGCCGACGCCACAAACATCGAGCCGGCCAGGATCAGCAGGATCGAGCCGAAGAACTCGGCCGACCGGGCGTCGTCCACTTGGTCGTGCGCCAGTGCCAGCAGGATCAGGCCCGAGAGCAAGAGAACCACCCGCGCCCTCGCGAGAAGGCGTCGTTCAACGCCACCGCCGCGTACAGATCGACAGGCCGATCGCCCACCGCGAACAGAACGACCAGGGCTGCCAGCAGCGCCTCCGGCCGACGCTGCGCACCAGTACCCGGCGCGGCCAGCGCACGAACACGCCAAGCGTCATCATGACGGTCGCCGTCAAAAGAATCAAAAGCTCGGGCAGAAGGATCAGCAAGGTCTGTCGGGTGACTTCGTATGCACTCGCGGACATAGGCGGCGGCCCTGGGTTGGGGTGGCATTCTTGTCGGGGCAGACTGTCCCGATCTCTCTCGCAAGCCGGGGAGACAATCTCGAAACGCAGTAGGTCCGGCTTCAGTCGGACCAGGTGATCATCAGAATATCTTTTTGTCGGACAGTTTTCAGATAAATAAATGAAATTATCGGAAAATCTCTTTTGTCCGACCGAAGTCAGACCCACTCGAAAACAGCCTGATCTTCAGCGAGGGGTCTCGGTTAGGGCCGAGGCATTGGCTGTATTCGACGACGAGTTGACCATCGTCGGCTTGCGATAGCGGCTCAGTAGAAGACCCGATTGAGGGTCGCAGCAGGCCGGCAAACTTTTCGATGGCGCCCGGAGCGTCGACAGGATGGTCTTGACCACCTTCGGGGTGACCGGGACCGACTCGCCGGGCTCGGGCTCGGGCTCGAACCGGGCGGCGATCGCCGCCACTGAGGGGCGAATCCGGCTGAGGAACGGCCGGGGCCAAACACCGATGACCACGATCAGGACCATCAAGGGCGTCAGGCCCGCGATCTCGTGCCAGCCCACGGGACGGATCGGCGCGTGCGAATGACCATGACCATCTCCATGATCGGAACCGTCACCGTGACCGTGCGGCTCCTGGAGCGGGCCGAAGATGACGCTCTGGAGCATCCAGAGCAGGTAATAGGCACCCAGGATCATCCCGGTGGCGGAGAGCACGGCGGCCTCCGGACTACGGGCGAACATGCCGGTGAGGATCGGGAACTCGCCCACGAACCCGTTCAGACCTGGCACCGCCGCCGAGCCGAGCGAGGCCAGGATGATGAAAAAGGCCAGGAGCGGCAGACGCTTCCACAAGCCGCTCAGCTCGGCCATCTGACGGGTGTGATACCGCTCATAGATCACGCCCACGCACGCGAACAAGGCCCCCGTGGTAAGGCCGTGGTTGATCATCTGGATGACTGCACCGTCCATCCCGGTCGAGTTCATTGCCACGAGGCCGAGCACGATGAACCCCATGTGGCTGACCGAGCTGTACGCCACCAACCGCTTGACGTCCGTCTGCGCCAGCGCCACCATCGCCCCATAGATGATGCCGATGACGGCCATCGTCACGAGCAAAGGATACAGGAGCTGCATCCCCAGCGGAGTCATCGCCATGTTGAACCGCATCAGCCCGTAGCTGCCGACCTTCAGCAGAACACCCGCCAGCAGGATCGAGCCGGCGGCGGGTGCCTCGACGTGCGCCAGCGGCAGCCAGGTGTGGAACGGGAACATCGGCACCTTGATCGCGAACCCCGCGAGCAGGAGCAGGAAGATGATCGCCTGCGGACTCTCGCGCCACGTGACGGCCGTTTGCCACTCGGGCCAGTTGATCGTCGCCAGTCCCTTCGTCAGCTCGGGGATCGAGAACGTCAGGATATGACTCGGCGAATACTGGTAGTGGACCACAACCAGGGCGATCACCCCGAGCAGGGTCAGCAAGCTGCCCGTGAGCGTGTACAGGAAGAACGTCACCGCCGCCCGGCGCTTTTGCTCGCCCCCCCAGATTCCGATCAAGAAGAACAAGGGAATGAGGGTGAACTCGAAGAAGATGTAGAACAGGATCACGTCCAGACTGGCGAAGAGCCCCAAGCAGGCCTGTCTCCAGGGCAAGCATGAAGCGCATAGTGCATCGCGGGCCGATCGTCAATCGACTCCCACGACGCGAAGATGGCCGGCAGCATCAGAAGCGTCGTCAGAGCGAAGAGCCACAGGCTCAGGCCGTCGAGCCCGAGCGCGAACCGGATATCAGGGACACCCAGCCAACTTAGCCCGTAGGGTCCTTCCAAGGGACCGAACGCAAACTGCGGCGTGAGCACGCCGGGACGGAACATCACGACCAGGACGAAGCTCAGCACCATCGTCAGCAGAGCCGTGGCCAGCGCGATGGCGCGGGCTGTCTGCTTGTCGAGTCGCGGGGCCGCGAACAGGACCAGGGCCCCCGACAGCGGAAGCAAGGCCGTGATGACCAGCAAGATCGCCATGTCTGTGAAATCCCTCGAAAACCGGCTCGGAGTCGTTCGTGTTCTCGATCACGGTCAGTTCGCTGACGCAGGCACGTCCGTCACTTGCTCAGCAACGCGATCCAGAGCAACGCCGCCACCCCTAGCGCGGTGACGGCGGCGTAGAATTGGATCAGGCCGTTCTGGAACGGCGCCAGGACTTGGCGTCCCAGCAGCCGGGGCGACCACGCGGCGCTCTTGACCAGGCCATGGACCAGTACCTCGTCCAGGAAGGCGAATACGGCCGCCAAGCCTCGGACCGGATAGATGATGAACCACTCATAAAACTCATCGACATAAAACTTGTTGTACGACGTTCGGTAAAGCGGTCCAAGTGCTGCCGCCATCCGCCCCGGCAGAGGATTGGGCTGGAGGTAGAGGAACCACGCGAGGCCGATCCCTACCAGGCCAACGAGCGTGCCGACGATGGGAGTCATGATCTCGCCCACATGCTTGGCATGACCCAGTTCCTCGAAGCCCAGGCTCTGGCCGAGAAGGTGCTCGAAGAAACCGGTGCGGAGCCGAACACAAAGCCCACCGCGGTGGCACAGACCGCCAGAACCATCAGGGGTATCGTCATGACAGGGGGCGACTCGTGGCCGAGTGGCATGGGCTCCGTGGCCATGGCCGTGATCGTCACCGTGGTCGTCGTGCGTTGCCGCTGCTTCCTTGGCCTCGGGATCATCCGGGCTTGGGAGTTTCTCGGGACCCCAGAATGTCAAGAAGAAGGCTCGGAATGTGTAGAACGCGGTCATGCAGGCCGTTAGAACGGCAATCCAGTAAATAGCCATGTACAGGCCCGACCAACCCAGGCCGGTCGCGTGCGCCTCGTGCGAGGCCAACTTCAGCGCGATGAGGATCTCGTCCTTGCTGAAAAAGCCCGACAGGGGAAGTATGCCCGACAGGGCCAGCGCACCGACGAGAAAGGTCGCAGTGGGTGTACGGCATCTTGTGCCGCAAGCCTGCGGAACCGGCGCATGTCGATGACACCCCCCATCGGCGTGCATCACGCTGCCCGAGCCGAGGAACAAGAGGGCCTTGAAGAAGGCGTGGGTGAACAGGTGGAACATCGCTGCGACCACCGCGAGCTGCGCCACGCCGCCGATTCCTGCCCCCAGACCCATGAACATGTAGCCAAGCTGGCTGACCGTAGAATATGCCAGGACACGTTTCAGGTCGGTCTGCGTCAGCGCGATCAGGGCCGACAGCAGCGCCGTGGTGCAACCCGTGGCAGCGATGATCACTTGGACCCCCGGCGCATGGACGACCAGCGGCATTGACCGGGCGATCAAGTAGACGCCCGCGGTGACCATCGTCGCCGCGTGGATCAGGGCCGAGACTGGTGTCGGGCCTTCCATCGCGTCGGGAAGCCACACGTAGAGCGGCACCTGGGCACTCTTCGCCGTCGCCGCCCAGAACAGCAAGCACCGCGATCCCCACAACCGCCTCGTGAGGCAACATGCTTGAGCATCTCGACATTCGAGGACGTTGCCGTAGCTCAGGTCATGGTTAGGGACCACCGACCACATCCAGAAGATGGCGATCGCGAACCCGAAGTCGCCCACCCGATTGACCAGGAACGCCTTTTTCGCCGCCGCCGCCGCCGAGGGCTTGTAGTACCAGAAACCGATCAAAAGATAACTGCACGTACCGACGCCTTCCCAGAATACATACGTCAGCAAATAATTATTCGAGAGCACCAGCCCGGTCATCGAGGTGACGAACAAGCCGACCACGGCGAAGAACCGCGGATAGCCGGGGTCGCCGGCCATGTAGCCCGACGCGAAGACGGCCACCAGGGTCGAGACGAACGTGACCATGGCGAGCATCATCGTGGTCAGACCGTCGATCCGGAACTCGATGGGGACGTGGAGCCCGCCGAGTTCGAGCCAGTCGTAGACGACGACCGTCGACTCGGGCTTCGCGGCGGTGAGCATCGCCAGCGATACCAGGCAGGCCAGACCGATGCCGATGACGACCGGCCAGTGCGCCTGCTGCCGCAGCCAGCGGCCCCCGGCCGCCGCCGTCAAGGCCCCGAGCAGGGGCAAGAACGGGATCAGCCAGGCGCTCTTCACCAAGAAATCAGACACGGCGCAGGGTTCCTTTCCATACGTTCGGGTTGGCTTGGCGCGCTTTGTATTTCATGATCGTTGGTCAGCGATGCAAGCGTCTTGCGCGTCGGGTTTGATCCGTCGGTCAGTCACGCCGTTCGATCCAGGCCTGCGCGGGATGCGGCGGCTCGATCCCCGACGGGGTCAGGTGCGGATAGCTCTCGGGGCCGGGCAGCGGTTCCAACGACTCGGCCTCCTGTGGCGAGTCGATCAGCGGCGGCTGGCCCGGCTCACGGATGTCCTGCCAGAGCGTCACGTCGAGCGACGAGCGGCGGTTGAACAGGATCAGGATCAAGGCCAGAGCGATCGACGCCTCGCATGCCGCGATCGTCAGGATCATGATCGTGAAGATCTGTCCCGTCCAGTTGCCGTAGTACCGGCCGAACCCGACCAGGGTCAGCGCCACGCCCTGGAGCATCATCTCCGCCGAGAGGAACATCACGATCAGGTTGCGGCGAGCCAGGAAGCCGATCATCCCCAGTGCGAAGATCGCCGCGCCGACAAGCAGGTAGTTCCGAAGAATCTCAAAAGTGAACATGTCAGTCTGCAACATAGGTATCAGCTCGTTGGGTCACGACTTGAATTGACACAAATTCGATCAAAACACCAGCCATCTCGAACATCTTGCGATCAGGAAGCGGTCGCCTCGATCGGCTCGGAGGCGGCCCCCGGGCGGATCGGCGGCTTGGGGGCGGCGATGGCCAGGGCCCCGACCAGGGCGACGAACAGGACCGCGCCAGCAAGCTCGACGGTGATCAGGTGATCGGTGTAAAGCGATTCTCCCAGGCCGGCGACGTGCGGCTTGGGCTGGTTCTGTTGGTCTCGCAAGAGCAGGGTCGACCGGACCCGAGCACGATCCACGACCTCAGCGACCGCTGTCCGCCTGGCGGGAGCGATCGCGTAATAAGAGGCCACGCTCCGCGGCAGGCGTGGGTCGTCAGTCTGGGCCTCGACGATCGGCATCGGCCTCGCCCGGTTTGCCCGGCTCGGCCGGCGGCTTGACCAGGAGCAGGCTGTATAGGACAGCGAAGAACAGGAGATAGCAGGTCAAGGTCGCCATGAACGGCGCCGAGCGGCCCGGTCGTACACGGCCCGGCCTTCCATCTGCGCCAGCATGATCACGAACAGGAACGTGACGATGATCGCACCGGCGTAAACGATCACCGTGCCCGCCGCCAGGAACTGCGCCTCGGCCAGCAGGAACAGGCCCGACGTCGAGAGCACCACCGCGGCGAACCAGAGGGCGCTATGGATCGGGTCCCGGCTGGTGATCGTCAGGACCCGCCGCCGATCGCCGCGATGCTGAACGCGTAGAAGAACAGCCCCGAGAGAAACGGGCTGCGGGGGCGTCCAGAACAGGGCCAAGAGCACGACCAAGAGCGCGAAGAAGACGCCGCCAACAGCATGCACCCGCGCCGGCTTGGCCGAGCCGTGTCGGTGCGGCAGAAGCAGGTAGGTACCAATGGCCCCGAGAACGATGACCGCGATTGGCAGGATGAGTTCACGCTTTTCGAGCATGGTGTTGACCGCCTGGCTCCCGTTCGTTCAGGGCACCTGATTCATTTATTCTTATAAATTTTTGATTTCTCGACCCGATCAATGAGCGGCCGAGGGCGCCAGCCTCGCCGGCGACCCCGTGGATGCCGGCGGAGGTCCGTAACGCATCGGCTCGGCGTCCTTGGTCGCGTCGAAGACCGAGAGGAGCTTGGTCTTGTCGTAGATCATCTGCTCGCGGGACAGGCCGGTCAAGTCGTACAGACCGGTCAGCTCGATCGCCTCGACCGGGCATGCCTCCTCGCACATCCCGCAGTAGATGCAGCGCAGTTCGTCGATGACGAAGCTCTCGCAATACTTCTCCCGGTCGGGCCAGGTGTCGGGGGCCGTCGCGCCGACGATGTCGATGCAGTGCGCCGGGCAGGCCGTGGCGCAGAGCATGCAAGCGACGCACTTGACCCGCCCCTGCTCGTCCTTGTTCAGCCGGTGGACGCCACGGTAGTCCGGGCTCGGGACGTGCTGCTCCTCGGGATACTGAACCGTGATCGCCTTGTTGCCGAACACGACCCCCAACATGTGCCGCGCCGGTCACCCCCAGGCCCGCCGCGATCTGCGGCAGGTAGAACTTCTCGTGCGAGTTTGAGCTTCGGAGGCGTCAGCCGCTTCAGCTTGGGTCATCGGGACGCACGGCACATCTCCTGCAAATGATCGGATCAGGATTTCAGCGTCTGACAATCAATTAGCCACGAATCCATTGCACGATGATCGCCGTGGCCACCAGGTTCACCAGCGCCAGCGGGATCAACGACTTCCAGGCCAGGTCCATGAGCTGGTCGTAGCGGAACCGAGGCAAGGTCCAGCCGGATCCACATCATGAACATGATCATCAGCAGCGACCTTGACGACCAGCACCACACCTTGGCGACGGCCGACGAGCCAGCCCGACTGATCCTGGTCGAGCACGAACGGGATGTCCCAGCCGCCGAAGAAGAGGATCGACCGTCAGGTAGCTGACCGTGATCACATGCAGGTATTCGCCGAGGAAGAACATGCCGAACTTCATCGCCGAATACTCGGTGTGGTAGCCGCCGACCAGTTCCTGCTCGGCCTCGGGCAGGTCGAACGGCAGCCGGTTCGTCTCGGCGAAGGCGCTGATGAGGAAGAGCAGGCAGCCGATCGGCTGGACGACGACCCCCCAGACGTGGCCGTCCTGCCAGTTGACGATCGTGTTCAGGTCGAGCGAGCCGGCCAGCAGCACCATGCCCAGGATCGACATCCCGAGCGGGATCTCGTAGCTGATCAACTGGGCGCTCGACCGCAAGCCGCCGAGAAACGAGTACTTGTTGTTCGAGGCCCAGCCCCCCAGGATCACGCCGTAGACCGCCAGGCTGCCGATCGCGAAGACGTAGACGATCGCCGATATCGACCCCGGGCGCGATCTGAAACTCGACCGTTCCCAGCGGACGTGCTCGGAGCTGCCCGGCCGACCGGTCCGAACGGGACCACCGCGAACCCGATCATCGCCGCGATGATCGCGATCGACAGGCGCCAGGATGAAGATCGGCTTGGAGACGTAGCCCGGGATCACGTCTTCCTTCAAGAGCATCTTCGCCCCGTCGGCCAGGGGCTGGAGCAGGCCGAACGGCAGGCCGAACTCGCGACCGCAGCGGTTCGGACCGATCCGGTCCTGCGAGTAGGCCGCCACCTTCCGCTCGACCAGGATCAGGTAAGCGACCGCCCCTTGCGTGATCGCCCACCACGATCAGGATCTTGACCAGGATACCGATCAGGGCCAGCATTGCGTTTCATCCCTTGTAGAGCCGCATGTCCCGAACCGGTATCGCTGACCGCATCGGTGAAGACCGGCCTAACGCGACAATCAGGCATTCGTCACGCCGCCGAGGCCCGGGTCCAGGGGTCGCTGAACTGCGGCCCGTTTGCTCTTACCATTACGAGCACGCGCCGGACGGTCCCGACACCACTGGCTCGGCCTCGTCGAGCTGGATGCCAAAAGCGGGGACCTTGCCCCCTCGGCGAGCGGCGAAGGCCGGGACCGCCCCGGCCAGTTCGGCCAGGACCTGATCGCGACGATATCGGCCCGGCGCCGCGGCCCAGCAGGATCGCGAACAGGTCGAGGTCGGGAAGCGAACCGTCGCGCGGCGGCAGGGCCGCCTCGGCATACTGGAGCCGGCCCTCGGCGTTCACGTAGCAGCCCGCCTTCTCGGCAAACGTCGCTCCCGCCAGCACCACGTCGGCCTGCTTGCGCCAGCGGCGTCACCTGGGTGTCCTGGACCACCAGGAACGCCACCTTCGCCCGCAACGTCTGCGCCGGGTCTTCCTCGATCCAGGGGTCGAGCGCGTCCGAGGCGACGTAGAGTCCCTGGAACTCGCCCTTGTCGATCCGGCCGATCAGGGCTCTCGTAGCCGATCACCTCGCCCTGGAAATGCTCGAGGACCACCTCGACCCCGCGCCGGTTCGGGCACTTCTCGGCGCGGATCGTGAACGGCCGGGGGACGACGAAGCTGGTGTCGCCGGTCCGCCCCTTGGTCTGGTCGGGCGAGAACGTCCGGTCCTGCCCACGCACCGGCACCGGCCCGAGAGCCAAGACGGCGTCGGGGCTGAGCCCCTTGAGGTAGGCGGCCATCAGGTACGCTTCCTCGACCGTCAAGAACGGCGAGAGGACCCCGGCGATCGCCCCGCCTGCCCGGCCGACCTCCGCCAGGCCTTGCCCGGCCGCCTTCAGCGCCTGGTCGATCGGCGCCGGCCTCAGCTCGCTCGCCCTGCCGGACGTACATGCCCGACAGGAGCGCGGGGTCGTTGGCCGCCTTGTAGCTGTAGCGCCCCTCGTCGCAGATCCAGTAGTCGTTGACGTGCGGGTTGAACCGCGGCTTGAACCGCCAGAGCTGGCCCCGGTTCTCCTCCGAGCTGATGTTGCAGCCGCTCGGCGCAGCCGGTGCAGACCGCGTCGTGCTTCGACAGGAACCAGGCCCGCTGCCGGTGGAGGAAGTCCTTGTCGAGCAAGGCGCCGACCGGGCAGAGGTCGACGACGTTCCCGGCCAGCGGGTTGTCGACCGGATGGCCGGGGAAGACGTCGATCTCGGCGTGGTTGCCCCGGCTCATCACCTGGAGCTCGCCCGTCTGGGTGATCTCGCGGGTGAACCGGACGCAGCGGGTGCACATGATGCACCGGTCCTGGTTGAGCTGGATCAGGTCCGAGACGTCCTTGCGGGGGTTGACGGTCCGCTCCTCGACGAACCGGTGGACCGCCTGGCCGTACTCGTAGCTGTAGTCCTGGAGCCCGCACTCGCCGGCCTGGTCGCAGACGGGGCAATCGAGCGGGTGGTTGATCAGGAGGTACTCCATGATCATCCGCTGGTGCTCCTTGACCTTGGGGCTGTCGGTGACGAGGACCGTCAGGTCCTTGGCCGGGGTCTGGCAGCCGGGGACGAGCTTGGGGACCATCTTGATCTCGCCCGTCTTCGGGTCCTTGCTGCCGACCTCGATCTCGCACATCCGGCAGTTGGCCACCACCGAGAGCGCAGGGTGCCAGCAATAGTAGGGGATCTCGACCCCGACCCGCATGGCCATCTGGATGGCGTTCAGCTTCTCGCCCTCGGGGAGCGTGTATTCCTGGCCGTTGATGATGATCGTCGCCATCGAGGATCTCTCGGGAGAAGGTGCGTCGGGCGACCCAGGTCGATCTAGCTTAACGCAATGCGAATTCAGTCAACGGTTGCCATGACGACTCATGCCGAATCGGCAGCCGGAGGTTCCCGGCAGGACCGGGCAGGATCGGCAGTGGCGTGTTCGTCGGCTCGGCCGAGACGCCCTGGGCGATCGCCTCCTGGAGCGCGGTCACCGCGTGCGCGGGGTCCTGGTGGGTCCGGATGTACTCCTCGAACTCGGCGCGGAACTTCGTGATGGCGTTCTTGATCGGCCAGGCGGCGCCGTCGGCCAGGCCGCAGATCGTGGTGCCGGGAATGATGCCCATGTTGTTGGCCATCTGGAGCAGGATATCGAGGTCCTCGATCCGGCCGCCGCCCCGCGCTGGATCCGCTTGATCGTCTTGTACATCCAGCCGGTCCCCTCGCGGCAGGGGGTGCACTGGCCGCAGCTCTCGTGGGCGAAGAAGCGGGCGGTGTTGTAGAGGTAGTCGACGATGCTCGTCTGGTCGTCGATGACGGTCACCGCGGCAGTCCCCAGCCCGAGGCAGCCCGGCTTCCGGAGGCTCTCGAAGTCGAGCGGCGTGTCGAGTTCCTCGGCCGAGAGCAGGCCCATGCTGATCCCCCCGGCACGGCCGCCTTGGCCTTCCGCCCCTTCCAGACGCCGCCGGCGTGGACTGTCGATCAGCTCGCGGCAGGTCACGCCCAGCGGCAGCTCGACGCAGACCTGCTTGTTGACGTGGCCACTGACGGTGTAGAGCTTGGGCCCATAGCTCTTGGGCGTGCCGATCGACTTGAACCAGTCGGCCCCGCGCTCGATGATGTGGGGGACGCAGCAGAGCGTCTCGACGTTGTTGACGACCGTCGGCTTGCGGAACGCCCCCTCGATCGCCGGGAACGGCGGCTTGATCCGGGGCCAACCCCGCTTGCCTTCCAGGCTCTCGATCAACCCGGTCTCCTCGCCGCAGATGTAGGCCCCCGCCCCCCGGTGCAGCCAGATATCGAGGTCGAACCCGGAGCCGTAGATGTTCTTGCCGAGGTGCCCCGCCGCCCGGGCCTCTTCCACTGCCCGCTCGAAGATCCGGTAGGCGTTGATGTACTCGAACCGGAGATAGACGTACGCGGTGCTCGCCCTGGTGGCGAAGCAAGCTGATCAGGATCCCCTCGATGAACTGGTGCGGGTCCTTCTCGATCAGGATCCGGTTATTGAACGTCGCCGGCTCGCTCTCGTCGCCGTTGACGCACATGAGCGTCTCTTTGCGGTCCTTGGGCAGGAACTCCACTTCAGCCCGCATGGAAACCCCGCCCCGCCACGGCCGCGAAGTTCCGAGTCCTTGACGATCCCGACGACCTTGTCGGGGTCCATCGTCGTCAGGGCCTGCCGGGCCGCCTGATAGCCCCCGCGCGACTCGTAGACCTTGAGCGTCTGGCCCTCGGGCACGTTCCAGTTGCGGCTCAGGACAGGTTCGAACTCGGCCACGGTCACGCACTCCCTGAAGACCCGGATGGGCGGACGTCTTGCAATCAGTTCCCGCAATCATCGAAGGGTGAGCACTGTCCACCGATCTCAACTCAACCGAAGGTGGTGGGCAGTGCCCACTCTACCGCTGTCTCGATGCCAGGACCAACGTCACACTTTCGGACCCTGCTTCAATTCGTCGATCATCGCATCGACCTTCGGCTCGTCCAGCGGCCCGTAGACCCGGCCGTCGTCGGCCAGAGCGGCGGGGGCGTAGTCGCAGATTCCCAGGCACTCGGCGAACTCGACGGTTAGCTTACCGTCCGGCGTCGTCTGGCCGGGCTCGATCCCGAGCTTGTGACAGGCGTTCTCAAGAAGCTCGTCGCCGCCGCGGAGCATACACGAGATCGACCGGCAGACCCAGACCCGGACATCGCCGATGGGTGCCTGCGGGAAGAACCCGTAGAAGCTCATTGTGTCGTGAACTTCGGCCGGCGTGATCTCGAGCATCTCGGCGATCTCGGCCATTGCCCGGTACGGCACGCACCGCAGGTACTCGTGGACCAGGTGCAGGGCCGGCAGCGTCACCGCCCGTTTGCTCGGATATCGGGGAATGAACGCCCGGATCTTCTCCCGGAGACTCTCGGGCAGCATCGGCGGGTCCACGGGGCTCGGGCTTGCGTCACCATCAACGTTGATCCCCTCGGGCTTCGACTTCGGCTCTCAATCCCTGGCACTGCTCAACGATCCAGCTCGGCGGCGATGATGTTCAGACTTCCCAGCACGGCCACCATGTCGGCGATCATGTGGTCCTTGATGATGTGCGGGAAGACCTGGAAGTGGATGAACGACGGCGGCCGGGTCCGGGTTCGCCACGCGGTCTGACTGCCATCGGCGATCAGGTAGTAGCCGAGCTCGCCGTTGGGGCTCTCGATCGCTGCGTACACCTCGTCCTTGGGCGACTCGAAGCCACGGTTGGGCATGACCAGCTCGAAGTGCTGGATCAGGCCCTCCATGCTGTTGTAAGTCGTCCCCTTATCCGGAAGCGGAAACTTCTCCGCGATCGGCACGTTGACCGGACCCGCCGGAAGGTTCTCGAGCGCCTGAGCGATGATCCGGGCACTCTGACGCATCTCCTCCATCCGCACCAGGAACCGGGCGAAGACGTCCCCCTCGGTCATGTAGGGGACCTCGAAGTCGAAGTCCGGATAAGCCAGGTACGGCTGGTCCTTGCGGAGGTCGAAGGTCACCCCACTGGCCCGTGCGATCGGTCCGGTGCATGACAGGCCGATCGCGTCGGCCCGGCTGAGCACACCGATGTCGCGCGTCCGGTCCAGGAAGATCCGGTTGCGGAACAGGAGCTTCTCCATGTCCCCGTAAACCTTGGGGAACGTGGCCAGAACCTTGCGAATCCGGTCGATCACTCGGTCGTTGAAGTCGTAAAGCACTCCCCCCACTCGGGTATAGCCGGGGTGGAACCGGTAGCCCGACATCTCCTCGTAAACGTCGTAGATCAATTCGCGAAGCTGGAACGCGAACAGAAACGCGGTGAACGCTCCCAGGTCGAGGGCCGCAGCCCCGGTGCAGAGCAAGTGATCGCTGATCCTCGAAAGCTCGCCGATGATCACCCGGATGTACTGGCAACGCTTCGTCAACTCGATATCGAGCAGCTTCTCGACCGCATTGTGCCATGCAACCTCGTTCATCGGTGGGCTGATGTAGTTCTTGCGATCGACGATCGTCACGTACTGATTGAAGTTCAGGTGCTCACCCAGCTTCTCGAACCCCGAATGGAGGTAGCCGATATCGGGGGTCGCCCTGACGATCCGCTCGCCGTCCAGCTCCAGGATCAGCCGCAGAGTCGTGTGCGTCGCCGGGTGCTGGGGGCCGAAGTTGAGCGTCCAGTTGTACGAACCGGCCACGGTAACACCGTTACCGCCCGATTCAGCGTTCACCTCGGGTTCGTCGATCAGATTGACCGGCATGAGGAGGTCTCGTCTCGTAAACCTGGGGACTCCACGGGGAGTGTCCTCGTCGAACGACTCCGGCAACGGCCGCCAACCGATCGCGACCAACGTTCGGGTCAGGATGACCGGCTGACTCATTTCACTCCGAGCCGGACAAGGCCGGCTCGTTCACGCTGAAACTCACGACTCGCCGCGCGTCAGGCGGGGAAAGTTGTGCCGCTCACCACGGCCGCGGAGCGGGTAGTCCTTTCGCAGCGGGAAGGCAGTGAATTCGTCGGGCATCAAGATCCGGCGCAGGTCGGGATGGCCGGTGAAGGTGATGCCATACATATCGAACACCTCGCGCTCCATCCAATTCGCCCCCGGCCAAAGGGGGACTGCCGATGGGAGCGTCGGATCGGGATCGTCCACCCCCGCCTTGACGACCAGCCGCTCCACGGTCGATATGTTGAGCAGGACGTAGTGGACCTCGAAGCGGTGCGCCCGGCGTGGCCCTGGGTAGTCCAGATAATCCGCCCCTCCCAGCTCGGCCAGGAGCTCGAATCCGCACTCCTCCTTCAACAAGGTCAGGACCGCAAAAAGCCGGTCCGCAGGGACGAATACCCTCAGATTGTCACGGAACCGCGATAGGGAGAACGCCCCGTCGCCAAAAGCACGGGCAAGGGCCGCCAGAGTCGCCGCGTGCATATCGGGAGCCGTTGCAATGTCATTGCCGGTCGCGCTGCTCATCCCTTCCGGTCGCCTCCGTCAGCCTCTCGAAACGATATCAACCCAGCCACAGGAACGTCGCGCCGGGCGATTTACCTGGTATCGTCGGCCCCCAGCATGCCTGGTCCACCGGGGAGCCGATATCCGAAACGGTCTTCATCGCCACGCTCGCCAGCCAGCGCAAACCCGGGAGGCGCGGTACGTTTCTCGAACATCTTCCGCTCACGCTCGGCTTGCTCGGGAAGACCCGTGCCGGCGAGCTTGCCGCCGCGCTGGATCTTGGCCTGCATGTCCATGACGGATCGTAGGATCTGCTCGGGGCGGGGGGGACAACCAGGAATGTAAACGTCCACCGGAATGAATCGGTCGACTCCCTGGACCACGGCGTACGTGTCGAACACCCCGCCGGTCGAGGCACAGGCACCCATGCTGATGCACCACTTTGGCTCAGGCATCTGGAGCCAGATCCGCTGGAGTACCGGCATCATCTTCATCACTACCCGACCGGCCACGATCATTAGGTCGCACTGCCGTGGGCTGAACCGCATCACCTCGGCGCCGAACCGCGCGATGTCGAACCGGCTGGCGCCGACGGCCATCAGCTCGATCCCGCAGCAGGCCGTCGCAAATGGCATGGGCCACAGGCTGTACTTGCGGCACCAGCTCACCACCGAGTCAACCGTCGTCAGGATCGTGTTCTCGGGGACCTCGACCGCGCCGGGGGTGCGCGGAGCCAGGACCGAACCTCCCGTCCCGGCCGCTAAGGACTGGGGCGTTACTATCGCCATTCGAAGACCCCCTTGCGCCACGCGTAAACGTACGCTGCGGCGAGGATGAGGATGAAAACTAGGATCTCGCCGAAGACCAGGGACCGGAAAACCGGAGGAATGCCCGCGACACCCATCGACGCGACAGTAACCGACGTGCTCGCGTCGGCCGCTACTGCGGCCGGGGCCTTGGCCGACGCGACCACCTTCGACGGCTCCGGAACGCCCCACTGGGCCACCGCCCAGGGATACAGGAACAGGAGCTCGACGTCGAATAGCAGGAAGACGATCGCCACCAGGTAGTACCGCACGTCGAACCGCTGCCGGGCATCGCCGATTGGGTCCATTCCCGATTCGTACGGCATCTGCTTGACTGCCGTCTTGCGGCGTGGGCCCAGCGCTGCACTCATCGACAGCATTCCCACGGCGACCGAGATCGCTACCAGGATGAACAGAAAGATCGGCGTGAATTCCGTCCCCATCAACTCCGCTCGCCGTCAACGCCCCGTTCCCTTTCCAGCCAGCTCGAACCGGAAGGACTCAGGACTCGTGTTCTTTGTGAAGTGTTTCACAAAGTCAGATCAAAAAAGACCCAGCCGGGGGCCGGGTGGAACACGAAACAACGCTGACGATCATACGCGAGTTTGCGGCCTTCGCAAGGGGGGACCGGGGAAAACCCGTGCTGGCAAACGGTCAACAAGCGGAATTCCGGATCCTCCCGCAGACGGCCTCGCCGGGGGACTCGCCACGCCTGTGTTATGTCTCCGACGCTCAGCGGGATCGCGATGGGGTAGGAGTACGAGCCGGCGAACCGGACGGTTCCATACCCTCGGCGCGGCGCAGAATCTGATCGGGCGTCTCGCCCGATTCGGCGGCGCCGGGAGCCGGCAGACGCGACCTGCTCAATGGAGCCCGACCCCGAACTACCGGGGCTGACGGTGACACAAGGGGACCGCCGCTCCGACCAGCGGCGGGCGCCGGGCGACCCATGGCGCTCCGGGACGTGGTCGAGCCGGTGTCGCGGGCCGCGCGCAGACTCGAAAGACTGTACTCGCGGTAAAGCTTAGCCCGTTTCTTCGGGTCCGATTCGCGGAGGTACTCCAAATATTTCTGCGTCCGCGATTCCTGGTCCTTGTAATATGCCTTGTCGGCGGTCTCGTTGGGAGTATAGACCCGGTTGAACACGTCGTCGTACGAGCGATGCGCACGGTAGTAGGGCTCGATGCCCCCTCCGCCCCGGCTCCCGTAAAGCGAGTCCGAGCGGCCACCAACACCATCGAGCTCCTCGACGTAACTCCGATACTGGTTGGCGCTGCGAATTCCCGACTGTCCTGCAAGCGCCCCTGATTCGGCGAAAATCCGATGCTGTTCGGATAGTTCGCGTACATGTAGCTCTCATACCCGAGGTTATACTCGCCTACGATGTTGTAGGGGTCCGGGGTATGCTGGGCCCGGACCGAAGGCACAGCCGAAAAAACGAGGGCGATCGCCACGATCGGGGACCCGAGCAGGGCCCTGCGGAAGGCGGAGGCCACGGACTGCCGCGACGGGGAACGACGACGCATCACGGGAGACCTCGCGAATTCCAAAAGATTTAGGGCCGCGCACGCGGCGTGACTTTACTCGAAACGTTTAAGATCAAGGGATATTATATCATCCGGGAGCCTGGCTGGCCACCGCCGGCCGGATGGCATTAATTTAGGGAGTGGAAACGGCCAGGCAATGGGCTATGATGGTGCGACCGCGGCGAATCCAAACCGCGCGACTACCAAACCGGTCTGGAGCGACCGGGATGGACCGCGACCATGCTGGCCGGGACCTCGAGGGGTCGATCCTGGCACCACGAGAACCCTGAATCCAAGGCCCGGCCTCGACGGGAGGGGCGACGATGTTGGCGATGTGCCTGACGCTATACATGCTTCTTATGCCGGGCCAGCTCAACGTACCCGAACACGGGTCGGCTCCAACCGACTCGCTCGCGGCCGAGGCCGAGGCGCAGGTCGCCCGGCTCGGTTCGGCTCGGTATGCTGAGCGCGAGGCCGCCGCCGCCCGACTCGAGCGGTTGGGCCGGGTGGCTATGCCCCCGCTCCGCGCGGCCCGCGACGCGCACGATCCCGAAGTTCGCAGCCGCGCCGTCGCTCTGATCAACAAGATCGAGGGCACGCTCCTGACGCAGCCCACCTTGCTCAGCCTCGATTTTGAGGACCAGCCGTTACGCGAGGTCATCGAGGCCCTCGGTACGCAGGCTGGTATCAAGCTTTCCCTCGTCCCCGACAACGACCAGTTCTGGCGCGACCGTCGGGTGACCATCCACGAATCGGCTCCTCTGTCGTTCTGGAAGGGGATGGACCGATTCTGCGAGCTGGCCCGGCTTCAGTACAACCCGCTGGCGGGGATGCAACGGATCGCCGGCAGCCGCGAGCCGGTCTTCCCGCTCTATAATGCGCATCCACGCCCGGGTGGTCCGACTTCGGACTCCGGCCCGTTCCGGGTCAGCCTCCTGGGGGTGCATTACCGCCGCGACTACAACTATAACCAGGTGATGGTGGGCGCGGCCTTCCCGCCGATGCCTCCGCAGGCGATCGTTCCCGGCATGCCCCGGCCCCTGAGCGACCCGCGGCGCGCGCACCCGGGGTCGCCGCTCCGTCGGTTCCCCCGCTGAGCGAGCAGTTCTACGCTCAGCTTCAGGTGATCGCCGAGCCCCGGCTCACGCTCCAGCAGAGCGGTCCGCTCAAGGTGCTCGAAGCGTTTGACGACCGCGATCAATCGCTCCTGATCGAGCCGGCCGACCCGTTGGGTACCCAGCGGCTCTCGGGCTATTTCGGCGTTTACGGCGGCACGATGCTCCAGCTCCAGGTCCCCCTGAAACACCCCGATCAGGCCGGCACCACGATCCAGCGGCTCCGGGGAGTCGTTCCCGTACTGGTGTCGACCCGCAAGCTCGACCCCTTGGTCGTCCCCCTCCAGAACGCGGCCGGAAAGTCGTTCAAGAACGACGAGTTGATCCTGAGTATCCAGAACGTCTCCACCGCCGGCAGCGGGAACCAGACCACGATCCAGATGTCACTCCAGATCCAGGGGAGCGACCCTCTTGGCAACCTTCCCGGCGCGATCCCGGGAGGCTTCGAGCCGGCGGGGCTCCCGATGCGAAACATCCTGTACCAGCAGGCGCGCCAGCACCAGATTGAGGTCGTCGACGCGCAAGGGCGGCTGCTCCCCCATTCGTTCAGCGGCGGCCCGGACATGACCCGGCTGACCCTCATGATCAGCCATCTTAACCAGGGCATCCGGCCGAGATCCGATACTACGGACTGACCCGGGTCGCCGCCGAGGTCGGCTTCGAGTTCCACAACCTGCCGCTGCCCTGATCGGCTCTGGCCTTCAGACGATCAGGACGAGGTTGTCGCTTGATGCACGACCTCGTCATAGAAGGCGGCGACCGAGGGCCTGGCGGGCCTGTTCGGTGCGCAGGCCGCGGATCTGGCGGGCCTCGCTGGTGGCGTAGTTGCGTCAGACCGCGTGCGAACTCGCGGCCCTCGGCAGGTCGCGGATGCCGACCACGTCCCCCTTGTCGAACTCGCCGACCACCTCGACGACGCCGATCGCGAGCAGGCTCTTCGATGCCGGTCTCGAGCGCCCGGCGGGCGCCGGCGTCGACGACGTAATGGCCCCGCGGCCGCGCCGTCAGGCCGATCCAGCGCTTGCGGGCCCCCTGGGTCTGGCCCCGGGCCAGGAAGAGGGTGCCGACCGGCTCGCCGGCGAGGATCCGGGTTAGCGGCTCGGGCTTGCGGCCCGAGGCGATCACGACCGAGCCGCCGGCCTGCGTCACCAGCCGCGCCGCCTCGAGCTTGCTCCGCATCCCGCCGGTCCCCCCGGCGCTCCGGCTGGCGCCGGCCAGGGCGAAGACCGCTCGTCGAGGTGCGGGACCAGCGGAACGACTTCCCGAGCATCGCGCCCTGCCATTGCCGGCCCCGGATCGGCACGGTAGAGACCATCGACGACGCTCAGGATCACCAGCAAGGGGGCCTGGAGCAGGTTGGTGACCATCGCGGCGAGGCGGTCGTTGTCGCCGAACTTGATCTCGGCGACGCTGATCGTGTCGTTCTCGTTGATGATCGGCACGGCGTCCCACTCGAAGAGGGCGGTCAGGGTGTTCCGCATATTGAGGTAGCGGGAGCGGCTGTCGAAGTCCTCGTGAGTGAGCAGAAGCTGGGCGGCGTGCCGGCCGTGGCGTCGGAGCCCCTCGTCGTAGGCACGGATCAGGTACGACTGGCCGATCGGCGGCGGCGGCCTGGAGCTGGCGGAGGTTGTCGGGGCGCCGGGCCAGGCCGAGCTGGCCGATCCCGGCACCGACCGCCCCCGAGCTGACCAGCGCCACCTTCCGGCCGGTGGCCATCACCGCGCTGATCTGCTCGGCCAGGTGGTCGATTCGCGCCGGGTCGAGCGTCCCGTCGGGACCGGTCAGGACGCTGGTCCCCACCTTCACGACCCAGGTTCGGGCCGAGACGACCATCTCGTCGCGGACCAGATCCCGGACCATCGGCATGCCCGGCTCTCCTTTGCGTGGCCGTTTCGATTCCGAGTACGTTCCGGGCCGGAGGTTTATCTCGGTTTCCGTTGGTCCCGCCGTTCTCGGCAGTTCCGCCGGAAGACCTGGAGAGAAAAAAAGATGCAACCCCGTCCCCCGGCGTTCACCGATGTTTCAGGGTCGGCGCGTCGAATCGTGAAGGTTGTCGGTAGGGCCTCGCCCATTATAATGAAACTGCCGCCAGGCGGCCTAGAGAGAAGTACGCGTCGCGACCGGACCCGACCTGTCCGGGGCAAGAGTCCTTTGCTCTTCAGAACCATCCCAACGTGGACGTTGCCTCCGCCGATTGGTGCCAACAGGCTGGGGCCGGTCCGACGAGGAATTCCACGCTCATGGGCGAATTGAACCACGAGTGCGGCGTGGCGGCCGTGTACCACGCCGCGGGATCAGCCGGTTTCCACGCTGGCCCCGGTCGCGGGTGAGATCAACAGCGTGGCGCGGCTGATCCCCCGGATGCTCCTGGACATGCAGAACCGGGGCCAGCTCGCCGCCGGGATGACGAGCTACCACCCGAACCGGCGGGCCCTGCTCGCGCACCCACAAGGAGCTGGGCACGGTCGCCGAGGCGTTCCGGCTCAACCACCGCGCCAAGTTCGAGGCGATCATGCGCGGTCACGACGGCCCGGCCGCGATCGGCCACGTCCGCTACGCCACCTGCGGCGGCGACGACCGGAGCTCGGCCCAGCCGTTCGAGCGCGAGCACGGCCGCAAGACCAAATGGTTCGCCTTCGCCTTCAACGGCCAGCTCGCCAACTATCAGGAGCTGAAGCGCGACCTCCTGGAGCAGGACGACTACCACCTGACGCGCGACACCGACACCGAGATCATCATGCACTCGCTGAGCTACGAGCTCCAGGGCGAGGGACCGACGGTCGACTGGGTCGGGGTCTTCAACCGGCTGGCGGATCGGTTCGACGGGGCCTACAACATCGTGCTCCTGACCGCCAGCGGCGACCTCGTCGTGGCGCGCGACCCGATGGGCTTCCGGCCCGCTCTGCATCGCCGAGCACGGCCCCCTCTTCGCCGCCGCCAGCGAGAGCGTTCCCCTGGCCAACCTCGGGTTCAAGAACATCCGCTCGCTCGAGCCGGGCACCCTGGCGGTCGCCAACCAGCGACGGCGTGCGGATCGAGCGGTTCGCCGCCTCGCCCCAAGCAGGCCCACTGCTTCTTCGAGTGGATCTACTTCGCCAACGTCGCCAGCACGCTCGACGACCGCTCGGTCTACCTGAGCCGGGCCGCCCTCGGCGAGGAGCTCGCCCGGCTCGAGGACGTCCCGCTCGACGCCGACACGATCGTCGTCCCCGTGCCCGACACCGCCAAGGCCGCCGCCGACGCCATGGCCTTCGCGCTGAAGGTCCCCTCGGTCGAGGGCCTGATGCGCAATCGCTACGTCGGCCGGACCTTCATCGAGGGGAACGCCGACCGCGCGGGCAAGGCGCGGCTCAAGTACACCCCCCTGCCCGAGGTCCTCGCCGGCAAGCGAGTCCTCCTGGTCGAGGACAGCATCGTCCGGTCGACCACGATGCGGGCCCTGGTCCACGAGATCCGCGACCGCGGCGGAGCGCGCGAGATCCACCTCCGGGTCGCCTGTCCGCCGATCGTCGCTCCCTGCTTCTATGGCATCGACATGTCACGCCGCGACGAGCTGTTCGCCACCCGGTTCATCGACCTGCCCGATGAAGGCATCTCCGACGCCGCCCAGCAGCGCGATGGCCCGCGAGCTGGGGGCCGACAGCCTCCGTTACCTGCCGGTCGAGGCGATCGCACGCTCGGTCAGCCTCCCCGCCGACCGCCTCTGTCGCGCCTGCATCACCGGGAAGTACCCCACCCCCGCCGGCGAGAAGCTCTCGTGCCGCGACGCCATCGAGATCGGCCACGCCAACGGCGGCGGGGGGATTCTGCGCCTACGAGCTGACCCATATCGCGGCCGAGGAATAGAAACCAACGAAAAGCGACGGCCGCCGCGGATCATTCCCTGGGTATCTCTCCCTTCAGCTCCAGGTCCGATCGAGTCGAGGCCCTCACCGTGAACGCTCGCCACGCGATCTTCATCCTCGCGCTCATCGCCCTGCCCGCTGCTTCCACGGTGGTCCGGGGCGATGAGCCTCCGGCGGCCCGACCCCGGCCGAACTTCGTCTTCATTCTCGCCGACGACCTCGGCTGGGCCGACCTCGGCGCCTACGGCGCTGACCTGCACGAGACCCCGAACCTCGACAGGCTCGCACGCGAAGGCGTTCGCTTCACCCAGGCGTACGCCATGTCGGTCTGCACGCCGACCCGGGCCGCGATCATGACGGGCAAGCACGCGGCTCGGCTGCACATGACCACCTGGCGCGAGAGCTCGGTCGACCGCGACGCCCAGGCGTTGAAGTCCCGCAGGCCCTTGCTCGAACCGGTCACCGCCCATGACCTCTCGTTCAGCGACCCGACCATCGCCCAGCTCTTGCACGACGCCGGCTATCTCACCTGGCATGTCGGCAAGTGGCACCTCGGCATCGCAGAGCACTATCCCGAGAACCACGGCTTCGACCTCAACATCGGCGGCACGCTCTGGGGTGCTCCTCAGTCGTTCTTCTGGCCGTTCAAGGGCGCGACCTCCTTCCGCGAGCCGCGCTACGTCCCCGGTCTCGGACCCGGCAAGCCAGGCGACGAGCTCACCGACCGCCTGACCGACGAGGCCCTGAAGCTGATCGAAACCGCCAGGGATCAGGACCGGCCCTTCTTTCTCAACCTCTGGCACCACGCCGTCCACACACCGATCGAGGCCAGACCCGAACTCGTGGAGCGTTACCAGGCCCGGCTCAGGAATGAACCGGGCTCGCGTCATCAAAACGCCGCCTACGCCGCGCTGGTCCACACGCTCGATACCAATGTCGGACGGGTCCTCGACGCCCTGAAACGGCTTGGACTCGACGACCGGACGGTCGTCGTCTTCGCCTCCGACAACGGCGGATACATCAACGCGTTTCAAGGTCAGCGCGTCACCAACAACGCACCGCTCCGATCGGGCAAGGGTTCGCTCTACGAGGGGGGAATCCGCGTTCCGCTGATTGTCCGAGCGCCCGGTCTGACCCGCGCCGGTGCAACCTGCGACGCGCCGGTCATCTGCATGGATCTCTTCCCGACCCTGGCCGAGCTCGCCGGCATCACCGGACCCGCGTCGACGTCGATCGACGGCCTGAGTCTCGTTCCCCTGTTGCGCGAGCCGGCGGCAACCCTGGACCGCCCTGCTCTCTATTTCCACTATCCCCACTACTACGCCACCACAACCCCCGCCAGCGCCATCCGAGCCGGCTCCTGGAAGCTGATTGAATACGTCGAGAACGACCGGAGCGAGCTCTACAACCTCGCCGACGACCCGGGCGAGTCCGTCGATCTGGCGGCCCGGCACCCCGACACGGTCCGCGAGCTGCGAGCCCAGCTTCATACCTGGCGTCAGTCCGTCGGCGCTCCGCTTCCCCTGCCCAACCCGAACGCCAAAGCGGCTCCGTCCCCGACGAAGCCACCCGGATGAGACCGACTTCTCGGTTCACCTCATGATAATGAACCTGGCACACTCCTGGACATGCCAGCGCCCGGGCTCCTCCCGATCAACTCCCGGAGCGTTTCCGAACACGCATTGTCAAGGAACCTCGCGAGCCACGTCGGCCCTCCATCTGACAGTATCGTGACCGGACGGGCTTGCGTACTCACAATCGAACCGCCCCGCCCCGCGCCTCGCCCGCACAACCCGACCACCCGATTCGGCAAGCACCCTCGCCCCGCGCGCACCTTCCACTCGCCCCTCGCGGGAAAATGCCGTTTTCACTCAAGCTGACGTGTGCCGATCCGCCGACCGATCCAGAAATCTGGATCAGTACGGGAAGACCCGCATGCACGGCGGCGGGTCGTGCTCGATCAGTTGCTCAAGCGGCCTGATCGATCGCCCGTCCACACGTTCCCGCGTGTAGATGTAACCCACCGAATGCACACCATTTCGGTCATTTCCCGCCTTCCGATTGGCTTCGTTCGGCGCCGACGCGATCGCCCCGGCGCAGCTCGCCCACGGCGAGACCGGCGCGGCCTCGGCCGAAACCGGCGAATCCGGAGCTTCCGTTGCGACCGCCGTTTCCGGCACGGCCGCTTCTTCCTCTTCAATCAGGTCTTCCGGTTCCACCGGCTCCAGCATCCCCGGCAGCAGGCCGGTCTTGACCTGATACGCGCGGCCCTTCTCGAAGGCGCTCAACGCCTTGTGGAACGACAGCTCGTGCATCCGTTCATACCGCTGAAGGGCGGCGCCGTCCTTTCCGTGCGGCACGAGGGCTCGCTCCTTGGCTTCATCGCGCGCCGGCTGTTCGATCGTCAGACGCAAGGTCAGCTCGCGCTCGCGAAGCTCGGCGATATTGGTATCGATCAGGTTGCGGAGCCAGGGTTTGCACTGTTCGACCGTCGGCATCCAGCTTTTCCGACCCCGCGCCCGGAAGGTGTTGGGAATCCGGTACTTGCTGAGCAACAGCTTCATGTACTTCTTGTTATGATTGTGCTGAGCGATGTAACAGTGCATGAACGTCAGATACGCCTGTTCGGCGTACATGAGGGTGTCGGTGAAATGCAGGTATCCCTGAAGCTGGATCGCCTCGTGGCGGTCATGGCCCAGCAGGGTCTGATCTTTTTCGAGCATCTGGCTCAGGCGTTCCCATCGGCCGATCAGCCAGCGACAGCCGGCGGCGGACGCCCGGTATCGGTGGACGACGTTACCGGGATCATCTTCAAGCTGGCCGACGACCGCCTGGATCTGGTCGCGAAAGTGCTGGTCGAAGTTGAACTCGGCGACCCGGACCTGCTCGGCGACGACCGCCGTCTTGGCCCGGACGATCCGCTTGCGCTGGACCGAAGCGGTGACGGCCATCTCGAGGCAGCTCGCGCTCGGCGGGCGATTGCGGTTTGTAAAAGTCGTACCATTCGTCCGCGAGTCGTTCGACGGCCGCGCCATCCTCGCCGGAAAGAGCAAGGACCTCGCATCGAAATCCATGCTTGTAGGCATTCCTGCGGGATCGCTTTTTCCCTGCTTCAGTGCGCGGTCCGGTCGACTTTTGCGCATTTTGCCGGTTAATGGCCTTGCGCTCTTCAGGGGTCAGTGACATTTTAAAATGTTCCACAGGTGAATCTTGGTGGATCACGACAAAGCACGACGTGAGCCTTCTTATGATTAATATCGTGGTGCGCGGGGAATCCGAATGCACAAAATGGGCAAGGGAGGAAAGAAAAGCTCACGTGGAGACGCAGAGACGCGGAGAGGAGGGAAGTGGATCGGGTATCGCCCAACGGCCCTTGGGGTACATTCGTTCCCGAGCGCACGGGACGATGGCCCCGTCCGTAACCCTCGGTCAGGTCGCGGCGATGGACCCGCTCGACCGTGGCGACTCGTTGTTTCAGGAGGTCGATCAGGGCGGTAGGATTATTGGTGTCCGGGATTATTGGGCCGGGTCGCCCCGGGGGATCTCTCCCCCGAAGCTCCCACAGATCCGGACTTGCCCAATTAAGGCATCCGGCTCGTCATGTCACGCAGGCGCTGCAGGATGGCACACCGAGTGGATCGCCCGCGCTGGCGGAAGCGGATAACGCTTCAGGAAGCGATTGAGCCGATCCCAGGACATCCGGCCGCCACGCCTGCGGCGCGACAGCCAACGCTTCCAGATCCAGGTGGCCGCGCCGCGAAAACGAGTCAACGCCAACGAGTTGCCGGTGATCCCGTAGTACGCGAAATGGCCCACGAGTTTCTGGCTCAGGGTGTGGTGCTGGAGCATCATCGGCACGTGTCGGTTGACCCGGCACCAGTCCGATAAAGCGTGTAACTCACGGTGAAATCGGCTGCCGGACGTCTTGCGCTTCACCACCCAGTTCCGAATGCCACGAAGATAACTAGAAACCCTCTCTGGGCAACTGTTTACGCAAATCCGCCCTTGGCTCAGTCATTCTCATGTACTGCTTCGGGCGACGTTTCTTCACCCGGGGATCAACTCGACCCGGGCGAGATGGGTTGACCACGAACTCCGACACGTCCGACTCCTCCATCCCGATCAGCCAACGTACTGCGTCCACCAGGCTCACTCGATCTGCCGCCACCCCCTGCAACCGCGCCGATTCCACCATCACCGAGCGGACCAGGTTGTACGCCAGCGCGAACACCGCCAATTCCTTCAGCACTCCCGCTACCGTCTCACAGCGAAGCACATCCATGTTCATCGAAATCTTGATGTTCCGAAAATTGACCTCGACTTGCCACCGCCGATAGTACAATTCGGCTAGCGATATCGCTGAATATGTCGTTGCATCGAGCAAGGTCGTCACCAGCGTGACCTCGCGCACCCGGTATCCGGGCACCTCCACGCGATAGCGGAGTTCGCGCACCCGGATCTCAGCCGGCAGCTTCGCATAGTCCTCCGCATCCATCCATTTCTGCCGACTCATTGGCTTCAATAACATGACGATCTGATCGGAATTGCCCTGGGACAGGACCCATCGCGAACGAGGCATGCCGGGTAGGTCCTTCGACCCTCGGCGCGCTGCCGGGACGGCCGGGCGTGAAGTCGATGATCTGCTTCTGATGAGTGCGAAACACCGCGTGCAGGCCGCGTTGAATCAAGATCGCCAGATGAGCATAGGAACAGAAGCCGCGATCTCCCAGTACGATGTCACCCGGCTCCAGGTTCCCCGAGATCGCCGGAACCCGGGACATCTCGTGGGTCCGCAACGGCGCCGTCGTGGTGCGGAGCAGCATCCCCGTGGCGAGGTCGAACAGCGCCAGCCACTTGGCCACGGGGAAACCGCAGCCCTTGCGTTGGCCCCCGGGTTGACCAAAATGACGCTGCAATTCCGGCGTGTCGGGCATGGAAAAGCTCGAGCCATCGACCAGCCAGACCCGGTGGCCGAGCCATCGCGAGGTTTCCGAGGTGGCGGCTCGAAGAGTGCCGGCGGTCTCTTCCAGGAGACGGTGAAAGACGGCCAGGGGGAGTCGCTTGCGGGCCTGGCAATAGGCGCTGTCGGAGAACGTCCAGCCGCCGAAATGGACGACATGCTGGCAGGCAGTGTTGCCATGAAGGACCTGGAGCAGGAACAGGTAGAGGGTGGTGGCGGGGTCGAGGATTCGGTTGCGCCAGGAGTGGCGTGCCTGGCGGCAGGCGTCTTCGATGGCGTCCTGAGACAAGGAAGCGGCGAGGTCTTGGCGCAGTCGGTCGAGAATGGGGATGATACGCGGTGGCATGGGAGGGCTCCGTCCGACACTTGTGGGGTTTGTTTGCAACCACCAGGATGCCGGGAGCCCCTCCCGTGCTCAAGACTCCCTTAAGGTGTTCGCGATTTTGGACTTATCTCTTATCTTCGTGGCATTCGGGTCTGTCCCCTTTTCCGGGTCACGCCCGTCGCGGCAGGAGGCGCACCCGTTGAGCAGCGGAACTCGGGGTGAACCACGATCGCGCTCGATCCATCAATCACGTGGTCGGGTCCACCGAGTTCGAGAGTCAGGTTGACTGACCGACACGCGGATCGCCGGCTCCCGCCGGGTTAGAGGCAATATCGTTGAATTAGCCGCAAACTCCTGGTATTTCGGTGATTGTGAATTCGTCCCCCCTTGCGAAGGGGGGATACAGGGGCGTTCTTCAGCGCCGCGATCCCTGGCGATCCGGCCTGGCATTCACCCCCCCAACCCCCTTCGCAAGGGGGGGTGAATCGGCAACCTCCTGTTTCGCCGCGACTTACGGCTAATTCAACGTTCCATCGAACAAGGTACCATGCCACTTAGGCCGATCCCCACGGGCTTTGCACGTCCTGGTGGTCCTTGTTCAGGGGGATGATGAAGGGATGGGCCGGGTGGCCGGCTGGGGAGCCAGTCGGCGTGGGACATCTTTCGAACCGTCCGAGTGCGTCATGAATCGTTCAGCCAACCTCTACGCCGATCTGCCCGGCGAGCTACCCGAGGAGCTCTTCACGACGCTCCTCGGCACCCGCGATGTCCGGATCGAACGGATCGTCTCGCACGGGCATTCGTCGCCCGAGGGCTTCTGGTACGACCAGAAGACGCATGAGTGGGTCCTTTTGCTCAAAGGGGCAGCGCGACTGGCGCTGGAGGGGGGTGAAACGATCGAGCTGAGGCCCGGGGCCTTTCTCAATATCCCGGCGCACACGAGACATCGCGTCGAGTGGACCGACCCGAAGGAGCCAACGGTCTGGCTGGCGATCCATTATGGCTTGAGCACCGCCCCGCCTGTACGATAGCGTTCGCCAGGAACGATCGACTGCCCTCACCCTGGGATTCGGAGTGTCCTTCATGCCGGTTGCTGGTCAATGTGCCCGGGTTCTGTTGCCGGTGTTCGGATGTTTGATCGCGTGGTCATACGCCGCGACGACCCGGGCCGATTCCCCGGCCGCGGTCGATGGGGCTGCGCTCGATGACCTGGTGACGCTCTATCGACACCTGCACAGCCATCCCGAGCTGTCGTTCCATGAAGAGGCGACCTCGGCGAAAATTGCGGAGGAGCTCAGGAAGACCGGGGCCGAGGTGACGACGGGGATCGGCGGGTTCGGAATCATCGCCATCCTGCGGAACGGCAACGGGCCGACGGTGCTGGTGCGGACCGACCTGGACGCGCTGCCGGTGATCGAGGAAACCGGCGTGCCGTATGCCAGCAAGGTGCGGACGAAGCTGGCCGACGGTAAGGACGTGGGGGTGATGCACGCCTGCGGGCACGACATCCACATGACCTGCCTGGTCGGCACGGCGCGCTGGCTGGCGGCAAACCGCGATCGGTGGGCGGGAACGGTCGATCTGATCGGCCAGCCGGCCGAGGAGATGGTCAGCGGGGCGAAGGCGATGCTCAAGGACGGGCTGTACACGCGGTTTCCGAAGCCCGATTACGCGCTGGCGCTGCACGTCTGGAACGACCTGGCGACGGGAATGGTCGCCTACACGCCGGGGCCGGCAATGGCGGGATCGACGGCGGTCGACGTGGTGATCAAGGGACGCGGCGGACACGGGGCGTCGCCACACGCCGCGGTCGATCCCGTGGTCCTGGCCGCGCTCGCGGTGCTCGATTTCCAGACGATCGTCAGCCGCGAGATCGAACCGACGCAGCCCGCGGTGCTCACGGTGGGCTCGATCCACGGCGGGACCAAGAACAACATCATCCCCGACGAGGTCCGGCTCCAGTTGACGTTGGCGCGTTTCGCGAGGACGTCCGCGACAAGTTGATCGGCGGGATCGAGCGGCGGGTGAAAGGACTGGCCGAGGCGCACGGGCGCCGGCGCCATGGGTTGAGATCCGTGAAGGGGCGGCGCCGACCTCGAACACGCCGGGGCTGGTGAACCGGGTCGTCCCTGTGTTTGAGCGCGTGCTGGGGGCGTCGAACGTCAGGCAGGTCGGCCCGGTGATGGGCTCGGAGGACTTCGGCGAGTTCGGCCGCGACGGCGTGCCGACGTTCATGTTCCGCCTGGGCACGATCGGGCCTGACCGGCTCGAGGCCGCCCGCGCGGGGAGAGGCGATGCCCTCGTTGCACTCGTCGCGATTCTACCCCGACCCCGCACCCACCGTCGCCACCGGCGTTCGCGCCATGACCGCCGCGGTCTGCGAGCTGCTGCCGCCTCGGCCGTGAAGGGCCTGCGTGGAAATCGATGAGCCAGGCCGGCTTTTCAAAACCCGCGGTACGTCCGATTTCGGTCGGACCGACTTGACTCCTGGCAGGATTAATATTTAGACATTCCAATGAGATCGGACATCATGGATAACGATGATTATCTTCGTCTACCCGACGATCCTGCCGAGCTGTTGAGCCCCTCACTGCTGGTGGACCGCGGACTCATCGAGCGCAACCTGAAGGCGATGATCGAGCTGGCTCGGGGGGCGGATCGGCTCCGGCCGCATGTCAAGACGCACAAGATGCCGGCGATCGTCCGGATGTGCGAGTTATTGGGGATTCATCAGCACAAGGTCGCGACGATCGCCGAGGCCGAGATGGTCGCCGCGGCGGGGGGGACCGACGTCCTGATCGCGTACCCGCTGGTCGGCCCGAATATCGGGCGGCTCGCCCGGCTGGTCGAGACCTATCCCGCGACCACGTTCCGCGCCCTGGTCGATCATCCCGACGCGGCCCGGGCGCTGTCGGAAGGGATGAGCGGGGCGAGCCTGCACGCGTCGTTGCCCGTGCTAATCGACCTGGATGTCGGCATGGGCCGGACGGGGATCGCGCCGGGAGACGACGCGATCGCGCTGGCGGCCCTGATCGACCGGCTGCCGAACCTGGCGTTCGACGGGTTGTCGGCCTACGACGGCCACATCCGCGAGACCGAGCTGGCCGCGCGCGGGCATCGGCGGCGCCGGGATCGAGCGGACGCTGCGACTGCGCGACGACATCGAGCGGCTGGGGCTGGAGGTCGCGCGGCTCGTGATGGGAGGTACGCCGACGTTCCCGATCCATGCGGAGCTTGACGTGCCCGGCCTGGAGTGCTCGCCCGGGACCTGCGCGCTGCACGACCACGGGTACGCCAGCCGGTTTCCGGATTTACCGTTCGTGCCCGCGGCGTTCCTGCTGACGCGGGTCGTGAGCCGGCCCCGCCTCGACCGGCTCTGTCTCGACCTGGGCCACAAGGCGGTCGCCGCCGATCCGGCCGGGCCGCGTCTGAGCCTGATCGAGGTCCCCGATGCCCGGTTCGTCATCCATAGCGAGGAGCACCTCGTCGTTGAGACCGCCCGCGCCGTCGCGTTTGCCCTGGGTTCTCCTCTCTACGCGATCCCGACCCACATCTGCCCGACCTGCGCCCTGCACCGACGGGCCACCGTCATCGACAACGGCAAGGTTGTGGATGAGTGGGAGATCGCGGCGCGGGATCGGGTGCTGAGCTGCTGATCCGATCGCTCTTCCCGACAGGACCCTACGGGACCTCCGAGCCGTCGACATCGTCGAGCTCGCCCTCGTCGTCGGACGCGATTCCCCAGGACGAGAGAAGGGCCTCGTCAATCGTCGGGTAGATCTCGATCAGGAGCGGAAGCTGGGTCTTCTCCAGGAAGGCAAGGACCGAGGGGCTGACATTACAGAACCGCATCGCCCCCTGGGTGCGGACCAGGTTCTGGGCGCGGGCCAGGAACATGACCACGGCCCCCCTGGAGAGATTCTTGACGCGGTCGAACCGGACCACGACCCGGTTTCGATCGAGTTCGGCAACGAGAGTTTCGAGTTCGTTGCGAACGGCGCTGATGACCGACTCCTCGTTCAGGTCGGCGATCCGGATCGTGAGCACCGCGACATCACCGACGACCTCGGAGGTGATCAGGCGGTGTCGTTTCGCGGGGGCTTCCGCCAGCTCGGCCACGTGAGGCGCCGGCGGGGGCTCGGCGGGGGCGGCGGCGGGGGCCGAGGCCGCGACGGCGAACTCGGGAATGGTCATGATCGTGGTGTCGGCGGCGGCGTCGGTTGAGGGCTCGCCGAAGAGGGTGCCCAGGGTCTCGCGCCGGGCGGCGGACCCGGCCGGAGACTCGGCCGTTTCCTGGGGTATCTCGTCGATGGCGAAGGTGAAATGCAGGACCTCGATCTGGAGCCGGTCGCCCGGCTTGACCTCGGCCTCTTCGTTGTGCAGGACCCGGCCGTTGAGCACGGTGCCGGTCTGACTGTTCAGGTCCCGAACGAAGACCCGGCCGTCGCGCTGATCGATCGCCGTATGCAGCCGGCTGATCGCGTTGCTATTGGGCCGGAGATGGCACTGTTGATCGCGGCCGATCAGGAACCGAGGGCCCCGGACCTCGATCATCTGGCCCTTGGCCCGGCCCACCTCGACGACCAGGCGAACGCGCTTCGGCGGTGTGGCGATCGCCACCGCGGACATCGAGAATGCGGGAGCGGCCGTCCCCCTGGCCTCATCCGCCGACGGCTTTGCTTCCGCCGGCTTCGACCAGGGGTCGTTCGCGGCCGGGTCCGGGGCCGGGCGCGGCCGGGTCCGGGGCTGGGGCGGAGGCTGCTTTCGGGCAAGCTCCTGCGCCTGCTGGGGCCAGAGACTCCGGATCGCCATTTTCTCGTCCGGGAATATCTCGATATGCCGCTGCATGTTCGTCATCGCGAACACGCTGGCGACCTGGGGCGAGACCTTGCAGATTTTGAGCGTTCCGCCCCGCGACTTGCAGCGCTTGTAGACCTGGAAGACCTCACCGATGACCTGGCTGGACATCCGCTCGACGTTGCCCAGGTGCAGGGTGATGCAGCTCTGGCCCGATTCGATCAGCTCGCCGAGCTCGTCGGTGATGGCGCGGATGTCGCTCTCGGAAACCAGCGATTTGGCCAGCAGGCGAACCATCGTGACCCCATCGATCTGGGCCACGTCGAGCGAGCCCTCGGGCTCGGCCGATTCTCCCGGCTTGGGGGGCGGCGGGGTCGCGAGCCGTTCCAGGATCTGGTGCGCCATGCGCGATTGCGAAACCGACACGTCCCTCATCAGGGGGTTCTCGAGCGTCTCGACTCCCCCTGCGTCGCCCGGGGCACCCTCGGTGTCTTCGGGCACGACCGCATGCGCGGTTGCGGTTGCGGTTGCGGTTGACGCGGCAACCGGAACCGGACCTGACCGCTCACCTGGCTCACCGATCACGAACTGAAAGTGTTCCGGGCCCACCCAGAGGTGGTCGCCGTCATGGACTTCGACCGGGCCGCGATTGGGGTCGAGGATCTTCTGGTTGACCGCGGTCCCCACCGTCGAGTAAAGGGCCTCGACCAGGACACGATGGCCGCGCCGGAGCACCCGGCAATGGTTCCGGCTGATCCGCCCGTGGTCGAGCCGGAGGTCACACGTGTAGTCGCGGCCGATGTTAAAGACATCGGACTCGATCGGGAATTCCCGCGTCGTGAACTCACCGACCTGGATGAGCTTGACACTCATGGCTCGGTCTCCCGGTCGCACTCGTTTGGGTTCAGAAATCAGCGTCAGGACCGGGGTTCCGGTCCTGACCTCGGGATCGCAACAATTGTTGAGCGTATCCGAAGGGTCGATCGGTTTAATCGCGATCGACACCACTCATTCCCGAATCGAGCGAGTCTATGCCTCGAATCCAGCTTCCCAAAACAGGAAAGCGGATCGAGTGGGGGGAGATGGATTCGGCTCGGTTCAGGTTCGTGAGGATTGACGACTGAGGGACGCAGGCACTGGTTCGTCCCTGATGAATCGACACCCCACTTGAACAGCGGGGCTCTGAACGATCATTGTGCCGTGATCGGCCGCCCGCCGCAAGGCGTCATGACCGTCTTGATGATCCTTTTCATTTCCGAATACGTTGCCGACCCGTTCGACACCCTCCGAACGTGTTCCCAAGCTGCCGATTGCTGGCATGACGACGTGCAAGAACGCTTGCTTTCGATTCCGCACAAACACTTGATTATTGATGAATCAGGTTCCGGCGGCCGGCTCAGAGGGAGTCGGTCAGGAGCCGATGGGCCTCGGCCTGGTCGATACAGACGCGGCGGATCGAAAGGGCCCGACCCGAGTCGGGATCGACGGCGAGGAGGGCGCCACTCAGGCGGGGGTCGCCGGTGGCGACCTCGAAGTAATGCGGGACGAAGCTGAGGGTCGCGGCCAGGACCCGGTCATACCGTCGGCCCAGGATCGAGTCGAACGGCCCGGTCATGCCGACGTCGGTCTGGTAGGCGGTCCCGCCGGGGAGGACCTCCTCGTCGGCGGTCGGTACGTGAGTGTGGGTTCCCAGGACGGCGGACACGCGGCCGTCGAGGTAGCGACCCAGGAGCTTCTTGTCGCTGGTGGCCTCGGCGTGAACGTCCACCACGACCACCCGCGCCGAGTTGCCAAGCTGCTCCAGGACGCGGTCCGCCGCCCGGAACGGGCAGTCCACCGGGCGCATGTAGGTGCGGCCCAGGAGCGTGAAGACCCCCACGGTGGTGCCGTCGCGGGCCTCGGCCAGACACAGCTCCGCGCCCGGCGAGTCGACCGGGAAGTTCGCCGGCCGGAGGAGACGGTCAGACCGCTCGAAGAGGGTGAACACCTCGTCCTTGCGATAGACATGGTCGCCCAGCGTGAAGACGTCGACCCCCGCCTCCACCAGGTCCTCATGACATCGGATCGTCAGCCCCGAACCCCCCGCCGCGTTCTCGGCGTTGCAGACGACCAGGCCCAGGTCCCACCGGTGGATCAGGCGCGGCAAGACCTGCCCCACGATCTTCCGACCGGGTGAGCCGACCACGTCGCCGATGAAGAGAATGTTCAGAGGCATAAACGCAAGTTCGCTTTTCCGATGGTTTCAAACGAGACCGCGATCCGGTCACCCAATTCGGCAGCGGTCGCGGTCTCGGTCGCGGTCTCGATCACGGCCCAGGTCATCTCCGATTCATGGAGCTTTCCCGGCATGGTCGAAGTCATGTGAGCCACTCAGACTGGCGTGAACGATCGATCGTGGCGATCACGAAGCCGTCACCGGGCGAATTCTACATTCCGGGTCTCGCGGAGGACAGTGACCTTGACCTCGCCGGGGTAGATGAGCTGTTCCTCGACGGCGCGGGCGATGTCGCGGCAGAGCTTGGCGGCGGCGTCGTCGCCGATCTGGTGGCTGTCGGCGATGACGCGGATCTCGCGGCCGGCCTGAATGGCGTAGGCTTGGTCGACGCCAGGGAAGCCGCAGGCCAGCGCCTCAAGCTCCTCGAGGCGTCGGACGTACTTGTCGAGCGTCTCACGGCGGGCGCCGGGGCGGCTGGCGCTGATGGCGTCGGCGGCGGCCACGAGCACGGTATAGGGGGTATCGGGGCGGAGGTCGTCGTGATGCCCCAGGGCCGCGTGCACGACCTCCTTCGGCTCGCCGTAGCGCTTGGCCAGCTCGGCGCCGACGGCGGGGTGGCCGCCTTCCATCTCGTGGTCGGCGGCCTTGCCGATGTCGTGCAGCAGGCCGCAGCGACGGCCGATGACGCCGTCGAGGCCGATCTCCTCGGCCATCAGGCCGCACAGATAGGCTACCTCGATTGAGTGCCGGAGCACGTTCTGCGAATAACTGGTGCGGAACTTGAGCCGGCCCAGGTAGTCGAGCAGCTTGTCGTGCAGGCCCGCGACGTTGGCCTCCTGCGCCGCCTCCTGGCCGAGCTTGCGGATGTGGGACTCCATCTCCTCCTGCGTTTCCTTGACGATCTCCTCGATCCGGGTCGGGTGAATCCGGCCGTCGGCGATCAGCTTTTCGAGCGACAGCTTGGCGACCTCACGGCGGACGTTGTCGAACCCGGTGACCATGACGATGCCGGGCGTGTCGTCGACGATCACGTCAACGCCCGTGGCTTTCTCGAAGGCGCGGATGTTGCGGCCCTCGCGGCCGATGATCCGGCCTTTCATGTCGTCGGTGGGGATGTCGACCGTGCTGACGGTGGTCTCGGCCGTGTGCGACGCGGCGTAGCGCTGGATGGTGGTCGCGAGGACCTCACGAGCCCTCTGCTGGGCGGTCTCGCGCAGGACCTGATCGTGGCGCAGGATCAGGCGGCCGACCTCGTGCTTCAGGTCGTCCTCGACCCGTCGGAGCAGGAGGGTCCGGGCCTCCTCGGGACCGAGCAGGGCGACACGGTGCAGCGCCTCGCGCTGTTCGGCCAGAACCTGCTGGACTTCCTGGCCTTTTTGCTTGAGTTCCTCGCGCTGATCGGCGATCTGACGCTGGAGCGTCTCGAACTCCTGGTCCTTCCGGTTGATCGTCTCGAGCTTCTGGTCGAGGAGGTCGGAGCGCTTCTCGAGCCGCCGTTCGTGGTCGCGGAGCTCGCGGCGGGCGACCTCGATCTCGACGTCGATCGCATCGCGGCGGCGGAGCGCGTCCTCCTTGGCCTGGAGGTCGGCCTCCTTGCGAATGGTATCGGCCTCGCGGTGAGCCCCGGCGAGGATCTCCTCGGCGAGCCCCGCGCGGACTGCGAGCGAATCCGCGCGTAGGCAAAGGCGCCGGCCAGCCCCCCGGCGAGCCCGGCGAACAGCCCCATGACGACCCCGACGGTTAGCCCATCCACGTTCAGCGCCTTAGCCTTTCCAGCGTCCCTGAAGCCGCGGACAACGCATGCGGCACGATCCGCGGACCCGAGCCGACCCGTTCGGTTCGGCCCGGCTCGGGTCTGACCTGGTCGGATCGGCTCGAAGCCGATCGGGTACGGATCGAGTGGACAGGCTCAGGTGGGATTGGCTTGGGGGTCAATTCCATCCGGGACGTAACGGACACCAGCGCCGCGACACCCTAACCCACGCGCGGGGCCCTACCGCGAGCGACGCCACGGCGCAAGCCGCAACGTGGCGCTGGTCGGATTCGGATCGACGTCGTGTCCAGGACCGGCGACGGGGAGAAACTCGCCGGCCGTTGGGATCGAGATCGATGGCGATTACTAGACCGGGCGGCCTTACCCGAGGAACTCGTCCCGGCCCATTCGCGAGCACCGGTGAACAAACGCTCCAGCTCCGTTGATCCGAACGGCCAAGCACCACCCGGAAGGCGACGAACGTGAACCTCGCCAGGTCGCTCAGCAGCCAGATCGCACAGTGCCAGAAGCTCGTCAACGCCGGCAATCCTCGGGTCATGACCCGTCAAACGAGGGGAGTGTCGTTTCTTAAGCGCCGGCCCATTTTCGTCCGCCAGCGGATCGACCCGGATACCGAGCCGGCCGAGGCGAGCCTGGGCCACGCGATCGATGGTTTCTTTCTGGAACCAGACTATTTAAGACCGGAATACGACGGGTTCGGGGCGGGTTGGCCTCCGCTACGGATCGGCCGCCCTTCCCGTTCTCGTCCCTCCAGGGCATCGACGGGTTGGTCGACACCCTCCCGCCCGGCATCGCCGTCGGGGAGCCTGAATGTCTAATGTAACAGAACGGTCGGAGGGGTCAATCAACCGGTCCGGGATCGGGCGGGGCCGCGGGCGCGAAGTACGCCCGATCGCGGGCCTCCCAGTCCTGGTAGCCGAGCAGCTCGTACAGCTCGGCGCGCGATTGCATCCCTCCCAGCAGGGAGCGCTGGGACTTCTGATCGCGGAGCGCGACCAGGGTTTGCTCGGCCGCGCGCATGGCGGCCCGGAACGGGGTCAGCGGATAGAGCACGGCCTGGTAGCCCAGACCGGCCAGGGTGTCGAAGTCGAGCAAGGGGCTTTTACCGAACTCGGTCATGTTGGCCAGTTTCGGCGCGGTCACAAGCTCGGCGAACCGGGCGAACTCCTCGACCGATTCGAGCGCCTCGGGAAAAACCATGTCGGCCCCGGCGGCGAGGTACGCCCGGCACCGCTCGACGGCGGCGTCGAACCCTTCGATCGCGCGGGCGTCGGTCCGGGCCACGATCACGAAATCGGGATCGCGGCGGGCCGCGACCGCGGCGCGAAGTTTCGCGACCATCGTCGCGGTGTCGACCACCGACTTGCCCGAAAGATGGCCGCAGCGCTTGGGCAAGACCTGGTCTTCCAGGTGCAACCCCGCCGCGCCGGCTTCCTCGTACAGGCGGACGGTCCGATCGACGTTGACCGCCTCGCCGAACCCGGTATCGGCGTCGCAAAGTACAGGTAAATCGGTCGCGCGGGCAAGCACCGCCGCGGCCTGGGCAAACTCGCTCAGGGTCAAGAGCCCGATATCGGGCACCCCCGCCCAGCCGGCCGAGAGCGCGCCTCCGGAAAGATAGACCGCCGCGAATCCCAGCCGCTCGGCCATCCGGGCCGTCAGCGCGTTGAACGCGCCGGGAATCATGATCGAGCCGGCCGACCAGGCCGCGCGGAGCCGTGAACCCGGATTTGCCATGTCGGGAATGCCGCCAGATTCTCAAAATCAAAGGACGCGCCGTTCAGACGGCGACGTCACGTGTCCGATTCATGGAATTAACCGTCCGTTCCGTGATGTTAATCCCCGCGCCACTCCGAGGGTAGTCCGCCGCTGCGCTACTTCGTTGACATTGACGGAATCCCAGGCGGCGAATAAGGTTCCCGGATCGGGACGGAACCGAGCGATCCGGGACCGGCTGGAAGCGCGAAGGGCAAGGAGGCCACTGCGTTGCGCATCGGATTCGACATGCTCGCCGTGCAGTCACCGCACCACGGGCACCGGGGGATCGGGCGGTACAGCCGTCACCTGGTCTCGGCCTGGCTCGATCGCGACGACGGCCATGACTTTTATCTCTATGCCCACGCGTCCCTCCCCGGCGACCCGCTCTTCGCCTCGACGCGCCGACCGTGCGATGGCTGGGGTCTCGTCCCGACTCCGGCGCCGCTGCCGACCGCTTGACCGTCACTCAGCGCGTCGATCGACTGGTCCGGCAGAACCCCGACGGGCTCGACGCGCTGGTCGTGCTCAGTCCGTTCGAGCACTGGTCGAACTATCACCCTCCGGCCCCCGTTTCCGGCGGCCCGAAGCTGGCGGCGGTCGTCTACGACATGATTCCGTTCCTCTTTGCCCGCGAGGAAGGGTACGACCCGGTCCTGGCCCGGCACTACCGGGTGCTCGAGGACCTGAAGCGGTACGACGCCCTGCTCTCGATCTCGGAGGCCACCCGTACCGACACGCTGCGACTCCTCGGACTTTCCCCGAACCGGGTCACGAACATCGGCGCGGCCAGCGACGGCAAATTCTTCACTCCCGACCCGAGCCCCGAGCCCTCGCCCGATACGCGAGCGATCCTGGAGGGCCTGGGAATCCGGGGCCGCTACGTGCTCAATGTGGGCGGATTCGACACCCGCAAGAACCTCTGGCGGCTGATCGATGCGTTCGCCCTGGTGCCCGAACACGTCCGGCGCGGCGTTCAGCTTGTCCTGACCTTCACGATCCTGGACGACGATCGGGCGGCCCTGCACCGGCATGCCCGCTCGTTGGGATTGAAGGCCCACGACCTGGTCGTCACCGGTGAGGTCAGCGACGAGGCGTTGCGCGGTCCTCTACCAGCGCTGCGCGGCGTTTGCCTTTCCGTCGCTGTATGAAGGGTTCGGGCTGCCGATCCTGGAAGCCCTGCACTGTGGCGCGGCGGTCCTGGCGGGAAACAACTCGTCACAGGTCGAGGTCGTCGGTGAGGCGGGCCTGCTGGCCAATGCCGGTGACGCCGCCGACCTGGCCGCGAAGCTCGGCCGACTGCTTCAGGACGACGATCTCGCCGCCGCATTCCGGTCGCGAGCCGGTGGCGCAGGCCCGGCGCTACTCGTGGACCCGCACGGCCGAGCGGGCGGCGACACTGATTTCCGACCTCGCCCGCAAACGTCCAGAATCCGCCGTCCCTGCCCTTCGACGTCCGGTCCAGCGCCCGCGGATCGCGTTCTTCTCGCCGTTTCCGCCCCGGAAGTCGGGCGTTTCCGATTACTCGGCGCTGCTGATCGACGAATTGAAGACGATGTACACGATCGACCTCTACCACGAGTCGGGATACGTCCCCGAGCCGTCGCTGGTCGAGGGGGGCTTCGACTGCTGTGACGCCCGGCTCTTCCCGCGCCAGGCCGCGGTGCGCGACTACCACGGCGTGGTCTACCAGATGGGCAACTCGCGGTATCACCGCTTCCTGTATGAAATCATGCTCCGACACCCGGGAGTCGTCACGCTCCACGACTTCTGCCTGGCAGGGTTCCACCTTGAGTACGGATTCCGCCTGGGGCGGCTCCGCGAGTTCTTCCGCGACGAGCTCCTGCAGTGGTATCCCGAGCAGGCGTCAACAATCGAGACGCTCCTGGCCCCGTCCGAATGGAACTGGGAAGAGCTGACGCGCGAGTGCGCCGCGCGGGGCCTCTACCTGAACCGGAGCGTCCTCGACGCGGCAGATCGGCTGGTGGTGCATTCGCCCTGGTGCGTCGATCAGCTTCGCGCCGCGCCCGCGACGGCGGCCCAGGCCGATCGAGTGTCCGTGATCCCGCACGGGATCTGGCCCCGGCCGGTGAGCCTGGCCGATCGGTTCGCAATCCGTGACCGGTTCGACATCCCGCGCGACGCCCTGATGGTCGCCAGCTTCGGCTTCATCCATCCCGACAAGATGAGCCCCGAGGCGCTCGACGCCTTCGCGGGGGTGGCGCGGTCCAACCCGTCGGCCCTGTTCGTTTTCGCGGGCGAGGAGGCCGACGGCGGGATCGTCCGGCGACACGCGACGGCCCTCGGCCTGGCCGAGCGGGTCCGGTTCCTGGGCCGGCAGGCGATGCCGGACTTCACCGACCTGATCGCCGCCAGCGACCTGGGCGTGAACCTCCGCCGGCCACCCACTAACGGCGAGACCTCCGGCGCCCTGCTCTATCTGCTGGCGGCCGGGGTCGCGACGATCGTCACCGACGTGGCCACGTTCTCCGACTATCCCGAGGGCACCGTCTGGAAAGTCCGCTGGGAGTCGGACGGCGCCGCCGGCCTGGAAACCGCGATGCATACCCTGGCCGGCAGCGCCGAGGCGCGGGCCGCCCTGGGCAAGGCCGCGCTCGATCACGTTCGCGCCCATCACGACTGGTCGCGCGTGGCCGAGCGCTACATCGAGGTGATCGAACAGGTCCACGGCCAGCGGCAGCAGCCTCGCTTGCGCCTGCGTCCGCAATCGACCACGGCCGTCCCCGTACCCCACTTCCGCACTCGAAACGTGAGGGCCTGAAAATGAAACGGCAGATCAAGCGCCTCCTCAAGGCCGCCTGGCGCAGCACGGTCCCGATCCGGCGGCCGATCCTGGCCAAGGTCGAACAGTTTCTCCGCCGATGCCTGACCGGCGCCGGCCAGGGACTTCCCAACGAGACCGACGTCCTGATGGACCACATGGTCCGCGAGCTCGTGCGGCTCCAGCGCCAGGTCGAAGCCCTCGAACTCGCCGTTCTCGACCGACTCCCCGCGCGGAGCGATGAAATCGAGGAAGCCTTCTCCCGATCCCGGTAGGTCCGACTTCTGTCGGACAAAAAACAAAGCGACTCATGAAGCAAAATCGGTGGTTGGGCACTGGGGTGGGTGGTAAATACCCACGATCGCCGGGGCAAGCGCGATCCATGCACGCATTTTTCCATCGATTTCGTTCCATGAGCCAACTTGAAGCCTGGTCCGACCCCAATCTCCCCGATGGTGACGGAGGATTCAGCTCAATCATGAAAGTAGCGGATTGTATCCTTCTTTTTTGCCGATGGAGCGAACTTTGGTTGTGTCATAAATCTTGATGCCGCAATTGCTGACAATCATTAAAATTAATAATCTATATATATGAATATAACAGATATATGGTCGGCCAAGGATTATTTGCTTGACTTCTCGACACCACATAATTGAACTAGCTCGCAATGATTACGACTCTTGACTGAGGTTGGCCGTGCTGTCTTGATCACAACGATTCCATATTCCGACGACGATGTTCTGGAACAGGCCGTCTGCCAGACCATATGGGCCATTCCCCCCGGGTCGTGTTTCGCACTCACTCGCGCGGCGGCGACACCGAGGAATGACCACGCCATGTCTCGCCAGCTTCGGCAGGCCCTCAAGCGGCATCATCTCGAGCAACTTGTGTAACGAAGGGATCTGGGTGTCAACCTTAATAGACCCGGCCCATATGCAACCATGCAACAGTCACCAGGAGAACATCATGAGTCATACGCGGAGCCGGTGATTCCTGCCTGCTGTCCAGCCGCTGTAGAGTCGTTTGGCGCTCGCTACGGCCATCGACAATACCTTCTACGTGATCCACGACCAGCCGTACACGGATTCCATCGGAATCGATGCCTATGATGGAGAAACCGGGGTCTCGTTCAGCCTGGACAGCTCGACCACGCACGGTCAAGTCTCTCTTCTGTGCAGTAATTCAAGCTACTTCACTTATATTCTAGATTATCATTTCACGGGAACAGACAGTTTTGTGTACTCTGTCACGGACGGGGACGGTAACACAACCAGTGCCACGGTCACCCTCATGGTCTACAACTCGACCCCCGTGGGCCATAACGTCATCGTCAGTGTGGACGTGGGCGGAGGCGGCGGTATCGGCAACATCTCGACTCCGTGGACAAGCACTGATGTCGGGATCTCGATCGATTCCTTCCTGGATGGGTCGATCACTTCGGATGATGACAGTGACAACCTGACAATCGTGATCACAAGCCCACCATCCATTGGATCTCTGACCGTCAATCCCGACGGATCGATGGACTACCAACCCTACGACTGCTTCGGGGGCACCGATACCTTCCAGTACCAGGTCACGGACCAGCTTTCGACCTCCGACACCTACACAGTCGTAATCCCGGTCCCGGACGCGGGAAACGACAGCGGCAATGCCACCTCGGACGTGAGCCCGACGCCCACCCCGACCCTGGATAACCCTATGACGGTGCTGGGCTCGGTCTAACTGAAACTACCTTCGGACATGCCACCGCCGGTCTTCCCGGTTCCCTACATGGAACCATCTAATACAAATCTTTATGTGACCTACTACAATGCGGTGGCGGCTGATTACAATGGTGGTCAGCTCGGCTGGCCCTTCGTGGGGTCACCTAATGATGGACCCTTCGCAGTTCCTCCGGCCTTCAAGTATCCGGTGCGGGTGATGAGCGGAACGACGCAGTACCCCTATAGGGGGCCCCTTCAGCTTCCCAAATTCTACACAGACACAGTTCTTTTTCTATATGATGATACCAACGGTACGAATGCAATCTATGTCCGGAATTTCTCCTGGGGATACGAGGAACAAGGCTTTCTGATAAGCCCGTGGCCTTGAACAAGGGAGGCGTGATTGATGCTGACGCGAATCTTTCTGATTTTACTGATTGGGATATCGTTCGCCGCCGATGCACCCAAGAAGGGGGCATCCGAGAACGATCTGAAACAACTCCAAGGGGCCTGGTACATCGTTGAGTTCCCGAGCGAGCCGGGTGCCTCGACTGTCCCCGCTACGCCGACAAATCCTCCAGATCTTGTCTTCCGTGGGGACAGGCTTGAATTATTTGGACAGAAAGCAGGGAGCTTCTCGATTGATGCCACGTCGCAACCGAAGAGGATGGACTGGGATGTGGTCCGGATTGCCAAGGACGGAGGTCGCAACTTGGGCATATACAAGCTGGAAGGGATTCGGCTGACCATCTGCCAGGCCCGGCCGGGTGTCCCACGCCCGACGGATTTCACGGCCAAGAAAGGCTCAGGACGAAGCCTGACGGTCTACGAGCGCGATGCTCCTCACTGACCAGTTGGCTCATGTCCCGAGAATGGTGGTCAATGAATGGTGGTCAATCCTCCGGTTACCCCAGGCCGTGTTGCTGGCCCCGTAGCTCTTTGACGGGCCGAGTGCGCGGGACATGGTAAGCATCACGACCTGCCCCCCTCAGTGGCCGGTTGCGAACATTGGCACCCATTTTCGGGACATGAGCCAAATTGTTAATTTCCAACGATCCGACACAGAGCTAAAGTCTCGGTGATTCTCGAGGTTACGACAGTAGGTTGCACGCAAGCCCTTGAGAGCTGAACCGCCCCTCAAACGCCGGCAAAACAAGCGGCCGGAGCTGATTCGATTTCTTTCGGCGTTTTAGCGCTGTGTCGGATCGTTGTTAATTCTATCGATTTTTGCCCGAATGAAGTCGGACCTGGGTTCAACCCACCCTCATCGCTTGATCTTGGTCCGCGCTCGCGACTGGCCCAGGTCTTCCAGGGCCAGGGGCTCCACCTCGCTCCCGGCCCGAGCGCGATAGGCGGGCAGGTTCACCCAGCGCGTCGACGGCTCCGAATGGCAAAGTGTCCGCTCGATCACATCGCCCACGTCGGTGCTCAGCGCGACGGCGCCGTCGCGGTCGAGATGGACGGGGTCGACGAAGACATGGTTCGGGTAGCCGGCGTGTCGGGCGTCGAGCACGGTCAGGTTCGGGAACTGTGTCTGGAGCCCCCGGACGAATCGATCGATCCGGGCATGCACGCCCGATCGGTCGCGATGGTCGATCACGACCGGAGCGTTCGGCGGCAGGAGCCAGAAGACCGCGACCTTGTGCTCGGCCGCCAGACGGATCAGCCGGCGCACGTAGTGCGCGGTCTCGAACTGGATATCGCACGTGCCGTTGAGCACGTCGGCCGACATCTGGGAGGGGACCTCGCCCCGGAACTTCGGCTCCTTCGGTAGAAGGACGCCTCCCCGGTTGACCTGCCGGTTGCGGGTGAGCGGCTCGTTGGCGTCCAGGTTCGGATTCTCGTCCGATCGACCCCCCAGCGCGGCGTTGATCGCGTCGCGGACCTGGTCGCGGCAACGGTACGAGGGCAACGCCCGCGCCAGGATCAGGCGGCCGAAGAACGCGCGGTCGTGATACGTCCGGGCCAGGTCCCAGGCTTCGCCCGGACTGGCCATCAGGGCGTTCCAGTGCGGGTTCGTCAGGAGGTGCCACGCCGGCTGGTTCAGCGCCTCGGGCGAGCCATCGACGATCAGGGCCGACGGGCGCGCTCCGCTGGCCAGAGCGCGTTCAAAGACGACCGCGCTGAGCGCGGGCTTGCCATCCAGCAAGGCCAGGTTATCAACCCGCCGGCCCGGCTCGAGCCGCGACTCGACGACGCGCGGAGCCAGGCCGAACTTGAGCATGCTGTCGCCGACAATCAGGACATCGAACCGGCCGGCCTTCTCGCGTTGCCGCGCGACCTTCCCGCTTGCGTACCAGTCGAACGCCGCGGCGTTCAGGAAGCGCTCGGGCTGCCGGCCGATGAAGCCCTCGATCAAACCGACCAGCGCGAGCATGCCGGCCAGGCCCCAGGGAACCGGGAAACCAGGACCGCGGTCCTCAACATGAGCCGGAATCTCCCAGAAGCACGAACCCGTTCCGTTCAGAACTGGAAGTAGATGAACTGGCCGCCGCCGAACTCGCCCGCCGAGCACGAAGGCGTAGAAGCAGGCGGTGTAGAAGACGCTCCGGACGTACCAGGGGGTGCGTTCGATCACGTCGAGGTCCTTGCTGAGGTACTGCAGACTGACAGCGAGCAGCGGCAGAACGATCACCGCCACGGGCAACAGGTACGCACGCCGCCGGGATCGCCGGGTCGATCGACGATCGCCCGGAGCATGCCGCCGACCTGCGCCATCGACTGGGCGCGGAAGAGCAGCCAGCCGAAGCAGACCATGTGGAACGTCGCGAACGATCCGCACCAGCTTCCAGCAGGCGCGGTCGACGGGTCGCGTGGGATGGATGCGGTTCGAGCCAGGGGCGGGCAGCCGGTGGCCGACCAGGATGATCCCTTGGTAGGTGCCCCAGAGCACGAACGTCCAGGCCGCGCCGTGCCAGAGGCCGCCGATGATCATCGTCAGCATCAGGTTGCGGTAGAGCTTGAGCCGCGCCGCCGCGGCTCCCGCCCAGCGGGATGTACAGGTAGTCGCGCAGCCAGGTCGAGAGGCTGATGTGCCAGCGGCTCCAGAAATCCTGCGGGCTGGTGGCGAAGTACGGCAGGTTGAAGTTCAGGGCGAGCTCGAAGCCCAGGCACTTGGCGATCCCGCGGGCGGCGTCGGTGTAGCCCGAGAAGTCGCAGTAGATCTGGAAGGCGAAGGCGTAGATCGCCAGCAGCGCGAGGCCGCCGTCGATCGTCTGCCACTGGCCGAACAGGTCGTTGACGATCGTGCGGCCAGGTTGTCGGCGATGACGACCTTCTTGCGTCAGGCCCCAGAAGATCAGGTACGCCCCCTGGTAGAACTGCTGGAGGTCGAACCTGCCGCGGCTGCGGCAACCTGCGGCAGAAGCGTCGTCGGCCGCATGATCGGCCCGGCGACCAGGTGCGGGAAGAACGAGACGAACGCCGCGAACTCGATGAGGTTCCGCGTCGGCTTGATGTCCTTGCCGGTAGACGTCGATGACGTAGCTCATCGACTGGAACGTGTAGAACGAGATGCCGATCGGCAGGACCACGTTCAGATGCGCCAGCGGCGACGTTGACGCCCGCCCGCGGCCAGCGCCGCCTGAAGGCTCTCGGCGAAGAAGTTGAAGTACTTGAAATAGCCGAGCATTCCCGAGGTTCAGCGCCATGCTCAGCGCCACGAACGCCTTGCGCTTCGCGGGCGTCCTCGATCCGGTCGACGGCCAGCCCGCAGCCGTAATCCATCACCGTCGAGAGGACCAGAAGCGCGAGGAACCGCGGGTCCCAGCAAGCGTAAAAGTAATAGCCGGCGGCCAGCAGCAGCAGGTTCTGCGGCCGGTGAGGCAAGATCCAGTAGAGTGGGAACAGGATCGCGAAGAAATAGGCGAAATGGAAGGTATTGAAGAGCATGGAACATCCCCCTCCCTGGAGACGGCTGGCAAGTTCTTGCCGATTCTGTCGAGATTGCGATGATCTCCATCAGGAATCGGCGTGATGCGAGCCGAACCTGGGACGGAATTCGTGAAGACGATCATCCCGGCCCGATCTCAATAACCGACGGACCCCAATGCGTCAATCGACGATCGTACACAATCGCACGGGCGCAGGAGTGAGATCGATCCACGGCCGCTCTGTTACGGCCATTCACCTCGATTCGCCAACTCAGCCCGCAGCTCCAGGCGTCTCGCCTCGTTCATCGCCAGCACATGGACCGTGGCCCGGCCGGTGGGAGTCAATCCAAGAACGCGGACGCCGGAAATCACGAAATGGTCGTCCCAGCGATCCGTGCGCGGATTGAACAAAGCAACATGTTGCCCCGTTACACGGTCGATCCCACTCAGGTTGGGTCCTTTGTTGAGATTGCATCGCGCATAATAGTAAGCCAGATTCTCGAGTGAATCGTTTCCACCATGTTGCCTGGCTATAACATGTTCGACGTGATGTGTTAGTCCGACATGAAGCTGTCGAAGCCTGCAATATTCGCACCGATCATCGGCTCGTCGGCGCACAACCTCACGCGGCGTCGCATCCATCAGGAATGTTCGTCGGCGACGAGGAGCCGCTGAGCTTTCGCCTTGAAGATCGCGATGAAGTCAGCGGCATCAATGTAGGCTTCGTATTCGGAGCGCTCGTCATCCGTCAACGTCCCCTCGTTGGCTCGCTCCGCCAGTTCCGCAACTCGTGCCTGGACCGCCGCGTCAACCTCGAACTGGACGACACGCCGCGCCGACTCGATGTCGAGGCAGCGGGTCAACGGATCAATCAATCGGTCGAGCACGAACATGGACGTTTCCAGGGAGTCGCTCATGACTTCAGACTACCATTTTCAATTCCGGTCCAACAGCCCGATCACCTCATGCGGCCTGGAGTCGTCGTCGATCCGCGAGAGCTTCTCCCACAAGGCCCTGGCCCGATCGGCTCCGATCGACGGGTCGGTCAGGGCGTGGAACTTGGCGGCGAGCTGGGAGTCGGTCAGGGGGTTCTTGTCGTGGCCGGGAGGGAAGGCGACCTCGGAGACGAGGATCGTGTCGTCGTCGAGCAGGACCTTGACCCGATTCGGAATCCCGGCGGGGTAGCCAGCCGTCAGCGCGGGGTCTTCAACGACGGTCGTTCGCGCGACGAGGTCGAGGAGCGCGGGGTCGGACAGGCGTTCGGGCGTGAACTGGTCGGCGGTGATGGCGCCATCGACCAGGGCGACCGCGGTGCAATAGGGAAGACTGTGGTCGGCGGTCTCGCGGGTTCTGGGCCGCCACTTCTCGGGGTCCTGGCCGATGATCTCGACGGCGGTCTTGAACGTGGCGATCTCGATCGAGCGGATGCGCGACGGATCGCCGATCTTGTGCCGGAGTTCGAAGGCGGCGGCAATCGACGACTGGCTATGGTACTCGGCCGGAACGAACTTGATCGAGGTCCTGGGCAGCATCCAGTCGATGGCCTCGGGTCCGCCGAGTCGAGGCAGAGTCAAGGGGCCCGAGACCTGCTGGCAGAAACCCATGTCGCCCTCGAACAGGGGCGCGGGGCCCGTCATCCCGGCCTGGGCCAGGAGCGCGGCGAAGACGCCGTTACGGGCGGCGAAGGCAAAGGCGCATCCCTTCCACATGGAGAGTTCGCCCGCGCGGGTCAGGCGCAGCGCGGTGCCGGTCGTGCCGGCAATCCCCAGGGCGTGAACGGTCTGTTCGTGGCTCAGGCCCAGGAGCTTCGCGGCGGCCAGACTTGATGAGAGCGAGCCGTAGGTTGTGTGGTCCCAGCCCCGGGCGCGAATGCTGGCGGCGTCGCACAGGCGGCACTGGACCTCGTACGCCACCGACGCGGCGGCGATCCAGGCTTTGCCGTCGGCACCGGCGTGCTCGCCCGCGGCCATGACCGCCGCCCAGTTATCGCTCGGGTGCGCCGGCTCGAGTGAGAGATAGGTGTCGTTGCAGTCGAGGTAACGGATGTGGACCCCGTTGGCGAACGCCGCCCAGTCGGCGGTTGATCGGCCGCCGCCGATCAACGCTCCCCCCGGCGTGCCGTGCATGGTCGCCGCCACCTGGCGCGCGATCGACGGCGCCGGCTCCGCGAGGGCCCCGGCCGCACAGGCGAAGGCGTCGAGCAGGCGTCGGCGGGCCTCGTGAATCACCGCCGCAGGCAGGTCCTCATAACGAGTCGCCAGGGCAAACGATGCCAGTCGGTCGGCCAGAGTCTCGGTCTCACTCATCTGCGGGCTCTCTCGATCCAGACGATCGTGGCTTCGGGTCCGGACCTTCAGTGATCCTGGAGCTGCGAGGTCGTGTCGCGGTCGCGATTGTAATGCGACGAACCGCCGGCCGCCAGGGAACGGAACCGCAACGAATCCCCCGCGTCGATCCGTGTCTCGTCCAGGACCTGCGCCATCGGGATGGCGAGGCCGGGACCGGAGATCGGATCGAGGTCGTTGAATGGCCGAGACCGGCCGAACCGCTCGGCGAGGGCCTGGCGGACGCTTAACGAGAAGCGTCGGAGCTTCCAGAACCTGCTCGACTCGACCCAGGCCAACTGTCGCTGGGCCTTGAGGATCAACGCTTCGAGCTGCTCACGAGCCAGCTCGCTCCGGGCAAGCCGGGCCTCCCGGTCGTCGCGCTCGCCCTCGAGACGGCCCAGGATCGCGCGGAGGTGATGGACCTCTTCCCGGCGCGCGCGCGTGGCCCTCGGCGCGCTCGATGTAGCCCACCAGCTCGAGGCGCTCGGCGCGGAGCCGTTCGAGGTCCGCCGAGATCCGGTCGGCATGCTCCTGAAACCGCCCGACCTCGGTGGCGCGTTGCTTCTGGTCGGCCTGGGCCTCGCGCCGGATCGACGCCTCGCTCGCCTGGGTCCGCCGGAAATCAAGCCAGTGCTGAAGCGCCCAGTCTCGATCGCCGGGCTCCGGGGCGAGGTCGTGGTCGGTCAGCACCAGCGCCGCGCGGTCGCGAAGCTCCTGGAGAACGGTCAGCGTCTCGGGGAAGAAGTGAGCCAGGACCCAGCGCTCGCGCACCGTTTCATGATGATGGAACAGCTCGTCGTCGTAGACCTCGCCAACTGGTCCGAGCCGCGTGCCGGTGGCGAACTTCTCGTCGAGCACCTGGTTAAGCCGCGCGGGCTCGACGGCCGCGGCGTGGCTCTCGATCAGGACGCAACGCTCGGGATGCCGGTCGTGAAAATCGAGAACGGCCCGGTTGTAGTTGAGCCAGACCGCGACGGCGAGGTTGGGGTTCCTGTGGAACAGCGCGTCGCCGCGGCGGAACAGCGAGTCGATCACCTCCCAGGGCCGACGGAACACCAGCACGAAGTTCAGCTCGGGAACCAGCTTGCCCCAGAAGTCGAGCAGGAGCGTGCTCCGGGGCTCTTTCCAGCCCCAGGCATGTCCGGCCTGTCGACGCCTCTCGACCAGTCGACGCGCCGTGCTTTCGAGTTGTTCCGGGACCTTCACGACCGGCTCGTCGATGAATCCCTCGAACCCAAGACCCTGTGACCGCAAGACTTCCACATGAAACTCGTGGAAGTCCATGTCCTCGAAATGCCCCCGGGGGTTGGACGCGCCGGGTCCCATCAACCGTTGACCGATATCCAGTCCCGCCGTCTGGAGCATCTCGGCGATGAACGAGGTCCCGGATCGGTGATGGCCGCCAATGCAGAAGCAGAGGGGTGGCCCGGATTCGGTCTTTTCGCTCATCGCAACGTCCCTCTTTTTGAGACCCATCGCTAAGGTTGATCCTGTCGATCCCAAGATTCAACGATTAAGGTTCGGGCTGACCGCCGGTGTCCGGGCGACCGGAGGCCGAACGGGAAGCTGGCCCGGACCGGGACCGGGAGCCGTGGGTTGGGGCAAGCCCAGGTGTTCGAGCAGGATGCGCTGGACTTCGCGGATGGCCTCGGGGTCGCGCTGGACGCCGTGATCCGAGCGGACCACCAGCTCGGAGGCGACTCCGTCGAGATGCGAGCTCCGGTAGGGAACGACGCCGTCGGTCGTCTCGGCGGTGCCCACGGGCCGGTTCGAACCAATGATCGAATGGAACACCACTTCGGGTCCGGCGGGCATCTGGAGGATCGCCTGGAGGATCGGCGAATCGGGCTCCAGGGTCTCGATGCTGGATGGCAAACGGCGGAACCGTCGCCGCTCGAAGGCATCGGGGTTGTCCTTGAGCAGACGGCCGAGCAGGTCGCTGATGTGGTCGGGATCGGAGATCAGACTGGCTCCGACGCGCCCGACCACGCCCCGGCTCAGGTCGGAGCCGCGATGCGGAGTGGCCAGGAAGACGACCCGCCGCACGAAGGGCTGGGGTTCGAAAAAGAGGTAATGCTTCAGCTCATCGAGCGCCTCGCGGGGGCCAAGCATCTCCTCGAACCGTCGGTCGGTGTTGATCTGCCAGAGCCGCGGGCCGCTGTCCACGGCCATCATGTGGCTCAGAAGCCCCCCCATGCTGTGCCCGAGCAGAACCATTTGCCCGAACGACGGATCGCGTTCGCCAGGGTTGTACATCTGCTCGGCTTCATGGAGCGTGTCACGCAGCAGCGACGCCGCGATCGGCACCGGAACGCCGGTCGGGTACATGAACAGAAGGAACTGATACCGCTGCTGGATCGTCGGATCGCGCTGAAGCTCGTTGAGCATCGGGATCCAGGCCAGTGGGTTGGAGATCAGGCCGTGGACCATCACCACGGGAATCTTCTCGGGCTCGTACGGCCGGAGCAGCATCAGGTTGGCCCGGCCGATCGCCTCGCCGGGACGGAGCAAGCCGGTCCATCGGTAGCGGTTCAGGTCGGTGCGCGACCACATGTAGGCCAGCGGGGTGCTCAGGTCAGCCTCGACAGCGATCGGCGCGTTGTCGGGGCCGACCAGGCGGTGCCGCAAGGGATCGACAAGCTGGAGCCGGCACTCGCGCGGCGGCTCGATCGCGGCCTTCGGGTCGCGAAGCCGCGAGTTGGGCACCAGGAACGCCGTCAGCGGAAACGCCATCTCGGGAGGATAGAACCGCTCGGGCCCCTTGCCCTGCTGGTCGGCGTTGTGAACGCCGACCAGGGGGACGCCTAGCCCGTACTGATAGCTCCGCGTGGGCAGGCCGCTGACCTCGTAGTCCGAGGCGATGATCACCTGGTCGACGTCGGCAGCGCTCCACGGGCTATCGGTCAGGATCACCGGCAGATTCTGCTCCTTGCCGTGCGCCTTGAGCTTGATCATCCCCTCAGGCATGATCTGGCCGTTCGACTGGGCGGCGCGGAGCAGACGCTCGAGACCGCCATTATAAAGGTCGCACGCCAGTCGAAACCGGGGGTCGCTGGCCCGCTGGGGGTCGGCCAGATCGGGGTCGAAGAGGAAATCGTAGGCATAGGCGACGGTGTCGATGAATCGGTCGATCGCCGACGCGCGCCGCCAGCGATCGAGCCGTCGGCCCTCGACCCAGGAGAGCTCGGCCAGAGCAAAAACGAGGTCCGCGTCAGGCCGCTCGCGAGCGAATTGCTCCAGACGCGCCAGCGTCGCGTCGGGATCGGCGCGGAACTTCCCTTTCAGGTCGTACCGCGTCAGCGTGTCCTCGGTCCGGGGACTGGGCCGGTCGAGGTTTGCCACGCTCCGGGCGTAATAACCCCCGGAGCGTGCGGCGCGGCTGGGCTGGACGGTGATTTCCGACCAGCCCAGGACGGTGGTGACAAGGAGGCCAAGCGAGAGCGGAAGAATGGTCATGGGCGGGCCACTCCTTGACCCGGATCGACACTGGGGCGCATTGCATGACGCCCAGGGTGAGTCCTTTCGCTTCGGGGAACATCATACGCCCGGGGGCCGTTTGGTCAAGCCAAGCCCGGGACACACGACAGGCTCGCCATCGCTTCAATAACCGTCGGCGCTGATGACCTCGCCCCCCATGGTGCTCCCTAGCGCTCGCCAGACGACGTAGTTTACCGAGTTCTTGAAGAACTTGACGCTGCCGTCGGCCACCAGAGCGTTGATGCCGCCAGGGTGGTAGCTCCGCGCGGCGTTGTACGAGTTCTGGGCCTGGGGCGCGGCCGCGCACACCGGGTTGGTCATGTACGGGTATCGGCAGTAACCGTTAGCGACCCAGTCCCCCACGGTCGAGTTCGGCGTGGTGTACGTGTTGAACATGGCGCAGTTGTAGTCGTCGTTGTAGATATCGCCGCGATGCTCGTACAGGTTGGTCGGCTTCGTCGCGCCGATGATCACCTCGGCCATCAGGAGCGTGTTGCTCGTGCCATCGGTGATGTTCTGGATGCCGAACGACTTGTCCATCGAGAACGGCGCGCCGAGAAACGGGACCGGGTTGCCCTGCATCAACGGGTTGCCTGGAAACGGGTTGTAGGCGTTGCTCGTGGTGATCATGTTCTGGGCCCAGTTCGAGTTGCCCCAGTTGACCACGTAGTTCCCCTCGCGTCGGTTGTTCTGGTCAATCTGGTTGACCGTCGGATCGGAGGGACATGAGAAACCCGGGATCAACGTCTCGGAAACCGTGTTGTTCGCCGCGCCAGTGGGCGGGTTGAAGGGAAGACTGAAGTTGATCGCCTGGAACATGGCTCCCTTTTCCAGGTACGGCAGGACCATGAAGGCCCAGGTCCGTCGATTCTTCGCACCCGTCGGATCTCCTACCGCGGCGTAGAACGTCGGACTCCGGACGCCCAACGCTCCGATCGGGAAGGTGTTGACCGAACTGTTGTAATTGTGCATCGCCAGTCCGAGTTGCTTGAGGTTGTTGACGCACTGCGCCCGCCGCGCTGCTTCACGCGCCGCCTGCACCGCGGGCAAGAGCAGCGCGATCAACACGGCGATGATCGCGATCACCACCAGAAGCTCGATCAAGGTGAAGCCCAGGTTTCCTTTGCGTTTCATCTGAGGTGCTCTCCAAGGAAAAGAGATGAGTTTCGAAATGAGAGGAGACCCGATAGACCGGAGGATCAGACCTGGCTACGGAGCCAGCGATGCTGATCTATTTTTCAGCAAGCAGCGATCGAGGCTCACCAGGCCCGCAACAAGTTTTTCCCTCGTCAAGCGAGGTTCATCTTGCATTGAACGCGACCCGTAAGCCGGTGACATTGAGGTATTTTCTAAAGTTTAATCGACCGTAAACCCAGGGGATATTCCGAAATCGCAGAAAAAAATTCCGAGATTTCGTCATCGTGCCGGAGAGACCCAGGTCGCCAACAGGCCAGGCGCAGAGCCTGTTTGAGAATGGGTCGTTACCGGATGCCATGCGGTCCGTTGACGTGGACAAGCAAGCCACGGGTCGAGCTGTCGAGAGGGGCAACGGTGAGGTGAGCGGGTGGAGACCGAGAGGATAGGGCCCGCGGACAGGCCGATCCCTTCAACTCAACAGGGGCCTCGGCGTCGTCAACGAGACCGCCCGAGGGCGTGGGGCAAGGCTGGACAGCTGCGCCGGCCCGGTATCGAGCCACACGCGAGCCGTCAAGGAGGATAACTCTTCCCCGGAGGGATTTCGAGCGACACTTCAGGATCGCGACCAGGTCCGGGGTCAGTAGCTGTCGGCGCTGATGACCTCGCCCCCCGCGTGAGTCGCGATGGCCCACCAGGCGTAGGGGGAGATGGACGCCTTGATGAACCGGACCGAGCCGTCGAGCATACCCACGTTCACACCGCCGGGGTGGTTCGAGCTGGCGCCGACGATCGTGTAGAAGGTGTGGGCCGACGTCTGGTCCGAGAAGAAACAGCTCTTCTTGTTCGGGGTCATGATGTGGCTATAGCAGCCTCCCTCGGAACAGTTCTGGTAGTTCCAGAAGGCACCCCGCTGGTCCCAGGCGGGGAGCGCCTTGCCACTCGCGGTATACCAGCCGCTCGGGCCGTTGGGCGTCGCCTGGCACATATTGGACAACGTGAGTAACGGCGTCGCCTTTCCGTGGGCCATTTGAATCACATAGTTCTGGTGAAGCCCATCCGATGCGTTCTTGAACATGCCCCGCACCCACTCGCTCCAGATCGCCGTGTTCGAGGTCCCGTCGGTGATCGATGCCAGGCTTATCAATGTGTCGGTGGTATTCATGCGATAGGCGGGGCCGTCAATCTTGCCGGAGTTGGCGTAATAGGTCCCGACGTTGTTTCCGTAGCTCGAGTAGCCGTACTGCCGCGTGACGCCGTTGAGCGTGCTCGTCCCGGTCGGGATGTTGCCGTCCGATGGGCAGTTGAAGGCGTTGATCGTCGCGGTCGAGATCGTCCAGTGCTGCGGCGCATCGAAAGCATTGCCGGCGACGCTCCAGTTGAACGAGTTGAACATCTGAACCTGCTCCATGAACTGGAGCACGCGCCCCTTCATGCCAACGCTGTTGAACCCCTCGTAGGCGGTGGGTGGGAGCGATCCGTTGGAGCTCTCGTAGTTCATGACCGCCAGGCCCATCTGCTTGAGGTTATTCACGCACTGGCTCCGCCGCGCTGCTTCACGCGCCGCCTGCACCGCGGGCAAGAGCAGCGCGATCAACACGGCGATGATCGCGATCACCACCAGAAGCTCGATCAAGGTGAAGCCCAGGCTATGTTTCCGGTTCATCGGAGCGGCTCCGTACCATAGAAAGGAAATGAGGGACAAGGGAGACAAAGCCCGAGTGCCCAAACAACTCGCATCAGATACGAGGTCGCTGAGATGTTTCTCAACCGCAAGCGCGCGATCTGATCACATATCGACCCGAAAATCTCACCTCGGAAGCCGAGGCACTTTCCGGTCGAGACGTCATTCGTACGACCACGGACTTTGAATATTTTCTATTATTAACCGACTAACCGCCGCGCGCGTATTCCGAAAATGAAGAAAATCGTTCTGGTTTTTCGTCGCGGATCGACTTCCGGTCATCGATGAAGCGCAACGTTTCGAGGAGGAAACCAGCGTGCCGAAACGAGCATGTGGCGTCGGGGCAGGGTAGAAACCGTTCGCGGTACGAGTGGGGCCAGGCCGATCAGGCGATCGGCGCACCCTGGCTTCGGCCCCGGCCATGCTGGCCGGGGCCTATCAGTGGATGCGCGGACTCCACGTTCCTCAAATCCGAATCAGTAGCTATCGGCGCTGATGACCTCACCACCGGCCTTGGACGCGATGGCCCACCAGGTGGTCGGACTGACCGAGTCTCTTGATGAACTTGACCGACCCGTCGAGGAATCCCACGTTGACGCCGCCGGGGTGGTTTGAACTGGCGCCGACGATCGTGTAGTAGGTATGGCTCGACGTCTCGTCGCTGAAGAAGCACGCGTTCTTGTTCGGCGTCATGATGTGGCTATAGCAGCCGCCCTGGGCACAGTTGTTGTGCATCCAGTCATCTCCCTTCTGATCCCAGGCTGGGGAGACACCCCCTTTGGCGGTATAGAAGCTGGTCGAGGCCTGGCACGAAGCGGAAAGCGTGGTAAGTGGGTAAGCGGACTTGCTGGCCTGAGTGACCACGAAGGTCTGGTGCGCTCCAAAGGTCCCTTTCCGGTAGGTGCCCCGGACCCACTCGCTCCAGATCGCGGTGTTCGAGGTGCCATCGGTGATGCTCGCCAGGGTCACCGTCGGATCGCCCCCGATCCGGTAAGCCGGACCGTCAATCATGTTACTATTCCAGTAGAGCGTTCCGATGCTGTTGCCGTAACTGGTGTATCCGATCTGTTGCGCGACACCGCCGACGGTGGTCGTCGTCGACGGGATGTTGCCATCGGAGGGACAGTTGAAGGAGTTGACCTGCATCACGCGGATGGTCGAGTTGGTGGCGTCGCTGTAGACAAAGCTCTGGTTGATCGCATTGTAGGCCGCCACCTGCTCCATGTAGTAGAGAATGCGCGGCTTCATCGAGAACGAGTTTGAGACGGCCGCGTTGCCCGTGGGGGGCAGAGCGCCGTTGGTGCTCTCGTAATTCATGACCGCCAGGCCCATCTGCTTGAGGTTGTTGACGCACTGGCTCCGACGGGCCGCCTCGCGCGCCGCCTGCACCGCCGGCAAGAGCAGCGCGATCAATACGGCGATGATCGCGATCACCACCAGAAGCTCGATCAAGGTGAAGCCCTGACTCTTTTTTTGAGACATGTGTCGCTCCGCGAAGAAGATATGGAAGACAGCACGGAAGTGAGAAACGCCCCCGAAGACCGGGGCATGCCAGCCGGACGTGGATCGACAACAACTGTCGATTGGGCTGATTCAACGATAAATTTAGGAGATCAGGATCATGGTATCTCTCCGCCTGGCGCGATACCATTCCGAAAACGCGGATAATCCTTCCGCTTTTTCATCAGAGATGCCGTCAAGGGCCTCCCCATGCGCCGGGTTGCCGTCCTGATCGAGTCGTCGCGAGCTTACGGGCGCGGCTTGTTGCGTGGGGTCGCGCGGTACAACCGCGAGCACGGCCACTGGTCGGTCTATCTCCAGCCGCACGGTCTGGATCATCCGCCTCCTCCCTGGCTGAAGCGGTGGCGGGGGGATGGCATCCTGGTACGGATCGGCGATCGCCGGATGCTGAGGGCGGTGCTGGAGACGGGGCTGCCGACGGTGGACCTGCGGGGTGTGGTTCCCGGCCTGGGGGTGCCGTTCATCGGCGTGGACAATCGGGCGGTGGCTCATCTGGCCGCCGACCACCTGGTGGAACATGGAATCCGCAAGTTCGGCTTCTGTGGCCTGCCGCCCGGCGTTCATCCGCACCTGGACGAGCGCCGGGAATATTTCGTGACGCGGCTCCGGGAATCGGGATACAACGTACACGTGTACCCGAGCCGGTCGGGGCGTTCGCGGCCGATCCCCTGGGACCGCGAGCAGGAGCGGCTGGCCGCCTGGATCAACACGCTGCCCAAGCCGGTGGGGATCATGACCTGTCATGACGACCGGGGGCTCGAGGTTCTCGACGCCTGCCAGCTTGCCGGGGTGTCGGTTCCCGACGACGTGGCGATCATCAGCGTCGATGATGACGAGCTGCTATGCAGCATGATCACGCCGCAGCTCTCCAGCATCGACGTCAATCCCGAGTCGATCGGCTACCGGGCCGCGGAGCTGCTTCAGCGCCTGATGGCGGGCGAGCCTCCTCCCGGCGAGCCGATGCTAGTGCCGCCGCGCGGGGTCGTCCTGCGGCAATCGACCGACACGCTGGCGATCGATGACACCGAGGTCGCCACGGCCCTGCGGTTCATCCGCGACCACGCCTGCAAGGGGCTCCGGGTGGCCGACGTCCTGGACCAGGTCACGCTCTCACGCAGCGCCCTGGAGCGCCGGTTTCACGACCACGTCGGCCGGTCGCCCAAGGCCGAGATCACCCGCGTGCAGCTCGAGCGCGCCAAGCAACTCCTGTCCGAGAGCCACGTCTCGATCGACGACGTCGCCCACCGCGCCGGCTTCCGGGCCGCACGCTACCTCTGCGACGTCTTTGCCCGCAAGGTCGGCATGACACCCGGTGCCTACCGCGAGCAGACCCGACGGGCACCACGGCCGCATCTTTCCTGAAAGACGCCGCCCCACGCCCACTGTCGATCAAGTTCCCCGTTTCCTGTGACGACCCCCTTGCGGCCGGTCGGCCTTCAAGGCCCACGATCGATCGTCCTGAACGATAGCGAACTATCGTTCTTTCAGCGCCCGGAAAGGCCCGGGCTTATTGAACCACCTTTGGGAAGGAAAGAACGATGACCGTGAAATTTCCGGCCAGTCTCTTGTTGATCGCGAACGTCATCGTGCTGATCGGGCTGCTGGCCACACCGATGCTCTGGTTCCTGTCGGGCTTTCTCTTCGATGATCCCAGATCGACCAGGAACCCGCTCGTCATCGGGATGGCGTTAGCCCTCTGGACCTATCCTATCACGGCAGGCCTGGGAGGCTATCTCGCGCTCAAGTCCCATAAGGCGGGCGATCTCCGAAAAATGCTCCTCTGGTCCTTGTGCGCCTATAGCAGCATCGGCTTGTTTCTGATGTGCATGGCAATCGCGATTCTCATGGAAGCCCTTACCTGAATTCATTGATTGAGAAATCAGATCCAACCGCGTGACCGAGGGACCGATCCTCCGACCCGGCCCCCGCCCGGTTGATGGACACGCGCGAGGAATCTCGCCAGGACCTCGTCGAGGGTCGTATCGCGTCGCGGTCGTTCGGTCATGGGGATTCAGGCCATCTCCTTTGATCGCACCGGTGCTGAGGACTTCGTAATAGCGCTGCCTCGTAGGTTCCCGGCTCAGCCCTGGCAGCGAGGTCAGGTAGTCGCGAAGGACCGAGAGCTCCTCCACCAGAACCAGGCGATCACCGGTCGCGGCCGACTCACGATTGAGCGCGAGCAGAATCTCGGTCTCGTGATCCGACGGGATCTGATTGTGCCGGGAGATCTTGCATCGCTCATGAGCGACCAGCGTTCGAGCGATCTGGCGGACCCAGGCACCGAAGTCGCCGCTGTCCCGGTCGAACTCGTCGAGCTTTGTCAGGCAGATGAGCAGGGCATCCTGGGCGAGTTCGTCCACCGCCCCCGATCGTACGCCCTGCGCACTGATGAAGGCGCGTAGCCGGACCTGCTCGGCCTGGTCCTGATCCAGGGACCACCGCTCATCGCCGGCCTTCGTCATGGGCCTCCATCGCCGGCACGGATCGCATCGCCATTCCGGGAGAAATGTTGTGAAGCGGCGGGATGTTACGAGACGGCACGAATCATTTCAGGGTCGATCAAGGAAAGGGACACCGCGAAGACCCCAGTTTCGGGAAGCCGAGGCGACGCCCGCGATCCCGGAACCGTCGGACTCGAGAAGACGGGACCCTGCCGGATCGACCGGTCGATCCGGATTCCCCGGTGACCCCTCGGGCTCCAAACTCAGGTCGGCCAAAGTTGGCCCCCCCTCCGGGCCGATCCATTCGGGGTCTCCTCCGCGCTTTTACCCAGATTCTCTGATCGCTGGGAAGCGGGCGAAACAGGGGAAGCCTCGCGGGTTGAACTGAAACTTGCGGGGGTTGGACTTCCTTGAATCGGGAGGCGAGCGTAAGATGCCCCGCCGATCGCAGGCTTGGCCGTGCGGGGTTACAAACGTCGGCCGAGCCGTTTGCCGAGTCGCGTCTTGAGTGAAGCGAGAACATGGAAGTTCCCACGACTTCGCCAGCTCAGAATACGGCGCCCTGCGCCATCGAATACTTCCCGCCGCCGTGCCCTTCGCGCGGACCGAGCCGATGGCTCGCCGCGCTGGTTGACGAGCGTCGGGGCCTGGTCCGGTTCTGGCCGGTGATCCAGAACATGGTCGTCCAGGAGTTGCGGGTCCGTTATCAGCGGTCGATGCTCGGGTTCCTCTGGACCCTGCTCAACCCGATCCTGATGATGGTCACGATGACCGTGTTCTTCTCGCAGCTTGTCCACGAGGACCCGCGGAGCTATTCGGTTTACCTGTTCGCCGGAATGGTTCCCTGGGGTTTCCTCGGCGCCACGCTCAACGATAGCGCGTTCTGCATCATCTCGAATGAAGGCTTGATCCGGAAGATTTACCTGCCCAAGCTCATTTTCCCGCTCTCACGGGCCCTGATCAACCTGACGACGTTCATTCTGTCGATGGCCGCGTTGTTCCTCGTCCTGACGCCGCTGGGGGCCCGGTTCTCGCTACCAATGCTGCTCTTGCCGGCGGTCGTCTGCCTGTTCTTCGCGTTCGTGCTCGGCCTTGGGCTGCTGGTCGCGACGACGAACACGTTCTTCCGCGACTGCGGCCACCTGGTATCAGTGTTCCTCCAGGCGTGGTATTTCGCGACGCCGATCTTCTACAAGAAGTCGTTGCTTCCTCCCGACGCGCAGTGGCGGTTCTGGCTCAATCCCGCCTACCCGTTCATCCAGCTCTTTCAGGACATCATCAAGGACGGGCACTGGCCGCGCGTGGAAACGTTCATGGTGGCGACCGCCTTCGCGGCGGTGAGCCTGGGGATCGGTTATGCCGCATTCAAGTGCCACGAGGACAAGCTGGTCTTTCGGCTCTGATCGGGCCCGGCGCGCGACCGCGACCACGGTCGCCAGCGCAAGCCGGTGGCGGGCGGAAGCGCCAGCACGTCCGCGCTGGCGTCACGGCCGCTCCACCCTCCCTGGTCGAGCTTCGGGACGTCTCGCTCCGGTTCATCAGCTATTACGACAAGCAATACTCGCTCAAGCGCGCCGTGCTCGACCTGTTGCTGCGCCGCGAGGCACCGGTGCCGGCCTCGGAGTTCTGGGCCTTGCGGGGCGTGAACCTGCGACTCAACCAAGGGGAAAGGATCGGGATCGTCGGCTCCAACGGCGCAGGCAAGAGCACACTCCTGCGGCTCCTGGCGCGGATCTACCCCCCACCAGCGGATCGCTCCAGGTCCGGGGAACGGTCGCCCCCTTGATCGAGATGGGGGCGGGCTTCAATCCCGAGCTCTCGGGCAACGACAACATCCTGCTCAACGGCGCGATGCTCGGCATCAACCGACGCCAGATGCAGACCAAGGTCGATGGGATCTTCGAGTTCACCGGCCTCCGCGAGTTCGCCGACCTGCCGCTGAAGTATTATTCGAGCGGCATGTACACACGGCTCGCCTTCGCGATCGCCACCGAGATCAATCCCGACATCCTCCTGATCGACGAGTCACTCGGGGCGGGTGACGCCAACTTCCTGGACAAGGCGCAGGCGCGGATCTTGAACCTGCTCGATCGATCGAATCTCGTGGTGATCGTCTCGCACGACCTGCGGACCCTCCGCGAGCTTTGTACCCGAGGCATCTGGATGCAGAAGGGTCAGGTCGCGGCCGACGGGCCGATCGACGAGGTGATCGACCGTTATCTCGCCGACGTGGCCGCCACGGCCCAGGCCGCCGCGGAAGGTTGATCGGCTTCGTCCCGGTTCGGACCTGATCAACGAACAACGACTCGATCGCGAGGGACTCAAGCGGTGCGGATCGGCGTGGACATGCTTGGCATCCAGGCAGTGGGACCCGGCGGAGCCGGTCGCGACCACGGTGCTTCCCGGTACGCGCGGCTCCTGTTTGATTGTTTTATCCTCAAGAGCGCCGATCGCGGACACGAGGTCGTGCTCTACGGGTACAACGCCCTGCCCCGCGACGCGATCCCGCGATCGGCCTGGGCGACCGCCCGGTTCATCCCGCTCGATTTCGGTCGGCCCGCCGGTGAGATGACGCCGGGCGAACGGCTCGAGCGACGGGTCCAGGCCAATCCCGACCGGCTCGACTGGCTGGTCGTCATCGACCCGCTCGGTCCCGGCCATGCCTTCGCGCCTCCGGCGCGGCCGCTGCCGGCCGGTCCCGAAAGCCCACGATTGCGAATCGCGGCGATCGTTCCCGACCTGACCCGATTCGAGCTCCCCGAGCGCGACCTGGACGATCCGTCGGAGGCCGCGCGCTCTACCGGGCGCTCGAACGTCTGAAGCGGTACGACGCGATCCTGACCTCGACCGAGACCAGCCGGAAAGTCGCGGTCGATCGGCTTGGCTTCGACGCCGGACGGGTTGTCGCCATGGGCGGGGCCGCCGATCGAGGGATGTTCGTCCCCGAGCCATCACTGCCGATGCCCCTGGCCGCGCGTCGGACGCTCACCACGCTGGGTATCCGGCGTGCTTACGTGCTGATCGATGCCGGCCATCCCGGACAGCGGAACGTCGAGCGCTTCCTCCAGGGATTCGCCGCGCTGCCGCAACCGATCCGGCAGGGTTATCAGTGGGTCATCCTCGATGGCACGGGCCGGTGCGTTCCGGATATCGACGACTCGCAGGGCTTCACGACGGCCGTCGCCGGCACCAAGGCGGCCCTGAAGGTCTTGCTCCAGCATGCGTCGGTGTTCGTTCATCCGGGGTTGTTCGAGGGACTGGGCCAGACGTTGCTCGAAGCGATGAGCTGCGGGACCCCGGTCGTCGCGGGCAATCGAGCGGCGGCGCTGGAGATCGTCGGGGACGCCGGGCTTTTGGCCGATCCGTCCGATCCAACAGCCCTGGCGGCCCAGGTCGCGCGGGTGGTTGAGGACTGGCCGATGTGCCGGCGGCTCCGCGATCGGTCGATCCTTGAGGCCGGCCGTCACGGTGCCGAAGCGAGCGCTCTTCGGGCGCTCCACCACCTGGAGATGCCCCGGTCGGAGCTGCCGCGCGGCAGGCGGCGCGACCGCCCTCATCCACAGCGCCGCCTGCGAGCGTCGGACTCGGGTTCGGGCAAGCCCCGGATCGCCTTCTTTTCTCCCCTGCCCCCGCGGATCTCGGGGATCGCCGACTACGCTGATCGGCTCCTACAGGAGCTGAAGCGGACCTACACGATCGACCTCTACCACGACCCCGGCTACCTGCCCGACCTGGGCCTCAACCCGCTCGATTTCGCCACGTTCGACGCCCGCCTCTTCGAGCGGAACCGGGACGTCCTGAACTACCACGCCATCGTCTACCAGATGGGCAACGCGTTGAGGTACCACGGGTTTCTCTACGACATCATGCTTCGACACCCGGGGGTGGTCACGCTGCATGACTTCTTCCTGTCGGTTTACCCGTACCGCGGAACGAGGAGCGGTGCCGAGGTGATCGCGGCCTTCCGCCGCGAGATCGAGCACTTCTGTCCCGATCGTGCCACCGAGTTCGTTCCGCAGCTCGAAGCCTGGTGCGAGGAAGAGGGCGGGCTCGCCGCCGCCTGCGTTCGGCGGGGGCTGTACCTGAACCGACGGGTTTTTGAGAGCGCGCTGGGCGTGGTGGTTCACTCGCCCTGGTGTCTCGAACAGGTCCGAGCCTGGATGCCCGAGCACGTCGCGCAGCACGTGCGTGATACCCCTGGGCGTCAGTCCGCGCGACGAGCCGGTCCCGACCGAACGCGCAGCGATCCGCGCGAAACTCGGCCTCCCCGAACCGGCCCTGGTCGTGGCCTGCGTCGGCTTCGTTCATCCCGACAAGCTGGTCGTCGAGGCGCTCGATGCCTTCAGCAAGCTGGCGGCAAGTGATCCTCACGCGATCTTCCTCTCGGTCGGCCAGGAAAGCGACAACGGCGCCGCCCGCGAACACGCGGCGAGGTTGGGACTGAACGATCGCGCCCGGTTCCTGGGCCGTCGGACGGCGGGGGAATATGCCGAGGCGATCGCGTCGGCCGACATCGGCATCAGCCTGAGACGGCCACCAACCAACGGCGAGACCTCGGCCGCGCTGCTCGACCTGCTGGCATCGGGCGTGCCGACGATCGTCACTGACGTCGCCACGTTCGCCGATTATCCCGACACGGTCGTCCGCAAGGTGCGCTGGGATGCGAGCGGACCGGAGGCGTTGACCGGTGCCTTGCGCGAGCTGGCGGGAAGTCCGCGGGCGCGGACCCTCCTGGCGGAGTCAGCGCGGCAATACGTGGAAGAGGTCCACGCCTGGCCCCACGCGGCGGCGCGTTACGTCGAGCTCATCGAGCGATGCGCCGCGGCGAGCCGGGAGCCCAGGGGGGTTTCCGAGCACCCGGTAACGGCCTGGCCCGCACAACGGCCCCATTTCGCCGGAGCGGCCCGTACAACGGAGAGAGATCGCCGATGAAATCGTTGCTCAAGCGCGGCGCTGCGCAAGTTCTGGCGAGCGCTCGAACCGGTGCGCCGCCCCGTGGGCGAGAAGATCGATCGACGGCTCACCGCGCTGATCGAGGCGACAGTCACCGCCGAGCTCGAACGGCGGGTCCGACCCGCCCTCGAAGCGACGGCCACGGCCGTCAACACCCAGATCGAGCGGACCGACGAGCTTCACGGCCGGCTCCACGCCTCATCGCAAGAACATTCGTTCATGCTCGATAGCCTGGTCCGCGAGCTGGTCCGGCTCCAGGCGCAGCTCGAAGTCCTCTCGCACGAGGTCCTGGATCACGACCACGACCACGCGGCCGAGGAAGAGCGGCTTCTGATCGGGTGAGCGTCGCGGCGAGCGGGCCTCATCCGACGGGCTGGCGCCCTGGGCATCGACCCGCCCGCGCCCCCGGCCGGCTCGATGGTCGATCAGGCGGTTCGAGCCCGCCGCGCGTCGATCGGGAAGATCTCGCGCGGTCGACCGCTTCGGGCGGTGTCCAGGGAACGCGTCTCGCGGCGACGCACGATACGATCGTAAAACCTTATATCATCAACCAAGAGATTATTGAGCTTATTCATAAGCTTAGTATCCGTCTTGACCGCCTCGACCTCGTCGCGGTAGTTGGGATAGGTATTGGTATTTTCGCGAAGTTCGGAGATCGGGATCTCGAGGAGGCTAGCGAGTGTCCGCATGTCCTCGGAGTAGTTCTCGTGCAACCCGATGAAGTCGAAGACCTCCATGTCCACGCCGCCGAAAAAGCTTCGCGTGGCGAAGCTGCCGCATGGGAGGGATTTGCGCCAGGTCAAGCAGGCTCAGGTTCTGGTCGCGGAAGTAGGCCCATAAACCGTGGCCTTCGGTCTGGGTTTTCCAGAAGTAGTAGATCGATATCAGGTTATCAACGGGATGGCGCAGGAAGGTGATCCACCTGGCATCCTTGTGATGCAGGTACTTCGCGGGGTGGAAGTGGCCGTGGACCACCTTCACGCGGGGCGGCGGTTCCGTCTCCCTCGCTCTGCGCAGCCAGCCATGTGGGTCGAGGTTGTACTGGCTGCACGGATTCAAAGGACCGTCAACATAGTCCAGCAGAACCGCGTCGCCGCCAAAGGCCGCCAGGAGCGATTGTCGCAACGAACTCCCACCCGCCTTCGGAAAGTGAACCGAAACGATCTCCAGCCCCATCGATCTCCTCCTTGCAAGGACCGATTTCTTCCTGTCGACCTCGATTCTTGAAGGGGGGAGATGCCTCGCGCGGTCTTGCGAGAACTGATCAAGAATCGCCACACTCTCCTGGCCAATTCTATATTAAATTTATCGGGAATTAGATATAATTTAAGATATAGGATCTATTGTCCATGCATTGCCCGATAAAGCCGACCTCGAATCCCTGATCCTGGCAAGTCGATCGTATCACCTACTGACCATGAACAAAGCCACATGCCTTATGGTCATCAGCCCTAACCTGGCCTGCGTATTATCGACGAAATCGTTAGGACAACGCCACAAAAAAACCCGTTTCACCAGGAATGCAAGTCGTGACGGCGAAACCGAAAAGAAACGTTAAGGGGGCGAGCATCCCCGTGCTCGATCGCTCACGTTCAGCTCGACCACACGATCACAACGACATGGACGCGGCCAGGGCAGGATACTCCGGCCTCAGTTCTCGTTCCGGCCCGATAGGGGATTGCGGAGATAGTAGAAGTGGCCGTCCTCGGCGCCGCCGAGAAAGTCGGGGATGGTGTCGCCGTTCCAGTCGACGACGGTTGGGCTGACGTCGTGCCCCTCGATGTTCTGTTTCTCAAGCGGTCCCCGATCCTCGAAGAACCATTTGCCGTCACGTGCATCGACCTGGCGCAGGAAGTTCGCATTCGCCGAGTTCATCAACACGTCGAGGCGGCCGTCGCGGTCCCAGTCGACGACGCAGAGCTTGCGCCGGCCGGACTTGCCCGCAAGACCGGCGTTGAGCCGGAGGGGACGACCCTGGCCGTCACCGAATCGACGCCGGGGCGGCAGGAGCACGAGTCCACTCTCGTCGCGGGCACGGGCACGCTCGAAGAAGGCAAGGTAGCCCTCGTGATCGAGCATCACGAGATCGGTCAGGCCGTCGTTGTTCCAGTCGCAGACGACCGGCGTGGTCCGCCACTGGGTGAGGAGTTCCTTGCCCTCCGGTTGGAGCCAGCCGTGGGCCGGTCGGGGGGGAGGGCCCTCCCACGCGACCTCGACCGGCCGCGCGGCCGCGAGTCGGGGAACCTGGCGGGTGCCGATGTTCTGGAACCAGATCACCTTGCCCCAGATCGAGTTCACGACCAGATCCGGCAAACGATCACCGTCCCAGTCGGCCACGCTTAACGTGGTGTAGCCCCACTTGGCCTCACACGGGCCCTGGATGCTACCGTTGGGTCCGGCCATGATGCGGATCATCTGGCCGTCGGCTTCGAGAAGCGCGGCTCGGCCCACTTCGGCCGCTCGACGCTGGGTCCGCTCATGTTCTCGAAATACGCGAGATATCCGGCCGTATTGCCACTAAGGATGTCGGTGTCACCGTCGCCGTCCCAGTCGAAACCGCAAGGGGTCGCCAGCGCTCCGCATTTCAAGAAGTCGGCATCCTGCTCGAAGTAGCGTGGGGCGAGAAAGCTCGGTGTGCGATCGGCCGCGAGCTTGCCGGTGTGCTCGATCAGGGCGACACGACCGTCCTCGTCCCCCACAATCAGGTCGACGAAGCCGTCCTTGTTCCAGTCGATCGCCACCGGCGTGATCATTTCCAGATCCATTGCCAGGGGCTGTCCGCCCGGGGTCTTGAGCCGCCGCCCCGGCGCATACCGGGGCTCGGTCCGCGTGCCGAGGTTCTCGAAATAGGTGAACCCATCGAGAAACTCGCCACACACCAGGTCGAGATCGCCATCGACATCGAAGTCGGCGAAGCTGGGTGAGGGCCAGCCGAACGTCTCGACCGGCTGATCGCCGGCCATGACCCTCGTGGGCCGGTCATACGTCGGCGCGTTGGTCGTACCGAGGTTGCGGACGACATAGACGAAGCCCCGCAACGGGCCGCGCGTCCAACGGCCACTGGCGTCGTAGGCGTTGTCCCACCCGTAATCGGTCCAGTCATCGGCCCCGACGATCAGGTCGAGTGCGCCGTCGCCGTCGTAATCGACGAATCGCCAGAAGTTGCCGCGGACCTTGTTGGGGTGGACGTTCGCGGGCATCGCCAGCTTCGTGCCATGTTCAAGCCCCGAGACCAGAAAGTCGCGATACTCGATCGCGGGCGAGAGCACGCGCGGCCGGCCGTCCACGTAGCTGACCTGGACGTTCTGAAGCCCCCGACTGATCCGTCGCGCGGGCTTGAAAACAGGCATGGGCGTCCTGGCAGTGTCGCCGCGTGGATTCTCGAAGAAATAAACACCGTTGTACGGTTTATCGGGGCAATTGACGATGAGGTCGAGATCGCCATCTCCATCGAAATCCATGGGTAACGGCCAGGCCCACAACCCGACCGCCAGGTCCACAACCAGTCCGGGATGGTTGTACCTGAGGCGCTCCAGACCGTCCGCGAACACGTTGAACGGCATGATAACGAAGATCAGGCCGACACCTAGTCCCTTGATCCGGGTTCTCATTGATCCTCCAGGCGCGGGAAGCCAGAATAATGGCCTCATCATCTCGGTCACGGTTCGAGGGTTAAAGCACCGTCTGGCCGGATGACCGATTTTTCGGTAGGTGGCCAGGCCACGCCCGGTTCGCTCTGAACCGGCATTCAGGATTCTCGCAGGTAGACGTTGAGCAGACGGACCATGTCCGGGGCATCTCGTCGATCGAGCATCGAGAGGTGATCGCCCGGTACGTCGTGAACGACAATTCCCCCGACTGCCGCGAGCCTGTCGCCCACAAAGGGGTAAGCAGGGGCCGGAGGTGGTTTTCCCGTACCGGGATCGCCTGGCGATCGACACCGGCATCACCTCCGAGAAGGGCGCAGGAACTCGGTCCGGTTCTCGGCCGCCAGGACCATGGCCAGCCTGGCGACCGTCGGCTCCTGCACCAGCGTCTCTGGCGGCATCTCCAGCCCCAGCAGCTTGCGGATCTCGGCGAACAAACGGACCACCAGTAGGGAGTCTCCTCCCAGCTCGAAGAAGTTGTCATCGATCCCCAGCGGCCTGATCGCAACCAGCTCTTCCCAGAGTGCGACCAGGCTGGCTTCGAGCAGGTTACGCGGGCTCGCCACCGCGCCGATTTCGCGTTCCCCGTCGGGCGCCGGCACGTTCTTGCGGTCACTCCTGTTGGTCGCTGTCAGCGGCAAGGTGTCGAGGAAGACCTAAGCAGCGAGGATCGCCGTACCGGGAAGCCGGCCGCGGAGGAAGTCGTGCAGAACTCGGGGCTTGGGGAGGGATTCGGTGCCACCGGGCTGAGCGAAAGGCCACGTATGGCGATCTGGCCGACACTCGGAAGGTCGTCGGAAGGACCCTCGCCATCGCTCTCGAGGAGAAGAACCTCGACGCCTTCCAACGTCCCTCAGATGACCGAGGCTTCGCGATCGTAGGCCTCGGTCGATCCTTCCCGCCAATCGCGCATGGTGACATGCGAGGCTGGATTTCCGACAGGTAGATCTATAGAAAGTGACAGCTCGGAGTCAACAATCAACAGGAGCGAGTTTTTGGAATTAGCGGATATAAATTTGTTAGGAATCAACAGACGATGAGACAGGCGGAAACGAAGGTTGGGCCTGGGCGGCGGCCTCGGTCAATCGAGCAGCACACCGGCATAACCAACAACTCGGGAACCGTCTCCCGTGACATCGGCGCTGGTGGCGTAGCTCGACGCGCTCGCAGCGCTTCAGGCCGCCGAGCCGGCGGAGGGTTTCCATCACGATGAAGGCGGGAAGCACTCCGCACATGCTGATCTGGTGCGCGGCGACGACCTTCAGGAGCTGATCGGGATCAAGTCGCTCGATCGCATCGAGCGCCAGCGCGTCGAGCCGCCGGTTCTCGGCGTCGGTGGCGTAGTGGTTCATGTCGCTGGAGATGAGCAGGAGCGGACGGTCCTGCTCGGGGAGCCGGCGCAGGACCTCGGCCAGGCCGCTGGCGAACCGCTGGCAGTGGGCGCGGTCGCCGCCACCGATGGCCAGGCCGACAACGCGGGTCGTGGGGGCGAGCCGGGCCAGAAAGGGGAGCTCGACCTCGATGGCGTGCTCGCGGCCGTGGGCGGCGGCGTCAAGTTGAAGCCCGGGGATCGATCCGGCCAGGCTCCGCGCCAGCACGGGGTCGGATCGCAGCGTCGCGCCGGGGATCGACCAGGCGGAACAGGGCGAGACCGACCAGCTCACACCGTCGCGGGTGTGCTTGGGGCCCAGAATCAGGACCGACCCGGGAAGCTTGAGCCGGTTGAACACCGACGCCGCGACCTGACCCGAGTAAGCCAGACCGGCGTGGGGCACCATGGCCGACGCCCAACGCTCGGGCTGTCGCGGGGTGGCCGCGAGCAAGGAATCGACCAGCCGATCGAGCTCGGCGGGGTCGGCCGGGTAGAATCGACCCGCGACGGCCGGAGGTCGCGGCCCCTCCTCCAGCACGGGCCGGGGCGCCGCGGGAATCCGCAGACGGGGCTCGGTCGTGCGGGCTTCGAGGGCCACCAGCATCATGGCTTCGGGGTTCAAACCCTCGACCGCGCCGCGCAGGTCGGTCAGGACCTCGTCCCCCGGTCGCGCCGGCTCGAAGAGCCAGCCGGCGCGATCGTTCTCGAAGGCGACCAGGACATGCTGCCCGGGATCGAATCCGCGGAGGTCGGGCGCGGCGAGCGAGCCGTGTAGGGCGGGGTCGTTCAGCACGCTGATCCCGACCGAGATCGTGTCGATCGCGGAGCCTGACGCCTGAAGCTGATCCTGTACGAAGCGAGCGGCTTGCTCACAGAGCCGCAGCAAAGTCGCCTGGAGCGGCAGGCCCGGACGCAACGACAGCTCGGCCAGGTGAATCGGCTCGGCGCCTGCCGTTGACGTGGGCTTCACCGTCAGGACCAGGCCGGCGACGTTGCCATCGGGAAGGCCCGGAAGGTAATAGCTCGGGGCCATGCCCCGGGCCAGGGCCGCGACGTTGGCCCAGGCATGTCGTGCCAGCTCGCGAAGGTGCTCGGGCGCGAGCACGAGCCCCCTCGGGTCAGGCTCGGCCGGGACCGCGGGATCGAACCCGGCGCCGAACTCGATCGACTCGAAGGTCCAGAGCTGCGTCTTGTCGTCCGACCACGCCGAGCTCGGGAGCCCGGCCTTGCGGCAAACCTGGCGCAGGAAGGTCTCGGAATCCCAGCCATGTTCGATGGCAACGCTCGGTAGGAGCAAGCCCGAGACATCTCCGCGCTGGATCCTCAGCCCATGCCGGCCAGCCTCGACCGCGCCGACGCGATCGGACCCGACCGCGCCGACACGCCGCAAGCCGCCGAGCAGGTTGACGTGGAGATCCAGGTAACGCAGCTCGCGGGCCGAGATCGGGCGGCAGACGGTGGTCTTCGGTCGCGGCGGCGATGGATGCGTGCTGGAGGGCCTCGATCAGCGTCTTATCGGACCCGATCAGGCCGCAGCAGGCGCGGAGGTGTCCCTGTCGCTTGAGCGTGACATAGGCGCCCGTCACCGCCCGACCGGCCGTCCCCCTCAGGCTCAGGTCGGGCAGGAACGCGAGCCGACGCTGGATGGCCGCCGCCACGAACTCGGCCGCCGCTTGCAGGATGCACGCCGTCTGAGCGGGGTTGAGCGCGGGCTCGAAGGCATTGGCTCCGTGTGTGTGAGAATCGAGCGCTTCTGATCATCGGAATCGAGGCTCGGTCGCCACCGGAGAGCCAATCGCCGCGAGCGCGAACCGACCAATGTCGACCGGCTGCCGGCGACGACCCCACGAGCCGGGCCGCGTGTCGAACCGGCCGGGCACGATGCCCCCGCATCGGCCGCAACGGTTCCCCTTGAGATGATAGACGCCCAGCTCATACCAGTTTCGTTCGATCAGCCGGGCGTTGCAATGGGGACAGTACGTGCTCTGGTGCGCGACGTCAGTCGACATTCCCCGTGTAGACGAACCTTAGTCCGGCCCGACGCGCCACGTCGTGGGCAGCCCGAGAGCGTCTCGTGCGGCGTGGTCGGGCGGTCGAGCATCCGGAAATCGGGGTGAAACGCCGTGAAGTGGAGCGGCACCTCGTCGCCGCAGGCTTCGAGCACCCAGTCGCACATCCGGCGCGATCTCGTCCAGCGAATCGTTGGCCCCGGGGATCACCAGGTTGGTGATCTCGAACCAGACGTCGGTCTCGTGCTTCAGCTAGGTCAGGGTATCGAGCACTGGCTTGAGATGCGAATACGTGACGTGATGATAAAACTCTTCGGTGAACCCCTTGAGGTCGACGTTAGCGGCGTCCATCACCTCGAAGAAAGGTCCGCGCGCCGCGGGGGTGATATAGCCGGCGGTTACGGCGACGGTCTTGATCCCTTCCGCGTGACAGGCCCGCGCCGTCGTCGATGGCGTACTCGGCCCAGATGACCGGGTCGTTGTAGGTGAACGCCACACTTCGTGCAGCCCAGCTCGCGCGCCGCGCGCGGCGATGGCCTCGGGCGTGGCCCGCTCGCTGAGCCGCGCGACCTCGCGCGACTTCGAGATGTCCCAGTTCTGGCAGAACTTGCAGCCCAGGTTGCACCCGGCGGTGCCGAACGACAGGACGCTCGTCCCCGGGTAGAAATGGTTCAGCGGCTTCTTCTCGATCGGGTCGATGCAGAACCCGGTGCTCCGGCCGTAGGTCGTCAGCACCATCTCGTCGTCCTGGCGAGCCCGGACGAAGCAAAAACCGCGGTCACCCGCCTTAAGTCGGCAGGCGCGCGGGCAGAGGTCGCAGACGATCCGTAGGGGATCCTCGGGATCGTCGTGCCACCACCCTCCCGGGAACGTACCGTCGCCGCGAAGGCCGACGGCCGTCGGCCGATCGATCTGGCGTGACCGCGACATGGACGCGCTCCGTCTCGTTCCGTTCGACGCCGCGACTTGATCTTGCAGTCATCGATTATAACCGGATCAAGCTCATAAGGGGACCGTCCGGTGGCGCTGACGCTGACCGTCGGGACGGGAGCCTCGGATCGCGAGTTATCTGGATGTTTTGTCCACCGGAGTCACGTGAATCGTGATCGGGTTCGAGGGGAAGATTCCCCGGACGTTGTTACCACGAGGCTTTGCCGGGTCGCGTTGGGCGAAGTAGTCGCGGGGTACCTGCCCCGCGCCGTTGATGGTGAAGGTGTACGGGCCTGGCTTGAGATTATTGGGTAATACCAGCTCGACTTTCGCCTCGGCCACGGTGGCGGCATTCCCCGGAGTCGGAGGGATCGTCACAAGGTTGACCCGGGCATTATTTGGCAGGTCGAAGCCCGAGAGCTGGACCGGGGCGTTCCAGTCGCCGGCGTGCTGGACGTTGACTTTGATCGCGACCTTCGCGCCAGGATGGATCTCGAACGTGGTCTTGCCGCTGACTTCCGGATCAAGACGAGCGGAGACCATGAAGGGGACGCCTCGCGAACGGCGATGGCGACCACGTCGGCCATCCGGGCGATGCCGGGAGTGTTCACGGTCGGCCAGGTCAGGCCCCCGCCGCGGGCGAGGCGCGATTGTCGGACGACCGTCGACCAGAGAGTTGCCGTGGATGCGGATCTGGCCCTGGCCGATCGGCGCGTCGGCCGCGGCCTCGAACACCAGGGGGACCGACGTCTTGCCCGGACCGATCACCACGGGAGTACAGAAGACGCCCGGCGGCAGGTCGGCCGGATCGGCCTCGACCCGGATCGGCTCGTCGAACCCGTCGATCCGATCCACCAGGACGTCGAGCCAGGCCCGGCCCCCGCGGCCGATCGTCGTGGCGTCGGGGTGAATGTCGTGAGTCGGGCACCGCCACCAGCCGGAAGTCGGGCCGGGGCCGGCGGAGGCTGAGTCGATAGACGAATCGCGGCTCGCCTCGCTGCTGATAGTACAGGTCGCGCACCTGCACGGTGTAATCTCCGTCGGCCGGGGCCGTCAACTCCCAGCGGGCATCGCGGGTTGTGGTGGTGAACCGGAGTTGGCCGATGTTCGCGGTTCGCTCGCGTCGTCGCGCGGCGAAGAGCCGCTTTCCCGACGCGTCGAACGCGGCCAGGAACGGGTCGATCATCCCCGACTGCCGCTCGCCGTAAAGCTCGGCGATCAACTTCTCACCCTTCGCGGCGTGGAACCGGTAGAAATCGACGTCGCCGGCGGGGGCGAAGGTGCCGGTGACTTCGCATGGGATCGCGACTTCCTGCGCCTGCGCGGCGGTCTTGCCATCATTGGGCTCGCGCTCGAAGACGACCGGGTCGCGGCTGAGTACCCACGAAGACCGGGTTCGAGCTTCCCTCGGGGGTCTTCAAACGGTAGGCCATGCCGTCGAGCATCGCCTGCGGAGGCCGGACCGGTTCGCCGCCGCGGATCGAAGGCGAGTCGTCGGCAGGGTCGGCGGGAACTTCGAGCGTGCCGCTGAATCGTCTCGAGCGGAGGACCCTGACCAGACGCCGAACCCTGGAGCGGCGTGCCTCCCGGCAGGTTGCGGCCAATCAGGGTCAGAGTGGTCGTCTCGCCCGGACGGACCGACGCCGGGCAGCACCGCATCGAGGTGCGGCAGGCTGCCGATCTGGAGCCGGTAGAACGTGATCGCCGCTGCCGGCGTAGATGAAGTCCCAGACCTTGACGATGTAAACACCGTCGGCCGGTGCGGTGAAGTCGAGGAAAGGGTCCTTGCCCGCGTAATCGCCCGAGTAGCCAAGCTCCTTGCCCTGGGCGTCGTAGACCATGAGCGTGCCGTCGAGCTGACTGTCGACCCGCCAGGCCCAGCAGTCGATGAAGATGCGCTGGCCCTTGCCTGGCCGCGAACCGGTAGCAATCGACGTCGGTCGGCTTGTCGATCCGACCGTTGATGACCACGGGCAGCGCCAGGGCCTGCGCCTGTGCCGGGCTCGTCGTTCGGCTCGGCCTCGATCGTCCTCGGGCCAGTCGCGAGACGTGGAACGCCCGGAAGTTCGACAGCCCGCGGCGGTGACGGCCCGGACGTCGTACGGCCCGACGCGGCACGTCGGCCGCGACGCGTCACCTTGAAGCGGTTCGGCCGGCCCGGCCCGGGCTCGGCCGCGATGCCCGGGTGGCTGAAGTCGAGCCCGCTGACGTCCTTCGAGGTCAGCGCCGGCGATCGTGCACTCGACCGTCGTCCCCTGCCGCGCCCCGCACGGGAAGACACTGTTGAGCCGCGAGGCCGGGAAGCTGGGCGAACGCGGGACTCGCCGCGAGAGCGAGCCGCAGGGCCACAAGGCAACGGGCCGAACAACGAGGGTAACGGTCATGAGCGGTCCTCGGTGCGATTGATTCATCCGACCAGTTCCCGGATCGGCTCGCCGCCGCTCAGGATCTTCAGCGGGCGCTGGGCCTCGTTGAGGAACTCGTGCTCGCGGTCGATGCCGAGGTGATGGTACATCGTCGCCAGCACGTCCTCGGGGGTGAGCGGCCGTTCCCTGGGAAGCTCGGCCCGGGCGTCGGAGGAGCCGATGGCCTGGCCCATCGTCATGCCGCCGCCGGCCAGGACGACCGACTGGGCGCCGGGCCAGTGGTCGCGGCCGGCGTCCTTGTTGATCCGCGGGGTCCGGCCGAACTCGCCCCAGACCAGCACCAGGGTGTCCTGCATCAGGCCGCGCCGGTCCATGTCCTGCATCAGGGCCGGCCCAGGCCCGGTCGAACTCGGGGAGCTTCTTCGATCTTGAGCGACTCGAAGTTGTTGGCGTGCGTGTCCCAGCCGCCGGCGTCGACGGTGACGAAGGTCACGCCCGCCTCGACCAGTCGGCGGGCCAGCAGCAGGCTCTGGCCGAGCTTGGTGCGGCCGTAGAGGTCGCGGGTGGCGGTCGTCTTCCTCGCCGATGGCGAACGCCGCTGCGCGCGCGGGGCTGGTGACCATCTCGAACGCCTTGCGGGTGAAGGCGTCGAGCCCGTCCATCAGGCCCGATCGGTCGCTGTCGCGGCGGAAGGTGTCGATCGTCTCGAGCAGGCCCCGGCGGTTCTCGCAGACGGTCGAGGCTGATCCCGTTGGGCAGGGTCAGGTTGCGGACCGAGAAGTTCGTCCTGGCTCGGGTCGCCGCCGACCGAGAACGGGTTGTAAGCCACGCCCAGGTACCCGGCCGAGGCCGCTCCGGGGCGGGCTGGGCACCGCCACGTACGCCGGCAGGCCCGGCCGCCGCGGCCCGCGCACCCGGGCGGTGATCGAGCCGTAGCTCGGCATCTCCTGCGCGGGGATGTCGTTGGTCGGGCCGATAGCCGGTCAGCAGGTAATGGCTGGCCGACTCGTGCCCCGCGTCGGGATGCGTGACCGAGCGCAGGATCGCGAACTTGTCCATCACCTTGGCCGACAGCGGCAGGTGCTCGCCGACCGAGATGCCCGGGCACGTTCGTCGCGATCGGCTTGAACTCGCCGCGATACTCGGCGGGGGCGTCGGGCTTGAGGTCCCACATGTCGAGGTGGCTCGGCCCGCCGCCCTTCCAGATCAGGATGACCGAGGTGTCACGGGTCGGCCTGCCCGTCGCTCGGCCCGCGCGGCGCGGAGCCGCAGCATGTCGGCCAGGGTCAGGCCAGTCAGCCCCAGCACGCCCGCCCGCAGGAACCGACGCCGTGATACGCCGTCGCAACCGCGATAGACGCCGCCGTGTGATCTCCAGCATGGGGCAGTCGCTCCTCCGCGATTCTCTTCTTCGATCAATGGTTGAACAGGAATTCCTTGGTGTTCAGGATCGCCCAGAACACGTCCTCGAACGCCGAGCGTGCGGTCGCGCCTGCCGGGCGATGTAGTCGAGCACGGCTCGGGCCTCGGCCTCGCGGGGCGGCCGGCCCAGGGCGGCGAGGTAGAGCTCGTCGAGCGATCGCGGCGTCGGCCGCGCCTTGGCTCTTGAGCAGGCGGTCGAGCCGGCCCTGCGGGCGCCGCGACCTTGGCCTGCATCTCGGCTCGAGTTGAGCAGGTGCAGCGCCTGGGCGAGGTTGGCCTCCCGCGGCCGCTCGCACTCGCAGGCGGTCTCGCGCGGGGGCCGGCCGAAGACGTCGAGGAAGTACGACCCGACCGACTCGTCGGGCAGGGCGATCGTCCGCATGCCCCGGGGCAGACCGTTGAAATCCTCGGCCGTCGCCGGTCACCTGACCGATCGCGTCGAGCATGCACCTCGGCCGGCAGCCGCCGCGGGATAGGCGCGGGCGTAGTTCTGCCGTTCCTGGGCGTTACCCTCGGCCGGCTCGGACGATAGCTGGTAGGTCGACGACCGCATGATCGTGCGGATCAGGTGCTTGACGTCGAACTTGTGATCGACCAAGTCCGTGCGCCAGGGCGTCGAGCAGTTCGGGGTTGCTCGGCGGGTTGGTGACCCGCATGTCGTCGATCGGCTCGACCAGACCGCGGCCCATGAAGTGGCCCCAGAGCCGGTTGGCCAGCGCCCGCGCGAAGAACGGGTTCTCGGGCGCGGCCATCCAGTCGACCAGGCTTTGCCGCGGGTCCTGGTCCTCGCTCGCAGACGGACCTCGGGACCGTCCAGGCCGTGCGGGGTCATGACCTGCGCCGCGTCGCCGGGTGCCGGCACTGCGCCGTCGGGCTTGGACGTAGATCGCCGGCTCGGCCGCGTTCTCGCCCGACTTCTTGCCCATCCGGGCGAAGAACGCCTGGAAGCTGGTAGTAGTCGGTCTGGGTCCACTTCTCGTAGGGGTGGTTGTGGCACTGGGCGCAGTTGATCCGCGTGCCCAGGAAGAGCTGCGCCGTGTCGTTGGTCTGGTGCGTCAGGTTCCGGACCGTCCGGTACCAGATCACCGGCGGATGCTGATCGACGGTCCCCTGCGCGGCGATGATGCCCCGGACGAACTGGTCGTAGGGCATGTTCGTCGCCAGGGCGTTGCGAATCCAGGCGTGGAAGGCGTAGGTTCCGCGCTGGTTGTCGCGCTGGCCCTTGCGCTGGTTCCGCAGGAGGTCGCCCCAGTGTGACGGCCCAGTAGTCGGCGTACTCGCCCCGCGCCAGGATCTTGTCGATCCAGGCGTCGACCGCTTCTCGGCCGAGGCCGGGTCGGCCAGGAACGTCGCGGACCTCCTCGGGCGTCGGCAGGGTGCCGATCGCGTCGAGGAACGGCCCGCCGCAGGAACGTAGCGTCGTCGGCCAGCGGGCTGGGCGTCAGGTTCAGGTGCCTGCCACTTGGCCTGCACGTGCTCGTCGACAATAGTTCCGCACCGGGACGTCGGGCCAGGGCTGGGCGATCGCCGGACGGCGGGCAAGGGGATCGTGATCCGGCAGACGTCGATCCGGCCCATGTAGCGGGCCATCACCGTCGTCTCGCCGGTGCTGGCGTCGGTCGGCACCAGGCCCGTGTCGATCGACCTGGGCGATGTCGGGCTCGTTGCTCTTGAACTGGGCCTCGCAGGTCACGTCCCGCCGCGATCCGTCGGAGTAGATCGCCGTGACGAGCACCTGCTGCTCGGCCGTGCCGGTCGAGCGTCGACCTTGCGCGGCGTGCATTCGATGCGGACGACCGCGGGGTCGTCGCCGAACCGGGCGGCGTCCCCTGCTCGATCCAGCGGAGCAGCCGGCGTACTCCGCCGATCCCGGCTCGATCTTCCGGCCGCCACCGTGCGGCACCCGCGGCTGTCGCCTTGAGCAGCAGCAGGCTCTGCTCCGGCCTGCGCGGGGAAGACGCGACGACCACGACCCTCCTTGACGATCGCGTCGTAGTCGAAACTGCGGCGTCGAACCCCAGGAGCGACAGCTTGAACCCATTCTGGCCCGACGCCTTGCCGTGGCACCCCCCCGAGTTGCACCCCGCCTTGGTGAAGATCGGCACGACCTGGTTCGGGAAGCTTATCGGAGGCGTGATCCCCTGGCCGTTGACCGTCACCACGACCTCGGCGGTCGCCCGGCCGCAACTGATCCGCAACGTCGTCCGACCGTCGCCCCGCGGCAGGACCAGTCCGTCGGAAGTCACGACGGCAACCCCAGGATCGCCGCTTTCATAAACCGCACGCCGGCTATAATCGCGATCGAGCGGATCGAGAGCGGCACGGCCCGTGACCAGGAGCCGCTGAGTCGTATCGGGCCCCTGGATCGACACTTCCGACGGAATGACCTGAAGTTGCTCCGGCGCAGGCAAGCGGCCTGGAATGGCCACCGTAGAACCCGGCTCGCCCCGGCCTGTCCCACCCACCATCTGGGTCAGGGTCGACAGGGTGACAACCAGAACAGCGCATGGACGCATGAAAGCAACGACCTCCACAGCAGGAGTTCGACCGCGCCTCACTCGGCTCGGCAAGTCAGCCAGCGGGGGCACGACCGTCTCGGGAATCCGCAGGCAGGCTTCCGGGCTGATGGCGGAGTGCGAAACACCCCAAGGCAGGCCTCGACTCCATCAGCCGCTCGTGCACATCCAAGCTCTCATCGTAGAAGTCGTTTCGGCCAATAACCAAACAATTTTTCAAAAAAAATTTAAAACTATCGACCGGACGTTACGGGATTCTGATGAAGCTCATTGCGCAAGATGCAAGATTCGCAACACAGTGCAGGAATTCGTGACATCGGCGAGCGACTCACCCAGTATTGTCAATCCAATCGGAGGCTTGCATAATTCACCAATCACAGCCGTATCATGCAATCGACAAGAAGAGTCTCATGCAGAAAATGGATTCGGTGTAAACTTCGCTGGGATGCGAGTGGTTGCGTAGCACAACCTCGGCGACCTTGATTACTCAACTACCGACGCATAGAGTTAGTTTGACAGGTAAACCCCTGGTCGGGCGTTTCTCTCCACGCGACCGACATGCCAGCGGCAGCCTACGTGCCGCCGACCCACCAGAACATAGGCCAGCCCGCGGCGTCCATCGCTTTCCAAACCGTCGCGCTTCCGCGCAAACTTCCCGCCCTGGAAGCGAACGCCGACGAAATGAGACGTGGAGAGGTTGGAGATGAAGCACGTGCAACGGCGCGAGCGTTCGCCCGTGCCAAGGATCTGGGTCTGGGCCGCGGTGCCGGCCCACTTTCTGGCGCTGACCCTCGCGGGGTGTTCCGGCAGCGATGGCGACACACGGCCGAGGCGCGAGGTCGCCGGCACGGTGGCGCTCGACGGCAAGCCTCTTGAGCAGGGAGGAATCAACCTCGAGCCGACCTCGCTAGCCGATGGGGTTCCCGCCTCGGGAAAGATCGAACAGGGACACTTCACGATCCCTGCCGTCGAGGGTCCAACCCCGGCGCTTACATCGTGCGGATCAGTTCGATTGATCCCGCCACGATGCCCAGGGCGTTGACGCCGCTCGAGGCTCAAAGCCAGGTCAATCCCCCCGCCGCGCCGAAGGATCTGGTTCCTCGCAAGTACAACGTTCAGAGCATCCTGAAAGCCGAGGTCAAGGCTGATGGCAAGAACGCGTATACCTTTGATCTTAGATCAAAGTAGATGCAAGGCCGCTCACCGGCTCAAACCGCCCACACCCACACACCCCGCCCAGGCTTCGACCTTCTGCCCACGGTATTGATGCTCCTTTTCCATGACTGAGGTCACTGCTGCCATGAAGCGCTCTCGTGGATTTACGCTGATCGAGCTCCTGGTGGTGATCGCCATCATCGCGGTGTTGATCGCCTTGCTTCTGCCCGCCGTCCAGGCCGCCCGCGAGGCGGCACGTCGAGCCCAGTGCACGAATAACCTCAAGCAGATCGGGCTGGCGATGCACAACTACGCCAGCGCGACCGGCTCGTTCCCGCCGGGCGGCACGGTCGGTGAGCTGGGGGACGTGGTACCACTTCATACTCCCCTACGTCGAGCAGTCCAGCTTGCAGAACTCGTTCAATTTCATGGGCTGCCAAACATGTAGCCCATCGCTGACGTATAGTGCCGCCCAGAACACCACGGTCTCGTACGCGACGGTCAACACCATGGTTTGCCCCAGTGACCAGGCCTCGCGCCAGACCCTGGGCGGTGCCGCTCCGGGCGCCACGCTCGCCAACTACGCCTGTAACTATGGCAATACCGGGACAGGTTACTTCCAGGTTTCCTACCCCTATGGTTGCACTGCGGGGAGCGAGGGTTGTGTCCCCCTTCATGGGAGCCCCGTTCGCCTGGATCTCGTCGGGGACCGGCTCAACGTATCAGGCCACCGCAAGCACTTATGGCTTCGCCAATATCACCGACGGCACCAGCAATACGCTCCTCATGGCCGAGGTCATCCAGGGGCAGGCCAAGCAGGATGGGACGACCAACGACCTGCGCGGCTTCGTGCAGTACGGCTCGTCATCCGGTTTCTCGGCCTGGCTCACACCCAACTCGCAGCAATACGACCTGCTCAACGCGACCATCTATTGCTCCTACCCGTTCGCGAACAATCCCCCCTGCTACCCGGATCGGACGGCGATGTCCCCCTACCGCGACATCTATGCCGCCCGGAGCCGGCACCCCGGCGGCGTAAACACGGGTTTGTGTGATGGCAGCGTCAAGTTCTTCAAGAACTCGATCAACCTGCTCACCTGGCGTGCCCTGAGCACGACGCAGGGAAATGAAGTCCTCAGCGCCGACGCGTTCTAAGCCAGAGTGGCTTTCCGACCTCAGCCAAGGGCCGGCCCGGTCTCTCGGGCCGGCCCTTTGTTCATGCGTTCTCAATGGCCGGGATGAAGCACGCCGTCGATCGTCCAGTCGATCGGTGTCTGGGCCCTTACGAGCGTTTGCAGCTCGGTGACGTGCTCGAGCGCCTGGCGGCTGGTCCAGCCGCGTCGGGCCATCGTCGCGGCGACGACCCCCGAGGCGGTCCCGCTCGACCACTCGATCGGATGGAGCCGCGTGGCCGCGTTGGCCAGGAAGCTCTGCGCCATCGTCTTGCCCGCCACCAGCAGGTTCGCGTACGAATCGCTGGTCAAGGCTCGGAGCGGGATGAAGAAGGGCAAGGTCTCGTGACCCTGGTTGATGTACGCCGGGAACGAGCAGTTGAGCACGGGGTGGATATCCGCCGGATACGCCCCCAGCGCCACCCGGTCCGGAAACGGCGTCCCCGTCTTGCGCTCGACCGGGCCGGTCAGGTGGTCAATCTTCAGGACAAAGCCGTCCAGGCCCACGGCGCGGCGCGTGTCGCGGATATAGGGCAGCTTGGCGAGTCCGTGACCCGTCCCGAGCACACCGATGTCCAGGCTGATTTGGCGCGGGTCGATCCCTTCGGGTGCGTGCGCCTTGAACCAGGCATGCCAGCCCAGGGCGCGAACTTCGGCACCGGCCATCACGGATCGGTCGATCCCCCCCTGCCAGTCCGCCACTTCGGCTGATGTATCGGCCCGCGACTTGAACAGATAGCCGAACGGGTAATCGTTCCCCCCCTGCTTCAAACGCCTCGAATAGCCCCAGTTCTGAAGGCTCAGGTCGCCGACGGCGGGCTTCTCGCTCTTCCCCTTGATCCGCCGGTAGGTCCAGATCAGGGCCCAGGCATTGGGCTTCGACTCGTAATCCCCAAATCCGAAATCGCCCGGCGCGTCGGGGGGCGGAGCCACGTCCTCGACCGGCCCGAGGTTGAACCGCTCGACGAAGTCGAAAACGGTCGCCTGGCCGCATCGGTCGTCACCTTCGAGGCCGCCATCCACGTTCTCGACCCCTTGCAAGTACCTCGCACCGGAAACCGCCAGCACCTCGCCCCAGTCGGTGGCGTCGATGAACACGGTCCGCGCAGTGCGCGGGAATGTTCACGACCTCCTTGGAGAAACGAGGCGAGGGCTCGGCGCTGTACCAGTCGGGCAGGTCGAGCGACGGCAGGCGGTCGTAGCCTCCCCAGGCAACCCCCGCGCGGGGCGTCCGTCGGATCGCCTGGATCGACTTGATCCGTCGATCGGCTCCCTCGCCCGAGACCGCGACCCGCTTGATGACCGTGTTCCGGTACACGACCAGGTTCTTGTCATGACGTCGTTCGAGGGGCAAAAGCTGCTGTTCGAGGAACTTCCGGGGCTCGAAGCAGTAGTTGCTCACCCAACCCCGGCCGGGGTTGCCGGTGGCGTCGAGCATGGCGCGGAAGCTGGGCGTCATGTTCACGCGGTCGCGGGCGATTGACGCCACGTTGAGGACGACCTGCCTGGTGCGTGGATCGACGATCTTGTGCCAGGCCTCGTCGACCGCGGGGACCGCCGATGCTGTGAGCTGGCCGCCCACCCAGTCGGTCGGCTCGACCAGGCACGTCCGGGCCCCCTGCCCCGCCGACGCGACCGACGCCGCGAACGCGGCCGTCGAGCCCCCGGCGATCACCACGTCAAATCCCTCGTCCGCTCCCGAGGCCCGATGGACAGGAGTCAATCCCACTGCAAGCAGCAACACAAAGCCAAATTGACTGCACAACTCCATCAATATCTCTTAACTCTTTGTAGGGTGGGCATCGCCCACCATCATCCCGCCGTCCAGACCAAGAGGATGATGATGGTCAATGCCCACCCGACATTGACCAAAGCGGTATTGGCGACCTGACTCTCAATGCCGGAACAGGAACTCCTTCGAATTGATCAGGACCCAGCCCAGGTCTTCCACAGCCTGGCGTCGATCGCCCGCGGCGGCGAGGTGGGCCACGGCGGCGACCAACTCGCTGGAAGTCGGCTCACGTGAAAGCGCGACGAGGTAGAGCGCTCGCGTGATTTCCTCGGGACTCTTCCCACTGGCCGCAAGCTCGGCCATCCGGCCGTGATCGTCGTGTAGTTTGCCATTGACGGTCGCCCCGCCGATGAGTTGAAGCGCCTGCGAGAGATTGGCGTCGCTTTCGCGTTCACACTCGCACGCCAGCTCGCGGGCCGGGCGGCCGAAGGTCTTGAGGAAGGGGTTTTCCATCTTGCCGTCGGGAATCTGGGTCGCCCGGGCACCCGGGGCAGGCCGTCAAACGCCGTCGACGTGCCGGTCACTGTCGAGATCGCGTCAAGCAACACCTCGGCCGGCAGCAGGCGGGCCAGGGCGTGCGAGAAATAGAGCGCGTCGTCGGCGTTCCGTGGGTTGGTCCGGGCGCTGAGCTGGTACGTCCGGCTGTTCAGGACCAGGCGGATCACGCTCTTGAGGTCAAAGCGGCTCTGGACGAATGCGGCGGTCAAACCGTCGAGCAGCTCGTCGTTCGAGGCCGGGTTGGAGTCGCGAAAGTCGTCGACTGGCTCGACGATCCCGCGCCCGATCAGGTGATACCAGACCCGGTTGACCAGGCTGCGGGCAAAAAATGGGTTGTCGGAAGCGGTCAGCCACTTCGCCAGGGCAACGCGGCGGTCGTCCTGGGCGGCGGGATCAAAGGCCGGCCCGCCCAGGGCTTTGGGCGCCATCGTCTTGCCGGTCCGCGGCTGGCGGACATCGCCCGTCTCCGAGGCGAAGATCACCTCGTCGTCGGGCAATCCGCCGTTCTTCTGCTTGACCCGCGCAAAGAAGGCGGCGAACCCGTAATAGTCGTCCTGGGTCCAGCGCTCGAAGGGGTGATTGTGGCACTTGGCACACTGGATGCGCACGCCCAGGAAGAGCTGCGCGGTGGTCTCGACCGAGCTCTCGGGATCGCGGCTGATCCGGTAGTAGTTCGCCGCCGGGTTGTGCAGGGCCGACCCCTCAGCCGTCAGCAGGTCGCGCACGAACGCGTCCATCGGCGTGCCCCGTTCGAGCTGCTCGCGAATCCAGCGGTTGAAGACATACGTCCCCTTGGGCTGGATCAACCGGCCGTTCGACCGCAGGATGTCGGCCAGCTTCAAGGTCCAGAAATCATAGAACTCGGGACGCGCCAGCAGCCGGTCGATCGAGCCGTGAACGGCGGTCGGGCGATTGATCGGCGAGGAAGGCGCCCACCTCCGCGGGCGTGGGCAGGATGCCACACGCGTCGAGCGTCACGCGGCGGATGAACTCGTTGTCGGCGCAAGGCTCGGACGGGCTGATCCGCATCCGGTTCAGCTTGGCGAAGACCGTGCGATCGACCACGTTGTCATCGGGGACCGCCACTTCCTGGAAGCCGGGGACCTCGACCAGGTGGGTCAGCCGGATGTTGGCCACAAGGTCGAGGTAATGCGCGATGACCGCAACCTCGCCCCGGTTCTTGAAAACGATGTAGCCCTCGGCGTCGACGTTGGCGATCTCGGGGTTCGACGAGTCGTAGTAGCAGATCGGGGTGACGTCGCGGGTGGTGCCGTCGGCCATGTGAAGCAGGACCACGATCTGCTGCGTCTGCGCCGGGGCGTTTAGCACTCTGTTCGAGGGAAGGATCTCGAGCCGGACGGCGGCCGTGGCGTTGGGATCGTCCTTGGCTCCTTCGGCGATCCAGTCGCGGAGGAACTCATGGGTCTTGGTCCCGCGCGTGAGCTTCAGCCCCCCTTCATGCTGGACCAGTCCCAGCGGCTTCTGAAGAATCAGGCTGGTGTCGGCGGCGAGCGGGTTGATCCGGCGGCCCGCCGGCCTCGCGGGTCAGGGTGAAATAGTCCTGATCGGGCAGATAACCGCGGAGGCTCAGGCGGAAACCGCCCTTGCCCGTCGGGGTGCCGTGACACGCTCCCATGTTGCAGCCGGCCTGGCTGAAGGCGGGAATCACGTCGCGCCGGAAGCTGACCGGCGCGGGCTTTTCCATCGCCTCGACCTTGACCGACGTGCGGACCTCGACACTCCCCCGCCTCGCCACGATCGCGGCCACCCCGTTACCCCGCGGCTCGACCCGCCCCTTGGGTGAGACCACCGCCACATTCGGATCGAGGCTGACCCATTCCAGGGCCCGGGTCAGGTCGCGCTGCGAGCCATCGGGATCGGTCGCCGTTGCGATCAACTGGCCGGTCGCGCGCCGCCCGACCAGTTTCGGCTCGGCCGGCAGGATCGCCACGCTGGCCGGGCTGCCGACCTGCCGCTCCAGGTCGTCCGCGGCCCGCGCCGGGGTCCATCCCGATGCCAATCCGGTTCCGATTCCCAGCGCGGCCGATAATGCCACAACCCACGGCATGACACCCCGACGATCAGGCATCGGTCGCTCCTCCTCGGATGATAGCGTCTGCGCCTCGCCGTGCCTTTGCGTGGACCATTCGGCGGCGGGTGAGGGAGGGTAGAAACGCGGTAATCCAGCGGCACAGCACGACCCCATGGCGCAGTTCGATCCGCCCACGGGTGCTGTTTGCCTTCCTCGTTTCAGAGTGACCAAAATCTTAACCAAAGTCAAACAACATTCCGGCAATCGCGGGACCGTTTCCGGAAATCGCCCGAGGTGCCGCGTCCTGGGGGTGTCTCGGAGCGGAAGGGTTGGCTTCGGTCCGCGAAACCGGCGAGCGCCACGCTTGCCGACCGGACCGGTACAACCCGTGCGACTATGCGTTGGCTTCGGTCGGCAAATCGACTTTGAAGCCAGACCCATACCGCCCCGACCGCTACAACCCGCGAGGCTATGCGTTGGCTTCGGTCCGTCAACGGTCGTGAAGGCTCGAGAGCCGCCAGCGCGATCGCCATAATCCATAAATTCCGACCATCACACCCATCCCGATACAGCCGCAGACCACCTACCGTCACCCCTGTCCGCCCTTTCCGCATCGAGCACCCACCCGGCACGACCGACACAACCTCGACCCTTATCAAATTGTTTTTGATTTTGATAAAGAGCCAACTCGCTACGACACGATCCCCTGAGCCCCGGAAGACGACGGCCCTGGGTCACGTCACGACGCAACCTTGTCGGCTCGTTCCAGCCAAAGGCGCCTGGAAGCGCCGTCCTCGATTCATGAATATTGCGAACGCGGCTCCGGGCGTTCTCGATATTCAAAACGCGCCTGCCGGGGAGGAACGGGGTTGAATCTCCTTTGAGGATGGCGTCTGTACTTTCCGAAGTCCTGGACCCAAACTGGACGTTCCGAATTCAAGCCGACCGTAGAACCCACTGGAGATGTCCTCGTGTGCCGACTCCTGGCGGTTGCGGCGCTGTTGACGATGACCCTGGCCGTTCGGACTCAGGCCGCCGACAACGAGAACCCTGGCCAGGTCCAGGACAGGGTCCGGCCGAACGTCGTTCTCGTCATCACCGATGACCAGCGCTACGACACGCTCGGCTGCACTGGCCACCCGGTCGTACAGACGCCCCACATCGATCGGCTGGCGCACGAGGGAGCCTTGTTCCGCAGGTTTTACGTGGCCACACCGCTGTGTTCCCCCAGTCGAGGCAGCTACCTGACCGGCCTCTATGCTCACCGTCATGGCGTGATCAACAACGACAAGCTCGGTCTCGACGTGATCAGTCACGCTCTGATGACCTTTCCGCGCCAGCTTCGCGCGGCCGGGTACGAGACAGCGTTCATCGGCAAGTGGCACATGGGCCTGGACGACTCGCGCCGGCCTGGCTTCGATCGCTGGTTCAGCTTCAAGGGCCAGGGAGCGTACATCGACGGAGTGGCCAATGACGACGGCAACCAGCGGCAGCTTGACGGGAACATGACCGACCACATCAACCAGCAAGCGGTTGCCTGGTTGACCCGGCCGCATGCCAAGCCGTTCTGCCTGATCGTGTCGCACAAGGCGGTCCACGCGCCCTACCTCCCTGCTCCCCGGCTCGATGCCCTGTATCGCGAGTACACCTTCGTCCCGCCGAAGGTTGCGGACAGCGACCGCGCAGGCAAGCCCGCCATGATCCGCAAGATCTTGCCGCGCACCGAGTCTTCGACCTCGAAGGGGTGGCTCCCGAGCCGGGCGAGCCGCGACGCGGCCGAGGCACCGACCCGGCCAGTGTGGTCCGCGACCAGCTCCGCTGCCTGACCGCGGTGGACGAGGGGTTCGGCCAGATCCTCGACGCGTTGACCGCATCCGGCCAGCTCGATCGGACCCTGATCCTGTACACGTCCGACAACGGTTACCTGATGGGAGAGCATGGCCAGATCGACGACAAACGTTGGGCCTACGAGGAAAGCGTGCGGGTTCCGTTGCTGGTCCGCTACCCCCCCTTGATCAAGCCGGGAACGACCTGCGACCGCCTGACCGCGAACGTGGACCTCGCCCCCACGATCCTCGAGCTCGCCGGAGTTTCACCGGCAGTCCCGATGCACGGTCGCTCACTGGTCCCCCTCTTTCGAGACCCCAACGCCCCCTGGCGTTCCGCCCTCCTGACCGAATACTTCCTGGAAAAGGTCGCCCCGCGCGTCCCACCATGGCAGGCCGCCCGCACCGAACGCTGGAAATACATCCATTACCCTGAGAATGACGCCTGGGACGAGCTTTACGACCTCCGGACCGACCCCAAAGAGCAACGAAACCTGGCAAGCGATCCCGCGGCGCAAGGGTCGCTCACCGAGTTGAAGACGACGCTTGCTCGACTGTTGACCGAGACGCGTTAAGCTTGCCTTCGACCACCGACGCACGGCAACCCTGAGGGTTGGCGGCGACAGGCATGGCAAAAAGCGCTGGTACAAGACCTACCTTTCGATCGCCGTTGATCGATTTCGGCGACACCTGAAACGTTTGAAGCCAGGAGGCGATTAAGGCGATTCCCCCGGATAAATTCGTGGCGAAACTGCCCTAACAACATCAATATACATAGATTATTTTTATATTCTGAATTGTCACATTTATCCGATTCCGGGCTGATCGAGGCGCAGTTGAAGCCGCGTCACACGGTCGCCCCCGTCTTCACGATCCGCTGGGATATGGTCTAATGGTGGACAAGACGGACTCGTACACCATGACGCCGGGGGACGCCGCCGTGAACCGCCAGGCCATCCTCGAACGCCTGAACGCCGAGGCCCCCGGCCTTCGCCAGAAGTACGGGGTGAAGTCGCTGGCCGTCTTCGGGTCAATGGCTCGGGGCGACGACCACGAGGGGAGCGACGTGGACATCCTCGTCATGTTCGAGGGCAAGGCCACGTTCGACAACTTCATGGGCCTCAAGCTTGACCTGGAGGGCCTGCTCGGACGCCGGGTTGATCTGGGGACTCCGAACACCCTCCGGCCCGAGATGCGTGCGGAAGTCGAGACGGACCTAATCCATGTCCCGTGACTGGCGGTCCTACCCGGCCGACATCCGCACCGCCTGCGAGAAGGTAGCGGAGTTCACCGCCGGCATGGACCGGAAGGCGTTTTCGACGACGACCGGACGTACCACGCCGTCGTCCACTGCCTGCTGATCGTTGGCGAGGCCGCCAAACGCATCCCCGAGGACATGCGCCAGCGGATGCCCGAAATCGAGTGGCGGAAGATCGCCGGGATGCGGGACTACCTCGCCCACGCCTACTTCTCCATCAACGACGACATCCTCTGGAACGTGGTCGAGTCGAAGGCCCCCGAACTGCTGCGGGCGGTCCAGGGCTTCAAGGATGAGAGACAGGTATGAGTGGGAAGACCAAGTTGGAACTCACCTGGATCGGCAAGGACGAACGCCCTCGGCTGGGGACGGACAAATGAGACATTTTGATTTTCAACACTTGTAATAACCAGCATGTCCCCTTTATCCGATTCCGCGAGCCATCGACCAGCCAGACGCGGTGTTTGAGCCATCGCGAGGTTTCCGAGGTGGCGGCTCGAAGGGTGCCGGCGGTCGCTTCCAGGAGACAGTGAACGACGGCCAAGGGGAGTCGCTTACGGGCCTGGCAATACGCGCTTTCGGAGAACGACCAGCCGCCGCAATGGACGACATGCCGGCAAGCGGTGTTTCCATGAAGGACCTGGAGCAGGAAGAGGTAGAGGGTAGTGGCGGGGTCGAGGATGCGTTGCGCAGGAGTGGCGTGCCTGGCGGCAGGCGTCTTCGATGGCGGCCTGGGACAAAGAAGCGGCGATGTCTTGGCGCAATCGGTCGAGAATGGGAATGATACGCGGTGGGATGGGAGGGCCCAGGCGACGACCTTCTCGGTGGTCGTCGTGTGCGGGTGGAAACCCGCCGCGCGGAGCCTCCTGATCAACCCGGCAGCGCCCGCCCGCGCGATGGCGTCGGCCGAGCCCAGGTTCTTGATGATCCAGAGCGGCAGCGGGCCATCGCACGGAGCAGGAATCGCACAGAATCCAGACATGACGACTTAAAGATCGTCATGGATTGGGTCACCTCAAGCCTCCAGCTTCCACGGAGAGCGCATCTCGCGGCTGAGGAGCTTGTTCCCCGCCTCCGCGTTCTGCCCGGTGAACCGGTGGGCGGCCGGATCCCAGGTGAGGGCCTTCCCGGTCATCAGGGCGATCACCCCGATATGGCTGACGATGACCGACCCCCCTCCAACGTCAACGCTGCAGATGGGCTTCTCGCGCGTCTTCACGCAGTCGAGGAAGTTTCCCATGTGGTCGGTTGGCCGGGTCGGGTACAGCATCGGGTCGTCCTTGATCGGTTCGCTGAGGATCTTCGCGTCGCTCGCCAGGAGCAGCCCACGGCTGACGAAGATCGTCCCCTCGTCACCGACGATCAGGAGCCCGTTCTCGTCCCCGCCGATCCCCTCGACGACCTTCCCCCTGTTCTTCCGCTTATTCCCCTTGGCGTCCACCAGGCCGTCGACGGTCGAACCGCCGCCGGACATGGCGAACAGCTCGGTCCCCTCGGGGTAGGTGTAGCGGACCTTGAAGGTCGGGTGCGTGTTGTACCCGTCGGTCCCGTGGTGTGGCTCCTCGGCGGCCACGCACTCGACCCCGGTCGGTCCGCTCCCGTCTTTCCCCAGGCACCACTGAGCGATGTCCAGGTGGTGGGCCCCCCAATCCGTCATCTTGCCGCCGCTGTACTCGTAGAACCAGCGGAATTCGTAGTGGCAGTTCGTCTTCTTGATGTTCTCGAATCGGTAGGGGACCATGGCGGTCGGCCCGACCCACATATCCCAGTCCAGCTCCCGCGGCGGCGTGACCTCCTTGATCGGCCCGCTTACCGGATTCTTGCCGATCCGGCATTCGATCGTCTTGACCTTGCCGATTCTCCCCGACCGGACCAGCTCGGCGGCCAGGCGGAACTTGCCACCCATCTCGGTCCTCTGCTGGCTCCCGGTTTGAAGCACCTTGCCGGAGTCCTTGACCGCCTTCATCAGTAGCAGGGCTTCCTGCACCGTCAGGGTCAGCGGCTTCTCGCAGTAGATGTCCTTCCCTCGTCGGAGGGCCTCCAGGGCGATCAAGGTGTGCCAGTGGTCAGGGGTGGCGATGATCAGGGCGTCGACGTCGTCCCGACCGCAGATCTCGCGGAAGTCCTTGTGCCCGTTTACCTCGTACCCGTCCTTCTTATACTGCGCGACGGCGTGGTCGAGGTGCCGACCGTCCACGTCGCACACCCCGGTGAACGCGACCTGCTTGAACTTCTTCGCGGCGCCGTACAGGGCGTTCGACCGTCGTGGGCTCGGGCCGACCCCGATCACGCCTAGCTGGAGCTTCTCGTTCGCTCCGACGGCCTTGTTCTCGGCGGCGGCCGCCTCGGCGGCCCCGAACATCCGTGAGGCATACCAACCCGGGAGCCCCACGGCCGTCAGGCCGGCGAGCGACCGGGTCATGAACCCCCGTCGGGAGAGTGTTCCGCGTGGCGACATGCGCGTTTCCTTTCAATGGATCGGGTGGAGAAGGAGGCCTTCAATCAACAAAAACCGTCTGCGACAACGTCGACTGTCATCGCGAGGCGGCACGGTAACTGGGATTGCGAATGGGCACGACGGCTTCAGTCTCCTTGAGGAAGCCCGTGATGAGCGCGTTCAGTTCGCGGACGAGTTCGGGTTTCTCGGCGGCCAGGTTCCTCGTTTCGCCGAGGTCGTCGCGCAGATTGTAGAGTTCAAGTTGGTCGGAGCCGTCATCGTTCTGCGCGAAGAGGCGGATGAGCTTCCAATCACCGCGGCGCACGCTGGTGCCAGGATGCTGGCCGCTGGCCGGGGTGTCATGCGGGAAGTGGGTGAAGATGGTGTCGCGCGTAAGCGTGCCCCCCTTGAGCATCGGCACGAGATTCACGCCATCGGGCTTCGCGTTCTGCGGTAGCGGCACGCCAGCCATGTCGAGCAGCGTGGGCATCCAATCGATGCTCTGAATGACCGTGTCGTTCGTCGTGCCGGCCCTGGTAACGCCGGGCCACACGATGATACACGGCTCGCGCACACCCCCTTCGTAGAGGCTCGCCTTGCCGTTGCGTAGCGGAAGGTTGCTCGTGGGGGGCGACGTCATGTCGGCCTGGAAACGGATGCTCTTGTGGTCCGCGGTACCCGTGGCACCTCTGCCGCCCCAACTCACTCCGCCGTTGTCGGAGAAGAAAACGATGATGGTCCTGTCCGCGATACCGCATTCGTCCAGCGCGGCGAGCACGCGGCCCACGCCGTCGTCGAGGCTCTCGACCATCGCGGCATAGACGGGATTGCGCTGGGGGTCCTTCGGGTCGGCGAGCTTGCGATACTTCGCGACGAGCTCGTCCTTCGCGTCGTAGGGCGCGTGCACGCTGAACGGCCAGTAATTCGCGTAGAACGGCCGATCCTTGTTCTCGCGGATGAACCTCACGACCTGCGACGACAGGGTATCCTCGATGTGCTCGCCGGGCTTGCCCACGACGCCGAGCGTGGCGGGATATCTCCACGGCGCGACATAGCTACCTGCCGGTCCCGGCCCCGGCCAGTGCGGCCAGTCCACGTCGAAGCCATGCTGCAGCGCCGAATAAGGCTCGGGCCCGAGATGCCATTTGCCGAAGTGCCCGGTGCGATAGCCCGCGTCATGCAGTACCTTCGGCAGCGTGACGTAGTCGGTCTTCAAGCGCGTGACGCTACTGGCGACGAGCACCCGAGTGTTCGGATTTCCTTTCGATAGCTGCTTCTCCAGAATGACCTGAGGCAGGTGGCAAACCGGCGCCGTGATGCCCGTGCGCGCCGGCCACAAGCCCGTGAGCACACTGCTGCGAGTCGGCGAGCACAGAGGATTCGCCGCGTAGGCCTGGTTGAACTTCACGCCTCTTGCGGCCAGTTTATCAAGGTTCGGGGTCTGGTGAAACGAACTGCCGTAGCAACTCAGGTCCCGCTGGCCGAGGTCATCGGCCATGATGAAAAGGATGTTCGGTTTGCCGGTATCGGCGCCATGAAGCACGGTAAGTGGTGTCAGTAGCAGGACGGCGGCGACTGAGAGGAGGTGGCTCATGCTGTTGATCGATAACGACGACGGTTCCCGGACGAGTCTCATACGAGGTGCCTTTTCTTTGGGGTGCGACGAATAGATTTCGCTCTGGGCCCGCGAACCGAGGCTCCCCACCCACTGGAAATTGGTGCTGACTTTCAGGAACCGGACCGACCCGTCGCACAACGAGACGATCGCGCCTCCGGAGTGGAAACTGCTGAGCCCTTACATGCCCGTGCCAGCCATGGTGCCCGTGGTCGTATTACCGTGAGGATACCCGGAGTCCGGTGCGAACCAAATGTTGCCCAGGGTGAAACCGGCGCTCCCGAGAGCCCAGCTCATCCCTATCGGTGCGGTGTCATTCATACGATTTTTTGTGAGCGACGCGGCGCATCGGGGGCAACCGCGTCTGGAACTGAGTGGGACCGGCGGGCATCGACATCAGGGCGGTGTTCCGGTTGATCCCCGTGGGCAGACTCCCGTAATGCACCACGTCCGTTAAGCGCGTGACCACACGCCAATGAGCTTGACTGGTCCCCAGGTCCTTGCCCCGGTCAGATCCTTCAATCCGGACCGGCACGCGCCTTTAATTTAATATTTAATCGAATCCGCTGCAAGTCGTCTTTATGGAATACCATTTCACGATTCACTTAGGTCGAGGCGTATCCGACGGGTAGTCGGCACGGCGCTCCGAGAGATCCGAAGAGACAGGCGTGCCGTCGAGGTGGGAGCGGGTACCGCCGGCCTTGATCGAGTCGGTCTGCGGGTTGGGCATCTCCTATTTACCGTAGCGGGCGAGCTCACCGTTACCGAGGTCGTCGGCATCGTTGGGCAAGACGTTCAGCCAAACCAGGTCGCACGTCGCGATGAATTAGATAAACGTCGCCAGTCCCGGGAAGGCCGTGGAATCCGATAGGTTGAACCCCGAATCGGGAACAGAGTCTCGCGGTCACGAGAGATCGCGCCAACCGTATCTAACGGAAAGTGATCGCCCCGGAAAGCGTCTGAGGAACACGGTGAGGCAAGAATTTCTCGGGTACGTCCCGACGGTGCATGTTGGACATGAAGGGCCAGCCATCTGGGCCACACTCCACACCCAAGGCTCAGCCACGACCAGCAGACAATCGGCCACGCGTGGGAGGCGATGCGGTCCGATCAGTGCTCACCCATGTTCCGAAGCGGGCTTGATGGCGGTGAACCGCAAACTAACCAACCGGTGATTCCTGATTATCGCGAATTCTTAAAGCGAAAAACCAAAGCCGGGAGATCGATCACTCTGCGACAGAAGACCTAAAGGCAGACTCTATAAAATGTTATAGCCGTCCATCCGACGCGAGTATATCTTTCCCAGGATCTTGACAAGCACCAAAATCAACGTCTAAGATATCATTAAATCGCTCGTGATGGGCGATATCAGAATCGGCTACGGTAGCCCCCGACAGTGCGAGCAATCGCATTGGCGGGGTTTTTTATTGTACCATTGTTGGTCCATATCATAATGTTGTACGATCTTCGATGACTGGAGTGTGAGCAAGCCTGGCCTCGGACCTGACCAGACGCAACGACGCCCAACGACGAACCCGGAGAAGATGTCATGGCTCCCTGGCGTTTACTCGTCGATCTCGGACGATGTCCTGACCGGTCGCCTGATCTAACCAGGTTCCCAAACCCAGCCACGCAATCGCGACTCTTGGTCCATTTCTGGGAACAGTAATACGACTGCGGAATGGTTTCCGCGATGACCTCGGTCAGGGAGTAACGTCGACCGGCCCCGGTCAGGTCCGGCGTGGAAACCAGGGCGAAGGATCGATCCTCCGTGCATAAATAAAGAGTGAGGAGAACGCAAACGATCAGGCCCGACACCCAGATCACTTCGGCAGAAGTCGATTTAATCGATGGTGACCCGCGCAAAGCGGCCTGAGGGTCTTCGACCGTCCTGGCGAGGGACCGACTTCCCGGAGGTCAACCGGGAGATGCCTGGTCCCCCTCCGGCGAACGTATGGGCGCCACGGTCCCCGGGTCGGCTTCGCACGGCCGATCCGCGAGGCGCTCTTGCCTTGAGACCGCCGCTCCGGTATCTATTTTGATGTCGCGCTCATCGTGATTCACTATTTATAGAGTTGAATTTGACCGGCGATATCACCATGGAGGAAAAAACCTCGTTGGGTTTCCAATTTCTTAAAATTGCTCTGCTCGATGGCGATCACAAGCCAAGATAATCATCCAGAAAAGTTTAGCAGAGTCTTATGTTGCATTTGTGAGTCACATTACTCTTATTTTGTCTTTTAGTTATTATTTATGGCATAGCTCACAAAGCTATCGAGGCAAGATATGGCGTATCCCCTCCACAATTAGCTCAAAGATCCTGACGAATTGCGTTGAGTGGACGGACCCACTCAGTCCTTGAATGCGATGGAGCGATTTTTTTTGCGAATTCCTGGAGGCCCTCCCCCGAATTGCGAGAATTCAGAATTGCCGTGCTCGACGAATGAACCGATCGATGCCAAACCGGGGAAGCCAACATGCAGAAGATCAATTCATACCAATCTCCTACAGACGAAGCCCGGATCCTTGCCGGGTTATTCGGAGGTGTCAACCAGGCGACCAGTGGGGTCGCGACGGCATTACTCCACGGCAATGAGGAAGATCGAGCGTGTGCGAGTGTTTTGCTCACCTGCCTCAGAAAAGTCCGCAGATGGCGGGTTCCGCCTCAGTGGTCCGCCCGGGACTGGCTGGAAGAAATCGCGGCGGAGCTAATTTTAACGGCCCTTCACGCCGGAAAACGCTTCGACCCGACACGCGGTGTGCCACTTAAGGCGTTCCTGTATCAGCGCGTCATGCACCGTGCTTACGCTCGCTTCGGTTGCGAGTGGCGCCACGCCATGCACCTGGCGTCTTGCAACGAACTCGACGGGATCGAGACCTGCGACGGACGGCAGACACCATTCCCGGATGACGATCTCGAACTGCTGCTGGATGCCATGGAGCAACTTTCGCATCGAGACTTCGGTCTCATCGAGGCACTGTTCTGGGGCGGCAAGACCGAAATCGAGTTGGCCAAGCATCTCGGAATCAGCCAGCAGGCGGTGAGCAAGCGCAAGAAGTCGGTCATCCGCATCCTCCGCCGCTCCATCCACCACACCGGGAAGTATGGAGACAAATAACCAGAAACCGGGTTGTGAAATCAGAGGTCCTTGGATTTTAATACTGGTTACACGATACAAATACAGTGACTGGTAATTTAGCACAGTCAACGTAGAGATTCGCGACGAAGCTTTTCCTGAAAAGAATGCTCGATTCGATATTGAGACATTCTGTCGAGTCCGCGACGATCGCTCAGGTTCCACAGAGCGAACCTCGATTTTTGATCTGAATGAGCGATCGTTCCTGGGGAGACAGTCGTTGTAGGACTTGTCTGTGAGCCATCGCCGGCTCTCGAATCGACCATGAGCCACCCAACACCGTGTCACACGGAGGTTCGGGTGCTCAATGAGATGTCTGAATCTTACAAAGGGTGCGAAAGCAACCCACAGGCCAGGGGTACGCGTTGACTTCGCACGGGCGAAGGACCTGCAACCCACCGGCGCAAGGTACGCGCCGAGGAGATCCGCAAAGGCGTCGCATCATCTAAAAGCGTCGCGCCGCCTGGTGACTCCCGTGCCGCCTCAGAATCGAGCCACGACGGGATGGCACGCGAGCGATGTCGCGGTCCTCTGCGTTCACGTTCCCGACCGATATCGAGCAAAGGGGGCAATGCCTGCTGCTCCAAGGTCACAAGGTTTGATCCACTGCGCGTGCACGTGAAGATGCGGGTCGAGCGAACGAAAAGCCCTCGGGTTCCAGCGTCACCATCGTCGTCGCGAACTCCAGCACGCGCTCCCGAACACACAAGTCGGCGACACGATGCGATCCAAGACGAAGATCTGTCATCTCCTGGATTGCAAGTCGGTTCCCGAGGCAGCGAGGCTGTCCATTCGACTCACGAGGATGTGCGGGGCTTCGCACGATAACTTTTTCATCATCCTTGGCGGCAATTCGGACCGACTCGCTGAGCAACTGCGCGAGACTGGCTCCATCGTTGAAGTGCTCGACCGTCGCGGGACCCTCGACTGGCCTTGCACGCGCCGGCTCCATGGACTGCTTGAGCGCAAACGTGCCGACTTGATTCACGCACATCACTCCCGTGCGTTCGTCTACGGTCTGTTGGCCCGGCTTTTCGACACGAGTCGCCCACCGGTCCTACTCACTGAGCATGGGCGTCCGTTCCCTGATCGCCCTTCAGCGCGGCAGATCGTCGCGACGCGAATGTTGCTCGAGCAACGAGACCGGATCGTCGCCGCCAGCGAATCGATCCGCCGTGCGCTGATTCTGAACGATGGGCTTCCCTCGGAGCGGGTCGAGGTGATTCATAGCGGGATCGTCCCGGAAACCCTGATCGAGTCCTCGGCGTACAGGCAGGTTGTCCGCCAAGAGATCGGCGTACCGTCCGATGCGTTCGTCGTTCTCCAGATCGCTCCGTTCGACCCGTCGCAGAACCATGCCCTGGGAATCCGTGCTCTTGCTCAGGTGGCCCGGGAACGATCCGGCGTACGGCTCGTTCTGGCCGGGGAGGGGCCGGAGGAGAAGACGATTCGCGAGCTTGTGCATCGGGAGGGACTTTGTTCCCACGTCCGCTTTCTCGACGGCGGTGCCGACCAGGCTCGCCTGCTGGCGGCGGCCGATTGCCTCCTCAGCACGGGGCTCGCGAATGATATCCCGACCATCCTGGTCCAGGCCCTCATCGCGGGGTGTCCCATCGTGGCGACCCGCGCCGGGGGCGTGGAGGAGATTGTCGAGGATCGGTTCAGCGGCCTGCTCGCCTGTTCCGGCGACTATGGCACCCTGGCCGATCACGTCCTCCGGCTCCACGACGACCCCGACCTACGCGAGCGACTGGGACGACGCGGGAGCCAGCGGGCAAGGGGTATCTTCTCATCGGCGAGAACATGGCGCGCCTATTCGCGTCTGTACAGCTCCATGCTGTCTGACTGAACCTGGCAACGGTAACGCGTCCGGACGTTCGCGGATGCGCACCGTCGCTCCATCTTCAAGGATATTCCATCGATGCCAATACTTCCCGCCGAGCCGGAAATGTACCCCGATCATCTCCTCCAGACCGAGATACCCAGGACCGAGGCGCGACGCTGGTGGTGTCTCCATACCAAGCCGCGTCAGGAGAAACTGGAGGCTCGTGTCCTCCGTAATCGGAGCATCTCCTACTATCTTCCCCAGGTGGAGTTCGTCCACCGGACTCCGGGCGGTCGGAAGGTCAAGTCGGTCATTCCCTTGTTCCCGGGCTACCTGTTCCTGCACGGTGATGACTACGAGTGCGTGGAAGCCATGCGCGGGAATCATCTGGCGAACGTGCTCCGGGTGCCCAATCAGCCGGCCCTGGAGCGCGACCTGCGTCAGATTCACTGCTTGCTCACCTCGGGCCTAGCGATCGCGCCGGAGCCTACGTTCACGGCCGGGGACAGCGTCCGGATCATGTCCGGTCCGCTCAAGGGGCTCGTCGGCACGATTGTCCGGCGGAGCGGACGAGAGCGCTTCCTCGCCGCTGTCCGCTTCCTCGGTCGTGGCGTTACGGTGGAGGTCGAGGACTGGCAGCTTGAGTCGGCCTGAGTCCATCGACACGACACGGGTAGGTTCCCAGGAAGGGAATGTTCGGGAGACTCCGCCATGCGACTCTGTCTCGTCGAGGATCTGGCCGCTTCCGACCTCGAACCGTTGACGCTGACACGTCCCGTTTTCGATCTTCTGATCGGCGCGAGTTCGATCGGCACGAAGATCGCGCGAGCTGTCGATCCGGGAAAAGTTCCGATCAAGCGAAGCGTACTGGTCCGGCCTCATCTCGAGGCGATTCTACGGTCGCATGACCCACGTTGCGCCGTCAATGAGCCCTCGTGGCTGACGCTCGGCCCCACGATCGTCGCCAACGGCCGTTGGGTCCCGCCCGCCGGCCTGTTGATCGACGCAGGCGAGCGATCCTGGGTGGCGACCTGCGACGGGCTAGTCGCCTGCGCCTGGGTCGATCCGGCCGAGACCACCGATCTCGCCCCTCACCTGGTCGACGCCTGGTTTGAATCCCTTACGACCAGACTTCCGTGCCGCGAGGTCGGGGGAACCTGGGTCCGCCACCCCTGGGACCTGATCGCTGCCAATGACCTCTATCTGACCCGCGATTTCGAGGCGTCGAGCCGTGAAGCCCCAACGACGCGCCAGTTGAACCTGGTTGCGGTCAAGGGGCCGGTCGAACTGCTGTCGATCCACGCCTCGGTCCAGCTCGACCACTTCACGGCGCTCGATACGACCAACGGTCCGATCACAATTGACGCCGGTGTTTCTGTCCAGCCTTTCACCCGGATCGAGGGACCCTGTTACATCGGTATCGACAGCCAGCTCTTCCGGGCCAACCTGCGCGGCGGGGTCACGCTGGGCCCCGATTGCCGGATCGGGGGCGAGGTCGAGCAGTCGATTATCCACGGCCATACGAACAAATACCACGAAGGGTTCCTGGGACATTCCTATATCGGGGAGTGGGTCAACCTGGGAGCGATCACGTCCACAAGCGATCTCCGCAACGATTACGGCCCGGTGGTCGTTCCGATCCGGGGGATGCGCGTGGAGACCGGCCTGACCAAGGTCGGTTGTTTCCTGGGCGACCACACGCGGACTGGCATGGGGAGCATGATCAATACGGGGACGGTGGTGGGCGTCATGTGTAACCTGCTGCCGGCGGGTCCGCTCCTACCCAAGCACGTCCCTTCGTTCGCCGCCGTGCATTTCGGGCACGTGGCTCGCAACGCTCCCCTTGAACAGCTCTTCGAGATCCGCGCGGGTGGTCATGAGCCGGCGCGGGAAAGTCTTCTCGGCGATCGAGGAGCAGCTTTTCCTGGATCTGTTCACTCAGACCCGGCTCGAGCGTGAGCGAGCCCTCCAGGTGTCGAACGAACGTCGAGGCGACACCTGGTCGAGCTCACCCGTCGCCACCGCCGGGCTTTGAGTTCCGTGAAATCGAGATAAATCGATGTCATGCACAAATGATGGCGAAACCGTTCTCCGACCCGGCCGGCGCGGGTTCACGGCCATCGTGTTTCTATTCGTCGGCGCGGCAGGGTCCGTCGCGGCCGACCGGCCCGAACGAGCCGCGGACTGCCCGCGTTGCGGGTGGGCTCCGCCGGCCACCTCGACCACGTGCCGGGTGAGCACGGTCCGCGAGCTGACCGAAGCGGTACGGCGGGCACGGACCGGCTCCACGATCCTGCTCGAGGATGGCGTCTACCTGCTCGATCGGATGATCGATCTGAACGTGCCGGCCCTGGTCCTGCGGAGTCGAAGCGGCCAGCGCAGCCAGGTCATCCTCCGGGGAGGCGGGATCGACGAGCGGACCGTGGGAGTGGCTCTCTCGATCAGCGCGGCGGGGGTCGTGCTGGCCGATCTGACCGTCGGCGCCGTCGGGTTCCACGGCGTTCAGGTCCGTGGCGAACGAAGCGCCTCGAAGGCAGTCCTGCATAACGTCCTGGTCATGGACACGGGACAGCAGCTCGTCAAGGGCAGCGCGGCGAAGAACGGCCGATCCGCCGATCACGGCCTCATCGCTTGCTCGTCGTTCCAGTATTCGGAGCACGCCCCGAGCGATTACACCAACGGCGTCGATTTCCTGAATGCCCGGGGATGGGTCATCCGCGACAACTACTTCCTGCGAATCCGAGGCCCCCGCGAACGTGACCATAGCGCGGGTCCCGCCATCCTGTTCTGGGGCGGCTCCGGCGATACGATCGTGGAACGCAACCTGGTGCTCGACTGTTCTCGGGGGATTGCCCTGGGTCTGATTCCCACGGCGAATGATCACCGCGGCGGAGTCATCCGCAACAATCTCGTCGTCAACCTGAACGCGTGGGCCGACGAGGGGATCGAGGCGAACAACTCGCCGGGGGTCCGGATCGAGCATAACACGGTACTCGTCGAGGGAAGGCTTCCCTGGTCGATCAGCCTGCGTTTCGCCGGAACAGAGGCCCTGGTAAGCAATAATCTCACCAGTCGTTCCATCATCCTTCGTGACGGCGCGCACGCCAGGTTGCGAGGAAACGTGGCCGACGCCCGCGCGACTGGTTTGTCGATCCCAGGCGCGGGGTCCTCCGGCTAGCCCGCGCCGACAGCCCGGCGATCGACGCGGGGGTGCTCATTCCTGAAATCACGGCCGACTTCGATCGGTCGACCCGGGTCTCCGGCCGGGCCCCGGACGCCGGTGCCTTCGAGTACAACCGATCGGTCGGGTCAAGATAGATCGTGTCTATCAGGATGCCGGGAGGAATCATGTCGCACGCACCCGAGTCCGCTGCTCAAACGAGCCGATTCGATCGCTTCGCCCTCCTGGCGGCACCGCTCGGTGTGGGTTTGATCTGGGCGTACTGGCCGACACTCGTCGAGATGGTAAGGCGATGGTCGACCGATCCCCGATACGCTCACGGTTATCTCGTGCCGGCCTTCGCCCTGTTCTTGCTCTGGAGCCGCCGCGATCGTCTTGCCGATCTGAAGCCACAGCCAAGCGGGTGGGGCCTCGTCCTGATCGGTGTCGCCCTGGGCCTGCGGCTGGCCGGTGCTTACTACTATCTCGGATGGTTTGAGGCGGCGTCACTGCTTCCCGCTCTGGCCGGACTCTGTGTTCTGCTGGCGGGCTGGAAGTCGCTCCGATGGTCATGGCCGGCCATCGCCTTCCTGGCTTTCATGATGCCGCTGCCGTTCCGCCTCGAGATCGCGCTGGCGCAGCCGTTGCAGCGAATCGCCACCAAGGCCAGCACCTACACGCTCCAGACCCTGGGATTCTCCGCCCTGGCCGAAGGTAACGTCATCCAGTTGGAGCATTCCAGAATCGGCGTGGTCGAGGCGTGTAGCGGTTTGAGCATGCTCTTCACGTTCTTCGCCCTGGCGAGCGCGGTGCTGATCGTGATGCGAAGGCCCTGGCTCGATACGTTACTGATTCTGGCCAGCGTCGTCCCCATCGCCCTGATCGTCAATGTGGCGCGGATCACGGTGACCGGAATCCTGCACGAGAAGGTGAGTAGCCGGGCAGCCAACATCGTTTTTCATGACCTGGCGGGCTGGTTCATGATGCCCATCGCCCTGGGAATCCTCTGGGCCGAACTCGAGTTGCTCGCCCACCTGTTCGTCGAGCCGGCCTCCACCACCGACCTTTTGGTGCCGAAAGAACAACGTGGAGATATCGCTCCCCGAGCGCCGCCCGGCCCTGGCGAGCGCCCGGCCGCAAGGAGGGTCGAAAAGACGAGCAAGGTCAAGACCAAAGCGATCCACCGGATGCTGAGGAACCCGTGATCGGACGGGCCCCCTTGGAGTCTCTCCCCCATGTTGCCGCCACACGGACCGGTCCCCGTACGCAGTTCGGACCTGGTGCCCGCCGTGCTTAGCCAGTCCCATGCCGTGGTTCCGGTAATCTCGCACGGTCCCTCAAACCTGGATCCGAAGCCGGACCTGATGGCGCTACTCCTGGCGCTGCGGAGTCGCTGGCTGATGGCCACGGGGCTGGGGTTGCTCTGTGGTAGCCTCGCCGCCGGAATCGTCGCACTCTTGACGCCTCCCGCGAAATATACGGCCAGGGCGATGCTTCACGTCAGCTCGGTACCACCCAAGATCCTGCTGACCGTCAAGGAGGTCTATTCGGATTACGGTGCCTACCAGAGAACGCAACTGGCACTCCTGAAAAGCCGGCTCGTCCTCAACGCCGCCCTGAAGCGCGAGGAGGTCGCCAAGCTTAAAATCTTCGATACCTATTCCGACCCGATCGAGTGGCTAGAAAAAGAGCTCCAGGTCGATTTCGCCAACGGTTCCGAGATCCTTCGGATTAGCATGAGCGGTCGCAAGGCCGAAGAGCTGATGCTGATGGTCAACGCAGTCACCCTGGCGTACCTGGACGAGGTGGTCGATGTCGAGACCAAGCAACGTCGCGAGCGCTTCGACCTGCTGAGAGAAACCTGGAATCGGTACCAGGAGAGCTTGAGGGAAAAGCGGAAGGAGCTCAAGCGGCTCACCGAGATGGCGGGCTCGGACGACAAGAAAACCCTCGCCAACATCCACCAGCATGAGCTCGATCGTCTGGGCAGGGCGGAAGACGAGCTGGCCAGAATCCAGTCCGAGCTCAGAAGCCTCGAGGTGGAATACGAGGTCCTGCAGGAGGAGAAGAACCTGTCCGCATCGGCCGTCACCCCGGACAGGATCGAGGAAGAGATCCGTCAGGACAGAACGATCGAGGCGCTCGCTGAGCGCGTAGAAAAGGCCCAGAAATCCTATGACAAGGTCTCGCGGCTTGCCCGCCAAGGAAACGATCCCGCCCTCCAGACCAGCCGCAGGGAGCTCGACACCGCCAAGTCGGCGTATCACTCCCAGCGCCGAAAGCTTTATCCGATCATCGAGCAGGAGCTGCGCGAAGCGTCGAGCACTGATGTCGGCACGCGCGAAGTCCTGCTGCAACGGCAGATCAAGGTCCTGACCGGAATCAAGGAGTCGATGGCCGACGAGGTCAAGCGCATCTCGGCGCGTAGCGTCTCGCTCAGCCGAAACTCCGTGGACCTGTTCTCGATCCAGGAGGAGATTGCCTCGGCCGACGAGGTGGCCAAGTCGATCGGAGTCGAGGTCGAAGCTCTCAAACTGGAGCTTCAGGCCCCACCGCGGATTCGACTGCTGGAGAAGGCGGAGAAGCCCCGGATCAAGGACGAGTATCAATCGCTTCGAATGGCCGGTCTCGCCGGAGGGGGCGCCTTCGCACTGGCCCTGATCGGCACCTCGTTGTGGGAATTTCGGGCGCGTCGGGTTCATTCGGCCATCGAGGTCGTTCACAGCCTGGGCCTGAGAGTGGTCGGGACGCTCCCGATCCTGCCCGAACGGACCCGCCTGGGTATCGCGAACAGCGAGCAGCGCTGTCTTCAATGGCAGAATGTCCTCACCGAGTCGATCGACGCGGCACGAACCGCCCTGCTCCACCTCGCGCAGACCGAGTCGATCCGCGCGGTCATGGTCGCAAGCTGCGCTGAGCGGCGAGGGAAAAACCTCGCTGGCCAGCCACCTGGCGTTCAGCCTGGCCCGCTCCGGGCGTCGAACCCTGCTGATTGATGGCGACTTGCGACGGCCCACGGCGCATCAACTCTTCGACTTGCCCGTGGAACCAGGGCTTAGCGAGGTGCTCCGCGACGAGGTGGACATTCTCGAAATCGCCCAGCCGACACTGGCCAAGGATCTATGGCTGGTCCCCGCCGGCGTGAGCGATCGCGAGACGATCCAGGCGCTTGCGCTAAAGGACCTGCGAGCCATGTTCGACCGGCTCAAGGAGCACTTCGACTTCATCGTGATCGACTCATCGCCGGTCTTACCGGTGGCCGACGCGCTACTCATTGGTCAACATGTTGATGGAGTGATCTTCTCAGTCATGCGCGACGTCAGCCGACTTTCCAAGATCCACGCGGCCTACGAGCGGCTTTCCTCACTGGGGATACGCATGCTTGGAGCGATCGTCACCGGCGAACAAAGCGACCATTATGGCAGCAGCTACTACGAATACGCCCTGCGACCTCGTGCTCGAGACGAACCACGCAACTCGACCTGAAACCAGGAGGCCAGCGGAACGATGGCGCGAGCATTGCTCCCGACAACCGCCCTGTTTCTGGTGATCGCCGCCGGGCTCGTCCACGGCAAATGGACCCGGCGCTGGGCGATAGGCCATGAGATCGAGGCAGCGGCGGCAAGGCTCAAGCATGTCCCTGATCGTGTCGGCTCGTGGGAGGGCAAGTCGCTGGAACTAAGCCGCGACCAGTTGCTCATGGCGGAGATCGCGGGATACGTCTCGCGTCGTTACGAGGATCATCGCCGCCGAGACGCCGTGTCGATCCTCCTGGTCTGCGGCCCTGCGGGGCCGATCTCGGTTCACACCCCGGATATTTGCTACGCCGGCGCGGGATACGAGCCGACCGGCCCGCCAGTCCGAAAGTCCCTGCCGGTTGGCCCCGGTGGACACCCCGCCGAGTTCTGGCACGCCATCTTTAGCAAGCGCAACGTCCCCGTGCCTGTTACCCTGAGCATCCTCTGGGCCTGGTCGTCCGACGGCCACTGGGAAGCCCCCGACAATCCACGTCTGAGCTTCGCGTCCCGGCCGGCACTGTACAAGCTGTACGTGATTCACGAGCTCATCGCGCCGGAGGATGCGATGGACCAGGATCACCCGGTCACCGAGTTCCTGAACCCCCTGCTCGCTGAACTTGATCGCTCCCTATTCGAGAATCGTTGAGCCGCCGCTCGATCCGCCCTGATGAATCGCTCGCCGATGTCGGAACCACGTCGAAATCGACACTCGGCATTCCTATAGAATCTAGAATCCCTACCCGCAACGTGAGGAGGTCAGCGTGGCCATCGTGAGCGATTACTGTCCCGACATGTTTCCCACGTCCGGTATTTACTCTGAATCTCAAAATAAGGGATATCTTTCGATCAAATCGAGTCTGGACGTGTTCCTCGCATTTGCCCTCTTCGTCTTGACCCTACCGCTGATGATTGTGGCCATGGTTCTGGTCCGGTTGACTTCGCCCGGACCGGCCCTGTACCGGCAAACCCGGGTCGGTCATCTGGGACGCATCTTCACCATTTACAAGATCCGGACCATGGTTCAGGATTGCGAGCGATTGACCGGAGCGGTGTGGGCCACCGAGGGTGATCCGCGGGTGACGCGAGTGGGCCGGTTCCTCCGGTACACCCATCTCGATGAATTACCCCAGCTCTGGAATGTTCTCCGAGGCGAGATGAGCCTGGTCGGACCCAGACCGGAGCGGCCCGAGTTCGTCACGCTTCTCGAGCGCGATATCCCCCGTTATCGCGATCGGTTGCTCGTCCGTCCCGGGGTGACTGGACTGGCCCAGGTCCAGCTCCGGCCTGATTCCGACCTGGAGAGTGTCCGTCGTAAGCTGGCGTGCGACCTCTTCTACGTACGACGGATCAACCCCTGGCTGGACGCTCGCATCCTGCTGAGCACGATCAGCGCCGTGGCCGGACTTCCGTTTGTCGTCCCGCGTGTGCTGCTGAGGATACCGGCCGGGCCGAGCATCGAGGAAATCTATCGCGAGCTCTTCAACGAGCCCCGACCGATTCCCCAGGTCCAGACCACCTGAATTGTTCGAGGGCTTGAATGCGCGAACTGCCCAGGGCCGACATCACGGCGACGAACGCGAGAGATGGTGTACGGCCGGACGTGCTGTACGTGGTCCATCGGCTCCCGTATCCCCCCGACAAAGGGGACCGCATCCGGGCCTATCATCTACTCAAATGGCTTTCGCGAAGGGCTGCGGTGCACCTGGCCGCCCTGTCCGACGAACCGCCGGCGGACGAATCGATCGAAGCCCTGAGAGGCTGCTGCGAACACGTCGCCGTGATTGGCCTGGGAGGTTACGGACGATGGGCGCGGGCCGTTGGCTCCCTGGCGCTGGGGCGGACCGCGACGGAAGGGGCGTTCTGGTCACCGGCCCTCCGCAACCTGCTCGGCCGATGGGCCCGCAGGACCCGATTTCACGCGGCACTCGGGTCGTCTTCGAGCATGGTGCCCTACCTGAGATTGCCGGAGCTGCGCGAAGTGCCGAAAGTGGTCGACCTGGTCGACGTGGATAGTCAAAAATGGCTGGACTACGCGGAAGCCGTTCCGCCGCCTCTGGCATGGCTCTATCAGGTCGAGGGCCATCGGCTTCGCCGCCTGGAGCAGGGCTTGCCCACCTGGACGGAGGGCGTGAGCCTCGTCAGCGCAGCCGAGGCCGACCTTTATCGACGGTTTCAGGGAGAGGGCGAGGGCACGGTCCGTGCCATCACCAACGGGGTCGATCTGAACATGTTCCGGCCCGAGCCCTCGGCGATCGAGCGCGGCTGCGTTTTCGTCGGAGGCGCTCGACTACCGGCCCAATGTCGATGGAGCTCGCTGGTTCTGTCATGAGGTCTGGCCCGAGGTCTACCGCCGACACTCTGAGACCTCGATCTCCCTGGTGGGCCGCCGACCCGCCGCCAGACTCCGGCGCGTGGGTCGCGTAGCGGGCGTCAATCTGGTCGGTGCAGTGCCCGACGTCCGTCCTTACCTGGCCGCGGCCGCTGTGGTCGTGGTGCCGTTGCGGATCGCCCGCGGCGTACAGAACAAGGTCCTCGAAGCCCTGGCGATGGGCAAAGCGGTGGTCGCCTCTCCTCAGGCGCTGACGGGCCTTGAGGTTGAGCCCGGCGTTCACGCCATGGCCGCCTCGAGCCCTGGGGAGTGGGTCGAGTCCGTCGCACGCCTCCTCGAAGACGATGCGCTGCGTCGTGAGCTCGGCTCGGCGGGCCGCCGCTTCGTGGAAGAGCACCATGGGTGGGCGACCTGTCTGAAGCCGTTCGAGAGCTTGCTCGGGCTCTCTCGGGAGACAGCTCTCGACGACTTTGGAAACGCGGTCGGTGGCTCGGCTCCCACCCAGCCGTCCGTGTCTGCTTCGGAAAGGACGATATGAGCTCCGCCATCGAGATCCTGCCGGAAGACATACGCTCTCAGGCCCCGGCACCAATCGGCCGCGAGATCACGCTCGATCGACCGTTGATCCACATCGGGCGTCAACCCGGCTGGCCGGCACTCGCTCCGGGCGAGCTATGGAAGTACCGTGAGCTACTCTTCTTCCTCACCTGGCGCGACATCAAGGTCCGTTACAAGCAGACCGTGCTCGGGGCTCTGGGCTATCCTCCAGCCCCTGTTGACGATGATTGTCTTCAGTCTCTTCTTCGGACGGATGGCGGCCGGCCCCTCCGCGGGCTTACCCTATCCCTTATTCGTGCTCGCGGGCCTGGTCCCTTGGATCTTCTTCTCGAACGCGATCAGCTCCGCCGCGCAGAGCATCGTCGGCAATCAAAACCTGGTCACCAAGATTTACTTTCCCCGTCTGATCATTCCCATGGGCGCCATCGGGGCAGGCCTGGTTGATTTCGCGCTCAGCTTCGCGATGCTCATGGCCATGTTGCTCTGCGCCGGCGTGCGGCCTGGCTGGGGTATACTTCTGATCCCCCTCATCGTGCTCGGCCTGATGATTGCCGCTCTGGGTGTCGGCATCCTCCTCTCGGCGCTGACCGTGGCATACCGCGACTTCCGCTATGTCGTCCCGTTCATGATCCAGCTCTGGATGTTTGCGACCCCCAGCATTTACCTTCAGAACGAGTCCGCCATCGGTCCCCGGGGTCGGCTCCTGCTCCCCTTCAACCCGGTCCACGGCTGGATCGACAGCTTCCGGCGCGTCCTGGCCGGAGGGTCTCCCGATCCCTATCTCCTGATCGTCTCGGTCGTGATCAGCCTGGTCCTATTTCAGCTCGGCTGGGCCTACTTCCGTCACGTTGAACGATATTTTGCAGACATCATTTAGTTTTTAATCAATGAATAGTCGTAAACCAATATTCACGATTGGGCTGGCGCCGGGTCTGATCGGCCTGGTGATCGGGCTGGCGATCTTCGCGTCGATCGCGGCCGAGCGTCCCGAATACCTGCGCGACTACCGCCTCTGCGCCAATCCCGATGCGCACCACTACGTGAAGCTTGGTCGCAACCTGTTTCTGAACGGCCATTATTCGCGAAGCGATGGACCGCCTTATGTGCCGGACATGCTGCGGACGCCGATCTATCCGATGTTCGCTGGCGGTCTGGACATAGCCGGGGGCTCCGGTGCAGTCTACCTGGCCCAGGTCCTGCTACACGCCGGCTCGTGCCTGCTGCTCTATGGGATCGTTCGGGAACACTTTGGTCCCGGCGCGGGTTTGCTGGCGAGTCTTCTGTTTGCGACTGATCTGATGCTGGCGGCCTCTACGTTCATGGCCATGACCGAGACGCTGTACCTCTTCCTGACCTTGTGCGCCATGCGCTTCCTATTGAAGGCGGCGTTGGACGGAAGTCAGAGCGGTGGCGGCCGGTTGAGCCGACTGGTTCTGGGGGGTGCTTTCTCCGCGCTGTCCGTCCTCACTCGGCCGTCGGGGTTGTATGTCATCGCCCTCTGGGTCGGCCTGATCGTGCTGCTGGGCTTACGTAACCGTCGGATCAGTCCCGCGCTCGGAGACGCCGCCTTGCTCGTCCTGGTTGCCTCGATTCCGATCGGGCTCTGGGTCTATCGCAACGATCGGGTGTTCTCGCTTCCGAAGCTGACATTCGTGGACAAGAACAACCTGGTCTACTACGCCGGCGCCGGGGCCTACGAGATCGAGCGCGGTGTCTCGTTTGAGGAAGCTCAGGCATTGATCTCACGCGAGTTCCGGATCGTCCCAGTCGAGGTTGTCCAGAATGATTTCGCCTATCGGACCACGGTCCGCGAGATCGACCGGGAGTTGAACGCGGTCTGGCCCTCGGTTTTTTTCAGATATCCGCGGGCACTACTCCTATCGTCGATTGGCGGTCTGGCGAAGGCGACGGTTTCCCACAACGTGGCTGAATTGGCCGACATGACCAGCCAGCGATGGGAGCCGCCGGGATTGGGAGCGATCCTGCGGTTCGATCCCGTGTCAATGGCCCGGCTCGTGCGAAACGGCCCACTCCTCTCGACCGTGTTCGTCTGGCAGGTGCTTCACAGTCTGGCTGCCCTGTCGCTGGCGCTGCCCGGATTGATCATCGTCCTGGGAACGCCTCGGCTGCGATCCGCTGGCCTGGTAATCCTCGTCATGCTAGCGTATTCTTACATGACGGTATGTCTCTTCGGAGTCGAAGCTTACTGTCGTTGCCGGGTCCCGGCCCTACCGTTTCTGTACATGTTCGCCGGTGTCGGCCTGGACCGCATCCGTCATCTTTTGACACACGCCGCGGAACGCATCCTAGATACCGCCCCGATTACCGGGTCAGCGGCATGAAGAGCCTGATCTTCACATATGCGATGACCTACGGAGGGGCGATTGCAGCGATCTTCAATCCTTCGCTCGGGTTACTAGCCTACATTTGTTTCGCCTGCATCAAGCCCGACGCGCTCTGGTCCTATGCCGTCCCGCCGGGAAACTACAGCAGGATCGTGGCCATCGGCCTGCTCCTGGGTTGGGCGTTCGCCGGTTTCGGCCGCTGGGAGTTCGGCAAGGCCGGCGGGATCGTCAGCGCAATCGGCCTTTACTGGTTCTGGTCGATCCTCTCGGCGGCCTTCGCCCCCGACCGCCAGCTCGCCTGGCCTTATGTTGAATCACTCACCAAGATCGTCCTTCCGTTCATCGTCGGAATCACGATGATCGAGTCGGTCCGCCGACTCAAACAGCTTGCCTGGCTGATCGTTCTCTGCCATGGGTATCTTGCCCTGGAATTCAATATTAATTATTATAACGGTTATTACAATCAATACCGTGAAGTCACGCTCCCCGGCATGCTCGACCGCAACGGCGTCGCGATCGCCATGGACTCATGCATCGGTCTGGCGTTCTTTCTCGGTCTTCACGCAACGCGCTGGTGGATGAAGGCCGGGGCCTTGCTCATGGCCGGCCTGATGGTGCATGTCGTCCTGTTCAGTCTCTCGCGGGGTGGGATGATCGGTCTGATCATCGTCGGATTCGTGAGCTTTCTGATCATCCCGAAGCGTCCCGTCTATTACCTCATCTTCCTCCTGGCGGTCCTGGTGGGTATACGCCTGGCGGGTAAGGACGTTCAGGAACGATTCAGTGCGAGCTTCGCGGATCAGAGCGGCCAGCGCGACGCTTCGGCGGAAAGCCGCTTAATCCTCTGGGCAAATTGCTGGGACTGCATGCTGAAACATCCGATCGTGGGCGTGGGACCGGACCACTGGGGACTCGTCGTGGTCGACTACGGCTGGACGCCCAACAAGGAGGCGCATTCACTTTGGATGCAAACCGGGGCCGAGCTCGGCTTCCCGGGTATCCTCTCGCTCCTGTCGTTTTATGGACTCTGTCTCGTCCGACTCTGGCCAATGGCCCGCGAAGCTTCGATCGTCTCCGATCCCTGGATGCGCTACCTTGCCCGGATGGTGATCCCTTCGATTGTTGGTTTCGTGATCTCCGCCCAGTTCGTGACACTCGAAGGGCTCGAGCCTCCTTATTACATCGTCCTCCTGGGTGCAGGCACCTTGAAGCTGGAATCGATGCCGCGAACCGCATCCTCGGCCATCCTGCTTTGACTTCCGTTTGCACCGTGCCGAGAGCCTGGTCAATCGAAACTCGCAGGAATGACGCCCTCATGAGCCTTGCGATCCGGGTCGAGCAACTGGCAAAGCGGTATCGCGTGGGCTCACGAGCCGGCGCGTATCGGACCCTGCGAGAAAGCCTCAACGACGTTGCGGCGGCGTCCTGGAGCCGCTTTCGACGGATGGTCGCGGGGAGGGTGCCCGTCCCACGGGACACCCCTGGCTCCGATCCCGACTTCTGGGCCCTCCAGGATGTTTCCCTGCAAGTCCAGCAAGGTGAGGTGGTCGGGATCATCGGTAGGAATGGGGCCGGGAAGTCGACTCTGCTCAAGATCCTCAGCCGGATAACCGAACCCACGGCGGGCTTCGTCGAGTTGCGAGGACGGGTTGGCAGTCTCCTGGAGGTGGGAACGGGCTTTCACCCCGAATTGACCGGCCGGGAGAACATCTACCTGAGCGGCGCGATTCTGGGCATGCCCCGCCGCGAGATCTATCGCAAGTTTGACGCGATTGTCGAGTTCGCCGAGATCTCGACCTTCCTGGACATGCCTGTCAAGCGTTACTCGAGCGGTATGTACGTTCGCCTGGCATTCGCGGTGGCCGCCAACCTCGATCCCGACGTGTTCCTAGTCGACGAGGTTCTTGCCGTTGGCGACGCCACCTATCAGCGAAAGTGCCTCGACCGGATGGCCCGACTCTCCGACGAGGGCAAGACGGTCCTGTTCGTCAGTCACAACCTGGATCTGATTCCGCGCCTCTGCCGAAAGGCGTTTCTCCTGGATCACGGGCGTCTAGAGGCCGAAGGTCCGGCGGAACAGGTCGTCGAGCGATACCTGGCAACGCAGATCGCTCAGGGCGCGGTGGAAGACCTTTCCCGGAAGCCGAGGGCCGGGGACGGCAGGGCACGATTCACACGGCTCCGGATGCTCGACCCGAGCGGCATGAGCATGATCCATCACCGGAGCGGCAGCGACCTGATCTTCGAGGTCGAGGTTGCCGCCCGCGGTCCGATTAACGACGTGGCCCTCGCGCTCAACCTTCAAACCATGTCCGGCACGACCATCGTCAGTGGTTGGACTCGCGAGGCCAGGCTCGCGATCGACCTCCACGAAGGAGTTCAAAGCTTTCGGTGTCACTTTCACGGCATTCGTCTCCGTCCCGGTCATCGCTTCACGGTCGCACTCTGGATGGAGGCGCGCGAGGTCGTCGACTGCGTCAATGACGCCTTCGTCTTCGAGACGACCGACGGCGAGGGAACCGAGTGGGTCTCCACCGACCGTCATCAAGGATGCCTGGTCGCCGACTATGCCTGGTCGCCAACATGAGCCCGCGGCCCGGATTCCCACGACCAGGGTTCAACCGCCTTTGGAGCGAGGTTCCGTCCATGATCGAGCGCGCAGGCACCATTCTGGCCGACAACGCCGCGAGTCCTCCCTGCGGTGATCCTTCTCATCGATTTCTTTCGGAATCCATCCGGAGGTGGACGCGGCTCCTCTGCTTGCCTGGAGAGAGCAACTTGCATACGAGCCTTGTCCACGAACTCAGCGAGTATACGGGCCTGCCGCCCGCGGCCGTCGACGAGCGGATGCGCCAAGGCGAGACTGACCTGGCGGATCACTGGAATCGACTCGTCACCGACCCGACCTCGGTCGATCAGCTCGTGGCCTTTTACAACGCCGACCTCACCGAAGCGTACGAACTGGCCTCGTGGCACGCGGGGGACAAGGGCGCCTTTCCACTCAAGTACCTGGGGGCCCTCGATTTCGCCGCGCGACGCCGGCTCCGCAACGTGCTCGATTTCGGCTCGGGCATCGGCAGCGGCACGATCGTGTTCGCGCACGAAGGGTTTTCCGTGACCTATGCCGACATTGCCACCCCCCTGCTCGACCTGACGTCGTTTCGGCTGGCTCAGCGCGGCTTGAACGCGCACCGAATCAATCTCCTCGAGACGACCCCGGAGCGGGGGACCTACGACCTGATCTGCGCGTTCGACGTGCTCGAACACATCCCGAATCAACGCGCCGCCATCCAGCGGTTGCGCAGCTACCTCCGACCAGGCGGCTGGTTGATCGCCAACCTCTTTCCGGAAGCGTCGATCCAGCAAAACATTCCTTTACACGTCTCGAACGCTGGCGACATCCACCGATTCATGACGACCTCCGGCATGTGGGCGAACTGGCACGCCACCCGCGAGTTCTACCCGTTCCGATCGGACGGGATTGCCTTGCAAAAGACCTGGTGGGCGCCCTTGCTCAACCGAGTCCGACGATGGTGGTATGACGTATCGGCTCGACCGAGGACAGGTGGCGAGAATTAACGAATGTCCCGTTCCAATAGAAATGGCGTCGATCCGCGGGTGAGCATCATCCTGCCCACCTACAACCGGTCGCACTTCCTTCGGTCGGCCTTTGCGTCGATCGAGGGGCAGGCGTTCCGGGACTGGGAATTAATCGTCATCGACGACGGGAGTACGGACGACACTCGAGCGCTGGTGACGGAGCTCACGCGGGGCTGGACGCAATCTGTACGTTACGTCTACCAGGAGAACCAGGGGGCTTACGGGGCCCGCAATACCGGTTTGGACCTCGTACGTGGCCCATTCATCGCGTTCTATGACAGTGACGATCTCTGGCTGTCCCATCACCTGCGCGACTGCGTGGCGGGCCTCGAAGCCAATCCCGAGGTCGACTGGGTCTACGGTGCGACGCGGACGGTCGACTTCGCTTCCGGGAATGTCCTCGACGCCAGTTCGTTCTATGTTGAAGGCCGCCCGCAACCGTTTCTGAAGCTCGGCATCCGCGTCCGTGGAAGTCTGCGCATCATCGAGGACGACAGGGCCGTTCAGTACATGCTGGTGCATGGCCTCTACTCGGGTTTGCAATGCTCGGTCATCCGACGCAACGTGTTCGAGGACTATCGCTTCGAGGCCGTCACCCGCAACGAGGCCGAGGATCAACTGATCGTCGTGAAAGCCCTGGCCGATGGTCATCGGCTTGGATACTTTGACGCGGTCCACGTTGTCTACCATATCCATACCGATAATTCGTCCTCCTGCGCGGCCAGTCAGCCGACCGACAAGCATGAGCGCCTCTTCCGCAAGCTGGCCGATGGCTTTGAAAGGCTGCGCCAACGGGTTCCCCTGAACACAGCCCAGACGCGTGCCCTGAACATGCGGCTTGGCGGCGTCTACTTCTGGATGCTCGGTTATAACCTACTCCCTCATCCCGCCTTCCGGGCTGAAGCCTGGGAGAACATGCGACGCGGCCTCCGGCTCTGGCCCTGGGATTCGCGCTGCTGGAAGACCTACGCGCTGGCATTGCTGAGAGCCAGGTTGGACACGGTCGTCGAGGCGCGATCGTCCACTACAGTGACACACGTGTAGATCGAACCGCGAGATTCGCATCATGAAGATCCTATTCCTGACCAACAACCCGAATCTGGAGGGGACTACCCGGATCCTCCAGAGCTGGCTGCTTCTGGGCCGGAGTGAGGGAATCCAGGGTATGGTCGTGGCCCGTGGGCCGGGCGGCTTCACACGGTGGCTGGCCGCCAATGGATTCCCGCATCGGGTCGATCCCATCCCCTGGCCCGACACACGATGGCCCTTCCCCAGCCTCTGGCACGCCGGCCGGCTCGCGTACTGGGCGCACCGTCTCGGTTGCGATCTCATCCACTGCAACGAACATGACGTCTATCCCTTCGGCCTGCTGATCCGCCGGCTGCTGCGGCGGCCCCTGATCTGCCACGTCCGCTATCAAGTCCACCGCGAATTCTGCTCCTGGATCTTCGGAGGCAAGGGACGAACCCCCGACGCCTTACTCTGGAACTCTCAGCAGCTCTGGGATGACTGCAAGGAAGCCGTGGAGGGAGTCGTACCACGGGAGCGTCAGCATCTCGTCAGGCTCGGCATCGAGACCGCAACCTTCGGCAATAATGCCGCGAGCCGTGACCAGACACGACAGGAGTGGGGAGTCCGGTCCGATCAGGTCGTCGTCGGCACAGCCAGCGCCTTGCGTCCGGTCAAGCGGATCGAGGATTTCGTCGACCTGATTGCCCGGCTCGCCGCAAGGAATCCTCAGGTCGTCGGCATGATCGCTGGAGACATGATCAAAGGCGAGGAGGACTACGGCAGGTCGATCCTCCGCCGGATCGATGCCACTGGCCTGGGCGAACGATTACGATGGCTCGGCCACCTCGACTCGATCGAGCCATTTCATCACGCACTTGACGTTTACGTCAGCACTAGTGAGTACGAATCGTTCGGCAACAGCGTCTGCGAGGCCATGGTCTGCCGACGGCCCGTAGCCGCCTACCGGGGAGGTGCGGTGCACGAGGTCGTCGGCCCTGCCGGACCAGTCGTAGGGAACGCCGATCTGCCGGCCCTCTGCGCCGTGGTCGAGAACCTGATCCAGAGCCCCGAACTCCGCCAGGTGCTCGGCGAGCGCGGCCGGCGGCGGGTCATCGAGCACTTCCGACCGGCCAGTAGCTTGCACATACTTCGCCAGATCTATGCCACTCTCGCACCTTGAGCTTCCATGACCTTAATCCCCTCAGAAGCGCGATTCATCGAACGGGCCGGGACGACCGGTGCGATCGAGCCCACGGGTCCGGCAACGAGTCGCGGACTCCGAGTCTGTCTGGCGAGCCTGGCGCCCTTCGTCGGGGGCGCGGAGATCGCCGCCGAACGACTGGCGGCGGGTTTGCAAGCGGCGGGGCACGACGTGCTGGTCGTGCTGGGTGCGCGGGGAGCTGTCCTCGATCGGATCGAGAGGGCCGGGCTGCGTTGCGTGCATACGCCAATGTATTTCACCGATAAGTGGCATTGCGTTCGTTACTTCCGAGCGCGGAACCGGTTGCGTTGGGTCCTGAAGCAGCATCGACCCGACGTCGTTCACAGTAATGACCTGCCGACGCACCAGTTTGTATCGGGCGCGGCGCGGGGACTGGGCGTTCCACGGATCTGTCATCATCGCTTCCTGTACAGTGGCGAGACCATCGACTGGCTCAACAAATTCCATGCAGAGCATCATTTCTTCATTTCATGGTCGGTCATGGACGAGCTATGCCGACAATCGGCCGATCTGGCGTCGGCCAGCCATTCCGTGGTCTATGATGGGCTTTCCGTGCCCCCCGCCGATCCCACCGTTCGGGAACGCCAGGAAGCACGTCGTCGCCTCGGTCTCCCGCTGGATCGGCTGATTGTGACCTTCGCCGGGCAGATCATCCTCATCAAAGGGATAGCCGACCTGATCCACGCCTGGTCACAGCTCGACCCCGATCTGACCGATCGCGCCACCTTGGTGGTCGTTGGCGATGACCTTCAATCGGGCGGGAAATACCTGCGTGAGATGAGAAAGCTGGCCGATCGGCTGAGTTGCGCGGTCCAGTTTGTCGGGTTCCAGGACCAGGTGAGCCCCTGGCTGACTGCGTCGGATCTGTCGGTCGTTCCCTCTCACGTCGAGCCCCTGAGCCTGGCGACGCTGGAAGCGATGTCCCATGCCCTTCCGGTCATCGGATCGTCGGTGGGGGGAATCCGCGAGATCATCGAGCACGAACGGACCGGTCTGCTGGTCCCACCGGGCGCACCCGGGGAGATTGCCGCGGCGCTGCGCGCCTGCTCCGAGATGAGTCCCTTCGACGCCGGTTCGGTTCGCTGGGCCGCCGTCGGTGCGCCGATCGGTTCAGCCTGAAGGAGCATGTTCAGGGCGTGGTTCAACAGTACCGCCAGGTCCTTCGAAGCCGGAGCGATTGAGCTTTCGCATGAACACTCTTTTGGTAAGTGAGAACTTCCCTCCTCGCGTGGGAGGGACGAGCCGCTGGTTCTACGAGATCTATCGCCGACTCCCGCGCGAGCATTTCGCGGTGGCTGCCGGCGAGACCGCGGGTCAGGACGAGTTCGACCGCGCTCGCGAGCTGGAGGTCACCCGGGTCCCGCTCTCGTTCCGATCCTGGGGGATCGGCCACCCCGCGGGAATCCGATCGTACGGACGCGCCGCGAGCCTGATCCGCCGCCTGGTCAAGACCCGCCGGATCGCGGCCTTGCATTGCGGCCGTTGCCTTCCCGAGGGACTGATCGCCTTGCTCGTCTCATACGTTTCTCGGGTCCGCTATCTCTGCTACGTCCACGGCGAGGAACTGGAATATGCCTGGGGAAGCCGCGAGCTGGCCTGGTTGACGCGGCGGGTCATGCAGCACGCCGAGATCTTGATCGCCAACAGCCAGAATACGCGCCAAGTCCTCTGCGACACATGGGGGTTACCCCGGCGTCGTGTCCGTGTGTTGCACCCCGGGGTCGATACCACTCGATTCGTGCCCGCACCGAGGGACGTGAGCGTCCGTGGTCCCCTGGGCTGGAACGATCGCACGGTCATCCTGACGGCGGGACGGCTCCAGAAGCGAAAGGGTCACGATCAAATGCTCCGCGCGCTCGGAGCCATACGGAAGCAGATACCGGACATCCTGTACGCGATCGTGGGAGACGGCGAGGAGCGCGACGCGCTCGGAGCACAGGTAGCCCACGGCGGCCTGGCCGACCACGTCCGGTTTCTCGGGCCCCAGAATGACGAGGGCCTGGTGCGCTGCTACCAGCAATGCGACCTGTTCGTCCTGCCGAATCGTCAGGTCGGCAACGACCTCGAAGGTTTCGGGATGGTCCTGCTCGAGGCCCAGGCGTGCGGCCGGCCGGTCGTGGCGGGGGCGTCGGGCGGCACGGCCGAGACCATGCGCATTCCCGAGACCGGTCGCGTCGTCTCGTGCGACGAGACTCATGCCCTGGCGTCGGTCTGCATCGAGCTCCTGTCCGACCGCCCACGCCTCGCGGATATGGGCCGTGCCGCGCACGAGTGGATCGTCGAGCGGTTTGACTGGAGCGTCCTCAGCCGTGAAGCCGACCGGATCTTCCAGGTGATTCCTCCGGATCGCGGCTCGTCCCATCGCCAATCTTGATGCCATCATGAAATTCGTCCTAAAAATGATCTGCAACACGATGGCCCTCCTTATGGTCCTCCCCGCAGTCCTGATCTATCGGGCCTGCGGCCTGGTCTGTGGGCAGCAGAGGGTCTTCCCCGGCTGGTCACAGGTATTGAGCTTGATCCCGGGTATGTCAGGCGTTTACCTGCGAAGAGCGTTCTATCGATCGGTTTTCCCTCGCTGTGGTGCGGACATCTCGATCGGGTTTGGCACGTTGTTTTCGCACCCCACGGCCGAGCTCGGCCGGCACGTCTACACGGGCGCCTTCTGTTGCCTGGGTGATATCACCTTGGGGGATGACGTACTTCTGGGATCACACGTTTCGATCATCAACGGAGGGGCCCAGCACGGGATCGAACGGCTCGACGTCCCGATCCGCGAACAACCCGGCCGCTGGCCGAGGATCGTCATCGGCCGCGATTCGTGGATCGGCGACAGGTCCGTCGTGCTGGCGAACATCGGCAGTCACAGCGTCATCGGCGCCGGCTCGGTCGTCACCAGGCCGATCCCCGACTATGCCATCGCCATCGGGGCACCCGCGCGGGTCATCCGTTACCGGACCAGCGTTCCACAACCGATTTCCGCTTGATCAAGCTTTCGAGTGGAATCGCCGGCACCGACTTCGACCTGCTCGCCATTAACCCATCCAGGTACAACATCACGATGTGTGGAATCGCCGGTGTGATCTATTCCGATCCGGAACGCACGCCCAACGCCTGGGTGCTGGGGGCGATGGGCGAGAGCATCGCTCATCGGGGACCGGATGCCGAAGGCTTCCTGCGGGAACCGGGCGTGGGTATGGTCCACCGGCGTCTCTCGATCATCGATCTGGCCGGCGGCGACCAGCCCATCGGCAACGAGGACGGCTCGCTACAGGTCATCTTCAACGGTGAGATTTACAACTACCGCGCGCTGCGAGCCGACCTGGAGGCGCGGGGACATCGGTTCCAAACCCGAAGCGATACCGAGGTCCTGGTCCATCTTTTCGAGGAGCACGGTGCGGGGCTTGTTGACCACCTAAGGGGAATGTTCGCCTTCGCGCTCTGGGACCGCGATCAGCGCTGCCTGCTGCTGGCACGCGACCGCCTGGGAATCAAACCGCTTTACGTTTACCGCGACGGCGAAAAGCTCCTTTTCGGGTCCGAGCTCAAGGCCATCCTGGCTTACCCCGGAATCGACCGATCGGTGGACGCCTCGGCCCTGGAAGACTATCTCGCCATGGGCATGGTCCCCGGCTCTCGCTCGATCTTCCATTCGATCGAGAAGCTTCCCCCGCGCACGTCTTGTTGGTCCGGCGCACGAACTGGCTCGGTCGCCCCACCGTTACTGGAGCTTGTCGATCGAGCCCGACCGCGAGCGTGACGTGGGCGACTGGCACGAGGCGATCGAGGCCAAGCTGGACGAGACGGTTCAACTGCATCGGCTCGCCGATGTTCCGATCGGTGCCTTCCTGAGCGGCGGTATCGACTCGGGAGCCATCGTCGCGTCCCATGCCCGTACGAGCCGGGAGCCAATCCAGACGTTCTCGATCGGGTTCCGGGAAGCTCCTTACAGTGAGCTTCCACACGCGCGCCGTGTGGCGGAAATGTTCTGTACGCGGCACGTGGAAGAGATCGTCACTCCGGATGCCGTGACTCTGCTCGACGAACTGTCGCGCTACTTCGACGAGCCGTTCGCTGATCCTTCGGCCATCCCAACCTTCATCCTGGCACGTCTAGCAAGCCGGTACGTCAAGGTCGCGCTTTCCGGAGACGGTGGCGACGAGGCTTTCGGCGGCTATGAACGTTACGCGCACGACCTGTGGGAAGACGCCGGTCGGCGATACCTTCCCGCCTGGTTCCGACGGTCGGCCGTGGGGCCGATCGCGCGGTTCTGGCCCAGGGCGGACTGGCTCCCGCGCCCGTTCCGGCTCAAAACCACGCTATCCAACGTCTCGATGGATGCCGGCGATGCCTACGCAAACACAATCACCCAGTGCCGCGCTCCCCTAAGGCGTCGGCTGATCGCGCCCGACCTGGTCGACGGGCTGAATGATCATGATCCCCTCCGGCTCGCTCGCAACGGCTTCGCGAACGCCCCCGCCGGCGACGTGCTCGGTGGGATGATCGCCGCCGACGTCGCCACGGTCTTGCCCGACGACTTCCTCGTCAAGGTGGACCGGGCGAGCATGGCCCACGGCCTGGAGGTCCGGCCTCCCCTGCTCGACCACGAGCTGCTAGAACTGGCGGCTGGTATCCCCTCACGCTGGAAGGTGCGGCGGGGGAAGACCAAGTGGCTCTTTCGACAGCTTTGCCGGCGCCGTCTGCCCGCCGATCTGGTCGATCGTCCCAAACAGGGTTTTGACCTCCCCATCGATGAATGGCTTCGAGGTCCCCTGCGGCCCCATTTCATTTCCGCCGTGCTCGATCCGAAGGCGCCGGTCGCCGCTCTGATTAACCAGAAGACCGCAAGGGCGCTCGACCAATCTCATCGCGCCGGAACGGGGCGCCACGGAAAGGTGCTCTGGAGCCTGCTGGTCCTGGCCCACTGGGCCAATCGCTACCTCGATCCGACCTCGTCCCATACCGAGCTCGCGACATTCCGAAACGTCGCGCCCGGATTGTGAGCCCGACCCGCCCCGCAGGAGATTGACCGCTCGTGGATCGGATCAAATCATCCGTGGCGACCCTGTCTGCAACTCGAGGGCCCTCGATCGACTGCGCGGGTTCGGAGCCGGTCCGTCGGATCGACGAAGTTTCCCTGATCGTCGTGTGCCCCTGCCGCACCACGGCATCACAACCGATCCAAATCGGCCTGCCATTCCCCAGAGGGGGATTGTTCGACCCGCGGTGCCTCACGATGGTTGACTCTCAGGGCACCGAGGTCGACCTTCAGACCACGGTGCTGGCCCGCTGGTCGGATCGAAGCATCCAGTGGCTTCTGCTCGATTTCATGCTCGGGCCGAGAGCCGCCGGGAGCGAACGCTGGACGCTCCGAACCCTGAACCTGCCCGTGGCTCGCAGGCCGAACACTTCGATCCAGATTCACGGGCGCAACGGGTTGATCGAGATCAATACAGGAACCGCTATATTTCTGCTCGATGGCAAGGACCCCATGGCACTGAGCCGGGTCGTTGTCAACGGCCAGGATCTCCTGAGCCAACCAGCCCGGACCGTTCTGACGGACGCGAGTGGGAAGCGGCGGTCTCCTTGTGTCACGCGCGTCGATTGGGAATCGCGCGGGCCGATCCGGGCGGAACTACGGTGTGAGGGTCGCTTTCAGGGCTCTTGCCGCTTCGTCTCTCGACTCACGTTCTACGCAGGAACCGGCCTGGTCCGAGTGTGGCTGACCGTACACAACCCCCGGCGCGCCCGCCATCGGGGGGGGCTCTGGGACCTGGGTGACGCCGGGTCGATCCTGTTCCGTGACTTGACACTGACCCTAGCGTTGGCGCACGTGGGCTCTCGCATCGAATGGTCCACGGAACTGAACGATCCCGTAGAGGTCGCGGAAACCGGTCAGGTCGAAATCTACCAGGACTCCAGCGGCGGTTCGAACTGGAAGTGCAGGAACCACGTGAACCGACACGGCGAGGTTCCGATTTCCTTTCAAGGCTACCAGGTTCGCTGCTCCGATCGGGAATGGTCCGGACTCCGCGCCAGCCCCCAGGTCACGATCGAAGGGAACGCTGGCGTGGTCTCGACAGCACTGCCCCGGTTCTGGCAGCAATTCCCCAAGGCGATCGAGGCGTCGTCCGACACATTGCGCCTCCGTCTGTTTCCCGGTCAGTTTGGCGACCCGTTCGAGCTCCAGGGAGGCGAGCGGAAGACGCACGACCTCTGGTTTCACTTCGGTCCGAACAGCCAGTCCGAGAACGCTCCACTGGCGTGGGTCCATCAGCCGGCCGTTTCCCATGCCGAACCGGATTGGTACGTGGCCTCAAAGGCGATACCACGCCTCCCCAACCGCGCGGACGCACGGCTCGAAGGGCTCCTGGCACGCGTGTTGACCGGCCCGGAAAGCCTTATCGCCCGCCGTGAGACCATCGATGAGTACGGCTGGCGCCATTTCGGTGAGGTCCATGCCGACCACGAACAAGCGCATTACGAAGGGCCCCTGCCGGCGGTCACGCACTACAACAATCAGTACGACATGATTCTCGGCGTTTTCCTCCAGTACTGCCGAACCGGCGAAGCGCCCTGGCTCGAGGTCCTCGAACCCCTCGCCCGCCATGTGATGGATATCGACATATACCACACACAACGTGACCGGCCGGCCTATAACGGTGGCTTGTTCTGGTTCACCGACCATTACAAGGACGCTGCAACCTGTACCCATCGAACCTACTCCCGGCGCAACTGCCGGCCGGGCGACCGCACCTACGGTGGAGGGCCGAGCAGCAGCCACAACTTCGCGACCGGTCTGCTTCACTTCCACTTCCTCACCGGTGACCCAGACGCACGCGACGCCGTGCTCGAGCTGGCCGACTGGGTCATCAACATGGACGACGGACGATGGACCCTACTAGGACTTATCTACAATGGCCCGACCGGTCTGGCCAGTTGCACCGGCCAGATCGACTACCACGGCCCCGGGCGCGGCTGCGGCAACTCGGTAAACGTGCTCCTCGATGCCTGGCAGGTCACGCGTGACCGCCTCTATCTGAAACGCGCGGAGGCCCTGATCCGACGCTCGATCCACCCGGCCGACGACGTGAACGAACGTCGGCTCCTGGACGTCGAGAAACGCTGGTCCTACACGGTGTTCCTGTCAGCGCTGGCGCGTTATCTCGATCTCAAGGCTGAGGCGAACGAGCTGGATTTCATGTATGCGTATGCGCAGACCAGCCTGCTGGCTTACGCGCGCTGGATGCTGTGCAACGAGGTCCCCTACTTCGACCGCCGCGAGACGCTGGAGTATCCCACCGAGGCGTGGGCCGGCCAGGAATTCCGCAAGGCCAACGTGTTACGGCTCGCCGCGGCGCACGCCGAGGAGCCGCTCCGCTCCGCGCTGTTCGAGCGTGGCAACGCGCTCGCGGACCGCGCCTGGTGCGACTTGTTGACGTTCGAGACCTGTACCTCTGCCCGGGCCGTCGCCCTTCTCATGATCGAAGGGACCCTCGACTCCTACTTCCGCGTTCGACGCGACGATACGGCGCTGCGAGCGAACAGGGTCGACGACTTCGGCCGTCCGGAAGCCTTCGTGCCTAGGAAGATGCGTGTACTCAACCACATGCGGCGCCCTCTGGCGCTAGCGCGTCGTCTGCTCGGTCGCCAGTCGCGCACTGCGCGGGGCGACGCCTGATCAACTTTTCCAGTTCTAATCGCGAGATACGCTCATGCTTTCACTAGTGACTCCGCATTTGCGGTTGTCGAGCGTGCTCGATCTGAACATCGAACACCTCCGCCGGCTGGGCCTGGACGGGTTACTGCTCGACCTTGACTGCACCCTCAAGGATCATGGCCGCGAAGAGTTTCGCCCCGATGTGCTCGCCTGGGTGGAGTCGTTGCGGCTGAACTCGATTCGGCTTTGCCTGGTCTCAAATGGCACGACGGTGCGGATCGAGAAGATGGCGCGTAAGCTGTCGATCCCCTTCGTTTCCCGGGCCTGTAAGCCCTTTCCCTTCGGATGTCGGATGGCGCTCCGGAAACTCGAAATCGACGCCGGCCGCGCAGCCCTGATCGGCGATCAACTCTTTGCCGACGTGCTGGCGGGGCGACTGGCCGGTCTGTTCACCATTCTCGTCAGCCCCACAAGCCCGGTCGAACCCTGGTTCACCCGTCTGAAACGGCCCGTGGAGCGCCGGGTCCTCCGCACGATCGAGGAGCGCGAGCGAAGCGGAATCTCCTGTCGCGATCGCCTTCTCAGCCGAAGTCCATCTCGTTCGGACACCTTCGGATATTGCTGAGTATTTACCCCTGACAGGCTCGCCCCGGCACTCCCGGGGGCGGGCGTCCTTCTTCCCCGCGTGAATATCATGTCCACCGTTCAAGCATCGCACGAACGCCTTTCGATCTATGCCGCGATCAAGCCCTATATCGCGATCGCCCGACCGGACCACTGGTTCAAAAACATCTTCATGGCTCTTGGTATACTTCTGGCCGTTTTCTATCATCCGGACCTCCTGCGGCAGGTGATCGCCGGGCGGATCATCTGGGCACTGGCAACGACCTGCCTGATCGCTTCGAGCAATTACGTGCTGAACGAGATCCTAGATGCCCAGACCGATCTTAGCCACCCGATCAAGCGGTTCCGCCCCATTCCCTCGGGCTTGGTCCGGCGTTCCATCGCCTACGGAGAATGGCTCGGGCTCGGTATGGTCGGGCTGGTCATGGGCGCCGCGCTGAATCGTCCCTTCTTTTGCACGGCCTTGCTCCTGCTCGTGATGGGCCTGTTCTATAACGTCCCCCCCATCCGTTCGAAGGATCTTCCCTACGTCGACGTCCTCTCAGAGTCGATCAATAACCCGATCCGGCTCTTGCTGGGCTGGTTCGCCGTGACGGCCTCGGAATTCCCCCCAATTTCTCTGCTGATCGCCTACTGGATGGTAGGGGCCTTCTTCATGGCCACCAAGCGATTTTCCGAATACCGAACTCTGGCGGACCCCGTTGCCGCGGGCGCGTACCGTAAGTCCTTCGAGTATTATGACGAGCAAAAGCTTCTGACCAGCATGTTCTTCTATGCAACTTGTTTTACGCTTTTTTTGGGAATCTTCATCATCCGTTATCACCTCGAGCTGATCCTCATTTTCCCGATGGTCTCGGGGTTCCTTTGTTACTATCTCCATGTCGCCTTCAAGCACGACAGCGCGGCCCAGAGCCCCGAACGGCTCTATCGGGAACAAGGCCTAATGACCTATTTACTTGTTTGTATGATTGCATTTTTATCGCTTATGTTCGTTCAAATCCCCGCACTCTACGTCGTCTTCAACGTGCACGCTTCGCCGGTCGCCCCCTTGTGGAGGTTCTAAATTTGAGCGACGATAGGACGGTTGCTCCTGTTTTGACGCGACCACCGGAGCTGGCGGAACCGCTTGGCGCAACCTCCCTCTCGTGGGCGAGGGCACTGTCGCCTCTTGCCTGGGTCCTTGTCCTCGGGGGTCTGCTCCGGCTGGCGCTCTGGGCCGAATTCGCCGGCCAGCCACTTCACGTCTGGGATGAGCGCGACTACAACACGATCGCCGTGCACCTGGTCCGGGACCACCAATTTTCGCTGGTCTCGGGAAGGCCCACATCGCTGAGGCCCCCGTTGTATCCGCTGCTCATCGCGGGTGTTTACGAGGTCTTCGGACTTGAGAATTACCAGGCGGTCCGGTTGCTCCAGGCGGGTCTCAGTTTGCTGGTCGCGGTGCTGTTGTACCGTTTCGGATCGATGGCGTATTCGCGCAAGGTCGGCCTCTGTCTGGCGGGACTGTTCGCGTTCTACCCTTCGCTGCTCGTCTATGATAATCTCGTTCTTACCGAGCTTCCATTCACCGCGTTCCTCTGCGGAGCGTGTTTCAGCATCGCCCAGGCCCATCATCGCAGGTCCCTGACGCTGTTGGCATGCGCGGGACTTCTTCTGGGGCTCGCCGCTCTGACGCGGAGTGTTCTGTGGCTTTTTCCCGGTGTTCTGGGAGCCATACTGCTTCGTACCTGGCCTGGAGACCTGCGGCAGCGCCTGCTCGCGGCGGGCTCGCTCGTCCTGGCCTATGGCCTCGTCATGACCCCCTGGACGATCCGCAATACGAGGCTCGAACGCACCTTCCAGGTGGTCGACTGCATGAGCGGGCGAAACTTTATGATGGGTAATTATGAATTCACGCCCATGCACCGGGCCTGGGACGCGATCACGATCGGCGGCGCCAGGTCGTGGGATCATGTCCTGGCCGACGCGGACCCCGCATATCTGAAAGCGAGCCAGGGCCAGCGGGACAAGCTGGCCATGCGCTACGGTGTCCACTTCATCCGGTCGCATCCCGTTCTCACACTTCATCGCGACGTGGTCAAGTTCTTCGACTTTTGGGGGCTCGAACGCGAACTGGTCGCCGGCGTCGCGCGTGGCTGGTACGGAAAGCCGTCGCCTCTAGTCCTTGTGCTGCTCACTTCTATCATCTTCGGCAGCTACGCATTCGTCCTGGTCGCGGGGATCTTTGGCGCGTTCATGGTGCCGCCAGCCGACCGAAGAATTCACGAACTCGTGCTTCTATTGATCGCCTTTATATGCGGGTTGCACACTCTGTCTTTCGGTCATTCTCGTTATCATCTTCCCTTGATACCACTCATTCTCCTCTACGCGTCGGCGGCGATCGTCCACCGAAAGGTCGTCTGGAGCCGTCGGCGAAGTTGGCCATTCTTGGCGGCCTGCGGCCTGAGCGGAATCGTGGTGTTAAGCTGGCTGTGGGAGATCGCCGTTGTGGATTTCGATCGATACTGGCAGGCCCTGCGACTTGCCGTCTGATGACCATGCATCTCGCTGTCTTCAACGATAACCACGAGGCAATGACATGCCCGGGATTTTTGGCTCGATCTCCGCGCGGCCCTGGACCGACTTCACAACGACGCTGGCGGAAATGGCCGTCCGCGTGAAGCACTTCCCCTGGTACGCGGAGGATCGATTCCTCGACGTCCCCGCCGGCATCGGCCTCGGCAGGGTGTCGCTTGGGTTTGTCAACACGTCAGAACAACCCGCTTACAACGAGGATCGTTCCCTCCTGGCGATGATGGAAGGAGAGATTCATGACTATGACGAGCAGCGCCGAAATCTGATCTCCCTCGGTCACCGATTCCGTGGTGAGAGTCACGCGGAACTTTTGCTGCACGGTTACGAGCGTGGGGGGAAGGCCTTTTTCCACGAGCTTCATGGAACGTTCGCGGCGGCGATCTATAGCCTTCGCGAACGTCGACTGGTCCTGTTGGGGGATCGGTTCGGCATGAAACCACTCTACTATGTCCAACTCCCGGGGCGGCTTGTATTCGCCTCCGAGATCAAGGCCCTGCTCGCGGACCCCGACGTTTCGCGCATGCCGAGTCCCCGTGGGATCGCGCAGTTCTTTACGTTCGGACAGCTCATGGCCGAGGATACGCTTCTGGAATCGGTTCGTGTCCTGCCGGCGGCCGGCTGCTTGATTTACGAGGCGGACACGGAACGACGAACCCTGGACCGTTATTGGCGGATCGAACCCGACCGATCGAGCGCTGGCCTCGATTCGAACGAGGTCCTGGACCATCTCGATACCGTCTTCAAACAGGCTGTTGACCGCTGCACGAGCGGTAAGAATCGATTGGGTCTGTCACTCTCTGGCGGACTTGATTCCCGGACCATCCTCGGCGCGATCGATCATGCCCGGGTGCCGATTACCACAGTGAGCCTTGGAATCCGAGGCAGTATCGATCTTCGAAAGCGCCGATCGGATGGCCCGGTCTGTCGATTGCGATCACCACGAATACTTGCTCGACGATTCCTTCCTCGGTCGGTTCGAAGCCCACCTGGAACACCTGGTGCATTTGACCGACGGGCACTACCTCTCACAGTGCGTCACCACGCCGACCTTGCCGACATACCGTGATTTGGGAATCGAGGTCTTGCTCCGCGGCCATGGCGGAGAATTGATGCACCTGGACAAAGCCTACAATTTTTCGATGGATCGCGAGGCCTTCCTGATCCGTGACGAGAACGGCCTGGAGCGCTGGCTTTCTCGACGCCTCCGCGCGTTCCTTCATGTCCCGATGGCTCGACCGCTGTTTTCGCGGCAGTTCGCGAGCCAGATCGAAGACCTGGCCTGCGACTCACTCCGAGCCTGCCTGCGCGAGTCCGAATCCTTCGACCCTCCGATTCAGCGGATCGGACACCTGTTCCTGAGCCAGCGGCTTCGCCGCGAAACGGCTTTGTCGATGGTCGAGTTCGGGTCCGTCGTGGAGACACGCCTCCCTTATCTCGATCCGGACTTCATCGCGGCATTGATCTCCGCGCCTCCCAAGCTCAGGCTCTCGGATACAATCGCGTGTCACATTCTTCAGCGCCGGATGCCTGCGTTCCTCGACGTCGTCAACGCCAATACCGGGACGAGGCTCGGCACGCACCGGCTGACGCGACTGCTGGCTCGGGCCCGGCTCAAGGTCCTGAGCAAGCTGCGCGTTCCCGGCTACCAGCCCTACGAACGGCTCGGGCTCTGGCTGCGCCAGCCCCTGCGGCCTCTCGTCGAGCGCCTGCTGCTCGACGACCGTTCTCTGGAGCGGGGCATCTTCGATCCCGAAGCCGTCAGATCGGTCGTCGCGACTCACCTGAACGGGCAACAAAACCACACATTCTTACTCATGGCTCTCATGATCTTCGAGGTCGGTCAGCGTCAGTTCGTGGACGGGGACGGCATGGGCGTCGTCGGTCGCAAGTGCGAACGCATGGAATCGAATTTTGTCGATCATTCAGCGACCTGATGGTTTCATGGACTCGACGGTAGACCTGACATGACAAAGAAGGTGATCGGTCAAGTCCTGCATGGACTGAACGTCGGTGGAGCAGAGGTTCTGGCAGCCCGGCTGGCTCGTCAGCTCGTCGGCTTGTATCGCTTTGTCTTTATCTGTCTGGACGAGCTCGGAACGCTGGGTGAGGACCTGCTCCGCGATGGGTTTCCCGTGCATGTGCTGTGTCGTCAACGCGGGCTGGATTGGCGTTGTGCGCGACGGATGGCCGAGCTGTTCCGCCAGGAAAAGGTTGATCTTGTGCATGCGCACCAGTACACGCCGTTCTTCTACGGAATCACGGCCCGGTTCCTCTGGCGTCGTTCTCCGGTGCTGTTCACCGAGCATGGTCGATGGTTTCCCGACTACCCGAGAACCAAGCGGATCGTCGCCAATCGTCTTCTGCTCGAGCGTCGGGACCGTGTCGTGGGAGTGGGCGAAGCGGTTCGCCAGGCCCTCATCGTCAACGAGGGCATCCCGATCGAGCGCGTGTCGGTGATTTACAACGGGATCGACGTCTCGACTTTCGAAGGGCCAGACCACCGCGAGACGGTCCGGGAGGAGTTGGGGCTGGGCCGAGACGACCTGGTCGTCACCCTGGTCGCGCGGCTCGACCCGTTGAAAGATCATCCCACGGCGATCCGGACCCTCCAGCATGTCGTCCGGCGAAACGCGAACGCACGGCTCGTTCTGGTCGGCGACGGTCCAGAGCGGGATTCGATCCGTGCCCTGGTCCGTGAGCATCGCCTTGACGAGCACGTCCATCTGATCGGTCAGCGAAGCGATGTCGCGCGGCTTTTATCGGCCGCGGACATCGCCTTGCTGACGAGCGTGAGCGAAGGGATTCCCTTGACCTTGATCGAAGCCATGGCCGCAGGGCTCCCCGTGATTTCGACCCGGGTCGGCGGAGTTGTCGAGATTGTCGAGGAGGGCCGGACCGGTCTGCTCGCTCCCGTCGGCGACGACGCCACCCTGGCTAGGCTCGTCGACACGCTGGCGAATGATGCCAACCTGCGGAACCGGATGGGGCAACTCGGGCGCGAGCGCGCCCGGGAGCTTTTTTCCGAGAGGCAAATGCATGCCCGCTACCTCCGACTCTATCGCGAGATGCTCCGAGCCTGACATATCGCCCCGAGGAACTCCGGCTCTGCTCGTCTTCTCGGACGACTGGGGGCGGCATCCCTCAAGCTGTCAGCACCTCGTTCGTCATCTCCTGGCGCACTACCGGGTCTACTGGGTCAACACGATTGGCACCCGCACGCCTAGTCTCGACCTGGCCACGCTCGGACGAGGTTTCGAGAAGATCGGACGCTGGGTCGGTCCAAAGCGCAAAGGCGATGTCATAAATTCGAATCTTCACGTTCTCCATCCTAAAATGTGGCCATGGTTTCGTTCGCGGTTCGATCGTGGATTCAACCGCCGTCTGCTCGCTCGACAGCTCACGGGGATCGCCAAGGCCTTACCCCGACCCGCGATCGCGTTGACCACGATCCCGATCGTCGCCGACCTGGTCGGAGTTCTGCCGATCGATCGATGGGTTTATTACTGCGTTGACGACATAGCCGCGTGGCCCGGCTTGGACGGCCCGGCGCTGGGCCGGATGGAAGCAGACCTAGTCCGACGCGCCGATCGGGTCATCACCGTCAGCGAGACCTTACGCAATCGCTTCGCGAGCGAGGGAATCAACGCGTCGCTTCTCACTCATGGTGTCGATCTTGACCACTGGGGCCGCGTGGATGTCGAACTCCCCGCGGACTGGCTCGACGGACTCGAAACTCCCCTGGTCGTCTTCTGGGGATTGATCGACCGACGGCTCGACTGCAGCTATCTTGCTCGGTTGGCCGGCGATCTGAAACGGGGCACAATTCTGCTCGTCGGTCCCGAACAGGATCCCGATCCGTCGATCCGTGCGCTGCCGCGCGTGGTTCGGAAGCCCGCGCTTCCATTCGAATTACTTCCCGCACTGGCCCGACAAGCGGCAGTCCTGGTCATGCCATACGCCGACCGCCCTGTGACCCGTGCGATCCAACCGCTAAAGATGAGAGAGTACCTGGCCACGGGGCGGCCTACCGTGGTTCGCGAATTGCCGGCGACTCGCGAATGGGGGGATTGCCTTGATCTGGCCGACACCCCCGAATCGTTCTCGGCCCTGGTCCGGAGTCGGTTCGATTCGGGACTTCCCGAAGGCCAGAAGCAGGCCCGCGGCCGACTCACGCAGGAAACCTGGCTCGAGCGGGCGCATGAATTCGAAAGCGAGATTCTGGGCCCGGAGATATCTCGTGAAGAAGCTTGTTTGGGATAACTCACTCAAGACCGCGTCGGTCCTGCAATCTGCCGCGTCACGGGAAAATCTGCCGGTCGTACTCGATGTGCGGGTGGTCCGCGGATCGGGCGGCGGACCGGACAAAACCATCCTCAACTCACCCCGTTTTCTGCTCCCGGCCGGCTATCGGATGATCTGCGCTACATGCATCCGCCGGGCGATCCCGGGTTCGAGCTTCTGCGGCACAAGGCACGGACCTGGAACGTTCCCTTGCACGCGATTCGCGATCGCGGGCCGTGGGACTGGCGCGTGGCTCATCATTTATTGAAAATTTGCCGGCACGAGCGGGTTGCGATCTGGCATGGCCACGACTACAAGAGCAACGCGCTCGGCTTGCTGCTCCGGCCATTCTGGCCCATGAGGCTTGTGACCACCGTTCACGGCTGGGTCAAGCAAACCTCGCGCACTCCCCTCTATTACCGGATCGATCGCGAATGTCTACCCCATTATGAGCGTGTGATCTGTGTCTCCGACGATCTTCGTGATCGGAGCCTTGAGTGCGGGGTCGAGCCCGGGCGCTGCCTCGTGCTCGATAATGCGATCGACACCAGCGAATATTTCCGGCGCCATTCGATCGCCGATGCCAAGCGCCGACTGGGGTTCTCCCCCGATCGACTTCTCGTAGGATCGATCGGGCGACTCTCCGCCGAGAAGGGATTCCCGGTCTTAATCGACGCCGTGGACTGTCTTTTGAGCCATGGATTCGACTTCGAGCTCTGTATCGCGGGCGATGGTGATGAGGACGACCGGCTCAGAGCATTGATCTCCCGGATTGGCCGTCAGGACCGGATTCACCTGCTAGGATACCGGGCGGATACGATCGCGCTCTACGAAGCCATGGATGTGTTCGCGCTGAGCAGCCTCCGCGAGGGCTTACCTAACGTGCTGCTCGAAGCCATGGCACTGGAGGTCCCCGTCGTCGCCACCCGGATCGCCGGCGTGCCCCGCCTGATCGAAACGGGCATCAATGGCTTGCTCGCCGAACCCGGGTCGATCGACGACCTTCGCCGGGCCCTCGAAGCCTTGCTGACCGATCCGGCGTTACGAGCCCGTCTGGGCCAGGGAGGCCGGAAGACCATCGTCGACCGTCATGACTTCCCGACACGGATCAAAACGCTCGGTAGGATGTACGACGAGTTGCTGGAGCTGTCATGAAGAAGCTATTGCACGACATCGTCAAAGGACCCGAGGGGAAGCTCAACGGCTGGATCACGGCCGTTTCTGCCTTCATCATCGGTCTGCTCGTCGTTTCGTCCATCGTGGCGTTCCGCGCCGCGAGTATCTCAGTGGCGATCCTGAACCTGGCCGTTGCCTTGATCGTCGGGCTTTTGGTGCTGAACGTGCTGTTCATGACCCGCATGAGAGCCAAGCTCAACGACGTTCAATACGCCATCTCGCTTGAAAGCGGTCTGATGCGAGCGGGCTATTGCCCTACCGAGTTCTTCATGGATGAGGCGGCGGCCAATCCTTCGTTGCAACTTTTTCTCCTGAAATGTTTACAACTTTGCCACCCGAAACAGATCCTGGAGCTCGGCTCGGGGCAAACAACCAAGCTCCTTTCGCACTATTGCAGTCAGCATCACGATTGCCGGGTCCTGACGCTTGAGCAAGATCGGGACTGGGCGAATCGGATGATCGCCCACATTCCTGCAAACGGGCGTCTGCACGAATACCGCTACCGGCCGCTGGAGGACAGGGAATTCCGATGCGCGGGACGAGTCGGACAATCCGTACGCGCTGGTTCCAACCCGTACCCGAGCTCGGCACACAGAAGTTCAACCTCATACTCGTTGATGGGCCAGACCTCGGTCTGGAGACCGTGCCATTTTCACGCGCGGGTATCCTTGAGCATATTCCCGAGATCATCGCCGAATCGTTCATTATTATTTTTGATGATGCCGAGCGGATGGGCGAATCGATGACGATCAAGGCGATCGAGCGAATCTTCCGGGTAAACGGTCGGCCGTTTATGCGGCACGACATTTTCGGGGTTAAGACCCAGACCGTGTTCTATTCGCCCGATCACGCATTCCTTCGATCGATCTAGTGAGATTGTGAATCCGATGAATACCGCAGAGGTAATTCCGAAAGCCAGACCGCCTCGACCCTGGGGCGACGCTCCGGGTGCTGGCGCCGCCTGGCGCTGGCCGCCTCGGTCCACTTCGGGAGGCTCCGAGAATGGCTGGAGCACGATGCTTCGGTATTCCGGGTAGGCGCGGCGTGGATCGGAATCCTGGCCGGTCTTTTCCTCAACGCGATCGGGGCGCGACAGGCAGCCCTCATTCTGCTCACCAAGGTCCATCGTTCCGCCGCCTCGCGGAGCGCGAGTGCGATCGTGGTCCGGATGTTACCGGAAGGTTCGAGCACCGGCCAACCGGCCTGGATCGTGATGCATATCGTTGCGATCAGACTTACAAACGCTGGATCGAGGCCGCTCCCCGGATCGCATCGACCGCCAGGTTCTTCGATGTTCCCGGCCAGTTGCTTGGTTCGCGGGTGCTCGTCCTCAAGTCGTCCGGCCCTCGTGAGCGGGGTGTCGTTCTGATCGACTACAATTTCACGATACCGCTCTTCGCGCAACTCTTTGACCTCGAGGCCGTCGCCAGGCGCTACCTCCTTGTCCTCGAGCCGGGCTGGAGCGGATATTGCACGCTCGATATCCTCTGCTACCGGATTCTACACGACCCCGTCCTTGTCCAGGCCTACGAACCGAGGGACGCCGATTTTCTGCGCGAGATCGGATCGAACCTGCACCCGTTCCGCTCTCGGCGAACTGGTGGGTGGATCACCGGATTCTCCGACGCTTGCCGGACGTCCGAAAGGATGTTGACATTATTATGGTTGCGAGCTGGGCGCAGTTACAAGCGTCATGAGCGGCTCTTCTCGGCCCTTCGGCAGCTGAAACGGAGGGGATTGATCCTGCGGTCGATCCTGATCGGCTATCCGATCGACCGGACCTGCACGAGATCGAAAAGCTGGCCACTTTCTACGACGTGCATGATCAAATTGAATTTTATGAATGCATTAAGCTAGACCAAGTTAATATTCATTTTAATAGATCAAAAGTTAATTTGATCTGGTCGCGCAAGGAAGGCGTCAATCGCGCCATCATTGAAGGGATGTTCGCCGGCACCCCGTGCATCGTGCGCGAGGGGTTCAATTATGGCTACCATTATCCCTACATCAATTCTCAGACTGGATTATTCTCAACCGAGCGCGAGCTGCCGGCGAAGCTGGTCTGGATGACCGAGAACCACGATCGGTTCGCGCCACGTGACTGGGTCATGGCCCATATGACCTGCCAGCACGCGACATCGATCCTGAATGACGCGGTCCGCCAGGCGTCGTTCGATTGCGGCGAGCGATGGACCGAGGACCTCGCGGTGAAGACGTCCGGTCTCAACGGCCTGAAGTACTGGTTAGCCGAGGACCAGAAGCGGTTCGAGCCCGATTATGCGTTCTTGCGTTCGACGATCCAACGATGAAGTTGCCTGTGGAGGTTGGAGGCCCAATGAGCGTGGCACAGGTCCGTCCCAAGCCTCTGGGTATCCAGGTCCTCGTTCACGAGGGACCCGGCCTGTCTGGCTGTATTCCTCGCCTCGAGGAATATGTCTGGCGTCGCACGCCGACACCCCTTAGCCATCATCCCGCCTGGTTGAAAGTGCTTGAAGAAGGACTCGGGCACGTCCCTTACTGTCTCGAGGTTCTCGATGATGGGAAGACACGCGGGTTCCTGGCGCTGATCTATCTGAGTACGGTCCTTTTCGGCCGCATCCTGGTAAGCTTGCCGTACTTAAATTCCGGGGGCGTCCTGGCGGACGATTGCCATACGGAGGCCCTACTGATCGACAACGCGGTGCGAGTCCGCCGAACAACGTGATGTGCGCTATCTAGAACTGCGTCACGAGCATCCGATCGGCCATCCCTCGCTCGACCAGCCCGAAACCGGCAAGGTCCATATGAGGCTTGCGCTACCCGCGACCCCCTCGGAACTCTGGGACCGTCTCGAGGCCAAGGTGCGTAACCAGATCCGCAAAGGGAAGAAGAACGGCCTCGTCGTTGCCTGGGGGGGGGCTTGATCTGTTGCCCGAATTCTATGACGTGTTCAGCCGGAACATGCGCGACCTGGGAACTCCGGTTTTCAGCCGTAAGCTCTTTGGCTCGGCACTGTCGCTTTTCCCCCAGCACGCGGAGTTCTGCGTCGTAAGGTACGGCGGCCGGGCCATCGCCGCGGCCTTTCTGTTACATGGCCACGGGATCAGCGAGGTGCCCAGCGCTAGCTCGCTCCGGCCCTTTAATGCAATGAACGCCAACATGCTCATGTACTGGAGCATGCTGGAACGCTCGATCGAATGGGGACAGACGGTCTTCGACTTCGGCCGTTCCAGCGGGGGAAGTAACACCTATCGGTTCAAGGCTCAGTGGGGGGCAGTACCCGCGCCTGCCCGTTGGCAATACCACCTCCGGAGCGGCAGCGCCTCGGACCTTCGTCCCGACAACCCGAAGTACGGACGGCTGATCCAAATCTGGCAGCACATTCCGGTCCGGCTGGCGAACCTGATCGGCCCCTCCATCGTGCGCGGAATTCCTTGAAGGTCCACGTGAGAGAAAAAATTGACGGGGTGATCCGACCCTATGCCGGATCGGATCACCTCTGAATCGAATCGATCCGATCAGATCGGCTCGATAAGCCCGACGATGTCGCTCCGTTGAGTGCTCGTCGATGGCGCGACGGCACCGGCGATCGCGATCCCGTACATGCTCCACGTTTCGGCGTTCGTCAGGCCCGCCACTGGGGCCCCGATGATCATGGGCGAAATTCCGTTGGGGTACATGCTCGATTGCGGAACGACGAAGTCCGCCGCTTGCTGGAGGTAGTACACCTGGAAGTCATCGCCCGCGACCTGGTTATAGTCGTAGACGAGGACCTGATCCTGCTGGACCAGACTCTCACCCGGACCGACGGTGTAGTCCATCCAGATGGCGGTCGGTGCCACGTCCTCGTAAGGCGACACCGGGATATCGGCAATGTCGAACATATCGTTCTTGAGGATCACCGTACGGGAACCGATCTGCGTGACGTCACCCGATGATATCAAAGTGAGCATTTGAATATCATGATAGTTGGCAAGGAACGTATTCTCGATGGTCTGGGGCGTTCCTTTGGCATTCACTGATGGCAGAATGCCGTTCGATGCGCCCTCGATATCGGAGTTCTGGATGACCAGGTTCTCGGCCTGGTAATCGCCACCGTAAAACCCGTAGTTGTTCTGTCCCGACGAGATGCTCTGGTTCTCGAGGAGGACGAGGTGGTCGAACACGACGTTCTTGCACGGGTAATTGAAGATTCCCAGCTTGTAGTAATTCCAGGCCTGGAAGTTTTCGATCACGCTCGTGCCGATGGGCTCCTCGGTATTGCCGGCCATACCGATGTACCAGTAGGAGAGTGCGGTATTGATCGGCCCATACGCCTCGTTGCCCGAGAACTCGCGGATGGGTATGTCGGAATAAGCCGCCGGGTTGACGATGTAGTAGGTGAACCCGTACGACCAACCGGGACTGACTACATCGGTCGCGACGTTGTTGACGATGGAATTGTCGGTCCCGGCGAACCAGTAAGCCGAGCCTTCGCGAGCGATGCCGGTGGCGGGCGTGTAGTAGTCGTTGCGAGCGCCAAGGCCCTGGACCCAGGCGACCATGTTGTTCTCGATCAGGTTGCCCGTCTCCGAGCCGGTCTCGGTGAGGATGCCGGCTCCGGGGGTGTCGAAGACCGTGTTGCCATCGACCAGACCATTGCTGGTGTTGTTCAGGGCGATGCCCCACTTGCGATCGATCGAGGCGCCATCGTCGTCACCGAGGACCGAGTCGCCAATCAGGGTAAAGGTGTAGCCGTCGGCCGGCGTGTTGGCCGGTCCGGTCAGGTTCTGGAAGTACATCGGATACCTCCCGATCTGGTTGGTGCCGATGTGCGTGACGTTGCCGTTGGCGTCGAAGGTGGTGTTATCGAGGTCGGACATGGTCGTACGGCCGAGTCCACAGAACCCGGCGTATCGGATATCGACGCTGGCCGTTCCGGTGAACAAGGTATAGCCGTGGGTCACGTTGCCGTCGGCCAGGAACATCACGTTCCGGGACAGGTCCATGACGTCCGGTAGATATCGCAGCTTGCCAGTGACGTCGTACGCACCGGATGGTCGAACTGGATCGGCTGGCTCAGGGTGAGGACCTTGCCGTCGGCGGAAATACTCTGGAGGGTGACCTTCTCCCACTCGGGCGTGTAGTTGTAGTAACCGTCGAACCCGACTTGCCGCGAGTCGGGGATCACGAGCTGATCACCTGCCCTCCAGCCGGAAACAGGTGCCGCCAGTGTCAGCGTGGTGTCTCCCGCCGCGGGAGCCACGGCCAGGTTACTGAACGTGGGGGTCATCGTCGCGCCGCAGATCGTCACATTGCCCATCCCGATCAGGCCAGTGCCGAACTGCTGGGGATCGATCGCGGTATTGATGGCCTGATCGGCGAACAGTATGTTCGCGTGAACGCTGGATGCGATGGGGTTCGACGGGGTGCCGATTTCCAGGCTTCCTCCTTGGAGAACCAGAAAGTTACCGACTACCAGTTCGGTGTTGACGTCGGTCTTGAACGACAGGTCACCTCCCGCCTGGACCTCGAGCGTGTTGATCGCCACGGTGCTGTTCGCGTCGTAGGTCACCGAGGTCCCGGACGTGATGTCGACGATGTCACCGGCCATCGGAATCCGGTTGCCGGACCAGGTGCTCGGATTCGACCAGGCTCCGCTAGCGATGCTCGTGATGGTCGGGTGGGTTCCAAAGTCGGGAATCGCGCCCACGGATGTCTGAATATAATTCACCGCTCCCGAATTCGGAGTGGGGTTGGGCGTGGGGGTGGGGGTGGGGGTCGGAGTTGGGGTCGGAGTTGAAGTTGGCGTGGGTGATGTCGCGGTCCGGGGTGGCAACGGCCCCGGCGCTACCGTGCCCGCCTGGATCTGCAGCGCGTCGAGCGCGAAGTAGTACGAATCGCCCGTCGTGCTCAGGTTCGCGAACCGCAGGCTCAACTGACCATCGCTCACGTTCACCGTGTACGTCGGCTGGACGTACTGGCCGGTCACCGTCGACTCCGAATCAATCTGCTGCCCCTGCGCCCAGATCGTCACCGGGCCGTGCGGGGCTGACGCATCCCCCAGCGTCGCCGTCACCGTGTAGGTCCCGTTGGGAACATCGACCAGGAACGTGCCGTCGCTTCCCGTCACGAAGTCGTTGGCGATCGAATCCGGCACGCACCCGGTCCCGGGTGTCCAGACCAACGCCGTTCGTCCAGCCGTAGCCCGTGGTGGACGAGTATGCCTGAGTGGATACGCCGACCGCCCCGGTACCCACCGGCGCCGAGGCCGGACCGAACTCGAAGGCTACCCCTTGCGTGAAGTCAAACGCGGGATTCGGTGTGGTGGAAGTTGGTGTGGGGGTTGGCGTAGGAGTCGGAGTCGGTGTCGGGGTCGGAGTTGAGGTTGGCGTGGGCGATGTCGCGGTCCGGGATGGCAACGGCCCCGGCGCTGACCGTGCCCGCCTGGATCTGCAGCGCGTCGAGCGCGAAGTAGTACGAATCGCCCGTCGTGCTCAGGTTCGCGAACCGCAGGCTCAACTGACCATCGCTCACGTTCACCGTGTACGTCGGCTGGACGTACTGGCCGGTCACCGTCGACTCCGAATCAATCTGCTGCCCCTGCACCAGATCGTCACCGGGCCGTGCGGGGCTGACGCATCCCCCAGCGTCGCCGTCACCGTGTAGGTCCCGTTGGGAACATCGACCAGGAACGTGCCGTCGCTTCCCGTCACGAAGTCGTTGGCGATCGAATCCGGCGCGCCCCGGTCCCGGGTGTCCAGACCAACGCCGTTCGTCCAGCCGTAGCCCGTGGTGGACGAGTATGCCTGAGTGGATACGCCGACCGCCCCGGTACCCACCGGCGCCGAGGCCGGACCGAACTCGAAGGCTACCCCTTGCGTGAAGTCAAACGCGGGATTCGGTGTGGTGGAAGTTGGTGTGGGGGTTGGCGTAGGAGTCGGAGTCGGTGTCGGGGTCGGAGTTGAGGTTGGCGTGGGCGATGTCGCGGTCCGGGATGGCAACGGCCCCGGCGCTACCGTGCCCGCCTGGATCTGCAGCGCATCGAGCGCGAAGTAGTACGAATCGCCCGTCGTGCTCAGGTTCGCGAACCGCAGGCTCAACTGACCATCGCTCACGTTCACCGTGTACGTCGGCTGGACGTACTGGCCGGTCACCGTCGACTCCGAATCAATCTGCTGCCCCTGCACCAGATCGTCACCGGGCCGTGCGGGGCTGACGCATCCCCCAGCGTCGCCGTCACCGTGTAGGTCCCGTTGGGAACATCGACCAGGAACGTGCCGTCGCTTCCCGTCACGAAGTCGTTGGCGATCGAATCCGGCGCGCCCCGGTCCCGGGTGTCCAGACCAACGCCGTTCGTCCAGCCGTAGCCCGTGGTGGACGAGTATGCCTGAGTGGATACGCCGACCGCCCCGGTACCCACCGGCGCCGAGGCCGGACCGAACTCGAAGGCTACCCCTTGCGTGAAGTTGAGCGAGGTGGTCGATCCGCTCATCAGCTTACGGTCTTCCAGGCCCTCGAGACAGAGTCCGAGGTTGACCCTCGCGGACCTTCGGGCGCGCTCACGCCGCCGTCCAACACGATCGAATGCTCTCATCACAAAAATCCTTTTCTCAATGATGCGTAATTGTGGATCTCAATGGAATCAACGATGCTGAAGGCCCCGGGGGAGCGACCTCCAGGCTTGGCGGGCTATCGAACTACGGACAACGATCGTCGTCGGCTCGATTACGCAGGTCCGTCAAGACCTGTTGAGGCGACTCAGCGACAGCGCGTTTTCGATGAGAGAAGCATCGAGAGGGAGGGGGCAGTACGGAGCCCCGTCGATCAAGCTTCCTTGCCGTCCCTTCGAAACCCATAGCACATCGCGGAAGCACTGGCAACTTCATCGAGTCAAATGCCTGTTAACTCGGTGAATATTAACGCCGGCAAAGGGCTGGCTATTTCTGGGTTACATCGGATTTCGAATGCCAGGGACGACACGAGGAGGGGAATGATTCGCGTAACGCGACCGAGCCAGGATGACTCTCGCGTGCATGCACATCTGCTTCATGTTCAAGGAGATCAGGACGAGCATACTCTCACACCGCGCATTTCGAACGCCCGGCGGGGAGATGAGGAGCCAAGCCATCCACGGAGATGGAACTGCCCTCAATTCCGCCGAAAACCGCGAACAAGTTGTCGATTCAGGGTGCCGACCACCAGGAACGGTGGACGACAAATGCCAACGAAGGCTGGTCGAGCAGGAGAATCTTAGGAAACCCGGAACCCCCTCGTCAAGGATCTTCCAAGAATAATCGGACACATTTCTCGATACACACCCGAGACTGTGGATATTTTATGTCACCATGTATCTAGCGACCAATTTACTACTTCGAATCCTACAATACTTTTGTTTTTTTCACTTGGAGTTATCCTGGCTAATGCTTTCTAGGTTATTTGGACCTATCGTCGTTTCTGTCCGACCGGGAATCTCTCCCGGCAATGAGCATGTATCGCATCGATGGACCGATCCGGGTGTTCGTAGGCCCAGCGAACGTGGCCAGCGCCTCTCCCGGCCCCGCGTGCATTGACGCAAAGCTCGATCCGGATTCGTCCTACTCACCGGCTCCCCAGGAGGACCTGAGATGTCACCCGAGCTCGCACGGCGGGAGCGATCGATCGCGGCCACCCCAGCACCGGAGCACGGAGTTGCGCTCGAGATCATCCTGAGCTTCGATGTCGAGGAGCACTTCCGCATCGAGGCCGCGACCGGTCTGGACATCGCCCCGTCACTAAAAGCCCAATACGCCGGGCGTGTCGAACCGACGACACGCTGGCTACTCGACCGTCTTGAGGATTATGACATCCGAGCGACTTTCTTCATCATTGGCCAGCTCGCGCCGTCACGCGGCGCTGATCCGGCGGATCCAGGGAGCTGGACACGAGGTCGCCAGTCATGGCTGGGACCATCGACGCATCCTGGAGATGACTCCCCGCGCCTTCCGAGACGATGTCCGGCAAAGCAAGGAGGCCCTCGAGCAGGTCACGGGCATGCCAGTCGCGGGTTATCGCGCGCCGACGTTCAGTATCCTGCGATCGACGGCGTGGGCGCTCGACGAGCTCGCCGAGCTCGGGTTCCTCTACGATTCGTCGATCTACCCGGTCCGCCACGACCGATACGGCGTCCCGCGAGCGCCCGGATGCCATTCTGGGCACGTGGGTTCGGCCACAAGATCCTGGAGTTCCCACCCGCGACCCTGCGTATGCTGGGGACCAATTTACCGGTGGGAGGAGGTGGATATTTTCGACTCCTGCCCCTCTCGCTGATGGAGCGGGCGCTTGAGCAGACGCGCCGAACCTGCCGGCCGGCCGTGACCATGCTCTACTTCCATCCCTGGGAGTTCGACCCGGAGCAGCCGCGACTGCCGCTGGGGCATCTGGGCCGGTTCCGGACCTACGTCGGTATCAAACAAAGCCGCGAGCGTCTCGGCCGGTTGCTGGCCCGGCATCGTTTCTCCCGCGGCATCGACCTGGCGTCGCGTCTCGCACTCCAACCCGATCGCCTGCTCTGCTTCGGGCTCGACGACGGAGCGCTGGAATCGCCGGCCCCGTGCCAACCCGATGTCCAGCCCGTCGAATGGGACCGCCTCGCGACAAACCGGGGAATCGCCTGATGGTTTGATCACGAGGTAGTAACCGTGATCGTACAAACGCTAGTTTGTTGTGCAATGGCCATCGATTCAATCTATCCAACCGCGATGTTCGACGGATACCGCAGGTTCCTTGCAGAACTGCCTCTTCGGGTGCTGTCGATGGCGTGGGCGCGCTGCAGCGAGAAAACGGGACAGACTCACCGAGAACCGTTTTGTCTGGCGGTGCTCGATTCACTCATTGACCTTTCGCCTCTTCCGGTATTCCGCCGCACATATTGAACCATAGGCCGAGCGAGCCGGTGTAGGGCCCTGGACGCCGCCTTGGATGCCCGTCCTCTCGCGAATCCGCCTGGTTCCAGGCCCCGTCCGTTTCACGGCCAGCTCGCTCGTGGGGAGAGGATCTTCAAGAAAAGGAGGTGAATCGGAGGATCCACAAAATCGCTGCGTTTCATGTCGCTCGAGACGTTCAATCACTCCGTTCCCTTTTCGTGCTTGCTTTCCCTTCCAACTCAGGAGTTCTACCCAATGCTTCGACGTATTCGCACCCGGCTACCGGCCTATCTACTAGCCGGTCTCGCCATTCTGATCCTGTGCCATCCGGCCCGGGCCGACCTTCAAGTGACCCTCCAGGGGATCACTCCAGCGGCCGCCGCATCCCCAACAGCGATCACATCGGGAAACGGCTCGATCGCATTCTCTCTGACTTCCGGGATCTTTTCGGCCGGCGGGACAGGTTATGGATCGTCGTTCCTGGGAGGTCCCAACATGGATCTCCAGTCGCTGGCGGTAAGTTCGAGCGGTGCGGGCACCGTGCAATTGATCTTCAGCATGAGCGGCCTGACCACCCCGGTCGGTGCTGGCACCATCACCGAGACGATCTCCGGGCACGTTGTTACGGGGAGCAGTCCTGGATCAGTGAGTGTCGCGTACCAGACCTTCGGCAGCCAGGCCAACACGCTATACACGACGAAACCAGTCTCGAACCCGCCGACCGTCGCGGGGACGAATGTCGCCAACTTCTCGACGACGACAGGCACCACCCAGACGGCAACCGGCTCCTTTACCTCGGTCAACCCTTACTCGCTCACCGAGGTGCTGACCATCACGTTCTCGGCGTCAGGCTCCATCCAGTTGAGCTCTGATTCCTCGGCTGGGTTCGCGGTCCCCGAGCCATCGCCGATCGCGCTGGCCCTGGCTGGCATGCCCGTCCTGGGCCTGTACTGGAACCGACGGCGCCACCGCGCCTGAACCGATGACATCCGGCCGCACGGGCACGAGCACCTTCTCGCGCCCTCCTGGCCATGCGGATCAGCCCGATTCCGGGCTGATCCGCGATTTTCCATTTTTCATGTACATTATGTACGTGAATCATGACTTGGCCGCAGATTCTACGCGTCGATCGATCGCGATTCGGTAGCGCAGTGTAGCAGTGCTTGAGAGGGAACTTGAGACTCTCAGGGACACTTGATCATTCGCAACCACATTTTCAGCGTGAGAGGAGAGAAAGCTCATGCTACATCGTATCTGCATGCGACTTCCAACCTTCACGGTTGGCCTCGCCGTTCTCGCCACCCTGGTCCTGGGCCAACCGGCCCGTGCCACCCTCGAAGTGACGCTCATCACGAGCCATGGGACCGATTCATCGGGGACCGACTCGACGAACACGGCCCAGGGTTTCAACCTTAATACGGGGAGCGGGCTTTCATTCGTTTCAGCCACAGGGGTAGCGTATGGCACGAACACTCCAGGAACGGCCCCGACGGGCGGCGCCGGTATGTTTCTCGATGCCCTGTCGTTCAAGACAGTCGGCTCGGGAACGGCGACGCTGATCTTCAGCCAGAACGGTCTGACCTCACCGATCGGTACAGGTCTGATGACGGAGTCGCTCAAGCTGGAATCCGAATCTGGGGTTACCGGCTCCGCGACCGCCTCCTACCAGACCTTTGGCGACTCCGCCAACACGCTGTACACCACGGTACCGGTTACTGGCGGAACCGTCGCGGGAACCGGAGTCGCGACGTTCACGAGCACGAGCGCGTCCGGTTCGTTCACCTCAGCCAGTCCGTACTCACTCACCGAAGTGTTGCAGATCTCGTTCTCCGGAGCCTTCTTGCTTACGGTGAGTACCGATTCGCTCACTCAGTTCACGGTGTCGGTCCCCGAACCGACGTCCATCGCGCTGGCCCTGGCCGGTCTGCCGGTCCTGGGTCTGCTCTGGCGCCGACAATCTCAGTGCGATGAAATCGCGCCGTGACGATTGAGTCACTTCCGGCGCTGTTCCGGCCCCCCCTCCGGAACAGCCGGTATTTTCAAGGCGGCGACCGAGCCCACGGCGATGGTTTCGATCGATCCCCTCGCAACCAGGAGGACCAGAATGAGCCAGTTGACAAAACGCCTGTTCGGGGCCGCCGGCCTCAAGCTCGAGCGGCTTGATCCGGACGTCGAGGCCATCCCCCGCGCTTTTCATACGTCGCCATTCTTACCCAAGATCTACAAGGAAAATATCGGCGTCATCCCCTATTTCGCCACGATGCTCGAACTCGCGTCCCCGATTGCCGGCGACATTGTCGAGTGCGGCGTATCCATCGGCCAATCGCTATTACTGATGATGTTGCTCGAACATGCCGCGGGGCGCGAGCGCAGATTCCTCGGTTTCGATTCGTTCGAGGGATTTCCGGCGAGCACCGAACAGGACAGGACCGGCCGAGGCGACTTCACGGCCCCCAAGGGATACTTCGCAACTCCGCCCTCGATCGTGCTCCGCACGCTCCGCGACGGAAGGGTTCCCGATGCCTGGATCGACGAGAACCTTATTCTCGTGAAGGGATTCTTCGAAGACACGACGCGCTCTTACTCGGGCTCGATCGCCGTGTTACACCTGGATTGCGACCTTTATGAATCTTATCTTACATGCCTGCAATCGTTTTATAAGCTTGTTGCCCCCGGTGGAGTGATCCTGTTCGACGAATATGAGGACACGGCGTATCCCGGAGCGAAGGTAGCGATCGACCAATTCTTCGCGGACAAACCCGAGCAAGTCGTCCACTACGCGAAACTAGGGTATCGCAAATCTTTCGCAATTAAGACTTGATCGTTTTTAAAACCCTTTACATCGAGTCAAGTCATGAGACGAACTCTGAACCTCAAGCTGCTCATCTGCGTTGTGGCCGCGACCGCGGTCATGGGCGGTGGTGTCCACTTCGTGCACGGCTTCCAGGAAAACCGGAATGCGGGCGTCCTGCTCAAACGGGCCGACCAGGCCGAACGGAAAGGCGACCTCGCGGAGATCGAGAAATACCTGAGTCGTTATCTCATCCTCCGACCCGGCGACGCCGACGCCCTGGCTCGTTACGCCCAGATCATGGACAAGCGCGACACCACGGGCAGGAACCGGGTCCGGGTCCTGCTGGCTCTCGACGAAACGCTCCGGCGCGGGGGTAGCCGGGACAACGCGCTGCTCCGTGGCGCCCGGCTCAGGGCCGCCGAGCTGGCCATGACTCCCGAGCTCGCCCGGTATCGCGAGGCGAGGGAGCACCTGGATGTCCTGCTCAGGCTCTCGCCCGGCAGTGGCAAGATCGAGCAGTTGATAGGCCAGTGCGTTGAAGCCGAGGGAAAGTCCGGCGATGTCAAACACGCAGTCCGTAGATACGATGAGGCCAGGACGTGGTACGAAAAGTCGATCACCGATGATGCCAGCCAGATCGCGGCCTATGACCGGCTGGCCGCCCTGTTCCGGAACCATCTCGGCGATCCCGCGGCGGCGGACCGGATCATGGATCGCCTGATCGCGGGCGACGTGAAGGCGCCACGCCCTTCCGGGCTCCAGGCTCAGGCCTATCTGACTCGGGCACACTACCGCGAGGCCCACCGGCTGGACGGAGCCGCCGATGACGTGAGCCAGGCGCTGAAGCTGGCGCCCGACGACGCCGATGTGCTGGTGGCCGCCGCGGAACGGGCCCGGCGCGGCAATGATCTCGCTGAGGCTCGCAAGCTCTCCGAGCGGGGCGTGAAGTTGTATCCCAAGGATGATCGGATGTATCAATCCCTGGCATCGGTCGAGGCAATGTCGGGGCGTCCCGAGGAGGCCGTGAAGGTCCTGGAGCGAGGTTTCGTGTCCCTGCCCGCCAAAGACAATTTGCTCTGGAATCAAACCGAGCTTCTTGTCCAGATGAAACGAACGGACGAGGCCCGAGCGGCCATCGCCCAGTTGCGGAAGAAGGATAACGTCTTCCAGCCAGTGGTCGATCTCCTGGAGGCACGTTTGCTACTGGACGAAGGTCGGCGCGCGGAAGCCGTCCCTCTCCTGGAGCGGACCCGGGCGCTGATGTCGGCCGTGCCTGCCCTGGGTGAGCTGGTGAAACAGGCCGACCTCCTGCTTGCCGAGAACTATGAGCAACTTGGCAACCCCGATCGACAACTCGCCGCCTGCCGGCGAGTGCTCGAGCGCGATGGACCCTCGCTTCCGGCGCGGTTTTACCAGGCAAAGGCGCTGCTGACCCTGGGTCGGAACGAAGAAGCGCTCGCGGCCTATGCTCAGCTTGCTCCCGCGATTCCCGCGGCCCATCTCACCGTCGCGGAGTTGATGCTCGATCGGCTCCTTCGCTTGCCCGAGGAAAAGCGCCAGTGGCTGGTGCTCGATAAGGTCCTGGATGAGGCGGAGCGTGCATTGCCCGATTCCGTCGAGGTCCTGATTCTTCGCGCCGACGTCCTGATGGAACGTCGCGAGTACGATCGCGCCCGCGGTATGCTTGAACAGGCCCGGACCAAGGCCCCCGAGAAGGTCGAGCCCTGGCTCGCCCTGGCTCGGCTCACAGCGCGCAGGGGCCGGAAGAATCGTTCCTGGAAGTTCTCGACCAGGCTCAGAGTCGGCTGGGTGACCGGGTGGAGCTGCGTCTGGCACGTGCGGGCTACTGGAGCCAGCGCGGCGGCGAGCCGGCGCATAAGGCGCTGACCGGTTTGTCGCAGGACATTGATAATCTCACGGCCGACGACCGGCTTCGCCTGTGGGACGGTCTGGGCGAAGCGTACGTCCGACTTGGCGACCCGGACGACCTGAAGGAGGCCGAGCGGCTCTGGACGCGGGTCGCCGATACACGGCCGGACGACCTGCGGGTCGCGACCCAGCTTTTCGACCTCACCTACAAGACCAGTACGCTGCGCGACGATCCGACCGCACTCCAGCGATCGATCGATCGCCTCCGGCGCATCGAGGGTGAAGAGGGAGGCGCTCTGGCGGTTTGGCGAGGCGGCCCGCTTGTCTCGATCGGCCCGAAGCGGCAACGCCCGGGCGCTCGAAGAGGCTCGGCAGATCCTCACCGAGGTTGCCAGGCTACGACCGGACTGGTCGAGCGTCCCCGCGCTCGATGGAGAGATCGCCGAACTTCAGAACGACCCCGAGCGGGCGGTCGCGTCCTACCTGCAAGCCATCGATCGCGGCGATTCCAATCTCGCACTGTTGCGCCGGACCGTCGAGCTGCTCTGCGCGTGGCCGATCGGTCGAGGCGGATCGGCTGGTCCAGCGGCGGCTCGAACACGCGGCCCCGTCGGGTACCCTGGGACAGCTTGCCGCCGAGATGGCGCTGCGGCATCAGGATCAGCGCCAGTCGATGGAGATGGCGTCCCGGTCGGTCGACGCCGCTTCGAAGGATTATCGCGACCATCTTTGGCTCGCCCGGATCTGCTGGGACAGCCATCAACGCGTCAAGGCGGGTGAAGCCCTGCGTCGCTCGATCGAGCTGGGTTCTGAGCACCCGGATGTCTGGCTGGCGTATATCAGCTATCTGGCCGGAACCGAGCCGGTCGAGCGACCAACGCCGCTGAAGACGATCACGACCGAACAGGCGATCGAGGAAGCCGGGCGCAAGCTGCCGAAGGACCAGGCGGCGCTGGTGCTGGCGCGGGGTTACACGATCACCGGTCATCTCGATCGCGCGAACAACTGTACCTGGCCGCGCTGTCGGCGAAGCCCGAAGACACCGATCTGATCCAGTCCATCGCGCGCTTCTACCTGAGCACCAACCAGGGACCCAAGGGCGAGGCCCTCCTGAAGAAACTGGTCGATCCCGCGACCAGGGCCACGGCGTCGCAGATCGCCTGGGTGCGCCGCGAGCAGGCGCTGGCACTGGTGGCGCAGGGAGGCTATCCCCAGGTCCGCCAGGCCCTCGATCTCATCGAGCACAATCTTGAGAATCGGAGTGATGCCAGCGAGGATCAGCGGCTCAAGGCGCTGTTCCTGGGGATGCAGCCCGGCGGTCAGCGCGAAGCGATCCGCGCGTTCGACGAGCTGGCGCGGCAGACTCCGGCAACCCCTGTCGAGAAATACTTGCTGGCCCAGCTTTACGAGGCCGTTCACGATCCGGTAAAGGCAGGCGAGCTCTTTCAAAGCGTGGTTGCCTCGGAAGAAAACAATCCACTCTATCTGGCTTCCTTCGTTCGTAACCTGTTGAACCGGGGTAAATCCGACCTTGCGGAGACCTGGCTCGCGAAGCTCGAGAAGCGATCGCCGCGCGAATTCCAGACGGTGGAGCTCAGGGCACGCTGGCTCGCGGCTCAGGGCCGAGCGGCCGAGGCCGTCGCGTTGCTCCAGGCTTCGTCGAAGGACAAGGCGATCGACAAGGGCCGGATCGCCACAGTGCTCGAAGCGATCGGCGAGGCCGGTGCCGCCGACGCGATTTACCAGAGGTTCGCGTCGGAACCCGGCCATCCCGAGCGCATCCTCGCCCGCGCCGGGTTCCTCGGCCGTCGGCACCAAATCGCCGAGGCCCTCGACCTCTGTGCCAGCGCATGGCAAACCTGCCCCCCCGAGGAGGTTGGCAGTGTGTGCGTGCAGATCGTTGTCCTGAACGAGGCGGGCCCCGAAGCGTATCGCGAGGCGGAGCGGCAGCTCGGCGCCGCCATTCAGAGGGCTCCCACGTCGCTGGCTCTCCAGTTTGACCTGGCAACCCTTCATATCTACCAGGGCCGGCTCAAGGACGCGGAGGTGATCTACCGGCAGATCGCAACGCGCGACGCGAGCAAGAGCGGGCCGCTTAATAACCTGGCGTGGCTCCTGGCGGTCCAGGAGGAGCGCGGCTCGGAAGCGCTCGAGCTCATCAACCGCGCCATCACTCTCGAAGGAGCCAAGCCGGGCCTGAGGGATACGCGGGCCCTGGCCTACCTGGCCGTCGGCCAGAGCACGCCCGCGATCAAGGACCTCGAGGAGGCGATCAGCCTGAGTCCATCGGCCGAGCTCTACTTTCACCTCGCCCGCGCCTACGCCCTGGCCGGACGCCAATCCGAAGCACGAACCGCGCTTCAGAAGGCGAAGGACGCAGGTTTCCGGGTCGAGAACCTCGCTCCACCCGAGCAGAAGACGCACAATCGATTGCTCAGGGAAATCCACAAATCGTGATCGCGCTCGGAACATTACCTTCCAACGAGCCATCCTCACCCTCGGGCCGCGGAGTACGTCGGCCCGAGGGTAGTTGCATTATCATGCGTATAGTATTCATGTTCATTTTCGCGATCGTACTCGCGGCCGTAGAGGTTTCGGCGGAAGAGCGGTACGCGGACCCGATCGACATGCGGGTACCGCCGATCGCGAGCGATCCGTCGATCGTCTACGACTACGACATCGTGTACGTACGCGCCCAGCGGGCCGGCGATCGCACGCATCGACGGTTTTACACCGACTTCTCTCAACCGGTGACCCTCGAGCCGGGGGCCGACCTGATGCTGCTCCACCCGGATGGCCGCGAGGAGCGGCTCGTGGCGGGGGTCCTTGGCTCGGTCACCGACCCGGCCGTGTCGTTCGATGGTCAGTGGGTCTATTACACGCTCGTCCAGGAGATCGGCAACTTCAACCAGTGGGTCCCTCCTAAAAAAGGCGCGGACATTTACAAAATTCATATTCCGACGCGAAGGATCGTGCGTCTGACCAACCAGAAGTTCACGCCGAACACCGGCGCCGCGGCGTGGTCGAGCGATTTCCGGACTGCCGAGGAAGGGAAAACGCATTACGAATATGGCGTCTTCAACATGGGGCCTTGCCCACTGCCGGGGAGGCGGGTCGCCTTCACCAGCAATCGTGACGGCTTTCGCCCTCCGCGCGGCTACCCGGCCGTCGCCTTGCAACTGTTCGTGATGGACGACCGCGACACCGACATCGGCGAGCGTGAAGACCCGTCCAACCTGGAAAAGATCGGCCATCTGAACCTCGCCGGCGCGCTCCATCCGGTCGTCTTGACCGATGGGCGGATTATGTTCAGCACGCTTGAGTCGCAGGGCATCCGCAACCCGATCCTCTGGGGAATCTGGACAATCCATCCCGATGGCACGGCCTGGGCCCCCTTGGTCAGCGCGTTTGACCCGGGCAACGGCTTCCACTTCCAGGCGCAGCTCGGGGATGGCGGCCTGGTCATCGAGGAATATTATAATCAGAATAACAGTGGCTTCGGCGCTTACATCAAGGTTCCGCCCGTACCTCCCACGGGTTATGTTCCGTTCGGGCCGGCGTTCAGCGTCGATCCGCGAAACCGGCCCTGGCGCTACGGCCGGCTCGACGACGGTCGACCGGACTTGTACCGGATTCCGTTCATGCCGACCGGTTCGGTGTCGCTGACTCCCTTCACCCACGGACGCGAGGGTCCGGCCGGCGTGTCGGTCCTGGCCGATCCCAACGCGCCGCGGGTCGGTAAGTTCACACACCCGGCACCGGCGCCGGACAATCACCTGCTGACGGTCTACTCAACGGGTCCGGTCAACCACCAGTTCGGCTACCTTCCCCAGCTTGATGGCGGCATCTATCTGATCAAAGGGGGCGCGGCGGTCGAGGAGCCCGCCCGGATGCGGCTCATCAAGAACGACCCAGCCTATAACGAAAGCTGGCCCCGGGCGCTGGTCCCTTACCGTCGAATCTATGGCATTGATGAGCCCAGCCAGCTTCCCCGGCTGCGCAACGACGGCGCCTATCCCGGCATCTCCCCGAAGGAAGCCCCTTCGGCCTGGTCGGCACGTCGAGCTTCTACAAGCGCGAGAGCTATCCGGAAGGCGTGGTCCCGAAGGACGCGGTTACGGCCGGATTTGCCGGCGGCAACGACCCCTGGAAGGGGCTCGACCCGTTCTCCAGCTACGGCAACGGGATGCCCCGGAACTGGAACCAGCAGGGAGCCGACGCGGGTCTTTATGAAAATAGCGAGATCCATGCGGTACGGATCGTGTCGATGGAGCCGACGACCGACCGGAACCGAGGCGCCGGCGTCGGCCGACGGTTTTACAGTCACGCCAGCGAACGGCTCCGCATTCTTGGCGAGGTCCCGCTCCGCAAGTTCCGAGCGAACGCGAAGGTTGAGGAAATCGACCCCGACGGCAACCCCGACACCAGTTTTCTGGCCAAGATCCCGGCCGATACTGCGTTCACCTTCCAAACGCTCGATCGCCGGGGCCTGGTCTTGAACATGGCCCAGACCTGGCACCAGCTTCGTCCCGGTGAGGTCCGGACCGACTGCGGCGGCTGTCACGCCCACAGTCAGCGCCCCACCGACTTCGCCCTGACGGCCGCGGCCCGTCCGGATTATCTCATCTGGGACCTGACCCGCGCGGCTCCCCTCCTGACCGACAAGGCCCATGACGAATCCGGGCGGCGTTGGGACCCGAACGACGAGACCGGCGTCCGCTACATGAAACAGGGACTGGTCAATGTCGAGTATTTCCGCGACATCCAGCCGATCCTGCGACGAAGCTGCATTACGTGCCACACCGCCAAGCACCATCGGCAATCCGCGGGCAACCTCGACCTCGATGCCGACACCGAGCAGGTTGTCTCCGAAACCGAGGGGACGTTCCCCGGCACCTATTATCGACTCGCCATCGACGAGAAAGGCCGCTTCGGCCACAAGCCGGTCGGCTGGGACTCGTGGGGCTGGGGCTATCCCAACGCCTCGCGTTACGTCCGCAAGTTCCAGTCGAGGCGCAGCCTGCTGGTCTGGAAGATCTTCGGCGAGCGGCTCGACGGCTTCGCAAATGATGATCACCCCTCCGAGGCGAAGCCCGGCTTCTACAACACGCTGACCCAGCGCGGGCGGGAAGTGGACCTGTCGCAAAATCGACATCGCTACGATCTCGACTACTCCGGCACCTCGATGCCCCCGCCCGAAGCCGTCCGGGCGGGTAAGGCCGTTCCCCTCTCCGATGACGACCGCCGCACCCTGGCGGCTTGGATCGACCTGGGATGCCCGATCGATCTCGACTTCGACCCCCTCCACCCTCGACGTCGCGGGCTCGGCTGGATGCTCGACGACAACCGGCCGATCGTGACTCTCGCCATTCCCCAGCCGGGGGTCGTCCCCGTGCTTGACCGCATCCTCGTCGGGTTCCACGATTACGACACCGGCCTCGACCCCACCAGCCTCATCGTCGCGGCCGACTTCGCGATCGACGGCGTGCCCGCCGGCCGTAACCTTGCGGCGCGGTTTCGGCCCAGATCGACGGGAGTCTGGGAGCTAAAGTTCGACCAACCGATCCGAACGCTCGATCAGGGCACGCTCTGGATCTCGGTCCGGGATTGGCAAGGGAACACCAGTCGGCTCAATCGACGATTCTCGATCGTCACAAGACCCCGACCGGACGGGTAATACCAGACATCGAGTAGCCCGCGTGCTTGGTTGTTGACCAATCGCGGGTGGATTACGGAACCATCAGCATGGCCCAACACACCATCGCGCAGTTCCTCGAAGCGTGCGGACTGCGCGGACCCATGCAACTGAATATGAGCCACCGACACGGCCAATGCGCCGGCTTGCGGTCGATCGAGCTGCCGTTCGTCGTGATCGGACGTGATCCGAAGGCGGATCTCGTCCTGAGCCACCGCGACATCAGTCGGCGTCACGCCTACCTCCAAGTGATCGACCAGCGCGTCTTCTGTGTCGATCTGCGAAGCCGGACCGGGGTTTCATGGGCGCAAGGCTCGCAGCAGTCGGGGTGGGTTGACGACCGGAGCGGCATCATGATCGGGCCAGCGCGGCTTCGAAGCGTTGTTGATACCGAGACGTCCACGCTCGCTCATCCTCTCACGTCCGACGCGTCTTCATGCTTGCCCCTCCCGTCGATGACCCTGGAGTTCCCCCAGGAGCCCGAGCGGCGGCCCTGGCGATTGAACCGCGTGTTGACCCTGGTGGGCCGCGCCCCCGATTGCCGGCTGCGCCTGAACGATCCCTCGGTCTCGAAGCACCACTGTAGCCTGATCCGGACCCCCATGGGGGTGTGGGTGGTGGATCTACTCGGACGGGGTGGGATCGATGTCGACGGACACACCGTGCGCTGGGCGCTGCTGGAGCACGGTCAACGGCTCCGCGTCGGTCCTTTCCTGTTCCGGATCAGGTCCGAAACATGCACGGGAAAGCCGTTGCCCGTACTGTCCGTATCGCAAGCCCTCCGACGGGCGGTCCCCGACAACTCCTCACCGCGCACCGGCTCCGTCGTTCGCGAGCGGAATCCCAGCCTTACACCAGAAGCGACGAGCCACACGTTCGCGTGGCTGCCGTCGCCGTATCCCGTCGGCAATCCCGCCGCAAAGGTCGAGTTCGTCGACCCGTCGTTGACCCAGGTTACAAACCAGATCGGCCTTATGCATCAACATATGTGCCATCAGTTCCAGCAGGTCATGATGACCGTCCTCCAGTCGTTCGGCTCGCTGTGCCGCGATCAGATGGCCCTGGCGCGCGAGGAATGCGCCCGGCTCCAGCAGATCAGCGCGGACCTCCAGGCCGTTCAGGCCGCGCTCGCGAACCGCGATCCCGCCCCGTCTCCCACCTCCCGCCCACTTCCCTCCGGACCCCATCCCGCCGGAAAACCCGAAGCACGCCTGTCCGCGGAACCCACCGATTGCTCATCTGACAAGAATATTCACATTTTGCTTCACCAGCGCATGGAATCGCTCCAGCGAGAGCGTCAGAGTTGTCTGCGGACACTCCTCGACATGATGCGCGGCCGATCGGGTGGAGACACCGATTCGTCGGACTGAGGTTGTGCGCAAACCGTGGGCCACCCCAACGGTCCTGACGCCAGGTCGCTACACGACGGGTTTTGACGATTCCAACGGACTGGCCTCCCCGGACTCGACGCCGACGTCATCGGAATGGCCATCGTCACTCACGACCGTCGGCGACCGTAGCGCGTTGATCTGCGCCGTGTAGGCCGCGACCAGTTCGCGGCGATGGAGCAGACCGACCAGACGGGTCAAGTCATCGGGGGCGACCACGGGAATCTCGTCGATATTCAGCGCGGTCAGCCGGCGCAGGGCGGTATGCAGGTCGTCCTGAGGAGTGACGGACAGAACCGGCCGGGTGGCCAGGTCGGTCGCCAGCACGAGCGGGCCCAGGTCCGACCCCAGAGCGCGATCCGCACGTCGCGGAGAGTGAAGATGCCGGTCAACCGACCCTTCGTGTCCACGACCGGAAACAAGGTCTCGCTCGAGTTGGCCACCTGTCTCAGGACAACATCAAACGGTGTCGATTCAGCGAACACTTCGAGAGTCGCCGCCGACCGGACGGGCACGTCGGACACTTTGAGCCGCTCGAGCACGTCGATGACGAAGTCGCCCCGGTGCGCGGGGCTGTCCAGCGGACTGGCGACCTGCTCCTCATAGAGCGTCCAATGTCGCGAGAGCGCGAAGTTCAGGCTACAGACCAGCATCAAAGGGACGAGCAGACTATAGGAGCCGGCCATCTCGCAGACCATGACGATCGAGGTCAGCGGTGTCTTCGACACCCCGGCGAAGAAGCCGCCCATCCCGACCAAGGCGAAGGCCGCGGGGTCGATGCCCGCCCAGGGGAACCAGACGCGGAGGAACTGCCCGACCGCGCCGCCGAGCATGCCGCCGATAAACACCGAAGGGCCGAATACGCCACCGCTTCCCCCCGAACTGATCGTCAGGGCGGTAGCCACGGGCTTGAGCACCGCCAGGAGCAAAAGCGTGCCCATCCCCAGGTGCGGGACGAAGACCGGATCGCCCGACAGGGCCAGCGACTTCGGCAGACCGATCGACCCCCACTGAACCCACCCGTACCCGCCGGCCATCAGTTCGGGAAACGCCAGCGCCAGGAGTCCGAGCAATAGCCCCCCCACCGCAGGCTTGACATGCCGCGGCAGGGGCATCGGGTGAAAGACATAATCGCGCAGCCCGTAGAAGACACGAACATAATATCCCCCGACGATCGCACAAACTACGGCCAGGAACGCGAAGAACGGCAGGTCGCGAAGACCGTGGAAGGCCATCTCGGGGACGATAAAGATGGGTCGCGGGGTGATGAACAGCGCGAAGGTCGAGTACGCCACGATCGCGCTGGCCAGGCAGGGCAAGAGAGCCGTGGCCTCCATGGCGGCGGTTGCATAAAGAACCTCGCCAGCGAAGAGGGCGCCCCCTAGCGGTGCCCGGAAGATGGCGCCGATACCCCCCGCCGCTCCGGCCAAGACGAGCAAGCGGCACTCGCTCGGCGTCAGTCGAAGCAGTCGGCCCAGCAGCGAGCCGAACCCCGCGCCGATCTGTGCGATCGGCCCCTCCTGCCCCGCCGAGCCGCCACTGCCGATCGTTACAATCGACGCGAATCCCTTGATTAAAGGAATCCGGCCCCGGATCATTCCTCCGCCGCGATGAAACGCTCGGATCATCGCATCAGTGCCGTGCCCCTCGGCCTCGGGCGCGAGCGAGAATACCACGAGTCCCGAGACCAGCCCTCCCAGCGTGGGCAGGAGCAAGGTCAGCCACCACGGCCAGGGAAACCCCACGGCGTGCGGCGCCCCCTCGCCGGTCGGGGGCATGTGCAGGTGGAGCAGATCGCCCAGGACATGCCGGATCATCAGCTCCAGCACCACCGAGAACGCCACCGCCCCCAGTCCCGCCACCAGCCCGACTACCGGACTGCAAAACGCCACCCGCCCCGCCCCCGGCGTCGCCCACCGCGTCGCCAGTTGGTTCAGCCAGCGCCCCAGCGGGGCCAAGGTGGAGCGTGGTTCGGTCTGGGGTTCAAATCCGGGCATCACAGTTCCTTGTAACTTTCGCTTGTTCGGTCTATGCTCTTGAACCCACGGCTCCCCCAAGGGGATAATCCGCAACAGTTTAACGAATGATCGCCGATTCGGGATCGTCGATCCCGGAAACCTGATCCCCCAGCCGTGAGATCGAACCGATGCACAGTCTGTTTGTCTGTCTGAGCCTCTGCGCCCTGCCGGCACCCGGGACCGGGGTTTACGACGTGGTTGTTTACGGTGACACGTCGGCGGGCGTTAGCGCGGCGGTACAGGCGGCCCGGATGGGACGGTCGGTCGTGCTCGTCGCGCCGGAAAAACACCTGGGCGGCCTCTCCAGTGGCGGCCTGGGCTGGACCGACAGCGGGATCAAGCAAGCCGTCGGCGGCCTCGGACGCGAGTTCTACCAACGGATCAAGGACCATTACGACCGACCCGACGCCTGGAAACAGCAGAAACCCGAGGCCTACAAGCTCTACCGGCGCGGCGACGACACCATCTGGGCGTTCGAGCCCCATGTCGCCGAGCGCGTCTGCGACGAGCTAGTGGCCGAGCAGAAGGTTCCCGTCGTCCGCGATGCCCGGCTCGACCGAGGGCCCGGAGGCGTCACGCGGGACGGAACGAACATCGTCGCGATCCGGACTCTGGACGGCAAGACCTATCGCGGCCGTGTCTTCATCGACGCCACCTACGAGGGCGACCTGATGGCCGCTGCCGGGGTGTCGTACTTCGTGGGCCGAGAGCCCAACTCGCGGTACAACGAGACCCTGAGCGGCGTCCAGACCCGGCGCGCGGTGAGCCACCAGTTCGACCGGCCGGTCGACCCGTACGTCGTTCCCGGCAACTCCTCCAGCGGCCTTCTCCCGCGCATCCACGCCGGGTCGCCCGGCAAGGACGGCGAGGGCGACAAGCGGATGCAGGCCTATTGCTTCCGCATGTGCCTGACCGATGCTCCCGAGAACCGGATCGCGCTGGAGAAACCCGAAGGCTACGACCCGAATCAGTACGAACTGCTCGGCCGGTATCTCCGCTCCGGCTGGAACCAGGTCTTCCGTAAGTTCGATCCGATTCCCAACCGCAAGACCGACACCAACAACAACGGCGCCTTCTCGACCGACAACATTGGCAGGAACTACGACTATCCCGAAGCCTCGTACGAGCGCCGGGCCGAGATCATCCGGGAGCACGAACAGTATCAGAAAGGGCTGATGTATTACCTGGCCAACGACCCCGGCGTCCCCGAACCCGTTCGCCAGGAGATGAGCCGATGGGGCCTGCCCAAGGATGAATTCGTGGACAACGGCCACTGGCCGCATCAGATTTACGTCCGCGAGGCCCGTCGGATGGTCTCCGACTTCGTGATGACCGAACGGCACGTCCGCGGGATCGATCTCACTCCCGAATCGATCGGCATGGGCTCGTACAACATGGACTCGCACAACGTCCAGCGCTACGTCGACGCCCAGGGCCATGCCCGCAACGAGGGCGACTTCCAGGTCAGCCCCGGCGGCGCCTATCCGATCAGCTACCGCGCGATTGTTCCTCGCCGCGGCGAGTGTACCAACCTACTCGTGCCCGTCTGCCTGGCGGCCTCGCACGTCGCCTATGGCTCGATCCGCATGGAGCCCGTTTTCCTGATCCTCGGCCAGTCGGCCGCCACCGCGGCGGCGCTGGCGATCGACGAACAGATCGATGTGCAGTCGGTCGAGTATTCGAAGCTGCGGAAACGCCTGATCGACGACAAGCAGGTGCTCGACCTGCCCCGTCGGCCGGGCTCGGGCCGGGCATCGATCGCGGTCCGGTCGCTACCGGGAATCGTGGTCGACGACGACGACGCCGAGTTTCACGGGACCTGGAGCGTTTCCTCTGTGATCGGCCCCCACGTCGGCGCGGGCTACCGACACGACGGCAACGCCGGCAAGGGCAAGGGCATCGCCATCTTCCGCGCGACCCTGAAGCCCGGCAACTACGAGGTCCGCGTCGCCTACACCGCCAGCGATAACCGATCGGCGAGCGTGCCGCTGTTCGTTCACCATGCCACCGGTACGGCCCGTGTCGAGCTGAACGAACAGCGAAAGCCCCAGGCGAAGGACGGCGCCTTCACCCCCATCGGCACCTTCACGTTCGACGGCCCGGCGAGCGTCGAGATCCAGAACGCCGGAACCACCGGCCATGTCATCGCCGACGCGGTGCAGTTCCTGCCCGTCTCGGTCGGGAAATGAGCGGTGATGAACTCAACCGTCGCTCCGGAGTTCACGGCATTTTTTTGAGATCACCGTCATGTGGTGGATACTGACGACCGCACTCCTCGTACCGGCCGCGAGCCCACCGACGGTGCTGACGTATGCCCGCGACATCCGCCTGCTCGCTCCGGACAGGGCAGCGCTCGGTCTCCCGGTCTGCCTCGAGGCGGTGATCACGTACATTGATGCCGGCAACACCGTCTTTGTTCAGGACGCGACGGCCGGGACCCACGTTCACGACCTCCCGCGCGATCCGAACTGGCGGTGGGGATATCGCGTGCGGATCGAGGGCAAGACCATGCCGGGCCTGTACATTCCCGGCATCCGGGCCACACGGATCGAGTCGCTCGGACCCGGCGAGCCGCCCGAATCGCAGCAGGTGACTTTCGACGACCTGGCCTCCGGCGTTTTCCATTACCAGTTGGTCGAGGTGGTGGGGATCGGCCGATCGGCAGTGGCCACCGGAGAAAACTCTTGCATCGTGCACATGGCGGTCGGATCGCGAATGCTGGAGCTTCGGGTTGATGAGGTCCCACCGGAAGATGTCAACCTGGTCGATGCCGAGATCCGGGTCGAGGGACTGGCCGCGGGGGTCATCAACAATCGTCGCCAGTTGGTCTCGCCGTATCTCAAGGTGCGCAGCTTTCGCAAGATCAAGGTGATCGACCCTCCTCCCGACCCGTCGCGTCTGGACGTGGTCTCGGTCGATGGCCTGCTTCGGTTCACTCCCGAGGGGACGACCGGCCGCCGGGTCAAGGTGCGCGGAATCGTCACGGCGCTCAACCCGGCGAACCGATCTTCCTCCGCGAAGGTGATCGGGCGATCATGGTCGAGTCGAGATCCACCGAGGTGTTTCGCCCGGGCGACGTGGTCGAGGTGCTCGGTTTCCCGCGGATGGGCACGTATCGCGCGTTTCTCTCCGATACCGCCTTGCGGCGGATTGGCAGGGAGCCGCCTCCCACGCCGCGTCACCTGACGATCGCCGAGGTGCTCACGGGGGCTCACGACGCCGACCTGGTGGCGCTGGAAGGGCTCATGGTCGCGAGCTACAGCAACCCGGAGAGCCTGATGCTCACGATCCAGGCGGGCAACACGACGTTCCGGGTACGGACAAAGCGGAAACCGCCCGTTCCCTGGGCGGAGGGGAGCCTGCTCGCGGTGAGCGGGATCTGTCGGATCGTGGGTGCGGCCGGCTCGACCAACCGGGATTATAATTTCCGGCCGGAGTCGTGCGAGATCTGGGCCGACTCTCCCGATTCGATCCGCGTGTTGAGCCCACCATCGTGGTGGACCTCGCGGCGGATCTCGACGGCGCTGGGGATGCTGATCGTGCCGACCACGGCCGCCCTGGTCTGGATCTTCCTGCTCAGGCGTCGGGTCCGGGAACAGACCGCGATCATCCGGGCCCAGATGACCCGCGAGGTCATGCTCGAGGAACGGCAGCGGATCGCGCGCGAGGTCCACGACACGCTCGAGCAGGAGCTGGTCGGGCTCGCGCTGCGGCTGGATGCCGCCGCCGCGGTCGCCGACACGCACTCACGGTCCTGGGCTCTCCTGGAGACGACCCGGCACCTGGTGACGCGGATCCAGGCCAGCGTCCGCGACCTGGTCTGGGACCTGCGCGAGCCGGTCGACAGCCCGCGCGACCTGGGTCAGTCGCTGGCCTACCTGGCCGACGAGATGGCGCAGGCCGCGACCGTGGAATTCCGGGTCGAGGTCCAGGGAACCCCCTGGCCGCTCTCCGGGCCGCTCGAGCATAATCTGCTGCGGATCGCGCAGGAAGCGCTGACCAACGCGCTGAAGCACGCCCGGCCGCGCACCATCGATATCGAGCTGTCGTACGAGCCCGAGCAGCTCGCCTTGCGGATTCGCGACGACGGCCGAGGCTTCGATAGCGACGGCTGGTCCGCGGAGCGGCCGGGCCACTTCGGCCTGATCGGGATGCGCGAGCGAGCGCGCAAGATCGTCGCCCGGCTCGAGCTGGCCAGCGCTCCCGAGCGCGGCACGACCGTCGAGGTCAAGATGCGGCGACCACGTGCGGAACGGAGGGGAGCCCGCGATGTCGATGTCCCAGGAACCGATCACCATCCTGGTGGTGGATGATCATTTCGTGGTCCGTAGCGGCCTGGTCGCGTCGCTCGGCCTGGAGAGCGATCTCCAGATCGTTGCCGAGGCCGAGAGCGGCGAGCAGGTCCTCGAGACCTACCTTCACCACGTCCCCTCGGTGGTGCTCATGGACCTGATGCTCTCGGGCATGAACGGGATCGACGCCACCGAGCAGCTCATTCAGCGGTTCCCCGCCGCGAAGGTGCTCATCTTCTCGACCTTTGCGCGGGACGACGAGGTCTATCGAGCCCTGCGCCGGTGCCAAGGGATACTTGCTCAAGACCGCGCCGTGCGCGGAGCTTCTGGCCGCGATCCGCACCGTGGCCGCCGGCGGCAGCTACGTGCCGTCTCCCCTGGCGGAGTGTCTGGCCGAGCGGCTCCGTCAGCCCGACCTCAGCCCGCGCGAGCGGGAGATCCTCCAGTTGATCCGCAAAGGCCGGAGCAACAAGGAGATCGGGGCCGCGCTCTTCATCGCCGAGGACACCGTCAAGCGCCACGTCAGCAACATGCTCCAGAAGCTCCGAGTCGACGACCGCGCCCAGGCCGTCGCCGAGGCCATCCGGCGCGGCTTGATCTACCTCGATTGATCGAGCAACGCCGCCGACCGTCCTTAACACCAAAGTGTTAGCACAAGATCCCTCCGAAGAGGAATCGACCTCGTCGTTGCCGACCCCTATCCTTTGAGATCAGTCAAGGACGCAGATCTGCAAGGAACTCGGGGTCCTGTTCGTCATGTCGCCACGCGCTCGGGTCCGCAGTCTGGTAGCCGGGTTCATGCTCGTACTCGGGATCAACGCGATCGCGAGGACCGCGGAGGAACCGGGCCCGGTGGTGCCGCCTTCGATCGACCCTCAAGGTCTGCCCGAGGGTCGAGTCCTGGTGGAGCTGTGCGAGGCCGGTCTACCCGCGAAGGAAGCGTGGCCCGTCAGCTCGCCCCAGGCAAGCGAACAGTACACGGCGGACGCCTTTGGCTTTTACCGGGCTCCCCAGTCGTATGTCGACACGGGCGTCCGTGCCGATCGGGCCAATCCGTACCTGCTCCGGGCCTCGGCCCGGATCAACCTGCCGGCGGGCCGGCATCGGCTCCTGCTCCGGGGACGTGGAGCGTCGCGGCTGTTCATCGACGGTGCGCTCCTGCTCCACACCCCATTTCCGCCCCCGATCAGCAGCGGCCACGACAAGATCACTCAGAAATATCTGGATCTTGGCGACGATTTCCGGTTCGCCCCGCCCGGTAACCGTGAGTCGTGGACGAGCTTTACCAGCCCCGGAGGGGCGCACCTGGTCGTCCTCGAATCGATCGTCGGTGGGAACAAGAGCAAGTCATTCTTGCGGCCCGACCTGGGTGAGACCGTCGTCGCGATCTCCCTGGAGGGCTCGAATTCGTTCCAGTTGCTCGGACCCCGGCAGACCGAGACGAACCCCTATCCCTACCCGTACACGGATGACGGTTGGCGGGCCTACGTGGAGACCGAGGAAGTCCGGCTCCGCGCGATCGAGGCTCAGCGCCGCGCCGAAGCGATCCGACGCGATGCCGACCGTCGCGAAGCGATCCGCGAGCGGGCGCTCCGCTGGCTGTCGTCGACGTCCGAGTCGGTCGTCCCCGAGCTCCCCGAGGGCTTCTCGGCGCGGAACCCGATCGACCACTTCATCGCCAGCGCCCTGCACGCGACGGCCGATCGAGCCGAGTCGAAGGGAACGATCGATTTCGAGCGCCAGGTCCGGCCCGTTCTCGCGGCGAAGTGCTTCTCCTGTCACCAGGGCCAGAAGGTGCGCGGCAAGCTCCGGCTCGATACCCGCGCGGGGGCTCTGGCCGGCGGGGCGTCCGGCGAACCGTCGATCGTCCCCGGCCAGCCGGATGAGAGCGAGCTCGTCCTCCGGGCGACCAGCACGGACGAGCTGGACCGGATGCCTCCCAAGGGCGATCGCCTGTCGGAGCCGGAGCTCGAGCTCCTGAAACACTGGATCGAGGAAGGTGCCTCCTGGACGTCGTCCCGGACCCATCCGGTCACTCCCCTGACCGATGACCTGAGCTTCCTGCGTCGGATCACGCTCGACACGGTGGGGGTGATTCCCACCGAATCCGAGGTCCGCGAATTCCTGGCCGATCCCAGCCCGGAGCGCAGGGACAAGGCCATCGATCGACTGCTGGCCGACCCGCGCTGGGCCGATCAGTGGGTGGGCTACTGGCAGGACGTGCTCGCCGAGAACCCCAACATCCTCAACCCGACCCTGAACAATACGGGCCCGTTCCGTTGGTGGATCTACGAGTCGCTGCTGGACAACAAGCCGGTCGATCTCTTCGTCACCGAGTTGGTGCGGATGCGCGGCAGTCTGCATCAGGGCGGTCCCGCCGGATTCGCCATGGCGGCCCAGAACGATGTCCCGATGGCCGAGAAGGCGGTGATCGTCGCCAGCGCCTTCCTGGGCGTCCAGATGAAATGCGCCCGATGCCACGACGCTCCCGCGCACCGGTCCACCCAGGAGAACCTGTTCCAGCTAGCCGCCATGCTCGGCGGTCAGCCGATCAAGGTCCCCAAAACGAGCAGTGTTCCCCGCGACAAGCTTCATGGCCAGGGGCGGCCGTCACTGATCAAGGTCACCCTCGAACCGGGAACGACGGTCGCGCCGGGGTGGCCGTTTCCTGAACTGGCCTCGACCGAGCTCCCAACGCACGGGGACGACGCCGGCACGAGCCGCGATCAACTGGCCGCACTGATCACGGCGCCCGAGAACGATCGGTTCGCCCAGGTCATCGCCAATCGGGTCTGGGCACGCCTGATGGGGCGTGGCCTGATGGACCCGCCGGACGACTGGGAGAAGGGCACGCCCTCCAATCCCGAGCTACTCCGTTACCTGGGGCGCGAGCTGGTCCGGGGCGGTTATGACCTGAAGCAACTGGTTCGTCTGATCGTGCGGACACACGCCTATCAGCGTGCGTCGGCCCGCGACCTGACCGAGCCGGACCCGCTGTTCGCGGCCCGCGCCCGGCGTCGGATGAGCGCCGAGCAGCTCGTCGACTCGCTCTTCCAGGCCGCGGGCAAGGCGCTGGAGACCGAGGAGATCAACCTCGACGTGGACGGCCGCCGCGATCTCAAGAACTCGATCAGCCTGGGCAAGCCTCACCGCGCCTGGCAGTTCGCGTCGACGTCGAACGAGCGGGACCGACCCAGCCTGTCGCTGCCGCGCGTGCAGGCCGTCATCGACGTCCTCGAGGCGTTCGGCTGGCGCTCGTCGCGGCAGAACGCCGTCACCGAGCGCGACGCCTCGCCCAACCTGCTCCAGCCGGCCATCCTGGCCAACGGCACCATGGGCGTCTGGCTGACCCGGCTCTCCGACGACCACGGGATCACCCGGCTCGCGCTCGACGACCAGCCCCTGGAGACCCTGGTGGACCGCCTGTTCCTGCGCATCCTCACCCGCTGGCCCGGCCCGGAAGAACGAGGCGCGATCGTGGGATATCTCCAGGAGGGTTACGTCGATCGCACGGCCGCCACCGCCGCCGGCAACGTCACCAGAACCGCGGAGCACCGGCCGCCCCGCTATGTCTCGTGGTCGAACCACCTGACCGAGGAGGCCAATACCATCAAGCTCCGCAACGAGGCCGAGGCGCGGCGGGGAGATCCCCCCACCGACCGGCTCACGTCCACCTGGCGCCGCCGGCTGGAAGATGTGCTGTGGGCCATGCTGAATGAGCCCGAGTTCATGTTCATTCCCTGAGTTGATAGCGGCCTTACTTCCCGAAGTCCCCGTCAAGATTGGGATCGACACTCATGAGACAATCGTCGCCGCAGTGGAACCGCCGCGAGTTCCTGGCCGCCACGGCCTGCGGGCTGTCGGCCGCGTCGATCGCCTCGGCCACGCCCGGGACCGTGTCGTCGGCTCCGGTCCTGGGCAAGGCCGAGCACTGCATCTTCGTTTGGCTCGGTGGCGGTATGTCGCAGGTGGACACGTTCGATCCCAAGCGGGTCGGCGATCCCAGGGCGCGAACTCCGGGCTCGGCCTACGAGTCCATTCCGACGGCGGTGAAGGACGTGAAGGTCAGCCTCCATCTCCGACGGACGGCGGACCTGATGGACCGGATCACCGCGATCCGGACCGTGCACCATGAGGTGATTGACGAGCACGCCGCGGCGACCCACCGCGTCCACACCGGACGGCCGACGACCGGCACGTTGATCTATCCGTCGATCGGGTCGATCGTGGCCCACGAGCGCGGACCGGTGTGCGACGGCGTACCGAGCTATATACTGATCGGTTATCCCAATGTCAGCCGTGGGCCGGGGTTCCTGGGCCCGAAAGCGGGCTACGTCTACCTGACCGACACGAACGCCGGTCCCGCGGGCTTCGCGCTTCCGGAGGATGTCAGCGGCGAACGGCAGGCCGCGCGCGAGCGTTTGTCCGACGCGCTGGGCCGGGGGGTCCTCGCGGCCTCACCCGTGGCCACCTACGGTCAGACCATCGCCGAGAGCCTGCGGCTGGCCGGTCCGAAGTTCATGCGGGTCTTCCAGCTCGACGATGAGCCCGCCGACCTCCGCGCGCGTTACGGGGGCGAGTTCGGCCAGCGCTGTCTGCTCAGCCGACGTCTGATCGAGGCCGGCGTGCGGTTCATCGAGGTATCGCACAACCTCGGATTCATCAACGGCACGGGCTGGGACACACACAACGCGGGCCAGGTCAAGCAACATCTCCTCATCCAGGAGCTTGATTCGGCACTCTCGACCCTGATCGGCGACCTGGAACGGCGCCGGCTGCTCGACCGGACGCTGATCGTGATCGGCACCGAGTTCGGCCGTCCCGCGTCGTTCGACGCCGGTGGCGGACGGGGCCACCAGGGGAACGCCTTCTCCCTGGTCCTCGCCGGCGGCGGCCTGAGACACCGGGGGGCTTATGGCGTCACCGACGACCTGTGCCACAAGATCGTCGAGAACCCCGTCTCGATCCCCGACGTCCACGCGACCATCCACGCCGCGCTTGGCATCGACCCGACCCGTGTCCTTTCGAGCGGCTCCCGACCCGTGCCGATCACCGATGGCGGCCGTCCCATTCAGGAGTTGATTGCCTAGAAATCTGATGGTCCGTGAGCCCGGGTCAGGGCGGAAGTTGGTCACGATCCGCGATGCCCGGCACGTCCCACGAAAGTGTTATTGCGAATGCCCCCTTCCGTGGGCTGACAGCGGTCAGGTCGACGAATACTCTTCAAAAAGATTTCCCTTTCCAGGCACTCGGTGATTGATCGATCTCGGAATGATCCGGGAGATCGAACCGTCGGTGCGTGCCGGACGGGTGAGTTCACCGAGCGACTCGGAGCAACGGTTCATCTCAATTCCATCGCGTGTCCCGCCCGATCGAACGGGCAAGCACCACATCTCGTTCCTGGTAATGTTTTCTTGAGGAGTATCCGTCATGCCGCGAAGTAAACGCCGTGGTTTCACGTTGATCGAGCTCCTGGTCGTCATCGCGATCATCGCCGTGTTGATCGCCCTGCTCCTGCCCGCGGTCCAGGCCGCCCGCGAGGCGGCGCGACGATCGCAATGCGTCAATAACATGAAGCAGCTCGGCCTGGCTGTCATGAATTATGAAAGCATCAACGGGTCGCTTCCCCCCACCGAGGCCACCGGGTTCGCGGCGGGGGTCAAGATGAACGACTTCTCGATGAAGGTGCGCATCCTCCCCACTCTCGAACAGCAGAACATCTTCAACGCCTTCAATCAGGCCATCTCCTACAGCGCGATTCAGAACGGCACCTCGACCTCGACGGCCCTCAACGTCTTTCTTTGCCCCTCGGACGGCGTTCGCGTGAACCGCGGCATGATCAATTACACCGGCCACGACTACGGCGATACCAACTATGCGAACAACGTGGGCAACTGCGTGACCTGCAACGGCAACATCCTGGAAGGCCCCGCCTACGTGATGGGCGATTACTTCGGCCCCCCGGTCACCCTGGCGATGATCACCGACGGAACGACCAATACCGCCATGTGGAGCGAGTACCTCAAGAACTCGGGTCAGTCCCAGCCGATTCCCGCGGCGATCTACGTCAGCTCCGATTCGTTTTCCTGGACGGCGCCGATCTCGCCGACCGTTACCGGCAGTCTGTACACCACCCTGGCCATGCTCAGCGCCCACTGTCAGGCGTCCACGAAGCTCTCGGTTTACCAGACCCCGGGCTACACCTGGGCCTTCCATGAGGTCGGCTCGGGGGGTGGTTATACGCACACCCAGACCCCGAACAAGAAGTCGTGCGTCTTCTCGAACCGTAACGTGAACCCCCCCACGACCGGAATCGCCGGGTTGCTCAGCGCCAGCTCCTATCACCCGGGGGGCGTGAACGTCGGGTTCCTCGACGGCTCGGTCCACTTCATCAAGAACTCGGTCAGCCAGACGACCTGGTGGGCCCTCGCCACCAAGGCGGGCGGCGAGATCATCAGCTCCGATAGTTTCTGATCACGCCACCAGGGAAAACGATCCGCGAACGAGCCAGAAACACAGGATTACGTTCGATACCGCGAATTGGCCATAAATCGTTGTGAAACCGAAGGTTGTCGATTCGCCCCCCCTTGCGAAGGGGTTGGGGGGCTGAATGCCAGGCCGGGTCGCAAAGGATCGCGGCGCTGAAGAACCCCCCTGTATCCCCCCTTCGTAAGGGGGGACGAATTGGTGGTGTCCCAGAGCCATTTCAGGAAAAGATATATACTTTCTCCCTCCCATTAAAAGGGGGGGTCGGCCTGGTCGCCTGGCCTGCCCCCCAACCGCCCCTTGGAAAAGGGGGAGAAGCCTGTATCGATTCTTGTGCCATGGAACGGGGACACCACCCTTTCATAACGCCCTCAAAATCCCATCAATCGATCGCGCCTGCGCCGCGAGTTCGTTTGGGCCCGAGCGCGAGTTCGTTTGGGCCCGAGCGCGAGTTCGTTTGGGCCCGAGCGAGTCGGACCATCCCGGCGTGCTCCGGCCTGGCCGGCACGACCGGCGCAATCGGCGCGATCGTCGTGAAGCGACATCCAACAACCGGATTGCCAGGTGATGACGTGGGCGAAATGCGTCGTCTCTTCCTTTAATATCGGGTCGAACGCCGCTTCCGTACCACAAATCCGCGCGCAGGCGCAACGCGAACCGCGACGGCCGCCCGGAGGGGCGACGTCGGCCGTTGGGTCGCGATCCGCTACGCCGGGCTCAGCGGCCCGACGGCTTGGTCTTGTTCTTCCGGGCCTCGCGCCTGCGCCTGGGACTCGATGGCCCTACGCTGGCGGCGGTTGCCTTTAGGCTGCGACGCGTGGTGCGTCCGCGGTGAGGGCGAGGCAGGCGTCGGAATCGGAGCCGGCGTCGGGATGGAGGTCGGCGGTGTTGGTATCGGCGTTGGCGTCGGCTCAATGACCGGAGTCGCCATTGACTCCTGGGCCGCGAATTCGGCTTCGAGCTCGGCCAGGGTTGCGGCCACGTCTTCGAGTTCGGCTTCCACCTCGGCCTCGGCTCGGGCCCAGCGCGCCCGGGCCATGATATCGGACGAGATCGCCGCGGCGTTATCCTCGGCCCGGCGGGCCATGTACTCCAGCGCGGCGTCGCTGACGGTCGAGCGGCGCGGCGGATCGGCGTCGAAGACCGGGAACCGGGTGGCGACGTTGTTTGATTCGGTTCGCGGGGCCTCGGCGCGTGCCTTATCCAGCTCCTCGAGGGTCGTTCGCCACACGCGATTCAACGCCGTCTCGGTCTTGCGCAGCCGACGGGTGATGGCGTCCTCGGTCAGGGGCATGCCCAGCGACGCCAGCTCCTGCTCGTGCGAGTCGATCGCGTCGAGGGCGGCTTCCTTGTCGTCGCGGAGGCGATCGATCTGGCTGCGGACCAGGGTTTCGAGCGCCGCCGCGTTGGTGGCTGCCGGGACCATGTAATCGCCCACGCGGAGTTCCCGCGCCACCCCGAGCAGGTCGTACGCCAGGGTCCGCTGACGCTCGTCCCAGCAGCCATCGATCCGCAGCGCCTCGCCCAGGCCGATCCAGCGCCTCCATCAGCCATTCGGCGCCGTGCTTGCTCCGCAACAGGCCCCGCGCGGTCCGCGACGGGTCGTTCGCGATTCGCGCGGCCAGGTGTTCGGCCTGGTCGCGTTGATCCACGTCCCAGCACGTCACGGCCCGATGGATCTGGCGTCGGATGTCGTCGATGCCGTACTCGGCGCACCGGTCGATCTGGACCGAGGTGAACGCGAGCCGATCGACCAGCCACGCCTCGTAATCGTCGCGAGGCGTGAAATGGTCGCGGAACCCGACCTCGCGTTTCGCCCGCGCGGCCTCCATGTCTTCAGGCAGGACGACGCTGCGCGCGTGCCGTCCTTCAGGGCATTGCGGCGCGACGCGCGTTTTCCCTCGGGCGTCTTTGGCCCACCTCCGCGCTTCTTCGTCGGCGTCGGCGTCGAGGTTGTCGGTTCCGATCCGTCGGGCGAGTCACTCAGGGGGTCGTGTAAGTCGCGTTCGATGTCGCTCATGATCGCGGCCTCAACATTGGGGGATTTGAGAATGCGCGGGAAGGCGGCCCCGGCTTTCGTTCTGGGTTATCGGCGCGACATGGAGAAGATATTCAGGATTTCCTGAAAAAATTATGTCACAAGCGAAAATGAGTGGAGGTGAGCACACGACTTGCTTTTACAAGTCGGTGGTATTGAATTCGTCGGCCTTCCTCGCGGCGAGCGGGTGCCGGGACGTCCATGGTCCGCTCAGAGGACCCTACTTAATCTCATGTGTGGATTCTAATGTGGTAGCCTCGGAACGGGAAGACCCGCCGAGACGCCGACATTTCGTAGGGTCCGCTCAGAGATTGAGAACGAGTTGGAAAAGTTTCGACCGGTGGGATCGCCCGACCTGTCGGCCGGGTCACGTCGGGTCAGGGCAACGACCCGGGTTCGCGGGGAGCGTCGTGAACGGATGCAGCGCCGCCGCCCTGGAGGCGATATTCCACCCGATGGATCGGCCGTCCCTCGATCCTGTACTTGCGCTCGAAGTTGGTCAGGTAGTCGAGGTCGTGTTCGGGGGCCTTCAGCTCGGGGGCCGGCTGTTCCCGGAACCGGGGATGAGTCGGCGACCAGGTCGCGGATCACGCCGAAGTACTCGGCCACGTCGGTGGCGACCCGGAGCTCGCCCCCCGGCTCGAGCAGTGCGCTCGATGTCGGCCACGAGCGGCTCGGCGAAGACCCGGCGCTTCTTGTGCCGCTTCTTCCACCAGGGGTCGGGGAAATAGACGTGCACCGTCCGGAGGCTGGTGGGCGGGACAGGCCGGGCCAGGAACAGCCGGGCGTCGCCGGCGACGACGCCGAACGTTCACCAGCGTTGTGCTTGGCGATCCGCTCGGCGGCGCGTCGGGCGTACTTCTTCGCCAGCTCGATTCCGAGGAAGTTGTGCCCCGGATTGGCCGTCGGCCGCGTTCGCCAGGAACAGCCCCTTGCCCGAGCCGACCTCGAGCTCGACGGGATGGTCGTTGCCGAAGACCTCGGCCCAGTCGAAGGGAGCCGCGGCTGCGATCGGCGGGACATTCGAGGACGAACGGGAGGATGTCGATCGGCGGGTGTGATTCGGTCATGGATGACTGGCTGGAGCGGTTGTCGGGAGGTGCCGACCCTACGAAATTCGATTCGTACTTCCTGGCGATCACGTTGCACGGTTCACGTCGTCGCCGTCGATCTTGGCCTCGCGGCTGCTGGTCAGGGGGACGCCGATGATCCGGCCATGATACACCATGTTGGTCTCGACGAACCCCTGGGTCTCGAAGATGGTCTGACGGCGATGGATCCGGATCGCCTTGGAGACCAGCACGAGCCGGTCGCCGGGCCGCACCTGGCCGCGAAACCGGACATCCTCCAGACCGCCGAAGCCGATGAAATCGACCTCGTTGAGCTTGATGTGATGACAATAATAGCTCGAGAGCTGCGCGGCCGCCTCGCAGACCAGCACGCCGGGCATCAGCGGATAGTCGGGCATGTGGCCGCGGACCCAGAACTCGTCGGGGGCGATGTCCTTGTAGCCGATGATCAGGTGCTGCTCCGGGTCGATCGCGACGATCGCCGTCAACTGCTCCATCTCGAACCGCTGCGAGTTGCCCCGGCGGATCCCTTCCCGATCGACCAGGACACGGGAGGTGTCGATTGTCGCCGGATCGACCAGGGCAACAGGCGGCATTCCGGAACATCCTTTCGCAAGACCGACAAATTTGACCCAACCGACCCGGCTCAACGCGAAACGCGAATCGACGCAACGCAACGCACCGAGGTCCGACCCGACAACGCGTTCATTCCAACGAAAACGTGCCGACCCCCCGCCTCTCGCCTCCAGGCAAACGGTGCGGCGTGGCTCGGCTCGGGTCGGCTCGACGGTGCGTGCGTGTTCTGTCCTGTCCTGTCCGTTCCGTTGCTGGGCCCTGTCACGGGGCCGCCTCACCGCACCGGTGCCGCAGCCCCAGGCGCGGACCCGCCTTGGGCGGTCCGGGACCGAACGATCGTTTATCATGACTTCCCGCCCCGCCGCCGACAAGAGGATACATCCTCGAAACGACGCAAGGATTTCGCCCCCATGACGATAGCCCACGCAATTCCCGATCCGCCGCCGCGTCTCGACCGCTCGGGACGATGGTCGCCTACGGCTTCGCCACGGTCGACTCTCGCCGCCGAGCTGGCTCTGGCCCGACGGCTCGGCGCCAGGTTCGTGGAGATCTTGCCGGCCTGGGGCGACCTGCCCGACCCCGGCGTGCTCCGCCGGCAGGTCGCCGACGCAGGCCTGTCGAGTCCACAGCGCCCACGGATGCTGGGGGGGCAGACGATCCGGGCGCCGCGGGTCGACCTGGGTCGACCGACGACCGGGTCCTGGCGCGTCGCGTCGCCGACCTGAAGCGTTGCGTCGACTGGCTCGCCGCGGCGGGGGGACGTTGCCTGGTGGTTCACCCCGGCGGCCTTTCCGACCCCGACGACGCCGGCGCCCGCCGCGCTGCCCTGGGACGCGGACCTGATCGCACTGGCCGAGCACGCCCGGGACACCGGCTGGTCGTCTGTGCGTCGAGAACATGCCCCCGGGCGTCCATCCCGGCAGCCGGATGGCCGACCTGTTCGGCCTGGTCGCCGAGCTCGACCGCCCCGAGCTCGCCCTGGCGCTCGATACCGGCCACGCCCACATCACCGCCGCCGCCCCGGCCGAGACCCGGGCCGCGGGACGTTGCTGCGGACGACCCACGTCCACGACAACGACGGCCGCCAGGACACCCACCTGCCCCCCGGCCTCGGCACCCTCGACTGGCCCGCCTGGCTCGAGGCCCTCGACGCCATCGACTACCGCGGTCCCATCCTCCTCGAGTGCATCCGGCACCTCCGCAACGATCCGGCGAGCCTGAACGACGCCTTGCTCGAACGGCTCCGCCGGCTCACCCGCGAGCCGGCCTGACTGATTGGCGCAATCCGCACGACCGGCGCGGCGATCATGGCCGGACCGCGCCCGCCTCAAGAGCCCGCGCAGGGGGGAACCGATAGGTACGAAGGTAACGACAGGCGCGAGTCCGTCCAGGAGGCGACGGGGCCGTGCCACGCGGGACAGGACGGAACGAGACGGATCGGATCGGCGGACAAAGGAGGGTCGGCCATCGTGGATCCCGAACCTGAACCGGCGTGATGCGCTGGGCGCATTCGGTCTCTTGGGGGCCGCGGCGGCGGCGGCCGTGGCAGGGTCGGCCGCGACGCCGGTCTCGGCCGGCCGCGCATGTCGAGCTCGGCAGCCTACGTCACGCCGACCCGGGCGTCCAAGGACGGATGACGGGTGCCCAGGCCGCCGCGGCCGCGCTCTGCTGCGAGGGGGTCCGCTGCGTGTTCGGCATCCCGGGGGCCCAGAGCAACGAGTTCTGGGACGCCTTCAAGGCCCGGACGGTCCCGTACCTCCTGGTGGCCCACGAGATCGTCGGCCAGCGTCATGGCCGACGCCGCCGCGCGGGCCACCGGCGAGGTCGGCGTCTTCAGCGTCGTGCCCGGCCCCGGCCTCACCAACGCCATGACCGGCATCGGCGAGGCCCTGCTCGACAGCGTGCCGATCGTCGCCCTGATCACCGACGTCGACCGCGGGCCGAACGCCCCGATCGGCCAGGTCCACTCGCTGCCCAATACGCCCGCTGATCCGGCCGATCGTCAAGGCGGTCTTCGAGGTCCACCACCAGGCCGAGATCCCCGGCGCGATCCACCAGGCGTTTCGCTGCGGCCGTGGTCGGCGAGCCGGGGCCGGTCGCCGTCGTGATCCCGTTCAACTTCTACACCGAGGTCTGGGACTACGACTGCCCCGTTCCTCCCCCCTACCCGCTCGGTCTTCGACGAGGCCGCCTACCGCGCAGGCGCTTTGCATGCTGTCCGATCGACGCAAGCGGGTCGGGATCTACGCCGGGCTGGGCTGCCTCGATCGCCGGCCCCGCTCTCGATGGCGGTCGCCGAGACCCTCCAGGCCCCGGTGGCGACCTCGGTCAGCGGCAAGGGGTGCATCCCCGACACGCACCCGCTGGCCGTCGGCTGGGGATACGGCACGCAGGGCACCCGCGCCGCCGAGCGCGCGTTCAAGAACGTCGACCTCGTGCTGGCCGTCGGGCGTCCGCTACAGCGAGGTCTCGACCGCCAACTACGCGATCCCCAAGCACGACACGCTGATCCACGTCGACGCCAACCCGGGCAACCTGGGCACGAATGTCCATGCCGATGTCGATGCTCTGCGCCGACTCGCGGCTGTCTTTCTCGACCGCCTGCTCGCCGACGCGCCCGGCGATCGCAGCGGCCGACCGAGTCCGAGACTGCTCAAGGACATCCAGGCCGGCCGGCGCAGCTCGACCAGCGGGAGAACAACAAGGTCGAGATCACCCACGGCGTCGATCCCGATGATCTTCTTACTCCAGCTCCGCTGCGCCGCTCGGGCCGGAAGAGCTGATCTTCGTTGACGTGACGGCGTCAACCCACTGGGCATCGGAGGCGATCTCGTGTCGACGGCCCGAGGCGCTACTTCACCCCGGCGAACAACCAGAGCATGGGCTGGGCGATTCCCGCCGCGATCGGCGCCCAGCGGGTCCGACCCGACCGGCAGGTTGTCTCGATCACCGGCGACGGCTGCTTCCTGATGGGGGGCATGGAGCTCTCGACCGCCGCCCGGGCGGGCCTGCCGGTCAAGTTCTTCGTCTTCGACGACGGAACTTATCACTACATGCAAATGCTCCAGGAGCCGGTCTATCGCCGGACGACCGCCACCGAGATCGCCCGGATCAACTTCGCGGCGTTCGCGCAGGGGGTGGGCCTGGCCTACAACGAGATCCCCCACAACGCCGACATCGCCTGCGGCATCGCCCGCGCCCTGGCCTGCCCCGGCCCGATCCTGACCCGCGTCATGATCGGCTACGAGGGCCGCGAGATCCGCTGGCTCAGCGCCGTGAAATCGCACCTACTTCCGCCAGCTCCCCACCGATCAAAAAGTGCGTGTCGCGGCACGCATCGCCGTACGCTCGGCGAACCGGCATCCGGAGAATGATTGATCAACCTCCAGGCGATCGGATGCTTTGTTCACGGCAGAATCTGAAAGGCGCTGAGCATGGCCAAGCCGTTTGACGCGACGATGCGAGAGCTCTTCGAGCTCGAACCGGCTGCCTGGCTCGAATTCCTCGGCATCGCCGTGCCCGACCCCAACCTGGTGCAGGTCATTGACTCAAACGTCTCCACCATCACCGCCGAGACCGACAAGGTGCTGCGGATCGACGGCCCCGAGCCCTTGATCGTGCATGCCGAATTCCTTTCGGCCCGAGATCTGGGTTATCCCGCGCAGTGTCTCTGGTATAATACGCTTCTGGAACGTCGTCATAAGCTGCCGGTCTGGAGCGTACTGGTCCTGATCCGCCCCGCCGCTGATGGACCCGAACTCACGGGCACCTTCGAGCGGGTCTGTCCCGGGCGTGGCCGAAACCTCTGGTTTGGTTATGATGTGGTGCGGGTCTGGCGCGAACCACCCGAAAAGCTGCTCACCGGCGGCCTGCCCCTTTTGCCCCTGGCGCCGGTCTCGGACGTCGATGCGGCGAGCTTGCCCGCGGTTCTGACCTCGGTGGCCGAGCGGCTGAAGCGGGAAGCACCCGAGGAGTTGAAGAAGATCCTGTGGGCCTCGACCTTGCTCCTGATGTGTGCACGATATCCCCGTGAGCAGGTTGAGGAAATGATGGAGGAGGTGACGACCATGGTACTGGGCATTCGAGGAATCGAGGACTCCTGGCTGTATCAAGACATCCTCGCCGAGGGAATGGCCAAGGGTCGAGCCGAGGGCGAAGCCAAGGGAGAGACACGGGGCCTGGCGGAAGGCTTACTCCGGATCGGCCGCAGGACCCTCGGCCCGCCCGGCGAACAAGTGACCGCCACCCTCCTGGCCAGCACGAACCGGGAGCAACTTGATCGGCTGTACGATCGGATCGCGGAAGCCGCCACCTGGGACGATCTTCTGGCCCCACTTACGGTGCCTGAGAATGGAGAATGAGGTTGCAGCCTGGGGCGGAAATGAAAGAAACCGTGTTTCCTTTATACGTTTGAGTTATGAGAAAGCGGAAACCTGCCCGTCGACCGAGCTGGTGGGAACGGGGAGCTCGTGGCATCGGCGTTGATGACTACGTTTATGATACTGAAGCGTCGCACCACCCAGCCGTCGGCGCCGGGGCGAAAAACGAGCTACGTCACTGTTTTGAGACCGCCGGTCAATCGCGAGCCGATCCGGTCGCTCGGCGCCGCTCGGCTCCTGTTCCTTGAGCGACGAAAGGAACGCGAGCAGGTCGGCGGCCTGCTGCGCGGTCAGGTTGCGGAGGAGGCCGTCGGGCATCATCGAGGTGGGACGCGTGGTGCGCTGGTCGATGTCGGCGATGGGGATGGTGATGGCCTGATTCTGGGCGTCGCGCAGGGTGAGGCTCGTGGATGTCTCGGCGATGAGAAGGCCCTGGCGGACCTGGCCGTCGGTGGTCGCGATAACCAGCAGCATGTATTTGGGATCGATTGATCGCGATGGCTCGATGGTCTGGCGGAGCAGCTCCGCTTTCTCATATTTGGTGCCAATCGCGTCGAGGTCGGGGCCGAGCGCGACGCCAACGCCGCCGATCCGGTGGCAGGAACGGCACTGGGTTGCGCCGGGGGCGAAGAACCCGTCGCGGCCGCGGGCGGGGTCGCCCACGAGGTTGAGGATGAGCGCGGGGTCGATCGCGTCGCCCAGCCGCTCGACCCGTTCGGTTGCGGGGATGAACCGCTCGAAGAGATCGCGAACCTCGGCCCTGGGGTCTTCCCTGGCCCACGCGACGACCTGCCGAACCGACGTCGGCGGAACGGCTCCCCGGTCGATCCGTCGGACCAGCCCGAGCGCCCCCCGGGTCGATCGGGTGAGCGAACGGACCGCGTCGGCGTTCAGGACAGGGGCGAGGGCGGGGAGATTTTCCTCGGTATCGACCCGATCGACGGAAAGGCTGGCGATCCAATCGCCGATCAGCCGGACCCCTCGGTCGTCGATCGTCCGCGATCCCAGGCGGGGCATCCGACCGGCCCCGGACCGGGCGACCCGGTAGTACAGGACCGACCGCTCGGGCTCGCCCGGGGCGATGATCCGGGCGTCGTCGATACCGAAGGCTCCTTGCAACGGCCTGGCCTCGATCAGTCGCGTCGCCTCGATCGGCAGCCCGGCCCCCAGGAAGATGTTGGCCGAGCCCCCCGCGCCGTACAGATGGCAATGGCCGCAGTTGACCTCGAGATAGGACCGTGCCCGCAGGTTCAGGCTGGCCTTCTCGTCGTACGGATCAACCAGGCGGTAAGGCTCGCGAGGCGAGTGTGGAGATGAAGCTGAAGCTGAAGGTGAAGGCGTCGGCGCGTCGTCGAAGTAGCCGAGCCGCTCGAGCCGTCGGAGCTGGTTCTCGACGCCGGATGAGCCGTCGGCTCCGGCGCAGCGCAGCGCGGGCCCGTCGCGGTCGAGCTGCGCGGCGTCGAACGCCAGGGGCGAGGCCGACTGGTTGCCAAAGACGGTGTTGAGGTTCTCGACCCAGGGGTTGTGGCAGATCCCGCATTCGGAGCGCGCGGCGAACCGGTACGCCAGGTGCTTTCCGCCGGGCAGGGCGATCGTCCGGTTCTCGCCCCCGGCGTCGGCGAGGACCGCGTCGGTCTGGTCGGTATTCCAGATATACGTATAAGGCCGCCAGCTCCCCTCCTCGCGATGGAGGAGCTGGGTCTCGATCCGGCGGGTCGCCGGCGCCTGGTCCGTTCCCACGTCGAGCGACACGGTCCGGGCCAGCACCGAGCCCTCGGGAAGCTTCCAGCCCCCCCGGACGCGGGACGACGATCCGCCCGTCGCCGGGTATGGCGACGAACCGATCAGCGCGGGCGCCGTCGGCCCAGGGCTCGGCGTTGATCACGTAGGGTACGACGCCGGGGGCGGGGGTCTGGTCCCTGGTCGAGGCGAAGAGGCCGGTGCGGCTCAGGGTCCGGGGAAACGTCCGAGAACTCGCCGCCGAACGGTTCGGGTTCGGGACCAGGCGATAGATCTGGTTGGTCCGGTCGTATTCGAGCACGTAGAGCTCGCCCGCCATGTCCTCACCGAAGGAGACGATGCCAGAGCCCGTGTCGGCCAGCAGGCCGCGCCAGGTGACCGCGCGGCCGTCGTGCTGCAGGCCCCAGACCTTGCCCGACTGGTAGTCGCCATAGACATACGTTCCGACCAGATCCTTGAGCATCTGGCCGCGATAGACGTAGCCGCCGGTGATCGAGGCGGCCTCGGAGTGGGGATGGTCGACCGACGGCGGCAACGATCGGCGTGGGCCCGCGCGGCCCTCGGGGCGGACCGGCTGCCGGCCCTCCCGGATGCTCCAGCCGTAATTGCCGCCGCGCTCGACGCGGAAGATCAGCTCCCACTGCTCCCAGCCCACGTCGCCGACCCAGAGATCGCCGTTGGACCCGGTCGAAGCTCATCCGCCAGGGGTTGCGAAGGCCGAAGGCCCAGACCTCCGGCCGCGCGCGGGGAGCTTGACGAAGGGGTTGTCCGCGGGGACGATAGGCCCGGCCCCTCGCGGTGATCGACGTCGATCCGCAAGATCGACGAGAGCAGGTCGCTGATGTCCTGGCCCGTGTCCAGCGGATCGGGGGGTGTGGGGGCGGCGGAGTCGCCGGTGGAGATGTAAAGGAAGCCGTCGGGACCGAACGCGAGGCAGCCGCCGTTGTGGCCCCCCGAGGGATACGTCAGGACCACCTCCTCGCTCGCCGGATCGATCCGCAGCGGATCGACTGCGCTGGCCTTGAACCGGGCGACGCGGGTACCGTCGGGCCGGTCGCCGGGTAGCGCGTAGCAGAGAAAGACCTGCCGGTTCTCGGCGAACCTCGGATGGAACGCCAGGCCGAACAGCGACCCGAACCGGGGCCGGTCGCCGCGAGGTCGATGGCGGTCTCGACATGATCGGCGTCGCGCCGGTCCGGGAACGACACGACCTTGCCGCCGACCTCGGCAACGACGAGATACCGCGTGCCCGGCGCCTGGGCGAGGAAAACGGGTCGGTTGAACGCCAGGGCGGGAAACGCGGGCTCGACGGCGTAAGCCGGCGGCGGGTCGGGCGTGCCCGCGACGTGCGAGGTCGTCCAGGGCACGCGGCCGGCAACGGCCGACGAGGCGGTCTCGTCGCCCCGCGCGGCCGACACTGACACCGCGACCGTCGTCAGAAAACCGCGGACCAGCCAGACCCAACCCGACCCGGTCGAACGACAGGATGATCGCAAACCGGTCTCCCTCACAACGGGTCCACGGGTCGGTTCGAGAGCGGTGCCGCTTCACGCCTCCCGAGATGATGACGGCGCGGCCCCCGGCGAATCAACCCCCCCGCCGGGACGTTCCGTTCCGGAATGATCGGATCAATAGGCGTCGGCGCTCAGGACCTCGCTATTGGCCCGCGTGCCGAGCGCCATCCAGATATTCTGCGCCACCGAGTTCTTGATGAACTTGCTACTGCCGTCGCACATCAAGGTGTTGACCCCGCCGGGGTGGTTGCTCGTGGCCTTGGTCAGGTGGGCGTTGCCGGCCGACTGGCAGCAGGTATCGAACCGGCAGCTATTCCAGGGATACTGCGACGAGTTCGGCGTCACGATCGTGTTGAACAGGGTCCAGCCCTCCAGACCGCACGACCAGACGTTGCCGCGATCGTTGGCGATCGTGGTGGCGCTGCCCGCCTGCCACTTGGTGTTGCACGTGCTCATGGCCGAGAGCAGCGCGGGCATCACGCTGTAGCCGTCCAGCACCTCGTTGGCCGACGAGCCGACCCCGGTGACCGAGATGCCATTGCCCGGCACCAGGGCCAGGCGCGAGTCGCCCACCAGCGCCTCGGAAAACGCGATCGTGTTCACCGCCCCGTCGCTGATGTCGCGCAGACCGTAGGCCAGGAAGAACGTGAACGCCCCCGTGCTCCCCTTGTTGCTGACGCTCGTCGTCGTGCCGATCGACCCACAGTAGCTATTCATATTAACGTAAGCACTATTTGAGTTTCCACCGGCGATGGCGGCTGAGGCGTTGCCGTCGGAGGGGCAGAGGAAGGTGCGGATCATGGCGCGGGAGACGGTCGAGTTGATCGGCCCGCTCAGGCCGGATGCGTTGCCGCTGCGGGCGGCGAAGTTGAAGTTGATGGCGTTGTACAGCGCGTTCTGTTCGAGGAAGTTGAGCATCAGCGCCTGCGCCGACCAGTCGTTGAAGACGTGGGTGGTGTTCGTCATGGTGTCGTTGTTGAGCGACACACCCATCGGGAATGTGTTATGGGTCGCGTGATAATTGTGCAGCGCCAGGCCGATCTGCTTGAGGTTGTTGATGCACTGACTCCGCCGCGCGGCCTCGCGCCGCCTGGACGGCGGGCAGGAGCAGCGCAATCAGCACGGCGATGATGGCGATCACAACCAGCAGCTCGATGAGTGTGAAGCCACGCCGGACTTTCCATGAAACATACGACATGAAATTCTCCCTTGAATTGAATGAGAACGAGACCGCAGAGGGCTACGACCTGGGGGGCGCCCGACCCGCGATGCCGCGCCGTGGGGATCGATCAACGAGGAGCGTTCGACCCGGCCTTCCGCTGGGCCGCCTCGTTCTCGGCCATCTGGTTGCGAATTCGTTCCTCGCGCGGGGTCAGTCCGTCGGGACTCGCCTTGGTTTCGGCGTTGCCGCCCCCGACCCCGCAACCGCTCGGAACCACCGCCAGGCCAATAACCACGAGCGCGGGGAACCATGCCGCTGACGTGCGTCGCGATGACCGCATTGTCGAGAGTCCCTGGAGATTTGAACTTGGAATTTCTCGCTCCGGTGAACTAATTGCGTCGGATCATGATTTCGCAACAGGAAAAGCGTGGAGTGCCCCGGGCCCTCCGGCTGCATGAAGTGGTGAATGGGGCCATGATACACGCGAACGCTCTTGTCGAACTCCGATTCCGTGGCATTCAATCGCCGCGAAGGTTCGGTTAGGATATGCTGAACCAGCGGGCTCGATGAATCCGCGGCGCCGCGAGTGGCGCGGGGTCGGGGCACCCTCATCCATGTCGACGATGGATCCGGAGATCGATCGGAACGGGCGGCTCTGCCGGGCTCGCATCGAGCTCGAGCGGCAGATCCGCGCAGGGGAGCCGGTCGGTGTGGAGGACTGGTTCCAGGCCGAGCCCGCGCTGGCCGACGACCCGGATTCCGCCCTCGAGCTGATCTACGCCGAGTACATGGTCCGCGACGAGGTCGGGCGGCCCGTGACCCTTGATGCGCTCTGCGCCGGTTCCCCCGCTGGGAGGGCGACCTGCGCGAGCTGCTCCAGATCCACGCGCTGATGAAGGAGAGCCTCGCGTCGGAGTTCGGCAACGGCGAAGCCGACCCGGCCGAGCCGATGTCGATCAACCGGCTGGGCCACTTCGAGTTGATCGAGAAGATCGGCCAGGGGGGGATGGGGGTCGTCTACAAGGCGCGCGACCTGAATCTCGGGCGGCTCGTGGCGCTGAAGATGATCCGTCCCGAGTTCCAGTCGGAGCCCGACCCGGCGCGGTTCCGCATCGAGGCCGAATCGGTCGCCCGGCTCCAGCATCCGAACATCGTCCAGATTTACGAGATCTGCGAGGTGGGCGGCCAGACGTTCCTGTCGCTCGAGTTCGTCGAGGGGGGAGCCTGGCGCAGTTGACGGCCGGCGGACCGGGCGATCCGCGATCGGCCGCGGCGCTGGTCGAGACCGTGGCGCGGGCGATCACCTACGCGCACCGGCGCGGCGTCGTGCACTGCGACCTCAAGCCGGCCAACGTCCTGCTCACGCCCGACGGCGTTCCCAAGGTCGCCGATTTCGGCCTCGCGACCCGGCTGGGGGTCGATCGGCTCGGGGTCGAGACCGCCGGCTCCGAGCGTCTCTCGCTGGTCCGCGGCACGATCGGTTACATGGCCCCCGAGCAGCTCGAGGGAGGAAGCGGCCAGGACGGGCTCCTGGCCGACGTCTACGCGCTGGGGGCCATCCTGTACGAGCTCCTGACCGGCCGGATGCCACGATCGATCGCGGACTACTTCGAGCACTTCGAGCGCGGGACCGCCGCGCCGCCCGAGATTCCAACGCCCTCAAGGCTCCGGCCCCAGGTTCCGCGCGACCTGGCGGCGATCTGCATGAAGTGCTTGCAGACCCGGCCGGACCGACGCTACCCCGACGCCGCCGCTCTGGCCGACGACCTGGGCCGCTACCTCAAGGGCGAGCCGGTTCACGCCCGTGCGGTCCGCGCCTGGGAATGGGCCTGGATGTGGGCCCGCCGCCGCCCCACCGCCGCGGCGCTGATCACGGTCAGCACGCTGGCCGCCCTGAGCCTGTTGATCGGCTGTCTCTGGTACAACGCACGGCTCACGGCCCTGGCGCGAACGGCGGAACGCCACCGGGTCGAGGCCGAGCACCAGGCGGCCCGGTACCGCGGCCAGCTCGAGTACTCGCGGCGGAGCTTCTACGCCCTCCAGCTCACCCATGTCGAGCGCGAGCTCAGGAACAACCCCGGCCTTGGCCTCCAGCTCCTGAACGACAAGCAATACTGCCCCGCCGACCTCCGCGACTTCACCTGGGGCTATTTCCTCCGGCTCGGCAAACGCAAGCGCCACGACCTGCGGTTGCTGAAGCTCGGCATGGTCCGCGCGGTGGTCTATTCGCCCGACGGCCGGATGCTGGCCATCGGGGGCGAATATCCCTACCCCGAGGGACCGGATTCCCGGGGGCAGGTCAAGCTCGCCGACCCCAATAACGAGAAGCTGCTCGGCACGCTCGAACTTGATCCCGACGACGGACCGGTCAACGCGATCGCCTTCTCCCCCGACGGCCGGACCCTGGCCACCGCGTCGGGACCCGAGCCACGCCCGGCAACGGCGACGGCGACGGCGACGGCGACCAACCCGGAATCCCCGCGGGCGCCCGCGGGCGCCTTGATTCTCTGGGACCTGGCGACGGGAACCCGCCGGCTCACGCTCAAACATCCCGACAGCGCGTTGCTGTGCGTGGTCTATCGCTCCGACGGCCAGGAGATCGCCTCGGCCGGGCTCGACGGGATCGTCCGGTTCTGGGACCCGGTCTCGGGAACGTCGCGGGGCACGCTGACCGGGCACGGCCGCGCCGTCCGGGCCCTGGCGTATGCTCCGGGAGGCGGCCAGATCGCCATCGGCGGCGACGACGGCGTCATCCGGCTTCATTCCCGGACCAACGGACGGACCGACCGGCTGCGCAACCGGCACGTCGCCCGGATCAACGCCCTGGCCTTCTCGCCTGACGGCAACCTGCTGGCCGTCGGCGGCGCGGACCGCGACGTGACCCTCTGGGAGCTGCCGGCCTTGCGGCCCCCGCGCCGCTTCGGGGCCATCTCGCCGAGGTCCTGAGCCTCGCCTTCTCGCCCGATAGCGCGACCCTGCTCTCGGGCGGCGGCGAGGCGATCGTCCGCCACTGGCGGGTCGAGGATGACCGCGAGATCGCGGCGCTTTCGATCCACCAGGCCCCGGTCACGAGCCTGTCGTTCGCGCCGGCGGGCGATACGTTCGCTTCCGGCGCGCTCGATCAGACCGCGAAGGTCTGGGACCTCGTTCCGGGCCGCCAGCGCCCTCCCTTGCGGGGTCACGCCACGAAGGTCACGGCCGCGTTGTTCACCCCGGACGGCCGGACGCTGATCTCGGCGGGGCTCGACGGCTCGGTCCGGTTCTGGGACGCCGCCCGGGGTGAGCTGCGCGATCCGCCCGACGTGGACCAGCTCTCGGGCAACTGCCTGGCCCTGTCCCGCGACGGCCGGCTCCTGGCGTCGGGAAGCCGTGACGGCATCGTCTGGCTGCGCAGCCTCGACGGCGGCCGGGCCCACGACTACTGGGCCCTGCGGGGCCATACCGACCGGGTCGCGGCGGTCGCCTTCTCGCCCGACGCCCGGACCCTGGCCTCCGCCAGCCTCGACGCGACCGTCCGGCTCTGGGACGCGGCTTCGGGCAACTCGCGGCTGATCCTCCGGGCCCATCCGGGAGGCGTCTTCAGCGTCGCCTTCTCGCCCGACGGCGCCCTCCTGGCCACGGCCGGCGAGGACCGCAAGGTCCGCCTCTGGGACCCGGTCTCGGGCCGCGAGCGCGCCGCCCCCCTCGTCGGCCACACGCTCGGGGTCATCAGCCTGGCGTTCCATCCCGACGGCCAGACCCTGGCCAGCGGCGGCCGGGACCGTGCCATCCGGTTCTGGGACACCACGAGCTGGCAGTGCCGCGCCATGCTCTGGGGCCACGGCCACTGGGTCAGCCAGCTCGTCTTCTCCCGCGACGGCCGGACCCTCGCCTCATCCACCGGCGACCCCGGGCCCAACAAGGTCGGCGAGGTCAAGCTCTGGGACGCCGTCACCGGCCATATCCACGCCACCTTCGACGGCCAGACCGAGCCCGTCGCCTTCGCCCCCGACAGCCGAAGCCTCGTCACCGGCAACCATGACGAGACCATCAACCTCCTCGAAGTCGCCCGCGAATTCGCTCACCCCTGAGAACGCCCATGATTCCTGCCGAGACCAGACAACCGGACCAGGCGCGCCGACTTCATTCGGCACAAAACTTTCAAATTTTTATTATACGACGACTCAAATTACGACTGATAATTTGATATTCCATAATTTTCCACAAAAAACATTTGTTCTCGATCAACCTTTCTTCTTTCGTATCGGACCCATCGCCTCGCGCATCGACAGTCGCTTCAATCCCCGCTCGATCCCGCGGAGGACGGCCCTGGGGTCGGAAAATGTCCGGCCTTCGATGAAGTGCCAGCCGATCCAGCGTCCCGCGCCGAGCAGGGCCGCGGCGTCCTCGAAGACGTCGATCAAGGCGGTCTCGACCGGTTCCAGGGGCCGGACCTCGTCATAGGCTCGCAGCGCCAGGGCGCGGAGGGTCCGATCGTTGCCGGTCCACTCGGTGAGCAGCCGCGCGAGGTCGGCGGCCACGGTCTCGATCCCCATGGCGCCGAAGTCGACCAGGCCGGTCAATCGGCTGCCTTCGAACAGGAAGTGGTCGGGACGCGCATCGCGAAGACACGGCTGGAGTGCGACCGACAGGCCCGACGCGCGACGCAGCGGCTCGATCAGTCGCGGCCCGAGCTCGCTCGCCCGCTCCACCCAGCGCCGGGCCAGCTCGCGGCATGGGTCGTTCTCGGTCCCGGTCCCGGTCTCGGCCTCGTTGGCGATCGAGCCCGGGAGCCAACGCCGGTCGAGCAGGAACTTGAGCCCGGGGAGGCCGCCGGCGAGCCAGCCGTCGAGTTCGCTGAGCCGGTTGAGGATACCGGGGCTCGGCCCGCGGGTCCGGTCGACGTTCAGGGCCTGATGAAACGCCCCCAGCGCGGCGAAGCCGGCCCGCACGCGGTCCGGTTGCGGATGCGGATGCGCGAGGTCTTCCGGTTCCCAGCCCCGTTCGCTCTCGCCCGCGAGCCAGGGAGCGACCTCCCAGAGCCGGCCGCCGAGTTCGTGGACGGTCCGGCCGTCGAGCGCGGGGAGGGGGACAGGAAGGAAGCCGAGACCCGGTTCCGGTCCGTTGGCGGCGCGGAGCCATCGATGGATTCGCTCCAGGGCCGCGACGTTCGGACCTTCGGGAGGCCACGCGCGCGCCACCAGCAGGCCCCGGCCCGAAGCGTAGCGCCAGAGTCGCGCTCCGCTCAGGCCACCGGCGTTACCCAGCGGCTCGGGCGGGGCGCTTGGCCGTTCGAGCGCCGGGTATCCCGCCAGAAGCCGGGCGAGATGCACACTCAGGTCGCCCTGTCCGATGGGGTCCACGGTCGTTCATCCCACGCCGTCGGGCGGTTCGGGGTTAAACCGATCGCGTAGCGCGTCGATCGCCCTCATCAAGCGCTGGCTCAGGGCGTTGAGCGTCGCCTTGTCGATCGCTCCCTCGCCCAGAGCGTCCGGGCACTCGGCGGCGATCTCGGCCCAGCCGATCGGCCGGCCGAACACGACGTGGGCCTCCGATCGGGTTCGCAACGAGGCGACAACCTCGTCGCTCGGTGGCGTGCCCCAGATGTAGGCGGGCACCACCGGCACGCGCCGCGCAGGACCAGGTACGCGACACCCGGCCGGGGCTCGGCCAGCCGTTTGCCCGACTCCGGGACGATCCGCCCCTCGGGAAAGATCGGCACCACCCGCCCCTCGGCCAGCGCCCGAAGCGCCGCGCGGGTCGCCGACAGGTCGCGACCGTCCCGACGGACCGGGATGCAGCCCAGAATCCGGCAGAACGGCCGGAACGCCGGGTGATCGAAATACTCCTGGGCGATCATGTAGCCGAGACGTCGACGGCTCGCCGCCTGGAGGATCATCGAATCGACCGGCGACGTGTGGTTGGCGATCAGGATCGCCCCCCCGCGCCGGCAAGGGAGCCAGCCGCGGCGCGTCGAGACGATAGAGGACCTGGCAGAGCCGTCGATTCAGCGCCCAGAGCCACTCCTCGAACGCATTGAATTCCTCACCCCAACGGCGCGCGGGCATCAACAGCCAGGTGCGCCCAGCAGGGTTGACGACACCAGGAGCAGGTCCCAGGGGCTCATCGTGGTTTACGTCTCGACTCGGCTCGATCCGACCTGCCCGTCGGCCCACGAATCGAAATCGAATGAATTCAGGCGGCCTTCCGGCCGCGTCGTCGCCGCTCGCTCACAATCAGGGCCGTGGCCGACAGGCCCCAGAAGGCGATGGTCGAGGGCTCGGGCACAGGTGCCAGGATCTCCTGGTCGCCGTCGATGAGCAACTGGGCACCGGCGCCCGCGCTATTTCCGTTGCGGCCATCGTTGTGGGCGATGATGTCGGCCACCGCCGCCGGGCTCAGCGTGGAGTTCGGGTTGGTCAGGACCGACCAGCTCGCGACCGCGGCGTCGAGGTACTGGCCCGTCTGGTCGTGGTGCACGGCCACGCCGAACGCGTGCATCAGCTCGTGGCTCAGGTTGTGAGCCACGGCCCATTCCAGGTCCTGGACGCTGGTGGCGTACGAGAGCTTGTCGATCAGGCTGAAGCCGTTGGCGCCAACGTCGGTGATCCCGATCGCGCCGGGTTACCCGGGTACGTCAGGCCCGAGACAATGCTCATGCTGTGGATGGCGCCCGCGTTCGGGTTGGTGGTCAGCGAGATCGCGTTCGAGCCGGTCAGGCCGCTGGCCTGGAAGGTCTGCGACAGATCGTTGGTGACGGCGCTGATGAAGCTCTGCTGCTGCTGGGCGTTCGGTACACCCCCGAAGACCTTGGTGACCGACGGACTGTCATACCAGGGCTGGGCCGTGCCGGTCGTCAGCGTGCTCTGCTCGGCATAGCTCGACGTCCCGAAGTTCAGGTAGGCGTCGGGAGGCGAGCCCGAGGCCGAGGCCGTGACTGAACCCGACGACGACGATACCACCTGGCTCGCCTGCATCATCGGCGCGGCGTTCATGACGGGGGCCGGCTGAGGCGGAGGCGGAGGCGTGGGTGTGTACGATGGCGTGGGGTTGATCGGGGCCGGATCGGCGGGCGTGGGAGTCGAGGTCGGCGTGGGCGTTGGCGTGGACATCGCGCTCGTGTCGCCTGGCCCGGTGGTGCCTTCGACAACGCCCGTCCCCCCCATCCAGGCCGCCGACCAGCGCCAGAGGATCGGGATGGGATCGGCCTGCGCCACCGATGCCATCACCCCCCACGCCAGGACGGACAAGGCCCAAGTCTTTCGGGCGGACATTGCGAACCTCCTGCTCGACGGCCCCGCGGGCTGCCCTCATGGCACCCCGCCCACTTCGACGTCATTTGGTGCTTCCCGAACTCAACCAGGGCTCGCTCGACCGATCCATCCCCTCTATCGGAGAACACCCGCGGGCGGCGTCATTCCACCGATTCCGGTCAGGCCCCGAAGGACTGAGCGCGTTTCACTTTGAGGGAATGCGGATGTGAGCGAGTGGGGAGAAGGGAAGCGGCGGCCAGAAGAGCAATTGACGTGCCGCAATCTTCTAAAAACCTTTAACGCAACTTCCGTTCCGGTGGCCAGAAACCCGATCGGTCGTGTCAAAAGTTGTTACGCAACCAAGGTTTGCATGCCCGAGGACCGACACTTCATCGCCTCGCCACCCCCCTGACCCGCCGGACCCGCCGACACGGCAGAACTGGTGCAATTCCTACAAACACTCCAAAATTTACACGGCCGCCTGAAAAAAAGGGCATGGCCGGGGCGAGCGAGCCGTCGTCGGGTCTGCTTAAGAAGACATGAGGTCGGGCGCGGTCGCGCGCAAGGCGAGCGGGGCATCGGCGCGGGGGGAGACCCCGCCGTTTTTCGTTTGCGAGGCTCATGGGAGATCGCTATAATCCTCCACGTAACTCGTGACGTGGTGTGCGGGTGCGTCGCCCGTGTTGTTGTGACGCACGGGCCCGGAACGCAAGCATCTCCGGATTTCCAGACCTGTCGGACGACGGCCGGCCACCCCCCGAGTGCCTTGGAAGGAGTGATTCGGTGAAGTTGCATCTCAAGACTTGGTCTCTCCTGTCGGGACTGACCCTCTCGCTCGCCCTGATCGGTGGTTGCAGCTCGGAGCCCGCCGCGCCCGAGTCGACCCCGCCGGCCGATGCGGCGAAGCCCGCCGACTCGACCACGCCCCCCGAGACGAAGACCGAGCCGGCCCCCACTCCGGCCCCCGCCACCGAGGCCCCCAAGGTTGAAGAGCCCAAGGCCGATGCCCCCAAGGCCGAAGAGCCCAAGCCCGAGGCCAAGTAAGCACCGATTCGCATTCGAACGCGATCGAACCGCGGCCGTCCCGTCCCGCTGCTTCAGCCGGACCGGACGGCCGTTGCCGTTGACTTCGCTCTTGCCCGGAGCTCCAGGCCGATCCGATCGATCAGGCGGTCCCCTGGATCACCGGGTTGGTCAGGGTGCCGATCCCGTCGATGGTGATATGCACGAGGTCGCCGGCCTGAAGCGTGAACTCGTCGGGCGGCACGATCCCGGTCCCGGTCAGCAGGACCACGCCGTCGGGGAAGATATTGTCGCGGCCGAGCCAGTCGATCAGCTCATCCAGGCTGCGGGCCATTCGCGCCACCGAGGTCTCGGCGTCGAAGACGGCGCTGCCTTGCCGCTCGATCAGGAGCCGGATCGACACCTCGCGCACCGGCGGCATGGCCGGGGCCAGGGTGATGAACGGACCCAGGCCGCACGAGGCGTCGTACACCTTGGCCTGCGGCAGGTAAAGCGGGTTCTCGCCCTCGATATCGCGGGCGCTGACGTCGTTGCCCACGGTGAATCCAACGAGCTTGAGCGTCGGCGAGAGCACCAGGGCGAGCTCGGGCTCGGGCACGCACCAGCGCGTGTCGCGACGGACCCGGATCGGCTGCCCTGGACCGACCACCCGGCTCGGCGTCGCCTTGAAGAACAGCTCGGGCCGGGGCGCCCGGTAGACCAGGTCGTAGAACGACCCCCCCTGCTCCGACTCCTCCTGGCGGGCGACCTTGCTCCGCTCGTAGGTCACGCCCGCACCCCACACCTCCTGCCGGTCGATCGGCGCCAGGAGGCGAACCGCGCTCAGGGGCAACGCCTCCCCCTGCCCGCCGCGCGCGACCAGATCGGGCGGGCGATCGTCATGCAGCAGTCGGCTCAGGCTTCCCTCGACGGCAGGCAGGTCCAGAGGGCGGACGTGCTCCCCGTCGACCAGCCCGACGCGGGGAGCGGTCTCGGTCGGAATCAGGTACTTGGCAAGACGCATCGCGGCCGGTCCTTTCTCGATCTCACGTCATCCGGGCGGGCGGTCGGAATCCCCGCCTCTCCCAAACGGGATAGCGACTCGCGGCCGAGGGGTCAACCGGGCACGTCGATTTGCCACGAACTTGCCCGCCGGAGACCGGAGGCTCAGCGGGCTGGATTCGCGCCATTCCCGCCACCGCTTCCACCCGACCGGGGCCGGGCGGCGGGATCGGAGTCGGAGACGGCGCACGGCCAGCGGAAGCGGCGGCTCCCTCCAGAGCCGGCGCTCGACCGCTTCCTCGATCACGACGTCGGGGTGCTCCTGTTCGACCATTTCCGGATCGAACGACCGGAGCGCGATCGAGACGTAGCGTGAGAAGTGCTCGGTGAGAAAAGGGTCCATGTTGCCGAAGAACGAGTCGCGGAACGCCATCGCGCGGGGCAGTGACGGGTCGGATTGCTCCCAGGTCAGAATGAAGGGCCGATCCCGGGGCGCCTTCGATAGCTCGATCGGCGGCCCGGGCCGGGTCGCGCGCGCTTTCCGGGGGGTCTTGAGCATCAAACGGTAGTCATGCTCGGGCAGGATGCCCGACAGGCCGAGCATCTTCGTGAGGTCGGGATCGTCCCGGACCCACGCCTCGTGACGAAAGTCGGAGGCGCTCGAAGGGGTGGATCGACGGGAACCAGCCGGCCAGCGTCGCGGCGATCACGCGGTAGGCCACGAACGCCCCGCGTTGGTTCCAGTGCGAGTCGTGCAGGTAAAAGAGCCGCTGCCCCGGCTTGGCCTTCAGGAGGGGCTCGCGAAGATCAACCAGCGTCAGGTCCGTATGCTGGCGCAAATATTGATAGACCTGATCGTACCGCGACTCCGCGTCCGACCTGCGGAACCGCGGGGATGAACTCGGGATAGATCGTGTGCTTGTTGGGGGCGAACATGACCATGTAGCGAATACCCTTGCGGGCCAGCCAGTCGCGCCGGGACACGTAGGCGATCCGGTAGGCTTCAAGCTGTTCATGGGTCAGAGGCGGGTTGCGGTGCAGGTCGTGCAGGAAGCCCTCATCGGCATAGTAGAGCCAGCCCCGCGTGCCGATCACCACGCGGGGCGTGGGCGAGACGCCCAGCAGGCGGACCTTCACCAGGCTGTTGCCCCGGATCAAGGGGTCGCGGAAGCCGAAGGCGTCGTTGAAATACGCCTCGAACCCGGCGGGGTAGCTCGCCAGGCTTTCCCGGTCGAATTTCAAGGCGGGGCGCTCGACCCGGACCCGGTTCTCGGACGTGGCGAGCCGGCCCCCGCTCAGGCCCAGAAGCTGCGCGACCATCGGCGCCGTGATGGCCGCGAGGAACAGGACCGTCAGGGTCCACGAGGCGAAGCGAGACCGAGGCCTGTGCGATCGAGGTTCCATGCGCCCTTCCTGGTTCCGGGTCCGAACGGGACTCCGCGGCGTCGATCCGCGCGACGAGATAGGATTCAACGAGGATGTGGTTCTCGATCAGAAACGAAAATAAATGAACGGGTTGTGCGTGCCCGAGGCAAGCTGGGCCGCCGACGCGACCAGGAGGACCATCTGGAGCCCCACCGCTCCCAGGTCGAGCGAGCTGGCGAGGGTCGCGGCCAGGCGGGGCCGGTGTTCCACGCCCGACAGGACGCGGTCGCGGTACCGCGCCAGGGCGGGGAGGACCGGCATCGCCCCGATCAAGGCGAGGCCAAGCGCCAGGATCAGCTCGGGATGCAGATAGAGGCCGGGATACGACTCCCACCCATCCCCCCCGGCAAAGCCCGCCATCGCCGACAGGTAGGCGAACGCGTGTCCCAGGCTGGTCGCGCGGAAGAAGACCCAGGTGACCAGCACGACCATCAGCAGATACGCATGTCGCACGGGAGCGCCCCGCCGTTCGAGCCATCGGCCCAGGCCGAGGCGCTCGAGCACCAGGAAAAAACCGTGCAGCAGCCCCCAGACGATGAACGTCCAGCTCGCTCCGTGCCAGAGGCCGCACAGGCAGAAGACGATCAGCAGGTTGAACAGCGTGCGGGCCCGGCCCCGCCGGTTCCCACCCAGCGGAATGTACAGGTAGTCGCGGAACCAGCTCGAGAGCGACATATGCCAGCGCCGCCAGAACTCGGTGACCGATCGGGCGATGTAGGGATAGTTGAAGTTCTCGGGAAACGTGAATCCGAACATCCGCCCCAGGCCGATGGCCATGTCCGAATAACCCGAGAAGTCGAAGTAGATCTGGAGGCTGTAACAGACGATGCCCAGCCACGCCAGGCCGGGGGTCAGGCTGCCGTCGGGCGTGTTGAAGACCCCGTCGGCCGCGACCGAGAGCGGGTTGGCGATGAGGGTCTTCTTGGCCAGACCAAGAATGAACCGGCTCGCCCCGTTGGCAAAGGCGTCGATACTCACCCGCCGGCCGAGGCCGGGCAGCTCGGCGGCCACGTCGCGATATCGAACGATCGGACCGGCGATCAGTTGCGGGAAGAGGGTCTTGTAGAGGGCAAAATCCAGCAGGTTCCGCTGGGCCGCGACGTCGCGCCGATAGACGTCCACCACGTAAGACAGGGCCTGGAACGTGAAGAACGAGATCCCCAGCGGCAGATGCACCGGCGCCAGCTCGACCGACGGAAGATGCGCCCGGCCCAGCAACACGTTCAGGTTATCCACCAGGAAGTTGGCGTACTTGAACCAGCCGATCAGCGCCAGATTCGCCGCCACCGCCAGCGCGACGATCGAGCGCGCCGCGACTCCTCGCTCGCGGAACCGATCGAGCGCGAGCCCGAAGAGATAGTTCAGGCCGATCGACACCAGCAGGACCGCGACGAAGACGCCCTCGCCCCAGACATAAAAGAAGAGGCTGGCGAGCGTCAGGACCAGGTTTCGCAGCCGGGCCGGGCTCGCGAAATAGAACCCGAGCACCACCGGCAGAAAGAGGAGCAAAAAGATCGGCGAGCTGAAGACCATCGGGTGACACGCCTCCTGTGTGTCCGAGTGTCTCGGAAACCTTCATCAAATACCGCGCCGCGGAAGCTGAAGCTGACGTCCGGCCGGCTCCCGCCGATCGTCCCTGTCCTGGAAGGGCGGAGTCATCATTGCCGGAACAATAACGAATCAGCACTTCGTGTGTAGTGATCTTCTTTCGGACGACTCCACGATCCAACTTCACGCCGAACCGACGAACCCGGCTCCCCGCTTTAACAAAATTCGCTTCAAGCCCGGATTCCGATGGCGCCGATAATACAGTGTTTGCGGGTGACGGCTTCCGTTCCGCCTCCGAGCCCCGACTCGAACGGAACCGGAAGCGGCGTTGGACGTTCAGGAGGAACAGGCGAGATGGCGGACCGGATCGTCGTCGTGGGACACGCGGCCCTGACCTGCCTGGGCCGCGACATGGAGTCGACCTGGAACGGCCTGGTCGAAGGCCGTTCGGGGCTCCGACGCCATGACCGGCTCGACCCCGATCGGTTCCTTCAGAGCATCGCCGGCATGGTCGAGGCGTTCGGACCCGGCACGCCCGACGAGGACCCCGCGGTCGCCAAGCTCGGCGCACGGTCGCTCCACCTGGCCTTCGCCGCCGCGCGCAGGCGTGGAGCGACGCCCGCTTGCCCGATCGCGACGCGTTTCCGGAGCCGCTCGATCCCGAACGGGTCGCGGTCGTCATCGGCTCGGCCCTGGGCGGGATCGACCTGCTGGAACACGAGCAAGCCCGGATGGCCCAGCGGCGATCGTTGGCGACGAGCCCGTACCTGATCCCGGGCCTGATCGTCAACCAGGGGGCCGGCCAGGTCGCGCAGCACCTCGGCCTGCACGGGCCGAGCGTCGCCCCGGCCAACGCCTGCGCCTCGGGCGGCCACGCCGTCGCCCTGGGCGCGATGTTCCTCCGCGCCGGCGAGGCCGATCTCGCGGTCTGCGGCGCGGGCGAGAGCGCGTTCACGCCGGCCATCGTCAACGGGTTCGCGACGATGAAGACCCTTTTGCCCCGGAAGCCCGAGGACCGATCGGCCACCGACCCCACCCAGGCGAGCCGGCCGTTCAGTGTCGATCGGGGCGGGTTCGTCCTCTCGGAGGGGGCGGGCATGCTCGTCCTGGCGACCGAGACCGCCGCGATCACGCTTGGGCTCGAGCCCCAGGCCGAGCTTGCCGGCTGGTCGATCAACACCGACGGCTACCACATGGCGATGCCGCACGGACCGTCGATCGCGCGGTGTCTCGGCCGTGCGCTGAAGCACGCCGGCCTCGCCGCCGATGATATTGATTACTACAACGCGCATGGGACCAGCACGCCGGTCAACGACCGGGTCGAGACCCAGGCGCTCGTCGAGGTCTTCGGCGCGCACGCTCGCGACCGTCGCCTGGCGGTCAGCTCGATCAAGGGGGCGCTCGGGCATAGCCTGGGCGCGGCGTCGTCGATCGAGGCGGCCGTCTCGGTCCGTGCCCTCCGCGAGCAGTTGATCCCGCCGACGATCAACTACCGCCCCGATCCCGAGCTCGCGCTCGACTACGTACCCGGCGCGGCCCGGCCCGCGCCCCTGGATGCCGTCCTCACGGCGTCGTTCGGCTTCGGCGGGACCAACAGCGCCCTCGTTCTAACCAGGTGGAAACCATGACCAGCCCGAAGTCCGACCCGGCCACAGCCTCGCCCGCGCTCGTCGCCCAGATCGGGGGGATCGTCCGCAACGCGGCCAAGATCCCTCCCCAGACGATCATCACCGGCGAGTCGCGCCTGATCGAGGACCTGGGGATCGACTCGCTCGACCTGGTCGGGGTCGTGCTCGCGGTTTCCGACCATTTTGACGTTGCCATCGAGGACGATCTTGTGCCAAGCTTACGCCGGGTCGTTGACCTGGCCGAGCATGTGGCCAGATTGCGCGGCGGCCTGGCCGCGGCGTGAGACCCACGGAAGGGAAGGAACCCGGCATGGATCGGCGGGGCTTGAATATCCGCAAGGGGTTGCTGGGAGTGGTCTTGCCGCTCTTGCGACGGCTCCCCCTGCCGCTGGCGTCGCGCCTGATCGCGGGGATCGGCCGGACCGAGTACGCGCTCTTTCCCGAGCTGCGCACCGCCTTCGACGCCGCCGCCGAACGGGGCGGCCGACAGCTCGGCTGCACCTGGAACTCCGCGTCGGTCGCCCGCCAGCTCTGCGGCAACCAGGTCCGGTTCCGAACCCGCGACCGACTGCTCGACGGCGTCGCCGACCGCCGGATGGCCGGTTTGTTCAGCGTGTCGGGGCGCGACCGGCTCGACGCCGCGCTCGCCGAAAAGAAGGGCGTGATCCTCCTGAGCAGCCATTTCGGCGCTCACCTCATGCCGGCGCACTGGCTGTTCCGTCAGGGCTACCCGGTCCGGTTCTACATGGAGCGGCCCCGGCACGTCTCGAAGTACCTCAACCGCCAGTTCGCCAGCGACGGCCCGCTCGGGCAGGCCGACCTGTTCATCAGCCGGGGCAAGGACGATCCCGCGGCCTCGGCCCGCACGATCCTTCGCGCCGCCAAGGTCCTGCACGCCGGCATGATCGTTTACCTGGCTGGCGACGTCCGATGGCTCGGCCCCAATACCCAGGCCGCCGGTTTCCTGGGCGAGCGCTACCAGTTCTCGGCGACGTGGGTCCGCCTGGCCGCCCTGACCGGCGCTCCGGTCGTGCCGGTCTTCTGCCCGATGCTCGCCGCCGGCACCTATCACATTGACTTCCGCCCCGCGCTCCACGTCCCCGGCGACGCCCCCAGGTCCGGCCAGATCCTTCCCTGGGTCCAGTCGTACCTGGAAATGCTCGAGGATGAGGTCCGGAAACATCCCGACAACAGCAACGAATATTTCTTCTGGTCCGAGTCGGACGGGTTCCACGCTCCACCCAATCCCGAGGAACGCGCCGCCTGATGGGCTTCGACACACCGATCCATGACGGGGAACCCGGGATGACGGCCACTTCGACTTCCACGTTCTCTCCTGCGCCCAGGCTCACCTTCCGCCAGCGCCTGAAACGGCTCCGGCCCTGGCTGATCCTGGCGATGTCGATCTGGCCGGCGTTCTGGCACACGCTCGATTTCCCGGACGATATCGACCGCGAGTACCCACGGGTCGAGCGCCCCACGTTCAGTCGGCGCCCGCCGCCGGCCTACCGGCTGGCCGAGCCGGGCGACACGATTGACCGGATCGCGATCTACACGGCGTCGATCGCCATCGTCCTGGCCGCGACCGGATGCGCCGTCTCCCTGCGCAACCAGGGCCGCGCGGGGCTCTGGACGGCGGCGCTCGGGCTCGCCCTGGCGAGCTTCTGGTACGGCGCGAACCCGAGCCCGACCTTCGACGGCTGGCACGGTCTGGGCTGGCAGGCGCTCCGGCATCCCGAGACCCCGACCGCGCTCCGCCTGGCCCTGATCGCCGGCGGCTTGCTCCTGCTGGGAATGGTCGTGGTTCCCCTGCGACGCGCCTGGCCCGACCGCGCCGCGATCGGTCGATTCGCCCGCGATCGGCGTGGCGTGGCGCTGCTGGGCGTGGCGCTTGCCGGTGTGGTCCTGCGGCAGTGCGAGATTCCCGGCGTCGAGCCGGCCGGCTACTGGCCGCGCTGGGCGTTCGTCTGGGGCCAGATCGCGTTCAGCCTGGCGATGGTCCGGCTCTTCCCCCCTTTGGGAATCCGTGGCTGGCCCGGCAAGGCAAGCCTCGGGCTGGTGGGCGCATCGGCCTGGCTGATGCTCGTCGTCGGCGGGGTCTGGCTCACGTGGTATCACCGGCCGCTGGCCCGTCTGCGAACAGTCGAGCCGGGCAAGATCTTCCTGAGCGCCATGCCCACCGCGCGAGGGCTGGAAGTGGCCCAGCGCCGCCACCACTTCAAGACGATCATCAATGTTTTCCCCGAAAACACCCCCCTGCGCAGCCCGATCTTGCCCGACGAGCTGGCCTTCGCCCGCGCGCACGGCATCCGATACCTCGGCAACCCGTCCGACTCCGACGCCTCCGACGCCTTCCTCGACGAGACCTTGCGACTGGCGCAGGACCCCTCGGCCTGGCCGATCCTGGTCCACTGCCACGGCTGCATGGACCGGTCGCCCGCCTGGATGGGCATCTACCGATTCGTCGTCCAGGGCCGTCCGCTCGTGGAGATCCTCCAGGAGATCGAGCGGCACCGCGGCTACCGGCCCAAGGCGTCGGTCTTCGTCCTCTACGACCGCGTTCTCCCCTCCCGCGCACCCGAACGCTTCGCCAGCGACCCCACCGCCGCCCTGATCCGCCGATGCGTCGGCGACACCCCCGACCCCTTCACCCGCTCGACCGCTCAGAAGCCCGGCGCACCGGATGATGCCCGGCTGGTCGATCGGCGGCGAGGTGATTGAGACGATCCGCGGGCGACACGCCCACTTGACTTAGCTTTTTTGCTAAGTACAATCGTGCAACGGCGAACGACTTGGGAACGAGTCGATGCATGTCATAGCGCGCAAATCCATCAAAGAATTTTGCGGAATTCGCCCTGACGCCAAACCATCGCTCGAAACGTGGAACCAGATCGTTCGCCGTGCTCACTGGAGAAACTTCGCTCAGATTCGCGAGGTGTTTCCGCATGCCGATCCGGTCGGCTCCTGTGTCGTCTTCAACATTAGCGGTAACCGATATCGGCTGATCGCCCGAGTTCGATACGCCGGGCAAGGGTTTCGAGGCCGGGTTTACATCCGGTTCATCCTGACACATCGGGAATACGATACCGGCCGCTGGAAGGCTGATTGCGATTGCGGTTGATTCAGGTTCCCGGAGTTTGTCCGCCATGTCTATGAACATTCCGTCATCGCGCTATCTGGAACTGATTCAACGATTTCCTCTCCGTCCCCTTGGTAACGACGATGACCTGGACGCAGCCATCAAACTGGCGGAAACCCTCGAATTTCGCAACGACCTCGACCCCACGGAACGCGACTATCTGGAGGTTCTGACGGCCCTGATCGAGCGTTATGAGGATCAGCATCATCCGATCGAGGACATCTCCGGCCTCGAAGCCATCAAGAGCCTGATTGAATTCCGGGGAGTCACGCAGGCGGAAGTGGCGCGTGCGACGGGAATCGGGGAATCGGTTCTCTCCGCAATCCTCCACGGTCGACGAGCGATGGGCCGGAAAACCATCGGGAAGCTTGCGAACTACTTTCACGTTCACCCCGGCGTTTTTCTGACCTCAACAGCAACGACGGCGGAAGAAACCCGCATGGGTTAAACGCGACGCCGATACTCCCCTCACCGCCTGTCGAGTTCAGGCGGCGGCCATATCCAGAGTGAGAAGTTCGAGACCAGCTCCTCCCGGAGCACCAGGACATGCCGTCCAGACGGTTCCTCTCTCCTTCTCGGGTCGGTGGATTGCATGGTCGGTCGACGGACGCCGGATCATCGCCATGGGTCAAACCTTCGACAAAGCGGAGCACTTCGTTTTCCCCTGGTATAGCCGTCCCCTGCAAACGATCTTGCCGATCGCGTGCTGGTTCAGCTCATTCGTGCCGACTTGGTTCATCGCGATGGCCTTGGCTCGTGCTCTGGAAATTCCCGACGATGCACCGGTCAAGGATCAGCCTTATGGCTGGCTATGGCTTGTGCTGCTTTTCATCACCATGTTTGCGTTTGGAACCCTCGGGTTCATCTGCGGCCAGCTCCTGAATCTCGCCATCGTTCGTTACACTTTGGGGTGGTCGTGGGCGAAGATCCAATACGGGGATGATGGATTCCGGTGGCTCACGCGAACGATCGAGGCCATCGATGAATACCTTGTAGGACCGGAGTGGCACGAAGGGGAAGACCCTCTATTTGATCCTCAGCTTGATCGTGATGTGCCCTAGCCTTCACGCGGCCCCATCCACCAGGCAAGGTCACGTCCCGCTTCCGCCCCGTCCTCCCACCTGCTCTCACGATTCCATCCACGCCGAACCCACAAGTTTTCATAAGTTCGATATTTTGGGATCGAAATGGTGTAGATTTTGTCTACATTACGCCGATACCCCAGAACACCACGGCCGGCGTGAGGCCCGTGGGATCGGAACCGACGAGGAGTGAGCTGCCTGGAGCGCCGGCATGTTGATCAGCAAAAGTGACGTCGAGTGTATCACCCCGTCGATCGCGCCGGCGACGAAGCCCAGGGGCAATCGACGACAGCAAGGGGCCGACGAACTGAGGTCGCGTCGGCAAGCCAGGCAGGCGACGGCACTCGTGACGGGCCGCTGACGACCGCCCATGCCCCGCACAACCCGGTTCAACCGCGCGACCGGAGCCGCCCCCAGGCGACTTCCTGTGCCTCGCTGCGCTGGTCGCGGAATTTGAGTACGGAAGGGGCGTAAATCACGCTGTTAAAGGAAGGAGGGCAAGACTTCTCGGGTCGAGCGCGCCGCCAGCCTGGCAATTCGAGTGCGGCATGGCGCGATCAAAACGATTCCACGGATTGCGCAGGCGGACGCCGGACGCGGAGGCGTCACGCGGCCGAACGAACTCGGGCGGGAGTACGAACGAATTCGCGGCGGGTCGGGGCCAGGAGGCTCGTTGCCAGGCTACGGGTCTTGACATCATCGCGCCGATCGCTAGAGTACCCGCAGATTCGATAAGGACCGAACGGTACGACCCGACCCGTCGATCGGCGCCCCACTCTCCGAGCCGGCAGCCCCATCATGACCCCTCGCATCGACCTCAGCGCGGTCTCGCGACGCACCACTCCTCCGGCGATCAGCAGCTTGATGCAGCAGGCGCTCGAGACGCCGGGCCTGATCTCGCTGGCGGCCGGGTTCGTGGATCAGCGGAGCCTGCCGGTGTCGGCCAGCGCCGGGACCGTGGCGGGTCTGTTCGAGGATCGGGAGGAGGGCCTTCGCGCCTTGCAGTACGGCACGACCCAGGGCGACCCCGGTCTCCGCGCGGCGCTCGATCGCCGAGCTCGAGCGGAACGAGCGGGTGCCCGCCGGGATCGTTTCAGCGACGTGGCGGGCCGGATTGTGGTGACCGCCGGGCTCGCAGCAGTTGCTCTACCTGATCGCCGAGGCCCTGATCGATCCCGGCGACATCGTGCTGGTCGAGTCGCCGACCTACTTCGTCTTCCTGGGCGTGCTCGAAACCCGCGGAGCGCGGGTGATCGGGCGTCGCGACCGACGCGGGGGGGCTGAGCCTGGAGGCGCTCGAACAGACGCTGGAACGCCTGGAAGCCGAGGGCTCGCTCGACCGGGTCAAGCTGATCTACACGATCAGCGAGCACGCCAACCCGACCGGGATCAGCCTGGAGGCCGACCGGCGCGGGCCCCTGGTCGAGCTGGCCCGGCGGTGGTCGCGGCGGAGCGGGCGGCGGATCTTCGTGCTCGAGGACGCCGCGTATCGCGGCCTGACGTTCGCACGAGGACGAGCCGCCGAGCGTCTGGCGGCACGATCACGAGCCGACCGGAGGGGGAGACGGTGATCCTGGCCCGGACCTTCAGCAAGACGTTCAGTCCCGGTCTCAAGACGGGCTACGGCATCCTGCCGGAGCCGCTGCTCGGGCCGGTCCTGCGGCTGAAGGGAAACCACGACTTCGGCTCGGCCCACTTCACCCAGCAGTCCTGATCGAGCGCCTGCTTGCTCGACGGCACCTACGCGCGGCACGTCGCGGGCCTGGTCGACGTGTACCGCCGCAAGCGGGACGTCTTGCTCGACGCCCTGGCCGATCATCTCGGGCCGTTCGCCGAGGCCGTCTCCTGGACCCGCCCGCAGGGGGGCCTGTTCGTCTGGCTGACCCTGCCGCCGGAAGTTCGACACCGGAGCCGACGGGCCGTTCTTCCCGCGGGCCTCGACCGAGGGGGTGCTCTACGTGCCGGGGGCCCTGGCGTTCGCCCCCGAGCCCGAAGCATCGCCCAGGAATTACGCCCGGCTCTGCTTCGGCGTGCCCGAGGAGCGCCGAGCTGTCGAAGGGGCACGCCGGCTGGCCAGGGCTGGCGGACTGTCTCGACCCGTCGCCTGAACGGAGTGGAATGAGTCGTTGTCGGGTGGGCACCGCCCGCCGAGCTTGAGCTTGAGTCTGAAACTCGCGAGCGGTGACAGGCCGAACGACTCGGCCGCGGATCGGGACGGATCGTGGGCTCGACGTTGTTCGATGGCGGTTGACCTGGCCTTGGCAAGGATGCGAGGGGGAAACCGGTGCTCCTCGGAATCCTGCAGCGCTACGTCCTGGGCGAGGTGGTCCGCGCCTTCACGCTGGCGCTGCTGACCATCACGTGCATCTTCGTGCTGTTCATGATCATGGCCGAGGCCGCGCAGGATGGGTCTCTCGCCGCGCGAGATCTTCACCCTGGTCCCGTTCGTGGTCCCGGGAAGCCTGCCGTACACGGTCCCGGTCTCGCTCCTGTTCGCGGTCACGGTGGTCTTCGGCCGGCTCGCCGCCGACAACGAGGTCATCGCCGTCAAGACCGCCGGCTTCGAGCGCCTGGACCGTCCTCTGGCCGGCGATGTTCATCGGGCATCGCGCCTGAGCGGCTTCCTGCTCTACCTGAGCCAGGCGCCGATCCCGCTCGCCAACAACCAGGCCAAGCTCGTCATCTTCAAGAACATGGAAGAGATGTTCTACAAGTTCCTGAGGAAGGACCGCGAGTTCAACAACCCGCGCTGGCCGTTCCTGATCAAGGTCAAGGACGTCGAGGGCAAGACTGATGATCGACGCCACGTTCAAGCACCGCGCCGGCGGCCCGCAGAACGCCGAACAGCTTCGACATGGTCGTGCAGGCCAAGCGGGCCGTGATCCACTTCGACACCGAGCAGGACGAGGCCCGCGTCTATCTCGACGGCGCCGAGATCACGCAACCCCAGCGAGGACGTCTCGCTGATCAACAACCAGAGTTCCTCGACATCCCGATTCCCGACGAACAACAAGGCGCCTGAACGAGAAGCGGATCCAGGAGTGGACCACGCACCGAGCTGATCAAGGAACAGGCCAACGTACCGCCGTCTGATCCAGCAGGAGCGGCAGCGGCAGGCGATGGCCGCCGCGCTCTGGATGGGCTCGGGGCGGTTCCAGCGGGTCGACTGGGCGGGAGTCCAGCGCTCGTTCATCGATTACGGCTACTGGAACCAGAAGCTCAACGAGTACGAGACCGAGAAGCAGATGCGGATCGCGCATGGCCTGCGGCAGCTTCTTCTTCGTCCTCCTCGGCGCTCCCGGTCGGCATCCTCTTCGCCAAGGGCGACTTCCTCAGCGCCTTCATCACCTGCTTCGTGCCGATCATCGTCCTGTATTACCCGCTGACGCTCCTGGCCGTGAACATGGGCAAGGACGGCATCCTGAACCCGACCCTGGCCCTCTGGGGCGGCAACACCCTGCTCGCCATCCTCGCCGGGTTCGTGCTGCCGCCGATCATCAGGCATTGACCGATCGGACGGACGGACGGGCTTGCACGACGGTTCCATGCCAAGACGACCCAAGCGATGGGGTGGGGAGCGATGATGCGAATCCTCGACCGCGAGCGGTACCGGGCGTTCTTCAAGGCGTACGTGATCTGCTTCACCGCGCTGGTCGGCCTCTACATCGTCATCGACGCCTTTTCCAACTTCGACGAGTTCTCGAAGCGCGCCGACGGGGTCGTCGAGATCGTTCGCGATCATGGGCCGGTATCTATCTGGTCCACATGAGCCAGTTCTACGACCGGCTCTGCGGCGTCATCGGCATGATGGCGGCGATCTTCACCGTCACCTGGATGCAGAAGAACAACGAGCTGCTGGCGATGCTCGCCGCCGGGATCAGCACCCAGCGGGTGATCCGGCCGGTCTGGGTCTCGGCGCTGATCGTCAGCGGGCTGGCGGTGGTCAACCAGGAGTTCATCATGCCCCCCCTGGGCGAGGAGCTCCAGAAGTCGCACGACGACGACGGCCTCCGCAAGGTCATCGTCTCCAGCCGGTACGACGCCAGCGGCATCCTGATCCACGGCCACGAGGCCGACCGCAACGCCCAGACGATCCTGAACTTCAACGTCACGCTCCCGGTCGAGCATCTTCGGCGCGATCCGCGAGCTCGAGGCCAAGCAGGCGATGTACATCCCCGAAACGGCCGGCGCTGCCCGCATCGCGGCGGCTGGCTGCTCCGCGGCGCCAAGCTCAACCCGCCCGATCGAGACCTCCGAGCTCAAGGACAAGGACGGCGTCCTGGTCCGGCTCGAGAACGCGAGGGCTTCCCGCCCCCGTGGGCGACATGGCCGACCTCGGCGGCGAGACCTACTTCCTCCACTCCGACCTCGGTTCGAGTCGGTCACCCGGAACCGGCACTGGTTCGCAGTATCGCCCCGACCCTGGACCTGATCCGCGGCCTCAATGACCCGGTCGAACGAGCCCGAGAAGCAGGAGATCGCCGTCTTCCTCCACGGCCGGATTCTTCGCCCGCTGGTCAGCCTGAACCTGCTGCTGCTCAGCCTCCCGCTGGTGCTCGGCGGCTACGGCCGCAACATGTTCGTCAACCTCGGCCTCTCGCTGGGCACCTCGGCGATCTTCTACGGGGTCAACTTCATGTGCCAGTACCTCGGCAACAACGGCCACATCCCTCCCGAGCTCGCCGCCTGGGCCCCCCTGATCGGCTTCGGCGCGATCGCCGTCGGGCGGTGGGGACGGATCCGGACCTGACCCGATCGCGTGTTCTTGATTAAAACCATGTTGGAGAACTCGGCGGGGTTGGCGATTGCGGCGTGGTCTGGATCGCGATACGATCCGGGGGTTCGAGTCGTTGCGTTCGGGGTGTGCGAGGCATTTGACGACGCGCGGGGCGGTCCTGAAGGCGTCCCGCCACCTGGGGGCGGCTCGGCTCTGATCTGATCGGCCCGGAGGGTCCTGACCATGCCATGTCCGACGATCGACGGATCATTTGCCCCGACTGCGTGGCGGATGGGAGCCCGGAAGAGGCCGTCTCGCGGCGGACTTCGTCCGGAGGTGACCGGGGCCGCCCTGGCCGGGAGCCTGCTTCCGCTGGCCGGACCGGCACGGCGCGCTCGCGGCGACGCGCGGCGGCCAAGGCCGGCCCGTCGCCCAGCAACCCGGCCGAGACCGCCGTCAAGCGGTTCTACGACTCGCTGAAGGACGACCAGCACAAGGTCATCTGCTTCCCGTTCGACCACCCGCTCCGCACCAAGATCAACGCCAACTGGGCGATCACCAAGCCCACGATCGGCGACTTCTTCACCAAGGATCAGCAGGCGCTGATCGACGAGATCTTCCGCGGGCGTGACCAGCCCCGACGGCTACGAGCGGTTCCAGAAGCAGATGGAAGACGACTCCGGCGGCTTCGAGCAGTACCACGTCGCCGTCTTCGGCACGCCCGGCTCGGGCCAGTTCGAGTGGGAGATGACCGGCCGCCACGTGACCATCCGCGCCGACGGCGACAGCGTCGACGAACGTCGCCTTCGGCGGCCCGATCGTCTACGGCCACGGCGAGGGCGACGGCAAGAAGGGCCTCCCCGGCAACGTCTTCTACTACCAGACCAAGAAGGCCAACGAGGTCTTCGGCGCCCTCGACGGCAAGCAGCGCGACACGGCCCTGTCTGCCCAAGGCGCCCAAGGAGAACGCCGTCCAGGTCCAGGGGACTCGGGCACGTTCCCGGGCATCGCCGTCGGCGAGCTCTCGGCCGACCAGAAGGAGCTCGTCGAGTCAGGTCATGAAGGTGATCCTCGCCCCTTACCGCGAGGACGACGTCAACGAGGCGATCGCCATCCTCAAGGACGGCGGCGGCCTCGACACCCTGCACATGGCCTTCTACCAGTCCGACGACATCGGCGACGACCACGAATGGGACATCTGGCGGCTCGAAGGCCCGACCTTCGTCTGGCACTTCCGCGGCGCACCGCACGTCCACACGTATGTTAACGTCGGCAAGAAGGCGTGAGCGATCTCGTGGAGTGGGCCTCGGTGTGTCCTATTTCGTCTTATGACAGAGCGATGCCCACTCTACATTTCATTGAAATTGCCTATCAATGAGCGAAACCTTGAAGCAATTCGGGATTGATCGTCTCGATATTCCAGAAAGGCTGAAATTGATCGGTGTGATCTGGGACAGCATTGTCGACACGAAAGCAGCGCAGCCGATTCCAGAATGGCATCAGCGCGAGATCGAACGCCGATTGGCTGCCGCTGATGCCGATCCGGGAGCCGGCATTCCCTGGGAAGAGATCAAGGCTCGCTTGATAGAAGATCAATGAGCCTACCCATCTACCTCCGACTCGATGTCGACGAAGACTTACAAGCCGAGACCCCTCGACCTGGCAGTCACGCATTTGATCCTTCCCCGAGCCATCCCGTGATCTGAGTCGCCCCCCGTCTTCGCGATGACGGAACCGCCCCGATCGGCTATAGTGCGTGCCCCCTGGTCCGGCCCGGCCGGCCGGACCATTGAGCGGAGGGCATGTGCGACCGATGCGAAGGACAGGGCGATGGATCGCCTGGATCATCATTCTGCGGGATGCCGCTCGGCCGCGTATCGGTCCGGGCCGACGAGCCGCCGCGCCCGTTTCCCATCCCCGTGGCCTCGCCCCAGAGCCACTGGCCTCACCCCAGGGACCGGCGTGGCCTCGTCGCAGGGACCGAAGCTGCCGATCCCCCCGGGCTTGCCCCGGTATGACATCGATGCCCGGCTCGACCTGGAGACCGCAAGGTCTTCGCCCGCGAGCGGGTCCAGTTCACGAACCGGTCGAGCCAGGCGACGAGCGAGCTGGTCTTTCACGTCTACCCTCGTTACCAGGTCAAGGACCAGGACAAGGCGATCCTGTCCAAGACGCTGGAGACCCTCCGGCTCAGCCCCGACGAGGCCATGGATACCCAGGGGCGGCGGCTGAGGTGGCCGTCGGTCGCAGGTGGCGGGGAAGACAGCCGCGTTTCGCGTTCGACCCCGAAGCTCGACACGATCATGATCGTGCCGCTGCAGCATCCCGGTCGGACCCGGGCGGCTCGGTCACGGCCGAGGTCGACGTTCGTGCTCGACCTGCCCGACTTCTGGGGCCGCTGGGGGCATCACAACGGCGATCACCTACCTGCTCAACTGGTATCCCGTCCTGGCGCACCACGACGACAAGGGGTGGGAGCGGACGCCGTTCGTCCCCTGGCACCAGCCGTGGCACCAGGAGGCGGGCCACTACACGGTTCAGCTTCGACCTGCCCGGCCGACCAGGTCGTCGCCTCGACCGGGCCGGATCAGCGGATCGCGCCCACGGACGAGCCGGGCCGGCAGCTCGTCACCATCGGCGGCCACCCCGCGCGTGACTTCGCCTTCGTCTGCTCGAACCGGTTCGGGTCCGCCGAGCGCCAGGTCGGCGCCAGCGGACCCTGGTCCGGGTCGTCTCGCTTCCCCGAGCACGAGAGCAACGCCGAGCAGCATGCTCGACTTCGCCAGCCGAGGTCATCCCCCAGTACGAGCACTGGTTCGGCCCGTATTATGACGACGAGTTCGAGATCGCCCCGTCGTACTTCGGCTGGAACGGCAACGAGTGCTCGGGGCTGGTGCTGCTCGACGACCGCGTGATGCGGCTCCCCTCGGCCGGGGCTGCGGTACCTCGACCACCTGGTGACCCACGAGACGATGCACCAGTGGTTCTGGAACGTCGTCGGCACCGACGGCTATGCCGAGACGTTCATGGACGAGGGGCTCGTCAACGGCATGACCGTCGATCCGGCTCGACGCCAAGTACGGCCGGAACGCCCCGCTGATCGTCTGGCCCGAAGCCCTGCGCTGGCTGCCCGACGATCGGCCGCGAGGACCTCCGCCTGGCCGGCTACTACGGCTGGCGCGCCCGCGGCAACGACGGCAAGGTGATCCAGCGACCTGAAGTCGATGGGCAACCTCGGCGCCCTGTTCAGCCTGGCCTACGACCGCGGCGGCAAGGTCGTCGGCATGATCCACAACCGGCTCGGCGAGGACCGGTTCTTCGCCTTCTTTCCGGAAGATCTATCATGACTACGCCTTCAAGACCTTCCACTACGCCGACCTGAAGCGCGAGCTTGCCGCGTTCGACCCGAGCTTCGACTGGGCCAAGTTCCTCGACGGCTGGCTGATCGATCACGGCGAGACCGACTGGTCGGTCGAGCGGGTGCAGGTCGGCCCGGCGTCGGGCCAGGGACCAGGGCGACCGCGCCGGTCACCGTCGAGCTCAAGCAGACCGGCTCGATGCAGCGAGCCGACGGTGGTCCTCTGCCGGTGCGACGACCAGGACCTGCGGGTGCCGATCTGGCCCGACCGGGGGAGCTACGACGTTCCCGGCGCCCGGGTCGACGTCACCCATCAAGGCGACGAGGACCGCTGGGTCGTGACGGTCCAGGCCCCGGCGGCGCCGTCGCAGGTGATCGTCGACCCCGACCACGCCCTGCTCGACGCCGTGCCCGACAACAACCGCTGGAAGCCCGAGGTCGCCTGGCGGTTCACCCCGCTGATGACGCCGCTCGACGAGTCGTCGCAGTTCCAGGCGTACGACCGGCCCTCGGTCGTGGCCGGGCCGTTCGTCGACCAGTACGCGCGGGGCGGGTTCAAGGTCGGGCGTCCAGCGGGTCGACAAGTGGTCGCTCACCGCCTGGGCCGGCACCGAGCCGGCCCTGCGCGAGGCGATCTTCGGCGGCCAGTTCACCTTCTGGCACTTCCCCTGGCCCGAAATGGTCGGCGGGCCTCTTCTACGAGGAAGGGCTCTACAACTTCTACAACGACAGTCCGCCACTCGGGAGGCCGCGCGTTCCTGCGCTACCGGTTCCTCGAGACGTCGAGCTTCCTGATCGACGACCAGGGCTTCTTCGAGCTCTATTACGGCACGGGCTACGAGTTCTGGGCCGGCGACGACGGCCGACCCGTGTTCACCGGCGGCCTCGGCGCCTTCGGGGCGCGCTATCGTCTGAGCACGCTTTTCCCCTACTGGGACCCGGTCGGAGGGCTACCTCCTCGAGGCGACCGCCGAGTACGGCAACACGGCCTACGGGTCAAGCATCAACTACTTCCGCACGACGTTCGAGTACGGCTATCGTCCGCCCCCTGCCGAACTTCTTCGGCCGTCCCTCGAAGAGCCGGCTCGCCTTCCGGTTCTACGGCGGCTTCGGCGCACCCGACAACGCCCCCCTGTTCCGCCTGGGCGGCGGCCGACGCCTCCGGGCGCTCGACCTGTCGCAGTTCACCGGCAGCTCGGTCTGGCTCTCGACCCTGGAGTGGCGCTATCCCCTCTGGCGCAATATCGACCGCGACGCTGCTCGACCACACCGTCGGCTTCCGCAACCTGCTGGGTGCCCTGTTCTACGACGTCGGCGAGTCCTTCTTCCGCGGCCGGGCCGCGCCCGGTGGTCCATGGCGTCGGCGTCGGCCTGCGGGTTGACGTCGCGCTCTTCTCGTTCCTGGAACGCGCCGCCTTTCGCGTCGACCTGGCCCAGGCCGTCGGCATCGGGATGAAGTACGGGCCGGTGCTCTGGTTCGGTCTGAACCAGGTCTTCTGAGATGCGCCGAGCCGAGCTGACCTATGCCTCGACTCGAACGCTGGTCCGCTCCTGTTTTTGACAGTCGGATAAACAAGACGTAGGGTTGAGGCAGGCTCAGGAGCGGGCGAAGTCGACCCTCCGCGGCGAGCCGGCGGCGTTGAGATACGGCGAGACAGAAGTCGGTCGACCCCGCTCCGCCCGGCGGAGGTCGCCGGCTGTCGTTTGATCGTGAGCGTGTACGCCATGGAACCGTTCCTGGAGGCCTGCGGGGTTCCCGGGCCCCTGCGGCTGAGCGTGGAAGGCCCGCGGGACGACGGGCGCGCCGCGTTCGAGCGAAGCTTCGCGACCCCGTACGTCGTGGTCGGCCGCGATGAGCGGGCCGACCTGATGCTCGACGATGCCGGGATCAGTCTCCGTCATGCCTATCTCCAGTCAGTAAGCGGCCGTCTCTTCTGCGCCGACCTGGGAAGCCGCGGGGGTACGATCGTCGCCGGCCGGAGCCGACGCGCCGGGTGGGTCGAGCCCGGCAGCGTGATCCGAATCGGGCCGTACCGGATCAGGCCGATGGTCGCGGCGGGCCTGACGGTTCCCGGGGAGTTCGCACCGACCGCCCGGTGGACGCTCGATCTGGTCCATCGCGGGTTCCGGAAGACCGAGTGCGCGCTCGGGCCGGGCGTGTCGCTGGTCGGCAGCGCGACCGACTGTCCGGTCCGACTGGTCGACCCGGGCGTCTCGGGAGTCCACGCCAGTCTGGTCAACACCGACGCGGGGGTCTGGGTGGTCGACCTGCTGGGTCAGGGGGGGCTTTCGATCAACGGCGAGGCGGTGCGCCACGCCCGGCTCGAGCCCGGCCAGGAAGTCCGCCTGGGCCGCTCGATGTTCCGTCTGCGCAGGGCGCGAGCCGGGAGAGCGACCTCGACGGCCGGATCTGGAGCGCCGAGGCGGCCCACGAGCGGATTTCCTCGCCGGTCCAGGGAGGCCATCCCTATCCGTCCGGCTCCGATTTCGGCTCCGATGACGATCCCGCTTCGCCGCTCGAGACCTTGCCGGGCGCGAGGTTGGCGGAGTCGCGGTGGTCGAGAACGAGCGGCGGGGCTCGTGCCGTTACGAGATCCCGGAGGTGGAGGCGTCGCTGAGCTGGTTCGCCCTGGGAGCGGCCGATGGGCCCACGCTCACACCGGATGAGGAGTCGGCCCTGGCCCGCGTGATGGCCCGATGGACGTCGAACCGGGGCGTTTCCGGCCGGGCGCTCACCCTCGGCTCGGCGGCGAACGCGGCGCCTTCAGCGGCGCAGGAACGCCCGCGGACGATCATTCGCGCCCGCATCCTGGACATCAGCCAGACCGGGCTCCAGATCCGATCGACCGCTCCACCCCCCACAGGAACCCGGCTCTGGATCCGCCTCGAATCGTCGCGGCCGACCGAATGGGTCGAGGTCGTCCTCAAGGGGGTGTCTCCCGAACCGCGGGGGACGTTCCACTACCGGGTCCGGCTGATGTTCCGTGAAGCGTGCCCGTACGACTTCTTCAAGATCCTCATTCATCAGAAGCCGATTCCCTGAACCGGGTCTCAAGCCCACACGTTGACGAGGGCCCAGCCCGAGATGGCTCGGACCAGCCCCGAGGAGCAAGTCGAGCGCATGGGACGATATCGCCAGACGACTTCGGGATGCCGACCCACGGGGGAGCCCGACCGACGCCGCATTTGCCGCTATCCGGTGGTCGAGTCGCCCGCGTGGTTGGGCTGGTGGAACCAGGAGGAATTCCAGACCACGCCGGGGCATATCCTGGATATCAGCCTCCGAGGGTGCAAGTTGAAGGTGCACCGCTTTCCACCGCATCCCAAGGAAATCTCGGTCTGGTTCTGCCCGCACGGCACAGCGCCCACGGAATGGATCGAGTCCAGGATCGTCGAGACCCACCGCGCCCTGTTCGGTCCCCGGGTGGTCCGATTGGTCTTCGCGAAACCGTTTCCTTACGAGACCTTCAAGCACCTGGTCTACGGCCCCGACGCCCTTCAGGGACCGACGGCACCCAAGTCCCGTGTACCTGAATCGGAACGCGACTACTGGTAAGATGAGGCCGCTACGCCCCCGGTGGTGAGTTCCGAGCGCGAAGCCCGCACGGCATCCCCGCCTCACCACCTCGTCTCGTCTCGTCTCGTCTTACCAGGGAACGGTCTCGCGCCTCATGCTTCATCGCCGGCTCACGCTGCTCCAGGCCGTCAGCTTGAACATGTCGATGATGGTCGGGATTGGCCCGTTCATCACGATTCCGACCCTGGTCGGAACGATGGGGGGTCCGCAGGCAATGCTCGGCTGGGTGCTGGGCACGCTCGTGGCCCTGGCCGACGGCCTGGTCTGGAGCGAGCTGGCCGCCGCCGTTCCCGGCACGGGGGGAACCTATCACTTCTACGACGCCGTTTACGGCGACTCCCGCCCTGGACGATTGCTCAAGTTCCTCTTCGTCTGGCAGTTCCTCTTCAGCGCGCCGCTCGAGGTGGCCAGCGGCGCCATCGGGCTGGCGCAATATGCCGGCTACCTCTGGCCGGTCCTCAAGGCACCCGCCTGGCGTTTCCAGGCCGATCTCGCCTGGCCGTTGCCGGTTCATCTTCAGGGCTCGATCGGCCGGGTCCAGGTCGTGGCGATGGGAGTGACGCTCGCCATCACGGCCCTGGCCTACCGCCGGATCGAGGTCGCGGGACGCCTGATGGTCGTGCTCTGGGCCGGCATGCTGGTGACGGTCGCGGGCGTGATCGCCGCGGGGCTCTCGCGGTTCGACCCCGGATGTGCCTTCAACCTGCCCCAGGGCACCCTCACCCTCGATCGGACGTTCGCGCTGGGCCTGGGCGGAGCCCTGGCGATCGCGATGTACGACTTCCTGGGCTACTACCAGGTCTGTTACCTCGGCGACGAGGTGGCCGACGCCCCGCGAACGATCCCACGCTCGATCGTCGTGTCGGTCCTGATCGTCGCCGTGCTCTACGCGGCGATGACCCTGGGCATCCTCGGGGTCCTCCCCTGGCAAACGGTCGTCGCCTCGGAGCACGTGGCCAGCGACCTGTTCGCGCGACTGTACGGTCCGATCGCCGCGCGCGGCGTGACGATCTTCATTCTCTGGACGGCGGCGGCGGCCACGTTCGCGGCGATCCTGGGTTACAGCCGGGTCCCCTACGCCGCCGCCCGCTCCGGGCACTTCTTCCAGGCCCTGGCCAAGGTCCACCCGACCGGCGGCTTCCCGCACCGCTCGCTGCTGCTGGTCGGCGGCCTGGCCACGCTCGCCTGTCTCGCGCCACCTGGAGACCGTGATTCTGGCCCTGCTCAGCTCCCGGATCTTGATCCAGTTCATCGGCCAGATCGCCACGGTCGTCTACCTGAGGCGGACCACGATCGCCCTGCCTTTTCGCATGCCCCTCTACCCGCTGCCCGCTCTGGTCGCGCTGGCGGGCTGGCTTTTCGTCTTCACCACCACCCCCGGCCACGTCATGCTTTACGGCCTGGGGTCGATGGTTCTGGGCGTGGTCGCGTTCGCGGTCCGCGAACGTGCCGCCGCGTGAAGCGTCGGCTTAATAATGAACCATCACCAGCGAGGCATTCTGGCCGCCAAAGCCGAAGCTATTGGAAAGGGCGGTGCGTACCGGAACCTCGCGAGCGGTGTTGGGAACGTAGTCGAGGTCGCAGTTTGGGTCAGGCGTGGCCTGGTTGATCGTGGGCGGGATCACCCCGCGCTGGAGCGACATGGCGGTCGCGGCGGCCTCGAGGGCGCCCGAGGCGCCGATCAGGTGGCCGACCATCGACTTCTGGGAGCTCATCGGGATCGACGCCGCCCGTTCGCCGAAGACGCGCTTGACGGCGACGGTCTCCATCAGGTCATTGAGCCGGGTGCTGGTGCCGTGGGCGTTGATGTAATCGACATGAGCGGGGTCGAGCCGGGCCTCGCGAAGGGCCGAGCCGCATCGAGAGCGCCGGCGCCCTTGCCCTCAGGCTCGGGACGGGTCAGGCCGTACGCGTCGAACGAGGAGCCATATCCGGTCACTTCGGCGTAGATCGTCGCCCGTCGCCGCTTGGCCCGGCGCAGGCTTTCGAGCACGAGCACGGCCGCTCCCTCGCCCAGCACGAATCCGTCGCGCTCGCCGTCGAACGGCCGTGAGACCTCCGAAGGAGGCCGAAGCGAGCCGCTCATGGTCTTCATGGCGCTGTAGGCGACCAGAAGCTGAGGGTCAAGCCGGCTGTCGCAGCCGCCGGCCAGCATGACATCGGTATCGCCCCGGGCAATCAGCCGGAACGCCTCGCCGATCGCCTGGGTGCCCGCCGCGCAGGCGGTGACGACGGTGTTGTTTGGCCCCATGGCGCGGTGCAGGATCGAGATATGGGCCGCCGCCATGTTCGGCAGGTGCTGGAGCAGCCAGAGCGGAAAGATCGACTCGGCTCGCGCCTGGGCGAACTCACCCATGTCGAACGAGCCGTCGGGCCGAATCCCGCGCGAAATCGGGCCGACAAGCTCGCCGACATCGACCGGGGTGATCCCGGTTCCCATGCAGACCCCGAACCGGCTCGGGTCCAGCTTGCCCGATTCCAGATCGAGGTTCGCGTCTTCAACCGCGAGTGAGGCCGCTCCCACCGCGAACCGAACCGCCCGGCTCATCAGCTTGGCGTTCTTCCGGTGTTCACCGAGATACGGCATCACATCGAAGTTTTTCACCTCGCCGGCAATCTTGATCGGTAGCCCCGTCGTGTCGAAACTCTCGATCTTGCTGACGCCGGAGCGCCCTTCCACGATGGCTTCGCTGAAGGCGCGCCGCCCAATCCCGTTGGGCGAGACCACTCCGATTCCGGTGACCACCACGCGGTGCATGGCTCGGCTCTCCACCCATCAATGATCGCGTACCCCTGGGTTGCCGTGGACGAGACAAACGTTCGGACGATCGATCCCGAATCGATCCCCTGGCCAGCTTTGGCCAGGATCTCCCCCCTCAACCAGAGCGAGGGCGATACCGCACGTTCTCGTGCGAGGGCTTTCAAGATCAGTTCTCGATCTCACACATCTCAACTTACGCCAGAATGGGCGCAGCCGAGAACTGATCCCAATCCCCCGCTCATCGTCTCGCAAATCTCCGGGCCCACATTCACTCGAAGATAGCCAGGATTGCTTGCCAGGCCACTTCATCTTACCACCGATGTTTGCTTCGGGCAAAGGAAATAGGAGGCATGGAGGAAACAGGGTATTACGCCAAAAAAATCCAACGATGACGCCTGAGATAAACCGGGGCCTTTTTAATGATGACGCGCTTCGTTTCTCCACGGCGGGCGTGACGACGACGGTGAACCTGTGGTAAGGTGACGTGTCCACAGGCAACGAGCCGTTGACGATCGACTCGCCATTCACGGGAATCGGGATCGAAGAAAGTCAGGTAACGATTAAGAGGGGATGCTATGGGCTTTACTCTGGCCGAGCGGGCGGGCTTGATCGCGCCCTCGGCGACCCTGGCGATGGCGGCCGAGGCGAAGCGACTCAAGGGTGACGGGGTGGACGTGCTCGACTTCGCGCTGGGCGAGCCCGATTTCGGCACCCCGGAGCATATCCAGGAAGCGGCGATCCGGGCCATGCGGGGGGGACAGACCCACTACACCCCTCCGGCCGGCACGATGGAGATCCGCCAGGCGGTCGCCCGCTGGTACAGCCAGACCCATGGTCTGGCCACCGAGGCGGCCCAGGTGGTGGTCTCCAATGGCGCCAAGCACGCCATTCACAACGCGCTGATGGCGGTCTGCGGACCGGGCGACGAAGTGATCATCCCCGCTCCTTACTGGGTCAGCTATGCCGACCTCGTGAAACTGACCGGAGCCACTCCGGTGGTGATCCCGACCACCGAGGCCGAGGGGTTCAAGCTCAGCCCGGAGAAGTTCCGGGCGGCGATCACGCCCCGGACCCGCTTGCTGATGATCAACAGCCCGTCGAACCCGACCGGGGTGGTTTACACCCGGGCCGAGCTCGAGGCGCTGGCCGACGTGTTGCTTGAGCACGAGGGATTAGGCGTGCTCTCGGACGAGATCTACGAGCAGCTTCTCTACGGCGACGCGCGGGCGACCTGCTTCGCGACGTTGCGGCCGGGCCTGGCCGATCGCACGATCACGATCTCGGGCGTGAGCAAGACCTACGCGATGACCGGCTGGCGGATCGGCTGGTCGGTCGCCCCGGTGTCGGTGGCCAAGTTCATGGCCGACCTCCAGAGCCAGGAGACGAGCAACCCGTGCTCGATCAGCCAGGCGGCGGCGATCGCGGCGATCCAGGGGCCCCAGGATTCGGTCGCGGCGATGCTCCAACAGTTCCGCACGCGGCGCGATTATGTCCTCGAGCGGATCGAACGACTGCCCGGCGTGACCTGCGTCGCTCCTGGGGGTGCGTTTTACGCCTTCATGAATATCTCGAGCCACCTGGGTCGGACCCTGGGCGGGCGCTGATCACCGACTCGACCGCGTTCTGTCTCGCCGCCCTGGCCTCGGCCCACGTCGCGCTCGTCATGGGCTCGGCCTTCGGAGCCGAGGGCTACGCACGGCTCTCGTTCGCCACTGACATGAAGACCCTGGAGCGCGGCTTCGACGCGATCGAAGCCTTCCTCAAGGGTTGATCGTCCCGTCTCCGCCCCGCCCCGCCCCGCCGGTCCAAAGCCGGCGGGCATAACCGAGCCGATCGATCCGACGCTCAGGACCCGACCTCGGACCGAGCCGATTTGCCTGAACTCGGGTGATCCGCCTTGTCGATCCGGGCAAAATGGGATAACGTCCGCTCGCGCGCTCCAAAAACTGTCGCGACCCCATCTCCCGGAATCGCTGCTTCGGAACCAGGTCGCTTACCGTCCCAGGGCGGGGTAGGGAGCGCGGAGCTATCCGCTCGTTTCGGGTCGATCCGGGAGGTGAGGTGCTTCGTCCGATGCCGGTCTCTCGCCTGGGAAGCTATGCGCTCCTGGCCATTGTCTCCGCCGCGGCGGCCTCCGGCTGCCGGACCGCGGGGGTCAATGACCTGGCGCGGCCCGATCCGCCACTGTCGGCCAGTTCGGCCGCCGTGAGCGAGATCCTCGCCGAGCACAACCGGAACGCCGAGCAGATCAAGGTCCTGGATGCCCAACCCGACCTGACGGTCACCGTCTATCAGCAGAATGGTGCGCCCAAGAGCTACTCGGTTGGCGGCCGGATGACCCTCGAACGGCCCCGGAACTTCAGCCTGCGGCTGGAAAGCGTCGCCTCGACCGGCTCGGTCGCCGACATCGGCTCGAATGACGCCGAGTACTGGTTCTGGGTCAAGGACAAGACCCAGAGGGCGATCTACTACTGCAAACACGACGAGGCCGAGACCAGCTCGATGGCCGCCAGTCTCCAGCCCGACTGGATCATCGAAGCCATGGGGCTGCGGGTCATTCCCGAGTCCGAGGCGGCCGAGATCACCATGAAGACCGACAAGGACGGCCAGATCGTCCTGACGCATCGCCCCCACAAGTTTGGCAAGCAGACCTATACCCGGGTGACGATCCTCGACCCGACGACGCACCGGATTCGCGAGCACCAGCTTCGCTCGGGCGACCAGAAGACGCTGCTCGCGCGGGCGGTCGTACCGGAAGGATACCTGGACATCAAGTTACCGGCCGAAAACGGCGCCGAGACGCCGGCCCCGGCGGCCACCATCTCCATCCCCAAGCGACTCAAGCTTTTCTGGATTCAGGAAAAGCTCGACCTCGACGCGACATTCCCGATCCGCACGGTCCGGATCAATAACCCGATCAAGCAGAGCCGTCGCGAGTACCTGTTCGTCGAGCCTCAGCCTGGTCGAGGCTACGACCGGATCAACCTGGCCGAGAAGACGTCCGAGACCACGATCCGGGAGTCGCGCCCGGCTCCGCCCAGCCCCACCCGGAGCGGCGTCTTCGGGTTCGGCACCGGTATCCGGCTTCGCGAACCGACTCCGATCGAGGATGGCCCGGCCGCGTCGAACGCGTTCCGGCGACGATCCGACCAGCCGATCGACCTGGGAGGGTCCTCGCCGGTCACCCCGTCGCTGACCGAGGACATGATCGGAGCCCGGTTCCCGACCGCCCCCGACCCGGGCTTCGCCCCCCCCGAACCGGCGTCGTCGTTCAACCCGGCCTTCCCGTAGAAAGGAAGGCCGCGGGCCATTCGCGTCAAATGGCGCCTGCGCTGCTCGGCGGCATTGCGGAGCCGCTGGCGGGCCTTGCTCAGGATGGGGCCGACGGAATTCTCCGGTATACCGAGCTGCTTACTGATCTGACGATAGTTGAGATACTTGAGGTGATAGAGTCGGACCACCTCGGCTTCCCGCTCGGGGAGACTATCGAGCATCTGCTCGACTTCCTCGGCCGTGGCGATCGCCTCGACCTTGCCGTCCGCTTTTTCCTCGACACTGGCACGATGGGCGTTCAGGTGACCAAGCTCGGCCTCGCGGTGCCGCTTGACCACCTCCTTGACACAGGTCCGGCGGGCCACGACCGTCAAGTAAGTCGGCAGCGAGCTGCCCCCCTTGAACCGTCGCAAAACGCCATAATCATCATCAACGACGGCCAGGAAGATCTCGGCGGCAATGTCCTCGATATCGGCTGCCGATAGGGCAATGCTCCGCGCATGGGAGACGTGATGGATCACGTGATAGATGAGGCCCATGTAGCGATCGACGAAATCATTCCAGGCCCCGGGTTCCTTCCGCAGACAGCGGTCGATAAGCTGACGGTCGATATCCCGCAGGGGCACGGCCGAGCCTCCTCCAGGGAAGAGGGCACGTGTCGCGTCCGAAGAGAACCGGTCTCTCAGGTCGAGCAACTCGTTATCCCAAATTTTACCACGTTCCACGGCATCGGCAAGCGATCGGGCAACCTGACCCGCCGGACGGGGAAACAATTCCGATTCCGGCCCGGGGGCTTGGTCGTTAAAATCAAGCGGCGACGCAGAGGAACCCCGTCCCGGAGATCGGCGTTCGAATCCGCCAGGAGATTCTGACTTGGAGCTTGCCAAAGGTCCCCCGAAGATCCTGATCGCCGATGACAACATCCAGAACGTCGAGTTGCTGGAGGCTTACCTCAGCGACTTCGAGTGCGAGATCCGCACCGCGTTCGATGGCGAGGAGACGTTACGGGCCGTCGCCGAGTTCGTTCCCGACCTGCTCCTGCTCGACGTGATGATGCCGCGGCTCTCGGGGTTCGAGGTCTGCCGGAAGCTCCGGGCCAACCCGGCCACCAAGGACCTCCTGATCCTGATGGTCACGGCCCTGAACGAAGCGTCGGACTTCGAACGCGGGGTGCAGTCGGGGACCGACGACTTCCTGACCAAGCCGGTCAACAAGGTCGAGCTACTATGCCGGATTCGCAGCCTGCTGCGGGTCCGCCACCTCAAGAGCCAGCTTGACCGGACGCTCGCGTACCTCGCCGAGGTCGAATCGGCAAGCCGGGCGGAACGCTGATGGCTCGAACCCACCGAATCGCCAGGAAATCGCAATCGTAATCGCAATCGCAATCGCAGCGGAAGGATGGATGGCCGCGGCCTGACGCCCATGACTCTCCCTCGCGTGATCGTGAAGCCGCGGCGAGCGCGGCCGTTTTTCGCACGCCATCCCTGGGTCTTCGTTACCTCGATCGCCAGCGTCGAAGGCGAGCCCGCCCCCGGTGATGAGGTTGCCGTGTACAGCCACGAGCGGCAGTTCATCGCCCGCGGCCTGTATAACCCCCACAGCGCGATCCGGGTCCGGCTCTACCGATGGAACGACCAGCCGCTCGACCCGGAGTTCTGGGCCCGGCAAGTCGCCTCGGCCGTCAAGCTCGCCGCGACCTGTTCGGCCCCCAAGGTGACGGCAACCGCAACGATACCAGCCACGGCGGTGACCGGGCCTATCGCGTCGTTTCGAGCGAGGGGGATGGGATCTCCGGCCTGACGGTCGATCGATACGGCCGCTGGCTGGTCGTCCAGTTCACCAGCCTGGCGCTGTACAACCGTCGCGAGATCTTGCTGCCGCTGTTGCTTGACCTGGCAGGGGCCGACTCGGTCCTGCTCCGCGCCGAACGGGGGATCTCCGAGCAGGAAGGGCTGCACCTTCACGACGAGGTCGCGGCGGGCTCGCTCCCCGACGGACCTCTGGAAATCATCGAGGACGGCCTGACGTTCCTGGTCGATCTGAAGGCGGGCCAGAAAACCGGCTTTTACCTCGATCAGCGCGAAAACCGTCGAGCACTGGCGCGGTATACGCGCGGACGCCGGATGCTCGACCTGTTCTGCTACACCGGCGGGTTTTCCCTCCACGCGCTGAAGCACGGTGAGGCCGTCTCCACACTCGGGATCGACAGCTCGTCAACCGCGATCGCCCTGGCGCGACAGAACGCCGTCGCCAACCGGCTGAGCGCGGCCCGCTTCGAGGCGGCCGACGTCTTCGAAACCCTGGAAACCCTCCGTTCCCGCGGCGAGAGGTTCGGCGTGATCGTCTGCGACCCGCCCAAGTTCGCCCGTCACCCCCGCGGCGTCGAGGACGCGATCAAGGGTTACCTCCGGCTCAACCGCGCCGCGGTCGATGTCCTGGAGCCCGACGGCATCCTCATGACCTGCTCGTGCTCGGGTCTGGTCGATCGCGCCCTCTTCGCCGACGTGATCGGCCAGGTCGCCGAGCTCTCCGGCCGTCCGATCCAGATCCTCGACCAGCGCGGCCAGGCGCCCGACCACCCGGTCTCGGCAAGCTGCCTCGAGACCGAATATTTGAAATGCCTCATCTGCCGGGTCGGCGACGCACCGGCCTCCGCGTGAACTGTCGCTGGCTCCATGATCGGCAATCGCTTAACAATCCTTGCCAGCACGGCGGCAATCCGTCGGTCGGTCAGGGACGCTTGCTCATTGGGACGATCTGGCCGCTTACCTTACGCACCACGTCATCCTCGAAACAGCGATTCGATTTCAACGTATCCGTTCGGCAGAACCATCCCCCCGCGCCGGGGCGGCTGGACGGCGCACATCGGCGCGGGGCCATCGGGTGGTCCGAAGGCTACGGCTCGTCGAAGCCCGGCCACTGCGCAAAACGAGCACGGGCCCTTTACCTCTCGCTGGGCGCGGTGTCGATCGGAATCCCGGGCCGAAACGCCGCGTGTTCAAGGGTCAATCCGACTGCGCAAGCGAGGTTTCCGGACCGTTGCTGTGTTGACTGAGGATTGTCCGTAATTTTTTTCGCGTCCCTTGCGACTAATCAGAGAAAGGCCCGAGATCGAACTCGTTGCCGACCGACCAGCACACGTTCCTGGGGCTCGTGACCGATGCGCGCATGGCTATCGATCGTGGCGGTTTTCGCGGCAGCAGGGTTCGCTGTCGAGGCGGCGTCGGGGCAGGAGGCGGATCGCCACACCGAGCTGGCCAGGAAGCTCGTCGCGCTGATCAACGCGGGCGATTACGCCGGCATCCAGTCCCGGTTCAACAAGACGATGGACGCTGCGCTGCCGCTGGACAGGTCGACCGCCTTCTTCACCGGGCTGACGCGGGACATGGGAAAAATCGAGAACCTTGGCCGGCCGAAGTCCGTCGGCGGGACGACGATCTTCCCCGCGCAGTTTGAGAGGGGGACGCTCGACATGCAGATCGTGCTGGACGGTCGCGGACTGATTGCCGGGCTGGCGTTCAGGCCGCGCGTGCCGGCGACACCGGCGCCCGAAAAGCACCAGACACCGTTGTCGCTGCCGATTTCAGGCCGTTGGCGGGTCTTCTGGGGCGGGGACACGCCCGAGCTCAACGGCCACCACGAAATGCCAAACCAGCGCTTTGCGCTGGACCTGGTGGGCGTGAGCGCGGATGGGAAGACGATGCGGGGCGACGGCACGCAGAACGAGGATTACTACGCGTTCGGCCGCGATGTCCGCGCGCCGGCCGACGGCACCGTCATCGAAGTCATCGAGGGCGTTCGCGATAACGCGCCGGGCTCGCTGAATCCCTATTCGGCCGTCGGCAATTGCGTGATCATCCAGCATCGCCAGGACGAGGTCTCGGTGCTGGCGCATCTGAAACGGGGAAGCATCGTCGTCAAGGAGGGTGACCGCGTGATGCGGGGGCAAATCGTGGGCAAGTGCGGGAATTCCGGCAATTCCTCCGAGCCCCACCTGCACTATCACCTGCAGAACTCGCCGGTGCTTCAGGACGGGCTGGGCATTCACTGCGCCTTCGAGAAAGTGGTCGTGATCAAGGACGGGAAGACCGAAACGCGCACCCGGTTTTCGCCGGTGAAGGGCGAAATCCTCAGCCAAGAATGAATGGACGGGGCCGGCCTTACCTTCACGCCGCCTGGACTTGCTCGAACACGGCAGCGAACCTATCGTTGGGGCGATCAATATGTGGCTGTTGCCTTCCGCCGCAACGCATCCCATCAAGGTCTGCGCTTGAAGTCGCCTCCCGACGAACTCAGGTTCCTCGCACTCGTGCATGAGAATCGCGGCCGGATTCTCAGACTGTGCCGCGCTTATGCGTGGAATTCGGCGGACCAGGACGATCTGTATCAGGAAATCGTGCTCCAGATCTGGCGCGGGCTGAAGGGCCTCAAAGAACAACAGTTCGCCGACACCTGGCTCTATCGCGTGGCGCTCAACACCGCGATGTCCTTCGTCCGCCAGCGGCGTTCCCGCGCGGACCGCGTCATCCAGTTCGAGCCGGCCGACCTGAAGCGCACGATCGAATCGCGGCAGGCCAGCGAAGAAAAGACCGACCCTCGCATCGCCGATCTCTACACCGCGATCTACAAGCTGGACCCCCTCGAGAAAGCGCTGATCACCCTGTTCCTGGAGGACCTGACCTACGAGCAGATGGCCGAAGCCACCGGCATCACGGCCAACCACGTCGGAGTCATGCTGCATCGCGCCAAGAAGAAACTCTCCTGCCTGATGACGGAAGCGGCGCCCCCATGAACGAGCCCGAACTGAAGAAACTGTGGCAAGAGCAACGGCTGCCGGAGCCGGCTCCCTCGGCGGCCGACCTGATGGCCGCCGTGCACAGGAAACAGACGCTGCTGCGCCGCTGCCTGGCCGCGCGCGATCTCCGCGAGCTACTGGCCTGCGCTTTTGTGATCATAGTTTTTGCCTACATGTCTTTCACCGTGTATCGCGGGCCGGTTTCGCGGGTCGGGGTGGTGGTGATCATCGGCAGCACGGTCTTCATCGCCGGGAAACTCGTTTACATCCGCCGGACAACTCCCCCGGCGCCGCCCGGCGCGACCGTCGTCGAATCGCTCCGGGCGGAGCTCGCGTTGGTCCGCGCTCAGTCGCGTGCCCTGGGCTCGGTGCTGTGGTGGTATTTGCTCCCGCTGACGATCGGCCTGGCGATCGCCACCTGGGGCCTGCCCAGACCGATCTACGGCAAGATCCTGGCCACGCTCTTCTTCATTGCCCTGGCTGTGATCGTTCAATGGCTCAACCAGTGGGCACGGGCCCGGCAGCTTCTGCCTCTGGAAACACAACTGGAATCACTGCTCCATTCCGCCGAAACCGGCGCACCGTTCGAGGAGACGCACCCCGCCGATCTGCGGCCCATCGTTGTCTCGATGGCGGCCGCCGAGCGCGAGCGGGTTCGGCCCGTGGAATTCAAGGTGGCCTTCTGGCAGATCGCCGTCTGGGGCGAGGTCGGGTTTGTCGGCATGTGGTTCTTCTACACGCTCGGGCAGACGTTGGATCATCCCGATGCGAACGAGGCGGCCGTGGCGTCTGTTGCACAGACGATTCCCGCCCAGGAAGCGAAGCGCTACAGCGCCGTCGCTCGAACGGTGGTCGATCGGCTCAACGCAGGCGATTACGCGGCCGTGCAAAGGCTGTACAACCCTGGGATGGCCAGGGCATTTCCGCCGCAGGCCACGGTCGATTTCTACACGTCGCTCACCGCGCGGTTTGGCCACGTCGAAAAGTTCGATGGCCCGACCGGCGACGGCCACCGCGGGTGGATCGCCTATCGGCTGAGTTGCGAGCGCGGGGTGCTGACAATGAGCCTGGCGCTGGACGCGGACGACAGGATCGCCGGGATTTATTTCCGGCCCCCGGCCTGGCGTTTCGCGAACATCGCATCGCTCGCCCGCCAGATTTTCCGCGGACCGCGTCTGGTCTGGATCGTGCCGTTCTTCCTGGCGGGATTGTTGTACTCCTGGATCTTGCAGAAGGGCACGGAGCGGGCCGTGGAGATCAGCGCCCTGGGCGTTCATTTGCGTCGTGGGCAAACGCTCGTCCTCTGGGACGAGATCAAGGACGTCCGGCCGTTCCGGTTCCTGTACGTGCGCAATCTCTGGTTGATCCGAGCATCGGGCGAAAAGACGCTCATGCACTGGACCCCGCTGGAACGGCACTCCGACCTGAAGGCGGCGGTGGAGGAGTTTGCTCCGGTGGATCATCCCTTACGGGGATTTTTGAGTCTTCTTCGTTGAAGCAGGTGAAGGTCGCTAGACGGCGGATCGATGTGAGTGGGGTCCACAGGACAGGGTCCACAGGACAGGGTCCACAGGACATGCACGGTCGGTGCGGGCTGGGCCGGCGATCAGACGCATCACGCCGTGGCGCACGAGGAACAGGATGACGTCGCTCGCGGAAATCGCCAGGACCCGGGCAATCCCCGGCGGTAGCTACCCCATTCCGGGGAGCGCCGCATGGACCACGGGTCGCGCGGTGGGCCAATCACCGCCAAGACCACCAGGACCAACGCGCGCCCCCGCCAGCCAAACCGGCGGGCGATCCGCCAGGTGATCAGAAACAGGAAGGCGCACAGGGTCAGGCCGAGATGACACTGCGACGGCCCTCTGACCCCGCGACAGCCCTCTGTTGGGCGGCACCCGCCCGTTCGCCCGCCTGCGGCTGCTCAAGGATGCACCTTCTCCCCCCGTTCGAGCATGGCGACGAGCCCCGCGATTCGCTTCTCGCGCGTCTCGACCTTCTTCGCCGTCTGCACCCGCCATAGCACCGCATACCTGTTCTTCGCATCCAGCGTCCGGAAAAAGGCCGCCGCCCTTGCATTCTTTGCGAGCGCCGCCTGGAGATCGTCCGGCACCGTCGCGCGGCTCGGCGGGTCGTAGGCCACGTCCCAGCGCCCATCCTGTTTCGCGCCTCGACCTCCGCGAGCCCTGCCAGCTGCATCGCGCCCGCCTCGATCAGCGCCAGCGCCTTCTCACGGTTGATCTTGGACCACACGCTCTTCGCACCTCGCGGCGTGAACTTCTGGAGCCACGAAGCCTCGTCGCCGCGCTGTTTCTGGCCATCGATCCAGCCCCACGCAAGCGCCACGTCGATCGCCTCGGCGTACGTGACCGACGCCGTGCCCGACGCCTTCCTGGCGAGCCTGAGCCAGATGCCGCGTGAGGAGGCATGGTGGTCGGCGAGCCAGTCGGAGAAGGCGCGCGGGGTGGCGAACGAGAGGGTCGGCAGCTCTGCTGCGTGCGCGACTTTCTTCGTTATGGACGTCTTCGTCGTTTTCATCCGGTCATCCCAAAGAGAGCCAAGAGCACACCCCCGGCTCCGTCGAGCCGCGCGCGCAGCCGTCGATCCAGGCCCGCGCAACTGGCCGAAAAATCCGTCGCGCCCGCCTGGTCCACCTTGGCACGAGCGCCCGTCCGCCCAACGACCAAGCTCAGCGGACCGACCCGCCCGAGCGACCTTCGACTCTACCAGAAACCGCCGCGGCGGGCCGGGTCCGCTATAGCGAGAGGTTCAAGTAAGCCGCTTACGCGGCAGGATGCTCGACAGCGCACAACGTAGCAAGCGAGCCGCGCATCACGAGCTCTCCCTCCCCAGTTCGTCGATCAGCGAGAAGACACAGCCGCCGCTTTCGCGCGTCAGCGGCCGCCTCCGCCTCATCGTGGCGATACTGCAGGAAGTGCTCCGGATGGGCGGCAATCCACTGGTCGGGTAACAGCGCTCTCAGGTCGGCCCCTCGGCACCGACAACGCCATCAGCAAGGCACGCACATAAGCCCGAACGGCTCAATACGGTGCCGCTTGGCGCTGGCGACGATGCTGAACAAGATCGCTGCCGTCTCACCGCCCCGGTCACTCCCAAAAAAATCCAATTCTTTCTTCCAATCGCGCAAGGACGCAGCGTCCCTTCCATGGAGTTGTTGTCGATCTCGAGTCGGCCGTCGCTGGCGTACCGCAGCATCGCGGGCCACTGGTTCAGCGCATTGCCGATCGCCTTGCCGAACTGGCTCTTGGGCAGGGCCATTGCTTTTTGCTCGCGCAAGTCAGTCTCCAGACGACTGAGTATCGGCACACTCCGCTCCTGGCGTACCTGCAACCGCTCCGCGGCGCTCCGGCCCCGAATCTCGTCCTCGATCTCGTAGAGCTGACCGATCAAACCCAGCACGTAGTGCGCTTCGCGCGGCTGGTTCAGTGCCGTGCGTCGAAGAACTCCCGGCGACGTGGGCCCAACAGCCCACCGCGATGATCCGGCCCTTGGACCGGTCCACGACCGACTCGTAGGACCACGTAGGCATCGGTCTGCAAGTAACCCCGGTAGTCCTTGAAGAAGTCCGCTGGACCATCGCGGCTCCGCGAGTCGGAGTAGTCGTAGATCGACGTACGGATGCTCGGCATCACCGCGTCTTCCCAGATGTAGCCCGTACGTGTCGCGTCGCGCGTGCGGGTCCAACACCGGCACGGGCGTCTCGTCCGCCTGGATGACGTACGACTTGAGCATCTCGGACCGCAGCAGCTCGAACAGGGGCCGAAAAGCTTGGCGGTCTGTTCCAGCCAGCCACAGAGCGTGCTCCGAGAGAAGAAGACGCCGCGCCGTGAAAAGATGTCTTGCTGGCGATAAAGGGGCAAGTGCACGGTGAACTTGCTCACCACGACGTGGGCCACGAGGCCGGGTCCGGGAAGACCCTTGGGAATGGGGCCGGCGCGGGCGGGGCCGCGACCACACCCGCTTTGCAGCATGAGCAGGCATACTTGGGATAGACATTCTGGATCACGAACAGCTTGCCCGGCTGGTATTCGATCTGCTCGCTCACGTCCTCGCCGATCTGGCTCATGGGGCGGCCGCACTGGCACTGACGCTTGGCTTCGGGCACGTCATGGACGACCTTCTGGCGGGGCAAGTGATCGGGGATTTCGCGCCGGCCGTGTCCCTTGCGCTTGGGAGGGGCCCCTGGTGTGCTCTCGGCCGTGGTGTCGGCCGCTTCGGCGGCGGGTTGCGGTGGTGCGTCGATGTCGAAGAGATGCTGCTGGCCGGGATCGTCGCAGTGGCGTTCGCGGCGGGGTCCGAAGAACAGCCGCTGGAGGGCGAGATATTGTTCCTTGAGGCAGGCATAGGTGCTCTGGAGCTCGGCGTTCGTGGCACAGCTCTCGTCGAGCTGGCGTTCGAGGTCGCCCAGCCGCACCAGGAGGGTGCGGAGCAATTCCTGGCAGGCGGCCAGATCGTCAGGGATGGTGATTGGGGGTGATTGCTCCATCATGACCTATTAGACGTCTCATACAGTAGTTTATTCGATGACGTCTCGAATTTTCTTGATCAGCGGGACAACAGGAAGGGGACGGGCACCCGAAGACTCGGACGCCCGTCCCCTTTGGGTGTGTGGCCGTGAGGATCAGCCGGCGCGGCTGTACCGTTTGCGGCGCCGTGCTGTGGTGAGATCGACTCCGCCCAAGAGCAAGGCGAGGTCGGTTGCACTCAGCTCGATTCCGGCGGCGCCTGCGGCCCGGCCGGCGGAGGCGGTGGGATGGAGTTGCTGGAAGGAGCCGGACTCAAGTCGCTTGTACCAGATGGCCATTCCGTCGCGATCGAAGTAGAGGATCTTGATCCGGTCTCTGCGGCGGTTGAGGAAGAGGAAGAGATGGCCGGTCAAGGGGTCCTGGCCGAAGCACTCCTGGACCAGTCCGGAAAGGCCGTCAAACCCCTTTTGCGCAGGTCGGTCGGTCTGGTGCAAAGGAACACGCGGACGGCCGCGGAGAGTTGCGGGAGCATCAATCACCTCCTCGCCCGCCGTCGGCGATCCGGCCGGCCGCGTGGATGGCGATGCGAAGCAATTCGGGATCGACGGCCCCCTTGAGCCGCACGATGCAGGCATTGGCCAGCTCGATCTCCAGTTGCCCGAGTTGCCCGGCGGCGGCGGCATCGAGGATCGAGACCGGCAGGAAAGCGGCAGTTGAGACATCATTTGCCTCGGGCAGAGGCCGGGCCGAGGGCCTCTCAAGCACGAGGGGTGAGGCAGCGGGTGCCTCGCGGAAACGGCGTTTCCAGGCGTAGAAGGTCACCGTGCTGACGCCGAGTCGGCGGCAGAACTCAGCGACGGTAAGGCTTCCCTCTTGCTGGCGTTGGATCTGGCGGCGCCACCAGTGGCACCGCGCGTTCCGATCGGCTGGCGGTCCGAATCCAAGCATAGTAGTCCTCCCGGAGCCAGGCACGCGGGCTCCGGGGGCAGATTACCACTCGCGCCAAGGATGGTTTGGCGGAGCGCTTACATTTCAACGACGACGCCGCCGCGACCATCCAGGAGATCGCCCGCATGCCAGGCAGGGGTGAGCGCCTGGGAGTCGGCTCATCCCCGCCTCGCGGATTTGCGGGCCTGTCGAATCGTTGGGTTTGAAACGCATCTCGACCTCTACCGGGAACGGCCTGGGGACGAGCGAATCGAGATCGTTCGTGTCCTGCACGGAGCGCGTGATATCGACCGCTTGCTGGGTTCGGAATCTCCCGGAGTGATCGACTCAACGCCGTGACCGTTCCCCGTCTTTTTCCTTCTCCTTCTCCTTCTCTTTCTCTCTATCCTTGTGCAACGACTTCACCTCGTCCTGGAGCCGTTCGAGCCGGGCCTCGAGCTCGGCGAACCGCTTGTCCTGGTCGGGCCGGGGAACGATCCGCACGGCGGCTGGGCGGGGCGGAACCGGAGGCCTGGGGCCGGCGTCGGGACCACGTCGAAGCCGAGGCTCGACCTCGGCCAGTCGCCTTGTGGCCAGGGCCAGACGCTCCTGGGCCTCGCGAACCGCGCGGCGGCTCTCCTCGACCTCGGCCCGGACTGCTTGAGCTTCATCTCCCGCTCGGGCGATTCCGCTTCCTCGCCCTCCAACGGGCGAGCACGCTCCCTGGCTTCTCGCTTCCTGAGCTGGAGCTCCAATGATCCTGGCTTGAGCGCCAGCCGTTCCTGGAGCTGATCGACGACCTTGCCGAGTTCCTTCTTGAACTCCGGAGAGAACTCGTCGGACTCCTTGAGACTTTCAAGCATGTCCTGCGCCTTGCCGATCGCCTCCTTGAGCTTGGCCACGGTCTCGCCCCGGACCTCGAACCGGAAGACGTCCTCGGCGGGGGGCGCTATTTCGGTTTTGTCCTTGTCGAGCGCAATATCCCGGGGCGTCTCGGCAGTTGCCTTGAACTCCACTTCGACTTCCGGACGCTGCGCCCAGCTTGGCGCCATTGGCAGGAGCACGGCCTCGCCGCTCATGACCGCGAGCAGGCCGCCCCAGGAAAGCTGTCGTCGGATCGAACCGCGCAGGATCATCGTCATTCTCCGTTTCAGATGAGAGACCGGGCCGAGTCCGCTGGCCGCCACGCTGGCGGCGCGGGGCGGGACGGCCCCCGCGAGGAAGTCCAGGGTTTCCAGAAGGGCTTCGGCATACGTTCGGGCCGCGCCGGGAAAGCTCCAGACGACCCAGGCGTCGCAACATTCTTCCTCCGCGGCCCGCACGGCCCATCGGGCCAGCCAGACCAGCGGAAACCACCAGTAGAGCCCCGTCACCAGGAGCTCCAGGCCACGGACCCAGTGGTCCCGACGCTTCAGATGAGCCAGCTCGTGCGCCAGGAGCGTGGCCATGGATTCGGTGTCGAGCCGTTTCCAGAGCGGCTCCGGCACGATCAAGGTCGGCCGGCACCCCACCGCCCAGACCATTGGCGAGACAGGGCCCGTGACCATGCGGACCGTCGGCGGCCGGCTCATCCCGAGCCGCGCCGCGACCCCGGCGACCTCGGCGCACGTCGAAGCGTCGGCCGGCTCGGCCAGGACCAGCAGCCGTTGAAACCGTCGAATCCGGGATCCGGCCACCGCGAAGGTCACGGCCGTTCCCAACCCCCAGGCCAGGATCAGCCAGCGGCCCCACTCCACGGCCGCGGCGTTCGAAAAATGTTCAAATTGCGCGGCCAGAACTTCCGCCAGGACCATCGAACCAGCCATCTCCTCGGCGGCGTCCGGGTCGAGATCAAGATCAAGATCAAGATCAAGATCGGGATCGGGAAGAGCCAGGTGGGACGTCTCAAGCTCCACCGGATCATCCCTCGTCGTGGCTCGGGCCATCGACGCGCCCGGCTCCGGCCCGAAGACTCCGATACCCTCCTTGCCGCCGACCTCCCACGTCCAGAGCGGCGGCGTGACCAGCTTCAGGAGCACCAGCAGCCAGAGCGCATGCCGGACCGCGGGCCGTCGTCGGAAGACGACCTCGCCCAGCGCCGCCCCCAGGGCCAGCAAACCGGCCGCGGCGGCGTTGCCCAGGCCCCACTCCAGGAGCAAATGCGACGGCATTTCCACGGTCGGTCCTCCTCATCACCGAGGATCAAGATCCTGTTGTCCCCCGCGGCCGGTCGAGCTGCTCGACCAGGTCGCGCAGCGCCTTCCGCTCCGACTCCGAGAGCCGGCGGCCCCGGACCAGGTGCGTGATCAGTGGGGCGATTGACCCGCCGCAGAGTGTGTCAGCCACCGCGCGGAGCCGCCGCCCGATCAGTTCGTCGCGTCCCACCGACGCGCGGAAGACATGGACCGATCCGCCCCGGTCCCGCGCCACGAAGCCCTTGGCCTCGAGCCGGTCGAGTAGCTTCTGCACGGTCGCATAAGCCGACGGCGACACCTCGTCCTCGCCGTAGACTCCCGCCGCCAGCCGACGGATCGGCGCCGGCCCCTCGTCCCAGAGCCGGCGCAAGACCGCAAGCTCCGCCTCGGTGACGTCATGATCTTTTCGCGCCATCACGTCCTCATTGAGATCGCTCGGAGATTCGATCTCCAAGACAGGTTGTCTGACCAAGAGTAAGACAACCTGTCTGACGTGTCAAGTCCCTGGCGGGGAATTCTGGCTCGGGTGGAGGCCCGACGAGGGCGGGAGCGAGGCGAGGTTTGACGGGCATTTTGGGGGGTCTTATAATCGACAGGGTGAGGGGGCGCGATGGGAACGAGACCGCCGGCCCTCGGCACCATACGATGGAGCCAGGGAGCGGCCTCGGCCGATCAATCGGAGGGAGTCCGTCAGCAATGATACGCCCGCTCGTTGTGCGTGGTGTTCCGGCGGTGTGGATGTTGCTCGCCTGGATGGTTGCCGGTCTCTCCTGGCTCGCATCGAGCCCCGCCACATCGCCCGCGATGGCCGAGCCCGCCCCCACGCCCGAGACCCATCCCGGCCAGTTCTTCCCGATCAGTGAGCCGATCACCAGCGAGGTGATCGCCCACATCAAGGCGGCGACCCGGCAATTGATCGACCGATCGGCCGCGCGGGGACAGGAGCCGGTCCTGGTCTTCGAGTTCCGCCCGCGGCGAGGTCTGCGCCGGGTACCAGCGACTTCGGCACGAGCTACGACCTGGCGAACCTCATCGCCTCGAAGCTTGAAGGCGCCAAGCGGACCGTGGCCTACGTTCCCGAGCCGATTCACGGCTACGCGGTGCTCGTGGCCCTGGCCTGCGACGAGATCGTCATGGGGCCCGACGGCGTCGCTCGGGCCGATCACCCCCGAGGGCCAGGCGGTCGATCCGGCGCAGCCGCGAGCCGGTCCGGTTCCTGGCGATCCGCAAAGGATGGCCCACCCCGACCTCTTGCTCGGCATGCTCGACCGCGACGCCGACCTCCGCGCCGTCCGAACGGCCGACAAGCAGCTTCATTACGTGCTGGCCGAGAACCTGCCCGAGTTTCAGAAGACCGCACCAGGTGATCGCGGACGATCCGGCCTGGGAAGGGGGTCAGCGCGGCGTCCTGACCGCCAAACGGGCGCGCGACGAGGGGCTTCGTCAAGCTGATCGCCGACACTCCCGCCGAGGTCGCCAACGCCTACCAGCTTGCCGGCCAGTCGGCGGCCAACGACCCGACCCTCGGCCAGGTCCTCAAGCCGGTCTGGATCCAGATCGACGGCCCGCTCGACACGGTCAAGAAGTCGTACCTGAGTCCGCCGGATCGAGCAGGCCCGGCAGGAGAAGGTCAACCTCGTCTTCTTCCAGATCAACAGCCCGGGCGGAATCGACACGGCCGCCGACGCCATCGCCGACACGATCGCCGGCATCAAGGACATGAAGACCGTCGCCTTCATCGACGACCGCGCCCTCGGCGTGGCCGCCCTGGTCGCCCTGGCGTGCAACGACATCGTCTTCCGCAAGGGCGCGCGGATGGGCGACGTCCGCCAGCTCGTCACCGGCCGCAACGGCCAGGTCCAGGAGCTTGACCGAGCTGCAGATCAAGAGCCTCGCCAGGCGCGCCGCGCAACCTGGCCGAGCAGAAGGGGCACCCGGTCGCCGTCGCGCGTCGCCATGGTCGACCCCGACGCCGTGGTCGTCGAGGCCGAGGACACCCGGACCGGCGCCGCCGGCTTCGTCCTCCAGTGCCAGATCGAGGCGCGAGCCGGGGCGCTACCTCGAACCCGTCAGGTCCGCAAGGAGGCCGGGCAGGTCCTGACCGTCAGCGACGACGACGCCCCGGCGCTATGGCCTCGGGCCAGGTGGTCAACGGCGTCGAGGAGTTCAAGGCGCTCTACGGCCTGCGCGGCAAGCCGATCCGGGTCGACGGGCCGACCTGGGTCGACTCGCTGGTGACGATCCTGACCGACCCGTTCGTGAGCTGGCTGCTGCTCTTCGTCGGTCTGTTCATGCTGGTGCTGGAGCTGAAGCTGCCCGGGCATCGGCCTGCCGGCGATCACCTCGGCGCTGGCGTTCCTGCTGTTCTTCTGGAGCCATTACCTCAGCGGGACGGCCGACCAGCTCGAGATCATCCTGTTCCTGGTCGGCCTGGTCTGCCTGGCGCTCGAGCTGTTCGTCTTCCCGGGCTTCGGCGTCTTCGGGATGAGCGGCGTGCTCCTGATCCTGACCAGCATCGTGATGGCCAGCCACACGTTCGTCTGGCCGACGCAGGAATACGAGTACCGCGAGCTGGGCTACACGCTGATCCAGGTCACGGTGGCGATGCTCGCCGTCGGCGGCGGGGCGGTCGTCTTCGCCCGCTATTTCCCGTCGCTGCCGCTGTTCAACCGCCTGGTCCTGAAGCCCGAGCCCTGGACGGGCTTGAGACGCCGACGGAGCTGGCCGGCGAGAAGCCCACGGTCGAAGGCTACGACTCGCTCGCGTTCCTGGTCGGCGAGACCGGCCGGACGACCACGATGCTCCGGCCGACGGGCAAGGCGCGGTTCGGCGAGCTCTTGATCGACGTCACCGCCGACGGCTTCTTCATCGAGCCCGACAGCCTGGTCGAGGTCGTCGACGTCCAGGGCTCGCGGGTGATCGTCAAGCAGTTGGAGGCTGATCGGCACCTGAGCCGTGCACGACCCGGTCGGGAATCGATCCCGGGCGGCCGGGAAGAATGTTGACGTCGACGCACCCGACTTGGCTTACACTGAACGGGATGGACCGACGGATCGACCGGAGCCGGCGACGGCGACGCGCGATCGCCCCGGCCGACGTGGAGGAGCCATGAGCACGCTGGCCTGGCCGCTCTTGCTGCTGGCCTTCGGCTGTGTTGTTCCTGGTCGCCGAGGTGTTCATTCCCTCGGGCGGGCTGATCGGGACCTGGCCCTGTGTCTGCCTGGGCTTGAGCCTGTGGCTGCGCCTTCGGCTAGTCGACCGACCGTGGGGCTGCATTCCTGGTGGCCGACTGTCCTGATCCTCCCCGTGGCGTTGGTCGCTGGCGATCCAGCTCTGGCCGCGGACCCCGCTGGCCACGACGCGTCTTCCTGGCGCGCCCCGGAGCCCGAGGAGATCGACGTCTCGCACGCGAGCCAGCGGCTCGACCACCTGATCGGCCAGCTCTGGCCGGGCGCTGACGCCGCTTCGGCCCTCCGGGCTGGTCGACTTCGACGGCCGGCGGCTCGACGGCCTCTCGCGAGGAGGGGCTGATCCCGACCGGGGGCCTTGATCCGGGCCGTCCGGGTCCGGGGCGGTCAGCTTGTCGTCACGGCAGGCCCCCGACGCCGTCCCTCGAGCAGATAATCTGCTCGAGTCCCGACCCGATCCGGCCTGGCCCACATTCGCGATGAGGAAACACTTGAATGATGCCCTCCTGTTCGCCCAGGGCAACCGCCCGCGACCCCCTGGTCGACGCTATGTCGTCCTCGGTGATCATCGCCATCGCGCCTGTTCTCGCTGGTCGCCTGCATCTTCTTCGCCAAGTATTTCAACCTCTGGATCCAGGCCAAGATGACCGACGCCAACGTCGGCATCCTCGAGCTGGTCGGGATGTCGTTCCGCAAGGTGAACCCGAACATCATCGTCCGGTCCAAGATCATGGCCTTTCAGGCCGGCCTGGCCGAGAAGGACGGCGTGACGACGCAAGAGCCTCGAGGCCCACTACCTGGCCGGCGGCAACGTGCCGAACGTCGTCCGCGCCCTGATCGCCGCCAACCGCGCCGACATCCCGCTGTCGTACAAGCGTGCCGCGGCGATCGACCTGGCGGGGCGGAACGTGCTCGAGGCGGTGCAGACGAGCGTCAACCCCAAGGTCATCCCCTGCCCCGACCCGACGCCAGGGCCGGCAGACGATCGACGGCGTCGCCAAGAACGGCATCCAGCTCAAGGTGAAGGCCAAGGTGACCGTCCGCACCAACATCGACCGCCTGGTCGGCGGCGCCACCGACGAGACGATCATCGCCCGCGTCGGCGAGGGCATCGTCAACGCCATCGGCTCGGCCGACACGCACAACCAGGTCCTCGAGAAGCCCGACTCGATCTCCAAGCGGGTGCTCGAGAAGGGGCTCGACGCCGGCACGGCCTACGAGATCCTCTCGATCGACATCGCCGACATCGACGTGGGCGACAACATCGGCGCCAACCTCCAGGCCCTCCAGGCCGAGGCCGACACCCGCGTCGCCCGCGCCAAGGCCGAGGAGCGGCGGGCGTTCGCCGTCGCCTCCGAGCAGGAAATGATCGCCGCAGTCCAGGACAACCGCGCCAAGGTCGTCGAGGCCGAGGCCGAGGTCCCGCTGGCCATCGCCGAGGCCTTCCGCCAGGGGAACCTCGGCATCACCGACTACTACCACCTGCGCAACATCCAGGCCGATACCGAGATGCGGTCGGCCATCGCCGGCTCGGGCAACTCCCGCCGCGAGCCGTCGGTGAGCTAGCCCGACCTGGCCCGAGGCCGGATCGAGCAACGGCCATGCGATGATCGACCGATCGAGAACCTCTTCCAGTTCATCGTCCCGCTCACGTTCCTGGCGATCTGGGCCTTGACCTCGCTGTTCAACCGCGAGGCCCAGCCCTTACCGCCCCGGACGGGAGCGGGCCCCGGGCGCCCTCCGCAACCATCGGGCGGACCCTCGGGAGGAAGCGGTACAGGTGCCGGTGCCGGTGCCGGTGCTGGTGCTGGAAAGAGCCTCGCGGGCGGCATGTCGTCGCGCGAGCCGTCCCCGTCCCAGCGACCGGCCATTGGATTCGATCGGCCTGCCCCCGCGCCGCGCCGGCCGTCCCCCCGCGCCGATGACGGCATCCTGATCATCGAGGAGATCCGTCGGCCACAGTCGCCGGGGTCAGGATCGGGGCCGGGAACCTCGTCATCCCTGAGCGCCCCGGGCAAGAGTCTCGGGCTCGAACCCGGCCGCGGCGCGACTGGCGTCCGGCTCGGGGCCGGCGAACCCCTCGCGTCGAAACCGCACGCGATCGCCCCAGTCGCCCAGCGCGAAGCGGCTCGAGGTGCCGACGCATCGACCCCTCGGCACCCTGGGAGCGTCGATGCCCATCTCGGCGCCGATGCCCCGACCGCTCGACACCACACCGCTGACGATGCCCGCCTCGGCCCCTCTGGTGGGCTCGAGCCCGCGCGACCTCAACCGGACGCTCACCGAGCCGACCTATCCCACAGCGAAGCCGCTCCCTCCCCTCGAAGGCGTCCGACGCCTGGCCGCTTCCCCCCAATCGCTGCGCGAGGCGATCCTCCTCAACGAGATCCTGAGCCTGCCCCTGGCCTTGCGCGGACGCAGCCCGAGCCAGCCCCGCGCCTGACCTGAGCGGGGCGGTAATGAGCCGAACCTGCCCGGCTCGCATGAACCCTCGACTTCGATCGGCTTTGCGGGATCGACGCGATGCGCCGGGCGTACGCCTCGGTCGCGTGCGTTCGCACTGGATTTCCAGGCCGATCCCGGCCGATGCCTAGGAGGGAAATCCGGGCACCTTGAGTTCCCTCCTGGGGTGGACGGGCGGTCTGTGCCTCTGAGCGCCAGAACGCGGCCGGATTTCCTCGAGATCCCTGATCCTCACCCGATGCGCGGGACATCTCCAGGAGGGAGTCCGTCCGGACCTTTCGAATCGACAACCACAGGATTCAAGACCCCCCCTCGAAACGGGCCGACTCGATCGACTCGACTCGACTCACGGAGATGCTCGATGACACAACCCAACAACCGGGTGCGCCGCAGCGCCCGGGGCTGGTGCCTGGTAATTCTCGCCGGGCTCGTCTGCGGGCCGACGCTGGCCCACGCTTCCGGAACGATCGTCTGGCGGACCGATCTCCGCCGCGCCGAGCTCGAGGCAAGGGCGCAGGATCGACTCCTCTGGATCCAGTTCACGGGCTCGTGGTGTCCCAATTGCGTTCGACTGGAACGCGAGGCGCTGGTGAACCCCCGGATCGTGGCCGAGACCGAGAGCGGCGGCCACTTCGTCCCGGTCAAGCTCCAGGCCGATCAGCGCGAGGACCTGGTCGAGCGTTACGCGCTGACCGGAATTCCGGCCACGATCCTCGTCGACCCCGCCGGCCGCGTGGTCGCCCGCAATGAGGGTTATGTCAATACCCCCACCTTCGCCGCCTTCCTTGCCGACGCGCTGGCACGCACCGGCCGCGACCGTGAGCCCACGCCGCCGCCATCAATCGCGACCGCGTCCGCTCCAGCGCTCTCCGGCTTCTGCCCCGTGACGCTGGTCGAGAGCCGTCGCCTGGTCCTCGGCCGTGAATCCATCACGCTCGTCCACGACGGCCAGACCTATCGGTTCGCCAACGAGGCAACGCGCGCGGCCTTCCGCCACCAGCCCGGGCGCGTACCTGCCCGTCAACGGCGGCACCTGTCCGGTGGCCCAGATCGAGCGCGGCGAGACCCGGATCGGCACGGCCCTCTGTTGCCTCCTCTATCGCGACCATCTCTACCTCTGCGCCGACGAGCCGAGCCGCGCCCTGTTCCTCAAGAACCCCGATCGATACGCCCGGGTCGCCAGCCTCAAGCCCACCTCCTCGGACCGGGCCTGCCCCAGCTCCCACACCCTGGCCGTCTCGGACCAGCCGACGGCAGGTTCCCGGCCTCAGCCACCCAACCGCGACCACGAGCACTCCATCGCCCCGGTCCCTCGGGAAGCGCAGACCCAGCCGGGAGACGCGACCGAAGACACCGTCCGGCGCTGAGCCCGCGCCAAGGCCAGGACACTCACGGCGTGGGAAGACACGGGCGACCGCTTGCGACTCGTCCCGCCATCGGTTACAAGCAAACGGAGCCATCGGCCACGCCTTTCTCAAATCTCCAGGATTGCGGTGAATCGCAACATGAACAATCCCAAGAGGCTCACTCTCCTTGGTTCGTTGGTATTGACAATGGGCGCGATCGCCGGCGTCCGCGCCGGCGACGATACGGGGCAGGCCAAAAGCAGTGCGCCGTCGGAATCGATCGGGCAAGCCGAGGGTTACCCGGGTTGCGTGAAGATTTTCGACGGCAAGAGTTTCCAGGGTTGGGAAGCCGACCCATCGACCTGGAGTATCGTCGATGGCGCCATGCGCGGCGTTGGCGGCAGTTCACGACTGGCGTACACGACCACGGATCACGGCAGCTTTCGGCTCATCTTCACCGCGCGCATGGCCCCCGTGAACGGCGATCACCTGGGCGTCCTGTTCTGGGGCGATCGTCCCGAAGACCCTTCCAAACCCAGGATCGACAACGCGGGCTGGATCCAGTTCATGCCGCCCCACGGGGCGATGTGGGATTATCATCCGCCGAAGCACCATAACCTGCCCCACGAAACCCTGGCGAAGGGCTCGCGCGATTTCACCCGATGGTGCACGACGGAGCTCCTGTGCAACCTTGCGAAAGGCACGATGCGCGCGGCCGTGGACGGAGTCGAGATCGCTCGGTACACCCACCCCGACGCCGGCAATCGCACCGACCCCGAAAAACGAATCATCCCCGGTCCCATCGGCATGTTCCGGCACGGTAAAGGTGCTTCCGAATACAAGGAGATCTATCTGGAGGAGAACCCGAAAGAGGACCGATTGCTCACCGTGCGCTGAGTGAGGCCCCGCGAATCGCGAGGCCAAGGTCCAGGCGCTCACGCCACGATATGAGGCACGCCATAGAGTGGAACGTGGTGATCACGACTCACCAGTTTGAATCCCTCGTGCCGGGCCTGGGCGATCAGTAATCGGTCGAACGGGTCACGGTGATGATCCGGCAGCGTTTCGACGGCCTGGGCGTGCCTGACCGTGATCGCCAGCGGCAGAAAGCGGTTAGCGATCATCGCCTCTTCGAGATCGTGTGGCGCATCGAGCTTACCGAGAGCCCGCTTGATGGCGATTTCCCAGACGACGGCGGCGGATATGAAAACGGTGGTCTTGCCGTCGGCGATTGTCTCACGGGCCGCCTTCGAAAGGAGTAGCGGGTCGTCAAGCCACCAGAGAAAGACGTGCGTATCGAGCAGGAGCGTCATGGCTTCTCGATGCCGAAGGCGGCAGCGACGTCATCAGGCAGAGCATCGAAATCCTCGGCGATGCGGACACGCCCTTTCCACTGGCCGCCGACACGCGGTGAATCGTCGGCCCGGATCGGCATCAGCCGGACAACCGGATGTCCGGCCCTGGCAATGATGACCTCCTCACCGGCGAGAGCCTGCTCTACCAGCTTGGAGAGTTTGGACTTGGCTTCGTGGATATTGGCAATCTCCATGGCAACCTCCGAATCTTAGCTAAGTCTAGCTTAACCATCTCGTTCCCGCAACCCGGTCACTGTTTTGGGATTGTCAGGTGGACCTCACATTCCGTGATCCGCCGAGGACGCTCCGAGCGGATTTCCCGATACTATAGAGTGAGGTTAACCTCAAAAACCGGCTCATTGGCAATTCGATAGAATCATTCATCATAACACGCATGCGTTGAGAGCGCTTCCACGACCGCGACGAAAGCGAGGATCTCCCGAGGACCGTTGAAGGGGTTTGTCTTATTCTCGCGAATGTACCAGTTGTTCCGACAGCCAGGGCTCGCCCAGGTCCGCTCGGATCGCGGCACCGAACGAATCGTCACGCCCACAGGTAATAGCCACTGCCTCCGCGGAATTGGATGCATGCAACAGAATGGCAACGGCTCCGTAGGGAACCAAAACGATCTTTCCAGCATGGTTTTCAGAGCAACTCGCCCCGGCACAAACGAACTCGACGGCGGGCGCGAACGAACTCGGCACCCAACCAACTGCGGTGCCGACCGAACCCAACGACATGCTGCAACGGATACACCGGTTGATCCGCCGCGCGACTTGGCGCCGAGCGAACCCAACGACAGGATTCAACGGGTTCGCGGGTTGGATTCAGGTTGCGGACTGGATCGATTTTTTCGCGGTGTCGCCCCGACCGACGGGTTTGCGATCTCTCTCAAAGAAGGAACTCGACCGCGCGAACCGGGGCATGACAGCCGTACAGGATCGCGCGGGCGTGATCGGCCGCCGGTTGATTTTTCTTGAACTCGTGGCGGGGAATCTCTATCCTCGTCCGTGATAGAAATCGAATCGAACCGTCGGCCTGGTCCGGTCCGGACAGGACAGACGCTCGGAAGGCAAGGGATTGCGGCCTCGTGGCATGGCATCGCACGTACGAGGTAAGCTCCAGGGACAGGGCAGACGGCGCAAGATCGCCCCTTCCCCTCTCGGCTCGGCCGCCCCGCACGCAATTCCCTCACCCCACGGCGTTCCGCCCTCCCCACTGCCGACTGACGGCGTTCGTTCGTTCCCGCTCCGACGGGATTTCCAAACAGCCACGCGGTGCGCGAGTCTACCCATTTTTTTCCGAGGGATGACCGGGACGGTCGCCACCTCGCCACTGAAAAAAAGCGATCGCCGCGCGGTACGGTCCGACGAGCCGAATCAAAGGAGATGATCCGATGACCGTCCGCTGGAAACCCTTATTGATCCTCTCGGGCGTGTTCGTGGTGATCGCCGTGGTGGGCCTGCTGGCCATGGCCTACACCCTGCTGCCCCGCGGCGCGGCCGATATCCTGCCGCTGGCGCGTGCCGAGCGGACCGCCCGGAAGTACGACAACGCCTTGCTCCAGTATCGACGTGCGTTGCAACAGGACGGCAAGAACGCGTCGATCCATGAGGAAGTCGCGGCGATGTACGCCGAGTGGGCCGATCAACCGGGGACCACCCCCGAGAAGAAGAGCGAGCTCCGCGCCGCGCGGCTCGAGGCCCTCGCCAACGCGGCCAAGGCCGGCAAGTCGCTCAAGGAGCCGCGCCGGCTCCTGCTCGAGGACGCCCTGCGACACGACGAGGCCTCGCTGGCGCTCTCCTGGGCCAAGGAGCTGCTGCGGGTCGACCCCCGCAATGCCGAGGCCCACTACGTGATCGCGGCCGAGGCGCTCGAGCATCGTAATCCCGACCTGCCCGAGCTGAAGCGCGACCTGGAAGTCGCTCGAGGCGCGCACGCCCCGGCGGTCCGGATCACCTGGATCAAGGCCCGGATCAGCCAGCTCACCAGCGACTCGGGCACCCTCCGCGAGACCCTGGCCCAGGCCCGCGGACTGTCGCTTCCGGCGACGGCCGGTCCCGTCGATCGGATGGCGCTGCTCCGGCTCAAGGTTCTCGACATTCAAACAAATCTCGATACCACAACGCCCGCCGAGCCCCTGCCCGGTCTGGCGGCACGGGTCGAGTCGCTCAAGGGCGACGCCGAGGCCCTGCTCAAGGGCGCGAACCAGGCCTCGGGCCGGATCGTCCGCGTCAGCCTCCTGCTCGAACAGATCCAGCGCGGGCTTCAGCTTCGCGCCGCCAACCCCGCCACCGCGCCGGCGACCCGGACCGAGCTGGTCGGACTGGTGGATTCGATCGAACAGGTCACCGACGCCATCTTCCAGAAGTCGATGTCCGACAGTGCCCAGCCCGACCTCCAGGTCGCCCTGAGCTACGCCGATCACCTCCGATTCCGGGGCAAGCGCGACGCCTGCATCAAGGTGATCGACACGGCGCTGAAGTCGCCCGCGGCGACGCGCAAGAACTCCGGCATGATCGTGATGGCCCTGCACGCCCTGGCCGCCGAAACGGCCCTGGCCAACCTCGAGGACAAGGCCCGGTTCGAGGTGGCAGCGCCTCATATCAAGGAGCTGATCGCCTGTAGCTACACGCGATATCAAGGCCTGGGGCATCTGTTCCAGGGAGCGGTCGAGCTCGAGCAGGCCGGCACGACCGCGCGAAGCGAGACCGCGCCGGACGGCCCGATCGGGCTTCCGCCCGCCGCGTCGGGAGCCGCCCAGGCCGAGACCGTGGCGAAGCCCGCATCAACAACCGCCAGCGCCAGCGCCGCGCAGGCCAAGCTGCGGGCCAGCGCGCTGGCTCACCTGAAAACGGCCGCTGAGCTCCTGCCGGACGTGGCCGAGGCGCAGGCGCGATACGGTGTGGCGCTGGTGCTCTCGACGGAGCCGGTGCTGGGGCGGCAGTATCTTCAGAAGGCCGTCGCGCAGGGGAGCCTCGACCCGCAGTACCAGATCTGGGCAGCCTGGTCGATGGTCCAGGCGGGCTATCCCGAGGAGGCCGAGCCGATCGTCGCCCACCTTTTCGAGGAGGTCGCCCAGGGCCGGCAGCCGCGCGGCCTCGAAGGGACGCTGCACCTGCTCAGCGCCGAGATCCACCAGGCAAGGAAGACCCCCGACGAGCTGAACAAGGCGGCGGCCGAATACGACCGATCGATCGCCAACGGCCAGCCCCAGAGCGCGGCCATCTTGCTCCGTCTGGCGCAGATCGACATCCAGCTCGGCCGGCCGGAAGCGGCCCTCAAGCGGATCGACGCCCTGCGGGCCCAGGGTCAGGGCGGCCCCTCGGCCGAACAGCTCGCGGTGGCAACGCTCCAGCAGATGGGCCAGGCCGAGAACGCCCGCAAGGTTCTCGACGAAGCCCGGGTCCGCTATCCCGGCAGCGAGGACCTCGCCGGGCTCGACGCCACGCTTCGCACTCGCGCCGGGCAGCCCGCCGAGGCCGATCGCGTGCTCGGGCAATTCCTCGATCAGCACCCCGAGAGCGTCTCGCTGACGATCATGCGGGCCCACCTGCTGGCCGACGTGCTCGATAACCCGCGCGAGGCCCGTACCCTGCTCGTCAACCTGGCCGAGCGGAGCGATAACTCGGCCCCGCTCGTCGAGCTCGCGCTCCTGGACCTGAAGCAGAAGGACTACGACGCGGTCGCGATCACGATCGCCAAGATCCGGAGCCGATGGAAGGAGGCCGCCTCCGCCGACCTGCTCGACGCCCAGCTCGCGCTCGACCAGGGGAACCTGGCCGCGGCCTCGGCGTCGTTCGACACCGCGCTGAAGAAGGACCCCAGGAACAAGATGGTCCAGTTCTGGAAGGCCGAGCTCGACAGCCGGAACGGCGCGGCCCCCGAGGCGGCCAAAACGTTCGAGGCGATCGTCAAGGAGCGGCCGACCAAGCAGCTTGACTCGGGGCTCTCGCTGACCGACGCCGCCGAGAGCGCCCTGGCGAACCTGGCCCTGGCCAACGGCGATCTCGACACCGCGATCGAGCGGTTCGAGGAGCTCCGGGCCGGCGCCGGATCGGGCACGGGCGCGGCGGCGGGCCTGACCCGCGCCGACCGCTGGCAGCTTGTCGCCGCCTACAACGCCAAGGGCGACTGGGCCGGCGCCCGCCGCGAGATCGCCAACCTGCTCAACGATCCCAAGAACCCCGCCACCAACGACGAGCGGGTCCGTGCGGCGACCTATTACCGACAGCGGGGGGAGACCGCCGCCGCCGAGGCCCAGGCCGACTATGTCCTGAAGCTCAACCCCAATCAGCCGGCCGCCGTCATCACCCGCGCCTTGCTGCTGGCCGAGACCAAGAAGTTCGACGACGCCCGGACCATGCTCCAGCAGGCGATCAAGGCGGCGTCGGACAAGCCGCAGACCGTCTCGGTTTACTACCTCCTCCTGGCGGCCGTCGAGAACTGGGCGCCTCCCAAGGAAACCGCCGCCGACCGCGCGCTGGCCGCCGTCGACCAGGGTCTCGCCGTCCGGGAGAACGCACTCGAGCTGATCAAGGCCAGGTACGGCCTGCTTCGTCAGACCCGCGGCGGAGACGCCGCCCTCGCCTTCCTCGAGGAGAAGGCCAGGGTCGGCACCCCGTCCGACGCGACCAATGGAGACAAGACCAAGGACAAGGACAAGGATCAAGACAGGAAAGACGCCGCAAGGGGTCGCGACGATATCCGCCGGATGCTCGTCGAGGTCTACGCCGAGCGCAAGAACTACGGCGCGGCCGAGCAGATCCTCCGCGACCTGCTCCAGAAGAACCCCAAGGACGCGACCGTCGCCGCCAACCTGGTCCGTCTGGCAACGCTCGAATCGATCGCGGCGGGTGCCAAGGACGACCCGTCCGGCCGTCGGACCTTCGAGGACAAGGCCGCGGCCCTGGTCCGCGAGTTCCGTACCCGGTTCCCCACCGATCTGACCTTCCTCCAGCTTGACTGCGACCTGGCCGCGCGTCGGGGCGACCTGACCCGGGCCGCGGCGATCACCCAGGAGATGGACAACCTGGTCAAGAGCTCGACCATCGGCCCGCTCACCCGCGCCCGGATCTACGGTGCGCAGGGACGGACCCGCGAGGTGGCCACCGCGTACGAGGAAGCCCTGGAGCGAAACCCCCGGCTGAGCTGACGTCCGGCTCCAGCTTGGCCAGACCCGGCTCAAGCTCAGCGAGGCCGACGAGGCCCTGCGGCAGGCCAGGTACGTCCTCGAGTCCGACAAGGACCGCCCCGAGGCGATCCTGCTCGAAGCCGAGGCCCTGGCCGAGCAGAGCGGCCCCGCCAGCCAGGTCGCCGCCCGGCGGAGCCAGGCAGTCGCCCGGCTCGCGTCGTCGATCAAGAAGCAGCCCCGCTTCAGCCGCCGCGTACCACCTGATGGCCGCGATCGAGCAGGGCAGCGGCCATCGCGACAAGGCTGTCGCCGCGCTCAAGGAAGGACTCAAGGCCGTTCCCGACGACGCGCCGGGGCTTGGTCAGTTGATCGAGACCTTGACCGAGCCCCACGAGAACGGAGCCCGGCCCAGCCCGGCCGAGCTGGCCGAAGCGGAGACGCTGGCCAGGTCGGTCGCTCAGAAGGACGACCAGGGCAACCTGATCCTGGCCCTTTCGATCGGCTTCCACAAGGCCGGCCAGCTCGAGCGGGCCCTGCCCTGGGCGGAGAAGGCCGCCGCCAAGCTCGACACGGCGACCGCTCATCACAACTACGGCGACCTCCTGCTCTCGATCGCCGAGGCGCACCGCCGACCCCGCCCAGGCCAAGACCTACTTCGAGCAGGCCGTCGCCCAGTACGACGAGGTCCTCAAGACCCAGGCGAGCTCGGTCGAGGCGATCAACAACAAGGCGTGGATCCTCCACACCCATCTGGGCGATAGCCGCGGGGCTTTGGAGCTGGCCCAGGGGCTGCTCAAGCGGGCCGACCCCGCGACACTGCCCGGCGAGTTCTTCGACACTCTGGGTTCGGTCCAGGAGGCCACCGGCCGGGCCCGCGACGCCGAGGATTCGTACTCGCGCGGCCTCAGCAAGGCGCCTGACCACCCGGTGCTCAACTACCACATGGGCAAGCTTCTGCTGGCCGAGAACAACCGCAAGGCGTTCACCTACCTGGAAAAAGCCTTCGCCAGCCGCGACCGCCTCTCGCCCCAGATGGCCGGCGACGTCGAGCTCGCTGCTCAAAAGGTCAGCCCGCCACTGAGCACGGAGCAAGACGGCGGCCAACCGCCGGGACGTCAAACGCGAGCCGGGCGGACAGGTGGACATCGTCCACCCGGCTCGACATCCCGCGCGGGCCTTGCTAAAGTCGGGTCCGACCGGACCGAAGCTTTCGTTGACCGGATCAAACGGAGTACTGACCGAGGGTCTTATCGCCATGTCCCAGGGACGCACACGCACCATGTTGTACTTCTTCGCGGGCTGCCTGGCCTTGATCGGCCTGGGAACCCTGACTGTGACCGACGCCGGCGCCGCCCAGGCGGACGACCGACCGGTGGTGGTCCTGGATACGACCGCCGGTCCGATCACCATCGAGCTCGACCGGGCCCAGGCGCCGATCTACCGTCGACAACTTCCTGAAGTACGTCGACTCGGGCTTCTACGACGGCCTGGTCTTCCACCGCGTCATCCCCGGCTTCATGATCCAGGGCGGCGGCATGACCGATCAGTTGCAGGAGAAGCCGACCCGGGCACCGATCCAGAACGAGGCCAGCAACGGCCTGAGCAACCAGCGCGGGACGCTCGCGATGGCCCGGACGAACGACCCCGAACTCGGCCACCGCCCAGTTCTTCATCAACCTGGTCGACAACGCTCGTTCGCTCGATCCCAACCTCGCGCTCGGCCGGCTACGCCGTCTTCGGCAAGGTCATCGGCGGGATGGAAGTTGTCGACGCGATCGCCAATGTGCCGACCGGCCGCAAGGGACCTCACGAAGACGTCCCCCTCGAAGCCGATCTACATCAAGAGTGCCCGCCGGAAGCCCAAGGCCTGAAGTCCTGACAGCGACGGTCTTTTGGGAACCGCATGCGGGACCGCGTGAACCCTTGACCGGGTCGCGCGGTCCTTCTAAGATGGGACCAATCGGCGGCGAATCGAAGTGCGCGATGCGGCTTGCCCGCGCGGGGCCTCACGCGGTTATCTTTCACGTTACGTTCTGGTCTCCTCAAAGGAGCGCTGAATGGCTCACATCGTTGCCGAGCCTTGCTTCGACTGCAAGTACACCGACTGCGTCGTCGTCTGCCCCGTCGATTGCTTCTACGAAGGGGCGCAGATGCTCTACATCCACCCCGAGGAATGCATCGACTGCGAAGCCTGCGTTCCCGAGTGCCCGGTCGAGGCGATCTTCCACGAAGACAACCTGCCCGACGAGTGGAAGGAGTTCACCGCGCTGAACGCCGAGGAAGTCGCCGAAGTGCCCGGTCATCAACGAGAAGAAAGACGCCCTCGAAGGCGAGTCGTGCACACCCGGCCAAGAAGTGACGTGACGTTGACGTGAGGTGATGCGACGAGTTTCGTAGGCGAGCGGCGAGTCGGTCGATCCCATCGGCTTGCCGCCTGAAATCGAACGACCGGCCGTCTCATCGGGCGTGATCCCGAGACACGGCCGGTCGTTTGTTGTCCGACCGACGCACCGCAGCGGAACGGAGCGACTCAGGTCCTCACTTCGATCTCGTCGGCCGAGATCGCCTCGCCGCCGTTGCGGGTCATCAGCTTGTTGAGGACCAGCTTGTTGATCTGGTTGGTGACCGTCGGTCACGCTGCCGTCGCACCTGGCGAAGTTCGACCATGTTCGGGTGCTTGCTCATCCAGTAGGTGTAGTAGTTCACTTGCTGCCGTTGACGATCACGAGATCGGCCGGTTGATCGTCCGGTCGATGTTGGTCCGGACGCAGCAGCTGCGGTGGCGTCGGGCCAGTAGCCCTGCGGGTCGATGGTCTCGCCGAACAGCATGGTGTTGGTCGTGCCGTCGGTGATGTCGGCCATGCTGATCGGTCGAGTTCTGGTAGAGTGACGCCGTTGTCGTAGACCAGGCAGACCGAGACGGTCTGGCCGTTGATCGTGAGGTTGCTGGCCACGTGCCGGCGTCGGAGCAGCCGCCGGACCCGGCAGACCATGTAACCGGCCGCCATGTTGCCGCGGTAGTCCGACGGGCCGAACCGCGCCGAGGTGGTGCTCCCGCCCTGGGTCGTGATCGTGTAGGTCGCGTTGGTGTCTGGCCGCCGGTTCGACGGGCAGACGAAGCCGTCGACCGTCCGCCGAACGCTGGTCGTGTTGTCGGGCGAGTACGGGAAGAATTGAAGTTGATCTCGTTGTAGAGGTTGCCCTGCTCGAGCTTGAGGAACAGGCCGAGCATGCCGTTCCACATGTACTGCTGGTACTGGCGTTGGCCGGAGTGAGCGCAGTTCTGGTCGCCGCCGGTGAGGTTGCCGTTCGGGTCGTAGACCGGCGGGTGCAGAACCAGCCCGAGGGAAGGCTGCTGAAGGCGTCGTGATATTCCTGGGCCGCCAGGCCGAGCTGCTTGAGATTGTTCTGGCACTTCGCCCGGTTGGCCGACTCACGCGCGGCCTGGACCGCCGGCATGATCAGGGCGACCAGCACGCCGATGATCGCGATCACCACCAGCAGCTCGATCAGCGTGAACCCCGACCGAGACGACATCTCCCTGCGTCACTCCGGCGCATGGTCGTACCCCTTAGCAATGGACGAATCGGAGACCTGCGCGAGCCCCAGGCGACATGATCCCTATCAGATCTGTGTCCGACCGCGACTCAGATGCCATACTCTCACACGAAATGTCCGACTCAATGGCCATCATGGTCGTCAACGAATTCGTCTCCGGGCCAGGTCGACGCGCGAACGGACCGGAGCGGACGTCCTCACTTGAGTTCGACCGACCAGTAGGCGTTGTCGAGGAACGTCTTCCAGCTCTGGTACTTGCGGTGTGCGAGCTTGAGGCTGAGGGCGGGGCTGGTCCGGGGCTGGACCGGCTCGCGGATCAGCCTCATGCCGGCCTCCCAGGGGGTCCGGCCCCCTTTGCGGACGTTGCACTTCAGGCAGGCGCAGACGATATTCTCCCAGGTCGCCTGGCCGCCGCGGCTGCGGGGCAGGACGTGGTCGAGGCTCAAGCTCGCTGGTGGCGAACCGCTTGCCGCAATACTGGCAGCGGTTGCCGTCGCGCGCGAAGATGTTGCGGCGGTTGAACTTGACCTTCTGCCGGGGCAGGCGGTCGTAGGTCAGGAGGCGGATCGACCCGGGGGACCTGGATTTCGAAGTGGACGGTGCGGATGATACTCGTCGTCGGGCTCGCGGAACGATGCGCGGGCCTCGGAGACCTCGCGCCAGCTCTGGAAGTCGAAGGCCAGATAGCGGCCGTCGTCGAGGGTGATGACCTCGGCCAGGTCTTTGAACAGCAGGCAGAAGGCGCGGCGGACCGAGATGACGTGGACGGCCATGTAGAACTTGTTGAGGACGAGGACGCTGGCATCGAGGGCAGTGACTGGCGCCGAGGCTCATGGGCGGGGCTCTCCTCGCGACGGGGCAGTGGATCGGTCGGGACGAATCGGTCGGTCGAGTCGAACGGAGCAAACGCGGCAAGCGGGTCGGAAAACGGCAGGCGGCTCGGTCGTCGCGGGGTGAGTCCGATCGTTTCCCCGGCTCGTTGCCGTCGTCGCTCCGACCCGGCCCGCTCTGCCTATTCGAGGGCCTCGCGGACGGCCCGGCCGACTTCGGCCGTGCGTCGCGGTCCCTCCCAGGTCGGGGGTCTCGGGTGTGCCCGCCGCGAGCACCCGGGCGACGGCCCGGCGGATCCGCTCGGCGGTGCGGGGCGCCTGGAGGTGGTCGAGCATCATCGCCACCGACAGGATCGCGGCGATCGGGTTGGCGATCCCCTTGCCGGCGATGTCGGGGGCCGAGCCGTGGACCGGCTCGAACATGCTGGGCGCCGTCCGCGCGCGGGTTCAGGTTGCCCGAGGCGGCCAGGCCCATGCCCCCCTGAAGCACCGCGCCCAGGTCGGTGATGATGTCGCCGAACATGTTCGTCGTCGCGATCACGTCGAACCGCTCCGGGCTGACGACCATCCGCATGCAGCAGGCGTCCACGTGCTGATAATCGCGTCTTCACGTCGGGATAGTCACGAGAAACTTCGGTGAAGGCGCGCATCCAGAGGTCGTGGGCGAAGGTCAGCACGTTGGTCTTGGCGACCATCGTCACCTGGCCGATCAGGCCGCGCCGCGGTCGGCCGCGCTCAAGGCCGCGGAAACGGCCGCTGGCTGGCCCCGCGTCCGCGCCAGGTCGAAGGCGAACCGCAGGCAGCGCTCGACCCCGGCCCGGGTGTTGATCGAGGTCTGGATCGCGACCTCCTCGGGCGTCCCCTTGCGGGTGAAGCCCGCCGGCGCCGACGTAGAGGTCTTCGTTGTTCTCGCGGACGACGACCATGTCGATGTCGTCGGGCCCCTTCCCCTTGATCGGGGTCTCGACGCCCGGGATAGAGCCGGACCGGGCGGAGGTTGACGTACTGGTGGAACTCGAACCGGAGCCGCAGCAAGATCCCCTTTTCCAGCACGCCCGGGGGCGACCTCCGGGATGGCCCGACCGCGCCCAGGAAGAGGGCGTCGCAGCGGCGGAGTTCGGTCGAGGACGGAGTCGGGCAAGCACCTCGCCGGTCTTCAGGTAGCGCTCGCCGCCCAGGTCGAACGGGACGAGTCTCGTAGCGAAAGCCGTCGCGCGCGGCCGCCTCGGCAGCACCGCCAGGCCCTCGCGCGACCACCTCGGGCCCGACCCCGTCCCCCGCAATCACTCCAATCGTGGGCAAGACCGCCTCCACGCCGCTCGATGCACCGGATCACAATCGATTTCGACCCGACCGAGCGTCACCCGGTCGAGAGCCGACCTCGTACCGGTGCTGTGCACGGCGACCACTATAACCGGGGTCGTACGCAGCCGCACAAGCGGCGCGCGGCCGTGCGGACGCCCGTGGCGATCCCGAGCCTCTGCGTCAGACGTGACCGGGGCTGACGAGAATTACGTTGACAACGCGGCGTGGCTTCCCATAATTTTGTTACAAGAATCATCTTGCGGCACCCGGAGGTCTCCTCTCTTCGCGACGGTCGCCGTCGCGGATCGTGCTTCGGACTTGCTCGATCCGAACTTCGGGCGAAGCTTCGCTCCGTCCCGGCGTCTCGCCTGAGCTCCAGGAGACGGCTTCATGGCCACCTCGACCGAGAGCAACCCCCCCGCGAAGGATTCGAAAGGCCTCTCGAGCCTGGACGAGTTCAACCTCGAGAAGTCGATCCTCCGCCGCGGGCTGGCCACCACCACCGAGATCGAGGCCGTGCAAGTCGCACCGGGCCAAGCTCGCCGCCAAGGACGAGACACAAGGGCCTGCTCGAGATCATGGTCGAGGCCAAGGTCCTGACCAAGAGCCAGTCGATGCGGCTCCTCAAGGAAATCGGGCGAGACCAACCGAAGTTCGAGATCCCCGGCTACCAGATCATCGAGAAGCTCGGCAAGGGCTCGATGGGGATCGTCTACAAGGCGCGGCAGACGAGCGTCGACCGGATCGTCGCCGTCAAGATCCTGCTCGACGCCCTGGCCCAGAACAAGGAATTCATCAAGCGGTTCGACCGCGAGGCCAAGATCGCCGCCAAGCTCTCGCACAACAACATCGTCAACGCGATCGACGCCGGCGAGGTCAACGGCCACCACTACTTCGTGATGGAGTACGTCGAAGGGCACGACCATCAAGGACGAGCTCGACAAGAACAAGGTCTTCGACGAGAAGACCGCGCATCGAGATCGTCATGGCCGTGGCCGAGGCCCTGAAGCACGCCCACCAGCGCGGCCTGATCCACCGCGACATCAAGCCCGAGAACGTGATCCTCACCAAGGACGGCGGCGTCAAGCTCGCCGACCTCGGCCTTGCCCGGCTGACCGCCGACGAGAAATGGGCGATGTCCGAGGCCGGCATGGCCATCGGCACCCCCTACTACATCAGCCCCGAACAGGTCCGCGGCCAGGTCGACGTCGACATCCGCGCCGACATCTACAGCCTCGGCGCCACCCTCTACCACATGGTCACCGGCCGCGTCCCCTACGGCGGCGACACCCCGTCCGAGGTGATGCGCAAGCACGTCGACAAGAACATCACCTTCGTCCCGCCCGACCACATCAACACCAAGCTCTCGAGCCGGCTGGGCATGGTCGTCGAGACCATGATGGCCAAGAACCGCGAGAACCGGTATCGCAACCCCGACGACCTGATCCTCGACCTGAAGTGCCTGCTCCAGGGCGAGAGCCCGATGATCGCCGGCCAGAAGCCCGACGCCCTCGCCGTGCTCGCCGCAGGGCGATGCCGAAGGAGCGTCGAAGCGGGGCGACGAGCGAGGAACAGATGATCGAGATGGCCGGCTACGTCAACAGCCGCAACCACATCATCGCCGCGCTGGCGATGCTGCTCGCCCTCTCGGTCGTCACCAACGTCGTCTTGCTGACGACGCGATAGTCCTCCCGCTCAACCGTTCGCCCACGATCGAGCGTCCGAATTCCGGCTCGGTTCCTTGATCTTCCGGCGAATCCGGCGCAATCCAAGGACCGCGGGCGTCTCGCTCGACGACGGTGTCTTCGTCAAGAACTCGCTGAGCGAGCGGAGCTGCCCGCGGTCCTGCAGGAACGTCCCGATCGCGATCCCGAACCGATGCTCAGTTCTTGCTGAAGTCGAACGAGCGCAAGAATTCCTTGCCCAGCGGATCCTTGAGGAACTTGACGTGGCAGGCCGGGCAGAGGTCGAAGCGAAATCCCTTGTGAGCGGCGAGCTCCTCGGAGCTGAGTCCCTCGTCGCGCTGGAGGAGCTGCGAGACCTCCTCCATGTGATCGTCGTCGAGGTCGTCCTCCGTGATCTCGGTCGGGTCGAAGCCGGGGTAGGCCTCGATCTTGACCACGTAACGGGGGTCGCCGCACGCAGTCAGATCCTTGCCGCAGAGATCACACGTGAAGTGGACCATCAGCGTCTCATCCCTCAGTGATTGGCCGGTGGAAAATCCGGTGAGGATCACGAATCCGATTCTAACTCGACGGCTTGGATCCGTCCAAGCCCCAGGTCGATAATTCGAGTAGATCGGAACGGGCGAAAGCCCGTCAAGGCGAAAACCGCCGCCGCCAGCGCGGAAGTCGAGACCGACAGGGCCCAGCGGACCTCGGGCGGGTCGTAACGCAGGACCAGCTCGTGCCGCCCCGCCGGCACCGGCACCGCCAGAAACGTCCCGCGGTGCGGCTCGACCCGCACGGCCGCGCCGTCCACTCGGCCCGCCAGCCGGGTCGAACGTCTGACGCACAATGATTCGATCGTCGACATGAACCGTTCGACTTCGAATATGGATCGAATTGCCTACATGTCTCACGATCCTCCAGCAGGTTCATCCCCCGCCGCGTCTTGAACCGAGCGGGACCGCCCGTCGAGCCGGGCGATCCAGAGCGTGCCCACGCGATCGACCCGGCGAAAGCATCCGGGCGGAGGCGGAGTCGCCGCCACGACGGCGCGCACCGCACGCCTCGCGGAGCCGTCGACGGCCGCGGAGCACGCCGTCCCAGGTGATCGTGCGACGGCTCGTCCGGCTCGCCGTTCGCGTCGGGCTCGTACAGCGGCGCGAACCAGTCGAGGCTTCGTGTCAGCTCGATCGAGTCGTAGTTGCGGACGTCGGCCAGGCCGTAGCGCATCAGGGTGTTCGGCGGCAGTTCCGCGCCGAGGCCGAGGACCCGGCCGCGCCGCCGACCTCGCGTCTGAGGTCGGCGATCAGACGCGGCTCGGGACGATCGTCCGCGGCGGCGATCGCCGGGTTGCAGCCGAGGCCGAAGCCGAACAGGTCGGCGATCGTCAGGCCCAGAACGATCGCCGCGAGCCATCGACCTTCAAGCCGCCCCCGCCGCCCGAGCTGCGGCCAGCGCCACAAGCCCAGAGAGCTCGGCCGGCCAGCGGCGAGATAACGCGGCACGAACTCCAGGGTCTGCCGGACCTGCCGGTCGGCCCGGACCCGGTAGACCGAGCGGATCGGCGCCGGGAGTCGCCGCGGCCGCCTCGGCTGGTAATGCGCTTCGGCCCGGGCTCGGAGCATCGATTCCGAGCCGCGCGACCCCCGCGGCGCCCGCCAGCGAGACCAGCGCCGCGACCAGTCCCGAGCCAGGGCGTCAGGCTTCCGCCTCTGTCTCGCCGATCAACGTCTCCGTCGCCCCGACGGGCCAGGTGCGTCGAGCCCGATCGCCTCCCAGCAGCACCAGGCTGAACGCCAGCCAGAGCGTGAGCCGGCGGTTGTCGGTCACATCCAGGACCGGGACGGCCCGCAGCAGGTTGGTCGACCGGAAAGACGCCGAACGCCGCCAGCCGCCGAAAAGCCCGAGCCCCGCCAGGAACCCGATGGGAGGCCGGTCCGGGCCGATTCGCCGCGACCTCGCCATCGCGTTTGCCAGGCCAACGGTGCCAGCCAGACCAGCGGTGGCGAGCCCGGCGAATCCCCCCGCCGACTCGTTCAGGTTATGCACCCCCAGCGCCCGCGCCAGGTTGGGATGCCCCCGCCGCTGACTGCCGTAAACGTAGGGAAACGCCGTGCAGACCGCGTCGCAGGAGCCGGGGACGCTCCAGGTCGAACGGTCCTTTTCGAGCCGACGCACGATCGGCCCAGACCGGACTCCTGGCCAGGTAGACGGCCAGGGGACACGATCGCGATCGCTGCGATCAGACCGATCCCGAGCAACGACGCCCGCCCCGCCACGCCAACAGGCTGCGCCCGCCGATGCCGGCCGCGAACCGCCAGGCAACGTAAACCCCCGACGCCAGCAGGACGTGGGCGCTGGTCTGGACATGCCCTCCCAGCAGGACGCACCCCACCACGAGCGCCAGCGCGCGCCGATCGTTCCGGGGCCCGGCCGTCCGAGCGCCCGGTCGCTCGTCCAGAACAGCCAGGGCATCCAGACCGCCACGCTCGTGACCGGGTACAGGAGCCAGACGATCAGGAACCCGCAGAACGGGAACGCTCAGACCGGCGAACCAGCGTCCCCAGGCTCCCAGACCCCAGGAGCGGGCCAGCAGGAACATCCCCAGGCCGGCGACCCACAGCCGCGCCGCGGCCATCCAGGCATCGGCGCCGGGCAACGGACCGAGATAGGCAATCAGGTGGAACGGGTCGAACACCGCGCTCTGGCCATTGGCCAGGTGAGGCGCCCCGCAGCCGGCCAGGTCGTTCCAGAGCGGCAGCCGCCCTGGCGGATCATCGCCCGGTTGAACTCGAGCCACGGCTGGAACTGGAGCACCGGGTCCATCAGGAGCCGGTTCGCCGGCTCGTAGTCGACGCACCCGTACGATTCGCGGTGTACGCCTCGCGAAAACCCGCTGTCGTTCCCAGGACGTCGGCCGGGCTCAGGACCTTGCCCCCCACAGCGCATCGCCGAAGAACCCGGCCAGCAGAACGGCCAGGGTTGCGGCGAAGCAGGTAAGCTCGCGGCGCGGTGACATGGAAGGTGGCGGCCTCGTCGAGCGGAGCACGTTCTTGTGGTAAAACGTTCGTTGTGAGCCTGGCGGGGCAGGCGCGGCGTCGCGCCTGCGATCGACGATCCACGGCGCAACCGGCAAAACAAGCCGAGAGTGACTGACTCTCGATCAGTTCCGACGAGCGGCCGACGGCTTGCTTCGCAGGGCGGGTTGGGTTCCGGGAGCGGCCGACGGTACCGACACGGGAGCCGCGGCACCGTTACCCGCGCCGGAACCGACACGGGCGGGGCCGGCGTCGACTCCCGGGTTGCGCACGACCTTCCACCCCGGGTAGGTCTTCCCCACGAAGTTTGCCTCGGGGATCACCTTGTTCGGACCATCCTTCGGGTAGGACAGCTTGAAATCCTTGGTGCTCTTGCCGTCCGGGGCAAACAGCATGATCCGGCTCGGCAGCAGGTGAAACTTTCGGTCGAGCTGAACCAGCGCCTTGGTGAAACTCTCGCGGTCAATCTCGAGCCGGGGAACGATCATGATCAGATAGGCGGTCTCGTTCTCTTCCAGCAGCGTCATGTGGTAGTGCTTCTGCGCATCGTTTGCCCTGAAGTTGAACAGGAACGGCAACGGCCCTTCCTCCAGCGCCCGCTGTTTCTCGTCCTTTTCCAGGGGGTAGATGAAGATCTGCTTCGTCCGCGCCTTGTATTGCCAGACCTCATTGCCGGTGCAAATGATCCGCTCGTCCTGGGCGAAGACCTTCTTGCCGGTGTTGGGATCGGCCTCTTCCTTCTGAAAATCGAGGAAGGCAAGGTTGGGACTCTTCAAAAGGGCTCGCCCCTTGTAACTCTCGGGCTCGGGCCAGGCGGGCGAGTTATCGGTCCGGGTCATCATGACATCGAGCGACTTGAGCCGGTCGCTGTTCTGCTCCCAGTGAGCGAGCAGCGCGGCCATCTTGGCGGGATCGGCGGGAGGGCGGGCCGCGTGATTCGGGGCGACCGGCCGCGCTGGCGCCGGCGGATTCGGGTTCTGGGCTCCGGCTCGGGTTGCCAGAGAAAACGCCGCCAGGGAGAAAACCAGGGCCGAACGTGTCCAGATCTTCGAGGGCATGAGCTTGTTACCTCCCTGTCTCCTGAGACCACCGCGACGCTCCGCGCCGCGCCGCACCACGTGTTTTCTCGATCATGGAATGAAGGAATCTGGTGAGGCCATCGCACCCTACCACAGATCGAAATTCATCACCAGATCAGCCGGCACCACCCTGACAGTGCCCGCCAAACAAACATAATGGGCTCAATCGATAGGCAATGATTGGAACCGCGCCATTCAGCTACGACAACCACTTTTCAAGAGCCGCTAGAGAAACCCGCTTTTGACACCAATCTTTGTGAGAACGCCCGGCTTCGCGCACAGAACGCACAGAATCGAGGCTTCTTCTGGGTCACTTGGGGATTCGGGAAGATGCGGCCCTGACCACCTGGAGCGGGACGTTCTCGGCTCAGCTTGACCCGCCCCGGCCCTTTGCTCCTGATCATGGCACAAGATCTGCATGAAACATGACTCCGTAGTGCGGTGCTTTCTCCTGTCTCCGGCTCTGGAGAACCTTTCCCATGCAGCCCAAACCGCCCCAGGAAGCGGCTCCTCCCGCCTGGTCCTTGCCGCTGATCGCGTTGCCCGCCCGACCGTGTCGCTGAGCTGATTTGAATTTGAATATGATCGGAACGAAGCGAATCGGCCACGGACGGGACGAGAGCTTGACGAGGCTGGACTTGCCTCGGAACAATAAGACAGTACCACGGACCCTGCGCCGGGGATCTCGGCCCGGTTGACGCGGGGAGTGTGTGGCGCTTTTATTGGTTTCCGAGCGTTCGCCTCCCTTGCTCTGCTGAGGACCGCGGCCATGGCGTCGCTGGAGCGTCCCAAGCTTCGTCCCTTGTCGGCTCACCGCTTCGAGCATCAGGGACAGACGTACGCCGCGCTCGAAGATCCGCTCGGGATCGTCGAACAGCCGGTCCTGATCCCGATTGATGGCTTTCAAGGCGTGGTTCGCTACTTCGACGGCCGAACGACCCTGGCCGAGATCCAGGCACGGGTGCTGCGCACGTCGGGTCAAACCCTGGGGTTGGGTGAGCTTCAGAGCCTGGTCGAAAAGCTCGACCGGGCCATGGTGCTCGACGGGCCGACTTTCGCGTCGTTCGCGGCGTCGTACCGCCGACAGCGGGTCCGCCCGGCGGCGCTGGCCGGTCGTTCGTACCCGGCTTCGAACTCGGCGCTTCGGAGTCAGCTCGATGGCTACTTCACGCACCCGCTCGGGGCCGGACCACCGGGATGGTCCTCAACCGAACCGGCTTCATCCGACGCGCGACGCCGGCTTCGCGGTATCCTCAGTCCCCACATCGATTTCCAGCGCGGCGGTCCGGTCTACACCTGGGCCTACAAGGACCTGGTCGAGCATTCCGATGCCGACACGTTCGTGATCCTGGGGGTTGCCCACCAGTATTGCCGCAACCGGTTCGCGCTGACGACCAAGGACTTCGCTACCCCGCTCGGCCTGGTGGAGACCGATCGTGAGTACGTCCTGAGAATCGCCCGGGAGGCCGGAGCCTGCGGGGGTCGGGACCGAGCTCGATCTGTTCGAGGACGAGCTGAGCCACCGGACCGAGCACTCGATCGAATTCCAGGCCGTCTTCCTCCAGTATTTGCTGGGGGGCCGGCGCGACTTCAAGATCGTGCCGATCCTGGTCGGCTCGTTTCACGACCTGATGGACGCCGGCATCGACCCGATCAACGCACCCGAGGTCCAGGCGGTTCGTCGCCGCGCTCCAGGCGGCCGAGGCGTCGGCGACCGGCGAGGGCAAGACCGTGGCCTACATCGGCGGGATCGACCTCTGCCATGTCGGCCCCGAATTCGGCGACCCCGATCCGATCGATTCCGCCACCCTCGCGACGGTCCAGCGGTTCGACGCGACCATGCTCGAACACGCCGCCGCGCACAATCCCACCGACTGGTTCGCCAGCGCCGCGTCGATCGGCAACCGCTGGCGGGTCTGCGGCCTGGCCGCCACCTACACGCTCCTGCACACCATCGGACCAGCGCGGGGCCGGCTCCTGAAATACGAACAGGCCGTCGACGACCGACGGACCTGCTGCGTCAGCTTCGCCAGCCTCGCCTTCGAGACGACCCCCCATGACTGAGACCCACGTCGATACCGAAGCCGGCGCCAGGCCACGCCGTCAGCCCTCCCTGTCCTGCCCCGGCCGATTTCCGGACCGCGGTGGCCGATTACGATCGCGACGCCGACGTCGGCCAGTGGAACGGGCCGCGATACCGGATGACCTACCGGGTCCTGGGCCAGGGCGCCCCGTTGATCCTGATCCCCGGCATCGCCTCGACCTATCGCGTCTACGCCCTCTTGCTCAACACCCTGGCCGCGCGGTTCCGCACCATCCTCTACGACTACCCCGGCGAACATCGCGATGACGGTGCTCACCTGCGTGCGATCGGGCACGACGCACCTGGTCGACGACGTGTTCGGACTGATCGAGCACCTGAATTTCGGCCGGGTCTTCCTCGTCGGTCTCTCGTTCGGCTCGACCGTGACCTTGAGGTGCCTGGATCGCGAGCCCAGGCGGTTTCCCAAGGCGGTCCTGCAGGGAGGCTTTACCCGCCGCGTCTTCAGCCCGGCTGAAAAGCTCGCGCTGGCCCTGGGGCGACGCATTCCCGGCCCGTCCGCGCGTCTGCCGTTCCGGCAGACCATTCTCGGCTTCAACAGCCGGAGCGAGTTCCCCACCGAGATCGTCGATCGATGGCCCTACTACGTCGAGCAGAACGGCCTGACACCGATCGCTGCGCTGGCCCACCGGGTCGAGCTTGCTGAGCCGGCTCGACCTGCGCCCGATCCTGCCCCGGGTCAACACCGAGGTCCTGCTGTTGCAAGGCAACGAGGACCGGATCGTCCCCCGCCGTTTCTTCGACGAGCTGAAGGCCGGCTCTGCCCCGCGCCGAGGGAGCGATCCTTCCCCTGGTCGGCCACCAACCGCACTTCACCCACGCCGAGGCCCTGGCCGAGACGATCGGCCAGTGGTTCCTTCCCTGCGCCCGGGAGGCTGCCCGAACGAGCCCCGCTGATTCCCGGATATGTGGGCTCGAAGCCGGGTCGCACGGTGGCACCCGCCGTCACGTGCTCCTCGGCACAAGCTTTCAGGTGTTCAATCCGGCTCTGGAACGTCCGCTCGAACGTATGACGCCGGGCGAACTCGAGCGCCTTGCGGGAGACGTCGGCCAGGGCGGTCCGGTCGCTGCTCAGACGGGAGATTTCCTCGGCCACCTTATCGGGCCGGTTCATCGGCACGACCCAGCCCGCCCGCGACTGATCGGCGACGCCCCGGAAGGCCGCGTTGTTGTAGCCGACGATCGGCACGCCACAGCCCATCACCTCGAGATAGGTGCAGGACGGATCGCCCGATCGGTGGCAGCAGATGAACAGGTCGGCCTGCTCCTGGGTCATCGGCACGAGCTCGGTCTTGAAGTCGAGCACGCCGGCCAGGTTCACCGCGTCGCCCAGGTGATGGCGCTCGATGTCGGCGCGAATCCGGCCCTCGAGCGGACCGCCACCGCAAATGGTCAGCGTGAACGGCACCGCCCGCCGGCGCAGCTCGAGGGCGACCGGCACAAGATGGTCGGCTCCCTTCATCTCGATCAGACGTCCCGAGAACAGAAGCCGGATCGGCCCCCCCTGCCCCAAGGTCGCAAGCCTCGTTTCGAGCGCCGCGGCGCTGATCAGCATGTCCTCGGTGACCCGCGTATCAAAAAACAGATGGGGCTGGGGATTGATCGATCGGTAGTCTTCAAAGGTCGGCGTGCCATTGCACTGGATGCCCGCCGCCAACCGGATCGCCCGGCGGTGCTTCCGCTCTTGACCAGCCTCTCGCCAGACCCGACGCGCCACCCGTAGCGGGTTCTTCACCTCGGCCCGGACGATCTGGATCCGCGTCCCGAGGTTGAACTCGGCCACATAGACGCACGGTACGCCTACCTGACGGCAGATCGTGCTGATGTGGTTCTGCCGGTGCATCATCGCCCCCAGCACCACCCGGCTCCCCGCCAGCGCCGCCCTCAGGTCCGGAGAATCGTACGACATCACGTCGAGTCGAAACGGTAGTCCCGCCGGATCAACCTCGATCTCGTCGAGGTTCGTCGTCCCCTGCTCCGTGGGCTCCATGATCACCGTGGTGGGAATGTCCCAGTACTCGAGATATTTCTTCATTCCATCGACAAATTTTTGCGTGAGTATTACCTTCCCATCGGCGAGTTTTCTGGCCGGCAGTGCCGGAAGTACCGTCAATCCCATGACATATCCTTCCCATAATTCAAATTATTACACAATAAAATCAACAACAAACAGCTAAAAATCCATACGAGTGCCTGGAGGCCTGGCCAGTATAGCCAGTCGCCACCGGTTCGACAATGACTTTGTGGCGTGCCGGGCCGGGTCAGGACCCGAGGCCCTCACGGGGAATTGCCTTCCGGGACAGGCCCCGGTTTTGATAGGTTTGCAATATGGGGGAAATCCGGCGGCGTGTGCCGGAGCCTGAACCTTTGGTTTGAGGGGGAGCGACTTTGGCCGAGCCTGGAGCGAAGCTGGTGATCCTGGGGATCGGGGACGACGGCCTGGCCGGCCTGACCGAGTCGGCGCGTCGTGTGGTGGCCGAGGCCGATCTCGTGCTCGGGCCGCCGGCCACCCTGCGGCTGCTTGAGGGCAGCGCGACGACGGCGACGGCGACGGCGACGCCAACGACAACGGCCCGGCTCCTGCCGCTTGATCCCGACATGCCCACGGCCTTGCGCCAGGTCCGCGAGGCGATCAGGAGCCGTCGGCCCGTCCTGGTCACGACCGGCGACCCCCTCTTTTACGGCGTCGCCCGATACCTGTGCGACCGACTGGGCAAGGACCAGTTCGAGGTCGTCCCCCACGTCAGCAGCATGCAACTGGCGTTTGCCCGGGTCAAGGAAAGCTGGGAGGACGCGTACCTGACCAGCCTGGCGGGCAGACCGCTCGAGTCGATCGTCGACCGGATCAGGACCGCCGAGAAGGTTGGCCTGTTTTCCAGCGACGAGCTTCCCCCCGCCCGGCTGGCGCAGGCGCTGCTGGACCGCGGGATCGACTACTTCCGGGCGTATGTGTGCGAGAACCTCGGTTCGCCCGACGAGCGGGTCACGCAGGCCGAGCTCGCCGACCTGACGACGCTCGAGTTCGACCCGCTCCACGTCCTGATCCTGGTCCGCAAGCCCGACCGTCCCGACCGGGTGGGGCGGGGAGGCCGCTATCACCTGTTCGGCAACGCCGACGACGTGTTCGCCCAGTCGCTCCCCAAGCGCGGGCTGATCACCTACGCCGAGGTCCGGGCGATCGCCCTGGCCCAGCTTGACATCCGGCCCACGAGCATCGTCTGGGACATCGGCGCGGGCTCGGGCTCGGTCGCGATCGAGGCGGCCCAGCTTGCCCATCAGGGGATGGTCTACGCCATCGAGCCCGAACCGGCCGACGTCGCCCTGATCCAGGCCAACGCCGAGAGCTTCGGCGTTCCCAACGTCCGCCCCGTGGCCGGTCGCGCCCCCGACGACCTCGCCGGACTCCCCGACCCCGACGCCATCTTCGTGGGCGGGACCGGCCGCAAGGTCGGCCGCGTGCTCGAAGCGGCCCACGCGCGGCTGGTCGAGGGGCGGCCGGCTGATCGTCAACGTCGCGACCATCGACGGCCTGGCCACCGCGTTCGAGACCCTCAAATCGATGGCCGGCGACGTCCAGGTCTGGAGTGTCAACATCGCCCGCGGGATCGAGCAGATGGAGCGCGTTCGGTTCGAGGCGGTCAACCCGAGTTACCTGCTGGCGGTCACCAAGCGGACCGAGATTGGGGACTAACATCGAACGGCAACACCCTGGCTTGCCCTCGCGCGGTCCCGGCGTCTTCATCAGCCTGGACGGACCTGACGGCGGCGGCAAAACAACCCAGGCCGCGCGGCTGGCTGAATGGCTGCGCCAGCGTGGCCGCGAGGTGACGACCTGCCGCGATCCCGGCAGCACGGCGCTGGGCGACCGACTCCGCGCCATCCTGTTCGACCGCGAGATGGCCGGCCTGGACATGCGGGCCGAGATGCTTCTGTTCATCGCCAGTCGGGCCCAGCTTGTCGACGAATTGATCGCGCCGGCGCTCTCGGCCGGGCGGGTCGTGGTCTCGGACCGGTTCGTGCTCTCGAACATCGTCTACCAGGGCGATGCCGGGGGCTTGCCGGTCGAGGAAATTGCCCAGGTCGGCCGGATCGCGACGGCGGGGCGGCTCCCCGACCTGACGCTCGTGCTCGATGTGCCCCTGGACGTCGCCCGGACCCGCGCCGGCCCGTCGAGTGACCGGATCGAGGACCGGCCGGCCGCGTATCATGCCCGCGTCCGCGCGGGGTTCCTGAAAGCGGCGGAGCTGGCGAGCCGCGACGGTCCGTGTCCCGACTATCCCGCGCCGATCGTGGTGATCGACGCCGCGAACGGTCCCGAGCAAGTCTTCGACTGCATCTGTCACGAGGTGGAGCGTGCCCTGGCACTCGGTCCGCGGTCATGACCGCGTGGTGGACGAGCTGCGGCACGGCCTGCAGCAAGGGCGGTTCCCCCACGCCCTGCTTTTCGTCGGCCCGGAGGGGGTCGGCAAGCGGACCTTCGCGCGGACCCTGGCGCAGGCCCTGCTCTGCGAACGCTCGGAAGAGACCCGGCTCGACCCGTGCGGGGTCTGCCCGAGCTGCCTCCAGGTCAAGGCGGGCAACCACCCCGACGTGCTCGAGGTCGGCGCGGCCCGAGGACAAGCACGACCTGCCGATCAAGCGTGATCCGCGACCTCTGCCTCGACCTGGGCCTCAAGCCGATGCACGGCACGCGGCGGGTCGCGATCGTCGACGACGCCGACGACCTGAACGACGAGGCGGCCAACGCCTTTCTCGAAGACCCTGGAGGAGCCGCCGCCGGGCGCGGTCCTGATCCTGATCGGCACCTCGGCCGAGGTCCAGCTCGACACGATCGTCTCGCGGTGCCGGGTCGTCCGGTTCAACCCGCTGCCCGTCGACGAGCTGGCGCGCCCTGCTCCGCGAGCAAGGAGTGACCTCCGACCCGGCCGAGGCCGACCGGCTGGCCCGAGCTCGGCGAGGGGAGCGTCGGCCGCGCCCGCGGCCTGGCCGACCCCGAGCTCGAGCACTTCCGCCGCAGCCTGATCGACGACCTGGCCGACCCGCGCGGCTTCGACCCTCCCGCGCTGGCCCAGCGGATCGAGGTCTTCGTCAAGGCCGCGGGCAAGGAGAGCGTCGACCAGCGCGGCCGTGCCAGCCTCCTGATGGGCGAGCTCGCCCGGTTCTTCCGCGGCGTCCTCTGGCAGACCGCCGGCCTCGAATCCCCCTCCCCCGACCCCGCCGACCGCCGACGCCGCCGCCCTGGTCGCCCAGCGACTCGAGCCCGAGGACGTCTTCGTCCTCGCCGACCGCTGCCTCGAAGCCGACTACCACCTCCATCGCAAAGCCTATCTGCCGCTGATCCTCGACTCCTTGACCCACGACCTGGGCCAGATCGCCAACCCGCGAGGGTAAGTGCTTCGGCAAGCTCGCATGATGAGTCATCCCGGTAACCAGAACGCTCGATCGGATCAAACCGATGCGGCGTCCGATCGATCGAGCAACCCCTTCAGCGCCGCGGGAAACACTTGCCACGCCTCGTGAGAGGTCCATTCGAGCGGGACGGGCACATCGGAGCCCGGATCGTCGCACATTGGTATGTGGACCGTCGGGATGTTGCACGTCCCGGTGAAGCCGATCCAAGGGACCCGATGGATGAGGGTGAGGAACCCATTCGTTTATCGTCCTGGTCCAGGTATCCACTCTGGACACCTCGGGGAGGATTCTTCAACCACTTCTTTCCCCCGGGCGGGACATGACATAAGGATGGGTCCCACCACGCGGCAGTTGGCTCCACGGATACCGCTCAGGCCAGGGGATTCGGCCACGCTCCCGGGGACCCACGGAGGCCATGACTCGATCCTGACGCTTCAGGAGACGTCTTCGAAAGAGAGGGAAGGCGATAGCCTCCCATCGAACCAGGCCGTGGCGGGCCGAACGACTTCCCTCCTCGATGTTGATCGTCTCACGCCGCCTCCTGCGCTCCGCTCTCCTCCACATGCTCCAGCGTGTGCAGCCCGGTCCGGTGGAAGTCTTCCTGCACGATTTCGAACGCCGCGCCATCCAGCGCCCAGAGGCGCTGACGATCTCGTCAAGCTCGCCCTCGGGCTCGTCCCAGGTCACCAGGAACCGGCCGTCGTCATGCGACAGGACGTCCGCGCCCAGGTCGTTCAGGTATTCCGTGATCGCGCCCCGGTGCGCGGTCTCGGCGGTGAACGTCCAGCGCACCAGGTCGAGCGATACCGCGGTGTGGTCGTGGCTCATTTGAGTCCGGCTCCTCCTTAGATAAGCGGAATATGGCCAGATCCGGATATTGAACGGCCCCGAATCAGGATCGGGCGGGGGGCGCGAGGAACTTCAGAAGTTCGGAAGGTGGAGGAGAAAAACGCCCGGAGGCGTCTAGAATAGATCGGAGAGATTGCGGTCCAGGGAGTGGATTGAGGATGGAGCCTTCGCTCCTGTTCGTCTACGGGACGTTGATGCCCACGAGCGAGGGCGAAGCCGTGCGCGGCGGCTGGGTCGCCGACCGGGTGCGGGGCCGGCTCTACGACCTGGGTCCGTATCCGGGTTTGATCGATTGCGGCGATCCGGCCGCCGGCTGGATCGCGGGGTTCGTGCGTCTCGGTCGAGACTTTCGAGCTCATCGACCGGCTCGATCCGTATGAAGGAGTGGACGAAGGGCTCTACCGCCGCGTGCCGGCGACGACCGAGTCGCGGCGGCTGGTCTGGGTGTACGTCTACAACCGGCCGATCCCCGCCGGCGGCTCGCGGTCCCCTGGAGCGCGCTGGGAATGGCCTCGTCGCGGTTTTTCCTTACCCCCGCAGGCGGGAAACCTCTCAGGAGATCCATGATGGCACTCTCGACACCCCCCAAGTCGGCCGTGGCGCGTGATGGAACGGGCGATTCCACCGGCGACCTCGGCGCGCCGACGGTCGGCCGATACCTGATCGATCGGCTGCACACCCTCGGGGTCGAGCACATCTTCGGGATTCCCGGCGATTACGTGCTGACGCTTCTACAAGATGATCGAAGCCAGCCCGATCCGGCTGGTGGGGGTGACCCGCGAGGACAACGCCGGGTTTGCCGCCGACGCCTACGCGCGGCTCCACGGCCTGGGCTGTGTGTGCGTGACCTACTGCGCGGGGGGTTTGAGCCTGTGCAACAGCATCGCCGGGGCCTATGCCGAGAAGTCGCCGGTGATCGTATCTCAGCGGCTCGCCCGGGACTGTCCGAGCGGGCGCGGAACCCGCTCCTGCACCATAAGGTCAAGGGGTTCGAGACCCAGTTCGAGGTGTTCGAGAAGATCACGGTCGCCTCGGCGGTGCTCGACGACCCGCTGCACGGCCTTCGACGAGATCGACCGGGTGCTCGAGGCGGCGCGTCCGGTACAAGCGGCCGGTCTACCTGGAGATTCCCCGCGACCAGGTCCAGGCGCGTCAGGTTGGGCCGCACCGGGCCCCGCCGGGACTGCCGCCGAGCGACCCGGATGCCCTCCGCGAGGCGCTTGACGAGGCCGCGGCCATGCTCAGCGGCGGCGCGTCGGCCGATGATCCTGGCCGACGTCGAGATCCACCGGTTCGGCCTCCAGGACGACCTGCTCGCCCTGGCCGAAGAGACCGGGCATGCCGATCGCGACCACGATCCTGGGCAAGAGCGTCATCTCCGAGGGGCACCCGCTGTTCGTGGGCGTGTACGAGGGGGCGATGGGGCGCGACGAGGTCACGCCGGTGCGTCGAGGACGGCCGACTGCCTGCTGATGCTGGGCTGCTTCCTGACCGACATCAACCTCGGCATCTTCACGGCCAAGCTCGACCCGTCGCGGTGCATCGACGCCAACGAGCGAAGACCTGCGGATCCGGCACCATCATTACAGCGACGTCCGGCTCGACGACTTCATCCGCGGGCTGCCGGGAGCAAGGGTCTGAAACTGGCGCGGACGCCGATCCCGCCGCGGCCCGACCCCTTCGACGGCGCCCTGGGTGCCCGAGTCCGACAAACCCGTGACCTCGGGCCGTCTGTTCGCGCCGGCTGAACGCGATGCTCGACGAGACGATGACCGTGATCGCCGACGTCGGCGACTCGCTGTTCGGCGCGGCCGACCTGTCGATGACGCGGCGGACCGAGTTCCTCGGCCCGGCGTACTACACCTCGATGGGCTTCGCCGTCCCGGCGGCGCTGGCGCGGGAATGGCCTCGCCGCGAGTCGCGACCCCTCGTGATCGTCGGCGACGGCGCCTTCCAGATGACGGGCATGGAACTCTCGTCGATCGCTCGCTACGGGCTCAATCCGATCGTCGTCGTCCTGAATAACCACGGCTACACCACCGAGCGGTTCCTGCTCGAAGGCTCATTCAACGACATCCACGATTGGGCGTTCCACAAGGTCCCCGAGGTGCTCGGCACCGGCAAGGGCTGGGAGGTCCGCACCGAGGGCGAGCTCGACGCCGCGCTCGAGGATGCCGTGGCCAACACGGCGAGCTTCAGCCTGCTGAACGTCCACCTCGATCCCTACGACCGCAGCCCCGCCCTGGAGCGGCTGGCCAGAAGCTCTCGAAGATCGTCTCGAACGGCTCGTGAGCGAAGCCGTCTTACCAACCCGGAACGCGAAGCGAGCCGGGCCATCCGCGCCCGGCTCGCTCGCGATCCGACTGGCCCGACGGGCGGCGGGCGGGTGATCACCCGCCCACGCTCTGGCGCCTGATCGTGCTCAGGCGGGGGGTGGGAACAAACCTCTGGGTCTGTTCCTGAACCGGGACGACCTTGACCTTGTGGGTGAACGTGACAACCTTGCCCGGCTTGAAGGTGTTGCCGCGCGTGAAGACAGCCTGGCCGAGGGTCGAGGTCCGGGCGGCGCTGTACTTCTTGCGACTGCCGAACTGGTGTTCATACTTCTTGGGGTAGAAATACTGGAGCGTCCGCTGGCGGAATCCCTGGAGCGGGAGGTACTGGTTCAGAGCGACCTGGAGGGGGATTGGCTTGTAGGAGCTGTAGGCCGACAGGGCGGCGATCGTCGGGACGGCCGTATCGGGTCCAAACGGAGGCTGATACGTGGTCTGAAGCGGGATGCCGACCGGTGCGAGCAGGCCGGTGCCGGTCGACGTGCCGGTGCCGCCGCCGCCGCTGGAGGAGCCGATCACGGTGATCGACGCCGAGCCGCCCCAGGTCTTGCCGGCGTTCTGGGGACTGCTCGCCGCGGTGTTGCCGGTGATGGTCAGGATCGACGTGCTGGTCGTCAAACCGATCCGCGAGCGGGGCGTGATCGTGATGAGGGCGTCGGGAATCCCGTCGCCGTTCAGGTCGCCGACGCTGGTCAGGGTCGCGTTGGGGTAGGCCACTCCGTTGATCTTGACCGTGGACGGGTTAATGTCGGTGACCGGCGCGAAGGTGGGGGTGATGTTCTTGTTGCTGAAGACATAAATCCCCAGCGCCGCCGGAGTGGTGGCGTTGACGGTGAACACGCCCGTGGTGGAGGTCGGGCTACCGACGCCGATGGTGGTCACGATCTGGGTGCTGACCGGGATGTTCAGGGGGATATACGCCCCCTGAAGGATGAACGCGCCACCGGCCAGGGTCCGGGTGCCGCCGCCATTGACGTTGAATCCCGGAGCGCCGATGATGAAATCGGCCAGGCTGTCCTGGTCGGCGGTGTTCTGTCCGGTGGTGGACGTGCCGCCGGAGACCGAGGCCCCGAAGAAGGGCGCCCGACGGTGTTCGACATCGTGATCAAGGTCGCCGCGACCGGCTGGGTGCCGTCGGCGAGCGTGTAGGTGCCGGTCAGGGTGGTGCTGCTGCCGGGGATCAGGAACACGGCCCCCTGGTTGCTGTTGTAACCGGGATCGCCGATCAGGATCTCGCTGTTGGGGTAGAGACTGCTCGCGACCATCCGCCCCAGCGAGGATATGGAGTAACCGGCCAGCGAGCCGGCGCTGGGGCCGGTGAAGGTGACCGACGGAACCGTACTCGGTATCGCCGAGAGGTTCACCGTGGTGGGGAGCGTGCTGCCGGTGATGCTCGTCGATTGGCCGTAGATCAGGCTGACCTGACCCGTCGACGTGGGAATGCCGATGCCCGGCGAGCCGATCATGATGTCGCCGAAGGCCATCGTTGTTGAAGTCGGCGGCCGAGGCGACCGAGTAGCCGGTTTGCGAGCCCGAGGTGAGGCCGTTGAAGGTCACTCCCTTGATGCCGCTGGTCTGCGAGCCGAGACGTGCCGAGCGACGAGAAGAAGAGGTTGTTGCTGTTAGCGGTCGTCAGGGCGTTGAGGTTCGCGGCCCCGTAGACGAGGTAGGCGCTGCCGCCGATCCCCTGGCCGGGGGCACCGATCAGCAAGTCGCCGATCAATCGGTTGTTCGAGGTGACGGCGCCGTTGACGCTGCCGGCGGCGGCCAGCGAGAATCCCGCCCGGGCGCCGGTCGACGCCCCCAGGAAGAGCACGCCCGGGATCGGGGTCGGGGTCGTGAGCGTGGTCTGACCGACGTTCTGAAGGTCGACGGTCGTCGTGACGGTCGGGATCGAGGCCCCCGAGATCAGATAGACCGCGCCGGTGCTGATCAGGCTGGAGTTGGCGACCGTGGCGTTCGGGGCGCCGATGGCGATGTCGGGGATGCCGTCGGTGATCACGTCGCCGACCCCCGCGACCGAGCTGCCGGTCAACGCGCCGGGGGTGTTGTTCTCGAAGGTCACGACGATGACCCCCGCCGGGGGATTATCGAGGTCCACGGTCGCGTTCTGCCCAGCCAGTGCGTTCAGAGCGTTGTTGACGTAGACGAGATAGGCGCGGCCGGTGTTGTCGGCCGACCCCGTCTCGCCCTTGCCCTGCGGCGCTCCGATCAGGAGAGCGTTGGCGCCGCCGGGAAGGCCGCGGATCACCGACACCGAGGCCCCGAGCTGCGAGCTGGGGTTCGAGCTGGTGATGAACTTGATCCCGGCGTAGGCGAAGCCCGCGGCCCCGCTGATCGGGTTGGTCTGGGTCGCCGCGCCGAGCTGGCCGAGGTCGCCGACCGCGCTGGCCGGTCGAGTTCAGGGCCAGCCAGTTCGCGGCCTGGAGCGCGTTGGCGGTGGTCACCTGCTGCGAGCCGTAGACAAGGTAGGCCGCCGAGCTGGTCGAGCCGCCCGTGACGACGTTCCCCGACGCGTTGGTGGTGACCGACGGCGCGCCGATCAGGAACGAGTCGAAGCCGGTGCCGATGTTCCCCACATCGGTGACGCTGGAACCGGCACCCTGGCTCGCGATCGAGCCGCCACTCACCACGCCGAAGGGACCCGTCGGCGTGTTGGCCGTGTTGACGGTGGCCACATTCGGCAATCCCGGAGGGAGGACGCCCCCCAGGTCGATGGCCAGGAGGAGGCGCTCTTCCAGCTGCTCCGTCCTGATCACCATGGGCTCGAATTTCTTCCCGGCGCCGGACAATCGCGATCCGTGCTTGCCAAACCCCATGGGAGACTCCCTCCTCCAGGCCGATCCCCGGCCGCCACGGCGGCGGTCCCGTTCCCGGCTTCCTTGCCCGGCTCCAGCCTGCGAGAGAGACTTGCCTCTCCGCTCATGCTGGCGCGGCGCGACCCTGCCGCGATCCGGGGAATCGAACGACGTCTTGGCAATTTCGGATCGGCCGGCATCCCGGCTCCATCCAAAACAGGGCGCGATAACCACAAACAGCGCAGGTTGCCTTCCATTTCGATTCAACCCGCACAACCCACCAATCCGATACCTTGCGTTGAACGACATGGATCCAACCTTCATCGCCGGACGTCGCCGCGCCAGTCGGGCCGGGACCATCGATCGCCGAACAGTCTCCGCGGGCCCCGTTGACGGGGACTGCGGCCGACCCGAGACCCAAGGTCATGAATACGCCCAGATACGGAAATGCCGAACTCTTCACTCTCCCGCCGTCTCGGCCCGCTCGGCCTCCTTGCCGTCCTGCTGAGCATGACGGCAGGGTGTACCCGCGAGTTCTTCCGCGACTGGGCCAATCAGGACGTCTCGGAAGCGGTCTTCGAGAAGAGCCGCGACCCGCGGTGCCGGCTCGACCTGTTCTCGATCGAGCCGCCGGCCTGTCGCGGTTCGCCGATCCCTACGACCCCGACGTCCCCCCCGCGCCCCCCGACGACCAGGCCACCGAGGCGCTCTCGCCGGTGCCGCAGTGGCCCGACAACCGCCTGCTCGTCGCCGGCCGAGGGAACCGGCTACCTCGACATGCTCGAAGCCTGGCACGCGACCAGAAAGCCACGCCCGCCAGCACCGCGCCGGAGCGGTCAACTCGCGGCGTCCCGGTCCCGGAGCCCGCGCCGGAGCGTACGATCGAGCCGCCGAACCCGCCGCCGGCGAACGGTCCCGCCTCGCCCTTCCAGCAGCCGCCTGCGCCCGTGCCGTCAGTGTCAACCCCACCGGCCCCGTCGCCGTCGAATTCCGGGACGAATCCGACCGGGAACGACGCCTATTCCGTACCGGGACACGACCTCGGCGAGCCCGACTCGGATCGAAGGCCCGTCCAGCGCGACTCGTTCCGAACGGGACCTCGGGGTCAGGCTCGCCGCCTTCCAGGAAACCGGCCTCCCGATGCCGGTCCCCGCCGCCGACCGCCGACACGGACCGGCCGCGGCCGCCGGCCGCGACCTCCCGACACCCCCCGTCGGCATGGACCCCGACCCGATCAACCCCGACCTGTCCGCCCCGTTCAACCCCGACCCGACCTGACGCCCGAAGAGTATCGCGCCTCGGAAGCGATGGGAGCCGAGATGGCCGGCATCCTCGTCCCCGAGGCAATCGACTTCAACGAGGCCGAGGCCGCGGCCTGCCCGCCGCGACCAAGCCCTACGTCCTCACACTCGAACAGGCGTTCATGCTCGCGCTGATCAACAGCCGGTTCTACCAGTTTCAGCTTGAACAGCTTTACCTCACCGCCCTGCCGGTGACGCTCCAGCGGTTCGCGTTCATGCCGCAGTTCTACGCGGGCCTCTCGCCGGTCACTCCGGTGGCCAGCGGCCCGGGGGCGCCGGGTTCTCCCGGCGGTTCGATCATCAGCCCGAGCCCGATCAACCAGTTCCTGTACCGGACCCGCGAGACCGGCACCCCGACCTCGGCCCTGAACATGGGCACGGTGGCCGGCGTCGGCAAGGTCTTCAACAGCGGTGCCAGCTCGTGACGGGCTTCGCCAACCAGATCGTGTTCAACTTCATCGGCAAGAACTCGATCCAGCCCACGGTGCAGTCGTTCCTGCCGCTGACCCTGGTTCAGCCGTTCCTCCGCGGCGGCGGCCGGGCCGTGACGCTCGAGCCGCTGACCCAGGCCGAGCGTAGCCTGGTGTACAAGGTCCGCAGCTTCGCCAAGTTCCGCCAGGAGTTCATGGTCGCCATCCTGGTCGGCGGCTACGATCCCCAACCCCGGCATCGAGCATCGCGAACCTCGGCTTCACGACGGCGGGCAACATCGACCCGATCATCGGCTTCATCAACGTCCTCCAGGACATCCAGGTCGTCGAGAACGACCGCAAGAACATCGCCGCGTTCGAGCAGTTGGTGAAGGTCTACACCGAGCTGATCCAGGGCGAGTCGTCGGGCCTGTCGCAGCTCCAGCTCGACCAGGTCGACTCGAACCTCCAATCGGCCCGTCAGCGCTATGTTCTCGGACAGGACCACCTACCGCAACGACCTCGACCAGTTTAAAATGCAGATCGGGCTGCCGCCGACGTGCCCATGACGCTTGACCGGACCTTGACCAAGCCGTTCAACGAGGTCTTCGAGGCAGTCGACGACTGGCAGCGTGATCCGCGGCGGGACATGACCGTACTGCCCCAGATCGCTTTCCAGGCTGCCGGTGCTCGAGACGTCGATCATCGACGGCCGCTCGGTCCTCGCGGTCTACCGGCAGGGCAAGAACGACGAGGACGACCTCGAAATCGCTGCTGCTGGCGGCCGAACGGGTGGCGCTGGAGCACCGGCTCGACCTGATGAATTCCCGGGCCGCACCTCTACGACGCCTGGCGGCAGATCCGGGTCACGGCCAACGCCCTCAAGGGAGTGTTCAACGTCACGCTGACCAACCAGTTTCTGACCCCGCCGACGACGACCAACCCGTTCGCCTTCCTCGAGCAGGCCAAGCAGTTCTCACTGGTGCTCAACGCCGAGCTGCCCCTGGTCCGGATGAGCGAACGGAATAAGTTCCGCACCGCCCTGATCAACTACCAGCGGCAGCGCCGCACCTGATGCAAAACGAGGACCTGATCAAGTACCTGGTCCGCCACGATATCCGTCAGCTCTTGCACAATACTTGACCTACGAGATCTCGAAGCGGAACTTGGTGTTGACCATCCGCCAGAAAGACCAGGCGTTCGAGCAGATCATCGCCCCGCCGGCGGGAGCCGCCGGGGCGACCAGGCGAGCCAGGCGGCGATCCAGACGACCAACCTGATCAACTTCCAGAGCAGTCTGCTCGGTCTCGAAAACTCCCTGGTGACGACCTGGCAAACGTATCAATTGTATCGTCTGCAGCTCTATCGCGACCTCGGCACCTTGCCCTATTGATGAATGGGAGGCTTTCTATGAACTTTTCCCTGCCAATCCAGCCTCAGCCGAGGGGTCGTCCCCGCTGGCGGCGCGACTACGGCCGGAGCGACAACAGCACCGCCCGGATCAACGTCGGGCCCAGCACCCGCGACGCCGGCGTCCAGACCACGGGATTACCCGACGTGCAGCGCCGCCCGGCGCCGGTCCGGGGTCGGTAAGCTCTGGGTGTTCCTGGCCGTCCTCGTCATCGGCGGGGCGCCGTGGTCGCCGGCGTCCCCGGGGTCAACAAGTCGCTCAAGGGCCTGTTCGCCGCCTCCGAGATCCAGATCATCAACTTCCAGGTCAAGCCCACGAACCTGCCGGTCACGGTCAACGAGCGCGGTACCCTGGAAAGCGCCGAGAACCAGGACGTCTTCTGCCAGGTCGAGGGCCAGACGACGATCATCATGATCGTCCCCGAAGGGAAGCGGGTCACCAAGGGCGAGCTCGTCTGCGAGCTCGACTCGTCGGCCTTGAAGGACAACCTCAAGAACCAGGAGATCGCCACCCTGGGCGCCGAGGCCGCCTTCAGAACGCCAAGCTCACCCGCGAGGTCGCCGAGATCGCCGTCAGCGAGTACGTCGAGGGCATCTTCAAGCAGGAACTGGGAGACCGTCCTGGGCGAGATCGCCCTGGCCGACTCCGAGCTGAAGCGGGCCGAGGACCGCCTCGACTGGTCCGACCGGATGTTCAAGAAGGGCTACGTCTCGATGGCCCAGAACGTCGCCGACAAGGTCAGCCTCGCAGCAGACGAACTTCGCCCTCGAGCAGGCCCAGACCAAGAAGAAGGTGCTCGAGAAGTACACCAAGGACAAGACGATCAAGGAGCTCAAGAGCGAGGTCGAGAAGGCGCGCTCCGACGAGCTCGCCAAGCAAGCGACCTGGGAGCTGGAGAAGGACAAGGAGGCGAAGCTCGAGCGGCAGATCACCAACTGCAAGCTCCTGGCCCCCGGCGACGGCCTGGTCGTTTACGCCAACGACCCGAACCGGCTTCGGCGGCAGCAGCCAGCCGCAGATCGAGGAAGGTGCGACGGTCCGCGAGCGGCAGAAGATCTTCAGCCTGCCCGACATCAGCAAGATGCGGGTCAACACCAAGGTCCACGAGTCGATGATCGACCGGATCAGCCCCGGCCTGCCGGCCCGGATCCGGGTCGACGCCTTCGCCGACGCACGATCCTGCACCGGCGTCGGTCGAGGACGTCGCCCCGCTGCCCGACCCGACCAGCTTCTTCAGCTCGGACGTCAAGGTCTACACCACCCAGGTCTCGATCGAGAAGGGCCTGCCGGGCCTCCGCCCGGGGATGACGGCCCAGGTCGAGATCCTGGTCGACCGAGCTCGACAACGTCCTGAGCGTCCCGGTCCAGGCCATCCTCCAGTACGAGCGGCAAGGACCACGTCGCCGTCAAGACCGCCCGACGGCTACGAGCGCCGCGAGTCGTGACCCTCGGGCATCTCCAACGACAAGCTCATCGAGGTCAAGAAGGGCTCAAGGACGGCGACCTGGTCGCCCTGAACCCGATCGCGCTGATGACCGAAGAAGAGAAGCGCGAAGCCTTCGGCACCATCGGCAAGGAAGCCGAGAAGAAGGCCTGGGGCGACGCCGCCAAGAAGGCCGCCGACGCCGCCAGCAAGGCCGCCGGCGTCGGGTGCCGGACGGCCAGGCCGCAAGGCCCGATGCCGCCAAGGCCAAGGGCAAGGGCCAGCGCAAGGGCGGCGCGGCGGAATGAGCAAGATGGACCCGGCCCTGCGGGAGAAGATTCGAAGCCGCCAGCCCCGAGGAACAGCGCAAGATCCTCGAGAAAGCGGCGTTCCGGCCGACCGAGTCGACATGATCCTCCAGCGCATCGATAGTGGCGGAGGCGGCGGTGGAGGTGGCGGCTTCGGCGGTCCGGCCGGCGGCGGTGGCGGCGGTGGCGGCGGCGGCGGGGGTCGTGGCTTCGGCGGCGGGCCGCCCGGCGGTGGTGGCGGCGGCGGCGGGGGAGGATCGTGATCGTGAACGATGTCTCGATGGCCGCCATCGATCGGGGCCGCAAGCCGATCGTCCGGCTCGTCGACGTCCGCAAGACCTACGTCATGGGCGCACCACGGCGGCGGCGGCCTCTTCGGCCGCCGCCGGCGGGCCCGCTCAGCCGGTCATCGTCCACGCCCTGCGCGGCGTCTCGGTCGACTTCTATCCCGGCGAATACGTCGCCATCATGGGCGCGTCGGGCTCGGGCAAGAGCACGATGCTCAACCTGCTCGGCTGCCTCGACCGCCCCACCAGCGGCCAGTACATCCTGGGCGACCGCGACGTCGCCCGGCTCGCCGACGACGAGCTCTCCGAGGTCCGCAGCCGCTACCTCGGGTTCATCTTCCAGTCGTACAACCTGATCCAGCAGTACACCGTCATCGAGAACATCCAGCTTCCGCTGACCTACCAGGGAGGCGGCGAGATCACCGAGGATGCAGGAGCGGACCGTCGAGACTGGCCCGGCTGGTCGGCCTGGGCGACCGCCTCGACCACCGGCCCACCCAGCTTTCCGGCGGCCAGCAGCAGCGCGTCGCGATCGCCCGCTCGCTGATCAACGACCCGTACATCATCCTGGCCGACGAGGCCACCGGTAACCTCGACACCAAGACCAGCCACGAGATCATGGAGATGCTCGGCCGGCTCAACGACGCCGGCAAGACCATCATCATGGTCACCCACGAAGACGACATCGCCGAGCACGCCAAGCGGATCATCCGGATGCGCGACGGCCTGATCATCGACGACGGCCCCAGCGCCCGGATGCGCGGCCCTGCAGACCCAGGCGACCGCCCTCGTCGGCGACGCGCCGGTCAATGGCAACGGCACCGGTCATGGCAACGTAATCTCCTGACCCTCGCGAATCAAAGGCCCATTCGCCCCTGAGGGCAGTTCTCCAATGGGACGCATCTGGCGCGGCCTGAAGCTCGGGATGAAGAGTCTGCTGCTGCACAAGCTCCGCTCGGGCCTGACGGTGCTGGGCATCGTCTTCGGCGTGGCGGCGGTGATCTCGATGCTGGCCGTCGGCGAGGGATCGAGCCGCGACGCCCAGGAGCGCATCCAGCAGCTGGGGGCGACCAACATCATCATCCGCTCGGTCAAGCCGAGCGAGGAGACCCAGGCCGCCGGGCGGCCGGCCCGGCGCGGGTCCTCAACTACGGGCTGAAGTACGACGACTACGACCGCATCCTGGCCACCGTCCCGACGATCAAGAAGGCGCTGCCGATCCGCGAGATCCGCAAGCAGATCCGCCACCTCGACCACGCCATCGACGGCCGCGTCGTCGGCACGACCGCACGACTACGCCGAGTTCAACCGCCTCGAGATCGACAAGGGCCGGTTCCTCACCGAGGCCGACAACGAGCGGTATCAGAACTACGCCGTCCTCGCCGCCGAGACCGCCAAGATCCTCTTCCCCTACGAGGACCCGCTCGGCCAGTCGGTCAAGCTCGGCACCGACTACTACACCGTCGTCGGCGTGACCAAGGAACGCGCCAGCTCCGGCGCCGATCGGCGGCAGCCTCTCGGGCCAGGACTTCAACAAGGACGTCTACATCCCCCTGAACACCTGCAAGCTCCGGTTCGGCGAGCGGATCATGAACAGCCGGACCGGCTCGATGGAGGCCGAGGAGACCCAGCTCTCGCAGATCACGCTTCAGGTCGGCTCGATCGCCGAGGTCAGCCCCTCGGTCCCGATCATCGAGGCCGCCGTCAAGCCCTACCACCCCAAGAAGGACGTCGACCATCATCGTCCCCTACGACCTGCTGCTCGAAGCCCAGCGCACGGCCCGGCAGTTCAGCATCATCCTGGGGACGATCGCCGTCGATCTCGCTGCTGGTCGGCGGCATCGGCATCATGAACATCATGCTCGCGACCGTGACCGAGCGGACCCGCGAGATCGGCATCCGCCGCGCCCTGGGGGCGAAGCGCCGCGACATCACCCAGCAGTTCCTGATCGAGACCGTCGTGCTCTCGGGCGTCGGCGGCCTGCTCGGGGTCACCGTCGGGATCACGATCCCCCAGATGATCATCTACTTCATCCCCGACCAGAAGGCGATCGTCACCGGCGCCTCGGTGCTCCTGGCCTTCGGCATCTCGGTCGCGATCGGCATCCTCTTCGGCCTCTACCCCGCCCGCCGCGCCGCCCTGATGGACCCGATCGAGGCCCTGCGGCACGAGTGAATCGAGCGCGCTCAAGTCCAGTCCTGGGGATACGCCAGGCTTGGTCTTGCGTCTGGAGGGTTGGCAAGACTAGGCTAATGGACGATGTGGACCGCGGCACCGGGTTCGGCCCGGCGTCGCGGTGTTTGCTTCTAGGCGTCGAGGATCGAGCTTCCGATCGAACCGAACCCGTCGAACCAGCAGGACTGGGCGCCGGCTCGTCGAGCAATCGCGGAAGGATTGGGGAGTCAGCAAGGCATGTCCACCGATCGCATCCCGATGTCGAAGGAAGGCTACGACAAGCTCAAGGCCCAGCTCGACAAGATGAAAAACGAGGACATGCCCCGGATCGCCGAGCAGATTGCCCAGGCCCGGGGCTTCGGCGACCTCTCCGAGAACGCCGAGTTCGATGCCGCCGTCGAGGCCCAGGGCATGCTCCAGGCCCGGATCAACGAGCTTCAGGACAAGCTCGCCCGGGCCATGATCGTCGACGAGTCGACCCTGCCCACCGACCGCGTCGTCTTCGGCTCGCGGGTCCGCGTCCTCGACCTCGACCTCAACGACGAGGAAGACTTCATCCTGGTCGGACCCGGTGAGGAAGACTACGACCAGAACAAGATCCTCCTGACCAGCCCGATCGGCCAGGGCCTGGTCGGCAAGAAGGTCGGCGAGATCGCCGAGGTCCCGTCCCCGCGCGGCACGCTCCAGCTCCAGATCGTCGAGATCAACGTCGCCTGAGCTAGCTAGCCCGGCGAACGTCGGATCAACCGGCGCCGATCTCGACCCCGAACGCGGCTCCAGGACTCGGGCAACGGAGCGACCCAGGTCATGGGGGTCCGCAGGACGGGGTGCTCGACCGACAGCGACCGGGCGTGGAGGGCGATCCCGCGCGGAAACGGCGCGGCTCGACCCGTAGGTCGCGTCCCCCACGATCGGCGAGCTCGCCGGGCGGCCTGGGCACGAAGCTGATGGGTCCGCCCCGTCTCGGGCCGGAGCCGGAGCCAGGAAGTTCCCGCCGGACACACCCGCGTCGCCAGGCCGCGCCGACCCGGGTGACGGCCCGCCGCGCCCCCTGCGTACTCGGCGTCGACCACCGCGGCGACACCCTGTCGGTCGGCGGGGGGAAGCCAGTCGTCCCAGGTCTCCTCTCGCTGGGTGGATGCGAACCGCCTCGGAGATCGGGCCGACTCCTCGACGATCGCCCAGTATTCCTTGCTCACGGCACGGCCGGCGAACTGCGCGGCGAGTCGGCGGGCCGCCTTGGGGGTCTTGGCCCAGACCACGACCCCCGAGACCGGCCGGTCGAGCCGCTGGACCGTCCCCAGATACGCGGCTTCGGGCGCGCTCGGGGCTCAGATGGCGCCGGACCGCCGATTCGAGCGTGGGCTCGCTCGCGACGTTGGTATCGATACCGTCCCGGCGAGCCTGAGCCGCCGACTGGATCAGCACCCCGGCAGGCTTGGCGACCACCAGGCAGTGCGGATCTTCGAACAGGATGACGAGAGGCTCGGCCATGTCAGGGACAAAACGGTTCAGGTTCAATTGAAGGCCACGGCCAATCGACGTTGGGACCAGAGCGCGTCTGAGAAGGAAGCTTACCAGGTTCAGGCCATCGGATCAGAGCGAGGTGCCGACGGACGTCCGTCGGCACCACTGGGTCTCGTCAGGCACGCCATACCCACCAGCTCAGGGATATCCCAGATGGGTGCCCGAACCCGCCGGTCCATCGCCGGGTGCGCCGGGATTGGGTGCATAGCCGCCCGGCGCACTCGTGTCGGCGCCGCTGGGGCTCGCCAGTCCGGCCGAGGGCATGGCGGATGGCTCGGTGCCGGGACCGCTGCTGCTCAGGCCCAGACCTGGCGTGAGTGGGCCGCTGGCGGACGTGCCGGGCGGACCGAACGCGTTGCCCGTCGGCGCGCCGTAGTTCGCGGTCGAGTTCGGACCCGGCGTGCCAAGCTGCGCCTGACCGGGACCACCGCCCATCCCACCACCGGGCATCCCGCCGCCGGGCATTCCACCGGGCATTCCGCCGCCGGGCATTCCGTTCATCATCCCTGTCGGGCCCGTCATCGGATGCGGCTCGGTGCTCAGCCCGACCGGGGGCATCTGACGGCCGTCGCTTCCGTAACCACGCCCGGGAGGGACCTCGGGCGCGCGCTCCGGCAGCCTCCCGCCGTCAACATGAGCGCGAGTGACAGGCCGCACCCGGCCAGACCACGATTGAGCCGATCCATCGGCATCTCTCCTCTTCGTCTTCCAGGGAGTTGACGTGAGACCATCCCGGCCCGCGACCCGGTCGCAACCAGCGACCGGCCCCGGAGAGGGCGAACGACCGGCCGCGCCCGAGGGTCTCGACGCGGGCCGCTCGTCCTCCGAACGCGGCCGGATCATACCGAGTTCGCCCGGATGGTCAACCCAGGACCTGACAGGTTGCGGGGCTGCTTCCCGCTCGATGCCCGCCGAGGGCTTGCGCGGAAACGCGGTGGTGTCCCCGTTCCATGGCACAAGAACCCGTGCATCCTTCGACCCTGAAATCGCACGACCGGCGCCCGCGTCCGGGACACCCGCTCGCCGCGAGGAAGGCCGACGAATTCAATAGCACCGACTTGTAAAAGCAAGTCGTGTGCTCACCTCCACTCATTTTCGCTTGTGACATAATTTTTTCAGGAAATCCTGAATATCTTCTCCATGTCGCGCCGATAACCCAGAACGAAAGCCGGGGCCGCCTTCCCGCGCATTCTCAAATCCCCCAATGTTGAGGCCGCGATCATGAGCGACATCGAACGCGACGTACACGACCCCCTGAGTGACTCGCCCGACGGATCGGAACCGACAACCTCGACGCCCACGCCGACGAAGAAGCGCGGAGGAGGGCCAAAGACGCCCGAGGGAAAACGCGCGTTGCGCCGCAATGCCCTGAAGGACGGCACGCGCGCCAGCGTCGTCCTGCCTGAAGACATGGAGGCCGCGCGGGCGAAACGCGAGGTCGGGTTCCGCGACCATTTCACGCCTCGCGACGATTACGAGGCGTGGCTGGTCGATCGGCTCGCGTTCACCTCGGTCCAGATCGACCGATGCGCCGAGTACGGCATCGACGATATCCGACGCCAGATCCATCGGGCCGTGACGTGCTGGGATGTGGATCAACGCGACCAGGCCGAACACCTGGCCGCGCGCATCGCGAAGGACCCGTCGCGGACCGCGCGGGGCCTGTTGCGGAGCAAGCACGGCGCCGAATGGCTGATGGAGGCGCTGGATCGGCCTGGGCGAGGCGCTGCGGATCGATGGCTGCTGGGACGAGCGTCAGCGGACCCTGGCGTACGACCTGCTCGGGGTGGCGCGGGAACTCCGCGTGGGCGATTACATGGTCCCGGCAGCCACCAACGCGGCGGCTCTCGAAACCCTGGTCCGCAGCCAGATCGATCGCCTCCGCGACGACAAGGAAGCCGCTCTCGACGCGATCGACTCGCACGAGCAGGAGTTGGCGTCGCTGGGCATGCCCCTGACCGAGGACGCCATCACCCGTCGATTGCGCAAGACCGAGACGGCGTTGAATCGCGTGTGGCGAACGACCCTCGAGGAGCTGGATAAGGCACGCGCCGAGGCCCCGCGAACCGAATCCAACAACGTCGCCACCCGGTTCCCGGTCTTCGACGCCGATCCGCCGCGCCGCTCGACCGTCAGCGACGCCGCGCTGGAGTACATGGCCCGCCGGGCCGAGGATAACGCCGCGGCGATCTCGTCCGATATCATGGCCCGGGCTGCTGGGCCCGAGCCGAGGCCGAGGTGGCAGCCGAACTCGAAGACGTGGCCGCAACCCTGGCCGAGCTCGAAGCCGAATTCGCGGCCCAGGAGTCAATGGCGACCCCGGTCATTGAGCCGACGCCAACGCCGATACCCACACCGCCGACCTCCATCCCGACGCCGGCTCCGATTCCGACGCCCGCCTCGCCCTCGCCGCGGACGCACCACGCGTCGCAGCCTAAAGGCAACCGCCGCCAGCGTCGGGCCATCGAGTCCCAGCGCAGGCGCGAGGCCCGGAAGAACAAGACCAAGCCGTCGGGCCGCTGAGCCCGGCGTAGCGGATCGCGACCCAACGGCCGACGTCGCCCCTCCGGGCGGCCGTCGCGGTTCGCGTTGCGCCCTGCGCGCGGATTTGTGGTACGGAAGCGGCGTTCGACCCGATATTAAAGGAAGAGACGACGCATTTCGCCCACGTCATCACCTGGCAATCCGGTTGTTGGATGTCGCTTCGTGACGATCGCGCCGATTGCGCCGGTCGTGCCGGCCAGGCCGGAGCGCCGCCGGGATGGTCCGACTCGCTCCGGCCCAAACGAACTCGCGCTCGGGCCCAAACGAACTCGCGGCGCAGGCGCGATCGATTGATGGGATTTTGAGGGTGTTACGAGAGGGGTGGCGTCCCCGTTCCATGGCACAAGGATCGATACAGGCTTCTCCCCCTTTTCCAAGGGGCGGTTGGGGGGCAGGCCAGGCGACCAGGCCGACCCCCCCTTGCCCCCCTTTTTAAGGGGGGGAGAAAGTATATATCTTTTCCTGCAATGGAACTGGGACACCACCATGAGAGGTTCTTGAAGGGAACCCGCGGCGCCGACGAAATTCGGCGTGGATCAAAACCACCCACACCGCCTTTTCGCGGGTCATGGGTTCAATTGAGGACGGCGCGTGCACCCTCTAGCTTCCGAAATGGAGCTCGAGCGTACCGGTGCTTGACGGAGCGACGGCTTCCAGGTTCGCGATCGTCGGGCCGTCGGGTTTGTCGCGTCCCGCTTTCACCGTGTATTTTCCGGGTGCGTAAACCCGCGGCTGGAATCGGTCGCCCTGAACGCGAACGGTGTAGAGAATCTCGCCCGTCGCCTGCTCGATCACCTGCACGACCGGGCTGGAGGCGCCCCGGAAGACCAGCGTGGGAAGAGACCCGGCCGGCTTCCGGCCATCGTTGTCGGCCATGGCCACCGTGATCGGCCAGCCCGGGAACTGGGCTTCATCACCCTGCGACACGTCGGAAAAACGGGGCCAGCACTCGAAGGTGATCCGGCGCTGCTTCTTGTCGAAGCGCACGATGCCATAGCCATCGGCACGGCCGCGCTCGTCCTTGATGTTCGGCGGATTGGCATAAGCCATCATGCTGATCTTGTTGCCAAGTCCGTCCTTGAAATCGCCGGTCCACGGCAACGGACTGTGAGGCACCGGATTGGGGCCGGCTTTTTCATCGAGCGGATGCCACCAGCGACCGTAAATGGTGTTGACCAGCGCGGGGCTGGTGAACCCGTAGGGGCCGTCGCCGAACTCCTTGATCCCGTGCTTCGTCACGACCGCGAGGTGCTGGTCGCCACACAGATGCACGGCCCAGGCCCGACGGATCTCCGCCAGCGCGTGATTCCGCGGGGTCTGAGGCCAGCCATTACAATCAAGGTCCGCGAGCAGTCGATCGTTTTCTCCGCCATGCATATGAACCGCTCCGCAGAACGCGGTTTGGGAGAGCACGGCTTTCATTTCGGCGTGGGTCCAGTCCTGGCTCCAGGCGCGCAGAAACGTCTCCTGGCGTTCGCCCAGCAGTTGGAGACCCGGCAAGTCGATCGTCTTCGGATCATAGCCCGGATCGTTGATGTGATCCGGGCGCGGCCCCATCTTGGGAATCTTGCCGTCGGGGCCGGACTTGAACTTGCGGTCTTCCAGGATCGCGAAGTCGATGCCGCCGACCCGGAGGTTGGTGAAGTAGACGGTGATCCCCTGCTCGACCGGCGCCGGGTCGGGAGGGTCGGGCAGGTTCCAGGTCTGCTGCCGCTGGACCATGTTGACGTAGGCCGCCGGATAGAAATACCCACCATCGGCACCGTCGCGGCGAAGGCAGCGCTTGCCGTTCTCGCCCCACAGGTTGGGATGGCCGACGTCATGATCGTCGGGAATGCAAATGGTCGGCCGGTCGCGAATGACGTCGCGGAATTGGAGTCCGAACTCGATCCAGCCCGCGGTGTGCTCGGTGTGCCGGTACGTCTGGTCGCCGGCAAAGAACAGCAGGTCCGGGTCGTGGGCCTTCAGACGATCGAGAATCTCGGGCCGCATGCCCGTGGTCCGACTGGAGTTGCAGGACATGTTGGCGACCACGATCACGTCCTTGTCGACGGGGTCGCGGCGGATCACGCCCTCGAACATGGCGGCGTCGCCATGCCGCACGCGATAGGCAACGTCCTGGCTCGCATCCCAATCTTCCACGCGGAAGTGAGCGCTCCAGCCGGGATACAGGACCTCGGCCTTCATGGCCTCCGTCCAGACCCCCGCCTTCTGAAACTCGAGCCGGACCTCTCGCGCTCACCCGGCCTGAGCGGATAAAGCTGAGCGGTCAGCTTCAGCACGCCGCGATCCTGAGTGTAGAGCGCGAAGGCGACCACCTCGTTCCGTGGCACGTCCATCGGCGGCGGCGGATTTTGCCTGGGCGGCGAGGCATTCCACCACTGGGCCGAAGCCAGGGAGTCGAGGTTGGAATGCTCGGTACCGAATGGCTTCACGGGAGTCGTCTCGGCCGCCAGCACGCGCAGGCGACCCACGCCAGAACAGCAACGGAGCAATTTTCAGGAGAAGACGACGCGTGATGTTCATGGATGAGACCGGTCGGGATGGAGGAGGTTCGAGGGACTCATGTCGTGCGTCTTCCAGCCTGACGGAGGGGACAGGCCGGCCGGAGGGCCTGGTTCGCGAGTCGCGAAGATCTCGCGCAGGGTGCGCCTGAGCTTCCGCCCGGGACAGACAGGCCTCAATGGCGAGAAAGCGGCGGCCTGGAGGTGTCAAACGCAGCGACTATCCGGAACGGCGACGCCCCGAGGCCGCGCAACGTCCTTCCGGATAGCCACTTCAAACAACGGCTGGTGAGACGAGCGGCTCGGGCTCAGGCCTTCCTGGCCGCCTCGTAGCGCTTGCCGACCTCGTCCCAGGCGACCGTGTTCCACCAGGCGCCCAGGTAGTCGGGCCGTCGGTTCTGGTAGTCGAGGTAGTACGCGTGCTCCCAGACGTCAACGCCGAGCAGCGGGGTCTGGCCTTCCATCAGCGGACTGTCCTGGTTTGGCAGCGAGGTAACGGCGAGCTTGCCGTCCTTGCCCAGGACGAGCCACGCCCAGCCCGAGCCGAACCGGCCGACACCCGCCTTGGTGAGAGCCTCCTTGAACGCGGCGAAACCGCCCAGCTCGCTCTGGATCGCCTGCGCCAGGGCACCCGTCGGCTCGCCGCCGCCGCCCGGCTTCATGATCTGCCAGAAGAGCGAGTGGTTGGCATGGCCGCCGCCGTTATTGCGCACCGCGGTCCGGATCGACTCGGGCAGGGCGCCGAGGTTGGCGATCAGGTCTTCGACCGACTTACCCTGGTGATCGGGGTGGTCCTTCAAGGCGTTGTTCAGGTTGGTGACGTACGCCTGATGATGCTTGTCGTGATGAAACTGCATGGTCTTGGCGTTGATGTGCGGCTCGAGCGGCGTAATCGTAAGGCAACGGCGGCACGGTGTATTCAGCCACGGTGTCACTCCTGAGTGAGATTGCTTGGGATCATGCACAGCCACGGGTCCGATCGCGCGACTTGCGGTCGGGCGGGCGAGGTTCGGATTCCGGGGTCTCGGTCCGCTCAGGCTACCACAGTCGCTGTCCCCGTCCAAGGTTTCAGCAACCCCCCTCAACCTCACCCCCGATGGATCTGCTGGGCCCGGAGTCGGCTCAGGAGTTGCAAACGCGCCGCCAGGGCCTGTCGCCGTGCCAGCATGCCCGCCCCGATTCCAGCCCCGAGCCAGGCCCGGCCCGGTCGGACCGTCGCCGGACCGGCCGCTCCCGCCGGCCCGATCGTGAGGGTATAGCTCGCGACCGTCGTCGTCGTGCCGGACCCGTCTGGAGGGCTGACCTCGACCGTGTACGCTGTTCGCGCCCGAGGGACCCGGACCATGACCGATCCCTGCCCCGAGGCGATCGTCGTCCCCGCGGCGTTGCGCACGATGATCGACGTTCCCGTAGCGTTGACCTGGTAGACACCGGCCCGCGCCGCCGTGAAGTGAAAATCGTCGATCGTACCGGCGGGCGTCAGCGAAAGGCCGCCCAGCGTGGTCGCGCCAAGTGTTCCCAGGTTGGTCGACACCACGGTCGGCGTGACCGGCACCGGCGTCGGTGTCGGTGTCGGGCTCGTGATCGTCGAATCCGAGGACGAAGATGGAGCTGGAGCTGGTGAAACCGGGCCGATCGTTGTCGGCGAGGGTGCGGGTGTGGCGATCGGAGCCGGGCTCGGCGTCGAGGCCGGCGGCGCCGTCCCGCCCGTGAAGGCGAGACCCAGTTGATAGGCTCCGACCGCGAACACGTCCTGGGTCGCGCCGGTCACCGCGATGATGTAGCGCGTGCCGGGGACAACCTGGCTGACCGACGTGCTGACGTCGTCCGACCAGGCGCTGGGGTTGGCGGCGGTGCCGAGGTCGTGTCCCGCCGTATCGTAGACCGTGACCTGAGGGCTGAGCAGGCTGATATTCGAGGCCGCCGCCGTGACCTGGAGCGTGGCGCCGGGGTCGTCGGGCGCGACCACGCTGAAATACTCGGTGTCGCCGATCGTGGCGAGCGAGACCCCGCCGAGGGTGACCTGGTCGGTGGTGCCGAGACCGCCGGTCAGGTCGATGGCGCTGCCCGGCGCCAGGCCCTGACCCTGGCTCTGGTACGCGTCGGCGGTCCTCGGTCCATAAATCGCCTGGATTCCCGCGATATCGCCCGGCGAGAGCCCGGAGACCACTCCCTGGTAGACGGGGTACATCACCTCGGCCGGGTTGGTGGCGTGTGCCATGCCGAGCGAGTGGCCGGTCTCGTGCAACAGGACACTATACAGGTCGTATTGCGAGCCGTTGTTGAAGTCGATCGCGGTGTTGACCTCGACATCGCCAGCGGCGGTCAATCCGTTGGGGGGCGGATAATACGTCTGTGCCAGCGTCGTTGTGTCGTTGAGGAACGGATAACCCCCGAACCGGATGTCGCCGAACCGCGGGTCGCCCTGCGACAACCCCGGGGTGTCGAACGGCAGCGGGGAGTCCGATACCGGCACGATGTTGATGTTGGCCACCGATTCCCAGGTCGCCAGGTCCTTGGCAATGGTTCGCTCCCAGTTCCCCGCGCCGAACTTGGCGTTGAACGTGGCGTTCAGGACGTTGATCCCGTGGTCCCAGGTCACACCGTCGGGGGCGATGCTATACGTGATCCGCGTCGGGTTGGCCCATTGATAGCCGCTGAGGGTGTAATCGACCCCCGCGACCGCCGAGAGCAACGCCCGGCCCTCCAGGCCCTCGGCCTCGGGCCGCCAGCGTCTGGGTCGCCGCCGACGCCTGCGATCACGGGCCTCCTCCGGCCCGTTGGGCACCTCTCGGGCCAATCCATCCTGCGTCCCTGCCCACCTCCTCCACGTTCCGGTCCAGCTCATCAAGGTGCAAGCTCCCGCGGCAAGGATGTCCACCAGGCACGACCAGTGGCGCGCACCGCCAGCGGGGGCCTCAGCCAAGGCCCCGCAGCGCACCACCAACCCTCCCTGGCGGACTCCCGGCCGCGAGCGGCGGGTGTCCGTCGGCCCCGCTTCGATTCAAATCGAAGCAAATCCCTCAAATCAACAGATATCGTCTCGCGTCCGAAAGCTTCCCGATCCGTCTCCGGCCGCCATCTCGTCGGGAGATGGAGAACCCCCCTGTTCCGATCCATGGGCCGGGCTATACAACCCTAGATTGCGATTCCCGTCGCCCATTCCGATCGATCCGATTTTTGGGAAAGCTCGGCGTTTTCGATGCATATCATCCAGGGTCGACTTCCGGCAATCAAGACAAAGCCCGACCCAAGCCGTGCCATCCGCGCCAGTCCTAACGCTTATAGGGATTGGGGACGTCAGTCGCAACGATTCGGACCTCCCATGGTCCGGGCGAAACCGGCACGGACCGATCTGTGCTGTTGACCCCTACGTGTTTGGAACGGATAATTCAAGATGGTCGGCGGCCGTCTCCAACGGCTCGTGTTGCCGGTACGGTCCACCCCCACCCTCGTCGCTTCCAGCCTGCGTCGCGGTCTGCCGCCCGAATTTGCCTCGATTCGATTCGCGCCGCGGCCTTTGCCCTGACCATCGATTTGCGCCCAACCTTGGGGGCCAGCCCATGTCCCTGGATCTGAACAAGCCTTCGATCGTGATCCCCCAGCGGAAATCGTCCAGCCGCGGATTCTGGCTGGCGGCGACGACCGTCGCGGGCCTCGCCCTGGGCGGCGGACTCTGGGCCTGGGGTACCGGGGTCCAGCCCTCGCGGCTCTGGGCGCGCCCCGTCGCGCCGATCGAGACGCTTCAGGTCGATCAGGGAGAGATCGCCCTGGTCGTCACCGAGAACGGCAGCCTCGAAAGCGCCAATAACACCACCGTTCGCTGCCAGGTCGAGGCGCTGATCGGCCTGGTCGGCGGCACGCAGGGGGCGACGGGCACCAACGGCCGCAACGGTTCTCAGGGCAGCCGCTCGGGGACCCAGGGCGGAATGAACGGCCAGTCGGGGCAAACCGGTCAGTACGGCCAGCAAGGACAGCAGGGACAGCAAACGAACCAGACTCAGACCCAATCCAAGAGTAAGACCTCGGCCAAGGCGAAGTCCGGAGCGTCCAAGGCCAAAACCGCTGCCGGAGCATCCAAGACCGGTGCCGGGGCAACCAAGCAAGCCGACGGCCCCCAGGCGGCCGACACCACTGCCAGCGGCGGCGCCGGAGGCAAAGGCGGTAGCGGTAGCGGTTCGAGCCAGAACGCCGACGGCAGCACCACCCAGGGAGTTCTGAAGCCGACGATCCGAAGCTTCACCTATCAGATCTCGCCGCACCAGCCGCTCAATCCCAAGACCAAGAGCCAGACCGGAACCCAGCAGACCAAGACTCAGCAGGACCCCTCGATGGCCGGCGGCCGGGGGGGCGGCGGAGGCGGCGGTAACCGCGGCGGCGGCCCGGGGGGGCAAAGCACCGAGAAGGCCGGATCGACCCGGATCACCTGGATCCTTCCCGAAGGACAATGGGTCAAAACCGGCGACGTCGTCTGCACCCTCGATTCGGCTGCCTTCGAGGATGAGCTCCAGGCCCAGCGGATTCGATACATCCAGGCCAAGGCCTGGGTCGAACAGGCGCGAGCCCTCGAAGAGGTCAGCAAGATCACCCTGCAGGAATACCGCGACGGCATCTATCCCCAGGACGGCCAGCTCATTCGCCAGTATCTTCAGACCTGCCGGACCGAGGCCGGTCGTGCCGAACGGAATTACCAGTGGTCCAAGGAAACCGTCGCCAAGGGCTATCGATCCGCCGCGCAGCTCAAAGCCGACGAACTGGCCCTGCAACAGGCCCAGCTCGCGCTCCATGAAGCGGAAGGCATGGATATCCGGCTCGAGAAGTACACCGCCCCGCGTCTGAAGAAGAACCTCGAGGCCAAGATCGCGGCGATCCATGCCGACAAGCTCTCGCTGGAACAGTCGTTCGAGGTCGAGAGCGACCGGCTTCGCAAGCTCGAGACCATGGTCGCCAACTGCACGATGCGTGCTCCAGGCGACGGAATCGTCGTTTACGCCAACCAGGCCAATCGTTATGGCCAGGTGGAAAACGGCATTCAGGAAGGGGTGACCGTTCGCCAGGGACAGCCGATCTTCTACCTTCCCGACCCGAACAAGATGCAGGTCAAGGCCAAGGTCAACGAATCGAAGATCTCACTGATCCAGAGCGGCCAGCCCGCGATGGTCACGATCGACGCCTTCCCCGAACGACCGCTCCACGGGACCGTCACCGAGATCACCGCGATCCCGGCCCCGGCCAACGGGCCGGGTTCCGACGTCCGGGTCTATTACGCGGTGGTCAAGCTCGACTCCACCGGCTTCACCGAGCTTCGGCCCGGCCTCAGCGCCGAGGTCTCCTTCCTGATCGAGAACCATCCCCGGGTCACCCGGGTTCCCGGCCAGGCGGTCCGATGGGTCAACTACAAGCCCTTTGTCGCCGTCGTCCTCGAGCCGGACCCAAACGCAAAAGCTGGCAAGCCATCGGCTTCGAAAGACCAGGAGGCTCCGCGATGGCGCTGGCAGTCCGTCGAGCTTGGCCTGAGCGATCCGGCCTATTTCGAGGTCCTGTCAGGTCTCGAGCCCGGCCAGAAAATCGTCGCCCACCCTGAGACGCTTCCCGCACCCCGCGCTGTCACCGCCCAGCCGGCCGTTGCGGCGGGCAACACGCAGCCGAGGGGCTGAGACGATTCTTAAAAGAAATCGTTGACGGGATCAAATAAGTCTGGCTTCAATCGGACAAGGATCAATCCGTTCATAATCCTTGTCCGATTGAAGTCGGACTTACCGACAGGCGACCGGCTGTATTGACGTCAGGATTTCCGCTGAAATCAACGCGGCTGCGCCAACGCCGCCTCGATCGCCCGCGTCACTTCCTGCGACTCGGGCTCGTCACCCGGCTTGAATCGGGCGATCACCTCACCCTTGCGGTTGACCAGAAACTTGGTGAAATTCCAGGGAATCGGACCGGCGAACTTGGGATCGGTCTCGGGGCTGGTCAGAAACTGGTACAGGGGGTGGATTCCGTCTCCCTTGACCACGATCTTGGCGAACATCGGGAACGTGACCCGGTACTTGGACGAGCAGAACGATTTGATCTCGGAATTCGAGCCCGGCTCCTGCTGGCCGAACTCGTTGGCCGGGAACCCGAGCACCGCGAAGCCTCGCCCCTTGTATTTCTCGTAGGCGGCTTCGAGCCCCTCGTACTGGGGGGTGTATCCGCAGTAGCTCGCGGTATTGACGATCAGGAGCACGTCGCCCCGATACCGGGCCAGGTCGACCGGGCGGCCGTCGATATCGTTGACCTGAAAATCGAGCACCGATCCGGGCTTCCTGGCGGCGTCGCCAGCGGCAAACGCGCGCGTCAGGGGGACGCAAACCAGCACGAAAGCCGTTAGAATCAAGAACGCGACCCGAGCATTCATGACGGAAAACTCCCAGATTCCGGGGGACTTCTCGACAAACGGCACGGCGCTTCCGCGACCGTGGGGCGGCTCTGTCCCTCATCATGAACGGGCCTTCCCTGAAACACAAGCGACCGGCCCTCGGCCCTGAGGTATCAAACGCCCTCCCATGAGCGAACACTACACCGCCGGAGCCCGCCGCGTCCTGGAGCGGGCGCAGTCGCGGGCGCAAGTCCGGGCTGCGGCGTCGGTCGAGCCGATCGACCTGCTTGCCGCCCTGCTCGCCGAGGTCGAGAGCCGCGCCGCGGTGCTCCTGGCCGAGTTCGGGCTCGACTCCGAATCCGCCCAACGGCAGCTCGGCCTCGAGATCGAGCCCTTCGACGAGACCGAGGAACCACCGGTGGAAGGTCCCCCCCTGCCCCAGGCCGCCGAGTTGAGGACCGCCCTGACCGATGCCGTGACCCACGCCCGGGAGCTCGAGCGCGGACGGCCGGTCGGCACCGAGCACCTGCTCGTCGGGCTGGTTAGCTCCGGCAGCCCGGTCGCCGAGTTGCTCTCCACGGCGGGAATCGCCCCCGAGATGCTGCTCGATCGCCTCAGGGCCGGCACCGCTCAGGAATCGGCCCCGATCCCGACAGCGGGCGACATGCCGCCGCTCGAGCTTCACGACCCGGGCGAGGCCATTGACCTGGGCCGCGTGCTCGACGCCTCGGCCAACCGCGCCAGCGAGGGGCTCCGCGTCGTCGAGGACTATGTTCGCTTCGTCCTCGACGACCCCTCACTGACCCGACGCCTGAAGGAGACGCGGCATCGATTGGGCTCGGCGATCCGCGCTGGACCTCGACGCGATGGCCGACGCGCGCGACACCCGCGGCGACGTCGGCACTCACATCATGACCGGCACCGAGCGCACCCGCGAGAACGCCCGCGCCGTCCTGACAGCCAACTTCAAACGGACCGCCGAGGCCCTCCGCACCCTCGAAGAGTACGGCAAGCTCGTCGACCCCTGGCTCGCCGGCCGGTTCGAGATCCTGCGCTACGATATCTACACCCTCGAAAAGCTCACGATGACCGCCGTCCGGTCCTACCGCGCCCTGGGCGACGCGCGCTGATGGTCCTGGTCGGCGGCCTGCCCACCCTGGGCGACCTGACCTGGGTCGTCGGCGAGGCCCTGGCCGGTGGCGCCGATCTGATCCAGCTCCGCGAGAAGGACCCCAACCTGTCCGACCGCGAGCGACTCCGACGCGCCCGCGAGGTCCGGATCTTGACCATCCAGGCCGGTGCCCGCCTGATCGTCAACGACCGCCCCGACCTGGCCCGCCTGGCCAGCGCCGACGGCGTTCACCTCGGCCAGGACGACGTCAGTTGCCGCGATGCCCGACGGATCGTCGGCCCTTCCGCCCTGATCGGCATCTCGACCCACGAGCCATCGCAGCTCGACGCGGCGCTCCTGGCCGGCGCCAGTTACCTCGGCGTCGGCCCGGTCTTCCCGAGCGACACCAAGAGCTTCGACGACCACCAGCTCGCGGGCCTCCGCTCTGTCCGCCACGCCGCCGAGACCACCACCCTGCCCTGGTTCGCAATCGGCGGGATCAATATATCAAATATTGATGACGTAATGGAAGCCGGCGCAACGCGCCTCGCCGTCAGCGCCGCCGTCGTCCGTGCCGAGCGGCCCCGCCTGGCCACGGCCGAGCTACGGAAGCGATTGGATGAGCTGACCCACGCCCCGGGTTGACGAGCGAGGATGATCACGTCAGGTCATGTTCGACGCGGACCTGATTCCATCCCGCGCTTCGCTTCGCTTCGCGGCGAGCCTAGACCGGCCTCCCGATCAGCGAGATCAGCGAATCGAAGTCCACGGGCTTGACCAGGTGGTGGTCGAACCCCGCGGCGCGCGACCGACGCCGGTCCTCCTCCTGGCCGTACCCGGAAACGGCGATGATGACGGCCTTCTTGAGAAGCTCATCCTGACGCAAGGCCCTGGCGACCTCGTAGCCGTTCATTCCCGGCAGACCGATATCGAGGAGCACGAAATCCGGTCGAAACGTGCGCGCCGTCTCGATGGCCGCATACCCGTCGTGCACGGTGACGGCTTCGTTGCCCAGCAGCTTCAGGAGTCGCACCATCCCACGCGCTGTATCCACACTGTCGTCGACGACAAGGATGCGGAAACCTCTTCCGGTGGAAAGGCGGTCGCGCGGTGCATCGGCCTCGATTTCCTCGGTCTTCGGTCGCAGCGGGAGCCGGACGATGAACTCACTCCCCTGCCCAGGCCCACCGCTCCAGGCCCCGACGCTCCCCCCATGCATCTCGGCGAGTTTCTTGACGATGGTCAGCCCGATTCCCAGTCCCCCTTCCGACCGCGCCAGGGTCCGGTCGCCCTGGGTGAAAAGCTGGAACATCTCGGGCAACTTCTCGGTCGGGATGCCGATGCCGTTGTCCTTCACGCCGATGACGACCTGATCGCCCTCCCGCTTCGCGGTGAGGAAGATCCTGGCCCCTCGGTCGGAATACTTCGCGGCGTTCGTCAGCAGGTTCAGGACGATTTGCTCGACCCGTGTCGTGTCAACGTGAACAGGCAGGTTTCCCCTGTCGATGGAGAGGCTCAACGTGTGCTTCCGCTCGCCGATGATCGGCATCGCCGACTCAACCGCCTGATCAATAACTGAACTGATATCCACAAAAACCTTTTGCAAGCGGATCTTCCCGCTGGTGATCCGCGAGACGTCGAGCAGGTCGTCGATGAGCCGGACGAGCTGCCGGACCTGACGCTCGACGACGTCGCTCGCCCAGTTGCGGCTCTCGTCGTCGGCGGAGAGCTTGAGGATGGTCACCGCGTTATTGACGGCGGCGAGCGGGTTCCGAAGCTCATGGGCCAGCATGGCCAGGAACTCGTCCTTGCGTCGATCATTCTCGCGAAGGGCCTGGGCCTGACGCTCCCGCTCGGCGAAGTCCGACCGCATCGCATACTGGCGGCGCCGGTCGCGGAGGGCGGCCTGGACCGTGCTGATCAGGGACCGAACCTCGATGGGCCGCCGGACCAGCGTCATGTGCCCGACCGACTCCAGGCCGCGGGCCGCCGCGCTGGTCTGATGCGGAGGCGTCAGGACGATGAGCGGAAAATCGGACCAGGGAGGCTGCCCTTTCAGGAGCCGGCGAGACACCTTTCCCTGTCATTGAGGATCGCCTCGTCGGGGACGATGGCGACGGCCGCCCCTTTCTCGATCTCGGCGCAAACCGCGACGATGTCGTCGCAGAGGGTGATCAAAATCCCCGCCTTCTCGAACACCTTGCGAGCGGCGACGGCATCGCGGCTCGTCGGGGCCAGAAGGAGGATTCGCTCCTCAAGCGTCGCGGCCGACTCCTCACGCATGGTCGGGCCTCGCCAGCGGGCCGTTCGACTCGCGGAAGGAGGGCGTCCCGGCGAGAACCCCGTGGAAATCGACCAGCGGTTTCCCGACCGTGATGCCTCCGCCGCCGAGTTTCAGCTCGCGGATCGTCCGCTCGTGGTTACCGCTTCGCTTCTTCACGACCGAGATGGCCTGCCGGATTTCGCCCATGGCCTCGAAGTACCGGAAGAGGACGACCGCGTCCGCCAGATACGTCGTGTCGATGGGCGTCTGCATCGTCCCGACCAGGCCATGCTGCGCCACCAGGAGGAACGTCACGACGCCCTTGTGCCCGAGGTAACTCAGAAGCTCGTGAAGTTGAGCGACAAGGAACCGCTCCTCGGGCATGGCATAAAGATAACCATTCAAGCTGTCGATGACGATGACCCGGGTGCCCGGCGTTCCATCAGCTCTCTCGACGGCCGTTCTGACCCGGTGAGCGAACTCACCCGGCGAAAGTTCGGCCGGGTCGATGGGCTGGATCGTGATCAGGCCCGACTCGATATCGTCCCCGAGGTCCATCCCGAGACCCGTCATCCGCTCCAGGATGGTCTCCACCCGCTCATCGAAGGTGAAGATCGCGGCCCGTTCGCCGCGTGCCGCCGCGGCCCTCGCATACTGGATCGACAGCGTCGACTTGCCGCTACCGGCGGGGCCGAGGAGCACCGCGCTCGTCCCGTACGGGATACCTCCGCCCATCATCAAATCCAGCTCCACGCTGCCGGACTTGAGGAGCCCGCGCGCCTGGCCATGATTATGCTCGGCGGCCACGAGCCTCGGAAAGACGTTCAGCCCCCCCGGTGAGATGACGAAGTCGTGGTAGCCGCCCCGGTACTTCTGTCCCCGGAGCTTCGTGATCCGGAGGCGTCGCCGCTCGGCCCCGTACTCGGGCGAAAGCTGCTCCAGGCTCAGGACTCCGTGCGCGATGCTCTGAAGCTGAAGGTCCTCCGAATCCGACGTCTTGTCGTCGAGAAGGAGCACCGTGCATTCCCGACCGATGAAGAACTGCTTCAACGCGAGGATCTGTCGACGGTAGCGAAGCGGGTTCTGGGCGAGCAGCCGCATCTCGGAGAGCGAGTCGATGACGACCCGTTTGGGCTTCGACTTCTCGACCTCGGCGAGAACGGCGCTGGTGGTCTCGCCCAGCTCGATCTCGGAAGGCTGGAACATGGAGTACTGGTTGTCCGGCTCGAGTTCCGCTTCCGGGGCGACCAGTTCCAGGAGGTTGATACCGTCGAGCGACCAGCCGTGCGACCTGGCCACGGCGGCGAGCTCGGACTTGGTCTCCGAGAGCGTCACGTAGAGGCCCGGCTCGCCCCGACGCCGCCCTTCGATGAGATACTGGAGCGCGAGGGTCGTCTTGCCCGAGCCCGGGTTCCCCTCCACCAGGTAAACCCGGCTGAAGGTCAAACCACCGCCCAGGATGTCGTCCAGGCCGGAAACTCCCATGGCGACCAGACGCCCCGGTTTCGCGCCCTCTGGCGGTTTCTCGCTCATGGTTCTCTTTGGATCTGGATGGGACACGGTATCGCCACGTAACGAATCTCAAAGCCCAGGATGGGTTGCGGAATTTGGTCGGATTCCGCCCCTCGGGTGCATCAGAAACCTTCTGTCCTGAACGGCCGCACAGCCTGAGCCTCGTTTCGGTATTCCGGTCGCGGAACACCGACTAACATGCTCATCCCGTGCCAAACCCTGCGCGTTTTTCGATCGCCAGCGGACGCCATCTCGCGACTCACCCGACTGGCCATCACGATGCGAAATGGCGAGACACGGAGACCTCTAACCCCACGACCGCTGGATTCGCCATGAGTCCTTGTGAAAGCCGAGGTTGTTGATTCGCCCACCGTTGCAAAGCGGGGTTGGAGGGGTGAACGCCTGGCCGGAGCGCCGGGGATCGCGGCGCTGATGAACCCCCCGGTTTCCCCCCTTCGCAAGGGGGGACGAATTCACAATCACCGAAATGCCAATAATTTGCCGCTACCTCAACGGTATTGCCTCTAACCCTCCCCCCTTGGGAGTTCGTTCGGACGCGCCGCGAGTTCGTTCGGACTGCGCCGCGAGTTCGTTCGGACGCGCCGCGAGTTCGTTCGGACGCGCCGCGAGTTCGTTCGGATGCGCCGCGAGTTCGTTCGGACGCGCCGCGAGTTCGTTCGGACGCGCCGCGAGTTCGTTCGTGCGAATCCACCCGCGTTGATCGTCGTTTCTATTGATGCAATCATCACAATGGTTCCAGCCGACACGATCGCGACGGGCCGGGACGCGAAAGCGCGGGCCGGTCCTCTTTAATATCGTGATTCGGGACCGTTCCGTAAGCGGAATCCGCGCCCAGCGCGCAGCGAGGCACCGGAAGTCGCCCGCGGGGCGGCTCCGGTTGCGGGGGTGGGTCGATCTTTTCCGATCGGGGCGGGCCGGACGGACGTCCGGGTCAGCGGCCCGGCGCCTGGCCCGACGACTTGCGGGCCTCGCGACGATCCTTCAGAAGCGCCGCCCGCCGCTGCCGTCGATTTCCCGACGGCTCGTTCCCCGTCCACGACCGTTGCGCCGTGCGCGACGGCGTGAACGCGGGAGCGGAAGCAGGTGCGGATGTTGGCGGAAGCGTTCGCGCGGGCGCGAGTGTCGCCGCGGGGACCGCGACGGGGTGGATTTTCTCGACCTCGGCCGGTTCCGGTTCATCGGTGTCGATCTCGGAACCGGCGAATGCGTTTCGCGCGATCAGGTCGGTGAACATTTCATCCACATTCTTCTCAACGCGACTGATGACGTAATCGACCCCCGCGCGTGGCACGCAATTCCGCGGCGCCTCGTCGCCGGCATCCCAGGGGCGGGCCAGGTCCTTCGGCTTTCCCTTCGTCGGTTGCGGCTCACGACCGGATCGGAGCCGTAAAAGCTCGGCATGCGTCCAGCGAAAGTCGCGGCGGGCGTTGGTCTCATCGCGGCGCAGCCGACGGGTCTCGGCGTCCTCGGTCAGCGGCATGCCATGCGTCGCCAGGTCGCGCTCGTGGGCGTCGAGCGCGTTGAGCGACACCTCCTGTTCGTGGCGCAGAAAGGCGATCTGCCGCTTCACCAGCCGATCGAGCCCATCGCGGTCGGTCGCCTCGGGAACCTGGTCGTGACCGTCGCGAAGTATCCTGGCGACGCCCAGGAGGTCAAACGCGAGGCTGCGTTGATCTTCATTCCAGCATTGATTCGTATGAATCGCGCGTTGCAGGCCCTCCCACCGCTCGATCAGCCAGTCGGCGCCGTGTTTGGTCCGGCGCAGCCCGCGAGCGACGCGTTCGGGGTCCCTGGCGAGTCGATTGCCCAGTTGATCGACCTCGTGGCGGCGGTCGAGGTCCCAGGCCCGGACGGCCCGCAGAATGCCGCGGCGCATGTCGGCGACGCCCTGCTCGGCGGATCGATCGAGCCGGACCGAATACAGCGCCAGGCGTCGGACCAGCCACGCTTCATAGATCGTCGCGGGCTCGAACTCGGCCACAAGCTCCGCGAACCGCGCGGCGCAGCGCCTCGAACTCATCGGCCGCGGTAGGAGAACTGGCGCTGGCACTGGCATCGGCGCTGGTGGGTACGATCGCGATATTGAGCCCGTCGGTGGGCGAACCGACGGCTGTCGTGCTGTTAAACATTACCGTGGCCTCAGTTTCGTGGTTCCGGGACGCCTGCTGGTCTGGGCTATCAGGGCAACCTGGCGAAACTATACACCATTTTTCGGAAAAAAGACGTACTCATCAAGATAGGTGGGTCTGGCGGTGATGGAACCACGAACACGTGTGTCAAACGCGGTCCGCGAACTCTCAAAAGCGTGGAGGGTCCGCTGTGCGGAGCAGGTCTGCGCGGGATACTCTCGAAAGGGGTGTTCGAGACGTCCACAAGGAAAGCTCACGCTGGGTTTCAGGGTGAAGGAAAAAAAAGAGGCGGGCCGCCGGAGAATCGGCGACCGCCTCTTGGAACTGGATCGGTTGTTCCAGGCTCACGGAATGGAGGCGACGAGGTCATCGGCCAGGCGTTCGAGGACCTCGCGGGTCATCATGCAATCGACCGGGACGGCGGCGGCGGGTGGCGTCGTCGAAGCGACTGGCGGGTGAGGCGGAGGGTTCCCCCGGCGTCGATCCGGACCTCGTAGAAGGCGCAGGCTTCGCCCCGGGCGGTGGGGGCGTGGCTCCGCAGGGCCACCTCACCCGCGAGGCTGTCCTGCTCGAGGACGACCAGGGGCTCCATCAGGTACGTGACCCGGGCGGCGATCCGGTCGCCCCAGGCCCGGAGGCGACGGGCGGTCCATTCGTTCCGCGCGCCGAGCGGAAATCGAGCGATGCCGAAGGCCAGGCCGACCGGCCCCGAGGCGGTCAGGCGAAGCGACAGGCGGTGCCGCCCCTCGGTCAGGGCGACGTCGCACGGCAGGTCGTGGGTGCCAGCGCCGGGGCCGTCAAGCGCGGCGGCGATCTTTTGGCTCAGGCTCATGGGACGTTCCTCCCAGCGGGCGGATCGTGTGATCCGACCCGTCAAAAGATAAGAGGGTTGGCCGCCCGTCGACACTGGTCTCGATATGCACCGGCCGCGTCCAGAGGCGGTTGAGGTGTCGCAGCGTGTCCTGGGCGTGGTCGAGTTTCAGGTCGACCCCGAAGTGGTCGTGGTGCAGGTACAGCTCGCCTCGGTTCCGATAATTGCCATCCTTGACCCGGATGATCGGCTGACCGAAGTTGGTCAGGCCGAACAACAGTCGTTCCTTGATCTTCTTGAACTCGCGGCTCTCGATCTCGTAGGTCTCGTTCTGGTCGTTGTGCTTGAAGCTGAAGAGCTGATGGCGGCGGCAGAAGTCGGGGGTCAGGAACGTGTCGATGAACGTCACGTCGTTGTGGATCCGGCGGACCTCGAAGATCTTCTGGCGGCCCAGGCCGAGCTGCTTGTCCCACCGCCGGCGCTCCTCGTAGTTGTCGCACTCGTCGTATTCGGGGCCGAACTGTCCCTTGTTCCAGCGCTCCTCGATGTCGCGGAACAGCTCGATGCCGAGCTTGTACGGGTTGAGCCGGCCCGGCTGGGTGGCCATCGTCCCCGAGTGGTGGTCGGCGTAGTCGACCAGCTCCGAGGGCTTGAGCGTGCGGGTCGTCATGATGGTCGAGTGCCAGTACGACGCCCACCCTTCGTTCATGATCTTGGTCTGCCCCTGGGGCGTGAAGTAGTACGCCTCCTCGCGGATGATGCTCAGGACGTCGCGCTGCCAGTGTCTGCAGCGGGGCGTGCTCGCAGCAGGAACAGCAGGACGTCGCGCTCGGGCTGCTCGGGGAACTGCTTGGCCTTCTGCCGCTCGGCCTCCTTCTGCTTGCGCCTGCTCCTTGAGGACCGCGGGCGGATTGACGAACGACTCCATGTAGTCCTTGCTCTGGAACTTCGACGACGGCCGACTCGGCTCCTCGTCGTCCGGCGGCTGAAGTCGTAGCGGTTGCTGATCGTCGCGCCGCTTGATGAACGGCGAGTGGATGTCGATCAGGTTCTCGAGCGACAGGCAGCTATCGATGAAGTTCTCGACCGTCTCCTCGCCGTAGCCGCTCCATGTACGACCGGATGCGGTTGCCGTGGTTGGCCGTCTCGTCCATCATCTTGCGGTTGGTCTGGCTGAAGCAGATGTTGTTCTTGAAGAAGTCGTTGTGGCCGTAGACGTGGGCCATCACGAGCTTCTGGTCGACCCATCTGGTTGCAGCGCAGCAGGTAGGCGTAGCAGGGGTCGTTGTTGATGACCATCTCGTAGATCTTCTGGAGCCCGTAGCGATAGCCCTTGGAGAGCTGCTGGTACTCCATGCCGAACCGCCAGTGGGGTAGCGGGTGGGGAACCCGCCCAGGGCGGCGATCTCGGAGAGCTCGTCGTAGTCGAGCACCTCGAAGATCGTGTCGTAGAAGTCGAGCCCGTAGTCGCGCGCGTGCTGCTCGGTCTCGAGCTGGAGCTCGCGGAGGTCGGGCGGGCAGGTCGTGCTCGTTGCTCATGATCGACATCGGCGATTGCCCTCGGTTCGGAACTCGCGACTGTCGGGTCCGTCGATCCCTGAGCTACTAGTCTGCGCCGAAGGATTGCCGCGAGGCTCGAGAGCTCGCGGACCCAATGGCGGAGTCCTGCATCCACTCGGTCTCGAAGGTCTCCTCGGCCGTGAATCCATGCGAAGATCTCGGACGCCTTCAGGAACGGAAACGCCACGCTCGACTCCGAACGGCGTAGCGGCCGTTCGGCTGACGCACCAGGATCCGAAGCTCGTTCACGTCGCAAACCCAGACCTCCGGTACCCCGAGTCGTCGATAGACCTCGACGGCCGTCCGCGCGTCGTGGGAGTGGACCGCCTCGACCGCCAGGTCGGGAGGCGGGTCGATGCGCAGGTCGATCTCGCTTGCCCGCGAATGCGGCCGCGTTGGCCAGGTAATAGGTCTCGTCGCCCTCGACGCCCGCCTCGCTTCCGACGCGTCGAAACGTCGTGCTGCCCGCCGGGATGCAGGGAATGTCGAGCCCGACGACGATCGTCGATGACGAAGAACCCCAGCCGTTCTTGGAGAACTCGTGCGGAAATGACGGTGACACGAGCTGAAGGCTCCCATCCAGATAGATCATCCGGGGATGCGCGTGCTCACCCCGGAGCCGGAGCATCGTGAGATACCCTTTCCAGTCGATGTCATGGAAGGTCGACGCACTGGTCGCCTTCGATCGGCGTCGCATCCAGGTTGGCGAGTCGTGGTCGTCATCGATCGTCTCCTCCTCGGAACTCGCCTCAGCGCCCCCGGCCCAGGAACTCCTTGATCGACTCGTAGATCCCGTCCTTGTTACGGATCTCGGACAGGGCCAGGTTGGGCACCTCGTCGAAGGCCTCCTCGAGCTCGCGGTAGAACTCGCCCGAGCCGTAGGGGCTCTCGACCTGGCCGTAGCCGAACAGGTTGCACTTGGGCAGGAGCTGGTCGCGGAGCAGGCTGATGCACTGGCGGTTGTCCTCGCCCCAGTTGTCGCCGTCGGAGAAGTGCAGGACGTAGATGTTCCAGTCGGCCGGCGGATGGTCGGCGTCGATGATCTTGTTGGCCAGGTTGTAGGCCGAGCTGATCCGCGTGCCGCCGCTCTCGCGGGTGTGGTAGAAGGTGTGCTGGTCGACCTCGCGGGCCACCGCGTCGTGGATGATGTAGCGGGTGGTGACGCCGTCGTACTGGCTCTTGAGCCAGGTGTCGATCCAGAACGCCTCGATCCGGACGATCTCCTTCTGGTCGTCGGTCATCGAGCCCGAGACGTCCATCAGGTAGAGGACGACGGCGTTGGAGTGCGGCAGCGGCGATCGGGTTCCACGACCGGTAGAGCTTGTCCTCGCGGACCGGGATGACCATCGGGTCGTTGGGGTTGTACGTGTTCGAGGCGATCTGCCGCTTGAGCGCCTTCTTGTAGGTCCGCTTGAAGTGGCGGAGGCTCTCGGGCCCGGCCTGGCGGATGCCGGTGTACTTGTCCTTCTCCTCGATGATGTTGGCCCGCCCCTTGGGCTCGATCCGGGGCAAGGCGAGCCCCTCGCCGAGGATCTGCGGCGAGCTCGTCGAGGGTCAGCTCGACCTCGAGGATGTGGTGGCCCGGGGAGTCGCCGGCCTGGCCGGTCCCGCCTTCCTGCTCGCCCGACCGGCCGATCGGCGTGCCGACGTCGCCGGGCCCCTGGCCGACGCCGCCGCGAGTTCTTGGGCCCGTAGCGGAACTCGGGGATATCGATCTGCGGCAACGGGATCGAGACCAGCTCGCCGCCGGTCTTGCCGATCATCTCGCCGTGCGTGATGTACTTCCGCAGGTCGGTCTTGATCTTGCCGCGGACGATCTGCTTGAACCGGTTGGCATCCCGCTCGATTTTTCGCACCACGGCTGTTGTGCCCTCGCCGTTGGGGGACAGTCGATCCTGACCTCGCCGCCAGAACGGTCGCACTGCCAGATCGCGCCGCGTCCACCCCGCCGGTGGCTCCGCGCGGCTCGCTGACCCCTGTCTCAACGCCTGGCGACGCCAGGCGCAGCCAACGACCGGCGCGGCCCCGGGTCCGACCGCAATTGACATGGCAAAGATCGTTGAAGATGCGGACGCGAGTTGCGAAGGAAACCGACCGAGGCGGGTGCAAAGCGCGGGCGGAGGACCAAGGCCCAGCCGGCACGACTCCACATGCAGAGCGACCCGCGACCTCTGTAGCAAATTCTATACCGGGGCCAGACGCTTATTCAAGTCCGGCCTTTCGAGAAGTCGGTCGCGTCGGCCGCGACCGCGCCGCCTCGGGGCAACGATGCCCAGCATCGCGGCGGCCGCGGCGCGGTTCCTGAGCGCGTCTCAGTGGCCGCCGCGCTTGACGTCGCCGCGGGCGAAGATGCTGGCGACGTAGTTCAGGACGTCGGTCGCCGAGTCCTCGTCGTAGCCGTAGTTGCGGATCAGCCGGCCCTTGACGATGTCGATCTTCTCCTGGGTGTCCTTGTCGACGACGCTCGAGACCAGGCTGGTCAGCTTGATCGTGTCCTTCTGGTCCTGGAACAGCTTCAGCTCGAGCGCCTTCTGGAGCCGCTCGTTGGTCTTGTAGTCGAACCTCTTGCCGTCGAGCGCCAGGGCGCCGATGTAGTTCATGATCTCGCGGCGGAAGTCGTCCTTGCGGCTCTCGGGGATGTCGATCTTCTCCTCGATCGACCGCATCAGCCGCTCGTCGGGTTCTTCGGTCTGGCCGGTGTACTTGTTCTTGACCTTCTCGCGCTGGGTGTACGCCTTGACGTTGTCGATGTAGTTGCCGCAGAGCCGGGCCAGGGCGTCCTCGTCGGCGGCGATGGCGCGCTGGACCTCGTTCTTGACGATGTCCTCGTACTCTTCCTTGACGACGGCCAGCAGGTGCTTGTAGTGCTTGCGGACCTCGTCGCTGTTGATCAGCGAGTGGTGCTTCAGTCCGGCTCTCGAGCTCGTTGAGGACCATGAACGGGTTGACCGAGCGCTCGTCGGCGTGGGCGACCAGGGCGTTGGAGATCTTGTCCTGGACGTAGCGCGGGCTGATCCCGTGCATCCCCTCGCGCTCGGCCTCCTCGCGGAGCTCCTTGATGTTGTCCTCGGTGAAGCCGGGCAGGGTCTTGCCGTTGTAGAGCTTGAGCTTCTGCATCAGGGTCAGGCCGGCGTTCTTGGGCTCTTCGAGCCGGGTCAGGATCGGCCCACATCGCGGCGACCTCGAGGGTGTGCGGGCGCGATCCGCTTGCCCCGGACCTTGCGGCTGTTGTAGTCCTTCTCGTAGATCTGGATCTCGTCGGAGAGCCGGGTCACGTACGGGCACGTCGATCTTGACCGTCCGGTCCCGCAGCGCCTCCATGAACTCGTTGGACTGAAGCTTCTTGTACTCGGGCTCGTTGGTGTGCCCGATGATGACCTCGTCGATGTCGGTCTGGGCGAACTTCTTGGGCTTGATCTTGTGTTCCTGGCTGGCCCCGAGCAGGTCGTAGAGGAAGGCGACGTCGAGCTTGAGGACCTCGATGAACTCGATGATGCCGCGATTGGCGATGTTGAACTCGCCGTCGAAATTGAAGGCGCGGGGGTCGCTCTCGGTGCCGTACTCGGCGATCTTGCGGTAGTTGATGTCGCCGGTCAGCTCGGTGGCGTCCTGGTTCTTCTCGTCCTTGGGCTGGAACGTGCCGATCGCCGATCCGGTCCTGCTCCGAGAGGATCAGGCGGCGGACCCGGATGTCGCTCGAGCACCTTGGCCCAGTCGCCGCCGTACCGCTCCATCCGCTCGTTGAACATCTGGCGGCAGTACGGGCAGAGGTCGCCCTCGATCGAGATCGTGATAGCCGTGGCGCGTCGGCGTCGGCGTTGAGGTCCGCCGAGGATCGCGGGGCGGTCCTCGACCGGGATCAGGTGGAGCGGCTCCTCGTGCATCGGGCAGTCGGCGTAAGCCTCGCCGCCGTCGAGCGTCTCCTCGCGCCAGCCGAAGGTGTAGAGCGCGCCCTCGTCGGTCCGCGAGTAGCGCTCGAGGCCCTTCTTGAGCAGCCGCGCGATCGTGCTCTTGGAGCTGCCGACCGGCCCGTGCGAGCAGCAGCACGCGCCGCTCGGTCCCGTACTTGTTCGCGGCGCTCTTGAGGATGTTGACCAGGTTCAGAAGCGTCCTCTCGAGGCCGAAGATCGCGTCCTGGCCCGTGGTTGTCCGGGTCCTCGAAGAACTTGTAGCGGACCGTCTTCTCCTTGTTGACGATGACCTCCTCGGTCCCGTGACTGAGGATCATGTCGTAGACCCGCTGGTAGGCGGTCCGGGTGACCTTGGGGTCGCTCCGGACGATATCGAGATAGTCGGCGAACGAGCCGGACCAGTGCTTCTTCTGGTACTCCGCCAGGTTCTGGCGGCCGGCGATCTTGGCGATCAGATCCGATCCTGTAGACATGTGCGGTTTCCCTCCTGAAGATGGATCCGTCGGGTCGAGCGGTTGGCGAGTCATGCCAGGCCGGTACGATGCGGTGCCGTGCGGTATCTCGGGACGCCGGCCGCCGGGACCCGGAACCTAACCTAACCTAACCTACGGGAGCCAGGGCCGGCACATCCGGGCAGGGAGGCACCGAGGTCCAGTCCGTCGACCGGCGCGCACGGCCCTGGGGTCCTCGGAAACGAGGCCAGTCCAAATTGTCAAACTCGTCGTTGGGGAAAGCCAGAAGTCAAGAATCGCCTGCGGACCACTGGGCACAGGGACCGAGGGAACGGGCGATGGGGGCTCCGCGGCCTTGGATGCTTCAGGAAGGGCCGCGTGAGTCCGGGCAGACACCTGGCCGTAACGTAACATTCATTACAACCCGACTTCCCTTCGTCTGTCAAGCGAACCAGACGCCCCCACCGTCCCACGGCGCCGGCCGTGTCGCTCCCGTGAAACGGATCAGCGACGGTTTCCGCGCTCAAAGGCGCAGGGTGGGCCCATCGACTCCGGCGTTCCGAAAAAAAACGAGTCAGACCGGCGGCACGTCCCGCGGGGGCGAGGAGGATGCGAGCGAATCTTGTGCCATGTGCCCGTCCGAGGGCCCGTCCGACGCCACGGGATGGGCCAGGCGGGCCATGGGCAGCGCCGCTCTCCGAGCTCGACCACGGCCGAGACGAGCGCCAGGCCAACCGGCAGGGTGGCGTAATGAGCATAGCCGTCGGCGGCGGCAAGCAGCCACGACGACACGGGGAGCGACAGGATGGCGAGATAGGCCAGGGTGGCGACGCCGGCGGCGGCCAGCCCCGCCTGGATCAGCAACACGGCACCCACCGGCCTCCCTCGTTCACGAGCAGCCGACGATAGCCCTTCAGACCGCTCCGAAGCGAGCCCCGGCTCCAGGCGACCGCTCCGGCCAGGCCCAGTCCCGCCAGGGCCAGCGATTGGACCTCCACCAGACCACCCCGGAGCAGGAGCCAGCGGAACGACCTGCCCACCCAGGTTGTCGAGCTCAACGCCCTGGGCAGGTACGGGAGACCAAGCACCGCCGCCGACGCCAGGTAACGCCCCGGCAGCCCCGCCAGACAGGCCAGCGCCGCTCCCGGCAGCAGGTCGATCACCCCGCGCGGCTCGAACCGATCGCCCTCGGCGTCCCCCAGCTCGGCGCTTCGGAGTTCAATCAGGACCCAGGCCAGCAGCGCGGCGTCGGAAAGGAGCATCAGGACCGGCACGACGATCGCCTCGAGCACCAGACACCCGCCCATCGGCAGGTCGCCCGTCCCGGCGAACAGGGCCGACAGTCGGTACAGGAAGTAGGCCGCCGTCACCCCCCAGATCAGGTTCAACCAGTTGGGCGATGCGAGCCGGCCCCCGCTCCCAGGCCCCGCCAAGGCCAGGCGCTCGGGCCCGATCGGATCAAACCGATCGGTCAGCGCCCGGAACAGGATGGCCGTCGCCAGCAGGAGCAGGAGCAGGTTGTCGCCCAGGCCATACAGGTCACGGACCGGCGTCAGCGCCGCCAGTTCCCCCTGCTCGAATGCCAGCTCCGGCAGGCTCCGCACCCGGGAGAGAAGTTGAAGGTCGGTCCGCCCCTGCCCCTGAGTATCCGTCACGAACCGGATGGTCTGGCTCATCGTCCAGGCCAGGACCGTCGCGCCGACGATCACCGCGACCATCCGCCCCGACTGCCGGAGCCGTTCCAGCGCCCTGCACCAGAGCCGGACCTGCCCGGCCACATCGACCAACTGCGCCACGCCCGGACCGGACCCTGAAACCAGATCGCCAGAACCAGGACTGCCAGGATTCCGAGCAGCCATGACCAAAGCCCCGACAGACTCGGCGTGGCTTCCGACGAGCTCAGCGTCAGGCTCGAGCACCAGCGCCGGATTGCCAGGTCCGCCACCAGATCACGATTCGTGAACGTCGCCTGGCCCCACACCATGAGCCACGGCCAGCCCCACCACGCCACGTTTGACACCCCCCTGGCCCGATCCGATCGCGTCGGCGACCCCCTGACCTCGTCACCGGCCCGGGGACGATTGTACCCCGCCCTCCCGATCACGGCCATCCACCGCCCATCCCACCCCCTCCATCGCTACGACCGCTCAACCTGGCCGTATCTGGCAAAAAATGGCGTGATTCAACCTGGCCTGTTTTGTCTTTATAAAGCATAATCAGGTCGAGCCCCGGTCCTGTGGTGCCGCGTGGAAGGGAGTCACTGGATCGCGCACGGGGCGAACGGGAGGGAACCGCGAACATGGCCACACGACGTCGCACGGATCAGCCGGAAGTGCCGGTCTTGAGGCTCCATCGGCCCGAGTCGGAGCCGGACCGCCCACGCGACGCGAGAGCGCAAAACGGGAGCGGGAGGCGCCCCGGACCCCGTTTTGGGGCGGCGGGACGTGGTCTACTGGCGCGTCAACGGCTACCGGGCGGCGATGCTGGTCTGGACCGACGCCGAGTTCGCCCGGCTGCCCGACCGCGAACGGCCGGACGACGCCCAGCGGCTCTCGTGCGGAATCTGGGCGGTCCTGCGAATGGTCTGATCGGTGGAGCTCAGATCGCGTCTCAAGCTCATATGTAGGGTCCGCTCCGCGGACCTAAACTCTTCCGCGGCATCATGAACTGGGCGGAATCCGCTCTTGTAAGGAGCGGAAGTCGAACTCAGGGCGTGGACTCTTTCGCTTCGGGGCCGGCGGGACGATCGGGAAGCCGGGGATCATCGTAGAGCCGCAGGAAGCGGTAGTAGACCTCGAGGCTCAGGGTGGCCAGGGCGGTGCAGTAGATCCGGCCGCCCTTGGCGCCGTAGAGGCTGTCGTCGGGGTCCCAGCTTCCGCCTTGATGGCCGCTCTGACGCTGCCGGCGGACGATCTGGTCGCGCACCGAGGCGTTCCAGCGAGTCCAGGCGGTCCCGCCGTGCTGGTAGAGGGCGAGCGTGCCGTAATACCAGTAGTAGAGGTTATAGGGGTCGGTCTCGGGGCCATGCTCCAGGAGGAAATCCGCGGCCTCGGTACTGGCCGGGCCGGGTCCGCCGACGCCCAGAAACTGGCGGCAGACCCAGGCTTCCGCGGTCATCGTGGGCGTGGCCCGTTCCCGCGGCTGATACCGCGCCAGACCGTGCGCCGGCCCGTCGGCGACCAGGTCGAGCCAGGCGCAGGACGCCGGTCTGCGTCTCGTCCGGGATCGGGATGCCGACGACCCGGGCCGACTTCAGCGCCATGACCACCCAGCCAAGAATGCTCGTGTCGCCGATCGATGCGCCGGGCGCGTATCGCCAGGCGAGCCCGTCGCGGGCGCACGACGCCAGCAGGAACCCGACGGCGCGCTCGACCGATGCGCGGAGCCTTGCCTCGCCGGTCAGGGCGTAGGCTTCGCAGAGGGCCAGCGTGGCCATGGCATGGCAGTACATGCCGACGGCCCGGCTCCGGCCCCGGAGGTCGCCGTCGGCCTTCTGTTGCAGGAGCAGGAAGTCGATCCCGCGGCCCACGGTCTCGGCGTACTTGCCATCGGCGTGCGTATACCCCGAGCCTAGATAAGCCAGCAGCGCCAGGCCGGTCAGCGCGGTGTCGGCCTCCCAGTAGGCGCATTCGCCGAAGCAGGTCTCGCCGGGGGGACAGCAGCGCGGTGAAGTCATCCTCGCCCTTGACGGGCGTGCCATCATCGAACCGAGCGGTGGCGCCATCCCAGCGGCCGTCGCGGTCCTGGTGGCGGGCCAGCCAGTCGAGCGCCCGCTCGACGGCCTGCTCGCTCGCCGGGCTGGCCCCGGCCCGACCGGCCAGCGCGGATCGGTTGGGATCGAGCCGCGAACGGTAGACCGCGGGCACCTCTTCCAGGGAACGCCCTGCGGACCTGCCCGAGACCGCCGGCAGACGCGGCAAGCTGCCCGGAGTGACCAGGGTCAGCCCGACCGGCTCGGCCGGCTCGTTCCGGATCGCTCGGTCGGGGCTTGGCCGGAGCCGGACCTCGGCCACGGGGAGCGGTTCCTCCGAAACTTCCACCGGCCGAGGCTGAAGTGGGCCCGGCGCGGCCGTAATCGAAGCGGGCCGTTCGCGCCGGGACGTAGCCGCTCTCCGGGTCGGTCGAACGGGGAATCGGAATCGGAACCGGAACCGGGGCGGGAAGGAGCGCTCGCGACGACCGGAGCGGCCACCTCCCCCAGCGACCCGGGCTCGGCCGCGGCCGGGACCGGGGGTGGAGGCGCTGACACCGGCGTTTCCGAAACCGACGGCGACGCCTCCCGCGCCGGGGGAGACGAAACCAGCGTCGTGGGCTCGGGCGCAGGCGCCACCGGCTCGGCCGACGCCGGCACCGTGGTGGGAGCACGCTCGAGCACCAGGGGTTCGGGCCGGGCCGGACGCGGCGGCTCGACCTTCGGATCGGCCAGGGCCAGGGTCTCAACAGGCCGATCCCAGGGCATCAGACGCGTCGACGATCCCGAGCGCGCACCCGACGGGCCCGAATCGCGCTGCTGACCATCCCGGGGCGGCTCCGGCTGGACCTGGATCCGCCTGATCCGCTCACGCTCACGCTCCGGCGGGTCGCTCAGGACCCGCGGCTGAAGCGCCAGGAGGACGATCAGGAACGTGCTCCCGTAGATCGCCAGCCCCACGTGGGCGGTGATCGAGAGCACCAGGCACTTTCGCAACGCCCGGCGACAACCCCAGCTCGTCCAGGCCAGCAGGCCCAGGACCGCGATCAATCCTCCCAGGAGTGCCCACGCACCCAGGTCGGCCCGGAGCAACCGGAGGAAGGTTTCGAGGTTGAGACCGTTCATGGCATCGGCCTCGGCCGAGGTCGCGGGTTCGGTTTTACAAACATGACGTACCTATCAACACACGCATTCACACCATCCCCGGGCGCTCGTCGCGATCGCGGTGCCGGGTCAAGGCGTCGGGGATTTCGATCCGGACCGCATGGGGCGATCGGGCGTCGATGCGCCTGCGCTGTGCGTCCGGTACGCCCCCTCGCGATGGTCGGAGCCGGCCGGCGGCGCCGCCATCGCGATCGTGTCGATCGTCTCGATCCCGATCCGATCGAGCGTCTCGGCGAGGCCCTCGATCCGGGCGACCAGGCCATCATAAGCGACCAGGGCGAGGATCGACAGGACCACTCCGCAGGTCAGGGGGCTCAGCGCCGCGGCGATCGACGGCCCCGAGATCGATACCGTCGCCGACAACGTCGTGGCGCCGGCTCCCGACAGGATGCGCCCGGTGCTCAGCAGGGTCCCGAGCAGTCCCACCAGGGGAGCCAGGGCGGCGATCCGACGGAGGGTGCCCACGTTGTGTCGGAGCCGCTCGACCTCCAGTCGATGCGCCAGCGTGGTGGCCCGCTCGAGATCGGCGATGGGACGGCCCCACCGCTTGACGGCCGCGAGCGCGACCCGGGCCGCCGGGCTCGGGTTCAGCTCGCAGAAATCGAGGGCCTTGCCGCGATCGAGCCGCCCCTCACGGAGCCGCTCCAGGTAGCGGGTCACGAACTCGCGAGGGACGATCCGCGTGCGACGGAGCCGGACCAGGCGCTCGAGCAGGACCCCCAATCCCAGGCCGGCCGAGGCCGCAAGCCCTCCCCACGTGACGCGCTCGGAAGCCGGGGTCCGTACGTACCAGGCCCGGACGCCACGACCGGCCATCCGGGCATACCGGACCGCCAGCTCCTGCGCGGAATCGACCTCGGGAACGGTCCCGGCCTCGGCTCCACGGACCGGCAGGAGCAAGGCCAGCGCGACGAGAAGCGCGGCCCGGAACGGCACGCGGACCACGGTCAACAAGGGTTGCATCGACGGGGTCCCTCCGCTTGTGGTATTCGAAATCGAACAGGACGGCCGCGCGAAAGACTCCCCGCGAATCGGTCGGCCGACCGGGATGCGATTCCGTCAGGGAATTCCCGCGTCGGCGGTCTTCTCGGCCGGCTCCTGACGGGCGATCTGCCCGCGGACCGCTTCGAGCCTCGACCGGGCCTCCGGAGCGCTTGGCGTCTCGGGGAACCGTTCGCGCAGCCTTTCATAAGTTTCGGCAGCGTCGGTCCACTGGCGGAGCCGTTCGTAAACTTTTCCCGCCTCGAGCAGCGCGGCCGCCTGCCAGACCGGGGCGTCGTAAAGGATCTCGACGCGATGGAACTCGCGCTTGGCGTCGCCGTAATTCTTTTGATGAAAATAGGTTTCGCCCCGCATCAACTGGGCTTCGGCCGCCAGCTCGCTCCCCTTGCGGGCGTCGATCACCGCCTGGTAGGCGGCGCGTGCATCGTCGAACCTGGCCAGCCCTTGAAGCGCCCGGCCCCGGGCGTAGTCGACCTCGGGGAGCATGGGGTCATTGGGTGCGTCGGCGCGATAGGTCTCGGCGGCCTGCACGGCGTCGTCCCAGCGCTTCAGGCCGACCAGGCACTGGAGACGTCGGCGTCGTACGGTCAGGGCGAAGCCTTCGGGATCGGCCGGACCGGCCGGCTCGGCCGACAGCGCGGCGAAGCCGGCCTCGGCCGTTTTCAGGTCGTCGGTCTCGCTGCGCGGCTTCGGCCCGCCAGAACCGCGCCTCGCGTCGGTAGGGGCTGGTGGGAAAACCGGCTTCGAGCCGCTCGAAGGTCCGGCCCGCGTCGGCCCATTGCTTGCGCGCGACCTGGGTCCGTCCCAGCCGATAGAGGGCCGGCTCGACGAGCTTGGGGGCCGACGGACTTCCCGGGGCGGCCAGGGGAGCCAGGAGCTCGGCCACCCGGTCATAGTTCCGGGCCTGATAGGCCGACTCGGCGAGGTTGAACCGGGCGTCGTCGGCATGCCGGCTCGCGGGAAACTCGTCGAGCAGGCGGGTGAAGACGGCGTCGGCCGCCTCGGTCTTCCGGGCGTCGATCAGGGCCCAGCCCCACTCGGCGAGGAGTCCGTCGCGGCCGAGCCCTCCCGGCAGCGGGCTGTCGATCGACCCGGCGCCGGTCTTGGCCGCGACAAGCTGCGCGTACGCCTCGGAACCTTGCTCGGGATGTCCGCTCTCGACCAGGAGCCGGGCGCGGGCCAGCGCGGCGGTATCGGCCTGGGAAGATCGGGGGTAGGTCGCGCTCACGAACGCATAGGCCGAAACCGCCTCGGCCGACTTGCCGGCCAGCTCGATGCCCCGGGCGCGGCCCAACGCGGCGGCGGGGGCCAGGGAGTCCTGCGGCGCATCGGCCAGCAACGTGCCGAATACTTCGGCGGCGTCGCCCGGCTTGCCCCCTTCGAGCAGGGCCCAGCCCAACCCCGATCGCGCCCGCGTCACCAGCGCCCGATCGCTCGCCTGTTCCGCGGCCGACAACGCCTGTCGGAACCCGTTGGCCGCGGCGTCGAAGCGTCGATCGGCCGCCGCCTTGCCGGCCAGGCGGAGCCGCGTCGGCGCCAGCGCCTTGCTCGCGGGAAACCGCTCGGCCAGCGTGGCGGCGATTGCCTCGGCCGCCTCGGTCTGCCCGAGCTCGAGCCGGGCCGTCGCCAGGTGCGCCAGCGCATGGTCCGCGACGTCGCCATCGGGCTTCGCGACCTGGTATTTCTCGAGCGCGGCGATCGCTTCGGCGAACCGTCCGGCCTCGACGTGCCCCTGGCCTAGCATGAACAGCGCGTCGGCCGCGAACGGCGCGTTCGGGTCGCGAGCGAGCGTCTCGAACACCTCGGACTCCCGGGCAAGCTGGCCATCGGCGTGATACGACAGCCCCAGGTAGTAGAGCAGTGCCGCGGCCGTCTCGGGGTTGGGGGCTTCCCTGGTCCGGGCGTCGTTCAGCAGGGCGATCGCCTCCCTGGGCCGGCCGTCGGCAAGCTCGGCGCGGGCCTCGATCAGGTGGGCGTCGGCGCGGAGCTTGCTACTGGGAAACCGCCCGGCAAATTCCGAGGCCAGGCGGCGGGCGGTCTCCCGATCGCGAGCGTCGAGGGCCAGACTGGCGGCGCGGAGCCAGGCGTCGGCCGCCCATGGGTCGTTCGGATCGACCTCGGCCACCTTGAGGAACCGGGCGCGTGCGTCGTCGAGCTGGCCCAACTGCCGCGCGGCCTCGGCCGACCGAAACCACAGGGCCGCGGTCCAGGACGTCCGGGGCCATCGTTTCCGCGCGTCGTCCAGGGTCGCCAGCGCCTCGGCCCCCGCGCCCCGATCGAGCTGATCGGTCCCCAGGATCAGGGCCGCCCGTGCCGCCAGAACGGGCGTGGTTGTTTCACCGGGGTCGCCCTTGCCCGGATTTTCGCCCATCAGCCCGCGCAGGAGTGGCTCGGCCTCGTCGCGGCGACCCAGCGACATGAGGGCCTCGGCCCGGCCCAGCCGCGCCTCGGCCACCAGAGGACTGCGCGGCGCAACCCGTTCGAGGGTCGCGAACGCCTCGACCGCCGCCGCCTTCTGGCCCGAACCCGCCAGGAGCTGGCCGACCTGGACCCACGCGCGGTCGGTCCACTCCGAGCCGCCCCGCTCGGCCAGGGGACGGAGGACCTTCAGCGCGGGTTCGGTATCGCCGTCGAGGGCCAGGGCCCGCCCCAGTCCGAACCGGGAGCGATCGGCCAGACGTCCCTGGGGAAAGTCGCGGAGCGACTGTTCGTAAGCCTGTTTCGCCTTCGACACATCGCCCAGCCGCAAGTAAACATCGCCCAGGTACGGCCAGGCGGTCTCCAGGTGTCGGTGGCCGTGGTTCTTCGACGTGAAGGTCTCCAGCGCCCGGCGCGCCTGCGCCAGGTCGCCGACCATGTACGAGGTCTCGCCCAGCCGATACCAGGCCGTCGATGCGCCGGGATGATCGGGCGCCGCCTTCAGAAAGAGTTCGAACTGGCGCTTCGCCTGCTCGTAACGGCCCTGAAAGAGCCGCGCGTTGGCCAGACCGAATCGCGTTCCGCCACATCCGGACCCGGCCTGGCGTCCTTCAGGAAGCGTTCGTACTCATCCGCCGCCATCTCGAACCGGCGCTCCCGCAGCAGGCCGTTGGCGAACCGCAACGCTTCGGGCAACGGCCGGTTCGTCGCCGACGCGGGCGGAACGCCCTTCGGCTCCTGACCCACGGCCGGGCACGGGATCGACCCCGTCGCGAGCGAAGCGCCGATCATGATCGCAGGCGCCCGTCTGCGCAGCCAACCGCGGCGGTCCCGACCGGAGTCGTTGCGGCCATCAGGAGCGAGCGAAATCGATGCGGGCATGGGTCCGTCTCCCTGGACGTCGGCGCACACGCTCCAGCACATCCCCGGAGGGACACGGGAACGAGGCAAACCGGTGGGGGCTTCTCCGCGCCCGCCAGGACCCGGTCCGGTCTCTCTTTATACCCGCGAAGTCCGCTTTCCCTCAAGTTCGACCCGGGTCGAGACTCTTCGCGTCGGGAGTGGAAACGGCAACGCAGTCTCTCGAAACCAGCTCCGTGGGGTCACCTGATCACTTGAGATGAGGGACCGCTGGAAGAAGCCGATGATCGAGAGACTGCGTTGTGCCTTCGTCTCGAATGAATCGAGACGAATCCGCCAGATTCAAAGGTCGGCCGATCAGACCATGCCGGTGATGGTGCCACCGGTATTCGTACCCGTTGGACTCGCCGGAACCCGTGGTTCCGATCCCGCTCGTGCCGGTGGTTGTGCCCGTACCGATGCCGGTGGTCGACCCCGTACCGGTCCCGGTCACGCCCGTACCGGTGGTCGTCACGCCGGCGCCTGTACCCGTTGTGGTGCCCGTGCCAACCACACCTGTCCCCGATCCGGTTCCGGTCACCGCGCCCGTACCCGTTCCCGTGCTGGTCGTGGTTCCGGTGCCCGTCCCGGTCGTACCCGTCACCGTGCCGCCGGTGGTTGTACCGCCGGTCGTGGTGCCGCCCGTGGTTGTACCGCCCGTCACCGTGCCGCCCGTACCGCCGGTCACCGTGCCGCCGGTGCCACCCGTGGTTGTACCGCCGGTACCGCCGGTCACCGTGCCGCCCGTACCGCCGGTGGTTGTGCCGCCGGTACCGCCGGTCACCGTGCCGCCCGTACCGCCGGTCACCGTGCCGCCGGTGCCACCCGTGGTTGTACCGCCGGTGCCGCCGGTCACCGTGCCGCCCGTACCACCCGTGGTTGTGCCGCCGGTGCCACCGGTGGTTGTGCCGCCGGTGGTTGTACCGCCGGTCACCGTGCCGCCCGTACCGCCGGTGGTTGTGCCGCCGGTGCCGCCGGTCACCGTGCCGCCCGTACCGCCGGTCGTGGTGCCACCTGTGGTTGTACCGCCGGTGGTTGTGCCGCCCGTCACCGTGCCGCCCGTACCGCCGGTCGTGGTGCCGCCGCTGCTCGAGCTGGTCGAACCATTACCCGGCGACTTACCGCTCGTGCCGGTGCCGCCACTTCCATCACTGGTTCCGGTGCTACCGCTGGTGGTTCCGGTGCTGCCGCTGGTGGTTCCGGTGCTGCCGGTGCTGGTTCCGGTGCTGCCGGTGCTGGTTCCGGTGCTGCCGGTGCTGGTTCCGGTGCTGCCGGTGCTGCTACCTTGAACCGGATTGGAGAGCAGGGTCAGATACTCGACCGATTGCATCTGAAGCGCGGCGAGCTTGGTGGACAGCAGCGCGTCGACAGCGATCTTGGTATAGATACTCTGTTCGGCCGTCCCTGTCGCGCTGGTGTCGGAGATCGAGTCGGGGATGGCCTGGAGGATCTGATTGAGGCTTCCCGGAGTCGGTTCATTGATCTGCTGCTGGATCAGGCTGGTCAGCCCGGCCGAGTTGCCCGGCATCGCGGTCAGGGCGCTGCCGACCTGCTGAATCAGCGAATTTAACTGCTGGGTAATCGTGCCCTTCAGCGAGGTGGAGCTCGAACCGCCCGGCGTCAGGGCGGTTTGCACGGCCTGGGTGAGGCTGATGATTGTCGGGTCAAACGCTCCCGCCATCGCCGAGCGGGTCTGCGAGAACGCGTTCATCAGGGACTGGCTATCGAAACCGGTCGTACCGCTGCTACTTCCGTTCGTCGAGCCATTGAGGATGCTGCCGCTCAAGGTCGCACGGTAGGTGACGTACTCGACCGACTGCATCTGAAGCGCGGCCAGCTTGGTCGACTGCATCGCGCTGAGGGCCATCTGGGCGTAAAGGCCCTGCTCGACCGTCGCCGACGGATCGCCGCTGGAGAGTGAGTCGGGAAGGGCCTGGAGCATCTGGCCGAGGCTTCCCGGGGTTGAACTGCTGATCTGCTGCTGGACCAACGTGGTCAACCCGCCGGAGTTGCCTGGCATCGAATTCAGGATGGTGCCGACCTGCTGCGAGAGCGAGGCCAACTGCTGGGTCACAACGCTGCTCAATGGGGTCGTGGCGCTGGAGGTGCCCGGCGTCAAGGAGGTGAGGACCGCCTGGGTCAGAGCAATGGTCGTCGAGTCGAAGGCGGACGCGAGCTGGGTCCGGGTCTGGGCAAAGGCCTGATCCAGAGCCTGGATCTGGGCCGTCTGGTTCTGGGAAGCGGTGTTCTCCGTCGATGCGCGGCTCTGTGCCGAATGACGGGCTGCCTCGAACGCGGCGACCTCCGCACCGATGACGGTCGGCACGGCACGATCTTCCAGGTAATCAAAGGCATTGGGGCGAAATACGTTGCGCTTTCTCATCGACAATTCCTCATCTCATGGCGATCGAGAACGGCGCACCCCGATCCGGGACCGGTGGCCTGGCCGCTGCTCCATCGGCGTGTTGACAACTCTGGCTCTGTTCTTCCGTTCCGTTCCGTTCCGTTCCGACTTGCCCCGCCACGCGTATTTTCGACCAGGTCATGTGCCTGGCGTGCCTCCGTGCAACACACCAACCCCCGCTCGCCCAGTGTTTGCGAGCCTGACCCGGGGCAGCGACAACCCCTCGACCGACCCCGTGGTACGACACCCGTTACCGGCCAGAATCCGTCGAGAGTCTGGAAACGCCGCCCGTTGAAAACGACCCAACCCAGGCGGGAAAGCAGCGCGTTGGAGCACCGTCGCAGAAGTGCAAATTCGAGTCCAAAATGAATTGCCTTCGCGAAAGAATCTTGAATCAATCACTTCAACGTTTGTATTACTCAAAATAGGACGCCAGGATTTTCGGAGGGCGATCTTCGCGGCCGATGACCCACAAACGTTGCCGAGCCTTACTCAACATGATCAGAGACCACCACCTGCCATGCTTTACTGAACCAGGCTATTGTTATAAACTTCGAAAAATTCGTAAAATACCCAGAGACCGCAGTCCCCGATCGGTTATACTGGAGCAAACCTCAGTCGTGGTTGGTTTCGGGTTCCTTCCCCGGCTGCTTGGTTGATAGCGTTAGTGCCACCGAGGAGAATTCGTCCATGAAATTCCGTAGTGCAATGGGCTGGGCGGGCGCAGCGATGCTGGCGGGTGCGTTGACGGCTCAGGCGCAGACGGCTCAGGCGCCGAGCAAGGTCGCCCCGGCTCCCCAGGCTCCTGAGAAGACCATGCCCGCCCCCCAGGCGCCGACCAAGGTTGCCCCGGCTCCTCAGGTGCCGGCCAAGACAATGCCCGCCCCTCAGGCTCCTGAGAAGGCCATGCCCGCTCCCCAGGCTCCTGAGAAGGCCATGCCCGCTCCTCAGGCCCCGGCCAAGGTCGCTCCGGCCCCCCAGGCTCCTGAGAAGGCCATGCCCGCTCCTCAGGCCCCGGCCAAGGTCGCTCCGGCTCCTCAGGCTCCGGAGAAGGCCATGCCGGCTCCCCAGGCTCCCGAGAAGGTTGCTCCCGCACCTCAGGCTCCGGCCAAGGCGGCGCCTCAGGCCTAATCGTAACTGTCAGGTTCCCTTTGTGGTCCCTGCTCCAGGTCATCCCGGAGCCCGAGCTTTGCTGGCTCGGGCCGGGGGTGACCTGGTTGTGTTCTGGGGCCGTGCCGTGCCGTGCCGTGCCGTCACAAGGATTCGGCTTCACCCATGAGGGGCCTCGCTTTAACCTGGAGAAGCCGGTAACATCCCCACCCGCAGGGGTTCGCGACGCATCGCGGCGCCCGGGTCGTCAATGGATAGGGACGGAAGGACAGGATTCGCCATGATCAGTGAGGACTTGCTGGCGCTGCTGGTCTGCCCGATGGGCAAGGCTCCCCTTCGACGCGAGGGAGACATCCTCATCTGCACGCGTTGCGGCCCTCGATTCACGATCAAGGACGACATTCCCAATATGTTGATCGAGGAAGCCGAGCTTCCCGACGGCTGCGCCACCCTCGCCGACCTGGAATGTGTGCGCGGGCGATGCCCGGGCCGAGATCGGCTGAGGCCGCGCGACGAGCCCGGCCCGAACGGGATCGATCTACGCTACGCGTTCTCGCGATCGACCATCCGCGCGTCGGGCTCGTAGGCCGCGAACTGCTTCAGGATCGTGCCGATACTCGATCGCGGCAGGTCGAAGATGTCGGCCAGCAGGCGTTGCGAGAACCCATTCTGGTTCAGCACATAGATCGCCAGGTTGCGCCGGAACCGCCAGCGCTGGCCCACGCTGGCGTTCGGGGGAAGCCGCGGCCCCTCGGGTATCGGGGCGTCGTGGTTCACATGGATGCGCCTGGGCAGCTTCGCCTTTGCCATGCGTCTTCAATTCAAAGGGAATGGGAACCGGGGTTTGTGAATCGGAACGACCGGATAGGACCGGACCGGACCGGATCGTCCGCAAATATCATCGAAAAAAAACGGCCCGGACGTTACGATCTCCGCCCCACCGGTCGCCCGGTTCAGCTCAGCCGCCAGCGCTGGACGCGGAACCAGCCGGCGCGATCGGTCCAGGACGCTTCCTCGGCGAACCCGGCGCGGCGGGCGAGGTCGTTGAGACGTTCCAGCGAATACTTGTGCGACGACTCGGTGTGGATCGATTCGTCAGCCTCAAACGGGATCGTCAACTCGGCGGCGTCAATCCGCACGACCTGCGCAGCGCGTGAAACCAGGTGCATCTCCACCCGCTCTCGATCGGGACGATAGACCGCGCGATGGACGAACCGGTCGAGATCGAAGCCGCCCTGGAGTTCGCGGTTGATCCGCATCAGGATGTTGAGGTTGAACCGGGCGGTCACCCCCTCCGCGTCGTCATAGGCGGCCTCGAGGATCGAACGGTCCTTGGCCAGATCGGTACCGAGCAGGAGCCGGTCCTCCGGGCGCATCAGGCCGGCGACCTGGCTGAGCAAGCCGATCGCGGCGTCCATCTCGTAGTTGCCCAGGCTCGAGCCCAGAAAGACAAACAGGCGTGGACCACCTCCCGCGTCATCCAGGCGACTGACGGCGGCGGCCAGAGCGGTCTGGTAGTCGGCGACGAACCCGGTGACCCGAAGCCCCGGGAACCGGCGTGCCAGGGCTTCCGCCGCCCCCTCCAACGCGGTCGCCGAGACATCGATCGGCACGTAATCGAGCGTGCCGAACGCCTCCAGCGCCGCGGCGATCAGCCGGCGCGTCTTGACCGAGCTACCGCTGCCCAGCTCGACCATCGCCGGCATGGCGCGCCCGGTTGGCCTGGACGCGGACCACTCCGGTACCGCGACCATCGACGCGGCGTGGGTCCGCAGGATCGCGTCCTCGGTCCGCGTCAGGTAATACTCCGGTAGATCGCAGATCCGCTCGAACAGCTCCGAGCCCCGGGCGTCGTAAAAGTAAGGCCAGGGCAAGGTCTTCGGCTCGGCCAGGAGCCCGGCGCGCACGGCGCGGGCGAACCCGTTCGTGGTCGACCTGGCCGACCCCTTCAGAGTCAGGATGGTCGGACGACCCGAATCCTTGCCTTCCCGATCCCGATCTCGATCTTGATCGCGATCACGTCCCCGCGGTGCCGCCTCGGTGACCAAATCACACCTCATCCACGGACGCCCACGCGCTCACATGCAATAGCGGGAACGGAGCGTCCTCTCGAGGAATCGTTCTGCCCGTTCGACCCGGCCCCGCCATTCCCGCCGGATCGAAAACTCCGACCGGTCCCATCACGCAATCGGTGCGCCGCCACGCTCTGGTGGGGGCACCGCGGTGGGCGGACGTCCCATTTTAGGGGCGCGATTCCAGGGGTGGACAGATGCCGAGCGACACGGCACCACCGCGTCACAGATCGAGCCGGCGGATCCGCTTGTTCACGTCAACGTTCACGGAAGAGTATGGCTGAACAAGGTTTCCGGTGCTGAACATACTCCGGATGCACTCCACGTCATCGACTCCCAGAGCGGTGCTGAAAATGCTTCGGAGATACTCGATTCCCTTGGCCGAGGGCTGGAATCGCTTGGCATCGTACAGCGTCGGCGACAGGGGACGGGCATGGATGGTGCCCCAACGGTCGCGCAGCTTGTTGGCGTCAATACTATCGAGCACGACCCCGCCATCACGGTACTGAAGCGTGGCCACGCAGTTATGAAATCCGTGCAGGAGCAGCTCGACGGCCTTGCCGCCAAGCTGGCAGGCCGAGAAGCGATCGAAGAGGATGGGTCGGCCGCCGCGCTGGGTGTGACCGATTTTCCGGGTAAAGATCGCGGCATCGGCACTCTCGTTTCGCCGCTGCCGGGTGAAGAAGGCGTCGCCGATCCCCTCGACCAGGAGCCGCTTGACCGCCTCGCCCGCGCCGGTGTACTGGATGTTGCCGGCCGGGTCCTTGCTGGCGGTGACGGCGCCGAGGAACTGACCCTTCGTATCGGTGATCCCTTCCGAGACGCAGAGCACGGCGTGCTTCTGGACGTCGAGGATCGACAGGACGCGCTCGACCAGGGCGTCCGGATCGACCGGGACCTCGGGGATCAGGATGATGTCGGGCTGACCGTAGGAGGTTCCCAGCGCGATCATGCCGCAGTCGCGGCCCATGACCTCGATGATCGCGACCCGACGGTGGCTCTCGGCGGTCGTCCGGATCCGCTGGACGCTCTGGGCCGAGACGTAGACGGCCGTGGCGAAGCCGGGAGTCGCGTAGTTGATCATCTCGTCGAGGCCGAAGTCGCGGCCCGGTCGTTTCTTGTAGACATAGCCCTTGGGACGGGGATCGGGCTCGCGAATATACTCGCTGGTCTCGTCGAGGTAGTTCAGCCCCAGGTCGTTGTCGATCGTCTTGGGGGCCAGAACCACCGGCAGGTGATTGCAGAGCGCCTGCATCCCGTTGAGCGTGCCGTCACCGCCGACGCAGATCAGGCCGTCGATGTGCAGCTTGCGGAGCCGGTCGGCGACCCGCGTGATCGTCTCGACGTCGTCGGCGTCGACATAATCGCGCGACGCCCCCAGCAGGGTCCCGCCCCGGGTCGGGTCGAGCTCGGGAATCGCCTGGAACAGCGGGTTCATATGGACGTGCGGAACCTCGGGGTTGAGCAGGCCGCTGAACCCCTTGATGATGCCGAACACCTCGACCCGGAACTGGTTGGCGCGGTGGACCGCCCCCACGATCGTCGCGTTCAGCGCGGGCGTGTCGCCCCCGGCGGTCAAGATGCCGATCCGCTTCATGGGCTCTCCTCAATCAAAGGTGTTGACCGCCGCGGGGAGACGACGGGGAAGGAATGGGCAAGGGCATGAGCATGGGCATTGGGGACCAGGACAGGAGACCGATCCGGCGCAAGCCGGACCGCTCCGACCAGATCAAAGTCAAAAGGAATAGAGCGTCACGTTGACCTCCGGAACCGCGCCGGAAATCATCGGGAGCCGTCCGATCCTCGATTCAATCAGGAGGGAGAGGCGCTTGATTGATGAGGATCAGGGAGGGGCCGCCTTCAAGCTCGACGTGGTCGCCGATCGCCATTTTTCTCCGTTTTCGGGTCTCGATTTGACCGTTGACACGGACCAGGCCGTCGGCGATCCACGCCTTGGCCTCGCCTCCATTGCCCACCCAGCCCGCGCGCTTGAGCACCTGGGTCAAGTTGATCTCGCGATCATCGACGACCAACCGTTCGGTCATGTCATTCCCGCTTGCTCGAGCCTTGCAGCTCCTGCTTGGCCGTCTCGGCAATCGCCCGGCCGATCCGGGATTCGCCGTCCTCGATCATCTTCTCGAGCTTGGCCGAGCTGGGCACCGCGTCGGAGAGGGAGCCGGCGGAGGGGCGGAGATCGGCCTGCTGGACCTGAGCGTCGATCCGGGACCCGGGCGAACCGGTCGACCAGAACGGAGCCAGGGCCTGACGCGCCTCGGCGGGAAGCACCGGGCCGACGACGTTCATCACCTGGCCCACGACCCGGCCCGACGGGCTCGCGAAGATCGACGCCCGGGTCTGCGGCGCCAGGCTCACGATGAACAGGGTGGCGACTAAGCCCAGCAACCCTCCCTCCAGACCACCCATGACCATTCCCAGGTGCCGGTCGAACGCCTCGAACTTCAGTTGCCTGAGCGTCGAGCGAACGATCCAGGCCGCCAGGAAGACCCCGCCCGCAACCGCCACGTACAGGACGAGCATCGCCAGGGCACGCGCCACCAGCGGATCGCCCGGAAAGCTCGGCGCGATCTGGGGAGACAGCGCGTGAGCCACCATGTAACCAAGCACCAGCGATGAGAGGCTGGCCACCTGCCATACAATCCCCCGCCACGCGCCCCAGACCATGCCCGCGATCACCAGGCCCACCATCGCCACGTCGTAGATCGTCATCCCTGACCTCACGTGATTCGAGCCGGAGAGCGAACCGGATCGCCTGCGTGCGTCCCGGGTTCGATCGTTCGTTCGGGTCTGAATCCCAAAAAGCAAAGCAAACCGGCCCTCATGGTAAACAACACGCCGCCAGGGCGGAAGGGGACGTTGTTCGCGAATCGAAATGGCCAAGCTCCGGTTGACCTCCACGCGGGAATAGCCCATTTTCTTTCAAGCGATCCCGTGCCCGGGGTCGATAGGGCACCCGGATGGGTCGGGAGGGAAGCCGCGCACGTATAGTGGGATTGAGCTGGCGTTCCGGCGATGCGCCCGGCGCACGGAACGCGTTGGACTTGCCTCGGCCGGACTGGACCAGGGATTCGGTCCGTTCTCGTCTGGACCGAGGCCTGACCGCCCCGCATCGAGGCAGGGCTGGTGGGGTCATTGATGGACATGGATGCTCCGCAAGACCACGAATCGCGCTCCCAGCGCCTGAGCCCGGCCCGACACGGCAACGATGCCGCTGCCGCCGCCGAGCCCACGCCCAATCCCAATCCCGGCCCCAGGGTCCGGGCTCGGCCCAAGGCCCCGCCCGGCGGCGGCCCCGCCCAGATGGGCAACGCCCTCGAGATGATGCGGGTCGCCACCACCTTCTTCGTCCTCCTCTACCACGCCGCGCTCTCGTACCTGGCGACACCCCTGCGGCTCACGCTCTGGGGCGGCGTACGACCCGTCCGGGCATCTCGGCTTCGACTGCTTCGTCTACTGGGTCAACGGCTTCGCCATGCCGGTCTTCTTCCTGTCCAACGGCATCTCCGCCCCCGCCGCCTGCGAGGCCCGGGGGACGCGCGTCTTCATCACCCAGCGCGCCAGGCGATTGCTCCGCCCCCTGCTCGTCGGGTGCGTCACGCTCCTGCCGTTCTCGTACCTGGTCTGGGGCTACGGCCTGATGGTCACCGGCCAGATCCATCTCGACGACATCCTGCGATGGCGGTTCGGCCCCGAGGTCTCGCACCACCTCTACGGCCTGGGCCACTTCTGGTTCCTCGAATACCTCTTCCTCGTCTGCCTCTTCTGGGCCGGCGGCTGGTCGCTCCGCAGCTTGATTTTGGGCCGGCTCGCGCCTGTTTTGACCAATCGCGCCGAACAACAAGCCGAAAAGCCCCGATTCATTGACCGCGCGCTCGAATCTCCCTGGCGGCCCGCCCTGCTCGCCCTGCCCACGCTCGCCATCTTCCTGATCGACTCCGACACCATGCTCCGGGTCGATAACGCCATCATCCCCAACGCCTTCCGCCTGCTCCACTACGCCTACTTCTTCACCGTCGGCGGCTGGATCTCGCGGACACGCGACCCGAAGGCACGGTTCATCCCGTACAGCACGCTCTATCTGACGCTCTCATTCCTCCTCTTCGCCGCGATGTCGCCGCTGTTGCTCCACCACGCCGCGACCCCGCTGACCGGCTCGGCCCGGTTGGTTTACTGCGTGTTCGCGGCCCTCTTCCCCTGGTTGACGGTTTTTGGCGCCCTGGGGGTGTTCCTGCGCGTGCTCCAGGGGCGCGGGGCGATCATGCGGTATCTGGCCGAGTCGTCGTTCTGGGTCTACATGGCGCACCTGCCCCTGATCGCGCTGGCCCAGGTCGTGCTCCTGCCCCTGCCCTGGCCCGCGCCGGTCAAGTTCGTCCTGGTTGCCACGTTCGCGACCAGTCTGAGCCTGGCGAGCTACGAGGCGATCGTCCGCCGCAGCCTGATCGGCGAGTTGATCAACGGCGCCCGCAAGCGCTCGGCCAGCAAAGGTTGGCTCGGTCTCGGACCCGAGTTCGGCTGGATCGCGACCCTGGCCGCGGCGGCCCTGATCATCGCGGGCGGGGCGTGGTACTCACGGGTCTTCTTCTGGGGCTACAATCTCTACGAGGAAGTTCCCGGCCGCCTCTACCGCGCGGCGCCTGCCCGCCGAGGACCTGGCCGACGTGATCCGCCGCAATCATATCCGAACGGTGATCACCTTTTCCGGCGGCACCGACCGACACGCCTGGTTCGTGGCCCAGAAGAAGGTGTGCGATGACCTCAAGGTGCCGCTTCACGCCGTCAACCTGAACAAGGACCAGGTCCCCTCGCGCCTGACCTTGATCCAGCTCATGGACCTGATCGACGCCAGCCCCCGGCCAATCCTGGTCGAAGGCCATCGCGGGATCGACCACAGCGGCTTCGCCTCCGCGGTCGCGCTCTTGCTCCAGGGCCAATCCCCCCAGTCCGCGCTCGACCAGTTCACGCTCAAGTACGGCCAGGTCGGCGGTCCCGAGCACGCGCCCCTCGGCCGGGCCATCCTCGACTACCGGGTCTGGCTCGCGTCCCGACACCTGGCCCACTCCCCCGACCGGTTCCGGTCGTGGGCCCGGAGCGAATACATGGTCCACTCGATCCCCGCCCCGCCCCCGCCGATCCGTGAAGGTGCCCTCGCCCGCCAGCAGCGCGAGGCCCGGCTGTCGCGGTGAGCATGGGAGCGTCCGTGCGCCAGGTAGAAAACCGTTCTCCCTCCCTCCCTTCGCGGCTGATCCGAAACCTTGACGGCGGGCATGATAGATAGACGTTCGTTCGGCCCGCGGCGCCGCCTGGACACTTCCAAATCCGCCGATCCCTGGGACCTGACGTCACCCATGTGGAATCGAGTACTCCCAACGTTTCTGGGACTCACCCCGTCCCGCCTGATCGCGATCGCTTTCGCAATCGTCGGCATTCATTACATCTAATTCAAGATCGTGCCATTCGTGGTGACCCGAGGGAAAACCAGGGCCCCGCGACTCAGGCGTCATCTCGAAACGATTGTCGCCACCCCGTCACTTCTGGGCGACCGCTTCCGAGTCCAGGCACGCCATGAACTGATGCGGCTGGCATTGATGGAAGGACGTCATGAGCAAGCGGCCGACGAAGGTTTTTCGATCCTCCGGCACAAGCATCTACCCCTGAGCTTCACGGCCGAGGTTCGTGGGCGGTTGGCCGATGCGCTGGAGGGCCTGGAACGTATCGAGGGAGCGCGCGAACAGCGCCGCCAGGGCTGGCTCGATGTCGCGACAGGGGATGATTCGCTCGTGATCATGAAGATCGTTCACATCGTGCGTCCTCCGCTCGACGCCAGGAGCGCCTGGAGCCGCTTGAAGACTTCACGTCGGACGATGACGTACGACGTCCTCGACTCAGGGGTCGTTCCGTAGAACGGGTTCCTCGTCGACGGTTGTACCGTTTCGATCAAACCCGTACGATAGACGGGGGAGGTTCGAATGACCAAAGGCGTCGAACAGCTTCTGGCGGGGCTTGGCTCGGGCATCGAGTCCACGCCCGGGGTCTGCGGCGGCGAGTCGCGGATCTCGGGGACGAGAATACCGGTCTGGACCCTGGAGCAATCCCGCCGGCTGGGCTTGAGCGAGGCCGACCTCCTCCACGCCTACCCGAGCCTGCGGGCCGCCGACCTTGTCAACGCCTGGGTGTATGTGGCCGCCCATAGCGAAGAGATCGAGCGGCAAATCCGCGAGAACGAGGAGGCATGACGATTGGCCCTCCTCTACGCCGACGAGAACTTTCCCCGTCTCGTTGTCGAAGAATTGCGACGGTTGGGGCACGACGTGGTCATGTGCGTTGAAGCCGGCCAGGCCAACCAGGGCATCGCGGATGAAGCGGTCCTGGACTTTGCTCACGCCGCGGGTCGCGCCGTGCTGACTCAGAACCGGAATCACTTTCGGAACCTGCATAACGCGCGGCATGCTCATTCCGGTATCGTGATCTGCACGGTCGATGCGGACTTTATGCGACTGGCCCGTCGGATCAACTCGGCGCTGCCGGTCGAGAGCGAACTTGCCGGTCAGCTCATCCGGATCAACCGCCCCGTCTTGTAATCGGGAGAAAACTTGTCCCGACTCTGGATATACCGCGGGAGCGTCGTTCCACGCGTCATCCCCATTCGTCGTGGCACGACACGCATCGCGATTAAAAACAAATGACTCCCGAGCCCCACCCCCGGAGACTGGAACCCCCATGGCACGCCGGCTGCTGATCGTCGACGACAGCTCCACCATGCGGCGGATGATCGCCGCGTTTCTCCAGCAAGAAGGGTATGAGGTCACGACGGCGTCCGACGGGCGCGAGGGCCTGGAAAAAGCCCGCGAGGTGGTGCCCGAGCTGATCCTCTCGGATTACGAGATGCCCGAGCTCGACGGGCCGGGGCTCTGCCGCGAGCTCAAGGCCGATCCGAATTTGCGGACGATCCCCGTGATCATGCTCACGACCCTCGGGGCGACCGACAGCAAGGTCATCGGGCTCGACGCGGGGGCGGACGACTACATCGAGAAGCCCAAGGCGCCCGGCGAGATTCAGGAGATCTTCGCCCGGATTCGCGCCCAGCTCCGGATCGCCGACCTGAGGCACGAGCTCGCCGAGCGTAACCGGCAGCTCGAAGCCGCGCAGGCGAAGCTCGAGCTGGAATTGAAGCTGGCGCGCAAGGTTCAGCTCGGCCTGATGCCGAAGCCCCCCAGGCCGCGCGGCGTCCTGCGGATGGCGGTCCGATACCAGCCGGCCAACCAGCTCGGGGGCGACGTCTATGATTTCGCCCGGCTCGAAGACGGCCGGCTGGCCATCCTCGTGGCCGACGTCTCGGGCCACGGCGTCAACGCCGCGCTCCTCTCGGGAATGGTCAAGACCCTGGCCGCGCCCTTGCTGGGCGCGGGGCTATCGCCGGGCCGCGTGCTCGCCGGGCTCGATACGGCAATCGAGCAGTATTTCCCCGAGGGTTACTTCTGCACCGGGTTCGCGATGATCGTCGATGAGGCCACCGGCGCGATCGAGTATGCCGGGGTCGGCCACCCGCCGGCGCTGGTCGCCGGAGCCGACGGGACGCGGCAGCTTGATTCCGAGCCCGGCCTGCTCGGAGTCGGCATGTTCGGCGAGACGCCCGTCCATGGAGGCTCCGACCAGCTCGCGGCGGGCGAGGCGATCCTGATCTACACCGACGGCCTGCCCGACGCCATGGACGCCGCCGACGTCCCGTTTGGCGGCGACCGGATCAACCAGGCCCTCGAAGCCCACCGACAGGCCGAGCCCGCGGCCATTCTCGACGCGATCGAACAGGCGGTCGCCTCCCACGCCACCCCTGTCCCCCCCACGACGACATCAACATGGTCGTGGTCCAGTATCCCGCTCCTTGATCGAATTTCATCGGCCTGGTCGCGCGACATGTCGTCCAGTGTGATATGCTGGTTGCGACCGGGAGAATCGGCAAAGCTTCCGGTCCGTACCGCACGTCGCGCCCAGGACCCGGGCCACATTTTTTTGAATCAACCGCACGGATCGATCGACCTTGTACCGCCTTCCGGAGCACGATTCCATGGCCGCGGGATCGATCCGTACCGACCCGACCGAGCGCGAGCGGGACCGCGACCGTGATCGCGCGGCCCGGCGCGACGAGCAGCCGATCCGGCAGTTCGTCGGGTTCCGCCTCGACCGCGAGGATTACGCGATCGAGATCACCCGGATCAGGGAAATCATCCTGATGAAGCCGATCACCCGGCTCCCGCAGGTTCCCGACGCGATCGAGGGACTGATCAACCTGCGCGGGAGCGTGATCCCGATCGTCAACCTCCGCAAACGGTTCGGCCTGCCGGCCCGGCCGTTCGACGACGAGACCCGGACGATCGTGGTCACCGTCCAGGATCGGACCGTCGGCTGCATCGTCGACGAGGTGACCGAGGTCATGCGAATCAGCGGCGACCAGGTTCAGCCGGTGCCGATCTCGATGGCCGCGCTCGCCCGCCGGTTCATCGCCGGCCTGGCGCGACTGGACGACCGACTGCTCATCATTCTCGATACCGACAAGCTGTTCGGCCAGGACGAGATCGATCTCCACGCCGGCGCCGTCGCCGATCTCGATCCTTCATGATAATCCGCCCGCGTCCTCAACCATCTGAACCACTCCGAGCGTCCCGCGGAATCAGAAAGCGTTGCGTGATCCCGTGAAACCCCTCAGCTCAGGCAACGGCCCGCGACCCGATCGGGCCCGTCGGCAACGGCTCCTCCCCGGCGTCAAGCGTCCCACTTCCGGCAAGCCGGGGCGGCGAGAGAGCAGCACCCCGGCCGTCGAGGAAACGCCCTCCGCGTCGTCGGCGGTTGATATCCGCACCAAGAGCAACGGCCCGCTCGGCGCCGTTGCCGAGATCGATTCCGATTCCGATACGGAGGCGAACTCGACCACCCGGGCCCTGATCGAGACCATTGAGGCGGTCATCCGGGCCGAAACCGTCACCGCGATCGTCCACTCGACGCTCGAGGTGATCCGCCGACAGTTTGGCTGGATCTACGGCTCGTACTGGACGATCGACCCGGAGCAACAGGTGCTCACCTTTGCGCAGGAGTCGGGCGAGGTGGACGCCGAGTTCCACCGGATCACCCGATCGGCGCGATTCCGCGAGGGCGAGGGACTCAATGGCCGTTCGTGGCAGCGCCGGGACCTGGTCCACGTTCAGGACCTGGGCGAGCTGGCGGATTGCTGCCGGGCGCCGGTGGCGCGCCGGGGCGGCATCCGGTCGGGCATCGCCCTTCCGCTCCTGCGCGACGGCCAGGTGATCGGCACGCTCGACTTCTTCGCCTCGGAGGCCCTCGAGATCACGCCCACCCGGCTCGACGCCCTGCGGGTCGTCGGCAAGCTCGCCTCCGACAAGATCGCCAAGCTGAGCCGGCAGGAAGAACTGGTTCGCGTCTCGCGGATGATCGAGAATTCGCCGACGAGCATGATCTTCGCCGACCGGAGCCTCAAGATCCGGTACTTGAACCCGGCATCGGAGCGTCTGCTCAAGCGGATCGAGGCGTATCTGCCCTGCAAGGCCGAAGAAATGGTGGGGCAGTCGATCGACATCTTCCACAAGAACCCCGCGCACCAGCAGCAGCTTCTGGCCAATCCCAGGAACCTGCCACATCGGGCCCTGATCCGGGTCGGCCCCGAGCACGCCGACCTGCTCGTCAGCGCGATCGTCGATCACAACGGCGAGTACCTCGGTCCGATGCTGACCTGGGACATCGTGACCGAGAAGATCCTGACCGAGGCCCGCGAGGCCGAGCTGGCGGCGGACACGACCGCCGTGAACCAGCTTCTCACCGAGATGGGCCGGGCCAAGTCGGAGCGCGAGGTCGTCGACGTGGCCCTGGGAGCGATTCGTGAAGCGTTCGGGTGGTGCTACGGGACGTACTGGGAGCTCGACCCGAAGGAGCGGGTGATGCGGCTCGTGCAGGAGTCGGGGACCGTGGGCGAGGAGTTTCGCCGGATGGCCGCCGAGTCGCGGTTCCGCGAGGGCGAAGGCATTCCGGGCATGGTCTGGCGGGCGCGCGACCTGGTCGTCATCACCGATCCGTCCGAGCTGAAGGGCCATCCCCGCGCCAGCCTGGCCGCGCGGCTCGGCCTGAAATCGGCGGCGGGCATCCCGATCCTCCGCGACGGCGCGATCGTCGGCGTCCTGGACTTCTCGTCCGACCAGAAGATCGTACCGTCGGAGCACCGCCTGGAGACGCTGCGGAGTGTGGGCCGGCTGGTCTCCTCGGCGCTCGAGCGGGCGTACCAGGAGACGCTCCTGGAACGGTCGAAGCGGGACCTGGAGACCAAGGTCAACCTGCTCATGAAGGTGGCGCAGGCCGCCGCTCAGGGAAACCTGACGGTGGACGTCGAGGTCCGCGGCGAGGACGACATGGGCCGCCTGGGCGACGCCCTGGGCAAGATGATGGCCGACCTGAAGCACGTCATCGGCCAGGTCATCGAGTCGGCCAACCAGTTCGCCGAAGGCTCGCGGGTCGTCGCCGAGAGCGCCAGCTACCTGAGCGACTCGTCGCAGAACCAGGCGGCCACGGTCGAGGAGATGTCGGCTTCGGTCGATCACCTCAGCCACGCGATCCTCGAGATCAACCGAAACGCCGGCGCGGCCCGCGAGCTCGCCGACCGGACCTCGCAACTGGCCAAGCAAGGCGGCGAGTCGGTCGATCAGGCGATCGAGGCGATGGTCCTGATCCGCAAGTCGAGCGAGCAGGTCAGCGATATCATCCAGGTGATCAGCGAGATCGCCAGCCAGACCAACCTCCTGGCCCTGAACGCCGCGATCGAGGCGGCGCGAGCCGGCGAGCACGGCCTGGGGTTCGCCGTGGTCGCCGACGAGGTCCGCAAGCTCGCCGAACGCTCCCGCGCCGCGGCCAAGGAGATCACCTCCCTGATCAAGGAATCGACCCACCGGGTCGCCGACGGCGCCCAGCTCTCGCAGGCCGCGGGCCAGTCGCTCAAGACAATCGTCCACGGGGTCGAGGAGACCGCCGCCAGCATCGCCAAGATCGCGCAGGCCACCCAGGAACAGTCCGAGTCGGCCGCCGAGGTCGGCAAGGCGATCCAGAACGTCTCGTCGATCACCGAGACCAACGCCTCGAGCTCCGAGGAGCTCTCCGCCAGCGCCGAGGAGCTCGGCGCCCAGGCTTCGGCGCTCAAGGCGGTGATCTCCGGGTTCAAGGTCTGAGATGGGACGCACCATGCTCGGCGTCGAGCTGACCGAGGACGAGTTCAACCGGTTCCGCGCCCTGATCTACCGGGTCGCCGGCATCCAGATTCCCGCCACCAAGCGGGTGATGGTCACGAACCGGCTCAGGCGCCGGCTCCGGGCCACGGGCATCGACACCTTCGCGGCCTATTTCACGTTCCTGACCTCCAGCGCCGGCCCTGGCGAGATGCCCCGGTTCCTCGACGAGATCACGACCAACGAGACTTACTTCTTCCGCGACCCCCACCACTTCACCTGGCTCGGCGACGAGTTCCTGCCCGACGATCGGCCAGCAGGGGCGCAGCTTCCTTCAGCCGAGGCGGAAGTCCCTGCGGATCTGGTCGGCCGCCGCGGCCACAGGCGAGGAGCTGTACTCGATCGCGCTGAAGCTCATGGCCCACAAGGCCCTCCTTGTCGGATGGAAGCTCAATCTCCTGGGGACCGACATCAGCACCGCGGCGCTCAACGCGGCGCGGACCGGCTCGTACGACGCGCGGGCCCTCCGCCTGGTCGATCCCGCCGATCGAGCCCTCCACTTCGATCACGACCCCGTCCGGGGCCGATGGACCCTCAAGGCCGAGGTCCGGGCGCTGGCCACCTGGAAATGCCACAACCTGCTCCAGCCCCTGGCGACCGCCGAGGAGCCGTTCGACTGCATCTTTCTCAAGAATGTGCTGATCTACTTCGACGCTGAATCGAAGCAGACGCGTTGTCCGGCACCTCCTGAACGCCCTCGCGCCGGGGGGTTACCTGGTGGTCGGCCCCACGGAGGGGGTGTATAACCTGCTCGGATCGTTGAACAAGCGCAAGACGTGGCTCTACCAGAAACCGGCCTGAGGTGAGACGAGGGGGATCGCGCCGATGTCCGGATTCGACCTGTCGAGCATGTTGCCCTACTACCTCGACGAGGCCGACGAGCAGATCGCCGCGCTGAACGAGACGCTGCTCCGCCTCGAGCAGACGCCCGACGACGACAAGGCGCTGCGCGAGGCGTTCCGGCTGGTCCACACCATCAAGGGGTCGTCGACCATGATGGGCTTCGACCAGGTCAAGGAGCTGACCCACCACCTGGAAACCTTCTTCGACCAGCTCCGGAGCCGTCAGAGGACCCTGGACCGGCCGTTTCTCGACCTCTGCTTCCGCTGCCTCGACGGCCTCCGCGACTATCACCGCGACCTCCGCGCGCAGGGCCACGAGCGACGTCGACCTCACGGGGCTCACGGGGCTGGTCCTCGATTACCTCAGGCAAGCAACTCCGCCTCCGACGATTCCCACGGCCCCCGTCGTCGCCCATCGGGTCGATCCCAAACCCCAGCCCGAACCCGTATCGCCGGCCGCGACGCCTCCCGTGCCGCCGAAGCCCCTGTCGGTCTCGGGACAGACGGAGGCGGTCTGCCTGACCCTGGTCTTCGAGCCAAACCTCCCCTGGCCGGACATGAAGGCCAAGCTGGTCCTCAACCGGCTCGCCGCCAAGGGGCGCGATGCTCGCGACCGAACCCCCCGTCGAGCATCTCGAAGACGCTGGCGTCGCTACCCGAGTTCCGCGTCTGGCTCCTGACCGATTGCGACCTCGGCGAGCTGCACTCCGTGGCCGACGTCGACGGCGTGACCGAGATCCGGTTCGAGTCCGGCCCAGGTTCGACGCCCGGACCCCGATTCCAGTCGCCGAAGCCGTCGCCGAATCTGCCCCCGCACCGGCCTCCGGACGAAAGCCGCCAACCGAAAAGGAAAAGGAGCAAGAAAAGGCCGGTCCCGAGCCCAAGCGGCCCCGGGTCACCGAGACGGTCCGGGTCGATGTCGACCGGCTCGACCAGTTGATGAACCTGGCCGGCGAGCTCGTGATCAACAAGTCGCGCTTCTTCGAGATCGCGCGAGGACTCGAAGAGCTGTTCCGATCGTCGAACGCCCAGCCCCTGGCCGCCGACACCCTCGACCGGCTCGACAGCATCGCCAGCGGGTTCGACGGGCTCGGGATCGACGGCCGGGAACGGCCGGGCCACGCCAGTACCAACGGCAATGGCTCGGGCTCGATCGAACGATGGTCCACCCAGTTCCGCCGGCTCCGCGAGAACTTCCGGGCGATCCAGGACGAGCTCGACCTGATCCGCCAGGGGCGCGAGCGTCTCGGCGCGATGGCCGAGGCGATCCATCAGCTTTCGCGGGTCTCCGACGGCATCCAGCGCACCGTGCTGGAAACCCGGATGGTGCCGATCGGCCCCCTGTTCGAGCGCTTCCACCGCGTGATCCGCGACCTGCGTCTGTCGTCGAGCAAGGAGGTCGCGCTCCGGATCGAGGGCGAGAAGACCGAGCTCGACAAGCGGATGATCGACGAGCTGGGCGACCCGCTTGATCCACCTGGTGCGAAACTCCGTCGACCACGGCCTGGAGACCCCCGATCAGCGCGAGGCGGCCGGCAAGCCCCGGTCGGGCTCGGTCACCCTGACGGCCTCGCACCGGGGCAACAGCGTCGTCATCACCGTGACCGACGACGGCCGCGGGATCGACTGCGAGCGGGTCCGCCGCAAGGCGGTCGACCACGGCCTGATCGGCGAGGCCGAGTCGCGACTGCTCACCGAGCGGCAGCTCATCCAGTTCATCTGGCACCCCGGCCTGAGCACGGCCGAGACGGTCACCGACATCTCCGGACGCGGCGTCGGCATGGACATCGTCAAGAGCCGGATCGAGGGCCTCAACGGCACCGTCGACGTGCGCGTCCGAGCCGGGCACAGGGAACGACCTTCACCATCCGGCTCCCCTTGACCCTGGCGATCATGTCGGTCCTGCTGGCCCGGGTCGGCGCCGAGTCGTACGCGATCCCGCTCGATCACCTCGACGAGATCGTCGAGGTCGGCCCCGGCCAGGTCTACCATGTCCACGGCCACAGCACGATCGAGATCCGCGACCGGATCATCTCGCTGGTCGCGCTCGATCAGCTTCTCCGCGATTGCGGCCAGGGTGGTCACCGCAACCCTGGTCCCGATCCGCGCCCGACGAGCGTTGACGGCCGGCAAACCGTGGTCGTCGTCTCCAACGGCGAGGCCACGCTCGGCCTGATCGTCGACGAGCTGCTCGGGATGCAGGAGGCCGTCCTCAAGTCGCTCGAGAAAAACTTCCGCCCCGTCCCGGGCCTCTCGGGCGCCAGCATCCTGGGTGACGGCCGGGTCTCCCTGATCCTCGACATCGACGCCCTGATCGACCGGGTGGCGCTCGACCCGGCCGGCTCGTCGGCTGAACCGTCTGTCTTGGTTCGACGGAAGTCGGACGTACCGGGAAAACGTCATCGAAATCACGGACCTCATGCCGGGGAACATTCAACGCGTGGAACCCCTTCTCGACGCGGCCCAGAACGCTGTGCTCACGGCCATCCTGGAGCGCGGCGCCGAGGAGGCGTCGCAGGCGCTCTCGAAGTGGCTGGGCCAGCCCGTCCGGTTGACGGTCAGCGCGGTGGATGAGGTCGAGCTTGACGAGGCGGCCGAGTTGCTCGGCCCGGCGGACCGACTGGTCGCCGCCTGCGCGATGGAGCTGAGCGGCCGGCTCACGGGGCATCTCCTCCTGGTTTTCGAGGACCGATCGGGCCTGGCTCTGGCCGACCTTCTGCTGCGGCAGCCGCTCGGGACGGCGACGGCCTGGGGCGAGCTCGAACAGTCGGCGGCGATGGAGACGGCCAACATCGTCGGCTGTGCCTATCTGAACTCGCTGGCGGCTCATCTGCCCGCGCTGCGTGACGGATTCCGACGGCCCGGCTCCCCTGGTCCGTCGCCGCCGATCGTTCCGCCACGAGTTCGCGGGGAGCCTGCTCGAGTTCGCCCTGATGGACCAGGCCATCGAGCTCGACCGGCTCCTGCTGGTCCAGACCCGGTTCACGTCGGAACAGGGAATGGAGCTGGACTGGTCGCTCCTGCTCGTGCCGAGCGGCGCATCGCTCGCGGCGCTGGCCGCGGCCCTGTCACAACACGAGATCCTGTGAGGCCCTGTCGTGTCGATACCCAGACGGCCCGAGGCCGTGGAAATCGTGATGGTATCGATGGGCCAATGGGCCGTCGCCGCGGCGCCGATCCAGATCCGCACCCTGCTCGGCTCGTGCGCCGGGGTCGTGCTCCACGACCGTTTGGCACGGCTCGGCGGCGTGGCGCACATCGTCCTGCCCGAATCGCGGGGATCGAGTTCGGGTTCGGGTTCGGGAGCGAGCGAGCACCCCGGCAAGTACGCCGACACCGCGATCCCGGGCATGATCGACGACCTTGACCGGCTTCGCGGCCGCAAAGGCAGCGGGCGGCTCACCGCCAAGATCGTCGGCGGGGCCAGCATGTTCCAGTCGGCCCCGGCGCTCGACATCGGCCAGATGAACCGCGACGCCGTCGAGCAGATCCTCGGCGCCCTGGGCATCCCCGTCCTGGCCCGCGACGTCGGCGGCGGCACGGCCGTCGATTGACCCTCGACACGGCCACGGGCATCGTCTCAATCCGGGTTCCCGGCGGCGCCGACTACGAGATCTGAATCCCGGCCACGGTATCATGGAATGCTGGCGAAAAAATTCCCATGGGTGAGGTCATGAAACGCCTCCTGGTTGTCGACGACGCCCTGCTCATGCGGAAGATGATCCGCGACGTCGCCGTCGAGGCCGGCTGGGAAGTGGCGGGCGAGGCCGTCAACGGCGCCGAGGCGGTCGCCCTGTATCAGAGCCTTCGCCCCGACCTGGTCACCATGGACGTCGTCATGCCCGAGATGGGGGGGCTCGACGCTCTCCGCGCCATCCGGGCCGTCGATCCCGACGCCCGGGTCGTCATGATCACGGCGCTCGACCAGAAACAGACCCTCATGGAATCGATCCGCGACGGCGCCATCGACTTCATCGTCAAACCGTTCGATCGCGAGCCGGATCGCCGGCCTGCTGGAGAAGATCGGGAGGACCACCAGGACGGCCAGCCCACAAGGCGACAACGGAGCCGACGGCCCCCATCTCCCACGTCGCGATGAGTCATGATATGAAACTATTTCAACAAGAAAGAGTCCGGGTCCTGATCGTCGACGACTCGGCCCTGATGCGGAAGCTGCTCTCGGACATGCTCCGCACCGCGCCCGAGATCGAGGTCGTCGGCACCGCCCGCGACGGCGTCGAGGCCGTCGAGCTCGCCGGTCGACTGAAGCCCGACGTCATCACCCTCGACGTCGAGATGCCGGGCATGTCCGGCCTGGAGGCGCTGCCGGCCCTTCTCGACGCCCATGCCCCGGCCCGGGTTGTGATGGTCAGCGCCCTGACGCAGCAAGGGGCCGACGTGACCCTCGCGGCGCTGGAGCTGCGGCGCGGTCGACTTCCTCCCCAAGCCCGGTCCACCATCAGATCGCCGAGCTCAAGGCCAGCCGCGACCTGCTGGTCGAGAAGATCCTCGCCGCGTTCCTGAGCCGGACCCGCCCGTGTCGCGTCGCGGCTTCGCCCGCATCCGAAACCAGGTCGACGGCCGGAACGCCCGCCCAGGTCTCGGCCTCGTTTCCGACCACTGCCACCGCCACGTCGTGCATCGTCATCGGCATCTCGACCGGCGGTCCTCAGGCACTCAGCCAGACCTTGCCGGCATCTGCGCCGCCGATGCCTCCCGTGCTGATCGTCCAGCACATGCCGGCGCAGTTCACGGGCGTCTTCGCCGATCGGCTGGCCCGCCACTGCCAGGTCGCGGTCAAGGAGGCCGAGGAGGGCGATCGGGTCGTCGCCGACCGGATCTTGATCGCGCCCGGCGGTCGGCACATGACCCTGATCGGCCGGCCGCCCCAGGTCCGCGTCGCTCTCGGCGACGGCCCGCTCGTCAGCGGTCACCGACCCTCGATCGATATGCTCTTCCAGTCGGCGGCGACGGTTTACGCCGCCGGTGCCGTCGCCATCCTCATGACTGGCATGGGCCGCGACGGCGTCGAGGGCTGCAAGCGCGATCCTCGCCGCCGGCGGGACGACTCTCGGCCAGGACGAGGAGACCTCGGTCGTCTACGGCATGAACAAGGCCGCGTTCCAGGAAGGCGCCGTGCGGAAGCCAGTTCGGCCTCGACGAACTGCCGTCGATCATCGAAAACCTCTCCCGGCCGCGGTGAGCCAACGGGCAGAGAGCGAGACCGGACCTGACCTTGCCACCCCGGCCCATACCGCTACAATCCCCTCCGTGAACGCTGGCGAGACGGAGGGGAGGGAAGCCATTCCCTCGGCGGTCCACCCCGTCATCGATCTTTTTTTTCCGTTCTCCTGGTGCCGATGAGACTTTCGATCCCATGCGCTGGACTCTGAGCCGTCGCGCGGCGATCCGACTGGCCGTTGGAAGCTCGGCGTCGGTCCTGGCAGCCGGCGGCTCGGCGTGCGTCAACGCGCTGTCGGTCAAGCGGCTGGCCGAGATCGAGCCGGAGCGGATCTGGCGGGGAGCGTGGCCGGGCCCGTGGGCCTTGCGGCGGATCATCGACCGTCAACAGGTGCGCACCGTCGTCACCCTGACGGCGATCAACCGCGACGATCCCAAGTACATCGGCCATGATCGCGTCGTTCGCGAGACGGGGGTTGACTGGATCATCGTGCCGATGCGCGGCTCGACCGCCACGCTCGCGCAGATGGCCGAGGCGGCCGACCTCGTGGCCGACCCGAAGCGGCAACCGGTCTTCTTTCACTGCGTTGGCGGCCATCACCGATCGAGCCTGGTCCACGCCGCCTACCTGATCCGCCATCGCGGCTACACCGGCCGCTGGCCTGGAGGACCGTTGCCAACCTCCCCTGGACCCGCCCCGCCGCCCCGGCCGACCGGAACGACCGCCACCGGATCGCCGAGTTCGCCGCGGCGGAGCTTCTCGAACACGAACATCGGAACCCGACCTGATGAATCCCGAGCCACCCAGGACATCGTCGCGATTCGCCCGCTGGCGCACGTGGGTCGTCCGGCCATTGCTGGCGGCTGTGTGCGCCGCGCTCGGGTTCCTCGGCTGGAACCTGGCGACGGGCAATTTCGCCACGATCGAGCCGGGCCGGGTCTACCGCTCAGGACAGCTCCGGTCGATCGACCTGGCGCGGGCCGTCCGGCGGCACGGGATCAAGACCGTGCTCAATCTCCGGGGCTCGCATCCGGAGTCGGCCTGGTACCGCGCCGAGCGCAACGCCACGCTCGACGCCGGCGCGACCCAGATCGATATCGCCCTGTCCTCGTGCGAATGGATGTCGCGCGACCAGGCGCGGATGCTGCTGCGCGTTCTGGAGACGTGCGAATATCCTCTCCTGATCCATTGCTGGCGCGGCGCCGAGCGCACCGGCTGGTCTCGGCCTGCGCCGAGCTTTTGCGATCGGGAGCCACGCTCGACGACGCCCATGACCAGTTCTCGCTCCGCTACCTGTTCGTGCGGATGGGCGACGGGGCCCTGATGGAGCAGCACCTCATCCGGTACCGGCAATGGCTCCGAGACCATCAGGTCGCGCACACTCCCGAGCACTTTCGCCGCTGGATGACCGACGGCTATCATCCCCGGCCGCCCTGCCGCGAGCAATGGCCATATGACCCCTTGCCCCTGGTCGTCGTGACACGCCCACGCCCCGCCGGTTCAAAGGCCGGCTCGGTGACCCCAACTGGCCGGCCGCCGCGCCGGCCCGGTCCCGAAGTAGGAAGGCAGGTGATCAATGACGACCAGCCACGAGATCACCTTCCGGGTCCGCTACGCCGAGACCGACCGGATGGGGCTGTTGCACCATGCCAACTACATCGTCTACTTCGAGATGGGCCGGACCGAGCTGCTCCGGCAACGAGGCATCTCGTACCGCGACATCGAGGACTCGGGCCACCTTCTGGTGGTCGTCGACGTCGGCTGCAAGTTCAAGCGGCCCGCCTACTACGACGACCTCCTGACCTTGCGGACCACGGTCGAGCGAGTCACGCACGTCAAGATCGTCCACCGCTACGAAGTCTTCCGCGACGGCGTCCTTCTGGCCGAAGGCCATTCCACCCTCGCCTGCGTCGACCGCGACGGTCGACCGCAGGCGCTGCCGGAGACGCTGCAGTAACGCCGAGTGTGGCCCGAGAGCTCGTTCTTTCCGAACCGTGAGCTTGTCTCGAGAATGTCGAGACCATTGCACATGGAATTCGGGAGTGGTTTTTCGCACCGAATCTCCTTCGAAAGGCGAAACCGCTTTCCCGATCGGTAGACGTGCCAGCGCGACATAGGTGCTCCGTTCGCCCTCCTGGGCGGCCTCGCTGGCCGCCGTTCGCCAGCCCAAAGGTTCGTCGCTCCCGAAGGGGATCGAGCCGAGAAGAGATGGGTCTTACCGAGGGAGGACGGCGACGGCACGGGCGAGTCGCTTCACGTCGTCGCGACGAATACAATGAACCGCGACGTTGCGGCCAATGCGAAGGAAATCGGCGGTCGGTCGAAGGAGCTTCGGAACGATGACACGAACCGTGATGATTCTGGGCGCTCTCGATTCTGGTCCCATTGGCAACCATTCGGAGCGACGAGCCGAAGGCGGCTCATGATCGCGGGACGGCCACCGCGACGTTGACCCGATCGGCGGGGTCTGGCCGCTGGTCGGAGCCGACCACGTGGGAAAGCGGGCGAGTCCCCGGCGCCGGGGCGAGGGTCCAGGTACGTGCCGGACACACCGTCATGTATGACACGGCCTCGGAACAGACGATCCGGTCGATCCACGTGGCCGGCACGCTCCGCTTCGACCCGGACCGCGACACCCGGCTCGTCGTTGGCCTGATCAAGATCCAGGCGGGCGACGACGCGAGCGAGAATGGCTTCGACTGCGACGCTCACCTCCCCCAGACCTACCCGACGCCCATCGGCCGGCGCTGGAGGTCGGCACCGAGGCCCGGCCGATCCCGGCCGGTCGCTCGGCCCTCATCCGCCTGGTAGCCTCGCCGGGCATGGACCCCGAGACCTGCCCGGCGATCGTCTGCTGCGGGGGCCGACTCGACCTGGCCGGTGCTCCGATCGGGCGGAGCTGGGTGAAGCTGGACGCGACGGCCCGCGCGGGCCAGTCCACCGTCACACTCGCCGAGCCCGTCAAGGGCTGGCGAGTCGGCGACCGCGTGATCGTCACCGCGACCCAGCGGGTCCGCCGCGAGCGGGCCACCCTGCGGGCCGGGCGGGGCAAGGAGTCGATGAAGGCGTTCACCGAGGAGCGCCTTATCACGCGCGATCGACGGCGACGCGCTTTCTCTCACTCTCGATCGTCCCCTGGATGAAGACCATCGGGGCGAAGGGAACTACCGGGGTGAGGTCGCCAACCTGAGCCGGAACGTCGTGATCGAGTCAGCCGACCCCGCCACCACCAAGGGCCGCGGCCATGTGATGTACCATCGCGACTCGGCGGGCTCAGTCCGATACGCCGAGTTCCGCCACCTGGGCAAGGAAGGGCTTATCGGCAAGTACAGCCTTCACTTCCACCTCGCTGGCGACACGATGCGCGGCAGCTCGGTCATCGGAGCGTCGTTCTGGGACAGCGGCAACCGCTGGATCACGATCCACGGCGACGAATTATCTGGTCGTCCGCGACTGCGTCGGTTATCAATCGGTCGGCCATGGGTTCTACCTCGAAGACGGCACCGAGGTCGACAACGTCTTCGACCGAAACCTGGCCGTCCAGGCGTTCGTCGGCAACCCGCTCCCCGCGCAGAACCTCCCCTTCGACAATAACGGAGGCGCGGGGTTCTGGTGGGCAAACAGCCGCAACACGTTCACCCGGAACGTGGCCGTGGAATGCGACCGCTACGGTTACAGTTCGAGGCGACTCCGGTCAACGCAGCCGAGGCCGGGGTTGAACGTGATCGCCGAGGATGACACGCCCGAGTCGTTTGACCTCCGGCTGCCGATCCGGCTCGCCGACGGCACCGCGGTCGGCCATCGACATCCGCACGCTGCCGTTCGTCCGGTTCGACGAGAACGAGGCGCACAGTAACCTCTACGGCATCAACCTGGGCGAAGGAGTCCGCGGGGTCGGTCCCGACCCACGGCATCCGTTCGTTCTGCGACGACGTGCCTCTGGAACAACTTCTGGGCGTTCCGGCCCGGCTCGCCGTCGGTCGTGGTCGACGGCATGGACATCTACAACGGGCGATACGGGCTCTACCGGCCGGCCTACGACCACCACGCCTACTCCCACCTCACGATCGCGCAGGTGGAGAACCCGCAGGCGTTCTCCACGGGTGAAGTCCCGCGCGGTTTCGATGTCCCCGGTCCGCCCAAGGCCACCGCGCCCGTCCGTGCCCCTGAGATCGCCAAGGGCGCGGCGCCTCCCACGAACCTCGGCCCGTTCATCATGAATCCCCTGGTGAACACGCCGGGATTGCCCGAGGTGAATGCCTCGAGCGCGCTCTTCCCCTCGCCGTTGACGCCGGTGGACGACTTGCCTCCGGCCACCGTCATCACCTCGACCGAGCTCAATGGTCGGGGCGAGGTCATCGTGCGCGGAACGACCTCGGACTCGGGTGTTGTCGAGCGAGTCGTCGTCAACGGCACGACCGCTCGTCCGCTTCGGCCCACCTTCGCCGAATGGGAAGCGGTCCTGCCCGTCTCTTCAGGGGGACTCGAGCTGCAGCGCCGCCGCCGTCGACGACGCGGGCAATATCGAGACCCGACCGCATCGCGTGCATATTGTCGCGCCCTGACACAATTGTTATATAAAATTAATTTTATATATAGTTTTTCATGTATTGATCTGGACGCGAGCGGCCAGTCCGCACCGGAGATCAAGCGGGCCAGGCTCGCATCGCCCATGCCGCGACCTGGCGAAGCTCCTCCGCGGTTGCTCCGCTCACGGCCTGGATCGCCAGGCCGTTCAGGACCGTGGCGATGTAGCGCGCGAGCGTCAGGCAGTCCGTTCGGTGCGGCAGGTCGCCCTCTCGCACGGCCCGCTCGAACCGCTCGCGGAGCATCGTCACCGCCGCCTGCCGCAATCGAACCAGTTCGCGGCGAACGGGCTCGGCCTCCTCTCCGCAGACGAGCGCCCCGGAGACGATCATGCACCCGCGTGCCTTGACCTGATCGCGCTGCATCCCGACGAATCCCGAGAAGATCGCCTCCACCGTTTCCCGAGCGGTTGGCTTCTTCAGCGCCTCGGCCAGGAACGATTGGGGTCCCGTCTGGTAATGGTCGAGGGCCTTGCGGAACAACTGCTCCTTGTTCCCGAACGCGGCATAGAGGCTGGGCCGGTTGATACCCATCGCCCTGGTCAGCTCCGGGAGCGTGGCCCCTTCGTACCCGCGTGCCCAGAACACCTCCAGGGCTCGGTCCAGCGCGCTCATTCACATCGAACTGCCGCGTACGCCCCGAGGGCATGACGATCGTACCTCAGAAAAAAGACGGTCGGCCCTTGCTGGGGTCCGTATAGTTCATTGTACCGCAAGGTACAGAAAAATCAAAAGCGTTCGAGCAAGGGAAGGGAGGCTCCGAAGAGACGGAGCAAGAACCATGGGCAAACTGAAAGACAAAGTTGCCGTGATCACGGGCGCGACCTCGGGCATGGCCCTGGCCACGGCCAAGCTCTTCGTCGAGGAAGGAGCCTATGTCTTCATCACCGGCCGCCGCCAGAAGCAGTTGGACGACGCGGTGAAAGCGATCGGCAGCAATGTTACCGGCGTGCAGGGCGACGCCAGCAACCTCGCCGACCTCGACCGCCTGTACGAGACGGTGATGAAAGAGAAGGGCCGGATTGATATCCTCTTCGCCAGCGCGGGGACCGGGGAGTTCGCCCCGATCGGCGAGGTGACGGAGGAGCAATTCGACCGGACCTTCGGGGTCAATGTCCGGGGGACTCTGTTCACCGTGCAGAAAGCCCTGCCGCTGTTCAATGACGGCGGATCGATCATCATGAACGGCTCGATCGCCGGCTCGATGGGCTTCCCGGGCTTCGGCGTCTATAGCGCGAGCAAGGCGGCGGTGCGCTCGTTCGCGAGGACATGGACCGTCGACCTGAAGGCCCGGAACATCCGCGTGAACGTCCTGAGTCCGGGCACCATCGACACCCCGATCCTGGAGGGTGTTCCGAAAGAGGCCATCGATGCCTTCGTCGCCCTCATCCCCCGAGGCACGATGGGACGACCCGAAGAGATCGCGACCGCGGCGCTCTTCCTGGCATCGAGCGACTCCAGCTTCGTCACGGGGAGCGAGTTGTTCGTCGACGGGGGTGTCGCGCAGATCTGAACCGCGTGAGACGTGAGATTGGTTTATTGAGCCAGCAACCTCGTTTCCACAAAAGGATTGTCCATATGGATGACTTCGCAATTCCACAGGACTTCGAGGCACGGTTTCGGCCTGGCGGCCTTGCTCGCCTTGCTGACGCTCACCACTGGCGGCCCAGGAGTCGGCGAAGAGCACGGCCGAACCCGTCAGAAACGAGCTGGAGGCCTTCCAGAAGCAGATGGCAGCGAAGGCCCCGGCGGAGCGACTGAAGGCCTACGAGGAAGGAATCGAGCAGGTCAAGAAATCGGGCGCGCTTGAGAAGGCGCTGAAGGTGGGAGACCGTGCACCCGACTTCGAGTTGCCGAACGCCCTGGGGAAGCCGGTCAAGCTCTCCTCCCTTCTGGAGCATGGGCCGGTCGTCGTCACCTGGTATCGGGGGGCATGGTGCCCGTACTGCAACATCGCTCTCCACGGGTTTCAGAAGGTCCTGCCGGAGATCAAGGCGGAAGGGGCGAGCCTGGTCGCCATCTCGCCGCAGACCCCCGACCATACGGCCGCGACCGTCGCGAAGGATGGCCTTGGCTTCGAGGTACTCAGCGACAAGGGAAACAAGGCAGCTCACGCCTTCGGAGTGGCCTACAAGATCCCCACAGTGGTGATTGATCAGATGAAGGGGCGACTCGACCTGAACCAGTACAACGGCGATTCCTCGAACGAATTACCTCTCGGGGCGACTTACGTGATCGACCGGCAGGGAGTGATCCGCTACGCGTTCGTCGATGGCGACTACCGGAAGCGCGCCGAGCCCTCGGCCGTCGTCTCCGCCCTCCGGGGCCTGAAAACGGCTCCCTGAGGTGCCCGCCCCGTGGACGGTCCACTCACGATTTGAAGCCCCTTTCATGGAGGTTTTGATTATGCCGCTTCAGGCCAGGCTCGACGCGTTCCGAGCGAATTTCGAGGCCGGTGGCCCACCCTATCACGCCCCAGCCTGGATCCACGAGCCGATGCACCGCGCCACGCGAGAGTTGATCGAGTCGGGGGCTACGAGACACGTTCTCAAGGTGGGCGATCAAGCCCCGAACTTCGCGCTCAAGGACCCGGCAGGTAACGACGTCGCTTCCTCGGACTTGCTGGCGCGAGGCCCACTCATCGTCAGCTTCTATCGGGGGGTCTGGTGTCCCTACTGCAACATGGAACTCCAGGAATTGCAGGCGGCTCTGCCGGAATTCGAGCGCCTCGGGGCGAGCCTCGTGGCGATCTCTCCGCAGTCCGCCGCCAACAGCCGCAAGTCGCAGCGCGAGAACAAGGCCACCTTCCCGATCCTGTCCGATCCGGGCAACGAGGTCGCCGCCCGCTTCGGCCTCCGGTTCAAGCTGCCCGATTACCTGATTGAACTGTACAAGGACGTGTTCAAAAACGATCTCTCACTCGTCAACGGCGACTCGAGCTGGACGTTGCCGATGCCAGGGCGGTTCGTGATCGGGCAGGACCGCACGGTTCTCTACGCCGAGGTGAATCCCGACTACACCCGTCGGCCGGACCCGGAGGAACTTCTGCCCACCCTGCAAGCGACGGCGAACGTCCCGGCCTGACCCGCGATGGGGAACATCGCCCATCCAGCCGAGATCGGAAACGCGGAAACGGGCGCCTCAACATCCCTCGATATTGGCGATCCTCTCGGCCGGCATTCGTGTGCCCTACGCGCAGGATGTCGGCCGACGCGAGATTGCTCGCCGCTTCCACTTCCACGATCGCGATTCTGGAACGAGCCTTCCGTTCCGTCGTAGAATTCAGATTGCCGGTACGCGATAAAACCGTCACGTCGAAGGCGCTCCGATCATGGCCAAGATCCTCCGGCCCACACAACCGACGACCTCCGCGGACCCAGCCGCCAGCGATCCTGGACTGAACCCCGTCCAGGGAATCGAAGAGGAAAACGCGGCCCTCGAACGTCTCAAGGTCCTGTCTCAACTGAATCCACACGGCCCGTTCGGGGACGAGATCCTGCTCCACCCGCCGAACATCGAGCGGCCTCATGTGATCGTGGTGCGCACCCAGGAGGATCAGGCCCGGCTCCAGCAGATGCAAATCGAGACGCTGATCTTGCAGGCCGAGACGGCGCGGATGAAGGCCGAAACCGAACACCTGAGGGCGCAGCTCGAGCTGGAAAAGGCGAAGTCGGAATTGAAGCTGGCGCAGGCCCAAGCCCAGTCCGAGGGTTCCAAGCCGGCACGCAAGACCAGAGGATAAGGTCACGGGTGGGTCTTACAGCGACCGCGGTTGACACCTGGGTTACGAACAATCCACGGTCTTCGAGCCGGAATGACGGCTCCCGACGGTGCGACGACTGAGCGGTCCGAAGGTAAACCGCAGGCAAAGAAGTCACCGTCCGGCCCGGAGCGGGAAGCTTGGTGCCTTGGCCTGTGTTGGGTGTTCGGTCAGGCGTCACGTTCGTTATTTTTGCGGATGGAGCCTGGCTCCCGGCGGGACCGCTTCGGGATGACGGGCGAGGATCGCGCGAACCGGGCGACGACTTCGGGCTGAAGCGCGGCGAGGTTCTTCGTCTCGCCGGGGTCAGTCTGGTAGTCGTAGAGCTCGAGGTCGGCGGAGCGGTCGGGCGCGCCCGGGACCTTCCACTCGACGAGACGGTAGCGATCGGTCCGGATGGCCCGGCCGATCCGGTCGCCACGCGGGAAGCTGTGGTAGGCATGGTCGCGAATCGTGCGCGAGGAATCGCGCAGAACGGGGACCAGGCTCAGACCGTCGATCGGCTGCGGGCCAGTCGGCGCGGGGAGCCCGGCCAACTCGGCCAGGGTCGGATAGACGTCAACCGTTTCGGCGAGCTGGCGCGTCGAGGTGCCGGGCGTGGTGACGCCGGGGGCGACAATGAGCAGAGGGATGTGGTTGGCCTGCTCGTAGTTGGTGTGCTTGGTCCAGTAGCCGTGGTCGCCGAGGTGCCAGCCGTGATCGCCCCAGAGCACGATGATGGTTCGCTTCGCCAGGTCGAGCCGGTCGAGCTCGTCGAGCACGCGGCCGATCTGGGCGTCGATGTAGCTGACGCAGGCGTAGTAGCCGTGGATCAAGGAGCGCTGAGTCGGGTCGTCGCGGAGATTGGCGATGGTGAGCGGGTCGTAGTTCACGATCTCGCCGCCGCGTTTCCCGGCGTAGCCCGGCGCCCCTTCGGGATCGCGCTGGTCGGGGGCGAGGGTGAACGCCCGGGGATCGTGCAGGTCCCAGTATTTCTTGGGTGCGGTCAGGGGCAAGTGGGGCTTGACGAACCCGAGGGCCAGGAACAGGGGCGGGCCGTTGCCGTTGCCCTCGCTGGCCGCGCGCAGGCGGCGGATGCCCTCGTCGGCGATCCGGCCATCGGAGTAGGCGCTATCGGCGACGTCACACGTTTCCCACGCCGCTCCACGCGGCAGGGAGTTGATCGCATTGAGCTTTTGATTGCCGAAATACGCCTCCTCGCGGGTGAGCTTGCCGCCGTCGGTGCTCCTGGGGTCGAGATACTCCACCACTTTTTCGAGCTGCGTCGGCACGCTCCACGACGCGGGATCGTCGTGATTGCCATGACCGGTATGCAGCACCTTGCCGACCACCTCGGCGCGCCAGCCGTGGCTCATGAAATACTGGGTCATGGTGATGGCGTCGGGGACCGACCGGCGGAAGTTCCGGTCGAGACTGTAGACGCCGATCGACGTACAACGGCTCCCCAGCAGCAAGGTGTTCCGCGACGGCGCAGACCGCCTGGTTGCAGTAGGCGTTCTCGAACCTTAGACCGCGGGCCGCGAGCCGGTCGATGTTGGGCGACTTCGCAAGCTTGTCGCCATAGCACCCGAGCGCGGGCTTGAGGTCATCGACGCAGATGAGCAGGACGTTGGGCCGGGGCGCGTCGGCGGCCCTGGCCGGCGCGGGCACGGCCACGGCCGCGGCAGCAGCCGCCAGCCCCGCGCCAGCCAGGGCCGCGAAACGCAGACCCCACGCGATCGATCGGAGGATGTGCATGAGCGAAACGATCCTTTTTCGAGGACGAGACGGGATTGGGGGGAATGACGTTGGTCGTCCAGCGGCGGGTTGGCCGCGAAATTCGGGTCAATCAATAGCTGCTGGCGTCGATCACCTCGCCGCCGGCCTTGGTGGCGATGCCCCACCAGGTCATCGGGTTGATCGAGTTCTTGATGAACTTGACCGAGCCGTCGAGCATGCCGACATTGACACCGCCGGGATGATTCGAGCTGGCCCCGACCATCGTGTGGTCCGGCTGCGCGTCACCATCGTTGCTGAACATGCAGGACTTCAGGTTGGGCGTCGAGATATGGGAATATCCTCCCCCCTGGCCGCACTTGTCGTTGTACCAGAAGCAGCCCTTGAGGTTTTCGTTCGTGGCGGAAAGCTTTGTCGAACTCTGACAGGACGACGAGTAGACCGAGGGCAGGACGTAGGTGTTGGTCGTCGGGTAGGCGCTGCTGCCCATCAGGATCTGCCAGGCGCCGGTGGTGGATGAGGTATCGTTCTTGCCTTTGAGCCACTCGCTGAAGATGACCGTGTTGGAGGTGCCGTCGACGATGCTGGCCAGGGTGAGGGTTGGTCCCTGCGCCATGGCCGGGGCGAGCTGGGCGCCCATGTAGTAGGCCGGGCCATCGAACGAGCCGCCATTGTTCCGGGCGATGGTGCCGATGTTATTCGGATAATTCGAATATCCGATCTGACGCGTTCCCGTCACACCGTTCTTGAAGGTCCACGTCGTGACCGGGATGTTTCCGTCTGAAGGGCAGAGAAACGCATTGAGCTGAAGCGTCAAGACGGTATCGTTCTGACCTTGCGGCGCCTCGCCGTTGTAGGTCACATTCACCGAGTTCCACATGGCCACCTGTTCCAGGTAGGGAAGCAGCCGGGTCTTGAGCCCGAAGTTGCCGATCGGCATGGGGGGCGTCCCTGATGGACTGTACGTGCCCGTGGGCGGCAGGGCGCCATCGCTCGACGCGTAATTCTGGATGGCCAGGCCAAGCTGCTTGAGGTTGTTGACGCACTGGCTCCGCCTCGCGGCTTCGCGCGGCTTGCACGGCGGGCAAGAGCAGGGCGATCAGCACCGCGATGATCGCGATCACGACCAGGAGCTCGATCAGTGTGAAGCCACGACGGCGCATGTTTGCCCTCCTTCAACTTGAGCACCCGTTGACTTTGATAGGGGAACGATCCTCCCCATGCGGCAGCGATTCGCGCACCACGGAACGCGGCGAGGCGGGTCACCGTCCTGGGGTTTCGGGATTTGAGTGAATGAATACGACTGGATTCTAGAATTCGGCGCGCAACGGTAGCAAGGAGAATTCCGGTTTATTTTTTAAGGATTCGGGTCGATCAGCTCGGTACCCGCAGCGGCGCCGGGATCGAGCCGAAGGGCGCAACTCGATTGCGCTCACTCCTCCTTGACCGGCGCCCGAAGAAGGCTTCGGCCTCGACGACGATCTCGTGGAGCATGCGCTCGGCCTCGGGCTCGGAGAGGCCGAGCAGCTTGGCGCCTGGTCGAGGGCGTGATGTTCGGCCTCGGTGACACGGCGATCGGCGACCGCGCGGCGGACCAGGAACTGGAACTCCTCGAGCTGGCAGTGGTGGACCCACGCCCGGTCGAAACCCAGGGCGCGGGCCTCGGTCATCAGGTTGGCCCACTCGGGCTCCGAGCCCGGAAGCTCTTCGAGCAAGCGCTTGAGCTTCTTCCGCCACTGGTGACGGTCGTAGATATCGGCCCCCGGAGTGTCGATCGCATCGGGATCGGCGTGAAGATGAGCGTGGGCATCAGGCGCCGGGGGGGCTGACCCATCGTCGGCCAGGGGGTGCGAGCCGCTCAGGACGTGCCGCAGGGTGTCGAGGAATCCCATGGGGTGATGACTCCGGGGGTTGCGAGCGAATTAGCGCGCCTTCTCGTCGGCCTTGGCTTCGTCGGAGGGGCCAAAATGATCATACACGGCGCGGGCGATCTCGGCGCATAGCTTGTTACCGGCGTTGTCGGCGCACGCCAGCTCTTGTCCTCGTTGTCGTTGGTCAACACACAGATGGCGACCGGTCCCCGCGGGCATTCGACCAGGCCGGCGACCGTACGTGTCTCGTCAAGGCTGCCGGTCTTGAAGGCGACCTTCGTGTTCGGGGGAAGGAACCGCGAGAACTTGTCCTTGTCGTCGCAGGCCGCAGGTGCTTGATCATGGCCTCGCTCGCCTCGGGGCTGACCAGTTCCTTGCGCTGGAGGGCCTCGAAGAGCCGAACCATCTCCGCGGCGGTCGTGCTCCCCAGGCCGAACTGCTTGCTCCGCTCGGGGAAGGCCGAGGTGTCGCGGCGGAAGACCTTGGAGTGGATCTTGGTGTTGGGATAGCCCAGGCTCTCCATCGTCGCGGCGGTCGAGCCGATACCGATGGCGTCGAGCACCAGGTTGGTCGCCGTGTTGTCGCTGAAGACGATCATCAGGTGTACCGCGTCGACCAGCGGGAAGCTTGTCCCGTCCGAGAAGTGGGTGGTCAAGATCCCCGACCCGGGCACCTTGTCCCCCTTCTTGAGCGTGACCTTCGTGTCCAGGTCGACCGACTTCGCCGCCGCCTGGCGGTAGGTCTCGATCATCACCGGGAACTTGATCAAACTGGCCGTGGGCATCGGCTCGTCGGCGTGATAAAAAAACGTCTCGCCCGTCTTGAGGTCCTTGACCGCGACCGCAACCTTCCCCTTGTGCGCCTCGATGAGCGGCGTGAGACGAGCGGAAAGCGTTGGCGACGGCTCGTCGGCCTCGGCCGGACTGGTCGCGAACGGACTCAAACTCAGGAGCGTGACCAGCAAGAGGGAGACGATCAGGATCGGGAGGGAATGCAGACGGGGTAGCAGGAAGGTCGTCGTCATGGGATTCGTTGCATACCTCAGGTGGGTGAATCGGATTGGATCGGATCCAGCAACACGAGACGGCGGAGCGGGACCCGCGCAATGAGGTTCCCGCTCGCGGAGAGATTGGGAGAGTCGAGGAGAGTTCCTGTTAAGAGATCGTCACTCAACAGGTAGACGATCGCCCGTCTGTGTCACTCTCGGGACCAGGTCTGCGATACTCAACGATTGTCTCAGGTTTCCGGCCGGACGCCAAGCGCCCGCTCCCGGCGGCCGTGCAGCCAGGTCCCGACCCACGAGTAGCGGACGAGCGTCTGGTACGATCCAAACCCAAGCGCCAGGGTGACGGTCCAGACCATCGGGAACTTCCACCACGACGGGCCATCGACCTGGAACAGATCGTCCTGGAGAAACCCGACGATTGGCATGTGAACGAGGTAGATCCAGAACGAGCTATCCGCCAGGTAGCGGATCGACGGCCGCGATCGTTGGAAGAGGCGGAGGAACAGGCCGAGGAAGCCAAACACCGCGAGCCAGCCGAACAGCCCTCCCAGCGCCGCCAGGCCCCACGCCGACGCGCCTTCGAGGGGGTTGCTCCAGTCGCGCGCCAGCAAGCTTGCCCGCCCTGCGAAAATCGGAATCGACAGCACCAGGTACCACGGCCCGACCCAGACCAGCCGCCCCAGGTCGTGGCGCATCCGGTACAGGGCGGTGCCGACCAGAAAAAAGCTGCCGTGGTGCAGGAACCGGACCGGGTCGAGCAGGAACGAGTTGTGCCGGTCGAGCACCACGTCGATCCCGGCCTCCTGCCGGCTGATCCAGAGCAGAAGCGTCGTCGGTATCGCCAGCACGAACGGCCGCCACGCCGACGCGAGCACCGCGTCGAGCCAGACCAGCGGACCGCGCCCGGCGCCGCCGTCCCGGCTCCGACGCTCGCTCCCGTGCCGGACCAGGGCGTAGAGAAAAAGCATCACGAGCAGGTATTCCAGGAACCAGAGGTGCCCGGGGCCCAGAGTCTCGCGGTGGATCTCCGGGTCGAGGAACTGGAGCTTCTTGACCTGCCGGAACGTCGCGCGGCCGCTGAGCAGCCAGCCGTACGACCAGGCGGCCAGGCTCAAGGGGCCGACCGTCGCCAGCCCGGCCAGGAACGGCGTCAAGACCCGACGCGCCCGGTTCTCGACAAACCCGCGGAGGCCACGCGCAGTCGTACAGATGGACCGCGAAGAACCCGGCGATCGTGAAATAAAGCGGGTTCGACACCCCCATCGACCACCAGCAGAATCCGTCGAACACCCGCCAGCTCGGCGCATCGCGGACACACCAGACCACGCTCGGGATATCGCGCGTGAGATAGCCCAGCGCCGCGTGCAGGCTCACGACCAGGAACATCGCCATCCCGCGGAGCGCGTCGATGGCATGATACCGCGGCGTTTTCGCGCTCGGGGCTGACGGCAAAGCAACGGCCATCCCCGGGTTTGACGTCCGCCATCCTCTCTGGAACGCCCGGTCGCGACGCGGCCCAGCGGCTGAAGTCATGAGCTCCGCTCTCCTCCAATCGATCCAGCCTTCCCTGTTCCAGCGGCAAGGTAGCCCAAGCCCGCCGATCGTTGAACCCCGAAATGTTCGGAATCGTCAGCTTTCTCGCGTTCCCTGAAACAACCCATCAGCCGGCTGGCGTTGGTCCGGAAAGAGTCGTCTGGTATCATGTTCGGCTGGCCTGTGGCCCGACATTGCTTTATTAAGGAAATCCAAAGGACGAACAGGTCGAGGGAAAGGGACGATAGACCGCATATGCTGCATCCCTGGCACGACGTGACTCCGGGCGAGCACCTGCCCCAGGAATTCAACGCCCTGGTCGAGATCCCGATGGGATCGAGCGTGAAATACGAGCTGGACAAGCGCACGGGCTTGCTCCGGCTCGACCGGATCCTGTACTCGGCGGTCTACTATCCGGCCAACTACGGATTCATTCCCCAGACCTACGCCGAGGATGAGGACCCGCTCGACGTCCTGGTGCTCTGCCAGGAGGCGGTGGCGCCGTTGACCCTGGTGACAGCGCGGGCGATCGGCCTGATGACGATGGTCGATAGCGGCAAGCGCGACCACAAGATTTTGGCCGTCGCGGTCGGCGACCCCGAGTTCAACAGCTTCCGCGAAGCGGCCGAGCTGCCGCCGCACCGCCTGTCGATGCTCCGCCGGTTCTTTCAGGACTACAAGCAGCTCGAAGGCAAGTCGGTCGAGGTCGATCGAGATCCAGTCGGCCGAGGAGGCGCTGCCGGTCATCGAGGACGCGCTTCAGCGCTACAGCAAGGTCCGCCGCAAGGGGTTCCACTAGGATGAGCAGCAGTCCGTCATCAATCCGGGTGGTGGTCATCGGCGGTTCGGGGCAGATCGGCGGCTGGCTCCTGCATGAGCTGGCGCAGCGCGGTCACTTGGCGGTCGGCACCTACGCCACCGTCCCCTTCCCCGGCCTGGTCGCGCTCGACGCGGCCGAACCAGGACGAGGCGGCGGCCTGGCTGCGGTCGCAAAAACCCGACGTGGTCTTTTACCCGGCCGGGTTCACCTGGGTCGACGGCTGCGAGCGCGACCCGGCCCGCGCCGCGCGGCCAACCTGGAACAACCCCTGAACCTCGCCCGCGCCTCGGCCGACTCGGGAGCCCGGTTCGTCTACTTCTCGACCGACTATGTCTTCGACGGCCGGAGCGGTCCCTACGCCGAGACCGACCCGCCTCGACCGCTCTCGGTCTACGGCCAGGCGAAGCTCGACGCCGAGACCGCGATCACCGACACCCTGGGCGCCTCGGCCCTGATCGTCCGCACGACCTGGGTCTTCGGCCCCGAGCGCCAGGGAAAGAACTTCGCCTATCAACTCGCGAAGACCCTGAAAGAGGGCCGCCCATTGATCTGCCCTTCAGATCAGATCTCGAACCCGAGCTACGGCCCGGACGTCGCCGCCGCGGTGGTCAGCCTGGTGGAAGCGGGACATTCGGGCCTGGTCCACGTCGCCGGCCCCGACTGGATCGATCGGGTCACGTTTGCGCAAGCCCTGGCGAACGCCTTCGGCCTCGACGCCTCCCTGATCGAGGCCAGAACGACCGAGTCCCTCGGCCAGCCCGCCGCCCGGCCCCTCAAGGGCGGCCTGCGCACCGAATTACTCGACCAGTGGCTTCCCGGCGCCTTGAAACCACTGGGACCGACGCTGGACGACTTTCGCTCGCGCCTTAAACAGGGGGGTGATCTCGTCCGGCCGCTGGAATAGGATCAAGGCGACGACCACCGAACCCCGAGTCGGGACTTTCGAGACGAGGCGAGACGGCGGGGGAGATCGGCGATTGGATGACCGCAACCCGTACGAACCACCGCTGTCGGTCGTCGTGAGCTCGCCATCCGCGGGTTGCGCACAACAACGCGGAGGACGATTCCACTACCTCGCCTGGTTGATGGTGTTCGCCCTCAATATGGTCGTTCCGCTCCTGTTTGGCTGGTCGATGACCCGAGAACATGGACGAATCGGGTTGGTGGCGGCATCCCTGGTGCTTCTGGCACTGGGCTGCTGGACCTGCGCGGTCCGACGCCGGTTCGCCGCTTCCCTCATCGTCGGCGCGGCCCTCGTCGGCGCCACGCAATTCGTTCCTTTCCTCCAGATCATCGCGGGCGTGATCGGCGTCGGGATCGGTCGAGCCCTGGGCCTGTGCAGGGCGGAGGGGATTTGGATATCGCCCGGATGGAAAGCGAGCTTGGCGGGTTCGTCGTCACGTTCGTCACCGGCGGTCTCTTGCTGGCCGCGAGTGCAATCTCCGGCGTACTGATCCGGTTGCTTACACCGGATCGATGGTGGCGGAGGTGGGGAGGGACCGGCGACGACTCTCCAGTCGCGGTCGTCCGATCGGAGGGGTGATCGATGAGGGCGAAACCATCGGGGGGAAAAGACCCATGAGCCTACGCATCGGTGTGACCGGCGCCACTGGATTCCTCGGCCGATACATCGTCAACGAGCTGGTCGGCGCGGGCATCCGTGCCGCGCCTGGTATCGGATGAACAGCGACCGGAGCGGGTTCAAGCCTGGTGTCGGACTCATTGACTGGGTGCCCGGCGACCTTGACGATCCTCAGGCCGCGCGTGACCTGGTCGAGGGCTGCGACGCGGTGATCCACGCGGCCTTGTACCGGCCGGGGAGTGGCTTCATCGGTGGCGAGGGCGATCTGTCGGCCTTTGTCGAGAAGAACGTCGTGGGGACGATCCGCCTGATCGAGGCGGCGCGGCGGGCCAAGGTCGGCCGGTTCCTGTTCATCTCGACCTGCGCCGTGCATGACGTGATCCTCGATGACCGGCCGCTCGATGAGACGCATCCGCTCTGGCCCAGGAGTCATTACGGAGCGCACAAGGCCGCGATCGAGGCGTTCGTGCATAGCTACGGCCTGGGCGAGGGCTATCCGATCGCCGCGCCTCGGCCCACAGGGATTTACGGCGTGGCGCAGCCGGCATCGAAGAGCAAGTGGTTCGACCTGGTGGCCGCGGTCGTCCGGGGCGAGGACGTGACCTGCCGGCGCGGGGGCAAGGAGGTGCATGCCGCCGATGTCGCCCGCGCCTCGGCCTTGATCCTCGAGGCCTGCGCCGAGAAGATCGCCGGCCAATCGTTCAACTGCTACGACCGATACATCTCCGAGCACGAGGTCGCCACCATCGCCCGCACCGTGTCCGGCAGCCGCGCCACGATTCACGGCGCGGTCCCGACGCCCCGCAACCAGATCGTCACGCAGAAGCTCCAGGCGCTGGGCATGACGTTCGGTGGACGACCCTTGCTCGAACAGACCGTCGCCGAGCTGGTGGCTGCGGCGCGAGGGTGAATTCGCAGCTCTTTTGTTGGGGAGACGACCGCGCGATGACGCTTGATGCCCCGGCCGCGACGCGCCGGTTTCTGCCCGTGCTGCTCGTGCTGTTCGTCGGCAGCGGCTGCGCGGCCCTGATCTACGAGGTCGTCTGGCTCCAGCTCCTGCAACTGGTGATCGGCTCGACCGCCGTTTCCCTCGGCGTGCTGCTGGGGACGTTCATGGGCGGCATGTGCCTGGGCAGCCTGCTGCTGCCGCGCCTGGTCTCGGGCCGGCGGCACCCGCTGCGGGTCTACGCCCTGCTCGAGCTGGGCATCGGCGCCATCGGGCTCGTGGTGCTGTTCGGCATGCCGTATGTCGAACAGGTGTACGCGCGTTACGCCGGCCACGGCCTGCCGGGCATCCTGCTGCGCGGGGCGGTGGCCGGGGTGTGCTTGCTGCCGCCCACGCTGCTGATGGGCGCGACGCTGCCGGCGATCGCGCGCTGGGTCGAGACCGAGCCCGAGGGGGTGTCGTGGCTGGGCTTCTTCTACGGCGGCAACATCGCCGGGGCCGTGTTCGGCTGCCTGCTCGCCGGCTTCTACCTGCTGCGCGTTTACGACATGGCCACGGCCACCTACGTCGCCGTCGCCCTCAATGTGACCGTGGCCGCGATCGCCCTGGCCCTGGCGGCCGCGCCCGGCCCGGTACGAGGCGCCGGCCGAGCCCGCGACGAACGGAGAGCCGCGAGCGCGCGCGGCCGGCGCCTGGGCCGTGTATCTGGCGATCGCCCTCTCCGGGATGTCGGCGCTGGGCGCCGAGGTGGTCTGGACCCGCCTGCTCTCGCTGATGCTCGGCGGCACGGTGTACACCTTCTCGTTGATCCTGGCCGTGTTCCTGATCGGCCTGGGGATCGGCAGCAGCCTCGGGGCCTTGCTGGCGCGGCGGGCCGCGTCGGCGCGGGTGGCGCTGGGCGTCTGCCAGTGGCTCCTGACCGCGGCCATCGCCTGGACCGCGGTCATGATCTCGGAGTCGCTCCCTTACTGGCCGATCGTCCCCGGGCTGTCGCCGAGCCCCTGGTACACCTTCCAGCTCGACCTGGTGCGCTGCCTCTGGGCCGTCCTGCCGCCGGCGTGCCTGTGGGGAGCGAGCTTCCCGCTGGCGCTGGCGGCGGTCGCCTCGCCGCGGCCAGGACCCCGGGCGGCTGGTCGGAGGGGTCTATGCGGCCAACACGATCGGCGCCATCGCCGGCGCCCTGGTGTTCAGCCTGCTGCTGGTCCCCGCCATCGGCACGGCCGGCGCCGAGCGGGTGCTGATCGGGCTGGCCGCGGCGGCCGCGCTGGTGGCCCTGTTGCCCCTGCTCCGGCCAGCGCCCGGAACGCGTGCGCCTGGGCGGCGCGGCGGCGCTGGCGGCCGCGATGGGAGTGGCCGGCTGGCTCGCCTGGAGCGTGACGCCGGTGCCCTGGGCGGTCGTGGCGTTCGGCCGGCAGACGGCCAGCTTGCTCGCGCAGTCGGCCCCCGGCATCGTCAAGGACGTCCCCGACGGGCCCGGCGACCCGGACGTCTTCTGCACCTACGTCGGCGAGGGGACGAACGTCTCGGTCGCCGTCACCATGACGAGGGAGGGCGTGCGGAGCTTCCACGGCGCCGGCAAGATCCAGGCGTCGACCCAGCCCGCCGACATGCGGCTGCAGCGCATGCTCGGGCACATCCCGGCCCTGGTGCACAAGAAGCCCGAGTCGGTGCTGGTCGTGGCCTGCGGCGCGGGCGTCACCGCCGGCACCTTCGTCCTGCACCCCGACGTCAAGCGCATCGTCATCTGCGACATCGAGCCGCTGGTGCCGACCATCGTGACGCCGATGTTCGGCGAGGAGAATTACCACGTGGTCGACGGCATCGCCCGCGAGAACCCCCACACGGTCAATGGCAAGCAGGTCGAGGTGGTCTACGACGACGGCCGGCACTTCCTCCGCACCACCCGCGAGAAGTTCGACATCATCACCTCCGACCCGATCGACCCGTGGGTCAAGGGCTGTGCCGCGCTGAACACGGTGGAATACTACCAGATGTGCCGCGATCACCTGAATCCGGGCGGGAGCGTGTGCCTCTGGATCCCTCTCTACGAGAGCAACCTGGAGACGACCAAGAGCGTGATCGCCACCTTCTTCCAGGTCTTCCCCCACGGCATCCTGTGGAGCAACGAGCGCGAGAGCTACGACTCCGACGCGTCGAGAACGAGCGCTTCGGCTACGACGCCATCCTGTTCGGCCAGGTCGAGCCGACGGTGATCGACGTCGACGAGCTGCAACGGCGGCTGGACCGTCCCGACCATCAGCTCGTGAAGCAGTCGCTCCGCGAGGTGGGGTTCGGGGAGTTCGAGACGTGCACGACCGACGGAGTGGTGACCCGGAGGAGGGGATCGACCTGCTCGCCACCTACGCCGGGCAGGCGCCCTTGCTGAAGGAATGGTCGCGGGGCGCCCAGATCAACACCGACCGCAACCTGCGGCTCCAGTACCTGGCCGGCATGTGGCTGAACTCCAACATGGGCGAGCAGATCCTGGCCAGCATCCTCGCGCATTACCGCTTCCCCGACCAGACCTTCGTCGGCTCGCCGGAGCGAATCGACGCCCTGAAGCAGGCCCTGTATCAGGCCGGCCGCACGGCTTCCGCCGGCCTCGCCCGCGACGGCAACGGCGCGGCCAGGTAAAGGATGCCTCGCATCATCGGTTGATCTGGCTGACGATGGTCTGGTCCTTGATCTTCGTATCGTCCGCGAGCAGGAGCGCCTTGCTCAGGATGATCGAGAGAGTGTTATCGCCCTCGAAGGGCAGGAAAACCTCGCCCGCTCCCGATGCACTGGCCCCTTGCCTGGCGACGATACAGAGGTACTGGTCGTTCGGCTCCATGAGGATGTTGCCGCTCCCCAGGTGGATCTTGTAGGTCCGCAGGTCGCCGCGGACGATCAGGAACTTGTCGTTGAAGGAGCACCGCGAGGCGATCTTGAGCCGCGGGATCAGCCGCTCGAGCACCGCCTTGCGGGTCTGACCGTTGGCGGTGAGCTGGCCGAAGCTATATCGGTTCCAGTAGTCGACATGGCGTCCGTCGGGACCGCCGTCGGCCCAGGTCGGATCGTTGCCCACGCTCGCCACGCCGACGAACAGGTCAACATCCCGCAAGATTTCCGAGAGGACCAGGGGCGGCACGCGATCGAGGGGGACTGGCTCGGCATCCGCCCCGTTCCAGCCCGGAGCATATCCTCCGCCGCCGGCATGAGCGTGTCGCTGCACGGCGCCGATCTCGTAGAACCGGACCTGGTCGGTGCTCAGATAGAGGTAGGAGCCCGATTCGGTCGTGTCCTGACCGTAGTTGTCGCCAATCCCCTCGACCCAGAACTCGGCGCGCAGGCCCCACTCGGGCAGATCCTGGCTCGTGGGCGGATAGGTGTCATCGACCATCATTCGGAGCTTGTTCCGCCAGCCTCGGGCGGCGCAGAGGGCGTGGTACTGGTGCTGGCGCACAACGTGCGCGGCGAACCGGTTCGAGTAGACGCGCGTGGCCCGCTCGGCGTCGGTCAACACATAAACCTCGCGGTGCGCCTGCTTGAACGGCTGGCGCACCTGGTGGCGGTCGAGCCAGTCGCGCCATGCGGTCACCTCGTCGATCGATCGGCCGATCGGGTGCCAGAGCGCGACCGTCGTCGCCGCGCCCAGCCCTTCGATCGGCCGGTCGTCCACCCCGACAAGCCGCCCGTCGAGCCAGAAGCCATCGACAGCGGCGGCAGTCTGGCCGTCGGTCTCGAAGTGCCAGATCAAGCGGCGGGCGATCGTGCCGACGAGCGGGTGATCGAGGTATCGCTCGCGCCAGAGGTCGAACGGCCAGCGCTTCCGCGCCAGGAAGAGGCTGTCGATCCGCTCGCGCTGAGCGGTGAGCATCTTGCCGATGTCCTTGACCGCCCCTTGCAGTTCCTTCACGTCGTCGGCGTGGGTCTTCTTGAGCGCGGCGGGAGCCGACTTGAGCGGCTTGCCTTCGGCGGCCTTGCTCCAGCGGAGCGCGGCGTCTTGCCCCTCGACGACCAGCTCGGCGACATGATCGCCGAGGATCTCGCGACGGCGGCCGACCTCCTCCATGCCGTAGGCGGGCACAGCCAGCTCATCGATCTCGTCGCGGGGCAGACCCTCGCGTTTCGCGGCGGCGGTGAGTGCCTTCTCGACTTCCTTCTGCGCGGGGATGAACTTGACTTTCAGCTTCAACAGCGCCAGTTGCCCGACGGCATCCATTCCCGGCATCATCCCGAGCGCGGCGACGGCGGCGTGGCCCAGGATAATCAGGCGCGGCCCCTTGCCCGGCACCTTGCGGTAGGCGCTCAGAGCGAGCGCCGCCAGCGCTCGGGCCAGGTCGCGGTCGGCTTCAAACCCGGCGCACCAGGCAAGAGCTTTGAGCAGGTCGACATGATGGGCTTCGATCAGGTCGTCGTACGGTGGCTCCCACGGATTCTGACGCGGCTTCGGGTCTGTCCTCGGTCGGTCCACCAGTGGAAACCAGTGGAGAATCCGGGCCTTGAAGTCGTCGCGGCCGACGTTCTCGAGCAACGGCTTGACGTCCTTCTGCCATTTGGCCGAGAGTTTGCCGCCCCCCGCCCTCTGGCACGACGCGAGGAGCGCGGACCAGGCCCGTCGCCGCGATTCCTCCAGGGCGCTCAGGGCGGCCAGGGCGGCGTCGGACCAGGCCTCGCCCGGGTCGAGATGAACGTCAGCCTCCGAGCCGATGAGTCGATCGATCCGGCCAGCCAGTTGAAGATCGACGCGCGAGGCCTTGCCGAACCGAAGCCGCTGCCGGGCCTTCTCCAGGTGTTTGATGCACTCCTTCGGCAGTTCCTGGTCCTCAGCGTGTCGCTCGATCGCGGCCAGTGCCGGCAGGTTGATGCTTTTGTAGCGAGCCGTAAGCACATCGATCCAGGCGCCGATCGCAATCAGGTCGCCATCCCTGTACGGCAGCGTTCGCTTGAAGAGCTGTGCGCACAGATCGGCAACAAGCCGAGCGTCGATGGCACCGTTGTAGCTCAAACGATCGTGGGCCCAGAGCGACACGGCGGCCAGGATGACGGCGATCTGAAACTCCGGATCCGCCTTCAGAATCGCCTCGCCAGCCTCGAACTTGGCGGCTTTCAATTCGCTCGCCGCAAGGCTCCAGCGGTCCGTCCAGCGGATCACCTCGGCTCGAAATTCTTCGATCGATTCAAGAGCCTTTGTCAAATCGCGATCGTGGGCTTGAACGACCACGTCGCGAGATTTGATCTCGGCCATTCTCACCCCCCGACCAGCAGGGTGAGTTTCAGGAACGTGACACTCGTGCCGGTTCCGATCGTGAACTCCTGATCGAGCGACTCGGCCTGTCGGTCGTCAATCAGGATGAGCACCTGGTTCGCCTCGAACGCCTCGACCGCGCCTCGTACTGTTTCTTCCAGTCGATCGGCCGGGTCTTGCCGCCGCTTTTCGGCCCGTTCAGCGCCTGTTCGTAACCCTCGGGCTGGACCAGTCCCCGGTAGGGGACGGACGCCTGCTGGCGGAGGTTATGGTCTTGCACTTCCTGGTAGACCCGCTCGCGAATCAGGTCGCGCACGGTGATCGTGTCGCTCAGGAACTCGAGCGACCACTCATTCGAGACACCGCCGGCCGGTGTCTCGTCGCGGACGGTCAAGGTCGCTGCCATCGAAGCCTCTTGATCTTGATCTGAAGTGAAACGAGGGCCGTATGCCCCGGCGCGGCGAACCTGCGTGTGATCGGCGCCGTCACTTCAGACTAATCAACGAGCGGCCTGAAGACCACAACGGCGCGAGCTCGACCGGTCCGTGTCCGATCGCTGATTCCCGACCAGGTCTGGATCAGATCAACGCATATCGACTCGTTTGCGATAGGCGGCCAGCCAGTCCTTGCCGGTGTCGGAGGTGAGACCCTTGAAGGTCTGGTCGATGACCGATCGGGAGGGGGTGCCCGCGCGCTCGCGCTCGATTCCCTTCTCGACCAGCCGGCCGGTCCCGTCGGCGGTCCACTGGTGGACGGCCATGCCGTGGCTCAGGGCCGCGTAGTACCAGACCCGCGCGTCGTCGGGGTTGGTCTGCTCCATCTTGGTGAAGAGCTCGAAAGCCTCCTGGAACTTGTGGAGGTGGAAGAGATTGGCCCCTTGTTCGATAGCTTCCTCGAACGCCGTCCTGCCGAGGGCCGACGGCGGGGCGAGCGCATGGGCGTGACGGTCGCGCTGAGAACGTCCCGGGTCCGCGGAGTCGCTTCCACCAGCGGCCGGCAGCTTGGGCCTGATCCCGTGGCGGTCCAGGGTGTTGTGGAACTGATCGCCCAGCGCGTGGACCGAGTGGCCAAGCTCTTCCAGACGGTCGCTCAGCCGCTTGACCGTCTCTTGCAGCGCCGGGACCTCACCAACCGTCTTGCCGATCTCGGCGACCCGGACCTGAAGGCTCGACAGGTCGGGGGCCGGCTCGGGTTTGGGCCAGGTCTCGAGCCGGTGGTTCACGTTGTCCACCTGTTCGGATAGCCTGGAGATCCGCTGATCGAGGTCATGCCGTGTGGACTGGGCCAGCGTGTCCTCTTGACGGTGATCGGCGGACTCCGAGGCGACCGGCGACGTGGAGGCGGACGTGGCCGTGGACGCCGCGGGAGCCTCGGGAGCCTCGGGAGCCTCGGCGTCCGCCTCGGCCGCGGCCGGTGGCGTTGGCTCGAGGAGATGGCGCTCGCCATAGGCCCCGGCCGCGCCGAACCCCAGCGCCAGGACGGCGGTGATCACGTACGTCTGGATCGGATGCCGCGGCGGGAGATCGGCCGTGGTGGTGCGGACTTCACCTGCCTGTTCCCGGTTCGGGTCCGCGGAAGGATCGCCTGCCGGAAAGGGAACGGTCGACACATCGGCTCTCGGCTCGACACCCTGCGCCATGGGGGAGCTCTCCAACGTCGATACGGATCGTCCGTATCGATCCGGTGATTCTTGAACGATCCGAGCAAGGGACCTCGACCGACGGGTCGAGTCGGGCTCGCGATCCGTTGCGACGCGAATCGCGACCTTGGCCCATAATACTATACGCGAATCGCGCGCCTTCGTGCGATCGTCACCGGAAATCCCATAAAAAAGACGATGGCAAACCGGCGACCCCTCGCCGGTTAGCATCTCGCGCGACCGCGATCACGCTCCGCGACCCCCGCGGGTACACCCGCCGTTTTGATTCCGCGCTGGCTCCACGATCAAAAAAAAGAGGCGCGGGACACCCCGGACATCGCGCGAGACCCTGAGGAGGAAAATTTTTATGGTAGATCCTTGGATTATCTCATATCCTTGGTAAACTTCTTCATGATCCGGCCCAAACTTCTTGGTGTTACCGGTATTGCAATGAGTGAGATCATGATATGAAAACGTTTCGCGATTTCTGGTCAAACCGATGGATTCCGGTCGTGCTGGCGGGTTTCGTCTCGCCGGTTGCCGGTTGCGGCGGAGCCGCCGCTCCGACGGGGCGCAGGCCCCCGCCGCCGGGCTCGACGAGCTGGAGGCGCAGAACAAGCACAACCTGGAGCGGATGAAGCAGCAGCAGGCCCCGCCCGGTCGATGACCGGCCGTGCCGGACCGCGCCGGGCCCCATGGTGGGTCGGCCGGCGCGGTCCAGATCCTGGGAAACCTGGATTGGATCGAGATCGATCAATAGGCGTCGGCGCTGACGACTTCACCGCCGCCGCGAGTGCCGAGCCGCCACCAGGTAAACCGATCGATGGTGCTCTTGATGAACCGGACGCTACCGTCGCCCATGGCGACGTTGGCGCCGCCGGGGTGTGCGCCTGCTGGCCGGGACGGTGACGCTGTCGTCGGGTCCGCAGTGGCTGACGCAACCCGAGTCGATCCGACAGCCGTTGCCGCGGTAGAGCGGGTCGTTGGGAGTCTGGAGGTGGTTGTAGATCGAGTTGCCCATGGTCCCCATGCCCCATCGATATCCACGGCGGCTACAGATGTCGCCCGAGGTCGGCGTGAAGTTGCTCGAGCAGTTCTGGAGGTCGGCCAGGACCGCCGCGGTGTTCTGGAAGGCGTCGAGGAGCGAGCCGGGGGTCTGGGCCTTCTGCTCGATGATGATGGTGTTGCCGGGATAGGCGTTGGTGATCGGCTCGGGGCCGTTGGCCGCGGTCCCCAGCCGCCCCTCGGCGTAGGCGACGGTGTTCGAGCTGCCGTCGGTGCAGTCGCGGACTCCGTAAGCGTAGTAAAAGGCGAACAGGCCCGTCGACGCCTTGCCCGCCGTCCCGCTGACGCCGTTACCCGGGGTGGTGCCGATACTGGCGAAGTAGTTGTTCGTACCGCTGGAGACGCCGTAAGGGTCGCTCGGGCAGATGAATGAGTTGATCACCGCCTCGCGCGCCGTGGTGTTGATGTTGGCGAAAGGGGCGTACGGGTTGGGGCCGAAGTTGAAATTGATCGCGTTGTAGATCGCCCGCGATTCCATCTGTCCCAGGAGCTGCGCCTGGGCGCTCCAGGCGGTCCAGTCGTCGTAGGTGGTCAGGCCCGGCCCCGAAAGGTTCTTCGACGCCCCGAGCGGGAACGAGTCGAACGTGGAATGGTAGTTGTGCAGCGCCAGGCCGATCTGCTTCAGGTTGTTGGTGCACTGCGCGCGTCGGGCGGCCTCGCGGGCGGCCTGCACCGCCGGCAAGAGCAGCGCGATCAACACGGCGATGATGGCGATGACGACCAGGAGCTCGATCAGAGTGAAACCGCGACGTCGCATGGAGATACCTCCTCGAATAAATTAAAAATAGACCTGGGGGAAACGCGGGCGGAACGAAGCCAATCTCGGCCCGATCCGCACCGACGGGACGACGGACCCTACAAACCTCGGGGGGCGGCCAGGCGATAATGTCGGCCGACCTCATCGGGGTTGAGCGGATGTTCGTAGATGGCCAGTTCGTCGATCCGGCCGACAAAGGGGCGGATGTCCGACCGGTCGCGCGGCTCGATCGTCCGACGGCCCACGACGAGGTGGCACGGGACGGACTCGTGATCGGGGATCAGGGGCATCGACGGGTCGGGCACGCCATCGAAATACAGTTCCATCCGGTCGCCGTTCTTCTGCGCGACGACGTGGTGCCAGCGCCTGGGCGTGAAGATCGCCTCGGAGACGATGTTGTTGCCCACCCGGGGATCGAGCGGCCAGCGATGCAGGAACCGTACCGAGGCCGGCTTGTACAGGGTGTGCATCCGGTTCCGCGCGGTCAGCTCGACAAAGACGTTGTGGACGATGTGGAGCCGCTCCTCGGGCACGTTCAGCTCGCTGGGCGGAAACAGACCGACGAGCGAGGCATACCGGATATCGTCGGAAAGGAACCAGAACTCCAGCGCGTGCCCCGGGTCGCGGGCCAGCTCCCAGAGCCCGTCGGTGGAGAGGAACTGCTCGGGCGCCCCGGTCCGGAACAGGGCGCAGCCGCTGCCGTGCGCCGGTCGATCGATCTCGATCGGGCCGTGAATCCGCAGGGGGGGGCCGCTGGAGATCTCGTTGGGGACCGTGTTGTCGGCCCGGCTCTCGAACCGCCAGTAGCCGCGGGGCCGCGACCGCAGGACCGCCTCGGAGTAGGACGGGTCGAGAACCAGGGGGGGGCTGGACAGCTCCGAGGCCGAGACGTATCCGGCGGATCGGGCGAGGGTCGCGTCGATGTGCCCGGTCTGGGGATCGAGCTCGAAGGCCTTGCTCCGCTCGACGCGCTGGGTCCGCTGGGGCGAGCCCGTCCCGTCGAAGACGGCGGCCACGGCCTCTCCTTCGAAGACCATGACCCGCGACTTTCCGTCGCGCTCGACGTTCACGTTCAGGCCGAACTCGGTCCCCAGGTCGACCACGGCGGTGGCGGGCGAGGCGACGACGAATCCCTTGGCTCCCTCGGGAACCCGGGCCCGGAGCCGCCCTCGATGGCAGAAGACCCGGTCCGGCGAGACCAGCTCCACGTCGGCCGGCCCCTCCAGGGTCAGCAAGACGCCGTTGAGCATCGAGAGCGTCACCCGGCCCGCCAGCAGGTTCAGGCGGCAGGCGGGGATGGTCTTCCCCTCGGCGGCGGCCGACGCCGGTGCGCCCCAGCGGACTCCGTCGAGCTCGAGCACGACCGCCAGCGCGTCGTTCGACACCCGGGCCCCTCGATCGATCGACGAGTCGGACTCGATCGGCCGGCCCAGCCGTGACCGATCGGCAATCGCGGCCGGCACATCGGCGCGTACCGACGGGGACGGCGACGACGACGGCCGCCAGAGCCACCCGGCGCCAACCAGCCCGAGCAACACGACGGCCGCGACCGCGACCCGCCAGAAGCTTCGGAACGACAGCCCCTCACCCTCGCCTCCGGGCTCGGGCAGACCGGTCGCACGGTGCCGCCCGATGGCTGATCCCCCCCAGGATCGATCCGGCCATCCGCCGGGCCCGCGCCGTGAATCGGAGCTCGGAGTGGAGGTAGAAATACGCGACGAATCTGCGCCGGGCCGGCGCTGGACATCAGGTAGGCTTCGAGCTCCGCGAGCTGTTCGTCGTCGATCGCATCGCTGCAATACGCGTCGAACAGATCGCGGATCGCTTCGGGTAGTTCGTCCGGGTCGCTCACGAGGACCTTCCCTCCAGCTTGCGTTGAACGCAGTCAACCATCGCGCGCCGGATGCGGCGCAGAGAGTTATAGATGCTCTGGGGCGACCGGTTCCGGCTCCGGGCGACCTCGGGGATATCGGTCGAGTCGCCGTAACATGTCAGGAGCAGGTCCTGATCGTGCGGGGCAAGCCTCGTCATGCAATCGGCCAGGGCGTCGCGCTGCTCGTCGAGCCGCTCGTGCTCGAGATCCTCCTGCGCGTCGAGCAAGAGCAGGCTCAGCTCATCGCTGAACCAGCCCCGGCGTCGATTCCGGCGCGGAGGAACTTCGCCGCCTCGAACCGGGCCACGCCGCAGGCCCAGGCCCCGAAGCTCTTCGTGGGAAGATACTGATCGTACTTCTTCCAGAGGATCAGGCTGGTCTGCTGGTACAGGTCCTCGGCATCGTCGAAATCGCGGACCAGGGAGTAAATGAACGCGAAAAGCTGGGGCCGGCTCCGGCGCAAGTTCTCGGCGAACTCGACCTCCAGGGCACGGGAGCTTCTCATGATGACATCCATGTCCGCACGATGCGTCGGATGGACGGCACCCTCCCAAGGGTTGCGGCGAACGGAACGAGATCGAAAGTCTGAAGGATTTGAAAGATATCCCCCGGCCCGTCGGATTTGTAATCCGAAAAAACCTCGCACTTCCCAGATTTGACGAGAGATGCCGGTCCGCCACGGTATTTATGAGACATCGCCCGGTTCAATCATGAGGCGCCTCGGGACGTTGGGGATGGGGATGTCCGACGTTCCGGCCCGGGAGCAACGAGAACCTTCTGGAATCAAGGACAGGAGCCCACCCGAGATGCGTAGCACTCGATCCGCACTGATCGCCGCGGCCACGGCCGCGGCCTTGCTGCTGGCCATGCTCGCCGTGTCGTCCGACCCGGCGCGGGGCCAGGCCCAGGGCAAGGGGAACGACGATCCGCCCGGCGCGGGCCGGGGCCGGCCGCTCGATCCGGACGCGATCGCGGTCCGGATTCTCGTGGGCGTCGGCGATCGGCAGGTGCAGCCCTGGGACGGCCGGGTGTCGGTCGATCAGGGCGAGGTGGTCGACGTCGAGGGCTATCGCTTCCGCAAGGGGGACGAGCTGACCGATCGGGGCGGCTGGAAGGCGCGGAGCCATATCATCCGCAAGGTTGCGGCCAAGAAGGCCGCGATCGCGAAGGTCAAGGGCAAGACCCCCGGCCCGAGCACGGTGGGCCCCACGGTCGCCCCCAACGGCGTGATCGTGACCTTGAAGAGTCCGACCGACGCCGCGTTGACCCTCACCTTCGACGGGAACCGAGGGACCGTGAAGATTCCCCTGGCGGAACTGGCCGACGGCTCGACTCATGCCTATCACGACGGCAAGGTTGTGGCCCAGCGGGTCCCGCCCAGCGCTGCGGTGCTCGAAGGCGACTCGCAGGACGACTTCCCGGCCGCGGTCGCCGACGATCAAGGGGGCGTCTGGGTCGCCTATGTTCATCATGAGCCGCTCGGCGCCGAGATCCTCGAATCGTACACCGAACGCCCCAAAAGCTTCGAGAACCTCGCCCCGAAGACCGGAGGCGACCAGCTCCGCCTGCTCCGGTTCGCCGCCGGCAAGCCCTCGACCTCGATCGACGTGACCCTCGCCGGCCGCGACGTCTGGCGGCCGGCCGTCGCCGTCGACGGCAAGGGCAAGGTCGTGGTCGCCTGGTCCGAGAAGCCCGCTGGCACCGGAAACTGGGACCTCTACGAGCGCACGTATGACCCCGCCGCGAAGCGCCTGGTCCGAGATCCATCGGCTCACGACGGAACCCCGGCACCGATACCGAAGTGGTCGCTGGCCACCGCCCCCGACGGCAAAGTCTGGATGACCTGGCAGGCCTGGAACGAGGGGGCAGGCCAACATCATCCTCGCGCCGCTCGACGGACCCGTCGCGGTCCGCTCCGGATCGAGCGAGGGGGCGGGCAACGAGTGGTCGCCGGCGCCTGTCGATCGACAAGCAGGGGCGGATCCACGTCGCCTACGACAGCTACGCGAGCGGGCAACTACGATGTGTGGCTCCGCACCTTGCAGCCCGACGGCCGCGCGGTGGTCCGCACGGTCCCGGTCGCGCGGACGCCCAAGTACGAGGCCCGGCCCAGCCTGGCGATCGACCCGTCGGGACGGGTCTGGGTCGCCTACGAGGAGCGGACCGAGAACTGGGGCAAGGACGCCGAGAACCTGGTCGAGGGGCGAGGGCTCGACCCTCTATCGACGAGCCGCCGTGCGGGTCCGCTGCGTCGATGGCGAGCGGCGTGCTCGGAGCGCCCGACCCGGTCGGCGCAAGCACCGGCCGACGATCGCTCGATGAACAGCTTTCCGCGGCTGGCCTGCGACCGATCGGGCCGGCTCTGGCTGGCCTTCCGGCACCGGCTGGAGGCGATCTGGGGCAACCAGGCGGTGATGGTTGTCGGCGGCGTCTGGGTCGAGTACGCGACCACGCTCGCTGGGCCGAACGTGGAGCGTCGCCGCGGCCGCTGACGCGGAGCGACGGCCTGCTCGACAACCGGCCCGCGCTGGTCGCTCCCGCCGATGGGCCCGCTCCTGGCGTTCTACAGCACCGACGGCCGGCTTCGCCGCGAGGTCGAGTTGCACGCCCGAGCTGACCCGGCAGCTACTTCATGCACTCCGGGTACGCCGCCGGGAGTGTTCAACAACGACCTCGAGGTCGCCGCGCTCGCCCGCCGGGCCCGGGCGCACGGGTCGAGCCCGGTCCTGAGCCCGACCGACGCCCGCGAGGACCGCGCCGACCGGCCGCCGGTCCATCCCGACGAGGCCGGCGACATCGCCCGGATGCGCGACTACCGGATCGAGGCCGGCGGGCAAGTCCTACCGCCTGCTCCGCGGCGACTTCCACCGCCATACCGAGATCTCGATGGACGGCGGCACCGACGGCGTCGCTCGAGGACATGTGGCGCTACGCCATCGACGCCGCCGGCTTCGACTGGATGGGCAACGACGACCACGACAACGGCGGCGGCAAGGAATACACCTGGTGGCTCGTCCAGAAGACCACCGACCTGTACCACAGCCCCGACGCTTCGTCGACGATGTTCACCTACGAGCGGAGCGTCGCCTATCCCCACGGCCACCGCAACGTGATGTTCGCCCACCGCGGCGTCCGCACCCTGCCGCGCCTGGTGGACGAGACCGGCCGGTGGTCGACGACGACACGCCGATGCTCTACGACTACCTGAAGGAGCATCGGCGGCATCTGCGCCTCGCACACCTCGGCCACCGGCATGGGGACCGACTGGCGCGACGTCAACCCGGAGTTCGAGCCGATCGTCGAGATCTTCCAGGGGCACCGCAACTCGTACGAACACCTCGGCGCCCCCGCGTGGCGCGGCGGCCCGACGAGTCGATCGGCGGCTGGAAGCCGCTGGGCATGGTCTGGAACGCGCTGGCGATGCAGTACAAGCTCGGCTTCCAGGCGTCGAGCGACCACATCTCGACCCACATCAGCTACGCCGTCGCCATCGCCGAGGACGCCACCCGCGACGGCGATCCTCGATGCCTTCCGCCGCCGCCACTGCTACGCCGCCACCGACAACATCGTGCTCGACGTCCGCTGCGGCGACCACATCATGGGCGACGAGTTCGACGCCGACGGTCCGGTCACGCCTCAAGGTCCTGGTCCACGGCACCCGGCCGATCGCCCGGGTCGACGTCATCAAGGACTTCGTCTACGTCTACTCGACCGAGCCCAAGGCGCACGCGCGTCGAGTTCCAGTGGACCGACGACGAGAAGCGTCCCGCCGGCCTGAGCTGGTACTACGTCCGCGCCATCCAGGACGACGGCGAGCTCGCCTGGGCCAGCCCGATCTGGGTCAACCACCGGGGGACAAACGCCGCCGCGGCGCGTTGAGGTGAGTCGAGCGGCGGTGAGGCGATGGTTTCCATGAAGATCCAACGGGACGACCGATCGTGGTCGCCCCGTTGGAGCCTCGCCACGAGGAAGTATTTTCAACAGCCGCTCAAAAGGCGCTTCACTCAGCGCCGAGGCGTTGTCTTCCGAATTCCGGCCAGGGCAAGCACGCCGACCAGGCTCGTGGCAAGCAGAAGGATCGAACCGGGCTCGGGAACGGCGCTCGTGGTAAACTGGATCTCGTGAGGAAGTCGCGAGAATCGAGGGATTCAGGGATGATGCGATCAATTCCAGCGAGTTGACCGCGTTGCCGTCCTGGAGGGTGCCCGTGAGCGTCCCCTCATAAATCATCGGCGCCAGGACGTGCCCATTCGTGAACGCGAGCCCGCTCCCGAAGACGTCGAGGGTCCCCGTCGGGCCACTGACGTTCAAGGAGGATGTGAGAACCAATGCTCCTTGGTAGATGCCTCCCGAGATCGAGACCACCTGGCTGGGGTCCAAACCGGCAAACAGGGCAACGGGAATCGATTGAGGCGTTCCACCCGTGCCCGAGATGAACGTTCCACCAGTGATCGTCGTCGTATGGCTCAAGACAGCGCCGTCTCCAGAGTAACCCGATGAAGAGTTCGTGCTGTCACCGCCGAACAAAATATTTTTATACCGACGATCGCCTTTTTTATATCAATCACCACCGCCATCCAAGGCAAGATGCAACAACAGCATGTCTCTCCAACCGCTGATCAGGTGATCCGATCCGGCGAGCCGCCGGGAATCCGGGACAGGCGACGATTCAGGTCGGGCCGACACCTCCGGCAAGATGCCGAATCGGCCAATATGTTAGAGTCGAGCGAAAGGCAAACGTTGACGTAAGACGTTGCCGGTCAATGATGGCGAGAAAGGCGTGCACGACCATCACCCCGCCCGACAGACGCACCGCCCGACCGGGGGTGACGGTCCGACGGTCCGACTTCCGCCATGTGCGCGACGGATCGGTTCATGGTAGAGTGAACGGATCGGGAGGAACGGTCCATTCATCATCCCTTCCCGACTGAGAGCGGGAGAGATTCTCACCATGCCTTCAGGAGCAGGAGCCCGGACCGCCGCCACGCTTGCCGACCTGCGGCGTTATGACGGGAAGGCGGAACTGATCGGCGGTACGATCGTCCCACTCATGCCCACCGGTTTTCGTCCCAACCAGGTCGCCGGCCGGATTTTTCGACGGCTTCCCGACCATGTGGATGCGCTGGGGCCTGGGCAGGGGGTCGCCTTCACGGACAACATGGGGTTTGCCGTGCCCGAGCTTCCTTCGGGGCGCGAGTCATTCTCGCCTGACGTGGCCTATTATCATGGGCCGCTTCCGGCTGATGAGATGGACTTCATCGACGGGCCGCCGACGTTTGCCGTCGAGGTTCGAAGCAAAGGAGATTACGGCGCGGCCGCCGAGGTCGAGAAGGCGGCCAAGCGACTCGATTATTTCCTGGCGGGCACGCTGGTCGTCTGGGATGTTGATCCCCGCGCTCAGATGATCCGGGTGTACCGGGCCGGAGCCGGCGGAGACAGCACACCGGTTGTCTTCGAGCGGGGCGGCCACGTCGATGCCGAGCCGGCGGTGCCGGGGTGGCGGATGGCGCTGGATGAGGTGTTCGCCTGATCGGCTCCAGGAGCCTCGACGAGATCAATCGGAAGTCACCACCATGACCCAGAGCTACGTCGTCCGGTACGGCCAGATGCACTTCCTGGGCGAGTTCCAGGGGCTGGCTGATCAGGAGCATCCGCGCGGGCAGCGCGTGGTGGTGAAGAGCGACCGGGGTTTGGAACTGGGCGAGGTCCTGTGCGCCGTCGACCGAACGGACGGCGGAGTTCCTCGAGAACCCGGCGCGGGGCGAGATCCTCCGGGTGGCGACGCCCGACGACGCCACCGCCCTCGATCGGCTGGGCGAGATTCAGAAACGCGGGTTCGCGGCCTGCCGCGAGTTCATCGCCCGACGTCGGCTTCAGATGGACCTGGTCGACGTCGAGGCGATCCTGGGCGGCGAGCGGATGGTCTTTTACTACCTGGCCGAGAAGCGGGTCGATTTCCGCGAGCTGGTCAAGGACCTGGCCCGCGCCATGCAGACCCGGATCGAGATGCGGCAGATCGGCGTCCGCGACGAGGCCAAGCTGCTGGCCGATTATGGCGACTGCGGCAAGCCGGTCTGCTGCAACACCCACCTGGCGCGAATGCCGCCGGTTTCGATGCGGATGGCCAAGCTGCAGAAAACGACGCTCGACCCCTCGAAAATTTCGGGACGGTGTGGTAGGTTGAAGTGCTGTCTGCGATACGAGTTCGATACCTACCAGGCTCTCGAGCGCGAATTACCGGCCGTCGGCTCGCGAGTGGTCACTCCGCAAGGAATCGGCCGGGTACTGGCTCAGGAAGTCCTCGCCCGCAAGGTTGTGATCGAGTTCGAAGACCGCCGGCGAATCGTCATCGCCCCGGATGAGATCACTCGGCGTCGAGAAATCGAAGGCCCGCACCCTCAAGGACGAGGACGACGCCGCGATCGAACCTTGAGCAGCCCGCTCCTCCCGGCCTCGCCCGAGGTGTTCGTCGGTCCCGAGTCGACGTTTCGGATTTGGGATTGAGGACTACCAAGTATGAGCCTTCGCGACGATCTGGCGGGGGTCCTGGCACGCGACCCTCGGTATTCAATTCATGCTTATGCCTTCGTCTTCGAGGCGCTGGAGTACACCAAGCGGCTCCTGAAGAAGCGCGCCCAGGGCCGGACATCGGCACGCGGGGCGCGCCTTCACCGCCGCGCGGCACGTCTCCGGCCGCGAGCTGTGCGAGGGAGCCCGTCGGCTGGCGCTGGAGCATTACGGACTGATGGCCCTGACGGTCCTGAACCTCTGGGGTATTCGTTCCACCTCCGACCTGGGCAACATCGTGTACAACCTGATCGGCTCGGGCGACCTGGAAAAGACCTCCAGCGATTCCCGGGCCGATTTTGATGATGTCTTCGACTTCGAGACCGCCCTCCGGCGCGATTATGTGCTGGCGCTCGACGAGGTGGCGTGAGCCTACAGCCAGCTTGCGTGTGCCTGGGTCTTTACCTTCCAGTCGGAGTGTTGGGGATGGATTTCCGCCGGAAACGATTTCTCGCGGCCCTGGCCGTTTACCTGGTCTGGGTCGCGACGCTGGGCGTGACGGCGGTCGTTTCCAGCCGGCGCCCCGCCCCGCGCCTCAGGCGGAGCTTTCCGTACCTCGGGAAGCCCCGTCGGCGCATTGAACGTTTCAGATCGAGATTGAGATTGAGCCCCGCTTGATGTCCTTGCCCTGGTCGCTGATCCCTCCCCGGCACCACGAACCCGAGCTGATGGACGCCCCCGGGCTTCCCGAGGCCGAGGTTGCGGCGGCCTACCAGGTCTTGCGGCGGGTCAACCGGCAGCTTGGCAATACCCGGAGCATGCGCCACGAGCTCGACCGGCTCTTGACGGAGGATCTCGGGCGGGATCGGGATGCGTGGTGGTCGTTGTCGTCGGCGTCGTCCATGCCGGGCGCTCCGGTCCGCCTGCTCGATCTTGGTTCGGGCTCGGGGGACATCCCGCGCGACCTGGCGGCGCGGCTCCGGTGTCGATCGATCGACGTCCAGGCGGTGGCCCTCGATCATGACCCGACCGCGGTCCGGCTCTGCCGCGCCGGGGCCGTTGGCGAGTTGAGCGTGGTGCGCGGCGACGCGCTGCGCCTGCCGTTTGGCGACGGGTCGATCGACCTGGTCGCCGCGGTCAAGTTCGCGCATCATTTCCACGGCGCGGGGCTGGACCGGCTGGTCGACGAGATGGCGCGGGTGGCCCGGCATCGGGTGGTGGTGCTCGATATCCGCCGGCACTGGCTGGCCTACTGGGGGTTCGTGGCCTGGAGCCGGCTCTGGACCCGGAACCGCCTGGTCCGATACGACGGCCCGCTCTCGGTCCTGCGCGGCTTCACCTCCGCGGAGCTGCTGGCGACGGCCGGGCCCTCCGCGCGGCCGGGGCCGGGCCCGGCCGCGGTGTCGGCCTTCCGGTGGACGATCCGCCGCTACGCCGGCTTTCAGATCGCACTGGTGGGCCGGCGCATGTCCAGGAATTCGGAGAAGATATGACCGGGAGATCGAGCGGCCCGGCCGCCGAGAGGCCGCATGCCCCTGGCGGACTTCGCTGGATTCGGGTAAGCTTTTGATTCGCCAATTGGCGAAGCGAAGCGAGGCCGTGCGGGACGAGCCGTGACCTTTGATGGACCCGGGCCCAGGCCAGCCCGAGCCGGTCGCGTCGCGAGCCTCACCAGGACCGCCCGGAAGCCGTGTGGGCCCTGTGCCCTCGCCGTGGTTCACGATTTGTTGATGGAGTGGGAAGGACCCGGCCCGGCCTTCGCCCTGGCGTCCGGCTTGTTAATTTTTTTCGCCCCGGCCGGAGCGCTGGCGAGGTTGCTTGCCATCGCGTGGCCCCGTCGGTCTGTCTGTCTGATACGTCACCCGCGGACCGAGCTCGCCTCCACCGTCGTGGTCGGGGGAAGGAAGGGCTCGGTTTTGATTTCCGCCCGGGTCGAGGAAATTTTGGAATTCCCTCAGAGACCGATTGAATTGAGTTGAGCTGAGATGAGATGAGCTGAGAGCGTCGGGTCGCGGGCCGTCGGGTCGGCTCGTGCCCAGCCCGCCGCTTTTACGAATCAAAAGGAGCCCTGCCCCGCCATGATGATTTACGTCGGAAACCTGGACTATACTGCGACGTCGGACGAGGTACGGGCGCTATTCGAGGCCTTTGGAACGGTGACGATGGCGGAGGTGCAGGCGCGGCGCGGACTGGCCAGTCGCGCGGGTTCGCGCTGGTGGAGATGCCCGACGCGAGCGAGGGGCGTGCCGCCATCGACGCGCTGCACGGCCAGAACCACCACGATCGCCCCTTGACCGTCAACGAGTCGCGGCCGCGCCGGACCGTGCGCAGACCTGTACGCCAGCGGTGGCTGGTACGGCGGCGGACACGGCTAAAAAAAGCCGCCCCGGCACCGGACCGCGCGCGGTCCCAAGATCCTTGTATCTACCCGGTTGCGAATCCGCGCCGGGCCGCGTAAGGTGGAGAGAATGGGCTTTGATCTCTCCGACCCTCACCCGCGCCCCGGCCCGATTTGCCAGGCGTCGGTTTGACCAGACGATGCGATGCCGCATGGTGGGTCGGGCCGGGTTGTGGTCCTGTCCCGTTACCGTTCCTGTCTTGTTCCGTTCCGCGTCGGGACCGGCCCTTGTCTCACGGTCTTTGCCAGGGCGTCCGGGAAGCACGGCGCTTCGGGGACGGTGATCGACAGCGACGCGATCGAACCGGGTGGGGCGGCGTGCCTCGCGTTTGGAGTTCAGTTGAGTCATGACCAAGACCGAACGCGAACGCAGCCTGGCAATGTTCGTCGACCTGGAAAACCTGGCGATGGGGTTCCAGAACCAGCGCAAGACCAAGTTCGACATCCAGAAGGTTCTGGAGCGCCTGGTCGAGAAGGGCAAGCTGATCGTCAAGAAGGCGTATGCCGACTGGAGCCGGTATCAGAACTACACCGCGCCGTTCCACGAGGCGGCGATCGAGCTGATCGAGATCCCCAAGCGGAGCCAGACCGGCAAGAACTCGGCCGACATCCGCCTGGTGGTCGACGCCATGGATCTGGCCTGGAGCAAGCCCCACGTCGACACCTTCGTGATCGTCTCGGGCGACTCCGACTTCTCGCCCCTGGTCTCCAAGCTCAAGGAGAACGGCAAGCACGTCATCGGCCTGGGGATGAAGGGCTCGACCTCCGAGCTGCTCCGCGACAACTGCGACGAGTTCATCTACTACGAGGACCTCGAGCGGCAGGAGCAGGACGAGCAGCAGATGGCCACGACCCTCTACGCCGACCTGCCGGATCGCAAGCGCGAGGTCTACTCGCTCCTGCTCGAAGCCTGCAACGCCCTGCGGCGCGAGAACCATGAAGTTCTCTACGCGTCCATGATCAAGGATACGATGAAGCGCAAGAAGCCCTCGTTCGACGAGAGCTACTTACGGCTATCGCAGCTTTACCCATCTTCTGGAGGAAGCCGACAACCTGGCCCTGGTCGATATCGAGCGCAACCCCAAGAGCGGCACCTACGTGGTCACGCGCTTCGGCGAAGAGGCCCCGAAGGTTCTCTCGCAGCGTCAGCGCCCGTCGACCGCCACGCGCCGATCCTAGCTCGCCGGATCGGACCGGACCGGACCGGATCAGGACCGGACGAGCCTTTGCCGCCCTGCCTGCACCGAGCCGGGCGATCTCCAGACCAGAACCGAACCTCTCCACCTTGCGTGTCGCAGCATCTGGACCTGATTCAACTTGGCTTTGACTACACCAGGAGAATTGCCCCCATGGTGGAACACAGCGATGAATTCGGCTCGAGCACGCCAGCGCCGGAGGGCGAGCCGGGAGACCTGGGCCCCCTGGAGATGGAGTCAGCGCACCACGAGGCGGCCTTCAAGCATCCCCACCCGGCTCCCGAGCCGGATGACGAGTCGCCGCGGCATTCGCTCTTTCCGTACGTGCTCGGCGCGGCGATGCTCGTGACGCTGGTGATCGCCTGGGTGGCTAACATGAAGACCGACGCCCCGGCCGAGGGTCCGGCCGTCGCCGCCGCGCCCGCCGCCCCGGCCGCCGCACCCGCCGACGCCTCGAAGACGTCGTGGGACACCTTCTGGCCCGGCCAGAAGGGTGCGGGTGGAACCACGCCCGCCGCCACCTCCGCGTCGGCGCCTACCGACACGAACACGCCTCCGACCACGACCGCGGATGCACCTGCCCCGTCGGCCGAGCCGGCAACGGCTTCGGCAACGCCAACGCCAACGTCCTCGTCTTCATCCTCGCCAGTCATGGCCGCCGACGGGGCCGGCGGTGCGGGCGTGCAGGCGCTCCAGTCCACGGTCGACAGCCTCAAGAGCGAGATCAAGACCCTCCAGGAAAAGCTCGACTCCGTGTCCAAGCCGGCCCCGGTCGCCACGCCCGACCTGACGCCGATCAACTCCAAGATCACCGACCTCTCGAAGCAGACCGAGGCCGTCGCCGACCTGCCCAAGAAGGTGAGCGATCTCGACCAGCAGATCGTCTCGCTCAATGGCACGATCGCGTCCCTGAAGGACGAGATCGGAACGCTCAAGGGCGAGATCAAGAGGCTGACCGAACAGGGGGGCACGAGCGCCTCGGCATCGACCACGACAACGGTCACCACCGAGCCGGCCAAACCCGAGGACGTCAGCGCCAGCGACTCCGCGCTCGAGCAGGGCGTCAGCCTGTTCAAGGCGGGCAAGTACAAGGAAGCCAGCGACACCTTCCGCAAGCTGACTGAATCGTATCCCAACGACGCCCGGGTCTGGTATTACGCCGCCCTGAGCAACGGCTCGGCCACCAACCAGTGGCAGGGCGACACGGCCAAGATGGTCGAGAAGGCCGTCGAACGCGAGAAGGCCGGCACCCCCGACTCCTCCAAGATCGACGCCGTCTTCGCCAGCATCAACCCGGCGTTCAAGCCCTGGCTCGACGCCTATCGCAAGATGGCCAAGGCCCGCTGAGCCTTTATCTGCATCTGCATCCGCGCCACGCTCGACATCGCTCGATCGACCAACGCGACCAGCGGCCGGGAACCGCTTCCGACAGGAAGACGTTCCCGGCCGTCTTACTTTTTGGCTCAAGATGGATTCCGGGGTTGGTGGGCCGATCCCGCATCTTGCCGGAGGATTCGTCCCGTGTTTACGCGAAGTCCCAAACCTCGGCTTCGCTTCCAGAAACGTGTAGGGTCCGCTCGGCGGACCATGTCGGTTCGGGATGCGGTCCGCCGAGCGGACCCTACCAAGGCTCGGCGGATTTTCCCGTTCCGGGGACACCACTCCGGAATCCATCATGAGCCATCCTCAAATTGCCCGGATGCACGATCTCTCACCTCGCTTTCCCGCGAGGTTTCTCCTCCGAACCCAGGGGCGCCAGCGATGTGGCTCTGCTTGATCATCCTGACAGCGGGTTTTCCCTGCGCGGTGGCGGGTGCCGGAGACCGGAAGGAATCGTCGAATCGCCCAACGATCGCTTCGGAACCGCAAGTCGAGAGATCTTCACCAGGTGATCAACTGCGGACACTCATGAAGGAAGTCGATGAGGCCGAAGCCTTGTACCTTCGCGGAGTCAGGGACTCCAAGGACGAAGACCGGAAAGCCGACATCGAGCGACTCTGGCGGGATTATCTCCGTAAGTTCGACGAGAACTCCTCGAAAGCCCTGGATTTGGTTCGCGATGCTCCAGAACCTTCGGTCTTCGCGTTTCTTGACTGGATGGTGTCGAATCCACGGAACGTGACCCGGTTTCAACCCCAGGTGAAGCAAACGGTCGAACTCCTCCGAAAGTCGTCTACGGAGGATTCGAGAATCGGGCGGCTCTGTCTCGTACTCGGCCACTTCGGAAAGTGGCGGCATGATCCGACGGTCGATTTTCTTCGTATCTCGGCAGAGCGAAACCCGGACCGTGCCGCGCGGGCACGCCACCCTGGGCCTCGCATGTCTCCTCTATCAGAAAGGTAAGTTCCTGGAACGCGAGGGGAACGACTCAGGACCGGCCTACCAGGAAGCTGAACGATTGTTGGACACGGTTATCGAAACGTACGGCGATTGTCCCTCGTTGTTCAGGATCGATGGCGAGCACGAGAACGCGAACCTAGCCGACGAGGCACGGAGAAAGCTCTTCGAGATTCGTCACTTGACGATTGGAAAACCAGCCCCCAACATCGTGGGAGAGGATACTCACGGCGAGAAGCTCCGGTTGAGCGACTTCCGTGGTCGGATTGTCGTGCTGACCTTCTGGGCGACGTGGTGCGGTCCCTGCATGGCCATGGTGCCACATGAGCGAACCTTGGTCGAGAGGATGAAGGGCAAGCCGTTCACGCTCCTTGGAGTCAACGGAGATGACGATCGCAATGCCCTCAAAAAATCTCTGGACACTCACAACATCACATGGCGCATCCTTCTGGGACGGCGGGCCAAGTGGCCCGATCAGCGAATCCTGGAACGTCCAGTCCTGGCCGACGATCTACGTGATTGACCCCAAAGGTGTGATCCGGTTCAAGGATGTTCGCGACGGGGCGCTGGATGCGGCCGTAAATCAGTTACTCGGAGAATCCCCATAACAGGGAGGGTACCCATGATGCCAGACGATCGATCGCGACAACTGCTGGACGACGTGATGCGACTGCCGGCGGAGCAGCGCGCCGCAATGGCCGCGGCGTTGATCGAAAGTCTTGATCCCGAGGTTGATCACGATGCCGAGGCCGCCTGGTCGGTCGAGATCGCGCGTCGGCTCGGCGAGATCGAGCGAGGAGCGGTTCAAACGGTTCCCTGGGACCAGGCCCGGCGAATGATCGCCGCAGATGAACAACCCGATGTTTGAGTTTCATCCCGAAGCACTCCGGGAAGCCTGGGAGGCAAGGCGCTGGTATGAGGAGCGAGACCCTCGAACCGCCGCGTCATTCCTGGCGGAACTCGATCGCGCCCAGGAACAAATCGTTGCTCACCCCGATCGCTGGCCGACGTATCTTCACAGTACCCGACGCTACCGGCTCCGCCGGTTTCCTTATCTCCTCGTGTACCACCTGACAGACAACCGCGTTGTCGTGCTTGCCGTGGCTCACGTCAAGAGGCGACCCGGTTACTGGAAGGTTCGGCGGCAAGATTGATGATGAACCGTCATATCAAGCAATAACCTCATCCATCAACCTGTCCACCGCCGACAAGCGGCAGCCGCCCCGAGTGAACTCGTCACGAGCTTCCTGGATCTCGCCGGCCAGAGGCTTGCGGCCTCGATCCGCGATCCGCCGCCGGACGTTTTCATCAGTTCGAGCTGGTCCGGATCAAAAGGCTGGTCGATGGCCTCCAGCACTTCCGCGAACGTCAGCACGCGATTCATGTGAGGACGATCCCATCAAATCAAGGGTTTGTCCCCGTCTCCCCGGCGAGGCCCGGCTCGGTCTCGGTCTCGACGCGGAGGGGGACGCCCTGGACGGGCGGGGCCTGGCCCTGGACGGGGACGCCTTCGGGTTCCTGGTAGGAGGCGGGGGTGCCGAACTTCGCCCTGGGGACCTGGCCGCGGATGGTCTCGACGTCGCTGACGAGCCAGTCGCCCCCGGATTCGGCCTGGACCAGGTGATAGGTCTGGTGCTCGTTGCGGTCGGGGTAAACGGTCTCGATCTTGATCCGCGCAGCGCCTTCACCTTCGGGCTCGACGCCGAAAATCGCGTGGCTCTTTCGCGCCCGGGCGGCGTTGCGCAAATCCGCGGCGAACACGTCGCGGCCGCGCTCCGCGATCTCACGCTCGAGACGTTCGCGAAGCGGGCCGCGGAAGCAGTCGAGATAGGCCGGCACGTCGCCCCGCCAGGCGGCGTCGAGCAAGGTCGTCAGCCGCGCTTCGGCCGGATCGGGCGTCGAGCGGAACGTCGTCGATTCCGTGGTGCCAGCACCGGCGCGGGATTCGGCACCCGGATCGGACCCGGACCCGGACCCGGTCCGACCCCGGCCCGTCCAGATCAAAAGGGCCATCAAGGCAACTGTCAAGGCCCCCGCCACCAGCCGTTTCATGGACGTTCATCCTCGAAGGCGTTTATCGAGATCCCGTTCCGGCCGCTCCTCGACCCGGAACGGCGGGCGCGTCCTTCGGCACCTGCCCTTCACTGAAGAGGCTGATATCGATCGACTGGCCGGGAGGGACAACGACCTTGCGGTTGAACCGAGGGAGGAGTGTGGCCACGGCTTCGAGATAAAGCCGGCGGCGGGTCGCGGCGAGGTCCTTGCGCGACTCGGCGAGGACCTTCGTGAACCGGTCGGCCTCGCCGCGGGCGCGCTGGACCGAGAGCTCGACCTGGCCGGCGGCGCGGTCGGCGATCTCGCGGGCCTGGCCGCGGGCGTCGGCCTGGGCGCGGTCGCGATACTCCTCGGCGCGGGTCACGGCCTGCCGGCGATCGCTCCGGGCCCGCGATGCGTCGGCGAACGCCGGCGCCACGGCCAGGGGAGGCGCCACCCGCCCCAGCCTCACCGCGCGGACCGACACGCCCAGCCCTTCGTGATCGGCCCGCTCCTGGATCGTACGGAGCAAGCGGTCGGCCACCTCGGCCCGGCCGATCGTCAGCACGTCGTCGATCGAGCGCGACGCCAGGGCGCGGGTCAGGGCCCCCTCGGCGATCGCCGCCAGGGTCGCGTCGATCGAGCCGGCCGCGAACAGGAAGGCAGCCGGGTCGAGCACGCGGTACTGGACGATCGCCTGCGCCGTGACCAGGTTCAGGTCGCCGGTAAGGAAGTCGTCGGTCGACGGGTTCGGGGCCGACGCCAGGGGAATCGACTGGACGTCGCGGGCGCCGACGGTGAAGGTCCGGGTCTGCCCCGCCTTGATCTTGTCGACCCGCCCCAGGCCCCACGGTAAACCCCAGTGCAGGCCCGGCCCCCACGGCTCGCGCACCACGGCGCCGAACCGACGGACCACGCCAAGCTCGTCCTGCTGGACCACCGAGACGCCGGTGGCCAGGTAGATCAGGACCGACACGACCGACAGCACGGCCACGAGCCGCTTCATGCTCATGGCTTCTCTCCCGCCAGCGGCACCGGCACGCTCGAATTCGACCGCGAGCGCGCCTCGCGATCGCGATCGCGATCCTGGCGGGCCACGTCGCGGAGCGGCGCGCTCTCGGGCACACCCTGGGTCAAGAGCCGGAGGAACGCGCTATCGGCCGACAGGACGAGCGTGGTCCGCGTATCGAGCGCGGCGCGGTAGGTTTCGAGAGTCTTCAGGAACTGGTAAAACGCGGGATCGGCCGCGTGGGCGTCATTGGCGATCCGGGTCGCCTGGGCCTCGCCCTCGCCCACGGCCCGAGCGGCGTCGGCGTCGGCCTCGGCCACGGTCCGGGCCCGTTCCAGGTCGGCGCCGCTGCGGATCGTCCGGGCCTGGCTCTCGCCCTCGGCCCGGGTCGCCGCCGCCACCCGTTTCCGCTCGCTGCGGATCTGCTCGAAGACGGCCGAGCGGACCTCCTCAGGATAGTTCATCCGGCGGAGCCGGACATCGACCACCTTCAGGCCGTACTCGCGCCCCGCCTGGTCGCCGATCCGGGCCGTCACCTCGCGCATCAAGGTGTCGAGCGCCGAGTCGCGGCCGACCGTCACCAGGGCGGACAGGTCGTGTCCCCCCATCTCGGCCGCCAGGACGGAAGCCGCCATGTCCTCCAGCCGGGCCGAGGCGTCGGGCAGGGTCCGGACCGATCGGAGAAACCGCTCGACGTCGTTGATCTTCCAGCTCACGTACCAGGCGACTTCCAGATTCTTCTTGTCCTTGGTCAGCATCTCGCGCGGCGGCGGCGCGTCGAGCTGAAGCCGGGTGTCGAACCCACGACGGCTCTGGTACGGCCACTTCCAGTGCAGGCCCGGCTCGGCCAGGAGCCGGACTGGCCGGCCGAACTCGGTGATATAAACCGCCTCGGTCTGGTCGACGATCACCACAGATCGCCAGACCGCCGCCAGGGCCGCGACCAGAAGCACCGCCAGCACCAGCTTGGATCGGCTCAGGCTCATAAATTCGTCTCTCCGTCCGCCTTCCGGCCGCGATCGGTGGGCAGTGCCCACCCTACGAAAGGGAAATTCTACAATTGATGATAGCCATTTCTCAATCATCAGGCTCGGGGCCGACCGGATTGGCCGGCGGGGCGAGCAGCGGCGGCGCTGATACCGAGGCGGTCGGGGTCGGCGAGCCAGACCTGGCGACGGCCGCCGGCCCTGGGATCGAGGATCAGCTTGGGACGATCGGCGAAGGCCAGGCCCAGGGTATCCCAAAGGAGCCGGAACTCGGTCAGGTCGGGCTGCGCGGTATGGGCCGACACCCGGGCCAGGAACGCGAGCTGATCGCCCCGGGCGCGGGCCTGGAGCTGGCTGGCGATGGTCGCGGCGTAATCGCGACGGCCCTGGGCCTCGGCGCGAGCCGACCAGTGCTGCTCGGCGGCGTAGGCACTGGCCTCGTTGCGATACCGCTCGGCGTCCGAGACCGCCGCGGCGGCGTCGCGGTAGGCCGGGACCACCTCGCGCGGTGGGTGCGCGTCGACGATCCGCACCCGCTCCACCTGCACGCGCGGCCCGCTCGCGTCGAGCCGCGCCTGGAGCCGCGACTTGACGTCCGACTCGACCCCGCGGCGATCGGCCACCAGGAGGTCTTCAAGCGCCGTGCGCCCGACCACCTCGCGGAATACCCCCTCCGACGCCGACGCCACCGCAGGCTCGACCGCCGACGTGCCGAAGACCAGCTCGGCCACGTTCGGCGCGGTGTAACGATACTCGACCACCCCGGCCAGCTCGACGAGGTTCTCATCGCCCGTGAAGAACAGGGCCGCCTCGTCCCGACGCGCGCCATGGCTCGCGTTCCAGGCGATCGCGTTGCGATCGACCGTGATACCCCCCGGCCCTCCGTTGCTCGTCGCTGTTGCCATTGCCGTTGAGGCTGAGGCTGAAGCAGGACCGATCCGGGCGACCCGTACGAGATCGGGCTCGACCTTCATCACGCTCTCGAAGGGAGCCGGCAGCCGCACGTGCAGGCCCGGCCCGAGCACCGGCGGTCGGTACTTGCCCCAGCGCTTCAGGAGCCCGACCTCACTGGGACCGATCAGCGTGATGCCCGAGCCCAGATACGCCAGCAAGGCCGCCACGACTCCCGCGCGGATGAGCCCGCGTTGATGCCGCCACGCCCAGCTCGAAATCGACGACGGACGGCACCGCCGGCAGGTGTCGAAGACGCGCCCCGCGGCCTTGACCGCGGGGTGCTCGCTCCAGCGATCGAAGCCGAGCAGCCGCAGCGCGTTGAGCAGCACGAGCAGCGAGCCGATCTGGTGCGTGATCGCCGCGGCGACCGGCCCCAGCAGCCGCAGCGCCGCGAGCACGATCGCCAGCGCGTTCAGGCCAAACGCGAATACGAGGATATTCTGACGGATCACCCGCATCGTCTGGCGGGCCAGCTCGAACGGCCTCGGGCAAGCGGACTGAGCGGCTCACCCATCAGGATGACCGAGCCAGCCTCGGCGGCGATATCCGAGCCCACGCCGCCCAGCGCGATGCCGACGTCGGCGGTGGCGAGCGCGGGGGCGTCGTTGATCCCGTCGCCGAGCATCGCCACGACCCGCCCCTCGTGCTGGCGGCGGTGAACCCACTCGGCCTTGTCGGCGGGCGTCAGCTCGGCCTCGACGTTCTTGACGTGGACCTTCTTGGCCACGGCTTTCGCCGGCGCGAGCCGGTCGCCGGTCAGGATCGTCAGGTCGCGCAGACCCAGGTGCTTCAGGTCGTGAATGACGTCGTGCGCCTCGCGACGGACCTTGTCGCGGGCACCGATCACGCCGGCGATCGCCCCATCGACCGCGACGAGCAACGCCGTCTGGCCGGCGTCGTCGAGCCGCTTGAGCACGGCCTCGACCTCGGCCGGCACGTCCAGGCCGCGCTCGCGGACCAGGCGAAGATTGCCGACCAGCACATGCCGGTTGCCGCTGCCCGATGGTTCGATCAGACGCGCCGAGACCCCCGCGCCGGGCTGAGCCTGGAACTCATCGACCTCGGGGAGCGCAGATACCGGCCTTTTTCGCCTCGGCCACGATCAGGCGCGCCAGCGGGTGCTCGCTCGGCCGCTCGGCCGACGCGGCCAGGCGGAGCAGCTCTTCGCTTGAAAATCCCCCGATCGGCACGCAATCGCCCAGCTCGGGCCGTCCCTCGGTCAGGGTGCCGGTCTTGTCGAACGCCAGCGTATCAACCCGCGCCAGCCGCTCGAGCGCCGCCCCCCCTTGACCAGCACCCCCCGACGCGCCAGCCGGGCCGTCGCCGCCAGCACTGCCGCCGGGGTCGCCAGGATCAAGGCGCACGGGCACGCGACGACCAGCACCGCCAGGGTCGGCGATCAGGTCGATCAACGCCCGCGGACCGCCATTGCCCCACCACTTCCAGAGCCCAGGCCGCGTTGGTCAACAGGAAGACCAGCAGCGCCGCCGTCAGCACGGCGGGCAAGAACATCCGCGGCGTAACGGTCGGCCGTGCGCTCCAGCGGCGATCGCTGGTTCTGCGCCTGCCCCATCAGGCGGATCACCTGGCCCAGCGTGGTCTCGGCCCCGACCTTCTCGACCCGGACCTCGAGCCGGCCGAACTGGTTGAACGTCCCGGTGTAGACCGGGTCGTTCTCCCCCTTGTCCACCGGCAGGCCCTCGCCGGTCAAGACGGCCTGATCGACCGCCGAACGCCCGCGCGACGACCACGCCATCCGCGCGATCCGCTCGCCGGGACGGACCACGATCGTCTCGCCCACCTTGAGCGCGTCGGCCGCGATCTCGATCTCCTGCCCATCGCGCAACACACGCGCCGTCCGCGGGCGATACTCCAGCAGCTTCTCGATCGCCCGCTGCGCGCGCTCAAACGTCAAGGCTTCGAGACACTCGCCGACCAGGGCGATGAACACGACCTCGGCGGCGACGAAGTATTCGCCCATCAGGGCCGCGGCCACGCACGCGATCGCCAGCGCGATATCGGCGCCGATCCGGCCTTCGAGCAGGCGGCCAGCGCCAGGTAAACCACCCGCCCGCCGCCGATGACCGCCGCCGCCAGCGAGAGCGAAATCCCGAACGGCACGACGGTCGGCCACCCCCACCGCCGCCAGCACCAGGTCGGCCGCCAGCAGGAGGCCCACCACCATCGTCGTCGCCACCAGCATCCGCAGCTCGGCCGCGTGATCGTGGTCGTCGTGTTGGTGGTCGTGATGATGATGATCCGCCCCATGCCCGTGGGTATGCGCAGGGGCATGACCGAACGCCATCTGAGCAGGCTTATATTCGCGGTGCACGGCGGATGCGGGCTCCGGTTGCGCTGAGGAATTCTCGTAGGGTAGGCTTCAACCCGCCACACCTGATGAGGAATGCGGCAGGCGGAAACCTACCCTACAAGACAAGACAAGACGACAGGACGGAAGTTGGACCTACGCGTAGTCCGGTCTTTATTCCTTGTACGTCACCCACATCGGGCTGGCCCAGGCGATGTTGCCGTCGGCCTGCTCGACGCGGACATAATAATAATGGCTCTGACCCGGCTTCGCGTCGTCGTCGGCGTAGCGGAGCTTGACCTCCGCCTGACCGGCCGCCGGCTCGGTCGAGAAGACGTACTTGTTATCGCGGATCACATGCACCCGCGCCACCGGCGCGGTGCCGTGCACCTTGATCTCGAGCCCCGGCTTCGCCCTGGTGTCGAAGATATCGCCCATCAGGTGGGCGCCGTCGCTCGACCGGACGTCGAGGATGATGTTATCGGTGGCGGCGTAGCAGTGCCGCTGCTTGAACGCCGCGATGATCCCCGGGCGGCTGTGGTCGTCGGTCAGGACGATGCCATAGCTCAGGTGGGTGCTGATGTGGTCGCTCGAGCTCTCGAAGCCGAGCCGGTAGCCCTTGTTGAAGGCGTTCCAGATGAACCCGGCCGCCTGGTAGCCGCCGATCTGGGTGGCCTCGGTCGGCGACCGGGGGGCGCCGAAGTGCTCGTAATTGTGCCGGTGCCCCTGGTAGATCTCGACTACGGGCTCGACCGTCGGGTCGTTGTCGCGCCAGTCGGTCCCCATGTTGGTGCCGCTGGTGTGCGAGGCGCAGATGCCGCCGAAGTTCTTGAGGTACTGGTACAGGACCTTGGTGTCGGGCGTGCCGGCCTCGGCGGTGCCGGGCAGCTCGCCCCGCGGCAAGGGCCTGATCCCGCGCCGGGGCATCATCACGTTGCGATGGCCGTTGGGGTACACCACGCTCCGCTCATACGTCTGCGCGGCGACGAAGTAGGGCGGGTGCAGGTGCAGATCGGCCACCTTCTGGATGGTCCACCAGAAGTATTCGTGGCCGAACCCGTTGTCGTGGTCGCCGTTGCCCATCCAGTCGAGCCGGCCGGCGTCGAGGGCGTACCGCCAGGTGTCCTCGAAGAGGCCGTCCTGGTCATTGTGCGAGGTGTACTCGGTATGCCGGTGGAACTCGCCCCGTAACAGGCGAAGCGGCTTGCCGCCGAAGTCGACCCGGTAGGCCCGGATCCGCGCCACGTCCTCGGGCTCGTTGGGATGGACCGGCGCGAGCTCGGCCTTGGGCGACGGCGACGCCACCACCAGGGCCGGCTCGCGGGCGGCCGAGCCTTCCGAGCCGAGCCGGGCGGCGAACAGGTCGTTCTGGTCGCGGTTCTGGGTGCGGAGCCGCTGGTCGCCGGTGTAGATCGCCATCAGCCCGCCCTCGACCGGGGCCAGCGCCGCGCGGTCGTCGATCAGGTAGGACGACGCGGCCAGGGGACGGAGCGGCGACCAGGACTTGCCGTCGTACCGCGTCGCCGAGCCGACCCAGACCTCGCCCCCGCCCTGCGTCAGGGGATGGTGCCGGACGACCAGCCAGAGCCCGCCGTCGTCATCCATCGACAGCCGCGGCACGCTCTCGTTCCGCTTGCCCAGCGCCTCGAACACCTGATCGACCTCGCTGGCCGGCTGCATCAGCCTGTCGTCGTCCAGGCACTTCACCCGGACGGTCCGGTTCACGTACAGGGCAAACCCCAGGTTCTGCTTCAGGCCGACGTTGGTGACGTCGCCGGCGTGGGCGTAGTCCTTGCCCCACTGCTCGTCGCCTTCCTCGTACGCGATCCAGACCCGCCCGGCGGCGTCGCACGTCAGGTTCGGGCGGCCCTCGAACCGCGGCGATTCGGCGATCGCGACCGCCCGGCCTCGTCCGTCGCTCGCGGCGACGTTACGCAGCCATACGTCGTAGTTCCCCTTGTCATACGTGTCCCAGACGACGTAAACGTTTCCCGTCCGGTCGGCGGCGATCGACGGTCCCCAGTCGTTGGCCTTGCTCTGCGACACCACGACCGGCGTGCCGCCGAGCTTCGCGGCCATGATCTCGTAGTTGTCCTTCCGCCAGCCTTGCCAGGCGAGCCAGACGTTGCCCTTGGCGTCGGTGGTGGCCGACACGTAGAAGTCGGAGCCCTCGGCCCGGGAGACGGGAGTGACCTCGGACCAGGTTCCCGCCGCGCCGTTGTTCGCGGCCGCGCCCGGGGCCGCCGGCGTGTACGTGCGGTGGACGATCTCCCAGTCCCCTTCGACCGGCTGCGCCCAGGCGACGACGACCTTCCCCTGGCCATCGACCGCGACGGCCGACCGAAAGACATCCTGGCGCGGGGGCGTGACGGCGATCGGCGGCTGCCACGCCTGGCTCCGCGGGTCGAACTTGCGAAGCCAGATCTGGTCGCCGTGGTTCTTGGGCTCGAGAACCTGGAACTGCTCCGGCCCGATCTCTCCCAGCGGCTCGGGCTGCTCGGGACGGTACGACACGCTCGCCAGCCAGAGCGTGCCATCGCCGGCCCGGGCCACCGACGGGTAGTCGTCCTCGGTGCGCGGGCCGGTCAGGCGGACGACCGCGTCCTCGCGGGTGAGGGCCGCCTGGCCGTCGAGCACGCTTTTCCGCTGCCCGCGCTTCAGGTCCGCCAGCGCAGACCTTGATATCGCCCCGGCCGGTGGTGACGGTCAGGACCGCCTCGGACGGAGCGTCGAGCATCAGGCGCAGGATCGGCGCGGCCGCCGCCTGGGCCGCCGCCTTCTTGGCCGCGGCCTTTTCCTGGGCCCGCTTCGCCAGCGCCGGATTATCCTGCAAGGCCGCCTGCTTGGCCTTCGCCTTGGCGGTGTTCTTGGCCTTCGCCTTCGCCTTGGCCTTGGCCTTCACCTTGGCCGTTTCCACGCTGTAGTGCCCGCCCTCGATCTCGGCGTCGGCCCCCGCGCCGATCCGCTCGATCTCCACCGAGACGACCCGACCGGGCGCGACCTGCACGTCCCCCTCCCAGCCGACGGACTGGCCATCCTTGAGCCCCAGCGCCAGCTCGACGCCGATCAGGCTGGAGGGCAAGCCGATCGGCTTGCTCAGGTCCGGACCCGAATGGCCGTCGCGGGGACCGTCCGAGGGTCCGTCTTCCCCCTCGTGCGAGAAGCTCGAACTCGTCAATAGCGCCGCCAGCGCGAGGGCCAGGGCTGCCGCGGCGGTCGTCGCCACCTTCAAGGTGCGGGAGCGGGTCGTCATGGGCATCCTCCCAACAGAGCGGAACCGGGGCCAGGGATCGTCCAATATCACGATCGATTCGGCCCGGTGGACACGGCCCGGAGACGGGATTCTCCGATCACCATATCCCGCCGGTGGCGTGACCGGAAGGGCCCAGATTCCGCCCGCGCGACCGCGACGGGGTCTGGGCGGCGCCGCGCGCCGGCTCGAATCGACCGCGGAGGTTAAACCCCGCGCCCGCGTCCGGGTTCCGCCCCGGACCATCGGTTCCCCGACGTCAGACGGCCCATCCGCCTCCAAAATGCCGGGAGATCACGACCGGAAGGGAAGAAATAGGGGCCGAAACGATCGCTCTCCCTGATCGCCCGGCCCCCGGTGTCCGCGCCGGCAAGCCGACGCGAACCCGCCTCCGCCCTGGACAATTTACATACCGAAACCCTTCGACAGCCCGGAATTGGACCCTGGACGCGGCAACCGGTTTTCTTACGCTTGTTTTAATGATTTAAATCACGGCACCATCGCCCGGATTCCGGGCAGTTTCAGGGGGGGGTCGCCAGCACATCCAGACATCGAGACAATGCCAGCGGTTCGTGAGCACCGATCACACTCCCGGCTCGCGCCTTCCGGTACAACGGAGGGGCTGAGTGACGATCCCCTGGGTCTGGAGGCTCCGCCCATGCTTGCCGCCATTCTGGTCTGCGCCGCGATCCTGGCGACTCCTGCCGACGCGGGAGGAGTGTCGGGCGATGACCTCGCCGTCTATGAGAAGGCGCGGGCATCGATCGGGCGCGACGCCGACGCCCATGTCCGGCTCGCGCTCTGGTGCGAGGCCCACGGGCTCACCGCGCAGCGGGTCAAGCACCTGGCGCTGGCCGTCTTGATCGATCCGTCGCAGGCCACCGCGCGGGGCCTGCTGGGACTGGTCGCCTACCGCGGCCACTGGCGGAATCCGACCGCTGTCACCGAGAAGGTTCAGGCCGACGAGGCGCTCGCCGCCAGCCTGGCCGAGTACAACGCGCGTCGGGCCCGGACGCCGGACCAGGCCGAAGCCCAGTGGAGGCTCGCCCTCTGGTGCGCCGAGAAGGGGCTCGACGCCGAGGCCCACGCCCACCTCGCCGCCGTCGTCCGCCTCGACCCGTCGCGCGAGGCGGCCTGGAAGCGGCTCGGTTGCAAGAAGGTGGGAAACCGTTGGGTCACCGAGGCCCAGCTCAACGCCGAAAAAGACGAGGCCGAGGCCCAGAAACGGGCCGACAGGCACTGGCGCCCCCTCCTGGAAAAATGGCGGGGCTGGCTCGGCAAGACCGCGAAGCGGACCGAGGCCGAGGCACTCCTGGCCGGGGTCAACGACCCCCGCGCCGTGCCTGCGGTCTGGTCGGTCTTCGCCCTCGGCAACGCCGCGTCCCAGGAGTTCGCGGTCCAGCTTCTTGGTCAGATCGACGCCGCCGGCGCCTCGCGGTCGCTGGCCCTGCTCGCCGTCTTCAGCGGTTCGGCCGAGGTCCGCCGCAAGGCGACCGAGACCCTCCGGGGCCGCGACCCCCGCGAGTACGCCGGCCTCCTGATCGCCCTGCTCCAGAAGCCCGTCAGGTTCGAGGTCCGACCCGTGGGCGGCCCCGGCTCGCCGGGTGCCCTCTTCATCGAGGGCCGGCAGGTCAACGTCCAGCGAATCTACGCGCCGCCCCCCCTGCCCTCCATCCCCAGCGCCCCCAGCGACCGGCTCGTGTTCGATATCAACGGCCTGCCGGTCATCGACCGGACGAGCATGACTCAAGGCTCCTCCGCGAACGTCGAAATCGGGTCCGAGGTCCTGAGTCTTTCCCAGTTCGCCGGGTTCAACCCCACCGATCCCGCCATGGCCGGGGCCGTCGCCGATTTCCGGGCGAATGAACCCGCCCTCTGGTCCGGCTTCTTCGCGTCTCACCCCAACAACCACGCGCTTTTACGGTTTAACCCCGCCGCCGAGCGGCAAAAACTCGGCGTCCAGATCAGCCAGATCGGCACACGTACGACCACAGTGACACAGCAGACCCAGATCCCGATCGGCCAGATCATGGCCGAGTACCAGCAGGCGGCCCTCGAGCGCCCAGGTCCAGCTCGCCCAGGACACCGCCCTGATCGACGCCTCCAACGCCCAGATCCAGGAGCGGAACGACCGCGTTTCCCGGGTCCTCCGCGACGTCTCGGGCCAGGACCAGGGCGAAGACCCCGAAAGCTGGAAGGCCTGGTGGGTCAACCTCCAGGGTTACGCCTATACCCCGGCGCCGAGCGCCCCGGCCGACCGTGGTCCAGAACGTCCCCCTGGCTTATACCCCCCAGCCGGTCCCCGTGATCACAAGCCGCACGACGAACACCGCGTTCACGGGCACCAGCTATCAGGTTGCCCCGAACTCGACGATGCCAAGCTGCTTCGGCGCGGGCACGATGGTGCGGACCCTCCGCGGCCCGTTGCCGATCGAGACGCTGCGGGTCGGCGACCAGGTGCTGACCCAGAGCCTCAAGACCGGCGCCCTGGGCTATCAGCCGATCCTGGTCGTCCACCACAACCCGCCCAGCCCCACGTTCCTGATCAAGCTGGCCGGCGACACCATCGTCAGCAGCCCGTTCCACCGGTTCTGGAAGACGGGCAAGGGGTGGGTCATGGCCCGCGACCTCAAGGCGGGCGACACGCTCCGCCTGCTCGACGGCCTGTCGGCGGTCGAATCGGTCGAGTCGGGGCCGGTGCAGCTTGTGTATAACCTCGACGTCGCCACCGACCACGACTTCTTCGCCGGCAACGCCGTCGCCCTGGTCCACGACAACACCCTGCCCGACCTCCGGCAGACTTCCTTCGACGCCGGGCCGAGCCTGGCGGGGCTCGGCCCGTCGTCGTCGTCGGCGGCGCCGCGTTGACGGGATCGGATCAGAAGCTGTCGGCGCTGACGATCTCACCCCCCGCCTTCGTGGCGATCGCGGCCCAGCTTCCCGGGTTGACGCTGTTCTTGATGAACTTGACCGAGCCATCGAGGAAGCCCACGTTCACCCCGCCGGGGTGGTACGAGCCGGCGCCGACCATCGTGTGGTCGTACCGAGGCGTCTGCGCCGGATCGTTCGAAAAGTTGCACGACGCCGCGTTGGGCGCCATGATGTGGCTGTACGTGCCGGCTCCGCACCAGTCGTCCATCCAGCTATAGCCCTTGAGGTCCCAGACCGGCGTGCCCGTCGGCTGGCACGACGCGTTGACCTGGGCCAGGTAGCTCGCCATGCTCATCCCCGCCGGCACCATCGGCGAGAACGGGCTGGCTCCCGAGTACGTGATGGTCTTGCTCATGTAGACCGCGGTCCGGCTCCCGGCGGTCAGCGAGTTCTTACCCTTGGTCACCTCGCTGAAGATCGCCGTGTTCGACGTCCCGTCGGTGATCGACGCCAGGGTCACGACCGGCCCGTGGTTGGTCTGGTCCATCACGTACGCGGGGCCGTCGAACATGCCGCCGTTGAACGACAGACAGACGCCGAGGCTATTGGCGTAGTTGCCCGGCGCGACCGTCAGCCCGTTGCGCACGTAGTTCGGCGAATTCGGGTCCGACGGGCAGAGGAACGAGCTGATCGTCGACTTGTAGGCCGTCTGGTTGGGATAACCCCCCGCCGCCGCGTTCCAGGCGAGGTCGAAGTTGATCGCGTTGAAAATCGACTGCTGCTCCATCGCCGCCAGAATCCGCGACTTCATGCTGAAGTCGGGCGAGGGTCCCGTCGTGGCCGGCGGCAGCGCCCCGTTGCTGCTTTCGTAGTTCATGACCGCCAGACCGATCTGTTTCAGGTTGTTGACGCACTGCGACCGACGCGCCGCCTCCCGGGCCGCCTGCACGGCCGGCAACAGCAAGGCGATCAGGACGGCGATGATGGCGATGACGACGAGCAATTCGATGAGGGTGAATCCACGGCGACGCGAACGCATGGGGGAAGACCTCCTCGTTAGAACCCGGATGATCCGATTTTCAGAACAGTGAATCACAAATCCGCTGGTACGAGCTACGAGATGACTTCACAACTCCGATGTTCCGTGGGCCCCCACGGAAATTGACACGCCAAACGGCCAGCGGTCAACGACGGGTGAAGCCCGGCGACTTACCGGTCATCCCACGAAACTTTCGCTATCGGAATGAGCCAATCATCGGCAAACACCGGGTCCGGTGTCACGCGAATCCTCCTGGACAAAACCGTCATCGCCTGGATATTCTTGACCTATCATGAGCGGCGATTCCGAAGCTTACACCGAGCCCGAGTTTTCGAGTCAGGTCTCGCGGGCCCGCTATTTCCACTTTCAGCCCCGCGGCGCAAATCCCGACCGTCTGATCCTGATCTGCGGCGGGCGCGAGACCTGCGCTCCGGATTACCAGATCGATCGGACCACGTTTCCCTACTTCGCGATCGAGTGGGTCGAGCGGGGCCGGGGCGAGGTCTGGCTCGACGGGCGTCGCCTGCCGCTCGACCCCTCCTCGGTCTTCTGCTACGGCCCGGACATCGCCTACACGATGCGCACCGACCCCGCGAACCCGATGACGAAGTGCTTCGTCGACTTCGCCGGAAGCGAGGCCCGCGAACTCCTGGCCCGCGCGTCCGCCCTTCCCGGCCATCGGGTCCAGGTCTTCAACGTCCTGGAGCTCTCCGAGATCTTCGAGGGCCTCTACCGCGAGGCGACCCAGCAGACCCACGACTCCCAGGAAATCGCCGCGGTTTACCTGAGACTGCTCCTGCTCAAAATCAAGGCCCTCCTGGTTCCCTCCCGGGCCAACAGCAGCGTCCGGCTCAAGACCTTTCAGCGGTGCCGGCAATTCATCCAGGAGGCTTCACGCGACTACACCACCGTCGAGGACCTGGCCGGGGCGCTCGGCCTCTCCCCCTCCTATCTCTGCCGTCTCTTCCGCGAGCACGGCGAGGTCAGCCCCTACCAGCTTCCTGATCCGGACCCGCATGAACCACGCCCTCGACCGCCTCATCCTCAGCGGCGGCTGCGTCAAGCAGGCGTGCTACGAGTCCGGATTCAACGACCCCGACCACTTCTCACGCCTCTTCAAAAAAGTCCACGGTCTCCCCCCCAGCCAGCTCGCGGCCAGGGTCCTGCGCACCTCATCACGGTCGTAAAACGAAGCGCTCACGCAGCGACGCGGAGCCGTCTTCCTCACCTTGCCTATTTTGTGCATCCGGATTCCCCGCGCACCACGATATTAATCATTAGAAGGCTCACGTCGTGAGTTGCCGTGATCCACCCAGGTTCGGTGGTGTCCCAGATCCCTTGCACGAGAATCGATACAATCTTACCCCCCCTTTTCCAAGGGGGGGTTGGGGGGTAAGCCCGCCACGAGACCAGGCGGCCGACCCCCCCTTGCCCCCCCTTTTTAAGGGGGGGGGAGAACGTCCATATCTCTTTACTGCAATGGATCTGGGACACCACTCAAGTTTACTGTTGGAACATTTTAAAATGACACTGACTCCTGAAGAGCGCAAGGCCATTAACCGGCAAAATGCGCAAAAGTCGACTGGACCGCGCACTGAAGCAGGGAAAAAGCGATCCCGCAGGAATGCCTACAAGCATGGATTTCGATGCGAGGTCCTCGCTCTTTCCGGCGAGGATGGCGCGGCGGTCGAACGGCTTGCGGACGAGTGGTACGATTTTTACAAACCGCAATCGCCTGCCGAGCGCGAGCTGCTCGATATGGCCGTCACGGCATCGGTCCAGCGCAAGCGGATCGTCCGGGCCAAGACGGCGGTCGTCGCCGAGCAGGTCCGCGTCGCCGAGTTCAACTTCGACCAGCACTTTCGCGACCAGATCCAGGCGGTCGTCGGCCAGCTCGAAGATGATCCCGGCAACGTGGTTCATCGATACCGGGCGTCCGCCGCCGGCTGCCGCTGGCTGATCGGCCGGTGGGAACGCCTGAGCCAGATGCTCGAAAAGGACCAGACCCTGCTGGGTCATGACCGCCACGAGGCGATCCAGCTTCAGGGATACCTGCATTTCACCGACACCCTCATGTACGCCGAACAGGCGTATCTGACGTTCATGCACTGTTACATCGCTCAGCACAATCATAACAAGAAGTACATGAAACTGTTGCTCAGCAAGTACCGGATTCCCAACACCTTCCGGGGCGGGGTCGGAAAAGCTGGATGCCGACGGTCGAACAGTGCAAACCGTGGCTCCGCAACCTGATCGATACCAATATCGCCGAGCTTCGCGAGCGCGAGCTGACCTTGCGTCTGACGATCGAACAGCCAGCGCGCGATGAAGCCAAGGAGCGAGCCCTTGTGCCGCACGGAAAGGACGGTGCCGCCCTTCAGCGGTATGAACGGATGCACGAGCTGTCGTTCCACAAGGCGTTGAGCGCCTTCGAGAAAGGCCGCGCGTATCAGGTCAAGACCGGCCTGCTGCCGGGGATGCTGGAGCCGGTGGAAGCGGAAGACCTGATCGAAGAGGAAGAAGCGGTCGCATCGGAAGTCGCGACCACAACGGAAGCTCCGGAAGCGCCGGTTTCGGCCGAGGCCGCGCCGGTCTCGCCGTGGGCGAGCTGCGCCGGGGCGATCGCGTCGGCGCCGAACGAAGCCAATCGGAAGGCGGGAAATGACCGAAATGGTGTGCATTCGGTGGGTTACATCTACACGCGGGAACGTGTGGACGAGCGATCGATCAGGCCGCTTGAGCAACTGATCGAGCACGACCCGCCGCCGTGCATGCGGGTCTTCCCGTACTGATCCAGATTTCTGGATCGGTCGGCGGATCGGCACACGTCAGCGTGAGTGAAAACAGCGAATTCCCGCGAGGGGCGAGTGGAAGGTACGCGCGGGGCGGGAGTACCGGTTCCGGTTCTTCCGGGGCGCCCGGCGAGACGTGGTTCCGATTGTGAGCGCGGAAACCGGCCCGGGAACGATACTATCCTATGAGCGAAGCGCGCTCCGAGGGCAATCAACCGCAGTTCCTCGACGACCGGAGACCTCGCGGGAAACCGCGAACCGGGTGGAGCGCGAGCGACTCCAAATGACAAGAACTTCGGGAGCGAATGCATGGCCGCGTCCTAAAATCGCCATTTGCGCCAAAAAGTCAGCTTTACAAGGCTATGGGCGAAAAAAAATGGTCAAACCGCGGAGGAACGGCATCAAGCGTGCGAGGGCCTGTCCGGAGACCAGATTCCCTGATAACATTTGTCATTCCCAGGGATGCCCGTGCCCTGCGCCCTTCCCTTAGGGGGGAGGAAGCGACCAAAATGCGATGAAGCGGGTCATGTGCGCATGGCAACTCCGGCCGCGGGGCCGGATGGGCTGGGACACCCACCGACCGAAGACCACCTTTCTGGCAAGCGGACCTCCCATGCGTTCGAAGAAGAAGTCAACACGCCGTCCCGCCGCACCGAAGTCGGTTCCGGCGCTTCCCAGCGATCCCGAACGACGCGGCCGAGGACGCGGCGGCGACGGGGCGGGTGCTGGTCCTGGCGAACCAGGAGGAAGGTCCGCCGTTGCCCGAGAGGGTGCCGCTCCTGCCGCTCCGCTCCGACGTCGTGTTTCCCCAGACGGTGGTGCCGCTGGTCGTGAACCGACCGAGCGGCATCCGGCTGATCGACGAGGTCCTGGTCGGCGACAAGATGCTCGGCCTGGTCAGCCAGCGTCATCCCGACGTCGACGAGCCGACGGCCGACGACCTGTACCCGACGGTCTGCGTCGGGTCGGTCCTGAAGATGCTCAAGTTCCCCGACGGCTCGACCCGGATCGTCTGCCAGGGCCTGTTCCGGGCCCGGCTGGTCGAGGTCGTGCGGAGCGAGCCGTACCTGATCGGCCGGATCGAGCCCCTGGACGACGTGTCGAGGAGGGGGTCGAGCTCGACGCCCTGGTGCATCACGTCAACCGCCTCTTTCAGCGGATGGTCGACCAGAGCCAGCAGGTGCCCGAGGAGCTCCAGGTCGCGGCGATGAACACCCGCGAGCCGGGCCGGCTGGCCGACCTGCTCGGATCGAGCCTGCCGTTCACGATCGAGGAGAAGCAGAAGCTGCTGGGCGAGGTCAACGTCCGGCTCCGGCTCGAGAAGCTCGGCCAGTTCCTCTCGCGGCAGCTTGCCGTGCTCGAGCTGTCGAGCAAGATCCAGGAGCAGGTGGGCTCGGAGATCACCAAGGCCCAGCGCGACCATTTCCTCCGCCAGCAGATCAAGGCGATCCAGGAGGAGCTGGGCGAGGGCGAGGGCGAGAACCCCGAGCTCGAGGAGCTCTGGAAGCGGCTCAAGAAGGCCAAGCCCCCGACCGAGGTGCTGGCCGAGGCCGAGCGCGAGATCGAGCGGCTGGCGGGCATGCACCCGAGCTCGGCCGAGTACTCGATCGTCCGGACCTATCTCGACTGGATGGCCATGCTTCCCTGGAGCAAGTCGAGCCGCGACCGGCTCGACCTCCGACGGGCGCGGAAGATCCTCGACGCCGACCACTACGACCTGGAGAAGATCAAGGAGCGGATCCTCGAATACCTGGCGGTCCGCAAGCTCAAGAAGGACATGAAGGGGCCGATCCTCTGCTTCGTCGGCCCGCCGGGCACGGGCAAGACGTCGCTGGGCAAGAGCATCGCCAAGGCGCTCGGGCGCGAGTTCGTGCGGATCAGCCTGGGCGGCGTGCACGACGAGGCCGAGATCCGCGGCCACCGCCGGACCTACGTCGCCGCGATGCCCGGGCGGATCATCCAGGGGATTCGCAAGGCGGGGACGAATAACCCGGTCTTCATGCTCGACGAGGTCGACAAGCTCGGCGCCGACTTCCGGGGCGACCCCTCCGCGGCGCTCCTGGAAGTGCTCGACCCCGAGCAGAACGCCACGTTCCGCGACCATTACCTCGACGTCGACTTCGACCTCTCGAAGGTCATGTTCATCGCCACGGCGAACATGCTCGAGACGATCCCGCCCCCGCTGCTCGACCGGATGGAGGTGCTTCAGCTTCCCGGCTACAGCGAGGAAGAGAAGACCCTGATCGCGCAGAAGTACATCATCCCCAAGCAGCTCGAAGCGCACGGACTGTCGCCTCGACGACGTGACCTTCGGCGACGAGGCGGTCCGGAAGATCATCGCCGACTACACCCGCGAGGCGGGCCTGCGGAACCTCGAGCGCGAGATCGCGGCGATCTGCCGGAAGGTCGGCGCGGAAGCACGCGGAGGGAGACCGGGCCGCGACGACGATCGCCCCGGCGCGGGTGGCCGACGCACTCGGCCCGCCCCGTTTCTTCCGCGAGGTGGCCGACCGGACCGGCACGCCGGGCGTCGCGACCGGACTGGCCTGGACCCCGACCGGCGGCGAGATCCTCTTCATCGAGGCCACCGGCATGCCCGGCAAGGGGGGCCTGACCCTGACCGGCCTGCTCGGCGAGTCGATGCGCGAGAGCGCCCAGGCGGCGATGAGCTACCTGCGGAGCCATGCCCGGGCGCTCGATATCGACCCGTCGCGGTTCGGCAAGACCGACGTGCACATCCACGTGCCCGCCGGCGCGGTGCCCAAGGACGGCCCCTCGGCCGGGGTGGCGATCTCGGCCGCCCTGATGAGCCTGTTCCGCGACAGGCCGATCCACCAGGAACTGGCGATGACCGGCGAGGTGACCCTGACCGGCCGGGTCTTGCCCGTCGGCGGGGTCCGCGAGAAGATCCTCGCCGCCCGACGCGCCGGGATCAACGTCGTGCTCATCCCCCGGCACAACGAGAAGGACCTGGTCGAGCTGCCCCCCGAGGTCAAGGCCGACATGACGTTCCACCTGATCGACACGCTCGACGACGTGGTCCCTTACCTCTTCTCGGCCCGGACGGGCAACCCGAAGAAGTCCAAGGCGTCGCCCGCGCGCGCCAAGCGGACCAAGGCGTCGCGCGTGCTTCCGGCGCGCGACCGCGAACAGCCCAAGGCCCCTCCCCCCGCCGGCAAGCCGATCCGACGGCCGCCGTCGGTCTGATGGATCGGGATCGAGGAGGTTGCAAGAGAAGGACGTGAGGGACGGGCGATCGTTGCGACGGAGCAACGGACATCTGCGGGGCGAGGAAGCCAGAGCTAGAGTTCTTCCATCGATCCCAGGCGCGGCCGCCGGGAGGCCAGGCCGGTCGTTATGTCGATGGAACAACCTTTCATGATTCAACTTGTATACTGGACCTTCGCCCTGGCGCTGGTGCCTCTGGCGGTCAGCCTGGTCGGGAGCCTGGTCAACATCGCCTCCCGGCGGCTCCGCCGGCCCCAGGTTTCCCGGCCCGCGACGGCGATGACCATGAGGATGAGGATGAGGACAAGGCCAGGGCCGATGGCCTTGGGAACGCTGGCGATCGGGCCGGGCCTACGGAGTTCCGGCCGCCGTTGAGCCCGCCCGCATTGATTCCGGAAGGACCATTCCCTACCGCTTGGGCGAGGTGATGCGGAAGCTCGCCATATCTTCAAGTGCCTCGGTCTCGGCCAGGTCGTCGTGCATCAGCGAGACCTTGCAGGTGCCGATCCCCTTCTCCTTGGCCTGGACCTTGATCCCGAGGATGACCTCCTTGCCGGGGGCGAGTCGATCGATCGGCGGGAAGACCAGGATCTTCTGCTCGGGGTTGTACTTGGTCTCGGTCCGGTCATCGATGCTGTTGGTGGTGCCCGTGGGCTCGACGTTCTTGGAGAAGCCCGCGCGGACGAGGATGTTGGTCGCTTCCTTGGTGCCGACGTTCTTGAGCCGGACCTGGAAGACGGTGGTGTCATCGATGTCAACGACCCGACGGCGCTCGAGGACCTCGAACTCGAAGTCGACCAGGCCGACGACGTCGGTCCGGACGCTGGCCTTGTCGGACAGGCCCCCCTCGCCGCGGGCATCGACCGTGACCTGGTAGAAGCCGACGTTGCCGACGCGGACCTGGAACGGGAGGACGACCTTTTCCTTCTCGCCGGGCTCGACCTGGGGAAGCGTCCAGAGGAGCTTGCCCGAGGAGGGGTCCCAGCGCGCCCCGGCGGGAGGCGGCCCGACAAGGCGTCCGCTGACCGGCAGGGTGGCAAGCACGCGGACGTTGTGGGCGGTGGCCGTACCGGGGTTCTCGACGGTGACGGCGTACGAGGCGACGGTGTCGGTGAACCGCTTCTCGTCGCCGGTGACGCCGATCTTGAGCCGGGGTTCGACCACCGTCACGCTGGCCACGCCGCGGGTGTCGTCGAGGTTGGTGGTGACCGAGCCGCTCTGGACCTGGACCGTACACGACTGATCGCCGGCCGCGATGGTGTCGGCGACCAGAGGATCGAGCGGGATGCGCTGGCCGGGCTCGATCTGGTCAATGGTCTGCTCGAAGAGGTTCTGGTCGTTCGGCTCGCCCCCCTCGTGCCGGAGCCCCGGGCTCAGCTTGGCCTGGATCACCACGTTCCGCGCCGGGCCGTCGCCGGGGTTCGAGACGGCGATCTTGAACTGGACGGGCTGTCCCTTGAGCATCTTGCCCGGCGTTGCGGAGAGCTCGACCTTGAGCTTGGGCTCGCGCACGATCGTCCGCGACTTGCCGCCAGCCAGCATCGAGACCGTGGCGGCATGCTCGAACGGGCCGGCCTTGACCGTCTTGACCTTGACCAGGATCACCCGTTCGGAGCCGGCGGGCACGGCGCCCAGCTTCCAGAACAGGAGCGTGTCGTTGCGATCGGCCTCGGGCTGGCTCGAGATGTAGTCCAGCCCCTCGGGCAACTGGTCTCGGACGACGACGCCGAGGGCGTCGGCGGTCCCGGTGTTGCGGACGACAACCTTGAGCAGCGCGACCTGGTTCAGGTTGACGACCTGGGGCGCGACGACCTCGACGGTCAGGCCGACGGTCTGCCGTCCCAGGGGGAGTCGATCGGCCGGGAGGACGAACGGGTCAACCTCGCGGGCCGCTCCCGACGACCCGGCCCCCTGACCGGGCGACTCGCTCGCTGGGGGCAACGGTCCCTGTCCCTGTTCGGAACCCGGCTTCGGGATCGAGCCGGCCGCGGCTCCGGCCGTCGATCGAGCGCCCAGGATCGGGACCTGGGCACGCTCGACCCGCGGGTCGAGCGGTGCAGAGGGCTCGACCGCCGGCATCGAGGCCGGCGCGGGGAGGGGCGCGGCGGGCATGGCGGACGGAGCAGGCTCGGGAACCGGAGGCGGCGCCTCCACGGGAGTTGGCACCGGTACCGGCACTGGAGCTGGCTCGACACTGGCCGGTGGCTCGGCCTCCGCCCGCGCAACGAGGCGCTCCGACCCAGCAACGGCCATGGTCAGAGCGGCGAGAATGATCAGTCGCCGGTCCATCTTGGATTCGGCCCCCTTCCCTGGGTACGGCCTGCTCCGACTCACTTCACTCCCATCCTATGCGGCAGTTCGCATGCTGACGCAGGCGAAGGCGCATAAGGGTCCCGGTCCTCCGGGATGAATCGGTTTGATAACAAAAGGGGGTGGATCGCGAAAGGGCAATTTACCAGGCCGTCGCGAGCGCCACGACGAGAGAATGTGGCCCGGATTCACCTGTACTCACGGTCCGAAGAGAAATCGAATCTCGATCTCGCCAGAGGAAAATCCTGCCTTATTGACAATACTATCGACAATATAGTAAATTCAAGGAACCTATTGCCTATGTGATTGCACGACCGCCCCCCTATTCCACCCTGATGTGATAGACTATCCCGAATCAGGGCTCGAAGACGAGCCTTGCGTATCCGTTTTCCATCTTCTGATCATCGTCGATCGACCCAAGCCCATTGAGGTGTTTCATGAACCGACGCCATCGAGCCGGATTTACCCTGATCGAACTCCTGGTCGTGATCGCAATCATCGCCGTCTTGATCGCCCTGCTGCTGCCCGCGGTGCAGGCGGCGCGCGAGGCCGCCCGGCGAAGCCAGTGCGTGAATAATCTGAAACAGATCGGACTGGCAATGCACAATTACCACAGCGCCCTCGGGGTCTTCCCGCTGGGCGAATCGAAGAACCTGGCAGCGCTCAACACGGTGGACGGGTGGGATGGCTGGAGTGGCCATGGCCTGATGCTCGGGTTCCTCGAGCAGACGGCGATGTACAATGCGATCAATTTTTACTTCGTTCCCACCGGCTACACCTTCGGTCCGACCAACACGACGGTGAGCAACTCGATCATTACCGTCTTCCAGTGCCCCAGCGACCCGAACGGTGGCAAGGTTAACGGTGGCAGCCGGAACAAGAACAATTACTTCATGAGCCTGGGGGTCACCAGCGGCGACGACAGCGCGAACGGCCGCGAGACGACCGGTGTCTTTGCGTTCTACTACTCGCACGGCGTGCAAAATATCACCGACGGCACAAGCAACACCGTGGCCTTCGCCGAGGGGCTCGACGGCAACCTGCCCGGCGGAATCACCTTGTCCGATACCTACGCTGGCAACAACGTCATGAACATCAGCGGCCGGGTGGGAACCGGCGCTGATTACAACAATGGGTACAACAACGTCCAGCATATCCTCCAGGATCTGGCCACCTGTGCGTCAAATTTCACCCCGACCTCGAAGAAGATCCAGAGCATGCGCGGCATCCAGTCGGCGCAAGGGGCGGCGGGAATCACGATGTACAATCACTTCCAGACCCCCAACGACAGCCAGTACAGGGGAAACGGCTGCCGGTTTGGTTGTCGGGACAACTGCGGGATGGACGGCAGCTTCTCGATCCCCGCGTCCAGCGCCCATCCCGGCGGGGCCAATGCGTTGATGACCGACGGCTCGGTGAAGTTCATCAAGAGCTCGATCAATCGGATGACCTGGTGGGCCTTGGGCAGCATTGCCAGCGGCGAGGTCATTGACGCGAACAGTTATTGATCGCAAGAATCCAAAGCGAGCCGTCGCGGTTCCCGGTCCGGGCCACACTCGATCCGCCCGGCCAGTCGTTCAGCGACGGCCTGGGCCGGCTCGCCGGGACCGATCGGGAACGGCCGGACCTCGGCCAGGCCGCGGAACCAGGTGGCCTGGCGCTTGGCGAACTGGCGGGTCCGAACCTGGATCTGCATCCTGGTCGCCTCCAGACCGGCACGTCCCCTCAGGTATTCGCGAACCTCGGCATAACCTACTGCCTGCGCGGCGACGGCGCTGGGAGGCCGCTCGGCGTCGTGGAGCGCGCGGACCTCGTTGACCAGGCCATCGACGAACATCTGGACGACCCGTCTGTCGATCCGTTCGGACAGCTCGGCGCGAGGCCGCTCGAGCGCCCACACCTGGACCTCCGGCGGCGCGGGGCGGTGGTGCTCGGCCTGAAGCAGGCTGATCGGGTGTCCGGTCACCTCGATCACCTCGAGGGCGCGGATCACCCGGCGTCGATCGTTGGGATGGAGCCGGGCCGCGGCCGATGGGTCAGCAATGGCAAGCCGAGCATGCAGGGCGTCGTTGCCTAGCTGCTCGGCTTCCCGCTCCAGGGCAGAACGGAGGACCGGATCGGCCGACGGACCATCGAACAGACCGCGTAGCAGGGTCTTGAGATAGAGCGCCGTCCCGCCCACGAACAGGGCACGCTTGCCTCGCCCCTCGACCTCGTTGACCGATTGCAACGCCCAGCCCCGGTAGTCGGCAACGCTGGCGGCCTCCCACGGATCGAGCACGTCGATCAGGTGGTGCGTCACACCCCCTTGCTCGGCGTGGGTCGGCTTGGCGGTGCCGATATTCATCCCCCGATAGAGGGTCGAGGCGTCCATTGCCACGACCTCGGCGCCGATCCGACGCGCCAGCGCCACCGCGACCGATGTCTTGCCCACGGCAGTCGGACCGGTCACATAAATCGCGCGGTGGAAGGGGTTTTCGAGCACGGAGCGTTGTCTCTCGAACACAACACAAAGTCGCTATCCGAACATCCCGCGCAAGGGCAGAAACCTGCCTACCGTATTATTGTCCCAACGTGGTTCCGATCGGCAAGCTCGAGACCAACCCGATCAGGAGGCGCAACGAAACGTCACGGACGGATTTGACCAATCAGCCCAAACCGACGATTGACAACCCAGTTGGCTTCCGATGTCGCCTGACCTCGATCGTGTCGAGCTTCGTCGCGGCTCTTTCGATTTCTGGCACATTCCTTACACTCCGACCGATCAACCTGGAAGGCACGGAAAGATTTCTGGATTCCTTTCTCTCCGGTCCGCTACTTGCTAACTAACTTCACAGACGTCTCGCATCCGCTCCTCTTTCAGCGGCTGCTCGCGTCCGTGGCGCTGGGGATTTTGTGCCCCACGTCCCTGGAACTTCTTCTACCAACGTTTTGACTTGAGCCTGACATCTCCCAATGCAACCGACCTCACTCCCCGAAATTGATGAAGCCGACCTGAAGGCAGCCCGCGAATTCCTGGCCGCCGAGCGTATTGATCAAATGCCCTGGCCTGCTGCAGGTAAAGGTACGGGGCCCGGTCCTCGGAACCTTCCTCGTCCCCGGCACTCGGGCGGGGCCGTACCCGTGCATAATGGCATTGTCCGCGCCCGTTTCCGGGCCGGCTCCAGGTTGCGGGACTGAGGTGTCGAAGCACGGCTCGTTCCGGACCGATGATCTTACCCCTGGACGTTCCACCCCGGAGCAACCTGGAGAAACCGGCAACAGGCTTGCGATCGGCTCGGACTTCTGTTCGACTGGGGTGTGGGTCAGGGCATGCACGGTCCTTGTAGTCCCTAGTTCCCATCATGCTTGAATTCGACTTGAACTGGACCGTGGTGCCCACGCTTGCTTCATCACTCAAGCGAGGCACGGCATGTCATCCACACTTTCCGTGGTCGAGGTTCCCCCCCGGACCGATTCCGCCGCGTCGACGCCGCCGGCGATTTCGGCAACAGTCAACGACCTGGCCATCCGGGTTGGTACCGTCAATGGTTCGGGGAGCCAGTCGGCCAACCTGGTCCTGCTCCGCGCCTTGCACGCGATGGGCATCCCATGCAGCGGCAAGAATGTGTTCCCATCGAATATAGAAGGGCTGCCGACCTGGTTCCATATCCGGGCCAGCGGCCACGGCTATGTGAGCCATCGGCTCGATACGCCGGTCCTGGTCTGCATGAACCCGCAGACCGCCGCGGACGACGTGCGGTCGTTGTTGCCCGGGTCGATCTGTATCTATCGCGAGGACCTCGACCTGGCGGGGATTCGCGACGACGTCCGATTCTTTCCGGTTCCGTTCCAGAGGTTGGTCGAAGAGGCCTATCCCTCCGACCCGAAGGACAAGGGCTATCGCGACAAGCTCCGCAAGGTGATCAACATGGTCTACGTGGGCGTGGTTGCACATGCCTGCGGGATCGAGATGGAAGCGGTCGAAGGGGCAATTCACCGCGAATTCCCGGGACGCAAGGCCAAGGCCGCCGAGATCAATATCCGCGCCGCGCGGGTAGGTCACGACTGGGCTCTGGCGCATATGCCGGATGACCTTCCGTACCGTGTCGCCCGGATGGACGCCAGCGCAGCAACGATCCTGATCGAGGGAAACAAGGCCGCGGCCCTGGGAGCCCTCTTCGGAGGAACCAGCGTCATGACCTGGTATCCGATCACCCCATCGAGCAGCCTGGCCGAGTACGCCGAGGACTTCCTCAAGAAGTACCGGGTCGGTCCCGACGGCAAGAAGACCTTCGCCGTGGTTCAGGCCGAGGACGAACTGGCAGCCATCGGCATGGCCGTGGGCGCCGGCTGGGCCGGGGCCCGCGCACTGACGGCGACCTCGGGGCCGGGAATCTCGCTCATGACCGAGTTCGTCGGTCTGGCCTACTTCGCCGAGATCCCGGTGGTCATCATCGACGTCCAGCGGATGGGACCGAGCACGGGATTGCCGACCCGGACGAGCCAGGGCGACCTGCTCAAGCTCCATCTCCTGGGCCACGGCGATTGCCGACACATCGTCCTGATTCCCGGCTCGGTCGATGAGTGCTACAGCTTGACCATCGAGGCGCTTGACCTGGCGCAACAGTTCCAGACTCCGATCTTCCTCGCCACCGATCTCGACCTGGGGATGAATCTCTGGATGACCGAGCCGTTCGCGTACCCCGAACGGCCGATCGAGCGTGGCAAGTTGCTCCAGGCCGAGGACATCGAGCGACTCGGCCGGTTCGAGCGCTATCGTGACGTCGACGGCGACGGAGTCTGCCACCGGACGATCCCCGGGACCGAGCATCCCCTGGCGGCCTACTTCACGCGTGGGACCGGGCACAACGAGAAATCGGGCTACAGTGAACGCCCCGAGGACTGGAAGAAGAACCTCGACCGACTGGCCCTGAAGCTGGAGACCGCGCGCGGCAAGCTCCCCGCGCCGATCGTCGAGGGAGACGTGGGCGCCAAGGTCGGACTGATCGCCTACGGCAGCACTCACTGGGCACTCGTGGAGGCCCGCGACCAGCTTCGTGCCCAGGGGATCGCGACCGAGTATTGTCGGGTTCGAGCCTTGCCAGTATCGGATGATGTGACTCATTTCGTCCAGCGGCACGAGCGGGTCTACGTTGTCGAGCAGAACCGCGACGGCCAACTCGGCTCGATCCTCCGCGCCACGCTCACGGGTTCTCTCGCAGACCGGCTCCGCTCGGTTTGTCACTACAGTGGGACGCCGATCGCCGCCACCAATATTGTCCGGCCGATCCTGGGCTGGGAGAAATCTCCTACCGGCCCGGGCTGGCCCACCGGCAACGTCAACCTCGACAACCCCGACGTACCCCACGCCCCCGAGCTCTCCTCCCGAGTGACTGACAAGGCGCGTTCGCGGAGATCAAGACCATGGCCAGCGAAGCGACGATCCAGGTCCACAGCGGTAGCAATGGTCACACCCTGACCTTGCCGACACTCGCGTTCCAGGGGCTCCCCTCGACTCTTTGCAAGGGTTGCGGTCACAACAGCATCACCAGCCACCTGATCGAGGCATGCAAGGCCGTTGGACTCAACCCCTACACGACCGTGAAGTTCAGTGGGATTGGCTGCTCGAGCAAGACGCCGGCCTATTTCCTCCAGTACAGCCACGGCTTCAATGCGCTCCATGGACGGATGCCTTCGGTGGCAACCGGAGCCGCCTTGGCAAACCGAAGCCTGGTGAGTATCGGTATCAGTGGCGACGGCGACACCGCGAACATCGGTCTCGGCCAGTTCAAGCATGCCTGCCGTCGTAACCTGCCCCTGCTTTACATCATCGAGGACAACGGCTGTTACGGTCTGACGAAGGGACAGTTCTCAGCCACCGCCGATCTCCACGCCCACCTCCGCCGCGAGTCGGGTGAAGAGAACACCGTGCCGCCCTTCGACCTGTGCATCGAGGCGATCGCGGGCGGGGCCACCTTCGTCGCCCGCTCGTTCGCCGGCGACAAGAAACAGATGATCCCTCTGCTCAAGGCCGCGTTGAAACACGAGGGTTTGGCGGTGCTCGACATCATCAGCCCATGCGTCACATTCAACGACTTCCCCACTTCGACCAAGAGCTGGGACTGGGCTCGCGCCCACGAGGAGCCCCTCCACGAGATTGGCTTCGTACCCCAGCTTCCCGAGATCTCGGTCGAGCAAAAGGAAGGCGAGACCACACGTGTTCAGATGCACGACGGCTCCTGGATCGTCCTTCGCGCGCTCCGGCATGGCGAGCACGACGTGACCAACCGGAGCAGCGCATTGGGCCTTCTCATCGAAAGCCAGGAGCGGAACGAATTCCTTACCGGACTCCTCTATGTTGACCCCGATCGCCCCGATTTCGTGAGCCAGCAGGCGATGACCGATACGCCACTCGCGCTCTTGCCCGACGAGGTGCTGCGGCCGTCGCGGGACGTCTTGAGTACAATCATGGAGACGATCTGAAACCTACATTTCCCAGACCCGCCTGCCTCCGAGGTACATCGTGAGGAATCCGTCCTCGCTGACCTTCAGGGCGGGTCCATGATACGACGCGGCCAGGGCAGCCAGGGTCCGCGCCGCCTTCGATGGCGCGGGGAATCTTGAGAGCCTCGGGACCGATCCTCAGGATGGCGCCGAAGGTCAAAAGTCGGCCCTCGAGATCGGTCACGACGGCTCCGTCGATGCCGGCAACCGCTTCGAGCACGGATAGGTCGATATCGATCAGGCTCTGGCCCCGGACCGCCTGATGCAAGGCCCGCTTGGCCAGACGCGGCGAGACGTTGTCGGGGTCAAGAGGATCGTCGGTAAGCACTTCCTCGATGATCCGATCGGGAGGGGCAATCAACTGCGGAATCGAGATCGCCGGGTTGCGCAACACGACGAACAGCGCGCCGCGGCGGTCCTCGCTCAGGTTCAGCGCCGCCTGAAAGATCTTCTCGAGCCAGGCCGCGCGGGCAGGTCTGGCCGACCGCCTGGCACCACGCCGTGAACTTCGTCGGGATATCGAGCAGCCGCCAGCGGGCGTCGCTGAAGGCAAAGGTCAACAAACCGCCCGAGAAGACCTTGATTTCCTGAGCTGGGGTCAGGATCGTACAGAGATGCTCCCCAGAGCGGGTCGCCCGGGCGTGGCTGACGTACGACCGCGGGCAAGGATACTCAAGAGGCTGCCGCCCGTGGACCCGCTCGGCCCAGCACTCGATGTCGACGACCCGCATCAAGTCCCCGCGGCGATCGACCAGGAAGACGGTCCGCACGCCGTCGCAGAGCCGGTGAAACCCTTTGATCGCCGTCAGGCGAACGTTGAATCGCGGGGCTCCCTCGACGTTCGTCCAGCCCGGTTGGACAGGGTCTTCGATCCGTCCCGAGCAACAGCGATCCCATCGACACCCGCCGATTCTCGTACGTCGACAGCGCCGCCACCCGAAGCGATTCCAGAACCGCCGGAAGCCGATACGGATCGGGCGGATCGAGATATTCCGTCAGGATCACATCCTCAAGAGCATACTGAAAGCGTTCCATCCGGTGCGACAGATCGGGGTCGAACAGGCCCCGGAAGCGTAGATCGAGCGACCTCAGGATGATCTCGATCAGCCGCCGTTCCTCGGGAAAAAAAGGGGTCGGGCTCGCGTGCTGGAAGATGTAGTGCGTCCGGAACCAGTCGATCCTCAGCCCGACGCCATCGGAATCGTCGGTGATCGCGAAGTTGGATTCCCGTGCCGACCCTTCCAGGTTGATGAAGCTTCGATCGCTCTCGATGTCGAGCGTCGCGTCGGGAAAGAAGTGCTCGAGGCACGCGCCGGAGAAACGTCTGATAGAGCCCGACGACCCGGGACAGTGGTCCTGTCTGGCGATCGATCGAGCAGGGCCGGTTCTGTGAGCATCGACACATGTTTCCTTCCGACCTCAAGCTCGACCTGACCTGAATCTTCCGGCATTCTACCGTGGCTTTGAACTCCAAGACACGCCCTGGTAGCCCTTGGTGGATTCTACCTATTGCCAGGTCTGACCGTGACACCAGGTCCATCGAGGCGACCTCCGCGATGGTCCAGGGACAATTCCTCAATGAATCACGGGCGGAACGGGCCCTCGGGACCGGCCAATGATCCGAAGCTCTTCGGGAGTGAAGCGGCGTTGGGTATCGAAGGGGAATGCGATACGTTTGCCGGACGCAGCGGTAAGAGCTCAACCCTGGCGGACCGGGCGCACCGGCCCGCATGACGTCAAAGCCCCCCGAGGGGCTCGATTCGACCGAACCACCGGTTGTAGCAGCCCGGCTCGGCGGGGTGCTGATTGAAGGTCACCAGGATGCCATCGGAGCCGACCCAGTCGCTCGCGTGGCTCCAGAATGCGAAATTCCTGGCATCCCACGAGTTGTAGCAAAGCACCGGCGTCGACGAATCGCGAATGGCAAACGCGATCTGGCCGCTGTGATACCACGCGCTCGTGAAGACGAATGAGCCGGGCCGCTCGAGCAGTCCCCGCCGCTTCAGCTCGCGCGCCACCTGATCCCAGCCATACGTATCGAGCGTCGGATCGCGCGCGACCCGAAGCAGTCCCAGCCGGCCGGGGCACCCCTTCTGGACCAGGCCCAGTGGGTCTGCAGCCAGCCCGATGCCCGTGGCCAGCAGGAGCGCCCCGCGCGCCGAGCAGCACCAGCCGCCGCGGAAAGCCCGGCCGCTGTTCGGCCCGCCGCAAGCACGCCTACCCAGAAGTGGGAAAAGCGACAGGAACCCGACCAGCGTCCAGTGGGGCAAGACCGATCGGGTACACGCCACCAGCGTGAAAACCGACAGCGGCACCAGAGCCTGGCACACCAGGAAACGCGCGGGAGGCTCCAGGTCGCCGAAGAGCCGACGGCCTTCGCGTACGCCCACCCAGACCAGGGGAGACCAGATCCAGGGGAAGAGATAGGCGGCCTGACCGAGCATCGCCGCCGCGAGCGTATCAGCCCGGAAGCCGCTCGTACCGACGGCCCGCCCTCCCTGGAACACGAACGAGACCCATCCATGCGTGGCGTTCCACATCAACACCGGCGCAAAGACGATCAGTCCGATCAACACCGCCAGATAAGGCCCGGGCCGGCGGAGCCACACGCGAGCCCTGGGCTCGAGGACCAGGTAGAGCAGGGTCCCGGCGGGCAGGAACACCGCATGGTACTTGCTCAGAAGTCCACATCCCCAGGCCAGACCGACGCCCACCCAGGGCCCGAGTCGTCTCGCCTCCGGATCGGTGGTCAGGGCCACGACAAGCCGATCGAGCGTCAGCAGCCAGAAGAACAGGAGCGGCCCGTCCGGCAAGGCGAACGTGCCCGCGGCCACGCTGTGATAGGCGCGTCAGGTTCAGCGCCAGGGCCGCGAACCAGGCGGCGCGTGGGCCGTAAAACCGGTTGGTCAACCGCGCCATCAGCCAGGTTGAGCCGGCGAAGAGCACGATGAAGCCCAGCCGCAAGGTCAGCTCCGACGCCCGCGCCATCCCACCGCTCACCATCAGGCCCAGAGTCTCGACCAGCGCGACCATCGGAGGATGGTCGAAGTAGCTCCAGGCGCGATGGACCGCGAACAGATAGTGATACGCCTCGTCGTTCCCGAGCCCCAGCCGCGACGCCAGTACCAGCCGCAACAGAGCCGAGACCCCGATCAGCCCCCAGAGCGCGCGTCGTGTCGTCATCCATGACCTCGTTCTGGCAGGTCCGAGTGAAGCGGAACCGTTCCTGGTTCTCCGGGCGATCTTAACGTTTTTTGGGGTCTTGACGATGCCAAATCTTCCTCCGATCCTGACCAGGGTGTACGCAAGGGCGCTTTCGAGCCGATCTTTACGGGTCATGGCGCCTCGACGAAACACAAAGGGGTCGCCTTGCCGGGGTAACGTCCCTCTGTTACGATCCCCTGCCCCGTCCGGGACGCCCGTTGATCCGTTCGATCCGTGATCCGCTGGGGTTGCTCCTCGAAGCAGGATGCTCATCGAATCCTCAAGCGTTCATGCCACAGCGGAATGGGAGTCTCCGAGCATGACGAACCGACGTGTCTGGATCCGCCGTGGCCTTCTGGGAACCCTGGCCGTCCTGGCGGGCCAGCAAACCTGGCGGCATGGGCGTGACTATCTCTTCGCCGACAAGTTCGCCGTGGTCGAGCCGGGCAAGATCTACCGAGGCGCCTGGCAACAGCCCTGGCCGATGCGCCGGCTCGTGTCCCGCTACCAGATCAAGACCGTGGTCGCCCTGGCTCATCCTCCGACCCATCCGCTCGCCGTCCGCGAGAAGGCGCTGGCCGCGACGATCGGGGTTCGATGGGTGCATATCCCCATCGTCGATCAACGCTTGATCGGCGAGCTCGCGACCATCAACGACCAGCTCGACGAGGCCGCCGCCATGGTCGCCAACCCGAAAAACCAGCCCGTCTACTTCCATTGCCATCACGGGATCAACCGGACCTCGATGGTCCAGATCGCCTATCGAACCAAGTACTGCGGCTGGTCGCTCGAACAGGCGACCGACGAGATCGCGCGGACCTTCGGCCTGGTCGAGGCCAACCACGGTCCGGATTATCGGCTGCTTGAGACCTACTATCACGAACGTGTCCTCCCCTATCGCGCGGCTCAGGCCGCGGCGCGGGCCGACAGGACCCGCGTCACCGCCGCGCTCCGAGCCCCGCCCCCTCGGCCCGGTTCTGAACTCCTCGATCCGACCCGTCGGCCATCCCGCGCGCGAGACTCCCCGGCCACCGGCCCATTTTCCGGCGGCGGCTTCGCGGCTATGCTCAAGGAGTCCCGTCGGGACCACCGGCTCGAACACATCTTGCGCTGCGCGTCGATACGGGTTCGGAGGCACTGGCCATGGTCAAGATCACGGAACTGACGGTCAACGGCTCGCCCCATCGCCTGGACGCCGACGGCAACCGGAGCCTCCTGAGCGTCCTGCGCGACGACCTCGATCTCACCGGAGCCAAGTACGGCTGCGGCGAGGGCCGCTGTGGCGCCTGCACCGTCCTGGTGGAGGGCCAGCCGGTCCGATCCTGCCTGACGCGGGTCTCCGCCGTCGTCGGCCAGCCGATCACCACCATCGAAGGGCTCGAGACGGACGGCAAGCTCCACCCGCTTCAACAGGCGTTCCTGGACGTCGGCGCCTTCCAGTGCGGCTACTGCACCGCGGGTATGATCATGGCGGGCGCCGCCCTGCTCGCCAGGAACCCCGATCCTCCTCATGCCGAGGTCCTTCGTGCGATGGATGGAAACATCTGTCGATGCGGCACGTATAACCGGATCATCGCCGCGATCCGCCAGGCCTCCGCGGCGCTGAAAGGAGGTGTCCGATGACCAGGCCCGAACCGTGGAAATGGGAATCGGACCCGACGCTCGCAAGCGCGATCACGATCGAACCCGAACGCTACGAACTCCAGGCCGCCGCCGACGCGCTCCTCGACTCCGACACGGCGTTCGAGACGACCCGGCGCGCCTTCTTTCAGGTCGTGGGCGCGGGGTTGCTCGTGCTCTGCGTGCTCGACGACTCGAAGCTCGCGGCGCAGGAAACCGGCGGGGCGCCCGGCGGCGCCGCGGCCCCGGTGGCGGGGGCCCGGCTCCGCGCGAGATCGGCGCCTGGCTCCACATTGCCGAGGACGGCGCGATCACCGCCTACACGGGCAAGGCGGAGGTCGGCCAGAACATCCGGACCTCGCTCACTCAGGCCGTCGCCGACGAGCTCCGGGTCCCGATCGATTCGGTCCGCCTGTTGATGGCCGATACCGAGCTGACCCCCTACGACATGGGAACGTTCGGCAGCCGGACCACCCCCACCATGTCGCTTCAGCTTCGCAAGGCCGCCGCCGCCGCCCGCGATCGGCTCGTTGCGCCTGGCATCCGAGCGCTGGAAGATCGGCCGCGACACGATCGACGTGGCCGACGGCAAGCTCATCGCCCACGATGCGCCATCGGGCCAGGTCCGGACCGTCGGGTTCGGCGAGCTGACCCACGGCCAGAAGCTCATGGAGGTCATCGGCGACTCCATCGCGCCCACGCCCCCCGCGCACTGGTCGGCCGCCGGCCGGTCGATCCCCAAGGTTGATGGACGCGCCTTCGTCACGGGACGACATCGCTATGCGTCCGACATCCAGCGCGACGGCATGCTTCACGGCAAGGTCCTGCGTCCCCCCGCGTTCGGCGCCGGCTCGTCTCGGCCGACACGGCGCCGGCCGAGGCCATTCCCGGGGTGATCGTGGTCCGGAGCGGGACGTTTCTGGGTGTCGCCGCTCCCGACGATCAGACGGCCGCCCGCGCGCTGGCGTCGATCAAGGCCGAGTGGACGAATCCCGGTGGCCCATCGAGTCAAGAGCTGTTCACTCTTCTGAAATCGCCCCCGCGCACCCCGGCGGCGCCGGGGCCGGTCGTGGCGGTGGCGGCGGCGGTGGCGGATCGCGCGGCTCGGTCGAGGAGGGGCTGGCCGCGGCCGACGTCACGCTCGAGCGGACTTACCAGATCGCGTATATCGCCCATGCACCGCTGGAGCCGCGTGCCGCCGTCGCCGAATGGCAAGGGGACAGGCTGACCGTCTGGACCGGCACCCAGCGCCCGTTCGGAGTGCGCGGCGAGCTGGCCCAGGCGCTCGATCTGCCGGAGTCGTCGATCCGCGTGATCGTGCCCGACACGGGAGCCGGCTACGGCGGCAAACACAACGGCGAGGCGGCCGTGGAGGCCGCCCTGCTCGCGCGGGCCGCGCGTCGGCCGGTCAAGCGCGTGTGGACCCGCGAGGAGGAGTTCACCTGGGCCTATTTCCGACCCGCCGGCCTGATCGAGGTTCTGGCGGGCGCCCGCAAGGACGGCACGCTGACGGCGTGGGAGTTCCACAACCACAACTCCGGCGGCTCGGGGCTCGAAACCCCCTACGAGGTCGCCCATCGCCGCGCGTCGTTTCATGCCGCGGAATCGCCACTTCGCCAGGGCTCGTATCGCGCCCTCGCCTCGACCGCGAACCACTTCGCCCGCGAGACCCACATGGACGAGCTGGCCCGTACCCTCGGGCTCGACCCGCTCGCCTTCCGGCTGGCCAACCTGAAGGATGAACGGCTCCGCGCCGTCCTGACCGCCGCCGCCGAGCGCTTCGGCTGGAGTGGTCGCGATCGCCAGGATCGACCGAAGGGACGGGGGTTCGGCATCGCCTGCGGCACCGAGAAGGGCGGATATGTCGCCACCTGCGCCGAGGTCGTCGCCGAGGCCGGAACCGATCCACCCGACAATCCGGGCGAGGACCGGACCAGCCTCAAAATCGTGCGGGTCGTCACGGCCTTCGAGTGCGGCGCGATCGTGAACCCCGATCACCTGGCCAACCAGGTGGAAGGAGCGACGGTCATGGGTCTGGGAGGAGCGCTCTTCGAGGCCATCCGGTTCGCTGACGGCAAGATCCTCAACCCACGGTTCTCGCGCTATCGTGTCCCGAGATTTCGTGACACACCGACGATCGACGTCGTGCTCCTCGACCGCAAGGACCTTCCCCCCGCCGGAGCAGGTGAGGCGCCGATCATCACCATCGCCCCCGCCGTGGGCAACGCCCTCTTTGACGCGACGGGCCTGCGGCTTCACGCACTTCCCTTGGTGCCGGATCAGCGCGTCTGAGTTTGACGGATCGGGAGCCATTTTCCTCTCGCGGGGCGGCTGACGATCCGCCGGTTTGTACCGCGGCCGAGTTCGTTTCGCTGTGGCCGAGTTCGTTTGCGAGCCAGCCGAGTTCGTTTGCGCCACGGCCCGAGTTCGTTTGTACCGCCGGTCGAGTTCGTTTGTACGCGGGCCGAGTTCGTTTGTACCGGAGGTCGAGTTCGTTTGTACCGCCGGTCGAGTTCGTTCGCGCCACGGCCCGAGTTCGTTTGTACCGGAGGTCGAGTTCGTTCGCGCCACGGCCCGAGTTCGTTTGTACCGGAGGTCGAGTTCGTTCGCGCCACGGCCCGAGTTCGTTTGTACCGCCGGTCGAGTTCGTTTGCGCCACGGCCCGAGTTCGTTTGCGCCGCGACCGAGTTCGTTTGTACGCCAGTCGAGTTCGTTTGTACGCGGGCCGAGTTCGTTCGTGCCAGCGGTCGAGTTCGTTTGTACCGCGGCCTGAAGGCACGCCTCCACGAAAGAATCGTCGGAATCCGATCTCACGATCCAGAACGCACAAATTGTCAGGTAGCCGATGGCGCAAAGTTTGCTCGTCACTCTTTAATATCGGGAAAGCGCGGGGGATCGTTTCGGGGTTTCGGAATCGGGTGCGTAAAGTTTTCCGTACGGGCGACCTGGAACGGTTGCGAGACTGGAACCGGTCCTGGGATGACGGGTGAGTCCAACCGACGCCGATCGCTCGAAGCCCAGGCGCCTGGCTCCGCGCAGCTCCGGGGCTCCGCGTGTCGGGCGCAATGGTCTTGAATTCTCGACCGCCGGCCTTTAAAATGCTTCGTTCGCCCTGACGGAACCCCGGTCGGTTGATTCGGGGGACGGGCGAGCGTGACAGCGCAGCGCCCGGTAGAGGTAAGGCATCTCGAAACAAGAACGCCCGGGGTCAAACCCGGGGTTTGGGGGGTTCCTCGATTGAACATTCGTCCCGCTCGCGTGGGCGACGTGCCGGCCATTCATGACCTGATCCGCACGTTCGCCGACCGTAAGCTGATGATCCGCCGCTCGTTGGGTGAGCTCTACGAGTCGATCCGCGAGTTCCTCGTGGCGACCGACGACGAGGGGCAGGTCGTTGGCTGTGTGGCCTTGCATGTGTTCTGGGAAGACCTGGCCGAGCTCGAAATGCCTGGCGGTCTCCGAGGACGTTCAGGGCCGAGGCGTGGGTCGGAAGCTGGTCGAGGCCTGCTGGGACGCCGCGCGCGAGCTCGAGATCAAGACGGTCTTCACGCTGACCTACGTGGCCGAGTTCTTCGAGAAGCTGCGGCTACCACCGGATCGACAAGGCCGACCTCCCGCACAAGATCTGGAACGAGTGCGTGCGCTGCCCCCTGTTCCCGAACTGCCAGGAGATCGCCCTGATCCGTTCGGTCCATCCCGAGCGGGCCGCTGAGCGTGGCGCGGCGTCCTCGCTGGTGACGCATCGAGGCTTGATCGAGCGTTGACCGCCGCGCGTCGTGGCGACGGCCAGCGGGCCTGGCGTCGGGCTGGCGGGTCGCGGTGCGCGACCGCTGGTCCTGATGGTCGCGACCGAGCCCCGGCTGGCGATCGTCTGGGACGAGGGCTACACGCTCGGGCGCGAGGAGCGGCTCCGCGCTCTGGTTCCAGGCCCTGGCCGATCCCGCCCGGTTCGCGGCCGCCTGGCGGCCACCGCCGGCGGTCGAACTGGTCCAGCAGGACGGTGCGCCGCCGCCCCGGCCGCGATCAGATCGACACCCGCGCGAAGCTGCTCCTCGATCCCGAGGTCCTCGCCTGGTTCTGGCCCTTCGCCCGCGAAGAGCCGCACGGACACCCGCCGTTCTACGCGCTGGTCGGCCTCGCCGGCGACCTGCTGGCGCCGGCTGGGCGCCTCTGCCCGCGCCCGGCTCGGGCCGATGCTGGTCGTTCAGCCTGACGGCGGGCGCCCTCTTGCCGTTTCGTGCCGCGCCGCTGGGGTGTCTGGCCGGGCGTGCTGGCGGCCGGGGCCTGGGTGTTCCAGCCCAACCTCTTCGGCCACGGCCACTACGCGACCTATGACGCCCTGCTCTCGTGCCTCTGGGTCGGCTCGATCCTCGCCTTCGCCGTCGGCGGTCGACACGCCGAACCGACGCCGATCCGACACCACCGCCGACGGCCGCGGTGGGGCTGGGCGATCGCCTTCGGCCTGCTGGCCGGCTGCGCGGCCGACACCAAGCTCACCGGCTGGCTCCTGCCGCTGCCGTTCCTGGCCTGGACCCTCCTTTATCGCGAGCCGCCGCGGGCTCATCGACCCTGCTGGTGGGGGCCTGGCGTGGCGCTGCTGGTGCTCTACGCCCTCAACCCGCCCTGGTGGACCGAGCCGCTGACGGGCGTCGAGCGGTTCTTCCGGTCGAACCTGACCCGGGGCCGGACCATCCCGATCCCGGTCCTGTTCCTGGGCCAGGTCTTCCAGACGCCGAAGGACTCGCTCCCCTGGTACAACACCCTGGTCTGGACGTTGCTGGTCGTGCCGGTCGGGTTCCTGGCGCTTGCCCTGGCCGGCGTCGTGCCGGGCGCTGAGGCTGGCCCGGAGCGAGCCGTTCGGGTCTGCTGGCGGTGGGACACTGGGCGTTCCTGCTGGTGCTCCGCGCCCTGCCGCACACGCCGGGACACGACGGCGTCCGCCAGTTCCTGCCGGCCTTCGGCGTGCTGGCGCTGGTCGCGGGGCTGGGAGCGGCGTCGGTGGTCCGTGCGAGCGCGTGTCGGCCGGGCTGGGGCAAGGCCCTGGTCGCCGCCGCGCTGGCCGAGGGGGCGGTGAGCGTCGCGCTGTTGATGCCGGTGCCGCTGTCGTACTTCAGCCCGATCGTCGGCGGACTGCCCGGCGCCGCCCGCTGGGGATGGAGCCGACCTACTACTGGGACGCCCTCACCGACGACGCGCTCGACTGGCTGAACGCGCACACGGCCCCGACGAGAAGGTCCGGTTCGCGACCTACCCCACGTCGTGGCTCTACCTTCGCCAGACCGGCCGAGTTCCCGTCCGGCATCTTGCCGAGCGAGCCCGGACGGTGGACCTGGTACGTCCTTCAGAACCGGCCGGGGGCCTTTCAGCCCATCGATCGCGCTGCTGGCCGAACAAGGTCAGCCGGCCTACGTGGTCCACAAGCAGGGCGTCCCGCTGCTCTGGATCTTTCCCTTCCCTCGAGTCAGCGCTCTGCGGCTCTCGCCCTGGGTCGCCAGCGTGACCATCTTGTCGAGCCGGGACAGCGTGGCGCGGTTCGCTCCCTGGTCCTGCCAGAGGATGTGCCCCTGTCGATCGACCAGGATCAGGGTCGGATAGGACTGAACATGCAGCGATTTCTGGATTGGGCAGGTGCCGTCGTTGCTGGTCACGAGCAGGGGATAATTGATGCCCAGCTTCCGGGCGGTCTTCGCGACGCAGCGCCGTCCGGGCGGCCGGCGCCGAGCCCTGTTCGCAGGCGATTCCCACGATCTGAAACCGCTTGCCGCCCATTCGCTTCTGGAGATCGACCAGGTGCGGGACCGTCCGGAGGCAGGGCGAACACCAGGTCCCCCAGAAATCGAGCAGGATGAGGTCGGCGTCGATGTCCTGAAAATGAACCGGCCTGCCCTGGAGGTCGGGCAGGCCAAAATTCTCGATCCGGCGGTGTTTTGCGTCAAACCGGCAGAAGACGAGCGGCTCTTCGGGAGGGGGCTGCGCGGGCGAGGCCAGCGCCTCGCGGGCGGTTCCAGTCCCGGCTCCCTCTTCGGGAGGCGGCTGGGAATGCGCGGCGGAGAGATCGCCCCAGCGCACTCGCGGCGCGGCAGATCCGGCTGGTGCTGGTACTGGTACTGGTGCTGGCGATGATGCGGGAGGCAAGTTCTCGGGGTCGGTCGCGGCGAGGGAGTCGGTGGGCTCGATTCGGGCAAAGCGGCCGATGGCGCCGCCTCGACCGGTGGGGAAGCGCGTCCGTGGCAGCCTCGGGCCTGGGAGCCGCCCGTTCGCTCGTCGAGGCGACCAGTGCTCCCGGAGCGGGCTTCGGCGCGGCCGGCGATTCGTCTTGCTCCTGCCGGGTTGCTGTCCGGAGCACCTCGGCTTCGGCCGCGGGCGCTGCCGGACGCCGACGGCCCGTAGGCGTGGACGTGCGCGTGGGCGAGGCGTGCGAGACCTGGTCCTGCTCGATGGCCGGAGGGAGCGGGTTGGGACCGTCGTCGTCTTCCGCCTCGATCGCGCCGGGGCCGCGCGAACCTGCCGGATCAAGGCGATCGATCGACGAGGCGGACGGCTGAGCCCGCGCATCGGCTCCGGCCTCATCGACGCTCGACGCGGCCGGCGAGCTCTCGCCCCGGCGCCAGGTTCGCTGCGACGATGAAGGTGAAGCGGAGAGTCGATCCGACTCGTCGATCGCTTCCGGGTCGAGCGCGCGGCCCTGAGCCCGCGACACGCGCGACCTCGGGCGGGTTGCGGGAATGGCGAGCTCGTCGGCCTCGGGGGCTGGCGGCAGGTCCTCGACATTGATCGGCGTGCCGACCACCCGCGGGCCCCGTGGCTCGTCTTCCGTCGCGGAATCGATCGCGTCGCGCGACACACTCCGATCGCGGCGCGAGACGGGGCTGACACTTCGGGCCACGCCCGATTCCGAGGAAACCTGTTCCTCCTCATCGCGGGCGGCGACTTCGGAATCGGAATCGGAACCAGAGCCAGGGCCGGATTCGTTCTCGTCACCTCCGAGAGCGATCACGACGTTCGTATCCGGAGCCTGAACCTTGCTCCGACCCGTGAGGACCCCCTGGGCATCCTCCCATTCCGCGATCAAGGTATACGAGGTGCCAGGCCGCAGGCCGCGGAGGGTGAACCCGCCTCCACGGTCGGTCGTGGCCCGGACCAGGCGTCCCCCCGGCGCGGAGCTGACCGCCAGCCGGACGCGGGCCCCGTCAACCGGCTCGCCCCGGTCATCGACCACCCGGCCCGAGATCCGTCCATCGCCGTCCGCCCTGCGAAGCAGACCCGTGCCGGCCGATTTGGACCGGGCTTCCCGCGCGGGCTCGCTGGCGGGTTCGGATTCGGGTTCGCTGGCGCTGGTACTGGCGCCTTCGCGATCGGCCGTGCCGCTGCCTTTACCTCGGTCGGCCGACATGAGATCGCCGGGCTCGCCGGTGACGACCGGCAAGGGACGGTCGCCCACCGAGGCGACGGTTCGCATCTGGGTCCGGGACGCGGCGGGCCCGCGGATGCCGGAGGTGCTTGCGCATCCCGCCAGGCCCAGAAAGGGCAAGAGAATCAGGAGGCCGACCGATAATCTCATGGTGCTCATGGCAATTGGGCTCCTCCTCCTGAGTGGTCACCCCGCTTGCGATCGGCCAGGACCCGGAAGGGACATCGTGCTCCGCACGTCGCCATTCCAGGCCAGACAGGTTTCATCCCGGCAAGATCGCGCAGGCAAATACGCATCGGGAACCAACAGCGCAGCATGCGATCCGATGAGGACCGCTCGAGAGGCTCATGTTCTATTGTCGGCCGCAACCCCAGGCGACTTGAAAAAAAATGGGTTGCGGAATCCCACGCGCTTCGCCAGTATCACCTTTCGCCTCGCGCCTCGGCGGGCCGGGAAGGACGATTTTTCGACGTACACCGCGCGTTCCGGGAAAGGCCCCCACCCCAGGCCCGGGAGGCCCCGCGATTCCAGCGCGAAGCCAAGGGAGCACATCAACGATGAACGACAAGACCCGAGGGATTTCGACCCTGGACCTGAGCCGTCGCGAATTCACCGTCGCGAGCCTGGCCGTCGGATTTGCCGCCGCGGTCCAGCCGGTCTCGGCCGAGATGATCACCACCGACACCAACGGCCTGGAAGCGGGCGAGGTCTCGATTCCCGTGGTCGACGGCAAGATTCCCGCCTATCGCGCCGTCCCCGCGGGCTCCGGTCGTCATCCGACCGTCCTGGTGGTTCAGGAGATCTTCGGGGTCCACGAACATATCAAGGATGTGTGTCGACGCCTCGCCAAGCTCGGTTACTTCGCCATCGCGCCCGAGCTTTATGCCCGGCAGGGCGATGTTTCCAAGCTCGAGAACATTCAAGAGATCTTCACCAAGGTGGTCTCGAAGGTTCCCGACGCCCAGGTGATGTCGGACCTCGACGCCGCGGTCGCCTACGCTCAGGGAACGGGCCGGGCGGACACGAGCCGGCTGGGCATGACGGGATTCTGCTGGGGAGGACGGATCGTCTGGCTGTACGCCGCCCATTCCGCGGGCCTGAAGGCGGGGGTCGCCTGGTACGGTCGGCTGGTCGCTCAGCCGGACGCGCTCCATCCCAGGAATCCGATCGACGTGGTCAAGGACCTCAAGGCGCCGGTGCTCGGCCTCTACGGGGGCGCCGATCAGGGGATTTCCGTCGCGTCGGTCGAGCAGATGCGCGCCGCGCTGAAGACGGCGTCGAAACCCGCGGAGATCGTCCTTTATCCCGACACGCCTCACGCCTTCTTCGCGGACTATCGTGCCAGCTATCGCAAGGAGGCCGCCACGGACGGCTGGGACCGCATGCTCGCCTGGTTCCGGGGCAACGGGGTCGCCTGATCGTTCGCTTTGCGTCAACGTCACGATCAGTCGAGCGGAACGATGCCACCCCGCTCCGCTCCGCGCCGGCTGGGACGGGAGAAGGCGATCCGGTATAATCGCTCTTTTCGTTTCGGCGGAATTCGCCTGCACGGAATTCTCAAACGAGGGGGCGTCCTGTTCGCTCGCGGCGAGACGCGGCGCGGCGCCCGCCGTCGTTTGAGAATCCCCCCCTCACCTACCGAGTTTTTGATGAAAGCCGTCGCTGTCCTTCCAGGCAAACCGCATAGCATCCATCTCCGCGAGCTGCCGGCCCCGAAGTTGACCGACCAGCCCCAGCCCCACGTCTGTACCGTTCCCGAGGGACGCGGGGTCCTGGTCAAGGTGCTTCAGGTCGGCGTCGACGCGACCGATCGTGAAATCAACGAGGCGCTCTACGGCAACGCGCCTCCGGGAGGCGAGCACCTGGTCATCGGCCATGAGTGCTTCGGCCAGGTCGTCGCCGTGGGCGAGAAGGTCGTCGATCTTCAGGCCGGCGATTACGTCTCGTGCACCGTCCGCCGGCCCGGCGGCTCGGTCTATGACGCCATCGGCCGCAATGACATGACCAGTGACGAGATCTATTATGAACGCGGGATCAATCTCTGTCACGGATTTCTGGCCGAGGAGTTTGTCGAGGACGCCGAGTACATCGTGAAGGTCCCCCGGAACCTCAAGCACCTGGGCGTGCTTGCCGAGCCGGCCAGCGTCTGTGCCAAGGCGATCGAGCAAGCGTACCTGGCGCAACAGCGGTTGCAGGTGTGGGAGCCGAGGCTGGCCTTCGTCCTGGGAGCCGGCCAGATCGGACTGCTGGCGACCCTGATGCTGAGGATGCGCGGCCTGGAGGTCTATACCCTCGCCACCAAGCCGGCGCCTCACCGCAAGTCCGAGATCACCGAAGCCTATGGCGCCACCTATGTGAGCACCCGACAGACCCCCTTGTCCGACCTCGTGAAACAGGTCGGCCGGCCGGACCTGATCTTCGAGGCTACCGGCAACGCCGAGCTTTGCTTCCGCGCCATGGAGGTGCTCGCCAAGAACGGCGTCCTGATCTGGACCAGTATCACCGGCGAAAATCACGAGGTGACGCTCGACGCCGCCAAGGTGAACCTGGAGTGGGTCCTCGGGAACAAGCTTTTAGTCGGCAGCGTCAACGGAAATCGCCGCCACTTCGAGCTTGGCATCCAGGCGCTGTCCTATGCCGAACACGCCAACCCCGGCGTCACCGAGAAAATCCTGACCCACCCGGTCGCCGGTCTCGAGAACTGTCGCGAGATGATGCGGCTCCTCGAAGACAAGGAAGCCCTGAAGGTCTTCGTAAACGTCGATTAGTCAATTAATTTACATAATTTTGGAGAAGCCTTCGATGGCTTTGAACATTCGGCGGGATTCGTGCGACCTCGACTTCCTGGCGCTGGGGCACTCGTCCATCGGCTTGATCCGGGAATCATCCCGTTTCGCAAGGCGCGGACGGTGGAGATCCACGTTTCGGGAGGCGAGTACAACGTCGCCGCCAACCTTTCGGACTGCTTCGGCATGCGGACCGCCGTGGCGACGGCGATGGTCAAGTATGGCATCGGCGAGCTGGTGCAGACGCGGGTGCGCGAAACCGGTGTCACACCCTATTACAAGTGGTTCGAACACGATGGAGTTCGCGGGCCCAATATCGCCACGGTCTATAGTGACCGGGGTCAGGGCGTCCGGGCCCCTGTCGTCTTTTACAATCGCGCCAACGAGGCCGCCGGCCTGCTCAAGCCGGGTGACTTCGACTGGGCGTCGATCTTTGGGCGCGGCGTTCGCTGGTTTCATTCCGGGGGCATCTTCGCCGCGCTCTCGGAAACCACGTCGGAACTCATCATCGAGGGGATGAAGGCCGCCCAGGCCGCCGGCGCCGTCACGTCGTTCGATCTGAATTACCGGGCCAAGCTCTGGGCCTCGGTTGGCGGGACCGCCAAGGGGCAGCAGATCATCAAGCGGATCGTCGGCAACGTCGACGCCCTGATCGGAAACGAGGAGGATCTTCAAAAGGGTCTCGGGATCGAAGGGCCGGACGTCACCGCGAAGTCGAAGCTCGACCCCGACTCGTTCTTCAAGCTGATCGACCGGGTCGTCGAGCAGCACCCGAACGTCAAGCTCGTCGCGACGACCCTGCGCGAGGTCCATTCCACCAACCGGCACGACTGGGCCGCCGTCGTCTGGACCGAGGGCCAGCGCCTGGTCAGCCCGACCTGCCAGCTCGACGTCATTGACCGGATCGGCGGCGGTGACGGCTTCGCCGCCGGCCTGATTTACGGCCTGCTCTCCGGCCGATCGCCCGAAGAGGCCCTGCGCCTCGGCTGGGCCCATGGCGCCCTCTTGACGACCTTCCCCGGCGATATCTCCATGGCACGCGTCGAAGAGGTCGAAGCGTTCGCCAAGGGAGGCTCGGCTCGCGTCCAGCGCCGAGGCTCCGACCAACCTGAAGGACCGGGTCTCGCCGCGAAGCCGAGACCCGGTCCTTTCATCACATGGTCCACCGGCAGGCCGATGGTTCAAGCTCAGGAACAGCCCATGCTATTTCCACAATTGAAGCAACGGTAACACGTCCCGCATCGAACCGTCAGGGCGCCACAGTTGTCGCAGGCCGGTGCATCGCTCTGGAAATGCGCGAATTGCCGGTCGCGCGCCTCGGGCCCGCTGTCCAGCGCCGAGGCGACGGGCTTCGCCGCCACGCTCGTTTGACGGGCCTCATGAACGGCCTCGACATGGTCGAGATCATCGATCGTGGCCGTCCGATGTCCGTTGATCTTGACGACCGGCGCGACCGGAAGGGGCGAGGGCTCGGTCGAAGGCTCATAGGAACGCTGGGGAGCATTGGCCGCCTTGTAACCCGAGATGAACTCCATGCCAAGCCATCGAAAGATGTAGTCAGCGATACTCTTGGCAATGGGAATATCCGGATTCTTGGTGAACCCCGCGGGCTCAAACCGGCTGTGCGCGAACTTGTTGACGAAGACCTCCAGCGGGACACCATACTGGAGGCCGATCGAGATCGCGGTCCCCAGCACGTCCATCAGACCGCCGATGGTCGACCCCTCCTTGGCCATGGTGATGAAGAGCTCACCGGGGCGGCCGTCCGGATAGAAGCCAACGTTGACATAGCCCTCGTGGCCTTGAATATCGAACTTGTGCGTCAAGCTGCGGCGGGTGTGGGGAAGGCGCTCACGTCTCGGCTGGACCCCAGCCGCGGGCGGCTGGGCCGTGCTGATTAATCCGGGAACGATCGTCTCGGCCGTGGCGACCTCGGACCCGGATAGGACATCAAGTGCCGGGGTGCCGACAGCACCATTCTGCGGTTGGCTCGCGACCGCCTCGGAATCCGACTCGGTCTCGGATTTTGTGGACACCGGTTGACTACCCTTCGAGCCGTCACGATAAATCGCCAGCGCCTTGAGGCCGAGCCTCCAGCCTTCGAGATAGGCATGACGAATATCATCCACCGTGGCTTCGCTCGGCACGTTGCACGTCTTGGAGATGGCCCCCGACAGGAAGGGCTGGACCGCCGCCATCATCCGCAAGTGACCGAGAAAATGGATGCTCCTGCCCCCCTGAGGGGGTGGGAAGGCACAGTCGAATACCGCCAGATGGTCGTCGAGCAGTCCCGGCGCCCCCTCGATCGTATCCCGCGTGTCGATGGCGTCGAGAATTCCGCGGATCGACGGATCGTCATACCCCAGCTTGTGGAGGCCATGGGCACGGTCCGATTGACGATCTTGAGCATCCCACCACCGGCAAGCTGCTTGTACTTGACCAGGGCGATGTCGGGCTCGATTCCCGTGGTGTCGCAGTCCATCATGAAGGCAATCGTACCGGTGGGAGCCAGGACGGTGACCTGACTGTTGCGATAACCGTGCTGTCTGCCAAGCTCCAGGGTCTCGTCCCAAACCTCCCGGGCCACGGTCAGGAGTTCCCCGGGAGCGGACCGGTCGATGGCGTCGACCGCATCGCGGTGCTTCTCGATGACCCGGAGCATCGGCTCACGATTGAGCGCGAACCCCTCGAATGGCCCCAGGTTCCGCGCGTGCAGCGAACTGGTCCGGTAGGCTTCGCCGTGCATGATCGCGGTGATCACTCCGGCGAAGCCCCGCCCCTGGTCCGAGTCGTAGGGTAAGCCCGAGGCCATCAACAGGCTTCCGAGGTTGGCGTAACCCAGCCCCAGGGGACGGAATCGATGGCTATTGAGCATGATCCGGTCGGTCGGATAGCTGGCGTGATCGACCAGGATCTCCTGGGCCGTGATGAAGATTCGACAGGCCGCCCGGAACGATGAGGCGTCAAAGCTCCCATCATCCTGAAGGAACTTCATCAGATTGATCGAGGCCAGGTTACAGGCCGAATCGTCAATAAACATATATTCCGAGCAAGGATTACTCGAATTGATCGGCGCCGTGTTCGGGCAGGTGTGCCAGCGCTGGATCGTATCCTCGTATTGCAAGCCGGGATCGCCGCAGAGCCAGGTTCCCTCGGAGATCTTGTCCATGAGCGTACGGGCCGGGAACGTCTGCATCGGCCGGCCGGTCGTCACGGAAAGGGTCGTCCACTCGCCATCGTTCTCGACCGCGCGGAGGAAGGCGTCGGTGATGCGCACCGAGAGGTTGGCGTTCTGGAACATGACCGAGCTATAGGCTTCGCCATTAAAATTCGCTTCATATCCATTCTTGACAAGAATCTGCGCCTTTTTCTCTTCCTTGGTTTTACATTCGACGAATTCAACAATATCGGGATGCCAGCATTTAAGGGTTTGCATCTTGGCCGCGCGGCGGGTCTTGCCGCCGGACTTGACCACGCTGGCGATGGCGTCATAAACCCTCATGAAGCTGACGGGGCCCGAAGGACGACCGCCGCCGGTGAGCTTCTCGCGGCTTGACCGCAGGGTCGACAGGTCGGTCCCCGTCCCCGAGCCGTACTTGAACAGCATCGCCTCCGAGGAGGCCAATCGCATGATGTCCAGCATGTCGTCGGCGACACTCTGGATGAAGCAGGCCGACGCCTGGGGGTACTGGTAAGCGCTGTCGGCCTTGACGACGCTTCGCGTCTCCTCGTCCCACCGCCAGTTATTGGCGGGTCCCACCAGGCCATAACGATGATACAGACCGACATTGAACCAGACCGGTGAGTTAAACGAGCCGTACTGGTTCAGACAGAGGCGCGGTCAGCTCGTCGTAAAACCGTTCCGCGTCCTCGGTGGTCGCGAAGTAGCCGTCATCACGACCCCAGTCGGCGATGGTCCGGGTGACGCGATCGATCAGTTGACGGACGCTGGTCTCGCGTTCGGCCGTATTCACCTCACCGTAGAAATACTTGCTCGCGACCACGTTCGTGGCGAGTCCGCTCCACGTTCGAGGAATTTCACAATCGGTCTGCTGAAAGATCAAACGGCCTCGCTCATCCTTGATCTCCGCGGTCCGCAATTCCCACTCGACCTGATCGAACGGGCTTACCCCCTCGGTACTGAAGACACGCGCAACCACCATTCCCGCCCGACTCGCGATGCTTGCCTGAGATCCGGTAGTCGCCGCGCTCCGTTGATCAACTGTCGACATGGACCATCCCCTTGGTGGATTGCTACTCGTGCCTCTCAAATCAAGCCGAGTGCCGACTGACGGTATACCTTTGAACCTGAACGAACGTCAAGCAAATTCTGAATGAAATCGACTTTGAACAGGGTATTGGGATCGTTGAGCTCAGATTCACGTCCAAGTGGGAGGGTTCATGAATCCAATTCCGGGAGAACGAATCGCTCCCCTTTGACCGAGCATGGCACGACGGGGCAATCAATCACAGATTCTACATCGAAATCGAGCCACCAGGCGCGGAATTTGGCTCCGGCGGCCCGTCGGGTGAATCAACCATGACGCTTTTATCGGTGGCCTCTTTGAGTGGGCCGGACGTGTACCATAGGGAGCGCCCCGACACTCTGGGTAGATACCCGAACCCGCACGATTCGCCCCGCCTTCTCTTCTTTTTTAAGACGAATTCGCAGCCAGATCGAGCTTGATCGCGACTCGTGACGGGCCGGGGGACGATCGGCATTTTTTCTGCCTATCTTCTCCCTCGGAATCCCCCGGGGGATGAATAGAAAATACCGTTCCCAGGCGCTTTAAAATAGGCGCTCGGGAACGGTATGCAAACTGTAGGCAGGGTGGAGAAAGAAGGCAAGGGAATCGATCAGGCCGAATACCCCACGCCGGTGATCTCGATCACGGTATGAAGCTGGCGGTGTCCCTTGCGGCGCCGGTAGTTCTTTCGTCTCCGGAATTTCTGGATGACGATCTTCTTGGAGCGGACCTGATCGACGATGCGCGCGACGACGCGAGCTCCGGCGACGAGCGGTTCTCCAATCGTCGCCCCGTCCGAACCGGCGACGAGCAAGACCTTCGGGAACACGACCTCGGTCCCCACTTCCCCCGCGCGACGATCGACGGTGACTCGATCCCCCTCGCTGACCCGAAACTGATGACTACCATCCTCAAAAATCGCGTACATCCATCAATGCTCCTACGACCCTGCCCGACACGACACGGAAAACAAAGATTGTACCCTCTGGCGCGTCCCTGGAGAAGACGCCTGCCACGAGGGAAGCCGGATTTGCCAGATTTCGGTTCGATCCCGGAGGGAAGGCGAGGTGCCTGGAATGGTTCCAGGCACCTCGCCCGCCCCGATCGGGGAGTGGGTTGGTTGACGCATGAAGGACCGGGCTCCGCCCGCGTCGGACCGCCCGACTTCAGCCCGGAGGCGACCTTTCCTTAGTGACCGCGCCGGGGGCCGGGAGCGGGCAGCGGGATCAGCCGGACCTCGTTGCTATTGCTATCGAAGCAATCGATTTGCAGGTGTTCGCCGGGGACGTCTTCCTCGCCACGGATATAGATCGTCATGTTCGCCTCGCTCTCGATCCGGGCGATCTCACGGCGCTTGCGATTGTTAAGGTGCGTGGTGACGTTCGAATGAACGCTGATATTCACGCGACGGATATCCTCGCGATGCGCGGCCAGGGCCAGGAGGCGCATGACATCGATCGACATGCTCTCGACGGTCTTGACCACACCGGCGCCGGCACAATTCGCGCAATCCTCGTAAACCGATCGCTTCAGGCTGGGGCGGATGCGTTGGCGGGTCATCTCGATCAGGCCGAACGCGCTCATGCGCAGAACCTTGGTACGGGCCCGGTCGCGCTTGATCGCGTTGCGCAGGGCCTTCTCGACACCGCGTCGGTGTCGCTCCTCGCGCATGTCGATGAAGTCGTTGACGATCACGCCGCCCAGGTTGCGGAGCCGGCAACTGTCGGGCGATCTCCTTGGCCGCGCGGAGGTTCATCTCGTAGGCCGTCCGCTCGGCGTCGTTCTCGACCCGGAAGTTTCCCGAATTGACATCGATGGCGACGAGGGCCTCGGTCTGGTCGATGACGATCGAGCCGCCCTCGGGAAGTGGGACGTGCCGCCGCTGGATCTTGGCGATCTCGTCCTCGATCCCGTACTTGTGGAACAGGGGGACCTTCTCGTCGTAGAGCCGGAGGCGATTGACGTAACGCGGCATCACGACGCGGAGGAATTCCTGGGCCCGTTCGAAGGCCGCCGGCTCGTCGATCCAGATCGTGTCGATCTCGGCGGTGAAGATATCGCGGATGGTCCGCGTGATCATATCCGATTCTTGATAGATCGCCGCGGGGGCCTTGCTCTTCTTGATCCGCCGGAGGATGACCTTCCAGAGTCGTAGCAGGTAGGCCAGGTCGCGGGCGAGCTCGCGCTTGGTCCGTTCGAGGCCGGCGGTACGAACGATGAACCCCAACCCTTTGGGCGGGTTGAGCTCGTTCATGATCTCGCGGAGCTTGCGGCGCTGGGATTCGTCGGCGATCTTGCGGGAGACGCCGACGCGGTTCAAGCCCGGCATGAGGACCAGGTAACGACCCGGAATGCTGATATAGGTCGAGAGGGTGGGCCCCTTGGTGCCGATGCTCTCCTTGATCACCTGGACCAGGACCTCATCGCCACGTCGAAAGACCTCTTGAATCGGAGGTTTCGCCAGGCCACGCCCCCGAACGTGGCGCCCGCCGCGCCCGCCCTCGGCTTCCTGCTCGGCCGATCGTTCCCGATCCTCGCCCCGGCGGGGGCGGGCTTCCACCGGACCGCGGAGCCCCATCTCGCGCTCGAGCTCGGCGATCTCCTCGATTTCCCGGCGGATTTCCTCCTCAAGCTCGGGATCGATGGCTTCGTCGGCGATCGCTTTCTCGTCGCGAAGCTCCTCGATACCGGCATCGCCGACCAGTTCGGCGACCTCGGCCTCATCACCAAAATCAAACTCATCGAGCAACGGGGCCGGTGAGAGCTTCGATTCCCGCTCGTGAGTTCGAGGGAGACGGGGGCGATCCTCGGGCTCGTCCTCGAAGTCGAGGTCACCTTCTTCCTCGAGGGTTGGCGACTTGGCATCGGCTTCGACATCGAATCGATCGCGCTCCCGATCGCGACGCCGGCCGCGGCGTCGACGACGACGTCGCGGTCCTTCGAGCTGATCCGGCCCGGACCCGGCGTCAGGACGTTCACCCGGACCAGCCGCGGGCTCGGTCTCGGCCTCGAGATCCGGTTCCGGCAGGACGGCACCCAGATCGGACCAGAGCGCGGGCAGTTCGGTACCAGGTCCGCGCGAGCGCTCGCGTCGAGGGACGTAACCCGGCTCGCCGGCTCGATCGTGAGGACGTGTTGGACGTTCACGGGGCGACTCGGGCTCGACACCCCTGGCCCGATCACCTTCACGCGCTCGATCGCGGGATCGTCCTCGGTCACGGCCCTTCTCGGCCTCGGGTTCGAGGGAGGTCGGAAACTCTCCCGCGGGAAGCGGTGGCAATGCGGGCGCGTGCTCGGAGGGGAGCGGTCGCGGCCGTTCCGGCAACGCTTCGCGCTCGCCGCCACGGGAACGGATAGCCGCTCGCCCTTTGCCACGGCGGCGGGGAAGCTCGCGTGACTCGCGATCGTCGTGGATGGGCTCCGACTCGAACTCAGGTTCGTCGACCTCGATCAAGCCGCCAAACCCGATCCCGGGTTCGGGCGCGGCGCGGAGGTCGGACTCGGTGAGGAACTCATGGGGGAGTTCGGTCTCCGGCTCGTAAGCGGCCGGTGGCTCGGCCAGGGGACGCCGGGGACGATTCCGTCCCCCACGGCCGCGCCGCGGTTCACGATCCACGGGGAGATCCGCCGGGCGCTCGACCTCGGACAGACGGGGAGGGGAAGGCGCCGCGTTTCGGGAGCGCGGGCCGGCTTCGGCCTCGAGATCCGGGGAACGGAGCTCCGGCGCGTGGGCGGAGCTCACGGTCCGCGAGCGTTGCGTGCGGCTCGGCGGAAGATCCGGATCGAAGGGTTCGAGCGAGCTGACATGACCGATCCGGCTGCGCGATCCGGGTTCGTCGAGCGAGCCGAGGTGGCCGTGCCCCTCGGCTTGCAGGCCCGATCCCTGGGGAGCGGGTTGATCGACCGGCGAAGGAGGTGCGGAAACCTCGGTCCAGGCCCGGCGCGGCTCATCACGGATCGGCTCGATGGGTGACGGCTTGGCGGGGGCGGACCAATCCTCTTCGGTCAGGCCCTCGCCGAAGCGGCGTGGCTCCGATCGATCGCGCCGGCCGCGTTCCGAGCGATCGGGTCGTTCCCGGGGCCGCTCCTCAAGCCTTGGGTCGCGTTCCTCCAGTTCGTCGGGGGAACCCGCTCCCGAACCTGGACCGGACCGTCCTCGACGTCGGTCGTCGCGCACCCGATCGCGATCGCGACGGCCATCCCGCGGCGCGACCGACTCCGAAGCGTCGGCCGAGGTCTGTCGCTGGTAATACTGGGGCTCGACGTCCGAGACGTGGAGAAACCCGTTGCGTCCCACCGAAAAGTCGACAAACGCCGCCTGGATCGCCGGCTCCAGATTGACGATCTTCCCTTTGTAGATGTTACCGGTGTAGCTCTCGTGGCTCGTGCGTTCGACGTAAAGCTCCTCGAGAACGCCATCCTCGATGATGGCGATCCGGCATTCCTCGGGTTGGAGCACGTTGATGAGCATTTCTTTCTTCATGCGGGCGTCTTTCTGAGACGGGCGCGGCACTGTTGGCCAATGGTCGGGTAAAGGGGCTCCGGCGCCGTCTGGGTCCGCGGAAACTCGGGGGCGAGGGCGTATTGGCGATCAACCCGAGGGGGAAGACGCCCACCCGGCTGATCGACAGGCGTCGATCAACGGTGGGGAGGGCACGATCATCCCCGGGTGTTGATTCGCCGACTCACTCCACTCCACTCCACTCCGCCGGCCGCGAGACGATGGGGCCTCGCCCTCCTCGTTGAACGAACAAATCACGTATCAAGGCTCGATCGATTCACACGCTGAGTTCCACTTCGGTTCGAAGCAGAACCGACCCCTGTCCCAACAGATCGCTCAGACCGAGTGCCTCGATCAGCTCTTCGGCCCGCGCTGAGCCGTTGGGAGTCATCTTCAGTTGAAACCGGAGCATACCGAACGAGTCGAGCTCCGCACCCAGCACGTACGGCCGAAGGTCCATCGGGATGGCGCGGTCTTCACGGTGCCGGGTGTAGATCCATTGCATGCTGGCCAGCAAGTCGGCCAGACGGGTCGAAGTGGCGGCACGGCGATCCGCGGGGACCTCCATGCGATAATGGAGCGCCGCGACGCGTGGAGCTGAAGCGCCCGGCGCGACGGCCTCGGCGTCGATCCACTCGAGTCCCGCCGGAGAACACAACCTCAATCGATCAAGCACGATGGCCGGCTCCAGCGGCTCGGCCAGGTCGAGCTCGACGAGTTCGCGACGCCCCTCGATTCCCAGGGCCAGCGCCTGAGCGAAGACCACCTTGGGGCGCGGGTTGAACCCCTGACTCAAGGCCATCGGGATCAGGGCGCGGCGCAGCGTCCGCTCCAGACAGTGCGCCAGGTCATGATGGCTGACCCAGCGAAGATCGCCGCACTTAGCGAACCGAAGCCGCACCTTGGTAGCTGTCATCATGCGGTGCGTCGCGACCCGACCGCCGGGTCCGCCTCGAAGCTTGCTCTGGATTCCATCGCCAGGCAATACCCGGCAGATGAACGGACCAGGCAAGAGGAGAGAGTGTGATTCGATCCAAAAAACTCGGAAGCGGCATGGTCATCCGCACTCCGAAACCAGGGCCAACTCGATGCTTCGGTCGAACTTCGATAAGGCCCGACCGCAGTCTGTCTAGGAGATTGTTTCCTGAGATTTACTTCCCCGTTGAGCCGAACCCGGGTTAACCGGGTGCCCCGGCTGCGCCGGCGTCGGCTCGGACGTCACGATGGGGACCCGCTCGGCTCGGGTTCGGGAAATCGATCGCGACTTCCCAACCGACTTACTTTCCGGCTCCGGCTCGGGTTCCGGCTCAGGCAAGACCCGATGGAGCGTCTCGTGAAGCAACTGAGACACTTCCTGGGCGGTCGCCCGGCCGATCGCCTCCCGCGCGACCGCGTCGGCTTGCTCGATCCGGATACCTCGGATGATCCGTTTGACCTCGGGGAGCTGGTGGGGCGGCATGCTGAGCTGGCGAATTCCCAGACCGAGCAGAAGCATGGTGTAAAGCGGCTCGCCTCCCATCGTCCCGCAAACACTCACCTCGAGTCCGCGCGGGGTTGCCGCGGCCACGACCATCGCGATCAATCGCAGGACGGCCGGATCAGCGGCGCTGTAGAGCCCGGCAACCGACTCGTTGGTCCGGTCGACCGCCAGAGTATACTGGATCAAGTCATTGGTTCCGATCGAGAAGAAATCCACCTCCTTCGCGAGTTGGTCGGCCATCACGGCCACTGCGGGAACTTCCACCATCACACCGACGGGAAGGTCGCGACGGATCGCAACTCCTTCGGCAATCAATTCATCGGCGACGCTCTGAAGCAAAGCGCGGGCCTGGCGGAACTCGGTCAGGGTGGCGACCAGGGGGAAGATGATCCGGATCGGCCCCAGGGTGCTGGCCCGCAGGATCGCCCGGAGCTGGACCCGGAACAACGCGGGCTCGCGCAGCGACAGGCGAAGACTGCGAAGCCCGAGCGCCGGATTCGCCTCGGCGGAGCTACCGTCGCGGTAAACGGCGAGCTTGTCGGCGCCAAGATCGAGGGTGCGGATGGTCACGGGACGACCGCGTAACGATCGAATGACCGCGGCGTAGGCCTCGAACTGCTGCTGCTCGCTGGGCGGTTCGGTGGCGTTGAGATAGAGGAACTCGGTCCGGTAAAGACCGACGCCGATCGAACCGCGCTCGAGGCACGCCGCGGCCTCGGCGGGAAACTCGATATTTCCCCAGAGCCCGATCGAGACGGCATCGAGGGTTTCGGCCGGGAGGCCCGCGAGTCCCTCCAGGTCGCGGAATCGCGCGGCGCGGGCCGCGGCGGCCCGCCGGTATCGCGCCTGGGTCGCCGCGTCGGGATCGAGCACGACGAGCCCCTCGTCGCCGTCGACGATCACCGTCCGGGCCAGCCGGGCCCGGTCGAGGAATCGACCGACCCCGACCACCGCCGGGATCTCCAGGGCCTCGGCAACGATCGCCGTGTGGCTGGCGCGGCCGCCGGCCTCGGTGGCGAATCCCAGAACCTGCATCGGATCGAGACCGGCTGTTTCGCTCGGCGAGAGATCGTGCGCCAGCAGGACCGCGGGACGATCGAGGTTGGCCGGGACCGCCGTTCGAGGGTCTCCCGAGAACTGACCGAGGATTCGCTGCTGAATATCGCGGACGTCCGCCGCACGCGCCGCCAGGTGCGTGTCCGCCAGCCCCGCGAGCCGGTCAATATGCCGGTCGAGGACCTCGTTGACGGCGTGCTCGGCACTCAGGTGCTCACGCTCGATCCGCAGCCGGGCGTCCCGTCGCAAGGTCGGATCGGCGATCATCCGCGCCTGCGCCGACAGGATATCGGCGAACTGGGGCCCCAGCCGCTGCCGGGCTTCGAGCTTCGGCCTGCTCGGCCTCGCGATAGGCCGCTTGCAGCCCCTGGTCGAGCCGCTCGATCTCGGCGGTGATGGCCTCGGGAACGATCCCGCGGTGCGGGAGCCGCTGGCCGCGCGGATCGACCACCTGCGACGCGCCGATCGCAACCCCGGGGCTCACCGCGATGCCACGGAAGGTCTGCATCGCCGGCGACCCCGTCCGGGACCGATCCCGTCGCCGATCGCCCTTCGATTCTTCAACGCCGAGACCCGGCGCAGCCGCGCCGAGTTGGCTTTCGAATCGGTCCAGGGCCCCGAGTCGACGCCTGGACTCGGATCAGAGGCTGGAGTCGAATCCGGACGGGTCGGCCCGCTCGGCCGACGAGATCGTGGAGACCGCGCAGTCCCGCGAGGTCATGGGGCGGGCTCCTTCTCCGTCGCTGGGCTGGATTCCGGGTTCCCCTCGTCATCCTCATAGAACCGAGCGGCGACCAGCTCGGCCAGCGCCTCGATGGCCTCGGCCGCATCGGAACCGCGAGCCTCCAGCTCAAGCTGAGTTCCGCGCTCGGCGGCCAGCGACGTCAGGTCCAGGATGCTTTTTCCATTAAACTGGTTTCCATCAAGGACGACCCGGATCTCTGCCTGATACCGCAGAGCCACTTTTACAAATTTGTCCGCCGGCCTCATGTGCAGGCCAAGGCTGTTGAGAATTTCGACTTGGCGACGGACGACGGACGATTCCTGGCTCATCGGCGGCTCGGTCGGCCTGGGCACGAGCGACCCCGCGAACGAGGAACTGGCGGGGCTCGGGCCGTTCATCTTCTTCTCAATAAGTATCGATTGATCCCCTCAACGGCAAGGCGATCGACAAGTGAGGATGCCGAAAATCGGACGTTTCGGATCGGCATTCCCAACGACCACGATCAGTACGGACCCCGGATCGTCGAGCATTCGGGTCGATTCTCAACACGCCCACTCGATCCGATCCGGCGACCATCCGACTTGACCGACAATGAATCACCGATCGGTCCCACCCGGCAGGACCCCCTCGACCCAAAAAAGGGTCAATGCGCCCCCTGATCGGCCTCCTCGAGCAGCTCGATCACGCTCTCGCGTGTCTTGGCTTGCCGGAGGAAACTGACGAACCGTTCATCCTTCAGATGCCGCGAAATATTCTCCAGCGCCCGGAGGTGGTCGCCAGGCTGGTTCGGCGGCGAGATCAACAAGAAGAAAATATCCACCGGCTCGCCATCCAATGCGGCGAAATCGACGCCGCGGCGCGACAGGGCGACCGTTCCGATCAAGCGGCTCACCGTGGGATGTCGCGTGTGCGGAACCGCAACCCCCTGGCCGATACCTGTCGAACCCAGCTCCTCGCGGCCGAGAATCGCGCGCGTCACACTCTCGAGATCGCCCTCGGCAAGCCGACCCGCATGATTGAGACTGCGTACGATCTCCCGGATCGCGTCCTCCTTGCCCACCGCCTCAAGATCCACGAGAATGGCCTCGCGCACCACGAAATCCGAAAGCTTCATCCGGCCCTCCATCGACATCGACGTGCCGCCGGACCGGCGCCTACCGCCAGAAACCGGGGCGGTCGGTCCGCCGCTCTCCGCTGGTCCGCCTCCGCACTCCGGCCGCTCACCCGATCTCGCATCAGGACAAATCGAAGTGCGGCACCCACCAAAGAGCACGGCGTTCGCAAAGCCGCTGTCAGGGAATTTCTTTCTGGTTCTGCTCTGATCAACGAGAGGAATTCAGGACGGTCTGAGGCGAATCGGCGGGACATTCCCGAAACGCACGATCCGCCCTACTCCAGATCGAGTGGCGACGGCGAGGCTTCTCCCAGCGCCGGGTCGCCCTTGTGATGCTGGACTCGATCCTTGTAGCGGCGAAGCTGCTCCTCGATCTTGTGCACGCACTGGTCCATCGCCACTTCCGGAGTCGTCCCTTCCTCACGAGCGAAGAAATCGTGCTTGTGTTCGGCCGAAACCCGGATTTCCACGAGCCAGGCGTGTTTGATGTGATCGACGGCAACCTCAATCGCCATCAGCCGACCGAAGTATTTGAGCAATTTCTCTGCTTTGTCGCGCAGGTAGCTCTGTTGCTCCAGCCCCAAAACGCCATGGCGGGTCGATATCTCGATTTGCACCCGTCCTCTCCTTGCCTAGTCATCCCGCCTACCCGAAACATCGTCCCGGGCGAATTAAAGCTTAACGCTCCATGGGCCTTCGGGTCAAGTGACCTCCTCCCCAAACAATCCTCGAACGGTGGTCACGCACGCCGCCACGGGTCGCCGCCACGGCTTCTCGCCTGGCCCTCCGATCGGGCCGTGGGGGCGATGGACTTCCATGGTGAAAGTACCCCGCTCCTTCCTCCGAGCGTCGTCGCGATGCTCGGAGGAAGGAGCGGGGCGTGCCATGCCATCCTCTTGGGATGGAGGCGTCCGGCCCGCAATTCTCAGATCTGGCGATTCCCGACAGGGCCCAAGGCAAGACACGCGACCGCCAATCTGAAACGAAGAGGCCGGTAGAACGGTGCGGTGGGGCCTCCGGTGGCTCAGGACGAGACTGGACCTGGCCCGACCGCTCAGCTCTGGCTCCGGCCGTGAGTGAACTCACGCTCGAGATGACAACCGCGCCCCTCGCCGCGATCGGCGGCTTCGGCATGCGTGCCGGATTCCGGGGCCTCCTGCTCGGTCGCGCCCCATTCCGGGGCTTCGGTTTCGACCGGCCGGACCCGATCGGACGGGAAGGCCGGAGTCGCTTGGGAAAGAGAAGGGACAGGTTCAAGACGACGGGTCCGCAATGCGATCGACATGGAACACCTCCCCGCGCGGCGCGGGAAAATCCAATGAGGAGGTCGTCCGATGCTCCCGTTCCCGGCATCAAATGGGCGGGACAAGCACTCCTCAGCAGCGGGCCGTTTCCCACGACCAGCCGCGCGCCGATGACTCTCGAGCCCGGCGCCAAGCCATTTCGGAACCAATTCGCCTCGCCAAAAAGGCGGAAACGGAGCAGTATGGTCCCGAAGGCTCTGACTTCAGTCTACCCTGAAGGGCCAGTTTCGGCCAGAGACTACGATCGCGGCGCCTGCGTCGCCGCCCTTATAATGGTCAAGAGACAGGACAACCAGGCGCGGAACCACCATCCCATTCTGCAAGCTCGACATCAATCCCGCGGGGCCAATCGCAGGATGCGGAACCATTGAACGAGGAGAACACGGATGCGTCTCTGTTTGGTCGAGGATAGCGCGGTCGTCGGACTTGAGCCGCTCACGTTGACCCGGCCGGTCTTCGATCTGATCCTGGGGGCCAGCACGCTCGAAACCAAGATCGCGCGGGCGTTCGGGGTTGGACCGGGGCCACAGCGGCGCGGGGTGGTGATCCGGCCTTACCTCCAGGATGTCCGCCACGAGCGCGACCCGCACACGGCGGTCAATGACCGGGTCTGGCTGGCGCGTGGGGCGGTGCTGGTGGCCAATGGCCGATGGGTGCCGCCGGTCGATCTGGAGATCCCCGACGGCCCCGGCCCCTGGCTGGGGCTTTGCGACGGCCAGCCCGCCTGCGCGCTGGTCGGGCCCGAGGCCGCCGTCGGGCTCGAGCCGGGGGGGGTGGACGCCTGGTTCGAGACCCAGATGGACCGGCTGGGCGGCCACGAGCTGGGGGGTGAGTGGATCGAGCGCCCCTGGGACCTCGTCGCCCGCAACGCCGCGCATCTCGTCCGCGATTTCGACACCGAGGGCAAGATCGGCCTGAGCAACCGGCACCTGGCGACCGCCGCCATCGTCGGGCCGGCCGATCGCCTCTTCATCCACGAGTCGGCCCGGGTCGATCCCTATACCGTCTTCGACACCAGCAGCGGCCCGATCACCGTCGCCGCCGGCGCCTGGGTCCAGCCGTTCACCCGGCTGGAAGGGCCGTGCTACGTCGGCAAGGAGACCCACCTCTTTCGCGCCAACCTGCGCGGCGGCACCACGATCGGGCCGAACTGCCGGATCGGCGGCGAGGTCGAGGCGTCGATCGTGCACGGCCAGAGCAACAAGTATCATGAGGGGTTCCTGGGCCACGCCTACGTCGGCCAGTGGGTCAACCTCGGGGCGATCACGTCCAACAGCGACCTCCGCAACGACTACGGCGAGGTTTACGTCCCGCTCGGGGGCGACCCGGTGGCGACCGGCCAGGCCAAGGTCGGCTGCTTCATCGGCGACCATACCCGGACGGGCCTGGGAAGCATGCTCAATACCGGCACGGCCATCGGCGTGATGTGCAACGTCCTGCCCGCCGGCCCGCTCCTGCCCAAGCATGTCCCCTCGTTCACCGCCGTCCTCCACGGCCGGGTCGCGCCCGGCTTCTCGATCGACCAGCTCTTCGCCACCGCCCGGGTCGTCATGGGCCGTCGGGGCCAGGTCTTCAGCGCCGTCGAGGAGCACCTGTACCTCGACCTCTTCGAACAGACCCGCCTGGAACGCGAACGCGCCTTCCAGAAGGCCCACGACCGGGAACGCGACCGCGACCGCGACCGCGATCGACGCGGCGAGCACTGGCCCGTCGCCGCGGCCCGGCCGTAAGCCCGGGACGGGTCGATGGCCTCAGACCTCGGGCGGGTCGGCGTCGGCGTCGGTCTCGGGCGGGTCCTCGGGCTCGAATTCGGGCTCCGGTATCGGGGTCCGCTCCCGCTTCCGTTCCCGGCTCGTCCTGGGGATCGGGGTCGCCCAGGGCGTGCAGGGCGTGCTGACGCTGAAGCCAGCGCCAGAAGCCGAAACAGGCCGAGAAGAAGGAGCTGGTCAACTGGCTGACCAGCTCCTGGTGGATTCCGCACTCCAGGTTGAGCCATTGCTCGCAGACGACCCGGCCGGTGGTCGAGGTGTTCGGGTCGTCCACCTCGAAGTAGACCTTGGGCATCTTGTAGAGCGCGTTCCACTCGTTGCAAAGCCGCATCATCCGGTCCCAGTCGGGCCGGGCGACGCGTCGTAACGTCTCTCCACGTAAGCAGTACTGTTCATGGTCGTCGCCGACGGCCGCGAGCAGGAACCGGGGATGGCCGGCGATCTCCTCGTCGTAGCCGAACTCGACGACGAAGTCGCCGTCGCGGTCGCGGAGGTAGTGCAGCTCGCTCTCATCCAGGAAGGCTTCGATCATGACGTGACCGAACGACTCGACAAATCCCATGACAGCCGGTTCTCTCTCTACCCAGGGGCGGGGCGCGAAGCGTTCGCCGGGGGGGTTGGTTGGCCCGGGCCGAGCGGGTCGGGACCTGATCCGGAAGAGGGCCGTCGCCCCACGTCAACGCCATTGGAGTCCCTGGCCGTGACGGGTGCAAGGGGGGCCCGGAAGTCGCCCACCGCCCCGCGCCGGCCGATCTGGTCTTGATCCGATCGGCCAAAGAGAGCAAAACAAGCCGACGCGATGGGTTGGGGAGTTCCGTTCGCCAGCCGGCCTGTTGATGTCGGAGGATGAGACCCGGATGAACCCGACCCGGAACCACTCGTGCTCGCGTCCCCGCGGGGTCCCCTGGGGCCTGCTCGGCATGATCGGGCTGGTCGCCCTGGTCGAATCGTGGGTGGCCCGACACCCGCTCGACTTCTCCGATCCGGTCCGCCTGAGCTGGCGAACGGCCGCGGCCTCGGCCCGGACCGAGGCCCCCGGCCGTTCGATCCTCTGCGTCGGCGACAGCCTGATCAAGCACGCCCTGATTCCTCCCGTCATCGCCCGCGTGTCGGGCCGCGACGCGGTCAACCTCGCGGTGGCGCAGGGGCCGGCGCCCATCACGTACTTCCTGGTTCGCAGGGCGATCGACGCCGGAGCCCGGCCGTCGGCCCTGGTGGTCGATTTCAAGCCGAGCGTCCTGGCCGGCGGCCCGAAGTACAACGTGCGCGACTGGTCGGAGGTCCTGACCGCGGCCGAAACGATCGACCTGGCCCTGACCAGCCGATCCGCCGGCCTGTTCGGCGAGGTGGCCGTCGGCTGGCTCCTGCCCAGCTACCGGGCGCGGCACGAGATCCGGAGCAACCTGCAGCGCCGCCCTCCGGGGCGAGGCCGACCCGATCGGCCTGATCAACCGGACGTGCCTGCGGAACTGGACCCGCAACGCGGGCGCCAACGTCGCCGCGCGGAACCCCGGCTTCGACGGCACCCTCGGCCCGGACGGGCCCCGCAAGTACCTGACCGGAACCTTCCGCTGCCACAAGGTCAACGCCGCTTACATCCGGCGCTTCCTCGACCTGGCCGACGCCCACGCGATCCCGGTCTACTGGCTCTTGCCCCCCCTGTCCCCCCAGCTTCAGGCCCACCGCGAGCAGGACGGCGCCGAGGCGGGTTACCTCGACCTCGTCGGGTCGCTCCGGAAGCGGCACCCCCGCCTGACCGTCCTCGACGGCCGGCACAGCGGTTACGACCACACGCTGTTCGTCGACGCGACCCACCTCGACGGCCACGGCGCCGCGGCCCTCAGCGTCGAGGTCGCCGAGGTCCTCCACCGCGACCTTGAGCCCGGGTCGATCTCCCAGGCCGTGCCGCTCCGATGGGTCACGCTCCCCCCCTACCGCACCCCCCCCTCCCCGATCGCGCTCGAGGACGTGGAACAGTCCCGTCGGATCGTACGCGCGGGCGCCGTCGAGAGCCGGATTCGCTGAGTCCTGGCCCTCGACAGGGGCTTGCCCCTGGTTCGGCGGGTCGGTTATCCTGCCCAGCCGGCCCGGACCACAACGGGGGAAGCGGCACTTGGGGGCTGGACGAACCGCATGAAGAGCCAGCGGGGCGGGCTTGCCGTCTATGTGACCAGTCACGGCTTCGGACACCTGACCCGCGTGTCGGCGGTGCTCAACCGGCTGCCGCGCGAGGTGCCGGTGACGATCCGGTGCGATCCCAGCCTGTTCCCGAACTGGGGCGAGCGGCTGACCCGGCCGGCGGCGCTGGAAGCCGAGGTCAACGACGCCGGGGCCTTCAACCCGCCGGGGGACAGCGGCGCCACCGACGGCGCCGAGACCCTGCGGCGGGCGGCCGAGGCGCATGCCGAGGCCACGGGGCGGCTCGACGCCACGGTTCGCAAGCTCCGCGAGGAGGGCACCGCGGCGGTCCTCTGCGACGCGCCCCCCGTGCCCCTGGTCGCGGCCCGCGGCGCGGGGATTCCGGGGTTCCTGCTGGCCAACTTCACCTGGGCCGACATCTACGCCCCCCACGCCCGCAAGCTCGGCGGCGACGCCCTCCGGCTGGTCGCCGACCTGAAGCAGGCGTACCGGCAGGCCACGCTCCTGTTCCGCACCGAGCCCGCCTTGCGGATGGCCGAGATCGTGCCGGCCCTGGATGTGGGCATGGTCGTCGCCCCCGGCCGCGACCGGGTGCCGAGCTGCGGGCCCGGCTCGGCCTGGGGACGAAGCAGCGCCTGGTCTACTTCTACGTCGGCCGGTACGGCCAGAACGACCTGGGCGGGAACCGGCTCGAACGGCTGGGCCTGGGCGAGCGCGGGTCCACTTCGTCAGCTTTCATCCCCCCCCGTCGGGAGCGGGAGCGGGATCGGGAGCGGGAGCGGGCCGGCCGCCGGCCAACTTTCACGTCATCGCCCCCGACGACTGGACCGGCGCCGACCTCGCCGCCTCGGCCGACGCCATCGTCGCCAAGGCGGGCTACGGCACCGTCTGCGAGGCCATGGTCGCCGGCACCCCGATCCTGTACCCTCCCCGGACCGGCTTCGCCGAGTATCGCGCCCTGGACAGGGCCCTCCGCGCCTGGGGCGGCGGCGTCCCGCTGTCGGCCCGCGACTTCGCCGGGTTGAATCTCGAGCGGGCCCTGGAGCACGCCTTCGCCCTCGACCCCGGCCCCCCGCCCTTCCCCGCCGATGGCGCCGCGCGGGTCGCCGAGCGGCTGGCCCAGACCTGCCTGGCGGGACGTTGAGATCGGCCCAATCCTCAAAGACTCATGAAATCCACAAACATGACGATCGTGATCCATCCCGCGGTTGACGCCGACCGGCTCGCCGCGCTCCAGGCATCGGCCCCCGGCGCCTGCTGGTCAACACGAGCGACCCGGCCGAGGCGCTCGGGGCGATGCCGGAGGCCGACGCCTTCCTCGGCAAGATCACCCCGCGCTGCTCGAGCGCACGACCGGGCCCGGCTCCGTTGGGTCCAGGCCATGACCGCCAGCCTCGAGCACTACCTCTTTCCCGCCCTGATCGATCACCCCTGCACCCTCACCAACATGCGCGGCCTGTTCAGCGACGTGATCGCCGACCAGGTGCTGGGCTACGTCCTTGGCTTTGCGCGGAACCTCCACACCTACATCCGACGCCAGGTCGAGCACCGCTACGAGCCGGTCGGGGGCGAGGCCGCGCGGGTCAGCTTCGCGACCGGCCCCGGGGTCGTCAACGCCATGGACCGGGCCACGATCTACCTGCCGGACGCCACCATGGGCATCATCGGCCACGGCGCCATCGGCTCCGAGATCGCCCGACGCGCCCGCGCCTTTGGCATGACCGTCCGCGCGGTCGATCGACACCCCGAACGCAAACCCAGCACCGACCCGACCCCCGTCGACGGCATCGAACAGCTTGCCGGACTCCTCGCCTGGAGCGATTTCGCCGTGATCGCCGCCCCCCAGACGCCCGAGACCACCGGCCTCCTCGGCGCATCGACCCTCGCCCATCTCCGGCCCACGAGCTACCTCATCAACATCGGCCGGGGGGCGATCGTGGTCCTCGACGACCTGGTCGACGCCCTGCGCAACGGCCGCCTCGCCGGCGCGGGGCTCGACGTCTTCGATATCGAGCCGCTCCCCCCGACCACCCCCTCTGGGACCTCCCCAACGTGATCATCACCCCCCACACCGCCGGCTACTCCCCCGTCATCGCCCGCCGGCACCTCGCCGTCCTGGTCGAGAACGTGGGCCGGTTCCACCGGGGCGAGGCCCTGATCAACGTGGCGAACAAGGCCGCGTGGTATTGATACAGCAAAATTCATTGTGATGCGAGAATCACCGAGACTGAATCACGGAAGCTCCGAATTTCATCGGATAACTAGCAATCGTTTGCGGACTTCTGTTAATAGCTCACGCGTGCAGGGTCCGCTGGGCGGACCATGCCGGAACGGGATGCGGTCCGCCCAGCGGACCCTACTATTCATTAAATAAAACCATCAATTTTTGTTCGACTGAAATCGAACCTGCGCATTCTCTCGCCACTCGGCTCCTTTCATTTCCGATCCGGCAGGATCGCGACGATCCGGACCGGGCCGCCGCTCCCCCCCTTGATCTTCATCGGCAGCGCGATCAGGGTGGCGCCGACGGTGGGGACCTGTTCGAGGTGAGCCACGTTTTCCAGCCCGTAAATCCCCGCGCCGTTGAGCGCCCGATGGGCGAGGAAGTCGCGCGACGGGCCGTGATCGAGGCTCGCGGTGTCGAGCCCGACCCCCGCCACCTTCCGCTCGACCAGCCGATCGGCGGCGTCGCGGCCGATTCCGGGAAAATGCAGGCCCATCACATCGCCGGGCACGTCGCTCCCCAGGTACGCTTTCTTATCCGGCCAGAACCGGCCCCAGCCCGTGTGCACCAGGACGATCGAACCGGCGGGAATCGGGCCGTGGGCGGCTTCCCAGGCGTCGAGGTCGCCCGCGCTCAACCGATAGTCGCGATCGCGGGCGCACGCCGGCGCGATATCGACCACCTCGACCGGCGCGATCAGCTTCGACAGCGGCAGAGCATCAACCGTCGCCTGGCCCGCGCCGAAGTGGATGGGGCTATCGAGATGCGTTCCCCCGTGCTCGCTCGCCGAGTACCGCGCCGAGGCGTACCAGTAACCCCCCGTCGCCTCGCCCCACTTCGCCTTTTCCCAGTGGAACGACGGGTCGGTCGGCCAGTAGATCGTCTGCTCATCGAACGGATACGATAAATCGATCGCCCGCGCCCCCAGCCACGAAGCCGCGGCTGACGACGACGCCGACGACGACGCCTGCTGCGCCCGCAACTTCCGACGCGCCGTGACCGACACAATCCCACCGATCAGGACGGCGAGACCGACGATCCACGGGACAAGCGTGCTGATCCGGCGTCGGTTCCCATTTATTTTCATGGTGATGCTCATGTTGAGGAACTTCGGACGCGGCTCGGGCCCGGTCATCGGCTGACCGGGCTCCGTCCTCTCAGAATGTACAACCCCACCCCCCCTGAAACGACCGTCCCCTTCGCAAAATCGCTCACTCCGCCACTCCGACCGACCGACCGGCTTCGAGTTCGTTCGTACGCGGCGCGAGTTCGTTCGTACGCGCCGCGAGTTCGTTCGTACGCGCGGCGAGTTCGTTCGTACGCGGCGCGCGGCCTTCCGGGCAACCGATCGTCCGGCGTAATCGACGCAATCGCTCCAGGCGGCACGACCGACATCCGGACGGCCGGTCGAGGCGACGGAAAGCGCGTCCGCCCTCCTGTAATATCGTGATTTTGGCCCATTCCGTGCTCAGAATCGGCGAACGGCGCCAGCAAGGCACCGGAAGTCGCCTTCGGGGCGGCTCCGGTTCCTGGGTCGTCGGTCGTTTTCGATCGGGGCGAGCCGGGCGTTCGCGTCCGCGTCAGCGGCCGGGCGACTGGCCCGCGGACCTGCGGGCGTCGCGACGCTCCTTGAGCTTCGCCGCCCGGCGCTGGCGTCGATTGCCCGACGGCTCGTTGCCCGTCCCCGGTCGGCTCGGCGTTCGCGACGGCGTGAACGCGGGGGCGGATCTGGGTGCGAGTGAGGGCGCGGGCTGGGGTACGGCGACCGAGGGGGTTTCCCGGGCCTCGAACTGGTCGAGTTCCTCGCGATCGATCCCGTCTGCCTCGTCGGTCATCCGCGCGAACACGTCCTCGAACATCTGATCGACGTTCCGCTCGACGCGGTTGATGACGTAATCGATCCCGGCCCGCGGCACGCAGTTCCGCGGCGGCGGCTCGTCCGCGGCGGCCCACGGTCCGGCCAGGTCATTCGGATTCAGATTCAGATTCAGATTTGAATTCGGTTTCCGATTCGACTTCGTCGGTCGCGGCTCGCGACCGGATCGGAGCCGTAGTAACTCAGCATGCGTCCAGCGAAAGTCGCGGCGGGCGTTGGTCTCATCGCGACGCAGCCGACGAGTCTCGGCGTCCTCGGTCAACGGCATGCCGTGCGTCGCCAGGTCGCGCTCGTGGGCGTCGAGCGCATTGAGCGACACCGCTTGCTCGTGACGCAGAAACGCGATCTGCCCCTTCACCAGCCGATCGAGTTTCTCGCGGTCGGTCGCCTCGGGAACCTGGTCGTGACCGTCGCGAAGAATCCTGGCGACGCCCAGGAGATCAAACGCGAGGCTGCGCTGATCTTCATTCCAGCATCCCTTGGTATCAATCGAGCGTTGCAGACCCTCCCAGCGCTCGATCAGCCAGTCGGCGCCGTGTTTGGTCCGGCGCAACCCGCGAGCGACGCGTTCGGGGTCCTTGCCGAGCCGGTTACCCAGTTGATCGGCCTCGTGGCGGCGGTCGAGGTCCCAGGCCCGGACCGCCCGCAGAATGCCGCGGCGCATGTCGGCGACGCCCTGCTCGGCGGATCGATCGAGCCGTACCGAATAGAGCGCCAGGCGTCGGACCAGCCACGCTTCATAAATCGTGGCGGGCTCGAACTCGGCCACAAGCTCCGCGAACCGCGCGGCGCGAGCGCCTCGAACTCATCGGCCGCGGAATCGGCGGACGCCACGGCGTCGGTGGGTATGATCGCGAGATTGAGCCCATCGGTCGGCAAACCGACGGGAGTCGTGGTGGTCAACATGGCCGCGGCCTCGATTTCGGTTTTGTGGTTCCGTGTCGCCTGTCGAACTGGGTGATTAGCGTAACCTGGCGAAACTATACACCATTTTCCGGAAAAAAGACGTACTCATCAAGATCGGTGGGTTTGGCGGGGATCTACCTGAATCCCCTGGTGATAAGGCGGCCCACGAAATCGCGCCCGAACGTGACGAAGCGGCTCGCCGTGGGGGTTATCTGGTTCTGTACCTTTTTCCACAGGATCATCATCATGATGGATTCCGGGGTGGTGGCCGATTTGGGATCGTGTCGGAGGATACGGCCCGAGTTTACAGGAAGGGATGCGGTCCGCCGAACGGACCCTCCAATGGGGCGGCGGCGGGCCATGTCGCTCGGGATGCGGTCGGCTACAATAGAGCGGCGGCGCGTCGGATTTTTTCGTTTCCGGGGCCATCACCCCGGAATCCATCATGAGCCTGAGATGATTGGGGTCGCGCAGGTTCTTAAATATCAACGATGTAAGCGCGTTGCGCACGGACCGGCCGATCATTTTCATGGGTTCGGGTGCCACCAGAAGGGCGGCATGACGGCTGACACCAGTAACCGGACGACAGGTCCGATGGTTGATCACTGATGGAAACATCTCGACGGGGTCGCAAACGTGCAGGGATTTTGCTGGCGGGCGCCGCGGTGGCTGCGTTCGCCGGCCTGTTGCTGTCGAGCAGCGGCCCGTTCCGGTCCGTGTCCGGTCGGGCCTCGTCGGCAAGCGAGGCCAATGCCCGGCTCTGGAATTGCCATGTCCCCCCTGATGCGACCGACGTCTGGTTTATTTCCTCATATCGGTTCACAAGGGTCGAATGCACGCTGAAGCCGGAGAGCTTCGAGGACTGGTGCCATCGACGGGGCTGGCGGCCAACGCCGATTGACGAGAGCGCGAGCGTGCCGGAATGGGTTACTTCGCAACGTGATGGCATGAAAACCATCACCCGCGGGCACCGGTTCAACGCGATGAACGGTGATCGGGGTTACACTGGCCTGTATGATGCCGAGGGGCAACGCGCCTATGTCACCTATTCGGGGAGCTAACCGGACACTTCCTTATATATTGCAAAATTTCATATTATCGCCTTGCGTTCCGTTGGTCGTCGAAGTTTTTTGGATTCTTCTTGTGGCCCGTCTTGCTTAAGATAACCACGACATGCCATAATTTCGTGGATCACGACGATTCGCGTAGGACTCGATCGCGGGGCGACGAATTGCCCCGGGTCGTTGGAGCCGGGTTGGCTCACGATGAGGTTCCGTCAGGGGTCCGATCCGCGCTGCGATGCCGATCGGCCCGGGGCGGTCCCTGGGTCAGCGATGGCGCCTGTCCCCACGAGGTGCAGACGATGACAGCACGATGCACTCATCCCGCCGCGTTCCGGAGGCGAAAGCCGCTCCAGATCCTGGTCGCGGACGACAACGAGGTCTTGCGAACGGCGGTACGCGGGCTGCTCCAGGTGCTGGGCCATTCGGTCGATGTCGTCGCCAACGGCCGGCAGGCTGTCGACGCGGCGGCGTTGCAGGCGTATGACGTGGTCCTGCTCGATATCCGGATGCCGGTGATGGATGGGTTCGAGGCGGCCCGCTCGCTCCGCCTGGGGTGTCCGCGAGGCCACGCGCTACGGATCGTCGGGCTCTCGGGCGATCACGAGGAGCGAGCGTCTTACCTCGCGGCCGGGATGGACCGCTTCCTCATCAAGCCGGTCCGGCTCGCCGATCTGGCCTGGGCCTTGAACGACCTGGGCTGGGTCGGAAGCGAGACCCGGGGACCTGCCGACCCGGTGGGGACGAACTCCGGGCCGGCTCCGCCCCGGGCCTGGTTTTTCCGTGAACAGCGACCGGATTCTGACCTATATTGAGTACACCTGTCGATGGAGCAAGCGTTTCGTCCGGTCGAGGGCGGGACCAGGTGGACGCGCGATCGGGTCACCAGGGGAGTCACCATCGAGCCAGAGCCTGATTGGCCATGAAATCATTTCATGATCTTATAACTTTACTCTTTGGAACGGATGGGTTCGTCCTGCGCCGGATCTGCGGCCACTGGCCCGAATGGCTGGTCTGGGAGCACGTCGCGGGCAACGCGATGGTGTGGCTGGCGTACATCGCGATGCCGCTTCTGATCTGGCGGCTGGGGACCAGGAAGTCGCGGGGGACGCCGCTCGCGGGGCCGATCCGGGCCTTCGCCGGCTTCGTCGGCCTGTGCGGGGTCGGTCATTTCCTGGACATGCTGGCGTTCTACCGGCCGATGTACCGGTTGTCGGGTCATGTGCTCATGCTAACCGGACTGGTCTCGTGGTGGACGGCATGGGCCTTGCGCTGCGCCTGGCCGGAGATCCTGGCGATGAAGAGTCCGGCGGAGCTCGAGGGGGTGCTCGCCGAGCTGGCCGAGGCGAACGACGCTTTGGGCGAGAGCGAACGACGGTTCCGGGCCATCTTCGATTCGGCGTTCCAGTTCATCGGCCTGCTCGCCCCCGACGGGACCCTGCTCGAAGCCAACCAGACCGCGCTCGACTTCGCGGGAGTGAGCCGCGAGGACGTGGTCGGGCGTCGGATCGCGGAGACGGCCTGGTGGAACCGCGACGAAACCGCGCGCGACCGGATCAGGAAGGCGGTGGCGGAGGCGGGCGACGGCCAGTTCGTCCGCTACGAAGAGGACCTTCGGGGTTACGACGGTCAGGCCGTGACCGTTGACCTGTCGCTCAAGCCGGTCCACGACGAGTCGGGGCGGATCGACCTGATCCTGGCCGAGGGCCGCCCGATCGCCGAGCAGAAGAAGGCCGCCGAGGCGCTCCGGCTGAGCGAGGAACGGTTCCGGGGAGCGTTCGACGCCTCGGCCGCCGGGATGGCGCTGGTCGCCCCGGACGGCCGATGGCTCCAGGTCAACCGATCGCTCTGCGCGATCGTCGGCTACACCGAGGACGAGCTGCTGGGCATGACGTTCCAGGACATCACCTACCCCGACGACCTCGACGCCGACCTCGCCCTGACCCGCCGCGTGCTCGATGGCGAGATCCCGTCGTACCAGATGGAGAAGCGGTACTATCACAAGGATGGCCACATTCTCTGGATCATCCTGAGCGCCTCGCTGGTCCGCGACCGGGCCGGCCGGCCGCTTCACTTCGTCGCCCAGATCGAGGACATCACCGCCCGGAGGCAGTCCGAGGAAGAGCTGAGGCGCGCCCGCGACCAGGCGATGGAGGCGACCCGCGCCAAGGGCCATTTCCTGGCCAACATGAGTCACGAGATCCGCACCCCGATGAACGGGGTCATCGGCATGACCGAGCTGCTCCTGGACACCCCGCTGAACCACCTTCAGCAGACCTACGCCGAGACCATCCGGACCAGCGGCGAGGCCCTGCTGACGGTCATCAACGACATCCTCGACTTCTCCAAGATCGAGGCCGGCAAGCTCACGCTGTCGACGTCGGAATTCAACCTCCCGACCCTGATCGCGGAAGTGGCCGACATGCTCGCTCCCGGCGCCCGCCGCAAGGGCCTGGCGATCCGGAGCCGGGTCGCCCCGTCGATCCCCGGCCGTTTGACCGGCGACCCCTTCCGGGTCCGACAGGTGCTCACCAACCTGGCCGGCAACGCCGTCAAGTTCACCGATCACGGCGAGATCAATCTCGAGGCCCGCCTCGTCGACGAGGACCCGGAGCGCGCGACGGTCAGGGTCCTGGTGCGCGACACCGGGATCGGCATCGCCGAGGACCGTCAGGCCGACGTGTTCGAGAGCTTCACCCAGATCGAGGAAGGGAGCAGCCGCAGACACGGCGGCACGGGTCTCGGCCTGGCCATCTGCCGGAACCTCGTCAACCTGATGGGAGGCGCGATCGGTCTGGAAAGCGTGCCGGGTCAGGGAAGCACGTTCTGGTTCGAGGTCCGCTTCGGCAAGGCGGCCGGGACCGAATCCAGGGCGCCGCACCCGTCGTTCGACGACGCGCACCGGACAAACGGATCGATCACCCTCGACAGCGAACCGCTCTTCACGCTCCAGGATCAGGACCCACCCGAGCTCGGGCTCCGCATCCTGCTGGCCGAGGACAACGAGGTGAACCGGCGGGTGGCGACCGGACTGGCGGAGCGGCTCGGTTGCCGGGTCGACGCCGTCGAGAACGGCCGGAAGGCGATCGAGGCCCTCGACGTCGATCGCCACGACCTCGTGCTGATGGACGTGCAGATGCCCGAGATGGACGGCTTCGCGGCGACGGCCGCGATCCGGGAGCGCGAGCGGGAGCGGGAGCGGCGACATCCAACCAACAGGTCGATCCCGATCATCGCGATGACCGCCCACGCGATGCAAGGGGACCGCGAGAAATGTCTGGCCGCCGGGATGGACGACTACCTCACCAAGCCGCTCCGCCCCGGCCCGTTCCGCGAGGCGCTGCGCGCCTGGACCGTCGCGAAACCAGACCGGCACGGCCGGCCGGCCGGAACCGCGAGCCCGAGCCCGAACCCGAGCCCGTGCGCGGACTCGAATCCGAACTCGACCCTGCCGGCCAGGAGAGATTTCTGGTCCGTCAAGGCGCTCCAGGAATCGTGCGGGCACGACCCGAAGCTTGTCTCCGAGGTGGTCGGCGTGATGCTGAAGGACACCCCGGCGCGGCTCGATCGCCTGGAAGCGGGCATCGCGGCGCGGGACGGCCGCCAGGTCTCCTGGGAAGCCCACGGCCTCAAGGGGATCTTCCTGACCGTCGGGGCCGACACCCTCGCCGCGGCCTGCCAGCACCTGATCGCCCTCGGCGACCACGGCGACTTCGCCACGATCGACACCCTCTATCCCGTGATCCGCGACCAGTGGAACCGGCTCCAGGACGAGGCCGCCGGACATGCGCGAGGCCTGTAAACACCGGATCGCGATCCATGTGCGCGAGCCGGTGGCGAGAAACCAACGGACTCCCGAGGTGCCGCTTTCCCTCCCCGCCGCTACAACTTCCACATCTCCTTGACGAGCGAACGCCGGTGGGCCATCTCGGCGCGTTCCTTGGAGTCGGGCTCCTGGCGCGGCCTCCCGTGGCTCCAGACCGCGGCCAGCCCCACGCAGGCGATGCCGCTCAGTTCGAGGATCGCGTTCCACTTCAGGCCGGCGACGCTCAGACCGAGGAACTGATCGACGTGATGGAACGATGAGGCGCGGATGACGACGAAAACGGCCAGGAAGACCATGCCCGCCAGGGCCAGCAGGCGGTCGCGCGGGGCACGCGCGGCCGTGAGAATGACCAGGCCGATGAAGGCCAGGCCGATCGCCGCGACCCCGATGATGAAGCCGAGCTGGACGCCACGACGGCTGTCGTACCAGCCCTGCTCGAAAGCCAGGCGGCGGCCGATCTGGGTCAGAGCGGTCTGGAAATCGAGCTGCTTGTTGATCCCCAGGATCACGAGCAGGACGCACAGCGCCAGCCAGAACCGGGGCGACTGGCGCCAGCCATCGTGCGCCCGCCCGCGCCCGGCAACAAAGGCATGGCCCGACGCCCACGCGGCCGACAGGTAGGCCGCGACCGTGAACCAGCCGAGCCACGTCGGATCGCCGATCCCGGGCCGCCAAGCGCCGTTGGCGAGCGCGGCGAACAGAAAGGGGACGTCGACGTCCATGTTGGGGACGGACTCCTCGGAAAAAAACCGACGAGCGGATTCGGGGCACTCCATTCTATGTCGCCGAACGCTCGAGGGAAAAGACGGCCCCGGCCCGCGCGCTACCGAAACCCGCCGGGCTTGCCCCTTTTCAACACACCACGGCCCGGCGATGATCGGAAACACCGCGATCCGACCCACCATCCCGTGAGACTTCATCCATGAGCCGCATGCAACGCTCTTACCTCGGTCACGCCCGGAAAACGCTCGCCGCACTCGCGGTCCTGTTCCTGTTCCTGACGAACGCGAGCCCGTCGGTATCGACGGCGCAGGAGGCCGCGAAGCGTCAAGGCGTGGTCGCCGCGCTCCAGCCGTTCGTCGATCGGCATGCGCTGGCCGGCGCGGTCACCGTGGTGGCGGACCCCGACAACGTGCTCGATCTCCAGACGGTCGGCTACGCCGACGTCGCCGCCGGCAAGCCGATGCCGGCCGACGCCCTGTTCTGGATCGCCTCGCAGTCCAAGCCGATCACCGCCACGGCGCTGATGATGCTCGTCGATGAGGGCAAGGTCCGGCTCGACGAACCGGTGCAGACCTATTTACCCGAGTTTCAGGGCCAGTGGCTGGCGGTGGAGCAGGACCAGGAGCACATGCTCCTGAAACACCCGGCGCACCCGATCACCGTTCGCGAGATCCTCAGCCACACCAGCGGCCTGCCGTTCAGGTCGGCGATGGAACAGCCGACGCTCGACATGCTTCCCTTGCACGTCGCCGTGCGAAGCTACGCGATGACGCCGCTCCTGTTCGAGCCGGGGACCAAGCATCTGTACTCCAACGCCGGAATCAACACCGCGGGGCGGATCATCGAGGTCGTCAGCGGCATGCCGTATGAGCGGTTTCTTGACGAGCGCCTGTTCGAACCCCTGGGCATGAAGGACACGACCTTCTGGCCCAGCGACGAGCAGCTTACACGGCTGGCCAGGGCATACAAGCCCAACGCCGCCAGGAACTGACCTCGAGGAAACAATCGTCACCCAGCTTCACTATCCGCTGAACGACCGGAAGCGCCAGCCGATGCCCGCCGGCGGCCTGTTCTCGACCGCCAGGGACCTTACGCGGTTCTGCCAGATGATCCTGAACGGCGGGACCTATCAGGGCAAGCGCTACCTGTCGGAGTCGTCGATCGCGGAGATGACCCGCAAGCAGACGGCCCCCGAGCTCAAGCAGCAATACGGCCTGGGCTGGTCGACCGGCAGCGTTACGTTCGGCCACAGCGGGGCTTACTCCACCAACATGACGATTGACCCGAAGCGCGGCCTGATCACCATCTTCCTCGTCCAGCACGCCGGCTTCCCCGGTGACGGCAAGAACAGCCAGGCGGCGTTCCGGCAAGCAGCGATCGAGCAGTTCGGCAACGCGAAATGACTGACCCGCGAGGGGTTGAACGGAAACCGGGCGGAGTGAATACCTGATCATGGATCGCACGGCTCAACGATCGTTCATCGGTGTTGGTATCGTTCTGGCGCTTGGCCTGACGCTGCCGGTCGCGCGCGCCGTGGCGCAGGTCGAATTGCCACGCGCCCGGCCGGTGCCGCTGATGCAGGTGGTCCCCTTGCCCGACGATCAGGCAGCGTTCGAACGCGACGGTGTCGAGCTGACGCGATATCACTTCGGCCCGGCGCTGCGGCGGCCGTTTTTATTCCCGATCGTGGGGCCCTCCGGCCGTTCGATCACCCGGATGGGGCACCCGCATGATCCCGTGACCCACAGCCACCACAACTCGGTCTGGGTGGCGCACCACGACGTCAACGGCGACTCGTTCTGGGACGACCGGGGCGCCGGTCGGATCGAGCATCGCAAGCTCGTCCGTTACGACGACGGCGACGAGGCCGCCGGCCTGCGCGCTCAACGCCTGGGTTGGTAAAGACGGTCATGTTCACATGATGGAAGAACGGGGCGTGACGGTGCGTCCCCTGGCGGGAGGCGATTGGCTTTTGATTCTCGACCTCAGGTTCACCGCCGAGAGCGCACCGGTCAGGCTCGGCAAGACCCCGTTCGGCATGGTCGGCGTGCGGATGGCCAGGTCGATCGGCGTCAACGACGGCGGCGGCCTGATCCGCAACTCGGAAGGGAACGTCGACGAGCAAGGGCCCCATGGCGTCTTCTGGAAGCGGGCGGCGCTGGGTCGATTACTCGGGCCCGATCACCCGATCGGCCGTCGAAGGGGCGACGCTGCTCGACCACCCCGGCAACCCCGGCCACCCCGCCTATTTTCACGTCCGCAACGACGGCTGGATGGGCGCGAGCCTCACCTTCGCGGAGCCGATCACCCTGCCGCCCGGCCAGCCTCTCCGGTTGCGTTACGGGCTCTACGTCCACGCCGGAGCTCCCCGCGCCGAGACCATCGAGGAACAATGGCGCGACTTCGCCCGCGGCAAACGCCCGGACGGGCCCTGAGCACGCCGCGCTGATCCATCACGTCGACGTCCGCCTGTCGCATCAGTTCCGGGTCTCCGAATTCGCATCACCGACGCCCGGCCGGTTGGCCGTGTGGAGCAGGTCCTTCATCTCGCGGACGACTCCGGCCAGCTCGGGCTTGTCGGCGAGGTTGTGATAGTTCCAGGGGTCGTCGGGCAAGGCGTAGAGCTCGACTCCCCGGGCGCCTTCGTCCCACTCGGTGTACCGCCAACGGTCGGTGCGGACGGTCCGGCCCATGCCCTGGCCGCGGACGACCTGGGTGTAGGCGGCCGGCTTGCCGGGGCGCGCGGGATCGTCGAGCAAGGGCTGGAAGCTCGTGCCGTCGAGCTTTCCCGGAGGCGTCAGGCCGCCCAGCGCGGCGATGGTCGGATACAGATCGACCAGCTCGACGATCCCGGTGGCGGGCTGCCCCTTGCCCATCCCCCGGCGCCCGGCGCCCAGACGATGAACGGGACGCGCGTGCCCCCCTCGAACAGGGTCACCTTGTTCCACCACTCGTGGTCGCCGAGGTGATAACCGTGGTCGCCGACCAGGACCACGATCGTGCGGTCCCAGAGCTTCCGGCGATCGAGCGCATCGAGCAGCTTGCCCACCTGCGCGTCGGTGAATGAGATCCCCGCGTAATACGCGCGCTGGAACTCACGACGCTCGCGGTCGGTGAAGGTCGCGAAGTTCGCCTTGTTGGGGACCGCCAGGGGGACGTCGGGGGTTCGATCCGACGGCGGCCGATGAAGCGCGATCGCATCGGGCGGATAGAGCGTGAAGTACCCGGCCGGCGCGTTGAACGGATCATGCGGTTTGTGGAAGCCGACGGCGAGGAAAAACGGCCGATCGTGGGTTTCCGCCAGCGCCTCGAGCGCCGCGGCGGCGTTCCGGCCATCGGACTGATCCTCATCACCGCCCTCGGCGGCCAGCCACGAGCACCACTTCAGCGTGCCGCCGGTCAGGTTCCGCCCCTCGCCCCGCCGGCCGGTCGGCGTCGGATCGAAGTTCCGGCAGTCGGCCCACGACCTCGGGTCCTGGAATAAGACCCGATGGCCCTGAGTGTCGATCCCCGCGTGAAAAATCTTGCCCAGACCGATGGTATGATACCCCGCCTGGCGGTACAGCTCGGGCAAGGTCACCACATCGGGCATCTTCACCCGAAACGGCGTCTGATTCTCGAGGATGCCCGTATGGTCCGGCCGGAGCCCGGTCAGGAACGACGTCCGGCTCGGGTTGCACACCGGGTACTGGCAATACGCCCGATCGAACCGGACCCCCTTCGCCGCCAGCCGGTCGATGTTCGGCGACCGGACCGCATCGTCGCCATAACACCCCAGGCTGCACCGGAGGTCGTCCACGACGATGAACAGGACGTTGGGACGCTCGGAGGGTTTTGGGGCGTCCTGAGCCTGGGCGGATAGGGCTGCGAGCAGCAGGAAGAAGCCACAAGCGATCGGGGTGCGTCTCATGGGGTTGTTCCCTGGAAGGGAGATTGTCCGCGTCTCACCTCTTTTGGAACACCGGCGCGTTGGGTTGGGTGTTGCCGACGGGAAAGCCGGTGGAGTCGGATCCATCGAAGCGGCCTGCTGGAGAGGGCAGGCATCGACGCACGCCGCCTCAATCTCAATCCAGACGGAATTCCACCTTGATGACACGCCCCTTCCGGATATGCACGATACCCCAATCGGAGTTGTAGGCACCGTCATTCGAGTGGCGGAAGACGAGCGTTCCTGGGATCGTGAACTCGCCGGACGGTTCGCGCGACTTGACCAGCGGGTTGGCCGGCCAGCCCGTCCCGTCGATGTACCCGGCCATGATCTGTCGGGCTTCGTTGACCGTCATTCCGGGCTTGATCGAGTAAAGACGTTTGAGAAATCCGTTTCGACTCGACCACGGCACCAGGTACAACACGGTCGTGACGAGACAAATCACCGAGAAGACCGCGAGTCGACCAGGCTGCTGACGCGGCGGCCGTCGCCGGAAGAGCCCCACGGCAAACACCGCCCCGACCATGACGTAGAGCCACCAGGCGACCGGGAATTCAATGATCAATTCACTCGCGGCGAAGAGCATCAATGCCAGAGATGCGATGGTAATCGACAGGGTGGCGCAGACCGACAACGGTTTGGTTCAACGCATGATCGGCCCTTTTTTTCTGCTCCAACATCTCCAATCGGCCGTTGAGGCCCGCGGCCCTGGTCCTGCCGGCGCATCCGCCGGTGACCCTACTTCGGGCTCGACGGCCGTTGTCCGCCGGCGCGGGGGCTGTAGTTGCGGTAGAACTGGCGGATCTCCTGTTTCTCAGCGGCCGACTTCGGGGGCACGGTACTGGTCAGCGTGCCGGGATAGTTGAAGATGCCGAAGGCAAGCTGGAGTGAATAATCCAGGGGCGAGCCGGCCACCGAGAACGGTTTCCCGGCCGGGATGTTGCGGAAGTAGAACTGGACCTCCTCGGGATAGGGCTCGGGATAGTTGCTGCCGACCGGCGGGACGAGGTTGGTGGTCAGGAGTGGCTGGGCCGCGTTGTAGCTGGCGGTCGAGTGACAGGAAAGGCAAGACGAGATCTTGTTGTCAACCGGCCCGTTGAGCCGGTCGAGGTAGCCCACGTGGGCGAGGTGGACCTGCGGGTTGAGCCACGTTTGCCTGGGCCGATCGCCCTGTTTGTAGCGCTCCAGGGTCAGGTCAGGATCATTGCCCCACATCAGGCCGACGGGTCGAACGCGCTTCCAGGGGTTGGGCTCGGGGTCGTCGTTCTGGTAGACGAACGTGCCGAAAACCCAGCCGGTCAGGTCGTCGTTGCGGGTGTCGCGAACGGCGACATCCACCTGGAGCAGGCGGACGGGCTGGGGCTTGCGCGGGGTCGGTGTCAAGCTGGGTGACGTTGGCGGTCCACTCGGGCGAGCCCGACAGGAACGGCACCTCGGCGACGGTCGCGGTGGTGAACAGGAGCTTGAACGCCACCGTGCCGTCGGGGAACCTGCCGAGGTCGGGGCGGGGCGAGCCGGGATTGGCCCAGACCTGGCCGATGATGTAACCCCCCGCCGGGTTGTAGAAGCCGACCGCCCAGTTGTCCCAGCGGGTCTTCTGGAGCGGGTCGAGCTCGCCCGGAAGCGAGGTCCGCTCCTTGGTCAAACCGTGGATGAACTCGCGGCCGTTGGGGTTCTTGTTCGAGGCCAGGCCAGGGGCGTGGTACCACTTCCGCACCGGGTTGTTCTGCACGACGAAGCCGACGTCGAGGTTGCCGTCCCAGCAATAGGCGATCACGCTCCGGATGTAGGCTTCGGGATCGGTCCGGAAGTCGATCGACTTCCAGGGATAGACCTCGGCCGGCGGAGGCTGGGCGGGATAGTCGTCGCTGAGCTGGAAGACCGGCCCGGTCCAGCCGGGGGGAATCGGGTCGGCCGTGTTGGCCATCGGACCCGGCTCGGGAAGCGCGGGGGTGCCGTTGGGGCCAGGGCCAGGGTTGGAGCTGGGGTTCGGGTTGGGGTTGAGGCTCGGCGTCGCCTTCGCGGGAGTGGCGGGTTGCTGGGCGGGCGCGGGATCGAGCATCACCAGCGCACCCAGGACACACAGACCCAGCCCGGCCATCAGGGCGGTTCTCGACGGTCGTCGCGGCGGCATCGTTGGGAAATCTCCTCGCGCTCTCGCTCGAACGCCTCGCCCCGTGCGGGTCCGAAGAAGCGTACGGAACCCAGGCGATCGGACGGAAGTCGGCACCACGGACTCGGTTCAAGGGCCTTCGCACCCACCGTTTCAGGGGTCGCACGGCCCCTTCTGCCCGACCGGATGCAGGCTGGAGAGCGAGCCACCGTTCTGCCAGTTGGTGACGGTCGTATTATCGTCGGAGTGGGTGATGATGTTCGTGCCGCTGGTCGTGAGCTGCTGGTTGGTGTCCTTGTCCGTGCCGGTCATCGTCCAGCGGACCGCGACCGAGTTCCCCTCGCCGATCAGGTCGTTGATCTCGAGGTGCAGGTCCGGGAACCGGGTGCGGAGCATGATGGCGAACTGCTCGGTTCCCTGGGGGTCCTGCTTCACCCCATTGAAGTAATAGGTCCCTCCGGCCAGCTTGTGGATCGGCTCGAAGTTTCCCTCGTTGAACACGTCCTCGAAGAACTGGCGGATAACCTCCTTGTAGCTCTCCGGATCAGTCATGTCCACGACACATCTCCCTGGGAATGTGAAACTCAACGCGATCAGCTTCTCATAGGATTTGTACGCGCAGTCGATTCATGCACCCTTTCCGATTTCCAGAGCTGGCAACATGATGCACCAGTCTTTACGACTGATCAAGCATTTTCGCGATTTTTTTTGCGATTCGCGTCAGGCGTTCCCACGGGAGGCCAGGTAATGTTCGGATTGGTGCGTTTACGTTCAACTTATGGGCAGGCTTCGAGTCGGATAGCGGACGATCCGTGGCGGGGCGCCTCTTTCCGGAGATGCACGGCAAGGATACATTTGGACCTGATCGGTCGGTCTTTGAAACGGTAGGGGGCGGCGGTCTGGTCTGGAGTGGCGCGTTGAGCCTGGATAACGACGAGCAGCAGACTCTGGTCTGGTCGATCGTGGAAGAGTTCGTCGGGCGCCGGCTCCGAGGTGAGGCTCCGACGGTCGACGAGTACGTGCGCCTCCATCCCGGGCTGGCCGACCAGCTTTGCCTGGCGCTGGGATCGACCGAGATCGACGGCGACGGCGACGGCGACGGCGAAAAAAGCGGTGCGACGCGCTCGTTCGTGGACGAGCCGCCGGAGCTCGGGCTGTTGCGGATGCCCCGGCAGATGGGTGACTTCCGGCTCTTGCGGATGATTGGCCGGGGGGGCATGGGGATCGTCTTCGAGGCCGAGCAGGGCTCGCTCGGGCGGCGTGTCGCGCTGAAGGTGCTGACCCGCGACACGACGATCGACCGGCGCCAGGTCGAGCGGTTCCAGCAGGAAGCGCGGGCGGCGGCCCGGCTGCACCACACCAACATCGTGCCGGTGTTCGGGGTTGGCGAGTGCGAGGGATGGCATTATTACGCCATGCAGTTGATCAGGGGCCAGGGGCTGGACGCCCTCCGGCGGCCCCGGGTCGCGCACCCCGGTGCCGAAACCCGGCGAGCGACCGGACCTCGGCGACGTCACGACCGAGCGGGAAACGACCGAGGATCAAACGCACGACGCGGACGAGGTTGACGGCCACGGCCACGGCGAAGACATCGCGGCCGGCACCACGAGCTCGATGCCGACTCCCGGCGGCCCGGCTCGGGAAACCAGCTCCACCGTGCCGTTCTCGGGCGAGGGAACCGACGACCCGGGTGTTTCGACCGAGCCCGAGCCGATCGACGGCCCGGAGCGGCCCGCCGAGGCGTCAAGGCCGAGGCCAAAGCCGGGCACGAGCGCCCGTGCCGGCGCCAACCTGGGGCTCTCGCCGCGCGAGGTGGCGCGGATCGGCATGCAGGTGGCGGACGGGCTGGCGTATGCCGCATGCGCACGGGATACTTCATCGCGACATCAAGCCCTCGAACGTCCTGCTCAGCGCCGACGGCACCGCCTGGGTGGCGGACTTCGGGCTGGCGAAGCTGGTCGACGCGCCCGACCTGACCCAGCCGGGGGGGGTGCTGGGGACGCTCCGCTACCTGGCGCCGGAGCGCCTGAGCGGGCGTTGCGACGTCCGGTCCGATATTTATAGCCTCGGGCTGACGCTCTACGAGTTGCTCGCCCACCGGCCGGCGTTCGACGCGCGCGAACAGGAAGCGCTGATCCAGCAGGTGAAGGACCGCGATCCGCCCCGTCTCCGCTCGATTGACGCGGACCTGCCGCGCAACCTGGAAACGATCGTCCACAAGGCGATCGACAAGGAACCCGGACACCGGTACCAGGACGCGGGCGCGCTGGCCGAGGACCTGCGTCGGTTCCTGGAGGACCGGACGATCCTGGCCCGGCCGATCGGGCCGATCGAGCGGCTCTGGCGGTGGGCGCGTCGGAACCGGCTGGTGGCGGCGCTGGCGGCGGCGGTGACGGTCCTGCTGATCGTCCTGACGGCCGGCTCGATGGTGGCGGCCTACCGCGCCCGGGCCAACGCCGAGACCAGCCGGCGGCGGCTGGTCGGCCTGAACGTGGCCGCCGCCGAGGAGCGGCTCGAGGCGGGCGACCTGCTGGGCGCGCTGCCGAGGCTGACCGAGGCGCTCGCGCTGGACCAGGGGAATCCGGACCGGGTGTCGATCCACCGGCTCCGGCTCGGCACGTCGCTCGACCAGGCGCCGCGGCTGATCCAGATGGCGCTTCATCCCCAGGGGGTCGCGCTGGCGGTGTTCACCCCCGACGGCCGGAAAATCGTCACGGCGGGCCTCGACGGCAAGGCGCGCGTCTGGGACCTCGCCCGCGATGCCCCGCTGTCGGCTCCCATGGCTCACGGAGCGAGCATCGACCACCTGGCCGTCGCGCCCGACGGCCAGCGCGTCGTCACCGCCAGCCGCGACGGCTCGGCGCGGGTCTGGGACCTCGAGACCGGCCGGGCACTGACGCCCCCGTTGAAGCACGGTCAGCGCGTGACCTCCGCGTCGTTCAGCCCCGACGGCCGGCTCGTGGCGTCGGCAAGCTGGGACGGCACCGCGCGGCTCTGGGACGCGTCGACCGGTCGCCAGGTCGCGACGTTGCCCCACGACTACCGCGTCGATTTCGCGTCGTTCAGCCCCGACGGGCGGCGCGTCGTCACCGCCAGCCAGGACCAGACGGCGCGGGTCTGGGAGGTGGCGACCGGCCGGCCGTTGACCGAGCCCCTGCGGCACGAGCACGTGGTCGAGCACGCCGAGTTCAGTCCCGACGGGCGGTTCGTGGTCACCGCGAGCTGGGGCAACACCGCGCAGGTCTGGGACGTATCGACCGGCCAGCCGGCCGCGCCGGCGATGCATCACTTCATGGTGGTGCGCAACGCCACATTCAGCCCCGACGGCCAGCGCGTGGCGTCGGCAAGCTGGGACGGCACCGCGCGGCTCTGGGACGCGACGAGCGGCGCGGCCGTCGGCGCACCGCTGCGGCACGACGGGATCGTGCGCGAGGTCGGCTTCGCGCCCGACGGCCGACGGGTGGTGACGGCCAGCGACGACGGGACGGCGCAGGTCTGGGACGCCGCCACCGGCACCCCGCTCGGCCCGCGTCTGCGACACAACGCGCCGGTGCTCTCGGCCCGGTTCTCGCCCGACGGCTCGCTCCTGTTGACCGCCAGCGAGGACCGGTTCGCACGGGTCTGGGACCTGCCGTTCCTGGCGTCGGGCGCGCTCCGGCTCGAGCACGACAGCTCGGTCCTCCATTCGAGCCTGAGCCCCGACGGCCGACGGATCGTGACCTCCGCGGGCAACGCCGCCCAGGTCTGGGACCTCGACAACGGGCGCCGGATCGGCACCCCGATGGCGCACCCCAGCAACGTCGAGCACGCCGAGTTCAGCCCCGACGGCCGGCGCGTCGTCACCGCCAGCCGCGACGGCTCGGCGCGGGTCTGGGACGCGGCCAGCGGCCAGCCCGCCGGACCACCGCTCACGCATACGCACACGTCGTCGACAGCGCCCCGCGGCCCCCGTCCATCACGCATCATTCAGCCCCGACGGCCAGCGCGTCGCGACCTCCGGCGAAGACGGCACGGCGCGGGCCTGGGACACGTTGACGGGCAAGCTTGTGCTGATATTAACTCACGAATCGAACGTCCGGCGCGCCGAGTTCAGCCCCGACGGCCGGCGCATCCTGACGGCCAGCAACGACTTCACCGCGCGGCTCTGGGACGCGGCCAGCGGACTGCGCTGGGCACACCGATGACCCACGCGGCCATCGTCCTGTTCGCCGGATTCAGCAAGGACGGACTCCGCGCCGTGACCTGCTCGGAAGACGGCACCGCGGGTCTGGATGGCGCGACCGGCGCTCCGATCGGCCCCTATCTCCGCCCCGAAGGCGCGGTGATCCAGGCCGCGCCGAGCCCCGACGGACGGCTCGTCGCGACGGCCAGCTCGGTCGGCAACGCGCGGGTCTGGGACGCCCTGACCGGCCAGGCGGTCACCCCTCCCTTGAAGCACGGGGGCTCGGTCTACCACGTCACGTTCAGCCCCGACGGCAAGCTCGTCGCCTCGGCCGGGTTCGACGGTGCCGCCCGGGTCTGGGACGTCGCGAGCGGGACCCAGGTCTGCCCGCCTCTGCGCCATCGACTACCCGTCTGGCGCGTCCTCTTCAACACCAGCCGCGAGGGCGACCGGCTGATCACGTCCAGCTCCGATCAGACCGTCCGCACCTGGTTGCTCCATCGCGACGCACGGCCCCTGGACGACCTGTCGCTCCTGACCCGGACCCTCTCCGGTCAATGGATCGACAACGCCGGCACGGTCTCCGCGCTGCCGGCCCCCGAGCTTCACGCCGCCTGGATCGAACTTCGCCGGAGCGATCCCCAGGCCTCACGGTCACGTACGCCCTCGATCGACCCGCCGGGAGCGAAACGATGACCATCACGATGACCCACCCACGCCACGGCTTCACGCTGATCGAGCTGCTCGTGGTCATCGCCTTGATCGCGGTCTTGATTGCGCTGCTGCTTCCCGCCGTGCAGGCGGCGCGAGGCGGGTCGGCGCATCCAGTGCACGAACAACCTGCGCCAGATCGGGATCGCGCTGGCCAATTACCACGACATCCACAGCGCGCTTCCCCTGGGCCGGGTCTGGGGACCGCTCCCGGGGAACCCGTTTCCGGGCTTCTTCTCCGGGACCCAGAACACCCCCTGGTTCTGCCTGATGCTGCCGCAGCTTGGCGAGGGGCCGCGGTACAACGCGTATAACTTCGACATCGGCGCCGAGGGGCCGTTGAGTGGCGGATACCCCTCCGGCTGGTCGATCAACCAGACCGTGACCCTGGCCAAGCTCGGCCTGTTCCAGTGCCCCAGCGACCTCGACCGGCCGTTCGAGATCGACAACCTGCCGGGACGCGGCACGGTCACGAGCACGCGGGGAAACTACGTCGCAAGCTGGGGAAACACCGACTGGTCGCAGCGGAACCAGGTCACGGGGACCGCCACGATGAACCTGCCGGTCCAGTTCCTCCCATCGGCGTTCGGCCACACGAGCGTCGGGCTCCGCCAGTTGACCGACGGCACGAGCAACACGGTCGTGCTCTCCGAGGTGTTGCAGGGCTCTCAGGGCGACTCGCGCGGACTTCCCTGGACCGCCAGCGCGGTCTTCATGACCCGGTTCACCCCCAACGGCCTGGCCGACTACTACGGTGTCGCCGCCACCGCCGCCATTCCCGGCGACCGGACCGGGACCGGCTGCGTCTCCGAGCCGGCGCTGGGTCTCCCCTGCGTTTCGGTCGCGTTCCCCTGGCTCGACGCCTTTCAGGCCGCGCGGAGCCGACACCCCGGCGGCGTCAACGCCCTGCTCGGCGATAGCTCGGCGCGATTCGTCAAGTCGACCATCAACCCCAGGACCTGGGTCCAGATCAACTCCATCAGCGGCGGCGAGGTGGTCGGGGCGGACGGTTTCTGAAAGACGCGTGCATGGGATCTTGCGCTTCACGGCCGGCACGTTCACACCTGATCAATCTCAATCGCCATCTTCCTCAACATAATCGATCGTATCCTCGGGATCGACGACGTCTCGCGAAGGGCCGCGAGGTCCTGGTGCGCAGCTTCCGCTCATGCAGGTCGGCACCCCCATGAGGGGCAAGACCCATCGGAACAGGACAAACCAGCCGACGAGCGCCACCGACGGCAGCAGCAGGTCGCCATACCCATCCAGGAACTCGCTCATCCGTCCGACTCCCGAAGATCGTTCCCACGCCTCTACTCAACAATATCGCCAACCAGCCATATAGTCAACTAAAAATCGGGCGCCTGGCGGGGATTCGCGAGCGGATTCCGGATCGGATAATCTTTGACACGTTGGGGGTGAAGCGGGTATTGAGGTAAGGGAAGCCTTCCGCTCGCGACGGGTGGAGGGCCCCCCGGTCATGAACGCCCTTCGGTGCGCACATCGTCTTGCCGCACGCGAAGTTTTTCCTTTTCCGGAAGTTCCGCCGGCCCGGTTCGATTCGGTCCGGTTCGATCCGTCCGCTTGCTTCGGTCGGGATTGCTAGAGGAGGCACGTTCATGATTCCGGACATGTCAACCCGTTACCTGGGGCTGGAGCTAAAGAACCCGCTGGTGGTGGCCGCCTGTCCGCTGACCGGCCGGGTCGAGAGTCTGCGCCGTCTGGAAGAGGCCGGGGCGTCGGCGGTGGTCCTGCCCTCGCTCTTCGAGGAGCAGTTTAGCACGACCAGATGTCGATCCAGCGGTTCCACGAGTCGGAGGCCGGGAGCCTTCCCGAGCCGATGAGCTATTTCGCCGAGCTCGACGATTACAACACCGGCCCCGGATCGTACATGCGGCAGATCGAGCTGGCCAAGAAAGTGGTCGGCGTGCCGGTGATCGCCAGCCTCAACGGCGTCTCGCGGGGCGGCTGGGTCCGCCACGCCCGGCAGATCGCAGCGAGGCCGGGGCCGACGCGCTGGAGCTGAATATCTATTACGTCGCGACCGAGCCGTACACGACGGCCGAGGACATCGAGCACCGCTATGCCGAGCTGGTCGCGGCGATCCGCGACGTGATCTCGATCCCGCTGGCGGTCAAGATCGGTCCGTTCTTCAGCTGCCTTGCCGAACCTCGCGCAGCGCCTGGTCCGCGACGGCGCCAGCGGGCTGGTCCTGTTCAACCGGTTCCTCCAGCCCGACATCGACCTGGAGACCATGCGGGTCGTGCCCCGGTCCGGTACCTGAGCACCAGCGACGAGCTGCGGCTCCCGCTCCGATGGATCGCCATCCTCCGCGCCTATTTCGATACCTCGCTGGCGGCCACGAGCGGCGTCCATACGTCCGAGGACGTCCTCAAGCTGATCCTGGCCGGCGCCGACGTGACCATGGTCGCCTCGGCCCTCTACCAGCACGGCCCGGGCCATCTCCAGACCCTGCTCGACGGGGTCCGCGCCTGGATGATCGACGGGGCACATACATCTCGGTCGCGCAGATGAAAGGGAGCCTGAGCCAGGCCAACACCCCCGACCCCGAGCGCCTTCGAGCGGGCCAACTACATCAAGACCCTGGTCCACTATTCACGGGCCCGAGGCCATCGTCGTGAGTCGCAGCCGGACCACTCGGAGCGAGACGGATTCCGATCAGATGAATCCCAGACCGGGCGTGACGGCCGACGCCGCCGACGCGCATTCCGAGCGGCGACGACCGGTTCGCGCATGCTCGACGCGGCCATGAAGCGGCACCGATTCCGGGCCGACGCCCTGATCGAGGTGCTGCACACCGCGCAGGAACTCTTCGGCTACCTGACGGCCGATGTCCTCCATCTACGTCGCCCACGGCCTGAAGCTGCCGCCCAGCCGCGTCTACGGCGTGGCGACGTTCTATCATCTCTTCACCTTGACCCCAAGGGGCGCACACCTGTATCGTCTGCATGGGGACCGCCTGCTACGTCAAGGGGGCCGACGCTCGCTGGCGACCGTCGAGCGGTCGACTCGGCGTCCTGCCGGGTCAGACGACCGCCGACGGCCGGGTCTCGCTCGAGACCGGCGCGTTGCCTCGGGGCCTGCGGCCTGGCGCCGGTCGTCGTCTTCGACGGCAAGGTCGGCGGCAACCAGAACCGAGGAATCGGTCCGACACCGGCTCGAAGGATGGTGACGCGCATGATCCATCACGTTGACCTCGAAGCGATCGCCGACGCGGAGCGAGCCGCGCGCAAGCCCGATCGCATCCGCGGTCTGCACGGCCGCCGGCTGCCTGTCGCTCGGAGCCGAGGCGCGTCGGCCACGGGCTCGAGCCGCAGTCGCACGCGCGCGGCCTGGGCGACCGGGTCGAGGTCCGCCCGGTCGGCTGCCTGCGGCTCTGCTGCGAGCGGCCCCCTGGTCCAGGTCGATCCCGCCGGACCGCTCTACGAGACAGGTCGCCGCCCAGGCCGGCGCGATCCTCGACGCGGTCACGTCACGGCGCAGGAGGACGGCGGACCCGGCAAACGGCCCGCGCGGCGACCCGCACAGCCCGTTCTTCAGCCCGGCAGCACGCCATCGTGCTTGGAGAACTGCGGCCTGGATCGAGCCCGAGCGGATCGAGTCGTATATCGCCGCCGGCGGGCTACCGAGTCGCTCTACCACGTGCTCCACGAGATGAGCCCGGCCGAGGTCGTCGCCGAGGTCACCAGGAGCGGCCTGCGCGGCCGCGGCGGCGCGGGGTATCCGACCGGCTGAAATGGGCGACGGTGGCCAAGATGCCGCCGGGGCCGAAGTTCGTCGTCTGCAACGCCGACGAGGGCGACCCGGGCGCCTTCATGGACCGGAGCGTCCTGGAGAGCGACCCGCACCGCGTGCTCGAAGGGATGGCCATCGCCGCCTATGCCGTCGGGGCCGACCAGGGCTTCATCTACGTCCGCGGCGAGTACCCGCTGGCGATCCGACGGCTCGACATCGCCATCGCGCAGGCCCGGCGGCTGGGCCTGCTGGGCAGCCAGATCTTCGAGTCGCCGTTCAACTTCCGGATCGACATCCGGATCGGCGCCGGGGCGTTTGTCTGCGGCGAGGAGACGGCGCTGATCGCCTCGATCGAGGGCCAGCGCGGCATGCCGCGCCCTCGCCCCCCCTACCCGGCCGAGGCGGGCCTCTGGGGATGCCCAACCCTGATCAACAACGTCGAGACGTTCGCCAACGTTCCCACCGATCCTCCGCAAGGGAGCGCGACTGGTTCGCGTCGATCGGGACCGCGACGAGCAAGGGGACCAAGGTCTTCGCCCTGGCCGGCAAGATCCGGAACTCCGGGCTGGTCGAGGTGCCGATGGGCACGACCCTGCGGACGATCGTCGAGGAGATCGGCGGCGGCGTCGCCGACGGCGGCACGATCAAGGCCGTGCAGACCGGCGGCCCCTCCGGCGGGTGCATCCCGGCCGAACTGCTCGACACGCCGGTCGATTACGAGTCGCTGGCCGCGCTCGGCTCGATCATGGGCTCCGGCGGCATGATCGTCATGGACCAGGACACGAGCATGGTCGACGTGGCCCGGTTCTTCATGGGCTTCTGCATGGACGAGTCGTGCGGCAAGTGCATCCCCTGCCGCGCGGGGACCGTGCAGATGCACCGGCTCCTGACCAGGATCACCAGCGGGACCGCCGCCCGCGACGACCTCGACCTGCTCGAAGTGCTCTGCGACGTGGTCAAGCACACCAGCCTCTGCGGACTCGGCCAGGCGGCCCCGAACCCGGTGCTGAGCACGCTCCGCTACTTCCGGGACGAGTACGAGGCGAACCTGGTGGATCAACCACCAAGGGGAGGACGCGAAAACTGGACTTCCAAGTTAATTAATCTTGCTATTATTAAAATACTAATATTTTAATCAGTATTTGCAATTTATTCCCAGGAGAGTGTGCGACATGGCCGTCAAGACCCTCACGATCGACGGCAAGCTCGTCAGCGCCCGCGAGGGCGAGACGATCCTCGAGGCGGCCCGTGAGGCCGGGGATCGCGATCCCGACGCTCTGCCATTTCGACGGCTCGTCGGACGTCGGCGCCTGCCGGCTCTGCCTGGTCGAGGTTCAGGGAAGCCGATCGGCCGTTGCCGGCCTGCGTGACCGGGTCGCCGAGGAGATGGTCGTCGCGACCGACACACCGAGCGGCTGCGGCACTACCGGCGAACGATCGTCGAGCTGCTGTTCGCCGAGCGGAACCACGTCTGTTCGGTCTGCGTGGCCAACGGTCAATTGCGAGCTTCAGGACCTGGCCGTCGCCGCTGGGCATGGACCACGTGCGAGCTCGACTACCTGAACCCGGCGCTGCGAGCGTCGACCTCAGCCACGAGCGGTTCGGCCTTGACCACAACCGCTGCATCCTCTGCACCCGCTGCGTCCGGGTCTGCGACGAGATCGAGGGGGCGCACACCTGGGACGTCGCCGGCCGGGGCACGGCGCGCCGCGTCATCACCGACATGAACCAGCCCTGGGGCGAGTCGGCGACCTGCACGTCATGCGGCAAGTGCGTGATGGCCTGCCCCACCGGGGCCCTGTTCCACCAGGGCGACAGCGTCGCCGAGCTGGAGCACGACCGCGCCGGCTCGACTTCCTGGTCAACGCGCGGGAGAAGAAACAATGGATCGTCTGAGCCTTCTTCGAAACAACCGAGCTCGCCACGGTCTGGCTCGGCGGCTGCTCGGGCTGCCACATGTCGTTCCTGGACCTCGACGAGTTCCTGATCGACCTGGCCGGGCAGGCCGACATCGTCTTACTCGCCGCTCATCGACGCCAAGGAGTATCCCGAAGGCGTCGACGTCGTGCTGGTCGAAGGGGCGGTCGCCAACGAGGAGCACCTGGAGATGGCCCGCAAGGTCCGGCGGCGCAGCCGGGTCGTCGTGGCCCTTCGGCGACTGCGCGGTGACCGGCAACGTCACGGCCCTGCGCAACCCGCTGGGCGGGGCCGAGCCCGTCCTGAAGCAGGTGCTACTCGACCGGGGCGATCTGCGCCGCCCGGGTTCCGGCCAGCCCGGGAATCGTGCCGGAGCTGCTCGACCGGGTGATTCCGCTTCACGCCGCCGTTCCCGTGGATGTTCATTTGCCGGGCTGTCCCCCGTCGGCCCCGACCATCCGCGCCGTGCTCGAGCAAGCTGACTGGCCGGCGAGCCGCTGGTGCTTCAGGGCCGCGAGATCCGGTTCGGCTGAACTCGATGACGTCAAAGTAGGAGCAAATGAGCACATGACCCGGACGATCGTCATCGACCCCGTGACGCGGATCGAGGGCCACGCCAAGATCACGATCCAGCTCGATGACGCGAACCAGGTGACCGACGCCCGGTTCCACGTGACCGAGTTCCGCGGTTTCGAGGCGTTCTGCGAGGGCCGGCCACTCTGGGAGATGCCGGGGATCACGGCGCGGATCTGCGGGATCTGCCCCGTGAGCCACCTGATGGCCTCGTCGAAGACCGGCGACGCGATCCTCGCACTCAAGATCCCACCGGCGGCCGAGGCCCTGCGGCGGCTCATGAACCTGGCGCAGATCGTCCAGTCCCACGCGCTGAGCTTCTTTCACCTGAGCGGTCCCGACCTCCTGCTGGGGATGGATTCCGACCCCTCGGCGCGGAACCTCTTCGGGCTGTTCCAGGCCGAGCCCGAGCTGGCGCGGGGCGGGATCCGGCTCCGACAGTTCGGCCAGGAGATCATCGAACAGCTCGGGGGCCGGAAGATTCACCCCGCCTGGTCGGTCCCCGGCGGCGTCCGTTCGGGTCTGTCCATCGAGGGCCGCGACCAGATCCGCGCCCGCGTCCCCGAGGCCCGAACCACCGCGTTGCTCGCCCTGGCGCGGTTCAAGGGGTTGCTCGGATCGTTCCAGCGAAGAGGCCGAGACCTTCGGCAACTTCCCCACGCTCTTCCTGGGCCTGGTCGGCCCCGACGGCGGCTGGGAGCACTACGACGGCCGGCTCCGGCTCGTCGATGCCGAGGGAAACGTCGTCGCCGAGGACCTCGACCCGGCGCAGTTATCACGAGTACCTCGGCGAGGCGGTCCAGTCCGACTCCTATCTGAAGTCGCCCTATTACCGGCCGCTCGGGTTCCCGGACGGAATCTACCGGGTCGGTCCGCTCGCCCGGCTCAACGTCTGCGAGCGGATCGGCACGCCGATGGCCGAGGCCGAGCTCGTCGAGTACCGGCAGCGGGGCGGGCGAATCGTGACATCATCGTTCTTTTACCACTATGCGCGACTGATCGAGATCCTGGCGGCGGTCGAGCGAATCGAGCGGCGCTCGACGACCTGGAGCTCGATTCCCAGCCGTTGCACGCGCGGGCCGGAATCAACCGGAGCGACGGGGTCGGGGTCAGCGAAGCGCCGCGCGGAACGCTGTTCCACCATTATCGCGTGAATGAATCTGGTTTAATTCAATATGTCAACCTGATCATCGCCACCGGCCAGAACAACCTCGCAATGAACCGGGCGATGGCCCAGATCGCCCGGCATTACATCAGGGGTCCCGAGCTGACCGATGGCGTGTTGAACCGGCTGGAGGCCGGCATCCGCGCGTTCGACCCGTGCCTGAGCTGCTCGACGCACGCCCTGGGGGCGATGCCGCTGCACGTCCGGCTCGTCGGGCCTGATGGATCGCTCCGCGCGGAGGCCCGACGGGGTTGAGCCATCGACCGCGAGGCGACATGAGCCAGGAATTCACCATCACGACGCTGATCATCGGTTACGGCAACGCCCTCCGCGGCGACGACGCCGCCGGCCAGTCCGCGGCCGAGGCGCTGGCCGCGTGGAACCTGCCGGGCGCGGTGCGTTCGCGCCTGCCATCAACTGACCCCCGAGCTCGCCGAGGCGCTGGCGTCGGCCGAAAGCGCGATCTTCATCGACGCCCGGCTCGGGACCGTGGGCGAAGGCCCACGTATCGAAGCGATCGAGTCGACCGGGTGGTCGCGCGGCGTCCCCTCCGGCATGGCGATGGGGGGCCATGTCGCTGATCCGCGAACGCTCCTGGAGCTTACGCGATGGGCCTACGGCCGGTCGCCCGAACCGTCGTGGCTGGTCACGATCCCGGCGTGCGACCTCCGCCTCGGCGCGCCGCTCTCGACCACGACCGAACGCGCCCTCGGCAAGGCCCTCCGGCTGATTCGTGGCCTGATCGCGAGATGACTCCGGCCCGATCTGGGCTTGAGCCGCGATGCCCGCCCCGGCGATGATCGGGGACGCTGAAAATATCGATCGCCTCTCCGCGAGCCGTATCGTATCGTGGGGCGACCGTTCAGCGGAGCACCTCAGGATCACAACTCATGACGACGCCTCCCGTGTTGAAAACCAAGCCGGGCCAAGCCGAGGCATCGGGACGACGCTCGCGTCGGTCGATCGTCGTCGCGGTCGTGATCGCCGCGCTGATCGCGTGTGGATATTTCCTTTATCCGCACGTGCTCACAACATTGACAACAGTGTCGACCGACGACGCGTTCGTCAACGCGCACGCCACCTACGTCGCACCTCGGATCACCGACGAACGTGCGCGAGGTCCGGGTGGATGATAATGACTTCGTGCGCAAGGGCGACTTGCTGATCACTCTCGATGACACGCTCTGGAAGCTGCGCAGGGACCAGGCGGTGGCGGCCCGGAACGTGGCGGAGCGAGGGCTCGACCAGGCGTTGGCGTCGGCCCGTTCGAAGGTGGCGGCGGCCAAGGCGAACCGGTTCCAGTTGTCGGCGTCGATCACGTCGATCAAGGACCAGGCGGCGGGCCTCAAAACGTCGGTGGCGCAATGGAACGCGGTGGAGGCGGCCGAGAAGCTCGCGCGTCTCGAGGCCGACCGCTACGCCAATCTCGCGCGGACCAGCGCGGTAACCCAGGAGCAGGCCGACGTCCGCCGTACCGATTATGAGCAGGCCAGGGCACGCACCCGGGCCGCCCTTGGAAGCAGTCCACCGGGTCCGGGTCGGCCTCGAGCTTCCCGAGGAGCCGCCCTCAGGGAAACCCCTGGACGACGTTCCCGCCGATCTCGATCAGCGCCATTCGCAGGTCCTGGCCGCGCTCGGGACCCTGGCCCTGAGCCTGGCCACGCTCGGTCTGCCGCTGCCGAGCTATTACGACACCCCCGACCAGTTCATCGCCGAGATCCGCAAGACCGCGCCCAATGGCGACCTCGACGCCCTGATCGAGAAGACCGTGGGCGCGGCACCGAATGTGGAAGCCGCCCGAGCCCAGGTCCAGCAGGCCAAAGAAAACCTGGCCGAGGCCGACCTCGATCTCAGCTACACATCCATCCGCGCGGATATCGACGGATACATCTCCAACCGCAACGTTAACCCCGGCGACCGGGTCGCGCAGGGGCAACGCTTGCTGGCGATTCGCTCGTTCCGCGACACCTGGGTCGACGCCAACTTCAAGGAAACGCAGCTCGACCCGATCCGGATCGGCCAGCCGGTGGATCTTTACGTCGACGCCTACCCCGGCAAGGTCTTCCGTGGCCGGGTCAGCGGCTTCAGCCCCGGCACCGGCGCCTCCACCGCGATCTTCCCCCTTCGTTGCGAAGCGCCGCGAAGAGGCCCGCGGCGGGACCGCGCAGTTCCCTGGGCAGATACATGAAGGCCGCGACGCTCAAGGGAGCGAACAGGCTGGCCGTTCCCACCCGCTGGACCACGCGGGGCCAGACAAGCTGGCTGGCACTGACACCCAGGTTCAGTTGCGAGAACCAGTACGAGCCCGCCGCCATCAGGCAGGCGCCGGCGATCACGATCCAACGGGCGTCGACCCGCCGCCCGATCAGGTAGCCGACCAGGGCCATCGTGGGGATCGAGAACAGGCCCGCGGGCGACATCACCAGCCCCGACCAGACGGCGTTGTAGCCGAAGAGGGTCTGGAGCATTCCCGGCAAGAGGGTCATGCTCGCATAGGTGATCGCGAACGCGACATACGCGATCATGCCACTGGCCGCGAAGTTGCGGTCGAGCATGGGCCGGAGATTGAGAATGGGCGCCGGGTGATGCCATTCCCAGGCGATGAGTGCCGCGAGCCCTCCGCCGAAGCCCAGAGTCAGCCACTGGACCCGCTGGAACGGGTCGCCGAACCAGTCCCATTCCTGCCCCTTGCTGAGCAGGACTTCCATGCAGACCATCGTCAGGACGATCAACCCCAGGCCGACGAAGTCGAACCGGAGCGGACGGCTTCGCATCTCGGCGCCTGGGTCTTCAGGTAGTCGGGGTCGTGGAGCAAGAAGTAATTCAAACCCAGAGCAAATAATCCTGTCGGAATATTGATGAAGAAGATCCAGCGCCACGAATAATGATCGGAGATGTACCCGCCCAGGGTCGGCCCGAGCACGGGCGCCACCAGCGCCGAGATGCCGAACAGGGACTGGGCAGCGCCTTGCTTCTCGGGGGGGAACGTATCGACCAGCACCGCCTGCGTGGCCGGCTGGAGACCGCCGCCGCCGAGCCCCTGGAGGATGCGGAAGAGGATCAGCTCGTCAAGATTGCGGGCGAACCCGCACGCCGCCGAGCTGACGGTGAAGATCAGGACCGACATGAGGTAATAGTTGCGCCGGCCGAAATACGCCGAGAGCCAGCCCGAAAGCAAGAGCACCGACGCATTGGCCGCGAGGTAGCTGGTAATCACCCACTCGCTGTCGCTCTCGGCGGCCGAGAGCCCTCCCGCGATGTAGCGGAGAGCGACGTTGGCGATCGAGGTATCAAGCACCTCCATGAATGTCGCGATCGTCACCGACACCGCGACCAGCCACGGATTGATGGCCGGTCGACCGCTCGCGGGGGATAGAGACAGGTTCGGCTCAGGCATGATCTCGGGGCTCGACGGCCGTGGGTGGTTCGCTTTGGCTTCGGAACGCGTCCATCGACGTGTTCAGGATGGCGAAACACGCCGGTCCTCGACAGGAGGAGGGGCATGGTCTTTCCGCGCGGCCTCCTACTCCGTATGCTGAGGGCAGCCTGAAATGCCTGCCGATTCCAACCTCCGCCCACGAAATCCGTGAGACTTCCGAGTCATGGCCATACACCACGATCCCTCCCGTCGTTCGTTCCTGAAATCGATGGCCGCGGCGGGCGCCATCACGACGACCCAGCTCGATGGCAGCGGCAACGTCCACGAGATCTGCCGCGCTGATGAGCCGGAAGCGGCACCCAGGCGTCCTCAAGGACCCAACGACAAGGTCCGGATCGCCACGATCGGCATGGGGATCATCGGGTTCATCGACACCGAGACCGCGCTGAAGGTCCCGGGCGTCGAGCTCGTGGCGGTGGCCGACCTGTACGAAGGCCGGCGGACCCATGCCCGCGAGGTCTTCGGCGACAAGGTCCAGGCCTATACCGACTATCGCGAGATCCTCGGCCGACCCGATGTCGATGCGGTGCTTGTCTGCGTGCCCGATTTCTGGCACGCCAGGATCACGACGGACGCGCTCCGCGCGGGCAAGGCGGTCTACTGCGAGAAGCCGATGGTCCGCCTGATCGAGGAAGGACCCGAGGTCATCGCCGTCCAGAAACAGACCGGGGGCGTGCTCCAGATTGGCAGTCAGTACGCCAGCTCCGTCCTGTACGACAAGGTGAAGGACCTGGTCAAGCAAGGGACGATCGGGCCGATCACCGCCGTCGAGCGCGGTACAACCGGAACTCGTCGATCGGCGCCTGGCAGTACTCGATCCCGACCGATGCCTCGCCCCAGACCGTCGACTGGGATAAATTCGTCGCCAACGCCCCGAAGCGACCGTTCGACCCGGTCCGTTTCTTCCGGTGGCGGAACTACTGGGATTACGGCACCGCCGTTGCCGGCGACCTGTTCGTCCATTTGCTCACCGGCATCCATCACGCGCTGGGCTCGATCGGCCCGAACCGGGTCTCGGCGATGGGCGGCCAGCGCTACTGGAAGGACGGCCGCGACGTCTACGACGTCATCATGGGTCTGCTCGATTACCCCGACACCGACGCCCACCCGAGCTTCACGCTGGCCTTGCAGACCAACTTCGAGGACGGCGGCGGCGAGAACTCGCTGTTTCGCTTCATCGGCAGCGACGGGGTGATCGAGGTCGGCTACAGTGACCTCAAGGTCTTGCGGACCGGCATCGCCCACGAGACCGCCAACCAGGTCCTCAAGGGTTATAACTCGGTGCGCACCTTCTCGAAGGCCGAGCAGAAAGCCTTCGCCGAGAAATACCACGCCGAGCACTCGGCCCAGCCCGGCGGCAGCCGCTCGGTTTCACGCGAGCCCGAAACGTATCACGTTCCTAACGGCTACAACGCCGGCCTCGACCACTTCACCAACTTCTTCAAGGCCGTCCGCGGCGAGAAGCCGGTCTACGAGGACGCCGTCTTCGGCTATCGCGCCGCGGCCCCGGCGCTGCTGTGCAACGAGAGCTATCGCCAGGGAGTCACCCTCAAGTGGGACCCGAAGGATATGAAGGTGCTGGCGTGATTTCCAAAACTATTTTTCATTCGTAGGTCCGCTGTGCGGGCCGGATCTTGTCCGACCGGGTCGATCACTCGCGGTGGGGTCCGCGGGGCGGACCCCACGAATATCGGCGGTTGTCAGGAGCACATCGAGAGGTCTTCTTATGAAATCATTCCTCACAGCGATCGTCCTCGCCCTGGTCCTTTCGGGTCTCGCCACCGCGGCCGAGCCAGCGCCGGCGGCTCGGCCCAACATCGTCTAATCCTGGCCGATGACCTCGGCTACGGCGACCTCGGCTGTTACAACAAGGACTCGAAGATCCCCACGCCCAACCTCGACCGGCTGGCGGCCGAGGGGATGCGGTTCACCGATGCCCATGCGCCGACGTCGGTCTGCACGCCGACGCGGTACGCGCTCCTGACCGGCCGCTACTCCTGGCGCATCGCGGCTCAAGCGCGACGTGCTCGGTCCGTGGGGCGCACCGCTGATCGCGGCCGACCGGCTGACGTTCCCGGCGCTTGCTCAAGCAGCATGGATACGACGACGACGTGCATCGGCAAGTGGCACCTCGGCTGGACCTGGCCGACCAAGGACGGCCAGCCGCCGCGGAGCGGACCCGATCGGCTGAGCAACGTCGATTTCACCAGGCCGATCGCCGACGGCCCGACCACGCGCGGCTTCGATTCGTACTTCGGCGTCGACGTGCCGAACTACCCGCCCTATTGCTACATCGAGAACGACCAGACCGTCGGCATCCCGACCGAGCCGAACCGCCCGGAACACAATCGCCCCGGACCGATGGTGCCGGGCTGGAACTGGGTCGATATCATGCCCGAGCTCACCCGCCGGGCCGTGCGTACGATCGACGAACGGCGGCCGGCGCAGCCCCGGACGCCGTTCTTCCTCTACTTTCCCGTTGACCGCGCCCCACTATCCCGGTCGTCCCCGCGGCCGAGTTCGCTGGGCAAGAGCGGGGCGGGCGAATACGGCGATTTCGTGGCCCAGGTCGACTGGACCGTCGGCCAGGTGCTCGATGCGCTCAAGCGCAACGGCCTGGCCGACAACACACTGGTCATCTTCACCAGCGACAACGGCCCCGAGATCACCGGCGAGGTCAAGCCCGGCGTCTACGACCGGGCCGAGCAGTACGGGCACTACAGCATGGGCACGCTCCGCGGCGCCAAGCGCGACGCCTGGGAAGGAGGCCACCGCGTTCCGTTCCTCGTCGCGCTGGCCGGGCAAGATCGCCGGCGGCACCGTCAGCGCCGAGACGATCGCCCCGTCGATCTCATGGCGACGTCGCCGCGGTGCTCGGGCGCGAACGCTTCCCGACAATGCCGGCGAGGACAGCTACAACATCCTCCCCGCTACTTCTCGGTCAGAAGCGACGAAGCGCCGATCCGCGAGGCGACCGTTCACCACGCGCCTCGGGCAAGTTCGCCATCCGCCAGGGCGACTGGGTCCTGATCGACGCCCCCACCGGCGACGACAACGGCAAGCGCGGCGAACCCCCTGGCTCAAGCAGGAGCGCGGCTATCCGGCCGCACGAACCCGCTCATCCGGGCGAGCTGTTCGACATGCGTCAGGACCTCTCCCAGCACCGGAACCTCTACGCCGAGAAGCCCGAGGTCGTGCGCCGGCTCAAGGACCTGCTCGAAAAATACAAGCGCGACGGCCGCAGCACGCCCGGCGCACCGCAGAAGAACGACGTCCCGATCGGAACCCGTCGCAACTAGCACGGTTTCATGGGATGGGCACCGCTCGATCCTGACGTCAGGAGGAAGAGGACGGGGTGAGTGGGTCGCTCGCCTCAACCTCCAACTCCAAGCGACCGAGCGAGATCCAAAACCATGCGACATTGCCCGCCTCCGACTGGGACTCGTGGCTCTGTACCGTCGCCGCGTTCGTCGCCGGCCCGCGCGATGCGCCGGCCGCCGAGCCGCGTCTGAATCTTCTGATCATCACGGCCGATGACATGAACGCCGATTCGACCGGCGTGATGGGCTCGACGCTGGGGGCGACGCCTCGAACCTCGACGCGTTCGCGGCGACGGCGCTTCCGCTTCGAGCAGAGCCACGTCACCGTGCCGATCTGCCAGCCGTCGCGCTCGGCCCTGATGACCGGCCGCGTCCCCCATCGCAACGGAGCCCTGGGGTTCAACCCGATCCGAACCGATGTGCCGACCCTCGTCGAGATGGCTCAAGCGATCAGTGGCTACCATGCCGCCGTGGTCAATAAAGTCGAGCATATGATGCCGGATTCCAAATTTCCCTGGGACCTGGCCCTGAACGGTTCCGGCAAGAACCCCGAGCTCTTGCGCGCACGACTTCGAGCAGTGTCTCGAAGCGCCGAAGAAGGCGGGCAAGCCCTTCTTCATCAACGCCAACATCACCGACCCGCATCGGCCGTTTCCCAGTGGCGCAGTGACGCGGGGAGACGACGCCGACGGCGAAGTGGCGCCGCCAAAGAAGGCCACGACGAAGCAGGCGGCCCAGCTCAAGGCCGCCAACGCCCACCTCGGCCGGGTCTATCGGCCCGAGGAGGTCGTCGTCCCGTCGTTCCTCGAAGATATCCCGCCGGTCCGCAAGGAGGTCGCGCAATACTTCACCGGCGTCGCCCGGTTCGACGTCAGCTTCGGCAAGCTGATGGAGGCCCTGAAGGCCGCCGGGCACGACGACGACACGCTGGTCGTCTTCCTGTCCGACCACGGCATGTCGTTCCCGTTCTCGAAGGCCACCGTTTACCGCAACGGCACCTGGTCGCCGGTGATCTTCCGCGGCCCGGGGCCGACCCGACCCCAGCTCCAGCCAGGGGTTGACCGCGACCAACCTGGTCAGCAGCGTGGACATCATGCCCACCGTGCTCGACCTGCTCGGCATCACCCCTCCCGCCGGAATCGATGGCCGCTCGCTCGTCCCCTTGATGCGCGGCGAATCGCAGCCGGGGCGCGATCACGTCGTGACCCATGTCAACACGGTCAGCAGCGGGTTGGCTTTCCCCCAACGCTGCGTGCGGACCAAAAACGCGTTCCCTCGATGTTCCACGCCTGGGCCGACGGCAAGACGGCGTTCCGGGTCGAGGCCATGAGCGGGCTCTCGTACGCCGCCATGGCCGCCGCCGCCAGTCCGACCCCCGGATCAAGGGACGGGTCGATCAGTCGTCACCGGCCGCCGCTCGCCTTTTACAACCTGGAAGACGATCCGGACGAACGCCGCAACCTGATCGACGACCCGCAGTCGCGGGCCGAGATCGAACAGCTCCGGACGCTCTTGCTGGCCCACATGGAACGGACCGGCGATCCCCAGCTCGAGAACTTTCAACAGGCGTTCGCCGCCTGGTCGCGGAGCTCAGGCTCAGGCCGCTGATCCGACAAACGCATGAGGCCGCCGCCGGTGCGACACCGACGGCGGCCCATCTCAGGGACAGCACAGCCGATCCGACCCGACCCGACCCGCCCCGATCATTTCCGGCGAACGTCGGCGAAATAGGCCCCGCAGATCTCCTTGCCGTCGGCGTCCAGGAACCAGCTCTGGAGCGGCATCTTGGTGCCGGCCTTGAGTTTGACGGTGAAGGTGACCGCCGTATCGTTGGGATTCACGGGCTTGCTCTCATCCACGTCCGCGACCTTTAGACGTGCCCGGGCGATCGGCAAGGCCACGCCGGGAGGCAGGCTGCCGGCGACGGCCTTGAACGCGGGTACGGGGCCGGCGATCGGAGCATTCGCCTCCTTCGGCCAGCGACTCAGCGCGATCTCGTAGGTGCCGTCGCGATCGGCGATCACGTACCACGGTCCGTTGGTCCGCTTGCCCGAGCGCAGGTCGTTCGAGTTGTCGCAGTAGATATTCGCCCAGTCGGCCGATGAGAGCGTGACCGGGTTCTGGCGGTCCGACCCCAGCACGACCGGCATGAAGTCGTCAAGCTGAGGAGCCACGCCGGCCCACCAGCTCTCATAATGCGAGCGGAGCCGGGCGACGACGTCGGCATGCTGCGCGGCGACATCATTCTTCTGACCGGGGTCGGTAGCCAGGTCGTAAAGCTCCTTGCCGTGGACCAGCCGCCACTTCCGCCACATGACGGCGCTATCCCACTGGGCTGGATTCTGGCCGTACTGCACGACGAGGGTCCGGTCGGGAAGCGCCTCGGTCGTGCCCCGGAGCAGGCCGGCCAGGCTCGTGCCGTCGTATGAGGCACCGGCGGGCGATGTCAAGGCGCAGAGGTCGATCAGGGTCGGCAAGAGGTCCTGGACCTCGGTCAGGGCATCAACGTCAACCGGCGGCCGGAGCCCGCCCGCCGGCCACCGGAAGAACCCCGCGGCGCGGTGGCCCCCTTCGTAATACTGCGTCTTGCGGCCCCGCATCCCCGCGTTGTACACCTGGACCCCGGCCGTCCCTCCATTGTCGTTCAGATAGATCAGAAGTGTGTCATTCATCAGACCGTTCGTCTGAAGAAACGCGTCGAGCCGGCCGAGGTTCTCGTCGAGATTGGCGATCATACCGAAGAACGCGGCCGGCCCCTTGCCCTGGTACGGGGTCTTGTACTTATCAGCCACCCAGAGCGGCCCGTGCGCCGCGTTGGTCGGCAAGTACAGGAAGAATGGCTGCCGATCGGCTCCGTTTCTCCTGGTCCCCTCACCTCGCTTGATCCAGTCCATCGCCAGGTCAAACCAGATATCGGTGCAGTACCCCTTGTATTGCTTCAAGGTGCCGTTGTGGAAAAATCGGCCGTTGAAGTAATCGTTCTGCCAGGTCTCGGCGTCGGCCATCGAGGTGATTCCCCAGCCGAGGTGATAGACCGCCTCCTGAAACCCGCGCTGATGGGGCAAGTTGGGGTAGCTGTCGCCCAGGTGCCACTTGCCGAACATCGCGGTCCGGTAGCCGCTGGCGGCGAAGTTCTCGGCCATCGTCGGAATACCGTTACGCAGGCACGATCGGCCCGCGCAGACCGAGGTGGCGCCGTTGTGCAGAGCGTCCTTGCCGGTCATCAACTGCCCCCGCGTGGGCGTGCACATCGGCGCGACGTGAAAGTCGGTCAGGCGGACGCTCTGATCGTGCAGCCGGTCGAAGTTCGGCGTTTTCAGCACGGGGTTGCCGTGACAGGCAAGGTCGCCATAGCCGTTATCGTCGGTCAGAAGCACGATCACGTTGGGCCGGCGGGTTGGCTCCGCCGCCGCGCTCGGCGCGGAGAGAGGCGCGAGTCCGGCGATCAGAAGGGCCAGGTAAGCGACCGCGGCCTTCGGCTTCAAGCGTTTCATCGTGGGCGACTCGGATGGAGAAGGTTTCGAGCGGGCCAGGAAGGATCTCACCGGATGTTACCGCCCGTTTCCACGAGATGAAACACGCAACCCGGGCGGCCGGACCGCTGTCCATGGTACAATCGCCACCGCATCGAAACGGCTCCCGACGCGCGGGAGCGTCTTGTCCGGCCCTACAGATGACTCGTGATGACCGCGCCCGACTCCTTCGTGCCCGTCCGTGACACGCTTCTCGACAAGGAGCCCGACCGGCCCGGTCCGGCGCCGGCCGCTGACGAAAGCGGCGGCTGCCCGGACGAGTTCCTGGCCATGCTGGCTCACGAGCTGCGCAACCCACTGGCCGCGATCAGCAACGCCGTCCGGCTCAGCCGCCAGCCGGGGCGCGAAGCCGTGCTCGACTGGGCGTTCGAGGTCATCGACCGACAGGCCGCGCACCTGACCGTGCTGATCGACGACCTGCTCGATCTCGCGCGGATCAAGCGGGGCCGCATCCGGCTCCGTTCCGAACGGATCGCCATCGGGACGGTCGTGGCCGGGGCGATCGAGGCGACGCGGTCGATGGTCGAGGAGCGCGGGCACATCCTCAAGGTCGACGTCGGACCCGAGCCGGTCTGGATCGACGCCGACCCCGTCCGTCTCGAGCAGATGGTGACGAACCTGTTGATCAACGCCGCCCAGTACACCAGCCGGGGCGGCTCGCTCCGCATCCGCGCGGGGGTCGAGGCGGGCGAGGTCGTCATCCGGGTGGCCGACACCGGCAACGGCATCACCCCCGAGCTGCTCCCGCACGTCTTCGACCTGTTCGTCCAGGCCGACCGGCCGATCGACCGGCCCGAGGGGGGACTCGGCATCGGCCTGACCGTGGTGCCGCCAGTTCGCCCGGCTGCACGGCGGATCGGTCGAGGCGCACAGCGACGGGCCCGGCCAGGGGAGCGAGTTCGTCGTCCGGCTCCCGGCGTCTGCTCCGGCCGCCACGATTCAACCCGAAACCACAGCGTCACCGCCCGACACGTCGGCGACCCCGCGCCGCCGGGTCCTGGTGGTCGACGACAACCTCGACTCGGCCCACACCCTGGCCATGATCCTCGAGATCCAGGGACACCCGATCCGCGTCGCTCACGACGGCCTCACCGCCCTCGACGCCGCGCGCGAGTTCCATCCCGACGTCGTCGTCCTCGACATCGGCCTCCCCGGCCTCGACGGCTACCAGGTCGCCCAGACACTTCGGCTCGATGAGGCCTCCCACCCTAACGATCCCAACGATCCCCCCACCGATCGCCTCCTCCTTATTGCCGTGACCGGCTACGGCCGCCAGAGCGACCGCGAGCGCACCTTCGCCGCCGGCTTCGATCATCACCTGACCAAGCCGGTCGATTTTGACGTGTTGCTTCAGCTCATCGCGGGGTGAATTCGGCGAATACCCGCAGGCGCCCGCGAGGGTAAATTAATGTCCTCCGGAGATTCCTACACATCAAGAAGCCTGCGCACCTCATCCACTCCCGGCGCGGGGTGGCCGTGTTCGCTGGCGGTGACGCGGGCGAGAGCGGCGAGGTGGCGCCAGCGGAAGGCGGGACGGGTGGTGGCGAATTCCTCGGTGACGGTGCGGTAGTATTTCTCGGCGTGGAGGGCGCCGTCCTCGCTGATCGCGTAGCGGAGCAGCAGGTCGAACGCGGGGCGGGCCGGCCGTTCGAGTGTGCCGTAGCGGTGCAACAGGGCGCAGGCGCGGGCCTGGTCGTTGGCCTTGATGGCCGACTCGGCCTCGGCGAGCAAGCCGTCGGGGGCGATGTCGCGGACCTTTTCGAGGTGCTCGGCGAAGGGATAGGGTTGCGGGTTCAGGCCGCCGGACTGGCCGGCGGTGTGGTAGGCACCGACGATCAGGCTCGCGAGCGCGTTGCGTCGGTTGCTGACGCGGGCGATGTTCCGCCAGGCGTTGGCGGCGTCCTGGGCGTGGACGCCGACCGAGGCTCCGTGGACGCTTCCCTTGGGTTTCGCGGGACTGTCGTCCTTGGATCGTCCGGGGTCGTGGAGCACAAGCTGGTTGGCGGCCAGCGAGATCGCCTCGCCGACGGCCTCGGGCGGCAATCCCTCGGCCAGCGCCGCGGCGACGGCGTCGGCGGCCTTCGAACGGTCGGAGGCGTAGATCGGTCCGGCCATCTGCTCGACCCAGGCGTCGTCCGGCTGCCGATCGCCCGCGGCACGGCCGAGCAGGCGGTAGTGGTCGAGCAGCCGGGGCAGAAGGGCCGCAGGGGTCGTTCGCGGGAATGCTTCCGGACGTAGCCTTCCTCGTTCACGCAGTACCGGACCGACTGGCGGAGCAGGGTGTGGGCGTGCTCCTTGCCGGTCAGGTCGAGCAGCGCCCAGGCGCGCCAGGCCAGGACGACCCGGTGGACGTTGGTGTGGTCCTGGACGAGGTAGTGGAGGTCGTTATACGCCTCGTCGAGCGGCCCGCGGGCGATCGCGGCGAAGGTCCGCTCGGCTCCGTCCATGTCCTGCCGCCGCATCGCGTCGCGCAGCGCCTCGGGCGCCGGGCCGGTCGCCGCAGACGTCGGTGCGGCGTCGACCGGATGGAGGGTCTCGTGGACACGGCCGCCCGTCTGCTGGATGTGGCTCGTGTTGCGGTAGAGAACCTTCAGGACCGGCAGCGCGCGCCGGGGCTCCTGCAGTTCCTGCGCCATCTGGTACGCGGGCGCCAGGGCCATCAGGGCGTGATAGCCGTCGTAGTCCTGGCCGCCGAAGGCGCGGGCATTGGCCAGTGCCGCGGCGGCGACGAACTCGCGGAGGTCGGCCCCGGCCTTCAGCCGCTCGACGACGATCGGCGAGCAGCCGGTCGGCGGGCGTCTCCTGCATCAGGTCCACCAGCGGCTCCATGCGCACCGAACGTCAGTGCTGGTCATTCGTCTCCGCCAGCGCGGCCCATGCCGGTGATGTTGCCAGACCCAGGTCCTGGGCCAGCGTCGACCCGACGCTCGCGACCAGCATCCCCCGGCCCACGTCCGCAAGAAAATCGCGGCGGCGATAGCGCTCCATGATCCGTCTCCCCGGGCTTTCTGGCCCCCTGAGACCGGCTGCATCGATCACCTCAACGCACGACGTAGATCAACCCGCCCTGATTATCCCCGCTCCCGGGCCGCTTGGCCACGGCCCAGAAACGAATCGTGACGGTCCCATCATTTGCATGCGTATTCTATAATCGTTATTATATTGAATTTGTTCATATTTTCTCTAAATCATTCTATTTAATATCCACTGACAACCTGGGTCTGGGGTCGTTTGAAGCGTTTGGACATGCTATAGGCATGATAGTGCATGGCGCACTTGAACAGTGTAGACGAGGAAGGAGCCGGGGTCGTTAGGACGGGCGCGGATGAGGCGGCCGAGGCGGCGGCGGTATTCGCGGCGGAGAGAGCGATCGGGGATGCCGTGCATCAGGCTGAGGAAGAGGCCCAGGGCATGGGTCAGGAACATGGCGTTGGTCTTGATGGCGTTAAGGGGGTGGCGCCGCCAGTATCGGGAGCGGGCGCGGCCCTGGTCGAGCCGGCGGGTGATGTAGAGCTCCTCCAGCCGTGCGAAGTAATTCGAGGGCTCGTACAGCTCGCTGAGCACCCGGATATAACCGTCGCGCATCGCCTCGCGGCTGAGCCGGAGGGGAATCACGTTGGTGCCGAACTCGGGCTCCTCCGCCATGTCCAGCCGCCCCTCGGCCGGCGAGCCGGTCGTACAGGGGCGTCCGGGGGATCGCGTGCAGCATCCCCACCAGCGCCGCTGGCGATCCGCGGCCTCCCGAATGAACTGGATCTGGGCGTCGAAGATCGTCTCATCGTCGTTGTCGAAGCCGATGATCATCCCGCACCAGACCTCCATGCCGGCGTCCTGGATCGCTCCGCACCTTCTCGATCATCGACCGGCCCGTGCGCGGAGGTTCTGGAACTTCTTGGTCTCGCGCAGCGAGTCCTCGTTCGGGCTCTCGATGCCGACGAAGACGCTGATGATGTTGGCGTCGACCATCAGCTCCATCAGTTCGGGGTCGTCGGCCAGGTCGATCGACGCCTCGGTGAAGAAGGTCATCGGGTACCCGTGCTGCTCCTGCCACGCGGCGACGTCGCGGAGCACGGGCCTGATGCGCCTTCTTGTTGCCGATCAGGTTGTCGTCGACGATGAAGGCGATCTGGATCCCCTCGCGCCCGCATGCGCCTCGATCTCGGCGATGACCTGCGCCGAGGTCTTGATCCGCGGCTTGCGGCCGAACGTGACGATGATATCGCAGAACTCGCACTGGAACGGGCAGCCGCGCGAGAACTGGAGGCTGCCGAAGAGGTATCGGTTCATCTTGAGCAGGTCGAACCGCGGCGTCGGCGTCCGGGTCATGTCCGACTTCTCGGCCTGCTCGTAACGCGCCTGGTGCCGCCCCTGCGCCCATTCGTCGAGGAACTGCGGCCAGGTCTGCTCGGCCTCGCCGATGAAGATCGCGTCGGCCAGCTCACCGAAAAAATCCTCGCGGACGGTGGCCATCGGCCCGCCCACGACGGTGAAGGCAGCCGCGCCGCTTCAGCTCGGTGAGGATCTCGCGCATCCGGTGCCGCTGAATGCCCATACCGGTGACGCCGACGATGTCGGCGCGGGCGCAGCGGTCGAAGTCGATGGCTTCGGCGTTCTCGTCGATCAGGGTCACCGTGTGCTCGCGTGGTGTCAACGCGGCGAGCAGCGGCAGGCACGCCGGCCGGCATGTTGGCCCGCTTGCCCATGAACGGCAGCGCCAGCTCCAGGCCCCAGAAGGAGATCTCGAACCGTGGGTTGATCAGCACGATGTCGGCCATCGGTCGTTGGTCTCCAATCGAAGAGAAGCGGTGTCCCAGCATCCTGGTCGTCGGACGAAAAATCTCTTCTCCCCTTGATCAAGGGGCCAGCGTCCTTGTTGCGCGAGAGAGGTGCTCGATTTTGCGCCCCCGATTGGTCAGGCGAAAGAGGTGCCTGATCCGATTGGAGCGAATTGAACGACGCGCGACGAACCGGTCAGGCGACGGGTTGACCGAGGTCCGATCGATCCCGGCGTTCTTCAGGCGATGATCTCGTGCGGCCACCCGGCCCGCGACGTCGGTCAGGCGGAAGTTGCGGCCGGCGTAGCGGATAGGTCAGCTTCTCGTGGTCGAGGCCGAGGAGATGGAGCAGGGTCGCGTGCAGGTCGTGGATGTGCATCTTGTTCTCGACGGCGTAGTAGCCGTAGTCGTCGGTGGCGCCGTACTGGAAGCCGCCCTTCACGCCGCCGCCGGCGAGCCACATCGTGAACCCCTCGGGGTTGTGGTCGCGGCCGTTCTTGCCCTGGGCGGTGGGGGTGCGGCCGAACTCGCCGCCCCAGAGCACGAGCGTGTCGTCGAGCAGCCCGCGGGCCTTGAGGTCCTTGAGCAGCGCCGCGATCGGCCGGTCGACCTCGCGGGCGTTCTTCTCGTGACCCTGTCTTGAGGTCGCTGTGCTGGTCCCACTGCACGAACGCGTCGCTATGCGTGACCTGGACGAACCGCACGCCGCGCTCGGCGAACCGGCGGGCCAGGAGGCACTGGCGGCCGAAGTTGGCGGTGACCGGGTCGTCGAGGCCGTACTCCTTGAGCGTCGCCGGCGACTCGCCCGAGAGGTCCTCGACCTCCGGCATCTCGGTCTGCATGCGGAAGGCCAGCTCGAACGACGCGAGCCGGCCTTCCAGGCGCCTGGTCCGGGCCGGTCTGCTCGAGGTGGTCGCGGTTCAACTCCGCGAGCATGTCGAGCTGAGTCCGCTGAACCTCGGACGAGAACCGCGGGTTCTTGATGAACCGGACCCGGGCCTCCTTCGCCGGGATCGCGGCGTTGCCGAGCGGCGTTCCCTGGTAGACGGCCGGCAGGAACGCCGAGCTCCAGTTGAGGACGCCGCCGTGCGCCAGGGTCGGGCAGATCGTGATGAAGCCCGGCAGGTTCTGGTTCTCGGTCCCCAGGCCGTAGGTGATCCACGAGCCCATGCTGGGCCGGACGAAGTTGTCGCTGCCGGTGTGCAGCTTGAGCAATGCCCCGCCGTGGGCCGGGTTGGTGCCGTGGAGCGAGTTGATGATGCAGAGGTCGTCGACGCACCCGGCCACGTTCGGGGAAAAGCTCGCTGACCGCGATCCCGCTTTCACCGTGTTGCCGGAACTTCCAGGGCGAGCCCAGCAGCATGCCGGTCTCGGCGAACTGGACCCGCGGCTTGGCGAACGGCAAGGGCTTGCCGTCGTCGCGCTGGAGTATGGCTTGTAATCGAATGTATCGACGTGCGACGGCCCCCCCTTCATGAACAGGAAGATCACCCGCTTTGCCCTGGGAGCGAAATGAGGCGGGCGCGGTGCGAGGGGGTTCGTTGCCGACGGGCGCGGCGGCATCGCGCCTCCTCGGCCAGCATTGCGGTCAGCGCCAGGGAGCCGAAGCCCGCCGCGGACTCGCGGAGCATCCGCCGCCGTCGACATCGCCGGATTGGGGAAATGATCCACGACAAACCCTCTACGCGACAGCTAACGGATAAAAACAAACTCATTCGATGCCAGGATCACCTGGCAGAGCACCTGCCAGGTATCGAGCCGGAGCGACTCGACGCTTGCGTCCGCATCGGCGGATACGGCCTCGGCTCCGAGCGCGGCATGCAGTCGATCGAGGTAAGCGCGCCGCCCGTTCCGACTCGGCGGGCGAGGGCAAACGCCCGAGGCCGGTCTCATACAGCAGGGCGATCCGGCCGTTGTCGTCCACCGCCGCGCGGGCGAGCAGTCGAGCAGCCAGGTCGCGGGCCGCCTGCACGACGAGGTCGCCATTCATCATGAACAGGGCCTGCGGGGCGACGGTCGTCGTGGCGCGGTCGCCGTTGGTCACGCTGGCATCCGTGCCGTCGAATAGCTCGAACATGTCGTAAAGATGATTGCGGACCACCGGCAGGTAGACCGACCGGCGGCGGCTGTCGTAGGCGGTGGCGTCGCGCGAGGTGTGGTCGAAGAAGTAGGCACGGTTCTTGACCGTCAGCAGCGATCCGCCCATGATCGGGTCGAGCGTACCGCCGACCGCCAGAAGCGCATCGCGAATCGCCTCGGCCTCGAGCCGCCGCAGGTTCATCCGCCAGAGCCATCGGTTCTCGGGATCGACCTCCGCGGCGCGTGGATTGGCGTCGCTGCTCATCTGGTAGGCGCTCGAGAGCATGATCAGCCGGTGCATCGCCTTGATCGACCATCCGCCCTCCACGAAGCGGCGGGCCAGCCAGTCGAGGAGCGGCGGGTTGTCGGGTCGCTTGCCGAGCGCACCGAAATTGTCGGGGGTGGGCACCAGCCCCTGACCGAAGTGCCAGCGCCAGATCCGGTTGACCATCACCCGGCTGGTCAGGGGGTGATCGGCCTCGATCAGCCAGCGGGCCAGCTCCAGCCGGCCGCTCTGCGCGGCGGCTGAAGGCCGGCGGCGTCGCATCGGCGAGCACCTGCTGGAACGTGCCGTGGGACGACCTTGCCCGAGCGCCAGGTGGCTGCCCCGGATATGGATCGGCGTATCGGCAACCCGGCCCTCGGACACGCCCATCGCCGAGGGCATCTCCGGGGCCGTCTTTCTCGAACGCGGCCAGCTCGTCGCGGCGACGTTTGAGCTCGGCCCTGGTCTCCTCGGGATAGAGCGTCTCGGGCATCCTGCGGCAATTTGAACCCGTCGCCCTGCTCGCCACGGAGCCGCTCGTTGGCCTGCGCGATCAGGTCCTGGATCGCCTGCTTTCTTCGCCGCGACCTCGCGGTCGTGGAGCGGCCTTGCGGGCGAGGTCCGTTTCGCCGGCGAGCGAGTTCTCGTGCCACCGGGCGACCTTCGTGAAGCTCTCCATGGTCCGCGTGCTCTTGAAGATGCCGGCCAGGCCGTAGTAGTCGGCCGTGGAGATGGGGTCGAACTTGTGGTCGTGGCAGCGGGCGCAGCCGAGGGTCAGCCCGAGGAAGGCCCGGCCCACGGTGTCGACCTGCTCGTCGACGATGTCCATCTCCATCTTCTTCTCATCGGCCTCGGCCAGCACCTTCGGCCCGAGGGAGAGAAACCCGGTCGCGATCAGTCGCGTGTGCTTGACGGCGAGCGGATCGTCCGGGCTCGAAGCCAGCAGGTCGCCGGCAAGCTGTTCGAGGACGAACCGGTCGTATGGCTTGTCGTCGTTGAACGAGGCGATGACGTAATCGCGATAGCGCCAGGCGTTGCCGTGGGCGACGTTCTCGTCGAGGCCGTTGGAGTCGGCGTACCGGGCCACGTCGAGCCAGTGCCGGCCCCAGCGCTCGCCGTATCGGGGCGAGGCAAGCAATCGGTCGACGACCTTCGGCAAAGGCATCGGGGGCGTCGTCGTCGAGAAACGCGGCGATCTCCGCAGGCGTCGGCGGCAGGCCCGTGAGGTCGAAGGTCGCCCGGCGGATCAGGGTCCGCTTATCCGCCGAGGGCGCGGGCGCCAGGCCCTTCGCCTCCAGACCGGCGAGGACGAATCGATCGAGGCCGTTCCGAGACCATCCCGCATCGCTCACGTCGGGAACGGGCGGGTCGACGGGCGGGCGGAAGGCCCAGAATGTCTTGCCCTGCTCGATGTCGATCGTCTTCCCCGGTCCGACCGGCCGCGCGGCCTCGCCGACGGGACCGGGTGCGCCCATCTCCACCCAGCGGGTCAAGAGCGCGATCTCCTCGTCGCCGAGCTTCCCTTTGGGAGGCATCTTGAGGGATTCGTCCTCGTGACGCACAGCGGTGATCAGGAGGCTGTTCGCCACAACACGGGGCGTGACCGCCGGCCCGAGGTCGCCCCCGCGCCGCCAGCCGGCTTCACTGTCGAGGTGCAGGCCGCCGCGGAGCCGCTTCGCCTGCGACGAGTGACACGCGTAGCAACGCTCGACCAGGATCGGCCGGACCTTCGTCTCGTAGAACGCCACACCCGCCGGGTCCGCATCGGGCTCCGCCGCCAACGCACTCCGATGACTGACGACGATTGCCCACGACAACAGAGCCAGGACGCCGATGACCTCGCGGAACACCACCCCCCGACAGATCGCGACAAGCGGCGGGTGTGCGAGAAATCGACCGGCCCTGAAGGTCTTCTGTGAACGCGAGGGTTCCATCACGGAATCACACCTGGAGACAGTACCGTTTGTTTGATTCTTCTCCAACAGCGGCGCGACTGTCATTACAACAGATTGGCAGCGGGTCTGCACGTTCAATCACGACGGGTCGGGTTCGAAATCCGGATCGTCATTCGAGTCGAAATCCGGATCGGAGTCCACGTCCGATTCAAAGGGCTCGACCAGGCGTCGGAGGAGCCGGCCCCACTTGCGCGGGAGTCGTGAGCGGCCGAATTCGGAGAGGCGAGGGAGGAACTGGTTCCAGGTCAGGACAGTCAGGCAGGTGTTTTCTTGCAGGATGGCGACGAGCACGCGCGGGCCGTGGAGGGCGAGGACCGCGACGGCTCCATTCTGCGGGTTGCGTCCCAGGCGTCGGGTGCGTTCGAGGGCGCGTCGAAGCGCGGGGGCGGCATCGGGCGGCTCGCCCCCGAACCGCTCGACGAACCGTTCCAGGGCGTGCCGGGTCAGCCGGACCGAGCTGTAGTCGCGCTGACCGTGGGGAGGCGTTGCCATCGGATGATGGGGAGACGAGTCGAGCGGAAGCGAGGAGACACGAAAAGACGGCCCCGGTCCCTCAGTGGGACCGGGGCGATTGGTCCACGTTCCACTCCCATCACTTCGCGCTCGCGTCGCCGTTGACCTGTCCGGTGGCGGCCCACTCGACGCAACGGCGCAGCAGTTCCTGGTAGTTCTTGTCGGCCATGGCGGTGGTGTCGTGCCCGAGCACGTTCTCGACCGAGCGGCCCTTGCCATACTGATTGACCCAGACGACCGCCTCGTCCATGCCGGTGCCCTGGGGCTTGGCGGGGTCGGCGTAGGCGGTCATCAGCACGACGCTGTTCCGGGTCCGCATGCAGGCTGAGTACAGCTCGTCGATCGCGTGCGGGAATTCCGACGGCAGGCCCTCGGTGATCGGGTGCTTCACGCCGGTCTTCTTCACGACGAACTCATGCTTCGGGCCGTGATAGCCCTGGGTCCGCCAGCCGCCCAGGAGCGCCTGCTCGTAGTCCTTCCAGTTCGGGTTGGTGAACGCGGCCGAGGCGAAGTGGTGCGCGACCAGCCCTTTGCCGTTCTCCTTCACCGCCTTGATGAACGCCGCCTTGTTGGCGTCGGACCACTTGCTCTCCTCGGAGCCCTTGGGGGTGTCGCGGTAGTTCACCAGGAGCACGTCATACTTCGCCAGGTTCTGGTCGGTCAGGTCCTTGGAGGGAGTGGTCGTGACGTCGACCTTGAACTTGTCCGACGCGCCGAGGGTTTCCTGGAGGACCCGGGTGGTCCCCTGCCAGTCGTGCGACGGGATGTTGTCGCCGGTGATGATCAGGACGCGGATCGGCTCGGCTGCCGCCACGACGCCGGAGACGGAGCCGGCCAGAATTCCGACGAGCAAGGCACTCAACAGTCGACGCATGGGGTACGTTCTCCTTCCGCGATTCCAGAGGGATGGGTCTTGGAGCGAAGCGCCCATGGTAAAACGCCGGTCAACGCTGGGAAAGGGGCCGGTCGACCCCGCCCCACTCAACCGACTCCGCAGGCAGCCCGGGCGCGATCGAGAACGATCCGGGCGGTCCGGCGGGCCTTCTCGGCGGCAGCGGCACGGATCTCGGCGACCCGCGAGGGGTGGGCCACCCATTCGGCCCGCCGTTGCCGGGGCGCGTCGAACGCATTGATGATGTGCTCGGCCAACCGGGTCTTCATCTCGCCGTAGCCGATCCCCCCCTGTCGATAGCGCCCCTCGACCTCGGCCAGCTCGTCGGCGGCGGCAAACAGGCGGAACAGGTTGAACAAGGGGCAGGTGTCGGGGTTCTTGGGCGCCTCGACGGGCGTGCTGTCGGTGACGATCTTCTTGCACTTCTTGCGGATCGCGGCGGGGTCGTCGAAGATCTCGATCGTGTTGTTGTAGCTCTTCGACATCTTCCGCCCATCCAGCCCTGGCACCACGGCGACCGTGTCGAGAATATAGGGCTTCGGCAGCCGGAACACCGGCTCATCCTTTGTGCCGTACACGTGGTTGAACCGCTCGGCGATGTCGCGGGTGATCTCCAGGTGCTGCTTCTGGTCCTGGCCGACCGGCACAACATCGGCGTCATAGAGCAAGATGTCGGCCGCCTGAAGCACCGGATAGGCAAACAGCCCATGCTCGGCCGGGATGCCCTGCTGGACCTTGTCCTTGTAGCTGACCGCTTTCTCAAGCCATCCCATGGGCGTGACCGTGGTCAACAGCCACGCCAGCTCGGTCGTCTCATGCACGTCCGACTGGACGAACATGGTGGCCTGCTCGGGATCGAGCCCCAGCGAGAGCAGGTCAACCAGGACGTCGAACACATACTTCCGCAACGTCTCGGCACTCCGCACGCTCGTCAGCGCGTGATAGTCGGCGACGAAGTAGAACGCGTCGTTGCCCTGTTGCAGGGCGACGTACTGCTTGATCGCGCCGAAATAGTTGCCGATGTGTAAAGGCCCCGAGGGCTGGATACCGGACAGGACTCGCATGATCGCTCTCAGGGATTTGCGGGACGGAAGGGTCGCCGAATCATCAAAGTCGCTTCAGGTGAGCAAGAACCTCAGCCGTGCTGTGTCGCTTCTCATCGGAGCGGCACGGCGGTCGAGTTCCTGTTGGCTAAGCTCGGGCGAGATCGGTTCCCAGCCCGAGAGATCCGTGGCAGGGATAAACCGTCCCAGGACACGACTGATGAGATCGCACAGCTCCACAGGTCCGCAAAGACTCGCGAGTTGACGTGCCAGGCTCGGGGACACGATGATCGGCGGCATACGAAACAGCGTTCCTGGAAAAGCCCGATGGTCGACCTCGATCAGCCGCAGCTTTTGGTTGCATTATACCACCACGCCGCTGATGATCCACTCACGACCGATCGGCCTCCTCGCCCTGCCGGCGAGATCCGACATCTCTCAACTCGGCAACGATCAAGGCGTTCCGTCGCGAACCCCGAGGCAGCGTTGGCGGGCCTTCGCCGAATTGCTAGGATGACGGGGATTTCCCTACCAGGAGAGATACGTAGGCGGAAGTTGGACCGGATCGGATCGAGAGAGGCCCCTCATGCTGACCGAAGTGTACGAAGACCGCGGCATCCGGTTCGAGTATCCGAAGGACTGGGAGCTCGAGATCACCGACGACGGCGACCTGACCACGGTCGCGGTGCAGGCCCCCGGCGGGCTGGCGTTCGCGTTCGTGACGGTCGATGAATCGTGCCCCGCGCCGGTCGAGATCGCCGACTCGGCGCTCGAAGCGCTCCGCGAGGATTATCCCGTCCTCGATGCCTCGCCCGCCCGCGAGACGATCAACGGCCACGCCGCCGTCGGCCACGACGTCGAGTTCATCACCCTCGACATGACCAACGCCTGCACCATCCGCTGCTTCCGCACCCCCAGGCGCACCGTCCTCCTCTTCGGCCAGTGGTCCGACCTCGACCCAGGCGACCTCGAAGCCACCCTCGGCGAGGTCCGGCGGTCGTTCACCGAGACGGACGAATAAGTGCTCCTTAAACCTCTGCCAGCGGCTCATTCGAGTCGCCGAAGCTGTCAAGGTGCAGGCCGGCCTTGTCGAGGAGGGAAAGGAACAGGCTGCACATCTTGCGGTTGGGCTTGTTGCGGTAATCGAGCACGCGGCCTCCTTGAAGCCGGCCGCCGGCGCCGCCGAGGACGAAGACGGGGAGCTGGGTGGCGTCGTGGCCGCCGGTGAGCATGCTCGAGCAGTAGAGAAGCATCGTGTTGTCGAGCGCGGTCCGCTCGCCCTCGCTCACGGCGGCGAGCTTGCGGGCGATGTAGGCGACCTGATTGAGGAAGAACTGGTTCACCTTGAGCCAGTCGGCGGTGTCCGAGTGCGACAGCAGGTGGTGAATCATGTAGTCGACGCCCAGATTCGGGAACCGCAAGGAGCTGTGGTCGTTGTTCAGCTTGAGGGTGCAAACCCGGGTCGTGTCGGTCTGGAACCCGAGCACGAGGATGTCGCACATCAGGCGCATGTGCTCGGCGATGTCTTGAGGGATGCCGTCCGCGGGCGCGGAAGGTTGGGTTTTTCGAGGGTGGGACGCCAGCCTTGAAGTTCGCCCTTCTTGCCGGCCTGTTCGATCCGGGTCTCGACCTCGCGGACCGAATCGAGGTACTCGTCAAGCTTGCGCTGATCGGCGGTGCTGACCTCGCGGCGGAAGTCGCGGGCGTCGGCGAGCACGGCGTCCAGGACGCTCTCATCGCCCCGCCCGACCTCGTCCTTGAACAGGCGGTCGAACGCCAGCGCGGGATAGAGTTCCAGCGGGGTCGGCGTGGTGGGTGAGGTCCACGAGATGTGCGAGCTATACAGCATCGAGTAATTCTTGTGGACCGACGGGTTCGACTTCTCGCAGCCCAGCACGAGGCTCGACACCTTGGTCGAGCGGCCGTAGGTCTGCGCCAGGAGCTGGTCGAAGCTGGTGCCGGAGCGGATCTCACCACCGGAGGCAAGCGGCGCGCCCGAGAGGATGTTGCCGGTCTGCGAGCTGTGGATGTTCCCCTTCAGGGCCTCGGCGTTGTAGAGCCCTTGAATGAAGAGCAGCTTCTCGCGGAAGTCGGACAGCGGGGCGAGCACCTGACCCAGCTCCATGTCGCGGCCCTGGCCCCTGGCCCACCACTCCTTGCTGTGGAACCCGTTGCCCGAGAAGAGGACCGCCAGCCGGACCGGCGGCTCGCTGCCCGGCGGCGTCGACGATGCCACGTTGTTGCCCCAGACCGGGATCGATTCCATCCACGGCAGGGCCATGCTGACGCCAACACCGCGGAGGAACGTGCGACGGGTCAAGATGCGGGCGCTCATGGCGGGTGGGCCTCGGAGGATTGGTTGGTAGGGTTGAATTAGGTCGATCGGATCACGGGACCTGGTTTCCATTCAAGGCGTATCGGCGACCACGGTTTCCCTCCCGCGGATTTCGCGGAACGGTCGGCTGCGGACGATGGTCTCGATCGCGGCCGAGACACGGTAGTCGTGGGTTTCGAGGTCGTGGGTCATGGCGTCGAGCAATGGGTCGTCCGAGAGCTGGACGGGGCGGCCCAGGGCGTAACCCAGGAGCTTGCGGCAGAACTGGCGGAGGAAAGCGTCGCGGCCGGTCGTCAACAGGTATTGCCGCAGACCGTCCAGGCCATCGATCTCGGCACCGTCGGGAAGCCTGGTATGGGTATCGACGGGTCGATCGCCCAGGTCCTTCTCACGCTTGCGGCCGATCGGATCGAACGCTTCGAGAGCGAAGCCGAAGGGATCGATCCGGGCGTGACAGCCTGCGCAACGGGCGTCCTGGGTGTGCTGCTCGACGAGCTGGCGAACGGTCATGCCTTGGGTTGCGGCCTCGTCTTCGGGAAGCTGCGGCACGCCCTTGGGGGGCCGGGGGAGCTTCTCACCCAGCAAGACCTCCGAGACCCAGTTCCCGCGCAGGATCGGACTGGTGCGCGACGCCCCCGACTGCTTGGCGAGCGTGGTGGAGAGGCCGAGAATCCCGCCCCGGCCCGAGGCGCGAATCCCATCGATCCGCCGCCAGTCGGGGCCGTTGACGTTGGCGATGCCATAGTGACGTGCCAGGGAGTCGTTGACGAACGTGTGGTCGGCGTCCAGGATCGACAGAACCGACAGATCGCGCTGGAACAGGTCGGTGAAGAAGCGAATCGTCTCCTCGTACATCGGACCTCGAAGCGCGGCGAATGTGGGGAAGTGACGCTCGCTCTTCTCGTCGAGGGTGTCGAACTCGTACACTCCGAGCCACTGGCAGGCGAACTCGATGGCGAGCCTGCGGACCTTCTCGTCGCGGAGCAGCCGTCGCGCCTGGGCAGCGATCGCATCCGGGTCGTGCAGCGCGCTGTCGGCCGCCGCGGAGCGGAGCGCGTCGTCGGGGAGCGACGACCAGAGGAAATAGCTCAGACGGCTGGCGAGCTCCCAGTCCGAAACCGGGGCTGCCTGGTCGCCCGGCGCGGCCTTCTCGATCCGGTACAGGAACGCCGGAGCGACGAAGACGCGGGCGAGCGTCAGGCGAAGCGCCTCGTCGTGAGGTATCGACTGACCCCGCAGGGTGTTGTAGAGCTTCCGCAAGTCATGGGACTCGGCGTCGCTCAAGGGGCGGCGGTAGGCCCGCGCGGCCATCGCAAGCACGGCGTCGAGCTGCCTCGGCTCGGCATCGACCAGCGCCCGGCGGAACGCCGCGGCGCGGTCGTTGATCGGCTTGCGGTAGGGCTCGAGCAACCGGGGATCGCCGTCCTGGGTGGCGTATTCCATGATCTGGGCGAAGGCGTCGACCTGGGTCAGCGCATCGTGGCTGATGAAATGAAGCTCGTCCCAGAGCCGATCGATCCGCGCCGTCTGCGCGGCGTCGAGGACGAGCCGGCGGAGGGCCTCGTCCTCGCGATGGTAGAGCGTGAGCGTGACCGCCTCGTCCACCGGCACAATCTGCATATAAGCAACCGCGGCGGGAAAGACGCTCCGGAACGCGTCGAACCCGCGTTCGAGCCGCGCGCGGGCCGGCGACTCCTTCGACCCCTCCGCCACGAGCACCGGCGCATCGGGTCGAAGTGCGTCGTGGATTCCAGCCCCGGGCTTCTCGGTGGTCCACGCCACCTGCGCCCCGCCTCGCCACCACTCGACGGATGCAATACCGCCGTCGCCGCCAGCTCGCAGCCGGCGGCGAGCTCGGCCGGCAATCGAAGCTCGATGACGGTGGGAACACGGACGGCCAGATCGGTCGGGTTCACGGCACGACCAGGTCCCTCACCCTCGGGATGCCGGCCGAAGAGCGCAGGGTCGAGACCCCAGGACGATCCGGGGGCATCGGCGGGTCGATCTTCGGGTGAGAATGACGAGATTCCCAGCAACGATAGTTGCCGGTAGAGCGCCCGGTCGGGGTGATCCTTTGGCGATGGTGGACCAGCCGTGAGAAGCTGTTGCAAGGCGACGGCCAGCTCGTGTTTCCGGGCGCGGTCGGGTGTCGCCAGCCATCGGGCGAGGAGCGAACCGGAGGGAATCAGCGGAGTCGAGCCGCCTGGCCCCGTGGCGGGCTCCTTGAAAACGTGCCAGATGCCCGCGTTGCCGAACCGGTCGGCGTGTGGGTTTCCGGCCAGGACATCGCCCACGATGTCACCGGCCAGGTCCCAGGCGCGGCCCTCCTTGCCATTTTCCAGGGCCTGGAGCTTGAGCTCGATATCGGTCAGGTCGCAGGCGTGGTTGCCGTCACGCGGGCCGATCGCGAGCGACACGAGATCGCCCGGCCGGATCGCCACCGGCTCGAGCGGTCCGAACTCGACAGGCTTCGGTCCGGCGGCAACCCCCGCCGCCAGCCGGAGCCTCGTGGCTCCGCGCCGGAGCTCGACGGTCCAGGTCACACCATTGCCGCACTCCGGATGGGCGTGCGTCACCTTGCCCGCAACTCGCACCGCTCCGGCGAGCGGGCTCCGCCAGCCGACCGCCACGGCGAGGCTCGGCGTCGGGTGGACCGCGACCCCATGGGCCCGCAGGCTCCCTGGTATCCGCACGAGCTGGTCGGAAGCGTTTGTCAACAGGATCGGCAGGTCGGGCGAGCCCCAACCCTTCACGAAATCATAGTTGCCGGATCTCGGTATGGGCACACTCAGATGATCGAGCCGTCCCGACGCATCCTGATCCGTTTCCTTGCCAATACTGATCCCGAGATAATCGAGCCAGGCGTTGAGTAATACGGGATCGACCTCATGCCGACGTGCCAGGGCGTCCAGGTCAATCCGATCGACTTCCCCGCTCGCCTCGGCCGCGGCGTCGAGACAGCGTGCCGCGGTTGCAAGGACTCGGTCGCGGCGCAGGCCCAGGCGCGAGTCAACCCGCGGATGTCGCAAAGCGCCAGGTCGGGCCGACCGGGCATCAGGAGCCGCGGACGTTCCCACATCAAGGTCTCCGCGGCCTGGGACTTGTCCGCGCCCGCCCCGCCCACGATCAGATAAAGGGTGTAGTCGCGACCCTGATCGGGGCTTCCGTCCTGATCCGGGAACTTGAACCGCATCTCCTGGCGGGTGGCGATCGGGTTGACGTGGACCATCCAGGGCTTCATGTGGCCGACGTTCTGGAACCGGGTGAGGGCCTGTTGCCAGCGTCCGACCTCGGCCGCGAGCGCCGCGGCGTCGGCACTCGCGTGCTCTGGCCGGGCCTGCCGCCAACGCTCGACGAGCCGGTCGAGCACCGGGGACGGCTCGGACTCCCTGGTTTCGAGCGCGTTCCAGAGCGCCGTGAGGTAGACCGGGCTCAACCCGCGCGAGCCGCTGACGACTTCGATCGAGGTGGACCCCTGGCGGAGCGATGCGCGGGCTTCGAGCAAGGCAGCGAGATAGCGCTCCAGCGGCAGCCGTCCCTGGGGGTTGGCAAACTGTGCGTAAAACGTTTTGATCTGATGCAGAACCTCATCGGTCCAGTCGCGCGGGGTGGTGCCGGGCGAGAACCGCATACCGTCAGGAAGCGGGACGGCGTGGCTAGCGATACTCTTGGCGGCGTCGAGGTACTTGGAGAGAAGCGCGGGCGACATGACGAGCGCGGCGCCGACGTTGGTGAACCCCTCGCCCGCTGCGCCGTCGTTGGGAAAATCGCGCGCGACCTGTAAATCAATGCCGGTCAGGTCGCGGAGGGTGTACGTGTACTGAGCGTTATTGAGCCGGCGGAGCACCACGGCGCCGGGGTCGCCGGCGTGGGCGCGGGCCTCGGCCTGGAAATAGCGCGTGATCCAGCCCCGCAACTGCTGACGAGCCGCCATCGGCATCCGCCGACCGTCCTTCGGCGGCATCTCGCGGTTATCGAGCATCTCGGCCATCTTTTGCCAGGTTGCGGTGGCGGGACGGATGACCTCGATCCGGTCGAACCGCTCGAGATCGAGGTCGCCCTCGGTGGTGTCGGCGGCGTGGCACTCCAGGCAGTACCGCTGGACGAGCGGCCGGATCGCCTGGGTATATTCGGACCCGAGCGTCTCGAATGAAGAGGCTTCGGCCCCGGCGACGCGGCCAGTAATTCCCAGCACGGCCAGGAGCACAAGACTCCGGAGAGCCGGTACCGCGGTCCTGCTCGTGTTTGTAGGCATCCTCAAGGTGCATTCTCCAACCAGGGGCGGTGACTCTCGATGTGGCACCGCAGTTCGCGAATCGCCGGCTGGACGTGACCGTCCCGGAGGGCGTCGATGATTCGCTGGTGGCTTGCGATCCCCTCGGGCCACTCGGCCTGCGCCACACTCTCTCGGAACCGCTGAAAGAAAACGGCCAGCAGATCACCGAACGCCAGGAGCGGCGACAGCCCGGACGCCGCGATCAGGCCGCGGTGAAACGCGATGTCGAGCTCGACCCACCGCTTCAGACCCTGGGTCCGGCGAAGCTCGTCGTTGATCCGGTTCAGGTCCTCATAGAGCGCCGGGTCCTGCGCCATCCGCGCCACGACATAGGCAGCCACGCCCGTCTCGATGACGACGCGAGTGTCGATCAGCTCATGAGGCGCCACGTCATGAAGCGCCGGGTGGAACCCGAGGTACTCGGTCACCCGCTCCATGTTCACCGAGCCCACCGTCAGGCCGCGCCCCGGCTTGGCCTGGACGATGCCCAGGAACTCCAGCGACTTGGTCGCCTCGCGCAGACTCAGCCGGCTGACGCCAAACCGCTCGGCCAGTTCCGACTCGGTCGGGAGCCGGTCACCCGGCTTGAGGTTCTGCGTCGCGATGTATGTCTTGAGCCGCTTCGCCACCATGTCGCGAAGCTTGAGGCGCTCGACCGTTTCACGCATCGGCTGGCTGGTTCTCGGTGAGGTAGGATTTCGTCCGTGGCCAAACGCCGATCCTCCGAGATTATCAGATGATCTGACACCGTCAAGCCCCTGGCTCGAAAACCTTGGCGGTGTCGCCGACCGGTTGAGCGTAATGAGCCGAAACGGTCTGAACAGGGGGTGCCCTGAATTTTTTCGGGGGGTCTGTCCCAGGATGGGTCTCGGCGGGGACAATTCAGGTAGCGAGCCAGGCTTGGAACATGTCGGCTCTGGGGAGTCTTCGAGGGTGCTCGCTCGCGGGCTGGGGTTGGTCGAGGTGCATGCAACGGGTCAGGCCGGGTTCTGTCTGGTGGGACCTGGGCGCGTGTTCGAGCGATTCTCGATCCGACCGGGTTGATCGGAGCAGGGCCAGCCTGGCGCACGGACGCGGACCATCGAGGCAGGACGCACCCGAATCGAAGACTCAGGAGGTGTCTCCCCGATGAGTGCGGACCCGGATCTTCCCGAACTGGATGATCCCGCGATTTCGCGCGAGGTGTTCGACGCGATCGTGGCACGGCACGCGCCGATGGTCTTCGGTGTGGGCTTGCGGGTACTCCACGACCATCACGAGGCCGAGGACGTGGTGCAGTTGACCTTCATCGAGCTGGCCAGGCAGCCGGGCACGGTGACGAGAGAGCACCTGGCCGGCTGGCTGCATCGGACCGCGATGAACGTGGCTCGAAAGATCCTGCGGACCCAGTTGCGCAGGCTCCGCCGCGAGGCGGCAAAGGGAAGCATGATGGTCGCGACGCGGCAGCACGATCCCGGCGAGCTTCGAGAAGAAATCGATGCGGCGCTCGATGGCCTCTCGGCCGAACTCCGCGAGGCCGTGATCCTGCACTACCTGGAAGACCGCGATTACGACGAGTGCGCCCTGATCTCGGGCTGTTCCGAAGGGGCGATCCGCAAACGCGCCCAGCGCGGCCTGCACCGGCTTCGCGATCAACTGGCGGACCGCGGAATCATGTGCGGGCTCGACGGCCTGGCGGCCTTCCTCACCGCCGAGTCGGCGGTGCGTGCGATCGTGCCAACGGGCCTGATCGAACGGCTTTCGCAGAATCTCCCGAACCTGGCCCGTGAGCCGGCGACCACCACGACTCGCAAGGCTCTGACCCAGGAAGCGCTGCGAACGAAATCGGTGGGGATCATCGCCGCAACGGCGGTTGTGGTCGGAACCCTCGGGCTGGTCGTCGCGGGGGGGCCGGCAAAGCGGTGGGCCGCCGCGGCACTCACCGGCAAGGCGAGCGCCGACAGCGATCGACCCACCCCCGGCTGGTCGGCCGCCGACCGCAGGGACTTCGTGGCGCTATCGCTCACCGAGGCCGCGAGCATCGCCTGCACCGAGCCGATCTTCCGCGGCACCCCGAACCAGCGAATCGATGGATTGATCCCGCCCTACTGGGGCGAATTCGAGGCCCGCGGGATCCCGTTCCGGGTCGACGAGCCGGGCACGAGCGTTGAGCGGAACCTGATCGCGCTCCATGGCCCCAATGGCGACCTGACCCGACAGATGCCGAGGTCGGCGGTCGTCGCGTGCGGCCTGCCCGCCAAGGCGATCCACCTGCTCAGCGGGGTGTGCGGATGGGGCTTCCCGGTCGGTTTTCCACGCAACCGGGGCAAAACGGTGTCGATGATCGTCCGGCTCAAGTATGACGACGGCATGGTCGAGGACCATCCCCTGCTCAACGGCGTGCATTTCGTCGACTGGTTCACCCTTGACGATGTACCGGGCTCGCAGCGAGCGCTCGTCCTCAAGGGAGGACACCAGATGAGGCATCTGGCCATCGTTCCGGAACGCACGAATTCGATCGCGCAGATCGAGTTCATCAAAGGGTATGATCGTACTGCTCCTGTCGTCATGGCCGTGACGGTCGAACGGGCCAAGAGCGAGCGCCGTTGAGCGATCGAGGACTCGGTCGATGATGAAGATCCCACTCCGACTCGAACGTTACGCAAGGGGGTTCAGCCTGATCGAGCTCCTGGTTGTGATTGCCTTGCTGGCCGTGCTGATGGCCCTGGTGCTCCCCGCGGTGCAGGCTGCGCGAGTCATCGCGGCGAATTCAGTGTGTCAATAATCTGAAACAGATCGGCCTGGCACTCGCGCATTACGAGAACGCGGTCGGCACGCTTCCTCCCGGTCAGCTCGAAGCCAATGACAACGCGGACTGGTCGGCTCAGACGTTCCTCCTGGTCTACCTCGAGCAGCGGACGGTTTACGACGCGATCAACTTCACAGGTTATCCCGCGGTCAAACCCTCCGACCCGGCGAATCGGATCAACACGACCGCGTTCAACACAACGATCAAGCTGTACCTGTGCCCTTCTGACATCGATCGCCTGAGCGCGGCCGCAGGGCACAACAATTACGCCGCCTGCAGCGGCTCATCGCCCGACTCGGTTTCGCACCTTGGCCCCTGCAACGGACCATTCATCGGCCCGAATCCGAATATCGGCAAAGGGCGGATCGCGCAGGTGTTCTCGTACCGCGACGTCACCGACGGCCTGAGCCACTCCGCGGCGTTCAGCGAGAAGGTCAAGGGGATCGGCAACGCCAACGCCCGCGATCCGTTGCAACCGACCTCGGTCGTGCTCGATGTCGCGGCAACGGGTGATGTGAGCACGCCGAACGAATACGCAAACGACTGCCAGGGCGCCAGTCCGTGGACGACCAACCTCGAAACCGGAATTTACTTCAGCACCTATGGCGGCCAGGGAGCCTACTGGCTCCTGGGCGAGCCTCCGCACACCCGGTACACGCACGTGATGCTGCCCAACACCTGGAGCTGCGACTACGGCATCGGCGGCCAGACGATTCAAGGCGCCCATACCGCCAGCAGCCGCCACCCCGGCGGCGTCAACCTGCTGCTCTGTGACGGATCGGTCAAGTTCATCAAGTCGTCGATCGCCCGCGAAACATGGTGGCGCTTGGAACCAAGGGAAACGGAGAGGTCGTGTCGGCAGACTCCTATTGATTCGATCACGCATCGAACCCAGGCAAGAGTCTCCGATTCCCTGGCCCTGAGCTCGTCGCGGCTCAACTGATCGCAGTTGGCCCGTGGTCGGCCGTGCGCATCACGTTTGGATTATGATTTGAATTTATGATCTTTTCGAAGGAGGTCATCGTGCCTGTGCATTCCGTGTTCAGGGGCTTCGGCCACGCGATTCTTGCGGTGATGATGATGACCGGGGGTGCCATCGGGGCCGAGTCGCACCTGCGCGATCGGTCGTCGTCTCGGCCACGGGCGAGGCCGATTTCCGCACGGTCCAGGAGGCGGTTGATGCTGTGCCGGCCGGCAACAGCGAGCGATTCGTGATCCGGATCAGGCCTGGTGTCTACAAGGAACAGGTCGTGGTGCCGAAGGAGAAATCGCTCGTCGCCTTCGTGGGCGAAGACGCGGAGCGCACCGTACTCACATTTGACCTCAATGTGAAAGCCCGACGGAAGGACGGCACCCAGGTCCGCACGTTCGAGAGTGCGTCGACGAAGATCGAGGGGTCCGATTTCTCGGCCCAGGACATCACCTTTGAAAACGCGGCCGGACCAGGTGCCCAGGCCCTGGCGATCATCGTGGGGGGCGATCGCGCGAGCTTCCGGCGCTGCCGGTTCCTGGGCTGGCAAGACACCGTGCTCACGCACAGTGGCCGCCAGTATTACGTCGATTGCACGATCGCCGGCCATGTCGACTTCCTCTTCGGCGGCGCGACCGCCTATTTCGAGCGATGCCTGATCCAGTGCCGGGGCAACGGTTATATCACCGCGGCCTCCACCCCTGAAAATCAAACGTTTGGTTATGTATTCGACCACTGCCGGATCGAGGCTGATCCGACGGTGAACAAGGTCTATCTCGGACGGCCGTGGCGGCCGTATGCCAGCGTCGCCTTCCTGAACACGGCGATGTGCGCCGCGGTCCGGCCCGAGGGGTGGCACAACTGGGACCAGCCCGACCGTGAGCAGACGTCGCGCTACTCCGAGTATCGCAGCTCCGGCCCCGTGCAGAGGCCAGTGCCCGGGTCGCCTGGGCACATCCCCTGAGCGACGAGCAGGCCGCCACGCTCCGACCCGAAACGGTTCTTCGGGGGAGCGATGGCTGGAACCCGTTGTCGGTCTTTCCCCCGGATCGTTCCTCCGATTGATTTGATTGTTCTTTGTTTTTGTTCTCTCCACGCGTTCTCTATTCCAGGAATCTGTTCATGAAACGGTCAGCGCGCCGACGTTCCGCATTTACCCTGATCGAGCTCCTCGTCGTGATCGCGATCATTGCCGTCCTGATCGCCCTGCTCCTGCCCGCGGTGCAGGCCGCACGCGAGGCCGCTCGCCGGGCACAGTGCACCAACAACCTGAAGCAGATGGGCATCGCCATGCACAACTACGAGAGCAGCACCGGGTCGCTTCCCCCCGGGCAGCTCCTGGCGTCCCTGAACTACGATATCTCCGCGCAAACATTTCTGCTCAATTATATGGAGCAAAGCGCGATCTACAACGCGCTCAACTTCCAGTACCAGCCGGTCGCTCCCTCGAACAAGATGAATACGACGGTGTTTTATGCCAAGATCAACGCGTTTCTCTGCCCCTCCGACCTCGACCGCCTGACCTCGGTCACCGGCCACATCAATTACGCCGCGTGCAGCGGGTCGGCGGCCAATTCCGACGCCGTCATCGGCCCGTATTCGGGCGCCTTCCGTGGCCCGAACGGGACGAGTGTGACCGGAGCCCAGGTCGTCAAGTTCGCGCAGATCACCGACGGCCTGAGCAACACTGCCGCGTTCAGCGAGAAGGTCAAGGGCCTGGGGACGGTCAACACCTATGACACCATGCGGCCGTCGTCCACCGTCTTCTACGTGGCGCCTCCGTCGGTCCTGAACCTGCCCGGCCCGCTCAATGCCGCCTGCATGGCGATCGTCCCGACGCCTTCAGCAACCCTCGCGGCGGGAATTTATTACTCGAACAACTCGGGGGGTATTGGTGGCTACTGGTTCCTGGGTGAGATCCCGTTCACCCGTTATACGCATGTCATGGCGCCGAATACCTGGAGCTGTGACTACACCCAGACCGGCGGCGGTCAGAACGTTCATGGGGCTCATACGGCAAGCAGCCGGCACCCCGGGGGCGTGAACAGCATGTTCTGTGACGGCTCGGTCCGGTTCATCAAGTCGAGTGTCAACCTCATGACCTGGTGGGCGCTCGGGAGTACGTCCAACGGCGAGGTGATCTCGGCGGATGCGTTCTGAAATTGTCGTCTCATCTCGATGATCACGATTTCAATCCATCGAGAAATGCCGAGACGCGGTCGATGACGCCGGGGCCGCCGACATCGAGGAGATCGGTGTGGTGGCCCCCGGCAATTTCGACCAGGGAGGCAGGCGCCGGAAAGGCCTGCGCCAGGCGCTGGGCATCCGCCAGAGGGACGAGGGTGTCGTCCGAGCCGTGGAGGATCAGGACGGGAGCGGTGACGCGGGGCGCCAGATCGATCGGGCGGGGCCGGTGTAGCGAGACCCCGGCCAGGGCCTCGGCGCGGCGGGCGACCACGCGGGCCAGAAGGCGTGGGAACGGAAGCCGGAATCGACGAAGGAGGATGGCAATGGCTTCCTCCAGATCGAGATACGGGGCTTCCAGGATCAGGGTAGTGATCCGGCTGGCATCGCGGCCGGGTGCGGCAACGGCCGCCGCGCGGAGGGCGACGGCCGCGCCCATCGACCGGCCCCAGACGGCCAGGACCATGCCGGGTCCCACACGTTCGGCCAGCCCATCGATCCAGGCGTGGAGATCGTCGGCCTCACGGCCACCGAATGACGTATGCTCGCCCTCGCTCCGGCCATGCCCTCGCAGATCAATCGATGCCGCGTTCCAGCCCCGCTGGGCCATCGCCTCGGCCCGCGCACGAAAGCCGAGCGGGTCTTCGGCAAAACCGTGCATCAGCAACAAGGTCCGGTCGGTTCGCGGCACCCCTGTGGCGGGGTACCACATCCCCGCCAGCCGGACGCCATCGACGGTGACGGCCTCGATCGGCTCACCCGCCAAAGGGTTGCCACCAGGGAGATCGGAATGACCCTGAGGCCACTTGCGTCGAGGCGCGACCAGGGTCCACGCCCCCCACTCGGCGACCGCGAGGACCAGGCATAGGAGCCCACCCAGACCAAATCCCATCAGCGCAACGATGGCCGTGAGCACGGAGGGAGCGATCGCGGCGAGAACGACGATCAGAAGCGGCGAAGCCGTCATTTATTTGCCAGGCGTACTTGCCTTGAGCGTGATGGTCAAGCCGAATTTCTTCTCATCGATTTCTTCCTCGAACGGGATCTCCTCGGCAAACATCCACACCGTCTTGGGATCGCGTGGCGCGAAGACGGCGACCGCATGGTTGCGGACCCCGTGACCCCCGTTGGTTTCGAGGACCAGGTTCGCCACCAGGATGAATTTACCTACCGGCAAGACCAGGGGAGGAGACTCGACCTCCTGTTCGACCCTGACGGCCGTCCCCTCCAGATCGCCGCACTCCGAGTTGTCGCAGGCGTTACCATAACTCGGGAACGCCACCCAGAGAGTGGGTCCGCCTCCTTCCGGGTAGACTGCCGCGTCGGCCACTCGCACCATGGCCGCCCCGTTGTACTCGGTTCGGAGAAAGCCATCGATCCTGGCCGAGAGGGCCAGCTCAACCTGAAGGTTGGTCAGTTCGCCGGGAACGATCTCAAACTCCTGCACCATCTGGAGCGGCCCCACACAGTGCGACTTCAGTCCGTAAAAGGCATTGGACTGGACCGAGTCGGTCAGTACCGCCGTCAGCTTGCCGCCATCGACCTTGACCTGGGACTTGCCGGCCAGAATCATCCCAGCCCCTTTCTGATGGGACTCGAACGTCTCCTTCAGTTCACCCGGAACGATCAATGGCGTCGCCTTCTTGGGCTTGGCGGAATCGCCCCTGGGTGCTGGAGCAGCTCTGGGGACCTCGTCGCGAATGGCAGGGATCATCACGGGCGGGTTGGGGTTGTACCGTCCGATCGTTCCTGAACGGAGGGGCAAGTCCGGCGAGGGCGCTCGTAAGCCCCTCCGGGTCTCCTGGGCTCCCACCCAGCAAAACGAGAGCGACGCCGCCGAGATTCCACAGGCCAGCGTCTTCAAGATCATGCCACGCGCCCGCATCACAACGCTCCTCCTCAACACAACGGCTCGTGCCAAACGTCCCTGGCTCCGCCGCTCCAACCGTCCTCGCCGAAACCCCCTGTCAGGGACGGTCCGCTCCCCGATCCGCCCCTCTTATCGGCCCGTCGCTTTCTTCCACTTCCCAAATAACCAAGATTCGCTAGTGGTTTTTAAATTTCGCCCAACCCGTAGATTGCCCAATCATCCCAGAATCTGAATCTTTGCAACTCTGGGCAGACCAAGGCATTACCGCGCCGACCGCTTCCCCTTCCCCCCGTTCCAGGAACGCGACTGCCGTTCAGAGAAAAGCGATCACGGTTGCGAAACCGCTTGCCGTATCGATAGAATGCGTAGACATCCGACCCGCCGTCTTCCGCGACTGTTCCGGAAACACATACCGAGAATACGGCGTGCCGTCGCCCCCTTTGGTCGATGATCGGTGAGTGGTTTCTCCGCCGCGAATTTGCGATATCCGCCCTGGTTGACCAAAAAATCCATTCGCGTTGATGTCCGTTGCTCGCCGGGTCCGATCCCGGTCTACCGCGATGGATTACTGGAAATTGATGAACAGACTGATAGGGAGGAATTGGTTCCATGGGGACACTCGTCTGGTTGATGGTGATGGTCTTCGGCGGCCACGACGGCAAGGAGCCAACGGACCGGCTGATCCCGCCCACGTGGCAGGGAAACCCCTGGGGCCCCGAGGCGGTGAAGGCGCGTCAGACGGGTGACATCCCGAACATCGAGCTGACACCGTCGATGAAGCAGTGGGACGGCTGGGGCAAGGCGGTGCTCAAGGACGGCGATCTGCTGTTCCGACGGGGCGACGCGAAGCTCCTGTTCGGGCACTTCCCGTTTAGCCGTTTCCTGTCGCGGGTCAGCGGCAGCAGGTTCTCGCACACGGGGATTGTGGCGTTCGAGGACGGCGAGACGGTCGTCTACGACACGACCAAGGCGGGGGTCCGGCGGCAGCCGTTCTGCGTCTGGATTCTCGACAACGCCGGCCCGTTCGGCGTCAAGCGGCCGCGCCCCGAGGACCAGCGGTTCGCCAAGGCCGCGGTCGGGTACTGCCGCGACCTGTTCGTCAAGCAGCCTCCCTTTGACTACGACCTCGGCATCGACGACCAGGCCTATTACTGCGTCGAGATGACCGAGAAGGCTTATCGAGCCAACGGCATGCCCCTGTCCGAGCCCTTGCGGCTGGGCGACATGGAAAACATCGCCCAGTTTCCAATCTGCGTCTTCGCTTTCCTGAAGATCTCCAAGCTCTCGCTCGATCAGCCGGTCTACTTTCCCGGCAACGCACATCACGGTATCTGGTCCTGTCCCCGCCTGATCACGGTGTACGAATCGAAGCCGACCCCCGACGAGGTCCGGCTCTTCGGAAAATAAGATAAGCGTCGCCCCCCTCCACCTTCACCTCCAGGCGATCGAGGGGAACGCGGCGATTGACCTTGACCGGAAACCGGTCCTGGGCACACTGGCACCTCGAGGTCCGCCCCTGTCGATGGGAGCATCGACAGGGCGCACGGATTCGATGTTCCTTGTCGCCGAGGTCCGGCCCATGTCACGGATGGTCTGCCTGATCCTGAGTCTCACACTGATCCCGGTATGGGGATCGGAGCCGATCACCAGGGCTGCCAACCCACCTCGGGCCGCGCAGTCGCCAGGGCACAAAGCCATCAGGCGGCAGGAGATCGGCTTCGGCGCACGGTCGTACTGGCTGTTCGAGCCCACCGCGCCGGTGCCGACGAAGGCGCCGGTGGTCGTGTTCCTGCACGGCTGGTTCGCCTTCAATCCCGCGGCTTATGGCGCGTGGATTGAACACCTGGTCCAGAACGGCCAGACGGTGATCTTCCCGCGATACCAGAACGATCGGTTCACGCCACCATCGGAGTTCCTCGACAACGCGCTGGCGTCGGTTCGCGACGCGATCGACGTGCTCGCGACCTCGCGCGACCATGTGAAGCCGGACCTGCTCAAGTTTGCCCTGATCGGCCACTCGGCCGGGGGCAACCTCGCCGCGCAGATGGCGGCGGTCGCCCAGCAGCGCGGCCTGCCCGTGCCCCGCGCGGTCGTGACGGTGATGCCCGGCGAGATCCTTCCCAGCCGCGAGCCAAGCCTGGCCCGGATTCCGGCCTCGACCTTGCTGGTGGTGGTGGCCGCCGAGGGGGATCGGATCGTCGGCGACCTCCGCGCCCGCGAGATCTTCGCCGAGGCCACCGCGATTCCCCCGGCGCGGAAGAAGTTCGTCCTGTACCGGACCGACCTCCACGGTGGCCTGTTCGCCGACCACTTCGCCCCCACCGCCGCGTCCCACGACCTGAACGACGGCGAGGGACCGCTTCTGAACTTCCAGTTCTTCCGCGCCCGCGTCAACGCCTTTGACCACGCCGGGTTCTGGCGGCTGGCCGATATCACCCTCAAGGCCGGCTACGACGGCCGGACCCTCGACGAGGCCACCCAGCGCGGCGAGGTCTTCCGAAACCTCGGCTACTGGAGCGACGGCCGACCCGTCGCCCGCCCGATCGTCAGCGACGACCTCGGCCAGGTCCCCCGCGTCTTTCCCGCCAACGGAATCCGGCTGATCAAGTGGGTGCCGTAAATTTCCCTTGCTTTTACGCGAGCACATCCGAAACAACTTGCAGCTCGATCTGGCCCCATGGCCCAGACCCGTCGCAGATCACTGATCGGGGCTGAAACACCTGGCGACAATTTCATTGTTTCAAGTCTTAACCGTTACGGCGCCCAATCCAGAAGATCGATTAAATTCACAAATGCTTTCCACCAATAAAAATTAACCCAATACCATCAGGCGATTGCCCCCCGGACCTTCGAAGCTAGGGAGGAGTTCCCGACCGGCAAAGGCAGGGAAATGTCCCGGCTCCGCGTACTGGAACAGGGCCCAAACACCTATACCATGATCGCCCAATCGGGACCGGGCAAGTTCGTACCCGCGGAGGCGGCCGGGTTCTTCGACTCGATCCGCTTCGACGGCAAGCCGGCGGTCACGAAGCAGGCGACGGAAGGGACCTCTTCGCCGGCCAAGCGGAAGGTGCAAGATCGATCGCGATGACCTGACGGCGGATGGTGCCCGGCGCGCCTCCCTGACGGCCATGGAGTCGGGAAAGACGACATTTTGTCTTTTACAAATATTAATAACCGAATGCGCCATTTCCCGCCTCCCTCCCACTCCAGCTCGGCTCCCACGCCGCGATCGTGGGGTAGCGTCCGACGACCGGCGGGCGAAGCGGTGGCGGTCTTGACGCCGAGATCGACCGGGACCGCCCCGCTCCGGGCGGGTCGACGTCCCCGCAGGGTCGGCATCATCACCGGGCCGGGCCATCCCCGGCCGTCGGCCATTGGTAGACCCAGGCGTAGGTTGAGAAGACCGTCTCGGGCGGGTTCCCCTTCATCTTGCCGCCCCTCGACCCGTCCTCGGTCTCACCGCACCGGCAGGTCAGCCGCAGCCCGGACCGGAAGAACACCGGGTCCTCGTCGTGGAACCGATACGCGGAGAACGTGCGGGCCTTCGGGTCGAAGTGGGTCAGCCCGGCGAGGTCGTTCGCATCGCGCCCCCGGTTGAAGTAGTACGTCCCGAGGAAGTAGTCCTCCAGCCCCGACGAGAGGAGCAAGGGCTCGGCCGAGCCGTCGAGGTAGGCCCGCATGCAGCCTTCCAGGAAGCTGAGGCTCGTCCAGTCGCCCCGGTCGCGCAGTCCCCGGCCGGCGATCGTCACCTGATACAGGGCCCCCGAGCCCTTCACATCGCAGAGGTCGAACTCCTCCAGCGGCCTCACCGTGAAGCCATCCCGGCGGTGGAGCTGGAGGCGTGCCCCGTCCGGCAGCCGCACGCCACCCAGGGTCACGGGCAGGTTCTCCGTCCCCCGCACGATCCACCAGAACGCCGCGTCCGGCGCCCCCTCGGGCCGTTGGGCGGTGACCCGCACCTCCGAGCCGAACGGGACCCGGTACGTGTTGTAGACGCCGCTGGGGTGGCCCGTCTTGCCGAGCCGGGCGGCCCCCCATGGGGCGGCGGCCTCCCCGAACCCGATGCCATGGCCGAGGCCCATCTCCATGTCGATCGAGGGCGTCCGCTCCCCGTCGACGTAGACCCGAATTCGGGTCCTCTCGTAGCCGGGCCAGTCGCCTCCGAACCACATGTGGGTCAGGCATCCCTTGCCGTCGTGACGGAGCAGTTCCGCTTCCCGGCCGCCGTCGAGCGCTCGGGATTCCTTGCCGATCGAGGAGAACGTCTTCAGCGCCGCAGGCTCCTCGGCGGGGGCGACCCGAGCGGTGGAGGCCGAGAGGAGGACCACGGCCGCTGACATGCAAAATCGATGAGACCGACCCAACATTCGAGGGCTCCGGGCTGGCGAGTGCGTCCTGGGCAGATCGATGGCATTATGCGGGACCCCAGGTTCGGCCACAAGTCGTCGGGCGGTGCGGCTCATCGACGATCGCGCCGGGCGACTTGCCCGAGGACGTGCGGTGGCCATGGTCACAGGCTGGCTGTCGAGTGGGATGATCGTCTTCCGGGCCTTGCGCCCTGCGGGCCGCAGCTTCCTCCACGAGGATAGTGCACAAACACTGAGTCATGAACGATTTGTAGCTTCTTGAGTACGGGAAGGGCTCCCGGCACCTTGGTGGTGCGTCATCACCCGCTGGGGCACCGGACGGAACCTTCCCTGCCACCTCGTATCGTCACCATTTGGGATCGCATTCGGCAAGACGTTGCCGCCGTTCTTTTCCCCAGTCACCATCACCCAGACCTGGAACGGGTCGAGGGGGACACGGGTCGAGGGGGACATTCTACTTTTCTTCCGATCGACTACACCGACCGCGCTTCCTGGGCGGACCGCGCGAAATCACTTTTGGCAAGAACGACCCCCCATACATACCGCGATGCAATCACGCAATCGTCATGTTTCCGGCAGCATGGGTCTCGCGGTCGGTCGTGAGCGTGTCGCGGACCGAACCCAAACTCGACCCGCCAACCGGATATAGAGGATCGTCACGCGCAGTTTTAGCGATTGTAGCGAGCGCCGAACGAAGCCAACCCGTATTGACGGACCGAACCCAAACCCGGTGCGCAGGACCGAACCCAAGCTCGGCATGCCGGTGGTGCCGATGTCGCGGAAGCGGGGGCGGTTTGTGCCCGGTTCGGATTGTGAGTACGGAACGGGGTGGCGGGCCGATATTAGGAAAGGGGCATACTCGGATCTGGCACCTCGACGAATGGCTCCTTGGCAATATGGATTGGCATCCGGCGTGTTGCTGAATGGTGTTCTCGGACCCGGGACCACGCGCAGGCGGGCTTTGAGGCTTTCGTGCCGTGGGGAATGGGTGAGTGAAGGAGAGATGGGGAGGCTGCGCGAGGATGCGTCGATCAGGCGATCAGCTCCTTGATCACCTCGCCCCCGAACTGGGAAAGCTGCTTGAAGCGGCCGGCGTGGAAGTAGGTGAGCTTCGCGTCGTCGAGGCCGAGGAGGCGGAGCAGGGTGACGTGGAGATCGCGGACGTGGTGGACGCTCTCGACGGCCTCGGCGCCGGTCTCGTCGGTGGCGCCGATGGTGTGGCCGGCGTTGACGCCGCCGCCAGCGAGCCAGATGGTCATGGCCTTCGCGTTGTGGTCGCGGCCGAAGGCGGTGCCCATCCGCACGCCGTTATCGGGTGAGCGGCCGAACTCGCCGCACCAGACGACCAGGGTCGTTTCGAGCAGGCCGGTCCGTTTCAGGTCGGCGATCAAGCCGGCGATCGGCTGGTCGACCGCGCGGATCAGGTTGCCGTGGGCGCGCTCGATGTAGTCGTGCGAGTCCCAGGTGCCGGCGTATAGCTGGACGAACCGGACCCCACGCTCGACCAGACGTCGCGCCAGCAAACACTTGCGGCCGAAGGCGTCGGTCGGCTCGGAGCCGATGCCGTAAAGGGCCTGGGTGCGCGGGTCTTCCTGAGTGATGTCGAGGATGCCGGGCACCTGCATCTGCATGCGGAAGGCCAGTTCGTAGCTCTCCATGCGGGCCGCGAGGTCGTCGCGGCCAGGATGCTGATCGAGATGAAGCCGGTTCAAGGTACCGAGCAGGTCGAGGTTGGTGCGCTGCTGGTCGCGTGAGACGTCGGGGGGCGGCTGAAGATCGAGGATGGGCGTCCCCTTGGCGCGAAGCGGCGTCCCCTGGAAGTTCGCGGGGAGGAACCCGTTGCCCCAGTTGGCTGCGCCTCCTTGCGGGTAAGAGACCTCGGGCAGCACCACGAACCCCGGGAGATCCTGGTTCTCGGTCCCGAGACCGTAAGTCACCCAGCCGCCGAACGCCGGATCACCGCCGAAGCGGTTGCCGGTGTTCATCTGGTACATCGCGGTCGGGTGGTTGACCGAATCGACCTGACAGCCGCGGTAAAAGCACAGTTCGTCGGCCACCCCGGCCAGGTGTTCCCAGTTCTCGGCCATATCCGCGCCCGACGAGCCGGCCTTGCGAAACCCGAATGGACTCCGCACGAAGTAACGCTTGCCGCCCGACATGGCCGATTGCCGCTTGTCGTTGCGGGCGAATTCCTTGAGGTGCAGCTCATTGAGCTTGGGCTTGGGATCGAAGGTGTCGATATGGCTCGGCCCTCCTTCCATCATCAGGAAGATGCAGGCACGCGCCCTGGCCGGCAGATGACCCGGCCGGGCTGATAACGAGGGTGACGGCGAGGTTGATGCCGCGAGGGCCGCGTTCTCGTCGGCAAGCATGGCGGTGAAGGCCACGCCACCAAGGCTTGCGCCGAGGCTGTAGAGAAAGTCGCGCCGCGTGGGGGCCCACAACGCCCTGGCACCAGCACATGGAAATCGCGCGGGCACGGCAAAACCTCCTCGCGTCACACCTAGTCGCGACGCTCCATCAGTCCACAAACGCGAACTCATTGGTGTTGAACAGGACCAGGCAGACCTCCATCAAGCCGCGAATCTCGGGGCTGACGTCGGCGGGGTGGAGGTCAGGGACAAAGTCGCCGGCCGATTCGAGCACCTCGGTATACGTGATGTGCTCGCCGGTGTTCTCCTCGACGGCCTCGCGGACAACCTCACGCAAGGTCGTGGGTTTCTCGAAGACAATCGTCCTGTGCCGGGCGGTCATGGCATTCCAGTGGGCGAGGCAGGCAGAGGTTTCGGCCGGGTCGGCCGAGCGGCCCAGGGTCAGACGGAAGGCCCGGTCAATCGCCTGCTCGCGGGTGCTCGTCTCCCTCAGCACCCGGACCGCCAGCGCCAGGGCACGCTGGCGGCTGGCTGCACCGTTGAAGAGGCTGAAGACCTGGGGCGTGACCGTCGAGGTGTCGCGGCCCTCGCACGGGGTTTCCGGGCTAGGCTGGTTGAAGACCTCGAGGAACGGGTCGCGGAGCCCGCGGAGCTTCAAGGCGTAGAGCGAGCGGCGGTGCCGCTGCGATGGCAAGGGCGACGGCTCCCACGCGCTGGCAAATGTTCCCATGACCTGACGGGGCTGAAGGGCCACTTCCGGCGCCAGCTCGGGGCGGACCGGGATGCCGCCGATCGCGGGGTTCAGCTCGCCCGTGGCCGTCAGCATCGCGTCGCGCAGCTCCTCGGCGGCCAGGCGGCGGGGACGGAAGGTCGCGTACGAGATTCCTTCCGGGTCCTTCGATGCGACCGACGCAGGGTCGGGGTGCAACGCACCACGGCGGTAGGCCTCCGATGTCATGATCAACCGATGGATCGCCTTGACCGACCAGCCTCGATCGACGAACTCGGCGGCGAGCCAGTCGAGTAGCTCGGGGTGAGTCGGCTTCTTCCCGGTCGCCCCGAAGTTGTTGGGGTTACCGGCGATCGGCCGGCCGAAGTGCCAGAGCCAGAGCCGGTTGACCATCACGCGAGGCGTGAGCGGGTTATCCGGGCTGGCGATCCAGTCGGCCAGCGCCTTGCGGCGGCCGTCGATCGTGTCGGGGATGACCGTGCCGATCGACGACGTACTACCACCGGCCAGACCGGCGACGGCGCTAAGCACCCCGGGTTGCACGGGCTCCCTGGGAGAAAACGGGTCGCCCCCTGGGAGGATGTGTGAGGATTCGAGCTCGCCGTCCTTCCGCGAGTCGGCGGGCATTCGCAAGGGCGCCGTGACGGCCTTGAGGATCGGTGTCCGGCCACTGTAAACCGAGAGGGCGAACGGCTGATACCGATCGGCCTCCCAGCGGAGCCGTTCCAACCCCTTGCGGCCAATCCGCTCGAGACCGAAATCGCGAGGAGCGAGGCCGATCCGGGCCGGCGGAAGCCTGTCTTCCGGAACACCGTTCTTCAGCCCCTTTGCACGCGGGGTGTACGGAATTCCTCTCTCGGCGCACCACGCCCGCGCGGCGGCGTCCTCCTTGGCCTGAACCTCCTTGAGGATTTCCTCCAGGTGGGCCTGGCGAGCGTCGAGATAGCGACGCTCGGCGAACCCCGCGGTGTTCTCACACGCGAGGAACGGGGCCCGCCGCTCGGTGAGTTGCGTGGTGGCGAAAACCGCCTGGAAGCTGTAGTAGTCGCGGGTCGGAACCGGGTCGAACTTGTGGTCGTGGCAGCGGGCGCACTGAAGCGCCTGGCCAAGGAAAACCTGGCCGACCGTGTCGGTCACGTCATCCAGAAATTTTTGCCGGGCGACCTTGGCGACTTCCATCCCCGTGAGCTCCCACGGTCCCATCCGCAGGAACCCTGCCGCTACGAGCAGCTCGGGGTTGGTCGGGTCGATCTCGTCGCCAGCAAGCTGTTCGCGGACAAAGCGATCATAAGGCGTGTCGCGGTTGAACGAACGGACGACATAATCGCGATACCGCCAGGCATTGCCGCGCTCGTAGTCATTGGCGAAGCCCGACGAGTCGGCATAGCGGGTGACGTCGAGCCAGTGGCGTGCGTATTGCTCGCCGTATTGCGGCGAGGCAAGCAGCCGATCGACCACATCGGCGAACGCCCGGTCGTCGGGCCGCGGGTCGTTGAGGAAGGCATCAACCGCCTCGGGCGATGGCGGCAGGCCGGTCAGATCGAACGAGGCGCGGCGGATTAGGGTGCGGCGATCGGCCGGCGGTGCGGGCGCCGGGCCCAGCTCGACCCGCTTCACATCGAGGAAGGCGTCAATCGGGTTTGCACAATCGGTCGCGACTGCCGCGGTCGTCTCATGCGTTGGAATCGCAGGTTTGCGGAGCGGTTGGAAGGCCCAGAGATCTTCGGGCTTGTAGCGACGGTTGGTCCATTCCGGCGAGAGCCCGCCACTGGTCGCGACCGTCACTCCCCCCGCGGCATCCCAGGGAGGGGCCGCCGGCTTTCGTGATCCGGGCGACGACGACGGCCAGGGCGCGCCCCCTTCGATCCAGGTGCGAATCGCCGCCACGTCCTCGACGGCGAGCTTGTCGTTCTCCTTGGGCGGCATGGCAAGATCGGGATCATGCCGGGTCACGGCCAGGTAGAGCGGGCTGTCCTCAGGCTGGCCGGGGACAACGGCCGGCTCACCGCTCAAGCCGCCGCGGAGCATGGCTTCGCGTGAGCGGACATCGAACTTGCCCCGGAGCTTCTGGGGATCGTCGCCGTGGCAGCCCAGGCATTTTTCCCTGAGCAAGGGACCAACCTTGGCGAGAAAGAGATCCTCAGCCTGCGCCGTTGCCGCAGGCTCTCTCACCTCATTCCCCTGGGCGTCGCGGGCGAGCTTCCCCAGCATCCCGAGGACAACCGCGAGGTTAATGACGCAAATCCAGGACGTCAAAAGCACGCGATGCAAGAAATGGCGACTCGGAAGCCAGTACATGGGCTCCTCCCTGGAGTCCGCCAGGAGCGACTGAGATCCATGAGATGTTGAACCCGAAGCTCCCTCGATTGTATCGAAACCGCGGGTAGAACAACATCGCCCGGTTCCGGCTGCGCTTCGGGTTCACGGCATCAGACAGCCGCCGCAGAGGGGGTGCGAGCTTCCTCGTCGCGGTCGGCCGCACCGGCGTGGATCAGGAGGTCGATACTGCCGGGAAGCTGCTCGGCGACGGCCTGGATCACGTCCCCCTTCATCGCGCGCCAGAGCGTCCGCGGCGGGTGGTGCCCAGGATCAGGAGATCGGCGCCGTGCGTGACCGCCATGTCGAGGATAGCGTCGGGGATGTCGCGGGCGACGCCGTAGAGCAGGCGAAGCGGCACACCGGCTTCCTTGGAGCGCTGGCGCGAGCAGGTCGAACAGCGCCAGCGCCTGCTCGTCCTCGTCGAGCTTGGGAAACGCCGACGGCCCCATCGGCGTGACCGCCAGGTGACGGACGAAGAGCACGGCGAGCTCGGCCTGTCGGTTCTTCGCCTCCTTGAGCGCGAACTGGATCAGGCGGGGGTTGCCCGGTGGTCGGCACCATGATACGCTCGACTCGGCTTGTAGGCCGCCGGGCAGCATCATGAGCGGGCGTTTCGGTGCCAACGCAGGCGCCGCCTCGTGCTCGCGGGCGATCAGAGTCTCGCGGTAGCCCTGCGTCCGGTAGCTGGCGTAGCCCACGCCCACGGCGATCAGCGACGACGTCCCGAAACCCAGCGCCGTATGGCCGAGCAGGAGCGTGACCAGGCCCTCGGCCACGACCGACGCCACGGCCACGCTCAGATAAGCAATCCGCTGCTCCTTCGCGAGCGGCACCACAGGGTTCGACACGATCGTCCCGAGCCGCGCGGCCAGGCCGGTCACCAGCACGATCAGGGCGAACCCGCGCGCCTCGGGCTTGACCACGCAGATCGTTCGCCTCGATGACGATCATGACCACGGTCAGCCCGAGCATCAAGCTCCGCTCGTACCGTCTCAGCCCGAGCTCGCGGTTGGTCGAGGTCGTCCCCAGATTGATCGCGATCGCGCCCACGACCCCGATGGCGTACAGCCCCGAGAGCGCCGTCACGTTGGGGAAGATCAGGACCACCGCCGCCGGCACGACCGAGGCGATCAAGAGCGGCACGACTGGCATCCCGTACCGGTTCAGGCCCGAGAACGCGTGCGGCAGCTCCTTGTCGCGCGAGAGCATGAACTGGATCGAGACCAGGTCGGCCAGCGCCGTGTTGACCGCCGAGAGCAAAAGCAGGGCAAAGACGACCGAGCTGAACGTGGCGAAAATCGGCCCGACGTAGTAACTGGCGATCACCTTCAGCATGTCGTCGGTGTGCGCCGGCGTGCCGTTGGTGTTGAGCAGGACCGAGTCGGGCAGCGCGTTCATCGCCGCGGCCAGGATCAGGTTCAGGATCACGATCTCGATCAGGACCGGCACGATCGCCTTCCGCGCGGTCTTCTCGACCGGAGGAACCATGATCCCGGTCATGTTGGCGATCGCCTCGACCCCCGAGAGCGCGAGCACGATCTCGGTGAAGCCGACCCACGAGTCCCAGAGCCCGCGCGAGAAGGGCGATGCCAGAATGACGTGGCCAACCCCCGGCACGGGCGAGATCCCCGCGATGTGCAGCACAGCGCGGGTGCCGATGACCAGGGTCAGGGCCACGGTCGCGATCGCCACAAGCATCGCCGCCGTCCCGGTCTTGGTCGGCCCGTAATAGTTGAACGCGCCGATCGCCAGGATCATCCCCGCCGCCAGGACCGCCTCGATCGGCACCCCGAAGACGTGGAGACCATGTATCCCAAAAGCGGCCTCGAGGTAGTGGAAGGCGTCGAGGCACGACAGCGACGCCGTCACGACGTAGTCGGCGCACAGGAGCAGCCCGCCGATCACCGCCAGGATCTGCGAGCGGTGCCGGGCCGACGAGTAGACGCCCCCGCCGTCGGGGAACAGCCGGCAGATGATCTCGTAGCTCCAGCCGACCCCGACCAGGAGCACGCTCATCAGAGCGATAAACCAGAACGACGCCCGCCCGTTGAAGGCGAACGCCAGGCCGAGCACGTAGAGCCGGCTCGTCCCCCAATCGCCAAAGAGCATCGGACCGGCGTGATACCAGCGCAGCTCGCGCGGACGTTCCCCGGTGGACAGCATCGTGTTTGACCGTCTTTCTCGACCGGACTCGATCCCTTCGGGAGCCGCAAGAATGCCGGGGTCCGGCCCAACACGAGGCCGGCACCACGCCGTTGGCGGACCTCGGTGACTAGGCCGACTCGGGCGACTGGAAAATCTACCCCTCGAACGCCTGCGAGGTTAGCTGACGGGCTCGGAGCCGAAGGTGCCCCGTCGCGGCCCATTCACCGCGATTCGCCCCGGAGAGAGTTTTGGGTCCCCCGCTCCTCCCGATTTCGTTCCGGGAAGATTCGGCGTACGTTCGAATACGACTGCGTTCCCAGGGATCAGAGACCCGATGAGTGTAATCGTCCCCCCGGAAATCGGTCAAGAGCCGGCGGACGGCTCCGGCGCCAGCCGGCGGGCGACCTCGGCGGCGACGGCGGTGGTGAAGGTCTCGGTCGATTCCTGGCCTCCCAGGTCGCGGGTGCGCACGCCCTGGCGGAGGAGATCGAGGGTGGCGTTCTTCACCGCCTGGCCGACGGCGATCTCGCCGATCTGGTACAGGAGCATGGCCAGGGCCAGGAAGATCGCCGTCGGATTGGCCAGGTTCTTACCGGCGATGTCCGGGGCGGTGCCGTGCGCGGCGTCGAAGAGAGCCACCCGGACCACCGACGCGGCATCGAACGCGAGATTGGCGCTGGCGCCGATGCCCAGCGAGCCGGCCAGCCCGCACGCCATGTCCGACAGGAAGTCGCCGTACTCGTTCAGGACGAGCACGATCTGGAACTTCTCCGGCACCATGATGATCTTGCCCAGCAAGGCGTCGAACAGCTCCGAATTGTGCGGCACCTCGGGATGCTGCGCAGCCACCTCGCGCGCGACCTGCTCGAAGAGGCCATCGGTCGCCTTCTGGATCGTGTACTTCGAGGCGCTGGTGACCCGCTTGCCGGTCTTGCGCCAGGCTGAAGGCAAACCCCGCCGCCTCACGGACCGGCCGGCGCTCGACGATCCGCAGGCTGACCGCGCCATCCTCACCGATCGGCCGGCCGGGGTCGTCATAGGTCCCCCCGGTCGCGATCCGTACGATGTCCAGGTCAAGCTCGCGCCGGAAGTTCGTCGGCACGCCGGGGATCGTGTACACCGGCCGGTGGATCACCGACAGATCGAGCCGACGCCGGAGGACCGCGTTGGGGCTCTCCTCGGCGGTGATCGTCGGGTGCTTCAGCGCCACGACCGTCTGCCGGATCGACTCGACCGCCTCATCGTAAACCGCCTCCCGCCGCGCTCTTCGGTTCTCGAGACTGAAATCGACCGCGCGGAACTCGAGGCGGATCGGCAGCGCCTCGGCCAGCGTGTGGATTGATCGCGATAGCTCCGGGCCGATCCCGTCGCCCAGCAGCTCAGTCACGTGATACGTCGGCCGCATCGGGGCAAAAGCCCTCCGCTTGAAGTTCCCAACGATTTCTTGTTCGTCTTGAGCCGGCCCAACGGGGAGGAACGCGAGGGCCCACGGATTGTACGAGCCACGCCCGGAGGGCGTCAAACCCAGGCCAACCACCAACGGTCGCTTGTCAACACTTCCCGGCCGTGCCCATGATTGAACATGGAGAGGAAAGCGGTCCGGATCACCGGCTCCTGACGCATTATTAGAGTACACGGGAGCGTCTCCCTTGCTCCGTTGGGGCCGGGCCGAACCACGGTCATCGTCGAGAGCCGTTGGGAATGACAGCAGGACCGATCGAGCTGATGGCCAAGGCGCGTGCCGGTGAGACCGATGCGCTGGGGGAACTGTGCGCCCTGTACCGGAACTACCTGAGGATGGTCGTGCGGACTGGCCTGGGCCCGAAGTTGCGGGAACGGGTCGAGTTGTCCGACGTCGTCCAGGAGGCGCTGGTCGAAGTCGTTCGCCAGTTTCCCCAGTTTACCGGCCAGAACGAGGCCGCGCTGGTGGGCTGGCTCCGTCGGCTGGTCGGACAGAAGCTGGCCGACCTGGGGCGGTATCACAATCGTGCCAAGCGTTCGGCGGGGGCGCGGCCCTGCCGCTGGACGCTCCCTGGGAACCCGGCGGCGGCGAGGAGAACCCGGGGGGCGGTCGCTTGCTCGACATGCTGGCCCTCAGCCAGACCAGCCCGAGCGAGGCCGCCAGCCGTCGCGAGCAGATCATCCTCCTGGCCGATGCCCTGGCCGACCTCCCCGATGCCGAGGCCGAGGTCCTCTGGCTCTATCACGCCGACGGCCTCTCGTTCGAGACGATCGGCGACCGCCTGGGTGTCAGCCGCAAGTCGATCCGCGGCGTCTGGGCACGCGGGCTCAAGAACCTCAAGCGATCGCTCGAAAAGCCCCGATGAGTCAAGCCAGGTAGGATTGCGCAGCTCGCAGCTCATTGAGAACGTCGGTCCCTCCCCTTCCGATTTGATTTGATTTGATTTGAACCGAAGTACAGGATAACCAGGCCATGGTCCGGCGGATTGAAAGCGATCCGATCGACCGCGATGAGCGGCTCGGCGAAGCGATCGAGGCGTTTCTGGCCCTGGTCGAACAGGGGCAGGCACCCAGCCCCGAAGCGTTCGCGGAGCGCTACCCCGACCTGGGGGCCGACCTCCGCGAGGCGCTCGAAGGACTGGCACTGGTGCAGGGCCTGGTGGGCGACCCGAGCGGCCCGGGGCACGGCCTGGAGTCGGGGCGTCGGATCGCTGGCTACCGGATCGTCCGCGAGCTGGGCCGCGGCGGGATGGGGATCGTCTACGAGGCGGTGCACGTGGGGCTCGACCGCCCGGTGGCTCTGAAGGTACTTGGCAGCCACGCCGCCCCCGACTCGCGCGGCCGACGCCGGTTCCTGAACGAGGCGCGCACCGCCGCCGGGCTGCACCACACCCACATCGTCCCGGTCTTCGATGTCGGCCAGGTCGGCGGACTGTGCTACTACGCCATGCAGCGGATCGAGGGGATCGGGCTCGACCGGGTCCTCCGCCAGCTTCGCCGCGACCGGTCGGTCGCCGCCGGCTCGCACGCCGGCTCGAGCCTGGGGACGGGAACAGGATCGGCTTCCGGCAACCGCAAGTCGGGACGGGGACCGTCCTCCGGCTCGACAAGCTGGTTGGGACGGACGTTGCGTCGGAATCGAAAAAGCGGGCACGACCATAGCAACGGTAACGGAAATGGTCACGGCCACCGCCACGGAAAAGCCCTGGGGGGGCTGGACACGACCCAGACCCTCCAGCCGGCGGGGTCGGGGTCGTTGCCGCCGGTTCCGGGCCTGATTCCGGGCCCTGGATTGGTCGACGAGACGTCGTCGTGGTATAGCCGGGGCGACGGTCGGATTCTGGGGGGGGGCCGGCCCGAGGTCGAGCCCGACGATCCGCCGCCGTTCGAGCCTCCGCGCGGCTCGGCCTATTACCGGTGGGTCGCCGAGATCGGCCGGCAGGCGGCCGAGGCGCTGATGCACGCGCACCAGCGCGGGATCGTGCACCGCGACGTCAAGCCGTCGAACCTCCTGGTCGACGCGCGTGGAATCGTCTGGGTGGCCGATTTCGGTCTGGCCCGGCGGCTGGCCGACCCGAGCCAGACCCAGCACGACAGCCTGCTCGGAACCCCCCGCTACATGAGCCCCGAACAGGCGCGGATCGGGCCGATCGACGGCCGGAGCGACATCTACAGCCTGGGCGCGACGCTCTACGAACTGGTCACGCTGCGGCCCCCGTTCGACGGACGATCGGCGGCCGAGCTCGTCGACCAGATCAAGGACCAAGAGCCGGCCACCCCGCGCCAGTTCGACCCCCGTCTACCCCGCGACCTGGAGACGATCCTGCTCAAGGCCCTGGCCAAGCGGCCCGCGGATCGGTACGCCTCGGCGCAGGAGCTGGCCGACGATCTGAGCCGGTTCCTGAACCACGAGCCGGTCCAGGCCCGCCGGATCAGCCCGTTCGGTCGGCTCTGGCGGTTCGCGCGGCGGCATCCCAGCCTGACGATCGTCACCACCACCGCGGCGGCCACCGTGCTCGCGGTGGCGACCGGGTCGTACGTCCGCATCCTCCAGAAGCATGCCCAGCTTCAAAAGGCGTGGGACGACAAGAGCCAGGCGATGATCAAGATGGAGTCGGCCAACCAGGCGACCCGGGCTGCGATGCGCGAGCTGCTCTGGCGGCAGGCGTCGATGGTCGGCTCGTCGAACCTGCCGAACCGACGCGCTCGGGGGCTGAACCTGCTCAAGGAGGCCGTCGCGCTCGGCCCCGACGCCGAGATGACGGGCAAGCTCCGCGCCGAGGCAGTCGACCTCTTGATGCTCCGCGACATCGAGGCCCGGCCCGGCTTCGAGAACCATGGCGCGACCCGCGGACTGGCCTTCTCGGCCGACGGGACCCGGCTCGCCATGCTCCAGGACAACGGTGAGGAGCTGACCCTCTGGGACGTCGATCACCGACGCCTCCTGGCCCGGCCCCGCCTTCGCCCCAACGCGACCGTCACGTCCGATGGCCTGGCTTCCGGCAACACTCCGGGATTGGGACCGGGGTCCGGGTTCGGCAACCGACGAAGCAACAGCCTGGTGGCCGTGGGTCAGGTCCTGGCAACGATCCTGCCCTCGGGTGGCGGCCTTCGCCTCTTCGACGCGGTCACCGGTGAGTTCGTGCGTGACCTGCGCACCCCCGACCGACCGATCCGGGGCCTGTTCGCCGCGTCGGCCGGCCATCGGGTGGTCACCATCGAGCAGATCCACTCCCAACCCCAATCTCCGTCCGACGGTGATCTGGGGCCAGGACCAGGGCCGAGAAACCGGCCGGATCGAGGGTCGCAGGGCTCATTGGTCATCAATCTCTGGGACCCCGCGCGGTGGGCTCCCACCGGCGTGGGCGAGCCGCTCGCCACCCTCGGTGTGTTGGAGGACCGGTCGCTGGGACGGTCGTTCCCCCTGGTATCGATTTCGCCTGACGGCTCGATCGTGGCGACCGCGCTGGAGCGGACCTCGACCGTGGCGCTCTGGTCGGCCGACGACGGTCGATCGCTCGGCGACCTCGACACGGCCGGCGAGGTGACCGCGACAGCTCTGGGACCCGACGGCCTGCTGGCGGCGTCGGCCGGCAGCACAATCCAGCTCTGGAACATCAATTCCAGGACCCGTCTGGGTCAGATTACCCCGAACCAGACCTTCATTCGCCTGCTCCGGTTCAACCCCCACGGCACCTTGCTGGCCGCGGCCGGGGTCGGGTCCGACCTCGAGCTCTGGGACCCGGCGGCCCACAAGATGGTCGCCCTCCTGAGCGTGCCCGAGAACGACCGGATCGACGGTGGACCACCGCGCCGGGTCGAGGATCTGGCGTTCTCGCCCGACGGCAAGACCCTGGTCGCCACCAGTCACGGGGCGACCACTCCGGCCTGGGGGGTCGTCGATCCGCTCGCCGAGACCCAGCTCGCCGGTTTCGAGGGCCGGCCCACCTCGCTGGCCTTCCGCGACGACGCCCTGCTCGCCATCGGCACGAGCCGAGGAGCCGTCTGGTACTGGCAAACCGGCCGTTGTCCCGGAACGCTCGAGCAGGTCCGCCCGGGCGAGCCGGGTGAGTTACCCGGCTCGTCGGCGGGCGCCGTGGCCTCCGCGACGGCCCCGGTTGCCGGCGGCTCGCCCCTGGCCCTCCGCGAGAAGCCGACCGCGCTGGGGTTCGACGACCGCGGGCATCTGCTCGTCTGCGACCCCGAAGTGCTCCAGTGCTGGGACGATTTTCCCAACGGCGATTCGAACATCCCCATCGCCTTGCCCGAGCCCATGGGCTCAGGCTTCCCGTTCTGGCGGATGTGGGCGCCACCGATGGCCCGGGTGCAGAACGGACAGACCTTGCTCCTGGTCCGCCAGGGCCAGGTCATGGCCTGGCAATCGTCCCGACCGGACCAGGTCCGTCCCCTCGCGCTGCCCCCCTTGAGCCTGGCCGGAGGCGAATTCGACCGCAACCGGGCCCGGGACCACGAGCGCGACCGGTTCCGGAACCGCGACAACCGCGACCGCGATCGACCGCGGCCGTTTGGCACGGCCTGGATGGCGCTCTCGGCCTCGCAGGACGGCAAACGGCTCTACCTCCGCGACCAGAACAACCATGTCCGCGCCCTGTCGATCGAGGGCGACCGGCTCCGCTGGCTCGACTGGTCGCTGCCGATCCAGGCCATGACCATGGCGCTGAGCCCGGACGGCAAGACCCTGGCGCTAAACGATCGCGACCATCCGGGGACTGTGGCCCTGATCGACACCGCCCGCGGGGTCGAGACCGGCCGGCTCCACGCCCAGGCCGGTGGCGAGGCCGACGGCCTGATCTCCTCGCTGGCGTTCGCCCCCGATAACCGGACCCTGGCCGTCGGCAACCAGCAGGGCGTGATCGACCTCTGGACCCTCGACCACCCCTCGGCCCCCCGGACCCGGCTCTCGGGCCACCGCGGCATCGTCAACATCCTGGCCTTCGACCCCCGGGGCCGCCACCTCGCCAGCGGCGGCAACGACCGGACTGTCGTCGTCTGGGACCTGGCCGCCATCGGCGAGGAGCTCGGGCGGCTCGGCCTGGCGTGGTGAGAAAACCCGGCCACGGCCTCGCGCCGAATCGAACAAAATCGACATATCCTTGATTCCAGGAATCAACTAGCTTAGCTGTTCGAATTTCCTGCCTTCTACAGATCCATCTCCCTGCCTTGACATCCGGGCGCCTTGCCGATAGATTTGTAGGGTCTACAATCACGGGAAGTCGCTCGCCGTATGCCTTCGCCCACCCTACACCGGGGTGCCCTCTCCTTCCGAAGCGAAGTCACTCTCCACGACGATCGCGGCCGGACTGCTTATCGCGGTTTTTTTTGGTATTGACTCACCCCCCTGATTCGACTGCGAGAAAAATCGGCTCTCCTGAGCAGTCTCCCGTTGCGTCCCTGCAATGACCTTCGGAAGGAGACCCCATGCGCATGCGCCATCGCGCCTTCACGCTGATCGAGCTTTTGGTCGTCATCGCCATCATCGCCATCCTGATCGCCCTGCTGCTGCCCGCGGTCCAGGCGGCGCGCGAGGCGGCCCGCCGCGCCCAGTGCACCAATAACATCAAGCAGATTGCCCTGGCGGTGATGAACTACGAGAGCTCCAACAGCGTCTTCCCCGCCCAGTCGATGCTCTGGTCCTGCGGCCAGACGCCGCCCCCTGGCAACCTGACCGGCCTGTCGATCAGTTGGATTCCTCCACTGCTCCTGTATACCGAGCAGCAGCCGCTCTACAATGCCATGAACTTCAACGTCGACGTGGTCGTCACGGCGACTGCTGGCCGGGCCAACTCAACCGTGGCCTCGATGACGCTGGGCATCCTGACCTGCCCCTCCGACAACCTCCATCCCCAGCCCCTCCGCGATCCCGAGTTCGTCGCTCTATTTCGGCAACACCAACTACTTCGGTAACTACGGCGGCCCGGGGCCGATTTCTCCGGCCAGCGGGACGATCGTGCCGCACCAGAACACCTGGATGCAGACCTCGTCGTGCGGCTCACTCGCTCCCTTTGCCTTCGGGCCGGTGACCATCGCCTCGATCACTGACGGCACCTCGAACACGGGACTGATCAGCGAGCGCCTGATCGGAAACTCGTCGAACTCCGGCCTCTATCGGACCGATCCGGAGTATCTGCGCGGCCAGTGGCACTCACCCGTCTCGGCTCCCTATCCCTCGACAGCTGCCACGGTGATCAATTATGTGAATGCCTGCAACGGCGTCACCGGCCAGAACCGGATCGCGACCCAGTCGGGCGAGATGTGGATCGGCGCCTTCCCGCTCTGGCTGGCCTACAACAGCTACAACCACTTCGGTCCTCCCAACCAGGTCGCCTGTACGAACCCGGGTGAATTCACTTACCTGGGCACCTTCAGCGATGGCAACCTCTACGAGGTCGGCCCACTCGGCAGTGTCCCTCCCAACAGCCGGCACCCTGGAGGCGTGAACGAGGCCTTCGCCGACGGGTCGGTCCATTTCATCAAGAGCACCGTCAACCTTCAGACCTGGTGGGCCCTGGGCACCCGCGCCAACGGCGAGGTTATTGACTCGAGCTCCTACTGAACGAAGGGAGTGACTTCATGAAACGGCTATTCGCCCTGATGGCGGGATTCGTCCTCACCGGGGGAATGATGCTCGGTTGTGGCGGCGGAGGCAGCGGCACCCAGAACACCGGTCCTTCGGTCGATAACCGCAGCGCCCAGGAAAAGGAGAGCGAGGCCCTCCTCCAAAGGGCCTTGCAGAAAGCCCAGCGGACCCGCCGCTAGAACGTGCTGCCGACTGTTATCCAAAGCGAATGCCCATGTCCACGTTGTCGTGGACATGGGCATTCGCTCTTATCATTTTTCAACGTACATCTTTTTTTCGGGCCTAACGCGCCATCAGCGTCTTCGCCCCACCGACGACGGTGTCCCACTGGAAGGCCGGCCCGGGATCGACCTTGTTGGTCTGGACATGGTAGTGGCCGAGCACCCCTTGATAGCGAGCGAGCTCCTCGGCGGGAAGCTTGTGGGGGATGAGCTGGCCCGAGGCGTCGCGCGGGTAGTCGCAGTGGATCTTGGGGAAGATGGTGCAGAGCGCGGCGGTCAGTTTGATCAGGGATTCGTACTGCTGAGGCGTGAGGTCATACTGACGAAGCTCGCGGCCCTGGATCGTGCCCACGATAGGTTCGTCGCGACTGGGGCGAAAGGGAAGCTTCGAGGTATCGCGCTCGCCCGAGTTCTCGAGGCCACCGGGAATCGTGATGACCGTCCGGCCGTCGTCGTCCTTCTTGTACCAGCGCGTCAGTGCGTCGTCGCCCTCCTCGGGTCCCTTGACGGAATAGGCACCCATGTTGGCGATCTCGATACCGACCGACCGGCCGTTGGCGATCGTGGCGTGCCAGGCCGCTTCCTTCAGGTCGAGCGTCTGGTAAATCGTGCCGTCAAGGTCGAGCATGAAGTGGACGCTCAGCCCGCGGTTATCGTGCAGGACCTGAAAACAGCGCTTCGAGGTACCACAGACGTCGAAGTGGATGACGAACTGGTCGACCACGTTGCGCAGGGAATCGAGGTCCCAGCCGCCGCCGCGGACCTTCTCGACCTGCTCGGGAGCCATCCCCTTGAGCCGCATACCGTACCGGTTGGGATTGTGGAGGCCGTCGATGTTCGCCTCGGCGGTCCTGGACCACGACGCCTCGTCCATCGGCACGAACCGACGCTCGACGCGGTAGGCGTCGTATCCGCCCGGATCGGTCCAGAGCACCACCGGCGCGGTCGTGTGAAAGAGCTGGCCGCAGACGGCGATCTCGTCCCCCTTCCGCACCAGGGGCTCGCCCACCTTCGGCGTCGCGTTCGAGTTCGCATTCTCGGCCGCGCCGCAAGCACGACCGTCCGCCAGCATGGCCAGCGCCAGCATGCCCACGCCAGCCAGCGCTGGTAATCCGCGGCCAACCCTGTGTTTCAATCTGCTGTGCATGATGTAGTCTCCAGGGAGCTTGTGTATCACTCAACATCGGGTATTTTACTTGTCCTGTCTACCTCTGTAGGCCGGGGCGTTCAAGGGTTGCCCTGACATGATCGCGAGCGATGGGATCGATGCGACGACTCATCAACTCATGATCGCGCTCAGCTCACGGAGGCGCTCGGCATCGGAAAGCGGTAGGAGCTCCGCTCGGGTTACAGCCGGCATGGGGACGTGGTGAAGGAGGGTTGTCGAGACCGACGCCGACGAGGTCATGACGTTGACGCGCTCGGCTTCGTAATCGGGGTGTCGCACCGCCCTGCGATAGGCCGCGTTCGACCTTGCGAAGGCGGCGAACGCGTCCTTGACCGTAGCCAGCTCGGCGGGCGGAAGGTCGCTTCGCGGGCGCGTATAGCCTGTGATGGTGCCTCTGAGGTGGAAACGATCGTCTGTTTTCTCGATCTATGCCACGTTGACAAGTTTGAGGGAATGGAACGTGACTTGCCCGCTCCCGTTTTCCTGCAGGAGCGCGCTTCCCAACCGGGCCAGCACGCCGACTCTCTGTGTCTGCTCGGAATCCAGCAGCGCAAGCACGGGCGGGTACTCCGCGAGGTTGTCGCCGTGAGGCTGGAGTCGAGCATATTCGCTTGCAGAAACGGTCAGCGCCGCCGTCTCGAAGCCCGGCACCAAGATCAGTTCTGGGGCGACCACGACCGGGCACGTCTGCGGCAACGATTCGCTCGTCTCATCAACCGCTTGGTCCACCGCAACGGGGTAGAACTTCGGCTCGGCCCTGGGACCCGGCTCGAGTCGCGGGGCGCAGGGCGCCACCTTGATCGCGTCGAGCCGGTCCACTTTCTTGAACTGGACGACGTAGGCCGGCAGCCGGTCGGCCGCACCGCGCTTCTGATCCCGTTCCCAATCGATGGCGCTGACGATCACCTCGTAAGAGCCGTTCGGCAATGGAAACCAACGCTCCTCGGATATCGGGTCCGTGGTGTGGGGAACCGTATCGAGCGCGTCTCGGAACGGACTGCTCTTGTCCGCGGGGACTTGGTCGCCGTTATCGACGAGGACACGGCCATGACGCACCCGATAACGAAAATTCCACGAACAGGCAAGCCGTCCCTGCTCCCGCGCGGTCAGGTTTCCCTCGGTGAGCCGCAGGCGGAATCCACCATCGGCCCCGGTGGAGAATGCCACCATGTTCCCGGCAGCGAACTCGGGGGCGATGGCGAACTCGTAGAGCGTCCAGTCCGGGGGCGACGTCCGGCGATGTTGCAGATCGTCGGGATGGAAGAGATAGAAATCGGCAATCTCCGTGTTCAGATCAAACGTACGACCCTCGGGTACGGAGGCCGAGCAACCTCCGACAGCGAGGGCTCCCACAACCAGAAGGATCAACGGCGAGCTGCCACGATGGTTCCGTATCGAACCAGCCCTCTGTGTCACATCCATACTATTTTTCTATGATTGAATTTAGGAAGCACGTCCGCATCGTTCCAACCCGAAGACCTCGACATCCACCCCTTGTGCATAGTGGACGAGCAGGGAACCGTCCGGCCGGCCGATTCCCGCAGCGATGCACAGTGACTCTTCCAGGTCCTCGATACGAGCTGTCTGGAGCGGGTAAGGTGCGTGATGAACCTGTCCCCGGTAGATCCAGTCTCGATGGGCCGCGTAAAGGAGGTAACGTTCCACCAGGAAATGCTCGAGGCTCCCGACCTGGGCCGGTGCGGGCGATCCGGTGGGCGTGCAGCGGACCGAGCAACATGCACCCTGGGCGGTTCGCTCCCTCCGAAACCGGCGCGATGCATAAATGATCGACCCCTTATCTTTCGTCAAGCCCATCTGCGCCCAGTAGTAAGGCAAATGATACACGGCGCGGGCGACGGCCACGGCGACCGGATTCGCTGCATCGAGACTGAAAAACCAGACCCCCGGATCGCGCCCGTCCCGGTGAACATAAGTCCGCACGTTCGTTTCATGAAACGCCGACAATCCGGGGACCGCCGGCAATCCCGCCGCGCGAATCCCCTGCATGGTGAACGGCACCAGCCCCACGTAGGCACGCCCCTCAAAGAGATCGAGATCCAGATCGTCGGGAATGAGACTTCTGAGCCTTTCCGGTTCAACCGCCCAGTGCACAAAGAGCAAGTTCCTCCAATTCTGCCGCATCAAGGCCCTGCGCTGGGGACGAACCGAAGGCGCCAGGCGATCGGCCGCGGTCGGGACGAGCGTGGTTTTGTGTGGTTCGCGCAATGAATCCATAATAACACAATCGCATCTTTACAATAAAAACTCTTATTGAACTGGGGTGGCTACGGCTTGTTCGCGAATCTTGAGGAAAGTAGAATGCTACGGCATATCCGCGGATATTGCAGTCAAATACTCCGTGGAGTAATTTTAGATCTGATATTCAATTATATTATTAGATTAATTGGCTTTTTTCATGCAACTAATCCAAGGTGTGGGGGTCAGGGCGATCCGGGTGCCGATGGCCGTCCCACATCGGACGGCTTGTGGAGCCGTTACGGAGTCGCCCCTGGTGCTCACCGATGTCCTCATCGACAATGGAATTGTCGGTCATAGCGTTGTCTTCACCTACACCTCGGCGGCACTCAAGCCTACCGCCGACCTGGTTCAAAATCTTGAGGGACTGCTCCGCGGCGAGCCGCTGGCACCGGCGGAACTGGAACAGAAACTGTCGAGAGCGTTCCGCCTGCTGGGTACCCAGGGTTTGGTCGGTATCGCGCTGGCCGCGATCGACATGGCGCTCTGGGACGCGCTGGCGCGTTGCCATGAGACCTCTCTCGTCAGGTTGCTCGGCGGCGTCGCAAAGCCGATTCCGGCCTATGGGGCCGTGGGATACGAAGGTGTCGAGGGTGCCGCAAGGGTCGCGGCGGAATGGGCCGAGCGCGATTTCCGGGGTGTGAAGGTCAAGATTGGATATCCAACCGTCCGGGACGACGTGGCGGTCATCCGGGCGATCCGCGCGGCGGTTGGCGATGACATCCACATCATGGTCGACTACAACCAGTGCCTTACGCCGACTGAAGCGGTTGAGCGGGTCCGCGCACTCGACGACGAGGGCCTGTGCTGGGTCGAGGAGCCCACACTCGCCCATGACTACAACGGCCATGCCCTGATCGCGCGTGAGGCCAGAACACCGATCCAGTGCGGTGAGAACTGGTGGGGAACACTGGATCTGCGGCATGCTCTCGAAGTTCATGCGTCCGACTACATCATGCCCGACGTGATGAAGATCGGTGGCGTGACTGGCTGGCTTCGCGCCTCGGCGACGGCCCAGGCCAGCGGCCATCGCGTCTCGAATCACATCTTTTCCGAGATTAGCGCACAGCTACTGAGTGTAACGCCAACCGCGCACTGGCTCGAATACACCGACTGGTGGAACCCAATCCTTCGGCAGCCGCTCTCCGTCCGCAACGGCATGGCCCTTGTTGATGATGTGATCGGGACCGGTGTTTCGTGGAATGAGAAAGCGGTCGATCGTTACTCCGTTTGACGCCATGGAAGCAAAAACGAGTTGCTCTTCCGGGTAGGCCAAGGATGACCTCACTACCAGCGAAACCTGCCTCTCGGCGAAATCCTTGAAGCTGGCCCTGGTCTTGATCTCGCGGCTTGTAACTTTTGAGCACTACGTCATCCCTATCAACCCGCTGTGGGTGAGATCGTTGAGGGAAGGCGCCCTATCTCTGGGACGGTCTGCGATAAACCATTGCGTGCGTCACACCCCAGCTGAGCAGTAGGATCCAGGTCGAACCTAATGCGCGATTGGAGAGATGAGCTCAAGAATTCGTGAGGTCGCGGAATGGCAACCGGTTGAAGGCATCTGTCTTCCCTCATATATCGAGCGTCTTGGGCTTCTCGGCGAACCAGGGATAGATGGCCGGCAGGACCAGTGCGGTCAAGAGGGTCGAAGTGATCAGGCCGCCGATGACGACGGTGGCCAGGGGGCGCTGGATCTCGGAGCCGGGGGTGGTGGCGGTGGCCATCGGGATGAACCCGAAGCCGGCGACCAGGGCGGTCATCAGGATTGGCCGGAGCCGGACCAACGCCGCCTCGCGGGCGGCCTCGTGGGCCTCGACCCCTTCCTGATGAATATGCTCGACGGCGCTGACCCAGACCAGGCCATTGAGCACGGCGACGCCGAACAGGGCGATGAAGCCGACGCCCGCCGAGATCGAGAACGGCAGGTCGCGCGCGACCAGGGCGAACACGCCGCCGGTGGCCGCCATCGGCACGGCCAGGTAGATCAAGGCGGCCAGGCGCAGCGATCCAAAAGTGCTGTACAGGAGCAAGTATATCAGACCGAGCGCGATCGGCACGACGATCAGGAGCCGCTGCGAGGCGGTTTGCAAATGCTCGAACTGGCCGCCCCAGCGTAGGATGTAGTTGGGCGGAAGTGGGACCCTGGCGTTGATCGCGGCCTCGGCCTCGGCGACGAAGCCGGCGATGTCGCGGCCGCGGACGTTCACGCCCACCACGGCCCGGCGCTGGACGTTCTCGCGCTCGACCTCGCTGGGCCCTTCCTCGAAGGTCACGTCGGCCAGGTCGCGCAGCGCGATCGGCCGGCCGTGGGGGTCGGTGATCCGGATCGACTTGATCTTCTCAGGGTCGTTCCGCCACGTCTCCGGAAGTCGAACCTGGATCGGGTGGCGGACCTGGCCCTCGAAGACGGTGCCGACCGTCGTCCCGCCCAGCGCGGCGATCGGCCTCGAGGACATCGGCCGCCTTGATCCCGTACCGCGCGAGTTGGTCGCGGCGGACCGTGACCCGGAGCATCGGCAAGCGGCCCGAGGTCGGCGTCTTGATGTCCGCGGCGCCCGGGATGTGGGAGAGAACCCGCTCGATCTCGCTGGCCTTCTGCCGCAGGACGTCGAGGTCAGGGCCGTAGAGCAAGACGGCGACGTCGCTCTTGACCCCCGCGACCAGTTCGTTCACCCGCATCTCGATCGGCTGGCTGAAGCCGAACTTCACACCGGGGACGTTCTGGCTGAGGGCCTTGTCCATCTCTTCGATCAGGACGTCGCGGGTCAGGCCCGGTCGCCAGTCGGACTGGGGCTTGAGCATGGTCCAGACGTCGGTCTGGTGCACCCCCATCACATCGTTGGCGATCTCGGGGCGGCCGGTCTTGCAATAGACCATCCGCACTTCGGGGAACTTCCTGAGGATGTTCTCGATCTGGGTCGAGGCCGGCACCGCCCCTTCGAGCGAGGCCGAGGGAATGCGCACCGCCTCGACCAGGAGGTCGCCCTCGTTGAGCCGGGGCATGAACTCGCCCCCCAGGTTCAGGGCCACCGGGACGCTCACCGCCAGCAGGCCGATCGAGAACAGCGCGGTCAGGACCGGGTGGCGAATCACCAGGTCGAGCATCGGCGCGTAAAACCGCTTGGCCGCGCGGATCAGCCAGACTTCCTTCTCGTGTGATTTCGATGAGAGCCCGAGCGAGGCCAGGACGGGCATCAAGGTCAGCGAGAGCACCATCGAGCCCGCCAGTGCGAAGATCACGGTCAGTGCCATCGGTCGGAACAACTTCCCCTCAGTCCCCTGAAGCGCGAGGATCGGCAGATACACAATCGCAATGATCAGCTCGCCGAACATGGTCGGCTTGCGGACCTCGATGGCGGCGTCGCGGATGATCTCGCGTTTTGGCCGGGTCCCGCCCTCGTGGGCCAGGCGCCGGACGCAGTTCTCGATCATGATAACGCTTGAATCGACAAGCATACCGAAGTCGATCGCTCCCAGGCTCATGAGACTGGCGGTCACACCGGTGGCGAGCATGATGTTGGCGGCGAACAGCATCGAGAGCGGGATCGCCAGCGCGACGATCAGGCCGCCGCGAATGTTGCCCAGCAGCACCAGGAGCACGATGACGACGAGCGCTCCACCTTCGAGGAGGTTGAAGACAACCGTGTGCAGCGTCTGGTTGATCAGGTGCGATCGGTCGTAAAGTGGCTCGATGGTCACACCGGGCGGAAGGCTTTTCTGTAGCCGCGCGATCTCCTCCTTGACCCGGCCGACGACCTGGCGCGAATTCTCGCCGATGAGCATCATGACCAGTCCGGTGACGATCTCGCCCTGGCCGTCGCGGGTGACCAGCCCCGCGCGGATCATCGGGGCGGGATGGACTCGCGCGACGTCGCCGATCGTCACGGGCACGCCGTTTCGCTCGTCGATGACGATCGCCGCGATATCGGCGGCCGAGTGGGTCTGGCTCTCGCCCCGGATGTAGCGGGCCTCGCCCTCATGGACCAGATAGCCGCCGCCGACGTTGGCATTATTCGATCGCAAGGCGTTGAAGACATCCGTCATTGACAGGCGATATGTCCCGAGCTTGTCGGGATCGAGCTCGACCTGGAACGTCTTGAGCTCGCCACCGTGCGAGTTGATCTCGGTAACGCCGGGGACGCCGCGAAGCTGGTACGCGATGAACCAGTCGAGCAGGGTGCGGAGTTCCATCGGCGTGATGCCAGATGACGGCGATGCCTTGACCTGGAACTGGAAGACCTCGCCCAGCGCCGTGGTGATCGGTCCCAGGCCGGGCGTGCCGTAGCCATTCGGGATCGCCGCGGCGGCCCGGCCAAGCCGTTCGCCCACGAGCTGTCGCGCCCGGTAGATATCGGTCCCCTCGCGGAAGACAATCGTCACGACCGAGATCCCGAACTTGGAGATCGAGCGGATCTGTTCCACGCTCGGCAGGCCGCTCATCGCCCCCTCGACCGGGAACGAGAGCAGGGTCTCGACCTCCAGCGGACTCAGCGCGGGGGCCTCGGTGATCACCTGGACCTGCACGTTGGTCAGATCGGGAACCGCGTCGATCGGCAGATGGTACGCGGAATAAGTTCCCAGCACCGCCACCAGGAACGTTCCCACGATCACCAGGAATCGGTTCTTCAACGCGCCTTCGATGATGGCGTTGAGCATTGGTGTCAGGTCCTCGGTCTCGAAATGAAGCTCAGTCTTCCTCGGGCTCGTTCTGAAGAATCAGCTCGCTCTTGAGGATGAACGCTCCGTTGGTGACGACCTGCTCGTCCTTGCCGAGTCCGGAAACAACGACCTGGCGGTCGCAGCGCCTCGCGGCCGAGCTTGACGGGATGGAACGAGAAGACATATCCTTCCTTGTTCGAACCTCGGGGAAGGAAGACGCCCTTGCGCCCCTCGATCTCGACGATCGACGAGGTCGGAACGGTCAGCAGTTGCTCGGTCTCGGCCCGATCGATCGCGATCCGCGCGAACATGCCGAGCTTGAACAGGCCGTCGAGGTTCGCCATCTCGGCGACGATCGGCACGGTCCGGGTGGTCGCGTCGACCATGGCGCCGATCGAGATGATCTTGGCCTCGAACGTCCTGGCAGGATAGGCCGTGGCGGTCAGGTGAACCGTCCCGCCAAGCTTGAGGGCCTGGAGGAACGCGAAGTCCGACTCATAGACGTTGGCCACCACCCAGACGCTCGTCAGGTCGGCGAGGGTGAAGAGCACGTCGTTCATGTCGGCCTTCTGGCTGGGCACGGCATTCCCGAACTTCGCGATGATCGTGCCGTCGAACGGGGCGACGATCGTGTAGTTGGTGATGTCGGCACTGGCGTCATCGATGTCGGCGTGGCTTGACGAGCCGGCGGTCGGAGGGGTGCCGGGATGGGCCAACAGAGCGATGACGTTCTCCTCGACCCCCATGATCCGAAGCCGTTGCGCGGCGTCGATCACAGCGGCCTCGGCACTTTTGACCTGCTGGTCGGCGACCAGTTTCTGCTGGTTGGCATCGAACCGGACCTGCTCGAGCGCTGCCTCGAACTTGGCCCGCGCCCCTTCGAGGGTGTGCAGGGCAATATTCAACGGATGCTCGCCGACGATCTTGTCGCGGTGCAGTCCGGTCGTCTTCTCGGCATCGTGCGCGGCGATCTCGAACTCGGCATAAGCCTGGAGCAACAGGGCGCGGTTCGACCCCAGCGGCCGATCGGCGTACTGCTTCTCGATCTGGGTCGCCGGGACGCCGGTGCGGAGCTCAGGAATCAGCCTCGCGACGTTCTGGGCAACCTCGTCCTTCCAGGTCTCCTCGATCCGGGCCGTCGCCAGCTCGCGCTGGCGGCTTCGCAAGGCCAGCCGCGCCGTCCCGACATCCGGGCTGTCGAGCACGGCCAGGACCTCGCCGCGGCGCACCGTCTGCCCCAGGACGACCTTGACCTCGCGGACGATTCCGCCGGCGCAGTGGGCGGACCTCGACGCGTCGGTCGGTATTGGCCTCGATCAAACCCGGCACCCCCAGCTCGGCCGAAACGGTCTCGAGCCGGACCGGCTCAATCGCGATCCGGGCCGACTTCCACTTGCCCTCGGGGAGCGTCACCGTTGAACCCGTCGGCCCGGCCGTGGCCGGCCCAGGTTCCGCAGTTGCGCTCGACGCTTGATCAACCTTCGGTGTCGCGGCCACGATTGGCCGGCTGTGAAACAAGGTATCGTGGAGCAGGTTGGTCAGCACCAGGGCCATCAACAGCCCCAGGCCGCACGAGATCAGGAGCGGTTTCCACCACCAGTGCGCGCGACCGCGATCCAGGATTGCCATGGCCATCGAAGAGCCCCTCCTCACTCGCGACCCCGCTCGTTATCGAGCGATCGCCGTGAATGATTCGACGAAGATTCAATTCCGTAAGTAATGGTTCGGGAATGAATGATGATCGGCCGCGCCGTTCATTGCGCACGGCGGAGCCGAGGTCGAAATCAACGCGGTGGGGGGAGGCTCAACAGCGCCAGCGCTGTAACAGGCAGGCCAGAGGTGCGCAAGGCGCGAAGGTCGCGCAGAAGGCGCGGGGCGATCGCGATTGGGCCCCCAGCGCGAGGAGATCGGGGGCGGGAACCAGCAGATCGATCGACAGGGCTGGCGACGTGGAGCGATCGGGCTGGCTGGTGACGATTCCCCGGGCGGGTGCTGAGAGCTGCGGTCCGTGCTCCCAGGGGGGCGCCTCCCAGTCAACGACATGCGCGTGCAGGGCGGGCCCGCGGTGCGGTTGTTCCGGAGCCGCGTCAAGCGGCTGGGAGCCAGCGAAGACCCAGTGCCAGTGCAGGACCGCGACGTCCTCGGCGGCCCCGGCACCCGGATGCCAGCGAAGCAGGTGATCGTGGTGCTCGCAGACCTCGCCGGGCGCGTCGTGATGGCGGATGTTGTGGAAATCGGGCTCGGGGAGCGGCGCGTGGATCAGCCCGAGGATCAACGGGATGATCCCCCAGGGTTGCATCCGACGGAGATGCCGTCGCTGTGCCGGCCGATACCAGGGCATACGATCGCCTCGCCTCCAACGCCGTCCATTCTCGCGCGAGAATGGTTCCTGACCCCAGGACTATTTTGATTATCAACCTCTTCCTGCTCAGCGTCAAGTCGGAGACGGCCGGGGAAGGCCCCACAATCGCCCCATCACTCCCTACCGGCGTATTCCGCCTCGTCATCGAGACCGACGACACCATGGCTTCCAGAACCGCCCAAAAAAGCTCTCCCAAGAAATTCGGACTGGCGATGGATTTTTCCTTGCGTTTCGATTCAATAAAAAATAACATCGATTTCGACACTCGGGGTTCAATCCTGGTCCAGAGGACCCGGTGGCCCTCCCTGATCATCTTTCGTATTAATGCGACCGCCTTCACTCTCTCGCGGACCCTCTGGGCCAAACCACCGCTCTTCCTCCCTCGTTTAAAGGAGAGTTGCTCCATGCGTCGTCGTGGCTTCACGCTGATCGAGCTTCTGGTCGTCATCGCCATCATCGCCGTGCTGATTGCCCTGCTCCTGCCCGCGGTCCAGGCCGCCCGCGAGGCGGCGCGACGCACCCAGTGCGTGAACAATCTGAAACAGCTTGGGATCGCGATGCATAATTATCACGATACGATGGGATCGTTTCCCATCGGTCGCCAGGGAATCCACCGGCCGACGGGAAGCACCGGCTATCCCGGCGACACGACGGGGACCAACCATCGACGGACCTGGGCCTTCTCGATCCTCCCCTACATCGAACAGGGCGTCGTCGCCAACACGGTCAACTTCAGCCTCGCGTACTCCGTCGCCAGCCATGCCAACGACACGGCACTGACGACCGAGATCGCGGGGTTCCTCTGCCCCTCCGACCCGAACTCGGGCGTGGTCAACGCCGCGGCGTACAAGTTCCACCTGGCCAACTACATGGTCAACTGGGGCAACACTCACTACGACCAGGCGGGGATCGCAACCGAGAATCCCTACACCGGTCCGGCTCCCGGAGGAGCGGTCACCTTCATCGGCGCTCCGTTTGCTCTTGACATCGCATACGGCATCGCCAATATCACCGACGGGACGAGTAACACCCTGATGGCCGCCGAGGTCATCGCCTGTGCGCCCAACGGCAGCTCGGCCGACCATCGCGGCGCGGTCTACAATGACGATTACAACTGCACGATGTTCATGGCTTATACCCCTCCCAACTCGCCGATCCCCGATCAGGTGCCGACCTATTGCGTCTATCCCTACGCGACCAATCCGCCATGCATCAATAAGCTGCCGGCGTTCAACGCCGCGCGCAGCTTCCATCCCGGCGGAGTCAACGCCCTGATGTGCGACGGCAGCGTCAAGTTCTTCAAGAATTCAATCAGCATCCCCATTTGGCGGGCGCTGAGCACGACGATAGGGGGCGAAGTCGTCTCGGCCGACGCCTACTAATAAGATGGGAGTCCGAGCCGAGCCCGAGTCCCTGGTTGCATCCAACTCAACTGAGATCCGACGGCTTCGAACTTGCGGAGGATTTCCCGGTGATGACGCGACGGTGGCTCGTATTTCTGACATCCTGGGGGTTTGCGGGACTCGTATGGTCCGGCCCGGCCGGTGCCGCGGCGCAGGGCTCGGGCTCTGGCTCGACTCCGAACGTGGTCCTGATCATCAGCGACGACCACGCGTGGAGTGATTACTCGTTCATGGGCCATCCCCAGATTCGCACGCCCCATCTCGACAAGCTCGCGGCCGAGAGCCTGACCTTCCGGCGTGGGTATGTGCCGTCGAGCCTCTGCTCGCCGAGCCTGGCGTCGATCCTGACCGGGTTGTATCCCCACCAGCACAAGGTCACGAGCAACGACCCACCCCTGCCGGCCGGCAAGACCGGGGCGTCGGCGGCGCGCGACCCCGTGTTCATGGCCCAGCGCCAGGAGATGATCGCCAATTTCGACCGGGCGCCCACCCTGCCGCGATTGCTCGCCGAGCGCGGCTACATGAGCTTTCAGGCCGGGAAATGGTGGGGCGGCAACTTCCGGCACGGCGGCTTCACCGCCGGTATGAGCCACGGCGATCCCGACCACGGCGGCCGACACGGCGACGATGGCCTGAAAATCGGCCGGACGACCATGAAGCCGGTCCTCGACTTCATCGACGAGGCCGCCGACGCCAAGAAGCCGTTCTTCCTGTGGTACGCCCCCATGATGCCCCACTCGCCGCATACCCCCCCTGCCCGGCTCCTGGAGCGGTACAAGGCCCAGGCCCCATCGCTCGAGGTCGCCAAGTACTGGGCCATGTGCACCTGGTTCGACGAGACCTGCGGCGAGTTGCTCGGCCATCTCGACGCCCGAAACCTCACCGCCGATACCATGGTGATCTATCTGGCCGACAACGGCTGGATTCAGGACCCCGCCGCCGACCGGTACGCCCCGCGCTCCAAGCAGTCGCAGTACGACGGCGGCCTGCGGACCCCCATCATGGTGCGCTGGCCGGGAAAGGTCAGGCCCGCGACCTCCGACCGGCCGGTGAGCTCGATCGACCTGGCTCCCACTATCCTCGCCGCCGCCGGACTCAAGCCGACGGCCGAGATGGCGGGCGTTAACCTCCTCGACGAATCGGCGCTGAGCCGCCGCGAGGCCATCTTCGGCGAAATCTTCACCCATAACGCCGTCGACATCCAGCGCCCCGCCACCAGCCTCCGCTACCGCTGGGTCGTCGCCGGCGACTGGAAGCTCATCGTCCCGGCCAGCCAGAACACCCCGGGCGCCCCGGTCGAACTCTACAACATCACCGCCGACCCCAGCGAGAGCCATGACCTCGCCGCCCAGGAGCCGGAACGGGCCACTCGACTTAAAGAATTAGTAGACAACTGGTGGAAAGGCGGGGATTGAAGATTTAATATGGTAGGGTCCGGCACGCGCGGACACGACGACATTCAAGAAATCCCTTCGTCAATCCGTGCGTGCATGACCCTTTGAAATGATAGGTGATCGAGTCATGGCATCCGAATTAAACGACGCGGTCTCACGCGGCCATCTTCGCCAGCAGGTGACAACCCGGATCTTGTCGGGGGTCTTCCAGCGCCGGTTTCCCTCGGGGTGCCGGCTGGTCACGCAAAAGCTCGCCGAGATGTTCGAGGTCAGCCCGACTCCGGTCCGCGAGTCGCTCGTGGAGTTGGAGAGCCTGGGGATCGTCGACCTGCTGCCGAACCGAGGTGCGGTCGTCCGGCCGTTCGGTCCCCGCGAGGTCCGCGAGATCAGTCAGATCCGCCGAATCCTCGAGGTCGAGGCGACCCGTCTGGCCTGCGGACGGGGCGACGACGCCTCTCTGGCCGAGATGGAACATGAGCTCGAGCGGCTCCGCAAATCGAAGCTGAACGCGAAGCGGGCCCAGAGCGGCCGGCAGATCGATTCGCGGCTTCACAACCTGATCTCCAGCGCGTGCGGCAGTCGCCGACTGGCGTCGGAGATCCAACGCTATCTGACACTCTTCCGGGCGTTGCGTGATGTGTCGCATCAGTACGACGGCTGGATGATCGCCGCCGACATGCCCGACCAGCACCTGGCGATCGTTCGCCCACTCCGCGACGGTGCCACCGACGCCGCGGCCAGCGCCATGGACAGTCATCTTTGTTCAGTCGCCGAACTGCTGGCGGGCGTCATGTTTGACCCCTCCGTAACCGCACGCGCCACGGCGGTCTAGGACGCCCGAATCCGAAAATCCCCGAGAATCCACACAAGCCTCATCCTCGGACCACCGATAAACCCATTGGGCTCAGCGATTCGGTATCGTGCTAGGCGGGGTCGAACGTGCGCGGACCAAATGCGCGCCCGACGCCGGCACGCCGGCCCCTCTCGGGAGGTCCGTTGATGTCACGACGCTGGCCCAGCCTGCTGCTTTTGCTCATGGTCTCGGGACTCACGGCTGGCTGTCTCCACCTTCAGCCCGCCCCGCGGCCGGAGTACGTCGCGCTGGTCGATGATCTGGATTACGCTACTCACCGCCCCCCCGAGACGGTCCGCCCCGATGATCCCGACGCGTCGACGCTCGACCCGCCCCCCGCGCCCCCCGAACTGATCGGCCCCCGTCCGGTCGATGTCTATATTCGCCGCGCCCTGTGCGAGAACCGGATGGTCCAGGCCGCTCGTTATAATGTTCAGGCGCTGCACGAACGGATACCCCAGGTCACCGCGCTCGACGACCCGGTCGTCTCGAACACGATCTACCCGATTCCCGCGGTCGCGCCCCAGTATTCGTTGATGGGTTACAACCCCTACAACCTGATGATCGCCCAGCAGTTCCCCTGGTTTGGCACGCTCCGGCTCCGGGGGGCGGCGGCCGAGCAGGACGTCAAGGTCGCGCTCGCTGAACTCTGCGCCGCCGAGCTCGACACGGTCGCCGCGGTCAAGCGGGCCTATTTCGACCTGGCCTTCAATGAGCAGGCCGAATCGATCCTGAGCGAGAACCGAAAGCTCGCCGTCGACTTCATCACGATCGCCAGGACCCGGTACGCCACCGGCAACACCGGCCAGCAGGACGTCCTCCGCGCCGAGGTGGTGGTCAACGACCTCGACCGCGAGCTGATCCAGGTCCGCCAGGGACTGGCCGAAGCCCGGGCCGACCTGGCGCAGCAGCTTCATATCAGCCCCGAGACCGACCTGCGGACCATCCCCCCTCGCCCGATCAACGAGATGCCCGACGCGCTCGACCGGCTCTACCGGCTGGCCTCCGCCGCCCGCCCCGAGCTACGCGGCCGGCTCGCGGCCGTGGCGCGCGACGAGCGGGCCGTCGAGCTCGCCCGCAAGCGCTACTACCCGAACGTCACCGTCGGACTGTCCTACATGGACATGGAAAAAACCAACGCCGTGACCCCCAGGACCGCCGGCGGCATGCCGAACGTCGGCTTCTTCGTCGGCTTCAACCTGCCGGTCTACCACAAGAAGCTGGCCGCCGGCGTCGCCGAGGCCGAAGCCCGCGCCGTCGCCGACGCCCGGCTCTACGAGGCCGAACGCGACAGCACCTTTCGATCGCTCAAGGACCTGATGACCCAGGTCCGCGCCCAGCACGACATCCTGGGCCTGTTCCGCGACAGCATCCTGCCCAAGAGCCTCCAGGCCCTCGAGGCCGCCACGAGCGACTACCGCGCCGGTAATGTCGACTACGTGACCCTGATCACCGCCTGGCGCGAGGTCCTTCAGATCCAGCTCCAGGCCGCCCAGGTCGCGGCCGAGCTTGGCAAGGCCCTCGCCTCGCTCGAGCGCGCCGTCGGTCTTGAGCTCAGCACCCACCCGATCCCGGACCAGGGACTGGCGCCGGCTCAGCCCGCGCCCGTCCCCCCCGCTCCAACGCCATCGACGACTCCTGGGCCGTTCCAGGGACCGTTCTCCGAGCCCGGCAAGCCCGAGGCATGGACTCAACCCACGGCGACCCCCAGCGCACGGTCGTAAACATCGAGATAGCGCTCGATGTTCCGGTCCATGCCGAAGTGCTCCTCGGCCACGTCGCGGCAGGCGTCGGCCAGACCCTTGGCCAGCGCGGGGCGGGTCAGGACGTCGACAATCCCCTGGGCCAACGGCCCGGGTGCGACCTCGGTCAGAAGCCCCGCGCCGGTCGCGCCCAGCAGTGTGGTGTAATCGCCGAAGTCGGTCGCCACGATCGGCCGCTCGGCGGCGAGGTAAACCGCGATCTTGCTCTGGACCGAGTAGTTCTCACGGCAAGCTAGCCGGGGGTGGACCAGCACGCTCGCGCGTCGTGTCAGGGCCACCACCTGCTCCGGGGTCCGCCCCGCCAGCACGATCAGTTTCGACGCATCGGCCCCGAGCCGATCGCGGTAGGCCGACGCCGCCTCCGCCGGCCCCCCCACCAGCACGCAGACCGCCTCGGGAACCTGCTGGAAGACCCGCGGCAAGGCGTCGACCAGGATCGGCACCCCCTGGTTTGGATGCACGATGCTCCCCACGTACATCACCACCGGGGTATCGGACCCGATGCCTTCAATCTCGGCCGCGGCCTCGTCGCCCGGCCGACGGTACTCGTCCAGGTCGATCCCGGGATAGATCACCGAGACCCTGTCGGCCGGCACGCCTTTCTCCTCAACCATCACCCGCTTGACCGGCTCACCCAGAACGATCACCCCCGCGGCGTGCCGGCAAACCTTGCGCTCGACCCGCGTGTAGAACTGAAAGCCCAGGCCGCGCCCTAGTCGGTCGCGCTCGACCTCGTCGCCCAGGAGCGAGTGGACCTCGTAAACGAGCGGCCAGCCGTACCGTCGGCAGGCGAAGTACGCCCGCGTTGCGCCGCCGTAATGCTGGGCATGCACCAGGTCGAACGGCGTCTCTCGCGCGATCGCGCAGGCCCGAGACCCACGAACGCGGCGCCAGAGTCCACGACGGCACACCCTCGAACTCGCCGTGGACCGGCTCACCCCAGGGCCGCCGTGCCTTCAGGTGCGCCAGCACCACGTCGATACCGCGCTTCTTGAGCGCACGCAGGATCTTGATCGGGAGCATCGCCGTCCCGTCATATTCGCCCGGGACCGGAAACGATGTGACCATCAGGATGCGCATCACCGAGTCTCCTTACTCAGAATGCCCGCACCTCAAAGTTAGAGACCACGCGGGTCCACAGCATAGCCCCCGTACTTGCCCCACGGAATCCCAGATCGCGGCGCGAATCTCCCAAGATTCCGCCATCAATTGCCGACACACATCAAGAGGGGGAACAAGGTAAACGGCGGAAGCCGCGCAAGATCGCAAAATTTGGCATTCTGTCGAAAAGAGCAAAGTCATGAGGACGGCACAAGACGTGGAAGATCTGGTGCGGCTGGCCTGGGAGGCGGATCAGGAAGGCCGGCTGTCGATGCGGGATGCCCTCTTGACGCTGACCGTGACGGAAGGGAGCCGGGGACTGGGGGGCGCGGTGCTGGGCGAGCGGTTTCGCCGTCATCTGATCGCGCAACGGCCCGACCACTGGCTCGCCTCGTTTCCGACGGTCGGCCAGGCCCTGGGGCATCCCCGCGTGGCCGCCGCGGTCGACCGTCTCCGCGCGTCCTATCCCGCCGTCCGGGTCCAGCGTCTGTTGCTCCGCGCCGAGGCCGGACGCGGCCCGTTTCGTCACCCCAACCGATCGCTCCAGCGGGTCATCGACGATCTGCTGGGCAACACCCAAAGCGTCGGCGCAACCACGAGCGCTGCCCTGCCCTTCACCAACGCGAGCGGTAGCAACGAACCGATACCCGCCGAGTTCCTCACCTACTACCTCAGCGTCCTCCTGGCCATCGCCATCCTGCTGGCGAGCGTCTTGCCCGCCTCGAACCAGGAGACCCGGGCCGCTTGAGCGCATCACTCGTCCTCACCGTCGTCCGATCCTCTGACCTTCCACCGACACGAATTTCAAACACGGTTGGCCCCCTCTTTGCGTGAGGGTCCTCTCCGGATCGATCGAAGGGATTCCGCCTGTCCCGCCCCGTCCGCATCCGATAAGAGGACACCACCATGTTCGCGCACCGTAAGAAGCCGCTGTTCCCGGTCAAGGTCGGCGAGGTCAACCCGAAGTTCGCCCAGAAGCTGCTCGAGCAGTTCGGCGGTCGCTCGGGCGAGTTCACCGCGATGACCGAATACTTCGTCCAGAGTTTCGCCTGCGAGAAGCCGGCGATCCGGGACATGCTGCTTGACATCGCGACCGAGGAGATCGGCCACCTCGAAATGGTCGGCCTGATGATCGAACAACTCCTCCGAGGAGCCGAGCGCGAGACGGCTTACGAGGACACCCTTTTCTCGATGATGGGCAAGGGCCCCCAGTTCGTCGACTCGCTCGGCAATGCCTGGACCAGCGACTGGATCCGATCGGCGGGCGACATCGTCGCCGACCTGAAGCACAACATCTCGGCCGAGGCCGGGGCCAAGGTCGCCTACGACCGATTGATCCACTTGACCGACGACCCCGGCTGCAAGGAAACCCTCACCTACCTGATGACCCGCGAGCTCTCGCACCAACGCATGTTCATGCTCGCGCTGGAAAGCCTGGACCAGAAGATCGAGGGCAAGCTCGGTCCCGGCCAGGACCTGAACACCTACTACGACCTCTCGCATGACGGCGAAGGCGACAAGGGGATCGGCACCGACGCCCGCGGCCCCTGGAACGCCGACAAGGAATGGAACTACGTCGAAAGGCCCGAGGAAAAACTCTCGGCAACTGTCCAGGGACCCAAAGAAAAAAAATAAAACCTCACAAGCGCAAGCAATCCAGCGCACCGTGAGGTGCCTGAGAATTCCACCAAGAGAGACCGTGGTGCCGACTTCAGTCGGCACCACCGCTTGATCCCCTCAGCTTCGTTCCATCAGCCGCTCATACTCGCTCCGCGTCTCCCCGGAGCCCGCTTCCTGAACCCGGCCTGGCAAAAAATCGCCTCTCAACATCCATGCAATATCATATCATTAAATATTACAATTATTACAGATATCTAATTACGTGAATATTATTAATTACAAGAAAGTCATAACGCGAGGTCGGAGGCCGGGCGGGCGAGACGAGACCGGGGCGGCGATCGCCCTGGACCGGCTACGGGATGGAAGACGACATCCTGCGAAGCCACGAGGTGGGATTCACCGCCCTTATGACCAAGCCGATCGATTTCACCAAGCTGCAAGCGATGGTCGACCAGGTCGCCGGCCCCGGCGTGTCGTGCGCCGCGGTCGAGGAGGCGCTGAGCCACGACCCGTCGAGAGCGGGACCGGACCGGATGAGCGAACACGGCTCATCCGGCCCCTGCCCCGCGATCGGAAACGAAGGCCCGGATCAAAGCGGATCAATAGCTATTGGCGTCGAGCACCTCGCCGCCGGCCATGGTGGCGATCGAGCCCCAGGACTGGTAGCTGACGCTGTTCTTGACGAACCGTACCGAGCCGTCGAGGAAGCCCACGTTCACTCCTCCGGGATGGTTCGAGCTGGCGCCAACCAGGGTGTAGCTGCTGTTATAAACCTCGTTTGAGTAGAAACACGCATTTTTGTTCGGCGTGTTGAGATGGCTGTAACCGCCGCCATAGCCGTTGGTGTGCTCGAGGTAGCAATATCCCTTGTTGGAATGCTCCATCGACTTCGACATCTGGCAGGTATTGGAGACCATCTGCATTGAGTACCCCAAGCTACCCAGCAACTGTGGCGAGGGCGGGTTGGTCGAATACGAGATGCTGGCCTTGTAGACTTCCCCCAGGCCGGGCCTGTTGGTGCCGGTGCCCTTGACCCACTCGCTGAAGATGGCGGTGTTCGATGTCCCGTCCTGGATCGAGGCGAGAGTGACGGTTGGTCCAGAGTACGGCTGGCCCATCATGTAGGCGGGGCCGTCGAACCGGCCGCCATTGAACGAGGCGCTGGTGCCGATGTTGTTGGCGTAGTTGCATGTCGCCACCGGCCGGTTGACGCCAGAGACGTTCACCATCGAGTTGGGCGTGTTACCGTCCGAGGGACAGAGAAACGCGTTAATCGTGATCGACGCGACCGTGTTGTTGTAGGCGTTCACGGCCCGAACGAGTTGCCGGTGCCCGACGGTTACACTCGCGTCTACCGTGCAGTAAGTGAGGCGGAGTATCAGGACATACTCAAGACCGGTCAACTTCGGCAAGGCCCCAACTCGCTCGAAGGAAAATGGTTTGCCGACTCCCTTGAGGGCGCGAAGGCTCATGCTACCGGGAATGGCAAGACACCTCCCTTGTTCCCGGACGGGAAGTATAGACTCATCGAAGTTGACGTCCCGAACAACGCTCCGAGCCTGTCGACACGTCCGAATCTCGACGGTCATGGCCCGGCGCGTTACCTCCATAACGATGACTTGCCGCCGCTCAAACCACGTCCCTTGGAGTAATCGAAATGGTCACGAAGTGTGCGGTAGTGGAGTGGATTCCAAAGGCTGATGGCGGGCGTTCCAAGCCCCCCCTCGGAGTCGGAATTCCCGCATATGCCGCCGAAGTGCGGTTCATCGACGATCCTTGGCCTCCGGCGGGTGCGTCCTGGTCGTTAGTCATCGTCAAGCGTGAACCACTCAGCACGGATTTACGGTGGACTGCCGACGTTCATTTCCTCGTAGACCAGGCACCGCACGACTCACTTCGTGAGGGCAGGGAGTTCGAACTGTACGAGGGCAACAAATGCGTTGCTCGCGGGAGGATTACAGCTGATTCGATGTTGCCGAACGACACAGCGGAAGTGGCCCCACGACGTTGAGCCTCCGTCGAGAGGGCGAGCGGATCTGCTCACCCGGCGCGAGTCAGAGGCGCGGCCGGCGATAATAGGGAGGGGACGTGTTGGCCGTGACGATGGGCTTGATGACACCGCGTCAGGTACTCCAGCACGCAACGCCTCTGCTGCCGGCAGGTCGCCACCACCGACAGCATCCACTCCACGAACCGGCTGCCCGCCTCGCTGTCGGTCCCGCCGCTGATCCGACGCCAGATCACGGCGTGCCGCAACGCGCGCTCGGCCGCGTTGTTCGTGGGCTCGACGCCCGCGACGCGCGTGAAGGTCCACAGGCAATCCCACAGGCGCAGCAACTCGCCGCAAGTCGCCGCCGTCTTCGCGCAGCGCACCCCGACCCGCGCTCCAGGCTCGATCGGACCATGGGGCGCAACCAGCTCATGTATTGGAGGAAAGTCGATTGGCGGATGGTGCCGTCGCGGACCTTGTGCCAGTACTCGAACAGCTTGTTCGACTGCCAGAGCAACTGTTGTCCGACTTCAGCGCCGCCCCGATCGCGGTCGATCATCGCCTGGAAATCGCGACGAAGATGGGCCCAGCAAACCTGTCGCGACTGGAGCATGATCCACTCGTACCCCGGGAAGCGGTCGCTGATAACGATCGGCTTTGGTTCCTCACCGAGCAACTCCGCAGCGACGGCACCGGCCCGCGAGCGGACGATGCGGAAGACGATCCCCAGGCCGGTCACCACGACCCACAGCCAGGCCTTGCACCCACTCTCTCGCCAGCCCGTCTCGTCGATGTTCGCCGCCTCGGCCGTCTTCACCGCCTCGGCCAGTTCCGCCACCGGTTGCTCGAGCACCTCGGCCGTGATCCGCTCCAGCTTGGCGATCATGCCGATGGAGATCGTCAGGCCCAAAAGGTCGGAGCCGAGCTGCGCGACCTGTCGCTTGCTCAGCCGGTACGCGCCGGTGAGTACGCTGAGCACCGCGTGCAGCCGGGGTCCGAACGCCGTGCGCGGCACGCCGTCGGGCAACGCGCCGCGGGTGGTGGTCCTGCAGTGGGGGCACAGGAGCCGATGCAGCCGGTACTCGTGGACCTCCGGCTCGATGGGCGGCAACTCGGCGACCTGATGCCGCAACGGCTCGGAGTCCTCGCCGGACAGCGCGTGCCCGCAACGGCGACACGCCGTCGGCTTGCATTCCGTGACCGAGGCGACGCGCTCCGGTGGCACCAGCGCCCTCATCCGTCGGGGATGGCCTTTCTGTCCGCCCCGGCGTTTCTTCGAGGGCGGCGTGGGCGGCCTCCGCTTCACGCCGATCGGGTCGGTCGAAGGTGGTTTGGAGCTATTGGTGGAGTTCTGGTCGACGCGCGATTTCAGCTCCTGGACCTGTTGCGTCAGGTCTTGGACCTGTTGCTCCAAACCAGCGATCCGTTGCTCGTAGTGTTGCACCAACAGGAGGATCGCCGCCTGCAACTCGGGCGAGGCCGTTCTCCATAACGCGTCTGGGAGCGGAGGCGTCGGTGCCATGCCCTAAGGTAGCGACGTCACTCGCAATCGGCAATCCCAGGCCGTGAACGGTTACGTGTATTAAGTATATTGCGAGAGGGTTACCCAGGTCAAGTTCTAAAGATGCGGTCAAGCACATCTTTTCCTGCAAAAACTAAGAAATTCGTTCATACAAAACCGGTCGCAACAAATTAATAACTTTTAATATTTTTATTAATTATGTGGATCGGTTTCCTACCGGACTCGCCGTGAAGTTCGCACCGGCGGTCGCGTTCGGCTCCGGCGTCGTGACCGTCAACCCGCAGTCGGCCCGATGGGGCGGACCGGCTCGCGCCGGTGCCGCTGGTCGCGGGTCAAGGCGCCGCCCAGGCGGCGATCAAGGGCGGCGATGGCGGCGTCGAGGACGCCGCGGGCGGTGTCGAGATGGCGAGGCCGCAAGGCGTAAGGATCGCGCGGCAGGCCGGTCAGGGGAAAGACGAGATCGGCGGCGGCCAGGGCCGACGGCCTGCCCCGGCCGTGGTCGCGAGGGAGCTGGTGAGGCTCCAGGGGCTCGAACGGAGCACCGGGGCACGGGGCGCGGTAGTAGGCGCGGCGGGACTCGGGAGGGCCGGGGAACGCCCAGGCCAAGCGCAAGGCGAGCAGCTCAGCGAACTGGGGCCAGGGCGGACGGTCGGGATCGTGGGCGCCCGGCCCGATCGACACGCCGCTCTCGGCGACGATCGCGGGCAGAAGCCGCCAGACGTCGGCCAGAGGCAGCGGCCGGGCCGGGTCGTTCAAGAACGCCGAGAGCTCCGGCCGCCCCATCTCCGCCGCCGCCTGATGCACCAGCGCCTCGGCCGCCGCGAGGTAGAGTAAGAACGACGCGCGCGCCAGCCGGCTCGCCTCGCTCTCCGAACGCGCCTGCCGGAGATGGCTCTGGGTGTGAAACGCCAGCGCGTCCTGGTACAGGCAATGGAACGGGCTGACCACCGTCTCGATGACCTGCGCGCTGGAACCGGCATGCGCGTCCTGGCCATTCGCGTGGCCGCTCCCCTGGTCCGCGCGCCCCGGATTCAACGCGGCCGCGCCGTTAACCGGCGCGTCAACGGAAGCCGGTCTCGAGGGCCTGGCCTGAGCCTCGCGCTCGCGGTCATGCGGCTGCGGTCCAGGTTTTCCTTCACCCATCGCGATCCTCTTGAGCGATGATCCCGTCGCGACTCGCGGCACGCGACTCTGGCAGCCCCCGGACACTTGATCCTGCTCCGGCGGATGTTCCCGGTAGTTTACCACAGGGCTTCTCCGCATGGCAGAAATCGTCCGCGCCCGTTCCGCGAGGAGCCGCGGTGTTACCGTGAGACCGGAGGGCCGGCGTGCCAAGACCTCAGGGTTCCATCGCTATTCCGTGAATTCTCCGATCCTTCGGGAGCTTCGGGGAGCGATCCAACGCACCGTCGTGGATTCCCGCGCATCGAGCTGCTGACTGTGGATCGCAATCAACAACGGCTCGGTCAGGTTCATTTCATCAAGGACAGCGTCAACGCCCGGACCTGGGACGCGATCGCGACCAGGGCCCGCGACGAGGCGATCGACGCCTTCTTTGTCCGACCGAATTCGGATCCGAGAAATTATCAAGTATATTTTTGCGCGAACCGCTAACCCGGCGGCGCGGCGATCAAGGCCGGAGGGGCCATGGGCACCGGCGCGTCGGGCAGATCGGGGGGGAGTGTTCCGATCGGGTCGGGCCAGAGGAGGGCGCGGGCCCGAATGAGGTTGCCGTGCCGCTGTGGGGTCGGGTCGACCTGGGTGTAGTAGGCGATCGCCAGCGGAACCTCACCCTTCGCCTCGCAGATCCGGCCGAGGTTGGCCGCCGCGCCCCACCGGAACATGTTGTAATAGGGTTGGCCCCGGCCGGGCGCTGGTAAGAGCCTGAGCGTCTCCTCGAAGAAGAACCTCGCCCGCTCGGGCCGACCCTCTTCAAGGTGGCACATGCCCAGAAAATAGGTGGCGTAGATGTCGTGCGCCTGCTGGATCTCCTGCGGCATCGGGGTCCGCTTGTCGACCAAAGTCGGGTTGTAGGCAAACCGCATGTCGACGTAGTCGTTGATCGCGTCGTCGATGTCGCCCCGGAGTTGCTTGATCCGGGCGTAGACCAGCGGGTAGCGGTTCGGATCAAAAAGCGCCAGGGCGAACTGGGTCGCCTGGACAAACTGGGCGCTGGTGAACAGGAGGGTCTCGACCTGCGCCGGTAGCTCCCAGAAGCCGATCTTGCCGACCCGATCGCCCAGGGCGCGAGCGAATCCGTTACGCTCCTCGGCCGGGTCACGGTAGAGGATGGTCCGGTTCCGGCCGGCCAGGTTCTTTTGCAAGAGCGCCATGCGGGGCGACCGGTAGTCGGGGCTCGAGTCAAGCAGGACGCCGATCTTGCTCGAACTACCCAGTAGCGCCGCGCGGGTCGTGCCGTAGGGCGACTGCCCCGGCAGGTCGAGCCGATCGAGCACGCTCGGGTCGTTCAGGGCGTCGTCGAGCGTGGCCACCGTGCTCGGGCTCGCGTCGGGGCCGGGGACTTCCAGTCCGATCCGGGTGTCAAAGAGATAGAGCTTGCCTTCGATCAAGGCGGTGCAGGTCCAGACGATCGGGGCGGGGCCGTCCTTGGGGGTATACGTCAGTAGGCCGACATCGATGCCAAGCTGGCGGCAGAGCACCATGAAGAGCCAGCCCCGCTCGGCCCAGAACCCCTCGGACTCGGTCGCCATGCCCCGGACCAGCACGTCGTACGGCCGTGCCTGCGCCTGGCCCAGCCCCGGCGCGCCGAGCGAGCCGGCCGGCACAAGCTGGATCTGATCGATGATCCAGCGGAAGACCCGGCGGACCCGCGTCAGATCGTCGCCGGCGCCGCCAACCCGGTTGGCGATGCCGTAATAGAGCATGCAATCTTCCAGGTGTCGGGCGTCCGGCATGCGGAACGACGGGTTCTCCAGTTCCTTGACGGCGCCGGCGGGCATCACCTCGAGCAAGTACGCGCGGGCCTCGGGGGTCAACTCGTAGTCCGAGGCGCCCGCGTCGCTGAAGTACTGGTTCAGGTTCTTGGTCGCGATCGCGAAGTTATCACCGCCGGGCTTCAGCGCGGCGGTCTGGATCAGCTTGATCACCGAGTCCAGAATCGCCCCCTTGTCCCCCGCCGGGATGATGCCGGCGTCGGTCGATGGGCCGCCGATCCCCGACGGCCCCAGGCCCGAGCCACGCTCGTAGGTGCCGGGCGAGGCCGTTACCCGCGCCGCGTCGGGGTCCGAGTAATCGCAACTGGTCAGCACGATACTGAAGCCAAGACCGAGCAACGCCACGCCTGCCCCCAGTTTCAGCCGACGGCCGTACCACCGCCCCGCCTCACTCGCGCGCGCCCCGTTCCCTGATCCGTCACGCCCCGCGCCGGGGGAACCGGGCGAGAATGGCCTTGAAATCATGGAGTCTCGCATGAATGATGTCAATCAAATGAAGGAGAAAGGACCAGCAACCTCGCCTCTTATTGTTACGAATCGAGAGCGGACGCGGCGAGACCTGATCGGGGTCCCTCCTCGCGCTTTTTGGATCTTGTACGTGGCGTGGGGCGCAAGGGTTCGCGATCCGAGAGGCTCAGGTCGCCTGATCGGTCGGAATCGGGGGACGCGGGGTATCGCCGACGGAGATGGCCTGACGGATGCGGAGACAGATCTGGAGCAACCCGGGCAGGTCGTCGAGCCGGATGGCGTTGGGGCCGTCGGAGAGCGCTTCCTCGGGCCGGGGATGGACTTCGAGAAACAGCGCGTCGCAACCGGCGGCGACCGCCGCTCGGGCCAGATACGGAATCATGTCGCGCTCGCCCGCGGTGACGGTTCCTCCCGCGCCGGCGCTGGGAAGCTGGACCGAGTGGGTGGCGTCGAAGACGACGGGGGCCCCGGTCGCCTGCATGAGCGGCACGGCGCGGAAGTCGTTGACCAGTCGGCCATAGCCGAAGGTCGTGCCCCGCTCGGTCAGGAGCACGCCCGGGAATGACCCACGTTCGCCAACCGCGACCGCGCCCGCCCCCATGACCTTGGCGACAACGTTGGCCATGTCCCACGGGGCCATGAACTGCCCCTTCTTGACGTTGACCGCCCGGCCGGTCGCCGCCGACGCCTCGAGCAGGTCGGTCTGCCGCGCCAGGAAGGCGGGGATCTGGAGCAGGTCCACCACCTCGGCGATCGGCGCGGCCTGGTGCGATTCATGCACGTCGGTCGTCACCGGCAGACCGGTCTCGGCCTTCACTCGATCGAGCACCTTCAGGCCGTCGTCCATCCCCGGCCCGCGAAAGCTCGTCTTCGAGGTCCGGTTCGCCTTGTCGAAAGACGCCTTGAAGATCAGCGGGATTCCCAGCACGGAGGTGATCTCGACCAGCCGACGCGCGATCGAAAGCGTCAGGTCGTTGGGCTCGATCACGCACGGGCCAGCGATCAAGGCCAGCGGACAACCGCGGCCGACCGCGACCGGGCCAACCACGACGGGATTCGGTGGCGGAGGGGCCATGCGATCCATCCTTCCATCCATGGCGAGGCAAGGCGAGACGACGAGCTTCCGTTGCGGTGCATGATACGGAAATCAGGCGCGGGGTACCAGCACATCCAGGGCGCAGGGGAGGACCTCGACGACCCAGGGACCGTCGGCGACATGGCCGCCGGGGTCGCCGTCGAGCTGGACCGGCACCGGCTCGGTCGACGAGACGGTCGCCCGGCGGACTCGGCGGTGGTACACGCCGGGGGCGTCGAGATGAACTCCCCGGACGACCAACCAAAGATAATACAGGGCCTGGAGCGGCCCGGCGTCGCGGAAAATGACGAGATCGAGCAGGCCGTCGTCCCCCCGGGCCAACGGCGCGAACGGCAGGCCCAGCGCGTACCGCGGGAGGTTGAAGACGAAGACCGTCGTGCCGCTCAGAATCTCGGTCATCCCCGATCGATCGTCGGAGTCGGCCACCGCGACCGTCAAGGTCGGAAAGCGGTAGGCGAAGCTGGCGCGGAGCACGGGCTCCACGTAGGCGGCGCGATGGGTTGGTCGAGGAGCGCCGGTCCGGCTGACCCGGGCCAGGTGATGGCGGGTCACAACATCGGCGTCGAAGCCGATGCCGGCCATGAGCGTGAACCGGCGTGAGTCGGTCCGCCCTAGATCGAGTCGGGTCAACGCGCCGCCGTGGCCGTCGATCGTGGCGGCGAGGCGCTCGGGACGCCGACAGAGCCCAAAGTGGCGGGCGAAGAGGTTCTCGGTGCCGGTGGGCAGGACCGTGATCGGCACGGCCGGGTGCTCGTTGACCAGAGCGGCCACGGTGCCGTCGCCGCCGGCCGCCACCAGGCAACGGCAGCGTGGGTCGGCCGAGGCGTCAGCCACCAGACCGGCGCGTTCGTCCTGGGTCCAGGCAACCCGGGCCTCGATCCGACGAATCGCCAGGGCATCAACCAGCCGGATGACCGAGCGGCGCCCCGCGCCTCGCCCAGAGGTCGCGTTGGCGGCGATCCCGACCCAACCCCCCATCCGCGGCGACGCCAGCACCGACGCGGTTTGTTGCTCCGATGCCAAGCCGTCCCAGACCAACGTCACGGTCCTCCACTCCCGAACCCGCGTCGCGATCGTTCTCTTCTCGATTCATTCATGCTAGCCAGGCGATCGGACGGACGTCAACGCGGGGGAGTGGGCCGGGGACCAAACGTTTGTCGTCGGTCAGGACGACCGGGTCGGCTTGGCGCGCATCTCCAATAGCTTGCGGCGGTTGGTGTCGACGGTGTTCTTGAAGTCGCTGCGCAGCTTGTCGAGCTGCTCGGCGAGGGTCGCGTGCTCTTGCTTGAGCTTCTCGACCTCGGCCTCGGCGGCGGCCTTGGCGGCGATCTCCTGGGTCTTCTCGGTGCCGCGGAGGTCGCGGGTGGCCTCGGCGCGCTTGGCGGCCTCCTGCATCGCCGCGACCTGGTACTTCACCGACGCGGCGATCTCGGCGGTCGAGCTGCGGGCCTGCTGGAGGTCGGCCTGATGCGACCGCATGACCGCGAGTTGCTCGGCCATCTTCTCTTGCTCCAGGGCGATATCGTCCTTGAGCTTGGCGATATCCTTTTCGATCTTGGAAACCTGATTTTCCAGGTTGGCGATCTGCTTCTTGCTCGCGTCAATCTGGGCGGTGCCGCTCTTGTTCAGCTCGGCGACGCCCGAGAACAGGATCACCCAGATCGGGGCGACCAGCAAAACCAGAACAACCAGCACTTTTCCCGCGGTGGACATGTTCGGACAACTCCTGCCCGTCGGGACGGGCGGATGGCTCTGGTCAGAGGAGAGCAGGCGAACGGAACGGAACAAAAGCGCCGGCAAACCGTACGATTCAGCTCAACTTACTGCGATCCATGAAGATGGAGAAACGAACCGGACGGCGAATAGGGCGCGCCTTTTGGGTACTGCATAGTATTATACCCTACTCACTCTCAGAAATGGCCGCCAGGGGAGCCGACGCTGATATCGCGTTGTCGCGAGGAAGTCGCCACCGAACGTCGCCAGGGCTGGTATCTCGACGTTAGCGCACGTTGCGGTCGGCATAGGCAGTTCCTCGGGGGCGGGCGGTAGTGATGCGGCGAGCTGGGATGCGTCGGCTTGCGCCGGCCAGCACACCCTCGGCGACGAAGCGACTGCTGAGGCAGCAGGCAACGGTCCCCAGGCCCGGCCAGGTGCTGTCTCCTACCAGCCAATAGCCGGGTACGCCCAAATCGTGCGGGATGGCGTGCTGATTAGTATTGGCGAGAGTCTGCCGCACGCCCCCCACCGCGCCCTCGAGACGCCTGGTGAACCGCTCGTAGGTCCTGGGAGTGGCCACCTCGCAGACAACGGCGCCCCGGCCCAGATCGGCATAGACACGTCGGGTCAAGCTGATGAGACGCGCGCCGATCTCGCCTTTCCGTTTCCGATACACCTTGGGCGTCCGTTCTTTCCACGGCTCCAGTTCGCAGTGCGTCGAGATCATCACGGCGCGGAAGCTCGCCGGAGCACTGTCCGTATCGCCAGGTGCCGAGACGGAAATAAACAGGTTGTTCAAGTAAGCCGCTTCGCGGCAGGATGGTGCGTGGCCTCTCACCTCGGCTCCTCGAGGATTCCCTCGCGTCGCCATGTCTCCTTTCGGCCCCTCCTCCACTGACATACCGCGGTGATCGCCTCAAAGTGGATTCCAGACGACTTCCCCTTCCCTTCGTCTGGAAAGGTTCCCCTCATGACCACCCTGCTTCGTCAGCGCATGCACCAAGACCTCCAACTCGCCGGCCTCGCTGAGGGAACTCAGAAGGCTTACCTCCGCGTCGTCAAGCAGTTCGCCGCCCACTTCCACAAGGCCCCCGATCAGATCTCCGAGCAAGAATTCCGCGCGTACTTGCTCTACCTCAAAAACGAACGCCAGCTCTCACCCAGTTCACTCAAGATCACCGCCAGCGGCATCCTCTTCTTCTTCACCCACACCGTCCCGCGCGACTGGCCCACCTTCAAGACCCTCTGCATCCCCAGGCCCCAGTCCTTGCCCGACGTCTTGAGCGTCGACGAGGTCCGACGCCTCATCGACGCCGTTCGCACCCCCCACAACAAGGCCTTCTTCTGGACCGTTTACTCGCTCGGCCTCCGGCTCCAGGAAGCCTTGAATCTCCAGGTCGGCGACATCGACAGCGCCCGCATGGTCGTCCACGTCCATCGCGGCAAGGGTGCAAAGGACCGCTACGTCCCCTTGCCTCCACGCACCTTGGCCGTGCTCCGTCAGTACTGGGCCACGCATCGAAACCCCGTCTGGCTCTTCCCGGCCACCGGACGCGACCACGAACAAGCCGGTTCCACCACCGAACCGATGGCTCGTTCCAGTGTCCATGGCGCCATGAAGCGATTGGTCCGCGAGCTCGGCATCAAGAAGAAGGTCACGATTCATACCCTCAGGCACAGCTACGCGACCCATCTGCTCGAAGCCGGGATCAACCTCCGACTGATCCAGCAGTATCTCGGCCATGGCTCCCTTCAGGCCACGATGATCTATCTCCATCTGACGTCGCTCGGCCAGGAACGAGCACGGGCCACGATCGATACGCTGATGTCCGAGTAGACCCATGCCGACCGTCGCCGACGTGTTGCGGCGGTATGGCCCGGCCTACCTCGAGCGGTTCGGCGCGGCGATGCCCGGGGAGCACAAGAAAGTGCTCGACGCGATCACCGCCTGCCGCACGGGCCAGCTGGGGACCGTGATCTATGAGTGCGCCTCGTGCGGCACGACGCACGCCATGGGTCGCTCCTGCGGCAACCGGCATTGTCCCACCTGTCAGCAGGACAAGGCCAAGGCCTGGCTCGAGGACCAGATCGATCGCCTGCTGCCGTGCCCCTATTTCCTGCTCACCTTCACCGTCCCGGCCGGGCTGCGTGCCGTCGTGCGCCGGCACCAGCGGATCGCCTACGCCGCGATGTTCGAGGCGTCCAGCGCCGCGATCAAGACCCTGGCCGCCGACCCCACGTACGTCGGCACACCGCGGTGCGGCTTCTTCGGCGTCCTGCATACCTGGGGCCGCACGCTCGAGTATCATCCGCACATTCATTACGTCGTCCCGGGCGGCGGGATCAGCGAAGATGGCACGCGCTGGCTCGCCTCGCGCAGCCGATTTCTTCGTCCCCGTGCGCGCCTTGTCGATCCTCTTCCGCGCCAAGTTCCGCGACGCCCTTGGGCGTGCCGGCGTGCTCGGGGAGGTCGATCCGGCGGTGTGGCGGCAGGATTGGGTGGTCCATTCCCAGGCCGTCGGTGACGGCCAAGCCTCGTTGAAGTACCTCGCCCCGTACGTCTTTCGCGTGGCCATCAGCGACCGGAGGATCGAGGCGTGCGAGGGGGGCAAGGTGACCTTCTCGTATCGCCGCGGCGGCTCGAACCGCTGGCGGAAGATGACGGTCGATGCGCTCGAATTCCTCCGCCGATTCCTGCAACACGTCCTGCCGAGCGGGTTCCCGAAGGTGCGTCACTACGGCTTCCTCAGCCCCAACAGCGGGGTGTCGATCGAGGTGGTGCGCTGGCTGGTCACGTTGCACCATGGGTTGACGTTTCGGTTGCTGGGTGCTGCCCTGGAGGAGACAGCCACGCCGCCGCGGATCCGCTGCGGCGTGTGCGGCGGGCCGATGCGGGTGGTCGCATTCCTGCCCCGGCCTGTCGCGATCCTTGACACGAGTTAGCCATGGTCGAGTCACACCGCACACCTGATCACAGGTCGAGAGCTTCACGATGTCGAAGCCGGCTTGGGGTGCGCGCCGACCATGCTTTGAGGGGATCGCAAGGCAAGCCAGGACGCACCCTGGCGATGGTTTGCCTCTCGATGACCGGCTCCCTCCCCCCGCCACGGCATGCGGCCGCCCCAATCCACACCTCACTCGGCCGCCGCTGAGTCAACGATCACCTCCCCACACCGAACCATTTCCCATAGAGCAAGCGGCTGACGCGCTGGTCGCGGGCTTCTTGAACCAAGGATTTGATCTCGGCTCCGCGAGATCAAATCCTCTATAAGTTGCCGTCACCCAGGGGTTGGTCGTAGTCATGCAGAACCTGGTGATGGGTCAACGCCCGACCGACGACCTCGTCCTCGGGAACACCGAGGAACACGACCACGGCTCCTCCCATCGCGTCGGCATCACGATGGAGATACGGTCCCAGGGCCTCGGCGATCCGTTGAGGACCGAGCCGAGCCGCCAGCGAGGACGGGACGGCGACGACCACCTGACCGGCCGCAACAAGGCCACGACGCGTCGTGACCCGATAGTTTCCCCGACGCCCATCGATCCGCTCAACCGGACAGCCGACGCGCAATTCGCCGCCAAGCTGACGATAGCGGCTGATCAAATCGTGCCAGAAGCCGCGCATCCCGCCTCGCGCCCGGGTCAGGCCAGCGCCCCGGATCGTGATCCCGAGCGCGGCGTTGATCAGCGGCGCCTCGTCCACCGAGCTATGGACCGTGTCCTCGATGAGCATCGCCAGCAGGCCAACCAGGGCCCGATCGTGCTCCAGGCCGTGGGCCCGCAGCGCGTCGGCCATCGTCCAGCCCAGGTAGCGGACCAGGGGCAGCTCGCCGGGACCAACCGATCGCGCCGCGCGGATCGCGTCGGCGACTCCACGGATTGGAAGTTTGACCCCGCGCCGGCTACGCGCCAGAAGACGTTCGCGAGCCGGTCCAGAAGTCGCCAGAGAGACCGGTGCGCCGGCGTGTCTCCGAGCGCGTTGAGACGCTCTCGGGACCAGCGAGCCGGATCACGGTAGAGCGTCACGGTGCGGTCGGGCAGCCAGGCGACGTAGCCGGTCAGCGTCTCGCCCTTGATCGACGGCATCCCAACGCTTTCGAGCAACTCGCCACCCACACCGCCGGGGCCGAAATCGACGAGCGTGGTGGCTCCCACGTCAAAGGAAAAACCCTTGCGCCGGAAGAACCCGGCGCAGCCTCCCGGCTGACCGTGAGCCTCGAGGACAACCGTCGCCAGTCCACGCGCCTGGAGCCGCAACGCCGTCGACACGCCGGCGATCCCTCCCCCGACCACTGCCACGTCGTACATCCCCCATCCCCCCACCTGTTGCGCTTGCGACGGATCAACGAACCGTGCCGGGCGGTGAAGCGATCCGTCTCGATCCTGTCGACGCGTCGATCGCCACCGCCGTCTCCACGATAACGACAGGTGGGGTCTTCATCAGATGAACCGCAAACTTGACGGGTCTTCGTCAATGGATTCGATGTATTACGATTTCGAAACGAGAAAAGCCCCTCGGATTCAATCGAGGGGCTCGGCTCGGCTCGTTATTTTTTGAGCTTGGGCGGGGCGTTGACGTTAGAGCTAGAATTAACGTTTGCGTCCCGGTCGGTTCAGACGTTGGCCTTGGTGGCGCGTCGGGCGCGGTGAACGCCCAGGCCGGCCAGGGTGGTCAGGAACAGGGCGATCGACGTGGGCTCGGGGACCGTCGTCGAGCCGCCGGGGCTGCCGCCGCCGCTGGGGGGCGGAGTGGTCGTCGGGGTCGAGGTCAGGAACGCCTGAGCCGAGGTCTGGCCGCTGTTGGTCGTCGAGGGAACGAGCGACAGCGGGTTGTCGGTGATGTTCAGGCTGTTCGAGTACGACCCGGTCTGGAAGGTCGACTTCGTGATCGGGTCGAAGTTCGCCACCACATGCGACTGGTTGCCGCCCGTGACCGTGCCATTGAGCACGCCGCTGACCTGGATCGGCGTCTCGTTGGGGTTGGGCTTGCTGCCGTCGACCGAGTTGACCAGGAACGTGATGTGGAACGGCGTGTTGGCGTACGTCGTCGTCTGGCCATCGGGCAACGCGGCGACCTGGAAGTCGCCCAGGCTCAGGCTCGAGGGCGACTCGAACGAGCTGTTCAGAATGCTGTTGAAGTTGATGACCGGAGTCCCGGTCACCCCCGTCGAGTCGATCGTGCCCGACGTGCTGTAATTCACAACGGGGCTCGCATCGGCCGTAATCGCCGGGGCGATCAGCCCGAGGACCAGGACCGTACTCGACAGCCCGGTCAACATTCCACTCCTGCTGCGCATCATTTCCTCCTGAAATTGAATGTCGCGTTCGAGCGATTGCGGCATTTCCTGGTAGAGGGCCTACCTCGCTCGTCGGCCCGCCCAGCCTTCAAACCAAGGCTGGCCGCAAAGGCGTCGACTCCAGTCTCAAACGCACGGCACTGCCATGCCAGACCGTCAACGTCCCGAGAAGCGGACCCGCGTCCGTCATTGATCTTCTCGAATTCCTGACTTCTTCTCCGACGGAACTCTCATCCACTTCCTGCAATTGGCGACGCGAACGGCGGCCGGAATCGCCGCGACTCCCAGGGGAGCTGCGACATGAAAAGGGTTGGGGGATGGTGAACACAAATGAGGCCGCGTCTACCCGGCTTCCATGCCATCTTGATCTTGTCGGAGGCACAACCCTGAGGTCTCTGTCCAATCCAATCCGATGAGCCGAACCGAACGGGCGGGAGAATAAACCAAGCACCGGTTGGTGTAAACCCGAACTTTTGGCGAAATCCTCAAGGTCCGTGGCGGGCCGTCCGATGGATAATCTGAGGTGTATCTCAGAGCAAGCTGACCGGGTCGACATCCACCGCCAGTTCAACACCATTCGGGGGCGGCATCCCGGGACAGACCGCACGCAAGGCGCCCTGGATCGGCCGCGGACTGTCGGCCCGAAGCCGGAGATGATAGCGGTAGAGGTTGCGGATCTTCAGGACCGGCGCCGGCGCCGGGCCGAGCACGTTCACCCCCTCAAGCTCGGCGCTCCGGAACGCCGAGGCCAGGGCTTCGAGATAATCGCGGACCGCTTTTTCCTCCGGCGCCGCGGGCGATCAGGCGCACCAGTCGGCCATACGGTGGTAACCCGTATGCCAGCCGCCTGGGAAGCTCGTCGGCGACGAAGCCGGTGTAATCGTGTCGCGAGGCGCAGAAGATGGCCGGGTGTTCGGGGCTATACGTCTGCACCAGAACCCGGCCCGGTTTCTCGCCCCGGCCGGTTCGACCCGCCACCTGCGCCACCAGTTGAAAGGTGCGCTCGGAGGCCCGGAAGTCGGGGAGGTGCAGCGCCGTGTCGGCGTGACGACGCCGACAAGGGTCACATTGGGAAAATCGAGCCCCTTGGCGATCATCTGGGTGCCGAGCAGGATCTGGACCTGCCCCGAACGGAACTCGGCGAGCACCTGCTCGTGGCTGCCGGGACTGCGCATCGTGTCGGAGTCCATCCGACGGATCACCCGGTTCGGAAACGCCAGCGTCACCTCGCGCTCGAGCCGCTCGGTGCCGATACCGCCGTAGTGGAGGTGAGGCGCCCGGCAGTTCGGGCAGGCCGGCGGCCGGGCACGCTCGGCGTCGCAGGCGTGGCAGATCAAGCGTGACCGCTCCTTGTGATAGGTCAACGCCACATCGCAGGCGTCGCACTTCAACACCTGGCCGCACGACGGGTTGGGGCAGATCACGAAGGTGTGGAACCCGCGGCGGTTCAACAGCAGGATCACCTGGCCGCCATCGTCGAGAGCCTGTGTCATCGCCTGGCGGAGCGGCTCGCTCAGGCCCCCCAGAGGCTGGCGCTCGGTGCGCAGGTCGATCAGCTCGACTCGCGGCATGGGGCGTTCGGCGACCCGCTGATGGAGCGAGAGCCGGACGTAACGCCCGCGCTCGGCGTTCTGCCATGTCTCCAGCGCCGGGGTGGCCGAGCCGAGCAGGACCGGCACCCGTTCGAGCTGCGCCCGCTTGACCGCCACGTCGCGGGCGTGGTACCGGGGCGTCGTCTCCTGCTTGAACGAGCTTTCATGCTCCTCGTCGATCACGATCAGGCCCAGGCGTCGCGTCGGCGCGAACACGGCCGAGCGCGCGCCGACGACAACCTCGACCTCGCCCGCGGCGATGCTCTGCCAGTGTCGGTGCCGTTCGGCGTCGGCCAGGTGGCTGTGTAGCACCGCCACGCGATCGAAGCGGCGGCGGAACCGGCGGATGGTTTGCGGAGTCAGGCTGATCTCGGGGACCAGCACGATCGCCTCCCGCCCCCGCGCCACCACCTGCTCGATGGCGCTCAGGTACACCTCGGTCTTGCCGCTGCCGGTGACGCCGTGGATCAGGAACGGCGCGAAGTCCCCACCGATCAGGGCCGGCCGAAGACTTTCGAGCACCTGGGATTGCTCGGCCGTCAGGTCCGGTCGGACGCTCGACTTCGGACCTGTGTCGACCGGGAACGATGTTGCTGGTGTTGGAGTTGTTGTGGCGGTTACCGACAGCTCGGGCCGGGGCTGGTACCGCCTGCGCACAGTCTGAATGAACCCGCGCTGCGGAGCGCGGCGATCGGGGCGGTGCCGCACCGCGCCAGCCGGCAGAGATCGGCGATCGTGAGGGGCTCGTCCGATCGTCGGAGGATCTCCAGCGCCTCGGCCTGCTTGGGAGAGAGCGGCGCCCGGGAATCGGCCGTTCCGGCGTCTCCTGCCAGTGCCGCCTTCAGCGCCTCGGCCTCGGCGACGGACAGAAACGTGCCGACGCGGGTCCCAGCGTGCTTCTTGACCCCGCCGGGGACCGCGGCGTCGAGCGCCTGGCCCCACGAGCAGGCGTAATAGCCGGCGATCCATTGGGTCAATTCGAGCATCGACGGATCGACCAGCGGCGGGTCGTCGAGCGCCTCGATGACGTCCTTGATCCGGTCCGGCTCGACCCCCACGGGCGGCGCCCGGTCGACCCGGACGCAATAGCCGATGGCCGGCTGGTTCCCCCGCCCCAAGGGGACGCGGACCCGCTGCCCCGGCTCGACCGACGCATCCAGGCCGGCCGGCACCCGGTACGTGAAGACCTGGTCGACCGGCCGGTTGAAGACGACCCCCGCGAACACGTCGCCGCTCACGGCGAGCTCGCCGTCATCGAACCAGCCGGGCGGCGACCTGTCTCGACCGTTGACAGCATTCATGGTCAGGGTCTATCGTCAAACCACCAGGTACAAGGAACGGAAGAACGCTGGCTTCGCTCCGCTAGTTCAACCGATTTCCGCACGCCTGTCCACTAAGAAACCAACAGCCAGAAGGGGCGGACACGTCAAGCGATGCGACTGGGCCTGTTCGGAGGAACGTTCGACCCGATCCACCTGGGGCACCTGATCCTGGCCGAGTCGTGCCGCGAGGCGTGCGGGCTCGACGAGGTCTGGTTCGTGGTCGCCGGGCGCCGCCGCACAAGCGGGGCGATCGGACCCCGGTGGCCCATCGGCTCGAGATGGCCCGGATCGCGCTGGCCGGCAACCCGTCGTTCCAGGTCTCGGAGATCGAGACCGCACGCCCCGGCCCGCATTACAGCGTCGATACGCTGGAGGAGGTTCGCCGACAGCGGCCCGTCGATTCGCTCTTCTTCCTGATCGGCGGCGACAGCCTGATCGATCTGCCCCAGTGGCGACAGCCCGACCGGATCGCCGAGCTGGCGCAAATCGTGGTGATCGACCGGCCAGGATTCGGAACCGCTTCGGAACCGCGGCTCGATCTCGGGCCCGCGGCCCAGCCCCTGATCCGGGTGCGCGCTCCCCTGATCGAGATCGCCTCGCACGACCTCCGGCGCCGCGTCGCCGGGGGGCGAAGCATCCGGTACCTCGTCCCTCGCGGGGTCGAGGCATATATCCGCGAGCACGGGCTCTATCGTCGCACGGACCCCTCGTCCGCCGCGTCGTTGACCACCTCTGTTTGAAGCCCCTACCCACCAGTTTGCCAGGGCGTCAGGGTTGCCGCCGACGACGCACTCTACGAAATTCATCCTTGATCCCTATCTCCTCATCGATTAACGAGATTGATTCCGCCGACGCCTGTCGGCCGATAGGGAATACCGAGGCGTGTTGGTGAGCTTTTCGTGGTGAGCAGGGCGGCGAGGCGAGGGGACGCAATGGCTTCGACAACGCACGAGACGCCGGGGGGGCCGGCGACGCTGGCGACGCTCGGGCCAAAGCCCGTGACCTCCAGGCCAAGGACCGGGAGATCGAAGCCCTGCGCCGGCAGTTGATTGCGCTTCAGCGGGTCAGCAGTCTGGGAGTCCTGGCGGGTGGTATCTGTCACGAGTTGAACAATGCCCTGACACCGATTCTGAACTATGCGAAGCTCGGCCTGCGGAACCCCGACCCGTCGTATCGCGAACGGGCTTTCGAAAAAATCCTCGCTGGGGCGCAGCGGGCCGCCTCGATCACTGGCGGGGTGCTCGGATTGGCCCGGCCCAACACCGTACGGCGCGAGCCGACCGACCTGGTCCGGCTGAGCGAAGAGGTCGTCCTGCTCCTGAGCAAGGACCTGGTCAAACACCGGGTCCAGCTCGACTTCCAGACCGAAGGCCGCCCACACGCCCGGGTCAATCCGGCGCAGATCCAGCAGGTCCTCATGAACCTGCTGATCAACGCCCGTCAGGCGATGCCGCGCGGGGGCCCTCTGCGACTCCGGGTGACCGAGGACCCCACCGCGCACCTGGCCGAGCTGAGCGTTTCGGATCACGGCGTCGGAATCGCGTCGGCAGACCTGAGGCGGATCTTCGAACCCTTCTTCACCACCAAGCGCGGACCCGACGACGCGGGGCTGGGAGGGACCGGCCTGGGGCTCTCCGTCTGCCGCGAGATCGTCGAAGCCCACCACGGCCGCCTCCGCGCCGAGAGCCGCCCCGGCCAGGGAACCACCTTCACCCTCCGCCTTCCCTCCTGCCCCGCCCCCACCTCCGCCCGCAAGCAAGGCGCGGCGTGAGGTTGCAAAAGATGCGATAACACGGCTCTACCATTGGCCCTATCCGCGAGTTGCCGAGGGGGTCGGTTCCGAGGGCCAAGCCATCCTCCAGGATTAACCAGAGACACTGGAACGCTTCAGCCGGGTCAGCCGATTGATCGCGGGCTTCGAATCGCCTTACGGTATGGAGCTACTGGCCACGGTGTGCTGGGTGGCTGATCGTCAAGGTGCCAAGGCGGTTGATCAGGCCGTGGAGAAGGTCCATGGCTGGAACCCCCGCAAAATGATGTTCACTCACCACCAGATCAAGGCGGCGTGGGACCCGCTCGACCGGCTGGGTTGGCTAGCGGAAACCCCCTGACACCAACGAACATCGCTGACGCCGAGATTCGAAACGCTCCTCGTCGGTGGTCCTTCGGAAGCGTGAGCCGGGTGTTTCAACCTCTAGCCCCGCGAGCGGGTTCGCGGTAGCCTGGGGCGATCGGAGCCGGAGGCGCGTCGAGTGAGTGCCCGCCGGCCAGGATTGACACCGACGGGTGCCGGACGGGCCAGGCCAGACCAGGGAGATTGCAAACGTGCGCTGGGTGACTGTGTTGACCGAGCAAGGGCCGAGGGCGTGCGGGTTCTGGCAGGGCGAGTACGTCGAGGTCACCTCGGCCGATCCCGAGGTGCCGGCAACCGTGCGGGAGTTGCTGAGTCTGGGGCATCAGTGGCAGCGTCGGGCGTGGGAGGCGCTGCCGCGGGGGATCGTTCGCCATGATCCGGCCGACCGCGCGGCTGATGGCGCCGGTACACGACCCGCAAAAGATCGTCTGCCTGGGGCTGAACTACCGCGACCATGCCGCCGAGAGCGGCGCGGAGGTCCCCAAGGAGCCGATCCTCTTCAGCAAGTATCCCACCACCCTGATCGGCCATCTCGGCGAGATCGTCCTGCCGTCGGTCAGCGACGAGGTAGACTACGAGGCCGAGCTCGTCATCGTGGTCGGCCGGGGGGGAAGCACATCCCGCGCGATCGGGCGCTGGAGCACGTCGCGGGCTACGCCGTCGGCCACGACGTTTCGGCCCGTGACTGGCAGCTCAACAAGCCGGGCAAGCAGTGGATGGCAGGCAAGACGTTCGACACCTTCGCCCCGGTCGGCCCCACACTCGTCACCACCGACGAGGTGCCCGACCCTCACAACCTCGGCATCCGGCTCCGGCTTAACGGCAAGACCATGCAGGACTCGAACACCGGCCAGATGGTCTTTCATGTCGACGAGATCATCGCCTATCTCTCCGAGATCTTCACCCTCGAGCCCGGCGACCTGATCTTCACCGGAACCCCCCCCGGCGTCGGCATGGCCCGCAAGCCACCGGTCTGGCTTCAGCCCGGCGACGTCGTCGAGGTCGAGATCGACGGCCTGGGCACGCTACGTAACACGGTCGTGCGGCATTGAATCGAGGGGAATCGATCGAGGAGGACAGAAAGCGATGGCGACCAACCCCCCCTTGCCCGCCTCGGGCTGTTTCCAGTGGAACATGGGCGCCTGGTTCGGTGGTCAGATCGGCGGCACGGCCTGGATGCTCGTCGGCACGGTCGTGCTGGCGTCTCACGCTCCCGAGGTTGCGGCCATCTGGGGGCTCGGCTTCGTGCTCGTCAACGCGCTCGGCATCTGGCTTTGGGGGCATCGCGACCGGTTCCGGCCGTACCCGGCCCTGCAAGTCCTGATGCTGGTATGCGGAATCCAGAGCGTGATCGCCCTGACCACCCTTCACCTTCTCCGACCCGGCCTCCGCATCGCCGGGCCCAGCGGCTTCTGGCTGGCTGATGAACCCCGGACGATCGCCTGGGTCGGGGCGATGTCAGGGCCAGCGCGCACTTTTATAACAATTTGGTAAACCTTGCGGCCTTGCGCCCACTCCACTTACCTGATATACCGTCCACCGTGTCGTGAAACAGCACCGGTGGCCGGAGGTCGGCGATGGCGAGCGCCCGCAGCAAGCTGGACGAGATCGTAGAGTCCTTCTCCACCTTGGAGGATCCACGCTCCCACATCAACCGACGGCATCCGCTGCCCAGCATACTGGTCGTCGCCGTCCTGGCGGTCCTCGCCGGTGCCGCCGGGCCCACGGCCATCGCCCGGTGGGCCAGATACAAGGAGGAGTTCCTCATGGGCCTCCTCGACCTGCCCAATGGCATCCCCGGCAAGGATGTCTTCCGACGCATGCTGATGATCATCAAACCCGACGCCTTTGAGGCCGCCTTCAACGCCTGGATCACGCGACTTCGTGACGCGGCCACGGCCGAGACATGCGTCGATCGCCCGATCATCGCCATCGACGGCAAGACGGCCCGCCGCAGCCATGACGCGAAGGAGGACCTCGGCCCCCTGCACGTCGTCACCGCCTGGGCCGGCGAGTACGGCCTGGCCCTGGGGCAGCAGGTCTGTGCCGAGAAGTCCAACGAGATCACCGCGATCCCCGAACTCCTGAAGAAGATCGACATCCGCGGCGGCATCGTCACGATCGACGCGATGGGCACCCAGAAGGCGATCGCCGCGGAGATCATCGGCGGCAAGGCCGACTACGTCCTGGCCCTGAAGCGGAATCACGAGTCGTTGCACACGGCGGTCATCAAGCACATCGACGAGCAACTCGACGGCGACCTCGGGACGGCCCAGGAACTGACCACGACCGATCGCGGCCACGGCCGCGAGGAACAGCGGACCTACCTGCAACTGCCGGCCCCCGAGGGCCTGCCGGGCCGGGCCGAGTGGAAGGGGTTGAAGTCGGTCGGCGTGGTGACGTCGCGACGGAAGGAGGGCGAGCGGGAGAGCATCGAGGTCCGCTACTACCTGAGCAGCCTGCCGGTGGACTTGAAGCTGTTCGCCCGGGCGGTGCGAGGCCATTGGTCGGTGGAGAATGCGTGCCACTGGGCCCTGGATGTGACTTTTCGCGAGGACGACTCGCGGATTCGCGAACGAGTGCTGGGGGCGAACATCACCTGGCTGTACCGCTTCACCCTCTCGATCCTCAAGCAGCACCCCGACCGGCGGATGAGCCTGATCATGAAGCGCCGCGGCTGCGGCTGGAGCGAGAAGTTCCTGATGGAGGTCATTAACGCATTAGTATGTTAGTGTGCGCTGGCCCTGGGGGCGATGTTCGTCGCGTTGATGGCGTATTTCCACCTCATGGAGTGGAGTGCGGCGGAAGGCGAAAGCACGGTCAGTGGGGCAAAACGCACCCTGAGGCGATTGACTGAGCGGGCAGCTCATCGCCTCAATCGACGCGACAGATCGCGGGTTGCGGCGTCATTGGGGGCGAGCCGCAGGGCGTTCTCGGCGGCCTTGAGGGCGTCGGTGGGCTGGTGGGCGGCGGCCAGGGCGAGGGCGAGTTGATAGAAGACGTCCGCACGGTTGGGCAGGCGGCCCGACGCCTGGCGCAAGTCGGCGATCGCGGCGGCGGGGTGGTTCACGCGGAGGTGGGCCAGCCCGCGCTGAAAGTGGGCCTCGGCGTCGTCGGGAACCAGCTCGAGCGCCTGGTCGAGCCGGGCTAGGGCCTGATCGGGCTGCTGACGAGCAAGCTGGATGGTCGCCACCCGCAGGATTGTCGGCTCATCGTTGGGGTCAAGCTCCAGGGTGCGGAAGTAGGCCGCGAGCGCCTCGTCGGTCCGGCCAACCGCTTCAAGGGTCTTTCCCATCGCCAGGTGAGCGTGGGGCTGCCGAGGGTCGATCTCGATGGCGGTCTCGAACCGCCCGAGGGCGTTGTCGGGGCGGCCGAGCCGGGCCTCGACCTCGCCCAGGCCGATCAGGGCGGCCACGTATTCGGGGTCGAGCTTCAGGGCCTCGCGGTACGCGGCCTCGGCCATATCGAGCCGCCCCTCCGCCTGATAGACCAGGCCCAGCCGCTGCTGCGCCTCGGCCTGCTGGGGCGCCTCGGCCACAAGCTGGGTCAGGATCGCCTCGGCGCGTGGGTATTCGCGCTGGTCGATCGCACCCTGGGCCAGCTCGCTCAACTCCTGGCACCGAGCCGTCTGGGCCGGCGATCGGTTGAGGGCCCGCTCGCCCCCCGCGCCATGAGGCCGAACCAGGGCACAGCCGCCACCAAACAGCAGCGCGACCCCGCATCCGGCGATGACGCCCCAGCGCCGCATGGGTCTGGTCCCTCTCCCTTCCCTGGGCTCGGGCGGCACGGTACCCATCCCGATCGGGTCCAGTCCGGGAGTGAGCCGGGCGAAGAACCGCCCCATCCCGGACGCCCTTCGTCCTTGATCCTCTTGCTCTCTTCGACACAATCCCGCAATCGAGTTGAGCCGGACCCGATCCGAACGAGACCAGACCGAACCAAACCGTGTCCGGAGCCGGGGTAGTGCGAAGTGGAGTCGAGCGGATCGGAGCTTGCGCCGATAGTCATACGTCCCGGGTCCCGGCCGGTCAACCCCGATCCGAACTTCCCGATAGGCTTTGACCCCAACGGGCCCCTACCCTTAAGTTAATCGCTGACAGCACCAAACCACCGGAGCCCTGCCGTCATGAGTCGTTGGTCCGATGTGCTGGTCGTGGGAGGCGGAGTGATCGGCGGAGCCCTCGCCTGGTCGATCGCGCAGCGCGGTCTGTCGGTGACGCTGGTCGAGGGGGGCCGGATCGGCCGTGGGTCGAGCTGGGCCGCCGCAGGCATCCTCGCGCCCTTCGCCAGCGGGCACGAGCCCCCGGCCCTGGCCGGTCTGTCCGAGGCGAGCCTGGACCTCTGGCCCTCCTGGGCCGGCGCGCTCGAGCAGGCGACAGGGGCCTCGATCCAGCTCCGCCGCGACGGCGTGCTCAACGTCTGGGTCGATCCCGAAGCGCCTCATCTCCCGCCCGAGCTCGCAACCGGACCGGCCGAGGAGATTCGCGGCTCGCACCTCAGCGCGGCGGAAGTCCGTGAGCTGGAACCGCTTCTGACCGGCCCGATCGGCGGCGGAATCCTCGCCGAGGCCGACGCTCAGGTGGATAATCCCCGGCTCACACCGGCGCTCGTCCAGGCGTCGGCCAACCTGGGGACGCGGGTGCTGACCGACACGACCGTCACGGCCTTGACCGGCGTCGCGGGGCGCTGCACCGGGGTTCGAACCGCAAGCGGGGTCGAGATTTCCGCCGGAGCGGTCATCCTGGCGGCGGGCGCGTGGTCGGGCCTCCTGGCCGAAGCTTCGGGCCTGCGCCTGCCGATTGAGCCCTGGCGAGGCCAGATGCTCCGGTTCGATCCGCCGGCGCGGCTTTTCAAGCACATGGTCATGTGCGGCGAGCTCGTGCTCGTCCCCCGGCCGCACGGCCCCTTGATCGTCGGCACCACACTCGAACGGGTCGGGTTCGACAGCCGGGTCACGCTGGCGGGCATTCACCACATCGTCGCCCGCGCCCGGCGCGTTGCTCCCGCTCTGGGCGATTTGCCGATGGCCGCGACCTGGGCAGGTCTTCGCCCCGGCACTCCCGATCAGCTTCCCTACCTCGGCCCCATCCCCGGCTGGGACGGCCTGTTCGCCGCCACCGGCCACGGCCGCAAGGGAATCGTCCTGGCACCGATCACCGCCGAACTGCTCACCCGTCTGATCCTCGACCACGACCTCGACCCCCGGCTCGAACCCTGCCTGGCAAGCCGCGCGGTGGGGTGAGATCTCCGGGTTTCATTCGCTGGACACGGATGCCGCCGGCAACGGCTGAGGCAAGCCCTCGAAGAGATCCGCCAGGCGACACCGGAAGCCCGGCAAGACGTCCTCGCCATCAAGCTCGCAATCGGCGGGGACCGGGCGACCCGTCCCGTCTCTTCTTGTAATGTAGGCGGTGCGGGTTGCGGGATCGACCACCCAGATCAGCCGGACGCCCGCGACGCGGTATTCCTGGACCTTGGTTTCGACCTCTTCGGCCAGGTCGTTCGGCGAGATGACCTCGACGACGAGATCGGGAGCAATCTTGAGCAAGCCTTCCCCGATTTGCTCGGCCGTCAGGCGCTCGCGGCGGACCATTGCCACATCTGGCCGTCGGACCTTGCTCGGTGAGCCGGGGAAACACCGGCAGCCGCAGTCAGAACCGATGATCCAGGCAGGGAGATGGACCTTGCAATGCTCGCGAATCCGGCCTCCCAGCTCGAATGCGACCAGACTCGAAAGAACTCTCACCGTGCGCTCCACCAGTTGACCATCAACCAATTCGAAGCGGCCCGCGTCGGGCAACGTCAGAAACTCGTCCGCGGTGAGTAACCTCGTCCCGGTGACTGCCGGCGCGAACGTCGTGGGTTCCGTCTTGGTGATTGTCGCCATCGGCTCACCCGTTGCCATTCCGGCGGAGTTCGGAAGGAGTGGATCTTCGCCCGTCACGTCTGGATTCTACCGGAACACGAGATCGACCGCACCGCGAATCAGCCGACACGTTCGGGGCCGGGGCGACCGCGGCGCGAAAGGTCCAAGCAAGCCGCTCGCGTGGCCGGCTGGCGCGCCACTCCCTCGTCCACAGGCCCGGCCGCGCGGTCTCCCATCCATCGAGGTCAAACCGAATTCGGATCGATGCGCCTGCGCCTGATCCATCTCGCCATGCAGGCCGCTCCCGATGCGAGCGCGGATGCCGGCAAGAGCAACGGCACAGGCCATTCGGGGGGTGGACGGACTCCGGCAAGGATCGCCAGGACCACCCAGGCCAAGGCGGCTACGCTCAGGAAGATCGACGCCATGGCGCGACGCCTCCCTTGCTTGATGCCGGCGCCCTGCTTGAAGAACGAGACGAAGCTCAAGCCCGCGAAGCCGAGAGCAACGAGCGAGAGCACAATCATAACATCAAGCGTGATGATGGTTAGCATCATTCCATCGATGTCGAAGCTGCCCATCATGAAGGAGATGCCTCGAGTCGAGCCGCCGGACGCCCAGATTCAACGGGTCCGCCGCATTGCCTCGTCAGACCCGGTCCTTCCAGGCCGAGGGATCACGACGGCCATGCAACACCGCGATCACTTCGATCCGGTCGGGCCGGACTCGGTAGTAGACATTGCATGGGAACTTCTGAACCTTGGCGCGCCGGATATCCTGGTGAAGCGCCCCGTGGAGTTCCGGCATGAGCCCGATACGAACCAGCACCTGGCGGATGTGGAGGGTAAATTTCTCACCCAGTCCGGCTTGCTCCTCATACCAGTCGGCCGCGGCGTCGAAGTCGGCCTCGGCCGTCAGGACGACCGGGAGGTTCATTTCCGGAACCGCTCCAGCGCCCGGGCCTCCACGACCTCCCAGCGAACGACCGCATCAGGGTCTTTCTCCAGCGCCTCGATGCGGCGGTCGAGAAGACCCTTCAAGTCCTCGGTCAACTCGGTTGGCCCGTCCCCCTCGGAGAGATCGTCCCAGACCTCTTCGATAAGGCGGAGTCACTCCTCCGTCGGCCACGACCGAACCGCGGTGAGTACAGTCTGGAAATCCATGAGTGCCTCCCCGAGCGGGTCTCTTATCATGCTCGACATAGGCGGACCCACTTCCCTTCATCCTACCCCGCGAGCCCGTCCAGGCCCAGACCGCTCGATCCGCCAGTGCTCCAGGATGATGTCGTCGCCCGTAGCCGAGCGTATGAGCCGGGTCGCCCCTCTTCCGGGATGCACCACACCGAGATCCATTACCGCCCCCCATGACGACGATTCACAATGCCGCCTGACGAGGAAGCTCAGCGGACCCGGCCTCGGACCGCAACATATTTACATTAGAAAACACGTGACCCGCGGCCGGTTCCGCCACGGCGCGAGGTTCGGGCGGCAATGAGCAGGTTCACGGCAGCCGCTGCCGCCACTTCTCCGGATGTTGGGACGTGTGGAAAACGCAATACACCGCCACGGTGTCGTTGGCATACTCGTAGAAGACAGCGTAGGGGAACTTCCGCACCAGGGTGCGCCGGTAGTTGCCATGGAACAATGCGTGCATCTCGGGAAACCTGAGAATCGCCTGGATGCAGGCGTCGACGCGGACAAGGAAGTCCTCACCCCGCCCCACCCTCTGGGCCTCATACCAGGCATACGCGTCGTTGAGATCCACGGCCGCCTCGGGCGCGATGATCAGCTCAGCGGCCATGGCGGCTTCGAATCCTTCGCTTCACGTCTTCCCAGGATAGACCGGATGCCGGATGGTTCGTGAGATTGGCTTTGCGCCGTTCCAGCTCCCGGAGCTGCCAGTCGTGGACCGGGACATCCTCGGGGGTCGCCGCCAGGTCGTCCCAGAGATCTTCGACGAGTTGCAGCTTCTCCGCGGGGCTCAGGTCGAAGACCGATTCACTCGATCGATCCATAAGTCGTCTCCTCCGGGCAGCCGTGGCGTCGCAAGCTCGACCTGGAATTCGGCGCCGAGGACCCGCCTCCAACCAGCATATCCGGCCAGACCCACATCAGCCAGCACGAGACTGCCAAGCGGGCCAGGTCCGCTGAAGTGAAGCGCGAGGGTCAGGCGGCGGACTGAAGCCGGCTGGCACCCGAAAGTGAAGCCCGAAGGAGCAGTCGCCGCCCCAAAGGATGGTGGAACCGTTCCCGCAATGACCAAACCTGTGCCGAAGCGGTGTCTGGGCCTCGATGGTGGAGACGAACTCGCCGACCGTCAACTCCCTCGCTGGAAAATGGACGGTCCGAGCGGCCAGACCTTCGGGAACGCTTACGTCGTAATGATAGAACCGATGCCAACCATGTTCGACCGGTTCGGCCAGTTCGGCCAGTGTCATCACCTGCTTTGGCAAGGTGATCCGCCGTGACTTCTGGCGATCCACGACTTTAACCGGGGCGAATGCCGCAACCAGCACGATCGCGGTCATGCCGGCCGACTGGATGACGAAAACGCCGCTCCCTCTCGGGTGGCGATCGGAGCGCCGACCACCGCGTGGCCCACGCCCGGACGACGAAGGCCCAGGCAACGAAGGCGGCCAGGTTCAGGGGAAGGGGAGCCGCGACGACCATGGAGCCAAACATCGCCAGGACCACGAGATGGAGTACCGCGGCTCGCCACGATCGCATGACCGCCTCCACCGCTTGACGCCCAAGCTCAGCGGACCGGCCCGCCGAGAACCGGTTCGATGTTACCAAAAGGCGCCCGACGGGCCGGTGCCGCCGTAGCGGTTCGTTAGTGGGCGGGCTCATCCAATATGATCCACGAGAAGTCGGATTTCCAGGACGGGTCCCCTCGTCGATATTTGAGGAATGCCGACAGGACTCCGTCCAACCCGATCGCCGAGTCCTGCGCATGACGCAGCTCGCCGTCAAAGCCATCGCGGTAGGTTAGCCAGTAGCCATACGGTCTCTCCTCGCGCACCGCACACTGGATATAAATATGAGGATCTTCGGCAAGGACGGCATAGAGAATGCCTTCGACCAAGGAGGCGATGATGTCGTCGTCTGTAGCCGAGCGTATGAGCCGGGTTCCCCCTCTTCCGGGATGCACCACACCGAGATCCATAATCGCCCCCCATGTCGACGATTCACAATGCCGCCTGACGAGAAAGCTCAGCGGACCCGGCAACGGACCGCTTCACATCGAGATCAGAGAAAGCGTGTCCCGTGGCCGGGGTCGGCTGAAGCGTGCACGTTAGGCGCCAACTCAACGCGTTTGCCTCTCCGCTCGAAGCCTCGGATGTCATGTCGCGGCGATGAGAGGCAGGGCCAAACAGAGCCTTGCCCGGCCGCCGCGACAACCCGCACGGCATCGTCGCAGTCGTGGCGGGGGGATACCAGCCTCACCGAACGACATAGCCATCACGCCGCCTGACAGATAAGCTCGGCGGCCTGCCGCATCGCAATGTTTGACGACAACGTCTATCGATCTCTAACTGAACCCCTTTCCGCCATCCCAACTTGTATCGCTGGTCACGAATCCATAATTATGATCGTCGATTCCGCCACGCTCCGCGATTCTCCTTAACCAATCTCGAAGCTGCGAAGCACTCGCATGTGTGTTTACGTAAACACCACCGATTAGAGTTTTCGACCTTCCGAAACGACTCGGGTTGTTGGAGACGACCGCGTAGAGCGTCTGATCGGCAGCGAGTCGAGCCATGAGCCCGGGATGGCACTCCTCGAACGACCGAACCAGCTTGATGAAACCGTCGCGCCAGTTCTTACAAGGCTGCTCATTGCCACAGAATTGGATGGCGCTCGGCCGTTGATCCGGTTGTTTCTCCCGTTCGAGCGACCCCGGGATTCGACCGACGTCAGGCCAGACTTGAAGGGCGCGTTCAGCGAGGATTGTTCCTCGTTCTCGAATCCTCTCGTCCGTCCACTGCTCGATCTCCTCGAAGTACTGATTCAGGACGAAATGGCTTTCCAAAAGTGCCTTTCGCTTGGCAGCGAACGGTTGATTGGAAAGCTCCGCATTGTATGCAGAAAGAGTCAGGTTACCCAGGGTGTGGACGACCTGCGCCCATTTGCCCGCTGCGCCGTCCCCAAGTTCGCCAAGCCATTCTTGAGTGGGAGTTTGGGGTAGCACATGCTCGATACTGGCCCTGGAAAGGTCGGCCGGCTCCTTGTGACCAAACGATCGCTCGATGCGTTCCAGAATTAATCGCAGCCGCGTGTTCTTCTCGGAGGTCGCGTAGAGGGGATCAGTAGCGAGCGCGCTGAAGAAGGACTTGTCGTCCGGGCAGCGATGCCCTCCGAGTTGCCTGCGAAGACCGTCGACAAACGTCGGGCCAGGACCACCCGTGGCGTCGAAGACGGGAGGGAAAATGCGGCGAAGTTGATTGGTCGGGACATTGCAGACCGCCCGGCGGATCACGAAGGATTCGAGGAGGTCGAGGGTCTCGAAAAGCTGCTCCTTGTTAAGTAGGCCCTTGGCGAACGCATCGAACAGCCGCAGGAGGAACGGGTAGGCCACCGTGACCTTCAGGCGACGTACACGATCGAGCCGTTCGGCGATCTGGGGATCGGGCTCCGCTTGGGTATTGACGAATTTCGCGTAGAACATGCCATGGCGGTACAGATCCCTCAGAAACGCCTCGGCCTGCGCGGGGGAAGAACTAGCAAGCTGGTCCTTGAGCTCGAAATAAACCTCGGCCTCGCGGAGGATCTTACCTTCCTTCATGAGGTAGTGCCGTACGAATTCGGTGAGGTCGGCATTCAGGGCTTGCTGGATGGGGAGCCAATAGGTCTTGAAGAGGCGTTCCTGGTCGCCGACGTGGACCTGCATGAGCAGGAAATTGCGAATGAGGTCAGCAGGTGTCAGCTTCTCGCCCTTGGCGTTGAGGCTCTCGAAGATCAAGTGGGGATTATCTTGCTCATCGCACGTAATGCTGACCAGGGATAGGCGATCGACTGAGGCGAGGTGGACGGAATCAAGTTCGTCAGCCGACAATCTTGCGAGTCGGGCTCGGAAGAACTCGTAGCAGTTTCGAAGGTTGCCCGGAGGAATTTGTCCCCTCCAGATGACGGCTCGGAAGGCGTCGCGGTCATCCTGTGTGGGGAGAACCTTCAATCGTTCGTCATCCGTTTCGTAAATATTGGCGAGATACTGGCCTGCAATTCGATCTCGAAGATGTGTTGCCCCCAGGAGATCGGCGACGTCGCGTATGGCCGCAAGCAGGACTTGGACCGTGGTCAGGCGTTGCTGTCCGTCGACCAGAAGGTACTTGCCGACACCTTGCGGTACCGATTTCGCCGGTGTCGTCACTATCGACCCAAAGAAATGCGGACGGCCATCCGAGTGACGTGCCTTCTCCTGAACATCCACCCAAAGCGTCTTCCATTGCTTCTCGGACCAGCTGTACGGCCTTTGAAATAGCGGAACGACGTATTGCTTCGTACCTTCAATCAATTGGCGCAGCTTCGTTTCGGAGGCTTGCATTGCGAGCAACCTTATAAATGCACACTAATTATTCGTAATGGAAAGAACCACTCCGATCGCAAGCCCGCGCGTCGCGTCACTCGAGTCTCACGCGATCGTCAAGCGACAGGCCAGAGGTCATTACAGCGTTCCTACATAAACATCTGATTATCCCGCTCTTCGGGCAATGGTATTTCACGCCCTGACAGGCGTATAGTCCCGACAAATTCACCAATTATGTGGGTGTGGAAGCGACGTTTCAAGCGGTTGTCGAGGACTTAGCCGGACGAGTCCCGTGTGACAACGACGGCTGTCACGAATGCGCCGGCTGAAGCCGATGACGTATAGAGAAGCGAAGGTGGCGTCCGTGACGAAAATCGCGATCGCGCCGAAAGTGACGATTTCAGCCGAGGCCGCGTCGGTCTCGGCCCTGGCGAGTTTCGCCGGCGCGATCGGATCGGCGCCGAACGAAGCCAATCGTGGGGCGGGATGAGAACGGCATTCTCCCGCGAGGGGCTGGTGGAAGGTACGCGCGGGGCGGAATGGGTAGCCGGTTCGGCCGTGTCGGTTTTGTGGGCGAAGCGCGCGGTGGGCATGGTCGATATGTGGGTACGGAAACCCGGCCGGGCACGATATTGAGTATTGAGGGGTACGGGAAATGGCTCGCGACCCACACGCCGCCCCGCCATTGACCGCGGCCCGGTATCGGCTGTATGATGAGAAGCGTGGAAGTGAGGCGGACCTGCGCCCGGAGATTCGGGATGCGACCTAGCGCGATCGTGGTGAAACCAATGCGGAAGCTTCGACTTCAGACGCTTCTTGGTCAGCTTACCACAGCTCGGGAGGAGTCTTAGGGTTCGTTTCACCGCCTCATGCGATGACGTTCAAAACGGAGCCCCGAGACCCGCCCGCCCGCCGCGGTTGGATCTCGGGGCTTCGCTCGTTTTATTTTTTGATCCAACGAATCGCGGCCAGCATCACCTTCGCTCAAAATAGGGAGTCGATCACAGCCATGGCCGACGCACAAAATCCGACGCAACCTCAAACGCAAACGCCCTCCAACCGGATCTGGATCTTTGACACGACGCTCCGCGACGGTGAGCAGTCGCCCGGCGCGAGCATGAACTACAGCGAGAAACTCGAGGTCGCTCGCGCCTGGCGGGGCTCGGTGTGGATATCATCGAGGCCGGGTTCCCGATCGCGTCGCAGGGGGATTTTCGAGAGCGTCCGCGCGATCGCCACCGAGATCACCGGGGCCACCGTGTGCGGCCTGGCACGGTGTAATGATCGCGACATCGATCGCGCGTGGGAGGCGCTCCGGTATGCCCAGAAGCCGCGAATCCACGTATTCCTGGCCACCTCGGCGATCCATCGCGAACATAAGCTGAAGATGACCCGTGAGCAGGTCATCGAGCGCGCCGTGGCCAGCGTCCGGCGCGCCAAGGCGGTGTGCGCGGATATCGAGTTCAGCCCCGAGGACGCCGCGCGGACCGAGATCGACTTCCTGTGTGAGGTGGTCGAGGCCGCCATCGAGGCGGGCGCGACGACGGTCAACATTCCCGACACCGTCGGCTACGCGGTGCCCAGCCATTACGCCAGCGTGATCCGCACCCTCAAGGAGCGGGTGCCGAACATCGGCCAGGCGGTGATCAGCGTCCATTGCCACAACGACCTCGGCCTGGCGGTGGCCAACAGCCTGGCCGCGTGCGAGGTCGGCGCCCGGCAGGTCGAGTGCACGATCAACGGCCTGGGCGAGCGCGCGGGGAACGCGGCGCTCGAAGAGATCGTCATGGCACTGAAGACCCGGTTTGACTATTACGGCCTGACGACCGGCATCAAGACCGAGCGGCTCTTCCCGGTCAGCCGGATGGTCGCCACCGTCACGGGCCTGACCGTCCAGCGCAACAAGGCGATCGTGGGCCGCAACGCGTTTGCCCACGAGGCGGGTATCCACCAGGACGGCATGCTCAAGGAGCCGTCGACTTATGAGATCATGCGGCCCGAGGAAGTCGGCGTCTCCAAGACCGACCTCGTGCTGGGCAAGCACTCGGGCCGGCACGCCTTGCGCGAGCGCGTGGTGGCGCTGGGGTATACGCTGAATGACGCCCAGATCGAGACCGTGTTCGAGGACTTCAAGAATCTGGCCGACAAGAAGAAGGAAGTGTACGACGAGGATCTCGCCGTCCTGATCGAGAAGCACATCCAGGACGTGCCGGCGCACTGGTCCCTGGTCAGCTTGCACACGAGCGCGGGTTCGAGCGTGCTGCCCACGGCGACGGTGAGCATCCGACGTCCCGACGGGGTGATCGTGCAGGACGCGGCGATCGGCGACGGGCCGGTCGACGCCATCTTCAAGGCGGTCGAGCGGGTCACAGGAGTGCGGGCCAACCTTCGCGAATTCGGCGTCCGGGGCGTGACCGCCGGCAAGGACGCGCAGGGCGAGGTCTCGCTCGAGCTCGAAGTCGAGAGCGACGACCGGACCTTCCGTGGCCGCGCCGCCTCCACCGACATCATCGAAGCCTCGGCCGAAGCCTATCTCAACGCCGTCAACGCCATCGCCCACCGCCGCGAGCGCGACCTGCCCCGCGAGGTGATCGGCCGCCCCGGCGCGGGGGCGTGAATAACGACATATGAATCAACGGGATAGGCCCGGGGCAATCTAGACGCTCGGCATCAATGCGGGCAGATCGCTCCGGGCCGATCCTGTTTGACATCCGAAGTGGGTCCGCGGCAACCGATCGCTAGACAGGGAAGATGCCGTGACCCTCGCTACGTTGGTCGCCCGCGTAGAACGCGTTCCACCACCGTCGCCCTCCCGCCGCGAACTCCTCCAGCGGGACCAAGCTGCCATCCGGACGGCGAACCTCGAGCTCGTCGAACCAAACGCAAAGATCGAGGTGCTGCACGGGCTCGGCTTCAGAGCACTGGAAGACACAGATTGACCGCGCCAGGCCATCGGTTCCGGACTGCCAATTCAAACTCAAGTGGCGTCCCCACCGCGACAGTTCACGCTTATGGATATCGAAAAACTCCCATCCGTAGACCGGCTGACCCCCGAAGCTCTGTACCACGCCGAGTCGCTGGCCCAACTCGAACGGGACAACCTCAGCCGCCTATCACCCGCGACCGTTTGTCACAACCGCCTTCTCACCGCCCATCTCGCCGAAACCAAGCCCCTGAGCCGCCGGACGGTCGAGGAACCAGGTGACGCGGCCGGGTGTCTGGGCCGTCGCGGTCTGCAAGAGCGAGCCGGGGACCTGGGCGGTGATCGGACCGTGGAGCGAGGCGGCGACGGCTTCGGCCTTGTTGGCGCCCAGGGCCAGGACAATGATCGAGCGGGCCGACAGGATGGTGCCCACGCCCATCGTCAGGGCGCGAGGGATGACACGATCGATCCCGCCGAACTCGGCGGCGGCGTCGGCGCGAGTCACGGGATGCAGCTCGATCAGGCGGGTCCGCAGCTTCAAGGCCTCGGAGACCGGCAGGTCGCTCGGCTCGTTGAAACCGATATGGCCGTTGCGGCCGATGCCCAGAAGCTGGACGTCGAGCCCGCCATCAGTCTCGATCCAGCGCTCGAACTGGTCGACGTGCGCGGCGATGGCCGTCTCGGGAACGCTTCCGTCCAGCACGTGCGCCCGGTTCGGGGGCAGGTCGATGTGCCGGAACAGGTGCTCGTGCATGTAAGCCCGGTAGCTCCGGGTATCGCTCGGGCTGATCGGGTAATACTCGTCGAGGTTATAGGTGCTTACGCGGGCGAACGAGAGCTCTCGCGCCCGGTTCAGCTCGATGAGGCGGGCATAGACCAGCTTGGGGGTCGAGCCGGTCGCCAGTCCGAGAACCGCGTGATCGCGCTCGGCGACGGCGGACCGGATGATCTCGGCCATCCGGTCGGCGACGGCCCGGCTGGCCGACGCGGCATCGGCGAAGACCAGGGCGGATGCGTTACCGTGCTGGAAAGTTCGGAGAGGGGAAAGCATCAGTCAATAGGAACTCCACACCCACCCGCTCAGCTCTCGAAGCGGGAGGCAAGGCATGAAGAAGAGGAGGGTGGACTCAAAGACAAAGACTTCGGGATTCGTTCAGATCACGGCCGCGGCGGCGGCCACGGTCTTGATGTCGGAGCACTTCCGGCCTTTCAGGATTCCCAGGGCAATCTGGATGGCGTCGTTGGGGTTGGCGGCGCTCTGTGCCGGATCGTACGACTCGATCTGGAACAACTCGACCCCGACGAACCGGTTCTCGGAGCGGTGCCCTCGGCCAGGACCGGAGAGCGTATGACCATCGGCCCATTCGCGAGTGAGCGCGGCGTAGGCCCGCCCCAGATGCGAGCAGTACTTGGTGTAGTTGGTCAGGAGAACCTGCGAGGCGTGGCAGTGGATCGACCACTCCTTGGTTCGCTCGGCGGCGCTGTCGTAGCAGAAGAAGGCATTGGGCTGGGGAAGCGGGCCCCACGGGGTCCAGCCGGTCAGGATGAGCGTGTCGTCGAGCCCCGCGCCGACCAGGCCGACGGCGGCCAGGGCGCGGGTCATCCGGTGCGCCACGTGGGCGTCGGTCGCCGGGGGGATGATCAGGGCGCCGGGCTTCCGCTGTTTGAACCAGTCAACGATCTTGTCGATGTCAGTGGCCGAGGGCTGATAACCGGCCGTCCGGTAGGCGTCGAGGTCCCAGCAAACGGCCTCCGCGCCCAGAACCTTGCACTCGAGATGGAACTCGGAGGCCCGCACGGCGACCTTCTTCTGGTCGTTGAGCCAGGGCGCCGCGACGTTCCGCTCGCCGGCAAAAACCAGGACCTCGATGACGGGAAGCCCCTGCCGGACCGCGTAATCATGCAGCAGGCAAGCAGCCGTGATCGCCCCGTCGTCGGCGTGGGGACATAGCATCACCAGCGGCCGGTCCGGGGTCACCTTGTTGCGCAGCGAGTCCCGGATATCCACAAGCTGACCGTGGGTGACGCTTCCCCGGACCGTATCGAGCAGGCGCTCGAACTCAGGCTGCCACTGATTGCACAAAGCCAGATGCGAGTTATCCATAGCGCCACGAATGCTCGTGCCTGGACCGGGATGGGCGGATACCGTCGGCTTCCAGCCTTCACGCTCGAACGATTCAAGCGGAGCCGGATGAAGCCGCGGGCGAATCTCTTGCAATATCAGAACGAGGCGGGTTCCTTCGCAACCCGATCCATTGTGCGGTCCCGGCGGGCCTACGTCAACTGTATTAGTTCCGACAATCGTTATGTGCCCGGCGCGCTGGGCGCTGATGCTCCCGAGCGTGGGCGAACCGCGGGCGGTTGGGTGCCGACACGATCCTTGTTCCCCCTCGGCGGCAACGCCGACCACCGACTCGTTGCCGCTCGAAAGACAGGCCGGGGTCCATCAATCTCCCCACGGCTCTCGCCAGGAAAGCCGTGGGGTGGGAACCACGACGGGTCGGGCCTCGACTCAATAGGAGTCGGCGCTGACAACCTCGCCGCCGGCCCTGGTCCCGAGGCTCCAGTAGGTCACCTGCGCGATCGAATCCTTGAGGAACTTGACGCTGCCGTCGGCCATCAACGCGTTGACGCCGCCGGGGTGGTTGCTCGACGCCTTGGCATACGTCGCCTGATCAGGCCAGCCGCCCCCTGTCGACCGGCAAGCCCCCCACCCGTATTGCTTCGAGTTCGGCGTCACGATGGTATTGAACAGCGTGATCCCGTTGGTACCGACCTCCCAGAAGATCCCGCGCCGGTTATTGAGGTTCGATCCCGCCAGGTATTTCGAGGTGCAGGTCGCCAGGCCCGCGGTGATCGCGGCCAGGTTCTGCCTGGCATCGAGCATCTGGTCGCTGGTCCCCCCCACGCTCACGACCGCCGTGCCCTTGTACCCCAGGCTCGCCGTCGGACCGCCCACCAGGCCCTCGGAAAAGGCGATCGTGTTCGACGTGCCATCCGTGATATCGCGGACCCCGTACGACCGGTAATACCAGAACAGACCGGTTGATCCCTGCGTCCAGTTGTTCGAGGCCGTCGGGTTCGTCGTATTGGGCGACAGGGTGGTGGTTCCGACCGAGCCGGCATAGCTGTTGTCGAGCGTGAAGTTGACGTTGACTCCCTCTCGGGGCAGCGCCGTCGTGACACTCCCCGAATTGGCGTCGGACGGGCACATGAAAAACGCGATCGACGTCCGGGTCGCCGTCACATTCATGGAGTAACCGGGGTCGACATTATTGCCGACCATGAAATTGATCGCGTTGTACAGCGACGTCTGCTCCATGCTCCCCAGCATCATGGCCTGGGGACTCCAGTTATCCCAGTGAAAGGTGGTGGTCGGCGCGAATTGCGAGGCACCCATCGGAAACACGTCGTGGGTCGAATGATAGTTGTGCAGCGCGAGCCCGATCTGCTTCAGATTATTCACGCACTGCGCCCGCCGCGCCGCCTCGCGCGCGGCCTGGACCGCCGGCAAAAGCAACGCGATCAACACGGCAATGATCGCGATCACGACCAACAGCTCGATCAACGTGAACGCACGCCTAATAGCAAATAATGACTTCATGCACAACTCTCCCTGGTTTCAGAAACCCGTGGAAGCGAACTCAACGCGCCCAACGATCCCAGCCCTACGGTACTGGGCCGGACCCTGTCAGCTCTCGGATTGATTAGCGATTCTGGGGACGAAATGAGATAACCGATCGATGATAGGCGAGAATTCGCAGAAGTCGCAATGAGAGTCGTGGTATTTTCTATTGAGATCCTTTGGTCAAGTTAAGCGGATTCCCCGAAGCAGGTCTGCCGCGCCACCACCAACGATAAGGGATCGGGAGATGGACAAGGCTTGAACGGGTTCCGATAATGGGAACCCCACATCAACAGCCCTCTGGGACGAATCAAGATGTCGATCGCCTTTGCGTGCGGGCAGTGCCGGAAGCGCTACGAAGTCGATGAATCGCTCGCCGGCAAGCGGGTGAAATGCAAGGCGTGCGGGACGCCGCTGACGATCCCGGCCGCTGGTGCCGGCCGGCTTCAGGCGCCCGATTCGAGCCGGGTCGTGGCCGACGAGCACGACCCCTACGGCTTCGGCGAGGAATCCTCATCGCCCGCTTCCAGGGCGGTCGAACCGCTCCTGGCCTCTTCCCGGAGCCGTCGGCCGGCCACGTCACCGGGCATTCCCACATGGGTCTGGCTCGCGGGCGGGGGGGAGCGGCCGCGCTGGTCGCGGTGGTGCTGCTCGTCGGGTTGCTCTCGTCACGCAACGCCCGGCCGCGGGTCGCGGGGAACGACCCGGCGCCGGCCGACGGCGCCGTCGCCCCGGTGGCGCCCGATTCCGGCTGGGGCGGCGGGGCTTCGTCCACGGCCTCGGTCCCATCAAACCCGGGGCCGCCCGACCCTGGCTTTCAGCGCGACGATACCTCGGCCGCGGCCACCGCGAACACCTGGAAGGTCCAGCCCGACCCCGCGCCGGAGCCGGTCGTCTTCCCGGCCGTCGCCCGGCTGAAGATCTCGGTCCCCGACTACTACGGCAGCGAGTTCATCCTGTATCCCACCACGCCGAGCCCGTTCGTCGTCCTCGGCGGCAACGATAACGACGACCAGTACCGCGAGGTCTGGGACCTCCGCTCGGCGACCAGGGTCGGCAGGCTCAAGGGCAAGATCGAGGCGGCCAGGCCAATGGCCCTCAGCCCCGACGGCGCGTGTCTGGCCGTCCACACCAACCCCGTGCCGCGAACCACCGATGTCTGGAACATCGCCCAGGCCAAACGAATCGCCAGGATCGAGGACGGCAAGGACATCCCGGACTACATCGACTTCGTCGGGCCCGGGGCCCAGCGGATCATCATCGGGACGTCCTACGCCAGGTCCTTCCAGGTCTGGGACATCGTCAACGGCAAGCGGCTCACCCGGATCGAGACCCCCGCCCCGTTCGTCCGCGACTCGATCGCGCTCAGCCCCGGTCGCCGGTACATGGCGCTGACGCTCGCTCAGAAAGATACGCTCCAGGTCTACGACCTGACGACCGGGCGACTGGCCGGCGCGTACGAGTTCGAGAAGGAGGGCAACACCCGTTGGGAGTGCAAGGCCCTGGCGTTCGCGCCCGACGGCAACGCCCTGGCCGGCCTGTTCCGGGTGGGGGGCACCGCCCGTCTGTTGGCCTGGGACGCCGCCAGCGGCAAGATCCTCTCCGAGTTCCAGGCGGAGGGGGGAGACGGATTCGGAAAGGCCCACGCCAATACCAACCTGCCCCTGCAATGGCTCCCCGACCAGTCGGGCTGGCTGGTTTACGACGCGACCATCGTCGAGCGGCAGAGCGGCCAGATCGCCTGGTCGCTGCCGTTCCCGCCGATCAAGTACAAGGAGCACGGGCCGCGCAAGCTCCTGGATCTCGGCCGGATGATTGCCCTGTCCGAAGTGAACGGCCGGCAGGTGCTCCAGCTTGCGTCGATCCCGCGGGAAAAGATCACCACCGCGCTGTCGATCGCCCGGGGCGGCGGCAGCGCGATCGACGCGACGCTCCCGCCGTTGACGACCGCCGTGATCGCCCCGGCCCGGGAGGTCGCGTCGCCCGCGGGCCCGGTCGCCTGGACACCCGTCGCGGCCCCCGCCGCCGCGGCGAGGGCCGCGACGGGAGCGACCCGGCCGGCTGCGGTCTCGCTCAAGGTCCCGGCTGGCGACGTCCTGACCGTCCTTGTTTCCGATCCCAACACCCAGGTGGCGCTGGTGGTCAGCAGCCCGGGAGGGCGGCTTTCGAACACGAAGGGAAAGCCGAGCACGCAGGCGCGTCAGGTCGACCGCGTCGATCTGGCCGCCGGCCGCCTGCTCGGCCGGTTCGAGATACCGTCGGTCTCGACCCCGGTCGCCATCACCGTCGGCGCGAGCCATTTGCTGCTGACTCACTCGGGTGCGCCCGATCGGATTGACGTCCACTCCGCCGCCGATGGCGCGCACGTCGCTGGCTGGCGGCCTTATGAGAACGAGTCAGGTGACGATCGGACCGTCGCCTGGGCCGACTTCCTCGACCCGAAGCGCGTGCTCACCGTCAATCCGGCCGGGACGCTGGTCCTCTGGTCAATCCCCGAGTGCACGGCGGTCTACGTCGCCCGACAGTCGATGCGGGGAATACCGGTGCTCAGCCCCGACCGCAAGATCCTGGCCGTGCTCCGGAGCGGGAGCGGGGTCCTGCGACTCCTCAACCCGGCAACGGGCGAGACCATGGGCGACGCCACCGCGTCGGGCCACGACGACTCCCTGGGGTTGAAGGCCGCCGCGTTTGAACCCGAACCCGGCGGCCAGGAGCTGGCCGCCCTGCTCGACGGGACGATCGTGCGCTGGGACCTCAGGACGGGGAAGGTTGTTGGCGAGAGCCCGTCGCCCAGCCTCAAGGTCGGCTCGCTCCAGTACGGCACTGCCCGCCACGTGCTGCTCGACGGCCGGACGCTTTACGACCTGGAAGGTAAGCGGGTCGTCTGCTCCTACTTCGGGGGCGTCCACCCCCAGGGCGGGTCGAGCGGACGGCACAGCTATGTCGCCGCCGAGGGGATCATCGATAAGGGCGTGCTCCAGACGATCGAGGTCCCCGAGAAGAAAGTCACCCGCGCCGAGGCGGCATTCGCCGACCCCAGAACCACGGCCCTGCTCCGTGCGGGATCAAAGGTGAGCATCCAGATCGTCGGCAGCCCCGCCCGCGATGCCGACCGATGGCGCCGCGAGCTGACCGAGGCGCTGACCGAGCGGCTCCAGGCCGTCGGGGCCGAGGTCGCCGCCAACCAGCCGGTCAAGGTCGTGGCCAGCTTCAAGGAGCTCGCGACCGGTCGCGAATACCGGATCCGCAACACACGGACCAAGGAAGAGCGCCGCGGCCAGATCCGCCACCTGGAGTGGGAGCTCTCGGTGGCCGATGCCAAGGGGTCTCCGATCGTGATCGCCAGGGCGAAGGTCGGGTTGCTCAGCCCCGGCTTTTTCGAGAACATCCCGGCCGGCGAGAGCGACTGGGACGGCTACCTCGGCTTCCGCCAGTGGTTCGCCGGCGCCCACGAGGTCGCCACGCACGGCGTCCCCTACTACGTCGCCCGCCGCCCCGACGGGGGCGTCTTCCTCCCCGCCTCGACGTTCCTCGGATACCCAACGCTCTAACAAATCGCATTTCAGAATCATATGTTGATTCATAAAGAATCAACTAGAAATCGACCAAAAACGATCGGGCGATGTTCTCCCTGATCGTCGCGAACGGGGGCGTTCTCATGACCCGAGCATGAGAACGCCCCTTCGTCCGGCTTCCGGCGTCGAGCTCGCGGGTCAGGGTCAGGCTCCGCCGGCGATCAAGGTCTCGGCCTTCGCCTGGCCGCCGCCAGTGCCGCCGAGCAGGTCGGCGCCCAGGGCCGTCTCGCCGTGCTGCGAGAGGTCGAGGCCCATCTCCTCCTGTTCCTCGGTGACCCGGAGCGGAATGATCAGGTCGGTGATCTTGTACAGGATGAGCGAGCCGACGAACGCGAACGTGGTCACCACGACCAGGGCCAGCAGGTGGTACAGGAAGGTCCTGGTCTGTCCCGAGGCCAGGCCCACGTCCTTGGCGAAGATCCCGGTGAAGATCATGCCCACCATCCCGCCCACCCCGTGGCAGGGGAAGACGTCGAGCGTGTCGTCGAGCGTCGACCTCGTCTTCCAGTGCACGGCGAGGTTGCTGATCACGCTGGCGACCAGCCCGATGCAGATGCTCGAGCGGACGCTCACGAATCCGGCCGCGGGGGTGATCGCCACCAGGCCGACGACCGCTCCGATGCACGCCCCCAGCGCCGAGGGCTTGTTCCCGCGGAGCCAGTCGAAGAACATCCAGCCCAGCATCGCGGCGGCCGACGCCGTGTTGGTGGTCGCGAAGGCCATCGCCGCCGTGCCATTGGCCGCCAGGGCCGAGCCCGCGTTGAACCCGAACCAGCCGAACCAGAGCATCCCCGTCCCGAGCATCACGAACGGGATATTGGCCGGCACGTGGGCCTCCTGGGCGATATGACTCTTCCTCCGACCCAGCACAATCGCCCCGGCCAGCGCCGCCAGTCCCGCCGACATATGGACAACAGTACCGCCCGCGAAGTCGAGCACACCCCACTTGTGCAGGAACCCTTCCGGATGCCACGTCCAGTGCGCCAGCGGACAGTAGATGAACAGGCTGAACAGGACCATGAACAGCAGGTACGACGAGAACCGGACCCGCTCGGCGAACGACCCTGTGATCAGAGCCGGCGTGATGATTGCGAACTTCAACTGAAACAGCGCGAAGACCATCAGCGGGATCGTCGCCGACAGGGTGGGATGAGTCGCCTCGCCCACACCGTCGAACATGAAGAACGTCCGGGGATCGCCGATCACCCCCCCGAAGCTGTCACCAAACGCGAGACTGAAGCCAACCAGGACCCACAACAGGCTGATCACCCCCAGCGCGACGACGCTCTGGAGCATGGTCGAAACAACGTTCTTGAAACCCACCATTCCGCCGTAAAAGAACGACAACCCCGGCGTCATCAGCAGGACCAGGGCCGCCGCGGTCAGCATCCACGCCACGTCCCCGGAATTGATCGCCTCGCCCGTCGGGACCGACGGGTGGGGGATCTTGACGAACAAGGCGGCCAGCGCCAGCACGACCAGCAAAACGAACGGCACGGGCGTTGCACGTTTCATGGGCGACCCTGTCGAAATAGAGGGCAATTGAGCGGAAGACCTGAGGCGGTCCGCTTCCCGAACCGAGGGCTTTCCGACCCGATGTGCTTTTCGCAAAGCCTTGATGGTTCAGGTTTTAACAAGACCCATGGCAAATGAGGAGACCGGATCTCGCCATTTGCCGCCTCGCACGCTGTTTCCACAAAGCAATGCCCATGCCGGGGGCAGCTTTCGGGCACATGCGTCAGATACCAGCAGGTCCGCTTGCGGTCCCAGACCGGCAGGGCGCATGCGCGGAGACGCAGAAGATAGCGAGAACGAAGAAGAAAGGCATGCCGTCCGGACTGATAGCCCGTGCTTTGGCGGGCGCCTTTCTGATAAACTGGTGCGGATTCCGGACGTGTCATCCATCGCGCAAGGTCGAAGTCCCATCTCTCCAGGGGTCGCACCGATGCAAGTCCAGGTCCGCACCGACAATCACATCAAGGCCGATGAATCTTTGCTCCGCCGGGTCGAGGCCGGGGTCGACGCGAGCCTCGGGCGGTTCGGTGACCGAATCACCCGGGTGGAGGTCCACCTCAACGACGTGAACGGCCCCAAGGCCATCGGCGATGACAAGCGATGCCTGATGGAGGCCCGGCTCGCGGGCCACCAGCCGATCATCGTGAGCCATCAGGCCCCTACCCTGGACGAGGCCATCGACGGGGCGGCGGAGAAGCTGGAACGGCTCCTCGACAGCACCCTCGAGCGGCTGAACGACCCCAAGGGACGCACCTCGTACGGGGGCGACCAGACCCTCTGATCGTGATCGTGACCGTGTTCCTGATTCGGCTCCGACCCCGCCCGGTCGATCCAGTCCCTTGCTCCCGAGGCCCCTCATGAAGACGTTGACGACCGACCAGTTGCGCGAGATCCTGGCGACTCACGAGCCGCCGTGCATCTCGATCTATCAGCCGACACACCGGCATCATCCCGACAATCACCAGGACCCCATCCGGTTCCGCAACCTGGTGGACGAGACCGAGGCATCGCTCCGCCAGAAGCATCCCAACACCGAGGTCCGGCGGTTGATCGAGCCGTTCCAGGCTCTGGCCGGCGATACCAGCTTCTGGAACTTCACGCTCGACGGCCTGGCGGTGCTCGGCTCACGCGACACGTTTCGAGTCATTCCGCTCCAGCGGACCGTCCCCGAGCTGGCCGTGGTCGCCGATAGCTTCCACACCAAGCCCCTGCTCCGGTTCCTCCAGTCGGCCGACCGCTACCAGGTCCTCTGTCTCAGCCGCCAGGAAGCCAGGCTCTACGAAGGCAATCGGGACGCCCTCGACGAGGTCGACCTGGCCACGGGCGTCCCCCGGACGATCGCCGAGCTTCCCGGCGAGGTTCAGACCGAATCCCACCGGACGACCGTCTCGCAAGGGGGCGGGGCAACGCACCACGGACACGGCTCGAAGAAGGACGAGATCGACAGCGACACCGAACGTTTCTTCCGGGCGGTTGACCGCGCCGTCCTGGAGCACCATTCCCGGCCATCGGGGCTGCCGCTGATGCTGGCCGCGGTGACGGAGCACCACGACGTCTTCCGACGGGTTAGCCACAACCCCTTCTTGATGGCCAGCGGTGTCGACCTGGACCCATGGTCGCTCTCGACCGACCGGCTTCGTGAAGCGGCCTGGCAGAAGGTCCTGCCGCACTACCTCGAACGACTGGCAAAGCTCGTGGCCGACTTCGAGGAAGCCAGGTCCAAGCGGCTCGCGTCGGGCGACGTCTCCGACATGGCCCGCGCGGCGGTGGCCGGCCAGGTCGGGACCCTTCTGGTCGATGCGGACCGATCCGTCCCCGGCGCGCTCGACCGCGCGACCGGCGGGATCGATTTCGATCATCTCGCCCACCCCGAAATCGATGACCTGCTCGATGATCTCGCCGAGGTCGTTCTGAGCAAGGGAGGCGAGGTCGTGGTCGTCCCCTCCGAACGGATGCCGACCCAGAGCGGCGCCGCGGCGATTTATCGGTTCTGACCCATCGCCAGATGACCTGGCCGTATGGTACATCTTTTCATGACCGGAGGCTGTCCGCGCTCGCAAAGGCCCGGCCGGATTGAACAGCCCCCCGGCCCCGCGCGAGATGGTGAAGCATCCAGAGGGACAGACGATGATCTGGGATCAGTGGCGGCGTACCGGACGGCTCACGATACTCCTGGGGGTGGCTGTCCTGGCGCTCGGGTCAAACCCGACCCGAGCCGATTGGGGATGGGGCTTCGGCGCCTTCAACTACGTTCCCCAGCCCGGCAACTTCCTGAACGATCGGGCGCTGATCCACGCCGCCAACCCGCAACGCGGGCCGATTTCGCATAGTCCCTACGCGGGTAATCCCAACGCCTATTTCAACCGCGTCCGCGACAATGGATTCGTCTCCTCTTACGATGTCGGGCGGCGAATCCCTCCGTCTCAGCGTGTGAATTCCCCGGTCTCGGTCTCGCCCGGCGAACGGACGGCGAACCCGACGCCGTCCCGGGCGGCCAGCACCCCGACCACTCCTCGCCCGATGGTTCCCCTGCCCAGCTTCTTCAACAGCGCCCGGCAGCTGGTCTGGCCCAGCGATTCTCCGGTGGCCGGTGACCTGAAGCCGAAACGGGACATCGCCGACGCGGGCTGTCTGGTCGTGCTCGGCGAGTATCAGGCCCAGGGGCGCGCCACGATCGGCTCGGTCACGGACTCGCGTCAGAAACTGATCGACTACGGCCAGCCCGCCCTGCAAGAGATCCGGACCTACGCCACCCCTCGGATCGCCGATGCCTTCCACCTGTTCCTGCTCTCGCTGTACGAGTCATTGGCGCAGGCGGCCAATCCTTCGGCCGGCCCGCGCTGAGCGTCTGTTCCGAAACGAGTTTATGACAATTGTAGGATGGGCACTGCCCACCTTCTTCGCGACGGCCTACATCGAAGAAGGTGGGCAGTGCCCACCCTACGAAAGCTAATCAGGATTAGGGAACAGGCTGTGACCGAGAGAGGGGGTCCGGTCCGGGACTGAACTCAGGGTCCGACAACGCGGGAGAGCACCGGTTCGAGGTTCTTCCGCACGAGGTCGATCTGAACCACGTTTCCGACGCGGTCAACCAGCACGTTGGCCGGGATGTCGGTGATCCCGTAGGCCCGTGCGTGGTCGCGGTCGCCCTCGCCGTTGATCAGGTTCGGCCATCGGACGTTCTGATCGATCAGAAAACGACGAACATTGGGCAACACCGTCTCGAGCTTCTGGCCGCCATCCTGGAGCGCGTCGAGGTTGATCCCCACGATTTGCAGTCCGCGCCATGGTAAGCGTCATAGGTCTCTTCGAGCCAGGAAACCTCGGCGGCGCAGGGGAGGCACCAGCTTGCCCAGAACACGACCAGCACCACCTTGCCCCTGGAATCGGCGAGGTCGAACGGCTTGCCGTCGAGGTCGGTCCCTCGGATCGGTGGAGCGGGCTTGCCGACCTGCTCGATCCGCGCCAGGCGACCGCTCAGGAAGTCCTTCACCGCGGGCTGCTGCGCATCGTCGAGCGCGAGCCGGAACGCCTTGCGGGCAATCTCGAACTGGCCGGCGTGAACCAGACGCTGATAGTACGCGTCGCAGATCCCCACGATCTCGCTGGCCGCCAGGCTGGCCCTGGCCGCGTTGGCAAGCGCCGCATTCTCTCCCGGCTTTGGCGCGAGGGCCTGGTGCAGGGCGTCGAGCGATTCCTGGAAGGCGCCGCGGTCGGCACGGCCAATGATCTCCACCAGGAACGCCAGCGCCCGCGTGACCGGAGCGGGGCTGCCGTTCTTGACCACGGTGTCGGCGGCGGCCTCGGCATCCCCGAAGAGATTCGCGGCGATCGCCAGGCGGAAGAGTTGTTCGTAAGTGGCCGCGGCGTCACCCGGCTTTTGCCGAGCGGCCAGGCGTCCGAGACGTTCCAGCCGCTGGCGGTCGAGCTGAATGAGCTTCTGGTCGTAATCGTCGTTGATCGCCTGGACGCTCTCATCGATCCGTGGCGAAGCCGCCGGCGCGGGGCTGGGCGTCTCGGGTCGAGCCGGCCGTGCCGTCTGGCCCGGCGCCAGGGTCGGGAATGCTACAGCCGCGGCCAGCGCGAGTTGAGCCGCGGCGGGGGAAAAACGTCGCATCGAGGAAACTCTCCCTGGGCGGATCGGATCGTCCGTTGGGAACCCGTGAGCGTAAGGATTCCAAGGAGCGTCCGTGTCGCGGACCAGTCTACCAGGGAGCCTTTCCGTACAGAAGGGGGCGACCCGCCTGGCGATACGTGGCGACCGCACCTGTGAAAGCCAGCAATGCGGTTCACGTGTGTGAGAAACCTCCGGCTTCGTGCTCGGTCAGGGTGACCGAGACCGGGTGCCGCTCGAGGTGCTCGATCGCCTGCCGGAAGTCCGCGAGGAGGAGACTTGCCAGGTCGCGAGTCACGCCCTGTCGGACCAGGATGCGCTGGACGGTCTGGTGCGAAAGGTCACCCGTGAGGGTATAGGCCGGCACCTGCCAGCCGCGGACGCGCAGCCGGTCGGCCAGGTCGTAAAGGGTGTAGCCGGGATCGGCTCCCTCCTTGATCGTCCAGCAGACCGCCGGAATCCCCCTGGCGGGGTCGCCCGCGTGCAGGGTCGTGAACGGGCCGAGCCCGACGACCGCGTTGGCGAACTCGCGGGCCACGGCGTAACAGGCGTCGTGGACCTTGGCGTAGCCCTCACGGCCGAGTCGGACGAAGTTGTAGTACTGAGTGATGATCTGACCGGCGGGCCGGGAGAAGTTGAGCTGGAAGGTCGGCATGTCGCCGCCCAGGTAATTGACGTGAAAGACGAGCTCCTCGGGCAGCGCCGCGGCGTCGCGCCAGACCACCCAACCAACGCCCAGGGCGCCAGGCCGAATTTATGCCCCGATGCGTTGATCGACTTGACCCGCGGGAGCCGAAAGTCCCAGACGATCTCCGGGCTGCAGAACGGGGCGAGCATCCCGCCGCTGGCGGCGTCGATGTGGAGACCGATGTCGAGGCCGGTCTCAGCCTGGAGGCGGTCGAGGGCTTCGGCCAGTTCCTGGACCGGCTCGAAGTGCGCCGGTGTAGGTCACGCCGAAGGTCGGAACCACCCCGATGGTGTTCTCGTCGACGCGTGCGAGCATTTCGACAGCGTCCAGGCCATAGCGCCCGGGCGCCATACCAACCTCGCGAAGCTCGACGTCGAAGTAGCGGGCGAACTTGTGCCAGCAGACCTGGACTGGCCCGCAGACGAGGTTCGGCCGATCGGAAGGCTTGCCGGCCGCCGTCCGCGCCTTACGCCAGCGCCACTTCATGGCGAGCCCGGCCAGCATGCTCGCCTCGCTCGATCCCAGCGCCGAGCAACCCACGGGATTCTCATCGCCGGGTGCGTTCCACAGGTGGGCCAGCATGGCGACGCATCGCCGTTCCAGCTCGGCGGACTGGGGGTATTCATCCTTATCGATCAGGTTCTTGTCGATCGACAGGTCCATCAGGGAGTGGACCTCGGGCTCTTCCCAGGTCTGGCAGAACGTGGCGAGGTTCTGACGCGCGTTGCCGTCGAGCAAGAGCTCATCGCGGATGACCTGAAACGCGTCCTGCGCGGCGCTCCGAGTCAGGAAAGCGCTCCTTGGGAAGCGGCTCCGCGACGTCCGCCCCGGCGAAGAGCGGGTCCAGGATCAAGGACCGATCGACAACACGTCGCGTATGCAGCGGCATCCAGCAACCCTCCCTCGGGCATTCGGTCCACCCTGCCCCGTCACCCTATGAGCTTACCTCCCGCGATCGACAATCGGAGCGTCGCACGCCGGCGGTGGTCCCGCGGACAGTGCCGCTCCGACCACGCCGAACTACAGGTTTGGCTCCTCGAACAGCCGTGCGCGGAAGCCGGCCCACTCGTTGACCTTGGGGGGATCGTCGGCGTGCTGGGCGAGGTAGTCGGAGACGCGCTGGTCAAGGAGGTCGAAGCGTTCGGAGAGGACGCGCACGATGCTCACCGCCAGGGCTTCGGCGGCGGCGGGGTCCCGGCGGCGGAGGAGGTCATGTTGCGGGTGAGACAGGGTCAAGAGGCGGACGTCGCTGGTGGCCCGGACCGAGACCGTCGACGGGATGGGCCGGAAGAATGAGGTCGTGCCGAAGGCACCCGGAGCGTTCAAGGTGGCCAGGACCTCCGTGTGTCGGCCGTCGAGGTAGGTGCGCTCGATGACCGCGGTCCCCTCGATCAGGAACCGGAGCCGGTCGTTCGGCCGTCCTTGCTCGAGCAGCAGCGCCCGCGCGGCGCCCGCTCTTCCTTCATGACCTCGAGGATCGCCCGACGGCTCGCCTCGTCCACGTCTGCCCACAAGGGCGCGGACAGGAACCGCACCGTCGCCTCTCGCTCAACCTCATGCTCGGACATCGCTCCATCCTCCCCGCTCGACTCGACCCTGGACATTGAGACGCTGGCCTGGAAACCGAAACCCCACCCCATCCTCAATACGTTCGTATTGTGCCATTCCGGCCAGACCGGGCAAACCGATTGACTTTGCCGATTGAAACGATTCCTCGGTTCTCAAATTTCCTGGGCTTCCGGTTTCACCGGATCTCCGCACCATTCGTGTCGATCGTTTCCTGACGGAGTGACGCCGTCCAATTGAGCGGTGAAGCCGGTGCGGGATCGCGGGAGGAGACGCCCACGATGAGTCGAACACGGAGGATGAGGCAAACCTCGGTCAGTATCGGGATCGCGATCTGCTGCGGGCTCCTGACCGGTTGTGCTGCGCTGATGCCGAGGGTTCCGACCGAGTTCGACCTGGGGCCGAAATCGATACCGGAGGAAGTGGCGAACTTCACGCCTCCCAGGAAGGATTGCGGTTGCCGGAAAAACGCCGCCGGCCCCCTGGCCCTGGCCTCGACGTTGGCTTCTACGCCCGCTCCCCATCCGATCCCGGAAGAGTCGACACGCCTGGTTCCCACGCCCCGAGCGGACCGGGTGGCGACGTCAGCGTCGGACGGGTCCGGGTTGCGCACGCTTTTGCGCAAAACCATGCAGGGACTCACCGGCCGGCCGCTCGGGCTCCGCGACGGCGCAATGGTCCGGGTGTCGGGCGAGGAGGAGCGGGCGACGACGCGCGAGCCGAGCACCCTACCCGTGTTGATGAGGATCGGGATGCCGAACCCGAACGCGGGGGCCGGGCCCGACGGTATGGCGACACCTCCGCCGACCATCGCGCTGGAGTACATCGACCCCGACGTTCGAAGGCCGGCCGGACCTACCGGACCGGAAACCGAAGCCACGCCTGCGCCTCCCGGGGGCATGACCACCGAGACCGCCTTCAATCCCGGTCCTGACACCCGTAAGGAGACGCGCGTGGCCCCGCCGCCGCGCGAACGGCCGGCGGACCCGGTCCGGTATGGGCCCGAGGCCACCTACCCCGCCTCGTACTTCGCCCCCGGGACCGCCCCGACGTCGATCCCGAAGACCCGCGAGATCTGGTCAAACCGGAGCCCGGCCCCGAAAGCCCCGGTTTCGATCTCGACCGCGGAACCCGGCCCCCAGCGCGGCCCGATCCCCGCGGTCAACCCCGGGCGCCCCTCCCTGATGTCGCGAATCTGGAAGCGGTTCCAGCGTCCGGCACCCCGGCCCGCATCCGCACCCGCCGCCGTGCCGATGCCCCGGCCGGTCTCCGAGCCGGCCTCGGCCCCGGCCGCAACCGCGGAACCGGAATCCGAGCCGGCGCCGGAACCAGCGACGGAGCCAGAGCCGGGCTCAGCTCGGGTTGAACCGGGCAATGTCCCGGAGCATGGGCAGGGCCTCGTGGGCGACGGCGTCCCGGCTGACGGCGGCGGCGAACCGACGGAGCGTTAGCTCAAGGTGCTCGGCCACCTCGGGGAACTGGGCGGCGACGTCGTTCTGGTCCCATCGGTCTTCGGGCTTGCGGTAGAGCTCGGCCCTGCGGAGCGGCTCGCCCGGGGCGTCGTCGGGGTCGGGCTCGAGGGGCAAAACAAGGTGCCACAGGTGGGTCCGGAGCGCGAACTGCTCGACATCCATGCCCATGCAGGCATAGTCGCGGACCTTGGTCTGCTCGCCGCGAACCAACGGGAGCAGATCGTGGCCGTGGAGGTCGGCCAGCGGCGGCAGCCCCAGCGCCGCGACGATCGTGGGCAGGAGGTCCACCGTCTGGACCAGGGCCTGATGCCGCGTTCCACCGTACGCGCCGCCCGGCATCCGGAGGATCAACGGCGTGTGGATCAGCTCCTCGTAGAGCCAGGGCCGGAACCGACGGACGAAGCCGTGCTCACCCAGCGGCTCGCCCTGGTCGGAGGTGAAGACCACGAGCGTGTCATCCATCCGGCCCAGCCGTCGGAGGGCGTCGAACAGCTCGCCGAGCCATCGGTCGACCAGCGTGACGGTCCCGGCGTAAGTGCGTCGCAGGCGGAGAAGCTCGGCCTCGTCGATCACGTCGCCGACCGGGCCGGCCGGCACGTCGATCAGCACAGGGACCTCGGCCAGGTCGAGGTCGTCCTCGTCCGGGTCCTCGACCAGGTCGCCCTCATCTCCCGCCTCGAACTCATCGGGCTCGGCGGTGGCGTACTGGTCGCGATACGGCTGGGGCGGGTCCCACGGCCCGTGCGGGCTGAACAGGTCGAGCCAGAGGACGAACGGATCGCGCCGGGGACCGCGATCACGCTCCGCGGCCTGGCTCCGACCCTGATTCTGATTCTGACGTTCGAGCCAGTCGATCGCGGCCTGGACGGTGCGCGCGACTCCCGTGTTCTCCTCGATCTCGGTGCGAAGGACGGTCCGGTTTCGGAGGTATTGCTCCCAGCGCGTCTTCCAGAGATCATGATCAGGGTCATCGGCCGGGGGGAGCCGCAGTCCCGGCTCGTCGGCCAGGCGGACCCGCGCGGCGCGGGGGTCGCTCGGGGGGATCAGCGGGTCGTACCCTTGCCCGCGCACCCAGTGGACCTCGTCGAACCCGCGCCCAAAGCCCTGGCCGGCGTCGCGCAGAAAGCGGCACATCCGAGATCAGGGCGGTGCGCACCCCCTTGTCCCACAGCAGGTCGGGCATGATCGGCTCGTCGTGCCGCAGCGCCGTCCAGCCAAGCTCGGGGTTGGTGAACCCGTACCGCCCCGTCCACCAGCTCCGGCGGCGTGGGAAGCGTCGTCAGGTTCTCGGGAAAGTGATGGTCGAAGACCACCCCCTCCGCCGCCAGCCGGTCGAGATGCGGCGTCTCGATCCAGCCGTTGCCGTAAGTGCCCAGGAAGCCCAGATGCAAACTATTGCAGACCACGACGATGACGTTCATGATCGACGATTGTAACTCCCCGAAGGGAAAACCGGCCACCCCTCCTCCTCATGCGTGAAATCGATCCCGATACCGCCGCCGCCTACCTCCGCGAGACCGGCCGCGTGCCGATCGGCATGAAGGTCAACGCCCGCGCCCTGGGCTGGGGAGTCTCGAACGTCGTGATCCGGGTCGACTTCGAGGGCCGGGACGAGGCCGGAAACAGAAGCGAGAAACCGCCTCCCTTGATCCTGAAGCAGGCCCGCGAGCGTCTGCGGACGCGGGCGCTCTGGGTGAGCCGCCTGGAACGGATCTGGACCGAGCACGCGGCGCTCATCTGCCTGGCCCCGCTCTTGCCCCCCGGCGCGGTCCCCGAGGTCGTCTTCGAGGACCGGGACAACTACCTCTTCGCCATGACCGCCGCTCCCGAGCCAAACGTCGTCTGGAAAGAGCGGCTCCTGGCCGTCCGGTCCACCGCCGAGGTCATGGCCGAGCACGCGAACACAGGCGACGCCGCCAGGCTCCTGGCCCGGATCCACGCCACGACCTTCGACCACTCCGCGCTCCACGACGGCGGCCTGCTTTCCGACCGGACCGTGTTCGACCAGCTTCGGATCGACCCCTTTTACCGAACCGTCGCCGCGGTCCACCCCGACCTTCGCGCCGCGCTCGAGCCGCTGATGGACCTGCCGACATCCTCGGAACTGGACCACCTTTGCTTCGTCCACGGCGACTTCAGTCCCAAGAACCTGCTGGTCCACCCCACGGGCGCGAGCCTGACGCTGGTCGACTTCGAGACCGCGCACGCCGGCGACCCCGCGTACGACCTCGGGTTCGTCCTCAGCCATCTGCTCCTCAAAGGGGTCCATGCCGCTCGACGGTTCGCGGCCGACGGCAAGAACCAGGGCACGCCGGATGCGGCGTTGAGCCTGGCGACGACCTTCCTTGACACCTACCGGCAAGCCGCGTCGTCGTTTCCGATTCGCCTGGACGCACTCGACCGCCGCGCCGCGGCTCACGCGGCGGCCAACGCCCTGGCCCGGATCGACGGCAAGAGCCCGGTCGATTACCTCGACCCCCCCGCGCAGGAGGCCGTTCGCCGGTTCGCCCGCAAGGTATTGTTGACCCCGGAACCCACCTGCCTTGACTTGCCCGAGCTTTTGGCACAAGAAATGCGTGCAATCACCTGAAATCTTTGGTGATCGTCTCCAAAAGATAAAGGTCGATTGAGACTTAGGCTCTGACTTAATCAAACGCCCGAGGCCAGAATCCCATGGCGCGGCTGGCGAAGCTCTGGGCTCGTGAGGTCTTCGACTCCCGCGGGCGACCGACCCTGGAGGTGGAGGCGGAAGCCGTCGGAGGAGCGCGCGGGCGATCGATCGTGCCGGCGGGCGCGAGCACGGGGCGTCACGAAGCGCGCGAGCTTCGCGACGGCGATCCGAAGCGGCACAACGGCCTGGGGGTCTTGCGAGCCGCGGCGAACGTGTCCGATGTGCTTGCGCCCGCGGTCTCGGGAATGGATCTGGACGACCAGCAGGCGATCGACGCGACGCTGATCGAGCTCGACGGGACCACGGACAAGGGGCGGCTCGGGGCCAACGCGATCCTCGGAGTCTCGATGGCCGTGGCGCATGCGGCGGCGGCGGCCCAGGGAGAGGAGCTGTACGTTCACCTGAACCGGCTCTGGAAACAACGGCTGGGACCGGGCGAGTCGGCCGAGCCAAGCCTGCCGATGCCCATGGTCAACATGATCTCGGGGGGCCTGCACGCCGGCGGAAACCTCGACTTCCAGGACTTTCTCTTCGTCCCGGTCGCCGCCCGGAGCTTCAGCGAGGCGCTCGAGGCGACGATGTGCGTCTACCACGAGCTCCGCGCCCTCCTGAAAAAGCGAGGCCACGAGGCCCATCTCGTCGGTGACGAGGGGGGCTTCGGACCCCGGCTATCGACCAATGCCCAGGCCGTCGAGCGCATCCTCGAAACCGGCATGGCATGCGGCCTGGAGTTGGGCCGCGAGCTCGGCGTCGCGATCGACGTGGCTGCAACCCAGCTCCACGGACCGGCTAACGACAAGGAAAACGGCGACGGCAGCCACAACGGCACCAACGGTGACCGTGTCGACGTCTACCGGATCAAGACCGGTATGGAAGAGCTGCTCGACTCGGCCGGAATGGTCGGCCTGCTCGAGCACTGGGCCAGGCTCTATCCGATTGTCTCGATCGAGGACGGCCTGGCCGAGGACGACTGGCAGGGCTGGAGCGAGCTGACAGCGCGGCTGGGAAAGTCGGTCCAGCTCATCGGCGACGACCTGTTCACCACCCAGGCCGAGCGGCTGCGACACGGGATCGAACAGGGGGCGGCCAACGCCATCCTGATCAAGCTGAACCAGGTCGGCACCCTCAGCGAGACCTTCGACACCATGCACCTGGCGCGGCGCCATGGCTACCGGACGATCATCTCGGCGCGCTCGGGTGAGACCGAGGATACGACGATCGCCGACCTGGCGGTGGCGACCGCCGCGGGTCAGATCAAGATCGGCTCGGTCGCGCGCTCGGAGCGGCTGGCGAAGTACAACCGGCTGCTGCGGATCGAGCATCACCTGGGCCCCAGGGCCCGGTTCGCGGGCCGAGGGGCCCTCGGGATCTAGAGGATCGCGACGGCGAAGACGAAGGCAAGACGCGAACGATCAACGCGTGATCGCCGCCGTGGTCGGCCGGACCTTGGCGTACGTGGCCGATCCGTCAAGCTTCCAGTGGCCCCATCGGTTCAGGGTCCACTGGGTCTCGGCGTCGAAGGGACTGTCGGCCGAAGCGGTCGCGGCGGCGGGGTCGGCCAGCGAGGTGTCCAGACCGCCGGCCAGGGCCGGATGGATCGTGATCCCAGCCGCGCCTTTGTGCCCGGCCGCGTCTTCCTGGCTGACATGGATCTCGACCGCCTCGTCCTTGCCGCCGTGCCATCGCTGGCGGTTCTGGTCGAGTCGCGAATGCGTCGAGTCGTACCACCGGACCAGATCGTCGGCGGTGCCGGGCGCCGCCATCGACTTGAGGGCATTGACGTCGCCCGCCGCCAGGGCACTCGCCGCTTGCCGCGCCGTCGCTTCCAGCGAGTCCGCGGGGCCGAAGAACGTCCACCAGCCGAGATAGGCCAGGACCACGACCGCCGCCCAGGACGCGATCTTCTTGACCGGGACCTTCGACAGCCCCTCCTGGAACTTCTGCTTCGCCTCCTCGAGGTCGGCCTCAATGCTCGGCGGCTCGCCGACGATCGCGTCTCCCGACTTGTCCAGGTAAAACGGCGTGAAGCACCGCTTGCAATCGTAGCGCTTGCGGAACTCCACGTTCGAGAGCCGCACAGGCTTGCCACAGACCGGACAGTTCAGCTCAACCATTGGTGCTGGTCCTTTCCTTGGCTCGAACCTTACCGGGCTCGCTCGCGAGCAACGAGCACCGGGAACGCGGTCCTTCGGATGTCCGGCATCAACCATCCACCCAGGGGGAAAAGGCCGCCTTCACTCACGAACGAATTAATGAACTAATGAACGAACGATCAAAATTCACCCCGACGGCCCGGCACTCATCGTTCCCCCACGGCCGCGATTGGCGGGGTGGGATCCATCCGACCACGAGTTATGATGATTCACAAAGCTTGGCGATCGTATTTGCCGGAGAACCGAACCGAGGAGGGGGCAGACAAACAAGCAAACTCAACCGGCGGCATGGGACCGCCGACGTCGATTTCGTCGGGAAAATCTTCAGCCGACAACTACCCGCGGATCTCTACGGCGCGACCCCGTCGTTGGGACACACGATGATCGTTTTTTTATAGCAGACCAGGAGACTCCAAAGTTCATGATTGCATGATTTTTTCGTACCATGTAACCCTGCGTGCAACGAAGATGGATTGGCGGGCTGGAATCATGGTCGCGACCGGTCTTCCCCGTTGGAGACATTGATGAGCAACGATCGCGAGCACGGGTCGGAGCCCCGGTATCGGACCCGCGTGGCCCCCCTGGTGCCGATGGCCCTGGCGATGGCGGCGGGGATCGCGATCGATCGGTATGCTCAGCCCTGCGCCACGACGGGCTGGGCCGCGATCGCGCTGGCGGCGGCGGGACTGGGCCTCGGCCTGGGACGCGGCCGGGGGGATACCGTCGCGATCGCCGTCCTGATGCTGGGCCTCGGCGGGGCCTGGCATCACGCCCGATGGTCGGACATCGCCGCCGACGACCTGGCCCTGAGCGTTCCCGATACGCCGCAACCTGCCTGGGTGCGTGGCATCGTGTGCGAGATGATGGGCATCCGTCCCGGCGATCCGGAGCGGACCCGCGGCGTGATCGAACTGGCGGCCGTCGCGGACCGGGGGACGTGGCGGCGCACCCATGGACGCACCCTGCTGACGATCGAGGGAGCCCGCGGCGACCTGGTTCCGGGACAGGAGGTCGAGGTCGCCGGCAGCCTGGCGCGGCTGGCCGGCCCACTCAATCCCGGCGAGTTCGACGCCCGGAGCTACTACCAGGCCCAGGGGGTCCGGCTCCAGCTCTTTGTCGAGCAGCCGGGAGAGGTCCGGATCGTCCCCGAGACCGGGACGGCGGGGGCATACTCATCGTGGTCCTGGTACGGCATCAAGCTCCTGGGGCGGGTCCGGGCGTGGAGTCGCGACCGATTGCTGACGGGGCTCGACGCCACGACCGCCCCACTGGCCGCGGCGCTTCTGCTCGGCCAGCGCGAGGGAGTCGATCCCGAGATCAACGATGCATTCGCGCGCACCGGGACGACCCACCTGCTGGCGATCTCGGGCCTGCACTTGCAGGCGATGGCGTGGGTCCTCTGGCTCGGCTTTCGCCTTTCGGGGCTGGGCCGGCGCGGGCGCTGGTGGCCGTGGGCTGCGCCACGGTCGCCTACGCTCTGCTGGTCGGGCTCACCCCGTCGGTGGTCCGATCGGCGGCGATGACGGTCACCGGCTGCGTCGCCGCTCTGCTCGATCGACGGACGCACCCGGCCAACACGATGGCGCTCGCGGCGCTGGTGACCCTGGGATTGAATCCCTCCCACCTGTTCGACGTCGGCTGCCAGCTTTCGTTCCTGGCGATCGCGGCGATCCTCTGGGGGAGCAGTCCTCTGGAACGCGCCGGACGGGCCGCGCTCCAGGCACGCATCTCGCCGCTCGATCGCCTGATCGAGCCGCCGGTCTGGCTCAGAGCGGTGCGCCGTGCCGGGGGCTGGCTGGGTGCGATGGTCGTGGTGTCGCTGGTTGTCTGGTTGGTCACCCTGCCGCTCGTGACGCTCCGGTTCCATCTGGCGGCGCCGGTCGGGATGGTCCTGAACCTTCCCTTGATCCCCTTGACGACCCTGGCGCTCCTGGCCTCGGGCCTGACGCTCGGCCTGACGGCCGTCTGGGCGCCGCTGGCCCGGCCATCCGCCTGGCTGAGCGACGTGAGCCTGACCTGGACCAGCTCCCTGGTGCGGTGGGGGGCCGCGCGGCGCTGGGGCCATGTTTTCGTGTCGTCCCCTTCGTGGGTCTGGGTCCTGGGCATTTATACCCTGCTGACCCTGGCGACGGCCGCGTGGATGGGGCCCTGGCCGGTGAAGGTCCGGCGCTGGGGATGGGGATTGCTGACGGTCTGGGTTGCCCTCGGCCTGGCGGCCAGCCTGGCCCGACTGCCGCGGCCCGGCACTCCGCTGGAAGCCGAGGTCCTGGCGGTCGGTCACGGCCTGGCGGTACGGATCGAGACCGGCGACGGCCGGACCTGGCTGTATGATTGCGGCCGGATGCGCGACCCGAGCGTGGGCCGTCGGATCATCGCCCCCGCGCTCTGGGCGCGGGGGGTGCGCCATCTCGACGCGGTCATCCTCAGCCACGCCGACGCCGACCACTACAACGGCCTTCCCGACCTCCTCGATCGGTTTTCCATCGGCGCGGTGCGGGTGCCCCCCGGCTTCGCCAGTCCGGCCAATCCCGGGGCGATCCGCCTGCTCGACTTGATCCGCGCCCGGGGCGTACCGATCCACACCATCGCCGACGGCGACCAGTGGAGCGCCGGCGGCGCCGGATTCCATGTCTGGCATCCCCCTCATCGCATCCCAACGCGCTCGACACCGACAACGCCCGGAGCGTCGTCCTCGACATGGAAGCCTTCGACCATCACGCCGTCCTGACCGGCGACCTGGAGGGAGACGGCCTGAACACCCTGTCGCAACGTCCGGCCGCGCTCCCCCCGCTCGACGTCTTTCTGGCCCCGCACCACGGCGGCCGGACCGCCAACCCGCGCTGGCTCTACGACTGGGCCGAGCCCCGCCTCGTCGTCGCCAGCCAGCGCTCTCCCGCTCCCGGCGCGACCGACGCCCTCGCCGGCTTGCCCATGTCCGTACTCCGTACCTGGCAACGCGGCGCGATTCACCTGCGCTGGACCCCCGCCGGCGTGACCGTCCACGGGTTCCGCGACCTGAAAGCCCAACGCAGCGATTGAGCCCTCGAAATCGATCGTGAGACAGTCCCGGCGGATCGTGTCGGGGTCCGGCCCGTGAATTCCTGAGGTTCACCTTGGCAAAGTGGCGGTAATCCCGAAGATACCAACCGATCGCGGGTGCCCCCCGGCTGCCTTGCTCGCGTGCGTCAAGCGCAAGAGAGGCCGAGGTCCGCGCACGACGCCGGTTCACCATCGTCGAGGAAGGATTCTCCCATGACAAACCCATTGACCCTGACCGGTTTTGCGTCATCGGTTCAGCGGCGTCTGGCCAGTCGATGGCGGCGTCACCTGGGGACGGGTCGTACGAATGCGCGTGCAGGTGCCGCCGCGCTCGAGCACGACGCATATGGCGAACAGGTGCGCGCGTACCTGATCCAGCGCATCGAAGCGCGTTACGACTCGCCCGACCGTTACATGGCCAACGACCTCAATCACATGCGGCGGTTCGCGACCTCGCTGCGCTGGATTCCCGAAGGACGGGGCCGGGTGATCGATCCGGCGTCGGGCAACGGGCTATTTACCGAACTGTTCCGCCATTTCCACGATCACGAGATCGAGACGCCGGGCTTCTTCAACCTGGAGAAGGAGCCCGCTCCCTATCCCGATGCCGCTTTTGACGGCGCCATCCTGATGGAAGTGCTCGAACACTTCACGGTCGATCCGATGTTCGCCATGTCGGAGCTGAACCGGATTCTCAGGCCGGGAGGGTTCTTGCTGCTGACCACCCCGAACCTGGCGAGTTGGGTCTCGCTGCACAACCTGATCAACCACGAGACTCCGTACATCTACGGTCTCTTCGAGCGCGAACCCTGTCCCGACCGGCACAACCGCGAGTACACCGTACGCGAGGTCGGCAAGCTCGCCGAGGCGTCGGGATTCCGCGTCGAACGACTCGAGGCCCACACCGTCTACCCGGCCCATGATGTCGTCGCCCCGATCCCCGGCATCAACCCCCAGAACCGCGGCGACACCACGTTCTTGCTGGCCCGCAAGGACGGACCGGTGCGGGATCGATACCCGGCCTGGCTATACGCGAACTGGTCGCCCAGTTGAATCGAGAACGACCCGTCGATTCTACCGGCGGGCCGATTCCCGATCGTCCCGCGCGGCCCGGTCTCTCTCCCTGTCCCTGGGAACGAACTCGTAGATGACGAACTGCTCCATCCTGGGAGGGAGGCTCGAACCGGCCAGATTGATCGCGACCCGGTCGGTCCGGTGGAGGTCATAGGTCTGACGCATCCGGTCGAGCCAGGCCTGGACCTCGGGGCTGTCGGGACGGGTCTCGTGATAGAGGACGCAGCGCAGCGGATGGCTCGGGGAGATCGATTCCCAGCGCGGGCCGCCGTGTTCACGGCGCTGGGGGGAATAGATCCACTGGTTGCAGAGATACGTGGCCGTCCGGTAGTTCGTCGATCGGCGGCGGGCGACGTCGAAATCGGCGTTGACGCAGGCGAGCTCGGCGCCCCGGGATTGCTCGGGCCAGAAATGGCGGGCGAACTGACGCGCCTGGAGGTCGTAGAGGAATCGGTACGGCTGGGCCAGATCGCGGCCGATCGAGGCGGCGCCGAACCCGATCAGGACGAGGACCAGGGCCGCCGCGAACCCACGGCGCGGCCGGCCATCGGGAAAGACCAGGGCCAGCCGGGCGGCCCCCGCGCCGGCCAGAAGACAGATCGACGGCACCACGAACTGCATCTGGCGGGCCTCGGTGCCGTAGGGATAACGCCGCAACGCCGCGGCCACGAGCGCCAGGCCAAAGGGGGCCAGGAGCACGATCAGGACATCGCGCCGGCCCGGTTCCGACCGCCAGAGCCAGAAGACGCCCGCCAGCACGGCCAGGAGCGTCAGCACACTGGTGCCATGGCTCCCTCCGCCGGGATAGGCGAGCATCGGGCCGGTGTGCACGTCGAGCAGCCAGCGCGCCAGCCCCCGGGGATCGGCCCAGGGTGAGGGCGGGAACGCCCCAGCCCAGTATCGCCGCAGGCCCTCCAGTGCGAGCTGTTCCTGGAACCGGGAGATGACCAGGTAAAGCCCCAGGAACGTGCCAATCATCGCCACCTGGTAAAGCGCAAACGGCAGCCACGCCCGAACATTCGCCGATCTCACCTTACGGACCAGGCCCAGACTGATTCCCGCCGCGATGAACACGGCCGGGTGCGACAGCCCCAGGGCCAGCGGCGTCACGACGACCAGCCCCCAGAGCCAGCCGGTCCGTTCCGGTCTCTGCCGCCAGCGCAGGGCGAGGTCCAGCAGCGCCAGCGCGACCAGGAGGTCGCTCGCGTAGGGCTTGACCTCCGCCGCGTGCCGGATCGGGTGGAAGCTCACCGCGAAGATCGACACCGCCAGCAGACGCGGCAGTCCGCCGACGCCCAGGACCAGCCCGGCCACGTCGCGGAAGAGCACCACGCTTGACACTCCGCAGAGCAACGGGAACAGCCGGAGCGTCCATTCACTGTAACCCAGATGGACGACCACGAACCGCTCGATCCAGAGGAACAGCAGCGGACAGATCTGGCCGTAGTCGAGCGGCTCGAGCAGCGCCCGGTAGCCTCGCGCGATGAAGTTGACCGCCACGAACGACTCGTCGCCCCAGAGCGGGAAGTTCATCGCGTAGCGGGCCAGCCGCAACGCGACCCCGAGCACGACGAAACCCCAGGTCAGCCGCTCGATCCGCCGCGTCCGCTCATCGGGATCGCCGCCAGGAACCTGATCCGTCGTGGTCATGGTCCGGGCTCGCTTCCTTCCTGGAGATTCGAGATTCGAGATTCCGATCCGCCCCGATCGCGCGGCGGAGCTTACTGGAAATCGACCGGTGGCTCCAGGGTTCTTGACCCGTCCGATCCGGGACAAGTTGGTCAGACGGTAAAGATTTCCCGTGGTTTGGTTTCAGTTCGAGGGTCGATCGGCCGATGATCGCTTCATGGGTGCGCAGTTCTTGAGCCGATCGCGACGATCGCGCCGGATTGATCGCAACGTCTGGCGACCGCGGCACGCACGGAGGCGGGCGGTTCGCAACCTGTCCGGGGGCTTGATTTTCCGCAATGCGCAAGGAACGGCGCAAGGTGCTGATGCTGCTGGGGTGGCTCCTGCTGGGGAGCCGTTCTCCGGCTGCGCAACTGGAACCTCCCGCCGGAGGCAATCCCGCCGTCCGCATGGCCCTCGATGTGACCTGGACAGCCCGGCCGAACTCGTCGGTCGAGCCCGAGGCCCGGACCGCGCAGGACAAGGCCCGTGCTTCGGTCACCCTGGAGTTGACCGAAGGGCATGTCGTCGAGGCCCTGAGCTGGCCGGAGGGCTGCCCGCGTGGTCCCGCGGCGGGACGGCCGGAGGGGGCCTGGGAACTTGGCCCGGTCACCGCCAGCGCGGCTTCGGGTCCGACCTGGGGACGGGCGCGGGTACTTGTCGAGGCACCTCTCGGGGCGAGCCTGAAGATTCAGGCGGGGAGTGGGGCTCAGCCCGTCCTGTTCCCGATCCCGGCACTCCTGGAAGGGCCGCAACGGACCCTGCCCCAGGCGCCGGTCGAGATCGTCGTCGAGCGCCTGCCCTGGGACGCGCTTCGGGTCGAACTGGGACCGGGCGGGGCCGACGGCACGATCACGGCCGGTCCCGGGGCGATCATTCCGCTCCGGATGGGATACAACATCCTGACCCCCGAGCCGGCCGAGGTAAGCGTCCGATGCAGCGCCCGGCTTCGGCCGGTCCGGGGAACCGAGCCGGCCTGGGAGGACGAACGGGTCGAGCTCGTCCCGACCAACCAGGGTGCGACGGTGCCCCGCGAGTGGAACATCCCCGCGCCGACGGCCGAGGGGACCTACGTGCTCGAGGTCGAGGCCGTGTGGGAGCCGGTCGCCAGCGTTGAGGGATCGCGGCTGGGGCGCTGGTTTCGACGGCGGCGGAACCCCCAGGCCGCGGGCAACAGCGCCGCCAACCGCCGGATGACCCTGGCCATCGTCGCGCCGGGAACCAGGTCCGGAGCGGGGGCCAAACGGACCTCATCGGTGCCGGAAGAGATCGACAAGGAAAAGGCGCGAGAAGGAGATCGAGACGATCGACCTGGCGCGCCTGCGAGGATATCGCCCCGTGGCCAGCGGCCGGGCGCCGCTGCGTTTACCCCGGCAATCGGCCTGGGCGGTCCCCGAGGCGGCCCTGGTCGAGCCCAGCCGGCGCGACCGGGTCCGGGGCTGGATCACGCGATCGGGGACCGAGGCGGCAAGTCTCGCCCCGGCCGACGCCAGCGGGCTCGCCTGGTCGGCCCTCGGCCTGAAGGTCAGCCACCCGGGCCGACCCCATCGCCTGACCTTGACCGTCAACGGCGGCCATCCCGCCGCTCTGGGGGTCGCCCTGATCGACTCTCCCTCGTCGATCCATCGGGCCGGCACCACTCCCGTCCTGGTCGGAGGCGGAGCCGCGGGGGCCGGTCCCGGCGCTTCCGGTGGCATCGATGGCCGGACCGCGCGGGCCCGGGTCGTGCTCGACGCCTGCGCCAGCGGGCCGCCGATCCTCGAGAGCGGACCGGCCGCGACGTTCTCGTGGCTGGTCTGGCCCGAGGACCCCGATCCGGTGCTCGTGCTGGTCAACCGCGACCCCGAAGCCAGAGTGCAGCTCGGGACCTTGACCCTGACCGAGCTTGCCGATCTGCCGGCAGGCCCCGCGCTGGTCGAGCCAGCGCCGGAGGCGCGACGGTCCCTGGGGCTCTACCTGGCCGGGCCCGGGGCCCTCGACCGGTTCGGTTCGGGGAGAATCGGCGACCGGGAGCGGGAGCGAAGCCAGGATCGGGCCGAGCCCGGCGACCCGCTGGCCCTGGCGCGAAACCTCGCGCGGTACGCCGCGTGGTGCGGGGTCTCGGAGGTCGTTCTGAGCGAACACCTGGCCGACCGCGCCCATCGTCGGGCGCTCGACGGCCAGGCGGGCGAGGATTGCCTCGGCCCCGACCGGCTCGACCTGATGCTCCAGGTCCTGGGGCGCCACGGTTGCATGGCGTGGGTCGAGCTCGAGCTGAGGCGCCGAGTCCGCCCTGCCGGGCTTGCCTCCCGTCAGTTCGCCCGAAGCGCTGGCCCGGGGACTGGTCCGGGTCGATCGACAGGGCCGCGCCGACGATCCGATCCCGGCCTATCATCCTCTGAACCCCGAGGTCGAGGCGGCCCTGAAACAACGGGTGGCCCGGTCGATCGCCCCCCGTCGCAGCCAGCCGGCCTGGCCGGGGTCCTGATCCGGCTCGGACCCGGCCCCACCCTGCTCGGCGGCCCCGACACCGGCTTCGACGACGCCACCTTCACCCGGTTCGTCCGCGAAACCTTCGATCGAGAGACCGCGCAGACCATTCCCGGCGTGGGCTCGGCGAGTCGAGCCCCAACCGGTTCGCCGCCCGTGCCCGGTTCCTCGCCGGCTCGGGCCGGATGCCCTGGCTGACCTGGCGAGCCCGGAAGATCGCCGAGCTTTACCAGACGCTGGCCGCCTCGGTCCACCAGGCAGCCCCCGGAGGTCTGCTCGCGGTGGCAACCCCGGGCCTGGACGATGACCCCGCCGGTCACGAGGCCCGCCGGGTCGACCTGGCAGGACTTGCCCCGAGCTACGCCTGGCGCGCCGTGGGACTGGATCTTGACCTCTGGCCCGGGGCGGCAGCGGCAGCGGCAGCGGGAAACGCCGCGAGCCATACCAGCGCGAGCCGTGCCTCTCGGTCCCGATCGTCCTCCGCGGCGTGGGGCTCTCGGCCGATCCCCTGGCGCACGACCTGGCCACCAGCCCCGAGCTCGACTCCCTGGTGGCTGCCCGCCCCGAGCGCGGACTTCTGCTCGGGTTCGACGAGCCCGAAGCGCTCGACCTCGGTCGCCGCCGAGGCCGACGGAGCGATCGCCGCCGCCAGCGCGATCCGCCGCGAGCACGAAACGGGCCTGTGGCTCATGGCCTCGCCTCAGACCGAGGGGCCCGAGGCGGACGAGCCGCTCGGCCATAGCCTGGCCGCGCTCGACGCGCGCTGGGTCCTGATCTCCGCCGCCGCCGTCGCCGGCCAGGAAGAGCGGGTCCGGCGGTTCGCCCGGGTCTTCCGCGCCCTGCCCGCCGCTCCGGTGGGCTCGGGAACTGGCGCTCGACCGCCCCGGAGCGGCAACCGTTCGGGGTTGCGGTCCGGACCTTCCCGCTGGGCGACCAGACCTACCTCGGGCTGGCGAACGACACCCCCTACCCGATCCGGCTCGAGACGGTCGTGGCCGCGCCCTCGGCGGGCGTCGGTCGACGACCTGGGCCGGCGGGATGCGGCTCAGCCCGGCCCAGCGGCGATGGCCAGCATGTCGTCCTGGACCTGCTCCCCTTCGGCGCCGCCGCGCTGCGGGTCTCGGCGCCCCGGGCCAGGATCGCCGCCGTGACCCCCTACCCGACCGATGCGGTCAAGACCACGATGCGGGCCCGCTTCAACGAGCTGTCCGACCGGCTCTCGCGGCTCAGCCACGCGCGCGAGGACGACGCCAGGGCCGGGGCTGCGCCCGCGGCCAACCCGCTCAACGGCAACGGCAACGGCAACGGCAACGGCAACCTCGCCCAGGCCGGGGGGCTGCCCAACCCCGGCTTCGAACCCGAGGCAAGTACAGGTACGACCACGAGCACGACCACGGGCCGGCTGGTCCAGCTCACGGTGGCGCGGGCATCGGCTCCGGAGGGGACGGCCAGGCCCAATCCGGCTGGCTGGCAAATCGCGGGCAACCCGGCCAACTCGGCCGAGATCGACCTGACGCAGTTCCACTCGGGCCGCGGCAGCCTTCGGCTCGACGCCCAGGCGCCGCCGGCCTCGGTCATCAGCGACCGGTTCGTTCCCGACCCGGTCGGCCGCTGACGATCCAGGGCTTCCTCCGCGCCGAGCCGGCCGGGAGCAAGGTGCGGATCTGGATCGAGGGCGAGACCGCGGCCCAGCCCGGAGCTCCCTCGCATCCGATCGTCCGCCGCGCCGATCTGACCGTGCCGGCGGACTGGTCGTCGATCGCGGTCCGCGCGGCCGAGATCCCCCCCGGCGGCCTGATCGCGGCCCGTCTGCGGTTCGAGCTCCTCGGCGCCGGCCGTCTCTGGATCGACGACCTGGCACTGAACCCAACGTCGACTCCGGCTCCCGCTCCCGCCGCCGACCCGATCCTCTCGGAGACCGAGCGGCTGAACGCCCGCCGCGCCCTGGTCGCGGCCCTGATCGCCTACCGCGACAACCGGTACGCCGACTTCGCCCGCCTCGCCGCCTCGCACTGGGCCCGGCTCCCGGCCGTCGGCCACCCGGCTCCCCGCGCGGCCGGCGCCGGCACCGATCCGGCGGTGGCACCGCCGGGGGAGCCGGAATGATCCGCACCGGCGGCACGACTGCCCTACCGTCCGACCGCCGCCTTCGGTAAGATCAGCCCCGGCCTGGTGATGGATCGGCAAGCTTGCCTGTAGCCCCCCGTTTTCACACGGCGCAGGCGGTACAGGGAGGGTTGAGGAGGCGCGGGATGTTCGTTGCGTGCAGTACGCTCTGCTTCTCGAAGGAACCGCTGGAGTCGGCCCTTCGGCACATCGCCGAGCTCGAGTTCGACAAGATCGAGCTGGCGATCGTCGAAGACGGAACGCACCTCCGTCCCTCGGAGGTGGCCGATAACCCCGACCCGGCCATGCATCGGCTCCGCCACGGCCCGAGCCTGACGCCGGCGGCGCCTGACCCTCGATTTCGGCAACGTCGAAGCGCCCGGTCCTGCGTTCCGCAAGCGGTTCGAGGCGATCTGCCGGATGGCCAAGCCGCTGACCGTCGCCGTCCTGACGATCCCGGCCGCCCCGCTCGGGCACCCCGTTCGACGACGAGGTCAAACGGCTCACCGGCCTGGCCAGCCACGCCATGCGCGAGGGCCTCGTCCTCGCCGTCGAGACCCACTCCCGGACCCTCACCGCCGATCCCGCCGTCGCCGTCGCCCTCTGCGAGGCTGTCCCCGGACTCGGCCTGACCCTCGACCCCAGCCACTACATCCAGGGCCCCCACCGCGGCCGACTTCGACGTCGTCTATCCCTACGTCCAGAACGTCCACCTTCGCGACACCGGCAAGAAGCCCGACGAGTTCCAGGTCCGCATCGGCCAGGGCGAGGTCGAGTACGGCCGGATCGTCAACCTCCTCGAACGCCACGGCTATGTCCGCGGCCTCACCGTCTCGATCCTCGATCGTCCCGAGAACACCTTCGATGTCGAGGTCGAGGTCCGCAAGCTCAAGCTCCTGCTCGAAAGCCTGCTCTGATTCCGGGTAACGCTAACCGTCTTCGGCCTCGTCCTGGCGACGGCCTTGAGTCGGCACAATCGCCAAGGCTGCGCGTTCGATCTGGTCCGCACTCTGACTGTCGACACGAGGAGTGAGGATCCAGGACCAACGCAACGGAACCACGCAAAAAAGAGAATTTTCGCATGCTTTCTTTACGATTTCTGTTGCTGTTTGCATCACTTTTAATTTTTAATTATCACAATTGTTTTGGCGGCATAACAATTGCACAACAAGCGGGGGATGTACCTCTAAGCGCCGAATCCAGCGACTCATCATGGGTCGCTTACATAAACACTGGATATGTAACATATTTATCAGAAGCATCTTCGGACATGCAATATCAATTAGCTAGCACATTTCCCGATTGGAGTTTTACGTTCGCGACAGATGGATTAGCTGGAACGATGACGATCAACGACTACGAGCCATTCTTAAATAGCAGCGGGCAGGGAGGAGCTAAAATTGACGCCGACTATTCCCCTTCAAATGGTGATCCAGCACTGGGAAATTTGACTTTTATTCAGATGGTGGACACAAACGTCCCATTGGGAGGAACAACGACTCCATACATAGATCCACGGCCGAACGATGATACGTTACCATTTTATTGGACGGCATCAGAAATGACGACATACACAGATGCCACAGCAGGAACCATCAATTTTAACGACGCCTCCAGCCGACCGAAGCCCGCGAATCCCGACTACGCACCTTGAGCCGATACGAGTTGGCGAGGCGAGCTCATGCTGGCGGAATGGGTTGGGGGAGACAGCAAAAGCGGTACCGTATATGATGGTTTTTCGTGGGAGTGGAGCAGTGATGTGTTGTATCCAGGAGGCGCGGCCCGTCGTTTCGCGGGCGGCTTAAGCTTTGACTCAACTTCCGCTCCTGAACCAACTAGTATTTTCATGCTAGCAATAGGATGTGTCTTTCTCTTTCTGATAAGGGCCGGGCAACGGAAAACGTTTGCAATAAGAATGAGAGGGCTTCCGCATTTCGTAATTTTACCACCACTTACTTTATCCATTTTTCCGATTTTTGGGTGCGACAACGATCGATTGGCGATCGCGGTTTCGACACCGCGGCGGGATGTCGAAAGTCAGGATGCAACACTGACACCACGTGGACTGCTTTACAGGGCAATCCTTCCTCGCGATCGTTTTCGTGCCAAGGAACCAATTCTGATTAAATTAATATTTATAAATCAAACTAAGAATAGCATAACGATTTGGAAATCAGGATTCTGGCCGAATCATCTCGTGGAGGTATTCGATGAATTTGGCCGAGAGGCCAAATTAAGCGATGAAGGTTTCACGCGAAGGCAAGCTTATGATCCGAAAACGAATCGAGGGCGAGACAAAAATGCCGAATCCGTTTTGACACCAAATGAATCGATGGATGACCTCATCATAACCGATATTAAATCCTTATATTTGCTAAATTTAGGCAATTACACCTTAAGAGTTACCTATTGCGACTTTCAAGGGCCCACGCCAATAAAAATAACATCAAATATAGTTTCGTTTAAGATCGAATAGACCAAGGGCTGCGGGAACGACTCGAACCAACGCAAAGCCCCGTCTCTTGATAGGTTGCAAAATCAGAAAAATCAAAACGGGTTCCGTGGTGGTGGCACCGGAACGGAATATCCGCCCAGCCACCGACATTTCGTAGGACCGCATCCCGAGCCGACATGGTCCGCCGAGTCGAGCGGACCCGATTCGGTCCGAATCCTCCGCTAGGATGCCAGATCGGCCACCAGCCCGGAATCCATCTTGAGCCAGTCGGGATTGACGGTGATCGCGGATTGGATCAGCCTCACAGGAACAACCGCCGCCGCAGCCGTTCCAGAATGACCTGCTCGAGCTTGGCGTCGCGTCCCCGGGGAATCCACTGCACCGGCAGGGGAACCGGGCCGACAATCTCGTAGGTCCGGTTGACCGGGAAGTTGTCGTAGAAGACGGCCCGGCCGGAAGCCTGCCGGTCCGGCTTGGCAAGGTCTTCCAGCTCCTTGAAGACCTCGACCTTCACGAGGAATCCGCCGTCCTGCGTCGGCGTGGGCCGGATCGTGATCCGGGCGTGGCGGCGGATCGTCTGGATCGTTGACTCGAACCGGTCCAGCAGGCCGACCGAATCGCCCCGCCAGGGCTCGACCAGCGTCGCGCCGATCGTCGGCTGGGTGATGATCGTCCCGGCCAGCCGGTTCTCGTTGGCGATGTCGAAGTCTTCATCGAGCACTGTCACGCATTCTTTCCAGATCTTTTCCGGATCGCCCCGGGGCACGACCAGCGGGTTGGTCGCCGGCGAGCCGGCGGCCAGCCAGAGCGTGACCATCGAGCATCCCGCCCCATGCAGGACGGTCAACCACGCCAGCGTGACAATGCCCCCGAGGAGCCTGAAGCGCATCCGATCACCCTCTGGAATCGATCACCGTGCCATTCGACTTGCCTGAACGGATCCGGCCTGGCGAGGTCTCGGGAGATGAGCCGGCATCGTCGGTTTTTTCGGCAATCACGGCAAGGCCGATCCCGTCGAAATCGCCGTTTCGAGGGCCTCGGCCATCCGATCGAAGACCCCGGCCCAATCACCGGGTCTGTCTTGCCGGAAGAGGCGCATGGTGGGATACCAGGGACTATCCCCCCGATCGGTCAGCCAACGCCAGTCGGCCACGTCGGGCAGGGCGACCCAGACCGGCACGCCCAGGGCCCCCGCGAGATGCGCCAGCGCCGTGTCGGCGGTCACCACCAGGTCAAGCTGGCTGACGATCGCCGCGGTCTCCAGGAAGTCGCGATCGTCAGCGGTCTGGAGCCCGGACGCGCTGTCCAGGTCCAGCACGGTGAAGGCTCCGTCGCCCGTCCCGACCTGCTCGGTCCCCGCTCCGCGTTGCAGGCTGATCAGGCGGGCGCTCGCCACCCGCGCCAGCGGAGCGAGCGCCGCCATCGGGAACGAGCGCAGCCGGTCGTTGCGGTGCCGTCGATTGCCCTGCCAGGCGATCCCGACCCGAAAGCCGGTCACTTCGTCCAGCGCGGACCGCCAGCGTTCGAGGCTCGCCGGAGTGGCCGAGAGGTACGGAACCTCGGCGGGCACGTCGTCCAGGGTCGTCCCGAAGATCAGGGGAAGACTCATCAGGGGCGCGTGGACGTCGAACGCCGGCAAGCCCTGGCTCGCGCCCGAGCCCGCGGCCAGGACGTGATCGATCGATGAACAGCCGGCCAGGAGACGGACCAGGGGCGGCGGGCAGACCAGCACCACCCGGCCGCCCCGTCGCTTGACCAGCGAGGCGTAGCGGATGAACTGCAAGGTATCGCCCAGCCCTTGCTCCGCGTGCAGCAGGATGGTCCGGCCCTTCAGGTCCTCGCCCTGCCAGCACGGCTGGGTGAACCGGAACGGGCCCCGCTCCAGGCCCCGGCACCGCCATCGCCATTCGTACTCGGGCCAGCCCCGGGCGAAGTCGCCCCGCGTGAGCCAGGCCAGCGCCCGGTTCCGATGCGCCTCGGCATATTCGGGCTCGATGCGGAGGACCTGTTCGTAAGCCGCGAGCGCCGCGTCGGTCTCGCCGCGCCGGCCCAGCACCATCCCCAGGTTGTGGTGCGCAGTCGCCCACTCGGGCCGGAGCTCGACCGCCCGCCGCGCGTACGCGAGGGCCTCGTCTCGCGCACCCAGGTTGGAGAGGGCGACACCCAGGTTCGTGAGCACCTCGGCCGACCCGGGCCGATGCCGCAACGCCTGACGATAACAGTCGGCCGCGTCCTCGGCACGGCCTTGTTCCCCGAGCGCGTTACCCAGGTTGTTCAGGAAGTCGGGATGCCCGGGGCAGAGGATCAGCGCCTGCCGGTAATGGGCCTCGGCCTCCTCGAGCCGGCCCTGCTCCCAGACGCGGTCCCCAGGTTGTTCCATGAGTCGGGGTCAACCGGTCGAATCGCCAGCGCCTGGCGATACCAGGCGATGGCCTCGTCAAACCGCCGCAGCTTCAGGAAGGTCGTGCCCAGCTCCGCGCACGTCTCCGGCGAGCCCGGCCCGAGCCGTGCCGCCTGCTGGGCGGCCTCGAGCGCGTCGCCCCGCTTCCCCTGCTCGGCCAGCACGATCGCCAGCCGGCTGGCGATCTCGGGCAAATCCGGTCTCAGCCGGGCAGCCCACGCATAATGCTCGGCCGCCTCGCCCCCCCGGCCCAGCGCCTCAAAGACCTGACCCAGGGTGAAATGCGTCTCCACCGAGCCGGGCGGAAGCTCGAGCCGCTCGGCCTGCTCGAGCGTGATGAGCGCCTCGTCGAACCTCTCCTGCCCCGCCAGCGCAAGCCCCAGGTTCGCGTACGTCTCGGCAAACCCCGGCCGGAGCGCCGCGGCATACTCGAACGCCGTGATCGCCTCGGCGGCGTTCCCCTGGTCCAGCCAGGCCACTCCCCTTTGATGCCACGCCGCCCCCGCCACCTCATCCTCAACACACCGGGTCGCATCCATGGACCATTCCCTCCGCGTTCCTGATCGTTCCGGCGGCGGAGTAGAGCAGGTCCCGGCACTTGTTCCAAGAGCAGGTTTGATCAGACCGACCCTCCGGTATCTTGCCCGTCCCCTCATCCCACTCATTTTCGTGAGTGCATCGCTTTTTATCTGGAAAAGGTGAATATCCTCTCCAGTCTACGCCGATAACCCAGGACGACAACATGACGCCGCTACCCGGTTTTTGCTGGCTTGCCAACGCGGCAAGCCGGGGGACGCGGCGCATCATGAACTCTCTCCTTGAGTTGAGGCCGCACCGATGTTCGCCGACGTTGTTTATCTGGATGGTCTCGCGGTGCCGGTGGCACCCGCGGGCGCGATTGAATCTCACGACGAGGCCCCGCCCAGGAAGCGCGGCGGCGGGCCGAAAACCGAGGAGGGCAAGCTCGCCTCGCGCCGCAATGCCCTCAAGGACGGCACCCGCGCAAGGTGATCTTGCCCCCCGAGATGGAGGCCGCCGCGAAGGTCCGCCGCCAGGAGATCGCCGACCATTTCCAGCCCAGCGGACCCTACGCGGAATGGCTGGTCGCACGGATGGCGTTCGCCTCGGTTCAGCTTGACCGTTGCCAGCAGATGACCCTCGAGGACATCACTTATTCGATCCGACGCGCCGAGCGGTTCTGGGACGTGGACCGGACCCAGCAGGCCGCCGAACTCGCCGCTCGTCTGCCCAAGGACCCCCAGCGCGTCGCGCCCAGGCTCCGACAGACCCGTCAGGGCGCCCAGTGGATGATCGATCAGTGGGAAGACCTGGGCGATTCGCTCGACGTCCGCGACACCTGGGACGACACCCAGCGCGGCCTGGCCTTTGACATGCTGGGCGTTCACCCGGCGCTCCGCAACGGATTTCGACGCGTGCCGGAGCCCTCGAACCGGGCCGGGCTGGTCGCGCTGGTTCAGCGCGAGGTCGAGCGGCTCCGCGGCGACCAGGAGCACGCGCTGGACAGCTCGATTATCACGAGCAGATCCTCGCCGCTTCCGGCACGCCGATCCGGCAGGACCCCGTTTCGCCGCGGCTCCGAAAATATGAGACCGCCATCAAGCGGGAATGGAAAGAGGCGCACGACGAGCTTCTGGCGCTCAGGTCCGGAAACGCCCCCGGGTTCGCCGCGACCTTGCCCACCGCGCCGAGCCGCGCCGCGTTGACCCGCCGGGCACCGCCATCGAGCCGGGACCGATACCCGTGCCCGCGCCGGAACCGGAGACGTCGTCCCTGCCGTATTTCCATACCGATGACGAGATGTTTGACTATTACTTCAATCAGGCGCAGGAGCACCAGTCGCCCGAGATCAAGCGGATGCTCGCGATCATGGACGCGATGGGGAACGAGGCCAACGAGATGGCGCGGGCCGAGGCCGCGAACGAGGTCGTGTACGAGGAGCCGGACGACGACAACAACAACACGGCGGAGCAACCCGAGAAAGTGATCGCTGTCGCACCCGCTGTTCCGGCTTCGGTCGCACCGGGGACGTTCCGCGGCAATCGACGCCAGCGACGGGCCCAGGCCAGCCGGGCGCACCGGGCGAAACGTCGGTAATCGGCGAAGCCCCGACCCGCCGGCGGCCCTTTGATCGAACATCCCCCACCTCAAAATGCCAGCGGTGCCGATCCTGACGGCGACCGCGGGCGTTTCCGCGCGCTCGCGCGGAATCCGACCACGAACCCGGCCCTTTTCCCGATACTATCTCTTGGAGGGCGCGCCGTTGGCGCGTTCCTGGGCGCTCCTTGGCAATGCGGATGATTTCAACAACGCGGCGCTCCGCGCCGATCGTGCCGATTTAGCGTCCCCCGGCCCAAACGAACTCGACCTCCAGCACAAACGAACTCGACCCGCGGCCCAAACGAACTCGACCTCCAGCACAAACGAACTCGGCCCGCGGCACAAACGAACTCGACCTCCAGCACAAACGAACTCGGCCTCGGCCCAAACGAACTCGGCCCGCGGCACAAACGAACTCGACCTCCAGCACAAACGAACTCGGCCCCGGCCCAAACGAACTCGGCCCGCGGCACAAACGAACTCGACCCGCGGCACAAACGAACTCGGGCCGTGGAATCGAACCGGCTCCGCTCCTGATTCGATCTGGACATTCGGCGGATTTGCCAGTATCGTCCCGCCCAGCATGTCCGACGCTCATCAAACACGGCGACCCATCGCGACCGCATTCGCCGCGTCGAACAGACGGAAAGGGACAGGGTTGCTCTCACCGGCAGGTTCGGGCAGGATCGCTCGCCGCCGATGCCGGGGACAACCGGAGTTCGATACCAGGAAACGCGAGTGTGATCGTGGGATCACACTGAGCTGAGATTCGTTTGTGTGACGTGAGGGGAACGGATGCCTCCCACCGCCAGTGCCCTGATCACCGAGCCAGCCAACACGTCCGCGCCGGGTTCGCTGGAATCCGCCTGGGGTGGGCTGTCGGGCCTGGTTCTGCCGGTCACGATCGTGGGCGCGATCCTGGTGTTCGTCGTGCCGGTGCCGCCGGCGGTGCTCGACCTGCTCCTGTCGGCGAACATCACGCTGGCGGTGCTGGTGCTGCTGACCACGCTGGCGATCCGCACGCCGCAGGAGTTCGCGGCGTTTCCCACGATCCTGCTGACCACGACCCTGACCCGGCTGGTGCTGAACGTCGCCACGACCCGCCTGATCCTCACCCGCGGCGGCGAGTACGGGCTCGACGCGGCGGGGGGCGTGATCCGGGCCTTCGGCGAGTTCGTCGCGGGCGACCAGGTGGTGGTCGGGGCGATCCTGTTCGCGATCCTGGTGGTGATCCAGTTCGTCGTGATCACCAAGGGGGCGACGCGGATCAGCGAGGTCGCCGCGCGGTTCATGCTCGACGGCCTGCCCGGCCGGCAGATGGCGATCGACGCCGACCTGCACGCCGGGCTGATCGACCAGCACGAGGCGCATCGCCGCCGCGAGGCGGTCTATCGCCAGGCCGACTTCTTCGGGGCGATGGACGGGGCGGGCAAGTTCGTCCGCGGCGACGCGATCGCCGGCATCGTCATCACGCTCGTGAACATCGCCGCGGGGCTGTTCCTGGGCGTCGTCCAGCACGGCATGAGCGTGGGCGAGGCCGTCAACGTCTTCACCAAGCTGACGATCGGCGACGGCCTGGTGAGCCAGGTGCCGGCGTTCCTGATCTCGCTGGCGGCCGGCCTGATCGTCACCCGGTCGTCGTCCGAGACGCGACCTGGGCCGCGACGTGACCTCGCAGCTCTTCGGCCGGCGCGCGGTGCTCGGCGTCGCCGTCGGTGCTTCCTGGTCCTGCTGGCGTTCACGGCCCTGCCCAAGGTGCCGCTGCTGACCCTCGCCGCGGCCCTGGGCATCGGGGCGTTCTGGGCGGGAACTCCGCGTCGATCGCCACCGACGAGCCCGACGCGGATCAGGTCGCGACATCGACCACGGCCCCGAGCACGACCGACCCCATGGCCACGGCTTCGGCATCGACATCGGTCGAGGCAACGCCCTCGTCGGAGCGGATGGAAGACCTGCTGCACGTCGACCCGCTCGAGCTCGAGATCGGCTATCGCCTGATCGCGCTGGCCGACCCGACGCGGGGCGGCGACCTGCTCGACCGGCTCCGGACGATCCGGCACCGGGTGGCGCGCGACCTGGGCCTGATCGTGCCGCAGGTGCGGATCCGCGACGAGATCGGGCTCGGGCCGCACGAATACCGGCTCAAGATCCGGGGGACGGTGGTGGGGCAGGGGATCGCCTACGCGGGCCGGCTCCTGGCGGTGCCGCCGGCGGGGCTGGTCGACACGGCCCGACGGCCGCGACGGCGTCGACCCGGTCACGGGCCAGCCCGCGGTCTGGATCCACGCCGACGGCCGCGAGGTGGCCGAGCTGGCCGGCTGCCGGATCCTCGAGGCGTCGGCGGTCGTCGCCGGCCACTTCGGCGAGATCGTGCTCGGGCATGCCGACGAGCTGATGACCCGCGAGCAGGTCGAGCGGCTGCTGGACCGGGCGCGGGCCACGTCGCCGGCCCTGGTCGACGAGGTCGTGCCGGGCCTGCTCCGCGCCGGGCGAGCTCCAGCGCGTCTTGCAGAACCTGCTCCGCGAGCGGGTGAGCATTCGCGACGTGGAGACGATCCTCGAGACGCTGGCGGTGCATGCGGGGCGGATCAAGGACACCGACGTCCTGACCGAGCACGTCCGGGTGGGCCTGGCGCGGCGGATCACCGAACAGTACCGCGGGTCCGACGGCCGGCTGCGGGTGGTGGCGCCTGTCGCGGTCGGTCGACGCCCGGCTCGCGGCGGCCGGCGGCTCAGCCGAGACGCGCCCCGACGACGCCCTGGGCGCCGACGCCGCGCGGAGCATCGTCCGGCGGTCGCGACGGCGGTCGCGCCCCTGGTCGAGGCGGGCTATCCGCCGGTCGTCCTCACCTCGGCCGAGGCCCGGCCGTGCTCAAGGACCTGACCCGCGCCGACCTGCCCCGGCTGGTCGTGCTCAGCCAGCGCGAGATTCCCCGCGACACGCCCGTCGAGTCGTTCGGCCTGGTGGTCGAGGACGACGCACCCGGTCGTCACCACGGTCGCGACGTCGGCTTCAGAAGCATCGAGCATAAGGCTGGGATGCGAATGTGAATACAAAACATCGATCATGGATCTTGGACGTAGCGGAATCGGAACGTGTGGTTCGAGAGGGCGATTCGAGACGATGAGTCGCCAGAACCTACCGGGCCGGGACGATGAGGGAGGCCCTGGCCCAGGTCCGCCGGGACCTGGGCGGGGACGCCGTGATCCTCGCGACGCGCGAGGTCCGCCGCCGCCGCCTGTTCGGCCTGGGATCGCGCGAGCTGATCGAGGTGACGGCATCGGACGGGGTGTCGCCCGCTCCCGGCCCCACCGCGGTGCGGCCCTCGCCGCCGCGCTGGACCAGCCTCGCCGATTCGACCGCGACCTCGACGACGTCCGCCCTGGCCTCGACGTCCACCGCGCCGCCTGTCGGCGGGCTGCATGCTCATTTCGGCGAGCAGCTCAGCCGGCTGCACGCGATGGTCGAGGACCTGAGCCGGCAACGGCCGGATCGATCACCTCCTGCCCGACCTGCCCGCCGCGCTGGTGCCGACCTACGCCCAGCTTCTGGAGGCCGAGGTGCCCGAGGTGCTGGCGCGGCGGCTGGTCCGGTACGTGGCCGAGCGGCTCGAGCCCGACGAGGCGCATCGGCCGGACGCGATCCGCGACGCGCTCTGCGAGGCGGTCGAGGCGTGCGTGCCGACCGCGCCGCCGATCGCGGCGGTGGCGGGCACGCGGCGGGTGGTGGCCCTGGTCGGTCCGACGGGCGTCGGCAAGACGACGACGGTGGCCAAGCTCGCCGCCAACTTCAAGCTTGCGCACGGGTTCCGGCCGGGCCTGGTCACGGTCGACACCTACCGGATCGCGGCGGTCGAGCAGCTGCGGACCTATGCCGAGATCATCGACCTGCCGCTGGCCGTGGCCAACGCCCCCGGCGAGATGCGGCGGGCGATCGACGAGCTGGGCGACGTCGACCTCGTGCTGATCGACACCGCCGGGCGAAGCCCGCGCGACGAGGTCAAGATCCGCGAGCTGGCCGACTTCCTGGCCGAGGCGCGGCCCGACGAGGTCCACCTGGTCCTGAGCGCGGTGGCCGGCGAGCGCAGCCTTCGCGCGGCGGTCGAGCGGTTCGCCCGGGTCCAGCGCCGACCGCCTGATCCTGACCAAGCTCGACGAGGCCGACGGCCTCGGCGGCGTGCTCGCCGTGCTCGGCCAGGCCGACCGGCCCGTCAGCTACCTGACCACCGGCCAGGCGGTCCCCGACGACATCGAGCCCGCCGACCGCCGCCGACTGGCGCGGCTGATCCTGGGACACGAGGTCGTCTCGATGAGTCCATGATCCAACCTGTACTCTTGCGGGGCCGGCGCCGACCGCCGGCCCGACGGAAGGCATGAGGTCATTTGTCGACATGTTATTATAAGTCAAATATTCATTCCGGCCGTCGATGCCGACCGTCGGGAACGAGGGAGGTTTGATGCGAATCGACGCGGATTCGTCCGAACTTCATCCAGGGCCGGGTAAACGGAAAGGGAAGCGATTATTCATGTCCGACCAAGCCGACGGACTGAGACAGTTGGTTCAGGCACGATCGGGATCGGCCGTCGCCGAGATCGAGCCGCCGCCCGGTGCGGGCATGGGGATGGCAATGGGAAATGTCGGGTCGGCGCCCGAGGCGGCGCCGGGAACCGCGACGGCCCGGCGAGCCCGGAGCCGGTCGCTGGTCCTGACCAGCGGCAAGGGGGGCGTCGGCACGTCGAACCTGGCGCTTGAACCTGGCGATCGCGCTGGGCGAAGCTGGGCCAGCGGGTGGTGCTGGTGGACGCCGACCTCGGACTGGCGAACATCGACCTGCTCTGCGGCCTGGCGCCGCCGTGCGACCTGGGAGACGTGCTGGCGGGCGACCGCCCGCTGGCCGAGGCGATCGTGACGGGCCCGGCGGGAATCCGGATCGTCCCCGGGGCCCACGGGATGCGGACGCTGGTCGAGGTGCTCGGCGACGCCCCGGCACGCCTGGTCGCCGGAGCTCGCGGAGCTCGAGGCAGAGGCCGACTTGCTGCTGGTCGACGCCGGCTCGGGGCTGGGCCCGAGCATCACGACGCTGGCGGCGGCGGCCGACGAGGTGGTGCTGGTGACGACTCCCGAGCCGACCTCGGTGGCCGACGCGCACGCGGCGATCAACCGGTTCGGCCGACTCGCCGGCCCGCCCCAGCTCTGGCGCGTCGTCAACCAGGCGGCCTCGGCGGCCGAGGCCGACGACGTCCTGGCCCGGCTCACCGCGTCGAGCCGGCAGTTCCTGGGGACGGTCGTCACAGCCTCTGGGACACGTCCGGGCCGATCCGCACGTGCCGCTCTCGGTCCGGATTGCGCCAGCCGTTCGTGGTCGCCTATCCCGGCTCGATCGCCTCGCGGAGCGTCCGCCGGCTCGCTCGCGACCTGGTCGCGGCCGACGACGGCGAGCGATCCCCGACGCCGGCCGAGGCCCGGCCGGCTCGCCCGGCTTCTTCGCCGCCCTGGCGGCGCGCTGGGCCCTGAGCCGGATCGCTCGCTGAGAGCGGCTCATGATTTGTGCAGTCTTTACTTCCGGGACGATCACGTTCGCGGTGGCCGGTCGTATCGAATATTTTGGCGGCATCGCTCAAGCCGATTCCGCCGATTGTCCGATAAATAATGGATCAGGTTCCTTGGACCGCGAGAGGATCGAGGTCGGACGCCGGGACATGAGACCGCGTCGCGGATCGGCGCGACTGATCGCCGTCGGACGACGCGACGGATGCGACCAGCCGCCGGACAAGCTTGCCCCTTTGCACAGGATGTGCCCCTCCCGCGCACGCAGCCGACATGGAGGTCAGGATGACAACCAAGCTGGACGTGGACGTGACGGAACTCTGGCGGGAGTTCAAGGAACACCCCACCACGCCCTTGCGCAACAAGCTGGTCGAGCGTTATTTGCCGCTGGTCAAGTACAACGCCGAGCGGATCTGGCAGCGGCTGCCCGAGGGGGTCGATCTCGACGACCTGATCTCGGCGGGCGTCTTCGGCCTGATGGACGCCATCGACGCCTTCGACCTGGGCCGCGGCGTCAAGTTCGAGACCTACTGCGTTCCCCGAATCCGTGGCGCCATGCTCGACGAGCTCCGGACCATGGACTGGGTCCCACGCCTGGTCCGCTCCAAGCACACCAAGATGGAAGAGGCCCGCAAGTCGCTCGAGGCCCAGCACGGCCGGCCCCCGACCGACGCCGAGCTTGCCGAACGCCTCGGCCTGCCGCTCGACGAATACGAGAAGATGGCGATGGACGCCAACGCCGTCGGCCTCATCAGCCTGAACAAGAAGTGGTACGAGACCGACAGCTACAAGGACGTCCGCGAGATCGACATCCTCGAAGACAAGAAAGGCGAAGACCCCACCCGCCGCCTCCAGCGCAAGGACCTGATGCGGATGGTGACCAAGGGGCTCAACCGCAACGAACGCCTGATTATCATTCTCTACTATTATGAAGAATTGACCATGAAGGAGATCGGCGCCACGCTCGACCTGAGCGAGTCGCGGGTCTCTCAGATGCACTCATCGATCATCCAGCGGCTCCAGTCGCAGCTCTCATCGCGCCGGCCCGAGTTCGGCACCTGAAGCCCGACAAGGCCAGGTCAGACCGCTCTCACCCCGCTCGTCCCGATCGAGACAGACCGCCGGAACCGCGGCAGGCAGGCCCCCCGATGTCGTGGGGCCTGCCTGCCTGCTTTGGCTTCAAGAATTCTGATGCGTGCCCATTAATTCATAGAGACAGGCTTCTGTTTGCCCCCGTGCAGTGAGACACCGAAGCAGGAATTGCCGTGGTCAGCGGGAACCGTTATCGACCGGGTTGTTCGGCTTGGTGTCTTCGACCTTCTTCTCACTCTCCCGCTTGGGATAAGTGTAGACCGGGGGCTTTTTCTTCTTGAAGAGCGAGGCGCGTTTGGGCTTCTCCGGGACGGGTGCGGGCGTCGCCGCGGCCGTGTTGGTCTTGCCGCCGCCATCGTTTGTTTTGGTCGCTTCGGTCCTGGGCTTGTCCTTCGATTCGGCCTCGGACTTCCCGGCCTGCGCCTGAGACGGGGGCGCCCCAGCCGGTTCCGTGGCCTTCTTCTCGGTCCCTCCGCTCTTGGCGACCTCGACCGTCTTGTTGGCGTCACCCGAGGGGCTCTTACCCTCGGGCTTGGGCTTGCGATTCTTCCTGACCTTCTTGGTCTTTGGCTTTTCTTCAGACGGGCTCGACCCGGGAGCGGGTGCCGGCGGCTCGCTCCGCTTGGCGATCTGTTGGGAGTCGGAGCTTGGTGCCGGCGAGCGTGCCGGCGGCTTGGCCGGTGCGGCCGGACTCCTGATCTGCGCCGGGATGATCAGCCCTGCGGGAGGCTTGGCGGTTGATCTCTTCGTGGTGGTCAGCAAGGCGCCGAGGAAGACCAACACGATCGGTACAGCCGTTCCCCAGAGCATCATCCTGACGCTTTTCGAGAGCGGGGTCGGCGGAGTCTCACGGAGATACTCGTGGAACCGCTTCCGCGGCCCGGTCTGGATCGAATCATCGACGAAGAGCTCGTGCTTGCGAGCCTTGATCGACTGCTCCTGGATCTCTCGTTGGGTGGTGACTTCCGGGGCCATCAGGATGCCTCCTTGAGTGGGTCGCCGCGGCGCGCTGCAGGGGGTTGGCAGGTTGACGTCGCGTGTGCCTCGCTCGGTTTCAGGTCGCTAGGTCCTGTGGGTTTATTTCATTTCAATCTGAGGGGCGAGCCAGGAATGACCAGTCCCAGCTTCGCGGGTAATGGGCCAGGTCCGCCCCGCCCGCCATGCTCTCATCCCAGGGATAAAGCACCTGGTCGAGCTCGACCGCAGTGAACCCGGCCTTGCTAAACCGATGACGGATCTCGAAAGGCTGCCAAAATTTCTGCCGTAGACCCTGGAACTGGAAGCGGCCGAAGGCGAATTCGTAAAACTGATGTTCGGCCAGGTGGGCGGCCGAACGTTCGGCTTCCTCAGGACTCTGCCCGCGATCCAGGGCCGTGTCCATCAGGAGCATGCTGTGGTAGTGGATCGCGTCCATCGACGGGACGACTCCGAGGAACACGCCACCTGGCCGGAGGCTCCGGCGAATGGCTCGCAGGGTCTGGTCGATCAGACGCACGTCGGGCATGACCAGCGAGTTGACCGCCACCGCCACATCAATCATGCCGGCGAGGTCGTCGAGCTCGTGCATCGACCGGTTCAGGAACGTCACCCGTCCCGCGCCGGCTCCCAGCCGCTCCTGCGCCCGCTTCACCATGCCCGGAGCGAAGTCGAGAGCGATCACGTGGTCGAACCGCTCAAGCAGATACGGCAACAGCGGACCGGTCCCGCATCCCAGGTCGATGGCCGTCTGGCCTCGGCCCCGAATCCGCTCCAGGACCGAGAAGAGCGGATTCTCCACCTCGGGATCGAGTGCGTCGAGGAACAGCTCGTCGTATCGGACGGCGTGCCGGCTCCATTGCCGGTCCTGCCCCTGGAGCGGCAGTGATACCGAATCGGACCGGATGGCGGTGGCAGGTGCGGACGACACGGGCCTCTCGGGCAAGTCTTCAGGTCGAATCACGTCGGTTTCGTCTGGGTTATCGCCTGGCCTTGGTTCACGTCAGAGTCGCGAGATGCATCACTCCATTGTAGGCGATGGACCCCGTTTTCGCACCAGCCCAATCCTCGCTCACGGTCCCTTTTTTCCCGGATTCCCGCGGAGCGAGTCCTCTGGTTTCGCCTCATAAAAGAACACGACTCGATTCGAGGGAGCGATTGGGCTGGATGACCTTTGAAATCAACAACGTGGCAAGGCGACCAGATCGAACCGGTTGCCGTCGCCGAACGCCCAGGTGGCGACCGAGACGCGGCGGCGGACCCGCAATGGGAGACGGGCCCAGACCCGGCGGGCCAGCAGGTCGATCGGTTCGGGCGACTCGAGGACGACTCGCTGACCGCGCGCCAGGGACTGGGCCGCCGCATCAGCCTGGGAATCGGGTTCAAGCGCCAGTGCCAACGCGGCGAGGGCGGCCAGCCGACGATCGATGGTCAGGACATCGGCGGGAAGCTCGCGCACCAGGGCGGACCAGTCGTTCCGAAGCGACGGGGCCAGTGCGAAGGGATCATATCGGGTGCGACGGTAGTCGCCCGGACGGATCAACAGGGCGTGAAACGCCAGCGCACCGGGGCGGCCGTGGTCGTCGGACCCCGGCGAGCCCGCGCCGACGACCAACCAGGGTCTCCGACCGCCGGTCAGCCGCGTCGCGAACAGCCCGCGCACCCGCGACGGTGCCACCTGGCCCGGCCGCTCGCCAAACCGCTGACACAACCCACGGAACTCGCCCAGCCAATCGGCGCCGAAACCCGGCGAGGCCGACAGCACGCCGTAACCCTTGTCCCAGAACGGGAAACTGCCGTAGACCGCCTGCTCGAAAGGGATCGTGACTCGTCGCTTAATCATCCACAACAATGATTATATCCCCATCTTACCTGATAACTCCCTCACTCCGGCCGCGACAGGCTCGGCATGTGGAAGCTCGACGTGAAGACCAGCGTGGTCTTGCCGCCGGCCAGGGCGACGGTCCCCGACAGGTTACGGATCGCTAGCGGGTCACCCTTGCGGCTGTGGAGGATGGCGACGTCCGAATTGGACCAGTCGTGGTCGGTCACACGGATGTTGATCGGGTCGCCCAGCTTCCAGCGCACCGGGCGGGAGAAGGTGTAGTCCCAGATCGGGGAATGCGTGTTGGGCACGACCGGCGAGGGCCCATACGTGACCCCGCCGACCTCGAGGGTCACACCCAGGTCGGGGCCGCCGCCGGCAAGGTACTTGCCGATTCCGGGATCGAACGAGCCCCGGCGGAGCGTCACCCGGTATTCGGCCGGCGCCGAGACCTTGTCCCACCACGCGAGATAGGCGTTGGCGTCGCGTGTATAACGGCCATCGGGATGAATTCGCTGGTAGTCGCGGAGCCTCCGGGCGACCTCGGCGACGTCGTCGGGGTGGGCGGCCAGGTGATCGTACGCCTGGCGATAGGTGTAGGTATCCCAGGCGCGGAGGACCTGGTCCTTGGCCTCGATCGCCTCGCTCACATACCGGCCGCCGGCCTGGTGGGCCTTGAGATAGTCCTGGTAACGCTCGATCCGGGTGGCGAACTGGTTGGGATGCTGCCGTGAGTAATCGCGGGCGCGGGCGATGTCGCGGTCGTCGAGCACGCGGACATAGCCGTCAAGCCGGTGCTCGACCTCGGCGTGCCAGTCGCTTTCAGGATGATCGGCCAGGAATTGCCGGGCGCGGTCAATCAGTTCACGGTAGTCGGCACCGGGCAAACGCTCCGATCGGTCGAGCTCATCCACGACCTGCCGGTCGCGCGCCGAACGACGCGCGTCGGCCCGGGCGCGGAGGGTCCCGGCCATTGCCAGGGCATCGTCGCGATGGGGGGTGTCGGGATACTCGCGGAGGAAGCCCTGAAGGGCAAGGAGCGCGGCTCGGGCTCCTCGGTGGGGGTCAAGACCTCGGCGCGGACCTCCTTCCAACGTGTTTCCTGCCGGGCCTGCGCGCTGGCCTGCTCGATCTCTCGGATCGGCGCGGCGAGCTCGGGGGCCTCGTCCTTGAGCCGGACCAGTCGCGCCGGCAGGTCGGCAGCGGCGGTGCCGTTCTGAACCTGAAGCGCCGCCGCCTGGACGGTCCACGCGTCGTGCTTCCGGCGTGCATCACGCGCGGCGGTGGGCCAGATCATCGGCAGGGTCGGATGCCAGGCCAGCAACTCGCCCCAGCGTCGTGCGACCGTGGGGGCGCTGTGATCGCGCTCGAACCGTGTCGCGGCCTGGTAGCCGCCGACGTCATAGGCGACCACCGCCGAGATCCCGGCCGCGAGGACCGCCATCCCACGCACGATCCGGCGCCGCAACAACTTACGCTTCAACACGTTCAGACGCGCACGGAACGCTCGGGCAGGTGCTGAGTCCGGATACCGCCGCTCGTACACGGCCACGACGCGAGTGAGCCGGGGCCCATCATGGGGCGCGAGGTCCCAGAGCCATTCAAGCTGCTCGCGATCACGCGCTTCGAGCTGTTCGGCGAGCCAGCCGAGCGGGCCTTCCAGGCCGATCGGCCGCAGCTCCACCGGTGGCCGGCCGTCGCCCGGCGTGCCGGGTCCATAGGCGCTGACCGCGAAGATCGCCCCGCGCTCCGGGGGGACATGCCGCGCCAGGGCATGGCGAGTCATCCCGTAACGCGACTCGACCAGGCTTTCGACTCCCCAGCTCGACGGATCGTCGCCGACACCCCCAGCCGATCGCGACTGGGCCAGCACGCGATCGAACTTGGTCAGAAGCAGGGCCACGGGGCGGCCGGTGGTGCCATCGCTCGATCGTTCGAGATAGCGCTCGAACAGCTCCTCAACTTCCTGCTGCCGACGCCTCAGCTCGACGGTGCTGGCCGGTCCCTCGGGGTCGAGACAGAGGAAAACCGCATCGCAGTCGTCGAAGAACGCGCAGGATCGGCTCGTCCGAGCCGAGCGTGACGTGCTCGCCCTGATAATCCTTGACCACCAGGTCGAACCGCGCCGCGTCGTGATAGAGGCGGAACCGCAGTTCGGTCTCGGCGAGGGTCCCGGCCGGTGGCGCGCCCGCCTCGATCTGGGCGATCTTCTCGGCGAGGTAATCCGCCGTCGCCGCATCGACCGCCGCCAGTCGCAATCCCGGAACCTGCACCAGGCCGGCCGACGCCTGTCGGTAGAGCATGGCCAGCAAGGTGGTCTTGCCCACGGCGCGGTGGCCGAACAGCCCGACCCGACGCGGTGCGGTCAGCCGCTCTTCGAGAGCGTCGAGATGAACCTTGCGCCGTTCGTCCGTCGTCCTCATACGCGATGGACCTCCGTCTCCCTCGGCTTTCCCGGGCGCCGATGGGTCAGCCAGAAGAGCGGACGGACCAGCGTACGAACCGGCAGGCCGAGCAAGACCAGGGTCGCGATGACGACGACGATTCCCGACACGGCGATGGCGACCGGCCGCCAGATGGCGGGATCGAGCCCATGACTCGCCAGCGCCGCCTCGAAGCCGCGGGCCGCTCCCGCGCCGACCGCGCCGGCCAGGGCGATCCCCGCCTTGCCGAACTGGCCGACGGCGTACTCGGTCACCCGGCCCGCCGAGTCGACGAATCGCTCGGGGTTGGCCAGAAAAAGAGCGAGCACTCCCGCGGCGGCCAGCTTCTTCTTGTGCGGCAGGACCTCGCGGGTGAAGAACGACCAGCCCGACCGGCCGGTCTTGCGCAGGACGTTCAGGCTCGACGGCCCTTCCTTGACGACGACCTCGGCCACGTCGTCGCCATAGACGCGCACCGCGGCCAGCCCTTCGGTGCCCAGGTTGCGGATCAACTCCTCGGCCTGCCCGGGTCCGGGATATCGGCGGGCCAGGTCCTGAGCGGTCTCGCCCAGCTCGACCACCACCCGCTTCTCGGCGGGTGCCAGGTTCGAGAACGCGCGGACCGCCTCCGGATCGTGGTGCAACAGCCGGGCGAACCGCTGTTTCAGGAGTGTCTCGGACGGCGCCGCTCCCAGCCGACCGGAGCGGCCAAGGTCGTCGGCGCGTCGAGCGACGATCTCAAGGCTCTCATCCGCCTCGCGCCGAACAGTCGCCCCGTGCCCCGGACGGCCGCCTCGCCCTCATGCGCCGCGGCCCGTCCCCCGGCCCTCGCCTCGCGCACCACGTCCTGCACCACATCGTCAAGCCAGGCAACTCCCGCCGCCCGCACAATCGACGGATGCACCAGCGACAGCATCAGAAGAAGCGATGCTCGTGATAACGGTCCGAAGGTCTTGATTGAAATGCGCATCGTACCTCAATGTTCCCGAGCTTGCCCCGAACAGCGGTGCTGAACGCGCAACCTACGAATGTATTCGACAGGGAGCATCGTGTTATTCACGCAAAGCCCCGTCAGATTCCGTAAATCTCTACGTGCTCGATGACTTCAGGACCGGATACTCACGACACGACGGGAAAGAATCCACCCCCGAATTCGCCGTACAGAACGCCCCCGCCCTTCCCCATGATTTTACCCATTTGGGATCGGAGAAGCCATTGACAACCAGGATGTTGACTGGGCTGTTTGCTTCTTGATATCCGCCAGGTATCTCGCGACTTGCGCAGGTCCGTTGACCTGACCGCAACTTTGGCCGTCCGAGGTCGATCGTCCGGCATGGCCGGAGGCTTCCCTGGCCTGACCCATCGGCAGCCCGACGTCGACTTCGTTTGCACCGCCGACTGAACATTCGTAGGGTGGGCACCGCCCACCGTCTTCGGTGCAGGCCAGGCCGCCGAGAAGATGGCGGGCGGCGACCACCCCGACCATTGCCATAATCCTGTTTCCGAATCCATTCCGAGCAACCAGCACCACCGATCCGTTGGTCGGACGAGTTCGTTCGCGCCACGACCCATTGGGTTCGTTCGGCGCCGGGCGAGTTCGTTCGCGCCACGACCCCTTGAGTTCGTTCGGCGCCGGACGAGTTCGTTCGCGCCACGACCCATTGGGTTCGTTCGGCGCTGGACGAGTTCGTTTGCGCCACGACCCCATGGGTTCGGTCGGCGCCTGGACGAGTTCGTTCGCGCCACGACTCCTTGGGTTCGGCCGGTGAACCAAAAGCGAACGCGGCAAGACACTTTCGTTCCGGTGACGGAGTGCCGGCGCTCCCTCAGTGGGTCCGACTTCAGTCGGACCAGACCATCGTACAATCGCACCCTTGGCAATGGGTTCGGTCTGGCGCCGGACGAGTTCGTTTGCGCCGTTGGCCTTGGGTTCGTTCGGCGCCCGGACGAGTTCGTTCGTACCGCCGATCGGATGCGGGCAATGGATGTGGTATTCGCCAGAATCGGCACAACTCTTCCATTGGTCGCGAACAGTGGATTTGCCAGGGAATCGTCAGGTCGCACTTTGAATCCAGGAAAGTGATGGCCCACGCATGCATGATTGCAAAATGATTTTCAAACAGACGACGGCGCAAAGTTAACTCGTCCTACCTTTAATATCGGAAAACGCGACTGGGGCGTTCCGAGGATCTGGCGGCGAGTTCAACGACGGCCCCATCCATACCGCACAGACGGACTCGACCGTCAGGACCGAACATTCGATGCGATCGCACCGACCTGACGGCCCATCAAGGCGAGGAGCGTGGTCACGATCCGCCGGTTACAAGCGGTGCTCGTCGTGGCGAGCTGGGAGTCGAAACAGGCGTTGGTCTGCTTGGTGCGGGCCATGCCGTTGGGCAATTGCAGACACGGATAATGGAACACGCGGATAATGAGATATTTTGATTATCGACATTTGTAATAACCAGAATGTCCCCTTTTCCGAGCTAACTTACACTCAAGATTCTGTAGATGAAGCATTGGCTTTTTGGAGTTTCCTAGCTAAATCGATCGGTGACTTAAAAACAGATACTACTACCGAAACGGTTCCGTTGTCGGCAGTAAGAATTGTGGGTTGTGTTTCCAACGTGCATACAGGTCTTGCAAGGGGCCGATGTATACGGCTCTGGATCTCGTCTGCGTAATATTCTCGCTGTTTCCGTCTACGTCTGTGGCTCCAACCGTCACACCGATTTCGGTAAGAATGCCGGCTGCTCCTCCGTCGGTGCCCACCAACGGCCCTCCTGAGTTTCCGCGTTCTATGGGGCCGTCCCACTCGAAAAAATTTATAGTCGAATGCTTTCCTTCCCATGCCTCTGGCAAATAAAATCTGGGAATGTAGTGAATTTTGATGCCCGCGAATTTCGGGCTGTATGCGGCATAATAGAACCCGGCCTGAGTTCCTCTGCACGGAAGCAACGGCGTAGCAGGCGACGGCGTTTCAAGCGTCAACAGGGCAATATCCTGCTCGTTGTGATAGATGCAATTGACAGGTTTTATTAACTCGGCAGACCAAGCGGACTGAAGGCGAAGCGAATAAGGCGGATCGGCTAAGGCTTGATGCTGCATAATGTGTTTGGATGTAACTGCAAGGTTGTTTTCCATAAAGCAGAAACCGCTGCCAATGACATTGGAAGTTCCGGTAGGGTTGATGCGGTGAATAATGAAAACCGACCGGAGAAGTTTGCTTAGATTGACGGCGACGTACTGTTGGCTCATCGCTGTGCCTTTGCCTCGATTGCTTTGTAACAGATAGGCTTGGTGTACCTTAGTATCGCAATCGGGCCGTTGTATAGCAAGAAAAACTTTAAGGTGTTCAGCAAAGCGACGAAGAGAAGTGGGGGGTCAGAACTAGAAGTGGGGGTCAGATTTTGTTAACTGGGAAATTTCAAGGAAATTTCCCAGTTAACAAAATCTGACCCCAAAGCCGTTCAAGGCGGCTGCCGGGAAGAGTGGCAAGCTCTGTGCTGCCGGAGCAGTTCCTCAATCACCGCAAAAGCCTCGAATTCGTCCTTGCTCGAATAGGCCGTTCTACCGAAGTCTTTTAGTACTAACACTTAAGTGTGCGCCGGCCCTGCACTATCCCCCTTTTTATCTAGCATAACCCTGGAGCCGATACAATAGTTAAAGCCGCGATTTCGGTGAACCCGGCTTCCCAATTTTGTATCCAGGCGTATAGGATGGCACAGGCGGGTTATCTCGGCAGGGAGGGCAGTCGATGACCGACGCGGAATTCGCAAGACGGATGCAGGATGCCGATCTCCAACTCATTCATCGCGGCGTTCCCGTTCGGGAACGCCTCATGCTTGCCTGTGTTTATTTAACAGGTGAAGGATCAGTGCGGCCTTATGGCTAAGGACCCTCGCCGCGGTCCTTACGAGGGCCAAAATCTTTGCCACAGCGTATGGGATTGGTACGCCAAGCATTATCCGGTTCAGGCCACGTTCGGCCATGACTGGGGCCCTCGTTTGCTGATTATCAGGGGGGAAGCGTTCAAGGCCGACATCCCCGTCCGTATCAATTCAGATACCTCGCTTGATGCATTCAATTATATTAGAGCTTTGTCACCATCACTCCAGAAGATGCTCGACGATGAGGAGCGGGAATCCATCCAATCCATCTACAATGGATTCTTCGCTCAAGCGTCCGAACTAGCGATGAACTGGACCAGATGGTGTACTCCTCCTCGCCCCGGGCTGGTCAGCAGTTTGATCCATCGAGGATGGGAGGATTTGAAGGCGTCATGCCAGGCCTTTTCAATCCGTGACCCGACAGCGGTTCTCTTCACCGCTCAGCAGGGGCCTGAGAAATACATGAAGGCGATGATTTTGATCGATGAACCGACACTCAGCGAGAATGATTTGCGCAAAAAGTACGGTCATCGCATCCCGGAACTTCTAAAAAAGTGCGGACAAATTGATCCGTGCTTTACCGTATTCGGCGCGAACATGCACCTGCTCGATTACGGTCCAGAAGTCCGCTATCATTGCCGACCCGTCTCGTCCCAAAGGGTTGTTGCAATCACGAACCTGGCCCATGCGTGTGCCACGCGGTGGCCAGGCGGTTGCTTTCTCTGAAGCCTTAGAGGCTGTTTCACAACCTCTGGAGAACCTGGATAAACTAGGTAACTCGCCCAGGTTTTGAAACTACCTCTTAATCGTGTCCCCGAATGACCGTCCCGGGATAGTGTAACACCTACCATGGGCATGCCGACAGCGCAGCGTGTGGGTTCAAAAGCCGAATCCGAACTCCTGATACGGCTCACCCGACTTATTCGGCCTCATCCGGATCAGGCCCGGAAATTGGGGTATTCTGAATGCCACGAAGATAAGAGATAAGTCCAAAATCGCGAACATCTTAAGGGAGTCTTGAGCACGGGAGGGGCTCCCGGCATCCTGGTGGTTGCAAACAAACCCCACCTGTGCCGGACCGAGCCTTCCCATGCCACCGCGTATCATCCCCATTCTCGACCGACTGCGCCAAGACATCGCCGCTTCTTTGTCCCAGGCCGCAATCGAAGACGCCTGCCGCCAGGCACGCCACTCGTGGCGCAACGCCATCCTCGACCCCGCCACCACCTTCTACCTCTTCCTGCTCCAGGTCCTTCATGGCAACACCGCGTGCCGGCATGTCGTCCATTTCGGCGGCTGGTCGTTCTCCGACACCGCGTATTGCCAGGCCCGCAAGCGACTCCCCCTGGCCGTCGTTCACCGTCTCCTGGAAGCGACCGCCGGCACGCTTCGAGACCGCCACATCGGAAACCTCGTGATGGCTCGGACAGAGGAAACGGGAGCATTCTGATTATCGACATCTGTGAAAATCAGAATGTCCATGCTTTTGGGCCTGTTCCTGAACGGGTCTACCAGCTTTTGGCCAGTGTCACGAGCTGGTCCAGGGCCGCTCCCCACCCGTGGTGGAATCCCATCGCCTCGTGTTTCTCGCGGCCCGCTTCGTTGCTGTGAAGAACGGTCGCCGTGTATTTGGTCCCGGCCCCTTGCGGCTCCATCTCGATGATCGCGGTAAAGACGAACGGCACGTCGGAGGACAGATCCGCTGGCCGGTAGCCGGGTCGAAGCGCACCGGTCCATACGAGCTTCCGGTTCGGAACGATCTCAAGGTAACACCCGGTGTTCGGGAACCGTTGCCCTTCGGGCGACTCCATGACCGTGTGGAACTTGCCTCCGGGCCGAAGGTCAATCTCGCAGCCGACCGTCTTCCAGGGGGCCGGGGTGAACCACCTCTTCAGGTGCTCGGGCGTGGTCCACGCCTTCCAGACGAGCTCAGGGGAGACATCGACGACCCGTTCCAGCACGAGGTCGGTTTTGGGGTCCACTGGCGTCATTCGGACTGCTCCTTCAGGTCTTCGAGAAAGGAATCGAGCTGATCGAGGCGTGTTTCCCAGAGGGTGCGTTGGGTGGCCATCCAATCCTCGGCGGCTATCAGCGGGTTCGGGGCGAGTTCGTAGGTGCGAACCCGTCCCGACTTCCGGGATTGGACGAGCCCGCATTTCTGGAGCACGTCGAGATGCTGGAGGAAGGACGGCAGGGCCATCTTGAACGGCTGAGCAAGTTCGCTCGTCGCGGTCGGTCCGCGCGAGAGCCGCTCGACCACAGCCCGGCGGGTCGGGTCGGCCAGTGCCTGGAACACGAGGTTCAGCTCTGCCATTTGGTTAGGCATGCGACTAACTATAACCCGGATTTTGGTTAGGTCAATGCCTAAGTGATTGGGATGGATGGGGAGCGTCCAGGTCGCCAGGACTTCAAGGGCGATGCGCCGGGGAGATCGAATGGCTTCGAGGCAGAGTGAGCGTCGGTCCCGTGAGCCTTCGCCGGATCGAGAAGGAGTTGACCCGGAGGGTGCCTGACTCGCTGCTCAGGCCCGCTTCGCCTTGGGGACGGACAGGGAGCTGCCCGGGGCGATGTAGGTCACGGTCATCGGGTTTGTGAGCGCATTGATGACCGGTTCGGTCTGGCTCGGCCCGGGTTGGCTATAGGTGACGCCCGGCGTCGGGTTATTGCCCGGCCCGCCGGGGTTGTAGAACGGCGAATAGCCCCCGGACGCCGGGATCTGCACGGCCTTGATCGTCGCGATGGCGGCCTCGTCGCCCGAGAGAATGATGTCGATCTGGTTGTCGTGATCCTCGACATAGGAGTCATCGTAGCTGGATTGACCCTGCGCGAGGTCGGCGAGACCCACCACGGTGATCGTGCCGCTCGGCAACTGGTAAGGGACACCGGTCTGGGTGAGCCAACGCACCACGCCGTTGGCGTCGACGGTCTCGATCCGGAAGAATTGCGAGAAATCGGTCGGGTACAGCGACCGGACCCCATCCGGCGAGAACCCGCCGCTCGTGAAGACCCGGAGCCGGTATTGCGCGGCCGAGCCGTAGAGCGCAACGCCATCGTTGGGGAGGGTGCCGGAGAACGGCTGGGGCGCCGACTCGCCGGCGGTGGACATCACGCTCAGCTTCGCCGCAACCAGTTTCGGCCCCGACCCGGGATTGTAGGCGGTCATCGGCGTGCTGCCGTCTCCGTAGGTCAACCCCGCCGCCGAGACCACGACGTCGCCGGGACCGACCAGCTTGAGCGGAGCGCGCGAGTTGGCCACCTCGAGCTTCACGGGATAGATCGCACCCGGCTGGCCGGGGGCGATCCGGTTGCCGAAATAGCCCAGGATCACGACCGTGCTCCGCTCGTTGTATTCGAAGTTCGGCGTGATCGAGGCGGCCAGCGGGGTGATCACCTGGCCGGTATTGAGCACGACGCGGAAGTCGTTGCCCGCGACCGTGCTCGGGAGCACGGGCCAGCTAAACTCGATCGGAAAGCCGTCGGTGTATTTCACCGGGTAGCCATAGTTCGTCGCGATGCCGCTCACCGACGCATCGGACGTGTACGCCCGCATTGACGCGGTGCTGGCGGAGGGACTGCTCAGCGTCTCCCAGGAACCTCCGGCCTTCCGCGCCAGCGCCTGGTCGGTTGTCGAGGTGCCGTTCAGGCCCGGCACGCCCAAGATATGAGTGAACCCGAGCGATGCACCGAGGATGCTCGGCGTATTGCTATAATAGTCGGCATTGATGAGAACATTCTGCCTGAGCAGCCTGTACAACGGGTTGGGCGGGCCGCTCGGATACGGCGATTTCGAGCCGGGCGGATTGAGCCTCAGCACCACGCGATTCAGGACCGCGGGACTGGCGCCCCGAGCGGCAACCTGTCCCGCCAGGCGAGTGACCTCGGCCTGGGTGGGGAACTGGTCGAGCGTCGCCGCGGCCAACGCCACATAGCCGTACGGATCGCCCTGCGCGGTCTGATCGTAGAAAGCACGCGTGGCCACGATGGCCGGCACGAGCGCATTCTGGCCCGCGTTGGCCTCAATGCGGAGAAACTGGTTCTGCTCGGCAAGGGTCGGCGCCCGGCCCACGAGCGTCTCATAGGTTTGGATCACGACATCCCGGGCTTGAGAACCAATGCCCGGCAACGGCGAGGGCGAGCCGCAGAGCATCAGACGCCCTTCAAGGAGGTCGAGACCGCCCGACTCCCCTCTCAACACGGCGGAACGCGCTCGCTTCCGGGCCGGCTGGCGACGGATCGATGACCGATGGAGAGAGATTCTCATGGCGCAAGCCGCTCCACTGAGGAGAAAAGTCGAGTGGTCCGAGATGCTGGACCTCGACGCCTCACCCGGCCGGGCGGGAAGACCGCATCGTCATCGTCGTACTCGTGGACTCGGTGTCTGTCCCGCCGGCGGAGCCGAGCCCTGAAGGCGGGGACCGACTCCGAGGCGCAGGCCCGTCCCCGTCTTCGGGGCGGAGTCTGAAGCGGATCACAGAGGGTCGGCTCACGCCACCGGAGGCCCCTCGTGAATCACACCAGCCCGAAGCGCCAACAAGGGTGAAGCCGCTCTAGCTACAAAGCTACAACGCCGATTCGTATTTGCAACTTGCGCCGCGGCCTGGACCGCCTGGACCTCGTTTCATGGGCCCAGAAATGGGGACAGGCTCGGACATGCGTTCGACCTCAATCTCGCCATCCCGTGTAACGGTCCGCGTGCCACGATCCGTCCGTTTGGGCGGCCCAGTTCCACTCCGGCGCGAGAACCTCCGAGACCCGTCGCCTCGGGTAACACGTCGACGATAACGTAAAATCGTTCATGGATTTTTCTGAAACAAATGATACCTCATGGCAGCTTCTCGGGTCGTGGACCATGGACACAAATTCGCCACCCTGGCGAAAGAATATCCACCTGGTCGAGGGACTCCCCACCGTCGATGTCGTTTTCCCTGAGATTTTCGAGCCGAAACGCTGGTGATGTTCGCGATCAGAACACGGCATGAAAGGTGCTATGACCGTGATGGATCGCAATCAACGGCCCGGTCTTCGCTCGGTGGTTACCGTCGCTTCGCGGTGACAGGACGATTCCTGAACAGGCTGACGGAATTGCTCGTCCCCTGTGTAGAACCCTGGTTGATCGGAGGTCTCCACCTTGGTTCATTATTCAAAACATAAATTTATTTGTCGATTTGGTTTCACCCTGATCGAATTGCTCGTGGTGATCTCGATCATCGGGGTGCTGATCGCCCTGTTGTTGCCGGCCGTGCAGGCCGCCCGAGAGGCGGCACGCAGCCTGCACTGCAAGAACAACCTGAAGCAGATCGCGCTGGCCATCCATAATTATTATGAAGCGAACCATTGTTTCCCAGCGGCGAGTCCGTCCTCCGCCCCCAAGTACGGCCATATCGTCCCGCTGCTCCCGTTCCTCGAGCAGGGTAGCCTCACCAACGCGTTCAACGTCTCGCTCTCGGGAGGATTTTCAGACGCGGCCAATCAAACGGCGACGAATACGCGGCTGTCCGTATTGCTGTGCCCGTCCAATCCCGTGAACCAACCGTCTCGGTTGCGACAGAACAGTCAGACGGGGAAGGCGTATGGGGCGTTCATCACCAACGCCGACGGGTCGATCAGGACGGGTTGGACCACGGACTACTGGACCAACCACGCCATCAGCGCCGCGACCTACGCCTTGCTCGGTTCCAGCACGGCTCCCGACCCGATCCTTGCAGGGACTCCGCCAACGATGGCGATGGTTACGGATGGCCTCTCGAACACGACCTTGCTTCTGGAGCATGCTGGATACGACGTCCACTACGTCAAGGGCGTGGGCATGCCCATGCCGGCCACGGACCTGACGCTCGATCAACCCGGTGTGTGGGGGGTCTGGACGAGTTGGTGCAGCTTCCAGGTCCAGGGGTATTCCAACTGACCCCGGGCACCTACCCGGTAACCGGTCTCACACCCTCGGGCACCGCCTGCGCGATCAACTGCAACAATGGAGAGGGTGTGTTCGGCTTCCACCCGGCCGGGGCGAACGTCGCCATGGGCGACGGCAGCGTTCGGATGTTCTCGCAGACCATGTCGGTCCCCACATTGATGCACATGGTGAGCCGAAACGGCGGCGAGATCGTCCAGGAATGACGATCTCGCGTGTGTCGACGCCTCGGCTGAGCGAAATCGGCCGACGGCCACTCCGGTGAGTCTCATGTCGTCACGGCCAGCGTTCATCGTCCCTTTGAAATGAAAAAGCAACTATAGAGAATTTCGCATGCTGATATCATTTGCCACACGCTTCTGCTTCTGCCTGGCGGTCGTCATGGTGGTCGGATCGACCGAGGCCGTCGCCGAGCCGGCTCTGGTCCGTTCGGCGAAATCGGGCGTCTGGTCCGCGAAGGAGACCTGGGAACAGGGCCGTGTTCCGAAGGCCGGCGATCGGGTCGTCATCCGGTCCGGCCACCATGTCGGCTACGACGTCGCCTCCGAGGACGTCATCCGCCTGGTCCAGATCGCCGGCACGCTGGAGTTCGCCAGGGATCGTACCACGCGGCTCGAAGCCGGCCTGATCACCATCACCTCCGAGCGAGGAGCCATCCGAGGAAGGCTTCGACTGCCATGCGCCGATGCAGGAAATGAACGGGGATGGCCGAGTCCGCACCGCCCGGCACTCCTGGTCGGACGGCCCGGTTTCCCGATCTCCGCCGAGTTCTCGGCCACGATTCGATTGCACTACATCGAGGGCATGGATAGGCTCTCGTGCCCGGCGATCGTCTGCTGCGGCGGGCGGATGGAGTTCCACGGCAGCACCGATCCCGCAGACCTGGCTCAAGATCCGGCAGACCGCCGACGCGGGTCGAACTTCCGTCTACGTCGACGAATGGGCCGAGGGCTGGAAGCAGGGCGACAGATCATCGTCACCAGCACGCGCCGCCAGCGTGACGGCCGAGGGGTCGGCGGCGATTTCCTCGCGGGAGCCCAGACCGAGGAGCGTCGGATCACCGGCCTCGCCTCCACGCGACTTCACCGGAGGATATGCGCTGAGGCTCGATCGGCCGCTGGCCTTCTCTCACTTCGCCGAGGGAAACTTCCGGGCCGAGGTCGCCAACCTCACGCGCAACGTGGTGGTCGAGTCGGCCAATCCCGACGGGGTCCGCGGCCACACCATGTACCACCGCAATTCGGCCGGCTCGATCCAGCTACGCGGAGTTCCGCCACCTCGGCAAGCGGGACGAGAAGGGCCGCTACAGCATCCACTTCCACCTGGCCGGCGAGACCATGCGGGGCAGCTCGGTCATCGGGGCCTCGATCTGGGACAGTCACAACCGCTGGATCACGATCCACGGCACCGACGCCCTCGTGGTCCGCGACAACGTGGGCTACAAGAGCGTCGGCCACGGCTATTTCCTCGAGAACGGCACCGAGATCAACAACATCCTCGACCACAACCTCGCGGCGCTGGTGCTTGCCCGGCAAGCCGCAGAAGGATCAGGAAATCCCCTTCGACCTCAACCGTGGGGCCGGGTTCTGGTGGGCGAACAGCCAGAACAGTTTCACCAGGAACGTGGCCGCCGAGTGCGCCGAGTACGGTTACCGGTTCGATACCAAGAAGACAGACGCCTACGACCCGATCCGGCCGATCCGCCAGCCCGACGGTACGCTGAAGCTCGCAGGACTCCCGCATCCTGCCGTTCGTCCGGTTCGAGGACAACGAGGCCCACACGATGAAGTTCTTCTGCCTGAATCTGCGGGGCGTGACACGCCCGGACCGGGGGCTCGACTTCTACAGCCAGAACGAGAGCCTGGCTCGCGAGGCGGCCGAGGCCATGCCCGAGCCGGGGCACCCATTCTGGATCCGCGACTTCCGCGGCTGGGAGGCGAACTGGGCCACGCACCTCGGGACCACCGGCGTGTTCGTCGACGGGCTCGACGTGTTCCGCTCGGACGTGGCGATCTGGCGTTCGATCATGGACGGGTCCGGGTTCCGGCGGATGACGACCAAGGACATGCGCGTCAACGACATTCACAACCCTCTCAGCTCGGGCTATGTCCCCTCGAAAGAGACGGCCGATCGGGGAGCCTTCCGGGGCGTGTCCAGCTTCCGGGACGACATGCCGCCGACGACCGTCATCACCAGCGCCGTCCGCGACGGCAATCTGGTCGTTGTCAAGGGCTCAACAGCCGACACGAGCGACGTGCGACGCGTCACGGTCAACGGCCGGCCCGCTCGCTCGACCCGCGGAAGCTTCGCCGAATGGGAGATCGCCCTCGATGCCCCAGCCGGCCAGCCCTTCGAGGTCACGGCGACCTCCGAAGATGTGCACGGTCACGTCGAGCCGAGGCCTCATCTTGTGCGAGTGGATGGGCCAAAGCGATAAAATGGAGTCCGGAAAATTGTAAATTCTTAATATATATAATCTTATATATTTATAATTTTCAATTTTCGGGGACCGCTTCTTGATATTGGACGTATACGGCAGTATTGCTCTGCACGCCCAAGACCGATGCGGTCCCAATCGTGATCGACATGATCGGCAAGTGACATTCGGACAACGTCAGGACGGGGGACTGGGGGTCGATTGATCTGCTCAGACAGCGCCTGCCCGTTGCCGCACCTGCTCTTCCAACGCGGCATCCATGCCGTGGCGTCGCTCAGTGGTGTTTCTGGGGCGAAAGCCGAACTTTGACGTGCATCGAGTCCACCCAGAGGCTGAGGCGAAGATAACCTTCCAACTTCGTCCGTCTCGGCGGGCTTCAGAGCATCGTCCTGATTTCTGATAACAAGCTCATGCATCGCGGGAGTTGATTTTATCGACCGCCACGGCCGCCAAGATGACGCCGCCCTTGATGACCTGCTGCCAGAACGGTGAGACTTCCAGCAGGACCAGGCCATTGTTGAGCACGCCGATGATCAGACAGCCGAGCACGGTGCCCGCGATGGAGCCGCGACCGCCATCCAGGGACGTGCCGCCGATGACGACGGCGGCGATGGAGTCGAGCTCGTAGCCGGAACCCGCGTTGGGCGTGGCGGAGTCGAGCCGGGACGTGACGAGCAGCCCGGCCACGGCGGATAGCCCGCCGCCAAGCGTGTAGACGAGCAGCTTGATGCGATTGACGACCAGGCCACTGAGCAACGCCGCTCGCTCGTTCCCGCCGACCGCGTAGATATAGCGCCCGAAGCGTGTCCTCCGGGTCACGACCACGAAGATCGCCACCAGTACAGCGCCGATCCAGACGGGCATCGGAACGCCGAGCCACTGCCCGGTGCCCATGAACCCGAACCGCGAGCCCAGACCGGTGACGGGGAATCCGCCGGTCCAGAGCATGGTCAGCCCCCGGGCGATGCTGAGCATGCCAAGGGTGGCCACGAACGGTGGCAGGTTGAGCCGCGTGATCATGACCCCGTTGAACGCGCGCCGGCGCGACCCCGACGAGCAGGCCGGCCAGGATGGCGCCGAAGACGGTGAACTGGAGCAGCACGTTGAGCGTCGGGATGGCCACTCCGTTCTTCAACAGCCCGGCCGCGACGGCCCCGGATAAGGCGAGCACGGAACCGACGGAGAGGTCGATGCCGCCGGACAGGATGATCAGGGTCATGCCGAGCGAGAGGCAGAGGTTGATCGAGATCTGCCGCAGCACGTTGAGGCCGTTCTCCCCGGTCAGAAATTTGTCCGAGGCCAGGCCGAGCGCGACGATCATCACGGCCAGCGCGATCAGGGATTGGAATCGCGCCAGGTTCATCCCGAGGCGAGCTCTTGCATTCATCATGGGTTTGCGAGTCCGGTATCAGCTTGGTCCACCCTGGGCAGGGCTGCCCTCATGACCGATTCCTCGGTCGCTTCGGTGCGCAGGAATTCCGCCGTCTTGCGGCCCTCGCTCATCACCACGATGCGGTCGGCCATCGCGAGGATCTCCGGCATCTCCGAGGAAACCATGACGACCGCCAGCCCGGCGCGAGTGAGTTCGTCGATAAGGGCGTAGATCTCTTTTTTTGCGTTGATATCGATACCCCGTGTGGGCTCGTCCAGCAGCAGGACCCTGGGATTCGTGGCCAGCCACTTCGCGAGCACCACCTTTTGCTGATTGCCTCCGCTCAAGGAGCGGACGAGTTGCCGGAGCGAAGGCGTCTTGACCCTGAGTCGGTCGGTGAGGCGACTCACAAACTCCCGCTCGCGGGCCGGATCGAGGAACCAGCCACGTTCCGCTCGCTCCAGGCTGGCGAGGCTCGCGTTCGCTTCGACGCTCATCGACAGCACGAGCCCACTCCCTTTTCGATCTTCCGGGGCCAGCGCAAGGCCGGCGGAGATGGCCTCTCTGGGCGATCGGATGGAGACGGGCTGACCCTCGACCCAGATCCGACCCGTCGCACTATCGGGGTGCAGCCCGAAGATCGACTCCAGCAGCTCGGTCCTACCGGCACCCATCAGGCCGAAGATCCCCAGCACCTCGCCCCGGCGGACCGAGAACGAGACATCGCGTACCAGCCTGTCGCCCGGACGCTCCGGGTGTGGGAGTGTCATCCCCTCGACACGCAGGATCTCTTCACAGGGAGCGACCGTCTCCTTCTGAAAAAGATCCGAGAGGTCGCGCCCGACCATCATCCGCACGATCTCGTCGGTCGTGAGGGCGTGGACCTCGCGGCGCATCGATGAATCGACCGTCCCGCATGATGGTCACGTCATCGGCGATCCGCGGCAGCTCGTCCAGTTTGTGGGTGATATAGATGATGCCGACACCATGGCGCTTCAACTGATCGATGAGGCTGAAGAGAACCTCGACTTCCTGCAGAGTGATGGCGGAAGTCGGCTCGTCCATGATGATCACCCGCGCGTCGAAGGAGAGTGCCTTGGCGATCTCCACCACCTGTTGCTGGCCGACGCGCAGGCGGGCCACGGGCGTCGTGGGGGCCACGTCCAGTTGGAGTCGCCCGAGCAGCTCGCCGCTACGACGGTGCAGCGCGCCGTAATCGATCAGCCCGATTCGGTTCAAGGGTTCACGGCCGAGGAAGATATTCTCGGCCACGCTCAACTGCGGGATGAGGTTCAGCTCCTGGAAAATGATCGAGATGCCCCGTTCCTGCGCCTCGCGCGGCGAACGAAACGAGACCGGCCGTCCTTCGAGGAGGATCTCTCCCTCGTCGGGCTGAAGCACCCCGGAAAGGATGTTCATCAAGGTCGACTTGCCGGCGCCATTCTCCCCGAGCACGGCATTCAACCGACCCCGCCTCACGTCGATCCGGACGTGGTCCAGTGCCTTCACGCCGGGGAAGGACTTCGAGATCTCCCGCGCGGCGAGCAAGCTGTCCGTCGATGACTCGGTCATGGGTGGGGCCTACTCGGATTGACGGGGCTCGATGATCTCCACACTCACGGGGACCACCTTCAGGGGCTTTCGTCGCTTCGCGTCGCGCGGAACCTCGGCGCAGCCAACGAATCGAAGCTTCTTTCCGACCTCGGCCCGGTCCCGGAGCCCGGGAAGGATTCGCGTCTCGACGAGACGATTCAACTCGATCGATAGATCATTAAAATGCTGAGAATTCGAAAACCTGTCCATGTCCAGCAGGCCCGTGGCATCCCGCACCGTGTTGCCGAAGATCATCCCGGCGGGAAGCACCACGTCCGGGCCGACGGAGCCGTCCCGGATCGCCAGGCCCACGCCCCTGGAATCCACGTTCACGATCCGACCAGTTCCCTGAACGAAGACATAGTACGAATTGCTGATCCCCACGGTCCGGCCATATTTCTCCCGGGCCGCCTGGAAATCGCCATCAATGGCGTCGAGGACGGTCTTCGCGTCGTGCGCCCGCGGCAAAGCGGGATTCAACCGCTCGTTCCAGAACTTCTCGGCGAACTCAGTCGCGTTGAAGTTCGCGTTCGTGTTCGCCTTCTCCTTCGACCCCCGCGCCTGATCGAGGCGGAGGATGTGGAACGGCGGGAACACCCAGGCCACGACGGCGACACCGATCGCGGCGGTGAACCGGAAGATCAATCGACGAGTCATCGGCGGACTCCGTTGGCGGGGCTGGCATCACCCGTCCAGCCGACCGCGATTCCGGTCATGCTGGGCAACTCGCGATCGGCTTGCTTCGCGAATGCCTTCACGGCGTTCTCCCATAGGCGCCGTACTCGCTGACATTCTCCGGAGTGACCAGTTCCACGGCGACCGGCACTTTTCGCGGGAAGTCGCGCTTTCCCTTGATCCAGTCACCGGCATATTCCGCGGCGGCGCGGGCCATCGTCTTGGGAAACTGCATGCCGGTGGCCTGGATCTTCCCCTCGGCGATCAGGCGCACGACATCGTCCGCGCCGTCGAAGCCGAAGACTTTCACCCGTCCGCCCTTGCCCGCGGAGACCAGTGCCTGGTAAGCGCCCATCGCCATCGCGTCGTTGCCGCAGAACACGGCGTTGATGTCGGGATGAGCCTGCAGCACCGACTCCATGACATCATGTGCCTTGCCGCGGTCGAAGTCGGCACTCTGCTGGGCCACCATTTTTAACTTCGGGAAGCGGTCCACCACGCTATGGAATCCCTTGGATCGATTCCATGTGTTATTGTCGCCGACCTGCCCCAGGATCTCGACATAAGCCCCCGCCTCGTCGAGTTGATCGGCAAAGTACTCGCCCAGAGCGATACACCCCGAGTAATTGTCCGACAGGATCTGGGACGTCGCCGCGTCGTTCGCGTTGATCTCGCGATCGATGCAGAACACGGGGATACCGCTGGCCTTGGCCTTACGCACGCTCGCGATCGAGCCGTCGGAGTCCGTGGCATTGAGCAGGATGGCGCTGTAACCGCCCGCGACGATATTCTCGAAATGAGCTGCCTCGGTGGCGGGATCATTCTGGGAATCGAACAGGTTCGCGTCGTAGCCGAGTTCCTGGGCTCGCGCCTTCGCGGTCTCGCCAAGGACGACGAACCACGGATTGTTGAACGTGGAGATGACGACGGCGATCTTCGCCTTGCGGGGCGGCTTGTCCGAGACTGGCTCACAGCCCGCCAGCAGGGTGACCGCCGTGACGGCGAACATTATTAGATAGGATATATTTCGTATTTTCATGTTTTACAATCAATCTTTTTGAAGGCCAATGTCTATGGGGATTGTCGCTATACGGTCACCGGCTCAGGCGTGAGATCGAGAAGGAAGACGGTGCCATGAACGCGAGTATCGTTTCTCAGGGTGTGCGATGGACTGGGCTCGCACACCAACAACTACAAAACTCGGTTCACCGCAACCTTCCAGCCGGCATGAAGGCGCATCCGACCGGGCGGCATCCATTTGCGGCCGATAGCGCGTCATCTCGCGATCGAGGGCGGCAATTGACTCCAGTGAGGGCTGCCAGCCCAACCCCAGCATCCCGGACCACGCCGCGCCCAGCGCCGAGAGCTCGGCCACGTTCGAGGCGTCCAGTTCGAGCTGGCAGATGTCCGCTACCGACTGCATGAGGAACCGGTTCGCCGTCGCGCCGCCGTCGCCAAGGATGATCCGTGGCGCCGCCCGGCGCCCGATCTCATCATCTCGAGCACGTCGCGGACCTGATACGCCACCGATTCCAGTGCCGCGCGGACGACGTGCGCCTTCGTCGTGTGCGCGGTCATCCCCAGGATGGCGGCACGCGCGTCCGAGCTCCAGTAAGGCGCCGCGAGACCGGCGAACGCCGGCACGAGATACACCCCGCCGTTGTCGTCCACGGAGCGCGCGAGGGTCTCGGATTCGGCGGCGTCGCGGATCAGGCCAAGCTGGTCCTTGAGCCATTCCACCGTCGCCGCGGAATAATTGATGAGCCCCTCGAGCGCGTAGGTAGGCCGGCCGTCGATCACCCAGGCGAGCGCCGTGATCGTTCCCCTTCCGCGAGCCGGAATGTGTCGCCGATGTTCAGCAGCACTGAGGTTCCGGAGCCAAACGTGGCCTTGGTCATTCCGGGTACGTAGCAGCGCTGGGCGAACAATGACGCTTGCGAATCACCCATGACTCCGCGGATCGGGACCGTCCCGGGCAGCACGCCCACCACGTCGGTCACACCGAACTCGGCCGCGCTCTCACGGATCTCGGGCAGCGCCCGCATCGGCACGGCGAAGAGGGCGCACAGGTCGACGTCCCAGCACAGACGTCGGACGTCGAACAGCAGGGTGCGACTGGCGTTGGTATGATCGGTCGCGAACACTTTCCCGCCGGTGAGGCGATAGATCAGGTAGGTGTCGATGGTGCCAACCAACGCCTCGCCGCTCTCCAGGAGTGCGGCCAGGTCGGGCCGTTCCCGGACGAGCCATGCGAGTTTCGACGCCGAGAAATAGGTGTCGATCTTGAGTCCGGTCTTGCTCCGGACCATGGACCCATGCCCATCGTCGTCGAGCTGCCGGCAGATGGGGTCGCCGCGTCGGTCTTGCCAGACGATGGCGTTGTGCAACGGCCGTCCGGTTGCGCGGTCGAATACCACGAACGTCTCGCGCTGATTGGTGATGCTGAGACACGCAGGTGCCTTCGTCGATCCGTGCGCAGCGCCGATCACATCGCGCACCACAGCGACCGCGTTTTGCCAGATCTCCTCGGCGTCGTGCTCCACCCACCCCGGCCTCGGGTAGATCTGGGCATGGCCGCGCAATTCGAGATCCAGGACCCGGCCCGTGGTATCGAACAGGACGGCCTTGGTCCCCGACGTGCTCTGATCGATGGCCAGGATGAACCTCATGACGTCCTCCCGGCCGTTCGGAGGAGGGAGAGCGCCGTTTCGGCTAGGCCCTCCATCGTGATCCCGTAATGACGGAAGATGTCGGCCTGGGCACCGGTGACGGTGTATTCGTCGGGGATGCCGACGATGCGGAACGGCACGGCCACGCCTCCTTGCATCAAGGTCGCCGCGCAGGCTTCGCCCAGCCCGCCGTGGACCATGTGTTCCTCGGCGGTGACGACGGCACGGCAGTCGCGGCCGGCGGCGAGGACGCACTCCCCATCGAGCGGCTTCACGGTGTGCATGCTGATCACGCGGCATTCCAGGCCGTGCCGCTCCTTCAGGTGTGCCGCCGCGAGCAGGCAATGGACCACCGCCTCGCCCGTGCCGATCAGCGCCGCGTCGCGTCCGTCGCGAAGGACGATGGCGCGGCCGATCTCGAACCGCGCGTCCGGCTTGTGCAGGCGATAGAGCGGCGCCTTGCCGAAGCGGAGATACATCGGGCGCTCCGTCCGCGCAGCCGCGAGGACGGCCTCGCGCGTCTCGACGTTGTCCGCCGGCGCCACGATATCGATGTTGTTGATGGCCCGCAGCGCCGCCAGGTCGTGGAGTGAGTGATGCGTCGTGCCGAGGGCGCCGTAGCTGACCCCGCGCTGATGCCGACCACCTTCACGGGGTTGTCGGAATAGCAGACGTCGTTCTTGATCTGCTCGAGGGAGCGCGCCGTGACGAAGCAGGCGGGCGACACGGCGAACACCGTCCTGCCCGTCGAGGCGATGCCGGCAGCCACGCCAACAAGGTTCTGCTCGGCGATGCCCACTTCCACGAGTTGTCGGGGCAATGCGTCCCCGAACGGCTTCAGCTTGCCGGAGCCGCGGGAATCGCTGGTCACCGCCAGCAGATTGCGATCCTCTCGAGCCAGGGCGAGCAGCGTGTCCGCGAACTCGTCGAGATTGGGGCGGCCCATGGCAAGACCCATTCGCTCCGCCGCTTGCCGGGCTTCGGGGGTGAACATCGAAGGAGAAGGAGCACTCATGTTTCCACCTCCCGCAGCCGTGCCTCGGCCGATGCCAGTTCGGCCATCGCACGAGAAAACTCCTCCTCGCCGGGCACACCGTGATGCCACTTGCCCACGTCCTCCATGAAGCTGACGCCCCGGCCCTTGATCGTATCGGCGATGATGCAGCTCGGTTTGCCGGCCTCAAGTGGTTCGCGGAGCGCGTCGGTCAGGGCGGCGACGTCGTGACCGTCGACCGTGCGGACAGCCCACCCGAACGCCCTGAATTTTTCGTCGAGCGGTTCATTGCTCATCACCTCGCGGGTCCGGCCGGTGATCTGGAGCGTGTTGTGGTCGACAATGGCCGTGAGATTGTCCAGCTCGTAGTGCGCGGCGGTCATGGCGGCCTCCCAGTTCGAGCCCTCGGCCAGCTCGCCGTCGCCAAGTAGCGTGAACACGCGGTAGGACGCGCCCTCCCGCTTCCCGGCGATCGCCATGCCGGCGCAGATGGGGAGCCCGTGGCCGAGCGCCCCGGTGTTCTGCTCGATCCCGGGCACCTTGCGGGTGGGATGACCCACGAAGTGGGAGCGGTATCGGCAGAGCGTCTCGAGCTCGGATTCGGGGAAGAAGCCCCGGTCCGCCAGGACGACGAAGAGCGCCTCGACCGAGTGGCCCTTGCTCTGGACGTATCGGTCGCGGTTGCGGTCCTTGAAGTTCTCCGGCGAGACCTTCAGGACACGGTTATAAAGCACGTTCAGGATGTCGGTGCAGGAGAGACTGCCGCCGGTGTGACCGGCGCCCGCAAGGACGATCGATTCCAGGATCTTCCGTCGATACTTGATGGATTTCAGGCGGAGTTCCTGGTCGGTCAGGATCTTCGTCGTCTCGGTCATCGCATCGATCACCTTTCTCCCTTGTCGATACCGGTACCCAGCAGCAGGTCCAGCACGACGCGCTGGGCCGCGAGCGCATCATGGCGATCCTGCAAGGCGGTCAGTATGCCCGTGTCGAGGCGGTCGAGCACTCGGTTCATCGCGCGGATGGTCCGGATGCTGCTGCGCGGCCTCCACGGCATCCTCGCGGAAGGGAAACTGGTCGAGCAATATGGGCCCTTTCCAGTCGATCTGGCGCAGGGCGTGGAGGAACTCCAGGGTCTCGACCAGATGTACCGAGCCGACCGCCATGTCGTCGTCCCACTCGCGCCAGTTATCGTTCAGCTCGACGCTGACCAGCTTGCCGCGGCGTGAGACCAGATGGAGCACCTCGGCCGGTGTCTCCTTGGCGAAGAAGGAGTGGCCCAGGTCGAGCACGATGCCCACGTTGTCCACGCCCATGTCCTCGATCGCCAGCAGCGTGCGTGCGGCCGTGCCGAAGAACATGTGGACGCGCGGCTCCTTGAGCTTGTACTCAATGGCGAACTGCATGGCCGGATCGGCCTGGGCCACCGCGCGAATTCCCTCGACCGAGTGATCCCAGAGGCGCCGGTAGTCCACCTGGAATGGATAGTCGAACCCATCCTGACCGGGCCAGAACTTGACATAAACGGCATCGAGCCCCGAGCCACTTCGATGGCGCGCTTTCCCAGGTCCACCGCCTTCCTCCGAAGGAGCGGATCGGGATTGGTGAAGCTTCCCTGTTGAAACTCCCGCATGTAGAGGTGCGGAGTGATGGACTGGTGCGCAGCCCGGTGCGCCGCAGGGCCTCGCGGACCTGTTCGACGGTGACATCGTCGCCAGCGAACGGGTAATTGATGTCCAGGACCTTGAGGTCACCGACCGTCGCGGCCCGCTCGATCGCCTCCAGCGTGCTCACGGGCGGGCCATACGCGTCGGTGGCGTACCGGTCGACGAACTGCTGAAACATCCAGATGCCTGCCCCGAACGTGGGATCGACAGCCATCGGGTACCTTGCCTCCTGGTAAGGGTGTCGGATTTTATCCGATCCGGGGGACCGGAAGTTGGTAAGCCTGGAATCTACGCACTTTACCTGAGGAATCGAGCAAATTCTCCCTGCTCTACGCCCAATTCTCCCGGTATCCTCAGAGCATGAAGTGTTTCGATGCGACGCGGCCGGATTTTGCACCCTATGGACTGACCTGCGAGCGCTGGACGTCCGCCGCCATGGAGCGACCCGACCGCCACAATGAGATCGAGCTGAATCTGATCCTGGACGGGTCGCTTACCTATCTCTTCGGGGGCGCCCGGGTGACGATCCATGCGGGGAGCCTGTCGGCCTTCTGGGCTGCCATGCCGCATCAGATCCTGGGCCCGAAATCCCCGGAGGCCTATGCGGAATACTACGTCGCGACGATCCCGCTGACCTGGTTCCTCCAGATCAAGTTACCGGACCGCCTCGCGGAACCGATCCTCCACGGGCAGTTCATCCATGAACTGGATCAGCGTCAGTTCCCCTCGGACCGCGATCGATTCGAGCGGTGGGCCGAGGACCTCGGTGGCGACCAGCCGGATCGGCACCGGGCGGCCTTCCTGGAAATCGAGGCCCGGCTACTGCGACTGGCGCTGGGACTCCCCCCGCACGAGCCCTGCCCGCGCAATGCCCGGTTGCATCAGGCGGCCCTGCACCAAGGCCAGTTGAGCAAGGCCGAGCAGATGGCCCTCTACATTGCGCAGCACTATACCGTGCCCCTCACCGTCGAGGAGATCAGCGGCTCCGTTGGGCTGCATCCCGGCTACGCAATGACCCTATTTCAGAAGACCATCGGCCTGACGTTCGTCGAGTACATCACCCAGCATCGCCTCTCGCACGCACAGCGCCTGCTGGCCACGTCGAGCGAGAAGGTTCTCACGATCGCGCTGGAATCGGGCTTCGGTTCCCTGAGCCGGTTCAACGACGCCTTCAAGCGAGCTTTTGGATGCACCCCTCGTCAGCATCGGAAGAACCATCAAGTTGGTGTCTGAACCTGACGTGTTTGCTCGGGCGAGATTCATCGCCGACCGAGCGCCAGGGGAGCGGATTCGGCGCTGGATCAGCCTTCGCCCGGGATGGTGACCGCGCCGGGGCCGTTGTCCGCGAGATCGCGCAGGAGGTTGCCAAGCTTGTCGTGACTGCTGGCCAGGTACCGGTGTCTCTGGGCCTCGTCGGAGGTGATGATCGGGATCTGGTCGACGATCTCCAGGCCATGGCCGTGGATGACGAAGTCGTCGGTTTTCTTCGGGTGGTTGGTCAGGATGCGGACCCGGCTCAGACCGAGGTCCTGGAGGATCTGAAGGCCGATGCCATAGTCGCGCAGATCGGCCGGGGAGCTCAAAGTGAAGTCGGTCCCGGCGGTATGGAGCGGCTGGTCCTGGAGTGCAAGGGCCTTGAGCTTCTCGATCACACCGATGCCCCGCCCCTTCTGAGGCAGGTAGATCAAGGCGCCCACCCCCTCACGGCCGATCATGTCGAGAGCCAGATGGAGTTGATCGCCCGAGTCGCTACGGAGGGATTCGAGCAGGTCGCCGGTGAAGAAGGAGGAGTGGAGGCGAACCAGCGGGGCGGGGACCGCGTCCAGGTCCCCCATGACGAAGACGATCGGGTTGTTGCCCGGCTCGTGGTCAACGTCGTACCCGATGATCCGGCCACGCCCGTACCGAGTTGACAACTCGGCCTCGGCGATGCGATGGACCAGCTTCTCGCGACGTCTGCGGTACTTGATCAGGGCCTCGATCGAGAGGATGGGCAGGCCGAATTCGGCGGCGATGGCGTGCAACCTCTCGCGCCCGGCCATCTCGACGCCTTCGGTGATCTCGCAGATGACCCCGGCGGGGTTCAACCCTGCCAGGCGGGCCAGGTCCACCGCCGCCTCGGTGTGCCCGGCGCGCGAAGGACGCCCCCCTCCTTGGCCACCAGGGGGAACAGGTGCCCAGGACGGACGAGGTCGCCCGGCCGGGTCGCCGGGTCCATGATCGACCGGATCGTCCGCGACCGCTCCGTGGCACTGATGCCGGTGCGGCACGACTTATGGTCGACCGGGACCGTGTAGTCGGTCCGGTTGGGGTCGCTGTTCGACTCGACCATGGAGGGCAGTTGCAGCCGTAAGGCCACCTCGGGCATGATCGGCATGCAAAGCAGGCCCCGGCCGTGCGAGATCATGAACTCGACGATCTCCGGCGTGATCTTGTCGGCCGCCGCGACGAAGTCCCCCTCGTTCTCACGCTTCTCGTCGTCGACGACGATGATGATCCGGCCGTCACTAAGGGCCTCGATTGCATCTTCAACCTTCGAGAATTCGCGAGCCATCACATCACCCCCGCCCCGCTCCTCACCGTCTAACCCGGTCAACCGTGAGTTCTATTATTCCGGGTCAGGCCCGTGAAGTGGACCCCATTTCCTGGACAGCTCGGGATCGTAAACAGATCGAAGGTCTCTGACCCATCTCGAAGTGCATGGCACCATGGCTCAAACATGCAAGCGGCATACACCTGCGTTCAAGGCCAGGGTCGCCCCTGGAGGCTGAGGCCGCCTGGCAAGCCAGGACCCTTGCCGAACTCGCCCAGGCGGATCAGGTCCACCCGGTTCAAATCCGTAGATCGAACGGCTCGGCCTTTGCCACTCTGGCCAGAGTGAGGTAGCACCGGGTGGACCTGATCCTCTCGTTGGGTAGGGATCAATACGATTCGTCGATGGGGATGGAAGTCGGACCAGCAGTCCATCGAGCGGAAGGGATACGAGAAGGTATCCCCCTCGATTTCATGCGCAAAACCATTGATCAAAATGAAGATTCAAGCAGACGATTTTGCAGCATCAGCATTTCTGCGGGATCATTGTGTGAAACGCAATAAAAACATGGAATTCGCGAAAAGCCCGAAAAACGCAAACTGTTATTTGGACTGCATTTGCGGCCTTCTGCTCGAAAGATGCTCTTCCATCTTGTGGACCGCGACGACGCCAACGCTCGCCTGGGCGGCCTGGGCGGCCAGGTATTTGAGGGCGCGCTCGGGAGGGATGCGGAGGAGGACTTCTTGGCCGGACTGGAGGAAACGGAGCGGTTTCCAACTGGTCAGACGGATGCCGGCGCGGCGCAGAGGGGCCGGCCGAGGTCGGTCAGCTCGGTCAGGCCCAGGCGGGGTAAGGCTTCGGGCATCCGGCGGAGGACGGCGTAGGTGCCGCCGGCCATGCGCACGCTCCACCACCGCGCCAGGTGCTGGGTGGTCGTCGCGGCCGTTTCTTCGAGAGCGCCCTTGGCCGCGATCGCGGCGGCGACTTCGGTCCCCTGCTCCGTCAGGTCGTGGCCGATCGAGTGCGCCGCGGCGCGGGTCGCCGCCTTGACCTCGGCGCGGGTCAGCTCCGAGGCCGCCGCCGCCTCGGGCTGGACCGCGGCCAGGCTGAGGGCGTCGACCACCACGAAACAGCCATCGACCAGCGCCAGGTCAGCTCGCCCGAGGTCGGCGCGTAGCCGCGAGCGAGCACATTGCCCAGGTGGAGCACGTCGTACAGGGGCAGAAACTGGTAAAACCTCAGCTCGCTCGCGCTCGATTCGAGCGCCGCGACGCGTTCCAGGCCGTCGTTCTTGATGGTGCGGATCGTCGCCTGGCCGTTCTCGCCCGCGCTGGCGAGGACCCACTTGGCCAGGGTTTCGCGATACGAGAGCTTGGTTTTGGATTGGAGGAAGGCCAGGTTCTCGGGACCGACGTCGGCCCGCGCCAGGGGCGGGATGACACCGGATCCGTAAGTCCGCAGGATGTCGCGGAAATCGGGGGCGGAGGCATACTTGTCGAGCATCGCCAGGGCCATCGGGCCATGCTCGGCGAGCGCGGCGACGGCCTGTTCGCGGAGGCCGGTGTCGTTGAAGTCGTCGTAAACCACGTCGGCGGCGTCAGGACCGGCCTGCGCCAGGGCGTGCTCGCCCTGCAACCCCTGCTCGACCATCAGCCGCAAGGCGTTCGGGCTGCCGCCGACGGCGTCGACCAGGCCGGCCGCCGCGACGTGCCGGAGATGGCCGGCGACGGTTTCGGGGGTATGGCTGGCGAGCAGCGTGTCGACGGTCGCCCCGTTCACCCGGAGCAGGATCAACGCCTGGTCCAGCGGCAGAGCATCGCCCAGGGCCTCGAGCACGGGGCCATACAGCGCGACCAGAGCGAAGCCGTCGAGCCCCTGGACGCGAAAGGCGTCGAGCGCGAGCGTGCCGTGAGCGTCGAGGGTCCGAAGCGCCGCTCGCAGGTCGGCCGCGCCGGGCTCGAGGCTGACGAAGTCGAGCAGTATCAGGGCATCGACGAGCGCGGCCGGGTCGTCGGCCAGGCGCTCGATCAACTCGGTCATGCCGGCCGGCTCGGCCAGGATCAGCGGCAAGCTCGACGGCCAGCGGGCCGCGGCCCGACGCTGCGCCGGCCCGAGGCGAGCGATCTCGGCGATCAGGACAGAACGGTCGGTGTCATCGGCCCGCTTGAGGCCGAAATAGTCGCGCCAGTGGAGCAAGAGATCCGCCGCCGCAGCGTCCCCCAGGCCGTCGCGGAGCCGTCGGAAGTCGCCAGGCCGTTTCTCATAGAGGTAAAGAGCTTCGATATCGAGCCTGTCCAGTAACTGGAGCCCGCGGAGGCCGTCACTGCGCTCGATCGACACCGCGTTGTGCCCGTAACGATCGAGCGTCCGCTCGACCAGGGCACGGTCCGTGGCGCTCGCCGCGGCATACTTCGCCCGCAACGACGCCCGGGGGTCCACGGCCGGCCGTGACTCGCTCGACTCGGCCACGATCCCCACCCCTGGCTCTGCCCGAGGTACGTTCGAGCCCTTCAGGGTGAGCTTGCACAGCACCCCCAGCGCGGCCAGCAAGGCGACAAGGGCAAAGGTCCGTTTCATGCGATTCGAACGGCTCGGCTCAGTTGAGATCGGCCCGGTCCCGAAATCTTGATCCCGAAGCCAGGGCCCCAAGATCGCACGACCACCACTGCATTGTCCGCCAAAACCCCTCGGTCGTCAATTCGGAATGCAGTGCTCCATCCACTCTAAATCATTACAACACGGACGGATCGGGGTTTTGTCGAGAATCCAGCGCATCGGTTCTTCTCAAAATCATCGGCGAACGGGACAGGAGATCTTCATCCGGTTTTGATTCCGTCGCGGACCGGCGCGGTCCTGCCTTCGAATCCGCGCCGGGAACGTGTTATGATGACCCCCGGCAAGCGGCCAGGCCGGGAAATGGAGACGACGCGACCGATCAAGGTTGGAGATGCCGCGGACCATTCCCCCTCGCAAGCGAGCCATTTCATGCCCATTCATCACACCGAGCCCCAAGTCCAGGGGAAGGTCCGTACCAAGATCGTGGCGACCGTGGGACCGGCGTCGCGCGACCCGGAGATGCTTCGCGAGCTGATCCTGGCCGGGGTCGACGTCTTCCGGCTCAACTTCTCGCACGGGACCCAGGATGCGCATTCGGCCACGCTCGCCGCCATCCGGCACGTGGCGGCGGAGTGCGACCGGCCGATCGCGGTCTTGCAGGACCTGGGGGGTCCGAAGATCCGGGTCGGCACGATCCCCGGTGACACGGTCGAGTGCCGCCTGGGCGAGGAGTTCCGCCTGGTCCCGGAGCGCGGCTCGGACGATCCCCGCGAGCTGACCTGCACGTACCGCGACCTCTGCGACGACCTGAAGAGCGGCGACGTCGTGCTCTTTGCCGACGGCGCGGTGATCATGGTCGTCCAGCACGCAGGTGGGGCCGAGGTTAAGATGAGGGTGACCTTGCCGGGCCGGCTCCGATCGCAGCAGGGGATGAACCTGCCGGGGGCGGCCCTGAGCGTGCAGGCGCTAACCGACAAGGACCTGCACGATCTCGACTGGACGGCGCGGCACGCGGTGGAATACGTCGGGCTCTCGTTCGTCCGCCAGGCCGAGGACGTGGTGCGGCTCCGTCACGAGTTGGAGCGTCGGGGGAGCCGGGCGCGAATCGTGGCCAAGATCGAGAAACCCCAGGCGGTCGAGAACCTCGACGCGATCGTCGCCGAGACCGACGCCGTGATGGTAGCGCGGGGCGACCTGGGGGTCGAGATGGACGTCGCGCGGGTGCCGGCGATCCAGAAGCGGGTGATCGCGGCGTGCCACCGGGCGCGAATTCCGGTGATCACGGCGACCCAGATGCTCAATAGCATGGAGACCTCGAGCCGTCCGACCCGGGCCGAAGCGACCGACGTTTTCAACGCCGTGCTCGACGGGACCGACGCGGTGATGCTCTCGGGCGAGACGGCGGTCGGTCAGTACCCGGTCGAGGCGGTCGCGACGATGCGCCGGATCGCGACCGAGGCGGAATCGCTTTTGTTCGACGACTCGGGCAACACCTGGGCCCTGCGGGACCTTCCGATCGTGGGCCAGACGCCGGGCCATCTGGGATCGGTTCAGCCGATCACCGAGGGGATCGTCGAGGCCGCCGGCCAGCTCTGCCGCCGACTGGGGGCCGCGCTGCTGGTCGTCGCCACCCATTCGGGGCGAACCGCGCTGGCCTTATCCAAGCTCCGTCACGCCACGCCCACCCTGGCCCTGACCGACGCTCCCGAGGCGGCCCGCTCGCTGGCCCTGTACTGGGGGGTTTACCCGCTGGTCTGTCCGTCGATCGACGAGCCCGAAGAAGCCTTCAACATCGCTTTCGACTGGGCCCGCTCCCGCTCCCTGGTCGGCCCCGGCGACCGCGTCGTCATGGTCCGGGGCACGATGCCGGATAACCCGAGCCACAACGCGCTGTTCGTGCAACAGATGTAGGGGATGGGCGGGGGGACTGCGGGAAATCTCTGGCGGCACGCTCTTGCCGTGTCGTGCTCAGCCTTCCGGCCACGCCGACTTCAGCGCCGCCATCTCGTCGGGCGTCATCGGCAAGGCCGGCGCGTGTCGGCCGGCGAGTCGGCGGGCGAGGGCGGGGGCATCGGCGATGGCGACCCCCATGCGGTGCGCCGCGGCCTGGAGGCGCAGGCCGTTCGTTCCCTGGGCGATCGCGCGAACCTGAACCCGGCGCGGGGGCGGGCCACCAGAGAGCACCAGGGTCAGGCCGGAGGGATCCTCGAGCACCAGGGAAGCCCCCACGAGGACCTCGGCCGGGTCGTTGCGGAAGCTACGCACGATCCGGCGGCGGTGGGCCCGAAGCCGCGGGTCGCCCTCGGTCGCGCGCTGGTCCTCGCGGTGTTCATCGGGCGTCATCCGCAGCCGCGACAACAGACGACGATGCTGGAGTCCCAGGTCGGCCAGGCCCAGCGCCAGGCTCGCGGCGGCGAGGGTCAGGATGAACCGACGTATCGACACAGCGAGCGCCGTGGCCAGATGGCCAAGATCCCCTGGATCGAAACCAAGCCCTCCCAGCCGCTGCCACTGCGGCGTGTTCATCCAGACGATCCCGACCGCCAGGCCCATCACGAGCGCGGTCTTGAGCAGCCCCCAGGCCCCGCGGGTCGCCCGCTCGGCCCAGCCCTGACCGCGGCCGAAGGACCAGAGCCGGCTCACGTCCGGGGCGAGCAGGCCAGGAGCCCACAGGCCTCCCGTCTGAAGCAGGTGCGCCCCGATCACGGCCAGCATCGTCCCCAGGACGATCGCCCCCAGGGGCAGGCTCAGCCGAAGCGCCGACTGCCGCAGCAGCGCCGACACCACCTCGGCCGCACCCGCGGATCGAACATGCGCCGGCATGATCAGAGCAGCACGCATGAAGTCGACCAGGATGGACGCCAGGCTGGAACCAAAGGTTCCCAGGAGCAAGATCGCCGTCAGGAGGCCAATCGACGCGGTCAGCTCGGGGCTGTGGGCCACGATCCCCTGCTCGCGGGCATGGGTCAGCCGGGCCTTCGACGGGCCTTGCGTCCGGTCCTCGGCGCTGGTCTCGCTGGCGGAGCCGGCCATGGGCTAGAGACCTCCCGGCCAATGGCCCCAGGCCGTCGCCAGGGTCGCCGACAGGGTGGCGAGACTGAGCATCACCAGGACCAGCGCGGCCAGGAACCGGACCGGCAGGGCCAGGACCAGGAGCGGCAGGCTCGGCGCCAGCCGGCCGAGCAAGCCCAGCGCGATCCCCGCCGCCGTCACCGACAGAGCCGCCGGCGCCGCGGCCGTCAGCGCCAGGGTCAGGGCCCCGGCCACCCGGCCGAAGGTATGCTCGGCCATCGCCTCGGTCCAGACGATATTCCCTCCCCAGTCCGGCGGCAGAACGGCGTAACTCTCGACGAGGGCTCGGACCAGAACCAGAGGGCCGTCCAGGACGACGAAGACGGCCAGCGCAACCAGGCCGTACAGGTGTCCCAGCGGCGTCATCTCCGTGTCAGGGTCGCCGCCATCCCGCTGATCCATCGCCAGGAGCGATGCCGGCGACAGACCCGCCTGAAGTCCAACGATCTCTCCCGCCTGCCGCGCGCCGGCGACGATCAGGCCGGCCGAGAACCCGAGCGCCGCACCGAGCGCGACCTCGGTCAGCCCCAGGGCCGCGACCCTACCCCAGTCCGACCGCGCCGGCGCTCGGCGGCAAGCTCGGACCGACCAGCGGCGCGCACCAGCGCCGTCAGCGACACGGCCAGCACGAACCGGAACCGCGCGCCCAATCCCGGCGTCGCCAGCGCCGGCGCCGTCCAGACCAGACCCACGATGCGTGCCAGGACCAGCAGCAGGGCCGGCAGTGAGACCGACGATCCCGCCTGTTCCAGCAGCCAGCCGATCCCGCTCGACCCCAGCATCCGGGCGTTCCTCAGCACCAAGGTCCCGTCAAACCCATCAAAGACGATCCGGTATCGAGCCGATCAGCTCGACGGCGAACAGCACCCAGCGGCTGAAGAACCAGGGGAGGAACACCAGCACGACCAGAAGCACCGCGAGCAACCGCGGCACGAAAGCGACGACTGGCTCGTGAAGCTGGGTCAAGGTCTGGCCGATCCCGACGACGAGACCGACGACCAGGGCCGCCAGCAGCGGCAGACCTCCGAGCAACAGCGCCATCCGCAGCGCTTCGCGCGCCCCATCGATCACGCTGCGCCAGATCCATCGCGCGGCCTCCTTCTCCGCTGCCTGGGAATCACGATCCGATCAACCCGCCGGCGCGGTCGCGAAGCTCTGCAGCAGCATCGACGCCACCAGGAGCCAGCCGTCGGCCATCACGAACAGGATCAGCTTCAAGGGCATCGCCACCAGCGACGGCGGCAGCATGAACAGCCCCATCGCCGCCAGCACCGCCGAGACGACCAGGTCGATCACAAGAAATGGAATATAAATATAAAAACCAATGACCAGGGCCGTCGTCAGCTCGCTGAGCAGGAACGCCGGCGCGACGACCCGGAGCGGGAAGTCATCGCCGTAGACCGGCTCGACACGGCCGGGCCCCGGCGGGCACGGCGTGTTCGTAGAGCCGCCAGAGGTACTCGGTGTGGCCCGTCGCCTCGATCTGCTGGACCATGAACGCTTTGATCGGCTTCGTGCCTGCCTGCCAGGCATCGGCCGGAGCCAGCTTGCCCGCGGCGTACGGACTCGATGCCGCGCTGCGTAGACGCTGGTCCCAACCGGTCCCATCACCAGGGCCGTCAGAAGCAAGGCCAGGGCCGTCAGCACCTGGTTGCCCGGCACCTGCGGGCTCCCCAGCGCCTGGCGGAGCAGGACCAGCACGATGTTGATCCGCACGAACGCCGTGACCATCAACACCGCCACCGGTGCCAGCGAGAGCAGAGCGAACAGGACGACCGTCTGCGCGCTGCCGGCAAGTTGTCGGGGATCGACCGAGGGAAGCGGTAGAGGCGTCGTCGGAGACGCAGGCGACAGCCGGCTCGGCTCCCTGGACGTGGCTGGCCGCCATCGCAAGGAAGACCAGACCGAAAGCCATCAGAAGTCCGGGTCCGCGAGCCACGCTTCGACAGCGGCTCATGAGCTTCCTCCTGCGCGCGGGCCGCACGGAAACGTGGAGCGTGTTGGTTTCGAGATCGCCATCGTCATCGAGCGCACCGAGCAAGGCGGGCGCTCCCTGGGGGCCTGTACCAACGACGAGCAGTTTGCCGCCGACACTCACGACGTGGACCGCGTGGCGGGGCGAGAGGCTGGTCCGGCCCAGAACGCGGACCGGAATCGAGACGGGGGAACCTCCCCCCATGCCGAGGACAGGTCCAAAGCGGCGCACGGCCAGGCCCAGTCCCCCGCAAGCGGCCAGTGCCAGCGCAACACCGGCGGTGCCGAGCCACCACGAGCTTGTTGCCAATCCCGAACCGGCGGGACCGGGCTCACCTCGCGGGCTCACCGGGAGTGTCCGGCGGGGCGTGATGGGCCGTCCCGTACCTGGCGACAAAGCGACCCGTGACGAGCCGGGATCATGAACCGGACCGGGGCGGGCATCGCTTGGAATGGGCCCTTGAGCCAGGCCGGGAACCGCTCCCCGGTCGATGCGAACAATTGAGAGGCCGATGAGGCCGAGCAGGAACAGGGCGGTCCTCACCCCGGAGAGCGCGCGCGGCATGGCAAATCCTTTGCGATGCTCGGCCCGATTCGGTAGGCATGGGTTCGTCGGGTGCGACCGGCGTCGCGTCTCGTCTCGACCGACCTGTGCGGGCCGGTTCGCACCCTACGAAAAATCGAGCCGCGCGGCTAGGCCACCATGTCCTCCGGAACGTCGAAGGCGACGAGTCCCCCCGGCTGAGCCGGTAGAGGGCTTCGACCAGCGCGACGCTGAGCGGTCTGGGCCGCCTCGGGGTCGATCGGGCCACGCTCACCGAGCTGGGCCTCAAGCCGGGTGGCCGAGGCCGTCGACAGTTTGTTCAGGAGCTGCCGGCGGAACGAGAGATTGGTCGCTCCGAGCGCTTCCAGGACCTGGGGCTCCGACACCTCGTCGAGGACCGCGCGGAGGTCGTGGCTGTCGAGTACTCCCAGGTCGTCGAACTCGACGAGCTCGGAATCGAACTCGGCGTACGCGAAGGACGCGACTGTAAGCTCGATCGAAGAATCGGATGTACGGCGAGGTTCAGGATCAAACAAGGATCGCCTCCTGACCGTTGGGGTCGGGTAGGGTGATTCGTCCATGGTCATGGAGGCGGCGAAGTCGCTCGGCAACATCAGCCTGAGCGGCCTCCGCGTCATCGAGCCGGAACGGTCCGAGCCTTTCCAGGTGTCGCCGGAGGGCTTCGGCCGATGACGGCAGGGAGAGCTCCCAGCACCTTGGCGCAGACGGGACGAGAGGCACCGGCCAGGGCCAGCGCCCAGGATGCCGCATCCTCCTCGTGGTACGCCTCCTGAATGTCTCTATCGTCCATCCGGGCCAGGTCATCAAACACAAATCGGAGCCGGCGGAGTCCCAGGCCGTAAAATTCCTCAAGAACGGACTGCTGCTCTACCGGGTCGATCCGATCGAGCCGGGCGATCTCCAGGGTTACCGCCTCGACCGCCCCGCGATCGAGCTGAGCCAGCAGTTGCGAGGCGAGGGGCTGCTCGAGGCTGACCAGCAGGATCGCGGCCTTGCGAAGCGGGTTTGAGTCGGTCTCCCTCAGGGTGCTCGCCAGCTCGCGTTCCCGTTCTCCGGCGAAGGAGGAAGTGGAAGCGGCGGTAGAATCGGGGCCCGAGCTCTTACCCAGGCCCTCCAGACGGCTCGATATCGTGCTCATCCCAGCGCCTCCCCCTGGCCGATCCATCGATTCAGGACGCTCGCGGCCGCCTCGGGATTGAGCCGGATCAGCTCGCGAACACGCTCCGCGGCTCCCGGACCGTGATCGTGTCCATGACCGTGACCATGAGGTGGACCTTTTTGATGAGGGGAACCATGTCCGCTTCCCGGCTCGACGGCGGGATCGCTCCGATATCGGCCGAGGTGCGGAGAGCTCGATGGAGCCGATGTCTGTCGGGTCCTGGGCGTGGGGCGGCGGGTCGCGAGCACGCGCATGCCCAGCGCCGAGGCCGCGAGCGCCAGGCCGGCCGTGATCCCGCCGGCGATCCCCGCGGGCAGCCACCAGGAAAGGCCCAGCCGGGGATCGCTTCCCACCCCCTTGCGAAGCGGCACGCTCACCCGGGCGTCGTCGGGGATCGTGTCGATCTTGATGGCGGACGAACCCGAGCCGCCCGGCCCCTCGGCCAGCAGGTCGGGGGGGACCACGTGGGTCACGGCCTCGCGGATCAAGCTTTCGGTCCGCTCGACGACCAGGCTGAGGCGATCGGGCGAGGGCTCGCCGTCACGGTCGCGGTCAGGCGCGGCCTTGGCGATAATAGTAGCTTCGCGGCACGCGCACCCAGACCCGCGCCAGCTCTCGACGCGGCGTCGGCGGCTCCGGCAAGGTCGCGGCCGGCACCGCCATCGTGACCGACAGGCCGGGACCGTGGCGCGGTCGGCACGTCGGGCTCGAGCTCCATGGGCGTGTTGACCCCCACGCTCGGTGCGAAGGTTGAAGTTGCGGCGGCGGTAGCCGGGTTCGCCGACGGCATCGACTGGGCGTTACCATGCGCATCAGCGACGGCCGGCTCCGGGGCGGAGTCGGGATTCATGGCGGACGCCGGCGCCGCGGGAACAAGCTGGACGATGACGCGCACCCCCTTAACCCAGTCGATCTGCTCGAGGATCTGCTGGCCGAAGTCCTCTTCGCGCGCCGGGTTCGCGAGATCGTGCTGTAGTTCGGATTGCCGGCGATCAGGTAGTGGCGGCCTTTCTGGTCAAAGACGGTCACGGCGTCGGCTTTCAGGTCAGGCTCGCTGCCGACGATAATATTCTGAATCGACTGGACCGTCTGGTGCCGGATCTCACGACCCCCCTCGGTCTCGAGCCAGACGAAGGCGGTCGCGGGGCGTCGAAACGGCTGGTCCCCCCGAGCCGTTGCGCGGGCCCGGGCCGGCGACCGAGCCGGCACTCGCTCCCGCCGATCCCGAAGGCCGAAGTCCCAGCACGCCGCGCGAACGTGGACGATTGAGGGTGACGTAGACCGAGACGATCCCATCGAGATTGCGGATCATGGCGGCGAGGATCTCCTCGCGTGCCTTGACCTGGCGCTGCTCGCGATCCCAAAGGTCGTCCCAGGGGTGGGGAGCCAGGGCGTCCTTGCTCAGCTCGTCGATCGATCGGGGACCGATTGAGAGCTTGGCGAGCGCTGCGCGGGCGTCTTCGAGCCGGTCGCTGGCGACCTCGATCCGGCCCTGGTCATCAACCCGGTACTCGATCTGCTGGGTGTCAAGGGCGCGGCTGACCTTGAGAATGTCGCCGCTGGAGAACTTCTGGCCATTACGCAACAACGCGCTGCCGACGGGGACCGGCAGGGCGACGTAACCCAGAAACAACGCTAGCGCAACGCCCACCAGGACGGGCAACCAGCGCCAGAAGGGGCCGTGCGCCGCCAGCTCGCGCCAGCTCCGGCCGATTCGCGACTTGAGCCGCGCCACCGCCGCCAGGGCGGACCCGGAACCGGATCCGGACCTGGGCTTGTCCATCCGCATCGACCCTCCTCCGAGCTTCCGTGCTCGCGTCCGGTCGTTCTTCTCAACTGGTCTGGTCTGGTCTCGAAGGTGCGCCGCTTTCTGGCGGCTCGCCGGTCGATCCAGAACGCTAAGGGGACGGTCATCCGTTCCCTTCCTGGGATCGGGCACCGTCGCGTGGAACGGCCGTGTGCCGAGGCCAGGAGCCGATCCCGCGCCGGGAGTAAGCCACAATTGGCCCGGTTTGTCAATCGAGGGTAAAAACGCAATCAGGACGGCCCGCCTCTCGACGAGCGAGGGGCGGGCCGTCCTGTATTGAGCGGAACATGCTATGCTCCGCTCGATGATCGAAGATCAACCGACTCAGTTGCCCGAAGGCGTCGAGAAGAGCAGGCTGCTCTGCGGTCCGGTCGGGGCCGCGGGAGCCGGCGGAGCCGGGGCGGCAGGCACCTCGGGGGCCACCGGAGCGGCGGGGGCCGCCGGGGCCGTCGGAGCCACTTCCGGAGCGGGCGGAGCTTCGTCCGCGGCCATGGGAGCGGCGGGGGCCGCAACTTCACCCGTGGTCGGGGCCATCGCCGGAGCGCTGCCGTAGATGCTCGTGCCCTGGCCGCTGCCGTAGGTCGAAGGATAGAGCCTGGCCACTGCCGTAGGTGTGACCACCCATCGACTGCGAGCTCGGTGCACACTGCGACGTCGGGAAGATTCCCGTGTTGCAGCCGCCATTCCGCGGCTCCAGGTGATCTTCTTCTTCAACACCCACTCATAGCTCACGCAGGGCTTGGGCAGGGTCGGCATGTGAAAGTTGAACACGTGCTTCTTGGGCAGGCTGCACTGCCCCGAGGGCAGCGGGCACTGCGAGCTGGCGCACGGCGACTGCTGCGAGGAAGCGAACAGGCCCGCCATGCTCACACTGCAGGTACCGAGTGCGATGGCGAGGCCGAGGCTCAACGTCAAGGGCTTCAACATGGGAGACAATTCTCCTTGGCAAACGTTCGGTCAAGGGCGGTTTTGAGTTCCGTTCCGTCCCAGCCAAGCCTTCCGTGGCCAGACCAAGCCAAGGTCTTCCCTGACCTGCCCTACCCTCATCTGCCCTGGCGTCTGCGGAACCGACCGTCGCGCCCAACCCGTCTATGGGTAAATTCCAGATATCCATCCCGCGGCAGGTATTCCCGTATACCCGAGACTCGTCGCCTTCCCCACGAGAGGACACCACCCTAGTGCTCCCTAGTCCTCGCCGTGGCTTAACCGTGGCGAGCCATCCGTTCTATCGTCATCCCATAGGGCTCCCTTGAATTCGTTGCGCGTTTTGTACCAAGGGTTTACGCCAAGAAACCTTACCGATCCTCGGGGTCGCGACGGTCAGGTAATATGCATTGAGTTTTGCGCAGCCACAGCCCCTACAACCGGCTCAAGCCGGCCGGGTGCAGCCGAGATATCGCGTCAACTCGACGCAATCGACACAATCGGCCATTCAAAACATCGACGAGCCGGGTGCGTCAACGCCCCGGGAGCCTGCCTTGGCGCAGGCTCCCGGGGCGTTGACGCACCCGGCTGACGCTCTCAAACGGCTCGCGACAGCGCCCAGCGTCGTCGCTCGGGACCAGCCTCGGCATCCGCGGGGGCGGCGGCGACCTGACCGGGATCGTCGGAGGGATCGACCCGGAGCAGCACCAGTTCGTTGCGGCTGAGCCCCTGTTCGCGATAGACCAGACGGGCGAGTCCGGCCAGGTCGCGGGCGAAGAGGTCATATTCCCTGGCGCGGACCAGAACGTACGATGCCTTCTGGCCCGGGCGAGGGCGGTCGTGGCCCAGCCAGTCGACGAGGATCTTCTTGGTGTTCTCGACCCGCTTGTTGGGGTCCCACTCGAGCCGGTTGTTCTTGTAGTCATCGTCAAGGTCGGCGCCAGCGTTGTAGCGGGGCTGGCTGCCGGGGACAGGGCGAGGGTCCGGTCGCGGAGGTAGAACCAGAGCCCCTCGTCGATCTGGCGGAAGAACATGACGTTCGTGACGTCGGAGGGCAGGATCCGGTCGAGCGTGGCGGCCAGGGCGCGGTGGCTGCGGCGGGCGTTGTACCCGGGGGCGATCCCACCGTAGACGACCATCAGCGCCACCGCCAGGCGGCCACCAGCGGCACCAGGCTGGCGGCGTCCGCCACCGCGTCGCCAGGCTCCAGGCGCTGGCCAGCACCCCCGGCGGCGAGCGCCGCGGAGGCGAGCGCGACCCAGGCCCAGAGATGCGGGCACGCTCTGCCGCGCCACCACCGGCGCGATCAGCGCGGCCGCGAACAGGACCACCCAGTGAAGCTGAAGGATCCGCCGCGCCAGGGTCGCCTCCAGCGCGACCGATCTGCCGCGCCAGACGCGTCAGGCGGACCCACTCCAGGCCGACCAGCAGTGCCACCGCCGGCAGGCACGGCAGGTAGTAGTTGGGCTTGGCGACCGACCAGAAGCAGAACATCAACAGGTTGAGCACCGCCCAGCACCAGGGAGAGCCACCCTGGCCGTTCGGCCCGTGCCCGCGGGGAAGAAGCGGCCGGAGCACCGCGATCGACGCCAGGACGACCCAGGGCGCGGTCATCCAGACCCACTCGGCCGCCAGGATCTCGTGCTTCCGGTGATGGCTGATGCCCGCCGTCCCCGCCTTCTGCCCCATCTCCAGGATCCAGACCCGCGCGGCGTGGGGATCGTTGAGCAGGACCGGCACCGGCCAGCTCAGGGCCAGGAGCAGGAACAGCAGCAGCGCCCCAGCCATCTACCAGCCGCCGGAGCCCCGCCCGGAACCGGCCCACCAGCGCCAGGTAGGGCAAGCAGCGCCAGCGCCACCAGCAAGATCACGATCGGGCCCTTGCTCAGGAACCCCAGGCCCAGCGGCCGCATAGAAGAGGAGGGACCAGATCCTGGCGCCGGCGGGCTCTTCGGACCTGACCGGCTCGTGGTCCCGGTCGGCCAACCCAGCATCCGCGCGCGTGAATCCGCCGCCAGGCAGCATAGAGGGCCAGCGTCGTGAAGAAGGCCAGCGGCCCGTCGTTTCCTGCCTGACGAAGCTCGACGGCGAAGAAGGCCATCGAGGTCAGCGCCAGGCCCGCCGCCAGGCCCGCCGATCGGCCGCCGAGCCGGCGTCCCAGTTCGTAGACCAGACCTACCATCCCGAGCGCCGCAAGCGCACTCGGGAGCCGGACCATCCATTCGTCGCGCCGGCCGGTCAGGAGCATCAGCGTCGCGATCGTCCAGCGCGGCAGTGGCGGTTTCTCCAGCCGGGGCCGCCCCTGGATCTGCGCCACCAGCCAGTGATCATGATCGATTGTGTCGATCGCTTCGGCCGATGCCCGTTGCTCGCGCTTGCCCCACAAATCGATCGAGCCCAGGCAGCCCAGGAACACCAGGACCGCCAGAAGGGCCAGCAGTCCCTCCGGCCCGAATCGACGGGCTTGTTGCCACCCCCTCGCGGCAATCATTGCCATCATCTCCTCCCTGAGACGTGACGCGATGCGACGCACGATCGGAATTCAACCTCAAATGCCCGGACCCGAACGCATCCCCATGGCCGAAGACTGCCGGCGCGGCGGATCTCGGAACGGGAGCGGCACGATATCCGAGATAGGGCCGCCTGGCAAGCCAGGCCTTGATTTCAAGGAAGTATCCCCAGGCGCCCAGGCGGCCCGGCCCGCCGCGAGTTGGGTTTGACGGGCTCCGGGAGATCGGGTATACCCCGTCGGTCGCTTCGGGGCAGGAGACCCAGGTCCCCTCTGATCGGAAACGAATTCCATCAGAGCGGACCAACGGCGAAGGGAAGGGAGTCCGCCGCGACCTCGCGTTTTCGGCACATCTCTCAACTCGACTCGCCGTTCCGTCCCCGTGCCAGCGGTCCGATCGAATCGGACGAAGTCGGTAGGGTCTCTCCAAAGGCCTTCAGCGTTCGCCGTTGAGCCAGGGCGCGGCGGAATCCTGAACAAAGACCCGGAACGTCATCCGGCTTCGGAGTGCAGCGACCTTGTCACGGCCACGACGTGCAAGGTAACGAATCAAAACCTGAGGGGACCGGCCGATGTGGCCTGAAATCCGACGAGCGACTGCCCCACGGCCCGCACCCCATCGCCGGTACGCCCCGATGCCGGCGGAGGGTCCTCCAGCGCCGCTCCGACGCGCACGCCGTCGTTCTGGCCCGGTACGGCGCTCTACGATGGCGAACCCGAGACCTGCCGCCGCGACCTCCGGCAGTTCCTGCCGATCGTGGCGCATCTGGGGTTGCTCCTGGCGGTCTTCAAGGTGTTCCGGATCGAGGGCCGTGCCTTCCAGATGCTCGTGGGCTTCGCCCTGGCGGCCTTGCCGGTGCACTACGCTGCTGCCCATGCGCTGGAAGAAGCCCTGCTTCGTCGCGGTCTCGATCGCCGGACTGGCCTGGGTCTTCGGCGTCTTCACCACGGGATTCGTGCTGGCGATGGCGGCGGCCTTGATCGGCGATTGCTACCTGCCGATCGCCTGGAAGCTCCGGGCCCCGATCCTCGCCGGCCTGGCGATCGGGCTGGCTCTGCTCCGGGTCGAATCGTTCGCCACCGGCATCCCCGACCAGCGTCTGGCCGGTGCTCGCCACCATGTTCATGTTCCGCATGATTCTCTACATGTATGAGCTGAAGCACGCCAAGAAGCCCGAGACGCTGATCGACACGCTGAGCTACTTCTTCCTGCTGCCGAACTACTGCTTCCTGCACTTTCCGGTGGTCGACTACCGGACCATGCAGCGCGGCTACTTCGCCCGCGATATTCACGCGATCCAGCGCCTCGGGCCTGCAGATGATGTTCCGGGGAACGACCCACCTGCTGCTCTACCGGCTGGTCTATCACGAGCTGCTGATCCCCGCCGAAGAGGTGCACAGCGCGGCGTCAGCCTGGCGGGCTACCTGGTCTGCAACTACCTGCTCTACCTCCGCGTCTCGGGCCAGTTCCACATGGCCTGCGGGATGCTCCACCTGTTCGGCTACCAGCTTCCCGAGACGCACCATCACTACTTGCTGGCCACGCAGCTTCACCGACTACTGGCGGCGGATCAACATCTACTGGAAGGACTTCATGGTCCGGGTCGTGTTCAACCCGGTGGTCTTCCGCCTGAAGCGCTGGCCCCAGCCGACGGCGCTGGCCGTGGCGACCGTCGCCGTGTTCCTGACGACCTGGCTGCTGCACGCCTACCAGTGTACTGGCTCCAGGGGACCTGGGGCTTCAGCATCCCCGACGCCCTGTTCTGGGGCAGTGCTCGGCGTCCTGGTGCTGGTCAACGTCCAGCTCGACGCCCGCCGCGCCGCGACGCGGAGCCGTGCTCCACGCCAGGACGAGGCCTCGACTTTGCTCGCGATCGCCTCGCGGCCGCCAGGACCGGCCGGCACGTTCGCGCACGATCACGCTGCTCTGGTCGCTCTGGTCAGAGCCCGAGCCTGCACGCCTGGCTGGACGCTGTCTGACAACGCGGAATGAGCCGTCTTGAACGTGATCAGGCCGCCTGTGCCCCGACTGTCCGCAACCCTCGATACCGTTGTGCGTGCGAGCTCGATAGGTGCATGACTCAATCCACTCGTCTCACGCCGCAGACCGCTGGCGATGGTGGCACTCCTGGCCTGGGGTCTGGTCGCCAGTCGGCCCGGCGGCGGGGCGGACGCTCCGGCTCCGCGAGGTGCTCGCGATGCGACGAGCGGAGCCGCGCCGACTACGAGCGGATGGAGCGGGGCTATTACGAACACCTGCTCGACGCCGGCCGCCGTCAGCTCGGCGCCACGGGCGAGGCCGAGGCCGATGTCGCGGCGGCGGGACGCAAGGGCTGGCTGCACCTCGAGGCGCCGCCGTTCGAGGCCGGGCCGCTGGCCGACTCGGTGAGCGACGTCCGCGAGTTCGTGCTCAAGCCGAACCTGGTCTTCGACCACGACGGGCAGCGCGCTGGAGCACCAACTGCTCTGGGGATGCGCGACCGGACGTACGCCTCGGCCAAGCCGCCGGGGACGTTCCGGATCGCCTTCGTGGGCGACTCGATCGGCGCCGGCTGGGGGGTCAACGACGGCGAGGGCTTCGAGCCGCTCCTGGAGCAGAGCCCTCGACGAGCGGTCCCGGCGGCGGGAGGCCCGGCGGTCGAGGTCCTGAACTTCGCCGTGCCGGGGCACGGGCCCGGCCAGCGCTGGGACCATTTCGCGCAGAGTCGGCTGGGACCTGGCGCCCGACCTCGTGATCTTCGAGGCGACCCTGGCCGACGCGGGCTGGGACGAGCGGCGGCTCCGCGGCCTGCTGCCCCGCGGCGTCGGCTGGGACGTGCCACTGTACCGCGACGCGCTGGCCGCGGCCGGCGCACGCCCGGGAGGATCTCGCCGAGACTACAAGCGGATGCTCCGGCCGTTACCGCGACGCTTTCTTCGCCGGCGTCTACCGCGCCGTCGTCGCCGACTGCCGGGTCGCGGGGCATCCCGTGCGTCTTGCTCCTGGTCCCGCGCGTCGGCAAGGCGGCCGACCCGGCCGAGCGCCGGCACCTGACCACGCTGGCCGCATCGCGCCGGGCTTCGCCACCAGTCGTCGACCTGACCGACGCCTTACGATGGACTCGACCCGGCCGACCTGGCGATCGGCCCGAACGACTTCCATCCCAACGCCGACGGCCACGCACTCCTGGCCCGACCGCCTGCTCGCCGCTCTCGACAATCGGCCCGAGCTAAGTCGGCTCGGCATCGGTATCGGTACGCGCGGAAGCGGGCTGGCACAGGCCTACGAAGGATCGAACCACGAAACCAACAGGGGAGCCGAGACCCGATGAGCCGGATCGAAAGCCTCAAGACCGGTCCCCGCTCCCAGCACGATCCCGGCGTTCGCCGCGCCGCCGGATCTGCTTCGCGCAGACGCTCCTGGTGCTGCTCGTGGGGCTGGCCCCGTGCCCGGTCGGCTGGGCGCTGGCCGACTCGGTACTCGACAGCGCGCGCTCGCCCGAGCTGAACCGCGCCGACCGCGAAGCCACCGCCGGCGGCTATTACGAGGGCCTGATCGGCGGCGGCGGCGAGGGATCGCGCAGCGAGCTGGCGATGCTGCCTGCTGGGCAAGCCCTCGGACTGGGTCCGGTTCAACGCCGCCAACGTCTCGCGCCAGCTCCGAGGACGACTTCCTCATGTTCGAGCTCAAGCCGAACCAGCATCGGATCCTCTTCGGCCAGCCGTTCACGACCAACAGCCACGGCCTGCGCGACCGCGAGTACACGGTGGAGAAGCCCCCGGACGTCTACCGGATCGCCGTGCTCGGCTCGTCGATCGACATGGGCTGGGGGGTCGGCACCGAGGAGACGTACGTCAACCTGCTCGAGGACTGGCTCAACGCCCACGCCAAGCGGCGCGGCCTGAAGCGGCGGTTCGAGGTGATCAACTTCGCCGTCGCCGCGTATAGCCCGATGCAGCGGCTCGAAGCGTTCCGCCGCAAGGCGCTGGCGTTCAAGCCCGACATGGTGCTCTACTCGGCCACCATGCTCGACCCCCGGCTGATCGAGATCCACCTCTGCGACCTGTTCCAGGCGAACGACCGACCTCCGCTTACGACTTCCTCCGCGACACCGTTCGCCGACGTCCGGCCTCGACGGCGACGACCTGCAGCGCGATCCCGACGGCAAGCTTGCCAACAAGACGGCGATCAAGGCCAAGCTCCGGCCGCTATTACTGGAGCCTCTACGACAAGACGGTCGGCATCCTGGCCGACGACTGCCGCGAGCGCGCATGCCGCTGGCGTGCTGATCATCCCCCGCGTCGGCAAGGCCGACGCTCCCGAGGTCCGCGCCGAGCCAGTGGCCCGGCTCCGCGGGATCGCCGCGCACCACGCGATGCCCGTCTTCGACCTGACCGCCACGTTCGACAGGCTCGACCCGGCCAGGTCGAGATCGCCGCCTGGGACGACCACCCCAACGCCCTGGGCCACCAGCGGCTCTTCCTCGCCCTGGCCCGCGGCCTGTCCCAGAGCCAACCGCTGTATTCGACGCTCTTCGCCACCGAATCGATCGCGGCGCAGGAGAAGAGCAACCTGAAAGATCCTCAGTCTCGTTCTCGTTTCAAGTATTGAACATTCTCCGTAGGTGCCAGAATCTCTGGCGTTGATTGTCATGGAAGGATATTACACAGAGACGCATCTCAGCCAGCTTCTCGACGGGCGGCCGCAAGGCGGCCCGAACACCCGGCCGTCGAGGACGAGCAGGGCCGGACGCTCACCTACGCGGCACTCGCGCACGCCGCCGACCGGCTCGCGACCCGGCTGGCGCGTTGGGGGGTCGGCCGGGGCGATCGCGTCGGCCTGTTCCTGCCCAAGGGACGGGAAGCCGTCGCGGCGGTCCACGGCATGCTCAAGGCCGGCGCGGCCTATGTTCCGGTCGATCCCACGGCGCCCGCGAACGCGGAGCGGGCATCCTCGCCGACGCGGGAGTCAAGGCGTGGTCGTCGCCGCCGGCGCTCGCCGCCGAGCCTGCGCCGCGAGTGGCCCGGCCCCGGTCCCCTGCCCCGCCTGATCGTCGTGGGCGCCTCGGACCACAACCACAATCAGGGTCAGCCTCAGAGCGCCGGCACCGGCCTCGAGCCGCACGACGCTTCGTGGGACGAGGTGCTTGACGATGACACCCCCGCCCCTCTCGCTCCCGAGCGCCGGGCCGACGACCTCGCGTATATCCTCTACACCTCGGGCTCGACCGGCCAGCCCAAGGGCGTGATGCTCTCGCACGCCAACGCCTTCACGTTTCCTCGACTGGTGCGCGCGGACGTTCGACTGCGGACCCGGTGACCGCTTCGCCTCGCACGCGCCGTTCCATTTTGATCTGTCGGTCTTCGACCTCTTCGCCTCCTGCCGCGCGGCGCGACGCTCGTGATCGATCGGCGAGTCGCTGGGCAAGGACCCGGTCCGGCTGGGCGCGTTCCTGGCCGAGCGCCGGATCAGCGTCTGGTACTCGGCCCCATCGATCCTGGCCCTGCTCACCGAGTACGGCGGGCTCGAGCGGGCGGACTTTCCCGCCCCCAGGCTCGTCCTGTTCGCGGGCGAGGTCTTCCCGATCGAGCCGCTCCGGCGGCTCCGTTCGGCTCTGGCCCGACGCCGCGCTCTGGAACCTCTACGGCCCGACCGAGACCAACGTCTGCACCGCCTGGCCGATTCCCGCCGAGATACCGGCCGATCGGACCGAGCCGTTCCCGATCGGCCGGGTCTGCCCGCCGCTCCTGGGACGGGTCGTCGACGAGTCGGGCCGCGACGTCGAACCAGGGAGCCTGGGCGAATTGGTTATCGCCGGACCGGGCGTGATGCGCGGCTACTTCGGCCAGCCCGAGCTGACGGCCCGCGCGTTCCTGTGCGCCGCGGACGGCACCCGCTGGTACCGCACCGGCGACCTCGTCATCGACGACGGCCAGGGGGTTTACACCTTCCGCGGCCGACGCGACCGCATGATCAAGAAGCGCGGCTACCGGATCGAGCTCGGCGAGATCGAATCGGCCCTCTACCGCCATGACGGAGTCGAGCGGGCCGCGGTCCTGGCCCGCGACGACGAGACGGCGGGGGTCGCCATCGCCGCCTTCGTCGCGCTGAAGCCCGAGGGCAAGCGGTCGATCATCGCGATGAAGCGGCACTGCACGCTCTATCTGCCGCACTACATGGTGCCCGACTCGATCACGTTCCTGCCGAGCCTGCCCATGACCTCGACCGACAAGGTCGATTACCAGGGCCTGAAACGCCAGCGAGAAGCGGAGGTTGGCCGGCAAACCGATCACGACGCCGCCCGTTAAACCTGCTACGATACGCCTCGATTCGACCTGATCCCGCGCCCCAGCCACGGAAAGGCCGAGCCCGTGAGACCGCGTGATGTCCTGAGCTGGAAGTTCTGGTTCTATTACGTGCTCCTTCCGCTCCTGCGGCAATTTGGCCCGGCGGGCTGCGACGCAGTCCTGACGGCCCTGGGTCGGATCAATGGCGCCGCCTGGTTACCTCGCCGGCTCGAGGACGACGCCGCCCTCCATCGGGTGCAGACCGCGTTGAAAGCCGACTGGAGCGCCGAGGCGGTCCGACCGGCGCTGGCGGCGAACACCCTCCGGTTTCTGGCGCGCGACTATCCCCTCGAAGGGGCCTCGGACGACCAGGTCCGCGCTCGGTTCACGATCGATGGACTCGACGCTCTCGAAGCCGCCATGGCCCAGGGAGAAGGGGCGATCCTGTTGGGCAGCCACCTGGGTGCTCATATTGCGGCCCTGCACGGCCTCTACAGTCATGGTGTGCCGTTGCGGCTCCTGGTCGACGCCCCGGTCACGTCTCGCCGGCCTTGAACCGCTGGTTCGACCGAAAGGACGTCCCCTATCCCCAGAACGGCTTCTTCCTCCGCCGCGACTGCTCACCGGTCCTGGCGGTCGAGCGCGTGCTCCGAGCCCGCGCGGCGCTCCGCGACGGCATGGCCGTGTACCTCACCGGCGATATCCCCTGGAACGGCCCGAACGCACGTCCGGGCCGGTTCCTGGGACAGAACCGGCGGTTCCTTTCGATCTGGGCCGACCTCGCGGCCCAGACCCGACGGCCGGTCTTCATCGTCCTCTGCAACCACGCCGGCAACGGTCGATTCACGCTGACCATCGACCCGCCCTGGACCCTCCAGCGCGGCGATGAGCCCTCGGCCGTCGTCCGCTACCTCGACCGGCTCGAGGACGCCATCGCCGCCCGGCCCGACGACGCCGTGGCCCACCTGCTCTGGCCATGCTACGGCCCTCCCGCGCGTCGAAGCGTCTCCACCCCCCGGCCAGGCCGGCGAGTCGCCGCCGTTCCTCACGCCTGAGCAGGCAGGCATGCCGGTGCATGATGTGTCGTGTCCATCCAGTCGGATCGAGCCGATCAGCTCGACCCCGACATCGACCCGTTGACCGTGCTGAACGTGCCACTGACGCTCGTGCCCAGGGTCTGAACAATCGTGATGCACGCTACCAGAATCAGGGCGAGCATCACCGCGTACTCGACCGCCGTCGGTCCGTCTTCGCTGGTAAGGAACCGCTGGACGCGCTCGATGAGCAGTCTCATGAGAATCGGGCTCCACGACGTGAAGTTTAGGATGTTGGAAGCACGCAGGAATGTGTGACTTCGCGGCTTCCCGACAAAAAACTAGGCTGCATCCGGCCCGGCGTCCAGGACCGGCGCCGTGTTCGTCCGCAGGCGTGGTGTTCTGACCACACATCCTAGAAATTCAATCTATCTGCATTTATCGAATTCAGAGCGACACCAGGCGGGTGGCTCCGGTTCAATGGCGGGCCGCCGTGCTCAGTGGCGCGGGCACGCCGATCCCGGGCACGCCCGTCCGATCGGGGGCGAGGCCCGCGGTGATCTGACGGCGCGCCTCCATCAGACGCGCCTGCTTCGCCGCACGCTCCGACGAGTCGTAGCGAATCAGGGCGTAGCCGCCGTAGGCGCTGGCCGAGATCCCGCAGACGTTCGCCCACTTCTGGCGATCGATCTTGAAGTGTTCGCCCGCCTCCGCCGCATCGATCCGGGGAACTGGACCCGACGTCCAGCCCAGAAGCTGATGGGTTCGCAGCGCCTCGAGCACCGCCTGCGACAGGCCCACGTAACCGAGCAGCGACGGATGATGCGCGTCGTTGATCGCCGTGTCATCAAGGATGCCGTGAGGGCAGATCTTGCGGAGCACCGCCGGACCGTCGATCAGGATACAACCGTGCCGACGGGCCACCAATCGATAAGCGTTCTGGAACCGCACAGGGCAGCGCACTGGATAGCCATCGAGGTCGCGGGCGGCGATGTAGTGCTGGTTCGCCTCGGCGTAAGACCCACGTGCCTGGAACAGACGGGCAGCCCGGAAGTGACCCTCGGCGAACTCGGGGTGACGATCGACCAGCGCCAGGTAGATCGCCATCGCCCGTGCCGGCTCGGCGGTCTCGACCCGCCGCGCCGCCTCGAACTCCCTCGTCACTCGCGCCCGCTCGGCCGCCCCCACTGTGGGGTCCAGCAGAGACCGGTTGGGCTCGAAACCCGCCTCGTTGCCTGGCGGAATCAACAGAATCGGCAAACACTTGATCCCCTCGCAGTACGTGACGATCGCCTCGATCCGACGCTCGAAGTCCGCCACCAGGTCGGCGTACTCCGAGGGTGTCAGCGCCTCGGCATCGATCAGGTGATGCTTCTGGAGCGTCGTCGGCTTCCCCGCTACCCGATTCTTGCTCACTGTCTCGTAAATCAGGCGACACAGTGGCGAACCCAGGCTCAGCCGGTATACCTGGTTCAGGACCGGGTTGGCCGGCGCCTCGTGAAGCATGATCCCCCGTGAGTGCTCGATTCGCGACTGAATTTCATTATGACCTGCATAAATGATCATTACATCAGGCCGGCGCGTGAGGTTCTGAAGTTCCATGTGCGAGAACTCAAGCGTGCAGCCGGGCACGGCGCGGACGTCGGGCACGAACGCGCGCCCCGGCATGGCCCGCTCGAGCTGCCAGGCGACAATCTGGCCGACCGAGAGCTCCGGGTGATAGGGATAGCCCCGCTGCGCTTGACTCGCCGATGACCGAGATCGTCGTCTCGCCCGGCGGCGTCGGCTCCGAGAACGTCGTGGGCAGGACCGGCATCCGATGGGCATACACCAGCCAGCACGCCGCGCTCACCTCGACCGCGATCAAGCCCAGCAGGCTCGACACCGAGAGTAACCAGAACCTCGCCGCCCACGGCCGTCGGATGCCGCGCCGACGGCCCGCCAGCACATACACCGGCAACCCGAACGTCCCCACCAACGCCGCGGCGAGCAACACGGCGTACCCTGTGAGCAGACCATGCAAGAACCACTCGGTCAGGTTCCGCGCCAGCGCCGTCGGCAACTGCGAGCCCCACAGGATCGCCGCGTTCCAACCCGCCAGAACCAGCGCCAGGATCGACACCGGCACCACTCGCCAGGCCACCCATCCCCAGCGCAGCCTCCGCCGGTCGGTCGGTCGGCCTTCTTTGCCTTCCGCTTCCACTTGCCCTTCACGGCTCATCGGCGCGTTCATGCCATTCCCCCTGGCTCAGTCGCGATTCGCGTCATCGGATCGGATCGGATCTCACCGCTTAGCGAACCGCCCTCGCACGCGACCTGGAGCCCGGGGGGAAGGCTCGTCTCGTCTCGTTCCATTGAACCTGATTCTGCCGTCCGATTCACTCCCATTTCGTCGCCCGACCCAAAAACCGGCGTGTTCACCCCAACCCGACCAATCCCCAGAACCGTGGCTTCGCTCGGTCACGACCGATCCCGGCACAAACCATCGCCCGCGCAACCAGCACGACCTGCGCGACCATGTATTGGGTTCGCTCGGTCATCCGGGTTTGGCTTCGGTCCGACCGATCCCATCGCCATCAACATCAATACAATCCATCCAGCTATACGTTGGGTTCGCTCGGTCGCGATCGCGAGCGTCGTTGCTTCACCCACGCCGTCAACCAACCGCGCGCGTGGAAACCAGGAGGGCAAGTGAAAAGTTCCTGAAGAGAATCCGTGGTGCCGACTGAATTCGGAGCCACGGATCCCATCGTCCAAGTTCTGAATGCGCCTCTCACGCGCGAGAAAAACTCCATGCTTTCCCCCAATTGCCAAAGAACCACCCAGTAGCGCGACCCTCTATTCATAGAATATCGTGATTGTCTCCCTCCGGCGTTCCCGAATTCGGTGCCGGGGGCGATATCGAGGTTCGGCCTGTGCCACCGGTGCCGATGACATCGCATTCATTTATTTGTACGCGAAGCGATGGACCCTTGGGGTGAAGTTGGCGGGCAAACCGGTGCGCGGCCGCGCCTCAACGCCGAGCTGCCGTGCTCAGCGGCGCGGGCACGCCGATACCCGGCACGCCCGTCCGATCGAGGGCGAGCCCCGCGGCGATCCGACGGCGCGCCTCCATCAGACGCGCCTGCTTCGCCGCACGCTCCGTTGAATCATAGCGAATCAGGGCCAATCCGCCGTAGGTGCTCGCCGAGACTCCGCAGACGTTCGCCCATTTCTGGCGATCGATCTTGAAGTGCTCGCCCGCCTCCGCCACGTCGATCCGAAGGACCGGACCCGACGTCCAGCCCAGTACTCGATGGCCCCGCAACGCCTCGAGCACCGCCTGCGACAGGCCCACGTAACCGAGCAGCGACGGGTGGTGTACGTCGTTGATCGCCGTGTCGTCAAGGATGCCGTGAGGGCAGATCTTGCGAAGCACCGCCGGACCGTCGATCAGGATACAACCGTGCCGGCGCGCCACCAATCGATAGGCGTCCTGGAACCGCACAGGGCAGCGCATGGGATAGCCATCGAGGTCGCGGGCGGCGATGTAGTGCTGGTTCGCCTCGGCGTAAGACCCACGTGCCTGGAACAGACGGGCAGCCCGGAAGTGACCCTCGGCGAACTCGGGGTGACGATCGACCAGCGCCAGGTAGATCGCCAGCGCCCGTGCCGGCTCGGCGGTCTCGACCCGCCGCGCCGCCTCGAACTCCCTCGTCACTCGCGCCGCTCGGCCGCCCCCACTGTGGGGTCCAGCAGAGACCGGTTGGGCTCGAAACCCGCCTCGTTGCCTGGCGGAATCAACAGGATCGGCAAACACTTGATCCCCTCGCAGTACGTGACGATCGCCTCGATCCGACGCTCGAAGTCCGCCACCAGGTCGGCGTACTCCGAGGGTGTCAGCGCCTCGGCATCGATCAGGTGATGCTTCTGGAGCGTCGTCGGCTTCCCCGCCACCCGGTTCTTGCTCACTGTCTCGTAGATCAGGCGACAGAGTGGCGAACCCAGGCTCAGCCGGTATACCTGGTTCAGGACCGGGTTGGCCGGCGCCTCGTGAAGCATGATCCCCCGCGAGTGCTCGATCCGCGCCGAGATCTCGTTATGACCCGCGTAGATGATCAACGCGTCGGGCCGGCGAGTGAGATACTGAAGGCCCAGGTGCATTTCTTCGAGCGTGCAGCCGGGCACGGCGCGGACGTCGGGCACGAACGCGCGCCCGGCATGGCCCGCTCGAGCTGCCAGGCGACAATCTGGCCGACCGAGAGCTCCGGGTGATAGGGAAAGCCCCGCGCGCTCGACTCGCCGATGACCGAGATCGTCGTCTCACCCGGCGGCGTCGGCTCCGAGAACGTCGTGGGCAGGACCGGCATCCGATGGGCATACACCAGCCAGCACGCCGCGCTCACCTCGACCGCGATCAAGCCCAGCAGGCTCGACGCCGAGAGTAACCAGAACCTCGCCGCCCACGGCCGTCGGATGCCGCGCCGACGGCCCGCCAGCACATACACCGGCAACCCGAACGTCCCCACCAACGCCGCGGCGAGCAACACGGCGTACCCTGTGAGCAGACCGTGCAAGAACCACTCGGTCAGGCTCCGCGCCAGCGCCGTCGGCAACTGCGAGCCCCAGGGTATCGCGGCATTCCAGCCCCCCACGACCAGTACCACGACCGCCAACGGCGCCACTCGCCAGGCCACCCATCCCCAGCGCGGCTGGCGCCGGCCGCTCGGCCGGCATTCTTCGACCCTGCGTTCGATCGGCTCGTTCATCCTCTTCCCCCGGCTCGCTTTCGATTCGCGTCATCGGATCGGATCTCATTGCGCCGCGTACGACCCTCGCTCGCGTCGCGACCCGGAACCCGGGGGGGAAGGCTCGACTCTCTCTCTTTTATATTGAACCCGATCTTGTCGTCCGAATCACTCCCTTTTCCTCGCGAAACGGAACGCCCGCACGATCAGCCCATATCAACAATTTTCCGAGCCGCGGCATTGCCCGAGTTCCGTGAGCGTCTCGCACTCGCAAAAAAACCGCGCTTCGATCAGATTGTCAAAGAGACGCCCGATCGCGTGACCGTTCCTATGTAGTATGTGATTTTCCCTTTGGGCGTTCTCGAAATCCGCTTTGAAGCCGCTTGACGATTCCCATGACCTCAGCCCGGTTCGCTTCTCGTTCGCTCGTTCAAAACTGGTCATCCGCCATGACCTCAGAGCCGGCGACGGTGCCGAGCGCGCGCCAGGTCATCCCGTTGATCGTGCTCTTGATGAAGCGGCACGGCGCCGTCTCCGAACAGGGTATCGACGCCGCCGGGATGGAAGCTCCGGGCGTTGATGGCGGCGAAGGTGGGACCGCCGTTCTCCTCGTTCTTGCCATTGAGGTCGAGATCCATGCCCGGATAGGTCACGCGACCGATGATTTGTCGGTTCGGCGGCCAGGCCGTCGTGAATCCGGAAGCATGGACGTGGCCGTCGGACCACTCGGTATGGAATTCGTACTGATTCAGGGTGGGGCACTTTCCGTTGTCATACTCCGGGGCGACGACGAAGGGATCGGCGTAGGGGCTGGGAATGTTGTTGGGATCATTCACCGAGGGAAGCGTCGTGAAGCGACAATTCGCGGCGGCCTGATAAGTCTTGACCTCCGTCGCCATCAGCGTGTGACTCAGCCCATCGGTGAATTCGGCAAGTCGACGGCTCCGGTTAGGTCCGAACGCCTGGCGATTCGGAGGGCCGTTGAATCCGCCCCAGACGAACCAGTCTCCCTGGCAGAAGCCGTAACTGACCACGCCGGAGTCGCCGTAATCGTGCTGGGAAACCTGCTTCTTGATCTCGCTCGGACAGAGAAAGCCCGCCACGTTCAGGGCGATGACCGTGGCGTTGGGCGGGTCTTCCTTGAACACCGCGAGGTTGGCCGCGTTGAACAGGGTGTTCCCCTCCAGATAAGGTAAAATACGAGCCTGGACACTCCAGCCCGTGTCGTACGTCACGGTGTTCCCCATACCCGACAGGGCCATCGCCATCGGCAACGCCCCCAGGACCGATTCATAGTGATTGAGCGCCAGCCCGATCTGCTTGAGATTGTTGGTGCATTGCGCCCGCCGCGCCGCCTCGCGTGCCGCCTGGACGGCAGGCAAGAGCAGCGCGATCAGCAGGGCGACGATCGCGATTACCACCAGCAACTCGATCAGCGTGAACCCGCGGCGGAAGCCAGGTAGCATGGCCATCGGTCCCCGAGAGAGAAGGGTCGGACTCGGAACTTTGCTCGATCATCTCATCCCCCCAGTTCACTTGAATTCCTGTCACCCGCTCGGATCGAATCACGCCGCTCCGCGTCACGAATCGCCCTCACACGCGACCAGGTGCCCTGGGCGGGGAAGGCTCGTCCCTTTCCATTGAACATGATCTTGTCGTCCGATTCACTCGTTTTCCTCGTATGAACCACCCCTTCACGATCACCCCGATCTGAACAATCCCCAGAATCGTGGCTTCGTTCGGCGCCGGAGTCGATGGCGTCCACGCTTGGGTTCGGTCCGTCACGAGCGGTCTGGGCTCCAGCCAGCACCGACACAATCGACACGACCCGCGAGACCAAGCGCGGATCGAGCTTGTCTTGTCAGGCGGGCCGGGTGGTCAAGCCCTCGCCGCACAGGCGGAAGCCATCGAGATCCGTCTCTTGTGTATACTGGAAGTTCGTCCCCCTCGACTCACCCCAGGACAATCAATATGCGTCTAGCTTATCTACCAATCGTGTTGTTTCTGGCATCGACCGGCCAGGCGCCGGGACAGGCCCCTCGGTCGGTTGACTGGCCGACGGTCGGGCATGACCCCGGCTGTCTGCGGTATTCTCCCCTGGACCAGATCAACCGCGAAACCGTGGCGAGGCTCAAGCCGGCCTGGACGTATCACACCGGGGAGCTCGCCGGCCGAGCCGGCAAGACGATCGAGTGTACGCCGATCGTGATCGATGGCGTGATGTACCTGACCACCGGATATCTCCGCGTCGTGGCCCTCGACGCGGCGACTGGCAAGGAACTCTGGCAGTTCGACCCTCGCAAGGAGCGTCCGTACGAGCACCAACCGACGTCCGGCGGGGTCAATCGAGGCTGCGCGTACTGGTCCGACGGCCGCCCCGAAGGCGAGCGTCGGATCATCCACGGCACCGCGGACGGGCGATTGTTCTCGCTCGACGCGAAGACCGGCAAGCTCGACCCGAAGTTCGCCGAAGGGGGTGTCCGCAATCTTCGCAAGGAGCTCGATCCGAAGTTCGCCGCGCTCGGATATGGGCCGACGTCCGCCCCGGCACTCTGGAGAGACACGATCATCGTCGGCGTCTCCTGCGGCGAGGGGCCCGGCATCGCCGCGCCCGGGGACATCCGGGCGTTCGACGTCCGCACAGGGGGCGAAGTCTGGCGGTTCCGCACCGTGCCCGGTCCGGGCGAGTTCGGACACGAGTCGTGGAAGGGCGATTCCTGGCGGGACCGCGGCGGAGTGAACGCCTGGGGCGGGTTCAGCGTCGACGCGGAGCGCGGCCTCGTCTTCGCCGGACTCGGATCGGCGGCCTTCGACTTCTACGGCGGTGACCGGCTCGGCGACAACCTGTTCGCCAACTGCACCATCGCGCTCGACGCGCGGACAGGCCGGCGGGTCTGGCACTATCAGACGCTGCGCCACGACCTGTGGGACCACGACCTGCCGGTCTATCCCAACCTCGTTACGGTCACACACGGTGGCAAACCGATCGACGCCGTGGCCCAGGTAACCAAGACCGGTTATGTCTACCTGTTCGATCGCGAGACCGGCAAGCCGCTCTTCGACATCGTGGAGAAGTCTGCGCCCGCCTCCGACGTCCCTGGCGAACAGGCGGCGCCGACGCAGCCGATCCCCGTCAAACCGCCGCCGTTTTCCGCTCAGTTTCTCGATGAGTCGAACATCACCAATATCGGCGAAGCCAACCGCGCGTCGGTGCTCGCCATGCTTCGGAAGGTCCGGGGCGGGCCGGCCTTCAACCCACCCAGCCGGCAAGGGACCGTCGTTATCCCCGGCTTCCACGGCGGCGCCAACTGGTCGGGCGCTTCCTTCGACCCGACGACCGGGCTGCTCTACGTCAACTCGAATAATGTTCCAAACATTATTACGCTTGTTGAATCCAATGAAAATCATATACCGCGATACGGGCCATACGGGCACACGGGGTACACTCAATTTCTGGACCAGGAGGGCTACCCGGCGATCAAGCCGCCCTGGGGGGTCTTGACCGCGATTAACCTCAACACGGGCACAATCGCCTGGCAAGTCCCCCTGGGCGAACACGTCGAGCTGACGGCCCGCGGGATCGCGCGCACAGGAACCGAGACATTCGGCGGATCGATCGTGACCGCGGGCGGCCTGGTGTTCATCGCCGGCACCAAGGACGAACGCATCCACGCCTTTGACAAGCAGACCGGCCGGCTCCTCTGGGAACAGCCACTCCCCGCCGGCGGCTACGCAACCCCCTCGACCTATCAGGCGGACGGCCGCCAGTACGTCGTCATCGCCGCCGGCGGAGCCGGCAAGCTGCGCACGAGGGCGGGAGACGCCTTCGTAACGTTTTGCCTCCCTGATTCAGAGTGAGCCCCTGACCGCCGGGAGTTCACCGCTTGGTGTGCGAACGGTTCCGTTCTCCCGCGGTGGCCACCTGGATCGCTTTGGCTTCGCTCGACTCCAGCGATCCGTGACCGACCAGATCCGCGCGAGCGGGACATCGAGATCAGGCAGCAGCTTGGTCTGATCAATCCCGCTCTCGGGCGAGGAGTCACGACAAGCACTTCCTGCACCAGTTCGTTTCGTGACGGCGGCGGTCGTCGACATCGCGTTCCTTGAGGGGCTCGAACTCGTGGGGAGTCATGTACAGGCCCACCGAACGAGCACTCAGGCCCATGCGCGGCCGGGTCCGGCGTCGGGTGCGCCGAGGTGTTCATGATCGCGCCGCCTCCACGATTGGTGTCGGGAGTGCGTTCTTCCCTCGCTCCGGACTCTACCCGCCGCGGTGGTGCCGGTCACGACACATCACATCACTCTTGCCGACGGTCGGCGCGGCGGGTGCTGAGGGAGTTGATGGCTTCGTTGATGGGAGGCAAGGGCTCGAGCGAAAGCTTGGGCATGGCCGGCGAGCCGCGGACGCGGACGACGAAGAGCTGGCCGCTGGCCTCGCGGATCGCGTCGCTGACGAGCAGGAGGTGGAACCTGTCGCGGCCCAGGAGGATGCGGAGCCGCAGATCGAGGTCGCCCTGGACGTCGAGCGTGCCGTTACCATGCAGGCTGAAGGCATCGCCAGTGAACCGGATCGGATCGAGTTGAGTCTTGCCGTTATTGATATGAAAATTGAGGTCGGCAGCGTCGAACGCGGTCTTCGTGGCCGGCGAAAGTCGCAAGAGCTTCAGCAGGGCGAAATAGCCGGGCAGCTCGCCGAGGTCGCCCTGGGTGATGTGCGCCTCGCCCTGGCCCTGAAGGCTCCGCAGGTCGTTGCCCAGGCCGCTGATCGCGAGCCTCGCGGCGACCAGGCCGCGAAACTTCTGGCGGCCGGGGAGCGTCTTGGCATACTCGCGGAGGTCGGCCGCGCTGACCGAAAGCACCGCTTCGTAGCGTGGGGTGGTGTCCAGGCTGACCGCGAAGCCGCCGCTCAGCTCGCCGCCGAGAAGGCTGCCCCGGATATTGCTCAAGCGGGCGGTGCCGTTCTGGACGTCCAGGGGCGACTCGAGCCGCGTGACCTGCTGGCCGAGCAGGCTGACGCTGTCGAGCCAGAGCGCGCCGTGGACCTCGAGTGACTTGCCATCAGCGCGACCGCGGACGTGGTCGAGCTGGCCCTGGATATGTTCCAGGGGGAGACCTGCCTGGATCGCGTTGCCGTTGAAGACGACCAGGGCATTGTCCCACTCGCAATAGGCCGGCTCGCCCGGCTTGCCCGACCAGCCGAGCCGGAGGTTGCCGTTGACCCGGAAGGTCTTGCCATCGTCGAGGCGACGGGCGAAGTCGGCCATCACCGGCGGCATCTTCGACCGCAATCGACTGTCCAGCCGCAGGTCCTGAGCCCGGACGTCGAAGACCTCCAGTGCGAACCGGCCCGAGTCCTCGACCTTGACCGACCCCCGTGCGAACTGGACGGGCGCATCGTGAAATTGAAAGTTCACATCATTCATGTGAACAATTCCGTTGTCGAAAACGAACCGTCCCTTGACGTCCTCCATCCGCATCTCGAACAGGCCGCCGGGATCGCCCCCCGCCTTCACCCGCTCGAACCTGGGCCGGATCGAGGTCGCGGCCTCGGGGTCGATGACGAGGTGATACTGATCGGGCTGGCCCGGCGCGGTGCGGATCGTGGCCGTCACGTCGCAGGAGCCGGTCGGGTCGAGCGTCGCCCACGACTTCTGCCAGGCCGTCGGCAGTGCCTTGCGAAGCTGATCGTCGAGCGGCAGGTGCTCGGCGCTGAGCTGAAGGTCGACCTTCAAGGGTGCTTCGCCGTTGGCCGCAACCGGGCCGACCTGCTCGACCTTGCCCGAGCCGCTGATCGACGCCTGGCCGTTACGCCCCTTCATGTTTTTAAAGACCCAGTGCTCGGGATGAAGCTCGAGCCGGCCGGTGAGGTTGGTCACCGGGTACGGCAGGCCAACCCACTTCATCGAGCAGCGCTCGCTCAGGTCGAGCTCGGCGTCGATCTTGACGAAGCCCTCGCGGGGGTCGGTCGTCGAGCACCGGCGGGGTCCGGTCGACGTGGGCGTGGCCGGCGACCGTGCCGCTGGGCTCGAAGTCGGTGACGACCTTGCGGATGTCGGGGGGCATCGCCTCGAAGAGGGTCTTGTCGATCGGCAGGGCCCGACTCTGGAAATCGAGCTGGACATGCGCCAGGTCGCCGGGATTGTCGATCGTGCCGGTCGCGTGCAGGGGCTGGCCACTGATGTAGGTCTGAAGGTCCAGCTTCACCCGGTTGCCTTCCCAGGTGATCAGGCCGCGCACATGATCGATCGGATAAGGAAAATATTTATAAGTCATGGCAACATCAAGACAATGAATGCCCAGCCCGAAGCCGACCGGGCCGCCACGTCGGTCGCGGACGACGCGCAGGCCGATGCTCAGCCGGCCCGAGGGGCGGAACTCGTCCCAGAGCCCGGCGAGGCTGGGGGGCGTCCACGACTTGAGCCGCGGGTCGAGTTCGAGATCGATGATGTCGATCCAGAAGTCCACAGGGGCGGTCTCGGGGTCGTCCAGCTCGATCGTGCTGGGCTTCAAGCGGACCTCGGTCGTGCCGTTGTAGCCCAGGGCGCGCTCGATCGTGAGCTTGCCGTCGCGGACCGCCAGCGCGGCGGAGACATCGTTGATGGGAAAGGGCAGCTCGCGAGCACGCGAGCGATCCCGCGCGGAGCGTCGCCGAGGCTTCGTAGTGCAGGCGCGGCGTGGCCGTGGGATCGTAGACCACCCGGCCGATCCGGATGTCGGCCTCGCCGGCGCTCAGCCCCATCTTCTGGACCTGGGGCCGCAACTCGGCCGGGCAGTCGCGAGCGGAGGGTCTCCGAGAACACGAGCCGCCGGATGTCTCCCTTGAACTCGACCCGGCCGCTGGAGATGTCAACGGTTCCCTGCACGTTCAGGCGGTCGAGCGCATCGCCCTTGGCGGTCCCTTCGAACTGAAGTTTGTGCGGTCCCCCCGACTCGATCTTCAACGTCACGTCGCGGAGGATCGCCACGCCGCCGGAGTCGGTCCGCGCATCGTTGTCGGACTCGACCAGCACGAGGGTCCCGTTCTGGATCACGATCGGCGGCGTCTCGAGCACCGGGCCGGGCCAGGGGTCGGCCAGCAGTCCCTGGATGTTCCAGGTCCCGTCCTGGCGACGCTTCAGCCGCAGGGTCGGCTGGGCGACGACGACCTCGCGGAAGGCGAACTTGCCCTTGAGCATCGCCCGAGGGTCGTGCCGGACCTTGAGCCAGGGGATCTTCGCGACCTGGAGCGAAATGCCGTCGATCGGCTGCCGGACCGACAGGTGCGTCAGGTTGATCTCGCCGATCAACGGGCGGTTCCGCACGTGTCCCAGCGTGAGCTGGGTGTGCGGCAGGTAACGGGGGATCTCGGCCTCGAGGATCGCCGCCAGGGTCGCGCCGTCGGTCACGTACATGTAGGCCAGGCTGATGCCCGCCGGCCAGGACCGAAACGATCGAGCAGTCCACCCCAGAAGATCACCTTCCGCACCCGGCGGAGCGTCCGCAATCGCATGCGCATCCGCATTTGCATGGGTCGTGGACCTCCGTGTCCCTGCTCGAAACGTCGAACGTCAACCAGCGCGGCGGGCGGTGCCGCATCCTGATGGGTCTTCAGCGCGACTGCGCGACCAGGACAGGCTCCAGCCCGATCGCGGCGAGCCCGAAGGCCGGGGGCTCGGCCGGAATTCGATACGCGCATCGAGCTGGCGAAGACCATGTGGAGCGCGGCGAAATAAAAAAGCGGTCCGGCGAGCACGACCAGCGCCCGAGCATCGCGGCGGCGGTCCCAGAGCCCTAGGGCCATCAGCGCCAGGAGCGGGACGTTGAACAAGGCGCTGGCCGCCGTGATCGACGGCCGGTTGAGCCCCTCGGCGTTGGGCCAGGGGCTCCAGTACCGCGCGGCCTTCTTCAGGGCCAGGACCGAGGACTCGCCCCGGATGTGCCCGCGGCGAACGCGATGGCACGCCGCGTCAGCTCGGCGTCCTGCCGTTCCTCGTCGAGCGGCCAGATCGACGGATCGGCCATGAACGCATCCATCGCGCTGCCGCCGTCGGCCTCGGGGTTCAGGCCATCGTAGAGGCTCGCCCCGCTCCAGAGCGCCGTGGGGACGAACCGGCCATAGACCCGCGCGTTGCGGACCCACCACGGAGCCATGATCAGCACGGTCCCCAGCCCGATCAGCAGCACCGTCCTGAATGCAGTGACCAGCGCGGGGACGATCCCGGAATCCAGATCAGCCAGCCGAGCAAGAGCGCCGGCACGAACAAAACCCACGACGGCCGGACCAGTACCGCCGCGCCGTTGGCCAGCCCCGTCGCGAGCGACAACAGCGGCGCCGCTCGCGGGGCCTCGCCTGCTTTCGAACCCGGCCAGAGTCGCGCCAGACCCCAGAGATTGGCCAGCATGAGTGGGATGAAAAGCGCCTCGGAGAGGACCAGGACCGACGTGCCAACCTGGAACGGGTCGATCGCCGCCAGGATCGCGGCTGTGATCGGGATCGGAATCACGTTGGATTGCGGTCGCTCCGAGACGATCGGCCTGACCAGGCGATCGACAAGCCAGACGCTCAGGGTTCCCAGCGCAGCCTGGACCAGACGGACCGGCAGCACACGGTCGCCGAAGCCGAGCTGGCAGCGCGGCCAGGAACAGGGGATAGCCCGGCGTCCGCAGGGCGAAGTGCGGGATGCCCCACTGAAGCACCTCGAAGGGCCGTCCCTCGCGGATCGAACCGGCCAGGAACCAGTAGATCCTCGTGTCGGGAAAGAGGCACAGCACCCCCTTGCGCTGGGCATACCACTGGACCACAAGCGCCGCCAGAATCCGCAGCCCCAGGGCCCATTCCAGCACGCCCGGGAGCGTGACACGCAACGGGAACCGGCCGTGCTCGTTCCGCAAACCCGGCTGGGTCGGAAGATCGGCCATGAGGCTGCCACCGCCACTCGGAGGAGAAGGGAGTTTCGCGGCTCAATACCAAGAGGACCCCTTCCGGAAAGGCACCGGATGGTAAGGCAAACCCGGGGGTTGGTCAACCGCAAGAGGAACGGGAAGGGACCGACGAAATGAAGCCGCGAAGCACACTCACTATCCGTGAGCGATGCGCTCATGATTTATGGGATCCGCGAATCCTGGCGAGGTTTCCCGCAACCCCGTGACCACCCTCAGACCGATCGTCCCGATGGTTACCTCGCTCAGCCGGACCCGATCGCTGATCCGCAGGCCGACGACCCAGATGATGCCGCGCTGGTCGCAGACCAGGGGGATTTCCGGTCGGCGGGCGTGCGCGATCCCCGCGCCGCGGAAGAAATCGTTCAGGGGCATGGTGTGGCCGTTCATTCCGAGCGGAGCGAAACGGTCGCCGTCGCGGGCACCACGGATGACGAGTGGGGGCTGGACACGATCGCTGTCGATCGTCTCGTCGCGCGGGCGTTGCGGGAGGGGGATCGAGCATCGACGCGATCTGATAGACTCCCCAGGTCGACGCGCCGGGAAGACTCCAGCGGAACGAGATCGGGCGGAACCGATGAGATCCCGGCTTCGGGCGGCCCGCCAAAGGGTCAGGGTCCGGACATCGGTCGAGACCGCGACCCCGGCGCCGAGGTCGGCCCGGACACCGATCCGCATAGCCAGGGCACCGAGGCGCCGCCAGCGTCGGGCGTCGAACTCGCGCTTCGGGCCAGCCCGCCCGCCGCCAGAGTTGGCGGAGGAGTTCAATACGGATCGTGCGGGGAAGGCGGATCAGAACACGTCGGTCGAGAACCAGGCAATCGTTTCTGGCGCTGACGACAACCTGCTCTTCGAGCGAGTCGAGCCGGTCTTCCAACTCGCGGCCGATCGCGAAGGCGTGCTCCGCGAGCCGTGCGAGAGCGTCGGCGATACAGGGGTTGTAATCGGCGGCCAGGCGCGGCAGGAGATCATGCCTGATCCGGGCGCGAGTCCGCGTGAGATCGGCATTGGTGGCGTCGTCGCGGTAGGGCTGGCCCAAGGATTCGAGATAGTCGCGGATCTCGCCACGGGTCGCGTACAGGAGCGGCCGCACCAGGGTCAGGCCCTGGGACAGGTTCCGACGGCCCGGAATTCCCGACAGGCCGCGCAGGCCGGTGCCACGGACGATCCGGTGCAGGACGGTCTCGGCCTGATCGTCGCGGGTGTGTCCGACCGACACGACCGACGCGCCTCGGCTGTGGGCGACCTTGATCAGCCAGGCATAGCGCGCCTGCCGGGCCCTGGCCTCGAAACCGGAGAGACTGCACTTCTCGCCTTGCTCCAGTTGCCAGCGGCCCAGGTCGAAGGGCAGGCCGAGCGCCCTGGCCAGCTCGGCGACGAATTCGGCGTCCTCTCGGGCCGATTCGCCGCGGACCCCGTGATCGAGGTGCGCCACCGAGAGCACCAGACCCAGCTCCGGTCCCAGCGCGTGGAGCACGCGGAGCAGGCCGACGCTGTCGCTCCCACCCGAGACCGCCACGACCCAGGTCCGCCCCAGGCCGCGCATGCACCAACCTCGGACCTGGCACTTGATCTGAGAATGCCACAATGGGAGGGAGTCGAATTCCATGGTGCCCGCTCAGTTCACTCGATCATTTCAACCGAAAAAACAGCCATTGCGCCCATTGACGGTGTTCATCCATGGCGGCCTCGGCCTCGGCTTCGCTCAGGGCTTCCAGATCAGCGCCGGCCGTGTCGAGATCAGCCCGGCTCCGCGGTTGGCTACGGATGAGCTCGATATCATGGCTCGCCGCGAGGCGGTCGCGCAGCCGCTCTGTAATATCGGCAGCCACGCCGTCGCGGGTCTCGACCAGAAGAATGGCCCGCCGCAAGGCAGCGACCCGATCGGGGTCGAGCAACAGATCCACGTACCCTTCGTCATCGCAGACGACCAGCGGCCGCTCTGATCCCGCGAGCGCCGCAACCAGACGATCCGGAGTGCACGCACCGGCGATCCTGATCCGATCGCGGACACCATTGCAGCGCGCCACCCGACGGAGGTCGTGTCGCGCCGAGGGATCGCGATCGAAGCCGATCAACGGCACCCCGGGGTTCCGAAGCGCCAGACCAACCGCATAATACCCTTCCGCCGTCCCGATATCGATGATCCGATCGCAGCCGGCCCGGCAGATCTCCTCGATCGCCGGATGAAGCTCGCACTGATAAGTCCCGACCAGCTTCGGCAGGGCCAGGTGGCTTGACACCAGCGCGACGTACCGCATCCCCTGAAACGGCCCCTGCGCCACCCGGTACGGCCGGGGGAGCTTCGCCAGGACCTGGCGGTGCAGCCTCCAGTCGCGTCGTAGACGGGGATATCGAAGATAGCGGTACGCATCACGCGCCACCGACGGCAGTGGCGCGGGAAGATGCGAGATTGCTTGATCGAGTACCTGTCGCATCGTGGCAAGGCCATCCCTGGAAAAGACTTCCGTGGATTCCTTCCGACCGGGAAGCGGCACGCGAGCGCATCCGACCGGAACCGACCCGTCTTCCTTACCATCTTCCGCCGTTTGCGACTACCCGGGCCCTGCCCTGAGTCTCGAGGCCCTCGCATCAGGGCGAATCCGGCACCACGGGGAGAAGGACGTGCGAGGGATGCGCGGCGTCGTGGTATATGGTGTTATCGGCGAGGACCATCCGACGATAGGTCCCGAGCGGGTCGCCGGTGTTCGGGTTGACGTCGAACCGGGGGTAAGTTGCTGCTGGAGATGTCCACCCGGATGCGATGTCCCTTCTTGAAGACGTTGGCGGTCGGGTAGAGGGTGATGGTGATCGGGTAGACCTTGCCGGGGGTCATCAGGATTCGGGGTGTTCGAGCGACTCGCGGTAGCGGGTGCGGAGGATCGAGTCGCCGATGTTGAGGTCGAAGCCGAGGGGATAATCGGGGTTGGGGGGAATCTCGTCGATCAGCTTGGCGGTGAAGTCGGTATCGACGGCGCGTCGATGAGACCCAGAGCTTGACCTGGACGGTGCCGGTCACCTCGACGTCGTCGGCGAGCGGCGCGGTGCGGAAGACGAGCACGTCGCGGCGCTCGGAGAGGGGGAGCCGGTCCTCGGCGGCGTGGGTGTCGTCGCGGGGGCGCTGATCGTAGGCACCGTTGGTCATCAGATTGGTGTTCGACGAGATGTTGCCGCCGATCGTCGGGACGGGGTGGCGCGGGTCGAAGGTGTAGGTCGTCCGATCCTCGTCGATCGAGGGGGCCGCGGTCGCGAGGGTCCCGTCGCCGTGGAGGTAAAACGGGGTCGGCCGGGCGCGATCGAGGGGCCAGCCGCGCTCGGCACGCCAGAAGCCGCCATGCGACAGAGCGGCCCGCGGGCGACTTCCGGTCGTCGCCCGTTCCCATGATGTAGAGGAGCACCGGCGGGTCGTCGTCGACGCCGTTGGACGCGCCCTTGAGCCAGTGGTCGTACCAGCGGAGCCGCCAGGCGAGGAGGTCGACCGCGGCGTCGAGTCGTCGAACTCGACCTCGCCCGCGACGTGCGACGTTCTGCCCGCCGTGGACCCAGGGGCCGATCGTCAGCCGCTGCGGCGACTTCTTCGCCTTCGAGAGCGCCTCGTAGTTGAGCGTGACCTGGCGGGTCCACGAGTCGTACCAGCCGGTGATGTGCAGGACCGGGACGTCGGCATAGTCGTCGACGTGATCGACGACCGACATCCCCTTGATCTTCCAGAACGGCGTCTCGGGCCCGCTCCGCATCGCCTCGACGAGCCACGCCTCGTACTCGGGGACGACCCTCAGCGGGGTCGTGCCGGTGCGGATCGGAAGGCTGTCGACGTGCTCGCGGATGCGCCGGGCGTTCTCCGTCCAGGGCGGCCCTGAGGGCCGGATTCGGCCAGCGGCCTTGCGCGGCTGTTGCTGGCCCCCTGGTTGAAGATCCAGTTCATGAACCGGAGCTCGAACGCGCCGCCGTGGCGCATCCCGCTGATCCCGCAGTTCGAGAGCGGCATCGATCGGGATCATGGTCGTCAGGTGCGGCGGGTTCATCTCGGCCAGGGCGTGCTGGGTGCCTCCGGGATAGCTCGTGCCGAAGGTGCCGACCTTGCCGTCGGACCACGGCTGCGCAGCGATCCACTCGACGACGTCATAACCGTCGCCGGGTCGTCGGCCATCAGCCGCCAGGTCCCCTCGCTGGCGTAGCGGCCACGGATGTCGTTGGCGACGACGTTGTAGCCTCGCCCGGCGTAGTAGCGCCCCTCGGCCGCGGTGCCCGTCTTGTCATAAGGGGTTCGGGTCAGGAGCGTGGGGAACCGCCCCGCGACCGGGCTCCCACCACGCGCGGGCCGATACACGTCGGCGGCCAGCCGCGTGCCGTCCCGGACCGTGATCATAACGTTCTTCTCGACGGCGACCTCGTACTCCGCAGGCCGCTTCTCGACCCGCGGGGCCTGGGCCTCGCAAAGCGTCGGGACGAGCAGCAGCAGGACGCCGGGGCGGACGAGGCGGCGGGACAGGCACAGGGACATGGGTGGGCTCTCCCGGGGTTCGACCGAACAGAAAGGCCTCATTGTCGATCAAAGGCCCGGGATTGCAATCACCGGAAGTCCGTTCTTTCCCTGCCCTGCCCTACTCTGCTCTGCTCTGCTCCGTCCCGTCCCGTCCTCTCAAGAAGCCAGGCGGCCGGCGGCGGCGACCAGGGAGGCCAGAACCTTGCGGGTGCCCTGGTAACGGCGTCGGCCGTGCATGGCCACCATGTTGTCGACCAGGGCAACGTCGCCTTGTTGCCAGGGGATGTCGAAGCTCAGCTCCTCCGCGATCGCGACGGCCAGCGCGACAGCCTCAGGGTCGAGGGGTGAGCCGTCGCCGAAAGTGATGGACCGGGACGGATCGTTGCGGCTGTCCTTCCAGCCGCGTGCCGCGGCGATCAACTGGTTGAAGAACGAGGTCCGGCCCGGAGCCAGTTCGTGCACGGCGGGCAAGACCGGGGTGGTCGCGCGGAGGCAGCCGTCGTCGAGCCACTGCCAGGTGTAGCCCAGCCGCTTGAGCTTGGCTTCGGCCTCCGCGCGGTTGTGGCGCGGAGAGTGCTCTGCCAGCTTCGGCCCATTCCCGAGCTGGCGTCGTCGGCCGACGGCATGACGTTCGAATACCTCAGGCCCAGCTCGGCGCAACGGCGGGTGAACTCTCCCTGGCGAGCCTCCAGGCGGGTCCAGAGCACGTCCGATCGGCAGATCGGCGTCGCCCCGCCCCGCTCGGCCGGCTGCTCGCAGAAGAAAAAGAGCCGAGAGGGATAAATTGGTGTTTGCGCCATCTCGTGGTGCAGGTGGATGACCACGTCGGCGGGCCTCGTTGGCGGTGAAGACCCGAGGCGTTCGGTTGACCCGGACCGCGTTCGAGAGCGAATCTTCATAGGCGAAGTTCTCGAGGCCGAAGGCCGCCACGAACCGGTCGAAGTCCTGGGCGGTCCGTACTGGGAAACCGCGGAACAAGACGGCGCCGTGACGCTCGGCCAGCGCCAGGAGATCGCCGGATTCGGCCTCGATCCAGGCGCAGGCGGCGTCCAGTTCCAGGGCCACCTCGGCTTCGGTTTGCAACCCGGCCTCGCGCGGCGCGAGCATCAGCGGGAAGACGACGCCCTCGTGCGTCTGCTGACCGGGCAGACCGACCTCCACCACGTCGAACGTCGCTGAATTCATGATCAGATATTCCTTTTTTAATTAAACGTGAAAACAGGCTCTTCCATCACGAACGGGATCAGCGCCGGGGCCGCCAGTGATGAAACGCGAGGGCCGCGGCCCCGAGGGCGCCGGCGGAGCGCGAAGGTTCGAGCGCACGACCCGGGCGGCGAGCGTCGTGCCGCCACGGCGGACCATGGCCCGCTCGAGGGAGTCGAGATAGACCCGGCTCTCGACCAGCGGCCCGGCGATCACGAGCCGATCGGGATCGAGCAGGGTAATAAGCTGATGCACGATCCAGGCGTGGGTGTCCGAGGCGCGGTCGAGGATCGAGAGCGCCAGGGAATCGCCATCGTCCGCCGCCCCGAGCAGCTCGGCGACGCCGAACGCGTCGCCGTTGCGTTCCAGACGGCTCGGCTCGCCCCGAGCCAGCGCCTCGCGCGCCTGTTCGAGCAGCGCGGTCACCGACGCCACGTCCTCGATCGTGCGCGGGAACGGATAGGGCAACGGGGAAAGCGGTGTCCTGGAGCTTGCTTCCGGCTCCGAGGGCGTGTCCGACTGCCGGCGGATTCCCGATCCGGCCGCGATGGGGTCGAGCTCGGGGCAGGCCCAACTCCCGATCTCGCCGGCCAGGCCGTGCGAACCACGCAGGGGCTTGCCGTCGACGATGATCCCACTGCCGATGCCGCTGCGGATGCCCAGGCAGACCAGGTTCCTCAGCCCGAGTCCCTCGCCGCACCAGAGCTCGCCCAGGGCCATGGCGCGGATGTTATTCTCGACAAACACCGGAACATCGAAGGCCGCGGCGATCCGGGGCTGGATCGCGACCTTGTGCCAGCCGCGGATGAAATGATAGCTCAGCGCCATACCTCGATCGGCGTCAACCGGCCCGGGAACCCCCAGGCCAATGCCCAGCACGTCGCTCGCATCGGTGCCGATCAGCTCGCGGATCACCTCCTCGATCATCCCCAGCACCGCGCTGAACCGTGGCCCGCGCGGGAATCGTCCGGCGGCGCAGTTCCAGCGGTTGCTGGGCGAAATCGACCGCGACCGCCACGATCTGACGCGCGTCGAAGTCGACCCCGATGAACCGCCCCCCCCGCGGGTTCAGCGTGATCAGGACCGGCGGCCGGCCCAGGCCCGTGGCTTTGATGGGCTTTGCTGGCATATTCGAATTTGGCTTTGCTTTCGCCTTTGACTTCGGTTTGGGCGTGGACTTCGACTCGACCAGGTAGCCCCGCTCGATCAGGCGATCGGCGTAGATTCCCGCCGTCGAAGCCACCAGCTTCAGCTCTCGCGCCAGTTCGACCCGGGAGATCGATCCCTTGGCCCGGACGACCCGCACCACGGCCGACTCCAGGTCGGCGACGGCATGCGGCTTCCTGAGCATCTTCGCCATGTTCCGGCTTCCCATCGGGATTGGGTTCCTGCCCGCCGCGATCCCGCTTCAGATCGGCCCAGCCCTTCGGCCATCGATCGCGTGGGCGTCATTGCTCCAAACGGTCACTGCCCGCTTGAACCCATCCCGGTACCGGCTCGATCTCCCTGTCTCTCCACGATTCTTTCGGCTTCAAAGAAAGTCAAGATGGTGAATTTACAGGATCGCGCGCGCTCGGATCGAAAGGGCCGGGAAGGCAGAGGGGCGCCAGCCAGATCACATTGTAACACGCAATCGACCGGCGCAAACTCTTGAATTTCCGACCCCCCGAGGCCTACGCTCGACGGGAAGTGGCCAGGTCAGTAGCTGCTGGCGTCGACCACCTCGCCGCCGGCCCGGGTGCCCAGACACCACCAGGTGTACTGGTTGATCGAGCTCTTGATGAACTGGACGTGGCCGTCAGCCATCAGGGTGTTGACCCCGCCGGGGTGGTTGCTCGCCGCGTTGGCGAAGACCGCCTCGTTGGGGAACCCTCCTCCCGTCCCCCGGCACGCCCCCCACTTGTAGGTGGTCGAGTTCGGAGTGACGATCGTGTTGAACAGCGTCGTCCCCGTGGCGCCGATCTCCCAGAAGACGCCGTGGAAGCTGTTCACACCGGTGTTCGATTTCCAGGATGCGTTGCAGGCGTTTAGTCCCGCGAGGATGGACGTCGGGTTGGTCCGGGCATCCTGCATGAGCGCCGTTTTGGCGCCGCTGATCCCCTGCATACCATTGCCCGCATAGCCGTTCGTGGCCGAGGGACCTCCCACCAGGGACTCGGAGAAGGCGATGGTGTTCGACGTGCCGTCGGTGACGGAGGCGATGCCGTAGCTGCGGAAGTACCAGAACATCCCGGTGGCATCGGTGGTCGGGAACGCGAAGCCCGCCACGGTGGAGGGCAAATTGCCCGCTCCGTTGGGGTTCAGGGTTGTCGTCCCGATCGAACCGACATAGCTGCAATCGAGCGTGTCCATCACGCCGTCGGCCGGACGCTTCAACTGCAACGACCCCGCGTTCGGGTCGGACGGACAGCAGAAGACCTTCACGGTCGTCATCGAAACCGTCATGTTCGCCTTGTAACCGGCGCTGCCGACCGTGTTATTGCCCAGCATGAAGTTGGCGGCATTGTACAACTGGGTCTGCTCCAGCGCACCCAGCAGCAAGGCGTGAACGCTCCAGTTGTCCCAGTTGTACTTGTTGGTAGGAGCGTATTGCGATACCCCCATGGGGAAGCAATCGTTCGTCGAATGATAGTTGTGCAGCGCCAGTCCCAACTGCTTCAGGTTGTTGACGCACTGACTCCTCCGCGCCGCCTCGCGGGCGGCCTGCACCGCCGGAAGCAACAGCGCGATTAACACGGCGATGATCGCGATCACCACCAACAGCTCGATCAGGGTGAAACCCCCGCGACCCCGGCGATTCATGGCGCAATCTCCTCTGGAAACCCTTGATATGCTAGGACACGAATGCAAATAAAGTTCACGATGCCGGACCAGGTCCATGGCGGGTAAGGGCCGCCCACTCGGTCTCGCCGATCTCGCTTGAAATGACGACGCATTCCCTGTCAGGCGCACGTCGATCGCACGACAGGGCAAAACTCGCGGCCTGACCGTTTACACGACCAGGCTCAAGTTCCTGAAATCCTCATCCCACCCTTGATTTCGCGTCTCGGTACGGGACAAAAGACTTGACCGGAAGACAATCTACCTGCTGAAGTACCTTGTAGCTTAATTCGACTTCAAATTAAAATCAAGAGCCAGGTGCCGAATTCCATAAGACTTCGCAAAGCAAACCGGCACCGAATTCCGGGAGAGCGATTGATGACCGAGACGTCCGAGGCGTATCCGGCCCCGCAGTGGGCGCGTTGGCTCGACAGTATGGAGGGGGTGCCCGACTGGCCGACGCCGGTCGAGGCGCCCGAGGAGCGCGCGGGGCGTTCGCGGTTTCAGGGCCAGCTTCACGGGGCCTTTGGCTGGCTCGGCGGGCTCTGTCCCGGCGTTGCGCTGGCACTGGGCCTGGCGGCGCTGGGCATCTGGGGGGCCGAGTGGCTGGGCACATCGGTCCTGGGGTTTGCCCACAGCCCTGTCAGCGCCATCATGGTGGCGCTTCTGATCGGCCTCCTGATCCGCAACACGATCGGCTTGCCGACGGTGTACGAGGGAGGGCTCAAGTTCTGTCTCCGCCAGGTACTCCGGCTCGGGATCATGCTCCTGGGTCTGCGCCTGAGCCTGTCGGCGGTCGGCGCGATCGGCCTGGCGGGGCTGCCGATCATCATCGCGTGCATCACGACGGCACTGGTGCTGGTGACCTGGATCAACCGGGCGCTGGGCCTGCCGCGTCGGCTCGGGAGCCTGATCGCGGTCGGCACCAGCATCTGCGGCGTCAGCGCGATCGTGGCGACCGGGCCGGTGGTCGAGGCCGAGGAAGACGAGATCAGCTACGCCGTCGCCTGCGTGACCCTCTTCGGCCTGCTTGCCCTGTTCTTCTATCCCTTCCTGGCACACGCCCTGTTCCGGGGCGACGCCCGGATGGCCGGGCTGTTCCTGGGTACCGCGATCCACGACACGGCGCAGGTCGCCGGCGCCGGCCTGATCTACCGCCAGCAGTTCGGCGCCCCCGAGGCGCTCGACACCGCGGCCGTGGTGAAGCTCGTGCGCAACCTGTTCATGGCCGTCGTGATCCCGCTCATGGCCATTCTGTACCACCGCGGCCATACCGAGGGCGATGGCTCCGCGACGGCCACCCGGCCGTCCTGGCACCAGGTCGTGCCGCTGTTCGTGCTGGGCTTCCTGGCCCTGGCGGCGGTCCGCTCGCTCGGCGACCTCGGCGCACGGCCGTTCGGCGTCTTCACCCCCGCCGCGTGGAAACAGGTCCTCGGCGGTGCCGACAAGCTCTCGGGTTGGTGCCTGGCCACCGCGATGGCCGGCGTGGGACTCGGCACCGGCCTGGCCCGGCTCAGGGTCCTCGGCCTCCGCCCTCTGTGCGTTGGCCTGGCCGCCGCGCTCCTCGTCGGCGGCGTCAGCGCGGGCCTGATCACCCTGCTGGGGGCAGCTTCTGCTTCGTACCGGTGACGTTCACCCCGCTACCGATGATCAGGTCGTGGCGATAGGCCCAATCGTACAACCGGCCCGAGCGCGCGGGGGGTAGGACGGCCAGGTTTTCGAACCCCTCGGCGCGAAACCAGTCGAGGAGTTCGTCCACGGTATGGTGCGACTGGTATCGGGGCGCATACCAGTCGAAGCTATCGCAGACCCGCAGGGTCCAGTCGGGGTGGTTCGAGAAGTTGACGACCTTGTTCAACGTCTTGTTCAGGACCGGGATTCCCCCCACGGCCGCCATCCCGACGCACAAAGGCTCGAGCGCCGCGCGGGGAGCCGCGAGGTGATTGCCCGCAGCGCGGTGTTCACGACCTCTTGAGGCGGGGTGTTCTTGCGGTAGAGCCAGACGGCAAGCCGGCCGCCGGGCTTGACCCGCGTGGCGACCTGGGCGAACCCACGCCTCGGGTCGGGACTATGGTGAAGCACACCGATCGAGAACGCCAGGTCAAACGCCTCCTCGGCCAGCGGCAGGTTGAGCAGGTCGGCCTGGATGATCGACGCCTCGGGATGACCGGCGCACAGCGCGGCGGCCTTCTCGACCGCCGAACTCAGGTCGACTCCCACAACCTGCGCCCCCTGCTCCGCCACGAGCAGCGTATACCGGCCCCCGCCGCAACCGGCGTCGAGCACACGCAGACCGCGCAAGCTCCTGGGATCGACCCCCGTCTTGACCTCGAAAACGGCGGCGTCTTCCTCGGCCCGCGCCACGTCGTACCGGTTCCACTGGCGTCCGAAGCTGGCGACATAAGCCTCGCCCGCGAGCCGGGGGATGCCCCCCGCGTTCGAATAGGCCGCGCCGCAGCCGCGGCATATCCAGCCCGACGCTTCAGCGTAGCGCGCAACGTCAAGCCCGCCCCGGCAGCGTGGACAGCGCAACAGGGGAATCAGCCAGTCGGAACCGATCGACGCGGGGGTTGTGGACATGAGACCATTCTATCCGGGAAGGCTCGCCGCGCGGAGCCGTTCCGTACAGGGGTTGGTCCTACCGGAATCCATGCACGACGAGCGGAAGTGAGTCGTGGACATGGCGATGCCGCTGAAGCATAATCCGGAAGACCTCTCGAACCCATCAATCCAGGCGAGATCGATCATGAACAAAAGAGCAATTCTCCTGACGTCCCTTGCGCTGGTGGCCGTCGCGTGCGGTCATACAGCCTCGTCGGCCGCCGCGGAGGCGAAGCGTCCAAACGTGCTGTTCCTGATCTCCGACGACCTGAACAACTCGCTCGGCTGCTACGGCAACTCCGTCGTGCAGACCCCGAACATCGATAAGCTTGCGGCACGAGGCGTGAGGTTCGATCGGGCGTACTGCACGTTCCCGCTCTGCGGGCCGAGCCGTAACTCGTTCTTGAACGGTCTGTATCCCAACAGCACGGGCATTCTGGCCAACGGGCAGATCTTCCGCCAGACGATCCCGAACCACGTCAGCCTGCCCCAGGCGTTCCGACACGCGGGTTACTTCGTGGGCCGGATCGGCAAACTCTACCATTACAACGTGCCCGCATCGATCGGCACTGACGGCCACGACGACCCCGCCTCGTGGGAGCTTCAGCTCAACCCCGCCGGCGTGGATCGGACCGAGGAGGAACCGAAGATCTTCTCGCTCACGCCCGGCTCGTTCGGCGGCACGTTGAGCTGGTACGCGTCACCCAAGGGCGATGCGCACCATACCGATGGGATGGAGGCGGCCGACGCCGAATGGGTGCTGGAGCGCTGCGCGAAGCAGCCGGAGCGGCCGGAGCGGCCGTTCTTCCTGGCGGTCGGGTTCTTCCGGCCACACACGCCGTACGTCGCACCGAGGTCGCCGTATTTCGGGCACTACCCCGAGGCCGAGATGCCCGTGGTGTCGGGAGTGAAGGAAGACCAGGCCGACATTCCCGCCCCCGCGCTGGCCAGCTACAAGAAGGAGCAGGACCAGCTCACCGACGACCTCCGCCGCCAGGCGTTGCAGGCGTATTACGCGAGCATCAGCTTCATGGACGCGCAGGTGGGCCGCGTCATGGCCGCGCTCGACCGGCTGGGACTGGCCGAGAACACCCTCATCGTCTTCACCAGCGACCACGGCTACCAACTGGGAGAGCACGGGCTGTGGCAGAAGCAGAGCCTGTTCGAGGAAAGCGCGCGGGTGCCCCTCCTGATGGTCGCGCCGGGGGTCACGAAACCGGGCACGGTGGCGAAGTCGCCGGTCAGCCAGCTTGACCTGTACCCCACGCTCACCGCGCTGGCCGGAGTGAAAGCGCCGGCGGACCTCCAGGGACAGAGCCTCGTACCGATCCTCAACGACCCCTCCGAGCCCGGCCGAGGCTGGGCGCTGACGCAGGTCGTCCGTGGCGGCGGCATCCGGCGCACGGCGCCAGCCCCGCGGTCGGCGACAACGGCCGTCGGTTCTTCGGCTACAGCCTGCGCACCCCGCGCTGGCGATACACCGAATGGGCCGAGGGAAACCAGGGCCGCGAGCTCTACGACCACGACGCCGACCCCGGGGAGCTCACCAACCTCGCCGAGAAACCCGAGCATGCGACGACCGTCGTCGAGCTTTCCCAACAGCTTCGCACCGCCGTGAAATCCACCTTCCCTCCCGACGGAAAGACGCCCGAGATCAAACGCGACGGCAACCTCTGGGCCCCTGTGTTCGTCAAATGAACCCGGGTCATTTCCCTTCAATCTCCTTGGCGACTCCGCGTCTCCACGTGAGATTTTCGCGCTTGTGACCTCATCTCGCGAATCATCGAGGACACTATTGAAATCACAAGGCTGATGGATTACTCTCCAAGAATCACGCATCAACGCCTCGGTCGGCCACCCATCCCCCCCTCTGGCTCCGAGCACGGTTTTCCCATGTGACCCTTCGCTCGATGGAGGACGCCTATGAATCGTCCATCGTCCATCGTCCATCGTCCATCGTCCATCGTATCTAACGGCTTTGGACTTCCAAGGTTACGATCCTGACGATTCGGAGGTCGCATGACGGACTCCGAACACTTCAGGATCATCCATGCCGTCATGACGGGGAGCTCGCGGTCCGATGACGAGGACGTTCGGGAAATTTGGAACACGTTCTTCGCCGACACGGGAAACCTGATCAGGAGATGCGTGTACCGACGGCTCAAAACCCGTCATGACGTGGAGGACGTTGAGCAAGATGTCTGGCGAATCGTGATCGTTGCGATCAGGAACGCGAGTTACGAGCCACGACGCGGGCCATTTGATGCATGGATGGGCACAGTCGTGTTGAATGGCGTGAAGCGGTCGATGCTGATGAGACGAAACAGACTACGGATGGTCTCCTTGAACTACGACGAGTGGGTGAGTCTAATCGACGTCGCGAACCAGCCTCCAGGAGGAATCGGGCCGGACGGAGATACTGAAGAACTTTGCGCGTTCGTCGACAAAGTCCTCAATGGTTTCAAGGAGAGGGAGCGACGGGTCTTCAAGCTTTACGTGGAAGGGAAAACATCGCGAGAAATCGGTGCCGTTCTGGGGACCTCGGAAGAGAACGCGCGAACAATCTTGAGCCGCAGCAGGCGATTGATGAGGAGTGCGGTTGAGGCGAGGAAATGTGGAATTTCTGAAGATTTTGAAAAAGAGCCAGATTTTTTGTCACATATGACAAAGAGGATGACTATTTCGAACATAGAGGCTTATGTATTAGACCGTAGGAGTCACACAGTTCACGGTCTTGGCAGAGCGAGGATTCCGTCCGATATTGATGGGATGACTCCTGATCCCATCAATGAATGACAGCGATTTTCCGGGGAATAATTCCCGGATAGCCTCTTAGATCCCATTGTGAGGCGATAAATGTTAATTTTTATATCTAATTTAAAAAACAATTTATACAATAAACTCAAATCCACGCCAAAAGTAAGATTCTTAATGTTAACTATCATCATTGGCGTGTCGGCTTTCGCTTACCCTGTCTCTCATTCCCTGGAGCGGTCTGGGACCTGTCCGAAGTTGGTGATACCTGGGGAACCGACGGTCATCGGAAAAGGTAGGCCGGGTGCTAAAGTGATGGGTTACTTCGCGATTAAGAACCGCGGGACCGCGAACCTCAAATTCACACTTCGGCCTTCCTGCGGATGTAGCGACATGTCCCCGAGAGATGGAGTAATCGAACCAGGGGGGGAGGCCAAGGTCCGGATAGCGATCACCTTGGGGCCAGGTGACGGATTCGATAAGAACGTTAGGGTGCTCATCGATTCCAACGACCCAACTCGACCCGAGACGAGCTGTGAAGTCATTGCACGTTGCCCGAAGGTTCTTTCGATCGAGCCCAGACGGCTCGACTTTGGCCAGGTCAGGTTGACGGGGAATTCCACACGGTCGCTAGTCGTGTCCGCGACGGACGAGGGCCTGAAGGCCGGGATCAAGCTTGGGAGGCTCAAAATCGCGACGTCATCACAAGCGTTGCAGACTCGCTCCGCTGAGAACGACGACGATGGATCTGTCCGCATCGACGTAACGCTGAAAGCGGCCTCTCTTGACAGTACAGGGGGGATTGCCGAAGAGCAGATTGATCTTGATGTCGACGAAGAAAGGTTCACGGTTCCCGTTACGGCAAACTTGGTGGACGATTATACGGTATTTCCGAGGAACCTGATAATGGTCAGTGGCAAAAGCCACTATTTGATCCTGATCCGGGAAAACGGCCTAAGCCTGGGCACACTCGTCTCGGCGACGGCACCAAGTGAAATTACAACCAGAGAGGTGGGAAGGCATGGCTTATTCCGAGAAATTGAATTAATCGTACCGAGCCAGCAGGTCGGGTCAGAGGGCAGAGTTCAATTGCACTTCACGAACTCGACGAGGCCGATTGAGCTATGGGTCAAGTCCTTGGAATCATTCTAGTCCAAAACAAGCGTAATATTTCTTTATATTAAATTCATTGTTTATATTATACGATCTATTTAATTGTTTAAAATCTGGTGGTCCACCACAACAGATTTGACAGTTGAATCCAACATCACAAGCGTCACCCTTGTCAATGGTTAGGCCCCATAGCCAGCCTATCAAATCAGGTGTGGCGGACTACTTGCCGCACTCGGAGTGTGTCAAGTTCCACTCCCCGGTGTCTAGCCGGGACTTCTCTCCGAGGGTGAAATTCGGATTTTACCCTCTCACTCGTTTGAGAACATTAGGAGATCCACATGATGTGTAAACTCAAAAAAACGGTGGGGATCTCGTTGTTCCTATGCATCCTCGCCGTCTGTCTGGTTTTGGGGTTGAGCCCGTTTGCTCCAAAGTCGTCTGGTCAGAGCATGAGCGGTGTATGTCAGGATTCGCAGTCCTGCCCCTGCAGTACGGACATCGTGACTGTCGGAGGAAAAACGTTATGTTACGTCTGGCAATCCAGTAGCTTTAGCACTACCTTTGAGACTTGCAGATTCTATAGTAACAGCACGTACTGGTGTATCCAAGACGGAACCTCGGACGCGAGCAGCATCTGCACCAGTGCGGAGGCATGGAATTGTGGCCAGACCGATGGGAGCGGGAACTGCAATACCACCAATTGCGGTGGTTGCGGTGATCCCGGGACAGGAGGTTCCTTCACTCCATCAAGCGTACCTAGCCCGTGTCATAATAATAGTTAAGGCTCATCCGGGGGAAGCGCGGTTCGACCGGGGATTCAGAGCGTACATTCACCGAAATCCTCGGAAATCCCCCGAAGTTCGCCTCATCGCCCGCCGAAACGCGACTGAAGCGGCCCGGACACAGAGAAGAGGGAAGGGGGTGGGGTCTGGGGGCGGGAACTGGGGTCTCTGGTCCCGCTCCCCGTCATCCACCCATGCGGCCCGACCTGACCCGGGCGCGCGCTTCATCCGGATGAACCATAGTTAACTTGATTTAACGCCAGCCTCAATCTACAATGTTTGAAGTTTATGAGTATCAAAAACTTGCAATCGATCTATTTGATTTTTTAATTCAGGAGTTCTTTGCGAAGTAGTCTTGATCTATCGTTCCTCTATTATCAGGCTTGATGTTATCCTCTTCACAAAAGAATTACCAATATGAAATACATGTTGAGATTTTCACTTTTGACGAGCGACAAGGGTTCATTTCACTATTTCTGCTCAATTTGGATTCTTCCCGTTTTCCTCTGGATCGCTTCTGGAGGGATTGCGGCCGGCGGCGACAAGGACAAACTGAGCAACATCATCGAGAACGTCGAGGCTTCTGAAAAGCGTTACAGTAATTATGAAGTGACATTCAAGTACACGCACAAAATTGAAACGCCTCCCCTCCTTCTGAATGGCAGCGTACTATCCGAGAACGAACAAATAACTTTCGTGAAGCAGGGCGACTTATTCTACTTCAAACAGGAGGGGGAAAAGAGGGTGAATGATGGCAGGTACATCAAAGTTTTCTCGGAAGCAAGTTACGATGGTCAGTGGACTCGTGTGAACGAGAACAATTCTTACGGCAACAAGGTCGACAGCCGGAGGTTGGACCCTAGGGGCTACCTTCCGCATGCCTTGATGTACAGACCTTGGGTAGGCTGTCCGCTCTCCGTATACCTTAGGGGAGGTCAGACTTTGAAGAGCGACCCATCGGCAGGAAGGTACTCGCACGATCTAGCGTTGAAATGCAATTATGTGGGCACGGAGGTAAGCGACGGGCATGCATGCTTCAAAATTAAGGCGGAGAATAGCACTTCTGCTGGGACTAGTGGCTTCGGTCTGCTATGGATTGCACCTGAGAAAAACTACCTCCCAATCCGGTTCGAAGCATACGACAAGGTTAATACTAAGCTACCCATTAGCATCCGAAAGATCGTAGAGTTCAAGAAGGCCGACGATGGTCTCGATTTTCCGTCCCGCGTCTCCTATAGAAATTACGACAGATTCGCTCTGAGCAAGGGGCAGCAGATCCCGGTCGGGAGTTGGCAACTCACTGTGGATGACATCAAGATTAGTGTTAACTACCCAAAGAAGTTTTTTTCCAAGATCGATTTTGCCCCGAACCATCCTGTCTATGTTATCGAGAATGCGAAAGTCGTTAATGCCTACCTACCTAAAAAGAAGGATGTTCGTTTTGATTTTTTCTTCAACAATTATAAACAAGTTTGGATTTTTATTTTTGGAATGATTATTATGTTTGCAATAGCATACTTGTTTAAACTAAAATCGAAATTCAAATAGATTTAGATATCTTTCAGATTGATATTTACGAAGGATATCGCATTCCCTCGTCGCTATGGGAGCGATCAATCTACGCCATTGTTTCGAGCCTCTCCGCATGGAGTATATTATGTTGGCATATCGTGAAGGCAAGGTCCGTCGTGACGGCTTTACCTTGATCGAGGTATTGGTCGCGATCACCATCATCGGTGTGTTGCTCGTCCTGCTTATGCCGGCCGTTCAGATGTCACGTGAGGCAGCTCGGCTAAGGCGATGTGCCAACAACCTTAAGCAACTTGGGCTCTCCATCCAGAACTACGCCAGCTCCCACGGCTCTCTACCTCCGACCTGCGACTCGAAGGAAACCTCCTTCCTGGCCATGAAGCCCCGGCTCCTTCCTTTTCTGGAACTCGCCAGCTTGTACAACGCGATCAATCTGTCCTCATCGTACAACAAGCCGCCCAATGTGACCGTACGGATCACCCAGGTCAAGAACCTGATCTGCCCCTCGGACGCGAACGTACCTTGCGGCAGCGCCGCTGGGGGTTCAGTCTCGGGGCAAATCGCGTACACGAGCTACCCGAACAACCTCGGGACGTACGTCTACAATCATGGTGGCACGTTCGATGGACCGGCTTATGGACTCGACGTCCCGTTTCGCGTCACCAAGGAGCTTGGACCGCCGATCCGGCTTTCGATGATTCGCGACGGCCTTTCGAACACGGTCATTTTCAGCGAGTTCATCAGGGGCAACAATGAATCGTCCTCGCGGGGGCTTCAGCAGTGGTATGTCATCGCCGACCCGAGCCCGAGGCCGACTCCGCTGGCGACCATCGCGGCCGAGTGCGAGAAGGCCGCGACCGATTCCAGCCCGGTGGGAAACAAGGGGGCCGACTGGCTCAACCATAATTCGGGCAAAGGGGGCGGGTACAGCCATATCATGACCCCCAACAAACCCGCCTGTCAGTTGGCCCGGCCCAGCAAGTTCAGGACCGCCATCAGCGCCAGCTCGCGGCATCCCGGCGGGGTCAACGTCGGCTTCCTCGACGGTTCGGTCCGGTTCATCAAGGATAGCGTCGCCCAGGCGACATGGTGGTCGATCAGCACCTATAATGGGGGCGAGGTCGTCAGTGCCGACAGCTTCTGACCTTCACTTCAACCGCCGAACATGAAGCTTACCCGATTCTTGGGTCTCGTCACCATCGTCGGCCTGAACCTAGGGCTGGCCGGGCAAGTCGCGTGGCGCGCTTTCCCGACAGTGGACGAGGCTCGGCGGATACCGGCGGGGCTACATCACTGGCAAGCCGGCTCGTTCCGGACCGCGAGCGAGGTGCCTCCCCTGGCCCGAATGATCGCCGTGCTGCCGGCCCTGGCGTACTGGCCCGACGTGGTGCCGTATGATACGTTCCGGTTTCACCGGGAGGGCTGGTTCGAGGCGGCAAGCGATCCGTCGGCGCGCGTTGAATTTCAGCCCCGAAGCGTCAACGCCACCTGGTTTCTCGACCTGGTCCGGCTGTCAAGGCTTGCCGGCCTGGTTTGGTGGCTGCTCGGGGCGTGGTTGATTGTCCGCTGGTCGCGATCGCTTCACGGACCGTGGGCCGGCAGACTCGCGCTGGCTTTGTGGGCGTTTACCCCGTCGGTCCTGGCTCGCGAGGCGCTAGCGACACCCGAGGTTCCCGCCGCGGTGACTTGCCTGGCCGCCTCGTTCGGCTTCGCGGGCTGGCTGCGCCGGCCAGGTTGGGGGCGCGCGATGTGGGTCGGAGTGTTGCTGGGAATCGCGCTGCTGACCGATTTCGCGGCGGTGGGGCTGCTCGTGGCGTGGCCGCTCGCGGCGTTGGCCTATCGTTGCCTGTGGCGTATCCAGGACATCGACCGGGAACGGCGACAGGCAACGGTCGGGTTGAACGCGACCCCCGAACTTCCCGAGCCCTCTGACCGGTGCCAGTCCCCTTCTCCACCGAACGGCATGTTGTACGCCGGTCAGGTCGGAGTTGCGCTGATTGTTTGTCTCTGGGTCATCAATGCGGGCTATGGGTTTGCCACAACGGGCCAGCCGCTGAGGGATCTCATCCCAGCGGGTTCGACCAGGCACGACGCACCAGCACAGGGATGGGGCCGACTACCCATTCCGCTACCGGCTGAGTATGTGCGAGGAATGGCCCAGCGCTGGCGCGACGCCAGAGACCGTAACCCCGCGTCGAGCGGCGCCGAACCGAGGATGTCGGACCGTGGAGCATTTTCGATCGCGATCCTCTTGGCCCGAACTCCGATCGGCTCGTGGTGCTTGCTGCTCGGCGCGCTATTTCTGTCACTGGTACGGCCGCCGGATCGTGAACATCGGCTCGACGCGATCTTGCTCTGGGTCACACTCGTGGTCTTCCTGGCGTTGACGCTCTCTCCGATCGGGTTCCTCTTCGCGATGCCCGCCATGCTGGTCGTGCCCGCCCCGCTGGCCATCGTTGCCGCGAGCCGTATGGCACCGGCGGAAGGACGTTTCGCGAGGCGGGCGACAATCCCGCTGCTGCTCCTGCTCGGTTGGTCCGTGATGAGTAGTCTCCGGGTGTATCCGTACGGACTCTATTATCTGAACGAGGCGGCGGGGGGAACAACGGACGTGGATGCTCAGGCGCGCCACCTGATTCCGGGCGATGCCGGTCAGGATGCGGGAATGCTGCGGGATTGGTTCCGTACCCATCCCGAGGTCAAGACCTTCGGCGAGGCGCAACGCCATGCGATCGACCCGCGGACCCTGAACTTCGATTACACGTGGCCCTCCGTCGTCCATGCGAGCGAGATTACCGATGATAGCGAGTTCTCTCACCGCGGCGGGCCGTGTCCCGGCCTCTACGCGCTCGATCTTCATGAACGGACACGGCGCAAATATCGCTACCTTCAGGTCGCGCCGCCGCCGTTCAGGATCGGGTCCACGATCCTGGTCTATCGGTTCGACAAGCAAGCGGCCGACGCCCTGAGGCGGCGGGAAGGACTGGCGACGAACGATGACCTGCGAGCACTGAAGCGCTGGCTCGATACACATCGCGAGGTGCGTCCGTTGGGGCTGGCATGCCGAACCGCCGCCGACCCGAAGATGTTCGGCATCGAGGCGACCGAGCCGCCGGGAAACCCCGGGGCCACGCTCGCGAACGACCCCGGGTACACGACGCAAATCGGGCCGTATCCCGGCTTTTACGCGCTCGATCGGGAAACACTTCTAACGGACAGGTACCATTACTTCGCGGAATTCGAGCCCATGGCGCGGGTGGGTGCTGCGCTATCGGTCTATCAGATCGGCCGCGAGGCCGCCAGGCGTGTTCGTCAAAAGCTGGGCCTACCGCCGCTTCAAGGGGCCACCGAGGTCAAAGGGAGCGAGCATGGATTCCTTCGCCTGACTCTCGAAGACCCCTCGGGAGAGGAAAAACCCTTTCCCTACGCCCTTTTCGTGCCGGCCGGCTACGATGGAAAGCGCCCGTATCCGGCGATCCTGTTCCTGCACGGCGACGGCGAGAAACAAGGGGGGAAGCGAGACCATCTGGCCTTCACCCTTCCTCCCGCAGTCAGGGCACGGGAAGATACTTTGGGCTTCATCGTGATCTGTCCGCAGGGAAGGTCCGGTTCCTGGGCCCCCAACGGGGCCGACGCGCGGAACGCCCTCAAGGTGCTCGACCACGTCATGGGCCGCTACAACATCGATCGGCGACGGATCGCGTTGATGGGCGTCTCGACCGGCGGCGCGGGGGTCTGGGACCTTGCGGCGACGTATCCCAAGCGATGGGCCGCGATCGTGCCGGTGGCGTCAATCGCCGCCGATCCCAGCATGGCGGCGCGCATCGCCACGATTCCCTGCTGGTGCTTCCACAACGCGCACGACCGGGTCCGGCCGCCCACCATCCCGCGGCGCATGATCGCCGCGTTGCGAGATGTCGGAGGGAGCCCGCGCTACACCGAGTTCGTGCCGCTGGCGAGTGACAACCTCGAGATGTGGCGGCATAATGCCTGGGAAAAGGCGTTCAACATGCCCGAGCTTTATGAATGGCTGATGCGCCAGAGGCGGCCGTGAGCGTCACGAGCGATGCTCGGCCAACCTTGGCCCGGTCGCGTCGGATCGAAGAGCTCGACGCCTTGCGCGGGATCGGCTCGTTCGCCCTGCTGGCGTTTCACCTCTGGCCGGGGACGTTCTTCTTCGGCTGGACCCGGGTCGATCTGTTCTTCGTCCTGTCGGGATACCTGATCACCTCGATCATCCTCCGACAGTTGGACCAGCCGCGATTTCTGAGGCGGTTCTGGACGCGCCGGGCCTTACGGATCTGGCCTGCGTATTATATATTGCTGGTATTTGTCTGTGTTCGCGCGTCGTGCCAGGGGAATTCACCTCGGCTCGATGCCTTGCTCGAGCACCTGAGCTTCACGCAGAACGTTCCGTACTACTGGGAGGGGGCGGTTCCGGGGCATCCGGCGCGCCGGTGCCAGCCCCGCGGTCGGCGACAACGGCCGTCGGTTCTTCGGCTACAGTCTACGCACCCCGCGCTGGCGGTACACCGAATGGGCCGAGGGAAACCAGGGCCGCGAGCTCTACGACCACGACACCGACCCCAGGGAGCTCACCAACCTCGCCGATAAGCCCGAGCACGCGACGACCGTCGCCGAGCTCTCGCGACAGCTCCATGCCGCGGTGAAATCCACCTTCCCGCCCGACGGGAAGACGCCCGGGATCAACCGCGACGGCAACCTCTGGGCCCCTGTGTTCGTCAAGTGAACCTGGGTTATTTCCCTTCAATCTCCTTGGCGACTCCGCGTCTCCACGTGAGATTTTCGCGCTTGTGACCTCATCTCGCTAATCATCGAGGACACTATTGAAATCACAAGGCTGATGGATTACTCTCCAAGGATCACGCATCAACGCCTCGGTCGGCCACCCATCCCCCCCTGTGGCCCCGGGCACGGTTATCCCACGTGACACCTCACTCGACGGAGGACGCCCATGAATCGTCCATCGTCCATCGTCCATCGTCCATCGTATCTAACGGCTTTGGACTTCCAAGGTTATGATCCTGACGATTCGGAGGCCGCATGACGGACTCCGAACGCTTCAGGATCGTCCATGCGGTCATGAAGCATGAACGGCGTGCCGACGCGGATGATGTGCGTGAGACCTGGGATCGGTTCCTCGCCGAGACCGACAACCTAATCAGGAGATGTGTCGCCCGCTTCTTGAGGAGGCGACAAGACCGAGAGGATGCCGTGCAGGACGTCTGGCGGATCGTGGTTGCCGCGATCCGAGGCGCGACGTACGATGTTCGCCGGGAGTGTTTCGATGCATGGATGGTGACAGTGGTGACCAATGGCGTGAGTCGGTCGATTCGGACACGGCGCGAGCGTTTGCGGTTTGTCGACCTCAAGCCTGACCAATGGAAAGATTTGATCGATGACGGAAGCCAGCCTCTGGTATTGATTGGGGCGGATCGTCGGCTTGAGGATTTCGCTCCCCGCGTCGCCAGGCGCTCCGCGCTCTGACGGATCGTGAGCGCCAAGTCCTCCGGCTGCACGTGGCGGGGAAAACCCTACCGGAAATCAGCTCCAACCTTCAGATCACGGGACCGAACGCACGAAAGCTCCTCAGCCGCGTCCGACGGAAGATCAACGACGGAATCGACCCACGGAATACCGAATGATGTTAAGAAACCATAAAGTTCGGGGAATTTTGTCACAAATGGCGATCCTCGTGACTAACTCCCCTGATAGACGAAGCTCAAGATGAATTGCAGGGAGGCACCAGCAGATGGCCGACGAGGGTACCTAGAGCGGATCACGGATGGTTGGCTCACGCCATCGGATAACCTCCTGTGCTTCACACCAGCCCGAAGCGCCAGCGAGGGTGATTGGAGGGGAAGACCCTCGCTGGCGCTTGGGGCTGGTCGCTTCACGCTCCCGTGGCGTACGCCATGCGTGCGCGAAGCGCCTTAGGGGCGCATTGCCTCGAGCCCGAACGTTGTGGACGATCTCGAAGAAGCCCAGACAAAGCGGGAGACTCTCCTGGGAATACCCCGGTGTGGGCAGGGCCACGACCGTAGCGGCGACCAGAACCCTTCGAGAGTGTTGACATGTACATCACGGAAGCCATTGCCGTCGTCATCTCGGCGCACTCCCTCTTGGCATGGCAGACCGTCTCGCAGCCGTAGCCACACTCCTACAGCCGGCTGTAAATGAGACAATAGCGCGCGACCCGTAGCCACAATTGAGACATTGAACCCACAAGGTCAGTCGCACATCATGCGACGCCGATCCTCATCACGTCAAACCGAAGGAAATCCTCCATGTTGCACCAAATCTATGTCACCGCGAGAGGGCCCTCATCGCGATAACCGCGATGATCAACATTCTCCTCTTTAGCCTCAGCGACAACAGGCTGAGTGCGCAGAACTGCGATCCTACGACCGCGTGCAATCAATCGCTGGTCTGCACGGGGCCCACCTGTGGCTCGGGAGGAGGATGTGTTACGAATGGCGTTTCATGCTCATACAGTAGTACTTTGTTCACATATTTTTTTACATACTCTTGTGTCACAAACCCAAGCGGAATAAATGGCTGCAACTCAAGTGGCGGCGGGCCCATGAATTGTTGGTATATGCAACCAATGACCGGAACAAGCTGCTCGGGAACGACAGCATGTTCGGGATGCGAAGTTCTAAGTCAAATTGATACATGTCAAGCCTGTAATCCTAATGGTTGATCGTGGCGTTAAATGAGTAACGCGCGCGTACTGCTTACGCAGAAGATATAACTTTTCCAATCTTGGTTTTCTGGTGCAGGCTGGAAGCCTGCACCAGAACAATTCGCCAATATTATTACAGCACAAGCTGGTACTTCATTGGCACGAACTCGATTCGCGAGATCCGAGGCTTAACCGTGCGAGCAGTGCGTGAGGATTGACCTTGCTCTCTTTGAACGATTTCTTCCTCGATAGCGGGAGGACTGCAGCGACTTATAGAGGGCAAACAGAAACGCATTCTGGCGTCTTATTAAAGGAAACATGACAAGGCGATTCTCCGTGAGGAAACATTAGGAGAGTGCCTCTACGGAGGAGCCGGTCTTGACAGACCGATAAACGAACGTTGCAAAGCAACGGGCCGAGCAACTAATTCAGGCCTCCTGCATCCCCATTACCGACAGCCACCCGACAAGCCCCCTTGGGAGTCTCGCCATGGCGTTTCCGTTGGCTTTGATGTGTCTCGCGACAATGTCTGCCGCCGAAGATTACGACCCCATTGCGATTGAAGCGCTTCAATCACGCCTGCAAATATGGGTTGACAATTTAGACTTTAAATGCTCATATAAGTTTTATGTTTTTAATAGCAATGATCTCGTGGAAGCCTCCGCGGGCAATCGCGTTGGCAACGAGCGGCCCCCCCTATTCAGCGGGAATATGGCGAGGAGAGGCAATCTGTTTCGCGTATCGAAGACCTATGCCACCCAAGCTGTCTTGATTAACGAAGACAAAATATCAAGACGTAAATTCTACCGATGTGCAAATAGTGACTTTCTGTCGAACGGGACGGTGTGGTTGGGCTATACGCCTCGTCAAATCAACGGTGCGATAAGCGGAAGTGCCTCCGCCCAGGAAATCTCCGGGATTAGTCCCTTTCCTGTCGTAGTATCCCCGTGCAATCCGCTCGGCAGGAGAAGCGACAAGATGGAGATTCTACCGAGCGAATACCGTTCCAAGCCATATCAAGTTAAGGCTTATAGCAGACCAAATAATGCAATTGAAATTATAATGAAACACAGCAATATAGAAAATACGTTAATGACAATAATTTTATCACTTGATTACGTTTACCCAGTACCAATTTGTATTCGCTATCGCGACGGCGATTACTCCCAAACTTGCACTCTTTCTCAGTATACAAAATGCGGGAAGTCGATCGCGCCGAAAATGATCGTTAACGCGGGCAAATTAAACAGCGATAAATTATATTATGTAACTCAATGGGTGGCAGAAGACATTGGCAAGGGCACGCCGGAGTTGAAGGATTTTGTATTGCAACTCGACGAAAAAGATTCGCTTATAGGGCTCAAAGGCGTTCCTCGCTTTGGGGAGGGGAGAAAGCTCGATATTGCAACGTTTTCGACAAAAGACCTAGGAATCTATACTACAAGCAAGTCAAATTTGTTGTCATATCAAAATAATAAATTGTATATGAATCTCAAAATAATCTTGTTGGCCAACTTGATGTCCATTGCCGCAATGGTGGCGATTGCATTTGTATATCGATATATTAAAAATAAGATTAAGCGATAGGCAGAATAAGTAGAAGTTCTAGACTCCCGAATGTGGACGTTCGTGGGGTGGGACAGCAGAAATCAGTTGGAGCAAGGAAAAGGGGGCGTTCTAACTATGACATGTGTCGATTGCCAGAACGTCCCCTTTTCCGGCCTTCCAGCAATAAAACATGCTAACCATTCCGAGTCCAGTATCATGCTTAACTCTAAAGTCAACGCTGGTCACGCGGGGATTACTCTCGTCGAGATTCTGGTCGCCATCACCATCATCGGCTTACTGATCGCCCTTCTTATTCCGGCGGTTCAGAGCGCACGCGAGGCCGCCCGGCGGGGACAGTGCGCGAACAACCTGAAGCAGCTTGGCATCGCTATGAATGGATACCATGCCGCCCTGCATTCCTTCCCGATCGGGCGCATGGGTCTTCGCCGGCCAACGGGTGATAAGGGCTACCCCGGCGATCCGCTCGGGTTCAAAAACCGAAGGACCTGGGTCTACAGCGTCTTGCCTTATCTTGACCAGTCAGCACTCGCTAACGCCTATAATATGAGTCTGCCGTGGAATGAGCCCGACGTGCAGACGACGGTGCTCCGCACCGCGATCGCCGTGTTCCATTGCCCCTCCGACCCCGGCACCTTAACCATGACAGCGGGCGCCGCCAACGACGTTCGCTGCAAGGGGAACTACACGGTCAACTGGGGGAATTCGCACTTCTTCCAGGCCGGCAAGAATGACCCCTACACCGGCCCGATGCCCGGCGCCCTGGCCACCGTCAAGTTCAGCCCGGGCGCGTTCGGGCTCGACCTGTCGACCTCGCTGCGCGACTTCGTCGATGGAGCGAGCCGGACGCTGCTCATGGCCGAGGTCATCGCCGCCCTCGACCGCTCCCCGGCGAAGCCGGATGCGGATCATCGGGGCGACGTCTATAACGACGACTTCAACTGCACCATGTTCATGGCCTATACGCCCCCGAATGCGAAGTTGCCCGACGGGATGCCGACGTACTGCCAGTACCCGTTCGCGACCAACCCTCCCTGCCTCATGCCCAGGCGTCCGGCCTTCAACGCCGCGCGGAGTTTCCACTCCGGCGGCGTCAACGTGCTGTTCGGCGATGGCAGCGTGACCTTCGTCAAGGACGCGATCCAGGTCCCGACCTGGAGGGCGCTCTCGACGATCCGGGGGCGTGAGATCGTCTCGGCGGACTCGCTCTGAGATACGGGGGCCATCGGTCTCATGACGAGGACCACGCTGCTTTCCGGCGGACTCGGATTGACCCTCGGGTCGCTCCTGACGACCCTGGCCCTCCAGGCGCCCGCCGGAATTCTCACCCCCTGGAGGCCGTCGCTTCCTCGATCAACTCCAGGGGCAGCGTCCGCGAGCGACGCGGCCCGCGAGACGCCCTCGACCGCCGTGACGAGGGCGGCGACGAAGGTCGAGGCCGACCGCCGAGTGACGTTCCGCCTCTACGCGCCCGAGGCCCGTCGAGTGGCCGTCTCCGGCGAATGGGGGGGCGGGCCGAATGTCCTCACCAGGGACGGACAGGGGCTCTGGTCCGTCACGGTCGGGCCGCTTGCCTCGGAGCTTTACTGCTATAGCCTCCAGGTCGACGGTGTGGCGATGATCGACCCGGGCAACCCGCTGATCAAGCCGAGGCGCTCGCCCCGCACCAGCATCCTCGCGGTCCCCGGCAAGCCGCCCTCGACCCACGAATTCCAGGACGTCCCCCACGGCACGGTCCACATCCACGACTACCGCTCCGGGGTCAAGGGCGCCCGCCGGAGCCTGTACATCTACACGCCGCCCGGATATGACGCGGACGCCGGCGGGCACTTCCCTCGGCTCGTTCGCCCTGCTGGCGTTTCACCTCTGGCCGGGGACGTTCTTCTTCGGCTGGACCCGGGTCGATCTGTTCTTCGTCCTGTCGGGATACCTGATCACCTCGATCATCCTCCGACAGTTGGACCAGCCGCGATTTCTGAGGCGGTTCTGGACGCGCCGGGCGTTGCGGATCTGGCCTACGTATTATGTCTTGCTGGCATTTATCTGTGTTCGCGCGTCGTGCCAGGGGAATTCACCTCGGCTCGATGCCTTGCTCGAGCACCTGAGCTTCACGCAGAACGTTCCGTACTACTGGGAGGGGGCGGTTCCGGGTTTTCCGTACGGGGCGCAGCAGACCTGGAGCCTGGCCATCGAGGAACAATTCTACCTGGTCTGGCCGATCTTGATCGTACTGGCGGGGCGGGCGATGGTCGTACCGCTGGCGGTCTGGCTGCTGTTGAGCGCGATCGCGGCCCGGTGGGCCGGACTGTATCCGATCGTGGCGCTTTCGCGATGCGACGGCCTGGCGCTAGGGACGATCCTGGCGGCTACGCTAGGTGATGGTTCGGGCAAGGCCGATCGACGTGGCCAGCGCTGGCCGAGCTTGCTGCTCGCGGGATTCGGCGTCGGGGCGTCCTGGCGCTGTTCAGCCCTGCGGTCCGGAACGAGCTTCCGTTCAGCGCCATTCCGGGCTGCGGGCCGCTATCGCTCTGCGCGATCAACGTCCTGTACGCCTGCCTGATCGGGCTGCTCGTCCGCCACGCGGGGCATCGATGGCTGGCGCCGCTGCGATTTCGACCGCTGCTCTATTTCGGGCGGATCAGTTATGGAGTCTATCTGTATCATATTTTGGTGATGGCCCTGGTGTTCGAGTGGTTCGCAGCCAGAAGCCTGCTCTCGGATGCGCTCGTGGTCGTGCTGACGCTGATCGTGGCCGCCGTTTCCTGGGAGTTGATCGAGAGGCCCGTGTCGGGATTGTTGAGACCGACGCGATGAACGAACCGACTTCGCAATCGTGCGCACACTCGCCGGGTCTGAGCTTCCGGGCCACGGGATTGATCCTCCTTAGTGCGCTTTTACTCATGCTTCCCGGGGCCTGGGGCCATTCGGCGACGGTGGTCGAGTATGCCGAGCTGCCGGCGGGCCTGGCGGCGTGGCAGAGGCACACGCTGGGCGTTTACCGGGTCTGCGGACCGTTGAGCAAGCTGCTGTACGCCCTGCCGGCGCACCTGGGGGGAGTCCGTGTCGCCTATCCAACGAGGTTCGACGACGCCGACGGACCGGGCCGGATCGAGTGGGAGGTCGGCCGGCGGTTCCAGGAGATGTACCGGCCAGGTTATCTCAACATTTACCGATGGTTGCGGTTGATACCGATGATGGTGACGCTGCTGGGCGGGGTCTTGATCGGCGCATGGTCGGCGCGGCTGTTCGGGCGTGGGGCGGGGTTGGTCTCGCTCTGCCTCTGGACGTGGATGGCTCCGGTCCTGGCAAATGGCTCGCTGCTGACGTCGGACGGCCTCTCGGCGGTGTTGACCATCGCCGCGGCGCGGACGTTCTGGGCACTTTTGATGCGTCCCAATCCGGCTAACGCGGCGCTGGCGGGGTTGTTGCTCGGGCTAGCGGTGGCGACCAAGTTCACGCTCCTGGTGCTTTATCCTTGCTGGGTGATCTTGCTGATGGCGCGTGCGTTCGAAGGAAATGCTCGATCATCAGTCCGCTGGATGGCTTGGGGGCTGTTGATGGTGATGGTCAGCGTGCTGTCGATCGACGCTGCGTACCTGTTTCAGGGGTTGGGCTTTCGGCTGGCGGACTGGGACCGCGGGGTGTCGTCGCTGTTTCAGGACGTGAGCGGGCTGGCCGATCGGCCCGCGATGGCGTGGCTGCTCCGCTTGCCCCTACCCTTGCCGATCGAGCTTTGGCGCGGGCTCGACGTCCAGCTTGCCGACACCGAGCGGCTTCAGTCGGCTTACCTGCTGGGCCAGACGAAGATGGGCGGGTGGTGGTACTGGTATCTCGCGGCGTTCCTCATCAAGGTTCCCTTGCCAGCCCTTTTGCTGATACTTATTGGATCGATATATTACAAAACAACCCGGACCGATGGACAGGGTGTCGGCTGGGCGGCACTGTGCGTGTTGTTCCCGGCGCTGGAGATCGCGCTGGCGATCGCGGGCACGACCGGGACGGGAACGAACGCGGCGTTCCGGTATTTGCTGCCAAGCCTGGCGCTTCTGTGTGTCTGGTCGGGTCGGGTGTGGAAGTTGGGAGGAAGGCGAACGCGGGCGATCGTCCTCGGGCTGCTGGCGTGGCTGGCGGTCGATGCGGTTGCGGGCGTGCCCGATCACCTGGGCTGGCGAAACGAACTGGGCTGGCTCGCCGAACGGACCGTGACCCGGGGCCGGCCCGCCTTGATCGGCGATAGCCTCGACTGGGGTCAAGACCTCGCCCGGCTCGGCGATTGGGTCCGGCGACAAGCCGCCGCGGACGAGGGGAAGACGTTGGTCTTCGCCTACGGCCTCGGCGCGGGGGAACCGTACGGCCTCGAACCGGCAACCGCCGGGACCATGGGGTCGAGATCGGAATGGGGCGGATATCGCTTCGTGGCCGTCAGCGCGGATGTTCTGTATGGTTACGAGGCCGAGAACTGCGTGTCGATCGGCGGCGTCGACGGCGCGATCGACGCGGGGTCGATCGCCCTCCTTCTCGGAAGCCCGTCGGCGGCAAGAGTCGGCCGGACGATCCGGGTTTATCGACTTGCTGATCTCGATCAATCAACCGATGCCGGCCAGGCGCCTCGGTCGCCGGGGGGGGCGGTCCCCCAGCCGAGCTTGTCGCGCAGGGTCCGGTAAAAGCTGTGGCCACGGAGCCGGACCATCGGGAACGGCGCGACGCCGCGCCTGATGATGACGCGGTCCCCCGCGTGCACCGGCACCTGGACCTGGCCGTCGATCACCAGGACGTTGGCGACCCCCTCGCCCCGGGGCACGAGCTCGTACACCTTGTGCGAGCTATCGACGAGCGGGCGTGGGTCAGGGTATGAGCGCAAAGAGGTGTAACTACGAACATATGAGCGTTGGGAGGGAGGATTGGTCCTCCCGCCGATAAGACTATGCGCCGTCGAGCCGACGGGGGTGGCCAGGATCAGGCCGTCGCCGCGGTAGGTCATCACGCTCTCGCCGTCGATCGACAGGCCAATCTCCACGAGGTGAAACACGGGCGCGGCACGGAGGACGACATCGTTGAGCCCGCGGAACTCGCGGTTCGGGCCGCTACGGGTGACGAGGGTGCAACCCAGAGTCATCAGGTTATCGACGGTGTACCGACGCTCGGCCAGGTCGCCCAGCCGGTCGATGAACCCCTCGGGCGTCAGGTCGGCGAGGAAGCCGAGCCGGCCGACGTTGATGCCCAGGACAGGCGTGGGGTGGTCCCCCATCCGGCGCGCCGTGTGGAGCACGGTACCGTCGCCGCCGAGCACCAGGGCAAGATCGGCGTCGAGACGCGAGAGGTCGGAGTCGGACGAGAGATCGACCGCGATCAACCGCATCCGGGGCTCGGCCGCCAGGGCATCGGCCAGCACCCGCGCCTTGGCGTGGACCTCGGGCTTGGTGCCGTTGCCCAGGATCACGACGCGGAGCGGCGGCGGCACTACCATCGGCCGCTCGTCGGGGCGGGCCTTGGCGGCGGGCGCGGACGTGGGCGTGGCGGGGACCGGGGACGACGATGCGGACGCCACCGATGCGGCGGCGAGGGGGTCCTGGGCGCGGCTCATCAACGTACGTCCCTCTCCCAATGGGCGATGCATGACCCGCAAGGATGCGGCGAAGCCCCATTCTAGCGGACCTCGCGCGGGGTGGGCACCATCCACCCGGCACCGGCAGTTCCCAAAACAGGTCGTACGGAGACTCCCGCGCTCATCCCATAACTGCGCCAGTCTCGATGCAGGCGGGTTCGCACACGAGTTCCTTTTCAAGAATTATAGACAAGCCTCTTGAAATCACCGGGGTTATATCCTACCGTAAAGGGACGATGCAACAACGCCCGACGGCTCCCCGCCCATTCGCGCCCACGCGGACGCAAGTGACGGCGCCAGCGAGAGATCGCAACAAGTATTTTCCCGTTATTTATAACTTACGCATTCGCTGGCCGAAATTTTAGAAAAAGTATACAGATGAAAGATTATTTCAATTTAATATATTGCTTTTTATTTCTTGTAATTTCTTTATTCTGGAAAACTTGTTTGCCACGACAATGTCAAAGATTTGGGTCTAGTAACCGCAGGGAAAAAGCAATTGGTGCATTTTAAGCTGGAAAATGACACCTTGACAGGCATAACAATCGATAAAGTCCTCCCGTCTTGCAATTGCACAGTTATAAACCTTCCAGCAAAACACCTTGCGTCGGGCACGTCCACAATTTGCGAAGTTCAATATACGCCCAAATCAAGTCCCGGTAGCGACTCCACAAGCATACTCATACTTTATCAGATAAATGATGAAATATATAGAAGCCGATTGAATTTAACACTTAAAGTTATTTGTTTCGTCAAAGCTTCTGATTAAACCATCGTTGAAGACTTTTACCAATCACCGGTTCCCGAAGATCGAGAATCCTTATCCTGAAAGGGAAATTTAGAATGACAATCTCAGTAGTAATTGCCATGCTTCTGACAAAGGCAGCCTACTCCAGTGTAATAGATGTCTTCCCGGTGAACCCAAAAGATATTTTAGCTCAAGCGATCTCATATCGCAAGTCAATCACTAGCGGCCAGGCCGTATTAATTGTCACTTGGCCGTGCGACATTTCAAATCCAGAAAACCAAAAAACCAAATATAAATTTGATGTAAGTTTTGACAAAAATAGTATTCGCAGCGATCTGATGCGGATAAATCCAAATTGGTCAACTCGAGCTGCCTCTATCATTTCAAAGAATAAATTTATAAGCGATTGGAATAAAAATGAATATATTAAAATGGGAACTATAGGATTGGATTCATCAAGGCTGATGATTCAAAATGCTTTTCGTCCAACTTTGCTAGGTTTATCGACCTGCAATATTTCACAACTACATGAACGTAATTTTAATAACGTATTTTTTTTCTCAAATTATAAATTTCTTGCTATTTCACAAGAATTTATAGAACAAGAAAACACATGGCACATCAAATATTCTTCTGGCGACGATCACCATGTTGATGCCTGGTTCGCGCCACGCTTTGGGCATGGCCTAGTCCGCATGGTGGTGGAAAATCAAACTCCTGACGACAGAAATTATAATCGTATATTATTAGAAACTACTTATAAATCATTTCCTTCTAAGAGCAAGAATATTTGGTTTCCAAAAAACATAAAATTGTCACAATTTAATTCAAAAAATAATTTATTTTATCAAGAAAATGTAAGCGTAGAAGAAGCTGAATTTGGCAAGACTTTCAATCAAGAATTTTTCTCATTGCAAGGCATGAATTTAAGTCAAGGTAGACGGGTTTTGGATGGTCACTCTCTAAATGTGTGGGACGGAAGGGTGCTTCGGAGGGCGCGACGAAGCGAAATGAATGATTTCGGAGCCTGGAAAGAAGGGCGGAAACCTTACAAATTAAACTGGATATTATATATAAACTGCGCCTTTTTTGCTTTACTAGGATTACGTTTCGGCCATAAATTTATCAAGAATTACAAGAAATAAATAAATAAATAAAGTCATCGTATGTTTCAATCGACTTCACACAATGATCTCAATCTACAATCTTACCTAACGAGGAATGCATTGCATTTGAAGGTTTAAGAGGAAATTCGTTTTTGTTTCTTTGTCAGCTCAAGCTCTAACACAGGAGACAAGCTCATGCCGAAATTTTGCACAAGTGCGAATCGGATTTCGCGCATAGTGGGCGTTACACTACTCTCCGCGAGTTCGCTGTTGGGGGTCTCAGTTTTGTGCAGAGCCTTCCCAAATGCAACTCGCAAATCCCCATAAAACAGGGCCTTTGTGGATCAGGAAGTAGCTGTAGCGCTCCAGATGGTGGACATTGTTTCGGGGGCATGGTACAACAGGATGGCAATCTTGTCTGTAATGCCGGGGGAACGGCAAGTCAGTATTGTGGCAATACCAATCAGGTTTGCACCGAGTCATTCAATTGTAGGTTAAGCCAGGACGGCAAGTCGTGTGATGCGAGTGGTGCAGTATTGGATGGTAACGGTGAGCCAGTGGTGAGCAAAAAGGTGATGGGTGCGAGCGATTTGGCCTGCTCCCCATTTCTTGGTCCAGTGATAATGGGAGTCACCTGTTCGTTGATTCAGTAGACGAGGGATCGGGCGGGTCTTCATCGATAGGCACATACCTCACACAAGTGGCCGAGAATTCGGCTGGTGTCTTGTAGTCCAGGGAACTATGCGGGCGTTCGGTATTGTACTCCTCCTTCCAGAGCGTGCCCAACGCTCTGGCCTGCGGTTCACTCTCGAACTCCTCGCGGTTCAGGAACTCGTCGCGAACCTTGCTGTGAAACGACTCCGCGTAACCGTTCTGCCAGGGACTCCCCGGCGCAACGTACAACGTCCCGGAGCCGGTCTCCTCCAACCACGACCGCACCACCTGGGCAGCGAACTCCGGCCCGTTGTCGCTCCGCATCCGATACGGCGGGCCACCACGCCGGGCCGCGACTTCGGCCAAGATGATTCGGATATCCTCGGCGGTCATGCCTCGTCGCGCCTCCAACGCCAGGCATTCACGGGTGTATTCATCAATAATATTTAACCACTTGAGACTCCGACCGTCGCTGGTACGGTCGAAGATAAAGTCCCATGTCCATACATCGTCTTTGCCACGCGAGGGCCGGAGATGGCAGGCGTTCCGATCCTGTCCGTGCTCGCGGCGAGGCTTGGGATTGGGCCGTGGATGGGCCACCTTGAGCCCCAACTGGCGGTAGAGGCGACGGACCGCCTTCTTGTTGACCGTCCAGCCCTCACGATCCAGCAGGGCCCAGATCCGGCGGTAGCCGTACCGCGGATACGCCCCGGCCAGTTGCTCGATGCGTCGAGCCAACGCCGCCACTTCATCGCGTGCAACAGGCGCGTAACGGAGGCTGGAGCGAGCCAGATCCAGCGCCCGAGATACGCGACGCTGCGACACGTCGAATTGGTCGCATAATTCGTTGGCGATCAGACGGCGTCGAGGGCTGGTCATAGCTTTTTTTTCAACGCCTCCTGGAGCATGCGGCGGTCCAGCGCCAGTTCGGCGACCAGGAGCTTGAGTCGATCAACCTCGGCTTCGAGTTCAGAAATGCGAAGTTGTTCATTCGATATTGGATTCTCCTGGAGGGCCTTCCAGCGGTAATAGGTAGTGGGTCCGATTCCGGCCTTGCGACAGGCCTGGCCGATGTTCAAGCCGGCGTCGAGGTCGGCTTGGAAGTCGCGGAGGATGGCCGCGATCCGGTCCGGTCTGGGTCGTTTTCGCATGGGTCGCTCCCTGGCTCGCTGCCAGTTGTACGATTCCCATTAAGACTGGACCAGATTTTGGGGGGCAGGCCACCATGAACGGGTACCACGCCGCCCTGCATGCCTTCCCGATCGGCCGCATGGGCCTCCGCCGGCCGACGGGTGATAAGGGCTACCCCGGCGATCCGCTCGGGTTCAGGAACCGGAGGACGTGGGTCTACAGCGTCTTGCCCTATCTCGACCAGCCGGCGCTCGCCAATGCCTACAACTTGAGCTTGCCCTGGAATGAGCCCGACGTGCAGACGACGGTCCTCCGCACGTCGATCGGCGTGTTCCACTGCCCCTCCGACCCCGGCGCCTTCGCCATGACGGCGGGCACCGCCAACGACGTCCGCTGCAAGGGGAACTACACGGTCAACTGGGGGAACTCGCACTTCTTCCAGGCCGGCAAGAACGACCCCTACACCGGCCCGATGCCCGGCGCCCTGGCCACGGTCAAGTTCAGCCCGGGCGCGTTCGGGCTCGACCTGTCGACCTCGCTGCGCGACTTCGTCGACGGGGCGAGCCGCACCCTGCTCATGGCCGAGGTCGTCGCCGCCCTCGACCGCTCCCCGGCGAAGCCGGATGCGGATCATCGGGGCGACGTCTATAACGACGACTTCAACTGCACCATGTTCATGGCCTACACGCCCCCGAATGCGAAGGTGCCCGACGGGATGCCGACGTATTGCCAGTATCCGTTCGCGACCAACCCTCCCTGCCTCATGCCCCGGCGTCCGGCCTTCAACGCCGCGCGGAGCTTCCACCCCGGCGGCGTCAACGTGCTGTTCGGCGACGGCAGCGTGACCTTCGTCAAGGACGCGATCCAGGTCCCGACCTGGAGGGCGCTCGCGACGATCCGGGGGCGTGAGATCGTGTCGGCGGACTCGCTCTGAGATACGGGGGGCCATCGGTTTCATGACGAGGTCCACGCTGCTTTCCGGCGGACTGGGATTGACCCTCGGCTCTCTCCTGACGGCCCTGGCCCTCCAGACGCCCCACGGAATCCTCACCCCCTGGAGGCCGTCGCTTCCTCGATCGACTCCACGGGCGGCGTCGGCGAGCGACTCGGCCCGCGAGACGCCCTCGACCGCCGTGACGAGGGCGGCGACGAAGGTCGAGGCCGACCGCCGCGTAACGTTCCGCCTCTACGCGCCCGAGGCCCGTCGCGTGGCCGTCTCCGGCGAGTGGGAGGGCGGGCCGAATGTCCTCACCAGGGACGGCCAGGGGCTCTGGTCCGTCACGGTCGGGCCGCTCGCCTCCGAGCTTTACTGCTATAGCCTCCAGGTCGACGGCGTGGCGGTGATCGACCCGGGAAACCCGCTGATCAAACCGAGGCGCTCTCCCCGCACCAGCATCCTCACGGTCCCCGGCAAGCCGCCCTCGACCCACGAATTCCAGGACGTCCCCCACGGCACGGTCCACATCCACGACTATCGCTCCGGGGTCAAGGGCGCCCGCCGAAGCCTGTACATCTACACGCCGCCCGGATATGACGCGGACGCCGGCGGGCACTTCCCGGTGCTCTACCTCCTCCACGGCTCGGCGGACACCGAGGCGATCTGGACGGTCCTGGGGCGCACCCATTACATCGCCGACAACTTGCTGGCGCACGGCCTGGCCAGGCCGTTGATCATCGCCATGCCCGAGGGCCGGGCCCGCGAGGCCGTGGCGTTCGAGTCGGAGCTGCTGCGAGACGTCGTCCCGTTCGTGGAGGCGAACTATCGCGCCTCGGCCGATCGCGAGTGCCGGGCCATCTCGGGGGTCTCGCTGGGCGGCGGCCACGCGCTGGCGATCGGGTTGCGGCATCCCGAGCAGTTCGCCTGGGTCTGCGGGTTCAGCGCCGCCGAGTTCGATCCCGATACAACCGCGGGGCCGGCACTGGCGAATCTCGGCGAGACCAACGAACGGCTTCGTCTGCTGTGGATCGGTTATGGGAAGGACGACGAGTGGCTCTCCAGCGGACGGCAGCTCTCCGAGCTGCTCACCCGGCGCGAGATCAGGCACAGGTTCGTGGTCAGCGGGGGCGAGCACAACTGGATCGCCTGGCGGCGGTACCTGGCCGAGGTGCTGCCGATCCTGTTCGCGGGACGGAGTTGACGACATCATCGGCGGATGTTCGGCGCGGGCTGTTCGGGCCCGGGGCGCGGATCGTGTCGCTCTGCCTCTGGCTGTGGATGGCGCCGGTGCTGGGGCATGGGGCGCTGTTGACCTCGGACGGCCTGTCGGCCGTGCTGACGCTCGCCGCGGCGCGGAGGTTCTGGGGGTTCCTGGGGCGTCCCAGGGCGAGCAATGCGGCGGCGACGGGACTCGCGCTCGGGCTGGCATCGGCGACCAAGTTCACGATGCTGGTGCTCTATCCGTGCTGAGGCCTGTTGCTCGTCGCAAGGGGGGGCGAGGACCGCGCGGGACCGATCGGGCTGGGCCGGGTACTCCTTCGTGGCCGTCGGCGCGGATGTGCTGCACGGTTACGAAGCCGAGAATTGCGTGTCGATCGGCGGCGTCGACGGCGCGATTGACGCGGGTTCGATCGCCCTCCTGCTCGGAAGCCGGCCCCTGGCACGGGTTGGCCGGACGATCCGAGATGATCGACTCGCCGATCTCGATCAATCCGCGCCGCCGACGCGGGAAGACGGGGGAAAGGCCGCTCGCTCACGGCCCGGGCTGGTATGGCCCCGTTCGCGTGGTGTGAGTCATTGGAGCGCGGGCCGCTGATGTCATGGCTCGCTCGACGGGTGGCCGCCACCCACCCGGCCCGGGGAGGAGATTTCAATCCGCGGTGCTCAGCTCGCGCAGGCCTTGCCGTTGGGCGCGGCCAGGGGTACCGGGCCGAGTCCGCGGGCCAGTTCCAGGGCCGACTGGGTGATGCCGTCGACGTCGAGGCCGACCTCGGCGAGCTGCTCGTCGCGCTCGGCGTGGAGGACGAAGCGGTCGGGGAGTCCGAGCCGTCGGACGTGGGCCGTGGAGGCGCCGGCGTCGCTGGCCGCCTCGAGCACCGCCGAGCCGAAGCCGCCGGCCAGGCACCCTTCCTCGACCGTGACGACGAAGCCGCATTCCTCGATCGCCTTGAGCACGGTCGTCCGGTCGAGCGGTTTGACAAATCGGGCGTTGATCACGCCGACCCGCAGGCCGTAATGCTGCCGCAGCCGCTCGGCCGCCCGCAGGCAGCTTCCCACGAGCGTGCCGCAGGCGATGAACATACCGTCGGTCTCCCACTCGAGGATCTCGGCCTGTCCCAGTTCGATAGGCTGGACCTCACGGTCGATCGTCTCGAGGTTCGCCTTGGGATAGCGGATCGACACCGGCGCGTCGTACCCGAGGGCGAATTCGAGCATCGGGGCGACATCCTTGGCGTCACCGGGGGCCATCACTACCATGTTGGGGAAGACCCGCATGTACGCCAGATCGTACGACCCGTGGTGAGTCGGGCCGTCGGCCCCGACCAGCCCACCGCGGTCGAGGGTGAAGACCACGGGCAGGTTCTGGAGCGCCACTTCCTGGAAGATTTGGTCGAACGAGCGCTGGAGGAACGTGCTGTAGATACTGACGACGGGCCGGGCCCCCGCCTTGGCCATGCCGGCGGCGAAGGCGACCGCGTGGCTCTCGCAGATGCCGACGTCGAAGAACTGGTTCGGGAACGTCTCGCGGATCTTCTGGAGCTTGTTCCCCTCGCACATCGCCGCCGTAAGAACGGCCACCTTGGGGTCGCGCTGCATCGCCGCGAAGAGCGCGGTGCTCATCGCGTCGGTATAAGCCCGGCTCGTCGAGGTCAAGAGCGGGATGATCCCGGTCTCGGCCGTCTGGAACGGCGCGGGAGCGTGGTACTTGACCGGGTCCTTCTCGGCCGGAGCAAAGCCATGCCCCTTGTCAGTCAGGACGTGGAGCAGGACGGGGCCGTCCATCGCCTTGACCTTTTCGAGGTAGTCGCGCAACGTCCCCAGATCGTGGCCGTCGATCGGCCCGATGTAGGCGAAGCCCAGCTCCTCGAAGAGCATGCCGCCGTGAACCGACGCCTTGATCGCGTCCTTCACCTGCTGGAGCCAGCGGTCGGCCTGGTCGCCAACCAGGGGGATCGTCGGCAACAGCTTGCGGACCTTGCGGTTCCAGTCGTTATACGCCGGCGCCATCCGGGCCTTGTCGAGGTAATAGGCCAGCCCCCCGACCCGGGGGCAGATCGACATCTTGTTGTCGTTCAGGATGATCAGCAGCTTCTTCCGAAGCCCGCCGGCATTATTCAACGCTTCGAAGACGATTCCCGAAGGGAAAGCGCCGTCGCCAATGACGGCGACCGAGTGCCGTTCGGGATGCCCGACCAGGTCATCGCCAGCCTTCAGGCCCAGCGCGGTCGAAGGGCGCAGCCGGCGTGGCCGGTCATGAACAGGTCGAACGCGCTCTCCTCGGGGTTGGGATAGCCCATCAGGCCACCCCGTGTCCGAATCGTGTGCAGCTCGGCAGCCCGGCCGGTGATCAGCTTGTGGGGATAGATCTGATGCCCGGTGTCCCAGATCAAGCGATCGCTGGCGAAGTCGAACGTCAGGTGCAAGGCCAGGCAGAGCTCGACCACGCCGAGGTTGCTGGCGAAGTGCGCCGAGCGCCGGCCGACGACGCCGATCAGCTCCTGGCGCATCTCGGCGGCGAGCGCTTCAAGCTGGGGCTCTGTAAGCCGCTTCAGGTCGGCCGGCGACCCGATCGTGGGCAACATCGTGCTGCTCATCAGCGATCCCTTTCCAGTAGGTCCAGGGCCAACGCCCGCAATCGATCACCCGACGACCCCAGAGGAGCCAGCGCCGCAACCGCCTCGTCGGCAAGCTGACGAGCCCGTCGACGGCTCCCCTCGATCCCCAGGAGTCCGGGATAAGTCCACTTGCCCAGGCCCGAATCCTTGCCGACCCGCTTGCCCAGCTTGGTCTCGTCGCCTTCCACATCGAGCAGGTCGTCGACGATCTGGAACGCCAGCCCGACGGCCCGGCCATAACGATCGAGCGCCGCGTGGCACTCAGCGTCGGCCCCCGCCACGATCGCGCCCATCCGCAAAGCCGCACACAGGAGCGCTCCAGTCTTGCGGCGATGAATCGCCTCGAGCGCCTCGACCGTGGCCTCAGCCTGCTCCTGGGTCTCGGCCTGGAGGTCGGCCATCTGACCGCCGACCATCCCTGCCGCCCCGGCCGCCTCGGCCAGCACCCGGACGCACGCCAGCGCGGCCTCGGCCGGCACCGACGACGAGGCCACGACCTCGAACGCCAGGGTCAAAAGCGCATCGCCGGCCAGGATCGCCGTGGCCTCGTCAAACGCCTTGTGGCAGGTCGGCCGGCCCCGACGCAGATCGTCGTCATCCATCGCCGGCAGGTCGTCGTGGATCAAGGAATAGGTATGGATCAGCTCGAGCGCGCACGCCGACGGCAGCGCCATCTCAACCGACGACGCGCCGCCGCACGCCTCGGCCGACAGCAGGCAGAGCATCGGTCGGAGCCGCTTGCCCCCCGCCATCACGCTGTACCGCATCGCCGATGCCAGCCGCGCGGGGGTGAGTCCGTGGTCGCTGGCTTCCGGCAGGACGCGCACCAGCGCCTCATCCACCCGACGGACCCAGGCCGACCAGCCCGCAGTGCCGGAGTCGGTTCCCGTCCTGGTCTCCCGCAACTCGTCGTTCGTCGTCGTTATCGAAGAGATCGTCATGGGCCCCAAACCGTCCCGGCGCAACGCCCTGCTCTACAGTACAGACAGTTCGCGCGACTCGGCCGCGTCGTCGCCGTGGCGGACACACCCTCCTGGCGCGACCCCGCGACCCCGACTCCCTTCCCGAACCGAGTCAGAACGGGGCCACCGGCCAGACTGCGACTATTGTTGACAAACCACCCCCGATTGTCTACCCGGCATTTCCCAAAAACTTTGCAATGCAAAGTGAATTGGACCTTCCTCAGAAGGGCGGGTCCGATTCGCCGTCATCCGGGAAACGTGAGGGACTTGCGTCATTTGCGCGAGTTTTGCGGCGCGACCTGGGCTTGGGGCTCGAACCGGCCTCCGCAAGGGGCGCGGCGGTGGTCGGCGTGGCGGTGGCGTCAAAGGGCGCCGTGACCGGCTGGCCTTGATCATCGACCCCGATGAGCAGGGCGATAGCACGCTCGGCGCCATCGATCTGCACATGACAGTGCGCCAGCAACCGCACGGCCTGCTCATAACGCGTCAGCGCCTCATCCAGCGCCGGCTCACCCTGATCCAGCGCATCGGCGATCTGTTCGAGCTGGTTGAGAGCGGATTCGAAGGTGGTCTTATCGTCAATATTGAATGATTCCATGTAAATAAGAGCGGCTCACAAGGTTCCGAGACGTCCAGGCACAGCATACCCGGTCAAGCTCCTGGCGTCACCTCTTCCACCCGGCTGACTAGCCGTCCCCGAGCCAGCCGCGTCTCGATCAAGCTGCCGGGGGAAACCTCATCAGCGGAGCGAAGGAGGGTGGTACCGTCGGCGGCGAAGGTGAGGCTGTAGCCGCGCGCGAGGACGGCCAGCGGACTCAGGGCTTCGATCCGGGCGGCAAGGCGGGCGAGGCGCTGGCGGCGGAGTTCGAGGTTGCGGGTCAGGGTGCGGTCGATCCGTTCGGAAACGCGCTCGACACGCTGGCGGGCGTCGCGGGTGAGGGTCTGGCCCGATCGGGCGAGGCGCTGGGCGAGGTTGTCGAGCGTCCGGCGCACCTCGGCGGCGTCGGGTACACAGCGCTCACCGGCCTCGCTGGGGGTCAACGCGCGGAAGTCGGCGACGAGGTCGGCGATCGTGACGTCGATCTCGTGGCCAATGGCCGTGACCACGGGAACCCTGGATCGTGCGATGGCGCGGACGACGGCTTCCTCGTTGAAGGTCCAGAGGTCTTCAAGACTTCCCCCGCCCCGCGCGATGATGATCAGGTCGGCCCCGGCGACGTGGTTGGCCAGTTTGAGCGCGGCGACCACCTCGGTCGAGGCGCCGGCGCCCTGGACGCGGGTGGGAGCGATCAGGATCTCGCTGCCGCGCCAGCGACGGCCGATCACCTGGAGCAGGTCGCGCACCGCCGCGCCGGTGGGGCTGGTCACGATCACGATCCGTCGCGGAAATCGCGGCAGGGGGCGTTTTCGAGCCGGGTCGAAGAGCCCCTCGGCCGCCAGGCGGGCCACCGTCTGGCGAAAGGCCAGCTCGAGCGCGCCGATCCCCTCGGGCTCGATCCGATCGATCACGACCTGGTACTCGCCGCGCGGCTCATAAACCGTCAGGCGGCCCCAGACCCGCACCGCCAGACCATCGGTCAGGTCGAACACCAGGCGACTGGCCACGCTCTTCCACAACACCGCGCGAATCTGCGCGGCGCTGTCCTTGAGGCAAAGATACACATGCCCCGACCGTGGCCGCGCCAGATTGGAGACCTCGGCCCGCAAGGCCACCTCGCCGAAGCCTTCTTCGAGGATCAGCTTGATCGCCGAGGTCAGCTCGGAGACCGTGCGGAACGGATTGCCGGCCGGGTCGTCGGGTGCTTCGAAGGCGAACAGGGAGAGATGGCTCATGAAATGTGGCCGGCATCGGGGTTGTAGGGCAAAGTCCGCTTTGTCATTTTGTCCAAGATTCGGGCCGAGGTTCGAATCCAGTGTGCCGTAAAGCCATCCCTGTCCGAACTTCTGAACTGTCCAGCCCGCGGTCGACGCATATAAGAGTCAACTCCGTGGCGTTCTCGCGGATATGCCATAAATGATCGTCTTCAAGTTCGGTAGCAAAGGTCTTGACGTCGTACGAACTCGCCACGGTCAACGTGAGATCATAAGAAAGCCGGCCAACGTGAATTTCTGTAATCGGCTGATGGATCAAATGTTCGTGGATCGGTTCTGAGACGCGATTAAGCTCTTCCTCCGTCGGACCGTTATCGCCCTCTCCCTCGGCCTGCCGTGAATCAGCGATGTCGCCCCCTGGCCCGGAGACGCGCCAAGGGGGATTGAGCCAGAATGTAAAATCCTGGCCGTCGCCCGGCTCGCAATCGACGATAGAGCAGTAGCATATCGCACGCCAGCCGAACCCACGAGATAGGACGGCCGATCAGCTCACGGCGAAACCGTGCGAAAAGCTCATCGCCGTTCACCATGACTTCACGTTCCTACTTTCAGGCTAGACTGAGGAAGCGCTCGTGGAAGTCGTGCCAGGCGTCACCGTGTTCGATGTACGGGTTCATACCGGGAAGCGGCGAGGGCGTCTTTCGACCTCCCGGAGCGTTAACTCCCTGATGCCCACATTAGCGGACCAGGGATTGCAGCCGCAAGCCGGCGCTGCCATCCTCAATCGGATACCACCCCAGGGTCATGACGTGCCACTGTTGATCCGATGGTGAACCTCACGGGGGTTGTCTCGAAGATGGGCCGAATAGCCTCGTACGCACTTCCCTTCACGTTTGGACTGCTCCTGCTCCTGTTCGGTTTCCGGGCCGTGCTGTTCCAGGACGAGCAGTTCGCCTATCGCGACGCGGCGCACTTCTATTACCCGCTCTATCTGCGGGTACAGCAGGAGTGGGCGGCGGGGCGCTGGCCCTTGTGGAACCCGTGGCAGAACGCGGGAATGCCGATGCTCGGGCTGCCGATGACAGCGGTCTTCTATCCGGGCAAGGTCCTTTATGCGGTGCTGCCGTATGCCTGGGCCACGCGGCTGTACGTCGTGGCGCATGTGGCGCTGGCGTTTGCCGGCATGTTTGCGCTGGCCCGCGTCTGGAAACAATCCGCCAACGCTGCGGGGCTGGCGGCACTGTCGTACGCGTTCGGGCGCCGGTGCTATTCCAGTACGCCAACGTGATCTTCCTCGTGGGCGCGGCGTGGCTGCCATGGGCCTTGATCGCGATCGAGCGCCTGCTTGTGCGTCGGAGCCGCGGCGGGCTAGTCGGACTGGGAGTGGTCCTGGCGCTCCAGGTACTGGGGGGCGATCCCGAGGCGGCCTATCTGACGGTCGCCGCGGGAGGAATCTATGCGCTGGTGCTCGCCGTGCCCGCGCCGGTCGTGAACTGGCTGCGCCGGGGCTACAAGGGCGTGTGGATCGCCCTTGCCATGGGGCTCGTCTGGGTCGCGTCGGTGCTGACAGCCGGTTATCTCGTCGCGCTCGACCCGATCGAGAACGCGCCGTTTCCACCCCCTCCGCATGCCGCCGAGGCTCCCGACGCCAGGCTGATCTCGGGACGAACGCTCGTCCTGCTGTCGTGGGGACTTGTCGGGGCCGGCTTGCTCACTCGCTGGCGGATGATCCGCGAACGCGACCGGCTCGCGCCGGCGATCGGGAGGCTTGTGGCGGGGTGTGGGCTGGCGATGCTCCTGGCGGCGGTGCAACTGGTGCCGGCGTGGGAGTTCAGCCAGGTCAGCCATCGCGCGGCGGTCGACGCGACAACGGGAGTCTTTCATTTCAGCGTCGAGCCATACCGGCTGATCGAGGCGGTCTGGCCCCAGGTCTTCGGCCTGACCGGGGCGATGAACGAGTCGTACTTCCAGGCGTTGCCACCGCGCGGCGGGCATTCGCTCTGGACTCCGTCGCTGTATGTCGGCGGCCTGACGTTGATGCTGACGCTGGCGGCGGTGGGATCGGGCCGGATCGAGTTGGAAACCGGGGGTCGGGATGGGGCGGAGCCTGCGCCTCGGTGGCGGGGCTGGCTGATCGCGCTGGGTATCGCCGGCACAATCGCGAGCTTCGGTCGATGCGCCGGCCCGCTCTGGCTGGCGCGCTGGGTTCCGGGGGCCGAGGCGTGGCTCGGGCCGCACGACCCGATCGGGTTCAACCTCCGCGAGGATCGGTTCCTGGAGGATGGCTGGGGGAGCTTTTATGGAATGATGGTGGCGGCGCTGCCAGGGTTTGGTCTGTTCCGGTATCCCGGCAAGCTCCAGATCTTCGCCGCAGTGGCGGTTTCGGGCCTGGCGGGCCTGGGCTGGGACCGCCTGGCGTCGGGTGCGAGGACACGGGCGGCTCGCGATCTACGCCGCGTGCGTCCTCGTGGCGACCCTGGCGCTGGCCTTGCTCGTGACGGCCGGGCGGTCCTGGGTCATGGGGTGGCTCGCCAGCCGAGTGATTCCCGATACCGCGTATGGCCCGATCGACCTCTCGGCGGCACTGGGACAGACCATGCGGGGGCTCGTGCATGGGGCCGTCGTGCTGGTCCTGGGACTGTTGTTGCTGTGCTGGGGGGCGAGGTCGCGCTGGGCCGGGGTACTGGCGCTGGGCTTGATGACGCTCGATCTGGCCGTGGTCGATGCCCGCCTGATCTGGACGGCTCCCCAGTCGGTGTTCGACGCGCCGTCGAGGGCGGCGGAGCTGATCGACCGGGCCGAGCGGGCCGACCCCTCTCCGGGTCCGTTCCGGGTCCATCGACTACCGCTGTGGCACCCCGAGGGCTTCGCCAAGTCGAACGAGCCGGGGCGGCTGGCCGCGCTGGCGAGTTGGGAGCGCGACACCCTCCAGCCCGACAACGCGCTGCCCTTCGGCCTGAGCTACAGCCTGACCCAGGGAGTGCTCGAGCTACTCGATTACACGCTGTTCTTCCGGTCCCAGACGATCGCGGCCAGGCCGACGGCCGCCGAGTTCCTGGGCCTGCCCGAAGGGACGCCGTTCAACTATTACCCGAGGCGCTGTTCGACCTGTGGAACGCCCGCTATTTCCTGCTGCCGATCCGCACCGACAACTGGGCCTCGCCCGAGCGTGGCTACGCTGCTTTCCTGCCCGGAGTCGAGGTCGTCTACCCACCCGCCGACGTGATTGCCGGCCCCGCGGGAGAAGCCTGGCGCGAGCGCCAGGACTGGCAGCTACTGAAGAACAAGGAAGTCTTCCCCGGCGCCTGGCTCGTCCACTTCGTCCGCGTCCGGGCGCCGCGACAAGGCATGATGACCGACCTGAGATCGGGCGACGAGAAGCTCGAGCTTCTCAAGGACCTGGTCTACAAGGCCGACCCGTTCTGGAACGATCCCGGACGCCAGCCATTCGACCTCCGCGCGATGGCGTTCGTCGAGACCGAACGCCCAACCGACCTGGCAGGATACGTCGAGCGCGCCAATGTCACACCTGGCGAGAAAGTCGAGATCCGCCGCTACGAGCCGCAACGGGTCGAGATCGACACGGTGCTCGAACGCCCGGGGCTGGTGATCCTGGCCGATATCGATTACCCCGGCTGGACCCTGACGATCGACGGCACCCCCGCACCGATCTACCGGACCAACCGCCTGATGCGCGGGGCCGCGGTCAAGGCGGGGCGGCATACCCTGGTGTACACGTATGATCCCCTTTCATTCAAGCTAGGGATGGGCGGAACAGGGTTCGGCCTGATCCTGCTCGCGGCCCTGGTCCTGCGAGTCCGTCACCAGAACCAGGGCTGATAGCGATCCGTCCGTTTAGCCCGGATTGGGCAGCGACAGGGGTCCGACTACGCTAAGGTTCGGGTTGACGGTCACCCCGTTGCGGCCGTTGACGCCGCGAGACGAGGAGAGGATCGTGACATTCGAGCGGATGGGCATCTGGGCGTGTAGGAAGGGCAAGGCGACGATCGTGGTGTCGCTACTGTTGTGGATCTTGGCCAGGTTGATGTAGCCCTCGTCATTGAGGATCAGGCCGCGGGCCGACTTGGCGCGGAAAGACTGGGTATTGCCCTGGATATCGACCAGGGCCGAGCCGCCCAGGTCGGGGCGGAACGATTCGCTCAGGCCCGCAAGCAGGTTGGGGTCGTCGAACATGACTGTCCCCTGCGAGGCGAGGGTCGAGGGGGTCAATTTGTCAATCACGTTCTTGCCATTTGAGACGCCAGTAACCAGGGCGAGCGTCTGGTCGATGCTCCCGAGCGCCCTGACCGGGACCGCCGGGGTCTGTCCCGTACTGCCGGCATTGACGTCAGCGCCGTTCTGCTGCAAGACGGTCCGGCTCGACTCGGAGAGATGCCGGTTTTGGTGACCGTGGCCGTCATGACGCCGACCTGATACAGGTTGGGCTGAGAGGTGTCGAAATGGGCCGAGCCCGTCGCATAGACATAGGGACGGCCGGCGACACCCGTGAGACCGCCCAGGAAGTTGAACTCGCGGCTGGGAGTGAACGATTTACCCAGCGGCACGGCCTGTCCCGTGTCGAGACTGGTGCTGAGGTCGATCGTCTGCGCCATGCCGACGGTCCCCGCAGTCGAATCCATGAGGACGGTCCGGTTGTCGGTCGAGCCCAGGCCGTCAACCGAGGTGAAGGCGCCACCGTCGAGAGCCGCCGTCGAGAAGGAACCGACGGGAGCCCCGGTGATCGCGTCGAAGGCGTAGATCGTCGTGCCGTTACCGACCAGCGCCACGAGTTGGTTGTGGTCGCGGCCCAGCGATACGCCGGTGGTCATCGTCCCTAATCCCGCCAGCGAAACTGTTTGAAGCTGCGCGCCGGTGGCGGCGTCGAACTTGATCAGAGTGTTGGCCGTCGGGTCGTAACCCCAGACCTCCGGGTCTGGTAGTGCGCTCGAAGCCCGGGGACGGCCGTTAATCATGTTGGCCGAGAAGACCACACCGGCGGGGGCGGCGGTGGCCCAGGATTGACTCCGAACGTCGCCGAGCTGGTGGCCGAGGAAACATTGTTCGCGAGCAGCGTGAAGTTCGTGATCACCGGCTCCCCCGACAGCGAGGTCAGGGTCTGGGCCCCGGTCACCGTGCTGAGGAAGAGCAAGGTAACCCCGTTATTCACTGTCGAGGTCGATGTTGAGGTACTCGTGGACGCCGTCGTTGGTAACTGGCGGAGATGGATCTCGGTGTTGGACCCGATGTTATTGAGAAAGAGCGTATGCACACCGCTGGTCATGTCGATCCGGCCGCCGTCGACGAGGTTGAAGTTCTTCAGGTTGACCACGTTCAACGAAGTACCACCAACACCGCTGAAGTTATTCAGTCCCACGACGGCATTCTGGATGCTTCGTAGCGGAGCCTGACCGGTGCCACCGGAAACGTTGGCGACGATCCCACTTGACGCGTTGGTCCCGTCGTAAACCAGGTTGAGTGCTCCGTCCGGGTCGAGATACGTGCCCTTCAGACTGCCCACGCCGTAAAGCGTGATCAAGACATGCGTTCCCTGCGCTGTCACATAGCTGATCCGCCGATCCGCCAGGGAGATCCCGTTGGCCGCGTCAGTCAGCCCGACGGGAACCGTGGTCGTGGCCGTGACGCTGGGCGTGGTGGCGGAAGCCGACACGATGTCGGTGCTCGACCCACTCAGGAAGCTGCCTCTCCTCCAGTCCCTCCAGCGCAGGCCGGGACCGTCGCGCTTGCCGTTTACTCGACCACCTCATCGCCACCCTCCGCATCCCTGCCTGTATCGAGAACGAATCCGGATCGTTCCGCATCCGTCGCATTTCCACCAATTCATTCGGCAGTCTGCGCGTGTCGTCATGACCCAACCCGGCGCGGTTTTCGGCACAAATAGCGCAAACCATATCCACCCCACCACCGCGACGACCCAAAAGAGCCACTCACCGCTCTGGCAACCCGGCCGTCTGGCCGTTACACTCGGCAAATCAAGTCGAGCCCGGTCCATGTCGACAGGGGCTGGACGTTCGTCGAATCTCGGGAAAAGGGGAAGTGCCCGCACGCTTCGACGGGACGGGATGAGCGGTTTCGGGATCACTCAACCCGAAGCCTCGTAACCGCTTCCGCTTCGAAGTCTGAAGCCAAACGACACGAGGAAAAGGAGAACTCCTGGTGCGCCGATCACTCACAACCGCTCTCTCGTTCGGCCTGCTGCTTAGCCTGGCAGGTGCCCCTCACCTCTTCGGTCAGACCGAAGAAAAGAAAGAGGAAGCCCCCAAGACCGCAGCTCCCAAGGCTGAGGCATCCAAGGCCGAAACGACCACAACCGAAGCTCCCAAGGCCGAAACGACAAAAGCCACGCCCGTGGCCGAGACCCCACCACCAATCCCCAAGGAGGTCGAGGAGAAGCTCGAGGCCGCCCGCCGCGCCGTGGCCGAGGCAATCGTCGCTGCACAGGACGCCGGCCTCGTCAAGACCACCATCGACCCACCCCCGATCCTCGATATCCTGATCACCGGCCGAGCCAACGACGAGACCACTCTCAAGGCCAAGACCGGCGTCAGCCCCGAAGTCTTCGGCGCCTGGTTCACCGGCTTCGGCACCACTAAGGACATCAATCCCCAGAAAGACGTCCGCATCACCCGCCCTGATGGCGGTCTCAAGGAGTTCTACAACCAGCGCGACGCCATTCTGAACCGCCATATCGATGCCGTCCGTAAGTCGCAGCCAAACGCCGCGAAAGAGCCCGAGAAGTCCGGGGCTGCCAAAGAAGAAAAGAAAGAGCCAACCAAGGACGCTGACGCCAAAAAAGACGTCCCTCCGGCAAACACGCCCAAGGAAGAAGCCAAAAAAGACGATAATAATGCGGCCGAGAGCAAGGACGAGAGCCCGAAGTCGTGAGTTGAGTTGCGTTGAGCCGAGTTGAGGACGCGACCAAACGGCCAGCGCACGTGGCTCGTCCACGAACCGTGTGCGCTGGTTTGGATCGCCCGATCGGACTCCTGTCGCCACGTTTGTCTTGCTTTGTTCGTCACAGAGAAAGAGGCCGCTTGCCGTGACGCCGACCGTCCTGACCAAGGCGACGACGAGCCTGCTGGGGATGGCCTGCGAGTGCGGCAGGCCAGCTCGGGGCGGCGGGCGTGTTGATCTTGCCCGAAGGGCCGATGGACTGGGCGACGGTCCGGGCACCTTCCCGGAGGAACGGATCCTGGTGGCGTCGGCCTTCGCCGCGGCAGATCGAGGCGATCAAGGCGGCCGGGCTGGTGGCGCTGGAGGTCGAAGCCGGGGCCTCGGCCGTCCCCGAGCGGATCACGCTGGCCCTGATCGAGGCGGTCGCCAACGATCATCTGGAGGCCGGAGCCCGGGTGATCGTCGTCTACTCGGGCTTCGAGGCCGAGACGCTCGATTCGTTGACGGTGGTCCGGCTCGGCGAGCACCTCGAGCGGCTTACCTCGCGCGACCTCCGGGCCCTGGAGACCTCGGTGCCGTTCGAGACCTTGCAGGGCGGTGGTCGATGTCGCCGTCGAGATCGGCCGCGAGGGGCGGGAAGGCAAAAGCGTCGGCACCTTGATCGTCGTCGGCGACGTCCGCAACGTCCTGGTCGCGGACCCGGACGCTGGGGTTTGACCCGTTCAAGGGATATCGCCGCAAGGAGCGGAACCTCCGCGACGTCCGGGTCCGCGAGGCGATCAAGGAGATCGCCCAACTTGACGGCGCCTTCATCGTGGCCCGCGACGGCACCGTCGAGGCCGCCTGCGGGATCATCGACGCCCCCAATACCGGCCTGACGCTGCCCAAGGGACTGGGCACCCGGCACTGGGCCGCCGCCGCGATCACCAACGTGACCAAGGCCCTGGCCGTCGTCGTCAGCCAGTCGACCGGCACCATGCGGCTGTTCCAGAACGGGGAGATTATCCTCCGGATCGCCCCGATGCGGCACGCTCGCGCCATGAAGTGGCAGGACAGCGATCTCGAGCCCACTCCCGAGCCGGCCCGAAAATCGATGTGAGGCGAGCCTCGACCGCGCCGTCGGCGTCTTCGCTCCGTAGACTGAGGGAGAAAGCCGGTTGTCGAGTTCCGCGAAATAAGGCGGTCCGTGCGTGTCTCTCTGTTGCCCGATCGTCCTGGCGGAACGGCTTGTCGGGACGAGGCACGATCTCCGGGGGAAGACGATGCTGCTTCTCTATACGAGTCTGCTCAAGGCGTATTTACTGGATCTGGCTCGGCGGGCCCGCCCGAGCTGCCAACGGGCCAGGACGCCGAGGTTCAGGGACTGGTCGATCGTGGCCGACGGCGTGGGGGACTGGATCTGTGCGGGACGGGGCTACGCACGTGATCGCCCGGGCTAAGCTTCCCTACCTGGTGAAGGTGGTCTCCTGGGGGCACGGGCTCGGCCGCTGGCATGCCGACCTGACCAACGGCGCCAACCGCGATCTCGGGCCCGCGGAGATCGCCGACGCGGTTCGGCACGTTCCAGGCCGGATTCCCTGCCGGCCCGGTCTTCCTGGTCGGCAAGTCGGGAGGAGCGGGGCTGGTCGTCGAGGCGCTGGAGGCCTGCCCGACGGACACGGTGGAGTCGGCCGTGCTGCTGTCGCCGGCGCTTTCGCCGACGTACGACCTGGTGCCGGCCCTGCGGGCCGTCCGCCGCGAGATGGTTGTCTTCTGGTCTCCGCTGGACCTGATCGTGCTCGGGGCTGGGGACCCGCATTTTCGGCACGATCGACCGGATCAAGTCCGTCAGCGCTGGACTGGTCGGGCTTCCGTGCTCCGGCACCGGCCGAGCTCATCGCCGACCCTGTCCGCGAGGCCGTTACCGCAAGCTCCGCCAGGTCCGCTGGCGGCCCGGAAATGGCGATCACCGGCTACCTGGGAGGTCACGTTGGACCTGACAATCCGGCCTTTCTCAAGAAGTATGTCGTACCGCTGTCTGCGGGTTGCCGAGCAGGCTCCTTGAGGCTTCGAATCGTGCTCGGCATCAAGCCGGCCGCACGGGACTGCCGATAACCATATGGCCCCCGGAGACCGCCCTTCCGGTTCGTCGCGATTGATCGAGAGCGCATATGTCCATGGAACGTTCCGGCCGCGACCCGAGCCTTCCGCCATCCTGCTGCGGGCAGAGGAAGCGATCTCCGGGCGATGAGGTGAGGACGCGCCACGAGTTCGAGAGCCCGGCCCGTACGCCCTCGCGGGACGAGCGGCGCTGGTTGAAGATGACCAGTGTCCGTATCGCCCGCGAGTGTCCACGAGAACTGGCACCCTGAGCCGACACGCGTGGCGGTCTCCGCCCCTCCTCACCAGGAGTTGCCGATACCCTTTGCCCCGAACAACTGGAAGGGCGGGACCGCCTCGCGCTTGATTCGTCTTCTCCGTTTCGTAGGTTGCGAGATCCCAGCGACGACCGGCACCACGCCCGGCCAGGATTCGGCTTGACGTAGCCTTCCACGAGACCTGACCCAACCGATGAGCACGCATACCCTCCCCCGATCGCCCAAGTCCACGGCCGCGAGATCCTGGACAGCCGAGGCAACCCGACCGTCGAGGTCGACGTGATCCTGGCCGACGGCTACGCTCGGCCGCGCCGCCGTCCCTTCCGGCGCCAGCACCGGCACGTACGAGGCGGTCGAGCTCCGCGACGGCGACAAGAAACGCTACCTCGGCAAGAGGCGTCACCAAGGCCGTCGCCAACGTCAACGACGCGCTCGCCAAGGTCGTCGTCGGCCGCGACCCGACCGACCAGGTCGGGCTCGATCTGCGCCATGATCGCCGCCGACGGCACCGAGAACAAAGGGCAAGCTCGGCGCCAACGCGATCCTCGGCGTCTCGCTGGCCGCCGCCAAGGCCGCCGCCGCCGCCCACGGCCTGCCCCTCTACCGCTACCTCGGCGGCACCAACGCCCGCGTCCTGCCCGATGCCGATGGCCAACATCATCAACGGCGGCAAACACGCCGACAACAAGATCGACTTCCAGGAATTCATGGTCATGCCCATCGGGGCCAAGAGCTTCTCCGAGGGCATCCGGATGGTCGCCGAGGTCTTCCACAACCTCAAGAGCGTGCTCAAGAAGGCCGGCCACAACACGACCGTCGGCGACGAGGGGGGCTTCGCCCCCAACCTCGACAACGAGGAGGCGATCAAGTACATCCTCGACGCCGTCGACAAGGCCGGCTACACGGCCGGCCGCGACAAGGACTTCGCCATCGCGCTCGACTGCGCCAGCTCCGAGCTGTTCGACGAGGGGGGCAAGAAGGGCTACAAGTTCTGGAAGTCGAACCCCGACAAGCTCTTCAGCAGCCAGGAGATGATCGAGCTGTTCGCCGGCTGGGTCGACAAGTACCCGATCGTCTCGATCGAGGACCCGCTCGACCAGGACGACTGGGACGGCTACCAGTCGATCACCAAGGCGCTCGGCGGCCGAGGTCCAGATCGTCGGCGACGACTTCTTCGTCACCAACCCCAAGCGGCTCGCCGACGGGATCGCCAAGGGCTGCGCCAACAGCATCCTGGTCAAGGTCAACCAGATCGGCACCCTGACCGAGACGTTCGACGCCGTCGACATGGCCCAGCAGCACCGGCTACACCGCCGTGATCAGCCACCGCTCGGGCGAGACCGAGGACGCCACGATCGCCGACATCGCCGTGGCCACCAACTGCCGGCCAGATCAAGACCGGCAGCGCCTCGCGCTCCGACCGGATCGCCAAGTACAACCAGCTCCTGCGGATCGAGGAAGAGCTCGGCGCCTCGGCGGTCTTCGGCGGGCTGGGCTGATCGAAAAGCGATTTTTGAGTTCCTTGAAGCCTTGCGGGGCGGGCTCTGGCCCACCCCGCACGTGTTTCCACCTCTTCAGATCAGGCCCAAAGCGCGTCGCTTCGTCACCGAGAACCGCTCGTCCATGTATTGGACCAATTAATCGAATAAATATATGTAAATCATACAAAGACTCGTACTTCGAGCCGCGGGTCAGTTGAGCGCCCCAATCCCGAATCGCGTAATCAATCATCTCGCGACACTCGGTGAGCGAGCGCCCCTGGTGCGGGGGATTTGACACAATGTACGCGAGCACTCTATTGAATGCCGGACGACCTTTAAACCCTACTTCCCCTACTTTCCGCACATCTCGGCCACATTATCTCGGCATTTTCCCACGTCTCTCTCGCCTGATGGCGTGATGTCGATAGTCGCGCCGATGGACGCCGGTATCCCCCGCCTTGGGCTCACGGCCCGCGCTTCGGCTGCCGCGGTGGCGCCCCCGTACGTCCTCGCATTCTTCACACGTGTCCCACGGTGCGTCAATGTCAGGACCCCTCCTCGAATCCTCCCGCACGCGACTTGCGGTCGCGGCCCTTGACGTAAGTCGCGCCGGGCTCGATTTACGTCAAAAGCACTTCGCATAATCAATCTTGAGAAATTTTACCATCTTGACTACCACGTCTTCCCGGCAATCATGTCGGCGGAGGAGATCGCGGACCGCACGCCTGCAACTTCGGGCCTCGGGGCCCGGGGACGGCCTCGACTCCTCGCACCGCAACCCCTCCCGGGGACGACTTCCGTGGATGACCAGCATGAGATCCGACCGCCGGGCGAATCGGCCCACGCCCAGGGGACGTATCCTCCGATCGCGACGCGTGGGCGCCTTGCCGATCCTCGACCGCTTCCTCGAACGGCTTCGCATCCGGGAATTCCTCCGCAAGCACCTCCCGCGCGAGGATCGCCGCTCCCGCGTCCCCACGTCCACGGCCACGGCCACGGCCACGGCCCTGCTCCTGCTGGTCCGAAACCTGCTCGTCTCGCGCGAACCGCTCTACGGCCTCGGTGACTGGGCCGCACGCCACGACACATGTTGGCTCGATATCGCCGACGAGCAACTCCCCACGCTGAATGATGATCGCATCGGCCGCGGGCTGGACCGCCTCTTCGATGCCGATATCGCGGCCCTGGCACTCGACGTCGCGGCCCACGCCGTCCGCGACTTCGACGTCACGCTCGATGAATTGCACAGCGACTCCACGACCGTGACCTTCCACGGCGACTACGAGGACGCCGACCGTGAGCGCACGCTGCGGGGGAGGCTCCGCCTGGCGGTCACCTGGGGCCACAACAAGGACCACCGCCCCGATCTCAAGCAACTCCTCTCCATCCTCACCGTCAGCGGCGATGGTGCCGTGCCGGCGCACTTCCGCGTCGAGAGCGGCAACGCCACCGATGACCGCTCGCACCAAGAGACCTGGGACCTGCTCCGCAAGCTGACCGGGCGGGCGGATTTCCTCTACGTCGCCGATTGCAAGCTGGCCACCGCCGGGAACATGGCCCACATCCACTTCAACGGCGGCCGGTTCCTCAGCGTGCTCCCCCGCACCCGCGGCGAGGACGCCGCCTTCCGCCCCCGGGTCGTGCGGGGGACGTCGATTGGCGGCCGATCCATGACAAATATGAGGATGATGGCAACCTCGTCGACCAGTACTTGATCGCCACGCCGGCGGGCCAGAGCGCCGAGGGCTACCGGCTGATCTGGTACCACAGCCGACGCAAGGCCGAGATCGACTTCGAGGCGCGGCTATCGCGGCTGAAGCGGGCCGCGGAGCGGTTGGAGGCGCTGCGGCAGAAGTTTGCGTCACCCCGGACGCGATATCGCTCGAGAGCGAAGGTCGTCGCGGCGGTCGAGACGATCCTGGACGAGTTGCAGGTCCGGGCCTGGATCACGGTCGTGGTGAAGGAGAGGCGCACGCCGAAGATCGGGCGGGAGAAGCGCGGCCGCCCGGGGAAGGAGTCGAAGTACCTCAAGAAGGGTGAGGACGTGCGCTTCGAAATGGAGCACCATGTCGACCTGGACGGGCTGACCGAGGAGGCGAAGTGCGACGGGATCTTCCCGCTGATCACGACTGAGCGGTCGCTGTCGGAATCGGGACTGTTGCTGGCGTACAAGAAACAGGGGTCTCCCGCACTTTTGATGATCCGCGGTCGTAAAAGAAGTATCCCTTCTCCAGCTCATTCCGTCCCGAACCACGTCCTCGGAGCCTTGGGTTGCTTCCGCTTGAGTTGCTGCGCGCCCCCGATGGGAGTTGCCTCGTCCGTGCCTGTCTCGACGTCGAGAACCTCACCGTCCACCTGACGACCACCGCACCCACGGCGGGCTGCCCGCTTTGCGGCTACGACTCACCGCGTGTCCACAGCCGGTACAACCGCCGGCTCGACGACCTGCCCTGTCTCGGCCGATGCGTGCGGCTTCATCTCGCCGTCCGCCGCTTCGTCTGCCCAAGGTCCGACTGCCCACGGCGAATCTTTACCGAGCGCCTCCTGGGGTTCACCGCTCCGTGGGCACGGACCACCGACCGGCTCAGGCAGGCCCAGATGGACATCGGCTCGTCGCTGGGCGGCGAGGCCGGCGCCCGCCTCGCCGCACGCATGGCGATCGCCGCCAGCCCCGACACACTGCTGCGGCGGGTCAAGCGACTCCGGTGTGAGCCGATAGGGCCACCGCGGGTCGTGGGGATCGATGACTGGGCGTGGCGCAAGGGACAGTGTTACGGCACCATCGTCGTGGACCTGGAGCGCCGTGACGTCGTCGACCTGCTCCCCGACCGCGAGGGGGACACCGTCGCGGCGTGGCTCAAGGAGCATCCCGGGATCGAGGTCGTCAGCCGGGACCGTTCGGCGACCTACGCCGAGGCGGCGACGGAAGGTGCCTCCCAGGCCGTGCAGGTCGCCGACCGCTGGCACCTGCTGAAGAACCTGCGCGAGGCCGTCGAGCAAGTGCTCGGACGGCACTACGCGGCCATCAAGGCGGCCCTCAAGGCCCTGGAAGCCCCTCCGGATCCTGGACCAGATGGCAAGCCGATAGCCTCTCCGACCGACCCAGCGGTACCGGTTGCCGAACCGCCTCCGCCCGGACCGTCGGTCGAGCCGGCCCCGGAGCCGCCGCGACTCCGGGCCAGGCGGGCGAGACGTCTGGAACTGGTCGAGCGGTTCGACCGCGTCCATGAGCTTCGCAAGAAAGGCTACTCGGCCGCCCGGATCGCCCGGGAACTGGGCCTGTCGCGGCGGTCCGTGTTCCGGTACCTCCGGCGCCAGACGTGTCCCAACTGGCACCTCCGGGGGTCACGCCGCTCGCGGCTGGACGGATACCGGGAGTGGATCGACTCGCGGATCGCCGAGGGCTTCGTGAACGCCGCCGCGTTGCACCGGCAGTTGACCGAGCAAGGCTTCCACGGTTCGTACGCCTGCGTCCACGCGTTCGTCACGAAGCGGCTCGGCGCGGCCGGCAAGGAGCGCGATCGCCTCAACGCGGCCGCTCCGCCGTCCCCGAGGCCGCCGTCGACGAGGCAACTGTCCTTCGAGTGGGTCCGACGACCAGAGAAACGTAAGCCTCCCGAACAGGCACGGCTCGACGCCATCCGCGGCTGCAGCGTCGAGCTGGCCGAGGCACTGGACCTGGCGGACGGGTTCGCCGACCTGATCCGCAAGAAGTCGACCGAGACCTTGAGCGATTGGCTGGTACGAGGTGAGGCATCTTCGGACCCGGACCTGCGTCGGTTCGCCGAGGGCATCCGACGAGACAAGGCGTGTGTGCAGGCGGCGGTGATGGAGCGGTGGAGCAACGGCCCCGTGGAGGGGCACGTGAACCGCCTGAAGACGATCAAGCGGCAGATGTATGGCCGGGCCGGGTTCGTGCTCCTTCGGGCACGGGTACTCAACGCGGCCTGAGAAGAAGTCTGTGGCGGCAACGCGGCCGGGACTCGAGCATCCCGCGTCATCAAAAGTGCGGGAGACCCAGAAACAGTCGGCGATCGAGCGGCGATTCGAGCAGATGAAGACGGATTTCGTGGTGGCGCCGGTGTACCTGAATGAGGTCAGCCGGATCCAGGGATTGCTCTGTGTGTACTTCGTCGTGCTCCTGGTCGAGTCGTTGCTGGTGCGGGAGTTGCGACGTGCGATGGCCGCGAACGAGATCGAGTGCCTGCCGCTCCACCCGGAAGGTTGCGGCTGCCGTCGTCCCACGGCCCGCAAGGTGATCGACCTGTTCGAGAACGTGCAGCGTGATACGCTGGTCTGGGACGAGGAAGCGACGGTGGAGTTCGTGATGGAACTGACGCGGTTGCAACGGAGGATCCTGCGCTTGCTGGGGATGTCCGACGCTTTCCAGGGCTGAGCCGACGGCTGGTCGGCTGGTCGATATTCGGAGAAATCGCCGGCGAGAAGTGCGGAAAGTAGGTTTTACGTTTAAAATCATACCCATTTTCTTGAGCCACCTCTTTGAGCTTCTCTTGCTCGGTGGACGTGGCGAAGAAGAGGAGTAGATCACACGCAGGTGGTTCATCTTCCTCCAAGGTTGGCTCCCACGAATGGCTCGAGACGATCTCCGATAGATTCCTCTGTCATTTTTCTACGTTGTTTGAGACGCAGTCAACGGTTCCGCGTTGGATTTCATTGTATCGCGAAGGGAGTCTGGCAAGCCAAGGCTCCTCTTGAATGAGCGGGTGGCCGAGGGGCTGTCTCCAGCCCCTCGGCCACCCGAAATTCACTCTTCTTCAACTTGTCGCTACCCGATCGATCAGCGGGCGTTCAGGGTCCAGTATGGCCCCGGGCCGTAGGCGATACCGAACCTGGTCATACCGGGCAGGAGCATGGTCGATCGGTGGCCAGGCGAGTTCATCCAGCCCTGAGCCACGCTCAACGCGTTGGCATAGTTCCAGCCACAGTTCTGGTAACAATTCGGGTTGACGTGGTGCCCCAGACCACGACTGTTCTGCGCCACGTTGTTCTGAGCGGCCCACGCCGAGAGGTTCGGGTCGTACGACACCGGCGGCAATCCCGCCTGGCGCGGATCCGGTTCAAGATGTAGGCAAACCCGTACGGATCGACCGCCGGCTGCTCAGCCGTTGTCGCAGTCGCCGGGGCCTGTGCGGGAGCAGAAGCCACGGCCGGAGCTTGTGCCGACGTGTCACGCACGGCGAAGGTTCCGAACAGCGTGGCGGCCACCAGGATGCGATTGAAGGTATTCATAGGATCTCCCTTTCGCTGTCAGTATCTGTCAAGTTGAAGATATCCATCACGGACGCGGCGACCTCTGCGCAGGGAATCCCCTGGCGCGGCCTGCGCCGCTGGTGCATGGGAACTGACCAGCACCCGCGCACGCCGGGACGAGCCCGCACTTTCAGCGGGTCGCGACCGATCGCGATGCGTCTTGAGCCGGGTCCGTGGCTAAGGGGGGAAGTCCGTTGGGCCTGGAAAGGATCTCGCCGTTGTCAATGAGGTAGGTTTTCAACGGCACGAATGCTCATCGCAAATGATGAGCCAATTCCCGGGGAAGAATCGGACGGCGGGATTTTTGTGCAAAAGTCGTTCGCATGGCGCACTCTGTAGGGGTTATTCTGTGGGCGGAATAACAGGGGATTGTGGTCGAGCCACCTCCTTTTTACAAGAGGAGTTGAAATCCAGGGACAACTCAACCCGCGCTCCGTCCGAGCCGGTCCGTGCGACCGGCGGAATCCCGCACACCCACCCAATCATTACAACTCCACTTGTTCGAGGTTCAGATGCGCCGACTTCTTGTGATGGCCATTCTTTCCGGTTACGCCGCCGGCACAGGCGCCGCGCTGGCCGCTACGATCCCGGCCGATATCACCGTGACCGCCGACGGCAGCGGCGACTTCAGGACCGTCGGCGAGGCGCTCGGATCGATCCCGAAGTCCAATCTCCAGCGAATCGTGATCCTGATAGAGAACGGCGTCTACCGCGAGAAGGTGCGGATCGACGCCCCTTACGTCACGCTCCGGGGCGAGAGCCGACAAGGCACCCGGATCGAGTTCCCCCAACTCAACGACGATTTCGTCGCCGATCCCGACGCCACCGGCCGCGCTGTCGTGAACATCAATAGCAATGACGTGGTGCTCGAGAACCTGACGATCGCCAATACCGCGGGGATCGTCGGACCGCACGAGTTCGCGGTCTTCGGTCGAGGCGACCGGACGGTGATCGTCGATTGCGATCTCCTCAGCGAGGGGGCTGACACGGTCTCGCTCTGGCGGGGGCGTGACGGCCGCTATTATCACACCCGCTGTCATTTCCGCGGCGCCGTCGATTTCGTCTGTCCCCGGGGCTGGTGCTACATTGCCGACAGCAGCTTTTACGAGACCAAGGCCACCGCCGCCCTCTGGCACGATGGCAACGTCGTGAAGGACATGAAGTTTGTCCTCCGCCACTGCACCCTCGACGGTGTCCCCGGCTGGCAAGCTCGCGCGGCACCACCACGACGCCCAGTTCTACCTGATCGACTGCACGTTTTCGAAGTCGATGACCGATCGGGCGCCTTTCCGGGTGATCTACCCCTTGAACGGCGGTGAGCCCACCGCAGCCGACCGGAAGCGGAACAAGGGCCTCGACCCGACAAATATCTGGGGCGAGCGCGCTTACTTCTTCAACTGCCACCGCGATGGCGGCGACTACTCGTGGCACCACGATAACCTCTCGACCGCCCCGGTCGCGCCGGTCCCCGAACAGATCAGCGCCGTCTGGACCTTCGGCGAGACGTGGGACCCCGAATCGAAGATCGGCCCCAAGGTCCTCTCGGCCGACCGTCAGGATGGGCAGATCCGCCTGACCTTCAGCGCCGGTCACCGTCAAGGGCAAGCCGCGGCTCGCCCTAGCGAGCGGCGGATTCGCTCCCTGCACCGCGGGGAGCGGCACGGCGACCCTTGTCTTCGACCTACCCGCGAAGGGCGATCGCTCCGAATGGAGGGCTGTCGACCTGAACGGTGGCTTCATTCTCGCGTCGGAGGCCGCCGCGACCCTGCGACCGGCTGACCTGACCCTCGCCGATCGCCCCCGTTCGCGTTGATGGCGACGAGCCGGCCGGAAACATGAAGCCGCGCCGGCTCGTGTCAACGAACCCTGACGAACGACGCGGGGCTTACACGCTCGTGTCACGAAAGGTTGACAGGATCGGCCGCCGACACGCGCTGCCGGGCGGTTGAATTCCGCGGTTGTGCGTCGCCCGGGAAGCTCGACACAAAACGCCGCTCTGATTCAGATTAGAAAAAATAAACGGGGCGATCGGCGGTCGCCATTCAACGATCGTTAAAGCGGTTTGTGATCAGAGGCATGCGTCGTGCATGAGCGTCGACCAGGATCGAGCGAGAGCCTGAGCTCGACGCCCGGCCCGGGTGCGGCCGTTCGCGCCCGTGATGGGACTTTACAGAAAGTTAGAAAAGTAATGCTACGCACGACCTCGGGGTCGCTATCCTATGCCGTATGAGATCCCCTGGTTCGTCCGACGAGTTGGAGCGGCGACGGTTGCTGGCCGTACAGCGCGTCCTCGAGGGATACGCGATCGAGGAGGTCGCCGGCTTCCTCGGCGTCCATCGCACGACCGTATCGCGCTGGGTGGCTGCCTTCCGTACCCGGGGGACTCCCGGTCTGGCAGTCCGTCCTGCCACGGGGCGGCCGCCCAAGTTGACCCCCGCCCAGGAGAAGGTCATCCGCCGGTGGCTGGCCGACAAGCCGACCGACCACGGCTTCCCGACCGATCTGTGGACCGGCCCGAGGGTGGCCCACCTGATCCGCCAGGAGTTCGGCGTCGAGATCAACCCCAAGTACATGACCGTCTGGCTTCGCCAGCGGGGCTTCACCCCGCAGAAGCCCCGGCGCGTCCCGCGCCAGCGCGACCCGGAAGCGATCGCCGCGTGGTTGGCCGCCGACTGGCCGCGCATCAAAAAAAAGCCCGACGGCAGCACGCCCATATCGCCCTGATCGACGAGAGCGGGCTGATGATGGCCCCGCTGGTCCGGCGGACCTGGGCACCGCGGGGACAGACTCCGGACTTCGTCCAGAGCGGCGGACGTGGCCCCCGCGAGAAGGTCTCCGTCGCGGCGGCCCTGTGGCTCTCGCCGCACCGCGATCGGCTGGGGCTTTATTCCCAGACCCTGGTCAACGGCTACTTCGACAACTGGTACGTGACCGCCTTCCTGGAGGCGATGTTGCACGACCTGGCCGGGCGATTCGTGGTCGTCTGGGACGGCGGCCCGATGCACAAGGGCGACCCGATCTACCGACTCACGGGCCACTTCGCCGACCGCCTGTGCCTGGAAGCCCTGCCGCCCTGGGCTCCGATGCTCAACCCGACCGAGACGCTGTGGGGTTGGCTGAAGTACGACCGGCTTTGCAATTACGCCCCGCACGATGCGACCGAACTCGACGGAAGGGTGGTCGCCGAATTGGCGGCGGTCAAAGACGATCAGGAGTTCTTGAGGTGCCTGTATCATGCCTCGGAACTTCCGCTGCCGCGTGCATTACTTTCCTAACATGCTGTAGAGCTGTAGAGGCTATCCGGTAACACAGAATCTTCGTAACCTGTAGTCCGGCCAAAAACTTCCCAGGATTCCCCGGCAACAGGACATGCCACCGTGCGTAAGCCCTACCCCTCCGACCTGACCGATCAACAGTGGGCGATCATCGAGCCATTGATCCCGGTTCACCACACGGGGCGGCCTCGGGAAATCGACATGCGGGAGGTCCTCAACGCGATCTTCTACCTCACCCGTTCGGGGTGCCAGTGGGACATGCTCCCCCACGACCTGCCGGCCAAGAGCACCGTCTACGACCACTTCGCCCGGTGGAAGTCCGACGGGACGTGGCAGACGATCCTCGACGCCCTGCGGCAACAGGTCCGCGTGGCCGTAGGCCGTGACCCCAACCCCAGCGCCGGGAGCATCGACAGCCAGACGGTCAAGGCGACCGAGGTCGCCGACAGTCGGGGCTACGACGGGGGAAAAAAGATCACCGGGCGGAAGCGTCATATCGTCGTCGACACCTTGGGCTTGCTGTTGGTGGTCCTGGTGAGTGTGGCCTCGGCCGACGACGGCACGATCGCGCCGGAGGTACTGGGACGACTGACCACCGGACACCAGACACGATTGAAGAAGATCTGGGCCGACGGGAAGTACAACAACCATCACCTCCAAGGGTGGTTGGTCACGACGAAGGCCGGGTACGTGGTCGAGGTCGTTGGCCGCCCGCCCGGGAGCATCGGGTACGTGAAGTTGCCGAGGCGGTGGGTGGTGGAGCGGACACACGCCTGGCTGGGCCGATACCGTCGGAACAGCCGGGACTACGAGCGTTACACGGAGTCGAGTGAGGCGATGATCAAAGTCAGTTCGATTCATCGCATGCTCAGATTTTTGAAACCCGATCCGTTGAAGAAGCCAGTGCCGTTCAAATACCGGGAATTACAGGAAAAAGTTACCGGATAGCCTCTTACTGCGTCGAATCTCCCGGACTTGGTACTTGTTCACGCGGCACAGCCGATTGTGGAGGATCTCGACTCATCGAGAACGGCCTGACATCATCGTGATCTTTGCCCGGCTCTCGAGTCCTGCGGCATCATGCGTCCCTGGCAGTCGCTCAGGCCACTTCGCCCGAGCCTTGCGTTACAGCCACGATTATATTAACTCCACTAATAGTTTCAAGCGGTTTCCGACCCATAACTCGAATCCTGTTGCTCTAGCACCACGTGATTCCTTTTTTATGACAATCTCATCCATCTGAAATTGCTTTAATCGCCTGGCCGAATTTCGCTTGCTGATCACCCCATCTACTCTTACTTTTAATTCTGTATTGTTTTAGATCGGACTGCGAAGTTCTGTAAACTTTCCTTGCGCGAGACCGATTGGACATATTTAAGCATTCCGGATACAGGTTCAATCGTTGGCTCCCGTGGGCATTACGGGCCGTCCGGAAGAATCGGGACACTCGATGTCCCAAGCGTCCGAGGGATGGCATGGAAAAGGTAGAATCCAGGAAAGTGTTGAAACCGGAATGAAAACGCGCTGGCTCATTCTCGGGCTTGGCCTCAGTCTTGGGTTCGGGCTGCCTTTCGATCGTACGATCCGTGCCGGGACGATGGTTTACTCGGGCGATTTCGAGGCCGCGCCGGGGACGGTCTATCCCGAGTGGTCGTCGTCGCCGATCGTTCACGCGAGCCGGCTCAATCCCTTTCGCCAGGGTGAAATCGCGGCTCCGGCCGCTCGGAATACCGAGGCGCTGGGAGGCAAGAATCGGGAGCGGCCGAAAGCGCCGGTTCCTGGGCGAGTTCGGCGGGCCGCGGCTCGACCCGCTCGGGCGGACCGAGGTGCGCCAATCCGTACGGCTCACGCTCAAAGACCTGCCGCCGCATGTCCGGGTGACCCTCGGGTTCGACCTCCTGGTCCTCAAGTCGTGGGATGGCGCCAGTCCGCGGTACGGCCCCGATCGGATGAGCGTGCGAGTGCTCTCGGGTCCCACCCTGCTCGACACGACCTTTTCGAACAACCCGAAAATTCAGACCGACCGGAGCGACCAGGATTACCCGGCGTCTCACTCCCCGCCGCAGACCGGGGCGAAGGCGGTCCAGAGCCTCGGGTACACGTTCTTCGGCGATAGCACCTATCGCTTCGACTTCACGTTTCCCCACACCTCCAGCACCCTGGTCCTGGAGTTTCGCGGCGATCTCTTCGAGGGGAAAGGAACCGACGACGAAAGCTGGGGGATCGACGACGTGAGCGTCACGATTGACGGCAACAGCGGCAATGAGGCAGGGAATTGATCTCGTTACGAGGCCCCACGGCTCACTCCAACTGCGCGGTGTCGCCGTCAGTCGCGGTCGGTGTGGACTGGGCCTTGCGTTCAAACCGCTTGATCAGGGTGACCTCGTTCCCCTTTTCGTTGTACCGGAACTCGTCGACGAGGCCGCGGGCGAGCATGATGCCGAAGCCTCCTTCGCGGATGCCCAGTTCGTTACGGATGTCGAGGTGACCGATCGGGTCGTCCTCGCTGCGCGGCATGGGGGAGCTTGGTCGGGTTGAAGCCGGGCCCCTGGTCGCGAATGATCAGGGTGACGGCCTCGGGGTCGATCCGGTAGGTGATCTGAAGCACCAGCTCGGCGTTCTTGCGGTGTCCCCACTCGATCGCGTTGCCACCCATCTCCATCACCGCCTGCCGCAGGTCCTTGATCTGGCGATCGGTCAGCGAGGTGTGCGCGAAAAGGTCGGCGAGCAGGTCGTTGGCCTGCTGGAGATAGCTCGACTCGCTCCGGACGTCGAAATGGATCTCGCCGGTCGTGCCCCGGCTCTCGTGCTCGTGACGCCAGGCCATCGCGGCGTCCATCGCCGCGAAGAGCTGGTCGGGGGTGAACGGCTTGGTCAGGTAACCGTTGGCCCCGACCCGGACGCCCGCCGTCCGGTGGCCGGCGTCGTGCAGCGCCGTGACCATGATGACCGGGATCAGGTTCGTCTCGCGGTTCCGCTTCAGGCGCTCGCAGATCGCGAACCCGTCGAGGTCCGGCAGCATCAGATCGAGCAGGATCAGGTCGGGGAGCTGCTTGCGGACGGCGTCGAAGACCGTGGCTCCGGTGAAGAGCTGGATCGGCCGGAAGCCGCGCGCCTGGACCATCGCGCCCAGAACATCATTGGTGTCGCGCTCATCGTCGACGATCAGCACGGTTCGTGGCATGGGCCAGCTCTCGGGGAGTGCCGACGATCGTCAAGGGCGACCCGACCAGGTCCTCATCTCCATAGCGAATGAGTCCCGGTCCCTGATGGGTCGTGACAGTTCGGATCGGATCGGTTCGTATCTTACCATTTCGCCAGGGAGCGGATGGCCTCAAAGACACGATCCGACCCCACCTTTCCCCGCTTCCTGTCTTCCTATCCCGAATTGTCCCGCGCCGGGGCACCGCTGGCAAGTCGTTTGACCCCGTGACCCTTGCACTTGCACGACCAGCGCCGTACACGCCACAATACCAGTTCACGGCGACCGCAACTCCAGATAATCGATGCCCGGCCGGCCCGCCCGCGGCCGACAAAACGCGACCAGACCACAGGCTCCTTCATGGACATCACGCGGATCATCGACGCCTTTGGCTATGTGATCTACGCGGCCCTGGCGCTGCTGGCGATCTGGGGCGTGTATAACGCGATCCTGCTCTACCGGAGCTTCGCAAAAAAGCCCTGCCCGACGCGGCGCTTTTGCTCCAGAAGATCCGCGCCGCCGTCCTGGCCGGCCAGACCGACGCGGCGATCGCCGCGTGTCAAGAGCCGGCGTACTGGCATACGGCCCTGGGCCAGTTGCTCGCGGTCGCCCTCAAGAACCGCGCCAAGGGGATCGCCAAGATCAAGCAGCTCCTGGTCATGGAGTTCCACACCGAGGTGATCGCCGGGATGGAGAACCGCCTGGCGTCGATCGCGACCATCGTGCGGATGGGCCCCCTGCTCGGCCTTCTGGGAACCGTCGCCAGCATGATCGGAGCCTTCGGCCGGATCGGCGGCGCCGAGAAGGTCAACCCCAATGCCCTCGCCTCCGACATCAGCCTGGCGCTCTGGGCCACCGGGTCGGGTCTCCTGATCGCCACCCCGATGATGATCGCCGGCAACGACATCCATGCCCGGCTCCGGCGCCTCCGCGACCGGACCGAGCGCCAGCTCCAGGACTTCCTCGAGATCCTCGAAGTCGCCGAGGCTCACACCCAGGCTCAAGGTCAAGGTCAAGGTCAAGCGGCGCCCGCCGGTTCGCGGGGCGGAACGGCCCGCGCGGTCCTGCCCCGGTAAGTCCACTCGGTCGGGTCGGGAGACTCCCGCGCCATGCTCCTCCGTCGCCAGGCCACCGCCGAACGCGATGAGCACATCGACATGACGCCAATGGTCGATGTCGTGTTCCAGCTCATGACCTTCATGCTCTTCTCGGTCCAGATGACCGGCGGCGAGAAGGTCGACGTCCCCGCCGCGCGGCATGGGGTGGGCGTCGAGGAGTCGCAGGCGACGTTCCTCACCCTGCTCCGGCCCGAATCCGAGACCGCGGACGCGGCCGGCACCGGGGAAGCGAGCCGCGGCTCCTGCTCGGACACGGCGAAGGCGCTCCGGCCACGATCGCCCAGGCCCAGCAGCTACGTCCGCGACGGCGTCCGCGACGGCCGTCGCAAGGTTGTCCTCCAGGCCGATGGCGACGTCCCCCACGGCGAGGTGCTCAAGGTGGCCGCCGCACTCGCCGAGGTCGAGGGAATCACCCTCCACATCGGCGTCCAGGAGCCGGAGCCGTGAGATGATCTGGGACGTCTTTCACAACGATCGGCTCGAGATCGAGCGCCAGTTGACGACCGACCAGGTCCGCGCCGCCCTGGCCGAGGGATCGCTCCACCCCGACGACCTTGGCCGCCCCGCCGGATCAAGCGAGCCCTGGACCCGGCTCCGGCATCTGTCGCTCGACATCGATCCGGAATTCGAAACCCCGGCCCGCGCCCGTTGCCGCGGCCGATCCCGAGCCCATCCTCACCGCCGAGCCTCGGCTCGGGCTATCGAGCGTTGAGCTGGTGCGCTGGGACCAGTCGATGGAGACCGAACCCGACGAGGTTGACCCGCTCGAGGAAGACGAGGAGGCGGCCGAGTTCACCCTGTCGCGCGACGGACCCGAGACGGTCGAGGAGCTCGACCTGGCGGCGATGGTCGACGTGGCGTTCCAGCTCGTCCTGTTCTTCCTGGTGACCGCGACCACGGTGCTTTACAAGAGCCTGGAGGTCCCCAAGCCCAACCCCGAGAGCACCGCCGCGGCCACCCAGGCCCAGGCGCACACGCTCACGGACCTGAAGAACAGCTTCATCCTCGTCGAGATCGACCCCGCCGGCGCCATCAAGATCGACCGCGAGCCCGTCGCCGCCACCCTGCCCGCGCTCGCCGAGCGGCTCCGATCGGCCCGCGAGGCCACCGGCCGCAAGATGATGCTCCTCTCCGCCAGCGCCACCACCCCTCACAAGCACGCCGTCCTCGCCTACGACGCCGCCAACGAGATCGGCCTGGGCATCGCCATCGCCCGACCCACCGCGGCACCGAACAGGTAGTGAGAATATCACATAAGGCGGGAAAATCGGCGGTGGCCCGGTCCCATGACACGTATCGGTCCGACCATTTCACACCGCCCACGTCCCAGGCGTTTCCCAAACCGTCTCCTGGGCATTCTGATCGCGCATTGTCAAGGAACGTCGCCAGCGCCTCGTGTTTCCACGTCGGCCCTCCATCTGACAGTATCGTGACCGGACGGTCTTCCGTGCTCACATTCGAACCGCTCCACCCCGCGCCTCGCCCGCACAACCCGACCCCCGATTCGGCAAGCACCCTCGCCCCGCGCGTACCTTCCACTCGCCCCTCGCGGGAAATCGCTGTTTTCACTCGATTTTACGTGTGCCGATCCGCCGACCGATCCAGAAATCTGGATCAGTACGGGAAGACCCGCATGCACGGCGGCGGGTCGTGCTCGATCAGTTGCTCAAGCGGCCTGATCGATCGCTCGTCCACACGTTCCCGTGTGTAGATGTAACCCACCGAATGCACACCATTTCGGTCATTTCCCCCCCGTCGATTGGCTTCGTTCGGCGCCGACGCGATCGCCCCGCGCAGCTCGCCCACGGCGAGACCGGCGCGGCCTCGGCCGAAATCGGCGCTTCCGGAGCTTCCGTTGCGACCGCCGTTTCCGGCACGGCCGCTTCTTCCTCTTCAATCAGGTCTTCCGGTTCCACCGGCTCCAGCATCCCCGGCAGCAGGCCGGTCTTGACCTGATACGCGCGGCCCTTCTCGAAGGCGCTCAATGCCTTGTGGAACGACAGCTCGTGCATCCGTTCATACCGCTGAAGGTCGGCGCCTTTTTTTCCGTGCGGCACGAGGGCTCGCTCCTTGGCTTCATCGCGCGCCGGCTGTTCGATCGTGAGCCGCAAGGTCAGCTCGCGCTCGCGAAGCTCGGCGATGTTGGTATCGATCAGGTTGCGGAGCCAGGGCTTGCACTGTTCGACCGTCGGCATCCAGCTTTTCCGACCCCGCGCCGGAAGGTGTTGGGAATCCGGTACTTGCTGAGCAACAGTTTCATGTACTTCTTGTTATGATTGTGCTGAGCGATGTAACAGTGCATGAACGTCAGATACGCCTGTTCGGCGTACATGATGGTATCGGTGAAATGCAGGTATCCCTGAAGCTGGATCGCCTCGTGGCGGTCATGGCCCAGCAGGGTCTGATCTTTTTCGAGCATCTGGCTCAGGCGTTCCCACCGGCCGATCAGCCAGCGGCAGCCGGCGGCGGACGCCCGGTATCGATGAACCACATTACCGGGATCGTCTTCGAACTGGCCGACGACCGCCTGGATCTGGTCGCGAAAGTGCTGGTCGAAGTTGAACTCGGCGACCCGGACCTGCTCGGCGACGACCGCCGTCTTGGCCCGGACGATCCGCTTGCGCTGGACCGAGGCGGTGACGGCCATCTCGAGCAGCTTCGCGCTCGGCGGGCGATTGCGGTTTGTAAAAGTCGTACCACTCATCGGCGAGCCGTTCGACGGCCGCGCCATCCTCGCCGGAAAGGGCGAGGACCTCGCATCGAAATCCATGCTTGTAGGCATTCCTGCGAGATTGCCTTTTACCTGCTTCGGTACGGGGTCCGGTCGACTTTTGCACATTTTGCCGGTTAATGGCCTTGCGCTCTTCAGGAGTCAGTGACATTTTAAAATGTTCCACAGGTGAATCTTGGTGGATCACGACAAAGCACGACGTGAGCCTTCTTATGATTAATATCGTGGTGCGCGGGGAATCCGAATGCACAAAATGGGCAAGAGATGGGGAGGGATCACGCGGTGGCGCGGGCGGGAGGGGGCGGAGCAGGGCCGGCCATTCGCGACGGGAACCCGGTCGTTCGTCCCGGACGGGACCGGAAGAGACCTGGCCATACGAGTGACATCGGCCGGGGAACGCCCACCAGGGCCGGTCGGCGGCGAGGAGTGATGGCACGTCCCTGTCCCTTCACTGTGAAATGACGATCAAGCCGAACCGGACGCTTCACCTGTGGCTTGCTCGCGTAAGGACTCATAAAGCCGCGCCGGGCCGAGGAGCACGTCCTTGAGGCCACTGCGAACCGTTTCGGAGTCCAGGGCCTGGGCGCTCATCGCGGTGTGGGCTTCGAGTGCGCCGATGATCGCGTTCATCAGTTCGGCTTTCAGGTCAGGCGAGTTCGCGAATTGCTCCTTGGTGTTGCTGGTCGCCTGTTGCTTGAGCGTTTCGGATTCAAGCAATTTGCCCATGATGACGTTATTGACGTAGACCAGCTTATCCTGGTCGGTCAGGTCGCCTTCAAACAGGTCGTTGACGCGCTGGATAATCTCGTTCAAGAGGGCTTTCTGCTTCTCCTGAACGTTTCCGCCACCCGCCTCGGTGATCGGTTCGAGCTTCGGGTGATCACCGTCGGCGAGCGTCATGGGACGCTTGCCCTGATCTTTCAGGTTGTGGTGGGTGAGGACCACCCTGGAAAGGTCGATGCCCTCCCGTTCGCGACCGAATTCGAGCAGGCGAAGAACCTGCCTGTAGAAGATCGACCGCTTCTCGATCGCCGTATTTCCGTAGTCGAAAATTTGTGACATGAATGTGTAAATACGCTGGAACGATCCCATATCGGTCTGGAACAGGAGCAAGGCGTCCAGCTCGCCCTGCGCCGTTTCGATCGCCGATTGATTCTTTTGTTCCCTGGCGATCCTGAGGGCATCCTGGGCAGCCCTGTAGCGTTTCTGGAGCCGGTCCACCACGGGCTCGACCGCGGCCGCCAGCTCGCTCTGCCTGGCGTTCGGCTTCAGTTCCACGGCAACCACGCGGTCCACCTCGAAATCGTCGTAGTGACCGGCGGCATCGAGCTTGGCCCGGAGGTTGTAAACCAGATCCGGGTCGCTGACATTGGCCAGCTCGGCCGTGGAATAGTAGGTCCTGAACGCCTTCAGGACCTCCTCGGTTTCATTGATGAAATCAAGCACATACGTCGTATCCTTGCCGGGATGGGCGCGGTTCAGGCGCGACAGAGTTTGCACGGCCTGAATGCCCGCCAGCCTCTTGTCAACATACATGCCGCACAGGAGAGGCTGATCGAAGCCGGTCTGGAACTTGTTGGCCACCAGCAGAATTTGAAACGCGTCGGTGTTGAAGGCTTCGCGAATGTCGCGGCCCCGCAGGTTGGGGTTCAAGCCGTGGCTGGTTTCGCGGAACGGGTCGGGACCGGAGTCCTTGTCCTTGACCTCGCCCGAGAATGCGACCAGCGCGCCGATGGCGTAACCGCGATCCCTGATGTATTTATCGATGGCGATTTTCCAGCGGACCGCTTCTTGCCTGCTGGCGACGACGACCATCGCCTTGGCCTTTCCGCCAAGCAATGGCGAGACATATTGGCGGTAATGCTCGACAATGACCTGAACCTTCTGCGAAATGTTGTAGGGGTGCAGCCGCACCCAACCCATGATGCCCTTCATCGCCGCGCTACGTTCGACTTCCCTGTCGTCAAGCTCCTTGCCCTTGTGGGCCAGTTTGAAGGCCAGCTTGTACGTGGTGTAATTCTGGAGCACGTCGAGGATGAATTTTTCCTCGATGGCCTGCCGCATCGAATAGACGTGGAACGGGGCCGGTAGGTTGCCTGCACCGGCCGGCTGGGTGGGATCGGGCCGTGTGCCGAAAAGCTCCATCGTCTTCGTCTTGGGGGTGGCGGTGAACGCGACGTAGGTGATGCCGCCAACCGCGGCGCGGGCGGTCATCTGGGCCGCCAGGATGTCCTCGGCGCTGATCTCGCCGCCGTCGCCAAGTTCCTTCAATTCCTCGGCGGAGAGCACGGCCTTGAGGCTGGCGGCGGCATCGCCGGACTGCGAGCTGTGGGCCTCGTCGGCGATCACCGCGAAGCGCTTTCCCTGGGTTGCCGCCAGTTTGCGGACCGATTCCAGGGCGAAGGGGAACGTCTGGATGGTGCAGACCACGATTTTCTTGTCACCGGAGAGGGCCGCCGCCAGTTCGCCGCTTTTGCTGCTGCTTTCACCCTTGATCGTGGCGACCACGCCGCTCGTCCGCTCGAAATCGAAAAGGGCATCCTGCAACTGCGTGTCGATCACGGTGCGGTCGGAGACGACCAGGACGGAATCGAACAGTTTCTTGTGATTCGCGTCGTGCAGGTCGACCAGAAGATGGGCGGACCAGGCGATGGAGTTGGTTTTGCCCGAGCCCGCGGAATGCTGGACCAGGTATTTGCCGCCCGGCCCCTGATCCAGGACGGCGGCTTGCAGCTTTCGGGTGGCGTCAAGCTGATGATACCGGGGGAAGATCATCTTCTCGATCTGCTTGTTCCTGTCCTTCTGGGCGACCAGGTAGCGGCCGAGAATTTCCAGCCAGCCATGCCGTTCCCAGACCTGTTCCCAGAGATAGGCGGTGCGATGCCCGCCCGTCGGGTTCACGGGGTTTCCAGCGCCGCCGTGGTCGCCCTGATTGAAGGGCAGGAACACGGAATTCGTGCCATCCAGCCTGGTCGTCATGTAGACCTCGCGGTTGCTGACGGCGAAATGGACCAGCGCCCCGCCCGGAAAGGAAAGCAACGGCTCGGCGGCCTGGCCCTTGGGCCTGGGGAGGCGATCGAACCGATACTGGTCGACCGCGTCGCCGACGCCTTGCGTGAAGTCGGTTTTGAGTTCGGCCGTCGCCACCGGAAGGCCGTTCAGGAAGAGTACCAGATCGATGCAATTCTCATTGTGCAGCGAGTACCGGACCTGCCGCACGACACGCAGGCGGTTGGCCGCGTAACGGGCCAGAATGTCGGGGTTAATGGCCAGGGCCGGTTTGAACTGGGCGATCGAGAGCTTTTCCCGCAGGCCCAACATCTCGATGCCATGCCGCAGCACGTCCAGCGTGCCCCGCTGGTCGATCTGGTCACGCAGGCGTGTCAGCAGGGTTTCGGCGGCGTGCGTGCCGTGGTTTTTGGCGATGGCATCCCAGGCTTTGGGCTGGGTGGCCTGCACCCAGGCCAGCACGTCTTCGGGAAACAGGGCGCGTGCCCGGTCGTATTTCGCCGCGTCGCCTTCCTCGTACATCCAGCCATTTGCGGCGAGGTGCTCGCAGATTTCTACTTCAAAGTTGATCTCTTTATGAAGGCTCATGCCGCCTCCGCTTCAACCAAGCCCCGCACGTCGATTTTGCCGGTGACGGCAGCGGAAATCAGGGCTGTCCGGCGTTCTTGCAGCAAGTCGATGGCCCGTTGGGCTTCGGCGGTGAGGTTGTCGAGCTTTGCGGATTCATGATCGAGTGCGGTGACAATTCGGCGTTGTTCTTCCAAATTTGGTAAGGCTATCGCGAGTTCCAAAATTGCAGATTGACCGATATTTACCATTGATGCACTGGCACCAGTAGCATCGAGTTCAATCTGTCCATGGGCAACCGTTGAGCTTAGATAGCGACAAACGTATCTGGGACAGCAGTCATCGGTATCGAAACGGAGACGATATAGTTTATCACATAACAGCAGGTTTGGATAATCCTTCTCGGCCACTGCTGCACTGCCGACAAGCTCACGAGTGTTGGCTCGAGATATCAATAGATCGCCTGAAGAAATTGTAAGTGTTGGAATGGGTTCCAAATCCGGCGGTAGCAGCTTGTTTTCGGACGAATTGAACGATCCGCCATTGACACAGCCGACCTTTAAAACCCCCCATTCGGATTCTGTTTCAACGGGATATCCTTCGCATTGTGGACTCCAGCCCTGCTCGATGGAGCGTGTGAAGTGCTTGATTTTCTTTACCTCCCAGTGTTCCGGTACATCGCCAAGCCACTCGATGCCGGATGGCTTCATGGCAACCAGTGGATTCAAGCCTTTTGTGACAGTATGGGAGATGACGGCCTGGCGTTTTTCTTTCAGCAGCTCAATCAGTCGCCGCTGCTCCCCCACCAACGCATTAATCTTCGCCGTCTCCTGGCCAAGGAACGCGACGATGGAGGCTTGATCGGAGAGAGGAGGCTGTGCGAATCTGAAAGACTGGATATCCGGCATGTAAATAGTATTATGCGTTGAACCCATCATTAGCCGACGAAACTCGCCTTCCATCGCTCGAAAGACGTTGAGCAGGAATTCGGGGAGCAACCCTGGCCCGCAAATCCAATTCGCAAAGTCCTGGGTTGTCGCCATATCGATTCCCATGATCGCCGAGAATCCCACCGAGGCCGTTCGGGAGAGGATCACCGTGTTTTTCGGCAGCAGCCTCGCTGAAGAGTTTGCCAGGCCAAGCTCGCTCACTTTCTCCTTTGTTTCATAAATATATTTGGATTCTGATTCCCGAATCTGCCAAACATCAGCCAACGTAACCCACGGCACCGTGCAGTCTTCCCAATATTCAGGATGGGACCTGCTCGGAGTGTGCCCAGATTCGAGCCTGGCCGCCAAACGAATCGGCTTCACCACCCAATGTTCCGGTACTTCTCCAAGCCACTCCACGCCGCTATCCTTATAATTCGAATATCGTGAAATGCTCATGCGTCTCCTCCCTTCGGGCTACGGCGCGGCGTTCGTTTCCGGGCGATCCGAGGTGTCGCATCAGGGGCGGGCGGGGTGTGTTCGTCGGTTTCCCCCTGGATGCGCCGACGGGCCGCTTGTTCCCTGGCGTGCTCGATCGCCCGGTGGAGACGGCTCTGGAGCAACGTCATGGGAGGTAGCTCGGTAAGGTACTCGCTGACGCGGATGGATTTCGCGTCAAGCTGGAGAAGTTCGACCTGTTCGGCATCGGCGGAAGCGCACAGGATGAGGCCGATGGGGGATTCCTCACCCGGAGCGCGTTCGTGCTTGTCCAGCCAGCGCAGGTAGAGTTCCATTTGCCCGACATGGGCGGGCTGGAACGATTCGAGCTTCAGCTCGACGGCGACCAGCCGGCGCAAGTGGCGATGATAGAAGAGCAAATCGAGATAAAAATCGTCCTTGCCGACCGACATGCGTTTCTGACGGGCGACGAAGGCGAAGCCTGATCCAAGCTCCAGGAGAACGCCTTCCATCTCGCGCAGAATCGCGTTTTCCAGGTCCCGTTCGCTGTAAGCCCCTTTCAACCCCAGCATGTCGAGGAAGTAGGGATCGCGAAACACCGCGTCCGGCGTCATCCTGCCGTCGCGAAGCTGGCCGATCTCGGCGGCAATGACCGTCGTGGTGTTCCGGGACAGGGCCGTTCGCTCGTACAACATCCCGTCGATCTTCCGCCGCAAGGTTCGGATATCCCAGTGCTCGATGCGACACATCTCGGCGTAGAAATCGCGAGCGAGTGCGTCCTTGACCGGGAGAAGCTCCAGGAAGTGGCTCCAGCTCAATTGTGTCGACAGCGCCGACACAATTCCTTCGTCCGGGAATAACTGGGAGAACTGGATGAAGCGGTAGAGCGACCGGAGCGTAAATCCCTCGCCATATTCGGCCGTCAATTCTTGCGACACCGACGCGAGAATTCGTTTTCCGTAAGCCGCCCGGCCCGATGCGAGGTCCTCTCGCAGGAGACGCCGCCCCACGTGCCAGTAGAGCAAGGTGTGCGTCGAATTCGCCACCGTGGCGACCCGCTGTCGCGCCGCCTGGATGAGGTCGCGCAGATCGGCAAGAAGCCGCGCTTCATCCACCTGATCGACGTGCGCGGCAAGCTCGGCCTTGCGGGCTTCAACCGCGCGGGCGACGATGGTTTTGAGGGTGGCGGGGACTTTTTCAATGCGTCAGCCCCCCGATCATCTTCAGTATCCGGTCGGTCACTCCCTTCAATTCGGCGTCGATCTCGGCCAGGTTGCGGGGCGGCTTGAAGACGTAGAAATGCCGGTTGAAGGGGATTTCGTAACCGATTTTCGTCTTCTCGTGGTCGATCCAGGCATCCGGGGCATGCGGCAGCACTTCACGCTTGAAGTAGGTTTCAATCTTTTCCTTCAGCGGCACGTTCTCGGTGTCACGCAGGTTGCTATCGGGCTGGGGCTTGCCCTTCAGCTTGCCCTTGGTGCCGAGCACGATTTTGCCCTTCTCATCGCGCAGCGGGCGTTCCACCGTGATCGTGTGGTAGCCGAAATCCGCGTTCCTGAAAATCCGGCTGATCGGCACGCCGTCCCTGGTGGCTTCCTTGCAATCGCCGAACAGCCGCGTGATCTCGTCGATATGCTCGGGGCTCAGCTCCCTACGCTTGCTGCCCAGGCTTTTTCGCATCTTCCGCCAGAAGCCGCTGGCGTCGATCAGTTGCAGCTTGCCCTTGCGGTGCTCGGGCTTGCGGTTGCTGACGATCCAGATATAGGTACTGATACCCGTGTTGTAAAACATATCGGTGGGCAGGCCGATGATGGCCTCGACCAGATCGTTTTCCAGCACGTAGCGGCGGATCTCGCTCTCGCCGGACCCGGCGCCGCCGGTAAAGAGCGGCGAGCCGTTCAGGACGATGCCGAACCGGCTGCCGCCATCGACGGCCGGACGCATCTTGGAAATCAGGTGCATCAGGAACAGCAATGACCCGTCACTGACGCGGGGCAAGCCGGGGCCGAAGCGGCCGTTATAGCCCTGCTGCTCGGCCTCCTTGCGGATTTCCTTCTCGATTTTCTTCCACTCGACCCCGAAGGGGGGATTGGAAAGCATGTAGTCGAAATGCTTGCCCGGCAGCCCGTCATTCGAGAGGGTGTTTCCAAAGATGATGTTGGCGATGTCCTGCCCTTTGATGAGCATGTCGGCCTTGCAGATGGCGTAGGACTCGGGATTGAGCTCCTGCCCGTACATCACCAGCCGGGCACCTGCGTTCATGCTGGCCAGGTGCTCGCCACCGACGGATAACATGCCGCCGGTTCCGGCCGTGGGATCATAAAGCGATCGGACCACGCCCGGCTGGGTCAGCGCCGCGTCGTCCTCGATGAAGATCAGGTTGACCATGAGCCGGATGACTTCGCGGGGCGTGAAATGCTCTCCGGCGGTTTCGTTGGAAAGCTCGGCGAATTTGCGGATCAGCTCCTCGAACACCGCTCCCATCTGGGCATTACTGACGATTTCGGGGTGCAGGTCGATGCCGGCGAATTTCTCGGTCACGAGATAAAGCAGCCTGGCCCTGGCCAGCCGGTCAATCTGCAAGTGAAAGTCGAACGACTCGAAAATATCCCGCACCGACGAGGAAAATGCCTGCATGTAGGCGAACAGGTTTTCCTTGATATGATCCTGATCGCCCATCAGCTTCTTCATGTCCAGGGGCGACGTGTTGAAGAAAAGCTGACCCGATTTTCGCAGCAGGAACGGCTCCGGGTTCAGACCGGCCTTTTGCCGGGTGGCCAACTCGGCAAGGACCGCGGCCTTGGTCTTCTCCAGCACGCAATCCAGCCGCCGCAAAACGGTGAACGGCAGGATCACCTTGCCGTATTCGGATTGCTTGTAGTCGCCCCTGAGCAGGTCGGCCACGGACCAGATGAAGGAGGAAAGATTCGTATCGATCATGAATCGAGCCGGGGTAACGCGTGAGCGGATCGGGGGCGATTGATTAACAATTCTTTAGCTAATCGCCAAATCATCGCCTAACGGCAAGCGTCGCCAAGGGTTGCATGCTACCAGATTCTGGAAGGGGGCGAGAGTGGGCAGGAAGAATTTACCCGGTCCTTGTCGGAAAGAGGGGACTGGCTCCGGGGGCCGGAAACGGGGCGCACTTCACCTCCGTTCCGGCCAGCGAGGGCGACCTGAAGGAGAAACCATGATGCGCGTGGGAAACGCCGCGGGCCAGGGAGGAATTCGCCTGAACGAGGAGATGGTGGAGGCGCCGCGGGGCTCGGGATACGAGGTCGTGGACTTCGGCGCGCACCCACTGAACCCCGGTGATGACCACGCCGACTTCATCAATTCCCCTGGCCAGGGCCGTCGCCGCGGGCGAGGTTGAACGGGGAGTGGCGGTTCGCGGCGGCGGCGTGGAGGCATCCATCGCCGCGAACAAGGTCCCCGGCGCGCGTGCCGGGCGCATCCGCGACGTCTTCTCCGCCCATCAGGGCGTCGAAGATGATGACATGAATGTATTTTCTCTGGATGGAAAGGTGATCGGGGCCGCGTCGCCCGGGAACTGCTCGAGACATTTCCGGCCGCTCACCTCAGCGGCGCCAAGCGGCACAGGCGCCGACTTGCTATAGTGCAGGTGCTGGTGAACCTGAAAGTTGGGGTTATGAAGGGTTCATTCGAGGAAACGGCCGCGGCCAAGAAGGAAGGTGCCTGATGACCGCCTCACATTCGGACGCGCTGGTGCTCTTCGGGGTGACGGGCGATCTCGCCCACAAGATGATCTTCCCGGCGCTCTATGGGCTGGCGAAACGAGGCAGCCTGGAAGTCCCGGTCATCGGCGTCGCCTCCCCGGAGTGGAGTCTGGAGCAGCTCCACAATCGCGTGAAGGACAGCATCCAGCGATCCGGCAAGATCGATAACCAAGGCGCCCTCCAGCATCTTCTGTCGCTGCTCAGTTACGTGAGCGGCGACTATAACGACCGAGGGACGTTCACGGCGATCAAGAAGGCGCTGGGTAGCGCCGGCGCCCGGCGCACTACCTCGCCATCCCGCCTTCGCTCTTCCAGACCGTGATCGAAGGGCTCGGCGCCGCGGGTCTGGCCGATCAAGCGCGCGTCATCGTCGAAAAGCCGTTCGGCCGCGACCTGGCCTCGGCGCGCGAGCTGAACCGGGTCGCGAGATCGGTGTTCCCGGAAGACTCGATCTTCCGCATCGACCACTTCCTCGGGAAGGAGGCGATCATGAATATCCTCTATTTCCGCTTCGCCAACACGTTCCTGGAACCGATCTGGAACCGTAACTACGTGGCCAGCGTTCAGATCACCCTCTCCGAGAAATTCGGCGTGGCGGACCGCGGCGCGTTTTACGAAACCGCCGGCTGCCTGCGCGACGTGATCCAGAACCACCTGCTTCAGGTCGTCGCGCTGCTTGCCATGGAGCCGCCGGCCTATCGGGGCTTTGGCGCCGTGCATGGCGAGAAAGCCAAGGTCTTCCAGGCCATGCGCCCTCTCAAGCCCGACGACCTGGTGCGCGGCCAGTACGATGGCTACCGGCAGGAGCCGAACGTGGCGAAGGACTCCGACGTCGAGACGTTCTGCGCCCTGCGGTTTTTCATCGACTCGTGGCGTTGGGAGGGGGTGCCCTGGTATCTGCGCTCCGGCAAATGCCTGGCCGACACGGCACACGAGGTTCTGGTGGAGTTGAAGCCGCCGCCGCAGGCCCTTTTCGCCGACTCAAAGCCAGCGACCGGCCGGACCAACTCTCTGCGATTCCGGCTCTCGCCCAATGCCGCCATCGCTCTCGCCGTTCGCGTGAAGACTCCAGGGAAGGAGTTCGTCGGTGATCAGCGAGAGCTCTACCTGGTCGAGGAACAGGTGGGAGCGGAATCGCCCTATGAGCGGCTTCTGGGCGACGCCATGGCCGGCGATGGTGCGCTCTTCACTCGCGAGGACGCGGTCGAGGCCGCCTGGGCGGTGGTCGAGCCCGTCCTCACGACCCACCATCGGGCCCTCCCCTACAAGCAAGGGAGCTGGGGGCCGAAAGAGGCTGACCACCTGATCGCAGCGGACGGCTCCTGGCATAACCCCACGTCCGAGGAGGACTCCGGGTGACGCAACTTGCCCCGACCGAAGTCGAGGGTTTCGGTCCCCTGGCCGAGCTTGCCCTGGACAGGCGCTGGTCCTGGAATCATGACGCCGACGATGTTTACCTGCCCTTTCGCCTCTCCCTGGAGCGTCGGTGCCGTGAACTGGCACCGACGAGAACGCAAGCGCCAATGTGGCGGGCTTGGTGCGATGCGGCGCGGGGGGAGGTGCAGGAGAGCGACCTGGTCTTCATCCGGCGGGTCGTCGGCGAGATCCTCGACGGTCTGGAAGGGACGGAAGATCCTCGTGTGAAGAGCGCTGCCCCGGCGGGCAACGGAGAGCTGGCGCGGGCCAGTGGTCGCCTGGCAGCGCCGCCGTTTCAGGTCGCGGGAGTGGCGACGAGCGGCAGGGCTGAGTCGGTCGGGGCGATCATCGGGACGCGGACCTACCGACCGGGGAGCCGATCTCGATCGTCCGATCCAGTTCGGCAGCCCCCAGCAGCACCAGAGCCACGGCCCAGAACCAGAACAACAGCACCATGATCCCTCCGAGCGCTCCCAACGACTCGTTGTAGGCGCCGAGGTGATGCACGTAGAGGCGGAACAGGATGCAGAAGAGCAGGAAGGCGATGGTTCCCGCCAGGCTCCCGGGCGTGACCCAGGCCCAGCGTTGCCGAACGTTGGGACCGACATGGAAGGTCAGCGCGTAGCTCAGGAGGACCATCAGGAAGACGGCGGACCATCGGACAGTCATCGCCACCCAGGCCACCATTCCACGGGGTTCCAGGCCGAGCACCCGTAGGATCTGCGGCCAGGCGACGATCGCCACCAGCGACCCCGTACCCCTCGTTGAAGGCTTCGCGGTTCATCATGAAGAGGAACCGACGGCCCCAGCGCCGCGACAGTTCCAGGCAGGCCTTGAAGTCCGTCTCATCGGCGTGGTTGGCGGCGAGGATGATGCCCGCGCCCGTGGCAGGATCCGCAGCAAGTCCAGGTCGCGCTGCTCGAGGTGGAGCCGGTTCCGCAAGGCGAGTTCGAATCTGAGGAACGTCTGGACGGCCCGGATGACCCACCCCCAGGGCCTGGCCGGTCGAAAGCTCGTACCCTCCAACATGGCTCCTCTTCCCGTGTCGGTGTCGCTCTCCTGCTCGGCGCGATTCGCAACCGAACCGCGAACCGGAATGAGCGCGACGCGACGAGTCTTTCCGGGGCCCGGGGACCGACATCCGAGCGGCCAGACCGAGCCGCCTCCTCGCTACGTTGTGGATTTCCTGCTCGGTCGCCTCGGGGTGTCCGACCGCTTGAGCCCCATAGGCACCAGGAATCTCATCGATCACGGTTGCCCGTGGACAAGGCGGTGGCGTTCGTCCTTCAGAGCGCATCGACTTTGATACGATCCTCGAGGCATGAACCATCCCCGGAAAAATTCCAATAATAAATCCAACATGTTGACATTGCGACTTTTTCTAACCGTTGGCCGAGTCGCGCGGACTCTTATTTCTTCTTCGTCTCGCGGAAGAGGGGCGGTTCGGTCAGGGTGAAGACCAGGATCTCTTCCCCGGTGACGGTACTGATGTCGTGGTGCAAGCTCGCCACATTGACGCCGGTGGCCTCCAGAACCATCGTCTCCAGGAGTTGCCGCGCCGTCTCGATCAGATGGGTCCGCACCTGCTTGAGCAGGTCCCTCCCCTTGTCGGCCGGAAGCGACTTGACAAGATGCTGCTCGGCAGCGGTCAAAACGCCCTGAAGACGGACCACGACACAATCCGCGATCAAGTAAGCGTGAATATCTTTGGGCCCCCGGCCCATGTACTCCAGCTCGAAGCGGCGGGTTCCTTCACAGATCGCCGCTTCAATTTCACCCTGTGTTTTCATGAAGATCTCAGACGCGTATTCTGGCTCCGCGACGAAAGCCCTGTCGGCCGGCTGCGAGTGCGTCGCGACGGAACTACAGATCATCGTCTCGCAGGCTTCCTGGGCCCTGTCGGAAAAGGGAACTGGCTCCGGGCGGACGGCGGCGAAACGCCTGGAATCACGAGTGCCTCTCTCATTTTCCGACAAGGCCCAGTCTCGATACTACCAGTCTCGACCAAAGAATTCACTTGCGTTCCACGTCCTGAGTCGTAAGACTGGAATTTCATTAATCGTTGGATGACTTGATGAAGGACAACCCGGCCATGCCGGGCGGTCACTTAGAGAGTAACCCGACGTGCTCGAACGCCCGACAACGGCGATCGAGCACGTCGGTTTTTTTTTGCCTTCGGAAATGTGGCGCATCGCCTTCGAGGTTACCTCATGAACTGAGATCAAATCGCGGGCGACTGGAAGCCGTTCACGGGCAAGGCGAAGGAGAAGTGGGGCAAACTGACTGACAACGATCTCACGATCGTTGCCGGGAAGCGCGACCAACTCGCCGGCCTCTTGCAGCAACGTTACGGCCACGCCAAGGACCAGGCGGAAAAAGAACTCGACGAGTTCACGCGGACGCTCAAGCCGTGAGCGTCCCTCGGCTGCTGAGCACGGCAGCTCGAGATCGTTTGGTCGCGGTCACCCTGACTCGCCCATGGCAACACAACAACCCCGAACCCAATGGACCCCAAGGAGTCGAGAACGATGCCAACCGCAACGAAGCACGCCGCAGTCGAACATCATCACCTGGCCGCCGCCCACCATGCGGCCGCTGCCCACCACCACCTGGAGGCAGCCCACCATCACGACATGGGCGAGCACGAATCGGCCATGAAGCACGCAGAGGCCGCGCACGAGCACGGCGAGCATGCCCACAAGGCCGCGGCCACCGCGCTCCAGCACTCGCGGAAGTGAGGCTGTCGCGCCCATAACTCGCGTTCCGCCGACTCCGCCGGAGGACGTTCTTGAGGAACGATCGCTCCGGCGGAGCGGGCCCAAGCGGGAGCAGTGCCGAAACGCGGTACTCGCCCTGCTCGCTGGCGGTTTCGGCTTCGTGGCTCCAAGCGGCACGCTCGCCGGAATCGCCAAGGTCTTGCTCGTTGACTTCGTGGTCAGGTTTGCGGTCTCGTTGCTCCGCGGAAGGCGACGGTCGATGCTCTGATCCTACGGAGGCACGGCGCCACTTCCGGCAGGCCCGTCATCGGATAAATTCCAGGGGTCGTAAGCCTCTGGCAATCGGTCCCAGGACAATCCAGGACAGTCCTTCAAGCAAGGACGAATTCGATGATCATGCCGAAACCAACCATGGCCGAGCAGATGGTCCAGGCCGCGACCAGGTTTCAGGAGCAGAGAACGGGTCACGCCCCCCGAGCGGTGACCGTCGTCCTGAGTGAAGACACGCTGGTCGTCACCCTGCACGGGGCCTTGTCGCCGGCCGAACAGGCCCTGGCCAGGACCCCGGCAGGCGCCGCTCAGGTGCAAGAATTTCACCGTCAGTTATTCAATGATTCGCTCGACACGTGGCGACACGAAATCACAAGAATCACCGGGGTGGAAATCCGCGAAGCCGCTGGCGAGGTCGAGTCGACGACCGGCACCGTGGTGCATGCCTTCACGACCGGCACCATGGTGCAGGTCTTCCTGCTCGCCCGGAGCATAACCGCGGACGCCTGGTGCGGAATTGGACAGGTCGATCCCCTGTGAGAATGGAGCTGACACGATGTTGGTCCTGACGAGGAATCGCATGGAAGCAGTATTGGGCGGCCTCGGCGCCCTGCGCGCGGTGATATTCAGCGTCGGGATTCTGAAGAATTGTAGCCTATAACATAAAACTTATTTAACGACTGCTGTTTCGTTTAATTACACAACATTCACAGGTTTTTTATACTTTACATATTATTCTGTTTGGCTTATAACTTAACGGCAGCCGCGTGACAGTGAGTTCCGGTCGACATTTGAACGTAACGTGCACAAGCATTTGACACAGCGGCTTCCCGAACCTTCCCGGCGATCACGTCCGGACGAACCGAGAGGAGCGTTGCGATGAGAGAAGTCCAGATTAGCTTACCGGAGCTCGCCCTGCTCGTCGGTACCCGGGCGGCCCTCGGCGCCGGGCTCGGCCTCTTGCTGGCGGATTACCTACCCGAGAGTCGCGCAAGTCCGTCGGGTGGACCCTCTTCCTAGTCGGCGCCGTCACCACCGTCCCTCTCGCGTTCGAGGTGCTCGGCAGGGTAACCGCCTCGACCTCGGCGGGGTGACCAACGAGACTTGCGTGACGGAAGAATCCGCCCGGCCGAGCGGGGTTGGCCGAAAACCAGGTGACCGCGAACGAACGACCCCCGCCAACCGGGCGTGATCATCGGACATATCCAGCGATTCGCACGGCAGGCGCTGGCAGGAGGAAAGCCGGATGAACTTTGTGGATCGCTTCAAAGTGCCGCCCGGCACCACCGTCAAGCTTGCGGACATCGATCCGAGGTTCAAGAACCATCACGAAGGCCACAAGGAGGAGGCCAGGGACCTCGAGCATTATCGGCAGAGACTGAGAGACCTGCAAGAGTTGTTCTACGCCAATGGACGGCGATCGCTCCTGATCTGCCTGCAAGCGATGGACACGGGAGGCAAGGATGGGACGATCAATCACATTCTGGGTTCGATGAATCCTCAAGGGTGCAAGGTAGTGGGATTCAAACAACCCTCCACCGAGGAGCTGTCGCACGATTTCCTCTGGCGTATCCATCGTGCCGCGCCGGCCCGGGGTATCGTGACCATCTTCAACCGTTCGCACTATGAGGACGTCCTGATCGCTCGGGTTCATCAGCTCGTTCCCGAAGAGGAATGGTCCCGTCGTTACGATCGAATCAATGCGTTCGAGAGCGGTCTCGCCCAGGACGACACTCAGATTCTCAAATTTTATCTTCATATATCCAAATGCGAGCAACTGAAACGCTTCAAGGACCGGCTCGACGACCCCGCCAAGCAATGGAAGATCAGCGAGGCCGACTACAAGGAGCGAACTTACTGGGACGACTACACGGCGGCTTACGAGGACGCACTCTCGCGTTGCAGCACCGAGGACGCCCCCTGGTTCATCATCCCCGCCGACCACAAGTGGTTCAGGAACCTCGCCGTGGCCCGGATCGTGGTCGAGCACCTGGAAGGGCTGAAGATGACCTTCCCGCCGCCTTCGGTGGATATCGAGCACATTCGCAAAGAGTATCACTCGGCGAAGAAGAATAGCCGCTGACCAGAGCGCACGACTTCACAAGATCGCGTTCGACGGGCCTGACTATACTTTGAGGCTTACACTGACATCATCCTATTGATTTGCTGTTACTTTACGATTGGATTGCCGCGTCGGTGTTACAACTCCATGGAGCTGGCAATCCGGAAGAGCGGAGCGGTCCCTGGTTCGGGTCGGCTGGATTCGCTTGTTTTCTATATCGTCGCATAATCACTATAGAAATAGGGCGTTTTGTGCGTACACCACCGATCGCGAATTCAAAAAACGAGAACTTGAATCATGGCGTGATCACGTCCGTGAGAGGCAGTGTCGTCGACGTCCGGTTCGAAGCACGCTTGCCGCCCATCTACACATTGCTCCGCGCGGGGAATGAGACGCGAGTCGCCATCGAGGTGCTGATGCAGCTTGATGATTGCCATGTCCGCGGGATTGCGCTTCACCCCACGCAGGGTCTCGCTCGTGGCATGTCCGTGGAGGATACCGGTGGGCCATTGAAAGTGCCGGTCGGCAACGAAATCCTCTCGCGGATGTTCGACGTTTTCGGAAACGCGATCGATCGACAGCCGGCGCCGTCCGACGTGGAATGGCGTACCATCCATCGCGACCCGCCGCCCTTGGCCAGTCGATCCACCAGGTCCGAAGTGTTTGAAACGGGCATCAAGGCTATTGACGTGCTGGTGCCGCTGGAGCGCGGCGGCAAGGCGGGACTCTTTGGAGGCGCGGGCGTGGGCAAGACGGTGTTGCTCACCGAGATGATTCACAACATGGTCGGGCACCAGAAGGGCGTGAGCATGTTTTGCGGCATCGGCGAACGCTGCCGCGAAGGGGAAGAGCTCTATCATGATATGAAAGCAGCCGGCGTGCTCCCGAACATGGTCATGCTGTTCGGTCAGATGAACGAGCCGCCAGGCGCACGGTTCCGCGTGGGCCTGGCGGCGCTGACGATGGCCGAGTATTTCCGTGATGATGAGCATCGCGACGTGCTGTTGCTCATCGATAACATCTTTCGGTTCATCCAGGCTGGTATGGAGGTCTCGGGCTTACTGGGCCAGATGCCGTCTCGCCTGGGCTATCAACCGACGATGGGCACCGAGTTATCGGGACTGGAGGAGCGCATCGCCAACACCGATACGGGTGCCATCACGTCCATCCAGGCCGTCTATGTGCCCGCGGACGACCTGACGGACCCAGCGGCGGTGCACACGTTCTCGCACCTGTCCGCGTCGATCGTTCTCTCCCGCAAGCGGTCGAGCGAGGGGCTGTACCCGGCCATCGACCTGCTGCAATCCAACTCCAAGATGGCCACGCCGACCATCATCGGTGAGCGGCATTACCTCCTGGCGCAGGAAATCCGGAAGACGCTGGCGCAATACGAGGAGCTCAAGGACATCATTGCCATGCTCGGGATGGAGCAACTCTCCCCGGATGACCGTAACGTGGTCGGTCGCGCCCGCAGGCTGGAGCGATTTCTGACTCAGCCATTTTTCGCGACCGAGCAATTCAGTGGCATCAAGGGAAAGGACGTCAGCCTGAAGGACGCGATCGATGGTTGTGAGCGGATCCTGACCGATGAGTTCAAGGACTATCCAGAGAGCGCCTTTTACATGATCGGGTCGATCGACGAGGCCAAGGAAAAAGCGAAGGCCGCAACGCCTGCAAGTCCTGCCGATCCCGGTCCCAAACCCAACGGGCAAGTGAAACCCCAGGAGGCCGCGAAACCCAAACCCACGGTCAAACAGGGAGCCAAAGCCCATTCATCTTAAAGTCCTCCTGCCCTTCCAGATCTTCGTCGAGAAGAAGGGCGTGAAACGGATCGTGGCCCAGACTCTTCAGGGTTCCCTGGGACTCTTGCCGCACCGACTGGATTGCGCGGCGGCCCTGACCCCAGGGATTCTGACCTACGAAACGGAGGCGGGAGATGAGGTTTATCTGGCCGTCGATCAAGGGGTAATGGTCAAGACGGGCATGGATGTTCTGGTCTCGGTGCGTAATGCGATCGGCGGGACGGACCTCGACAAGCTCCACGAGGCGGTGAAGCGGGAGTTTCTCAACGTGGACGAGCAGGAGAAGAGCGTTCGCTTGGTGCTGGCGAAGATGGAGAGCGGATTCATCCGCCGCTTCATGGAATTTCAACATGAACGAAGAGGATAGAGCGAAGGCCGCGAACAAGGAGACCGTCTTCAGCCGACAGGTTGGGGCACAGGCGGAACGCAAGCTGAAGGCGCAGCGCGGAGCCGCGAAGAGCGTCTGGTTTGGCCTGGGCATGTCCGGGTTGATCGGCTGGTCCGTGACGGTTCCGGCCCTGCTCGGAGCGGCAGTCGGTATCTGGTTGGACAGGCATTACCCGAGTCAGTATTCATGGACGCTGATGCTGCTTCTCATGGGTTTGATCATCGGCTGTTTCAATGCCTGGCATTGGGTCGACTCGGAATACAAGGAAATGCAGGAGGATCTGGATGAGTGACATCCCGGCTCTTGCTTTGGCGCTGGTTGCCGGACTATGGCTCGGTGCGTTTTTCTTCGGCGGCCTTTGGTGGACGGTCCGGAAGGGTGTTTCGTCCGAGAGACCGGCGCTCTGGTTTCTTGTCAGCCTGCTGCTGCGAACCGGTGCGATTCTAACCGGATTCTATTTTGTTGCACAGAGCCATTGGTCGCGGCTCGTCATGTGCATTTTTGGATTTATGATCGCGCGTATCATCGTCGTGAAACGGCTCACCCAGGAACCGGCCGAAGAGCCGGCCCAACAGGAAGAGGTGACCGGCAGTGCGCCTTACTCCCGATGAGCTGGTTTTCTGGCGGTACGGCTTTGTCGAGCTCAATAGCACGATCGTCACGACCTGGGTACTGATGTTCGTGATGACCATTGGGGCGATGCTGATCACGCGCAAGCTCGCGACCGAAGTGCACATCTCGCGCTGGCAAGGCTTCCTTGAAATCGTGGTCACCACGATTCAAGAACAGATTAAAGAAGTGGGCTTGCATCATCCGGAGAAGTACATCGGCTTTATCGGCACCTTGTTTCTGTTCATCGCGGTGGCCAACCTCTGTGCGATCATCCCCGGGTACGACGCACCGACGGGCTCACTCTCGACCACGTCGGCGCTGGCGCTCTCCGTGTTTGTCGCCGTGCCGTTCTTCGGCATCGAGCAACAAGGATGGGGGGGTTACCTCAAGAGCTACCTGAAGCCGACGTTCATCATGCTTCCGTTTAACATCATCAGCGAGCTCTCGCGCACGTGTGCCCTCGCCATCCGTCTGTTCGGCAACATCATGAGCGGGACGATGATCGTTGGCATCTTGCTGACGATCACCCCCCTCATTTTCCCGATCTTCATGGACCTGCTCGGTCTCTTGACCGGCATGGTGCAGGCTTACATTTTCAGTATCCTCGCCACGGTTTACATCGCGGCCGCCACGCGAACCCGCGAGGATTGAGATTAGACCGCCAGCAACGAAGGGGACTCCATGGATAGCATGACGATGATCGCGATCTGTTCGATCATTACCGCCGGCATCACGATCGGACTGGGAAGCATCGCCCCCGCGCTCAGCGAAGGGCGGGCGGTCGAGAACGCCTTGAGCTCGCTGGCACAGCAACCCGACGCCGCGAAGACCATCACACGAACCTTGTTCGTGGGCCTGGCGATGATCGAGTCCATTGCCATTTACTGTCTCGTGGTGTCGATGATTCTGATCTTCGCCAACCCGTTCTGGAACCACGTTATCGACCATGCCACAGGAAAGTGAGCCATGCTGATCAACGGGTTCACCGTCGTCGCCCAGGCAATCAACTTCCTCATCCTGGTGTGGTTGTTGAGGCGATTCCTTTACAAACCCATCCTCCACGCCATCGACGAACGCGAGAAAGGGATCGCCACCCAGCTCGCGGAGGCCGAGGCGAAAAAGGCGGAAGCGCAGAAGGAACGTGACGACTTTCAACACAAGAACGAGACTTTCGACCAGGAGCATGCGGCTCTCTTGAAAAAAGCCGCGGACGAGGCCAACGCCGAACGCCAGCGGCTGCTCGACGAGGCTCGAAAGGATGCCGACGCGTTGCGTGCCAAGCGTCAGGACGCGTTGCGAAACGAACAACGTCACCTGAGTCAAGAAATCATCCACCGGACCCAGAAGGAAGTCTTTGCCATCACGCGCAAGACGCTGGCCGACCTCGCGACCAGCAGCCTGGAGGAACGCATGGGCGACGTATTGGTCCGGCGCATGCGCGCGCTCGACGGCGCGGCCAAGCAGCAGTTGGCGACTGCCTTCAAGACGTCGAACCACACGGTGAGTGTGCACAGCGCGTTCGATCTGCCGCCAGCACAACGGACCGCGATCGAAAGTGCGGTGAAGGAAACGTTCGCCCCGGACGCTCAGGTCCAGTTCGAGACCGCGCCGGAGCTGGTCAGCGGCATCGAAGTCTCCACCAATGGACAGAAAGTGGCCTGGAGCATCGCGGATTATCTCAAAGCGCTGGAAAAGAGCACCGGCGATCTTCTGTACGAGCATGCCCAGCCCGAAACCAAGCCGGACGCAAAGGCCAGGCCTGTGCCAAAGGTCGAGGCCAAGCCTGAGCCAAGGACTGAGGCCAAGCCTGAGCCCAACGGGGAAGCCAAGGCCGGGCTTGAAGCGGTGTCCTCGTCTCCAAAGGGTACTCAATGAACGACCTGCCTGATTGCCTTCATGACGCCTTCGACCAAGCGTTCGCGGGTATCAGCCGGACGTTGGACGCATTCACGCCGCAACTGACGCCGCGTGAGGTGGGCACGATCACGAGCGTCTCCATCGGCATCGCCACGGTATCGGGCCTTCCGGGTGTTGGCTTTGATGAGTTGGTGAAGTTTCCCGGTGGTCTGTACGGCATCGCGTTCAACGTCGATTCAGACGAAATCGGCGTCGTGCTTCTCGGAGAATGCGAGCATTTGCATGCGGGCGAAGAGGTCGAGCGTACGGGTCGTGTGATGGACGTGCCGGTGGGCGATGGGTTGATCGGGCGCGTCATCGACCCGTTGGGAGGGCCCCTTGATGGCAAAGGGCCGGTCGCCTCCACCCAGCGTTTGCCCATCGAACGCCCCGCCCCGCCGATCATGGACCGTGCCCTTGTCTCCGTGCCGCTGCAGACCGGTCTCTTCGTCATCGATGCGCTCATTCCGATCGGCCGCGGCCAGCGCGAGCTGATCCTCGGCGACCGGCAAACCGGCAAGTCCGCCATCGCGATCGACACCATTCTGAACCAGCGCGACCAGGATGTGCTCTGCGTCTATTGCGCCATCGGCCAGCGTGCGTCCGCCGTCGCCAAGGTCGTCGCCAACCTCCGCGAAAAAGGCGCATTGGATTATACCGTCGTCGTCGTGACCGAAGGCAATGACCCGCCCGGACTCGCCTACATCGCCCCTTACGCCGCGACCAGCATCGCGGAGCATTTCATGGAAGCGGGCCGTGACGTGCTCATTGTTTACGACGACCTCACCCACCACGCGCGTGCCTATCGCGAGCTTTCCTTGCTGCTCCGCCGCCCACCCGGTCGTGAAGCGTTTCCCGGCGATATCTTTTACATCCACTCGCGGCTGCTGGAGCGCGCCACGCATCTTCGCGACGACCTTCATGGCGGCTCGCTCACCGCTCTGCCCATCATCGAGACCGAGGCGCAGAACATCTCCGCGTACATTCCGACGAATCTCATTTCCATTACGGACGGCCAGATTTACCTTTCGCCGACACTGTTCGAGCTGGGCGTTCTTCCGGCCGTCGATGTCGGCAGGTCCGTTTCGCGCGTCGGTGGTAAGGCGCAACGGGCGGCCTACCGAGCCGTGGCGGGCGATCTCAAGCTCGCGTACGCGCAGTTTACCGAGCTGGAATCCTTCGCCAAGTTCGGCACACGGCTTGATGATCACACCCGCAAGGTTATCGACCATGGCCAGCGAATTCGGGCCGTGCTCAAACAACCGGAGCTCGAACCGGCGTCCGTCCTGGAACAAATTGTCATCCTCGTGGCGCTGACCGGCGGTGTGCTCGACAGCGTGCCGATTGGCAAGGTGCGGGATGCCGAGCAAGCTCTGAGAAAGGCAGTAGCGGACGTTCCGGGCGAGATCCGCCAGCGCTTTTCATCAAACGATCCATTGAGCGACGAGGACCGCAAAGCAATTCTGCAAATCGTCGGAAAGGCGATCGCGCTTTCCAGCCACAGCCGATTCCCGAACCCAAGAAGCGGCCATGAGCGATACACTGGCAAGCCTTCGCCGCAAAATCAGCGGAGCGGGAGACCTGAAATCGGTGGTCCGCTCAATGAAGGCGATGGCCGCCTCAAGCATCGGACAATATGAGAAGTCGGTGCGAGCGCTAGCGGACTACGATCGCACCGTGGAGCTGGGCTTGGTTGTCAGCTTGAGGAAGCGGGCGGGGGCCACCACCGAGCAAGCTGGGCGGCCAGGCGTGGGTGCGAAGCCGGTGACCGCCATCGTCTTCGGCTCGGATCAGGGGCTGGTCGGCCAGTTCAATGATATGCTGGCAGATTTTGTCGCCAGGGCGCTCGATCCATTTCCAGGCGAGAAGAAAGTCTGGACTGTCGGCGAGCGTGTTCAATCGCGGCTGGCGGATGCCGGTCTCCCGCCGGTTGGACTATTCGCCGTTCCGACTTCCGTCAACGCCATCACGCCGCTCGTCGGGCAGATTCTCTTGGAAAGTGAAGCGCATCACGGCGAGGGCGAGATCGTTCAACTTTACCTCTTCCACAACCGCCCCAGCGCCGGGGCGAGTTATGAACCCGTCAGTCAACGATTGCTGCCCCTCGATGAAACATGGGCACTCAAGCTGTCCCAACTCCCCTGGCCGACCAAAAACCTGCCCGAGGTCATCGGTGACCATGAGCGGACACTCGAGGCACTCGTCCGGGAGTATCTTTTTGTCTCTCTGTTCAAGGCTTGCGCCGAGTCGTTGGCCGCCGAAAATGCGAGCCGCCTGGCCGCCATGCAACGAGCGGAGAAAAACATCGACGACCTGACGGCCGACCTGAATCAGACGTTCCGCCGCCTGCGCCAAACTTCCATTGATGAGGAATTATTCGACGTTCTCTCCAGCTACGAATCTTCGTCCAAAGTAAAAACGCGCTGATTCTCAAACAATCTGCAAATTATCACATTACGATAAATGCAAGACCGTGGCCAAAGTACAACCTCGCGATCCAAAAGTCCCCGCTGATTTCAGAACCAGGACCGCTGGGGTCGAGGGCCGGGGACGTTCCCGCATCCTGACGATCAACGGGGGATCTTCGAGCCTCAAGTTCGCGCTCTTTGAACGGATCGATCCGTCCGCGTGGCTCCTGTCCGGCCAGTTCGATCGGATCGGGCTGAAGGATGCCCGGTGGGCGACGGCCCATGCCGGCGGCGGTCGCAATGAAAACGCCCCCGAGATCCGCCGTCGGATCTGCGCCGGCCTGGAATTCCTCGGGATCGAGCTGGACGAGGCTCGAAACGCATCCAGCGGCCTCCTGATCTCGACCGACCAGGGACCGGTCAAGGTCCGGGTCATCCGTACCGACGAAGAATTGATCATCGCCAGGGCCACGGCTCGTCCCACGGCCCAGGTTTCATGACATCACGTCATCTTCGAATACAGATCGATCGAACCTGATGAAGGAGGCAGCCGATGTCGAACGTAGAAGTCGAAAACAAGAACGTTTCCCTCGATCCGGAACATCTCAGCAAGATTAACGCCTACTGGCGGGCCGCGAATTACCTGGCCGTCGGCCAGATCTATCTCTGCGACAACCCACTGCTTCGAGAGCCTCCGAAGCTGGAGCATGTGAAGCAACTGTTACTCGGTCACTGGGGCACGACTCCGGGACAGAACTTCATTTACGCGCACCTGAACCGGGTCATCAAACAGTATGACCTGAACATGATCTACATCTCCGGTCCCGGGCACGGCGCACCGGCGGTGGTGGGCAACGTCTACTTCGAGGGCACCTACAGCGAGGTCTATCCGAACATCAGCCAGGATGAGAGTGGGCTGAGGAAGCTGTTCAAGCAGTTCTCCTTCCCTGGAGGGATTTCCAGCCACGTTTCACCGCAGACACCTGGGTCGATCCATGAAGGTGGCGAGCTGGGCTATTCGATCAGCCATGCCTTCGGCGCCGCGTTCGACAATCCGGACCTGATCGTCGCCTGCGTCGTCGGCGACGGCGAAGCCGAGACCGGCCCGCTGGCCACCGCCTGGCATTCCAACAAGTTCCTCGACCCGGTCAGCGATGGCGTGGTGCTGCCGATCTTGCACCTCAACGGCTACAAGATCTCCAACCCAACGGTCCTGGCGCGGATCACCCACGAGGAGCTGGAGCACCAGTTCCTCGGTTACGGCTGGACGCCTTACTTTGTCGAGGGCGACGAGCCGGAGAAGATGCATCGGGTGATGGCCGACACCCTCGACCAGGTGGTGGATCATATCCAGCAAATCCAGTACAACGCCCGCATCCAGGGCGATGCCGCGCGCCGCGCTGGCCGATGATCGTCCTCCGATCGCTCAAGGGCTGGACCGGGCCGAAGTTCATCGATGGCCTGCCGGTCGAGGGCACGTTCCGCGCTCACCAGGTACCGCTCTCCGTGTCCTCGACGACCCCTCCCGAGCATCTCGAACAGCTCGAGAGCTTGATGAGAAGTTACAATCCGGAAGAACTCTTCGACGAGCGCGGCCGGTTCGTGCCCGAACTTGCCGGTGGGACAACACCAGATGAATGACCCACTGCTGATACGAACAGCGAGGACGCTCGTCGCCGACGACAAGGGCTTGCTGGCGATGGATGAAAGCACCCCGACCTGCAACAAACGATTCGCCAGATTGGGGATTCCCCAGACCGAGGCGGCCCGGCGCGCCTATCGCGAGTTGATCGTGACAACGCCCCGACTCGGCGAGTGCATCAGTGGCGCGATCCTCTACGACGAGACGATTCGCCAGCGGAAGAACGATGGCACTCTCCTGATCAACGTCATCAACGACGCGGGAATCATCCCTGGCATCAAGGTTGACACCGGCGCCAAGGACATGGCCGGTCATCCCGGAGAGAAAATCACCGAAGGCCTGGACGGACTTCGCAACCGGCTGGCCGAATACTCGCAAATGGGCGCCCGCTTCGCCAAATGGCGCGCGGTCATCGCTCTCGGCGACGACATTCCCAGCCGAGGCTGTATCGAGGCCAACGCCCACGCGCTGGCGCGCTATGCCGCGTTGTGTCAGGAGGCCGATCTGGTCCCCGTGGTCGAGCCGGAAGTGCTCATGGACGGCGCGCATAGCCTGGAGGTGTGCCGCAAGGTCACCGAGCAAACCCTGCGCACGGTTTTTGACCAGCTTTATACCCAGCGAGTGATGCTGGAGGGGATGATCCTGAAACCCAACATGGTGCTTCCGGGCTCAACCTGTCCCCAGCAAGCTGCGGTGGACGAGGTGGCCGACGCCACCGTGATGTGTCTCGCTCGCGCCGTCCCCGCGGCGGTACCGGGGATTGCGTTCCTGTCGGGCGGCCAATCCGCGGAACTGGCATCGACTCGTTTGAATGCCATCAATGTGAGATTCAAGGCGCGATTGCCCTGGGCGCTGGCGTTTTCCTTTGCCCGCGCCATCCAGCAGCCGGCGTTGGAGATCTGGCAAGGGATGGAGGCCCGTGTTTTCGAGGCACAGCAAGCGCTCTATTATCGAGCGAAGTGTAATCGTGCGGCTCGTCGTGGCGAATACTGCGCCGCGGCGGCGATGTGATCAACGGAGCTTGCCCGACGGACCAGTTCCCGACGCGATCGAGGATACAGGATGAGCGGATCACTCCCCGAGGTCTACCTGGCCCGTCACGGCGAGACGGCGTGGTCGCTGTCAGGCCGGCACACCGGACGGACCGATATCCCCCTGACCGAGCGCGGCGAGGAGAACGCCCGGAGGTTGCGCGGCCGTCTTGAAGGGATCACGTTCACAGAGGTTCTGGTCAGCCCGCTCCAGCGGGCGCGGCGGACTTGCGAGCTGGCGGGCTTCGCGGCCGTTGCCCAGGTCATCCCGGAACTCGCTGAGTGGGACTATGGCGATTATGAAGGCCGGCTCACCTCCGAGATCCGCCGTGAACGGTCCGGCTGGTATCTCTTCCGTGACGGCTGTCCGGGGGGGGAGTCGCTCGCGTCGATCGGTGCCCGCGCCGACCGCGTGATCGACCGTCTACGGGCAGATCGAGGTCGCATCCTTGTCATCGGCCACGGCCATTTCTCCCGCGTCCTCGCCGCGCGCTGGATGGGACTTTCCACGGAAGACGCGCGACACTTCCTGCTCAGTACCGCATCCGTGAGCATCGTGGGCTACGAGCATACCCTCGACGACCCGGCTATCCTCCTCTGGAATGATGTTCACCACGTGATTCCTGATGCCTGAGTCGTTCTCATCGCGTCGAAGAGCCCTTGACGAAGGAGAGTCCGTTCACCCCTGTATTCGATGGATATCCTTGGTTGATCCACCGCCCGCTGTGGATTCTGCCGTCGACCGACGGCGACCGAGCCTGATCCCGTAACCGTGAGGCAGTCCGGTGTAAGATCGCTTGCGACTTTCCCTCTCGGAGGATCGCGGAATCATGAACGGCCTGATCAAAGCATCTCTGAAGAATCCGTACACGGTCACGGTGATGGCCCTCACGATCGCGGTTCTGGGGATCCTCGCGGTCCGGTCGATCCCGATCGATATCTTGCCGGTTTTCAAGAGTCCGGCGGTTCAAGCCTTCACGTTTTACGGTGGGATGCCGGCCGATGGCATCGCCAACGACATCACCAACCGGATGGAGCGGTGGGTGGGCCAGGCGTCGGGGACCAGGCGGCAGGAGTCGCGGTCGATCATCGGAGTGAGCATCGTCCGCAACTATTTCGAGGACGACGTCGATCCCAACGGGGCGTCGACCCAGGTCAATTCCCTGGCGCTGGGCTCGATCCCCAACCTGCCGCCCGGCACGCTGCCGCCCGTGGTCCTGCCCTTCGACCCGACCGCCACGACACCGGCCTGCCTGGTGGCCGTCGACAGCGCCAAGCCGTCGAACAACGAGTCGGTCCTCTACGAGGTGGGACGATACGAGATTCGCAACTTCATCATGGCGATCAAGGGGGCGAACGGGCCGGTCGTCTAGGGGGGCAAGGTCCGCGCCGTGATGCTCTACCTCGACCAGCAGCGGATGCAGGCGCGGAGGCTCTCGCCGCTGGACGTCATGAAGACGATGGATCACGACAACGTTTTTCTACCGACCGGCGACATCAAGCTGGGCGACACCGACTTCGCCGCCGTCCTGACGGCCGTCAGCCTGCTGGCCGGCTCGCTGGTCCTGATCTACCCGTCCTTGCGCCGCGACTTCTACCCCGACGTCGACTCGGGGGCCTACGAGATGACCGTCCGCGCTCCGAGCGGCGCGCCGGATCGAGCGGACCGAGCAGAAACTGGCCGAGGTTGAGGGCTTCCTGAAGAAGGCGATCGACCCAAAGGATCTCCAGCTCTCCATCACCGAGATCGGGGTCACGCCCGACTGGTCGGCCGCCTTCACGCCCAACGCCGGCCCGATGGACGCGATCGTGCGGGTCCAGCTCACCCCGGAACGGGGCCGCTACTCCCAGCAGAACGTCTCGCTGCCGCGCGTTGGGCTGGCGAAGGATCACCGGTTCGACGACCTGGAGTTCGCCTTCGACGCCGGAGGCTCGATCTACTCGGCAGGGTCTGCCGCCAGACGGTCCGCCTGGTCGTGGACAACGGCAGCAGCGCCGAGATCGACCAGAGCCTGACTCCCGACGATCGCGTGATGGTCCGCTACAATGGATCGATCGCCGTGGGCCTGGAAGTCCATGCGGAACCGGCGAGGAGTGGGGAGATCGCGAATCATATCCCGTGAGCGCGATGGATTCGAATCGCCATGCAAACAGTCGCAAGTCCGTCCGAAGCCAAGGCCACGCCCTCGAAGCCAGCGAGCCGCCAGGCCCCCGGACATCGCCTCTGCGTCGGTTCCCGATTCGCTCGAGGCGCTCCAGGCCAACCCCGACATCGGACTCACGAACGCTGAGGTAGACATTCGCCGCGAAGCGCACGGCTACAACGAAGTGGCCGAGAAAAAAGGGCACCCGGTCCTCAAATTCGTGTGGAAATTCTGAGGCATCTCGGCCTGGATGCTCGAACTGATCATGGTTCTGTCCGCCGTGCTTGGAAAATATTCGGACCTCGTTGTGGTCAGTGCGTTGCTGGTGATCAACGCCGTGTTGAGCTACGTGCAGGAGCGCCGAGCCGCCGGTGTCGTTGAGGCACTGCGGCGACGGTTGCAGGTCAGTGCGCGCGTCCGGCGCGATTCGAGCTGGCCGATCATTCCCGCCCGAGAGCTCGTCCCCGGCGCCATTGTCCGCGTTCGACCCGGTGATATCATCCCGGCCGACGTGAAGCTCCTCACGGGAGCGTTGACCGTGGACCAGTCAGCGCTCACGGGCGAATCGAAGGACGCGGACAAGGCGCCTGGCGAAGTGCTTTCGTCAGGTTCAGTCGCCCGCCGCGGCGAGGGCAATGGCGTGGTCATGCTGACCGGGGCGAAGACCTATTTCGGCCGCACCACGGAGCTCGTCCAGCAGGCACGACCCAAGCTCCACATCGAGGCCGTGGTGACCAAGGTCGTCCGATGGCTCTTTGTGATCGTCGGCTCGCTGCTGGGCGTGGTCGTCATCCTCGCGCTAATCCGGGGCGAACCGCTCCTGCCGATGGTTTCCCTCATACTCGTGCTGTTAATGAGTCGCGGTGCCCGTCGCCCTACCCGTCATGTTCACGATCAGCATGGCTGTCGGGTCCAGGGATCTGGCCAGGCGCGGCGTGCTGGTCACCCGCCTTAGCGCCGCGGAGGATGCGGCGACGATGGTCGTCCTCTGCGTGGACAAGACCGGCACGATCACGATGAACCAGTTGGCCGTCACAGGCGTGATTCCGTTGGAGCACGCGACGGAAGCCGAGGTGCTGTTTGCTGGCGCACTCGCGCCGCAGGAAGCCAACCAGGATCCGATCGACCTCGCGTTCCTGGCCGCGGCCAGGAAACAACACGTCTTCGACAACCTTCCCAGGATCGCGCTCGTCTCCTTCTCGCCGTTCGATGCGAAAAACCGGCGGACGGAAGCCGTCGTCGAGCAGAACGGGCAGCGCCTGCGCGTGGTGAAAGGTGCCGTCCGCACCATCGCCGAGACCTGCGGGCTCCAGCCCCCTGCCATCGAGTCGCTGGAGGCGCGCGTCAGCGCGCTCGGCCGCGAAGGGCTACCGGACGCTGGCGGTGGCACGCGGCTCCGAGACGGGCACCCCAGCCTTGATCGGATTGGTGTCGTTGTATGATCTGCTAAGGCCGGACGCCAGCGAGGAATACAGGGATGGGGCGGAGGCTCGACCGGTTCTTTTTCCGAACGCGCGGCCGGTAAATGGCCTAGCCGTGAAATCGACGCACACTAAGATGTCGCGCGCATGGAGCCCGATCGAAACGGGTTCGATCGTGGAAGGACGGTCCTCGCACGGAGGCAGGCCTTTGCCGTGTTCTCCGTGGTGTCCGCGCACGAGCGTCGCACGTTCTGGTCGACGATGCCTAGTACTACAGTTGTAGATCATCCGTTCACCGCGGGAAAAACCCTGAATTCCCAGGGTCCGCAATTTACCGCACTGTCGAGCTCGGCCGTTTTTCCCGTGGTTTCGGCAGACTGAACGGATGATCTACAACTGTAGTACTAGCAAGGCCCTCACGGCCGCCCTCGTGACGGATGCGCTCGCGGGCAACGTCCAGACGCGCGTGGGTCTTCCGGGACTTTCGCCGTTGCCCTGGTCGCAGATGCTCGCGATTTTCGCCTATGCCATGGTCTCGTGCCTGGTCGTGAACGACGCCTTGAAGGTCGTGATGATCAAGTGGCGCGTTCCCACGGCCATCGCTTAGCTCGGAACGTCCAGTGATCCAGAGACCGCTTCCGCGCCAATCCCAGTTGATCAGGCTCCAAACCACGCGGACAACGTATCTCGTCGATCGACTGATGAGAAAAGATCGTCCCACCTCGCCGTGGACGAGGGAGTGGCGTGTCATCCTGCTCTGCCGCGTGAGCGGTTTACTTGAACCCGCTCGCCGCACCAGCCCCCGGCCACGGGTCACGCTTTCTCGGATGACGAGCCTCCTCGACCTTCGAACGACTCCTGGAGCCCCGCGACGAACGATCTTGACCTCTTCCTCCACGCCGAAGTTCTCGCCGATCCCGCGCGGGCGGCCAGGAGCGCGGGCTCGATCCGCATCCGCGGAGACTGCACAATCCCGGGCGCCGAGTTCTCCCAGTGGAAACGAAACCTGAGTGTTGGAGTGATCACTTGCGCAGTGAAGCTCGACCTTCTGGCCGGCTCCGTCGGCGCGCTCCGCGCAAGGCTCCAGGGCAACCAGGGGAGGTTCCGGAAACGAATCCGGAATCATCCCTCCGCCTTGCCCACCTCGAGCAGGTTGGCCCCTTCGTCGCTGACGTGGCTTTCGCCCTGGCTGAGCGCGTGCTCGATGGGGTTGTGGTCGTCACCGTCGGCCGCGGAGCCGTTGTTGGCGGCGGCGGCGGCGCGGGTGTCGCGGCGGAGGTTGGCGGCGGCTTGCTGGACAGTGATCATCGTGCCGGCGGGCGCCGCCACGTCGGGCCGCTCGCACTCGGTCTGCGACACACTCACCGGGATCTCGCCCGCCACCGAGAGCAGTGTCCGCGACGGCGGCGGCGCGATTCCCGCCTGCTGGAGCGCGACCTTGACGCGCAGCTTCACGTCCGAGACCAGCTTGAACCCGTCGATCCCCTGTGTCGGCATCCAGAAGTACGCTCGCAGACGGACCCCGTTGGTGTCGAGCCCATCGACCAGCGCGCGCGGCGACGGGTCGGGCAAGATCCCTTCCTGCTGTCGCAAGGCCGTCGTCATCGCGTCGAGCGCCGTGGCGGTCGAGACCTCGTAGGGAATCAACACGTCGAAGTTGCCCCGGGTGCTCGACGAGGCCGACGAGTTGACCATGATCTCCTTGTAGATCACGTTGTTGGGGATGCGCACGTGGTTGCCTTCGAGCGTCACCAGCACGGTCGCCCGCGTGTTCAGGGTCGCGACCACTCCCGAGTAGCTCGCCACTGTGATGTAGTCGCCAATCCGGAACGGCCGGCGCACGCCCAGCAGGACCGACGCGATGAAGTTCTCGGTGATGTCGCGGAAGGCGAAGCCGATGGCCAGGCCGACGATGCTGGCCACGCCCAGGATCGAAAGCACCGCCTTCGTCAGGTCGAGCACCGAGAGCGCCACGAGCACCCCGCCGACAACCAGAAGCGAGCTGACCAGCGACCCGACCACCGATCGGAGGATCGGGTTGGGGATGAACGGCGTCAGCAAGGTCTCGCCGTGGGCTCCGAAGAGGCGGGCCAGGAGTGTGACCAGGAGGACGATCCCCAGCGCGATCAGCACCAGGAGCCATTTCCGCTGGATTTCATAGCCCAGGCCGAGCAGCACGTTCCAGGCAAGCTGGCTGGCGGTCAGGACCTGCTCGTCGGTCTTCATCCGGTTCAGGACGAGGCGGACCCCCTCGACCCGGCGGGTGAACTGGGTCACCTCGTCGCGGATGTCGTCGTTCTGGATCTGCCCTTCGAGGGTGACCACCCCGTCGCTGACCGTCACATCGGCCGATCGGACCCCCGGATACTGAGGCAAGAGATGGTTGAGCGTGCGCTGAACGGCGGTGTCGTCCACCGGCCGGTCGATTCGGATCGGTCCCGACGCGGTCGCCACCGTGGCCTCGGGATTGTCCTTCGTCGGCGCCGCGGCCGGCTTGTTCTTGTCCTGCTCCTTGGCCACCGGCGCCGCCGTCTTGGCGCGCCCGGAAGACCCGGAATCGGGATCGGAGTCTGCGCCAGCGCCTCCGCGCCGCTGGAGGCCAGGGCGAACAACGTCCCCCAGAACACCAGGCGTAGCCCGTATCCCATAAGCGGCCGGTCGTGGTGATCGTTGATGCAGCCGTGCATGATTCTGATTTTCTCCTGTGTCATCTCATCTTACTCTCATCGCGCGATGGCCGGGGCTGTCTCGAATCGCCACACACCCGAGTTAACGTCTCGAATCCGAATCTCCACGCTTCTTGCAAATCGCACGCCAGCACCCTGGCGGCCCAAACGTCGGTTGTCGAAACCGGGTCGGTCTGATACGACAGATAGGGGTTCGGGCGGAGTTCCGGGAATCCGGAAATTCCGTCTTCTCTTCCACTTCCGCCTCGACCATGAAACGAGCGCGGAGCACGCAGAGGGACCGGCCTGATGGAGAAGGAGGCTCGTCGTGATCGTCAAGGGCGACGGCGGAAGCTGGCGCTGACGCTGATTCTCTCGCCGGTCCTGGTCGCCGGGCTGGGGACGGTCGCGGTCTGGGGATGGGGATGGGACGCGCTGCCGCTGTCGTTGCTACCCTTCGCCAGCGCGGAGCCGTCGGCTGACGGCGACTTCCTGGTCAAGCCGTACCTGCAATGGGGGCCGGGCGCCAGCCTGGAAACGGTCGAGATCCACTGGCAAGGGTACGACCGCGACGAGCGTTGGACGCTGGAGGCCCGCCCGTCGGCAACGGATTCCTCTTCCGCATCCACCCCCGCGTCAGGCTCCGGCTGGCAAACGGCCGGTACGATCGTCCCGAAACGGCTCGAGGTCGAGCTGGTCGCCCCGCGTCGCCAGTACCGGGGCGTTGTGCCGGCGTCGGCCCTCTCGGCCGGTACGTTCGAATACCGGGTCGCTCGGGAGGGAAAACCGGTCTTCAGCGCACGGGCGCACATTCCGCCCCGGGGACCGGCGCCTCAGGCTCACCGGTTCGTCCTCTTCGGCGATGGCGGGGCCGACACCTGGGCACAGCGCAAGATCGCGTTCCAGGCGTTCGAGGCCCGGCCCGACTTCGTATTCATCGCCGGTGACCTGGTCTACTACAAGGGCTCGTTCTCGGACTACCTGCGCAAGTTTTTTCCGGTATATAACAGCGACCGCGCCGCGGCCAGCGCGGGCGCGCCGTTGCTCCGCTCGACGCTGGTACTGGCGGCGGCGGGGAACCACGACCTGATCGAGCGCGACCTCGACCGGTGTCCCGACGGCCTGGCGTATTTCCTGTTATGGTCGCTGCCCCTGAACGGACCGCTGACCCATCCGGGAGCGGCCGGGTCGCCCGTACTTCTGGGGTCGAACGCCCGACAGCGGGCATTCCTCGCCCGCGCCAAAGACACCTATCCCCAGATGGCCAATTACAGCGTCGAGATTGGCGGCGTCCACTGGACCGTGCTCGACACCAACCCCTACACCGACTGGACCGACCCCGCGCTGCGCGACTGGCTCGAGCGCGACCTCAGCTCCGACACCGCCCGCAAGGCCGCCTGGCGGTTCGTCGCCTTCCACCATCCGCCGTTCCACTCGTCGCGCGCCCACGCCGACGAGCAGCGCTCGCGAGTACTGGTCGACCTGTTCGAGAAACATGGCGTCGATCTCGTCTTTTCAGGACACATTCACAACTACGAGCGTACTTACCCCATGCGGTTTGCCGCCGCGCGACGCCCAGGGGCGAATTCCCAGGCGGCCCAACGGCCACGTCCCCGGCGCCTGGACGATTGATCGCGGGTTCGACGGCCGGACACACACCCGGCCCGACGGCGTGATCTACATCGTCTCGGGGGGCGGCGGCGCCCGGCTCTACAGTCAGGAGCAGAACAACGACCCCCGCTCGTGGCAGCCGTTCACCGCCCGTTATGTCTCGAACATCCATTCGATGACCGTCGTCGACGTCGCCCCCGACCGCCTCAGCGTCCGCCAGGTTTCGTCCGACGGCGACGAGCTCGACCGGTTCGTGGTATCGCCTCCCGATCTCCCTTCGCGCCACCCTTGACCGGCCGTGAACGCCTTGTACGCTCTCTTGTAGGGTGGACACCGCCCACCAAACCGTAGCGTCGCCGCCCGCCCCATGGAAGACGATGGCGGACGGTGCCCACCCGACACGATTTCAACCCTCGATCCGAGATCCTCCCGATGCCCACCGAGCACGACGACGGCCCCCGCGCGATCGAGGGGCTGGCCGACAGTTACCGGAACCTCAAGACCGGGCTCGCCAGGGTCGTGATCGGGCAGGACGCGGTGGTTGATGAGCTGCTGATCGGCCTGTTCGCCCGCGGCCACGTCTTGCTGGTGGGTGTGCCGGGGCTGGCCAAGACGCTGCTGGTCAGCACCCTGGCGCGGCTGCTCGGGCTGTCGTTCCGTCGGATCCAGTTCACGCCGGACATGATGCCGTCGGACATCACCGGCACCGACGTACTCCAGGACGATCCCGAGACCGGCCATCGCAAATTCGCGTTCATCGCGGGGCCGCTGTTCGCCCAGACGATCCTGGCCGATGAGATCAACCGGACCCCGCCCAAAACCCAGGCCGCGCTGCTCGAGGCGATGCAGGAGCGGCAGGTCACCGCGGGCGGGACCACGTATCCCCTGCCCGACCCGTTCTTCGTGCTCGCCACCCAGAACCCGATCGAGCAGGAAGGGACGTATCCGTTGCCCGAGGCCCAGCTTGATCGGTTCTTGCTCAACGTCCGGGTCCCCTACCCGACCGCCGCCGAGGAGCTCGAGATCCTTCGACGGACCACCGGCGCCGAGGTGCCGCCCCCGGCCCGCCTGCTCGACGCCGAGCAGATCCGGCCGTATCAGGACCTGGTCCGCCGGATACCCGTACCCGAACATGTCTTTCTCTACGCACGCGACCTGGTGCGCGCCACCCGCCCCGATCATCCCGAGGCCACGCCCCTGGTCCAGCGTGCCGTCGCCTGGGCGCGGGCCCGCGCCGGCCAGGGCCTGATCGTCTCGGCCAAGGCGCGCGCCGCGCTTGCGGGACGCTATCATGCCACGATCGACGACATCCGCCAGATGGCCCGTCCCGTCCTCCGCCACCGGATCGTCACCACGTTTCACGCCGAGGCCGAGGGTATCCATGCCGAGGAAGTCATCGAGCATCTCCTCCGCGACGTGGCCCGACCGCTGGAAGGCAAGGAATCGCGTCCCTGATCGGCGGAACCCTCATGGATATTAATATTAACAAACACGAGATGCTCGACCCCGAGGCCCTGACGCGGTTCGGCCGCCTCGAGCTGATCGCGCGGCTGGTGGTCGAGGGGGTGATGGCGGGCCGGCACCGCAGCCCGTTCAAGGGGTTCTCGGTCGAGTTCGCCGAGCACAGGCAATACGGGCCCGGCGACGAGATCCGCCATATCGACTGGCGCGCCTTCGGCAAGACCGACCGCTACTTCGTCAAGGAATATGAGGAAGAGACCAACCTCAAGATCTATCTTGTGATCGATTCGTCGCGCAGTATGACGTACGCCGCGAGCACGGTCTCGAAGCTCGAACACGCGCGACGACTGTCGGCCGCGCTGGCCTACCTGGCGATCCGTCAGCGCGACGCCGTCGGCCTGATCGACACCCCGCGGCGGCTCGACGGCTGGATTCCGCCACGCTCGGCACCGGGGCACTTCGCGATCGTCTGCAAGGCGCTCGAGGCGATCGAGCCGGTCGACAGCGGGCCGACCCTGGCCGTTCGTCTGCACGGCCTGGCCGATCGGGTCAGGCGTCGCGGGCTGGTGGTCGTCCTGTCCGACGGTCTCGACCCGATCGACGAGCTGACCACGGCGCTGCGTCATCTCCGGCATCGTCATCATGAGGTCCTGTTCTTTCATGTGCTGGCCCCGGAGGAGGAGATCTTCCCGTTTCGGCACCCCGCGCGGTTCCGCGGCCTTGAGGCGCCCGGTGAGATCGTGCGGGTCGATTCGCTGTCGTTCCGCGCGGCCTATCTCGAACGGTTCGAAGCGTTCCGGCAAACCTTGACCGAGCGAGTCCAGGCGATCGGGGCCGACTACCAGCGGGCCTCGACCGCCGAGCCGGTCGAGCAAACCTTGCTCGCCTACCTGGCGGTGCGCCGAGGGCGTCGGAGGGGGCGGGAGCAGGGAGCCCGCTCACGCAATTTATGAACATGCGTACTGGCTTCGTTCACACCGCGATGCTCCTCGGCCTGGTCGGCGCGGCCTTGCCGGTCGTGATCCATCTCCTGGCGCGACACCGGACGCCGGTCATCGACTGGGCCGCGATGCGGTTCCTCGAACTGTCGCCCCGGGCGCGTCGTCGGCTCGACCTGAACGACCGGCTCCTGCTCCTGACCCGCGTCCTGCTCTGCGCGATCATGGCCCTGGCACTGGCCCGTCCGTACTCGGCGCGAAGTCAGGCGGGCACGTCGCGCGATCATGCCTTGATCGTGATCGTTGACGGTTCGGCGAGCATGGACCGGAGGTGTGTTGGCCTTGAGGGCGAGACCCCGCGCCATCGTGCGTCGCAGATCGCCCGGCGGCTCGCGGCCCGTCAACAACCGGGCGAGCCGGTCACGCTGCTGGCCTCCGATCACGAGGTTCATGTCCATGATCTCGAACGCGACGACATCCCCGCCCCGCCGCGCACGACGAGCGACCTGCCGGCCGCCCTGGACGAGGCGCTCGGGCGAATCGAGCGTGCGGGGCATCGCGGCAAGTACGCGGATGTGGACGTGATCATTCTCAGCGACGGCCAGCGCGCCGCCTGGCGGCCGGACGATCGGGGGGCGTGGGAGCGTCTGGCCGAGCGCCGGCGACGAGGTTGCCCGGACGCCCGATTCTGGGCGCTCGACCTGGGCGGGGCGCCCCCTGCTCCGCCCGCATCGACAACACCGCGATTGGGGCGCTGAAGCTCGTCGGCCGAACCCTGGTCGTGCCCGGCCTGCCGATCCGGTTCACGACCACGATCGCCGACTTCGGTTCCGGGAGCGACCCGGCACCGCCTCGTCGCGTCGCGCTTTCGATTGACGGCCGGACGGTCCTGGAGCGAACGGTCGAAGCGACTGGCCTGGGCTCCGCCTCCGGGGTCCGCGTGCCTCTGTCGTTCCCGACCGCTCTGGCCACGCCCGGCGCGCACGAGGTAACGGTCGGGCTCGTCCGGGAGATCGGCCGTGGTGAGCAGCCTTTCGAATCGGATGCCATGCCCGGCGACGACAGCGCCTCCCTTCAGGTCGTGGTGAGCCCGCCGTTGCCGGTCCTGCTGATCGAGGGCCGCCCCGGTGAGGGGGCGTTTCAGGGCGCGGGCGATTTCCTCCGGGCGGCGCTCGCACCCACTTCTGGATCTGGATCTGGATCTGGATCTGGATCAGGCGACGATCTGCCGCCGTCACAGGTCCGGCTCACGCGGATCGGCCCCGAGCAGGTCGTGGCGACGGCCCTGAGCGCGGCCCGGGTCGTGATCCTGGCGGGGGTCGATCGGCTCGATCCGGCCCAGGCCGACGCGCTGAAACAATACGTGGAAGGCGGGGGCGGCCTGCTCGTCCTGCCGGGCCCGAACACGTTGCCTTCGCTCGATCGCGGCCGGGGCTGGCTTCCTGCCGCGCTCGGCCCGACCGAGAAACAGCCGACGCACCCCGAGCCGTCGAGCTTCGTCGGCCCCGCACTCGAGCCTTTCCGCACCGGCAATCCCCCCTCGCTTGAACGCGCGGAGGTGTCGGCCTACCGGGTCCTGAGCCCGCGTGCCGGTTCAGGTGCCAGCACTGGATCGATCGTCACGGGACGGCTCGACAACGGCCGGCCCTGGACTGTCGAGCGTACGCTGGGGAAGGGGCGCGTCCTGCTGCTGGCCACGAGCCTTGACGCCGGTTCGGGAACCCTCGCCATCAACCCCGACTTCGCCCCGATGGCCCTCGAGTGGGTCGTACACCTATCGAATCACGGAAACGTGGTCCCGGTCACGGCCTCGGCCGATCCCGACGACGCGCTGGTCGAGTCCGACCTGACTCCCCTGTACCCGGCCGAGGCGCGGCGCCTGAGTTTGGCAACCGGGTTGTCCTTCGTCCGCGACCCCGCGCAAATCGAGCGCGAGATCGCGACTGCTCCAACCGACCACGGGTCGGGACCTGAACACTCACAGGTTCCAGAAAATTCTCGGGAGTTCTGGCGTTTACTGATCCTGGTCGCGCTTGCTGGCCTCTGCCTGGAGGTTTACCTGACGCGCCGGCTGGTCCGCGACCGGGGTCTCGACCGATGAGTTTTGATCTTCACGACGGTTATCGCCTGACGCTCAACGGGGGTCGCTTCGGGGTCTTCTGGCTCCTCGCCGGGGTGGCCGCGCTGGCCCTGCTGCTGATCCTCCATCGCGACGAGCGCCGGCTGATCTCGACACGGGCCAGTCTGGGGCTCCTGGCAATGCGCCTGGGCGCCGCGCTGGCGCTGGTGCTGATCCTGTTCGAGCCGACCGTCGCGCGGACCTCGCCAGACTCCGTTCCGCGCCGCCTGGTGGTCGCGGTCGATGTTTCCGGGAGCATGGAGACCGTCGATGACGGCCGTGAGCTGCGCCGTCGCCGCGGCTTGCGATCGCCCGACGGCTGGTCGATCGGCTGGCCGGGCGATACCCGTTGACGCTCCTGGCCTTCGCGGGACAGGTCCGTCGTGTCTCGCGAGACGACCTTTCCGCGAACCGCATGGACCGATCAACGACCGACTGGAACCCCGCGCTGACCGAAGCGGTCCATGAAACCGATCGGGGCGACGTGCTGGCCGTGGTCGTCCTGAGCGACGGTCGACGGAACGGGCCGTCGCCCTCGCCGGACTCGGACCCGGTCGACGGCCTGGCGGCGCGGGGCGTGCCGGTCGACGCGGTGCTCGTGGGCTCGACGCGGCCCCCGCGCGATGCGGCGATCGAATCGATCGAGGCCCCCGAGTCGGTCTTTCCCGGCGACGTGGCCGAGGTCACGGTCCGCCTGAAACTTGACGGCTATCCCGGCAGGTCCACGACGGTGCGCCTCGAACTCGAGCGCCCGGGTGATCCTCCCTTGCGGCTCAGCCAGGTCGTTCCGGCCACCGGCCCCGACCGCGCTTCGCTCCCGACTGTCACCTTCCGGGTTCCGTTCGAGGCAACACCTCATGACCGAAACGGTCCCGTTCTCTTGACCCTGGCGCTCGACCCCTTGCCGGGCGATACGCGGCCGGACAACGACCGGGGCGTCGTCACGGTCGCGGTCAACGACGATAAGGCCCGCGTCCTGCTCGTCGACGGCACCACGCGCTGGGAGTTCCGATACCTCCACGACGCCCTCGTCCGCGACCGACAGGTCCGGCTCGATACCGTCGTCTTTCAACAGCCGTCAAACGAGTCGATGACAAGCTTGACCTATCCCAACACGCTTCCGACCACGGTTTCCGGCGCCGAGGCGCTGAACGCCTACGACGTGATCATCGTGGGCGATGTCGCGCCGGTCGATCTGTCGTCGACGGCCTGGGCGCGGCTCGCGTCGTTCGTGGCCGACCGGGGCGGGACGCTCGTCCTGAGCGCGGGGCCGCGAAGCGGGCGAGTCCTGACGGCCAATCCCAGGGCCCGCGCCTGTTGCCGTTGCTGGATTTGCAGCCCGTGACCGGCCGCCTGGAGCCGACGGCCCCAAGCCTGCCGCCGGGCCTGTCGGTCGTCCCCGCGCCATCGGCACTGGGCGCGGCGTCGACCTGGCCTATGCTCCAGCTCGGCGACACCCCCGCCGCGAGCCGGCGGGCCTGGGCGGGTCTGCCGCGGCTCCCCTGGGCGCTATCCGGCCGCGCCAAGCCGGGGGCGACCGTCCTGGCCACCGTGGCGTCCGATTCGGATTCCCCCCTCATCGCCGCTCAGCCGTTCGGCCTGGGGCGTGTGATCTGGGTCGGCACCGGCGAGACCTGGCGGTGGCGGTTCCGCGCCGGCGACCTCGTGCATCACCGGTTCTGGGGCCAGCTCATCCGATCGGCCGCCACGGACCGTCTCGCCGGTGGCAACGACCAGATTCGATTCGGCCCCCTCCGCCGCAGAGTCGCGACCGGCGAGACAGCGACATTTCAGGCTCGTGTCTTCACTCCCGGATTTTTGGATGCCAAAACACTTCATGCGCGTCTTGTTGATGCTCGCGGCATGAAACCGGAGACCCGAGTCGCCCTCGTGCCGGTAGCCGGCCGCCCGCGGACGTATCAGGGCGAAGCCCCCCGATTGTCCGCTGGCCTCTACGCCGTTCATCTCGACCTCGACGTTACGGGCCTCGCCTCACCCCTCCGCCCCGCGGCGCTCGAGGTGATCGAGCCGTCGGCCGCGCGGTCCGAAAGAGTCGAGCTCGCCGCGGCGCGCGCCCCGCTCGAACAAATGGCCGACGCCACCGGGGGCTCCGTCGTCGACGAGACCGAGTTCGACCGCCTGCTCGCCTTGCTCGCGTCGCAATCCCGGGACCGCGCTCGATTCCCGACGCGACCGAACGCCGGGCCGCGTATGATCGTTTTATGGGACCAGCCCGCCACGCTCATCCTGTTCCTCACCCTGCTGACAATCGAATGGGTCGCGCGGAAGCGGCTGGGGCTGCCTTGATCGGCCCGGGAGAACGCGCCACAAATGCACAAACCCTTGCCCGAGCCGATCGACCGCCTGCTCCGCCGGGTGCGCACTCGTCTGATCGCATTAACATTGCTTGACGAAATGGCCCGGCTGGCGTGGGCGGCGTCGGCCCTTGTCGTACTCGGTTTGCTGGTTCGCGAGATGGCCGGCTCGATGTTCGAACGGTCGATCGGGCTCGCGGGTTGGATCATCGGTCTGTCGATGGTCGTCCTGGGATTGATCCGCGTCCGCGCGTTGTGGCGCCGCCTACGGACGCGCCCGATCGATGCCGCGGCCCTGGTCGAGCGCTCCGAACCGGGGCGGGAACTGCACGAGCGCCTGTCGGCCGCGGTGGCGCTGCTCGACCCGGGCGCGGGGATCGATGCCCACGGAGACGCCCAGCCTGATCGCGGCCCTGGTCGGCGAGGCCGCCGCGCAGGCCGCGACCATCGACCCGGCGCAGGTGGTCGCGGTTCGCCCCGCGCTGTGCGCTTGACCGTTGGCCTGGCGGCGCTGGCCGCGTCGACGGCGCTGGCCGCCTGGCTTCCTGGAAAATCCCTCACCCCTCGTCTTCTCACCAGCTCCAACCGCGAGCGTTCCGCGGCATTGGCATTGCCCCCGATCGAGATCGAGCCCCTCGACGCGCCTCCGGTCGTGACCCTCGGTCCCGAGTCGGACGAGGCGTTCCTCGAACCCGGCCAGCCCCGGCCGGTCCCGATCAGCGGGGTGCTCACACTCGACGTCACGGCGTCTGACGATCAGGAGGTTGCCGCGGTTGACCTGGAGTACGTCGTCCAGCGTCCAGGCGCGAAATCCGAATCCACATCCGAATCGGCGGCGATCGATCCAGCGCCGGGCCGCATCGCCTTGCCGCTTCCGGGGGTGGGCACGCGCCTGGCCACGGGCGAAGCCCGGCTGGAAGTCGCGGGGCTCGGCGACGCTCTGCCGTTGCCGATGGAGCTTCAACCCGGCGATCTGCTCACCTATCGCGTCCGGGCGGCCGACAACCGCCCGATACCTCGCGGCCCCAACCTCGCGTGGTCCGAGTCGCGCACGATCGCGATTGTCGCGGGACCGACCGCGGCCCGGCGTCGTTCGCCCGCGCAACACGACCAGCTAGATGCGCTCCGCCAGTCGGCCGAATCGACCCGCCGCGACGTCGCCGCCCTGGGCGGTCAGCCTCGTCCCGACAACGACGCCGCCTCCCTCGACCGATCAGCCAGCGCGGCCCGGACCCTCGCCGAGCAACTCGAAAACCTCGTCGCGCGACCTGAACGGCAAGGACCAGGAAGCCGCCGCCCAGGCGGCCTCGGAAGCTCGCTCCGGCGCCGCGTCGTTGGGCCAGGCTCAGTCGCGTCGCGACAACGAGACCGAGCGCCGGACTCGGCTCGCCGAAGCCCGCGGCCACCTGGCCGCCGTCGTCCGCGAACTCGATACCGTGATCCGCCCCGGCGGCGCCGAGATCCCCGACAAGCCCAGCCCGGCGAAGCCGCCGGAACCTCGCTGCCCTCCTCGTCCGTTCCCAACGGCATCCCAAGCGGCCGGAACTGGGGTAACCTCCCCGGCCACCTCCGCGATGCCCTCCTTCAAACCCCCCCCGGCCCCGGCCGCTATCGCGACGCCTACGCCCCCCTCATTCAGCGCTACTTCCGCGCGTGGCGGAGGGAGAAGAGAATGCCGAGCCGCGGAGCCATCGATGAAGCAGTCGAATCAACTCTCAGACGATGCATTCGTCGTTCGTTGTGGCAGTCCTCCTTTCTCGAAACCGCTTCATAAGGCCTGCGACCACCACCCGGAAGGCTATTACGGATTCTCGGTACAGGCCGCCGATGGAATCACGCTCGAAGAACTCGCCACGGCCTGTCCCAACAATCATGTCGGATGGACGACTGTGGGTGAAATTCGCAAAATGGGCCATGACGTTGTGGTCACCAGCGGTCATCGTCACCATGCGACCGTCGTGGTGCCAGATCCCTGGGCCCAGCAAGGCGCCGAGGCGCTGGCACAGCGGTTTCAGCGAATACGAAATCCTTCCCGGCGGAGGACGCCATGAAAACCATATTCGCCGATTACAACGCGAGCACTCAGGCCGGCGACATCCGGCTCACCTGCCCCGGCTCACAGGCCGACATCCTGGCTCGAAATCTCCATCCAGGCCAGTGGACCTGGCTCAATGATGGCGAGGTCATCGTCGGTGCGCGGCTCTGGCTAGATCCCACCTTCGGGCTCGTGGGCACGCCCGATTGGGAGACGGTCGTGTGTCTTGATGATGAAGAGTCGCTCGATATTCAAACGACCTGGGCCGCGCTCTCGGCCCTGCTCGCGCACCGCGACCGTTCCCCATCGGAAGAGAGACGCGTCCTCCAACTGGCAACTCTCCTCGATTTTATTCTTCCGCCAGAGAACCGGAGCTTGATCGATCCCTGGATCTTTCCACGCTGGCGCGCTCGAGCCCTCCTCTTCATGAGCAAACCCGAGCTGTCCTTGCTCGAGATCGAGGAAGCCCGTGCCTGGGTTACGGGGGTCCAACTTCTGACTATTTATATCTTGATATTATTCGACGTTCCGACCTGGACCGAGCCATCCTCGAAGCCGAGCGGCTTGCCAGTGCCCCTGGCTGTGATGCCTCTGTCCTCGCCGAATGCGTGAACGTACTCGCGACCCATATCGATTCGCTGGATGATTCGTCGTTCGAACCGGTCGCACAACGTCTTCTCGAATGGGCCGACCGTTTCCAGAACGCTCCCGGCCGTGATCGCGTCTCGGTCTGGACTCTCGCGAAGCTCCTTGTCAACAAGGGCCTCGTCCTGCTACGCCTGGGAAAACAAACCGAGGCGCAGCGAACCCTCGACCTGGCACATGCCACCACGCCCCACAATTCCGCCATCGAGGAAGCCTCTCACCTTGTCTCCTACGATCAACATGCCCGCCAGATCGCCCTCAAGATTCGCTCCCTCCCGACCGCCGCCTGAATTCTCCGCGGCAATTTTGCGCTCATCCTCTTGACAACCCTCGCGCTTTTTGTATCACTGTATTAATACAAACAACCAGCGGGCGTCGACCGCGTCGGTCTTCAAAAGGTGGAGCGGTGCAGATCCACATCTCGGCCAATGACGGCGTACCGATCTATCTTCAGATCGTCAACCAGGTGCGCGTATCTGGTGGCGTCGGGGCGGCTGGCGGCGGGGGAGGAGTTGCCGCCGATCCGGGTGCTGGCCGAGCGGCTGGTGGTGAACCCGAACACGGTGGCGCGCGCCTATCGCGAGCTCGAGACGGCGGGGGTGGTCGAAAAGCGTCGGACGGCGGGGACGTTCGTCTCGGCGGCGGGCTCGCCGCTGGCGCGGCGCGAGCGGTTGAAGATCCTGGCCGAGCGGATTGACGCGCTGCTCGCCGAGGCGCGGCAGATGGACGTCGGGATTGATGAGCTCATCGAGCTGGTCCGCCGCGGGGACGAGGCGATGCCAGCGCCATCGGGCGATCGCACGGGGGGCAAACGGTCATGAGCCTGCACGAATCCGATCTGGTCATCGAGGTGGCGCAGTTGACGCGCCGGTTCAGTCGGAACCAGCCGTCGCGCTGGATGGGGTCGAGCTGGCGGTGCCTCGCGGGGTTGTCTTCGGCCTCGTGGGCGCCAACGGCGCGGGCAAGACGACGCTCATCAAGCACATCCTCGGACTGCTCAAGCCTCAGGGCGGCACGGTGCGCGTTTTCGGCCGCGACCCGGTTCGCGACCCGGTCGGCGTCCTGTCGCGGGTGGGCTACCTGAGCGAGGAGCGCGACCTGCCCGAGTGGATGCGGGTGGGCGAGCTGTTACGCTACCTGCGCGCCTTCTATCCTGGCTGGGACGACGACTTCGCCGACGATCTGCGGCGCCGGTTCGCTCTCAATACGGACGCCCGGATCAAGCAGCTCTCCCAGGGTCAGAAGGCCCGCGCCGGCCTGCTGGCGGCGCTGGCGTACCGGCCCGAGCTGCTGGTGCTCGACGAGCCCTCGTCGGGGCTCGACCCGGTGGTCCGCCGCGAGATCCTGGCGGCGATCATCCGCACGATCGCCGACGAGGGACGGACCGTGCTCTTCTCGTCGCACCTGCTCGACGAGGTCGAGCGCGTCTCTGACCACGTCGCCCTGATCGACCGCGGCCGGATCGTGCTCTGCGGTCCGCTTGACGAGGTCAAGGCGTCACACCGGCGGCTCACGCTCCGGTTCGACGAGCCCCGCGCAGCCACCCGCGCTGACGGGCTCGTGGAGCTGGGAAGGCTTCGGCCAGGAATGGACCGGCGTCGGCAAGGGATCGCTTGATGACATCAACACCCAAGCCGACAGGCTCGGCGCTCGGCGTGGTGGACCAGCACGTCCCGTCGCTCGACGAGATCTTCGTGGCCCGCGTCGGGTCGCGCTCGTTGGCCATGGCCGAAGTCGAAGTGGAGAATTGACCCATGCGGAGGACATCGCCCGGCCTGGCCATCGCCCGGCAGCTCTGGTGGCGGCACAGGAGGGAAGCCTTCGCCGCTCTGATCCTCTGGCTCGCCCTGGTCGCGGTGGCGCCTCCGTTGTTCGGGTGGGTCGCTCTTCCCTACGCGATCGCCGGCAGCCTGCTGCCGCTGATCGGCGTGTTCGGATTTTTCATGAACGCGCTACTCTTCGTCGATCACGTCGGGAACTTCACCTCGGGCTATCCCCGGCGGATGTTCACCTTGCCGGTGCCGTCACGGACGTTGGTGATCTGGCCGATGCTGTATGCCTCGGCGATCGTGGCGTTCTTGTGGGTCGTGACGGCGTCGTTGATATACCGTCCGCTAGGGTTCCATACGCCCCTGGTCTTGCCGGCTCTGGGGCTGGCGGCGCTCATGGCGTGGTTCCAGGCGATCTCGTGGTCGCCGCTCCGGCCCGTCTGGCTCCGGCTCGTGGCGGCCATCGGGGTGGTCGGCGTCCTGGGAGGCATCGCGCTGGGGCTGTTGCATGACTGGATCCGGTTGCACGGAATCTTCCCGCACGCGGCGGTCGGAGCGATCCTGATGGTTCTGCTCGCGGCGGCCTATCCGCTGGCGCTCGCGGGGGTCGCATCCGACCGCATGGGCGAGGCCTGGCGGGTCTGGCCCGAGGGGCCGCGGGTCCCGCTCCTGCGACAAGCGAGCCGATCGGAACGGCGACCGTTCCGGTCGCCGGCCCAGGCCCAGCTCTGGTACGAGTGGCGGAATCATGGGCTACTCCTGCCGATCGCCGTCGCCGGGATCCTGGTCCTCCTTATCGCGACCTCGGCCGTGGCCGCACAGGCCGACGGGGCTCGGACCCTGGACAACCTGCTGATCTTGGTCCTCACCATGCCGATCTGGCTGGCCGGCTCGGTCGGTATCGTGGTGGCGCGGTTCACACCGTTCTGGATCAAGGACCAGGGCGCCGCGATCCCGTTCCTGGCGATCCGCCCGATCAGCAGCAACCGCCTGGTCGCCGCCAAGTGGAAGGCGGCCGCGCTGAGCGCGCTGGCAGCCTGGGTCGTGACACTCGTCACCGCTTCGGTCGTGGAGCTTGCCGTGAACCATTTCGGCACTCTGTCCGATCTGTGGCATGATTGGCATGCCCGATTCCCCGGCGGGCGGGCCCTGGCGGTCCTGGCATTGGGCGCGTATCTGATGCCGGTACTCCTGTGGAAGCAGCTCACCGACTTCACTCCCATGGGACTCTCCGGCCGACCCTGGATCGAAGGCGTGACCAGCATCCTCGTCACGATACCTTTGATGATGGTGGTCGCGGCCCTGATCTGGTTCCCGCTCCACCCGAGAGACCTGCCGAGATTCCTCGCCACGCTCCCCCTCCTGGTGACGCTGGGCATCACGCTCAAGCTTGCCGTCGCCTCGTGGGCCTTCAACGCCGCACTGCGGCAGGGCCTGATGGCCCGCCGCGACGTGGCGGCTATCCTGACCGCATGGCTCGTCGTCGTCGCCTCCGCGGTCGGCCTGGCGGCGCTGGCGCTAACACTAACGCTCCCGGCGACGACGTCCGCAGCGACGTGGGCCGCCGTGATGGCGGGTATCGCCGCCCTTGTGCCCCTGAGCCGATTTCCGCGTAGCGCCGCTGGCGCTCGAGTGGAGCCGGCATCGATAGAACCGGATAGAGGGAAGACCGGCTATGGTACTCTCACATGAAGCGCGTCAAGGAAGCCAAAGAACACGTGTTGATCGGTCACGGCCCATCCTGTTCTTCATCCCTGTGCTGGCTTCGGGCTTGCTACTCGCTGCCGGAACGGCCGCATCCGAGCCTCTCTCGCCAGCAGCATCCCCCCTGCCCCGCGCCGCGAGCGATGCGGCGGTGGCGCGGGCGCTGACTTATTTGAAATCAACCCAGCAGGCCGATGGCGGCTGGGACGCGGGGTTCGGCCGGGCCACGTCGGTCACGTCGCTGGCGGTGCTCGCGTTTCTGGCGGCGGGCCATGTGCCGGATGCGCCGGGGCCGTATCGCCAGACGGTCGAGCGAGGCATCCGCTACGTGGTCGATCACCAGCGCCCCAATGGCCTTCTCGTCTCGAACACGAGCCACGGGCCGATGTACTGCCACGGCGTCAGCACCCTGATGCTCGCCGAGGTCGCGGGGATGATCGGCGACGATCCCGAGCTGGAATCCCGCTGCCGATCGGCGCTGGCGCGCGCCGTCAAGCTGACGCTGCTGGCGCAGAACCTGGTGAAGAATCCCGGCCACTCCGGCGGCTGGCGGTACCAGCCGACCAGCCGCGACAGCGACCTGAGCGTCACCGGCTGGCAGGTCATGGCGCTTCGTGCGGCCAAGGGCGCGGGCTGCTCGGTCCCCGCCGAGAATATCGATCGGGCACTCGACTACATCCGCCTCTGTGCCGCCAAGGAGGAGAACGACGAGCCGGCTAACCGCCCGGCCCCGCCACCCGGCAGCCTCGGCTTCTGCTATCAACCCGGCGGCGGTGCGCCGAACAACCCGCGCACCGGCACCGCCATTCTCGCCCTGGAGATCTGCGGCACCCACAACAGCCCCGAAGCCCAGGCAGGGGCGCGCTACTTGCTCGCCCACCCCGCGCGTTGGGAGAACCCCTACTTCTTTTACGAAGCCTATTACTGTCCCCAGGCCCTCTTCCAGGTCGGCCCCGACGCGTTCGCCGCATATGCCTCGAAGCTCTTCGCCATCTTGCTCGAACACCAGGACCCCGACGGAAGCTGGCTCTCCGCCGACGGCAACGAACGCGCCGTCGGGAGAGTCTACTGCACCGCCATGGGCGTGCTGGCGCTGGCGGTGGAGTATCGCTATTTGCCGATCTATCAGCGCTAACATGCTTGAGCGTAAGTCATCCCCCCCGATCACCCGGCGAGAACTTTACGGATCCGGGACTGATCAGCGACTGGGTCTCCTTGACGAGGCCGCCGATTCGCAGGACGGTGAGGGTCAGCTCGGTCAAGGCGGCACGGCCGTCGGGGCCGACCCAGACATAACAGTCGCCGTGGTGGCCGACGTAGCAGGCGTCGTGGGGGACGTCGTGCCTGGTGCCGACGTGATACCAGCCCGGGCCAATCTGGGCGAGCTCGCGACAGATCGAGTCGATCTGCCGGCAGACGTTCCGCACCAGGGGACTGCGCTCCCTCGGCGGCGTTCCTGGCGGGTCGAGGACGACGTGGTCGTCGTTGGTCGTGACGATCCGGGCGTCGAACTCTCGTGAGTTGTGGGCCTCGACTGCCTGATAGTCGTAAAAGAGGTCCGACTCGTCGCGGAGGTCCGCGTTCGAGGGAATCTGACTCTTGAGCTCGTGGGCCAGCTCATCGAGCAGCTCGGCGCCGGGCATCTCGGGGACGCCCAGGGCGCGACGGTAGGCGACCCGCAGAAGGCGAAGCGGCACCGGCTCGATCAGCGGGGCCATGCCCCACTGGGCCACGACGGTGCGCGAGCCGAAGAGCTGGGGCAGAGTCGAGCTGGGCGGCCCGAGGTCGACCGCCGCGCCGCCGCTGGCCGAATCGGTGACCTGCGAGGTTCCCTCGCGGAGGTTCACGTGCCAGGGAAGCGCCTCGGGATTGGCCGCGAACCGGGCGAGGTTGTCGAGCACCTGCTGATACTGAAGATCGGGCAGCGTGCTCCCCTGTCGGATCGTCCCGTGCCGGAGCCGGACACTCGTGCAACCGGCCCCGGCCAGCGTGGTCAGCGCCAGCACCATGATCAGGTCGGTCCGCACCTCTCGGCCCCGACGCATGCCCCCGCCCCTTTGCTGCCTTGGATCGATCGGGTACACGCCGACGGCGCAGAAGATGGCGGTTGTATCGACCGCGTGATCCATCGGGCATGAGGTTTCCTCGCAATGGACTCATCTCCCGCGCCTCGATCGAGTCGGGTCTCGGGTCCTGGCGTTTGAAACGCTTGTCCAGACCCGGCCGAAGGTTTACGATGAATTGGCGAGAAAGCGGCGGTGGGCGAATGGGACGGGAGACTCCGTTCCCGGCACTTGCCCAGCGAGGTCCATCGTCCCCGGGGATAGCACGATGCGTGACCGTCGAAGAGCGTGGAACGGATTCGGGTCGCGAGCGCTGGCGCGCTGGCTGTCGGTCATGGCGATAGCGATCGCGCTGGCCTTGTCGCTGACCTCGATGCCAACGCATGCGCAAAACAACAAGGCCAGGACGACGCGAGGCAACAATCCCAACAACCGGCGCGGGCCCGCAGGTGCGGCCGGGGCGCTCGCGCCGAAGGGAGTGCCGCACGCCGCGGCCGATCCCCTGGCCGTGCTCCCCAACGCCGACGAGCGGGCCGAGGGAAGCTACCATTACACTCTCAAGCTCGTCGCCCCCGACAAGAGCACCATCGCCGCGATTTACTATCCTTCCAAGCTCGGCACCAACGCGCTCCGCCATCCTCCTGGTCCACGAAAAGGAACGTTCGAGCAAGGACTTCGAGGAGCCGATCGGCGAGCTCAAGGGGGTCAGTCTCGCCGAATACCTCCAGGAGCAGGGACACGCCGTCTTCGCCATCGACCTGCCGTGGCCAGGGCGCCAACGTCCGCCGGCCGACTCACACCCAAGGATTGGCAGTCGATGGTCAATGACCTCCAGGCGGCCTACTAGTTCCTGGTCGACCGGAAGAACCGGGGCGAGCTCAACCTGTCCAAGCTGACCGTGCTCGGCCTGGGCGAAGGGGCGAACCTCGCGGCGGCCTGGGCCAACCAGCCCGGCGGTGCCGTATCGAACGAGGGGCGCACCAGCGACCTCGCGGCCCTTGTCCTGATCTCGCCCATGGCCGACGGCGAGGGGCTCCTGCTCCGCAAGGTCGTCGCCGCACTCGCGCCTCGCTTCCCCCTCTTGATCCTCTCCGGCGCTCGCGACCAGGTCTCGGCCGACCCCGTCCGCGCCGTCCGGCCTCTGGTCGAGCGGCCCCAGTTCAAGCTCAACAAGGTCGAGACCTTCGATAGCTCGCTCCACGGCTACAAGCTGCTCCGGCTCGAGCCCAGGGTCACCGCCGTCATCAACCGGTTCCTCGAAGGAACCGCCAAGTACAAGGCGATCGAGTGGGAGCCGCGGTACAACCTCGCCCCCATTCCTTTCGATGACGTCGCTCTGGTTCGCAACCCCAAGGCCGCCAAGACCAAGGACGCCAACGCCGCCGCGCCCGCACCCTTGCAGCTACCGCTACCGCCTCCGCCTCCCCCTGCCGCCAAGCCGGAAGAGAAGGACAAGGAGAAAGAGAAAGCGAAGGAGAAGGCACCGGATCAGGAGAAAGCGCAAGCCAAGGGCGAGGCGAAATGAGATGGAGTATCTCACCGACGATCCGACGTACCTGGCGACCGGCCTGGGATTGATGGCCCTGGGCTTCCTCGTGGCTCTCTGGCGGACGCAACAGGGGCGTTACCTGGTCTGGGCGCTGACGGCGCTGGGCCTGGCCACGGTCTTGCTGGTGGTCGAACACTTCTGGATCACCGATAGCGAGCGGATCGAGCGGGTCGTGCACGGCCTCCGCGACGCCGTGGCCGCCGGCGACGCCGAGAAGACCCTCTCGTACATGACACCGGACGTCCAGTACACCCGCGAGGGCGAAGCGCTCTCGGGTGAGGCGACCCGGGTCTACCTCCGTACGGTCGTGCCGGCGGTGAAGTTCGACGTCCTGCGGATCAGCCAGCTCCGGCCCAGGCGTATCCCCAGTCGCGCCGGGGCACCGCCGAGTTCCGGTTCTCGCCGGCGGCAGCATGAAAGCGCCGATCACCGACTATAACTTCGCCACCGCCCGGACCGACTGGTCGCTCGGATTCGAAGAGGTCGATCCCGGCGTCTGGAAGGTGAACCGGATCACCCCGACCCGTCTACCGCGCGACCTTCCCGCCCTGGGACTTCCCGGCCCCGGCTTCCGCAACGACGGCCGATCGCGACGCCACGGCGGGGGCGGTCGCTGGATGTACCCGCCGCCCCCACCTCGTCTCGAGGAGCCCGGTGTGCCGGTGCCGGGCTCCTGATCGTCAAAGGCGAGCGAGCGCTCGGCCGCCCGCCCCCTCTCGAGGTCAAGGCCCCCCGGGATGGGCGATTGCCTTGCGGTCGGGATATTCCAGAATGACGAGCTTGTGCTCCTTCTCGTCATAGCCGTATTCCTGGTACGACGGCAGGACGGGCAGGGCGATGTTGTTGGCCTTGATGATCTCGGTCATGAACTCCTGGTAATTCGCCGGGTAGCGATCGTTCGCCGCCTTGTACAGGTCCATCGCGTGCTGGATATTGCAGCATCGACGATCCGGCCGATGATCGTGACATAGGCATTGCCCGGCAGGGTGATCGGGTCCCTGGCAGTGATCCGGGTGCCGGCGACCTGCGCCCTCTTCGCCTCCTCGGGCGCGGCCGGGCGGATGTCCTGGGTTCGCTTGCCCAGGATCTCGCCGTGCGAGACCTCCGCGGGCGGACGGCGCGGTGCAGGCGTGGCAGCCGGCGCCGGTTCCGAAGCTGGCGGCACCGGGGCCGCCGCGATATCCGTGCTGGGGCCCGGAGTTGTGTCTGCACTCGCCGGCGGCTTGGCCCAGCCGACGTGCCGCGGATCCGCGCAACCGGCCAGGGGCAGGGACAGGGGCAGGATCAGCAGCGCCAGGCCTGGCGCCGGCATCCGCAGACAGGCGCCCATGGATGTTCGGCTCGCGAATCGAGGACGATTTCGTCTCAGGTACCGCCGACCAGTCCCAGCGGCCGACCTCGGGGAGCAGGTCGTAGCGGGTCAGGTCGAAGTGGAGCGGGGTGACGGTGATATAGCCTTCGCACAGGCTGGTGACGTCGGTCTCGGGGCCGTCGAGGTGGAAGGGGGGGTTGTAGGTCATCCAGTAGTAGGTGCGCCCGCGCGGGTCCTGCCGGCGCTCGAACCCCTCGCCGTAGCGGCCGATGCCCATCGGCACGACCCGCACCCCCTTGGGCTCGCCCCGCGAGTGCGCGGGCAGGTTGACGTTGAACAGCGAGCCGGTCGGCGGCCTGGTGCGCCAGGATTCGCTCGATCACCCGCACGGCGTGCCGGGCCGCGTGGGGGTAGTCGAAGTGCTCGGCCAGCTCGAGCGAGACCGCCACGCTCGTGATCTTGAAGAACGCCCCCTCGATCGCCGCCGCCACGGTCCCCGAGTACAGGACGTTGATCCCCGCGTTCGAGCCCGCGTTGATCCCCGAGACGATCAGGTCCGGGGGCCGCGGCATCAGCTCGCAGATCGCCAGCTTGACGCTGTCGGCCGGGCTCCCCTCGACCATCCAGCCCAGGGTCGAGCCGTCGTCGTCGTCGACCTGCTTGACGACCAGGGGGGTCAAGAGCGTGATCGAGTGCCCCACGCCGCTCTGCTCCACCGCCGGGGCGATCACCGTCACCGTCCCCAGCTTCTGAAGCTCCTTGCGCAAGGCCCGCAGCCCGGGCGCGAACACGCCGTCGTCGTTGGTCAGCAAGATCTGCACGGCAGCGGCACCCTACCATTCTTATCTGGGTTCGGTTCGCCAAAAGAACGCACTCACCCCACGCCCGATCGTACGAGACGCCCGGGACAGCGTCAACTTGGCGGTGCAGGCCCCGGGACACATCTTCCAGGCTCACCTCCTTCCCGGATAGCATCCTGGGATCACGTCGCTTCTCGGCTCGGAGCGATCCCCAAACGTCCCGGAGGGAGTATGAGTACCTCGAGGACGATCGCGATCACGATGGGTCTGGCCGTGAGTGGACTCCTCGGCGCATGGCATGAGCTGGGGGCCTCCGCTCCGAACGAGCCCGCAGCGCCGCGGCAGGCCGCGCCGGTCGACCGTGAGGCCTGGGCGCGGAAGATGACCGGGCTGAACGAGGCCGACTGGCGCACGGCGTACCAGATCGGCCAGGAGCTCGCCGCTCTGCCGGACGATGAGGGCTTCGCCATCCTCAAGGCGAACTGGCCGAAGATCGGCAACGTCGGAGCCCGACAGCAGCTCCTCAAGGGCTGGAACTTCGCCACGCCCTCTCCGCTGCGTCCCGGCGATCATCCACGGCTTCTGGATGGGCTGGACCTGGGAATGCGCGACCCGTCGCCTGACGTGCAGAACTGGGCGATCAACTATCTGAACGATCTCGCGTTTCAGGATTTCTCCGAGGACTTTCCGACGTACAAGGCCTGGTATCAGGCCAACCGCGACAAGCCGTTGACCGAAGTCATCGCCCAATCGGCCCGCCGGTGCGCCGACCGAAGCGGCCCGAGCGGACAGGACCGACGCGCCGCAGCGGGCAAGCAAGCTCGCCGAGTACGCTCGGACCTTCCAGCAAGTGCCCGAAGCGCGCCAGGCGGCTCTGGACTCAGGTCTCTTGCAAACGCTCGAACGCTGGACGACGGTGCGCAGCAGGCCGGGGCACCGCCGAAGGAGATCGAGCTCGCCGAAGATGCCCTGCGCATCATCGGCGAGCTCAAACCGGGTGAGGCGGAGCTCCGGCGCCTGGTGGTGCCACACATCAGTAAGGAGAAGCCGGCCGAAATCAGGACCGCCGCGATCGGAGCGCTCGGAGGGCGGGAAAATGCCTGGGCCATCGATCTCCTGCTCGTTGTGCTCACGCAAAACCTGGAGGATAACGGAGACCAGACCCGACTCATCTTCTGGGATACGGCCGGCATACTTGCGAGCTTCGACAACCCGCGGGTCATCCCGACCATGATCGCGGTCATCGATGCCGACAACACCTATGACACAGTTTACGGCGTCGGCCATTTCGGCCTTGGCCGGCTATCCGGCGTCACCTACGACGAGTCGCACGATGGCGCGTGGTGGCGTCAGTGGTGGGAGAAGAACAAGGAACGGTATCCCGAACCTGTGCGGGCGCTGAAGATCCCCGAGCTTCCGAAGCGTCGGCAGGCCGCCGAGCCGGCGCCGGCCGATCCGCTGGCTGATGTTGCGGACGTCCCGGCGCAAGACTTCCGGGCCGGCGGTGACGAGAAAAAGCGCTATTTCCTGATCGGCGCCACGGACGCCAGACCGCCGGCCGCTGGCTACGGGCTGCTGATCGTCTTGGCCGGTGGCGACGGCTCCGCCGACTTCCACCCCTTCATCCGCCGGATTCACAAGAACGTCCTGAACGATCGATGGCTGATCGCGCAGGCCGTCGCCCCGAAATGGGATGAGAATCAGTTCAACCAGGTCGTCTGGCCGACGGCGCTCCTGCCGTATCCAGGGGCCAGATTCACCACCGAGGAGTTCATCCGGGCGATCGGCGACGACGTGCGGACCCGGGTGAAGATCGACCCTCGCAAGGTGATCCTGCTCGGCTGGTCGAGCGGCGGGCCGCCGTGCTACGCGATGGCCCTGCGCAAGGACTCCGGGGTGACGGGCGCCTTCATTGCCATGTCCGTCTTCCTGCCGGAACCGATGCTAGCCCTGGAAAACGCCAGGGACAAGGCCTTCTATTTGCTCCAGTCGCCACAAGACCAGGTCACGCCGGTTCGACATGCCGAGGCGGCGGAGAAGGCGCTGCAAGCCGCCGGTGCAAAGGTCCGCCTCCAGCGCTACGAAGGAGGACACGGCTGGCGCGGCGACGTGTGGAGCATGATCGGCGACGGAATTACGTGGCTCGATCACCAGATCGAATCGAAATAGTCACTGCCATCAGTGGTCTCGGAAATCACGAGATTGCATGGGTGGCATTGTGTTCTATCCTCGGACGTCGAGCAGGAAAGGTCGTTGAGATCCCTCTTGCTCCCGTTTCCTGGGCCGCGTACCATAATGGATGGAGTCACGGAATCGTTCAATCTGGGCAACCCCTGGACGGGAGGGGCGCGTTGAGTTGCGCTCTTGCCGGTACTGGCTGGGTTGCATGCATGCCTTTCATTCGTCGCTTACCGCAAAGATGAAGGCAGGCCGGGGAGGGGAACCCGTGGGAATACGAGCCGCGGTGCGCCAGGTGTTGAACCAGGGCTCGGAGGAATCCGGCCGAGGCTGGCGTGAAACGTTGCGACGGCTCGACCGCGCCTATCCCGACCTGTCGCGCTGGCTCGGGGGCCGGCTCGACATCGAGGTGCCGGCGATCGCGGTGAGCGTGGGGGTGCATGGGGTCTTGCTCCTGGTCCTGGCGACCGCGGGCTACGCGGTGCATACCGAGACCAGCCGCGAGCTGCGCTCGACGATGGTGCGAGACGCCGGTCACCAACGAGCTGACGGCCAGCGACTTCCAGGACCTCGACCAGACGAGCGAGCCGCCGGCCCTGACCCCGGCGGCGGGCTCGTTCTCGCCCAACCTGGCGACCGTCACCATGATCTCGAGCCCGCCGGTGCGGCGGCGATCGAGCACGAGACCAGTGACGGCCGGGCGGCGATCGAGCTCGCCTCGCTCGACGTCCGCCGGGCGACCGAGATGGCCGTGCCGACCGCCGTCGATGCTCGGCCAGAACGTCTCGATCAAGGGCAACGGCGCCGAGCACGTCGGCGGGGTTGAGGGGGCCGTCGACCGCGTCGCCACCGAGATCCTCCGCCGGCTCGAAAAGGGCCGGACCCTGGTCGTCTGGGCGTTCGACGCCTCGGGCAGCCTCCAGGCCGAGCGCGAGCGGCTGAGCAAGCATATCGACGCGGTCTACGCCCACATCACCCAGCTGGACGACACAAGGGCTCGCGACGCGACGACGGGCTGCTGACGATGGTCGTCGCCTTCGGCAACGACCGCAAGGCGATGACCCCCGAGCCCACCGCCGACAAGGCCGCGATCATCAGCGCCATCAACGCGGTGCCGCTCGACACCACCGGCATCGAGACCACGTTCCAGACCGTCGCCGAGATCGCCCGCAAGTGGGGCCGCTACAAGGACGCCGAGGGGCACGTCTACCACACCATGATCATCGTCGTGACCGACGAGGTCGGCGACGACGAGACGCTACCTCGAAGACGCGCATCGAGGCCGCCAGCAAGGCCAGGGTGCCGGTCTACGTGCTCGGCTCGCAGGCCCTCTTCGGCCGGGTCGAGGGGTTCATGGACTACACCGACCCGAAGACCAAGCAGGTCTATCGCCACCTGCCCGTCCGCCAGGGGCCCGAGAGCGTCATGCTCGAGCAGATCCGCCTCCCCTTCTGGTACGACGGCCCTCAGTACGACACGCTCGACGCCGGCTTCGGCCCCTACGCCCTCAGCCGGCTGGCCGGCGCCACCGGGGGCATCTACTTCGTCACCCGGCTGGGCGAGTCGCCGGATGGGGTTCGACCCCGTCATGATGCGCGAGTACAAGCCCGACTGGGTCAGCCGCAACCAGTACGAGGCCAACCTCGCCACGGAGACCCGATCCGCCAGGCGGTGCTCGAGGCCGCGCCAGATCACCCAGCAGAACCTGCCCGGCCAGCCCACGCTCTGACTTCCCCGCCGCCGACGGCCCCGAGTTCAAGGACGCGATGGACAAGGCCCAGGAGGTCGCCGCGCGGACCGCCTACACCGTCGACGCCGCGCTCGAGCCGATCATGCAGGTCGCCAAGCTCCGCGACCGCGAGACCTCGCGGCGCTGGCAGGCCCATTTCGACCTGTCCTGGGCCGGCTCCTGGCCATGAAGGTCCGGTGCTACGAATACAACTGGGCCTGCGCCAAGATGAAGAAAGATGCTCCAAAGTTCGAGAAGCCGGACTCCAACGCCTGGAAGCTCGTTCCCGACGACCGAGATCCATTACAGTGACAAGGCCGCCGCGGCCGGCGAACGAGGCCCGGAAACTGCTCCAGAGGGTCGTTGACGAGCATCCCGGCACCCCCTGGGCCCTGCTCGCCCAGCGCGAGCTGAAGGACCCGTTGGGCTTCAAGTGGGTCGAGACCCACGTCAACCCGATCCGTGCGCGACAACGACACCGCCGAGGCCAAGAAGAAGAAAGCCATGACCAAACCCGCAGCCGACCAAGCCGGCCGATCTGCCGAAGTTGTGATCCCCCTGGCGTGTGAGGATGGAGCGTCATGGAACTCAGACCGAACCGAGAGCGACGGCGGATCAAATGGAGCTGCACGTCGCCCCCGCCTCGACGGGCGATACGGACGCCATGAGCGGAGTCGCCCGGCGACATCCCACCGTCGCCGGCAGCGTGCCGCTCCGCCAGGAGCACGCCGAGCCCGCGGCCGACCCTGCGGCGGCGAAGGCCGCGCGGCTCAAGAAGCGGAAGCGTCGGCGGGCCTTGCGGGTCGATGCCCCGGCCTGGGCGGTCTCGCTGGTCGTGCACGTCGTCGTCCTGACGGTCGCTGGGCCTGGCCACGTTTTCCGACGAGGTCAAGAGTCGCGGTCGCCAACATCAACTCGGCGCTGGTGGCCAACCCCACCGGGGCCGACGAGATGGTCCACATCTACGCCGATCCCAGCAACAGCCCGCGCGACCAGGCCGTCGGCAGTAGCGGCACGACCAGCGGCGGCGAGCAAGGGGTGAGCAGGCGGGGGCGGCAGCCTTCGGCGGGATCGGCAGCGGCGCCCCCTCGGCCACGCCCGCGCGTCACCGGCGTGCGGCCGCGGCATCGGCGAGAAGAACGAGCCTGCCCGGCGTCAAGGTCGTCGCCAATGTCTCGGGCCTGGGCCTCGCTCCCTCGACCGCCAAGCTCGGCGTCGACCTCGGCGGCGGCGGCATGATCGGCGGCGACGTCACCTACGAGACCAACGACGTCGGCGAGGCGCTCGACCAGCTCGCCCGCGAGATCCTCCGCCACCTCAGCCAGCACAAGCTCACGGTCGTCTGGCTCTTCGACGAGTCCGAGAGCATGAAGGACGACCAGAAGGCGATCCGCGAGAAGTTCGACCGCGTCGCCACCGAGCTCAAGGTCAACGCCGACGCGCGTCGCCAAGAAGCAAGACGGCGGCGGCCCCGCTGACCCACGCGATCGTCGGCTTCGGCAACGACATCCACTTACGAGCTCGAGAAGCCGACCCCCAACATCGACCTGATCGGCCAGGCCATCGAGCAGCTCAAGATCGACGACACGGGCGTCGAGAACACGATGCACGCCGTGACCGAGGTGATCAACCACTACGCCGAGCCTGATCAGCAAGGACCGCCGGCTCCTGATCGTCCTGGTGACCGACGAGTCGGGCGACGACGGCAGCTACGTCGAGGAAGCGCACCAGGCGGTCGATGGAGCACAAGGTGCCGATCTACGTGATCGGCCGCCAGTCGCTCTTCGGCTACGACCGGGCCCGCCTGCGGTACGTCGACCCGGTGACCAAGGACGTCTACTGGCCGACGATCCGCCGCGGCCCCGAGACCGCCGACGTCGAGCTGCCTCCAGTGGGACGGCCTGCACGACCGCTGGGACGAGCAGCCCTCGGGCTTCGCTCCCTACGAGCTCGCCCGCCTGGCCAAGGACTCCGGCGGCATCTACTTCCTCCTGCCCAGCGAGGAAGAACATGCGGGTCCGCCAGCGCGAGAAGGCGTACTCGATCACGACGCTCAAGGAATATCGTCCCCGACTACGACAGCCGCCTCGAGCTACGTCGAGCGCCGGACCAGGTCGGAGTTCCGCCGCGACGCTCTACGACGTCATCCAGGTGACCAGGACTTCCCGTTCCGCGATCCACTTCCCGGTCATGCCCGACGCGATGATCCCCGCCGGCCAACGAGTGGGGCCAGGCCGCCACCGAGCGGCTGAAGGTCCTACTGGCGATCCAGGACCGGCTCGAAGGCCTCCAGAAGCTGCGCGACCGCGAGCCGAGCCAAGCGCTGGCAGGCGCACTACGACCTGATGCTGGCCCAGATCGTCACCTACCAGGTCAAGGCCTACGAGTACCGCGCCTGCCTGGCCGAGATGGTCAAGACCCGCCCCAAGCCCAAGAAGACTGCCCACCGCCGACGCTGATCGTCGAGTGGGACATCCACCATTCGCACGACCCCAAGGCCCCCAAGGACGAGACCGCCAAGAAGTACGCCGAGGCCGAGCAGCTGCTCAAGCGAGTCATCGAGCGCCACCCCAAGCACCCCCTGGGCCGACCTCGCCCAGGACGAGCTCAACCGCGGCCTGAGCGTCGCCCGCAACGAGTGGGTCCACTCGCCCCGGTACAACGAGCGGGCCAAGCTGGTGCCGAAGTATTGACATTCTGAGGTCACTATCTCGTGCGCATGAACGTGCGGCGATGGATGATCGTGATCGCCGCCGTCGCCCTCTGCGCCGCCGCATTCCGGATCCACCCCGCCCTCGGGCGCTCGTCTTCGGCCTGGCGAGCCTGAGCCTGATCCGCACGTTCGAGATCATCGACCGGGCCCGAACATGCGGCATCTCACTGCGCGTGTTGGCAATTGAACGAACATATGTTAATTCATTGTGCATCTCACTGATGGTTCTCCTGGCCTCTGTGATGCCCGGTCTTGTGTTGTTCCCATGCGCCTATGCAGGGCCACCTCAATCGCGCCAGTCCCCCAGTGCGCACCCTGTGTACATCGTGCTTCTTGTCGCTGGTGCCTTGTTGGGGATTCTGATCAGCATATTTTTAAGAAAGCGCTTCTGGCGCCCCTCGGATTCTCAATCTCGAGTCGGTCAGGCTTCGTCAGCGGAACACCCGGCACATTCCTCGTCTGGGAAGTCGCTTATTGACATGGGCCAGTCGGATCGCTCTTATTGAAATCATCCTGAACGCGTTCTCACGAACGGAATGCGATCCAGGGCTAAGGTGGCCCCGTTGTGCGACTCGTCGCATGATGGGGTTTTTTGTTTGATTCCGCTCAATGATTGTCCAACACCCGTATTCGTGAATGGGGATGGACCTGAATTCTAATCGGCTATCACTTCGCTTTTGATTTGTCGTGCCGCGATCGCCGGACCATCCTGGAGTGGACATCCTGAAGCATCGGTCGCTACTGGCTCGCGGCGGTATTCTGGACCCGAGAGGCATGGTGGGGTGGCTGGCCGGCTCGGGCCGCATGAACGCGTATCGGATCGGTGACGAGATGAAAGGAACGATTGATGCGATCGAACCGGGGTCGACTCCTCTTTATCGCCCTGCTCGTTCTGCTGGCGGGTGCGCCTCGCGCCTGGAGTGCCGAGCGGCCGAACATTGTCTTCATCATGGCTGATGATCTCGGCAACGCCGACCTGGGCTATCGCGGAGGCGAGATCAAGTCGCCGAACATCGACCGGCTCGCCAACACCGGGGTCCGCTGTGAGTCCTTCTACGGCATGCCCGTGTGCACCCCGTCCCGCGCCGCGCTGATGACGGGCCGCTATCCGATCCGCCACGGGCTTCAGACACTTGTGATCTTCCCGAACCACGGCTACGGTCTGCCGACCGACGAGCGCACGCTCCCCCAGGCCCTCAAGGAGGTCGGCTACCGAACTTACATGGTGGGCAAGTGGCATCTCGGCCATGCCGATCGGAAGTACTGGCCGCAGAACCGTGGATTCGATCACTTCTATGGCAACCTCGTCGGCGAGGTGGATTACTTCACGAAGGAGCGCGGCGGACTGATCGACTGGCAGCGAAACGGCGAATTCTTGAAGGAAGATGGGTACTACACGACACTCATCGGAAACGAAGCGGTCAAGCTCATCGAGGCTCACGACCCGGAGAAGCCATTCTTTCTGTACTTCGCGTCGCTGGCACCCCACGCGCCCTATCAGGTACCGAAGGAGTACACCGATCCGTACGCCTCGATCAAGAACGAAACGCGACGGCGATATGCGGGGATGATTACCTCGCTGGACGAGCAGATCGGCCGCCTTCTCACCGCACTCGACAGGAAGGGAATGCGCGACAACACGATCATCCTCTTCGCCAGCGACAACGGCGGCGCCACCAGCGCACTGTTCGCCACGGGTGCTCGTAGCGAGGCCGAGCGGAAGGAAAGCGGCGGCGTCGGGCTCGGCGAGAAGCCGCCGGCCTCCAACAGCCCGTTCCGCGCGGGGAAGGGCTCGCTCTATGAGGGTGGCGTTCGGGTCCCGGCCTTCGTAAACTGGCCAGGCAGACTCAAGTCCGCGGTCGTCAACGAACCGGTCCATATGGTGGATATCATGCCCACGCTGCTCGCGCTCGCCGGTGCAACGGTATCTGACGATCATCCCTTTGACGGCAAGAACATCTGGGCCACGCTGGCCGAAGGCAAACCCAGTCCCCACGAGGAGATTCTCCTCAACGTCGAGGCCATCCGGGGCGCCGTCCGCAAGGGTCCCTGGAAGCTGGTGCGTATGGCCACCTTCCCGGGAAAGACGGAGCTCTTCAACCTCGTCGACGACCCCGAGGAAAAGACGAACCTCGCCGACCGGTATCCCGAGGTTGTCCGCGAGCTGAACGCGCGTCTGGTCGCCTACGCCCGCGAGATGAAGCCAAGCGAGTGGATCAAGGCGCAACCGGCTTACCTCGGGGCGCAGGGCACGTCGCTGTTCGATCCCGATTTCGATATCGATGACAGCGGCCTGCCACACGAGAAACCGTTGCAGCCGAAGCACTGATTCCCTTCTCCCGTAGGGCGGCGGCGACCAGATCGTTTCTTTTTTGGAATGCTTATATCAACATGATTGCGTCGACGGATGACGTGCCACGTGGAGAATCTCCGTTTCATGTCGTGCACGAAAATCCACATTCCTCGAAACCACGCAGATCAAATCAGGACCGGACGGGGGTTGGATCGTGGGGGTCCGACCCGTCCTTGACCCGTTCCCAATACATCGAGATAAATAGCCATGAGAATCAAATTTCCGCTAATCGGAGTGACGTTGCTGACCGGCGTCGGGCTCGCCCTGGTGGTGGCCGCCGGAACGCAAGCGACCCAGGCCCCGCCGGCAGCCAACGCACAGCCTGCTCCTGCTCCTGCCGCGGCGCCGGCGAATCCGCAGGAAGTGCCGCTTCGCGAGCTGCATGCCGCGTTCGTCAAGGCGTACAACGCCGCCGATTCCCAGGCGCTCGCCAACCTGTTTGCCGAGGACGCGGCGGTGATCGACTCGGCGGGCGATGCCACGCGAGGTCGCGGGGAGATCGCCGCGATGTACGCCGCGTCATTCCAGGAGGCGAAGGGGCTGAAACTGGAGTCCACGATCGAGACCATCCGGTTCCTGACGCCCGACGTGGCGCAGATGGAAGGCCAGGCGATCCTTTCCGGTGGCGGTGCGGGCGATGCCACGCAGTCCGTCAAGTTCGCCACGCTGCTCGTGCGTCGCGATGGCCGCTGGCGGCTCGCCGAGGTTCGCGACTACCCGATGCCGACCGAGGAGCTCACCGCGTACGACCACCTCAAGGAACTGGAATGGATGGTCGGCGACTGGGTTGACGAGAGCGGCAACGCCCGGGTCCGCTCGAGCATTCGCTGGGCCGTCAACGAGAGCTTCCTGATCCGCACCTACAGCGTCGAGGTCCGGGGAGAGCCGTCGATGGATGGCACGATGTTCATCGGCTGGGACCCCCAGACCGGTCAGATCAAGTCATGGGTGTTTGACTCCGAAGGCGGCCACGGCGAGGGTCTCTGGACCCGAGTCGCGGAGAACCGCTGGATCGTCAAGGCGCATGGCGTGACCCGTGACGGCCGCCCCAACTCGGCCACTCAGATCCATACCGTGGTGAGCAAGGACTCGGTCAATACCAGCTCGATCGACCGGATCATCGGCGGCGAGATTGCGCCTGATGTCACCGATGTGCTGATGGTCCGCCAGCCGCCCCCGGCCGAGCCAGTGCCGGCGCCGGCGTCGGCACCGGGCCAACCGGCCGGCACCTCCAAGTGACGTTGCTGTCGACCGACGTGCTCCCAGCTCGCACCGCACCGAGTGACACCACCCACCGAGCCCTGCTCGCGAGGATATCCATGTTCCCTCGTCCTCTGAGTCTGAGTCTGCCTCTGCCTTTGCCTCTGACCGTCTTAGCGGCGGTGCTTTCGACCGCTCTCGGAACATCGAACCTGGCCCACGCCCGTGGTGGAGGTGGGGGTGCGCGGGGCGGCGGCATGGCCCGTCCGGCCCGGCCCGCCGGCGTCAATCGACCCGCCATGGGCGGCGGCATGGCCCGGCCCAATCCCGGCGGCATGGCCCGACCAGCCAACCCCGGCAACATCAGCCGGCCCAACCCCGGTAATATCAGCCGACCCAATCCCGGCAATATCGGCCGACCCAATCCCGGCAATATCGGCCGACCCAATCCCGGCAATATCGGCATGAACCGACCCAATCCCGGTAATATCAGCCGACCCAATCCCGGCAATATCGGCATGAACCGACCCAATCCCGGTAATATCAGCCGGCCCAATCCCGGCGGCAACCGGCCTGGGCCCGGAATTCCCCCTGGCGGCGGCAACAACCGGCCCCCGACCCTGCCCGGTGGTGGCGGCAACCGACCGGGGACGGGAGGCGGCAACCGTCCCACACCACTCCCCGCGCCGATCCCCGGCCTGGCCGGCGGCAACCGACCCGGTGGCGGCAACCGACCCGGTGGCGGCATGGGCGGCAATAACCGACCGGGCCCGGGGCCGGGCATGGGCGGCAACCGACCGATCCCCCTCCCTGCTCCAATCCCCGGCCTGGCCGGTGGCAACCGACCGGGAGGCGGCAACCGACCGGGAGGCGGCAACCGACCGGGAGGTGGCAACTGGCCCGGCACGGGCAATCGGCCCGGGGGTGGCAACTGGCCCGGTATGAGCAACCGGCCCGGTATGAATCGCCCCGGAATCGGCGGCGGCAACGGCGTTGGAAACATCGGGTCCGGCAATGTTGGACTCGGCAACACCGTCAACCGGCCGAACTTCGGCGGCAACGCCATCGGATCGGGGAACACCAACGTCAACCGACCGAATTTCGGCGGCAACACGATCAATAACGTCAGCAATATTAGCAATGTCTCTGGTGGTAATACCTTCATGGGCGGCAGCCGTAGCAATGTCGCTGTGAACAACGGTGGCTGGGGTGGCGGCAACTGGGGCGTCGGCGGTTACGGCGGCAGTAACTGGGGAGGCGGTGGCTGGGGTGGCGGCTACGGCGGTGGCTGGGGCGGACCTGGCTACGGCTACCGCGGCGGCTGGGCCCAGCCCGTATTACGGCAACTGGTATCGAGGCGGCTGGGGCGGCAGCGGCTTCTGGGGCGGCTATGGTGCCGGTGCCCTGACCACGTTCGGACTCGGTGCTCTCGGCAGCGTCCTGAGCTACCCTGGCTACTCGTACTCCTCCATGATCGGCTACCCTGTCGGTTCCTACGGCGTCTACAATTATTTCCCGACCTGGGGTGTGAGCAACTACGCAAGTTGGGGACTCGGCTCGATGGCGAGCAGCGCCTCTACTCGGGCTACATCAACCCTTACGCCACCCAGGTCGTCGCCGCGCAGCCGTTGCAGACGACCCCCGTCTACGACTACGCGCAGCCGATCAACGTCGCCGCGACGCCCCCCGACGCGGCGGTCGCCGACACCACCGAGCAAACCTTCTCCGCCGCTCGCGACGCCTTCAAGGCCGGCGACTACGCTCGGGCCCTCGCCCAGGCCGACGCGGTGCTCCAGCAGACCCCGAATGTCCCGGTCGTACACGAGTTCCGCGCACTGACCCTGTTCGCGCTCAAGCGCTACGACGAGGCGGCCTCGGTCATCTACGCCGTCCTCTCGGCTGGACCAGGCTGGAACTGGTCGACGATGGCGGGTCTGTATCCCGACGTCGACACCTACACCAACCAGCTCCGCGCCCTGGAAGCCGTCGTCCGCTCGAACCCGAACTCGGCGGCGGACGCGTTTTTACTGGCCTATCACTACATGGTCCAGGACCACCCCTCCGAAGCCGCGGCGCAGTTTGACCGGGTCGTGCAGCTCCAGCCCAAGGATCAGCTCTCCGCCTCATTCTCCAGGGTCCTGAAGAAGGCGATACAGACACAGACAGAGACAGAGTCGCAGCCGGAGCCCCAGCCACAACCACAACCACAACCGGAGACGGCTCCGCCCCCGGCGGCCGCGGCCTCCGAGGAAGAGGCCCCGCCACCTCCGCCGCCCCCGGCCGCCCTGGCCGGCACGTGGAAGGCTAAACCCTCACCCGACGTGAACATCGTCCTGACCCTCAAGGAAGACGGCGCCTTCGTCTGGGACGTCGACACCAAGGGCCAGAAACAGACCCTCGAAGGGACCGCTGGCTTCAAGGACGGCACCCTCGCCCTGCTCCAGGCCGACGGCCCCCCACTCGTCGGCAAGGTCACGCAAAGGGACACCAGTTCCTTCGAGTTCCGTCCCCCCAACGCCCCCGCGAGTGCCCCGGGCCTGAAGTTCACCCGATGAGTATCGAGTCGAGCCTCATCAAGCCGCGACCCCGGCCTGGCCCGTTCTCATGGCCTGGCCGGGGTCGAAATATTCTGGCGCCCGATGACCGTGGCGAGACTCACTCGTACCCCGGCGCCACCAGGGCCCGGATCGGCTCCGGGGTCTCGGCCCATGATGCCATGTAGGTTTGTTCGAGCGGAATATTGACATACCAGCCCGGGGCCAGGAACAGGGGCGTCTCCGGCCAGGGCTCGCCGACGGCGATCGGCTCGACGTAGGCCGTCAACGTTTCACCGGCATCAAAGGCGGCCACGGAGAGGGGCCTGTCCGCCGAGGGCCGACCCGCCAGCGCTTCGCCGTCCACTCCGTCCCAGATGGCCTGGGCCAGCCCTTGAGGATCGCGCAACCCTGGCGGGAACGGGTCGATCATCAGGACGTGGATCCCGTTGCGCAGGAATTCGACCGCCTTCTCCACGAACGAGGCCCCGGCGTGCTTGCTGTCCTTGTTGCCGGGCGAGACGACCTCGATCATCGCCACGGCCCTGCCGAGTTCCTGCTCCGAATTCCGGCCCTGGCTCTGGTGGATGACGATCCGGTTGGCCTTCCGTGCATCGAGTGCCGGCGTGGTGTCGATTCGTGCCGACACCTTGAGGCGAGGGGGCGTCTCGGCAACCGCCAGCGCACCCACGAGCCTCGGACCGGGCAGCCGTTGCGCCAAAGGTTCGGCCTCCGATCCTCCCGCGCGCGGCGCGATCTTCGCGAAATACCCCGTCGGCAGCACCCCTCGATTCAAGGCCCGAGAGATCTCGAGCGTCCAGACCTGATGGAAGTCGCGATAGACCCCGGCGCTGACCCGGGTCCAGTCATGGATGGGCATGGGGCGTCCTCCTCAACCCCATTGTAACCGGAGCGGTCGGCTCGCGAAGGCCGTTTGATGAGACGAGGATTCCAGAGATCCCACGGCTCTGCCGGTTCATCGGGGGTGCCGTTCGATCCTCAGTTGTCGGACGCCTCGCCTTTCCCCAGGCATCACCTGGACACAGCCCTTCACCCCGAGTCCAATGCACCTGAGCCCAATCGATCCGCGCACGGTTGCCCTGGCTTCCCCTCGAATCGAGAACCGATCACCATGCGAACGCTCCGCCATAAACTGCCGATGGCACTGAGGCTGTTGAATCTCGGCTGCGTACTGACGAGCATGCTCGTCGGTCGCCTTTCCGCGCAGGTCGTCGAGCCCAATCCCCAATTCCGGGTCGAGAAGACCGATCGCAAGCCGGGGCCGGTGATGGCCCCGGAGACGATCCGCGCCGGCCTGAAGTCGCACGATCGGGCCCTGTACATCAAGGCGAGCTGGATCCGCGATCCCTACATCACGCTCGGGCCGGATGACTATTACTATCTGACCGGGACACAACCCAACGAGAACGACCCGCGCGAGGCGGACGATCCCTACAATATCGGCCTCGGCAAGGCGAGCATCGTCGGCGAGCAGGTTCGCGTCTACCGGAGCCGGGACCTGATCCACTGGGAGTCGCTGGGCGTCCCCTTCACGCTGCAGGATACGCTTCAGGTTCGCGAGGCGAGGAAGAAACCGGTCAACCGGGTGATCTGGGCACCAGAGGTCCACTGGCTGGGCGACCGATGGGCCCTCGTGCATTGCCCGCGGGCCGTCTCCAGCCTCGCATTAACCAGTGGAAGCGCGTTGAAAGGCCCGTGGTCGCACCCGATGGGCCGGAACCTGGGCGACTCCACGACCCGTCGCTGTTCCAGGACGACGACGGCTCGTGCTACCTGCTCTGGGAGAACACGCGGATCGCCCCGCTCAGCAAGGACCTGACCCACTACACCGCCGAACCGGTGCGCATTGACCCGGCGGGCACCCGTCCCGGTCCTGATGGGAAACCGATTCGCCAGATCGGCCATGAAGGGGCCACGATGATCAAGGTGGGTAATAAATATGTCCACCTGGGTACCGCCTGGTCCACCGACCGAGGGCGCAAAGGGTCGTACAACCTGTACTACTGTGTTGCCGACAAGATCACCGGCCCCTACGGCCCCCGAAAATTCGCGGGCCGCTTCCTGGGCCACGGCACCCCCTTCAAGGACCGCGACGGCCAGTGGTGGTGCACCGCCTTCTTCAACGGCAACCTCCCGCCGCTCCCCCGCGAAGGCATCGAAACCCGCGACCTCGGCGACAACGCCCAGACCATCAATGAACAGGGTGTGACGATCGTCCCGCTCGAAGTGAAACTTTCCAAAGATGATGATGTCAAAATTCGTGCGATCGATCCGGCCTACGCGACGCCCGGCCCGGATGAAGTTCAGCACTTCCAGTGAGGGTCAACCCTCGTCCGGCTCCGGGCCCTCCAGAATCAAAGCTTTACTCCGCCCCGAGCTCGCGCTCCAGCACCCCCAGGACTTCGGCCACGGTCTCGAAGCCGGCCAGAAGCGGGCTCGTGCTCTCGTCCTTGAGCCAGCTTTGCACCTTCTTCTCGGCGGAGATGACGGTGGAGTGGTTGCGACCGCCGTAGTGGCGGCCGATCTCGCTGTAGGAGGCGCCGGTGTGTTTGCGGGCCAGGTACATGGCGAGCATTCGCGGGTAGGCCAGGGCGCGGGTCCGGCTGTTCGATTTCAAGGCGTCGGGCTCGATGGTGAAGAGCTGGCAGATCGTGCGCTCGACATCACGCAGGGCCACCGCCTGCGCGGTGTGGCGGATCGTGTCGCGGAGGGCGGTGCGCGCCAGGTTCAGGTCGAGCCGCTTGCCGGTCAGGACGGCGTGTGCCACCAGGCTATGCAGCGCTCCTTCAAGCTCGCGGACGCTGCCGCGCAGGTGCTCGGCGACGTAGGCGACAACCGCCTCGGGCAGGTCGACACCTCGCGCCGCGGCCTTGGTCTTGAGGATGGCGCGGCGGGTCGTGGGGTCGGGCGCTTCCAGCTTCACGACCATGCCGCCGGCGAATCGGGTCCCGAGCTCGTCGGTCAGCCGGTTGATCTTGCGCGGGTGATGGTCGGCCGACAGGATGATGGGCACCCCCGCGGCGCTCAGGGCGTTGAACGTGTGCAGGAACTCGTCCTGCGTCGCCCGCTTCGCCGCCAGGAAGTGAACGTCATCGACGATCAACGCCTCGGCCCCCCGGAACCGGGCGCGGAAGCTTTGCAGGCCCCCGGTGCGGATCGCTTCCAGGAACTGGTTGGTGAACGTCTCGGCGGTCGTCTGGATCAGTTTCAGGCCCGGCCAGCGTGTCCGCATGGCGTGGCCGATCGCTTCGAGCAGGTGCGTCTTGCCCAGGCCCACGCCGCCGTGAATCAAGAGCGGGTTGAATGTCCGCCCGCCGGTCTCCACCATCTCGCGCGCCGCGGCGTGCGCCAGCCGGTTGCAGACCCCTGTCACGAAATCGTCGAGCCGACGCGCTGGTCGCCCCGGGTTCGGGATCGAAGACGAAGACGAAGACGATGACCGGGGCCGTTCCGGGGAGGGAGTGGGCGCGGGTGTCGTCCCAGGCGCGGGGGACTTGGGGGCGATCGGAATCTTGACTTTCGGCCCGCGACGCTCGCCGGGGGCAGGCGCGTCGATCACGTGCCCGATGTTCGGCTCGGCCTCGTCGTCGACCTGGAACGACAGACGGAGGCAACGCCCCGTCACCTCCTCGCCGGCCGCCACCAACGTGTCCGCGAAATGCCCCTGGATCCACTCGCGAAAGAACCCGTTCGGCACCCCGACCTGGAGCGATTCGCCATCGACCCCCAGCCGAACCCCCTCACCGAACCAGAGCCCGTACCGCGCCTCACCCAGACGCTCGGCCACGGCGATGCGCAATCGCGACTCGACTCCTGGACCCGGTGTCGGCGTCGATACGGGTGTCGGAATCGTTGTGCTGGTGCTGTCGTTCGCCTTCGCCTGGTGGCGTCCTCTCATGGCCGCGTCTCCCCCGTCTCCTCGCGGCCGGTCGCGTCTTGCTCCGCGAACGCCCCGCGAACACCCCCCAATGAAGCCGTACCCAGGCGCATCCCCCGGCCATTCAGGGATATGCCCTCCAGCCCTCGCGTTGTCAAAGAGCGAAATCGGCTAACTTACGGAATTTGGGAGGTTTTTATGGCGCATTCGAAAGACGAGGGTTGGTGGGGTCAATTTCTGGGTTCAATCGAACGAGCACATGCCGGTGGCACATCCTCCCTGGCCGCAGCCGAAGCTGGAGGCGCCGGCGCCGGTGTCGCCGCAGACCGGCAGGCTTGATGAACCGGCGCCCTGGCTCGTCTGCGCGGCGGCGGGAACGCTGAACAGCTTGGCCAGTTCGTGGTTTCCGCAACGCGGGCAATGGGGCACGTCGTTCTGATGACGGACCAGGGTTTCGAAGGTGTGCTCGCACGGGTTGCAGTGATATTCGTAGATCGGCATGCGCGTGCTCCGTTTCCTTCCTTGTTCTGGGTTTGGCCCGGACGGGAAAACCGCGTTGTTTTCCCGTCATCCTTGGTATTCTGGAGGGCGAGGCGGGGTATTGTCAATCCGGGGTGCCAGGCCGTCTTTTTCGAAGGCGCGATCCACCCATGTTGCAGGTCCGGCCATTATCAAGAGACGAGGTCCGGCAGATCGACCGGAACGCGGCCGAGGCGCTGGGCCTGCCGGGACTGGCCCTGATGGAGAACGCCGGCCGGGGCGCGGCGCTCTGGCTGCGCGACGTCTGCCACGTCCCGCTGGAGTCAGGGCCAGGATCAGAAAAACGGTCGCGGGGCCTGATCCTCTGCGGGCCGGGGAATAACGGCGGCGATGGAGGCGTGGTTGCCCGTCATCTCGACGCCTGGGGGGTTGGCGCGGAGGCGCTCCGGGTCGTCTGGCTGACCCGGCCGGAGCGGCTCCGCGGCGACGCGGCGGTCCAGTTCCACATTCTCGACCGCGCGGGGATCAACCAGGATTGGTGGGACCCGGACGACCCCCAGATCGTCACTCCCGAACGGCTCGACGCCCTGCTTGGTGCCTCCGACTGGGTGATCGACGCCCTGTTCGGCACCGGCCTGACCCGCCCGGTCGCGGGGGCGTTCCGCCTGGCTGTCGAGGCGATCAACCGCTGGAGCGCCCGTGACAGCGACAGGACCAGCGACAGCCCCACGGCCCGGCGTGTCTACGCGCTTGACATTCCCTCGGGGCTCGACGCCGACACCGGCTGGCCCCCCGAGGGGGGCATCGCCGTCCGGGCCACCGCGACCGCCACCTTCGTCGCCCTCAAGCGAGGCTTCGACACACCCGAAGTGCGCGGCTTCACCGGCCCGGTCACGGTCGTCGAGATCGGCGTCCCGCGCCTCCTCCTCGAGCCCTTCCTCTCCTGACGGAGCGGCCTGGCCGGATCACGGGACCTTGGCCTGCTTCTCCAGCGACTCGATCCGCTTTTCCAGGCGTTCGAGCTGTTCGAGTAGCCCGTCAGGTCCGGGCTGGAGATCGAGCGGAGGTTGCCCCTGCGTCCCCGAGCTGGACTGGGGCTCGGGCTCGGGCTGGGACGGAGCCGGTCGTTGAGGCTCGGGGGCGGGTATCGGAGGAGGCCGGCTGACGGTGCGGAGGGTCCGATGCTCGAGTGCATCAGCATGGATGAGGTCGATCGTGGCCTCGGTCCCGGCGCGGGTCCGGTCGAGCCGGTCGATCAGATCGCCCGGGGTGGCGATCGGGTGCCCGTTCAGGGCGACGATCCGGTCGCCGGCGCGGAGCCCAGCGCCGTCGGCGGGGCCGTTGTCGAGGACGGCGAGCAACACCGCGCCCGAGGCGTCGGCCTCGGTCCGCGCACCAAAATCAATCCGGACACCGAGATACGCGCGATCGACCCGTCCTGTCTCGCGAAGCTGGTCGGCCACCCAGAGCGCATCGAGCGCGGGGATCGCAAACCCCACGTCGTTCTCGTTCTCGTTCTCGTTCGCGTTCGCGGGTTCGTAGGGATCATTCGGGACGGGCTGGGGCTCGGGTGCGTTGGTGCTGGAGGGGACCTCGGCCGGGGGACGGGCCAGGGCGCTGCGAATCAGGCCGAGCCACTCACCACGCAGGTTGGCCAGCAGGGCGCCGCTGTCGCCGGGATGGAGGGCGACGGCGACCTGGATCAGCCCGCCCAGCGGCCGTGGGCCGAGCTCGAGCCGCCGGCCGAGCCCCGCGACGTGGCCGCGGAGCACCGAATGGCCCAGCCCGAACGGATTGCCGATGACGAGCACCTGCGACCCCAGCGGGGGTTCACGGCGCGCCGCGGCGATCGGTCGCGCCGCGCCGGGCTCGATCCGCAGCAAGGTCAAACCCGTGTCCGGATCCGCCGCCAGCCATCGGGCGGGATACCGACGCCCCTGGGCGTTGCGGGCCCAGATCGGCTCGGCGTGCGTCGCCGCGGGCGGGTCGATCCGGATCGAGAGCAGGTCGCCCTCGTCGTTGATCACCACGCCGGTCGCCACCCGACGCGCGGCACGCGATCCCCCGGCGGCGGCCGACACATACTCCAGCGCCACCGCCGACTCCCGCGCCGCGTCGATCCGCTCCGCCAGACGACGCTCCTGAACCAGTTCGGCGTCGGCGTCGGTCTCGGTCTCGGTCTCGGTCTCGGCGTCGGACCCGGGTTCCGGGAATGTGCCCATGCTCGTGCTCGTGCCGGAGTCCTTTCCTTGCCCACGCGCCGCCTGGTCGGCCCCAACTGATCCTTGCCCACTGCGCCGCCTGGTCGGCCCCAACTGAGAACAGGACCACGCGCGGCAAGTGCGGCAGCATGGCCACCCCGATCCAGATCCCCAGCCCGGCCAGGACGACGAGCCCCGGGCGGACGGTCAGACGCGACACGTCGGCGAGGGCGGACCTGGTCCTGAAGCCGAAGATCATGAGTAGGGTACCGTGAACGCTCCGGGATTCGCTGGGCTGGCTTTCCCTGTCAGTACGTCGCCCGGGTATCCCGCGCCTCGCGGGTCTCGGGCGACATGGGCCGGCCGCGCTCGAGGTCGTAATCGACCCGCGAGGGCGGACTGGAGACGGCACCGGGATTCTCGACGATCGACGACTCCCCCGCGTTCAGGTCGTACCGCGGTCCTCGCGACCGGCCGCGCGAGCGCGGTCGGTCGATTCGCGGCTTCGACCCGGCGGCCGGCGCCGATGTCAGGGCCGAGGCCGGCGAAACGGCGAGATCGGTCGATGGAGCCGTGGCCGTGGCCGAACCCGTCGGCGACGACGCGCGAGCCGCCCCCGACGTCACGCCGCCCGACGTGAGCAACGCCCCGGACCCACCCGGCAGCGAGCTCGAGGCGGCGACGTGGGCACTTCCAGTGGCAGGAAGAGCCCTGGCCCCGCCGGAACCCAGCCCCGACGCCCCCAGCACAACCAGGACGCCCAGCCCGACTCCCAGCCCCAAACCCAGAGCCGGCAAGGGATTAAGTCTGATCCTGCCGGTCAGGGCCGATCCCCACGACGACCACCAGGGCGCCGGCTCAGGGCGGCGCGCTCGCGGATCTGCCGCGCCAGCGCCGGCCAGAGCGAGGGGGCTTCGGATCGGGAACCGGAACCAGGGCCGGTCGCGGTTGCGGTGGCGATTGACAGGTGCCGCAGGGCCTCCAGCGCCTCGACCAGGGTGGCCTGCTGCCGTCGGCAGTCCGGACACCCCAGCAGGTGCCGGTCAACCCGCCGGCGATCGAGCCCCCGCAGGTCGTCGCCGACCCACAGTGGCAGGCGTCGCGCACCCATCGACATCGTGGATTGCCCATTCCGATTCCTCCCTCTTCGACCTGACCTGACCTGACCTGACCGTCGTGGTCGCAAACCCTGGTCAAATCAACGTCAATGTCAACATCACCAACACCAACACTGTCACTGTCACCGTCATCAACCAGCCACCGTCGCGGCGCGTTGCGTCAAGGTCCGGTCACGTCCGATCATGGCGTCGTTCCCAGTGCTCGCGGAACATGGTCGCGCGCCTTGGCCAGCCGCCACCGGACGGTCGCCTCGCGCCGGCCGACGATCGCCGCCACCTCCGCCGAGGAAAATCCTTCCAGGTCGCGCAGGACCAGAATCGTTCGATACGGCAAGGCGATCCGTTCCAGGATGAACTGAACTTCCTGGGCCAGCTCCGCGTGAACTCGGGGGTCGACATCGGGCACATCATAGGCACGGCCGGCATCGCGGTCACCCGGGTGGTCGCCCGGTCCCCGATCGATCGACGCGGCGGGAGGCCCGGTCGTGCCGCCGAAGCTGGTCGAGGCCCAGGTTGACCCCGATCCGGAACAGCCAGGGGCCGAACCGCCGCGCCGTGTCGAACCGATCGAGCCGGTTATACACTTTCCAGAATGTCTCCTGCGCCAGGTCGCGGGCCAGCTCCTCGTCGCGAACCAGGCGGGTCAGCACGCGGATCAGCTTCCGCTCGTACCGGACCACCAGGGCCGCGAACGCCTGATCGTCGCCACTCGCGGGCACGCTCGACCAGCCGGGCATCGCCCAGCTCCTCGGCGGGAGCGATCTTGGCACTCTCACGTTGACTCTCGCGATCGCGATCGCGTCGCGATGCGCTGCCCCCGGCCACGACCCCCGCGGCACGGCGCAATGGCTGCGCCTCCGTGTTCGGGCGACGCTCCGAGGGGCGAACTTCGGGATCGTACCCCTCGACGCTGTCAGGGTCACGATCGGGTTCAGATTCGTCCGACTTCCGCATCGCGTTGACCTCCTACCGACGATTATCATACGGTGGGCCCCGCGCCGTTTGTTGGACTTTTTTGCCGAAACAATGGTCTGCGGCAAGAGAATCTGATCCGGTGCCGATCCCCCTGAACCGGCGCCGCTGGTCCCCCCGCACACCTGGTGGAATCCGGGCGCACGTTGACCAAAGCGAACCAAACCAGGGTCAACGCACGAGAAACGGTGAGGGGTCGCGACGTCGGGACCGGGGCATTTTATTTGTGAATGCCCGGCGTACACGTTCGAGGTCGTGCTGTGTCCGCTCGAGGAGCGGGCCTGGCGCCTGGAGGTCCTGTACCGGCGGGTGCCCGGCTGGCCTTGCGGCCGCGGCTGATCGCCGATGCGCTGGTCGAGGCCGACCGGGGCCTGATCGATCTGTCGGGCCTCTGGGTCGCGCGTCGGCGGGGCCGGGTCGTCGGGGCGCTGCTTGACGCAGCCGCTGGCGGGCCGGGCGGCCGGCGCTCTGGGCACCCGAGGTCGACCCGTCGTGGCGCGCGGTCGACGACGGCCGTCGCCCTGATCCGCGCCGCGCTCGACGACCTGGCGCGCGCGGGTTCGTGATCGCGCAGGCCCTGCTCGACGAGTCGGCGCCCCGGCAGGGCGCGGCCGACCTGAGCGCAGGGGGGGATGCCCCAGATCACCGACCTGGTCTACCTCGAACGGTCCACGGCCCTCCCCCTGGACGATCGAGGCCGCGACCCCGTCGTTTGGCTGGCGGCCCTTCGGCCCATCAACCGACCGCGAGTTCCGCGCGGTGCTCGAAGCGACCTACGAGGACAGCCTCGACATGCCCGAGCTCGAGGGAATCCGTTCGCTCGACGACATCATGGCCAGCCACCAGGCGGGGGGCCGGTTCGTCGCCGACCGCTGGCAGGTCGGCCGGCTCGCGGGCGAGCCCGACGCCGCCGCGGTCCTGCTCCTCTCCGAGATCCCCGACCGGGATGCCTGGGAAGTCGCCTACCTCGGCCTGACCCCCCCTGCCCGCCGACGCGGCCTGGGCCGGGTCATCCTGGCCCACGCCCTGGAGCTGGCCGCCCCCTTCGTCCCCCGCCTCGAGCTCGCCGTCGACGTCCGCAACCGACCCGCCACCCTCCTCTACCAGCACGCCGGCTTCGTCCCCTTCGACCACCGCGCCGTCCACCTGGCCAGGATGGGCGGCTGACCCGATCCCGACCCTTCGACTCAATCCTGGCGGTGTCCCGGAAGACCTGAACGGTCCAAACGCCCGGCATTCTTGCAAACCCTCTCTCCGAGGGCGGGAAAACGAAGACGCGTTCGACGTGTTGTCTTCAACGAACCTGGTCCACCCTCGCAAATACCGCGTCCGGGCCGTTCCCGATCGGCTCCCGGAGCGTTTCCGAATACGCATTGTCAAGGAACGTCGCCAGCGCCTCGTGTTTCCACGTTGGCCTTCTATCTGACAGTATCGTGAGTCACCGGGCTTCCGTGCTCACAATCGAACCGCCCCGCCCCGCGCCTCGCCCGCACAATCCGACCCGTCGATTCGGCAAGCACCCTCGCCCCGCGCGTACCTTCCACTCGCCCCTCGCGGGAAAATGCTGTTTTCACTCAAGCTGACGTGTGCCGATCCGCCGACCGATCCAGAAATCTGGATCAGTACGGGAAGACCCGCATGCACGGCGGCGGGTCGTGCTCGATCAGTTGCTCAAGCGGCCTGATCGATCGCTCGTCCACACGTTCCCGCGTGTAGATGTAACCCACCGAATGCACACCATTTCGGTCATTTCCCGCCTTCCGATTGGCTTCGTTCGGCGCCGACGCGATCGCCCCGGCGCAGCTCGCCCACGGCGAGACCGGCGCGGCCTCGGCCGAAATCGTCGCTTCCGGAGCTTCCGTTGTGGTCGCGACTTCCGATGCGACCGCTTCTTCCTCTTCAATCAGGTCTTCCGCTTCCACCGGCTCCAGCATCCCCGGCAGCAGGCCGGTCTTGACCTGATACGCGCGGCCCTTCTCGAAGGCGCTCAACGCCTTGTGGAACGACAGCTCGTGCATCCGTTCATACCGCTGAAGGTCGGCACCGTCTTTTCCTCGCGGCACGAGGGCTCGCTCCTTGGCTTCATCGCGCGCGGCTGTTCGATCGTGAGACGCAAGGTCAGCTCGCGCTCGCGAAGCTCGGCGATGTTGGTATCGATCAGGTTGCGAAGCCACGGTTTGCACTGTTCGACCGTCGGCATCCAGCTTTTCCGACCCCGCGCCCGGAAGGTGTTGGGAATCCGGTACTTGCTGAGCAACAGTTTCATGTACTTCTTGTTATGATTGTGCTGAGCGATGTAACAGTGCATGAACGTCAGATACGCCTGTTCGGCGTACATGAGGGTATCGGTGAAATGCAGGTATCCCTGAAGCTGGATCGCCTCGTGGCGGTCATGGCCCAGCAGGGTCTGATCTTTTTCGAGCATCTGGCTCAGGCGTTCCCATCGGCCGATCAGCCAGCGGCAGCCGGCGGCGGACGCCCGGTATCGGTGGACGACGTTACCGGGATCATCTTCAAGCTGGCCGACGACCGCCTGGATCTGGTCGCGAAAGTGCTGGTCGAAGTTGAACTCGGCGACCCGGACCTGCTGGGCGACGACCGCCGTCTTGGCCCGGACGATCCGCTTGCGCTGGACCGAGGCCGTGACGGCCATCTCGAGCAACTCACGCTCGGCGGGCGATTGCGGTTTGTAAAAATCGTACCACTCATCGGCGAGCCGTTCGACCGCCGCGCCATCCTCGCCGGAAAGGGCAAGGATCTCGCATCGAAATCCATGCTTGTAGGCATTCCTGCGGGATCGCTTTTTACCTGCTTCGGTACGCGGTCCGGTCGATTTTTGCGCATTTTGCCGATTAATGGCCTTGCGCTCTTCAGGAGTCAGTGACATTTTAAAATGTTCCAACAGTAAACTTGAGTGGTGTCCCAGATCCATTGCAGGAAGAGATATGGACGTTCTCCCCCCCTTAAAAAGGGGGGGGCAAGGGGGGGTCGGCCGCCTGGTCTCGTGGCGGGCTTACCCCCCAACCCCCCCTTGGAAAAGGGGGGGTAAGATTGTATCGATTCTCGTGCAAGGGATCTGGGACACCACCGAACCTGGGTGGATCACGGCAAATCACGACGTGAGCCTTCTAATGATTAATATCGTGGTGCGCGGCGAATCCGAATGCACAAAATGGGCAAGGGAGAAAAGAAAGGCTCAAGCGGAGACGGGGGGGAAGTGGATCGGGTATCGCCCCACGGACCTAGGGGTACGTTCGTTCCCGAGCGCCGGGACGATGGCCCCGTCCGTAACCCTCGGTCAGGTCGCGGCGATGGACCCACTCGACCGTGGCGACCCGTTGTTTCAGGGGGTCGATCAGGGCGGTGGGATTATTGGTATCCATCGGAAAAAACTTATAGAGGATTTGATCTCGGCTCCGCGAGATCAAATCCTCTATAAGTTAATTGTGTGTGTCTGGAGTCAGCCTTTGTTTTTGGCTAATTGTGAGCGGGATTGACCAAAAACAAAGGCTGACCCCCAGATCCAAAGGCTGACCCCCAGATCCAAAGGCTGACCCCCAGATCCAGGCTGACCCCCAGATCCATTACGACGAAGCTCACCTGCCGCCGCGGCGTCGAACCTCGGATACCAGTGACGCCGTCAAGGGCTGCCGCAACCGCACAATTTCCGGGGAAGAAAGACGCTGGACGACTGAAGCGGGTGCCGGCGCGCACGGCCTGATCGGTCACCGCCGCGGGCCGTCAGACGCGGGCCTCGACGACCAGATTCATGGCGGACCGGGCCGCGACCCGGACCCGGCCGAACCCGGCCTCGTGGAGGACCGCGGTCAACTGCCGCGGCCCGGCCTGGGCTCCGAGCGCCCGCCCGACTTCCTGGGCCTGCGACCCCGGCACACAGGCCAGGGTCGACGCCGCGTAGAAGAAGCGCGATACCGGCGCCCGGGCCGAAGACAGGTTGTCTTCCAGCCGGTCCTCGGCGTACGGCTCGACCAGCATCAAGACGCCACCCGGCTTGAGCCGTTCCCTCGCATGGGCCGCGGCGCCCACCGGGTCGCCCATGTCGTGCAGGGCGTCGAAGAAGCAGATCAGGTCGAACGCGCCGGCGTACTCCTTCGCCGACGCCGGCTCGAACCGCACGCGCTCGGTCAGCCCGGCGTCGGTAGCCGCCCGGCGCGCTGATTCGATGCTGCCGGCGTGGTTGTCGAACCCGGCGAACCGCGACGCCGGGAACGCCTCGGCCATGATCAGCGCCGATAACCCCATCCCGCACCCGACGTCGGCGACGTCCGCGCCGCGCCGCAGGGTGTCGATCACCCCATCGATCGCGGGCAGCCACTCGCTCAGGATCGATGCGCGGTACAGCGGGCCGAAGAACCGCTCAATCGAGCAGAACAGGCAGGCGTTGTGATCCCCCCACGGCACCCCGCGGCCGTGCCGGAACGCGTCGCGCAGCTTCGGCTCGTCGTGGTAAAGGCTGTAGATCAGATCGATCGGTCCCTGCAGGAATGCCGGGTGGCCTTCCGCTGCGAACACGACCGCCTGTTCCGGTGTCACTCCGAACCGCTCGCCGTCCGGCTCGTACGTAACGTACCCGGCGGCGGCCACCGCCGACAGCCACTCGCGAACGAGGCGCTCGTTCACGCCCGCCCCCTCGGCGACCTCGGTTGTTGTCAGCGGGCCGGCATTGGCCAGGAGGCGGAACAGGCCGAGTTTATCGCCCAGAAAGGCGAGGAGGCCGCCGATCCCGGCATTGCAATCGCTGAGCACCTTGCCGTGCAGCGCCTGGAGCGCTTCGGGGTTCACGGCGGAAGCCGGGGGTGGCATCATGGGAGAGGACGAAGACATGACTACTCCTTTGACTCAATCGGATCGAGGCGATCGGGTTTTGCGACAGCCGAATTCTACGCGAACCAAGCCGGGACGGCGTTTGACTTCCGGTCAACAAACTGGTTGACTCGAGGTCAACACTTCGCCTCCGCACCGACTGTGCGACGGTGCCGTCCAGGTTCCAGGCCCCGTACCCGGAGCACCCCGTGAGTACTCGCATATCCCAGCCAGCCCAGGCCGATTCCGTCGAATTACCGTCACGCGTGCCGGTGGGGGACCCGTCCCCAACGCGCCAGAAGTTACTCGAAACCGCCGAGGCACTCTTCCACGCCGAGGGATTCCACGCGGTCGGCCTCAAACGCATCCTCCGGGAGGTCGGGATCACCAAACAGGGGTTCTACCGGCACTTCGACAGCAAGGAGGATCTGGTAGCCGAGGTCATCCACTGGCACGACCGTTGGTGGCGGGACAACTGCAGGCAACTCCTCGAGCACCGGGCAGGGCCGGACGTCCGCCGGCAACTGGACGAGTTCGTCGGGTTGCTCATCGAAGTTCTGGAAGGGGATGTGTTCCGCGGGTGCTTCTTCATCAACGCGGTGGCCCAGTTTCCGAGCAAGTCGGACCCGATCCATCGGGCGGCGCTGAAGGCCAAGGACAACATCGAGGCGATGATCCGGGACATGGCTTTGGGGGCGGGGGCGGACGACCCGGCGGCGTTCGCCCGTGAGCTGTCGATGATCTTCGAGGGCGGGTTCGCAGCCCGCCACCTCCGCCCGCCCGAAGACGTCGTCCCGGTCCTCCGGCGGATGGCCGCAACCCTGTTTGAGCAGCGACTCCCCCCGGCCGCCACACCGTAACAGCCCTTCGGCGACCATGCCCAATGGCGATCTGGGGATCAGCCTTTGTGGATCTTCGCCAGCACCGCGGGGAATCACTCGCCCAGAAGACGCGGACCGGCCCCCCGCCTCGACCCCGTCCGCGTCAGTTCCTCGACCAGCGGCGTCGCCTCCGGCCCGTGCTCCGCGAAAAGAAAAGGAGGGGGAACATTGTGATTATTAATATTTGTAATAAACAAAATATTAATGAAATGCATATTATCTGAAAATATTGCTAAACAGAACCTCCTCGGGTAAATTTGGCTGGACACTGTCGTTGCCTGAGACCTGGCTGAGCGCCCATCAAAATCATCAAGTTTGAGATAGCCCTTCCCAGCACATGGAGGCGACACTGACGTAGCGGGCTGGTGCCGCGGCCGACGCATCCCAACCCGCTCCCGACTTCCGGAGCTGACCCATGAATCCGCCCACCGCTACAGCGAGCCCGCCGCCGGCCGTACTTCCGGTCTCACCCACACCGACGTCGAGCCCACCCCCCTCCCCACCCGGGGACGCTTCGTCGTCTCTCCCCATGCGACGGTCCGCCAGACGGTTGATCGGTCCTGCCTTGCTTCTGGGACCGTTGGCCCTGGGAGCGTTCCCGATCGCCGAGTGGATGCAGTACCGTCACGGACATTCGATCACGGACGACGCCTTTGTCGAGGCCCACATCGTGAACGTCGCGCCCAGCTCGTCTCGGGCCGGATCGTTCGCTTTCTCGTCGATGAGAATGACCAGGTCAAGCGAGGCCAGATCGTCGCCGAGGTCGATGCGACACCCTACCGTGACAAGGTGAGGCTGGCCGCCACGAATTACGAGGCGGCCAAGAAGGACCTGGTCCGGCAGACGGCCGATCTCGATCGGTTCCGTCGTGAGGTGCCAATCCAGATCGAGATCGCCCGGCGGGCTCTCGCGGTGGCCCTGACCGACCGGAGCAAGGCCGAGGTCGGACTCACGCTCACCGAGGACGACGTCGAGAAAGGGATCGACGAGGCGCGAGCCGAGCTCAAGGCCACCAGGGCCGACCTCCTGCTCGCGCAGCAGGATCATCACCGGTTCACGAACCTGGCGCAGCACGGGACGTCGACCCAGCGCGAGCTCGACCAATCGACCCGGTCGCGCGACGCTTCGGAAGCGCATGTCGATCTCGCCCAGGCACGGCTCGCCAAGGCGATCGCCGCGCGGCACCAGATCGATGTCTCGCGGCACGCCCTCGAAGCCGCGCGGACCGGCGCCGATAAGGCGACCCGGTCGGTCGAGCTGGCCGAGACCCAGAACGATCAGATCCACGTCGTCGAGCTCGCGGTCGAGGTCAAGAAGGAGACCGTGGAAGAAGCGCGCCGCGCCCTCGAATCGGCCGAGGACGAGCTGGCCTATACCCAGATTCGCGCTCCCTCCTCCGGCGTGGTCGTCAAGCGATTCCGCCACCTGGGCGACTTCGCCTCGGTGGGGAGCCCGATCCTCAGCATGTACAACCCCGACCTGCTGTATGTCACGGCCAACCTCGAAGAGACGCGGCTTCCGGGCGTCAAGCCGGGCAATCCGGTCCGGCTCGAGATCGACGCCTTTCCCGAGCCGTTCCGGGGACATGTCCTCTGGCTCAACAAATCGACAGGTGCGCAGTTCGCGCTCATGCCTCGGAATGTCGTCTCGGGCGAGTTTACCAAGGTGGTCCAGCGTATCCCGGTCCGGATCGGAATCGAGCGCGACCAGCGGTGGCCCCTGCTCCGCGCCGGGCTGTCGGTGCGGGCGATGATCGGCCATGAACCCGGCGATCTCGCCTGGGCTCAAACCGAAGCACGGCGATTGTCCGAGCTGGAGACGCGCTCCAGCGACGACACAGGCTCCGGGATGGCCCCACTATCCGCCGCGCCCAAGATGCGGACGTCCGTCGAGGTCCCCGCGGACTCCCAGGGCGGAGCCCGGAAACGATGATTCCGGCCGTGGAACGTGCTCCGACCGTGCCGGCTTCGCCCTCGGCCGATCGTCGCCAGCGATGGCTCGCGGCCCTGACCTTCGTGCCGATCCTCGCCACGGTCTACCAGACCCTGGTCCTGACCGACGTGACCGGCGACGTGATCCGCAAGGGTCTTGAGGCCGACTCCTACCAGATGCTCTGGACGAACCTGAGCTGGGGGGTTTCCACCCTGTATGGAATCTTCCTCGCGATCTGGGGGATGGCGCGCTACGGCCAGCGGCGGACCTTGAGCGTCGGGCTCGTGCTGTTCTCGCTGGGCAACCTGCTCTGTGGCGCCTCCTTCGACGTCCCCAGCATGGCCGGAGCCCGGCTGATCGAAGGTCTGGGCAAGGGCATGACCATCGCCATCGGGCGATCCCTGCTCTACCGCCAGTTCGACCGCGCGGTGATCGGGGCGATGGGGTTTTACGGCGTCTTCTGCTATGCGACGCGCCCGTTGACTCCGCTATGCACCGCCTACGTCAACGACCTCCTGTCCTGGGGCTGGATCTACTGGGTGAATGTGCCCATCGCGTTGCTCGGCCTGGTCCTCGTCCAGCGTTTCATCCGGCCCGACCGACCGCCCCAACCGCGTCGTCTCCGCATCGACTGGTTCGCGGTCACGCTCCTGGCCGGGTGGGTCACGTGCCTTCTCTTCGTGTTCGGCTGGTATCGAAGGTGGGGCGGCTGGTCGTCGGACATCTTCTCCGCCCTGGTGGGACTCTCCGCCCTCCTCCCTCTGGTTCTGCTCGTCTGGGTGACCTCCGGGCTCAGCCCCGACGAGCATCTGCGACGGATCGTCCGGGTCCGGATTTACGTGCTGGCGATGTGCGTGCGGATGCTGCTCCTGGTCAACTTCGCGGCGGTCCTGGGGATCATGGGAACGTACCTGACCGAGCTGCGCGACTATCCGCGCGAGGTCGCGGGGTGGGTCATCGCACCGGCGTCATTGACGATGGCGGCCACGACGCTCCTGATGTTCATCATCCACCGGCGCGAGTGGCGGCATCCCTCACTGGTCGTGGCCGTGATCGGGTGTGCGGCCTGCGTCTGGTGGCTTTCCTCGGTGGACAACTTCACGTCCAAGGAACAGATCGCCACGATCCTCGCGTGCTGGGGCCTGTTCCAGGGTCTGTTCCCCCCCGTCTTCTTGACCGACGAGGTCGAGGGGCTCAATCCCCGGGACGCCCTTTATGGGGGTGCGCTCGCCTGCGTGTTCCTCATCATCCCCTTGCTGACGGTCCCCATCATGACGAGCACCACGATCCGCGCGTGGACTGACCACGCGGCGGACTCCCAGCGCCTGAATATCCGCGACGACCGGGTCGCCTACCACCAGGCCCAGGCGCGGATCGTCGATCAGTACCGCCAGCTCGGCGTCACCGGCCCCGAGCTCTCGACCCTGACGGGCGACACCCTGGGCGGGTTCGTCAAGCTCGAAAGCCTGGCACGGGGATGCCAGTACGGCCTGAAGTTCCTGAGCCTGATCACACTCGGCATGGGCCTGACCGTGGCGATCCTGCTGATCCGCTCGCCGATAGCTTCAGACGGGCCCGGCTCGTAGCCCGCGGTGTACGGGCGCAGAGGCACGAGATACGAAAGCGGCAACTGCTGCCCGATCATGGAACTGACACGAATCATCGGACACGAATCATCAACTAATCTCCCCCATTGGTGTTTACGGCTTGATGCTCGATGACGTTCGGAACCGCCCCAGGGGTTGCCAAGCGGGCGAGCCCCTGGCGAATCGAGAGGATGTGGAGGGAGATCCCGAGCGGCGCGAGGAACGCCGGTACCCAGACGACCGGCCATGTGGCGATCGCGGTGAATGGTTCGCCCGGCCAGTTCTGAAGGAGCGGGCCGGGGACGGATGTGGCGACGGTCCCGATCGCGTTGACCAGCATCGCCAGGCCGAAGACGTTCCAGGCGACCGTCATCCGCGGGCCGATCCAGCCCGAGGCGATGCCGGCCGCCACCATCGGGGCCGTGAGGCCAACGAGGGCGTCGAGGTTCCGGCCCTCGAACGTGATCTGCAACGGCGCTGCTCCCTCGGCATGGAGTCGCCAGAAGACCAGCTCCACGGCCACCCGGAACGACTGGAGGGCCACCGGTTGCCACGGCGGAACTTCCGCCATGATCCGCCGGAAGGCCCGGGTCGGACCGAGTCACGACGAACGTCGCGAAGGCGGTCAGGGGCAGCAGCGGCCACCGCGGCGGGATGGCCGTCCACACGGAGAGGAACCCGCTGGCGGCGAGTCCCGACCACCCCGCCGAGCCACACGATCATCACGGCCGCAACGCAGGGGGCAAGGGAGCGGGGCAGCCCGGCCTTGCGGGCGGCCCTCGCGAGCCCCAGGGTGAACAGGGCAGACCACGCCGACCGTCGTCCCGGTCAGCAGCGTGACGGTCGAGAGCGATCCGGTCATGAGGCACCCCACGGCATGCTGGACGAGCGGGCCGATCACTCGAAGGCCGCGCGATGCTTCTCGATGAACGCCTCGAGCGTCATCGGGGGACGGCCGCCGAGCTTCTCGACGAGGTCGTTGGTACCCGCGAAGATCCCGTTCTGGTGGTCGATCGCGACCTCCTTCAGGTGCTGGACCGTGAAGGACTCCTCGGGCGCTCCGATTTCCCGCCAAGCTCGCCATACAGGTTCCTCGAGGAAGCCCCCTCGGCCGGATTCTGCCGGCCCGACTTCAGCATTCCCAGGAAGGTGTCGAAGTCGATCTGCCTGTACTCGACGCGCTTGCCCAGCACCCGGCTCAAGACCTGCGGCCGTCTCCTCGTAGGTGTATTCGACCGGGCCGAAGAGCGGGTAGATTCCGCCCTTGTGCGGCGCGGGGTCCTCGAGGATGCCGGCGATCACCCGCCCCTGGTCCTCGGCCGCGATCGGGGCGTGCTTCCCGGTGCCGAACGGCACGTGGAGCAGGCCGGCCTTGATCATCGGGGCGATGTAGAGCAGCCACTCGGCGAAGTAGGTCGGCCGGATGTGGGCGACCGTCAGGCCGGACCAGTCGAAGACCCGCTCGGAGAGCCAGTGATCGGTCGCGGCGTGGCTCCTGGCATCCTCCCGCGCGGACTTCTGCGACATGTTGACGATCCCGTCGACGCCCGCCTCCTTCGCGGCCTGGGCGAAATAGGCCGTCGCCTGGAGGATGCCGGGGCGAATCGGATAGACGAAATAGGCCCGCTGCACCCCGTTCAGCGCGGCGCGAACCTGGCCGAAGTCGAGCAGATCGCCATAGACGACCTCGACGCCCCGCGCCTGGAGCCTCTTCGACCGGTCGTCCCGCCCGTGGGCCAGCGCCCGGACCTTGTGGCCGCGGGCCAGCAGTTCGTCGATCGTCGCCCCGCCGGTATCCCCCGTCGCGCCGGTGACCAGAACCTTGCCACGAATCATTGGACTTCTCCCCACGAACCGAATAAGATTGTAACTGACATCCAAATGCTACAGGGAGAGTTTTTGATGTCAAGCGACATCTAAAATTTCAGGGAGAAATTTCCGTGCGGAAATCGAGGAAGGAGGCGGCACAGACGCGCAAGCGGATCGTGGAGGCGGCCTCGCGCGAGTTCCGGAGGAACGGGATCGTCGCGACCGGGCTCAACGACCTGATGAAGGCCGCGGGCCTGACGCACGGGGGCTTCTACAAGCACTTCGAGTCGAAGGACCAGCTCGTCGCCGAGGCGTGCGCCGAAGGCGGTGGACGCGTTGATCGAGATGCTGAAAGGGCAGCCGACGTTCGACTCCGTGGTGGCTACGTACCTTTCGACCGGTCACCGGGACAACCCGGCCTCGGGCTGTCCGCTCGCGGCGATCGGCAGCGAGCTCTCCCGCGGGGACGCCAGGACGCGTGAGGCGGCGACGGAGGGCTTCGAGCGGTTCGTCGCGATCCTGGCGGGCAAGTCGGGGGCCGAGGACGCCAGGCGTCGCGCGCTGATGGCGGCCTCGATGATGATCGGGGCGGTGACGATGTCGCGCATCGTGACGGACGCGGAGCTTTCGGCGGAGATCCTCAGCGAGGTCGAGAAGGGCCTGACGACCGAGTGAGATGTCAGAGGTTGCCCTCGGCGTGGCGGACGATGTCGCCTTCCTTGAGGTAGACGACGGCCTCGGCGATGCTGGTGGCGTGGTCGGCGATCCGTTCGAGGTTGCGGGCGGTGTTGATCAGTCGGAGCCAGTGGTTGAGCCGCTCGGGGTCGCGGCGGATCTCGCCCTTGAGCTCGTTCGAGCACGGCGCGGTAGCGGCGATCGACCCGGCTGTCGCCGGCGATGACGGCGCGGGCGAGCAGGGCGTCCGACTTCGCCAGCGCGTCGAGACTGTCGCGGACCTGCTCCAGGGTCTCCAGCGCCATCGATTCGAGCTGCTGGGGGATCGGGGTGAAGCCGCAGCGGCGTCGTCGCTCGACTGCTTCTTGACCCGCTTGGCGATGTTCCGCGCCAGGTTGCTGATCCGCTCGAGGTTGCCGTTGATCTTGAGGACCGCGGCCACCCGCCGCAGGTCGCACGCCACCGGCTGGTGCAGGGCCAGGATCTTGAGGCAGTCGCGCTCGATCTGGACCTCCCAGCGATCGACGGTGCGCTCCTCGCCCTTGACCTCTTCGGCGAGGTCGGCGCGGCCGTCGCAGAGGGCGCGGACGCTCCGGTTCAGGGCGTCCTCGACCACGGCGGCCAGTTTCAGGACCCCGGCCCAGAGTCCCTCCAGGTCGCGGAGGAAATGCCGGCCCAGGGTCACCCGCTCGCCGGCCCAGTGAGATTCCAGATCCTCCGGGCGTTGAAGTCGCATCAACCCCGTCCTCTCTCTTCGTCTGACGCTGTCATTCCTGGTTCCGCCCCGTTGCGGCTCGGCCCGTCATCGCTCAGAACGGACCGGCAAAAACGTCCCGTTTCGCCTCTCTTTCGAAGTTTAGGCGCAGACCGCGCCGGAACAACGTCAGATGCGCTCAATTCACGAGAAATTCATGTCATTGAGTCAGGAGGTTAATCTCAGAAGTACAAGGCCGGGCAGGCCCTCCGATGCGGTGGGGCCTGCCCGGCCTTGGTGGTGACCTTGATCACGGCGGATCGTTTCGGCTCGGCTCGGTCAATACCTCATGCCGCGGAGCGGAGGACCGACGCCGCGGAGCGGGAGGTAGTACACGTCGTTGGGAACGAGGTCGCCGGGCCGATAGTAACCCAGGTCATATTCGGCCTCCCACGGCGGGATCCACGATCAGGTTGTAGGGCAGCAGGGCGATCTGGGCGGCAAACAGGCCGATCGAGAAGAACGGCTGCATGATCTGGTTCCGCTGATTCGACTGGGTCGGGTCGTCGATCGGATAGGTCATGTGCTTGCCGAGCGGTCCGAAGAACTGTTCGGTGTTGTGCCCGTAGCGCTCGAGCGAGGCGTCCTGGAAGTAGAGCGGCTGTGGCAGGTGGCGGCCGCCGACCAAGTACTTGCGGTTCGGCGACCAGTCGCGCGGGGGCAGCGGGACGAACTCCTCGGGCACCGGGATCGCCCGGATCGGCCGGGCCTCGGTCGGGCTCGGTGCCCGCGAGATCTCCAGCCGGGTCGAAGGAGCGGGCGTGCCTGCCGGCGGATTGGCCTCGGGGCTGCCCGCCGGGGTCGTCGTACTGACGTTCGGGTAGTTGTTCGGGCTCCCGCTCGTGCCGATGCCCGCCGACGGCGACGCGGTGCTCGGCGGACCGTTGCGCCGCAGCTCCTCCTCGTCGCGCTGGGCGATCCGCTCGACCATGGCCCGAAGCTCGGGACGCAAGGTCGAGGACGTCGCCGTGGCCCGCTGCGGGATCAGCGAGTCAATCGATGAGCCCACGATCCTGCGTGACTCCGGGGCTGGAGCCGGGGCCGGGGCCGGGGCTGGAGCCGGAGCGGCCGACCGCGTCGAGATCGTGTCCGGCAATTGAGCCGGCGCAGGGTTCGGGCAGGGTCGGCGGCAGGGGCGGAAGCTCCTCCGCGGCGGGCGGCGGGGCGGGTTCCGGCAAGGGCGACGGCGGTGGGGCCATGACCGGCGCAGGTTCCGACGGAGCCGACGGGGCCGACGCGACATCGGGCAAGGGCGGAAGCTCCATATCGAGGTCGCGGCCCGGCGCGGCGCCGACGCGGCGGAAACCGGAATCGGGGCCGGTGCCGGGGCTGGTGCCGGAGGCTCGGTCGCCGGCAACGATGGCGGCAGCGACGGGGCGGCCTCGGAAACAGGAGCCGGAGCCGGGGCCGGGCTTGGTGCGGGTGCCGGAGCCGATCGAGCGGCACCGGCGTCGTTTGAGAGCGGAGGCAGAACCACCGAATCCAGGTCCGACGCCGCCGGGCCCGGCTCGGGCAACGCGCCGGGCGGAGGCGCCGAAGACGCCAGGAGCTTCGGCTCGGGCCGGGAATTTCGCGCCGGTGCGGGTGCTGGGACGGGTGCGGGTGCGGGTGCGGGTGCGGGTGCTGGGGCCGGCGCTTCCGCGGGCGGCGGCAAGGGCAATGGCTCCGCGACCGGCGCCGGTGGCGTCGGCAACGCGGCGGGAACGGCCGGTGGTTCGGTCAGGGTCAGGGTCAGAGCCGGCTGAGGCTCGGGTGCGGGCGCAGGAGCCGCATCAGGAGCCGGAGCCGGAAGCTCGGTCGGAACGGGTGATGACGCGGGCAGATCCACGGGCGCCGGCATGACCGTGGGAACAGGAGCCGGGGCCGGCGCAGCTTCGACCGGCGGCGGCATCGGGGCCGATACGGGTGCGGGTGTTGGGACCGGGACCGGGGCCGGTGCGGGTGTTGGGACCGGGGCCGGCTCGGTCGGGGTCGCGGGGGCCGGCAGCTCGGTCGGAGCGGCCGATTCCGACGGGCTTGCCGGCAACGGGCTGGGCGTATCGATCGCGACGTGGGGCAAGGGCCGCACCCCGACCTCGGCCGGCTCGGGCGGGACCGACGGCAGCTGCCGGGCGGTTCACGGCGGCGGTCGCCAGGGTCACCGCGGCGGCCTCGGCGGCGGGGGTCGTCGCATGGTTACTGGTAAGCTGGATCGGCTCGGGTTCCGGCGGGGGCGGCAGGCTCGTCGGCCCCTGGCCCTGACCCCGCGAACGCGACGACGCCAGGTTGGCGTTCGTACGGTCGCTGGCGCTGGGAGAGCCGTTGCCGTTACCGTTACCGTTCGGCCCGGCGAACGCCAGGGCGCCGGGGCGGGTCCGGCCGCTCCGGGCATAGCTGCGGGTGGAGCTTGAGTTACTGGCCTCGCGGAGGCCCGCCTGGGCCTGGTTGATGCCCTGGGCCAGCGACTCGACCTCGGCCTTGCTCAGCTCGGCCTTGCGGCCCTCGGCCTCCCGGAAAAAGGCGAGGGCTCGTTCATATTCTTGATACGTGATATAATCCCAGCCGTTTTTGAGTAAATAGCGCGCGCTGCGCCCCGAGCTTACCGGCGCCGTCGTCGACGAGGTTGACGGCGGTTGCTGGGCCGGCAGGTCGGGGACCAACAGCACGGTCCCGAGGATCGCCGTGGTCAGGGCCGTAGTTGGGCGACGCAAGACACGCCTCCTTACCTTGAGCTTTGCTTAGCATTGCAGGCTGGGATAGACCGGGAAAATCCGGGAAAGCCTACCCGGTTCCCGTCCCCCACGCGTTTGCAATCCATGATTTTGAATCGAAGGGATCGTCAGGTTGATCGGTGAGTCGATCCGAGGTGCGTTTGGAATGGAGCGAAACTGAGTTGATTTGATCGGAGCGTCGAAGCGATCTTCGGAACCGAAATGGGAGGGTGGGCACCGCCCACCCGACCGACCGGCCGATCCGAACCGAATCTCCGCCGTACCCTACAACACACGGTCCGGCTTGCCAAGGCGGACCCCACGGAAAAACCATCCCATCAGGCCGAACCGCGGCCGGACTCGCTCTCACTGGTGAAGCTGGAATAATTGGGTGCTTCCTGAGTGATCACGATATCATGCGGGTGGCTTTCGAGGACCGAGGCCCCGGTGACCTGGATGAAGCGGCTCCGGGTGCGGAGGTCCTCGATGGTCCGGGTGCCGCAATAGCCCATGCCGGCCCGCAGGCCGCCGATCGAGCTGGAAGACGAAATCGGCCAGCGGCCCCTTGTAGGGCACGCGGCCCTCGACCCCCTCGGGGACGAGCTTCTGCGGGGCCGCGCCCTTGCCGTCACCGCCGCTGCCGCTCGAACGGCTGGTATCCTGGCGATAGCGCTCGTGCGAACCCTTGGCCATCGCGCCCAGCGAGCCCATGCCGCGATAGGTCTTGAAGCTCCGGCCGCGGTAAATGATCGTCTCGCCCGGGCTCTCGGCCAGGCCGGCGAACAGGCCGCCGATCATCACGCGAGTGTGCACCGGCGGCGATCGCCTTGGTGATGTCGCCCGAGTACCGGATCCCGCCGTCGGCGATGATCGGCACCCGGCCCGCCGGCGGCCCTGGCCGACTGATAGATCGCGGTGATCTGCGGCACGCCGACCCCCGAGACCACCCGCGTCGTGCAGATCGAGCCGGGACCGATCCCCACCTTCACCGCGTCGGCGCCGGCGTCGATCAGGGCGCGGGTCCCCTCGGCGGTCGCCACGTTGCCGGCGATCACCTCGATGGACGTATCACGCTTGATCTGGCGCACCGTCTCGATCACGTTCTTGGTGTGCCCGTGAGCACTATCGACCACCAGGACGTCGACATCCGCCTCCAGCAAGAGAGCTGATCCGCTCGAAGTCGTGAACCCCGACCGCCGCGCCGACGCAGAGCCGCCCTCGCGCGTCCTTGCACGCATGAGGATAGCGGTGCAGCTTGTCGATGTCCTTGATCGTGATCAGGCCCTTCAGTCGGTATTCATCGTCAACCAGGAGAAGTTTCTCGACCTTATTTTTCGTCAGAATCCGATCAGCTTCCTCCAGGCTCGTATCTGCCGGGGCCGTGACCAGGTTGTCCTTGGTCATGACCTCCTCGATCCGCAGGTCGTTGCGACTCGAGGAACCGGAGGTCGCGGCGGGTCAGGATCCCCCGCAGCTTGCCTCCCACGGTGATCGGCACCCCCGAGATGTTATGCCCGCGCATGATCTCGCGGGCCTGGCCGACGGTCGCCGTCGGCGGCAAGCGTGATCGGGTCGACGATGATCCCGTTCTCGGACCGCTTGACCTTGTCGACCTCGCGGGTCTGCTCCTCGATCGACATGTTCTTGTGGATGACCCCGAGCCCCCCTCCTGCGCCAGCGCGATCGCCAGCTCGGCCTCGGTCACCGTGTCCATCGGCGACGAGACGATCGGGATATTCAGGGCGATCTTGGGGGTGAGCTGGGTGCGGGTGTCGACCTGTCGCGGCAGCAGCTCGGAGTAACCGGGCTCGAGCAAGACGTCGTCGAACGTGATGCCCTGATAGGCGATGCGGTCTTGCATCGGGAAAAGCCTCCGTCAAGCCCGATCAGGGCGAAATCCTGTCTGACACGACCCCGCGGCGATCGATGGGTCCTGGGTGCCTTTCCTTATCCATTAAAGCCGCCCGGGCTCCGCTGACAAGGGGAACTCGCGTGCGATCTCGTGAACAGATGTAACCGTTGCCCCGACAATTTGGCCTGGGGCGGCGGGGAGCGTGCGGCTATGATTGGCTGGTCTTCTGTCGCGGGCAGGCCGGTTTTCACGTACGTACGGTTGATTGAGGAATGGACACCGCCCACGATCGCGATCCGTTTCCTCCGCTTCGCGTTTTACGATCCACGGAAGGACCTTCGTGACCACCTTGAGCGCGTCAACGGGTTCGGAGAACGCCGGTCGGGCGCTGCCGCCGGTCCTGGGCCGGCTGCTCGAGCGGAACATTCTGGCTGGCCCTGCGGACCCCGCTGCAGGCGGTCCTGTCGCTCTGGAGCATCCGCCTGATCCTCCAGGCGATCGGCACCGACACCCTGGGGGCGTACGCCTTCGCCTGGGGCTTCGGGTTCATCCAGTTCCTGCTCGAGTTCGGCATGAGCTCGGCGCTTCAGCGCCAGGTCTCCGAGACCTGGACCCGGGGCGACCGCGAGGGCGTTGACCGTGCGATCGCCTGCGGCATGACCTTCTACGCCGCGGTGGCCCTGGTCCAGATCGCCGCGCTGCTCGGCGTGGCGTACGTGGCGCTGCCGCACACGGCCTTCACCGGCCGTTCGTACCGCCTGATCGTCCAGCTCCTCTGGCTCCAGGCGCGTGACGGCCCCCTGCTACGGGCTCTCGACCGTGGTCTCGAGCGTGCTCCAGGCGGCGCGCCGGTACGACTTCCTCCCCCGGCTCGAGCTGGCGATCGTGGTCCTCCGGTTCCTGGTCCTCTGGATCGGCCTGAGCGCCGGCTGCGACTTCTTCGCGGTCGTGGTCGGCGCAGACCTTGCTTCAGATCGGGCTGTCGCTCGGGCCGGCGCTGTGGGTGATGGTCCGCGAGCTCGGCTACGTCCCGCGACTTCCGCGGGGCGACCCGGGCCGACTACGCGGCGCTGATGCACATCAGCTTCTACATGTTCCTGATCCAGCTCAGCATCGTGCTGGCCGACAAGATCGACACCACGATCCTCGGCTTCGCGCTCGACCGAGCCCGGCGCGGGCCAACGCGGTCTACCAGGTGGTGAGCAAGCCGTTCCTCCAGATCCGCCAGACCGGCTGGTCGCTGGCCTATTTCGTGATGCCGGCGGTCGCCAGCCTGTGGCGCCGCCAGGGACGCTCCGGGGGCTCGACCGGATCACGTACGACGGGCCTCGGCTGCACCTCGGCGTCCTCCTGCCGGTGGCGCTGCTGGCCTGGATTTACGCCGGCCCGTTCCTGTCGCTCTGGGTCGGCGACCGGCTCGGCGCCGGCACGACCGCCGCGGAGGCGGCGCCGCTGTTGCGCCTGTTCCTGATCGCGGCTCTGCCGCTCGCTCATCGCCGTGCAGGTCCAGATGGCCATCGGCATGAACCGGATCGAGGTCGATCGCGATGGCGTCGCTGATCGGCTCGCTGGTCAACCTGCCGATCAGCTACGTCCTGACCCGTCCGGCTCCGGCGTCTCGGGCGTGATCTGGGGGAGCGTGCTCACGACCCTGTTCTCAAACCTCCTGGTTCCCGGCATCTACGTCTTCAGCATCCTGGCGATCCGCCCCGTCGAATACTTCCAGACGCGACCCTGGCCGCGCCCCTGGCCGGCGGCCTGGCTGCTGGTCGCCGTCACGACCTGCCGGCCAGGTCTCCCCGCCGGGTGTGACCGGGCTCGACCCTCCTGGCCCGGACCTTGCCGCTGCTCCTGCACCTGACCGTCGGCTCCTCGCCTACCTCGCCGGCTACCTGCTCGTCCCCGCCGGCCGGGGCGATCTCGCCGCCTTGTTGCGGAAGCTCCGGCGGGCCTGAGCCGACACCCTCGGCCGACAAAATCGATCGTGCGGCGGCCTCCCCTGTTCCACCCCGTGGCCCGTGGCATACACTGACCGGATCGGATCGGATCGGATCGGACGGACCCCCAGGGCCGGTCGGGCCTTCGCGCCCGGTTGATTCCTTCGAGCGTCGAGGCGACCTTGGATACGGCATCCAACGGCAGCCCGGGCCCTCATGAACCCGACAGCCGCGAGCGACGGCTCCGGTTCGACGGGCTTCCCGCCCCGGCGCCGACCCTGTCGATCGAGCCGTCCTCGCCCGCGGGCGACGGCCATTCCGGGCGCGGCGCGGTGATCGCCGGTTTGTTCATGCTGTCGCTTCTGGTGGCGGGGCTATCGTTCGGGTTCCGCGACTGGCGGGCGCGGTATCGGCGCGGGCCGAGTTCGGCGCCCGGGTCGTGGCGGCATCGATCGATCCCATGGCGCGGGTACAGCCCCCCGGCATCGCCCCCGTCGACTGGCAACGGTCGGTGGCCGACACCCACGCCATGCTCGTGACCCTGACCGCCTCGAACCTCCTCGATCGCGACCAGATGCGCCCTCCGCGCCGAGATTGACCAGCGGCTCGCCCGCGCCCGCCTGCGTCCCGAGACCGCCCCCGACGAGCTCGCCGCCCTCTGGGACGACCTCGCCCGACGCGCCGGTCCGATCCTGTCCTCGCGCCACCCCCGCCCCGGAATCCTGCCACCGCCGCCAACGCCCGCCGGACGCTGACGCTGACGCTGACACTGACGCTGACGGCCCGGCCATCATGCAAGGTGCACGCCCGACGGCCTGCAAGTCGCAACCCGGCCCTTCCGACCGACACGCCGAAGCCGCGGGCGAGCGTCACCTCAACTCATTGTCTCTCATGGGGTTATCGACAATCCGCGCGCCCCTGGCACGGTGCCTGCAATGGTCCTGGCTCTCGTACGACTTCCACACCGAGGACGCTTGCGATGAACGTGGCGAGGCTGTTCGGACTGGGGCTCCTGGTGAGTGGTCTGGTTGCGGCGTGCAGCCGGCTCTGAGCTACCGATCCGATCCGATCCGATCCGATCCGATCCGTTCTGATCTGGTCCGCATGAGCGAAACATGAAGGAGATCGAGAATGTTCTGGAAAACGGGTTTGACGATGAATGCTTATGGACACAATCCCATGTTGCGCGGGGGCCTGGACAGCGCGTCGGTCAAGCTCGAGCGTCTGGACCGCTGGCACCAGATCCGCGGTTCGCGGGCCGTCGTCTGGGAGGCCGGGCCGCCCCGGATCTCGCCGGCGCCGGCTTCAAGGCGACCCGCGGCTCGCGGCCCGGATGACGAGCTGGCTCTTCATCAAGGGCGGGGCCGGCGCCCTGTTGATCCTGGGCCTGCTTCTGATCGGGATCTTCGGAGGGCTCCTGGGGCGAATTTTTCATTGATATTTATCTGATAGGAATCATGCATTTCAGAAGCGTGTAGGGTCCGCTCGGTGGATCATGTCGGATCGGCATGCGGGCCGCTCGGCGGACCCTACGAATAATTCCTATTTATATAATATTGATCATACATTCAGTCGATCAGAACCGCTCGGGCGGCACCACCGGCTCACTGGCCGGGGGGACCTGGCCCGGCACGAGGTCGGCGCTATCGACCTGGTAATAGCTCAGCGTCGCGGCCGGCCCGTCGAGCTTCAGGATCGCGTAGGCGTGATAATAGCTAACTCCGTTATTCTTGAGCTGGCTGCCGGGGACGATCGATGGCGGCCCGGTCTCGCCGTCGGGAATGACGAGGCCGTCGGCGGGCGTGTACTCGCCCCCGCCGACGAGCGCCGGGATCGCCCCCGCGCCGATGCAGCGCCCCCGCTTCAACCCCGCGTACGCGTTGAAGATGAGCAGGTTGTGCTCGTGCCCCCATAGCCAGCACGCCACCTGGTCGAGCAACCCCGCGAACGCACTGCTCAGATGCGGATTGACCGCCGGGTGTGCGCTGCCGTCGTCGCCAACGCTCCCCACGCCCGAGAACGAGAACAAGGGGTGATGCGACAGCAGGATCGTCCCCCGCCTGCCGGTGTTGTTGCCGCTGGCGGGGTCGATCCCGGTTCCACTGTGCTCGATCTTGTCGCGGTGCCAGATCACTTCCTGGCCGTCGAGGTACGTGATGTTCGTCGTCACCGTCACGGGGTCGGCGTCGTGGTAGCCGGTGTCCATCGCCAGGAGCTGCCAGAAGTTGTTCCGCAGGCAAAAATAACTGCTCGGCTGCCCCAGGCGCCGAGAGTAATTTCATGTACCCTTGACCGCCCGAATACCGATCATGGTTCCCCGACAGGGTGAAGATCGGCGGCGGCTGCACCGGAAAGACCGCGCGGCAGATGTCGAGAAAATGGCCGGTCGCCTCCTCCGGCGTGCAGGAATAGTAGATGTCGCCCAGGTGAATCAGCGCATCGGGCTGAAACATCTTCACCTGTTCGAGCAAGGCCACCGACGCGGGCGAGCCCGTGCCCCAGTCGGCGATCAGGGCGATGGTCGCCTGGTCCTTCAACGTATCGAGCACGAAGTCGCCGAGCGCGGGTAGCGGACATAGGGCTGGGTCTTGCCGCTCAGGAGGAACCACTCGAACGTCGTCAGCGCCTCGGCCCAGAGGGGGTCGCAGGTCGAGTAGGCCACCTGCTCCTCGAGCGCCGGCACCTCGGCGGGGTTGCCCCAGGGCGATTTGGCGATCGCCAGCTTCAGGTACAGCTTCGCGCAATCCACCACCGGCCCGCCCTGAACCAGGCTTTCGGAAACCATCGACGGCATGCGTTCACCATGCGCCTCGGCCGCCGCGGCCGACGTCGCCATCATGGCCGGCGCCGCGCCATCGACGCCAGCCCCGCGGGCATCGTCGCCCCGCCCGCGTGCTTTCGAACCGCCGCGGCCACCGACGATTGCCAGAGCGAGATCGCCGGGTTTCGAAAACGTGACGATCGGGGTCATGGGCATGGGGAAATCCAATCTCCGATTCCAAAGCCTATTAATTTGGCATATCAATCACGACGTCCCGCGTATCGCGCCCTGCTTCCACCCGCAACCACCCGCACTCGCTTCCTCGGGTCGGCCATCTCGTTGAACAACTCGGGGTGGTCTCCCATGAGCACCCCCCGCGAGTTCGTTCGACGCGCTGCGAGTTCGTTCGGACGCGCCGCCAGTTTGTTCGGACGCGCCGCGAGTTCGTTCGGACGCGCCGCGAGTTCGTTCGGACGCGGCGCGAGTTCGTTCGTGCGAATCCACTCGTGTTGGTTGTCGTTTCTATTGATGCAATCATCACAATGGTTCCAGACAGCACGATCGCGACGGGCCGGGACCCGAAAGCGCGGGCCGGTCCTCATTAATATCGTGATTCGGGGCCGTTTCGTAAGCGGAATCCGCGCCCAGCGCGAGCGAGGCACCGGAAGTCGCCCGCGGGGCGGATCCGGTTGCGTGGGTGGGTCGATCTTTTCCGATCGGGGCGGGCCGGACGGACGTCCGGGTCAGCGGCCCGGCGCCTGGCCCGACGACTTGCGGGCCTCGCGACGATCCTTCAGAAGCGCCGCCCGCCGCTGCCGTCGATTTCCCGACGGCTCGTTCCCCGTCCACGACCGTTGCGCCGTGCGCGACGGCGTGAACGCGGGAGCGGAAGCAGGTGCGGATGTTGGCGGAAGCGTTCGCGCGGGCGCGAGTGTCGCCGCGGGGACCGCGACGGGGTGGATTTTCTCGACCTCGGCCGGTTCCGGTTCCGGTTCATCGTCGTCGATCTCAAAACCGGCGAATGGGCTGCGCGAGATCAAATCGGTGAGCCTTTCATCCACATTCTTCTCAACCCGACTGATAACATAATCGACCCCCGCGTGGCACGCAATTCCGCGGCGCCTCGTCCCCGGCATCCCAGGGGCAGGCCAGGTCCTTCGGCTTTCCCTTCGTCGGTCGCGGTTCACGACCGGATCGGAGCCGTAAAAGCTCGGCATGCGTCCAGCGAAAGTCGCGGCGGGCGTTGGTCTCATCGCGGCGCAGCCGGCGGGTCTCGGCGTCCTCGGTCAACGGCATGCCGTGCGTCGCCAGGTCGCGCTCATGGGCGTCGAGCGCGTTGAGCGACACCTCCTGTTCGTGGCGCAGTAACGCGATCTGCCGCTTCACCAGCCGATCGAGCCCGTCGCGGTCGGTCGCCTCGGGAACCTGGTCGTGACCGTCGCGAAGTATCCTGGCGACGCCCAGGAGATCAAACGCGAGGCTGCGTTGATCTTCATTCCAGCATTGATTCGTATCAATCGAGCGTTGCAGGCCCTCCCACCGCTCGATCAGCCAGTCGGCGCCGTGTTTGGTCCGGCGCAACCCGCGAGCGACGCGTTCGGGGTCCCTGGCGAGTCGATTGCCCAGTTGATCGACCTCGTGGCGGCGGTCGAGGTCCCAGGCCCGGACGGCCCGCAGAATGCCGCGGCGCATGTCGGCGACGCCCTGCTCGGCGGATCGATCGAGCCGGACCGAATAGAGCGCCAGGCGTCGGACCAGCCACGCTTCATAGATCGTCGCGGGCTCGAACTCGGCCACAAGCTCCGCGAACCTGCGCGGCGGGAGCCTCGAACTCATCGGCCGCGGTAGGAGAACTGGCACTGGCACTGGCATCGGCGCTGGTGGGTACGATCGCGATATTGAGTCCGTCGGTGGGCGAACCGACGGCTGTCGTGCTGTTAAACATGGCCGTGGCCTCAGTTTCGTGGTTCCGGGACGCCTGCTGGTCTGGGCTATCAGGGCAACCTGGCGAAACTATACACCATTTTTCGGAAAAAAGACGTACTCATCAAGATAGGTGGGTCTGGCGGTGATGGAACCGCGAACACGTGTGTCAAACGCGGTCCGCGAACTCTCGAAAGCGTGGAGGGTCCGCTGGGCGGAGCAGGTCGGCGCGGGATACTCTCGAAAGATAGGGCCGCCGTCACTCCGGTCATTCCGGCCTGGAGTGACGCGGCGCGACGACGTTTCGGCTCAGTAGCTGCCCTGGTTCAGCACCTCGCCCCCCGCCATCGTCGAGAGGGCCCACCAGGTGATCGGGTTGACGCTGCTCTTGACGAAGTGGACCGAGCCGTCGAGGAAGGCGCAGTTCACTCCGCCGGGGTGGTTCGAGCTGGCTCCGACGCAGGTTTGGAACGCCCCTCCGCCGCTCGCGAAGAAGCATGCGTTCAGGTTCGGCGTCATGATGTGCGAGTAGCCGCCCCCCTGGGCCTGGTTATCGTTGTACCAGCGTTGACCTTTATGCTGGTAGATCGGTGTCATCGCCACCTTGCAACTCTGGAGCCAGCTCATGGGGTAGGTGGGAGCGGTATAGCTGGTTCCTGACAGGGACGCGGACATCTGGTAGACCTGCATGAGCCCGCGACTCGTCAGGCTGTTATTCCCCCGGACGAACTCGCTCCACATGACGGTGTTGGACAGCCCGTCCAGGACGCTGGCGAGTCTGACGGTCGGCCCGAACTGCGTATTGCCGAGGACGTAGGCCGGCCCGTCGAACCTGAGTCCGTTCAAGTTCAGGACGGTGCCGATGTTGTTCGTGTAGTTCGCATAGGGGATCTGCGCGGTCCGCCCCGCCATCGTCTCCGTACCCAGGGGCACGTTCCCGTCGGAGGGACACAGATACACGCTGGGCTGGGTCACCAGCACGGTCCAGTTCTGGGGCGTGTTGACGGTCATGGTCCAGTTGTACGCGTTGAAAAGCGCGGTCTGCTCGAGGAACTGCAAGATTCTCAGCTTCATGCCTTCGTTCTCGTTGTAGACCGTGCTGCCGGTGGGCGGCAGCGAGCCCACTTCCGAGGCGTAGTTCTGCACCGCCAGGCCAAGCTGTTTCAGATTGTTGACGCACTGGGAACGTCGGGCGGCCTCGCGCGCCGCCTGGACCGCGGGGAGGAGCAGGGCGATCAGGACCGCGATGATCGCGATGACGACGAGCAGCTCGATCAGGGTAAACGCACGCACGGACCGACGCGATAAAGCTTGCATTGACATTCCCTCATTAAACTCTTATTTTGATTTGGATGATTTATCAAGAGGGGGAATAAATGACCACATCAAGGTTATGGAAACCTGTGTGCTTCATACTAAATTCAGAATAGCCTCGACGGCGCGGTGAAAGTCAATGAGACCTTCGAAAAATTCTTCAACGACCTCCCATCCGGTTCGGAACCGACGGAATTCGAAATTCGCTGTAACTCTTTTTTTGTTAGAGTTTTATGTCTGTAGCGTCGCAAGTCCATCTTCTTGCAATTGTGCGCAAAAACTCAAAAATCTGCGCGTTTTCAGCACAATGGCGGGTCGATAAGAAAAAGGATCGGACACCACGCCCGGAACGCCCCGAGAAATCGCCTGCCGGCACGCAAACCGATCGACACGCTCCTGGCCGAGTGCCGGTATGCATGAGGCCCAGCGTCCTCACCGCGTGCTCGGCCCGTTCGCCCTGATGTCGCCGGGCATCGGCGCGACCATCGGCACCGGCATCTCCATCCTGACCGGCGAGGTCGCGTTCAACGACGCTAATTAACATTAAATATGATATTAATCATGCGATCAAAGGTGTGCATGGTCCGCTGGGCGGACCAGGTCGGCGCGGCATGCGGCCCGCCCGGCGGACCCTACCAAGGCTTGGCGGATTTTCCCGTTCCGGGGACACCAATCCGGAAATTCATCATGAGCCCATCCGGTTTGCAGTCACCAACGTCGCTTTGCGTGCGTAAGAAGCGCCGGGGAACCGACACAAAGGGCCCGGTATCCGGGCATGTCGATCCGGGCCATGTCCCCCCAGCGTTCATGTCAAACGGAACAGTGAAACAGGTTCGACACGAGGCAAGGCGGCAACCTGCGCCAGGTGAGCGGGCTGGTGAAGCGTTGTTTTTCCGAGGTTCAAGGGGAAGAGAGCTGATGTTGAATCGCGCGTTAACACGTTCTGCATGACGGGTTCATCGAGGAGATGAGACACCATGAACAGGCATGTGGCGGATGGGCGACGGCGACGGCGGTGGCGGTGGCGGAGGCTCGGGACACTCAACCTGGCCCTGTCATTGATGATCCTGGTCGCGACGAGGGGCGCGGGGGCGGGACCGATGGTTCCGTTCACGAGTGACTCGACGACGAACTTCATCCCGACGGGCAATGTCCTCTTCAACACGGACAATGGGACCTACACCACGGTGGGACAGGGAACCAACGGGGGCGGGGTCACGACCAGCATCGGGGCCGGCCTGCTGCCGGGAGGCGGCTCGCTCCAGGCCGAGGTCTTTGATTTCAACACCCTGACGATCAACCAGGGAATCACGGTCACGGCGGTCGGCTCGCGGCCGTTGATCCTCGTGGCCCAGGGCGACGTCACCGTCAACGGGATTCTCAACGTGTCGGGGGGCGACGGGACGGCGGGCCAGCAGGGGCCGATCAGTCCGGGTAGCGGCGGGGCCGGTGGCGGCGGCGGCGGTGGCGGCGGCGCGGTCGGGATCTTCACGAGCGGCTCGTCGATCACCATCGGGTCGAGCGGCGAGATTCTCGCCCAGGGAGGAGCCGGCGGCGCGGCGGGGCTGGCGGGGACGCCGAGTTCGGGGGAGCGGCGCCGGCGGCGCCGGCGGCGCGGGGGGACCGGGAGGGGCGGCGGGGCCGGACGGCGCCCCGAGCGACGCCGGGGGCGCGGGCGGACCGGGCGGGGCCGGGTCCGGGACCGGCGGCGGAGGGGGTGGAGGCGGCGGCGGCGCGGTCAGCGGGACGCGCGGGGCTCTCGGAACGGGAGGCGCTCTGGGAGATAATGGCGTGGCCGGCTCGGCCGGCGGAGCGACCAAGGGCGGTGCGCCCGGCAAGGGGGGAGCCGGCACGGACGGCGCCGGACAGCCCGCGGGCGGCTTCGGCGGCTGGGGTGGTGATCTGAATGGCAAGGCCGCCACCGCCAACAATGGCACGAATAACGGGCGTAACGGCCAGCCCGGCACCGGGGCGATCTCCGGCATCTTCGGCACGAGCGGCGCGGGGGGGCCAGGGGGCGGTGGCGATATCACCGCCGGAACCGCCGGGGGCGCCGGGGCCGCCGGCGGAGCCGGGGCCGGGGCCGGCGGTGTCATCAACGTGAAAGGCAAGCCGAAGGCGGGCGGCGCGGGGGCAACGGCGGCATGGGCATGCTCCCGGGACAGGGCGGCGCCGGCGGCGACGGCGGCGGCGGCGCGATCGTCCTGGGCACCTCGGGGGCGAACCCCCAGGCCGTTACCTCCGTGACCAACCTCGGAACGATCGACACCCTGTCGCGGGGTCCTTCCGGCGGCGCGGGCGTTTTCCTCGCGATCACCGACGGCTTCAGCAACAGCGGGACCTTGAACGGCAACCTCTTCACCGACAGCACCGGCGTCTCAACTCCCGACCAGTTCACCATCGCCGGCGGCTCCAGCGGCGGCGGTGGCGCTTCAGGCGGAGGGATCGTGCCCGAACCCTCCTCGATCCTCATGACCAGCCTCGGCCTGCTCTTCGTGGCCGGTTGCGGCGGGACGCAATTCCGATACCGATCCGGTCGATGAGCCAGGGACCGTGAGTCCGATTCAGATTCTTCGAGAATCGGCAAGGTCGGGGTGGTCACGGGCTCGGTCCGTCGCGACCCGTGAACGCGGCTCGTGATACCCCGACACAACCTGTTCCCGACCCGGTCGGTTGTTCGTTCGGATCGACTGCCAGGTCAACGACGCTCCATCACGTCGTCGTCCCCTCGCTACTCGCCCTCGCCCTCGCCCCAATATTCCGACTCTTCCACCATGTCGTACTTCCTGGCAATCTCGGGGTCGGTCGTGACCAGGAACGCGGGATCGTCGGCGGAGCTTCCGTCCTCAAGGGTGATACCGTCGTTCCGCATCGCTCCAAGGCGATCAGCCGTGTGATATTCAGGACGCCAGAGGGTGATGTAGCGGCGCCGCCCCTGGTTCCAGAGTTCGAGATACCTCTCCCGCACGTAGGGGTTCAGCGTGTCGGCGAGCTCGGCGGGCAGGTTGAGGACCTTGATCAGCTCGAGGACGTCGGCAAGATCTTTCAGTCGCCCGGGATTGGTCATGCCCGAAGCCAGCTTCAGCTCGATCAGGGTGGGTAGGTTGACGTAGCGGACCCCATCAAAATCGACGCTCACCGCATCGGGCTCGGGAAAAGCAACTGGCTTCGTCCTGCCGTCACCCGGATATTCGCCCGTCGTGAGGAACTCGATCCGCACCCCGAGCTCGGTGTCGCGCAGGTGCTTGCTCCCGCGGCGTGGTGGCAGGTAACCGCGTCCTTCCAGATGCTCATGAATTTTTTTGAGATCTTCCTTCGTGACCAGGATATCGACGTCTTCGGTGAACCGGCGGAGCCCGTGCTGGAACAGCGCCATGCCTCCGACGATGGCGTAGGCGATGTCCAGGTCCTGCAATCGCTTCGTGACCTTATGCAAGGCCGCGAAGACCGCGCTCCGTTCTTCGAAATGGCGGCTCCCCTCGCTCAAGGCCCACCTCGGATCACGTTCGAGTTGCGTCTCGTAAACGGGTCCATTTATCTGTATTTTGGACATTGGAGGTTTCTCAACGATCCTTCAATCGCTCCTTCAACCCCACCGCCAGGTCGATGAACTCCGTCACGTTCATCGCCTCGGCGCGGACCAGGCCGGTCAGGCCGAGGGATTCGAGCAGGGCGTCGATCTCGGGCTTGGTCGAGCGGTCGCGCTAGAGGCCGTGGAGGACGCGGCGGAGGTTCTTGCGGCGGTGCAAGAAGACCTGGCGGACGAGCTGGTGGAACCAGGGGAGGTCGGCGATCCGCGGCGCGCTTCTCGGGGTTCGGGCTCGATCCGGACGATCGCCGAATCGACCTTGGGGCGGGGCCAGAAGACGCTCGGCGGCAGGGCTGCGCACGATCTCGACAGTCGGCCAGCGCCTGCACCAGCGACCGACAGCGCGCCGTAGGCCTCGTGCTCGGGCTCGGCGCGCATCCGCTCGGCCAGCTCGAGCTGGATCGTGATCACCATCCGCGTCAGCTTCGGGCAGAGCTCGGGATGCGACCAGCAGGTTGCGACACGATCGGCGTCGCGATGTTGTACGGCAGGTTCGCCACCAGCTTGAGCCGCCGCCGATCGTTCACGGCCAGGCCCGCGCGGACGTTGTCGAGCACCTCGGGGTTGATCGTCTGCTTGCTCGCCAGGGCGTCGATGTTCAGGACCCGGACGTTGGGCAGGCCCGCGACGGCCTCGGCGGTCAGGCTCGCCATCGCCGGGTCGATATCGACCGCGACCACCGCCGCCGGCCGGTCTTGGCCAGCAGCGCCGTCAGGGCGCCGGCACCCGGCCCGACCTCGAGCACCACGTCGTCGGGCCCACCTCCGCCGTCCTTGACGATCAGCTCATGCAGGTTCAGGTCGATCAGGAAGTTCTGCCCGTACCGGTGCCGGGCGCGATCCCGCGCCGGGCGAACAGGCTCCGCAAGTACGACTGCGTCTGGCGGCTGGCCGGATCATCGGGGACCTCGGTTCCGATCGCGATCGTCGTGATCGATCAGCTTCGCGACATGCTTGGCCAGGATGTCGGTCTCGATGTTGACCCGGCATCGGCCTCGGGTTTGAGCGTGCCCCAGCGTGGTGACGGCCAGGGTGTGCGGGATCAGCATGACCGAGAAGGCGTCCGGCTCGACGTCCACCAGCGTCAGGCTCACGCCGTCGACGGCGATCGAGCCCTTGGGGACCATCAGGCGGGTCCAGGCTCGGGTCGATCGCGAAGGCGAGGAACTCCCAATCGCCCTCGGTACGTCGGGTCGCGGAGGATCGCCGTGGTGTCGACGTGCCCCTGGACGAAGTGGCCGCCCAGCCGGTCGCCGACCCGCAGCGACCGTTCGAGGTTCACCGGGTCGCCCGCGGCCCAGGTCGCCCAGGTTGGTGCGGAGCAAGGTCTCGGGACCGGCCTGGACTTCGAACGACTCTCGCGCCCGCATCGCGACCACCGTCAGGCAGCAGCCGTTGACGGCGACGCTCTCGCCCAGTACGAGCGGGCCGCTGGCGCGATCAAACCCCGGCCAGACGAGCGTCAGCCGGCGGCCCGGCCCTTCCTCGACCACCCGCTCAACCCGCCCCAGCGCCTCGACCAGGCCCGTGAACATGAAGAAACCGCCTGCCCTTTCTTTCCGTCGTCCGGTCGATCCAACGATCTCGATCCGATCCGATCCGATCCGATCTCGATCCGATCCGCCTGCCTTGCCTATGGTAGCACGCCGGGGCCGGCGGTAGAATGGCCCGAGCTTGCGCCCTGCCGAGCAGGACGGGAATCCCCACACCCGACCCGAACCCTCAAAACGCCGGGAGTCCTTGCGCCATGACACCGAGCCCGAGCCCGAACCCGAACGCCAATTCCAGCCTGAACCGCCGCGACTTCCTCCAGGCGACCGCCGCGACCGCCGCCCTGGCCGCCGACCGCCAGCACCGCCCGCGCGGCCGCCGTGCGGGCCGATTTGCCGAAGGGTCCGACCGACCAGGTCACCCTGGGCAAGACCGGCATCGAGGTCTCGCTCGTCGGCATGGGCACCGGCAGCCACGGCTCGGGCCAGGCGAGCAACCAGACCCGGCTGGGGGTCAAGGAGTTCACCCGGGTCGTCCGCCACGCGCTCGACCGGGGCGTCTGCCTCTTCGACGTCGCCGACCAGTACGGCTCGCACGTCTACCTCCGCGAGGCGCTCAAGGGCGTCCCCCGCGACCAGTACGTGATCCAGACCAAGACCCACGCCACCAAGTACGCCGACGCCAAGAGCCACCTCGAACGATACCGGATGGAGCTGGGGGTCGATTACCTCGACATCGTCCTGCTGCACTGCATGACAGACCCTCGACTGGCCCGCCAAGAACGCGGGCTCGATGGAATACCTGATGGACGCCAAGGAGCCAGAAGCTCATCCGGGCCCACGGCACGAGCTGCCACGGCATGGACCCCCTGAACATCGCCGCGAAGAGCCCGTTCGTCGAGGTCGACCTGGCGCGGATCAACCCCGAAGGCATCAAGATGGACGACAAGAAGCCCGACGAGGTCGCCTCGCGGCTCGAGGAGATGCACAAGGCGGGCAAGGGCGTCATCGGCATGAAGATCTTCGGCGAAGGCGCCTTCCAGGAGCCCGAGCGCCGCGACGCCTCGCTCCGCTACGTGCTCGGCCTGGGTACCGTCAACGCCTTCATCATCGGCCTCGAATCGGTCGCCCAGGTCGACGACCTCCTCGACCGGACCACCCGCGCCCTGGATGACCTCCGCCGCGCCAGCGCGTGAAGCCCCGGCCCGTTGAGTTAAGTTCCTCAATCGCGCGGGATCGGTCCCGGCCGCCGATCCCGCCCGATTGAAATCGACGCTTTTTGATTCGCTGGCGAACTCGACGATTCGTCCGGGGAGACGAATGCCATGACCGGCCTTCGATGGTGGCGCAAGCTGCCAAGATCCTCATCATCTTCTCCCTCACCTGGGAGGCCGCCGCAACCATCGCAAGCCTCGCGATCCTCATCCTCGCCATAGTCCAGGGCAGCGGCGCCGCGCCGTCTCTCGATCACCTGATACCTGTCATCGAGACCCTCGGCCTCTACGGCGTCGTGATCTGGGCCATCCTGGACGCACGGAGACGCAGTGCCGGAAACCCTGCCGTCTGCCCGCGGGCGGGCAGACGGACGGACGGCGCCGGTGTCTCACCCTCCGCTCCGGTGCTCTGGGGCGGCCGAACACACTCACGGGCAGGCGATCTATCCAGGGCACCCGATCGGAATGGACGACGGCCGCTCCAGCCGCGTCCCTGTTTCGGGCCTGACTATCCGCGCGGCGATCGACGTCAAAACGAGCTGCGATCCGTATCGGGTTTCGGAGGAAAATGAACTGCTCAGTAAAAAGGAGCGAATCGTTCGTCAATGATCGGCTTCGTGTCATTTTCATGGGCTTCGGGTGCCGCCGGAATGGCGGCGTGAGGGCTGACACCAATAATCCTCGCATCGTGAAATTCCAATTTAGCCCACAGAAACAGGCGGCACTCAAATATTTCGCTGATTCTGCCCGATATCATTAACATGTTCTTTAAAAAATGAGAGAGTTATTACTGCACTTTCCGAGACTTCGGTATTCAGCCGACCGACATCGCGGCTTGGTGGCGTTTGGCCAGAAACCCTGACTCTGCCCGGAACCAGTTAACCCTCCGAGACGTTCGGCGTTGTCTCGTATGCTCCGCTGCCTTGCCCACAGTGCCGGCGGATGCACCACACCAAAACCGCAGTAGCGATCAGGTTGAACGGCAAAGTGGCGGCATCGATCCACCACATGGACCGACCTGCAAACACTTGCGACACGATTAAGACCCCGCCGGTCCCGTCCACGAGCACGAACGCGGCGAACCCGCAGAGCACCATCCACGGCCGACGGCCCGCGACGCCCAACAGGACGAGAGCACGGCTCGATACATGCCCCAACAGGGCGATGAGCCGTCCCGCTGGTGGCTCCAGCCAGAACAGCGGGGTGACGGCGGCACGGGCGAGCAAGTCGCCGCGATTCTCTTCCGAGTCTTCTCCTACCGCCGCGGCGAGGCCGGTGAGGACGAGAGCGCTCCCGAGTATCAGCGCCTCGAACGCCCCGGCCCCGACGCCCACGGCGACGGCCCTCCCCGGGTCGCGACCCAGGAGCCTCCACCGACGCCCAGCCAGCCAGGTGAGACCAACCTCAAACGCGGCCGACACGGTCCCCAGGTACAGCCCGGTTGCGGGGAGGAAGAGGAGGCGAGGGAGGGCCCGTTTCAGGAAGCTTACGGCGGCCTGATTCGCGAGTAGCGAGAAGGCCACTTTGAGGGCGACAGCGACCGTCCACAACCCCGCCCCGGCCCAGAACCATCGGAACTCGGCGCCGGACGCACGTCGCCAGGCAATGACGGCGAGCACGGACACGAGGATCATCCCCAGGCCGGGGACGCCGAACAGGTATTCGTCGGACGTCGGGCTCATCTCCTTATCCTCGCTTCCTCGAGGAACTGAATTTTCCGTACTGCCACCCCTCCGCGCAACCCGTCGTGGATCGACAAATGCCGGTCCGTTCGGGACGATCTCGATTACCACGCCAGAGATTCACCCTGGACGGATCCGGTCGTGACATCATGACCGACGGACACCAGGATCTGCCAGTGGTTCCTCCGCCTCGCCTCGGCCCTCGATCGGCGATCCGCCACGCGACTCGCCTTCTGGTTCCTTCATCTCGTTCGGAATATGCCTTGGTCAGGCGTGTGTCGTATGGTGAGAAACGTGTTCTCGGTCGCCCGCCAGGGATCGACGCACGGTCGTGTGCGTCGGGCCGCGAAGCTGCGCCAAGGCGCTGGCCACCCTCCCGAACCGTGAGTTCGGAACGCGCGAAGGATGTGTCTCGAATCGGGCGACGGCCCGGGCTTCCCGGGAAGTGTCTCTGCCCCCATGCCTGGACATCTCCATCACTGATTCACGACCCAGAGGAGATCACCGAAGATGCGGAAGATGAAGACGCACCGACGCCGGCTGGAATGCGAGAGTCTGGAGACGAGGGCCCTGTTGTCGGGCGCGGCGGGGCACATCAGCGCTCATGATCATGCCCATGCCCCTCTCCACGCACATCTCCATGCCCAGGCCATGATGTCCGGGCATGGGCATGGCGCTTCTGTGGCGGCCGAGGTTGCGGCGACCAGCACCAGCAGTCCGGTCACCGGGGGCGGACTCGTGGGCGGGTCAACCGCTCCCGGCAGCGGCGACGTCGGCGCGATGCAGAGCGCCGCCAGCGGCAACGAGCTGGTGATCTTCCTGACCCAGTTCGAAGACCTCTCGGGCTCCAATCCGGCGACCCAGCAGACCGCGACGTCGATCCTCAACGACTCGCGCAACGTGGGGCTCGCCCTGGACGGCTTCGCCAGCGGCCTGGGAGTCACGCTCCCGGGCAACATCACGGGCAATGCCCAGAGCATCGCGCAGCAGATGATCTCCGGCTATCGGGGCGGGAACACCGACCAGACCTACTCGAGCCTCATCATTCAGGCCGAGAGTTCCCTGGTCGCCCAGTTCCAGCAAATGGCTTCCGGCGCCCAGGACCCGGCGCTTCGCTCCTTCGCCGCGAGCATGCTGCCGACCCTCCAGGCCGACCTCGCGGCCGCGCAGGGGACGGGCACCCTCGCGCCGGTGAGCAGCAATCCCAGCAGCACCACGCTCGATTCCTCCGACCTCACGACGATCGAGACATATTACTCGATCGATGCGATGGAGAGCTTCCTCGGCCAGCTCACCTTGCTGGTCACGACCAATCATGCGGTGTCGCAATATTCCGCCAAGTTGATCGGCGACCACGAGCAGGGGAACGTCACGCTCGGGATGTACGCGGCCAGCACCGGAACGTATCTCCCGGCCGCCATCAGTGCCGGGAACGCCCCGATGGCGACAACCGTCATCGCCGCGCTCCACACGGTACGGCCCAGAAGCTCCAGCTACTACGATCTCGTGTATCTCAAGCAGATGATCATGGGCCATACCGCCGCCTTGAAGTACACCCAGACAGTGGTCGCCACGGCCCAGAATCCCGTCGTGAAGCAGTTCGCCATCAACGTCGGGCCGACCATCTACATGCACCTGCTGGCGGCCCGTACCACCTACTATAATCTCACCCAGTGACCGCGAGACGAGCGCCTGGCGCGTGGCGAACCGGCAGGGGGCCGGAAAAGGTGAAATTCTAACTAACACAAATGTTGATAATAAGAATGTCTCCTTTTCCGCTTCTCCGAGGCCCAGCCGGTGACCACCGGCTACTTCGCTAAACTCCTCGCCGGGGCAGGAGTTGCTGGATTTTTGGTCATTCCTTCGGGGTTCAACCCACCAGTTCGCGGATCGACCGTCCGTCACTGACGGCGAAGGGTCGGTCGAGGCCGTCGCGGATGGTGGTATCGGGGTCGATGCCCATGACCTGGTAGATGGTGGCGGCGATGTCGTTGGGGGTGACGGGGAGGCTGGCGGGGTAGGCGGCGTCGCGGTCGCTGGCGCCGTAGATCTGGCCGCCGGCGATGCCGCCGCCGGCCAGGAGGACGGAGTAGCAGTGCGGCCAGTGGTCGCGGCCTCCCTTGTCGGCCCCGGCGCTGGAGGTGATCTGGCCGATCCGGGGGGTCCGGCCGAACTCGCCCATCGCCACCACGAGGGTCTCGTCGAGCAGGCCGCGGTCGGAGAGGTCGGCCAGGAGGGTGGAGAAGGCCCGGTCGAACATGGGGAGGATCGACTGCTTGAGCAGGGGGAAGTGCTGGCGGTGAGTGTCCCAGGTCTGGTCGTATCGGGCGCCGGTGCAGACGGTGACCACCCGGACGCCCGCCTCGATCAGGCGGCGGGCCAGGAGCAGGCACTGGCCCAGGTGGGGCAGGCCGCCGAACTGGCGGGCCTCCTTGGTCCGCGGGTTCCTGGGATCGAGGCCGTAGCGCTCGCGGACCTCCTGGGGCTCGCGCTCGAGGTCGAACGCGCGGCGGGCCTCGGGGCTGGAGATCAGGGCAAACGCCTTGCGGTAATGGCCGTCGAGGCGATCGGTCGCCGTGTTTGGCTCGAGCGCCTGGCCCAGGGCGTCGAGCAGGCCGCGGCGCCGGTCGATCCGGTCGAGCGGCAGGTCGCGCGGGGGCTCCAGCCCCGGCACGCGGTAGTTGGGCCGGCTCGGGTCTCCCGCCAGGAACGGCTCGAACCCGCCGCCCAGGAACCCCGCCCCCTGCCCCGGCAGGAACGACCCGTTGTTCGACATCCAGTCAGGCGTCTGGACGAAGTCGGGCAGGTCCTTGCCGGTCGGCCGGAGCCGGGCCAGGACCGAGCCGATCGGCGGGAAGTTATCCGGCGCCGGCGCCGTGATCAGGCGGCCTCCGACCAGCGGCACGCGCCCCGTCATCGCGTAATAGGCGCCGGCGTTGTGGTCGGCGATCGCGTGATGGACCGAACGAACCAGGCTCAGGTGGTGCGCCTGCTGCGCGAGCAACGGCAGGTGCTCGCAGAACCAGAGCCCCGGCACGGTCGTCTCGATCGGCCGGAACTCGCTCCGCACCCCGACCGGCGCGTCCGGCTTCATGTCCCAGAGGTCCTGGTGCGCCGGACCCCCTTCGAGGAAAAAGAGGATCAGCGATCTGGCCCGGACCCGTTTCGATCTCGAACCCGACGTCACGCTTTCGGCGCGAAGCAGATCGGGGAGTCCCAGCCCGATCAGGCTGGCGGTCCCGAGCCGCAGGATGTCCCGCCGGCGCACGCCATCGCAAAGCCGCCGCTTGCCCGCGCTGATACGGAGCATGGATAGGTCCATTCCAGGTCGAAGACAGAAACGGTGGATCAGGACTTCATCGTAGGTTTTTGCTCCTCGTCTCACAAGGAGAAAGCCGCATTGTCGCGCGCCGCGCCCCGAATACCGGACCGGTGCAATCCGTGCGTACCGCGGGCCCAAACCGGGTGAGGGCCGGTCGATCCCGGAGGCGCTGGTCCAGTCCAGGCGGCCGGCGTACCGCGACCGTCGGTTGACCAGACGTCCACAACATTGGGAATCGTGTCCAGGTCGCCGCGGACGCCCTCCAGTCTCCTCCAACAGGCCCGAACCGCCAGCGAGCGGAAGGTCCGCTTCAAGTCGCCTGAACGCACCCGATCCCGCCACGGATTTCCGTGGACACAGGCAGACGGGTCGAGTGAAATGCGAGTCCAGGAGGTGGGAACAAAACGGGGAGAGTGATCCGAACACCTCTGGGAAATCCCGGTCGAGCGCACCCGCGAATCCGAAGGAAGGGCCGTTGACGAAACCCCTTTTGCAGATCCTCGTTCCCGCGTTCCTGTGGTCGACGTGCGTGGCACAGGACAACCCGCCGAAGCCCGCACACACGTCCGAAGCCGGCAGAGTCACCGTGCACTCCCAGGGCTTGCACGGCTACATTGGCTTCCGCCACGAGAAGCTACCATCGGCAGGCGGCTACACCGCGGGCATGGGCTTCTACGCCGCCGTCTGGTCGCTTGTGGACCAGCCGCTGGCGAACTTCCAGATCGGGCTGCCGAGTTCCTGGATTCAGCCGGACAACTCCGACAACAAGGATAAGCCTCTCGCGCCGGAAGGCACGCGGGCACGCGCGTGGAAGGCACGCGGACCAACCTGGAGCAGCGTGTTCCAAACCGTGGAAGGCGGGCTGGGCTACTGGGCGGGGAACCACTTCCGGTACGGTCCGCCGAAGTTCAGCATGAACGCCACTCCGCAATGCTACGACTACGAGGTCGGATCGCCGGGCTGGTCCTTCTTTTACAGCAATGAGGCGCTGCCGGACGATCGTCTCGGCATCGCTCAGCTGAGCAACCGCCTGCTGATCCCTCCCGACGCTCTGCCGTTCCAGGGGAATCCCCATGGCGAATTCCTCGGTTACACCTGGATGGCCCTGCCCTTCACCGATCCAACCACCGGCGATCCGCCGACGGGTGACCAGAGTTGGACCTGCTTCCTCAGCGCCGCCAATTTCAAAGGTCCCCTTGCCTACTACATTCCGGAGACCTGGAGCAAGATCGGCAAGCTCTTCAACGATCCCTTCCTCCACGGTCGCGGCCTCGACGCCCGGCCCGGCCTCATGGGAGGCGGCGCGATGGAGATCAACACCGTGCCGCGCTTCGATGCCCAGGACGCGAGCGGGCACGATCTACACGAAGCTTCCCGAAGCTCCAGTTCCCGACAGACGCCCAGGGCCGCGCCGTATCTGGTGCAGGATGTCACTTACTACTCGAAAACGGCCCTCTACGGACGCCTTCAAGTCCTGGCGCGACGGTGGACCCGCCTGCTCGGGTCGCTTCGACGAGAAGGGTGCCTGGAAGCCCAAGCTCAACACCCGGACCACGCGGTTCGACCAGGCCGGCAAACCGATCATCGGCGTGGAACAGGTCTTCGACACGCGGGTCTTCGAGGGCAACGTGTGGGGCCTGCAATGGTTCAACAACGAGATCAGCCCGGCGGGCCTGTTCCCGCAGTATTACAAGCACGTGGGCGAAGAGCGCGTCGCCGTGCCGGCGCGGACGTGCCGGCGGAAACCAGGCTGCGTGACGCAGGAATTCAAGCTCGCCGGCATCGGCGTGCCCTACACCTCGCCGGCGACGGGCGCCTGGACCAGGCCCGGTCCGAAACGCGGCCCACTCACCACCAAGCTCGTGGATGGCTCGGTCGTGACCTATTGGTGGTATCGATTCGTGGACCAGCCGTCATTTCAGCAATACTCGTGGAGCTCGGAGAAGAAGGAGAAGTTGCAGACGCTTCGTCGAAAAGCTCCACGCGAACTGGCCCATCGATCGCGACTACATGGCCCCGCCCACGCGCGGAGCGCTGGCCGCGCTCGATCCGGCCCTGATCGTCACGCCGCCCCCGGGTCTGGAAGTCGGGTATGTTCCCATCGTCACGCATCAGGCCGCACCGTGACGTGAGCGCGGCGAGCGAGCCGAGGCGGGCGGGGGCCCGCTCGGCTCAGGGAGTGCGAGGGCCCGGACTTCCGCACTCCCGCGCGGATACGGCCACGGCCACGGCGATCCGGGCGGTGAGCCTGGGCCAGTCGATGGGCTTGGCGAAGTAGTCGTCGCAGCCGAAGCGGAGGCACTCGGCGCGGTCGTCGCTCAGCGCACTGCGCGGTAACGGCGATGATCGGGTGGGGGTAACCCGCGGCGCGGAGGGTGCGGGTGGCCTCATAGCCGTCGAGCACGGGCATCTGCATATCCATCAGGATCACGTCGAAGGGGCGGTCCGCCGCGAGCGCCTCGAGGGCGATGTCGACGGCGGCCTGGCCGTGGGCCGCGGTCGTGACCTCGAACCCCGACGCGGTCAGACGGAGCGCCAGGACTGCGCTGGGTGTCGAGGTTGTCCTCGGCCAGGAGTACCCGGCGACGCGTGAACGGGTGGCCGCGGTCCGGCGAGCCCGAGCCTGTACCCTGGTCCTGGTCCTGGTCGTATGCCCGGGTCCGACAGGCGGCGGGGCTCCTGAGTGCGCGGGTCGGGTTGGTGGACGCCGCGAGCACGGCGGCGGCAGCGGCGTCGGCGGGAATGGTGCCGTGGCTCAGGCCGGATGCCAGCGGGAGGGTCAGGGTGAAGGCGCTGCCCCCCTCGGGGCGGTTCACGGCGTCGATCGAGCCGCCGAGCCGTTCGGCCAGGCGCAGGCTCGAGCGCCAGGCCGAGCCCCGCGCCGCCGTGCCGGCGGGCCGGCGAGGCGTCGCCCCGCTGAAACGGCTGGAACAGGCGGGCGATCTCCTCGGCGCCCTGGGCGATGCCGATCCCCGTGTCGAGCACCTCGAACCGGAGCGCCAGCGCCGACTCGCCCGCGACCTCGGCGTCTGATTCCAGTCCCAGTCCCAGTCCCAGTCCCAGACCCAGTTCCGATTCCGATTCCGATTCCGATTCCGATTCGGCCTCGTGCTCGGGGTTAGGCTCGAGCTCGAAGGCCGAGAGGCCGCCGCCGGCCAGGCGGACCCGGAGCTGAACGCCGCCGACATCGGTGAACTTGATCGCGTTGCCCAGCAGGTGGATCAGGATCTGGCGGAGCCGCGCGGCATCGGTCCGGATGGCGGCGGGGACGGCGGTCCGATACGACACCTCCAGGCTCAGGCCCCGCGCCTCGGCCCGGGGCCGCAACAGACCGACGACCTCGGCCACGAGCTGCGCCGTGCGCACCAGCCGGGCCGGACCTCCGCCCCTCCAGCCTCGATCGCGGCCAGGTCGAGCACGTCCGAGATCATGCTCAGAAGCTGCTCGCCGTTGCGTCGGATCGCCCGGACCGCTTCTCGTTCCTCGGCCTCGGCTTCGGTCTCGGTCTCGGTCTCGGTCTCCGTCGTCTCCAGCCGTCCCAGGCGTTCCTCCAGGATCTCGGCATAGCCGAGGATCGCGGTCAGGGGGGTGCGGATCTCGTGGCTCATCCCCGCCAGGAACTCCGAACGGTGGCGCTGGGCCGACTCCGCCGCGACGCGAGCCTCTTGCAGGGCCCGCTCCAGCCGTCGACGCTCGACCCAGGCTCCCTCATTCGCCAACGGAACCGACCGCGCCCCCCGCTGCTCACGCGTATCTTCCATGATTGCAGGATCCTCCGTATTGGCCCGCCACCATCCTCAAAACCGACCCGCGAGAGCGGCCTGATGAGCGCAACGAACGGCCCGCCCGACAACGACGGGTATCAGAGACTGGACGACCAGGCCCGCTGCGACAACGCATGCCACGTCAGAACCGCTCCATCGATGAGACGGTTTTAAAAGGCGGGTCGTGACACGCATTGAACCAAGGACGTGGGCATTTGCAAAGCCTTTTTTTGGAAATGTGCCCAACTATCGCACGATCGGGCGGGTCGCTCGATTTAATTAAGAATCGATAGGATGAGCGCAGGGGGTTGGAGAACCGTCCCGAAGGTCGTCGCTTCGACAGGATGGGCACGGCAACGCCTACCGGGCTCTCGGGAACGACTCCGGCTCCGGCCTGATCACGACAGCAGGAACTCCAGGTCGTCGCGGGTCAGGTTCTGGATCAGGCGGTTGTCGGCGTTGAGGATGGCGTCGGCGAGGTCGCGCTTGCTTCTGCTGGAGCTCGAGGATCTTCTCCTCGACGGTGTCGCGGCAGATCAGGCGGTAGGCGAAGACGTGCTGGGTCTGGCCGATCCGGTGCGAGCGGTCGATCGCCTGGGCCTCGACGGCGGGGTTCCACCAGGGGTCGAGCAGGTAGACGTAGTCGGCGGCGGTCAGGTTCAGGCCCAGGCCGCCGGCCTTCAGGCTGATCAGGAAGATGCGGGACGCTCGGGGTCGTTCTGGAACCGCTCGACCCGCTCGGCGCGGTTGCGGGTCCGGCCGTCGAGGTACTCGTAGCGTCAGGCCCTCCTGGTCGAGCCGGTCGCGGACGATGGCCAGGAAGCTGGTGAACTGCGAGAAGACCAGGACCTTGTGCCCTTCCTCGACGACCTCGGCTGAGTCTGCGGGCAGGAGCATGTCGAGCTTGGCGCTGGGCTCGCCGGCGCGGTCGGGTCGATCAGGCCGGGGTGGCAGGCGGCCTGGCGGAGCCGCAAGAGGGCCTCCAGGACCTCGATCTTCGACCGGTTCAGCTCGGCGGCGTCCTTGCGCAGCAGGGCCTGGCGGTAGTGGGCCTTGAGCTCCTCGTAGAGCTGCCGCTGGGCCGGCTCCATGTCGCAGTGCAGGGTCTGCTCGGACTTCTCGGGCAGGTCCTTGACGACCTGCGCCTTGGTCCGCCGGAGGATGAACGGCCGGAGGGCCCGGGCCAGCAGCGGCGCGGTCCTCGTCCTCGGCGGCTGCCGCCGCCGGTGGTGTGCTTCTTGAAGACCGGGCCGGTGCCGAGCATGCCGGGGTTGAGGAACTCGAAGATCGACCAGAGCTCGCCCAGGTGGTTCTCGATCGGCGTGCCGCTCATGGCCAGGCGGTGCCGGCCCTTGAGCAGCCGCGCGGCCTTGGCCGCCTGGCTGTCGGCGTTCTTGATCGCCTGGGCCTCGTCCAGGATCACGTAGTCGAACGTCGATCTGGCTCAGCTCGACGATGTCGGTGCGGAGGGTGCCGTAGGTGGTGATGATCAGGTCGTGGTCGCGGGAACTCCTCGCGGAGCGCGTGGCGGTTCGGCCCGGTGTAGTCGAGCACCCGGAGCCGCGGGGTGAACTGCTCGGCCTCCTGCGACCCAGTTGAAGACGAGCGACCGGGGCACGACGACCAGCGATCGGCCCCTTGGCGAGCCGCCGCGACCGCCGGCGCTGGAGCAGGGCGAGCACCTGGATCGGTCTTGCCCAGGCCCATGTCGTCGGCGAGGATGCCGCCGAAGTCGAACTTCTGGAGGTAGTCGAGCCAGCCCAGGCCCTCGCCCTGATAGGGCCGGAGCTCGCCGTGGAAGCCCGGCCGGGGCCTCGAGCGGCTGGATCCCCTCGAACTTGTGGAGCGACTCGCGGACCTTGCCGAAGCGCGACGTCGACCTGGATCTCGGGCTGCGCCGCCAGGAGCGCGTCGAGCAGGCCGGCCTGGGCGCTGCCGAACCGGACGTGGCCGTTCTCGCGTCGGTGCCCGAGGTCGGCCAGCATCCCGTACTTCTTGAGCCAGTCCTCGGGGAGCATGCCCATCGAGCCGTCGCCGAGCGTGACCATCGTCTCGCCCCGACGGGCGGCGGCCAGGAGGTCGGGCAGGCGGACGGCCTGGCCGCCGAAGTCGACCTGGCCGCCCAGCTCGAACCAGTCGATGCCGGTGGTCACGGCCAGCTTGAACTCGCCGGCCGGGCGGATCAGCTTCCCCTCGGCCTCGACCCGCCAGCCGGCCTGGACCAGGTCCTTGGTCACCTGCGCCAGCCGCTTGGCGGGGAGCTCCATCGTGCCGGGGTCGACCCGGGGGTCCTTCGCCTCGCGGAAGCCCAGCTCGAAGAGCTGGATGTCGGCCTGCGGCCTCGGTCTAGGCGATCGCGGCGGATGACCAGGCCGAGCTCGGTCGAGACGGCCAGCAGGGTGGTCCGGCCCGGCCGGGATGCAGGCGCCCGCCGTAGTCGAACTCCAGCTCGGCCAGCAGCTTGTCGGCCGCGTCCCCCAGTTCTGCCGGGGGGTCCGCAAGGTCAGGCAGGGCCGCGGCGGATGTCGATCTCCTCGAAGCTCCAGGTGTCGACTCGACCAGCTCGGAGGCGGGACCCGCGCCTCGGCCAGGATCCGGCCGAGCATCGATGTCCTGCTCGCGGGTCGGAGAAGACGATTTCCTTCTCGTGCCGGAGCCGGACGATCCAGGGAATGACGCCGACGTCGTCGAACCGGGCGGCCCGGCCGACCCCCAGGACGACCAGGCCGGGCACGAGCACCAGCGGCTCGGCCAGGTCCATCCGGTCGGCCGGCCCTCGGGCTCGCCGCGCGGAGCGAGCCCCGCCAGGCCCAGCGCTTGCCGCCCGAGCTCGGGGCGGACGTCGAGGCCGAACCGCCAGGGGAGGCCGTCGTCCCAGCGCATCGTGGGCGGGTCGTCCTCGCCCTCGGTCCGTCGGAGCCGGAGCCGGCCGGTCCGCGCCAGCCGCTCGACCAGCGCCGCCTGGTTCGGGCCGGAGCACGTACCGCCGGGTGCCCATCGTCTCGGCCGCATGGCCGACGATCACCCCGGCGATCGCCGCCGGGGACGGAGCCGGGGCCGACGCCGACGCCGTGGCGACGGCGCCGTTGCTCGACGACCGCCGTTGGCCGTGACGATCTGCGCTCCTCGAGCAGGTTCAGCAGCTCGCGGTCCTCGGGGTCGTACTTGGCCTGGGGCGAGCCCGGCAGATGCCACCAGGGCTTGAGCGGTCCCCAGTCGCCGCCCGGCCGGCGCTGGCGGCGGGCCAGGTCGATGACGACCTGGTTCTGGGCCAGCGTCGCCGGCACGTCGAGGACGTAGACCAGCAGCCGCTTGGAGTTCCGGTTGACCGGCTTGGCCCGGGGCAGGCCCGCGGCACCGCCGCCGCCGTGAACCCGGCCGTCCTTGGTCCGGACCACGCCCCCGCCGCCCTTGCCGGTCCTTCCGCCGGCCCGCCGGGAACCACGCCGCCGCCGGGACCGTGTCCCTGGTGGCCATGCCCGTGAGCGTGCCCTTGGCCGGGACCATGACCGTGTCCAGGGCCATGGCCATGACCCTGACCGTGTCCGTGTCCATGGCCCTGGTCATGGCCGACGCCTCCCGGCCCCCGCGCCGCGCTCCGTCGGGGCAGGTCGCTGACGAGCTTCAGGGGACGGACCGGCGGCGCCTGGAGCAGGTCCCGGGCGTCGGCCACCAGCACCGTCGCCCAGATGTGCTTGCACAGGTCGCCGGTCGGGGCGAAGTAGGGGCAGGTGCACGAGACGTGCAGCTTGTTCCCGCGGAGCCGCAGACGGACCCGGTACTTGGCCGTGCCCCGGACCTTGGCGATGACCTCGCCCGCCACCGCGGCCGTGACAATCACCCGCCCCTTGGCGAAGTACGACTGTCCCCGCGAGCGGACCGCATCGCTGAAGATCCGCGAGACTTTCTGGGCGATCCCCATCAGCGCGTCTCGACTCGGCCCGTCTCGTCTTGATCCGTTTACAACGTCAATCCCAAGGCAATGCGACACGACCCCGCACCCAACGCCTCCGGAGACCGGGCGAGGGTTGCTTTCCTCAAACTGGCGTCGGGTGGGCACCGCCCCCCCTCTTCCGTTTTCGCTTCCGCAAAACGCGTTGGCCAGCGTTTCGAACCGCCCTGGAATCGATTTGAAGAGGCAGGCCGAAGCCTTGACCTCACGAAGGAGTCACGCAAGCCCTTCCCGGCTCTCTTTCCCGGCGATCCGATCGATCGATCCCAAACGGGCCTTGCCTGGACCTAGACGTCGAGGTTCTTGACCTCCAGCGCGTGCTTCTCGATGAACTCGCGGCGGGGCTCGACATCGTCGCCCATCAGGGTGGTGAACAGGTCGTTGGCGGCGGCGACGTCGTCGAGCTGGACCTGCAGAGGGTCCGCCGCGTCGGGTCCATGGTGGTCTCCCAGAGCTGCTCGGCGTCCATCTCGCCCAGGCCCTTGAACCGGGTGATCTTCATCCCCTTCTCGCCGAGGTGCCGGACCGTCGGCGACCAGCGCGCGGAGGTCGAGCAGCGGGTGCTCCTCGCCGTCGCGATGCAGGATGAACCGGGGCGGCGGTCGTCGCCGGTGACCTCGACGCGGCAGCAGGACGTCGGCCCTCAGCCCGAACTCGTCGCGGAGCCGGGTCAGCCACTTGTTGAGCGTCCGGACCTCGTGCAGCTCGGTCACGCGGTCCGCCGGCACTCGGCACCGGCGGTCGCCGCTTCGCCGTTCGCCCTCGCTCGATCGTCGGTCCGGCCTCGGCGTCGTGGACGCGATCGGCGCTGTGCCTGATGATGCGACTTCAAGCTCCTCGGCGGTGTAGAGCCAGGCGTCTCGGCCGCCGCGCTCGACCTTGAACGTGGAAGAGGCCGGCAGGATCGAGCCTGGGTCCTCGGCCGGGTGGGCCCGGGCCAGGAACGCGCCGGAGCGGCAGGTTGCGGCGGCCGAAGGCCCGGAGCGCCTGGTCGAGGCCGCTGACGATCTCCAGCAGGGTCCTGAGCCGGTCGCCGCCGATCCCAGGCCGGCTCGGGATCGCGCTTCGCGAGGCTGGAGCCGGGCGTCGGCCAGGCCGCCCTCGATCGAGGATCGCCTGCATCTCGGGCTCGGTCTGGACGTACCGCCTCTGCTTCTTGCTGGCGATCAGCATGTAGAGCGGCGGCTGGGCGACGTAGAGGTGCCCCTCGGCCACGAGCCGGGGCATCTGGCGGTAGAAGAAGGTCATCAGCAGGGTGCGGATGTGCGAGCCGTCGACGTCGGCGTCGCTCATCATCACGACCTTGCCGTACCGCCGCTTGGCGGGGTCTTCCTCCTCGCCGATCCCGTTGCCGACGGCCGTGATGATGTTGCGGACCTCCTCGTTGCCCAGGACCCGGTCGAGCCGGGCGCGTTCGACGTTGAGGATCTTGCCCCGGAGGGGCAGGATCGCCTGGTAGAGCCGGTCGCGGCCCCCCTCGGCGGTCCCGCCGGCCGAATCGCCCTCGACGAGGAACAGCTCGCTGGAGTCCTGGTCGTGGGTGGTGCAGTCCATCAGCTTGCCGGGCAGGCCGCCGCCGGAGAGGACCCCCTTGCGGTTGCGGACCAGGTCGCGGGCCTTGCGGGCCGCCTCGCGGGCCTCGGCCGCCAGCAGCGCCTTGGCGATCACCTTCTTGGCCGCCTGCGGGGTTCTGTCTCCAGGAACTCGGCGAGCTTCTCGTTGACGACCTTGGCGACGATCCCCTCGACCTCGCCGTTGCCCAGCTTCGTCTTGGTCTGCCCCTCGAACTGCGGGTCGGGCACCCGGACGCTGACGATCGCCGTCAGGCCTTCCTTGAAGTCCTCGCCCGTGATCGCCAGGTCCTTGTTCTTGGCCGGCGCGGCGGCCTTGGCGTAGGTGTTCAGGGTCCGCGTCAGGGCGGTCCGGAACCCGGTCAGGTGGGTGCCCCCCTCGACGGTGTTGATGTTGTTGCAGTACGAGACGACCGTCTCGCTGATCGATTCGTTGTACTGCAACGCGACCTCGACTTCAACGGCCCGCTCCTCGTCGCTTGCCCGAAAGCACCACCGGCGGGTGCAGCGGCCGTCTGTCGCCCGGTTCAGATAGGCGACGAACTCGCCCAGGCCGCCCGACGAGAAGAACTCCTCCTCCTTGCGCTCGTCGCCCCGCTCGTCGGTCAGGCGGATCGCGGATCCCCTTGGTTCAGGTAGGCCAGCTCGCGGAGCCGCTTCTCCAGGACGTCGTAGTCGAAGTCGATCGTCGGGAAGATCGCGGCGTCGGGCAGGAACCGGATCTTGGTGCCGGTCGTCTTGGCCGGCCCGGTGGCGCGGACCGGGCCCCTGGGCCTCGCCCTGCTCGTAGTCCTGGCGCCAGACCTGGCCGTCGCGGTGGACCTCGGCCTCGAGCCACTCCGAGAGCGCGTTGACGACCGTCACGCCGACGCCGTGCAGGCCGCCCGAGACCTTGTAGGTGTCGTGGTCGAACTTGCCGCCGGCGTGCGGCTTGGTCAGGACGACCTCGAGCGTGCTCTTGCCGATCTCGGGATGGGCGCCGACCGGGATGCCCCGGCCGTCGTCGACGATCGAGACCGAGCCGTCGGCGTGGACCGTCACGTGGATGTGCTGGCAGTAGCCGGCCATCGCCTCGTCGATCGAGTTGTCGACGACCTCGTAGACCAGGTGGTGCAGGCCCCGCGGGGTGGTGTCGCCGATGTACATGCCGGGGCGCAGCCGGATCGCCTCGATCCCTTCGAGGACCCGGATATTGGCCTCGGTGTACTCCGCCGTGGCCGTCACCGTCGCGGTCGCGGTCTGCGGTCCCCTGACCGTTGACCCCCCTGGCCTGTTCGGTCGCGTCGGCCCCCATCGTCTCGATCTTGCTCGAATCCATCACGATTTACCTCGGTCAGCCATGGCATCCCTTCCCTCGTTTTTCCCTTCACCGGACGCGATTCCTCGATCCGCCCGCCCAGGCGCGGTGAACGGAACGGAGCGAAGCCAAAAGGTCGTCCGAAGGCCAGGGGAAGGAAAGTCGTCGGGAGCGTTTTGTCGTCTTTTTTTTTCCGGTCCGTGGGTCGGCGACGGGCCGCGGCGAAAGCAAACGTGCAGCGAATCGGTTCGGTTCCGTTCCGTTCGGTTCAATTCAGTTCGACTCGCTCGGCCGGCGCGGCGGCCGGCGTCGAGGACGCGGCGGCGGCGCGGCGTCGGGCACTGGCTCCGGTTTCGGCATCGGCGCGGGTTCGGCTCCGGACCGACCCGACCCGGAACCGGATGTCGTGGATCGGTAGTCCCCGGCAGATCCCGACGCAGGGCCGCCAGAAGCCGGGGTTTCTGAAACGCCGCCAGCTCTTCGAGCAGGGTGGGGTGAGCCACCGTGACGTTCAGGACCCCCCGGCGGACCTCGCCCAGCCGGGTCTGCCGACACCCCGGCTCGCCGACCGCCGCGTTCCAGGCGTCCTCCAGCTCCATGGCCCGCGGAGCCGCCCGAATCCCCGCGCGGCGAAGAGGTCGCCCAGGATGTCGGACAGCGGCTTCGGTCCGCGTCGGTTCGAGCTCGAATGGGACATGGCGCTGGCGCTTCAAATCCACAGGACCGCGAGCCACGGGTCAAACACCCGGCCGCACGCTTCACTTCTCGCTTCGCTTCAACTCAACTCGAACTCCGCTGGCTTGCCTCGTGTCGTTCGTCTCGTCGGTCGATTCCGTCCGTTCCGATCGAATCTGTTCCGTTCCGGTCATCCTCTCGGCTTGCATACCCTCTGAGTGAACGTTCTTTCATGATACACGATCGAGCCGCCTGGCCACCCCGCCCGGCTTTCAAGAACCACGATACGATCCCGGAACCGAAGGCCCTGGTTTTTCGAGGGTCGATCACGGTCCAATCCCCCAGGCAGCGACCGACCGACCTGGCATCGCACGCTCAACGGTCGCGGGTCAGGGGCATCACGACGTAGGTGTAGCGATCCTCGGTCTTGAAGACGGCGGCGTTCTTGGAGTCGATCAGCTCGGCGGTGACGGTGGCGTTGTCGTCGAGGGTCTTCAGGGCGTCGGTCAGGTAGCGGGGGTCGAAGGTGATCTCGATCGGTCTTGCCCTCGTAGGCGATGGGCAGCTCGACGTGCGAGCTGCCGACGTCGGCCGCCTGGCTGGCGAGCTTCAGGGCGCCGGCGCCGAACTGGAAGTCGACGCCGCGGCTCTCCTCGCTGGTGACGATCGACGCCTGCTCGACGGCCTGGCGGAGCGGCCCGGCCTCGAGCGGGATCTTGACCTCGACGTGGGTCGGGAAGACGTCCTGGTAGCGGGGGAACCGCCCCTCGACCAGCCGGCTGTAGATCACGGCCTGCTCGGTCCGGACCAGCACGGCGGCGCCCGCCTGGATCGGCCAGGTGGACCGGCGGGTCGTCGTCGTCCAGGTTGCGCTCGATCAGCTTCAGGGCCTTGACCGGGATGACCGGGCTGCCCGGCGGGGCCGGCGGCGCTCGTTCTCGGCCTCGGCCGGCCGGCGCGCCATCCGGGCCAGCCGGCGGCCGTCGGTGCCGACCATCGTGATCGTCTCGGCGGTCAGCTCGACCAGCACGCCCCCCAGGGCGTATCGGGTGCTCTCGACGTCGGTGGCGAAGATCGTCCGCCGGATCAGCTTGCGGAGGTCGGCCGCCCGGACCACGTGGTAGCTCGTCGCGGCGAAGTCGGGAACCTCGGGATAGAGGCCCGGGTCCTCGCCCGGCAGGGTGAACTCGGCGTGCAGGCCGCGGATCGAGCAGCGGTCCGCCGTCGGCCTCCAGCGCGAGCTCCTCGTCGCTGCTGGTGCGGAGGATCGAGCCGCACCCGCGCCGTGGGCAGGATCACCGCGCCGGCCTGCTCGACCTTCATCCCCAGGACCTGGTGCCGGATGCCGACCTCGAGGTCGGTCGCCATCAGGATCGACCCCTCCTCGGGATCGGCCACCAGCTTGACGTTCTGGAGGATCGGCTTGGGGCTGCGGGCCGGGACCACGCCCGCCGACCATCGCCGAACGCGGCGAGCAATCCTTCGCGGTTGCACAGGGCCTTCATGCGCTCTCCCCGCCATTTGATCCCGGTCCGGTCCGGTCCGGTCCACGTCAACAAATGTACCGGATGGGTCCGCCTGGTTTTCCGGCTCGGTTCGACTCGACTCGGCTCGATCGACCGGCCAGCCGGACCTTGACCTTCACACCAACACCGCAATGACACGACACCGCCATCAAACGTCGCCAACCCGGCGGCGCCCTGGGCCAGCCCGCGAATCGACAGCCTCGGTCTCAATCTCGGTTCGGTCCTGGCCCGAGCCTCGGAACTCAGCCCGCACCGGGAGGCCATGATCTTCCGGCCCTCGCTCCTCTGTCTTTAAAGGAGAAGGGCGAGATGCGCATCATCGTCTTCACCGAAGAGTCAGCCGGCTGCCGTGGATCGCCGCGCAGGGCGCCAGGTCAAAGCCATGATAGCCAAGAACTTATCCGGTGACAACGGGCGTTCGGCCCGAGGGGAAAAACGGTGGATAACCCGGTGTACCGTCCCGGCATGCGCCGCGAGGCCGGCGCGTGGACCGGCGCCCCGCCCTCACGGCCCGACGCGCCGCCGGGTCGTGATCCACCGCTGAGTGACGGGTTATCGACAGGTTTTCCCCCGCTCGCGGTGGAGTGGCGCCGATTCTTCCGACGGCGCCCCGGGGAAGCCGGTCCGGTCCGGCCATTTTCCCGCCTCGGAATGCCCGCGCACCGCGATATTGTCTGATAGAGGAGGTATTCAGGGGCATTTTGAGAGATTCCAAAAGTAGAACGAGGTAGATCACGCGCGGGAGGGATCGCGACCGATCCGGTCGGGGTCTCTCCCGCGTGTATTTGCGTAACGAACGTCCGCGATGGACCTCTACGCTTTCCTTACGTCGCCGGACGCTGGACGCTCCGCTCGCCGCGAACTGGCGTCGCCCCGCGCCGGGGTTTGATCTAGAATCCCCGCCCGCGAACCCAGCCAGGGTGCCTGGTGGCGAAGGCCGACGTTTGAGGGGTTTGAGGAGGAGGGGCCGGTCGATCATGGACGACGACTCGTGGGACGGGCGAACCGCGGTGATGATCGCCGGGCTCTGGGCGGTGTCGGCGGCGCTGGCGCTGGGGGCCTGGGGCGGACGCCTGTCGTATCACGAGGCGTTCGTGGCCCAGGCGGCGCGCGAGCTGCTCCGCGGCGGCGGATTTCTGGTGCCGACGATCGGCGGCCAGCCCTGGCTCGAGAAGCCGCCGCTCCTGATCTGGCTGGTGGCGGGTCTGGGAGCGGTTGCCGGGGGGGTGGGCGAGTCGATCGCGCGGGTCCCCTCGGTCGTCGCGGGGCTGGTGCTCGTCGGGGCCACCGGCCTTGTGGCCGGCCGACGGTTCGGACCGGCCGCCGGGCGGCTCGCGGCCCTGGTCCAGGCGACCACCGTCTGGACCGTCGCCCGCGGCCGGCTCGCCGAGGCCGACATGGCCCTGGCGGCCCTGGTGGCGCTGAGCGTTCTGGCCTTCGACCGGCTCCGCGCCGGCACGGTCGATCGCGCGGCCTCACGCAACGAATGGCGCCTGGTCTTCGCCGGGGCCGTGGGGCTGACGGCCCTGGCCAAGGGGATCGGCTTCGGGGCGTCGATCGTGGGGATCACGGCGGCCCTGACCCTGATCTGGGACCGCGACCGGGCCACCCTGGGGTGCTTGTTCCGGGGCCGGGGCGTTCCTGGCCTGGACCCTCGCGGCGTTGCTGGCGCTGACCTGGCCGGCGCTGGTCCTGGTCCGATACCCCGCGGTCCTGGGGTTCTGGACCTGGCACATGGCGGGCCGGTTCGCCCCCCACCCCGAACATTTCGCCGGCGCGGGGGGGCCGTGGTGGTTCTACGCCCCCGCCCTGCTCGGCCAGCTTCTTCCCTGGACCCCCCTGGCCCTGGCCGGGGCGGCGCGTCGTTCCGACGCGCGGCGCGCGGGGGCGAGCCTGGCGACCGTCTCCTGTGCGCCTGGGCGATCGGGCCGCTGTTGCTCCTCTCCCTGGCGACGGTCAAGAACCCGCACTACCTGATCCACGCCCTGCCGCCGTACGCGATCTGGACGGCCCTGAGCCTGCTCCGGCTGGCCCGCCGGCTCGAGGCGCGGGGCTGGTCCAGGCCGCGGCTCCGGCGGGCCGCGGCCCTGCTGTTCACGACCCTGGGACTGGTCTACGCCGTGTATCACGCGGGGCTGGCCCCCTGGCTCGACCGGCGCGGGTCGGGGGCCGAGCCGTCGTTTTACGCCGAGGCGGCCCGGGCGCTCGGCAACGACCCCGCGGAACCTCTGGTTCTGCTTTATGACGACTGGGACCGGCTCCCCTACCCGACCCCGTTCGGCCCGGTGCCCCACGACCTGGCGCTGCGCCTGTTCTACCTCGATCGGCCTGCGTGCTGGCGGTTCGGCCTCGACGAACTGGCGCGGCGCCCGCCGCCCGTGAGCGAATCCGGCCATTTCGCGGTGCTCGACCGGCCCCGCGACGTCCCCGGCCTGCGCCGGCTCGGCCGGGTCGAGACCCTGGTCGTCGGACCGGTCCGACGGGCCCGGTACTCGAAGGTGGACGACCGGACGTTCCAGCTCGACCGGGTCCACCGGCGCCGCCGCCGCCGCCATCGACGGTTCGGATTCAGGCTCGGACCGGGGATCAGGCGGGCTCGATCATGGCGTCGGCCTCGGCCTCGGCCATCGGTTCGGCGACGGGCACCTCGGTCCGGCCCTGACCCAGGGGCTCGGCGCGATGGCCCAGGCCCAGGAGCATGATGATGGTCGCCGACGCCATCATCGAGGCGATCAGGTAGATCAGGCCCGGCAGGTACGAGCCGGTCCAGTAGCGGACCGTGCCCAGCATCGTCGGTCCGACCGCGCCTCCGAGGTTGCCGAACGAGTTGATCAGGCCGATGCTGCCGGCCGCCGCCGTCTCGGTCAGGAACAGGCTGGGGAGCGACCAGAACGCCGGCAAGTACGCCTTCAGCCCCATCGCCGCCACGGTGAACAAACAGATCATGAACCAGAGCGGCTGGCCCCGGAACAGGGTCAGCGCCAGCGCCAGCCCTCCCAGGTAGATCGGCACCGCGGTGTGCAGCCGACGCTCCTTGGTCCGGTCCGAGTTCCAGCCCACGAAGAGCTGGCCGAAGAGCGAGCCCAGGGGCGGGATCATCAGGACCCAGGTCAGGAGATTGTCGCTGGGGCGATACCACTCCTTGAGCATCGACGGCAGGAAGAACTCGACCCCGTAGTTGCCCGTGACGATGAAGAAGTACGCCGCCGTCAGGAGCAGGACCTTGGGGTGTCCGAGCGCTTCCCGCAGGCTCATGTGCCGGCCCGCCCGGCGCATCGACTTCTCGTGCTCCAGGACCTCCTCCAGGGCCTTTCGCTCCTCGGGGTCAAGCCAGCGCGCCTGTCCCGGCCGGTCGGTCAGGAAGACCAGCACGAAGAGGCCCAGGAGGATCGACGGGATGCCCCAGCCGATGTACATCCACTGCCATCCCTTGAGCCCCAGGATCAGGGGGTGATGAAACACCTGGTCTCCGATCCTCTCATCCGTGCCGATTCGCAGCAGGTAGTACGAGATCTTCGGGCTGATGAACTGGGCGATCGGCGTGGCGATCAGGAACCACGACAGCGCCCGCGACCGGTCGCGGTTGGGGAACCAGTGGGTCAGGAAGACGATCACGCCCGGAAAGAACCCCGCCTCGGCCAGCCCCAGCAGGAACCGGACGCCGTAAAACTGCCACGGCGTCTTCACCGCCGCCGTCAGGGCCGCGACCAGGCCCCAGGTGACCATGATCCGGCAGATCCACTTCCGGGCGCTCCACTTCTCGACCAGGAGCGTGCCGGGGATCTCCAGGAGCAGGTAGCCGACAAAGAACCAGAACCCCGCACCCCAGCCGATGACCTTGTCGTTGAAGCCCGGCAGGTCGCCGATCATGTACAGCTTGGCCAGGCCAACGTTGTTCCGATCGACGTACGCGATCACATAACACAGGAACAAGAGCGGCAAGAGTCGGCGGTAGGCCTTGCCCCGCGCCCGGTCGAGCGGGCTCGGCGGCGTGATCGACGTCGGCATGTTCGGTTAGCTCGCGGGTTGGTCGGGTGGAATCACGAACCAAATCAAAGCAAAGCAAAGCACGGGGAACCGCGACGTGACGCGGTGCGGTACCGCCGCCCCACCTTGCCTTGCCTTGCCGTTGGCCTGCAAGCCGTTGCGCTGACACCACGAACGTCAAGCCGGAAGTTCCGTACCCGCCTCCGAAAGTAACGCGCCCGACGGGGCCAGGCAAACCTCCGCCCCCGAGTTTCGGCCAATTCCGGTGGACCCCTTTTCGACGAGTCGGAATAATGAACTGGTGACACCCTCAAGGAAATCGGGGACGGACTCCCGACATCCGATCCCAATGACAGGACAGGACAGGTCACGTCAAATGAAGCGACTCCTGGGTTGGGTACGGTCTGCTGCCGTGGATGGCCGTGCTCGTGTTGGCTCCCGTTCCGGCACCCGCCGGGCCGCGCGAGCGTGCTCCCGATGTCGGCACGTCGTACCAGGTTCCGTTCCGCCTGACGAACACGAACCATTACCTGGTCCGGGTGCGGATCAACGGCAAGGGGCCGTTCAACTTCCTGGTCGACACCGGGGCGCCGGCCCTGTATGTCGCCACGTCGACGGCCCGGAAGATCGGCTTGAAACCGGCCGAAGGCGAGTTCTGGACGTCGGTCCGGCGGCTCGACTTCGAGGGCGGCGCCTACCTGACCGACCTCAAGGCGCGGATCGAGGACCCGTTTCAGCTCGTCGGCATGAACGCCCTGGGTCTGCCCGGCGCGTCGATCGACGGCATCCTCGGGTTCACCATCCTGGCCCGGTTCCGGCTCGAGCTCGACCCGACCCGCGACCGGATGACCTGGACCCGCCTCGATTACGAGCCCGCCGACCCCCCTGCTCCGCCCCGCGCCGACGGGCCGGACCCCGCCCGGGATCATGGTAAGGGTGAGAAGCCTCGGCCCCGACGCGGGGCGCCGGCCGAGCTTCAGGCGATGAACCTGCTCGGGCCGCTGGCCAAGCTGCTGGCCCTGGCCACCGGCGGCAAGCAGCCCGAGGACCAGCTTCTCGACCGGGGCGTGCTCGGCATCGAGCTCGATCCCAGGAGCGTCGACGGCGCGTCGGCCGTGCGGGTCGCCGCGGTCCTGGCCGGCTCCGCCGCCGACAAGGCCGGCGTCCGTCCCGGCGACGCCTTGATTCGCGTCCTCGACCGGCCGGTCCGATCGCTCCAGGAGGCTCGTGACGCCGTGGCCGAGGTCCGCCCCGGCGATCGCGTCTCCCTGATCATCCGACGCGGAGCGGGTGACGGGACCGAGGAGATTCCCCTGACCGCCTGTGCCACCGAGGGGCTCTGATCGTGTCAATGACTCACAACACCCCGCGGCTCGTCCTCGCGCTGGCACTCGCCCGCGCCCTTGTCATGGTCCTCGTCCTCGTCCTCATCCTCGTCCTCGGTGTCGCGCTGACCAGCGGGCTCGACGGCCGGTACGCCGTGGCCCAGGAGCACGAGCCGCGAGGCGACGACAGGCCCCCGGGAGACGCGCCGGCTCCTGCGCCTGCGCATGCACCCGCGCCGGTCCCCGCTCCCGCTCCCGCTCCCGCTCAGGGCCGGGCGACGGTGCCGTTCGAGATGCTGAAGACCAACCACATGGTGGTCCAGGCCCGGATCAACGGCAAGGGACCGTTCGCCCTGATCTTCGACCTGGGGGCGCCGATCACGTTGCTGAGCAGCCGCGCGGGCGAGGCCTCGGGGGCGATCGACGCCCGGGCGCCTCGTTCCTTCCTGTTCTCGATCCGGGGTGAGGCCGAGGTGGATACGCTCCGGATCGGCGACCTGACCGCGCGCCGACCTGCCGGTGATCATCCTCGATCACCCGGTGCTCAAGGCGCTGGGCGAGGTTCTGGGGCGTCGGCTCGACGGGATCGTCGGCTACACCTTCTTCGCGCGGTACCGGACGACGATCGACTACCAGGCGCATACGATCGGCTTCGAGCCGGTCGAGTTCGAGGTCAAGAACCTGATTCGCGAGCTCCCCGAACGAATCGCCGGTCCCAAGGTGGCGCGTCGGGTGGTCCTGGCCCCGGCCGGGCTCTGGGGCCTGAGCGTCGCCGAGGCCGAGCCCGCGCCCGGCCATGAGGCTGATGCCGGTCTCGACACCCGCGGGGTGGTCGTCCGCGACGTCCTGGCCGGCTCGCCCGCCGAGGCGGCGGGGCTGAAGCCCGGCGACATCCTGACCACCCTCGACGGCCGCTGGACCACCTCGGTCGCCGACACCTACGCCGCCGCCAGCGCCGCCAGCGCCGGCTCTGACCGCGACGTCCCCGTCGTCCTCCTCCGCGACGGCCGCGAGCTGACCCTGAGCGTCCGACCACGCCCCGGGATCTGATCTCATCGAAGCCCGGCGTGGCTCTCCGTCGGGTGGGCACCGCCCACCCTGTTTTTTTCTCGCGAGGCTGATGTCGATCGTTTGATGAAGGGTCAATGGTCAAAGGATGGACCGATGGACATCGACGCTGCCGTCCACGACGCGGATATCGAGGTCGAGCCGGAGCCCGTGGGCCTGCCTCCATCCTCATCGTTATCGTCATCCTCATCGGCCAGTCCCTGGGACGGCTTCGTGAACGGTCCTGAAAACGCGCTGGCGACGGCCAGCGTGCTGGCCCTGGCCGCGGGGGGCGAGGCGTCGTTGGGTCTCTCGCCGCTCCTGGTGCACGGGCCGTCCGGGGTCGGCAAGACGCGGCTCCTGACAGCCCTGGTCGACGAGACCCTGAGGCGACGCCCGGAATCGGCCGTCGCCCACCTCGAGGCCGAGGCGTTCGCCGCCGCCTGCGCCGAGGCGGCCAGCGCGGGGGGGGGAACCGGCGGCATGGCCGGCGGCTGGAGCGACCTCCGCGACCGTTTTCGCGGCCTCGACCTGTTCGTGCTCGACGACCTCCACGCCCTGGAACGGGCGCCGCTGGCCCTCAACGAGCTGGTCCACACCCTCGACGCGCTCGAAGCCACGGGCGGTCGGGTTGCCGTCTCGGCCCGAATCGGGCCCAGCCACTGGACCTCGACCGACGGATCATCATCATCGCCCCGCTCTCGCTCTCGCTCTCGATCCCGATCGGTCTGGCCGCCCCGCCTGATCAACCGGTTGATCGGGGGCCTGTCGGTCCGGGTTGATCCCCCCGGTCTCGACGCCCGTCGCCGGTTCGTGCACCAGCGCGCCCGGTTCCTGAACCTGACCCTGGCCGCCGAAGCGGTCGAGGCCCTGGCCGAGGCCGGCGACGGCTACCGGACCCTCGACGGCTGGCTCGCCCGGCTCGGCCTGCTCACCCGACTGGGAGGACAGTCCCGACCCCGATCCCGATCCGGAAGCGGCAGCGGCACCATCGACCCGCCCGCCCGCCGGGTCCTGGGCGTGGACGACGTCCGGGCGATCTTGACCGAGAATGACGACGAGACCCACCACGATCACGCCGCCAACCCTGGCCCTGGTTCTGGTTCTGGCTCCGGCTCCGGCTCCGGCATGATCACGATCGAGCACATCGCCCGCGCGGTGGCCGCCCGGTTCGGGGTCAAGCTTTCCGACCTGCGAGGCGCGAGCCGACGCGCGGCCCTGGCCGGCCCGCGACACCTGGCCATGCACCTGGCGCGCACCGGCACCGGCCGGAGCTACCAGGCCATCGGCGCCTACTTCGGCGGTCGCGACCCCGCCACCGTCCGCCACGCCTGCCGCGCCGCCGCCGCCCGGATCAGCGCCGACCCCGCGCTGGCCTCGGCCGTCGCGTCGATCCGGGTCCGGTAGGCGGAAACGCGAGTATTCCACCGATACGTCCTGCATCAGCAGAGGAGACGAACGAGATGCCTGCGCCAGGAGCCGGGCGATGCGACAGGGGTTGAATCCGAGCAGGTGAAGATCGAGCGTCTCGTCTCGCCCGGTTCCGCCTGACCGCGAGGCTGCCGTATGTTTGAATATATTGAATATTCATTAGTTTGTTTATAAAATATTGTTGTCATTTTGATATTATTGCAGATCGATAATAATAGTCTAATTATGCTGATGGGATGAGAACGCAGCGGCCGAATCGGCCTGGTTGTTGGTGGCGTTCTGGTTGGACGAGATTTAATGGCGGCGGCTGGCAACTAAAACGAATCTGGACGTCTGTTAGCCTGGCCATGGAATCCCCCAGGGAGGGTCACCATGGCCTACCACCCAGAAACCGGACGCAATAGCCCGAGGGTGACCCGAAGGGTTGACGACGTGGGTGCATCCCTTCGAGACTCGCCGATCGATCCATCCCCCGGAAGGTATCCCAACCTGAATCGGCAACGGCGGACTCGCGATCCGTCGTCAAGCCTGTTAGATTCGCGGTGGTCCACCAGCCACAAATCGACCGATGGGCGGTTGGTCGGCAACCCGGTCGGGATGGCTGGCTCATGCTTCCCTCGATCGCCGATTCGGATACGACGGCCATACCAGGAGTCGGAATTGTGAAGAATCGCATGCTCTCCGCCGCGTTTGCTCTTGTCCTCGGATTCGCGCTTCCCGTCCTCGCGGCGGATAAGCCTCAACCTGTGCGGATGGGTTGCGGCGTGATGACGTTTGACACGGTACCGGGCTGGGGCCTGGGCCCCGATGGGAAGTCGGTCATCGGTCCGTGCCACGGCAGCGTCGTCGTCGACAAGGATGGCAACATTTATACAAGCGCCCATGCCGGGGTCTTCGTCTTCTCACCCGATGGCAAGGTGGTCCGCACCTTCCTGGGCGACAAGTATTCCGACATCCACGACATGAAGATCCGTGAAGAGACCGACGGCGAGTTCATCTACGGGGCACGCAACACCAGGGCCGAGGGGATCAAGTTCAATGCCTACACCGGTGACATCACCCTGACTCTGCCGTTTCCCGAGGAATCGGGGCTGAAATTGAAGAAATTCAGCCCCACGGCGATCACCGTCGCCCCGAACGGCGACATCTTCCTGTCCGACGGTTACGCGAGCAACCACATCTTCAAGTTCGACAGGACCGGCAAGTACCTCATGAATTTCGGAACCAAGGGGAACGGCCTCAAGGAATTCAACACCGCTCACGGCATGACGCTCGACACGCGCTACAGCCCGCCCCGCCTGCTGATCTGCGACCGGAATCACCAGCCCAAAGGCCGGCTGCTGCACTACGACCTCAACGGGGAGTTCATCGACGAGGTCGTCACAGGACTGGGAATGCCGACATCCGCCGTCATCCAGGGGGATTACGTCTCCGTGCCGGACCTGCAAGGGCGGCTGGTCATCCTCGACAAGAGCAACACCATCATCGCGGTCCTCGGCGCCAACGCCGACCCCAAGATGCGGGGCAATTATAACGTGCCGCAAGACAGGTGGATCGAGGGGATCTTCAGCGGCACTCACGGCTCGTCCTGGGACCGGGACGGCAACCTGTACGTCCAGGACTGGAACGTGGCGGGCCGGATCATGAAGCTGGTTCGGGTCAAGTAGATCATGGTGCCAGGGTCGAGCGACCGGCGTTTTTCCACTCTCATGCCGACCCTGCCCTTTTCTACTTCATTCCCATCGCTCTGATATGTCGCCTATTTCCACCGGATGAACCACCAGGTCCAGGAAGGGAAGTGAGCGTATGGCTTCACGGCTGGCCGACGGAGTACGCCGTAACGCCGACAGCCGCGGCGGCGGCTTTGAGTTTGTCGTCGAGTGTGGCTAGCGGCAGGCCGCGGCGGAGGGCGAGCTCCAGGTAGGCGGCATCGTAGACGGAGAGATTCTGAGCCCGAGCGAGGCTCAGCGACGCCTTCATCGCGTGTTCCGAAGTCTCATCGTCGATGTGGATGGGAAGCCCTTCCAGCAGTCCGATGAATGTCGCCGAGTCCGCCTGGGTAATGCGGCCACGCCGCTCTCCAACGAGCAGGATGTTCGCCACCTCGAGCGGCCAGAGCGTGGGGACCGCCGCGGCCGTACCGGGCAGGGCCCTCAACACGTCCTGCGCGTACGGGTCCTGTTCATCGGGGAAGCACCACGACATCGTGACGGAGTTGTCCAGGACGAGGCCATCCGTGACGTCCATGTGCGATCTTCCTTGATAGGTTGGACAACGATGCTCAGAACCGGCGGCCTTCCTCGATCAACTGTCGGATGGTCAGCCCGCCGAGCGACCGGCCCTTGCCGAACTCGAGAAGCTTCCGAACGGTCTCCTCCACGTCGGCCTTCTCGGCGGGCGGGGGCACGAGCATGGCCACGGGCCGACCGTGCTTCGTGATCGTGATCCGCTCACCGCGCGAGACCCGCTCGAGGAGCTGGGTCAGGTGGGTCTTGGCTTCGTACGAACCGACGCTGGTCATAGAGCCTCCCTTTTCAACCAGTTGATTCAACCAGTCTAGCACGGATGGGCAGACTGGCGAAGTCCAGAAATCGGGCTTGTCCCCTGTTAAGTTGTCCGCTATCTGGGGTCTCCCCACGCCTGTTCGGCTCGACGTTTGCAAAACGCCGACGAATCTCTCGGCGAACTACGGCGTGGCGCGTCCCGCGGAGCCAGGGGGCTCGATCTTTCGACCCTCGCCCGCCTGGCCCTCGGTGGTGCGACGACGACGGCGCAGCCACGACCGGGCACGGCCGGGCCGGAGGCCCGACGTGTGGTCCCTCGGTCGTGATCGTCGGCTTCAGGGCTCAGCGGGTCATGATCTCGGAGGCGCCTTCAACTCCGGGCGGGTGGCTCCCTCGACTTGGCCTTGAGCTTCGCGACATGCGCGATCAGCTCCTCCAGCGTCGCCCAGCCCTGCAGGTACAGGCAGAGCATCTCGAAGGTCCGTAGCGTCGGCTTGCCGCCGGTCCAGAGGTGGATCAGCAGGCAGGCGATGATCGCACAGTACGCCTGGACCTGGATGGCCGCCGGGCGGGTGCTCAGCAGGTGGCGGCAGCCCAGGACGTGCTTGAAGAAGCGGAAGAAGATCTCGACTGTCCACCTATATTTGTAAATATCCGCAATAATCTCGGCCGGCACGTCCAGCATCTCGGTGGCGATCCGCAGGATGCCGTCGCTGGGCGGGCCGGCCGCCTGCCCCGGGCGACCGCCCCGCTCGCGGTGCGGCTCGACCTTCACCAGGATCACCCGGACCGGATGGTTCGCCCGCGCCTCGGCCTTGTGCGAGGTCCCCAACCTGACCACGACGTCGCGGAGCACGCCCGCCCGTCGCGCCGCCTCCGACACCGGGCGCTCCTCGACGACCTCATCGAGGTTGCTGTTGTCGCGGATGCGGCAGACGTAGCTGCTGCCGGCCCCGACGATCTCGTTCCAGAGGGCGAACTCGGCGTACCAGCGGTCCATCACGTAGCAACGATCCGGCTGCAACGAGCGTCTCAGGACCTGCTTCTCGTCGGTCTTGCCGCCGTTGAGCGCCGAGGTGACCTCGATCCGGACGGGCAGTTGACGATCGATCTCGAAGTGGGTGTGGAACCGCCAGCCGCAATGCGCCTGGCCGTTGCGATCACGGAGGTAAGCGGCCTCGGCCAGCGAGGCCAGGGTCTTGACCACGCTGGCGTCGACGGCAGTCAGCACCCGTCGGACAGACTCCTTGCCGACGCCGCGGGAGGGCGGGACCTCGGCCCACAACTCGGCGATGATCCCCTCCAGCCGCTCCGGCTCGAGGATCTCGACCGCTTCGGATAGGGAGCCCAGGGAGGTCCGCGGGCAGCCGACCTTGCGGCGGACCTGCTCGAGGAGGCTGGCGGCTTGCAGGACGCGGAAGGAGCGGAGGACCGGGTTGAGGAGGAACAGGAGGATCAAGGCGCAGTAATGGTCGAAGTGGAGCTTGCGATTGCCGGCCTTGTCGCGCTGACAGCCGACGTCGTGGAGCCGGTCGAAGAGGGGCAGGAGCTTGTCGAGATACTTGAGCCCCTGGAGTCTCGGTCCAGGGATCGGGCTGTCGGGCGGCTCCGCCATAAGAAGTCTCCGCCAGGATGGCAGTTACTTTGCCTGGCAGAGCCGATAGCGCAAATGCCGTGCCGAACAGGCGTGGAGTGACACCAAGAATCCCGGATACCAGGAATCCCACCGCCCTGATCGACCCCCTGAAACAACGGGTCGCCGCGGTCGAGAGGGTCCATCGCCGCGACCTGACCGAGGGTTAGGGACGGGGCCATCGTCCCGGCGCTCGGGAACGAATGTACCCCAAGGTCCGTTGGGCGATACCCCATCCACTTCCCCCCAGCGCCTCCGCTTGAGCCTTTCTTTCCTCCCTTGCCCATTTTGTGCATTCGGATTCCCCGCGCACCACGATATTAATCATAAGAAGGCTCACGTCGCGACTTGTCGTGATCCACCAAAATTCACTTTTGGAACATTTTAAAATGTCACTGACCCCTGAAGACGCAAGGCCATTAACCGGCAAAATGCGCAAAAAGTCGACCGGACCGCGTACCGAAGCAGGTAAAAAGCGATCCCGCAGGAATGCCTACAAGCATGGATTTCGATGCGAGGTCCTCGCCCTTTCCGGCGAGGATGGCGCGGCGGTCGAACGACTCGCGGATGAATGGTACGATTTTTACAAACCGCAATCGCCCGCCGAGCGCGAGCTTGCTCGAGATGGCCGTCACGGCGTCGGTCCAGCGCAAGCGGATCGTCCGGGCCAAGACGGCGGTCGTCGCCGAGCAGGTCCGGGTCGCCGAGTTCAACTTCGACCAGCACTTTCGCGACCAGATCCAGGCGGTCGTCGGCCAGCTCGAAGACGATCCCGGTAATGTCGTTCACCGATACCGGGCGTCCGCCGCCGGCTGCCGCTGGCTGATCGGCCGGTGGGAACGCCTGAGCCAGATGCTCGAAAAGGACCAGACCCTGCTGGGTCATGACCGCCACGAGGCGATCCAGCTTCAGGGATACCTGCATTTCACCGATACCATCATGTACGCCGAACAGGCGTATCTGACGTTCATGCACTGTTACATCGCTCAGCACAATCATAACAAGAAGTACATGAAACTGTTGCTCAGCAAGTACCGGATTCCCAACACCTTCCGGCGCGGGGTCGGAAAAGCTGGATGCCGACGGTCGAACAGTGCAAGCCCTGGCTCCGCAACCTGATCGATACCAACATCGCCGAGCTTCGCGAGCGCGAGCTGACCTTGCGTCTGACGATCGAACAGCCGGCGCGATGAAGCCAAGGAGCGAGCCCTCGTGCCGCACGGAAAAAAAGGCGCCGACCTTCAGCGGTATGAACGGATGCACGAGCTGTCGTTCCACAAGGCATTGAGCGCCTTCGAGAAGGGCCGCGCGTATCAGGTCAAGACCGGCCTGCTGCCGGGGATGCTGGAGCCGGTGGAAGCGGAAGAGTTGATTGAAGAGGAAGAAGCGATTGCATCAGAAACGGCGGTCGTAGCGGAATCGCCGGAAGCGCCGGTTTCGACCGAGGCCGCGCCGGTCTCGCCGTGGGCGAGCTGCGCCGGGGCGATCGCGTCGGCGCCGAACGAAGCCAATCGACGGGCGGGAAATGACCGAAATGGTGTGCATTCGGTGGGTTACATCTACACGCGTGAACGTGTGGACGGGCGATCGATCAGGCCGCTTGAGCAACTGATCGAGCACGACCCGCCGCCGTGCATGCGGGTCTTCCCGTACTGATCCAGATTTCTGGATCGGTCGGCGGATCGGCACACGTAAAATCGAGTGAAAACAGCGATTTCCCGCAAGGGGCGAGTGGAAGGTACGCGCGGGGCGAGGGTGCTTGCCGAATCGGGTGGTCGGATTGTGCGGGCGAGGCGCGGGGTGGAGCGGTTCGAATGTGAGCACGGAAGACCGTCCGGTCACGATACTGTCAGAGGGAGGGCCGACGTGGCTCGCGAGGTTCCTTGACAATGCGTGTTCGGAAACGCTCCGGGAGCCGATCGGGAACGGCCCGGACGCCGGCATGTCCGAGGGTGGGCCAGGTTCCTTTCCGCTGGGACATCGGCCGCGATTGCGCCGGGCCGCTTGACCCGTTCAGTGGTTGGGTTGGATGCCGGTTTCGTCCCTGATTCGTCTGAGCAGCTTACCGGCCTCGATGCGGACATCATGGTCGCGGGCGACCCGGTCTCTGCCGGCGGCGCCCATGGCGTCGAGCTGTTCGTCCGGGGCGTCGAGCAGCTCGGCCATGGCGCTGGCCAGGGCGTCGACGTCGCCGGCGGGGACGAGCCAGCCGCAGAGGCCCGGCTGAACGAGCTCGGGGATGCCCGCGATCGACGTCGAGACCACGGGGCGGCGCAAGGCCAGGGCCTCCATGATCACCACCGGCAGCCCCTCGGCGAAGCTGGGCAGAACCAGGCCGCGGGCGCGCAGGAGCTCGTGGCGGATCTCGGGTCCGGTCCGCCAGCCCAGAAGGGTCACGCAGTCGCCCAGCCCGAGCCGCTCGATCCGGGCCTCGAGCGCGGGGCGAAGCGTGCCGTCGCCGATCAGGGCGAGGGTGAACCGGCGCCCCTGCTGGCGGAGCCTGGCCGCCGCCTCGATCAGCACGACCTGTCCTTTTTGCTCTTCGAGCCGGCCGATGTTGATCAGTCGGGGTAGGGAGCCGGCGGTTGGTTCCGGCGCGGGCATGGGATCAAGAAAGGCGGGATCGACGCCGCAGTGGATGACCGCGACCTTGGGCCAGTCGGCAAGCTCGGCCCACCGCCAGAGCTGGCTCCGCCCGAACGAGCTGACCGCGACCACGAACGACGCGCCCCGGATCTTTTCCTGGAGTCCGAGCGCCACCGGCCGATCGAACTCTTCGGGTCCGTGCACCGTGAAGCTATAAGGCGGACCTCCCAGGAGCCGGCACAGAAGCGCCACGGTCGCCGAGTTGGTGCCGAAGTGAACATGCAGGTGGTTGACCTGATCGCGCTCGGCCCAGCCCCGCAGCACGCATGCCTCGGCCAGATAGGCCAGGTGCAGCGCCAGCCCGCGCGGGGAGAGCGCCCGCAGTCCGAGCCGCCCGGCCATCCCAGCGGCCTGGACGAACCGCGACGGGCGCGTCAGGGCCGTCGTGAGCAGTGCCCGGACCAGCCCGAGGGGCCCCACGTCGAGAATCCGACGGGTGCGCTCGGCTTCGGCCCGGTCGTCGGGATCGACCAGGGGGCCGCTCCAGCTCCGGATCGCGTACCGACGGACGGGTCCGTCCAGCGCCTCGATCGCCGCGATCTCGCGGCGGACGAAGGTCAGCGACGCCATCGGGTACTGATTGCTCAGGTAAGCGATCGTTTTCAAGGGACCGATTTCGCCCCCCACTGCCGGCGGATCTCGTCGATGGTTTCGAGGATGCGGACCGTCTCGTCCAGGGGCATGACGGGGCTCTCGCGCAGGCCGGCCTGGAGGCAGCGCATGACCTCGATCGCCTGGTACTGGTAGCCGTTCGCGGCGTAGGGGACGACGATCGGCCGGCCCGCGCCGGTGAGCCTGCGGACGACGGGCTTGATCCGGCTGGCAAGCCCCCGCGCCCAGGACAGGCCCGCGAGCCGTGCCCGCAAGCCGCGGCCCGATCCGCCCGATCCCGATCCGAACGACGGCAGTCGGACGGGCGCCACGGTCCGCAAGGTGAGCCGGTGGGGCCGGATGAAGGGCTCATGCACCAGGACCTGACCGCGTGTTCCCATGATCATGGCGGTATTGGGCGTGGCGGTTGACAGGCTGGCGGTCAGGGTGGCGATCCGCCCTTCGGGGAACCCCAGAAGGATCGACACGGCGTCGTCCACCCCGGTCTCGGCGAAGCCCGCGCGGGCGTGGACGGTCTCGGGGGGGCCGAACAGGGCGAACGCCATCGACAGGGGATACACCCCGATATCCAGGAGCGCTCCGCCCCCCTGCGAGGGGTCGAAGAGACGGCCGGTGGGATCGACCATGAACGGGTAGCCGATCGTGGCGTCGAGCAGCCGGGGCGTGCCGATGGCGCCGGAGTCGAGCAGCTCCTTGAGCCGCGCGAACCCCGGCAGGAACCGCATCCACATCGCCTCCATGCCGAAGAGGCCGGTGCGCCGGGCGGTCTCGACGACCTGGCGCGCCTCGTCGGCGCTGACCGCGAACGGCTTCTCGCAGAGGATCGGCTTGCCCGCATCGAGGCAGAGGCACGACAGCGCGGCGTGGCTGGTGTTGATGGTGGCGACGTAGATGACGTCGATATCGGGATCATGGGCCACGGCGTCGTACGAGCCGATCGAACGGGCCACGCCGTGCTCCTGGGCGAACCGCTCGGCGGCCTCGGCCCGGCGGGAGCCCACGGCCTCGAGCCGCGCATCGGGGAGGGTCGAGAGCCCCCGCGCGAACGCCGACGCCATCGACCCGGTCCCGAGAATGCCCCAGCGGATCGGCCTGTTCATGGTCGCGTTTGAGGTACTCAATCTCGGGCCCAGGGCATCGGCGTCAGGGTCGCGGGGTCGAATCGGCTGGTCAAGGCCCGCGGGCAGCCCATGCCCTGGGGGTCCTGAAGGGCCAGCACGATCTCGTTTATGTGGAGCGAGAACCGGGTCGAGATCCGGCAGGGGCGCTGGTCCTGGATCGCGTCGGCGAGCTCGGCGACGCCACGGCAGAAGTCGATCCGGTTGGCGCCGGGGACATCGTAACGGAAGTCCGGGCGGCGAACCAGAGGCAAGCGCCTCGGTCCCAGCCCGAGCAATCGGGCCAGCACGGGCCGCTTCTCGGCGCGGAACGACCAGCGGGTCCATCGACGCAAGAGGACCGGCGAGCCGAAGTTCCAGCATTCCTTGACCGAGAGGGTCCCCTCCTCGCCGAAGAGCCGGAGCGAATGGTCATGCGGCGCGATGATGCTGCACGTCAGGCGGGCCACCACCCCCGAGGCGAACCGGATGCCGCCGCACGAGAAGTCGGGCGTGTCGGCCGGGCTCAGCGGCACGCCGGGCGCCTTGACCGCGCCGGGAACCTGGCAGCCGGCGAACGACGTCACCGACTCGGCCGGCCCGAACAGGGCCGCCAGCCAGGTCACGTAATAGCCGGCGTGCTCGAGCGTGCAACCGACCTCGAACTCGTCCTGGAACGGCCAGGGGTTGCCCGAGGCGCTCAGCCAGGCTCGGTAGTTCTCGCGGTGGATCAGGCCGTCATCCAGCTCGGCGTACGCCAGCCGGACCGGCCCGATCGTCCCCTGGCGCACGGCCTTCCACAAGGTCTGCGCCGACTCGCCCAGCACGGTGCAAGGCGCCGAGACGATCTGGAGCCCCTTTGCCTCGGCCCGCTCGACCAGCTCGACGGCCTGGTCCCAGACCGTCGCCAGCGGCTTCTCGGTGTACACATGCTTGCCCGCGTCGAGACACAGCCGCGACACCTCGTAATGGTCGCGCGGGTTGGTCAGGTTCAGGACGATCTCGACCCGATCGTCGGCCAGGAGTGCGTCGAGACTGCCGTAGTCGCGGGTATGATGACGGGTTGCGATCCTCGAGGCGCGAGCCGGCTCGCGGTCGTGCACGCCGAGGAACTCCAGCCCGGGATGGTTTGCCAGCGTCGCGAGATAGAAGTCCGCCACGTAGCCACAGCCGACAATCGCGATCCGCACCCGTTGAGGTCCTCCAGGTCGCCCGGGAAGGCTGGCTGGCCTGCCTGGCCGGACAGGTCAACACCGCCCGCCCGTCTGTCTGTCTGTCATTCACGGACCAACGATTCTGCGGTCCGCCGCCGGACGCCGCAAGCCCGGTCCCCGCGGACGGCGAGGTTCCGAGGTCCCTGTGACGATCCCTCTCACGTCTTGGCGCAGGCACGCTGGCGTGAGAAGATCCCGATCCGATGAGTTCCTGTTCGGTTCCGGTCCATCGGACAACGTGGACCCGACCCGAAGAGAATCGCCAGGCCGGAGCGGCACGGCGACGAAAACTTGAACCGACATTGCGCCAGGAAAGCTCAGGAGAGGAGGAAGAGACTCGAAACTCGGAAACCTTTCATCGGAACCCTGCGGGTGAACGAATCCCGCCCGGCAGAGCCTGGCCGGCAGCCGGAAGCGAGTCTTGCGTGGGGAGGGGCGACCCTCACTGCGAAGCGTAGACAGCGAGTGCCAAGGCCGTGCGATTGAGCCCCGAAAGCTTCTCGCGGAAGTCCTCGTCCTTGTCAGACGCGGGGACCACGTCGACACGTCGCAATGGCCTGGCGTGTTCGGTTCCGCCGGGGTCGGAGAACAGGGCCAAGGCACATGAGGGGTCCCTGGGAACCTGGGAGACCCGTCCGTCTCCACCGACAATTCCGGTTCGGGAGCCCGGAACACCAAAGCCCCGATGCCCTCGACCGCGCGTCGGCGGTCGAAGGGAGCAAAGACCCGACGCGAGGGTGGTATCGCCAAGCGAAGGCAACGAAGCGCGGCGAGAGGGACGGATGGGAGTCGGAGCGTCCCATACGATCGACGAAGCGGGGGAACCATTCCGAGGGACCCCGTGGAGAGAAGGGGACGCCGTGTCATGACATCGTTGGAGGGAAACATGGCGGGTGCATCGGAACCCGTGGACGTGTCCACGAAACAACAACGGATCGCGGAACTCGCGCGGCAAAGTCCGGAGATGGGACTCACGTCTCTGGCCTATCACATCGATATCGACTGGCTGAAAGAGGCATTCGACCGCACCCGCAAAGACGGCGCGGTGGGCGTGGACGGACAGGATGGTGAGGACTACGCGGCGGATCTGGAGGGCAACCTCAAGTCGCTGCTGGAACGAGCCAAGTCCGGCACGTACCAGGCACCGCCGGTGCGGCGGGTCCATATCCCCAAGGCCGGCTCGGCGACCGAAACCCGGCCGCTGGGGATTCCGACTTTCGAGGATAAGGTGCTCCAGCGGGCGGTCGTCATGGTGTTGGAAGCCCTCTACGAGCAGGACTTCAAGGACGGCTCGTATGGTTTCCGCCCCGGGCGATCGGCGCATCAAGCGTTGGACAGCCTCTGGAAACAGACGATGGCGATGGGAGGCGGCTGGATCGTGGACGTCGATATCCGAAAATTCTTCGATACGATCAACCACGGCCATCTGCGTGACTTTATCAAGCGTCGGATGCGAGATGGGGTGCTGCTGCGGCTGATCGGCAAATGGCTTAACGCCGGCGTCCTTGAAGACGGGAGTCTCACGCGCCGGAGAAGGGGTCGCCGCAGGGCGGGGTGGTCAGCCCGATCCTCTCGAATATCTTCCTGCACTACGTGCTGGACGAGTGGTTCGAGCGGGAGGTCCAACCACGCCTGAAGGGTCGTTCGTTCCTGATCCGCTATGCGGACGACTTCGTCATGGGGTTCACCTGTGAAAAAGACGCCCGCAGGGTGATGGAAGTTCTGCCCAAGCGTTTCGAGAAATACGGCTTGACGATCCACCCCGACAAAACGCGGCTGGTGCCGTTCGAGCGGCCCAGCCACGACCAGGATGGGGCGAGTTCGAAGTCGAGGACCCCACCAGGGAGTTTCGACTTGCTGGGGTTCACGCACTACTGGGCACGCTCCCGGAATGGGAACTGGGTGGTGAAGCGCAAGACGTCCGGCAGCCGATTTCACCGTGGGTTACACGCTTTATCGGACTGGTGCCGGGTCAACCGACACGTGCCGATGATGCTCCAGCACCACACCCTGAGCCAGAAACTCGTGGGCCATTTCGCGTACTACGGGATCACCGGCAACTCGCTGGCACTGAACCGTTTTCGCGGCGCGGCCACCTGGATCTGGAAGCGTTGGCTGTCGCGCCGCAGGCGTGGCGGCCGGATGTCCTGGGATCGGCTCAATCGCTTCCTGAAGCGTTATCCGCTTCCGCCAGCGCGGGCGATCCACTCGGTGTGCCATCCTGCAGCGCCTGCGTGACATGACGAGCCGGATGCCTTAATTGGGCAAGTCCGGATCTGTGGGAGCTTCGGGGGAGAGATCCCCCGGGGCGACCCGGCCCAATAATCAGCCGACACCAATAATCAGCCCGGGCCGTTCGCCCCCTGGGTGGTCTTGACCGTGAGCAACCGGTTGAGTGTGTCGTACGATCTGGTCTCGACGGTGCCGTTGGGGAAGTCGGTCTCGATCAGGTTGTTGTTCGGGTCGTAATGGTACGTCGTGACCAGATTCACCGGCTGGCCGTCCAGGAGATCGGTCGTCACGGTGGAGAGCCGGCCTTCGAGGTCGTAAGCGTACTGGATATCGGTGTTGGCGGTAGTGACGCTCGTCTTCTGGCCGGTGGCCGCGTCGTAGCCGTATTTGATGGTGCCCTGGGGCGAGTCGATCTCGACGATGTCGCCCGCGGTGTCGTAATAGGTCGTGGTGGTGCCGTTGTCGTTGGAGGTGGCGGTGTCGGCGATGGTCACGGTGTCGTAGCGGCGATTTTGGGAATCGTAGTTGTCATAGGTGTAGGTGACGACCTTGGAGGCGGTGGAGGCGGTACTGCTGGTGAATTCGTCCTTCTCGATGACCCGGCCCTGGTCGTCGTAGGTGTAGTTGATGACGTGGCCATCGAAATCGGTGGTGCTGGCCAGTTGCCCCAGCCGCGTTGTACGACCAGGTCTCGGTGGGCGTGGTACCATCGGAAAGCATCGGCAGCGCTTCGGAGACCTTGCGGCCGAAGGCGTCGTAGGTGTAGGTCGTGGTGTTGTTGAGCGGATCAGTTTCGGTCAGGAGATTGCCGTAGTTATCGTATGCATACACATAGGTCGGCCGGTCTGCGCCCCCCGCAGTGTTGGGGTCGGGGAGCGAGACGCTGGCCAGGTTGCCATATTGATCGTATGTATAGTTCGTGATCTGTCCGGCCTGGTCGATGGCGGCGGTCTTGCGGCCGGTGGTCGGGTCGTAAGTGGTCGTGGTGAAGGTGCCGTCGGCATAGATCGTCTTGATCATGCGGCCGTCGGCGTCGTAGACGTACTGGGTGGTGTTGCCGAGGGCGTCGGTGGAGGTGAGGAGCTGGCCGGCGGCGTTGTACGTGCTGGAGGTGGAGGAAATCAGGGTCGGTGACGAACTCAAGGTGTTGGAGGCGACGCCGGTGTTGGGATCGATGGTCAGGGTGATCAGGACGTTGGAATAGCGTCCGGTGGCGGTGACGCGGCCGGCGGTGTCGTAGACGGAGTTGGTGCCGTTGGGAGTGGTGTTGGGTGCGTGGCCGTCGTCGGTCCAGACGACGCGGCCGGCGGTGTCGTACACGGTATCGGTGATCAGGTACGGGCTGGTGTCCGAACTGATGGTGGGGGCGGTGGCGATGCCGTCGGTGGCGATGGTGTAACCGATGACGACGTTGTGGAAGCGTTCGGTGGCGATGACGCGGCCGTCGGCGTCGTAGACGGTCTCGGTGCCGTCAGAGGGCTGGTTCGGCATGTGGGGATTGTCGGACCAAACGGTGCGGCCCTGGGCGTCGTAGATCGTCGCGGAGGTCGAGAACGGTGTGGAATCACTGCTCACGAATCGGCTCGTCGGGGCCGCGGGGTGCGTCGTGGTGTCGACGGTGATGACGACGTTGTGGAACTGGAGCGTCTGGATTACCCGGCCGACGTCGTCGGGGCGAAAAACTAACGAGGCTCCGCCTCAGACCGACGAGGTGTAGATGGCTCCGGTCGTGCCTAAGACGGGGTATGCTGAGGCATCCCCAATTGAACCGCCAAGCGGTTAGTTGACCCACGAGGGGTCGTGACGACCGGAGCCACCCATGAGTCTACCACGTTCCGTCGCCGAGGTCCTCAATGACCACGTGACTCTGGAAGTCGAAGGCATCGACCGGATGTACCTCAATGTCTACCAGCCCCGGTTGCAGACGGAACGAGGTGTCGCAGCCTTCTTCCGCTTCCACCGCGGGGAGACCTTCGCATCCTCGGCCCTCATGGACCCGATCAGCAAGACCTTCATCGCCGCGGTCGAGCGCTTCGTCGAGCACGAGCAGATCCCCCGGATCACCTTCGCCAAGGGCCAGCGCAAGGACGACATCGCCAAGCAGTACCACGCCCAGTACCAGGGGACCGAGGGCATCGTCTTCGTGGGCAAGGCCCAGGAGAAGACGCCCGTCTTCGGCACCGAGAAGCGCCGCAACCCGGACACGGGGCGGAAGTATCCCTGGATCGTGCGCCGCACCGCGATGGTCAACCACTTCTACTTCTACGGCCTCGACGCGGACTTCGGCCCGTTCTTCCTCAAGATCTGCACCTACTTCCCGTACAACGCCAAGCTGTGCATCAACGGCCACGAGTACGTCAAGCGGCAACTGGCCAAGGAGGGGATCGCCTTCGAGGCCCTGGACAACGGCATCCTCAGCTGCGCCAACCCGAGACGGCTGCAGCAACTCTGCGACGGCCTCTCGCCCGCCAAGATCGACGCGCTGTTGCGGAAGTGGCTGCGACGGCTGCCGCACCCATGGACCGCGAAGGACCGCGCCGCCGGCTACCGCTACGATATCTCGATCCTCCAGGCCGAGTTCTCGTTGACCCAGGTGCTGGACCGGCCGCTCTCGGGCCGGGTCTTCTTCGAGGAAGTCATCCGCGAGAACCTCGATCTCGGGCGGCCCGACCAGGTGCAACTGATCTTCGACCGGCGGATCACGAAGCGAACACCGGGGCGATTCCGCACGCGGGTGCTCACCGAGGGGGTGACGCCGTCGCTGCACATCGACTACAAGCATTCACGGATCAAGCAGTATCACAAGGAGGGCCTCGCCCTGCGGACCGAGACGACGATTAATGACGCGCGCGACTTCGGGATCGTAGGCGTTCACGGCCCGAACGAGTTGCCGGTGCCCGACGGTTACACTCGCGTCTACCGTGCAGTAAGTGAGGCGGAGTATCAGGACATACTCAAGACCGGTCAACTTCGGCAAGGCCCCAACTCGCTCGAAGGAAAATGGTTTGCCGACTCCCTTGAGGGCGCGAAGGCTCATGCTACCGGGAATGGCAAGACACCTCCCTTGTTCCCGGACGGGAAGTATAGACTCATCGAAGTTGACGTCCCGAACAACGCTCCGAGCCTGTCGACACGTCCGAATCTCGACGGTCATGGCCCGGCGCGTTACCTCCATAACGATGACTTGCCGCCGCTCAAACCACGTCCCTTGGAGTAATCGAAATGGTCACGAAGTGTGCGGTAGTGGAGTGGATTCCAAAGGCTGATGGCGGGCGTTCCAAGCCCCCCCTCGGAGTCGGAATTCCCGCATATGCCGCCGAAGTGCGGTTCATCGACGATCCTTGGCCTCCGGCGGGTGCGTCCTGGTCGTTAGTCATCGTCAAGCGTGAACCACTCAGCACGGATTTACGGTGGACTGCCGACGTTCATTTCCTCGTAGACCAGGCACCGCACGACTCACTTCGTGAGGGCAGGGAGTTCGAACTGTACGAGGGCAACAAATGCGTTGCTCGCGGGAGGATTACAGCTGATTCGATGTTGCCGAACGACACAGCGGAAGTGGCCCCACGACGTTGAGCCTCCGTCGAGAGGGCGAGCGGATCTGCTCACCCGGCGCGAGTCAGAGGCGCGGCCGGCGATAATAGGGAGGGGACGTGTTGGCCGTGACGATGGGCTTGATGACACCGCGTCAGGTACTCCAGCACGCAACGCCTCTGCTGCCGGCAGGTCGCCACCACCGACAGCATCCACTCCACGAACCGGCTGCCCGCCTCGCTGTCGGTCCCGCCGCTGATCCGACGCCAGATCACGGCGTGCCGCAACGCGCGCTCGGCCGCGTTGTTCGTGGGCTCGACGCCCGCGACGCGCGTGAAGGTCCACAGGCAATCCCACAGGCGCAGCAACTCGCCGCAAGTCGCCGCCGTCTTCGCGCGGGCGCAGCCCCGACCCGCGCTCCAGGCTCGATCGGACCATGGGGCGCAACCAGCTCATGTATTGGAGGAAAGTCGATTGGCGGATGGTGCCGTCGCGGACCTTGTGCCAGTACTCGAACAGCTTGTTCGACTGCCAGAGCAACTGTTGTCCGACTTCAGCGCCGCCCCGATCGCGGTCGATCATCGCCTGGAAATCGCGACGAAGATGGGCCCAGCAAACCTGTCGCGACTGGAGCATGATCCACTCGTACCCCGGGAAGCGGTCGCTGATAACGATCGGCTTTGGTTCCTCACCGAGCAACTCCGCAGCGCCGGCACCGGCCCGCGAGCGGACGATGCGGAAGACGATCCCCAGGCCGGTCACCACGACCCACAGCCAGGCCTTGCACCCACTCTCTCGCCAGCCCGTCTCGTCGATGTTCGCCGCCTCGGCCGTCTTCACCGCCTCGGCCAGTTCCGCCACCGGTTGCTCGAGCACCTCGGCCGTGATCCGCTCCAGCTTGGCGATCATGCCGATGGAGATCGTCAGGCCCAAAAGGTCGGAGCCGAGCTGCGCGACCTGTCGCTTGCTCAGCCGGTACGCGCCGGTGAGTACGCTGAGCACCGCGTGCAGCCGGGGTCCGAACGCCGTGCGCGGCACGCCGTCGGGCAACGCGCCGCGGGTGGTGGTCTTGCAGTGGGGGCACAGGAGCCGATGCAGCCGGTACTCGTGGACCTCCGGCTCGATGGGCGGCAACTCGGCGACCTGATGCCGCAACGGCTCGGAGTCCTCGCCGGACAGCGCGTGCCCGCAACGGCGACACGCCGTCGGCTTGCATTCCGTGACCGAGGCGACGCGCTCCGGTGGCACCAGCGCCCTCATCCGTCGGGGATGGCCTTTCTGTCCGCCCCGGCGTTTCTTCGAGGGCGGCGTGGGCGGCCTCCGCTTCACGCCGATCGGGTCGGTCGAAGGTGGTTTGGAGCTATTGGTGGAGTTCTGGTCGACGCGCGATTTCAGCTCCTGGACCTGTTGCGTCAGGTCTTGGACCTGTTGCTCCAAACCAGCGATCCGTTGCTCGTAGTGTTGCACCAACAGGAGGATCGCCGCCTGCAACTCGGGCGAGGCCGTTCTCCATAACGCGTCTGGGAGCGGAGGCGTCGGTGCCATGCCCTAAGGTATCGACGTCACTCGCAATCGGCAATCCCAGGCCGTGAACGGTTACTCGGGATCGGCAAGCGGCTGAGTAACCTGCCGGCGCTGCGGCAGGTCGGCTTTCAGGCCAACCGACGTCTGCTGGACGTCCAACGGATCAGCCAGGACTGTGCCGTGGGGGAAGACGCGTTCCGCCGTATCAACGATCCGGTCGAACTCGGAGGGCAGCGGGCCAGCGGATTGCGGTTTGCCGATGCGGCCGTCCAGGCGCTGCTGAGCGCGTTGGTGGTGTTCCGGCTGTTACCCCATGGTTTCTCCAGCCGCGATCTGCGGGACCATTGGGCGCCGCTTTTGGGCAAGGCGCCCGAGACCATGACCATGGGGCAGATGGGCTATCACCTGCGTCGGCTGCGGTTGCACGGGCTGATTGAGCGGATTCCCGGGACCCACCGCTATCGGGTGACCAGTCAGGGGAGTCGCGCCGCCTTGTTTTGCACCCGCATGTATGACCGGATCTTGCGCCCGGCCTCGCCGTGATCACACCCGAAGCGGCACAGGATGATTGCGAACTGCGCCGCGGGTTTGATCAACTCGATGAGACGATCGCGCGCTGGCTCGCCCGGGAGAAGATGCCCGCGTGAAACTCGCTACAAGCGCTATGAGTTCTGACTGGTCTTTTGCAAAGTCAGGATAACCCCAACTGCGCCACGACATGATCATAGGGCCGCTCAAATCGGGTGACTTGCTCGATCGCCCAGGAGAGCGTCGTACGCAGGGCTTCCCTTGCCATGGCTCGACAGGCTTCGCCGATGGTCATCAGCCGATGAAGTGCCCACTCCTTCGCACGGCCCTGCTTCAACTCGCCCATGAGCAGACTGTACGCCAGCATGACCAGGTACATGTGCCGGGTCTGGCCCTGGACATCACGCAACTGACAGTCACCCAACCCGAGTTGCTGCTTGCCGTCCCGATGGAAGGTCTCCGTTCCCGTCCAGCGATGTCGGTACACCCGCACGATCCGACTCACCTCCCAGGTGATCCGGTTCGTCACCAGGATCTTGCAGCACCGTTCGTCATTGCGGTGGTGCCACAGGATCACCACTCGAACCTTATGCTTCACGTCAGGGATCCGCACCGTCGCCGTGAGGTACCACTGGCGGCGGTCGCCGATCCGCATCTCCTTGCGGTCCGCAGCCGGGATCGAGGCCGCCAGTTCGTTGGCCTTGAGGATCCGCCCCTTCCACTCCAGCTTGCGGTTGGTCTTGAGGTCACCGACGTACCCCCGGGGTCGCCCGAACCGGTCCTTCTTGGCATCGATGTGGTTGAGGACCTCGGCGCTGGTGAAGTAGCAGTCCATGGCGAAGTCGCCGGGGATCTGGTGCTCGCACACCCAGTCGATCAACTCACAGCACAAGGCGGTGTGGTTGCGGAACGGTTCCCCCATCGCCTCGCAGATCTCCTGCTTGCGGAAGAGGCGGAACTCCAGCGGATAGTGCTTGCCGCCGGTGCAGACGTAATTGACGAAGAGGTAGTCCTGGGCGATCTTGTTCCGCTCCTCGGCATGGTCCCAATACCACCCGGCGTCGGGGATCAACATCCCGTCCCGGTCGACCAGGGTGTTGTCGATGGGGATCACGCCCTGGTCACTGTAGCGAGTGGAGGGCTCCTTCTGGAGCAGGCCCAGTCGCCGCAGGTTGAGTGTCTCCACATCCCAGGGGGCGTCGGTCAGGAACCGGTTGAGACAGGATTGGTCGGTGGTCTGGGCGAACTCGTCATGGATTCCGAGGACGGTTTTCCGCTCGGCGACGAAGAGTCCGGTGAGGTACTCGGCGAAGTGGCGGCGCTGGCACTCGTTGGCGAAGAGGTCGCCGTACTGGGTCAAAGCCTCCTGAACGAGCTTGGGGTATTCGATAATCCCTGGCATGATCGCATGCTCCGCAGTCCAACTGCGCCAGAGCAAATCAGGGTCAAAACGAACCAGTTTTGCCTATTTTAACGCCGCCGCAGAACGGTTTGCAAAAGCCCAGTTCTGAGATTCAAGTGACCTAGCTACGTCCCCGTTACGGAGTACAAATTCCCGCAAAGTCTCTAATTATCGACATTTCAGAATGTTCCGTTTTCCAGCCCGAGTATCTCGCTTATTTTCGAAACTAAGTCATTAATTAAGTGATTGTTTGACATACAAAAACACTTAAGTATTTTCAAAAGAATTTGAAAATACACATTTCTAAAACTATTTATTATAATCTTATCCTCAGAAAAATTTATTTCTAGTATATATTTTTCAAGAACTAATAGCGCTTGCATTATCGAATCATCTTCGTTATTTAAATCAGTTAAATGGGACATCGCGATTAAAAGATGAGGCAAGCCGATTTCAGCGCGAACCTTGCCAATTGCCCAATACAACGACGCAAACCTTGGAGCCCGTACGGCATACGAGCTAATTTCCGCAACAAGGAAACCTATTTCTGTGTCGGATAAAAAAATTTTCAATTCATCTGTATTTAATAAACTACTATACTGGAACTTTCTTGAATTTAAATCTAAATTATAAGTATTCATTTCTATAATTAAACCTAGACGTACATAAGTATCCGACAAATGATTGTGACTTAGTAAAAAGTTATGTAGATCGATAAATGAAGTCATGATATTAGATCCTAAGATTCCAGCCTCGTAGATTTTCTAGATCCAATCGAAAATTTCTCCGACGATCGGTCCACTGCACGGTTCTAATCGTCGCATTTGTCCTTGTACCTAAGGGTGGAAAGTTTGATATATATTTGCTTATATCGATAATGGCAGAAACCAGATTGGGTTCTAGGTTCGTCGGATACCAAGGGGCCGCTACTTTGTAAGTCGAATATAAAGTTTGCATTGTTGTTCTTACCTGAAATGTAGAAACTCCTACAGGTGCGGGAGCATGTATAGGAATCGAAAATGTATGTACAAAACCCTCCTGCAATTGAATCCTCATTTGCGCGTCGCCACAGGCGGCATTGTCAGCAAAATTGGTGCCCAACATCCCGTCGAGCAACGACCCAACATGAATTAGTGAGCAAGCAAGTGTCGCTGATGTAGCTAGAACAGCAAGACTAGGAATGCTTGCAAACGCATCAATTGAAAAACTTAGGTTTGCTGACACAGTAACATCAGCTGAAATACCATGACCGCTTGGATCAACATTGTCTACGGGGTCCGCGTCCGCATAAAGGTAGTGATTGAGCGAGATTGGGTTGGAGGTACTTCCATCATTTGCGTCCCGTGAGCTGAACACTCCTGTTGCGGCATTGTAGTATCGCGTCGCCAGATAGATCAACCCCGTGGTAGCCGCGTCGATCTGGTATCGCGCGAACAGGAACTCATTCGGCGTGCTCCCCGTCGAGGCGATGAAGAGCGCCGTACGCTTCATACGTGTACGTATCCGTGACGGCACCGCTGGAATTCGTCAGCGCCCGCGTGCTGCCCAGGCCGTCGACGGCGTAGAACGACAGTCCCGTGTTACCCCCCGCGGCCGTCCGGTCCTGGAACAGCAAGTCCAGCCCCCGCACGTAGGTGGCCAGTAATATGCCACCTGGGGCGTACTCCTCAAGCACCTGGTCGTACGCCTGGTTGGGGTCGTTGAGGTAGGTGGTGGTCTGATTGTTGACGGTTTGGGAGGTCCGGTTGCCGCTGTCGTCGTACGTGTAGCTGGCGGTGCCGGCGCCGGTGCCGGTGGTCACGGCGGCGATCATGTGGCCTTCGAGGTCCCAGGTGTAGGTCGTCTGGCTTGTCTGGGTGCCGTTGACCGTCGTGGTGGAGGTGAGCATGCTCCCGTTGGCGTCGTAGGTGTAGGTGGTGTCGGTGCTGTCGCCGTTGACGCCGGTGGTGCCGCTGACATCGGTAAGACGGCCATCGGCGTCGTAGGTGTAGCTCAGGCTGTCAAAGTTGGGTCCGTTGTCGTTGAGCGAGAGGCGGTTGCCGGCCAGGTCGTAGGTATACGTATAGGTCCAGTTGTTTCCGGCCGGGTCGTTGGTGATCTTCTCCTGGGTCAGGCGGCCGTCATAATCGTAGGTGTAGTTCACGGTCCGGCCGCTGGCCTCGACGACCTGGACGCGGCGGCCGTCGGCGTCGAGGGTGTAGGTGTAGTCGACGATGGTGGCCGAACCGTTGGTGGTGGTGACCGTGAGCAGGCGGCCAAGGCTGTCGTAGGTGCGGGTCTCGACCGTGCCGTTGGCGAAGTTCGTCGTGATCAGGTTATTGTTCAGGTCATAGCTGTACGTGGTGACGAGCGGTGTGATTGATGCACCGTCGAGCTTGTCGACAGTGACGGTCGCCAGTCGGCCCTCCTGGTCGTAGGCGTACTGGATGTCGGTGTTGTTGGTCGTCTCGCCCGTCTTTTGACCCGTGGAGTCATTATAGGTATAGGTGATGGTGCCCTGGAGCGAGTCGATCTCGACGATGTCCCCTTCGGTGTCGTAGTAAGTCGTGGTGGCGCCGTTGTCGTTGAGTGAGGCGGTGTCGTTGATGGTGACGGTGTCGTAACGGCGGTTCTGGGAATCGTAGTTGTCGTAGGTGTAGGTCACGACCTTGGCGGCCGTGGTTGCCGTACTGCTGGTGAATTCGTCCTTCTCGGTGACGCGGCCCTGGTCATCATACGTATAGTTAATCACGTGGCCATCGAAATCGGTGGTGCTGGCAAGCTGGCCCAGGGCGTTGTAGGACCAGGTCTCGGTGGGTGTGGTGCCATCGGGAAGCATCGGCAGCGCTTCGGAGACCTTGCGGCCGTAGGCGTCGTAGGCGTAGGTCGTGGTGTTGTTGAGCGGGTCGGTCTCGCTGGTCAGGTTGCCGTAGTCATCATAGGCATATACGTACGTGGGCTGGTTGGTGCCGCCCGCAGTGTTGGGGTCGGGGAGCGAGACGCTGGCGAGGTTGCCGTATTGATCGTAGGTGTAGTTGGTGATCTGGCCCGCCTGGTCCATGGCGGCGACTTTGCGGCCGTTGCCGTCGTAGGTGGAGGTGGTGAAGGTGCCGTCGGCATAGATCGTCTTGATCATGCGGCCGTCGGCGTCGTAGACGTACTGGGTGGTGTTGCCGAGGGCGTCGGTGGAGGTGAGGAGCTGGCCGGCGGCGTTGTAGGTGCTGGAGGTGGATGAGATGGGAGTCGGTGTCGAGTTCAGGGAGTTGGAGGCGACGCCGGTGCTGGGATCGATGGTCAGGGTGATCAGGACATTCGAATACCGTCCCGTGGAGGTCACCCGGCCGGCGTTGTCGTAGACGGTGTTGGTGCCGTTGGGGGTGGTGCCCGGGGCATGGCCGTCGTCGGTCCAGACGACGCGGCCGGCGGTGTCGTAGATGGTGTCGGTGACCAGGTAGGGGCTGGAGTCGGAGGTGACCGAGGGACTGCCGGCGATGCCGCCGGAGCCGATGGTGTAGCTGATGTTCACGTTGTGGAACTGCTCGGTGGCGATGACGCGGCCGTCGGCGTCGTAGAAGGTCTCGGTGCCGTCGGTGGGCTGGCCGGGCATGTGAGGGTCGTCGCTCCAGGCGGTGCGGCCTTGGGCGTCGTAGGTGGTGGAGGTGATCGAGAACGGGGTGCCGGCGGCGGAGAAATAGCTGGAGGGGTGTGAGGTATTCAGATCACTGAAGTCGATGACGACGTCGTGGAACTGCTCGGTGGTGACCACCCGCCCATCGGCGTCGTAGATCGTCTCGGTGCCGTCGACGCTGGTCTGGCCCGAGGTGTGGGGGTCGTCGGTCCAGACCGCGCGGCCGCTGGCGTCGTAGACGGTGTCGGTGATCGTGCCGTCGGCGGCGATGGTCTGGATCAGGTGGTCGTTGGCGTCGTAGACATTCGTTGTCTTCATGTCCTGGGTCACCGGGGGATTGCTCCCCGGCTGGGTCCAGGTCCAGTCGCTGGTCAGTGGGTTGTTGTTGGCGTCATAGGTATACGTCGTCGTGGTGCCGTGGGTGTCGGTGGTGGACTTGAGGTCGCCCGGGGCGCCGCCGGTGTCGCCCTTCTGGTAATAGGTGGAGGAGGTGATGCCGTCGGGGGTGGTGGTCGAGAGGACGTTGCCGCTGGCGTCGTAGCTGAACGAGGTGGTGAGCCCCATGGGGCTGGTGGTCGAGGTCAGGTTGCCATTGGCGTCATACCCATAATATGTGGTGTTGCCGAGGGCGTCGGTGCTGGTGATGGGCTGGCCGGTGGCGTTGTAGGCGAACGAGGTGGTATCACCGGCCGGATCGGTGGCGGTCTGGACGTCGCCAAACGAATCATACGTATAGCTGGTCGTCAGGGGCTGGCCGCTGACGGTCATGGTCTGCGAGGTCAGGTTGTTGCTCGTGTCGTAGCCGGCCGAGCTGGAGTTTCCCAGCGCATCGGTGGTGGACGAGACATTGCCCTGGGAGTCGAAGCTCAGGGTGGACGAGGGGCTGGGATTGCCGCCCAGTTGCGGAGGTGTGACGGTCTCGCTCAGGTTGGTCAGGTTGTACGAGAGCGAGGTGGTGGCGCCGGTGGCGTCGGTCAGGCCGGTGACCCGGCCGCCGGTGTAGGCCGCCTGGGCGACGGTGATGCCGTTGGGATCGATCACGTGATCGAGGTAATGCGGCTGAGTGGTGCTGTAAAAGAACTGGGTCTGTTGATCGGCGCGATCGGTGGCCGAGATCAGGTTCCCATACATATCATAGCCATAGGTGATCGCATTGCCGCGCGGGTCGGTGATGGCGGTGATGTCGTTGGTGACCGGGTCGCGCGTGAAGGTGACGGCGACGCCGGTGTTGCTAGTGATGCCGGTGGGCTGATAAGTGAGGGTGTTGCCGTTGCGGTCGGTGACGGTGGAGAGCTGACCGGTATCAGCGTAGAGGGTGTAGGCGATGCCCGAGTGGGTGGTCAGGGTGTAGCTGTCGCCGAAGAGGGGGTCGGCGGGGTTGTAGGGGGTGGCGTCGGCGTCCTCGCCGGAATAGGTGCCGTCGCCGTTGGCGAGCAGCTCGGTGGGGGGCACGCTCAGGGTGTCGGTGACGCCCGCGTCGGGGACGAAGATCGGATTGACGAATTGCTCGAAGCCAAAATAGCCGGTGGTGACCGGCTGGGCCTCGAAGGTGAAGCCCTCGGGCGCCTGCCCCGGCCGGGTGATCACGACCCGGGTGCCGAGGACAAACGGCGTGAGGGTGCCCAGAGACTGGAGCGTGCCGTCGGGCTGGCTGACCTGGACCTGGAAGTCGCCCTCGTCGAGGGTCCAGCCTTGGCCGAAGTCACCCTGGGTGTTGGCGTTCAGGGTGTCATAGCTCCGGGTGATGGTGATCGGGATGCCGGCCAACGGGATGGTCAGGTCGGTGAACGCGAGGTGCAAGTTGCCGAGCTTGAGCCTGCCGGCGACGTTGACGGTCTGGTCGGTGGTGGTATGAGTGTAAAATAACCAAAAACAACGGCCGAATCCGAGACCCCACTGGATCTTCAGCTCTGTTATTTCTTCAACTCTATGTAATTATGATACCATGAATTTAAACGTACTCCACACCAGGGGCAATTTAAAATACCGATAGTGCATTCCAGCGAAATAGGATGGTTTATGAAAACCATGGATTGTATGTCTCTATCAATTGAAACAAACTTAAACTTAAACCGAACTGAATTTTCTACCATTTCGGATACAATGCGAAACCCACGACAATCATCGTCGTGATAATTCGCCTTGAAACTTGCGCAGCACCAAACAATTTGATCTGACATGATGTCGGTCCGAAAAATGAGCGGCTTGTGGTCCAGTATGATTATGCACTCGGATTTCCGGTTTTTCAACGAGTATCTTACAAGCTGCTAAATCTAAATCCGACCCCTAACCTTTAATAAATGAACGATAGAATTTTGCATCTGCTAGCGAGTGCTACCTGGGACCTCGGAAAAAAGACCTACAAGGTATTCGAGAATCTGGTTGTTAAAGAATAACTCCTCCCCAGTAACATTACCCATTGAAGTTTTACTTCTCTGTGCGAGCCCGACAAGTTCCAAGGCATCGATAAGAGCCTTTGGAATATTTGCCTGATAAAGTTTGGTTCCGGCGGGGTTTGGCAAGGCGTCCGCAAGGGCCGCGTCATAGGTAGAGACGGAAAGGCCTTTTCCAACCCCTACTGACGGTGATTGTGACAACCGAGTGAAGACGGGAACTTTGCCCCCACTGGAATTCAAGAGGGTCTCGATCTCGGCGGCATCAATAGCACCGTAAAGCCCTTGAATGGTTCGGCCACTCCCAGTCGTGATTACAGGTGGTAACCAATCCAAGAAAACTTGAATTGTACGAGCCGAGACGAAAATGCCACCGGCCAAGGTGATCGTACCTCGGAACCCCGCCAGCCAAGGGTTGTTTTGATTGGCTGCAGCGTCATATGTTCCATATGCGCTTAGCGATAGACCGGCGATAATGAGTCCCCGTTCGAGGTAACTTGCTGCAAGGTAGACTTTCCCTAACGAGTGGACCCACACACCTGCAGATCCCAGCGCGCCTCCAATCAGTATATCTACCGCAAGCCTTTGGCCGCTATGACCGGCCAAGGCGCCATCGATCCCGCCGATCATGGCGCCGATGCCGATCGCTCCGAGGGTGCCCAACAGGCTGTGACCGCTCAGGTCAATATATTCGACTGGATTGGCGCCGGCATAGAGGTAGTGATTGCGGGTGATCGGGTCGGAGCTGCTCCCATCGCTGGAATCGCGCGAGATGAATTGGCCCGCCGCGGCGTCGTAGTACCGCGCCCGCAGGTCATCCAGCCCCGTGGCCGCGTCGGTCTGATAGCCCGCGTAGAGGAACTCATTCGTGGTCGTCCCCGTCGACCCCGTCAGGTCGCCATAGGCATCATAGGCGTACGTATCGGTGACTGTACCGCTTGAGTTTGTCAGCGCCCGGGTGCTTCCCAGGCCATCCACTGCGTAGAACGATAGCCCAGTACCGCCTCCCGCGGTAGTGCGGTCCTGGAACAACAGATCCAGTCCCCGCACGTAGGTGCCCAGCAAGATCCCACCCGGCGCGTACTGCTCGAGCACCTGGTCGTACGCCTGGTTGGGATCGTTCAGGTAGGTCGTCGCCGTCCCGTTGACGGTCTGAGACGTCCGATTGCCCGAGTCGTCATACGTATAGCTCGCCGATACCGCCCCTGTGCCGGTGGTCACGACCGAGATCATGTGGCCCTCCAGGTCCCAGGTGTACGTCGTCTGGGTGGTCTGGGTGCCGTTGATCGTCGTCGTGGATGTGAGCATGCTCCCGTTGGCGTCGTAGGTGTACGAGGTGTCGGTGCTGTCGCCGTTAGTGCCCGTCGTGCCGCTGACGTCGGTCAATCGGCCGTCGGCGTCGTAGGTGTAGCTCAGGCTGTCGTTGTTCGGGCCGTTGTCGTTCAAGGAGAGGCGATTGCCAGCCAGGTCGTATGTATAAGTATATGTCCAATTGTCGCCGCTGGGGTCATTGGTGATCTTCTCCTGAGTCAGCCGGCCGTCATTGTCATACGTATAGTTGACGGTGCGTCCGCTGGCCTCGACGACTTGGACGCGTCGGCCGTCGGCGTCCAGGGTGTAGGTGTAGCCCACGATGGTGCTGGAACCGTCGGTCGTCTTGACCGTGAGCAGTCGGTTGAGCGTGTCGTAGGTCCGGGTCTCAACCGTGCCGTTGGCGAAGTTGGTTGTCAGCAGGTTGTTGTTCAGATCATAGCTGTACGTGGTGACGAGCGGTGTGACTGATCCGCCGTCGAGCTTGTCCACGGTGACGCTCGCGAGCCGTCCCTCTTGATCGTAGGCGTACTGGATGTCGGTGTTGTTGGTCGTCTCGCCCGTCTTTTGACCCGTGGAGTCATTATAAGTATAGGTGATGGTGCCCTGGGGCGAGTCGATCTCGACGATGTCCCCTTCGGTGTCGTAGTAAGTCGTGGTGGCGCCGTTGTCGTTGGGTGAGGCGGTGTCGTTGATCGTCACCGTGTCGTAACGGCGGTTTTGTGAATCGTGGTTGTCGTAGGTGTAGGTGACGATCTTGGAGGCGGTGGGAGCGGCGCTACTCGGTGTACTCATCTTTTTCAGTAACCCGGCCCTGGTCGTCATACGTAGTGTTGATGACGTGGCCGTCGAAGTCGGTGGTGCTGGCGAGTTGGCCCAAAGCGTTGTACGACCAGGTTTCCGTGGGGGTGATCCAGTTGGAATTGACGAAGACCGAGGGGAGGGTCTCGGAGACCTTGCGGCCAAAGGCGTCGTAGGTGTACGTCGTCGTGTTGTTGAGCGGGTCGGTCTCGCTGGTCAGGTTGCCGTAGTCATCATAGGCATATACGTACGTGGGCTGGTTGGTGCCGCCCGCAGTGTTGGGGTCGGGGAGCGAGACGCTGGCCAGGTTGCCGTATGGGTCGTAGGTGTAGTTAGTGATCTGCCCGGCCTGGTCCATGGCGGCGGTCTTGCGGCCGGTGGTGGGGTCGTAGGTGGTCGTGGTGAACGTGCCGTCGGGGTAGGTGGTCTTGATCAGGCGACCGTCGGCGTCGTAGGTGTACTGGGTGACGTTCCCCTTGGCATCAGTGGATGTGAGAAGCTGGCCGGCGGCGTTGTACGTGCTGGAGGTGGAGGAAATCAGGGTCGGTGACGAACTCAGGGAGTTGGAGGCGACGCCGGTGCTGGGATCGATGGTCAGGGTGATCAGGACGTTGGCGTACCGTCCCGTCGAGATGACCCGGCCGGCGGTGTCATAGACGGTGTTGGTGCCGTTGGGAGTGGTGTTGGGTGCGTGGCCGTCGTCGGTCCAGACGACCCGGCCGGCACTGTCGTACACGGTATCGGTGATCAGGTAGGGACTGGTGTCCGAACTGATGGTGGGGGCGGTGGCGATGCCGTCGGTGGCGATGGTGTAACCGATGACGACGTTGTGGAAGCGTTCGGTGGCGATGACGCGGCCGTCGGCGTCGTAGACGGTCTCGGTGCCGTCGGTGGGTTGGCCGGGCATGTGGGGGTCGTCGGTCCAGGCGGTGCGGCCCTGGGCGTCGTAGGTGGTGGAGGTGATCGAGAACGGGGTGCCGGCGGCGGAGAAATAGCTGGAGGGGTGTGAGGTGTTCAGATCACTGAAGTCGATGACGACGTCGTGGAACTGCTCGGTGGTGACCACCCGCCCATCGGCGTCGTAGATCGTCTCCGTCCCATCGACGTGGGCCTGGCCCGAGGTGTGCGGGTCGTCGGCCCAGATGGCGCGGCCGCTGGAGTCATAGACGGTGTCGGTGATGGTGCCGTCGGCGGCGATGGTCTGGATCAGGTTGTCGTTGGCGTCGTAGACATTCGTCGTCTTCATGTCCTGGGTGACCGGAGGATTGCTTCCCGGCTGGGTCCAGGTCCAGTCGCTGGTCAGTTGGTTGTTGTTGGCGTCGTAGGTATAGGTCGTGGTCGTGCCGTGGGCGTCGGTGGTTGACTTGAGGTCGCCCGGTGCGCCGCCGGTGTCGCCCTTCTGGTAGTAGGTGGAGGAGGTGGTGCCGTCGGGGGTGGTGGTCGAGGTGACGTTGCCGCTGGCGTCGTAGCTGAACGACGAGGTCAGCCCCATCGGGCTGGTGGTCGAGGTCAGGTTGCCGTTCGAGTCATATCCATAATACGTCGTATGACCGAGGGCGTCGGTGCTGGAGACGGGCTGGCCGGTGGCGTTGTAGGTGAACGAGGTGGTGTCGCCGGCCGGATCGGTGGCGGTCTGGACGTCGCCAAACGAATCATACGTATAGTTGGTCGTCAGGGGCTGGCCGCTGACGGTCATGGTCTGCGAGGTCAGGTTGTTGCTGGTGTCGTAGCCGGCCGAACTGGAGTTTCCGAGCGCGTCGGAAGTTTGCTGGACGTTGCCCTGGGAGTCAAAAGTCAGGGTGGACGATGGGCTGGCGGTGCCGCCGAGTGGCGGGGGCGTGACGGTCTCGCTCAGGTTGGTCAGGTCGTACGAGAGCGAGGTGGTGGCGCCGGTGGCGTCGGTCAGGCCGGTGACCCGGCCGCCGGTGTAGGCCGCCTGGGCGACGGTGATGCCGTTGGGATCGATCACGTGATCGAGGTAATGCGGCTGAGTGGTGCTGTAAAAGAACTGGGTCTGTTGATCGGCGCGATCGGTGGCCGAGATCAGGTTCCCATACATATCATAGCCATAGGTGATCGCATTGCCGCGCGGGTCGGTGATGGCGGTGATGTCGTTGGTGAGGGGGTTGCGGGTAAACGTCACGGCGACACCGGTATTGCTATAGATGCCGGTGGGCTGATAAGTGAGGGTGTTGCCATTGCGGTCGGTGACGGTGGAGAGCTGGCCGGTGTCGGCGTACAGGGTGTAGGCGATGCCCGCGTGGGTGGTCAGGGTGTAGCTGTCGCCGAAGAGGGAGTCGGCGGGGTTGTAGGGGGTGGCGCCGGCGTCCTCGCCGGAGTAGGTGCCGTCGCCGTTGGCGAGCAGCTCGGTGGGCGGCACGCTGAGGGTGTCGGTGACGCCCGCATCGGGCTTGAAGATCGGGTTGACGAACTGCTCGAAGCCGAAATAGCCGGTGGTGACCGGCTGGGCCTCGAAGGTGAAGCCCTCGGGCGACTGCCCCGGCCGGGTGATCACGACCCGGGTGCCGAGGGCAAACGGCGTGAGGGTGCCGAGTGCCTGGAGTGTGCCGTCGGGCTGGCTGGCCTGGACCTGGAAGTCGCCCTCGTCGAGGGTCCAGCCGTAGCCGAAGTCGCCCTGGGTGTTGGCGTTCAGGGTGTCGTAACTACGGGTGATGGTGATCGGGATGCCGGCCAACGGGATGGTCAGGTCGGTGAACGAGAGATGGAGGTTGCCCAGCTTGAGCCTGCCGGCGACGTTGACGGTCTGGTCGGTGGTGGTGCTGACACCGCCCGAGTTGATCGCATAGAGCCGGAGATCGTACGAGCCGTCGGCGAGCATGGTGGGGTCGAAGGTGCCGAGGGTGCCATTGGTGATCGCCGAGGTCCCCGAATTGATGGTGATGAAGTTATCGGTATTCAGGGGGGCGACTTCGAGCGCCCACGACTGGAGCTGGACCGCGTCGCCGACGGTGCCGATGACCGGGACCGGTGCGGTGATCACCGCCTGAGTGGATACCGATGTCCACTCCTACAGAATCCGTGACGGTCAGAAAAATTCGGCCCAGGATTCGATGCAACTTCGAAATACTTTGAGCGGGAGATGGGCAACACCGAGACTATCGTCCCACAGATTCTCGATCACTACGCCATCAGGCCGTATGGTCACCGCGTGGGCATTGTAGGTGCTCGACCACTCAACGCGGCGACCATGCTCAATGTCATCGACGATTTCCAGTAATTCCTGACATCCACTGAACCCGGATTGCACATCCTGCTCCAGAAAAGATGCGATCAGTGGGTGCAAGCCGTTGGGGTCAACGCACCGGTAACCTTCATTATCACGATAAAGCTTTATCATGTTTCATTCCTAGTATTGCGGGAAAGCTGTGTTGATGTTGCCTGCTGAATCTAAATAGCCTTGAATCGTGATCCCGGAAGGCGACAACCCCCTCCAGTAGTTCGGAGACCTTCCAGGGATCGATGTTCGTCGATTCTGGAAGGCGCCTGCAATCTCGGATAATACCCTAGAAGGGGACCAACTATCGGGAAAGAACGTTGACCTTCCCTTGGGAACCCAAGTATTAGTTGCTGAATTAAACACTTCTACGCTTGCCTCGTAGATACCGTGAGCATTCGGAGGATTCGTGATTCGCACGACTCGAGCCGAGATCATCTGGCCTGCCCCCCAAAATCTGGTCCAGTCTTAATGGGAATCGTACAACTGGCAGCGAGCCAGGGAGCGACCCATGCGAAAACGACCCAGATCAGACCGGATCGCGGCCATCCTCCGCGACTTCCAAGCCGACCTCGACGCCGGCTTGAACATCGGCCAGGACTGCCGCAAGGCCGGCATCGGACCCACTACCTTTTACCGCTGGAAGGCCCTCCAGGAGAATCCAATGTCGTCCTCACCTCCGGCGAATTGAGGTGAGGAGGTCGTCACCGTGCCGCCCCGGGCACCCGTCCACGAGCCGATGCCACCGATGCCGGCGATACCGCCACGGCGACGCGTGACACACGACGCGACCGGTCTCGCGGGGATCGCGCCGCGGACCTGGATGAAGCGGATTTTAGGAAAATGTCCCGCGGATCGCGGCCGGGTGGCTGATACGATCTCGCGAAGTCGTGAATGTCCTGCACGGCCCAGTTGCTCGCCCGGTCGGCCGCGCGGGTGATGGTCCTCCGCCGGGACGCCGTGCTCGGATTGGCCGAAGAACGGGAGGATTTCGGGATGAATCGATCGACCGCTTTCGCCCTGATTGCCGCAGCCGGCTCGCTGCCGCTCGGCGTCGTTGCGGCCAACCTCGCCTCGGCCGAGCCCCGCGCATCGGCCGAGGCCACCACGTCGGCGTCGGCCTGCGCCGGCATTGCTCGCCTCGCCCAGGGCGGCCGACGTCGTGGACGCCGCGGACGCATTCCTCGCCACGCTCTCGGAGGAGCAGCGTGCGATCACCCAGATCGAACTGAAGCCGCAGCTCGCCATCCGCTGGACCAACTTTCCGGGCGGGTCCAATGTGCGCAATGGCGTCTTCTACCGCGACCTCAAGCCCGAGCAGGTCGAGGCGGCCCTGAAGGTCGCTCGGGTTGCCCTGGGCGAGCAAGGTTTCTCACGCTATCAGGAAGTCCGCGCGGCCGACGACGCCTTCGCCAAGGGGCGTGGCGGGCGAGGACCCGGGGGCCCGGGCGGTCCGGATCAGAAGAAGGCCGGCGGAGGTCCGGCCCAGAAGAAATTCGGCGGCGAGCCCAGGAAGAAGGGCGGAGGCCCGGGCGGTGGGGCCATGTTCGGGTCGGCGAATTACATGATCGCGTTCCTGGGCAAGCCGTCGAAGGCCGACCCCTGGATCCTGCAACTGGGCGGACACCACCTCGCCATCAACTTCTACTACAAGGGGACAACCGGCGCCGCGACCCCGTACCACGTCGCCGCGCAGCCGACGGTGTGGAAGGACGATCAGGGCAAGACGCACGACCCGCTCGCCCCGATGCGCGACTCCTTGCACGGTCTGCTCGCCTCCCTCACCCCCGAGCAGTTGAAGCGGGCGAAGCTCGAGGCGCGTTTCAACGACGTCTATGTCGGACCCCAGAAGGACGGCAAGTTCCCCGCCAAAAGCGAGGGGGTGCCGGTCTCCGAGCTCTCCGATGCCTCGAAGGATTTCGTCAGGCAGGCGATCGCGGCCTGGACGGGTGATAGCCCCCAGGGCGTCGAATACCGCAAGCTCTACGAGGCCGAACTCGACAAGGTCAAGGTGGCCTACTCGGGCACGACCAACGTGGGGGGCGAGCGGGGCGACTACGTGCGTATCGACGGGCCTCGCGTCTGGATCGAGTTCGCCACGCAGGGTAGCGACCATTTCCACACGATCTGGCGCGACCGGCTGACCGACTACGGCGCGGAATTCTCCTTCTGATTCGATGACCCGCCGAGGTGGTCCGATCCGGGACAGGAGAGCGGGGCCTCGCCTGGACCGGACCGGACCGGACGGGACGAGCTTAACGACGACCTTGCGAACGAGGCAACGATGCGACGGCTCTTCCTGCCCCTGCTGCTCCTGGCGTCGGCGGCGGGCCCTGCCTGGGCCCATCCCATGCCCAACTCGTCGGTGGTGCTGCGCGCCCATGGCGACGGGATCGACGCCGAGCTGATGCTGCCGATCGGGGAGCTGGCCATGGGCTGGGAGAAACCCCTGCCCAGGGACGCGGTCCAGACAGTCCGGCAATACGGCCGCGAAATCAAGAAATACGTCCGCGCTCATGTCAACCCGACCTCTCCCGACGGCCGGCCCTGGGCGGTGACGGTGCGAGACGTGGCCCCGGTCGTTGAGCAGGAGCCCGACGTGCGGGTCGCGCTCGCGATGACCCCGCCGCCCGGCGCACCTGCGGACCGGCTGACGTTCCGCTACGACGTGATCTTCCACCACCTGATCACCCACGTGGCGGTGGTCACTCTGGCCAGCGACTGGCGCAACGGCGTCACCGGCGCCGAGCCGGTATTGCTGGGAACGATGCGCGACAGCAATGCCGCTGTCGTCATCGATCGCTCGGGAGGGAGCTGGTTCCGGGGCTTCGCCGCGATGTTCCGCCTCGGTGCGCGTCACATCGCCGAGGGAACGGACCACCTGCTGTTCCTGCTCGCGCTTATCCTGCCGGCGCCGCTGCTCGCGGTGGGCGGGCGCTGGAGCGGCTATGCCGGGGGCGCGACGGCCCTGCGACGCATCGTCAAGGTTGTGACCGCGTTTACCATCGGCCACTCGTTCACGCTCGTGCTCGGTGCGCTGGGATGGTGCGCGTGCACGGCGCCGTCGTCGAATCAGCGATTGCCGTGTCGATTCTGGTTTCGGCCGTCCATGCCCTGGTTCCGATCTTCCGCGGCCGAGAAATCTTCATCGCCTGCGGCTTCGGGCTGGTACACGGCCTGGCGTTCGCGGCGACGCTGACCGAATTCGGGCTCGATACCTGGACGCTGGCCTCCAGCGTGCTGGGCTTCAATCTCGGGATCGAGGCCTTCCAGCTCCTGGTGATCCTGGCGGCGATGCCCTGGCTTTTGCTCCTGGCCCGCTCGCACGTCTACGGGCCGCTGCGCAACGTCGGGGCAGCACTCACGGGGACCGCCGCGGCCGCCTGGTTCGCCGAACGGGCCCTCGGCTGGGGCAACCCCATCGCCCCCCTGGTCGAGACCGTCGCGTCCCACGCCCTCTGGTTGCTCGCCGGCCTGGCCGTTCTCACGGTCGTCGCCGCCGTCGACGAGATGAATGCGAGGAAACAGGCCCGGAGTACCCTCCGCGCCGGTGGGCCGGATGCCGCCGCGTGAGGGAAGTCGCCGGGTCGAGGACTCCTCCGGCGTGCCGACTCGCCGGCCGGAGATCGACCCACGCATGCTCGATCCGTCCGCCGAGCCGGGCCTCGAGCTGGAACCGTTTCGGCGCCCTGCCCTGGGATCCACGGCGGCCAGGGGCAGGAGCTTCGGCGCCCGCGCCGGCTGGGTGGATTGCCGGCATCGCCTCCATCCGGGTCGGAGAGCGGTGGGGATGAGTCGGCGGGGCCGTAAGGAGACGAGAGCCTTATCACCAAAGCCTTGCCTTTGAGGAGGTTAGGTTGATACGCCCGGGGCTGCTTCCAGTTGCGTGCGGGGGGGCTTTTGGGTACAATTGAACCCTTACCGAAATGGTCTTGCCTTGCCCGAGGGAGCGAACCGAACCGTGAGCACCGCCGCGCCGCCACCCGCCGAGAACCTGCCGCCATCGCCGCTGAAGATCGAGGAGGAGCTCAAGGAGAGCTACCTCAACTACGCGATGTCGGTCATCATCAGCCGGGCCTTGCCCGACGTCCGCGACGGGCTGAAGCCGTCGCAGCGGCGGATCCTGATGGCGATGCTCGACCTGGGGCTCACCCCCGGCGGCATCGACCAGCAAGTGCGCGGGGATCGTCGGCGAGACGATGAAGCGGTATCACCCGCACGGCGACAACTCGATCTACCCGACCCTGGCCCGGATGGGCCAGTGGTGGAACTCGCGCCACCTCCTGATCACCGGCCAGGGCAACTTCGGCTCGATCCACGGCCTGCCCCCCGCGGCGATGCGGTACACCGAGGCCAAGCTCAGCCCGGTCGCCGCCGAGATGCTCGAGGACATCAAGCTCGACACCGTCGACTTCCAGCCCAACTACGACGAGAAGTATCAGGAACCCCGGGTCCTCCCCGGCAAGTTCCCCAACCTCCTGGTCAACGGCTCGGGGGGGATCGCCGTCGGCATGGCGACGAGCATCCCGCCGCATAATCTGGGTGAGGTCTGCGACGCCCTCGTCGCCTTGATCGACAACCCCCAGATCGAGCTCGACGAGCTCCTCGAGCATATCAGCGGCCCCGACTTCCCCACCGGGGCACGATCTGCGGCCGCTGGGGCATTCGCGAGGCGTACCGGACCGGCCGGGGCAAGGTCGTCGTCCGTGCCAAGTACGAGATCGAGGAGCTCAAGGACGGCCGGTCGCACATCATCTTCACCGAGATCCCCTACCAGCTCACCAAGGAGCCGCTCCTCAAGAAGCTGGCCGAGCTGGTCAACGCCGGTCGGATCACCGGCGTCTCGAACATCGACGACTACAGCGACCGCAAGCAGCCGGTGCGGATCGTCGTCACCGTCAAGCGGGGCGAGGACCCCAACGTCGTCCTCAACCAGCTCTTACCAGTTCTCGCCGCTGCAAGACACCTTCAGCGTGATCATGCTCGCGCTGGTCGACGGCCGGCCTCAGACATTGCCCTTGAAGGACTTCCTGCGGCTCTTCGTCGAGCACCGCCTGAACGTGATCCGGCGGCGGACGCAGTTCCAGCTCCGCGAGGCCCGCAAGCGCGCCATATCTTCGAAGGACTCTTGATCGCGCTTCATTACATCGACGAGATCATCCGCGTGATCCGGTCGTCGGCCAACCCCGCCGAGGCCCGGGCGCGGTTGATGGGGCTGGAGGTCTCGGCCCAGATCCTTCAGCGTGCCTTGAACGACGCCGCGGCCAAGGCCGCCGACCAGCCTGACCCGGATGCAGGCCGACGCGATCCTCGCCATGCAGCTCCAGCGGCTCACCGGGCTGGAGGCCGACAAGCTGGCGCTCGAGTACAAGGGCCTTCAAGTGAAGACATCGCCGGCTACGAGGCGATCCTCGCCGACGAGCAGCTGATCCTCGACCTGATCCGCGCCGACCTGCGCGCATCTGAAAGCGAAGTATGCCGACGCCCGCCGCAGCCAGATCTCCGACGAGGAGCTGGGCGACTACGACAAGGAGCTCCTGATCCGCGAGGAGTACATGGTCGTGACCGTCACCCACGACGGCTACATCAAGCGGCTCCCGCCCAGCACCTACCGCGCCCAGAACCGCGGCGGACGCGGCATCACCGCCGCGAACACCAAGGAAGGCGACTTCCTCGAACACATGTTCGTCGCCCTGACGCACGACTATATCCTCTTCTTCACCGACCACGGCAAGGTCTACTGGCTGAAGGTCTACGACCTGCCGATGGGCACGCGCACCTCGGGCGGCCGGGCGATCGTCAACCTGCTCCAGCTTGCCGAGGGGGAGAAGATCACCGGCGTGGTGCCGGTCCGCGAGTTCCTCGAGGATGAGTGCCTGATGATGGTGACCCGCCGGGGCACGGTCAAGAAGACCGAGCTGACGGCGTTCAAGCGCCCCCTGGGCCGTGGGATCATCGCCCTGGGCCTCGACGAGGGCGACCAGCTGATCGGCGTCGCCCGGACCAAGGCCGGCGACCAGGTCGTCCTCAGCACCAAGGAAGGCATGGCGATCCGGTTCGACGAGTCCGACGTCCGCGCCATGGGCCGCCCGGCGTACGGCGTCAAGGGGATCGGCCTGGCCGAGGGCGACGAGGTCGTCGGCATGGTCGTCGCCAACGGCGCCGACGACCCGGCGAGCCTTTTGACCGTCTGCGCCTAGGGCTTCGGCAAGCGGCACCGTCTTGACCGAGTACCGCTCGCAGCACCGGGGGGGCAAGGGCCTGATCGACATCAAGACGAGCGACCGCAACGGCCCGGTCGTGGCGATCGCCAAGGTGACCGACGCCGACGAGGTGATGCTCACCACCACCGGCGGCATCCTGATCCGGCACCCCGGTGGCCGACATGCGCCTGATCGGCCGGAACACCCAGGGCGTCCGCCTGATCCGCGTCGAGGAAGGCGACGAGCGTCAGCAGCCTCGCCAAGCTCCCCGAGGAAGAGCTTGCCGCCGCCGAGGCCCTCGAAGCCCTCGAAGCCCCCGCCGCCAACGGCGACCTCGCCCCTACCCCGGCCGAGGTAACGGCCATGCCCCTCACCTTCTCGACGACGGCGTCGGCCGAGGCCGAGGCCAGCGACCACCTCGACGACCTCGACGCCGACGGCGAGCCGGACGCGTGAAAGATTGGCCCGATGGGTAAACTCTTCGATAACGTTCGCGAGGCGGTGCGGGAGGGTCGCTATCTTGTCTCCTGGCACGCTGATGAACGTGCCGAAGAACGGGAGGTGACGGCGTGGCAACTCGTCGCCGGACTCGATCAGGCCACCCTGGTCAGGGAACGTCCTCGAAGCAAACCGAACCCCTCGGTTGTCGTCCGTCAGTTGCTGATCGATGGCAAGGATGTCGAGGTCATCTGGTCCTGGCTGCCTCAGAGTCGCAGGGCCATTCTCGTGACGGTTTATTTCCGGAATTGAACTTATGACTAAAGATCGCCACGAAAAACGCAAACGCTGGGTCCAGCGCGGTCGCTATGCCGTTGAGGTCGAAGTCAACGTTCTCTACCCGGCGGATCATCCCTCGGAACCCTGTCTTGAGCCGGAAACGGTTCGCTGGCTCGACGAGATCGCCCGCAGGGCCGAGCAAGGCGATCTGGACTATCTCCGCTCGGTCGGCCGCGTCTTCGAAGCCGTTGCGTCATAAGGACCCCTCAGCCCCCTCCCCGCTTTTTTGGGGGGCCGGGAGAAGCCAGTCCTCGCCCATTCCCTTGTGGGAAGAAATCTCCAGGGCTCGCGCCGCGGGGGGCCCGGCCCCGGGAATCCGTTCAACAACCCGCCTGGTATCCACCCGCATTGCCAAGGAGCGGTCCGTCTCGTGGAGGCGCAGGATCGCGTGTGCCCCCTTCCCTTAATATCGTCCCGCGGTCGTGCTTCGAAACTCACAATCCGATCCCGGGCACAAACCGCCCCCGCCCCGCGACATCACCACCGGCCTGTCGAGCCTGGGTTCGGTCCGCGCACCGGGTTTGGGTTCGGTCCGTCAACGCGGTTTGGCTCGTTCGGCGCCCGTTACATTCGCGAAAACGCTCGCGACCCTCCCCTCCGTCGAGCCGACGGGCGGAGCTTGGGTTCGGTCCGCGCCACACCACGCCCACGACCGACCGCAAGGCCCCTGCCTTTGCAAGGAGCACACTCCCATGTCGACATGGTGGTGTCATGGCCGCGTTCTTGTTACGATCGAGACACCCCGGGCGACCCGCCAGGGGGCCATGAGCGGAGGCGACGGCCATCAAAACCCCGCGTATTCCAGGGTGCATCTGACAAAGAGCGGAAAAGAGGACATTCTGATTACTGACATTTGTAATAGTTAGAATGTCCCGAATGCCACGAAGATAAGAGATAAGTCCAAAATCGCGAACACCTTAAGGGAGTCTTGAGCACGGGAGGGGCTCCCGGCATCCTGGTGGTTGCAAACAAACCCCACAAGTGTCGGACGGAGCCCTCCCATGCCACCGCGTATCATCCCCATTCTCGACCGACTGCGCCAAGACCTCGCCGCTTCCTTGTCTCAGGCCGCCATCGAAGACGCCTGCCGCCAGGCACGCCACTCCTGGCGCAAACGAATCCTCGACCCCGCTACCACCCTCTACCTCTTCCTGCTCCAGGTCCTTCATGGAAACACCGCGTGCCAGCATGTCGTCCATTTCGGCGGCCGGTCGTTCTCCGACAGCGCGTATTGCCAGGCCCGCAAGCGACTCCCCCCGGCCGTCGTTCACCGTCTCCTGGAAGCGACCGCCGACACGTTTCGAGCCGCCACCTCGGAAACCTCGCGATGGCTCGGACACCGTGTCTGGCTGGTCGATGGCTCGAGTTTTTCCATGCCCGACACGCCGGAATTGCAACGTCACTTCGGTCAACCCGGTGGTCAACGCAAGGGCTGCGGTTTCCCCGTGGCCAAGTGGCTGGCGCTGTTCGACCTCGCCACGGGGATGCTGCTCCGCACCACGACGGCGCCGTTGCGGACCCACGAGATGTCCCGGGTTCCGGCGATCTCGGGGAACCTGGAGCCGGGCGACGTCGTGTTGGGAGACCGTGGCTTCTGTTTCTATGCTCATCTGGCGATCTTGATTCAACGCGGCCTGCACGCCGTGTTTCGCACTCATCAGAAGCAGATCGTCGACTTCACGCCCGGCCGCCCGGCGGCGCGCCGAGGGTCGAAGGACCTCCCCGGCATGCCTCGTTCGCGATGGGTCCTATCCCAGGGCAATTCCGATCAGATCGTCATGTTATTGAAGCCAAGGAGTCATCCAAAATGGATGGAATCGGAAGACTATGCGAAGCTGCCGGACGAGATCCGAGTGCGCGAACTCCGCTATCGCGTGGAGGTGCCCGGATACCGGTTGCGCGAGTTCACGCTGGTGACGACCTTGCTCGATGCAACGACATATTCAGCGATATCGCTGGCCGAACTGTACTATCGGCGGTGGCAAGTCGAGATCCATTTCCGGAACATCAAGATTTCGATGAACATGGATGTACTTCGCTGTGAGACGGTAGCGGGAGTGCTGAAGGAATTGGCGGTGTTCGCGCTGGCGTACAACCTGGTCCGCTCGGTGATGGTGGAATCGGCGCGGTTGCAGGGGGTGGCGGCAGATCGAGTGAGCCTGGTGGACGCAGTACGTTGGCTGATCGGGATGGAGGAAACGGACGTGTCGGAGCTCGTGGTCAACCCATCACGCCCGGGTCGAGTTGATCCCCGGGTGAAGAAACGTCGCCCGAAGCAATACATGAGGATGACTGAGCCAAGGGCGGATTTGCGTAAACAGTTGCCCAGAGAGGGTTTCTAGTTATATTCGTGGCATTCGGGACATTCTGATTATCGACAATTGCAATCGTTAGAATGTCCCAATTTTCCGGCTTTTGGTCATCAGGCGGCGGAGAATCATGTCAGACTTCGGTAATACCCTGTTCTCGGGAAGTCGCTTCATCTTCTGGTCGCTCGGTTCGGTTTTGCTCCTGGGGGGAGCCAGCTTCCTCGGGCTCGCGATCTGGGCGTTCCCCGACGCGGGGCAGACAACGCGACTCGGCATGGCACTCCTCGGCCTCTTCTGCCTGGCCGGTGTCCCCGTGCTTTATGACCCGAAGCGTTTCCGCCTGGTGAGCCGATTCCTCACCGGCGTCGTCTTCCTTGGCTATCTGTGCTATTTCGTCTCCGAGTGGGCCTGGCATTCGGACGACATCGGCCTGGTTAATCCCAGGAACGCCGAGAGTACCCCCGTGAATGCCACCCGCGGCTTCCTCGTCATCGGACTTCCTTGTCTCTGGTGGACGCTGTTCGGCCGGTTCACGTTCCGTCGGGTTCCGAACCCCGAGGAGAAGCCATCCGAACCGAGAGCGAGAGCGGAAAGGGAAACATTGTAGAACTTGCGATAGATTCGAGGTCCTGCTCCCCCTTCCCACCGTCCCCGGGGGGGGATCAGCGTGGCGGCTTTTGGCGGACGTCTGCCGATCGGTCGGGGAAGAACCCGCGCAGGAAGCTCTCCAGCGGTCCATCGTGGACCGCCTCGGACAGGAACTCGGTGCCCTGCTGATCGCCCCAGCTATAGGAGATGATCGTCCGGCCCCGGAACTCGCAGAAGTCGATGTCGGAGTTGTTCCGGTCGACTTCCCCGGCGATTTTCGCTCGCTGCTCGGGGGTCAGCTTCGGGTTGGCAATCCGCCGGTCGTCCTCGGAGGCGGCCAGCACCGGGTTGAACGGGCTGGCCTCCCAGTGGATCAGGTCCCTCGACCGGACGATGTGCGTCTCGTAGCTCGGGCCGGGCCTGGTCTCCAGGTAGGCCATGTAAAACAGGCCGTCCAGGAAGCGGATCGTCGGGCAGGCCGAGTACCGCTCCTTCGTGAAGACCCGATCCTCGGGCAGGAGCTTCCAGGTCTTCAGATCGGTCGACTCGGCGAAGCGGGCCGTGAACGGGACGCCGACGACCTCGGGCGGCCTGCCGACCTCGATCGCCATGATGTGGCGGTCGCCGGCCTTGCAGACCGACGTGTTGAACAGCCCCCAGCCGGGGAGTTCCAGCGCCTGGTACGCCTCCCAGGTCTTCAGGTCGGTCGAACGGAAGGCGACGACCTTCGTGCCGTCCCACTGGTCCACGCCGAAGGCCCACAGGGAGCCGCCGTCGGCGTAGGCACACCCCAGGTGATGGCCCCTGGCGAACGCCGGGGTCGCCTCCCCGGTCGCCGCGTCGATGAAGCGGAAGTACGAGTCGCCGGTCGCGTTGGCCTTGTAGCCCTTGCGGACGTATTCGAAGCGGTAGAGCCGGCCCTCGAAGACGACGGGCGTCGCCTCCACCATGTCGAGGTCGATGGTGCCGAGCTTGCGGATCTCCGGCCGCCTCGGGCCGCCCGGCCCGGCCCCGCCATCCGGCGGCGCGGCGAGGACGCCGACACCGGCGCCGGGACATCCGCAGCCGAGGGCCAGCGACGCCATCGCGGCGAAGAGTGTGATGCGGATCGTTCCCATCGGCGTACTCGCTCCCCATTCATGACATCGCGCCCACGCCCCCGGGCACGCAGGCGGTCCGGGTGATCGGCTCCCTCGCTTCGGGAAGACTCTGGCTTCATCCTTGTTACAATTGTAGGGTAAGGGACGAGGCGAAAGCCGTCCCCAGGGCGTCGGCCCGATTTTCCGTCATGCTTCGGCCCGGTGACTCATGAAGCGCATCGTTATCGAATGGAGCCTGATTTTCTCGGTCGGAATGAGCCTCGCGCTTTCGAGCCTCTGGGTCGTCACCAGGTTCTTTGATCGATCATCGTATCACCTCAGGGTCGTGACCGCGCGGAGTGTGGGGGACCATCTCCATCTCCTGGTGAGGGATGGCGATCTCTCGATCTGCGACCAGTTCGACGTGGATGCCGCGGGCAAGGTCCGACCGCTGATCGTGGACTCGCGTAAGCTCATTCCGTCCGATTTCCTCCGGGGGGATCGTCTGGGGCAATTCACGATTCCCGGTGTCGATCTCCGGTATTACCGGATCGGTTCGGACGGCTACGTGATCTGGTCGTTGAGCCTGTCGTTGCTGATCCCCGGCGCGTTGGTGTTCCTGCTCGCCGTCTGGCTGCTCGGTCGGTTCCAGCGTCTTCGGAGACCGGGCGAATCACGCTCGGGGGAGCGACTGACCGAGGAACTGGCCTCCGGGGACGCAATCGGCCACGCGCACGATGCATCCCAGATGTCTGTACCCGTGCTCAGACGACCCGGCCGAGGGCATGCCAGGCATGGCGATGCCGGATCGGCCGGGGGCGGGTGAAAGTATGCAGCATTGATCTGTAGATCATATTTATCAATAAAGATAAATAAAATTATAAATTATTATTATATAAATTTATTATAATAAATATATTTTATGATTTACATATGACGAAATAAAATTGTGAAACTTTTTGATCACACATTGACTGCCGCAAAGAGATCACGCAGCTCGTCATCAACCTCGCCAGGCTCGTCCACGGTCCGCGCGATCTCCTCGGTGAGCAGGGTGCGATAGCGCTGTCGGAGGCGGTGGATGGCGAGCTTCACAGCGCCTTCGGTCATGCCGAGCCGGGCGGCGGTCTCGGCGTGAGGGGGGGCGCCGTGTTCGCCCAGGAGGGCGGGGCGGAGGTGTTCGAAGAGGGGCGACTTGCCGGAACGGGTCATCTCGGCGCTCAGGCGTGAGAGAACCTGTTCGAGCAGGGTCAGGGCCCATCGACGGTCGAAGAGGCGCTCGGGGGTCAATTCATGTGAGGGCTCGGGCTCGGCCTGGAAGCGCGACTCGGCTTCGAGCGCGTTGATCGAAAAGGACAGTGGGGCTCGGCCTCCGCCGCGCTTCAGGGCGTTGGCCCGGTCGCGCTCGTTGGCCAGAAAGTGGTTGCACGCGGCCAGCAGGAACGAGCGGAACCGTCCCTTGCGGCGGTCGACCCCCGCCAGTGCCTTCGTGGCCAGCAGGCGGGCGAAAAATTCCTGGGTCAGGTCCTGGGCATCGTCGGCGTTGTGACCGTGGCGGCGGATGTAGGCGTAAAGCGGATACCAGTACAGCTCGCACAGCTCGGCCAGCGCCGCCTGAGCTTGCGGCTCGGCCGGGTCCCGTGCGGCGGTCACCAGGCTCCAGCGTGTCGTGGCAAACTGCCCGGCCATCGGCATGGCAACATCCTCGTGATCGGAGATCTTATTCGAGTTCGAGCCCGGCGCCGGCCCTTTGCTCCGCCCGGGATCGCGGCTTGGCGATCGCCTCTTGCTCCTGGATCGCCGCCCGACGCATCAGGAAACGAATCCCCAGGAACAGGCCCCCCTGGAAGACCATCATCCCACCCAGGACCTCCAGCGCGTAGAACGTCGTCCCGCCCGACCAGGGAGCGCAGACCAGCCCCGCCGACATCAGGATCAGCCCGAGCAGACCGTATCCCACGATGATCGAGTCGAACCCGGTCCAGTCGGGCCGCTTCATCAGATCGGGGGCCCCTTCCATCTGGCGGTAGGTGTTCCACGTCCCCGCCAGACTCCCTCCGCCTCCAAAAAAGCAGCCGAAGGCACCCCCCATCCAGCCCCAGAACGGGTGCGAGCCGATGGGGGCCTTCCAGAACGCCATGACTCCCAGAGCCAGGCCGGCCGTCATGATCAGGAGGCTGAAGACCAGCGAGATCGCCACCATGAGCAGCATCGGCCCGGCGCCGGCGGGCAAGGTCGTGAGACCAGGTTCGCCGGCTCCTGTCCCCATGACCGACCCCCTCCGGCTCGCGATTGCCTCGACATCGAGCTTCACGTCGCTGGCATGCTGATACCGCCGCTGCGGCTCACGCTCGAGCGCTCGCAAGACGACGGCATCGAGCCGCACGTCCACGCCGACCTGGCGCGACGGAGGATCATAACGGCCCAGCGGTAGATGGCCGGTGAGCATCTCGTAGAAGAGCACGCCGAGCGCATAGATATCGGACCGGTGATCGACCGTGGTGGGCGTTTCGAGCTGTTCGGGGGCCATGTAGTGGAGCGTCCCCATCACCTGCTCGGGGGCCGTCAGGGCCGTCTCGCTTCCCCTGGCACCGGCCGCGCGATTCAACAGCTTGGCCAGCCCGAAGTCGGCCACCTTCACCTGACCCTTCGGATCGAGCAAGATGTTCTCGGGCTTAATATCCCGGTGAATGACGCCATGCTCATGCGCATACTGAAGGGCGTCGCAGACCTGGGGAATGATCTTGAGCGCCTGTTCGGGCGTGAGCCGCCCCTTTCGCAACACGCGTCGGAGATCGACTCCGTCGACGTACTCCATCACGAGATAAGAAAAATCCTCCGCCTGGCCGAAATCATGCACGGCCACGATATGCGGATGCCCCAGCCGCGCCAGGGCCCTCGCCTCGCGTGCGAACCGCTCGGCGAACGCCGGGTCACCCCCGAGATGGGCCGGCAAGACCTTCAGTGCCACGAAGCGATCGAGCCCCGGCTGCCGCGCCTTGTACACCGCTCCCATCCCCCCCTGCCCCAGCAGCTCGACGATTTCAAGTTGCGGAAACACCCGCGCCAGCTCCGCCGGCGCCGGTGCATCGCCAAGCCCCCGGGCCGGCTCGCTCGCGGTCTCGCGATCACGATCAAATCCCAACCCGAGCAAACACTTCGGACATAATCCCAGCGGCGCGTCAGACGCAAGCGCTGCCCCGCATTCCGGGCACGATCGGGTTGCCGACATGGCGGATGGTCTCCCTTCTCCGGCGTTCATCGTAAGCTCCTCCGTAAGAGTACAGAAGGATATGTCGGCGAAGGTTACACAACTTCACGATGATCGACGAATTCCTCATCGAAAACGCTCCCCGGCGATCGGCGGTGTCGGCGTGCGTGGGCGTTTCATCTGGATCGAATCCCCGCCTGCACGCCGTGATTGATTCCCGCAACAAATCGGGTCGCCTCCTCCCCTCGCCGGCAAGCTCGCCTTGTCCGAAAACGGCGTGGCGGTTAGCTTAACGACGGGAGGGACTTGAACGATGAAGCGGATTCTGGTCACCGGCGGGTGTGGGTTCATTGGCGCGAACTTCGTGCGCCTCGAGCTCGAGACGTACCCCGACGTATCGATCACCAACCTTGACGCCCTGACGTATGCCGGCAACCCCGACAACCTGGCCGACCTGTCGAGCGAGTCGCGGTATCGGTTCGTGCATGGCGATGTCGCCGATCGGGCGCTGGTGACAAAGCTGCTGGCCGACGGCGACGGCTTCGACGCGGTCGTCCATTTTGCCGCGGAGAGCCACGTCGATCGTTCGATCGACGACGCGACGCCGTTTTTGCGCACCAACATCGTCGGCACCCAGTGCCTGCTCGACGCTGCGCGGGCGGCGAAAACGCCCCGTTATGTCCAGGTCTCGACCGACGAGGTCTACGGCACGCTCGCTCCTGAAGACCCTCCCTTCACCGAGTCCACTCCGCTGGCCCCGAATAGCCCGTATGCCGCCAGCAAGGCCGGGGCCGACCTGCTGGTCCGTGCCGCGCACCACACGCACGGCATGAACACCGTGATCACACGCTGCTCGAATAACTACGGCCCCTACCAGTTTCCCGAGAAGCTGATCCCGCTGTTCATCACCAACGCCTTCGCCGACATCGCGCTACCTGTCTACGGCGACGGCAGGCAGGTCCGCGACTGGATCCACGTTTCCGATCACTGCCGGGGCGTCGACGCCGCCTTGCGGCACGGCCAGGCCGGTGAGGTCTACAACTTCGGCGGCCGGAGCGAACGGTTCAATATCGACGTCACCCACGCCGTCCTGCGCCTGACCGACAAGCCCGAGAGCCTGATCCGGCACGTCACCGACCGCCTGGGCCACGACCGACGGTACGCCGTCGAGTGCGAGAAGGCCGAGGCGCGAGCTCGGCTGGAAGCCCACGGTCGAATTCGAGGACGGACTGGCCCGCACCGTCGCCTGGTATCGCGAAAACCAGAAATGGGTCGATCGCGTCCGCTCGGGGGCGTACCGCGGATAACATCGATTCGCAGGATGGTTCTCGTCATCTGTGGATTCTCTCGACGGATCGATTCTCATCGGCGGATCGCACAAGGAGGAGCCGTGATGCGTGCCCTGGTGACGGGTGTGACGGGTTTCGTGGGGGGGCATCTCGCCGAGCACCTGCTGGCGTCGGGCGACCTGGTGGTCGGCCTGTCGGCGTCGGGGCGGTTCCCGGCCGAGCTGGCGCACCTGTCGGGCCAGGTCCGGCTCGAGCGGTTCGACCTGGCCGGGGGCGATGAGGACGCGCTGGTCGACTTGCTCCAGCGGAAGCAGCCCGAGGTGATCTATCACCTCGCCGCGCAGGCCAACCCGCAGGCGAGCGTCGCCGACCCGCGCGGCACCTGGGCGCTCAACCTGGGCGGAGCGCTCAACCTGCTCGAAGCGGTCCGGGCCGCGGGATCGACGTTGAAGCCAGCGCCTCGGGTCGTGCTGGTGGGCTCGGGGGTCAGCTACGGCAATCCCGCGCCCGAGTACCTGCCGGTCTCGGAAAGCTGCCCGCTCCGGCCCAATAACCCGTACGCGGCCAGCAAGGCGGCGGCCGACCTGCTGGGTATCCAGCACGCGCTGGGGCACGCGACCGACGTCTTGATCGTCCGACCGTTCAATCACGCCGGGCCGCGCCAGGCGCCGATGTATGTCCTCGGCGCCCTGGCCCGACAGGTGGCCGAGGTCGAGGCCGGCTGGAACGGGAAGGCGCGCGTCGAGGTCGGCAACCTCGACATCGTCCGCGATTACACCGATGTCCGCGACGTCGTCGCCGCCTACCGCCTGCTGGCTCTCCACGGCACGAGGGGCGAGGTTTACAACCTCGGCTCCGGCCGGGGCACGCGCCTGGCCGACGCGCTCGGTTTCCTGACTCGCGAGGCTCGCTGTCCCATCGAGGTCTTCGTCGACCCCGCCCGCGTTCGCCCCGTTGACCAGCCGCTGCTCGTCGCCGACCCGTCGAAGCTCCAGGCCGCCACCGGCTGGAGCCCGCGGTACACGATCGAGCAGACTCTTGGCGACATGCTCGCCTACGCCCGTACCGCTCTCGCCGCCGACGCGGTTCGATCGGCCTGAGGGTCTGCACATCGCGGTGCCAGGAAAAAGGGGTCTCACCAGCGCGCGACCGCCGGAGCTACCCCTTCAGGAGATTCCAACGAATGGACCGAGGCGAACGGCCCGCGGTCAGAGACTACTGGCGTCGATCACCTCGCCGCCGGCCTTGGTGGCGATGGCCCACCAGGTGTACGGAGAGATCGAGTTCTTGATGAACTTGACCGAGCCGTCGAGGAAGCCCACGTTCACGCCGCCGGGATGGTTCGAGCTGGCACCGACGACGGTGTAATACGTGTGCGAGGACGTCTCATTCGAGAAGAAGCAGCTCTTCTTGTTCGGCGTGTTGATGTGGGAGTAGCAGCCCCCTTCGGCACAATTCTGGTAATCATAGTAACCTCCCCGCTGGTCCCAGGGCGTCGTGCCGCCGTACCAACTGCTCGGTCCGTTCGGCACCGCCTGGCAGGCGTTGGAGAGGGCCAGCAGTGTGGTGGAGGCCCCGGAAGCGATCTGGACGATATAATTCTGATGGAGCCCATCGCTCGGGTTCTTGTACATGCCCCGGATCCACTCGCTCCAGATCGCCGTGTTCGAGGTTCCGTCCGTGATCGATGCCAGCGTCACCGCCGGGTCGGCCCCCGCCCGATAGGCGGGACCGTCGAGCTTGCCGCCGGAGGTGACATAGTAGGTTCCGATGCTGTTCCCGTAGCTCGAGTAGCCCACCTGTCGGCTCACGCCGTTGAGCGTGCTCGTCGAGGTCGGAATGTTCCCGTCCGAGGGGCAGTTCAGCGTGTTGATCGTCATCGTGGCGATCGTCCAGTGCCCCGGGGCGTCATAGGCGTTGCCGGTGAAGCTCCAGTTGTACGAGTTGAAGACCTGGGCCTGCTCCATGAACTGAAGCACGCGGAACTTCATGCCGCAGCTATTCACCCCCGGTGTGACCGACAGCGCGGTCGGGGGCAGCGATCCGTTGGAGCTTTCGTAGTTCATCACCGCCAGGCCCATCTGCTTCAGATTGTTGACACACTGGCTCCGCCGCGCCGCCTCACGCGCGGCCTGCACGGCCGGAAGAAGTAAGGCGATCAGGACCGCGATGATGGCGATCACCACCAGAAGCTCGATCAGGGTAAAGCCACGCCTTCTCATGAGATCACTCCCTTGGAACGAAGAAAATACAAAGCGACTCGGACCAGATTCTTGGGGGGAAGTTGGTTTTCAGCGGCCTCGGGTCCACGGGCTGCCCATCTGGAAATGCTGACGGATCTCCTCGGATGACAGGGGATGTTCATAAAGGGCCAGCTCGTCCAGGCGGCCGACGAAGGGGCGGATGTGCTTCTTCTCGTCGAGGTCGGTCATCCGACGTCCCACGACCAGGCGACAGGAGACGCCCGGGTGGTCGGGCTCGAGCGGAAGGGATTGCTCGGCCCCGTCGAAGAAGAGTTCCATCTTCGCGCCGCGCTTCTGCGCGACGACGTGGTGCCAATGGCGGGGGACGTACACGGCCTCGGAACAGATGTTGTCGCCTCCCTGAAGATCGAGCGGCCAGCGGTGCAAATAGCGGATCGCGGCCGGGCGGTACAGCGACTGGCGCTCGCGGGCGGTGATCTCCAGCAAGAGGTTATGGGGCCATTTCCAGTAGGCGCCGGAGGGAATCTGTTCCTGGGCCGGCAGCAGCGCGACGAGGGTCGCGTAGTTGAAGGCTTCGGCCAGGAACCAGAGCTCGACCGCGTGTCCCGGGTCGCTGGCCAGGTTCCAGAGACCGTCGGCGTCGAGGTACTGCTCGGTGGCGCCTGGTTTGAAGCGTGCGTATCCGTTGCGCACGGGTTGGGGGCCGGGCCCGAAGCTGCGCCCGAGTGTGACGGGGCCATTGATGCGGAGCGGCGGACTGCCGGCAACCTCGTTGGGGATGACGCCATCGACCAGGGCCTCGAAACGCCAGTAACCGCGTGGCCGCGACGCGAGGACCGTGCCCGGATAGGAAGGGGCCAGCACCAGGGCCGGCGTCTCGTGGGCGATCGCCGCGACAAACGCGTCCGGCCCCATCGCCGACTCGGCGATCCGCCCGGCGTGGGGATCAAGCTCGAAGGCCTCGCTCCGCTCGACCATCTGGGTCCGCTTGGGCGAGCCGGCGTTATCCAGGAGCGCGGCCTCGGCCTGACCCTCGAAGACCATCACCTGCGCGGTGCCGTTATCCGCGACGTTGAGCGCGAACTCGGTCCCCAGATCGACCACGGCCGAGCCGGGCGAGCCGATCACGAATCCCTCGGCCCCCTTGGGGACCCGCGCCCGGAGCCGGCCCCGCCGGCAGAAGACCCGGTCGCTGGTCAACAGGTCCACGTCCGCCGGACCCTCCATGGTCAGCGTCACGCCGCTGAAGAACAGCAAGGTGGCCCGGCCTGCTCTCAGCCGGTAACGGCCCGCCGCCAGGATCGCCCGCTCCGCCGGCGTCGAGCCCTGGGTGGGCTCCCACCGGACGGCGTCGAGCCGGGTCACGATGGCCACCCCCCGATCGGTCTGCTCGGTGGGGATCGGCCGGGGACTGAGCGCCTGGAAGACCGCCTCGCTCTCAGCCCGCGGTCCGGAGCCGCATCCAGACGACACCCGCGACCAGGAGCAACACCCCCGCGGCGGCCGTGACGAGGTACCGTCCCCACCCTCCAAACTCAACTCCCCACCGCCGGGGCTGCTCGGGAATCATCCCGAGGACCGAATCAGCCGCGCGGCGGGCCCGGACCCTGAAGTGAAGCTCGGTATCGAGCTGGTAATACGCCACGAACTCACGCCGCGCCGTCTCGTCGCCAAGCAGTCGCTCCTCGAGTGCATGAAGCTGATCGTCGTCGATCGCGTCACTACAGTACGCGTGGAACAGCTCGCGGATCTCCTCGGGCAAATCACGATCGTGATCGTGATCGTGATCCTGTCGATCGTTCATCCGAGCCCTTCCCTTCCCATCGAGAGCCGGACGCATTCGAGCAGGGTGCGCCGGATCCGGCTGAGCGAGTTATGGATACTGGGGATCGAGCGTCCCTGAGCCCGGGCCACCTCCGGGACCCGGGCCGACCCGCCGTAGCACGCCTGAATCAACTCCTGATCGCGCTGACGAAGCTTCTTGATGCACGCGGTGAGGGCACCGTGACGCTCCTCAAGGTGCTGATACTCCGCCTCGAGCTCGGCATGGACGTCAATCAACAGCTCGCTCAGCGCGCCGCCGAAATGACGCCGACTCCGTCTCCGACGCCGCGCGAACTCGGCGACCTCGAGCCGCGCCACGCCGCACGCCCAGGCCACGAAGCTCCGCGTCGCGTCGTAGTGATCGAACTTCTTCCAGAGGACCAGGCTGGTCTGCTGAAACAGGTCGTCGGCATCGTCGAAGTTGCGGACCAGCGAGTAGATGAAGCCGAAGATCTGCGTCTGGTGCCGGCGCAAGTCGTCCTCGAATCGCTCTTTCCGCGAACCCGAGCGTTGCATGGTCGAAATCAATGGTCGCACCCGCCCCTCGGACTCGCTCCGGAGCTCACCGGGGGCGGCTCGTCGCGAATGATCGAACTGTGAAGGGTTTTACCACCACTACTCCGTCTCAGAACGAATTCTATAATCCGAAAAATCTAGGAGAAGCCCGGATTTCCGCGCGGCCCGGTGCGAGGCGGTCCGTTCCGTCTCGGGCGGATTTTTCGTAAATTATTCGATGATTTGGGTTTACGAATCATCGAAGCCAGCCCGTACCGCCTCCTTCGACGGGGCACGGGCTCTGCTGTGATGATCCTTTTTCGCAACGCGGCGGGCTGGCGGATCGGCTCACCAGATCAGCGGGACCAACCGATACCGGACCCGTTCGGCGTAGGCGGCGTAGCCGGCGAGCCCGCGTTCAGACTCCCGGTCCTCAAGCGCCGTGCGCACGACGAGCGCGCCGTCGAGTACGAACGACGCCGCCAGGCCCCACCACGAGCCGAGCGACAGCGCGATCGCGGGCAACAAGAGCAGTACCAAGGCGTACAGCGGATGACGGACGATCCGGTACGGGCCGGTCGAGATGACCCGCTGGCCGCGCTCGGCCTGGATCTTCACCACCGGGGCGAGGAAGGTGTTCTCACGGAAGACGCGATAGCAGAGCCCCATCGTGAGCACGACGCCCAGCGCACCCAGGACCTGGAGCCAGACCGGCATCACCGACCATCGATATCGGCCGGCGTCGAGGCCCATCAGGACCAGCCAGCCCAGGAACAGGACGACGTACGTGCTCATGAGGACCTTGTCCCAGAGCGGCTGACCCGGCTGATAGAGCGGCTTCATCCGCTCGTCGAGCAGGGCCGGATCGTGCCGGGCCAGCATCAACGTCAGGAGCAACGCCGAGGCGAAGAACCCCGCCAGGAACGCCCAGGCCGACGGCCAGTCGAGCCTTCCCGCCGCCCCGAACAGCAAGGCGGCGAAAACCAGGGCTTCGGCCGCCACGGCCAGCCAGACCTTGAGCTTCATCGAGCGTGTCCCCGGGTTATTCCCGCGCCGGCAGGCTGGCCTCGATCGCGCACGGTCCCAAGCCGCTCCAGGTCCTCGTGATAGGTCCTGAGCCGCTCGCGGTACGAGGCGTCGGTCTTGGTGCAGACCAGAGTGTGGGGGCTTCCCTTCTTCTCGGTCTTGAAGCTGAGGTCGCAGTCGCCTTCTCTGATATAGCTCGCGACGTGCTTGCGGCGCGGCTCCGCCGCCGAGAATCGGTAGGTGGGCGCTTCCGGATCGCGCAAAAATTTCTTGATTTCCGCGCAATCCTTGCATTTGCATTTGATCGTGTCGTCGCGGCGATGATCGGCCGGCGGCTGGGGCATCGCGGCGGTAAGCTCCTCGAGCTCGACCCGGCAGGCGCAGACAAATGCCGAGACCGCCGGGCTCGGCCGTTTGAGATGCGTCTTGAGCCAGGTCCGCAGGGTCTCCAGCGCGGGGACCCGCGCAGTTGCGCAGGGGATAATCCTTGGCCGACGCCCGGGCATGCTCCAGCACACGCCCCAGTAGCTCCTCCTGCCCCGAGGCGACCAGTGCCCGCGTCAGCCCGGCCAGCACCTCGGCCCGGTCGATCTTGGGGGCGTACCAGTCGGGCTCGCCCGATCGTTTCCGGTCCAGAGTCTCAAACGCCGCGACGAGGGCGCCGGCCAGTCGGGCGCAGACCGCGTCCCGGTCCGCGTCCCGGCCCTTCGCGTTCTCCCGGCAGAGCGCTTCGAGCATCCGGACGTTCCGCTCGATCGACGCCCGGCGCGTGGCCGTCATGATGGCCAGGATCGGCGGCTCGAACGTTGTCCAGCCATGCCGCTGGCAGATGGCCACGATCGATTTTCCGTCCGGCTCCTCGGTGGCGTCCCGGGTCACGACCCTGTCCAGATACCGGGCGATCAGCGCGGTGTCGTCGAGCGACGCCAGCGACTTCGACAGGCTGCCGGGCTCGACCTCGGGTTTCGCCGGATCGCGCAGGCCGTATGTGTACCGAGGTCGTTCGGGTTTCTCGCTCCATCCGTTCAGGATCGCGCGGGCCAGCTCGAGACACTGCCGCCTTGAGCGTGTCGGCCGCGGCGCCCCGCCTTGTTCAGTCCCGCCACCAACTGCGCCAGCACCGGCACCACATTCCGGCTCCCGCTGGTGCAGAGGACGTCGAAATGCCGACGTTCCGGCCAGATCAGGATCGCCGCGTGCCGGTACCAGCGCTCGAGGGTCATGCCTTCGTTGCCGGTGTAGCCCTCATACTGTTCCTCGGGCTTGACGTTCTGAAGCGCGTCGGTATCGAGGACCTCGTCCTCCGTGACCGGCAACTCGCCGATGGGAAGAGTCTGGCCGTCGCGGTCGCTCAACCGGTCGATGGTCAGGCTCGAATCGAAGACCTCCTCCATCGTGTAACGGCCCTGAATGCTCGCATCGTCGCCGTCCTCATCCTCGTCTTCGCTTTCGTCCTCGTCGGGTTCCTCTTCCCAGTAGCGCCTTCGACGAGAGCCATAACCATAGCCAAAGTCGTAGTCATCCTCGGCCGAGCCCGATTCCCAGAACGTCAAGAGCCCCAGAAACGCCTTGCATCCCGCCTGGCTCGCGGCCTCGGCCAGCACATGCGCCGGGCGCGGTCGGTCCCCTTGAGCGCATCCCAGGTGAGGCCGTCCCTGGTGTATTGATGATCGAGCGTGATGACCAGCTTCTCGCCCGCGTTCTCTTGACCCTTCGCCTTCGTCTGGATTTCCGCCCACTGCCGCAACAGGGGAACGATCGCGTTGATATGTTCCGAGGTCCGCGGCGCGGTGAGGGTCGCTTTCGTCTTTGTCTTTGTCTTCGACTTGGTCTTTGGCGCCGCGAGTGTCAGGTTATACACCAGCGCCAGGCGATACCCTTTCTTGAGCGGGCGAACCTCGTGCTCGCAGTCGGCGTAAAATGCGGCGTAATGGATCTGGAACGGGCTGGGGGTGTCGCCGCCGAAGTCGATCGACTGCTCCTGGCCGTCGTGGCGGACGATCAGCTCACCGCCTTCGTACGGCGAGGGAAGGACGACCACCAGGGTGGCGACCATCCGGTCGAGCTTCTCGCCGTCGCGGTGGGGCAGGAAGAAGCCCCCTTTCTCGTAGAGCAAGAGGTCATACAGGTGGGCCTCCAGCTTCTCGTTCTCGAGGCCGAGCTCCTGCTGGACCTTGCGGACGATTCCGTCGATCAGCCCGGACCACTCGGGGTTCCTGAGCGTGAACTTCTTGGGGTCGAGCTTCCAGACCCGTCGGACCCTGGTATCGACGAGGGTCTCGGTCCCCTTGCCATACGGGGCCTGCTCGCCATGCGCGATCAGCTCCCTGGCTGCCTTCGCGGTCAATGGCAAGCCGACCGGGCCAAGTCCCTGGATCTCCAGCCCCGGCAAGATCGCCGGCACGTTCCCACTTGCGCAGAACGTCCCCGGCCGGTCGATCTGGTCGAGGGCCGCACTCAGCTCGTCAAGGATCGGTCCCGGCTTCTTTTTCGATGCGGGCACGCCACTCGCTCCTGACCTGACGCGGGTCGTTCGTCGTCGGGATACGGGTACGATACGAATCGTTGTCTTCCGAGCATAACATAACCGAGTCGACCGGAAGGGTACACAGGGCCGCCCCATGCGCTCACCTCGGCTGTTCCAGGCCGGCCGGGAGCGGCTGGCCCATATCGAGACGATCATTGACCTCCGAGCGGAAACTAAAAAAATAAAAAAATTAGAATTTCTTGGATATCAAAAAACCAAATGGGTAAGAATGGCGCCCACGACCGCGGTGTTGTCGGTCTGTTCGCTGGGTGACCCAGGATGACGCGATAACGTCCATGCGCTCTCTGGCGATCTCTCGCACGTTGCTCCCTGGCGATCTCTCGCACGTTGTCGGTGCGACCTGTCGACCGGGCTGTTTGGAGAAAGTCGCGCTTTGCGGGGTGGTTCCTGGAACGCATACCCCTACACCTGCCGCGCGGCCACCCGCTACCCGCTTGGCCCGAGTAGCGCCAACTGGATCCAGGGGCGCGCGCGTCGCGTTCCGCCTGGACTGAGCCTGATTTCCGGCTTCACGGTGCGGATTGCCTCGCGCCCTAAAATGCCCGCGGTTCGACACCCATTTGGTTTGGTCAGGCCGCGGGAGGGGCAAGTCATGGCGAGAGTCGTGCGATTCCACGAGACCGGCGGTCCCGAGGTCCTTCGGATCGAGGATCGGGAGGTTCCGCCGCCCGGCAAGGGCGAGGTTCAGATCCGCATCCACGCGCTGGGGCTTAACCGAGCCGAGTCGATGTTCCGCAGGGGCCAGTACCTGGAGGAGCCGAAGTTTCCCGCCCGCCTGGGGTACGAGGCGGCGGGGACCGTCGCGGCGGTCGGGCCGGACGTCCAGGGCTTCAAGGTCGGCGACGCCGTCAGCACGATCCCGAGCTTCTCGTTGAACGACTACGGGCTGTACGGCGAACTCGCCAACGCGCCGGCGCATGCCGTGGTCCATCATCCCGCCTCGCTCTCATGGGAGGAGGCGGCGGCCGTCTGGATGCAGTACGTGACCGCCTACGGGGCGCTCATCGACATCGCCGGGCTGACGAAGGGCGACACGGTCGTGATCCCGGCGGCGTCGAGCAGCGTCGGGCTCGCGGCCATCCAGATCGCGAACCGGGTGGGTGCGACCCCCGTCGCCCTGACGCGGGGCACCGCCAAGCGGCAGGCCCTTCTGGACGCGGGCGCGGCCCACGTGATCGCCACCGACGAGCAGGACCTGGTCAAGGAGATCCTCGGACTCACCGGCGGCAAGGGGGCCCGCGTCGTGTTTGATCCCGTCGGCGGCCCGACCGTCGCCCGGCTGGCCAGGGCGACGGCCCGGCTGGGCATCCTCTTCCTCTACGGCGCCCTCAGCACGGAGCCGACGCCGCTCCCGCTGTTCGACGTCCTGGGCCACTGGCTCACGATCCGCGGCTACGTCATGATGGAGATCACCAGCGATCCGGCGCGCTGGAGCGGGCCAAGACCTTCATCAACCAGGGACTGGCCGACGGCAGCCTCAAGCCGATCATCGCCAGGACGTTCCCGCTCGATCAGATCGTCGAGGCCCACCGATACCTGGAGTCGAACCAGCAGATCGGAAAGGTCGTCGTGACGGTCTGATTGACTGTGTGTTGACATGGACGTCGGGCGCGGTGACAGACCGAGTTGAGGGTGGGATTTCGCGGATTACGCCGATATTGGCGGCGACAGGTCCAGACCGAGCGAACCCAAACTTGGTTGACGGACCGAACCCAACGCATAGCCTCGCGGGTCGTGACGATCTTGCCGGGCATCGACGCGTGGCGGACCGAACCCAGGCCTGGTTGACGGACCGAACCCAACGAATTGCTCCGGGCGGTCGGCGGGCCTATGATGGGGCCTTGCCGATCACCGGGGTGTGCCCAGGGCCAGGACCAGATCCAGAAGACGAGGCGAGGCGCGCGAGGGGACGATGACTCAGATCCAATCCAAGACGGTGGACTATCTGGCGCTCGACCTGGGGGCCGAGAGCGGCCGGGGCTTCTGGGCCGGTTCGATGGCGAGCGGCTGACGCTGGACGAGGTCCACCGGTTTCCCAACGGGCCGGTCCGGATGCTCGACACGCTCCACTGGGACTTGCCTCCGGCTCTCCGATGAGATCAAGACCGCGCTGCGCAAGGTCGGGGCCGGCGCTACGGTCGGGCCGGGCGCTCGATGGCGTCGGGGTCGATACCTGGGGCGTCGATTTCGGGCTGATCGGCCGGGGTGAGACGCTGCTGGGCAACCCGGTCCATTACCGCGATGCCCGGACCGACGGCATGCTCGAAGCCGCCTTTCGCCGCGGTCCCCCGCGAGCGGATCTACGAGATCACCGGGCTCCAGTTCCTGCCGTTCAACACGCTCTATCAACTGCTGGCGCTGCGGCTGTCGAACTCGCCGCTCCTGGAGGTCGCCGAGACGCTCCTGATGATGCCCGACCTGCTCGGCTGGCTCTTGACGGGCCGCCGGCGTCGGCGAGCGGACCGACGCCTCGACGACCCAGTTGCTCGACCCCCGCACCGGGCGCTGGTCCGATGCGCTCTGCCAGGAGCTCGACCTGCCCCGGTCGATCCTCCCCGACCTGGTCGAGCCCGGGACCGAGCTCGGTCCGCTCCGGCCGGCCCTGGCCGAGGAGGTGGGCCTGACGGGCGCAGCACCTCGACCGTGCTGGCGCCGGCGACGCACGACACGGCCAGCGCCGTCGCCGCGGTGCCCGTGGTGCGGCCGGCGGGGGTCGCGGCGGTCGTCGGGCCTCCGGACTGGTGCTACCTCAGCTCGGGGACGTGGTCGCTGCTGGGGGTCGAGGTTCCCAGCCGGTCATCACCGCCGAGACGCTGCCGCGCAACTTCACGAACGAGGGGGGCGTGGTCGGGGACGACGCGCCTGCTCAAGAACATCATGGGGCTCTGGCTGGTGCAGGAGTGCCGCCGGACCTGGGCCCGCCAGGGGCGCGACTATAGCTACGACGAGCTTCTGCGCCAGCGCGCAGGCGGCCCGGCCGTTCGCCGCCCTGGTCGATCCCGACGACGCGACGTTCCTCTCGCCCGGCGACATGCCCGCCCGCCTGGCGCGCCTATTGCACGCCGCACCGGCCAGGCGCCGCCGCGCGATGAAGGCGGATTCGTCCGCTGTGCGCTCGAGAGCCTGGCGCTGAAGTACCGCTGGACCATCGAGCGGCTCGAGGCGATCCTCGGCACCACCGATCCGGACGATCCACGTCGTCGGCGGCGGGACCCGGAACACCCTGCTCTGCCAGTTCACCGCCGACGCCTGCGGCCGCCCCGTCCACGCCGGCCCGGTCGAGGCGACCGCCGCGGGCAACGTCCTCCTGCAGGCCATGGCGCCGGGGCCGGATCGGCACCCTGGCCGACGCCCGCGCCATCGTCGCCCGCTCGTTCCCCGTCACCATCTACGAGCCCCGCGACCCCGCCGCGTGGACCGACGCCGCGGGCCGGTTCGACGAAATCCTTTGCCGATGAAGACGAAAGGGAGAGGAGCGGTCCGCTTCAACGTCATGTCAACGGCAACGTCAACGTCAACGTCACCGCTTCGGCACATGCGCGCCGCATTCGCGGCAGACGATCGAGCTGAGGTGGACCGGCTTGCCGCAGCGGGGGCAGACCCGGAGTCCGGCCTCGACCGTTGGAGCCGGCGGCGGTGCCGGCACCGGGGTTGGGATTGGCAACCGGGGGCTCGAGCTCGACCTCGATCTCGGTTCGGGCTCGGGCTCGGGACCGGGGTTGGAGGCGTGGCCGGGAACAGGACCGAGGCCGGGACCGGCGCCGGAACCGGGCGCGTTGACCGGGCGGACGGAGGTGGCGGCCGAGGCCAGGCGGCCTTTCCACTGATCGAGCATGGCGAGGTCGGTGGCGCTCAGCTCCTCGGTGATCGCCTCGGGGTGGCCGGTGGGGTAGGTTCTCGCTCGACGAGGCCGGCGTGCCATGCTGCGCGGCCGACCTGCCGACGCCGGCACCGGGACCACCCGGCCGCAGTCGGGGCACTTGCCCGACTCGGGAATCGGCTTGTCCGGCTCGACCCGAACCTTGAGCCGGCGCCCGCAGGGACAGCCGAAGCGGACGAAGTCATCGCCGTGCCCATGTCCGTGCCCGGCGTGGGCAGCGTTCGCCCCGCGGCTGCGGCGGACCCGGATCCGGGCCCAGCACTTGGGACAGACGATCCGCTCCGGTCCATCAGGGTGGCACGTCAGGATTTCGCCGCAACGACAAGTTGCCCGGGGCATGGCGCCATCCCGTCTCTTCTCGGGTGGAAGGAGCGCAAACATGGAATGGCGATTCAAAGCGAAGCGACAGCGAGCGCGAGCGCGAACGGATCAGGAAATCAGGCCCGGGACGCGACGGGCCGCGCTGGAGATGGATCTGGAGCCGTTCGACCGGGATCACGGCGTTCAGGCTGCCCGAGCGGAACCCTTCGAGGTCGAGGGTGACGTACTTGAAGCCGAGCGCGCGGAACGCCGCGACCAGCTCGGCGCGGACCTCGGGGCTCGGCCAGGCGCGGGCAGCTCCTCGATCGGGACCTCGATCCGGGCGAGGTCGCCCTTGTGGTAGCGGACCCGGAGCAGGCGGAGCCCGCGGTCGCGGAGCCAGCTGCTCGGCCTGGTCGATCATCTTGACCCGCTCGGGGGTGACCGCCTCGCCGTAGGCGATCCGGCTCGACAGGCAGGGCGTCGCCGGCTTGTCCCAGGTCGGGCAGGTCCCAGGCCCGGGCCAGGTCGCGGACCTCGGCCTTGGTCAGGCCGCACTCCAGGAGCGGGTGGCGGACGCCGTGCTCGCCCGCGGCCCGCATGCCGGGGCGGTGGTCGCCGGCGTCGTCGGCGTTGGCCCCCGAGGCGATCACGTCGGCCCCGAGCGCGCCGAGCAGCCCGGCGAGCCGGCCGTAGAGCTCGCTCTTGCAGAAGTAGCAGCGGTCGGTGTTGTTCCGCAGGTAGTTCGGGTCGGCGAACTCCTCGGTGCGGATCACTCGGTGGCGGATGCCGATCCGGCGGGCCAGCGCCTCGGCCTCCTCGAGCTCGCCCGCGGCCAGGCTGTCGGAAACCGCCGTCACGGCCACGGCGGCGTCGCCCAGCGCCACGAAGGCGGCCTGGGCGACGACCGTGCTGTCGACCCCCCCGAATACGCGACGGCCACCCGGCCGTACCCCTTCAGGGTCGCAAGCAACCGGTCGCGGCGGGCGATCAAGGCCGGGTCCGAATCGTTCCACTCGCTCAAGACACACCTCCGTCCGTCCGTCCCTTGATCCGATTCCTGACCGCAACCGAGCCGCAACCGAGTCCGCGCGGTCTCCAGTCTTTGAATTGTAAGGCCCCCCTCCTCCCGGCTCAAGATGCCGCGGAGAAGTGGACGCGCCGACGCGCCCGTGGGCCGCGCCCAATTTAACGATTCGTCGGCTTCGCACGATCGGGACGGGCCCTCTCCACGCCCCAGCAACGTGAACAACGGCGACGTGTGAACGATTTTCCCGATTCTCGACGGATTGTGACCTCGGAAACCCGTGACAACTCGATGATAAAGAAAGGGGGTTGTGCGGATTTTGTCCCACCACCCCCGGTGGAGCGAGTGGTCATGGAATCGAGGATCAATCCATTTGGTTGCATTTTTTGGAGAGTTCGCGGAATGAATTGGATTTGCGACGCGTCCGAGTTCCTGACCCGCAGCCACTGCGGGGCGGGCTGGGACCCCTGGCTGAGACAGACGTATCAACTGGCGAACCTGGTCATCGCGTTTTCGTACGGTCTGATCTCCTTCAGTCTGTTCACACTCTATCAGCACAAGCGGCACGACCTGCCCGCGCCGAAAATGCTCGTGCTGGGACTCCTGTTTCTCCTGTTTTGCGGATTGTCGCACCTGTGCAACGTGGTGGTGTTCTGGTGGGCACCTTATCGGTTGTTCACGACCGTCGATGTCATGACCGCCCTGGTCTCGGCCGTCGCCGCAACCGTGATGCCCAGCGCCGTCCACCGGATGGTCCGGCTCCCCGCGCAGGCCCTGGTCTACGAGATCAACCAGGCGCTCGCGACCGAGGTGTCGCAGACCGCCCGGGCCAGCCACCACCAGGTCCATGAGATCGCCGTGCTCAAGGAGCGCATCCGATCGCTCGAGCAATCGCTCCAGACCTACACCTGGATCTATCAGCAGAACGAGGCGATGGGGGACCTTTCCAGGACACTCGCCAACACCAGTATCGATACGAATACCAACACCAACACCTCGACCGCGGCCGAGAACGTGATCGAATTCGACCGAGGCGACGGGAGAAAACCGAGTGGATGACTTGATCCGGCTCCTGCCCGATGGAGCCAGCGCGGTGGCAGTGATCGTGGTCGTGATGCTCTTCCTGCGCCAGCAGGACCGCATCAACCTGATGCTCGAAACGATTACCAAGAGCTTCAACGATCAGGTCAATGACAGTCAAAAAACCTTTCAGGAACAATTACTCCGACTCACGGCCCGACAGTACGACACCCAGCGAATGTACCAGGAGCAAATCCAATCGCTGATCGACGCACATATCAAGGTCTCACGCGAGACGATCGTGGCCCTCAAGTCGCTCGAGGGATCGCTCAAGGAAGCCAGGGAACGAGGCCAGCTCCGCTAGGAACGTCCTCCGCCGATCGGGTTTCGGATCGGGATCGAGATCGGATGAGGAGGAAAAGGAGAAGGAATCGATCCGCCGATGACGCCGATGTTCGCCGATGAAAAAAGAATGAAATAAAATCATTAAAATGTTGATAAATTTTATAATTATTTAATTTAATGGTTTATTTTCATCGGCGAACATCAGCGTCATCGGCGGATTGATTTTCTTCTTACACATCTGTGGATTGATTCTTTATTTTTATTATCGCCGGACGATCGTGATGATGCGGTCGCAGGCGTCGTCGATCTGGGATTCGGAGGTCTCGGCGCCGAGGCTGAAGCGGACGGAGCTGCGGAGCCGGTCATCGGGGACGCGCATGGCGAGGAGGGTGGGCGAGGGGCGGGTTGATCCGCTGGCGCAGGCCGAGCCGAGCGAGGCGGCGATGCCGGCGAGGTCAAGCTGCATGAGGAGGGCGTCGCCGTCGAGGCCGGGGAAGCCGAGGTTGGTGGTCTGGGGGAGCCGGGCGCCGGGGTCGTCGGGCGACGGTCCGTTGGGGACGACGCGGTCGGGGCCGAGCGCGTCGATCAGCCGGCTTCGAAGCGGTCGCGGAGGGTTTGCCAGCGGCTCGTGCGCGCTGCGCCTGGTCGTTCCAGCGTTTGAGGGCGGCGGCGAAGCCGACGGCGAGGGGGACGGCGACGGTCCCGGGCCGACGCCCCTGTTGCTGGCCGCCGCCGAAGAGCCGGGGGCGGAGCCGGACCCCGCGCGGACCAGAAGCACGCCCACGCCCACCGGACCGTGGAACTTGTGGGCGCTGGCCGCCAGGGTGGCGACGCCCAGGGCGTGGAAGTCGACCGGAATCCGACCCACCGCCTGGACCGCGTCGGTATGCACCGGCACGCCCAGGCGCGCGCAGTGCTCGGCCAGACGGGCCACCGGCTGGATCGCGCCGGTCTCGTTGTTGGCCAGAATCAGGGTCGCCAGCAGGGTGTCGTCGCGCAGGACCTCGCTCATCCGGTCGGCGTCGGCCACTCCCTGGGCGCTGACCGACGGCCGTTCAACGACCACGCCGTCGGCCTCGAGGTGCGCCAGCGGCTCGGCCACGGCCGGGTGCTCGATCGGGCTGGCGACGATCCGGCCGGAACCCAGCGGGGGTCGAGAACCGGATTCAACGTCCTCCTCGATTCCCGCCCGCAGGCGCAGGCCCGCCAGTCCGAAGACGGCCAGGTTGTTGGCCTCGGTCCCTCCCGAGGTGAAGATCACCTCGCTCGGGTCGGCCCCCAGGATCTCGGCGACGACTTGCCTGGCCTCTTCCCAGCCGCGCCGGGCGGCCCGGCCGGCGGCGTGCCGGCTCTCGGCGTTGCCCGGCCGGAGCCAGTACGGACTCATTGCCGCGAGCACCTCGGGGTCGAGGGCCGTGGTCGCGTTGTTGTCCAGGTAGATCGGTTCCCGCTTCATTGATGTCTTGTTTTAAAAGGCTTGCGCCGCGATCGCCTCGAGCGTTCCGATTCACAGACAGCGGAGGGTGAGGATCAGGCCGATGACGAACAGGGGGATGCCGATCATGAACCAGGGGCCGGCGACCAGGGCCACGCCCAGGACCATCAGCGCGAAGCCAAGCACCAACCCTGTCAGCCGGCCGATCAGGTCGATCAACCAGCTCACGAGGCGAAACGGAAACGAGATGACCGCCCAGAGAATCCCCATCACGGTTTCCCACATGGTTGAGCAACGTAGCATACCCCGGACGCGCTGAACATCCGCGACTGGCCTTGCCAGATTCGACCCCCTCGGGTCAAATACCCGGCGCTTTCCGGGACGATTCCGGCTCGACGGCCTGGATTTCCTCCACGGGGTTCTTCGCCGCCATCGGCGTCCTCTTGGATGGAAATCGATCGGAAGCCGGGCTGGCCCGGACCCAAAGACCCGGAACGAAACCGCGCCGCGCCCGGCAAGGAGGCCATACCGTTGCGCAAGGCATTGTTCGCGATGATGCTGGTGGCCGCCTCGTTCGCGGGAGGAGCGGCGATCAACGGGCCGGGGCTTCGATGGCTCCGCGACGTGGTCCTGAAGCAGCCTGGCGACGAGATCGACCGGGTCTCGGCGGGAAGCGTCACGTCGTCGGCCGATCACGGTCATGAGCCCGAGCCGGAAGGCTCGCCGCCGCGCGAGACGATCCCGGCGGCACCCTTGCCTCCTCTGGTGGTGCCTCCGCCATCGACGGCCGAAGGGCTCGCGGCCCACGCGGCCACTCCTGATCCGGCTGTTGCTGCCGCTGCCGCTGTCGACGCGCCCGGCCGCCGGCTCCCGAGCCGCCGCAACCCACATCGCCCGAGCCGGCCGGCTCGTTATCGCAGATCGCGCTGGGACCGGCGCCAGCGCCGGCGCCGGTCGATCACCAGGTCGAGCGGGCGAACGTGACCGAAGACACTGGACCGCCCAAGGTCGAGGTCCCGGTTCCCGACGATCCCGAGCCCATGCCCCGGCCCTTGCCGGCGCCCCGGCTGTCCGAGCCGTCCCCACCTGCTCCCATGCCGGAAGCTGTCGCCTTGCCTTCCCCCGCGACAAGCCCCGGTTTCCGTTCCGGTTCCATGCCGGGCGCGGAGGACTGGGCCGCGATCTGCCGGAAGATGAAGGCGATGGGCGTGTCGCGCTACGGTGTGGAGGGCGAGCCGGGAGGCCGGGTCCGATTTCACGTCCTGATTCCACTGGCGGGCCGTCGAGCCGTGGCGCAGCAGTTCGAGGCCGAGGCCAACGACGCCCTGGAAGCCGCCCAGCTTACCCTGCGTCGGGTGGCGCTCTGGAAAGCGACCGAGGCCGGCATCCGTCGCCGGCTCCGGCTCCGGCTCCGGTTTCGGTTCCAACTCCGGCGCCGGGCCTGTCTCGATGAGATGAGATGAGATGATCGGGCCGGGCGGGTTATCTAGCCGTCCGGTCCATGTGCCCCTATGATGGAAGAAAGGAGCCGCACACCTCCCCGAACGATCACGACACACGAGCGAGACCGGGGTCGTCGTTCATCCGTATGCGGTCGACAAGGCGAGAGGAGAGTCCCTCCCGCGCCTTCTTGTTCTCCGGGAAAGGGGCGCCGATGGCCGCCGAATCGCTACCGGATTCGGATTCAGGATTGGGGCCGAAGACGGATCCAGATCCGCGTCGTCTCCTGCTGATCGTCACCGGCAGCACGCTCCGCGCCGAGGAGCTGGATCGGCCCCTGGCCTACTACCTCAAGCAACGGATCGAACAGATCGCGACCCCTGTGCCTCTCCGGAAGGACAGGTCCTCGAAATCGCGGGCCGCGTCCGCGTCCGCCCCCGCGTCTTCCGCGTCCACGAAGCAGGTCCGGTTCCGGGGTCTGGTCGTGGCCGACTTCCGCTGGATTCACGAAAAGTCTCTCCAGGCGCTGCCGACGATCTCGCTGGGTGGCCCTGGAGTCAACGCCCTGGCCCGCCAATGGCTCGAAGAACTTACCGTCTCTCTGGCCGTCGACGAGCAATACTACATCCAGATGGACCCCGACCTGAAGCCGCCCCATGCCAGTGTCTGGGGTATGGACAACGCCAACACGCAGATTGCCGTCTCGGTCTTTCTGGACCGCTTCCTGCCGCGCTTCCTCGCCCATCACGCGTCCCACCCCCCGATTCGCAACGATCGTGACGATGATCCGGCGCTGGATCTCGATGCATGAGGCCGATCAGATAGCCAGGACGGCGAGGATTCGCCCGAACCCCAATTTTCCGCGTCCGGAAAAGGGTGTTCTATCGATACTAAGAGAAGGGGACTTCGCGCCGCGGTTCCACGCACGCCACCGCGGCTTGAGGCTTCCCGCCGCGTTGTTCAGCGGCAGGCTCGGATCGGGCCAGACAGAGTGAAAAAACTTCTGGAACAGATTCTCGACCTCGAGCCCCGACTTTCGCCAGGCAGGCCGGCGTGTACGATCCCAGGGAGGGAGCGGATGTCATGTCACGGCAGCAACAGGTTTGGTCCACGATAGCACGAGCGAGTCGCGTTATCTGGCGCTTCTGGCATGTCCATCACCCGCGCGACTTGGCGCCGGTGAAGGCGTTGGTGTGGCGGGGACGCTGGCGGTCCTGGAGCGGACGGTGGTGCAGGACCAGGGCGACTGGCAGGTTGAGTACCGGCTCCGGTACGACGGAGGGTCTGACCTGTCGATCGCGCCGGGCGAGGTGCAGGCGCGGGTGGAGACGTGGGTCTCGAATTCGCGGGTGGCCAGTCATGCCGTGCCGCGGTGTTCGGTCCTTCTGGCCACGGGCGGAAGCCCGCCGCCGTCGCCGGCCGCCGCCACCGGTGCGCTTGCCGGCTCGATCGCGGCGACGGCGACGGCCGAGGTGATCGCGTCGTCGGACGAGGCCCAGCGGTGTCGCGAGCGCCTGGTCGCGCAGGTCTGGACCGGCGCGGTCGATCCGCCGATCTGGAACCCCGTTCCCGAGCCGGGCCGATCCGCCCCCCACGGCGCCGATTTCGGGTCCCCGACGAACCCCGCCGAATCGTCGGGGAGCGGCCAAGGAAACGGAGTCGGTGACAGCCTCCGGCTGTCGGCGGGGGAACGGTCCGGGTCCGTCTCCGGCTCGAGCACCTGCACTTCCTCTATGGCGAGTACGACCCGCTGCTGGGCCTGCGCTCGGTCGAGCTCCGGCTCGGGCCGGCCACGCTGGTCGATGCGGACCTGCCGACCGACCACGAGCAATATCTGGCGCAGCCGCGCGGGACCTGGCCGCAGCCGCCGGACGACCGACGCGACCCACGCCACTTCATCTCGGCCCCCGACAGCCTGCACCTCGAAGCGCACATTCCCGGCAACCAGTATTACCGGTATCCCGAGCGCCCGGTGCGGTATGGCACCATGATGCGGCTCCGGTTCTGGTATCTGGTCGCCTGCGGTACCGAGGGCGAATGCCGCGCCCGGGTCGCCCAGTACAAGGACACCCCCACCGCCTGGAAGGTGCTCACCGATGGCGCGTTCGAGGAAAACCTGACCCGCGTCGGCCGCTGGGTCAAGGTCGAGCGGATCTTCCGCACCGAGAGCGAGGCGACCACGCTGGCCCTCGACTTCCGGATCTGCGGCGGGGCCGAGGTGGGCGAGGTCTGGATCGACGACGTCAGCCTCGAACCGCTCGCCGCCGCGCCGGCGGGGCCTTGAATGGGGGCGGATTCCGGTCCGTTGGCGATGACATACGGCCGTCATGGGGCAAGAAGGAAACGGCCTGGAGCGAAGCACAAACTCTCTCCCGCGATTTCGACGCTTATGGTATGGTCGCCCGGCGTCCGGCTGGCAACAGGGAATGATTCCGGGGCTCGCAACGCGGGCCCGGGGCCGGCCGGAAGCGACACGAATTCCCTGGGGGAAGGATCGCTATTGGCATGAAGCCAGGACTGGCGGCGCGGTCGCGATCGTGGGGGAAGTTCCGATTGCGGGCCGATGGCGGGAGTATGGGACTGCGCTCGCGACCGGGAACGGGAGCCGGAGCCGGCATGGGATCGGAGGCGCGGCCGCTGGTGCGGACGGCGCCTCGGTCGGCGATGTTCTTTCCCCTGGTCGTGCTGGTGGCGGTCCTGCCGGGGCTGTACGCCCTGAATAGCTGGGACCTGACGCCGCCGGGTCCGTGGTGGGGCCTGCGCGGGCTGGCGGTGCTCGACGGCTACGTGGCCGACCAGGTGCCGGCGGCCAGCGCGATCGGGCCCCGGATGGAAGCCCGTGCGTTTCGCACCTGGCGTTCCAGCCCCCGTTGTACGCCTGGCTCGAGGGCCTGGGACTGGCCCTGAGCGTTGACCGCGATCCCTGCGCCACGGTCCTGCCCAGCTACGTGGCGGGGGCCCTGGTGGTGATCCTGGTCTACCTGCACGGCCGGCTCTGGCGCGGGCCGGGTGTGGGGCTGTTCGCGGCCGTGCTGGTCGGGTTCAACCGCGGCCTGCTGGTCCAGATGCAGCAGGCGACGCCGCTGACCCTGGGACTGGCCGGCATCATGACCGCGCTTTACGCCTACGCGGGCCATCTCCGGTTCACGGGCGAGTCGGCGTCGCTGGCTCCCAGCGCCAGCGTCAGCTCCGGCCGGGCGGCCCGGCGTTGGGCGCAGGTCCTGGGGAGCCCGCGGTTCTGGATGCTCCTGGGCGGGCTGGCTCTGGGCCTGACCCTGATGGCGGTCGGTCCGTTCGCGATGGTGGTCGTTCCCCTGATCTGGCTGCATCAGGTCTATCTCGGCGCCAGTGCCGGCACTGGCGCCGGCAGCGCGGTGGTCGGGGTGGTCCGGCCGCGGCCCCGATGGTGGCGCGGCTTGATCGGCGGCGACGCCCCCGACGCGCACGCTGTCTGGCCACGGGCGTGAAGGTGGTGGCGATCGCCATGGCGGTGGCGGCGCCCTGGTATCTGCTGATGTTCCAGCGCTACGGCATGGAAGCGCTCCGGCGCTCCTGACGCCGCACGACCCCCGGTTCTCGGGTCCCAACGGGATGCTCGCGCGGCTGGTCGACCTGGCGCCGGCGACCCTGCCCGCTGGGGCTGTACGCCGCGTCGCGGACGATTCGCCTGGCCCTGGCCGAAGAGGAAGAAAGCCCGTCGGTCGTGGGCGGGGTCTTCTGGATCTTGTGGCTGGCCCTGGCGGGCCTGGTCCCCTTGTTCTGGCCGCGCGGGCCGCGTCCTCTGCCGGGCCTGCTCATGCTCGCCCCCCTGAGCCTGCTGGCCGCCGGCGCCGTGGCCGACCTGGCCGACCGCAAGATCTCGGTACGGACCCTGGGCTGGCTGGCCCCCTTGACCGTCGTCTGCATCGCCTGGCGGCACAGCGAGAGCCTCCGCGCGGCGTTGAACGGCCTGCTCCACGGCCGGCTCGATATCCACACGGCGCTGGGGCTGCACCTGGCGCTGGACCTGTTCCTGGCCGTTGTCCTGATCACACGCGGCCTTGACCGATGGGCCCGCCGCCGCGACGACCGGCAGCGCAAGGTCCTGGGCGGCTTCCTCACCGCCATCTTCGTCATCACCGCCGCTACCGGAATACGCGAGGTCACGTTCCGACATAGCGAAACAAACGATCTTCTGATGCTTCGGACCATGGTCCTCCGCCGCCACCGGGTCCGGCCGTTCGACCTTCTGGCGGTGGTCACTCCCGACGCCGCCTCCGACTTCCCCGACGCCCCCTCGCCCGGCGGCCGGCTCCGGTTCATCCTCCAGTCGGCCTTGCCCGAGCTGCCCCAGCGCGACCTGGCCCACGCCGAGGACCTGCTCGGCCTTCCCGAAGGCCAGCGCCTGGTCATTCTCTCCGGCAGCCGCGAGCGCCTCAGCTACGCCGAGCAGTCGCGGCTCGGCCTTGAAGCCATTCACCCCGGCCGGTCGGGCATCCTCGACGCCTTCGCCACGGCAGATTCTTATACGACCCAGCGCTGATCGAGTCTCCGGCCCTCCTGTTCCCTCCCCTGTCCTGTCCTTCCATCCGCTCGTCGCCCCTCTCCGGACTGGCCTCTTGTTTCCTATCGTGGCCCTCAGTACACTGTGAACAGATCGTTAAAATCGGACCAACGCCAACCGGTCGCGCGACGGGACGCGCGGGCCAACCCCGGGTGCAGGGACGCCGGCAGACACGGAGGGGATACTCCTCATGCTGGGTATGCGCGTGGGCAGGAGCGGGAGAACGGCCCGGAGCGGGGCGAAGCCGGACCCGGACCTGGAGGCCCGGCCCTCCGTCCGCGAGGTCTGCCTGCTGGGCGGAGCGAGCGCGGGAGCAGGAGCGGGTATGGGCGGGCGGCTCAGCTGGTCGGGGCGGCTCTACCGGGTCGAGGCGGTCGAGACGTCGGGCCCGGCGGGACGGTATCTGCACCTCGCGCCGATCGGCGAGGCGTGAGCGGCCCGGTCGCGGTCGATCCTGGTTTTGGTGAAGATGCCGAGACCCGCCATGATGCCCATGCCTTCACCTTTGAGACCCGGAGCCTCGTCGGTCGTCGACCGCGACGAGTCAGACCCGTGGCGGCGAGCCGTCGAGCTGGCGCAGCGGGGTCGTTTGATCCTGGACGTCGCCCAGGCCGACCTCGAGACGGCCGAGACCGCGCTGGGGGCGTTCCATCCCACCACCTGGCATTTCCGCAACGCCCTGAACGAGGCCCGTCGATCGTGGGACCGCCTTCCGCCGAGCTGGGCACCACCACGCTCGAGGCCGCGCTCGCCCAACCCCCGCTGACCCTCCTGGTCCTGAACCCGAGCGAGGAGCATGGCCAGGTCCAGGGAAGCCCGGCCAACCCCGTGGCCTCCGGCGCGCGGCCCGATCCTGGTTCCAGCGCGGTGGTCCTGATCCCGATCAACGGCCGGAGCTATCGCGCTCAACGGGTCGCCGGGACCGACCTGGCGCCGATCCAGTGGCGGCTGACCCGCCTGCATCCCCCACTCGAGGACGGTCCCTACTACGCCTGCCGGCTCCGCGATGGCTCGACCCAGTGCGACTGCGCGGAGTGGACCTTTCACACCGCTGGGAACGAGGCCGGCGCCCCTGCAAGCATCTGGCGGCGCTGGCGTCGCTGGGGTGGATCTGACGGATCGCGAGCCGGACGTCAGGTCAGGCCGACGGCAGGAGACCAACGCGGAGCGGGGCGTCGAACTGGGCGGCGACGTTGCCCTGCTCGACCAGGAGGCACGGGATGTTCTGCTCCCCGCACAGGGGCCGGAGCCGCTCGGAGACAGGCTCGACGACGAAGTCCTTGAGGATCAGGACGAGGTCGACGCTCCGGTCGCTGATCCGCCGTTCGATCGCGTCGAACTGGCTGGGACTGAGGTCGCCGCACGGCTCCCAGTCGATCCGGTCGAAGTCGAACCGGCGGAGCAACTGGCGGCGGACCTCCTCACGGACGCTGCCGCCGATCAGGAGGACGCGCAGTCCCCGGGTTGCCGCGTGCAGGTCGTCGGGGGCCGTGTCGTGGGTCGGGTTCGTGGCCGTGGCCGGAGTCGGACCGGTGACCGACGGGAGGAAGGGCGTCGTCCCGTTACCCGCGTCCCTGTCTCTGTCTCTGTCTCTGTCTCTGTCGCGTTCCCGTTCTCGCTCGCGTTCGCGGTAGCGTCGGGCGGTCTCGGCGGCCTGGAGCAACTGTTCCTGGGCCTCGGCGATGTAGGTGTTCCAGTCGGTGTGATAGTCGTGACGGAACGCCTCGATGTAGCCGGGCTCGTACTGCTTCGAGAGTCCCTTGAGAATCTGAAAGACCCGCTGGGCGACCGGGTTGGCCGCGGTCGCCGCCGCCGCCGAGAGGGCGGTTGCCGTTGCCGGACCCGTTGCCGTTGCCGGACCCGGCGCGTCGGGATGGGCGGCGGAGTTGATGACCGCGACGCTGGGGGTCGCGACGGGCGGGTGCGCATCGGAGGCTCCCGGCTCGTCGCCAGCGGTCGGGTCGGCCTGGTGAAGCCGGAGCCGGCCGATCCAGACCTTGAGCTGGGCGTATTGCTCCATCTTGGTCCGGCCGCCGAAGCCCGGGGCGCTGGCCTCGACCTCGCGGACCAGCGCCTGGAGGTGGCCGCCGGGAAAGTGGGTCTCGGCCTCCCACAGAAGGCGATCGTACGCAGCGAATTCGGTCAGCTCGTGGGTAGGAACGTGAACGTGAAGCGAACCATGCGCGTGCGCGGGCAGGTGCGAATGCGCGTAAGGAAGCAGCGTGGTCTGGGGCAGGAGCTGGAGCCGGTCGATCTCGCGGCGAACCAGACCATAATGATCCATCGCCGTCCGGAGCTCGCGGCGGGCCTCGTCGAGCTCGTGGGTCAGGGCCTCGAGGATCGACCGCGACTCCTGGCGGACCCGTCGGATCTCGGCCTGGGCGGTGGAGATCAGGTCCTCGGCATCGCTGCCGGCGGCCGACTCGAGCGACGTGCGGAACTGGGCCAGCTTCTTGACCAGCTCCTTGAGCTGTTGCTCGTCGGCATCGGCCTGCTCGAGCTGCCGAAGCCGGGCGGCTCGCCCCTCGCGGAACTGGCCGATCGCCTGCCGCGCTCGCTCCTCGGCCGACCGAAGCTGCTCGGCCGCTTGTTGCACCTCGGCCGTCAGCTTCTTGGCTCGCGTCTTCGCCTCAGCCTGGCGGACCAACTCGGCAAGCCGTTCGAGCGCTGGAGTCATCGGGCCTCTGTCTCGTCCTCTCGGAGGGCCGGATCGGGTCTGATCGTGGCCATACAGTACCATGCTATCAGCGTTTTTTGCCCGTCGTTCGGGCTCGTTTGCGACTCCCGACCCGGTTGAACCTTCCATCATAACGGGTAGGGGTGCCAAGAGAAAGAGACCCCAAGCCGGGTCGGCCGGACTCTTCGGTTTTCCCGGTGCCCGGCATCGACGGGTGAATCCTCCCCTTGCCCCGCCCTTGCGCAACTGCTAAGATCACGAAATTTTCCAGGCCAAATGCGTCAGGCAGGTTTCCACCCGCCTGATGAATCGAAAGAAAAAACGACCCGGCCCGACCGAAGCGAAGCCGACGAGACGAGACCCTGACGTGCCCAAGCGTACCGACATCCACAAGATCCTGATCATCGGCGCCGGACCGATCGTGATCGGCCAGGCGTGCGAGTTCGACTACTCGGGCACCCAGGCGTGCAAGGCCCTGCGGGAGGAAGGGTACGAGGTCGTCCTGGTGAACTCGAACCCGGCGACGATCATGACCGACCCCGAGATGGCCGACCGGACCTATATCGAGCCGATCACGCCCGCGGTGGTCGAGCAGATCATCGCCGTCGAGAAGCCCGACGCCGTCCTGCCGACCCTGGGGGGCCAGACCGGCCTGAACACCGCGCTCGCCCTCTTTGAGAACGGCGCCCTCGACCGCCACGGCTGCCACCTGATCGGCGCCAGCGCCGAGGCGATCCGCAAGGCCGAGGACCGCGACCTGTTCAAGAAATGCATGGAGGAGATCGGCCTGGAAAGCGCCAGAGCGGCCTGGCGCATAACCTCGACGAGGCCCGCAAGGTCCGCGACGAGGTCGGACTGCCGTGCGTCCTGCGGCCGAGCTTCACCCTGGGCGGCTCGGGGGGCGGCATCGCCTACAACCGCGAGGAGTTCGACCGCATGGTCGCCTACGGGCTCGAGCTCAGCCCGGCGCACTCGATCCTGGTCGAGGAAAGCGTCATCGGCTGGAAAGAGTACGAGATGGAGGTGATGCGCGACGCGGCCGACAACGCGGTGATCGTCTGCTCGATCGAGAACTTCGACCCGATGGGCGTGCACACCGGCGACAGCATCACCGTCGCCCCGGCGCAGACCTTGACCGACAAGGAATACCAGCGGATGCGCGACGCCTCGCTGGCGATCCTGCGCGCCATCGGCGTCGAGACCGGCGGGTCGAACGTCCAGTTCGCCGATCAATCCCAAGACGGGCGGATGATCGTCATCGAGATGAACCCGCGGGTCAGCCGCAGCAGCGCCCTGGCGAGCAAGGCGACCGGGTTCCCGATCGCCAAGATCGCCGCCAAGCTCGCGGTCGGCTACCGGCTCGACGAGATCAAGAACGACATCACCCGCGAGACCCCCGCCTGCTTCGAGCCGACGATCGACTACGTCGTCACCAAGATCCCCCGCTGGGCGTTCGAGAAGTTTCCCGAGGCCAACGCCGTCCTGACCACCCAGATGAAGTCGGTCGGCGAGGTGATGGCGATCGGCCGGACGTTCCGCGAGTCGTTCCAGAAGGCCCTGCGCGGGCTGGAGGTCGGCCGGTTCGGGCTGGGCTGCGACAAGAAGGACCTCTGGGGTACCGCCGGCGCAGCCGGCCGAGGACGAGATCAAGGCCAAGCTCGCCACCCCCAACACCGAGCGCGTCTGGTACATCCGCTACGCACTCCTGGCCGGGATGTCGATCGACCAGATCCACGGCCTGACCGAGATCGACCCCTGGTTCCTGGCGAACCTCGACGAGCTGGTCGCGCTCGAAGGGCGTCTCCGCGCGGTGTCCAGCCTGGACGAGGCGAGCGACGCCTTGATCCGCGAGGCGAAGCAGAACGGCTTCTCCGACCGCCAGCTCGCCAACCTCTGGAACGTCACCGAGGCCGCGGTCCGCCGCGACCGCCTGAGCCGCGGGATCGACGCCGTGTTCAAGCTGGTCGACACCTGCGCCGCGGAGTTCGAGGCGGTCACGCCCTATTACTATTCGACCTATGAGCAGGAGGACGAGGCCCGCGTCGGCGACAAGCCGCGGGTGGTGATCCTGGGGGGCGGCCCGAACCGGATCGGCCAGGGGATCGAGTTCGACTACTGCTGCTGCCAGGCCGCGTTTGCCCTCCGGGCCGACGGCTACGAGGTGGTCATGGTCAACTCGAACCCCGAGACCGTCAGCACCGACTACGACACCTCCGACCGGCTCTTCTTCGAGCCCCTGACGGTCGAGGACGTGCTCAACGTCTGCAGCCGGGTCGAGCCGATGGGGGTGATCGTTCAGTTCGGCGGCCAGACGCCCCTGAACCTGGCCCGGGCGCTCGAGGCGGCGGGCGTGCCGATCATCGGCACCAGCCCCGAGAGCATCGACCTGGCCGAGGACCGCGAGCGGTTCCGCCTGGTGATCGAGCGGCTCGGCCTGCGGCAGACCCCGAACGCCACGGCCACCCATTACGACGAGGCGCGGCGGATCGCAGCAGATCGGCTATCCCGTGGTCGTCCGCCCCAGCTTCGTCCTGGGCGGCCGGGCCATGGAGATCGTCTACGACGAGCCGAGCCTGGCACGGTACATGACCGAGGCGGTCGAGGCCAGCCCCGAACACCCGATCCTGATCGACAAGTTCCTCGAAGACGCCAGCGAGGTCGATGTCGACGCGGTCTGCGACGGCGTGACGCACCATCGTGGGCGGGGTGATGGAGCACATCGAGGAGGCCGGCATCCATTCGGGCGACTCGGCCTGCGCCATTCCGCCGTTCAGCCTCTCGGAATCGATTGTCGCCGAGCTGAAGCGGCAGACCGTACGCGCTGGCCGAGGCGTTGAGCGTTCGCGGTCTCATGAACATCCAGTTTGCGGTGAAGGATGGTGATGTCTACGTTCTGGAGGTCAACCCGCGGGCTTCGCGGACCGTGCCGTTCGTCTCGAAGGCGACCGGGCTGAACCTGGCGCAGGCGGCGGCGCGGGTGATGGTGGGGCGGTCGCTCGACGACCAGGGGATCACCGCCGAGCCGGTGCCGACGTTTGTCTCGGTGAAGGAAGCGGTCTTCCCGTTCGCCAAGTTCCCGGGTGTCGATATCGTGCTCGGTCCCGAGATGCGCTCGACCGGCGAGGTGATGGGGATCGCCCCCGACTTCGCCGCCGCGTTCGCCAAGAGCCAGCTCGCGGCGCACAGCCAGCTTCCCGCTGAGCGGCACGATCTTCGTCAGCGTGGCCGCGCGCGACCGCGTGGCGATCGCCCCGATCGCCGCGCGGCTCGCGGCTCTGGGCTACGACCTGATGTGCACCGCGGGCACCGCCGCGGCGCCTGGTGCCGAGGGAATCACCGTGGCGACGGTGCGCAAGATCCACGAAGGCCGCCCCAACGTGCTCGACCACCTGGCCAATGGCTCGATCGCCCTGGTGATCAACACCCCCAGCGGCCGCGGCGCCCGCACCGACGAGGGCCGGATTCGCGCCTCGGCCGTCAGCCACGGCGTCCCCTGCATCACCACCATCGCCGGCGCAAGGGCCGCCGTCGCCGCGCTCGAGCGGCTGCACGAGGGCAAGGGATCACTTCAGGTGCATGCGCTTCAGGATTTGCTGAGAAGCTAAATCGATATAAAGAATGCGGGAAAACAAATTAATTATCAAACAAATGTATGATAAATAGGAATACTGGTTCGTTGAGCCCCGCGAAGGCCGGATCACCGTCCTGGGTCTTGATGGCGAGCACTCAACCTACCGGGTCCACGGTGGATGTGACAGCCGCACTGGCGACTCGACAGTAAACGGGCGTTTGTGAATGCCTCAATCTTTAACAACTCTTTATTATCACCTGATATTCAGCACAAAAGACCGCGAGCCTCTTCTGAACGAAGCGGTGCGCCTGAAGCTTTACCCCTATGTCGCTGGAATCTTACGCTCCAGGCGATCGACGCTGATCACGGCGGGAGGGATGCCGGATCATGTCCACTGGTTGATCTCGCTCCACCAGCAATTCGCGGTCGCCGACGCGGTGCGGGACATCAAGGCAAACACCTCGAAATGGATCCACGAGACCCGAGCCGAGCTACGAGGGTTTGCATGGCAGAGCGGCTATGGCGCATTTTCGGTCAGCTTCTCACGCATCGAGCAGGTCAAGGCGTATATCGAAAGCCAACAGGAACATCATCAGACCATCTCGTACCAGGAAGAATATCGCCGGTTTCTGGACCGGCATGGGGTTTCGTTTGACGAAAAATACCTATGGGATTGATGCGTTTTAGCCCCAACGGGGCGATATGATGTAGCCCAGGGCGTCAGCCCTGGGGTTAAAGCGAAAAAATACGACATAAATATTATGCATGCTGTAATCTAATGCCCAGGGCTGACGCCCTGGGCTACGTCATGCCGCCCCGTTGGGGCTGGGATTTTCCTATTTTCGGGTCAGTGCCGCCGCCAGGTCGGCGAGCGTGGCCCCGCCGGTCGATCGGACGAGGACCGAGCTCCCTGCCTGCTCGACGCGGGCGGCGCGGCTCAGGGCGGTCAGCAGTTGCCGTTCCAGGTCATCCTCGCCATTCGCGGGCGGCGCGGTCAGACGCTTTCCGATCGCTAGCAGGGCGTTGACGGCCCGGGCGGTCGAGAGGCGGGCTTCCTCGGTCGGGCAGCTTGCGATCGCCTGGATCGAGACGGTATCGGCATCGTCGAGGGCGAAGGTCCACACCCGGGCCTGGTCGAACAGCGAAGACACATCGAAACCTTCGAGTACATCGCCACGATGTGCCGCCGTGAATCCGTCCTCGCGATTATCCATGGCCACGACGCACAGGCTGTCTCGCAGCCGGTCCCAGTCGAGATTCGCTACCCACGCGGAAGCCTTGGGCTCGGGTCGGCGGATGAGCTTCAGGATCTGTGGTCCGAAACTGAACACCAGCGTTCGGTCGTCGGGACAGTAGACGTGAGCATGAAGTTTGCGACCGAGGTTCTTTCCCTGATAGTAAACCCGGCCTGTGGCTTCGTCCTGCACCTCGGTCAGCTCGATCTTCCACGCGCGGAGCCGCGTGATCCAGTCGAACGGTTCGGTCATGCGAACCGTCAGGGATTGCATCACAAGTCGATGAGGAGCTTGCGATGAGTTCGTCCGCATGATATTGAGATCGACCGTCATCTGCTCAATCTTTTCGATGTTCAAGGGATTGTCGAGCATGGTCGTCGGTCCTAAACCCATCTCGGTCGCCACCGTGGCAAGAGTCCCTGCGATCTCCTGATTGACCTTCGCGCCAAGCCGATCACTCCCCGCCCGCCGCATCACCGCCGCGGGCCGCAGGGCGATGAAGCCACGGGCATCCTCGGGCAAGTAGGTCAGGTCAAACGCCGGCAGCTTGCCCGGCTCGGGCTCGAGTTTCGGGGCATCGCCGGCTCGCGCGGGGCTGCGCAACGCGGCGGCGCCCAGCGCGATGACTCCGAGCATCACGAAGGTCAAGACACGCCGTGGCTTCGAACACACGCGCTCGTCCTTGCAGGTCTCATCGCGTAACATGCCGATCCTCCTGATCAAGGTCCCCCGGGCGGCGAGGAACGCCCGCGCCGGTCCGAATCGTGGGGACGGTATCGCTCCATCCTGTCGCAAGGCCATGCGGGAGAGTGCCTGGATGTAGAGGCTGTTTCCCCCGGCCGCCTGCGCCGCGAGAGCGTCGGCGGCCAGCTCCTGCTGCAAGAGCAGGCGACGCGCCAGCCAGTGGGCCAGCGGCTGGTGGATGTTCAGCACCAGCGCAGCGCGGGCCAGAAGGCCCATCGCGTAGTCGCCCCTCTGGATATGCGCCAGCTCGTGGGCCAGCACGCTCCGCCGCTCTGACTGGTCCCACGACGGCCAGTCCTCAGGCAGAAAGATCAACGGGCGCAGCCAGCCGGCCGTTGCGGGGCTGGTCAGCCCGTGAAGGACGCGGAGCTCGACCCTCTGGCCGGATCTCAGGCCCAGCACCCCACGCAATTCTTCGAGCAAGCGCAACAGCTCTGGATCATCGACCGGCCGGGACCGGCGCCAGCACAGGGCCAACGCTCCCAGTTCGACGAGCAGGCGAGCCAGGGCGATCGTCATCGCCGCCAGGACGACCGGAGCCAGCCAACGACCGCGGCCCTCCATCGTACGGACCGGGACGTTCCAGCCCGCTTGCAGCCGTCTCAGAACGGCCTCGAGTGCCACGCCCGCCGTCGGCGCGATGTCCCGGTTCGTCGTCCCCTCGGCCGGTCTCGCTGCCAGCGGCGGAGGCGCTGGCGTCGCCATCGGCACGCCTCGCAGGCGCGGCAGGATTCCCCCGGGGAAGACCAGCGTCGTGACGGCGAGGACCAGGCTGATCGAAAGCCCCAGCCCCGCTGCCCACGCCCCCTCGCTCGCCCCCCGGCGCGTCGCCAGCCCGTGTGCCACCGCGGCCGGCACCAGCACCAGGGCGACCTGGACCGACGACCAGAACAGGCCCATTTCCAGCGTCCCTGGGCTCATCGCCGTTTCTCCTTCCCCTGGGGCTGGGGCTTGAGAACTTCTCCGAGCAGCGCCCGTTCCTCGGCGCTGAGCTTTCGCTGCTCGACCAGTCGCTTCAGGAGTCTGCGTGCGCGAGCCGCCAAACACGCGTTCGAGGAGCTCGCCTAGCAGCCGGCCCGAGACCTCCTCAAACGACCGGACCGGCCGGTACTGGAACGGCCGCTCGGTGTTCACCGGCCGCAAGAACCCCTTCTCGTGCAGGCCCCGCACCAGGTTCGCGATCGTGACATAATTTCGGTCCAGCTCGGGGTTCGCCTCCGCCAGCCGGTCCCGCGCCTCGGCCGCCGTCAGCTCGCCGAGCTTCCAGAAGACCTGCATCACCTCGAGCTCCCGCTCGGTCAATTCCTTCGCCGCCGGTCGACCCATGAGATGAATTGCTCCCTCCCGGGGTTGAATTCGGTTTTTCAAATTTGGTTTTTGGAATTTAGCAGGTGGGGTTCTGGCGTCAAGGCGAGATGAGCGGCGATTCGTCGCGATCGGCCGATCCCATTTGAGGGTATACTGGTGGAGTTGATGATTCGATCCCAGGGAGAAATCGTTGTGAGCCGCTCGAAAGCTCGAACCGAGGCGCCCGTACCTGTTCCGCCTTCGACCCTTCCCAGCTACGAAAACATTCTCGCCGCAATGGTCGGACTGCTGGAGTCTGCCCGTCGAGGGACGGCCCGCGCGGTCAACGCGATCATGACGGCAACGTACTGGGAAATTGGTCGGAGGATTGTGGAATTCGAACAGTCGGGAGAGGAACAAGCCGACTACGGTGCCGTTTTGGTAGTCCGGCTGGCCGAAGACCTTACTCGGCGTTTTGGACGTGGCTTCGGCAAGAGCAATCTTTACAAGATGCGAGGTTTCTATCTCGCCTATCGCAACATTTTCCAGACGGCGTCTGGAAAATTGGATCCTCCGGCCCTCCCCGACCTCGCCCGTAGCTTTCCCTTGCCCTGGTCGCACTACATCCAGCTTCTGAAGGTCGAAAAACCAGAAGCCCGAGCGTTTTATGAGACCGAAGCCCTGCGCAACGGCTGGACGGTCCGGCAGCTTGAACGGCAGATCACAACGTTGTTCTATGAGCGAACGCTCGCGTCGCGAGACAAGGCGGCGATGCTCCGCAAGGGCGCGAAGCCGAAGCCGGGTGAGCTCCTGACGCCCGAGGAAGAGATCAAGGATCCGCTGGTCCTTGAGTTCCTGGGATTGAAGGATGAGTATTCGGAAACGGAGCTGGAAGAGGCCCTGATCCTCAACCTGGAAACGTTTCTCCTGGAGCTTGGTGGCGACTTTGCCTTTCTGGGGCGGCAGAAGCGGCTCCGCATCGGTGATGAATGGTATCGCATCGATCTGCTCTTTTATCATCGGCGGCTGCGCTGCCTGGTCATCGTCGAGTTGAAGCTTGGCAAGTTCACTCACGCCGACGCCGGCCAGATGCACCTTTACCTGAGCTATGCCCAGGAGCACTGGACCCGGCCCGACGAGAATCCTCCGGTCGGCGTCATTCTCTGCACCCAGCAGGACCAGGCCATGGTTCACTATGCCCTCGACACGCTTCCCAACAAGGTTCTTACCGCGGAATACCGCACGGCGCTTCCCGATGAGCAGCTTCTCATCGACGAGCTGGAGAAGGCCCGGCGGATGCTGGACACCCCGGCTCGCGACGGCTGATCGCAACCCCAGAGGCTTCAGGTTGTTTCGAGCCAGCGTCTGCCGCGGCTTCGGCTTGTCAAATTTGAGCCCCGCGCCTAAGATTCCGGTGATGGTGTCAAAGGTCCCAGCGTTTCAGGGCCTCGGTCAGGATTCGATCCGATGGACGCGCTCCGCTCTCACACCCGGCTTCTGCTGATCGTCCTTGCGGCGATGGCGGGGATGGTGTCGCTGGGGGGAACGTCGGCGATCGCCTCCACCGCCAGTCAGATGCGGCGCGATGGTTGTTGCTGCGTCATGCACGACGCGTTGACGTGCTGCTGCGAGCGGAAGGCGGCCGAGCCGCCGGCCGGTGAGCACTCTGCCGGACCGGCCTTGATCGCCGTCGCTTCGAGCGAGGCTCAACCAGCGACCGGTACCTGCTTGTGCCGCGCTGGCGAGCCGGCGGTGCCGCATCGGGAAAGCACACCGGGATCGAGCTCCTCCGAAGACCGCGACCATTCCGGCCGCACCGGGCCGACTGCCAGCCCTGTCGCGGTCATCCTGCCGGTCGTCTCGACCCGGCTCGCCACCCGTTCCCAGCTCGAATCCATCCTACCCCCTGCGCCTCTCTACCTTCGCAATAGCCGGATCCTGATTTGACGCGTCCCCCTTTCTTTGCGGCTGGCCCGCGCGCGGCTTCCGTCGGCTTGCGAAAATCCCGACCGTAGTCGAATCGCCGCTGTCGCCTCAGATCAACACCAGGCACTCATTCCGATCCGTCGATTGCCGAATCCGTACGCCCTCGGTCGCGCCTTGACATGGCGGGTCGCAACGGGCGCGAAAGGTCCGGTCCCCCCATGCCCATGTCCATGTCCCCGCAGGAAACGATGCGGGAGCCATCGTCGATGACCCGCTGGCAGAAGTTCCGCCTGGTCGTCAAGGTCGTCGAGCTGCGGCTCCGGTTCATCGCCCTGATGGCGCGTGACCGGGCTGGTCTTCGCCTACTGGGATACGCTCTGGAATCGCTACGACAAGTGGATGCGGCCCGCGGCTGACCACACCAGCATGCGGCAGCGGCGGCGTCTCCGGCATCGAGTATCTACTGCCCGATGCATCCCGCAGGTCGTGCGTGACGAGCCGGGCACGTGCCCGATCTGCGGCATGCCGCTGGCCAAGCGGAAGAAGGGGGAGAAGGAGGTGCTGCCCGAGGGGGTCACGGCCCGCGTTCAGCTCGCGCCGTTCCGGGTCAAGCAGGCGGGGATCAAGACCGCCGAGGTGGCGTACGCCCCGCTGACCGAGACCCTGACCACCGTCGGCTTCGTCGAGTTCGACGAGCGGCGGCTGGCCCATATCGCCTCGAAGGTGCCGGGGATGGCGCGGGTCGAGAAGCTCTATGTCAACTTCACCGGCATGGACGTCGCGGCGGGTGAGACCCTGGCCGAGCTGTACAGCCCCGAGCTGTACCAGGCGATCCAGGAGCTGCTCCTGGCGCGTCGTCGGCGCCACGAGCGCGAGCCGGGTGCAATCGTCGCTGGCGCGCTCGGTGCTGGGCGATCCGCAGGAGTTGACTCGCCTGGCGGCCGAGAAGCTCAAGCTCTGGGGGATGACCCAGGCCCAGATCGACGAGATCCTCAAGAAGGGCAAGGCCGACTTCAAGGTCCCGATCCTCTCGCCGATCGGCGGCCACGTGCTCAAGAAAAACGTCGTCGAGGGGCAGTATGTCCCGGAAGGGCAGCCGATGTTCGAGATCGCCGACCTGCACACCGTCTGGGTCAAGGCCCAGGTCTACGAGGATCAGATCGGCCTGGTCCACGTCGGGCAGTCGGTCGAGGCGACGGTCGAGGCGTTCCCCGGCCAGACGTTCCCGGGCAAGGTCGCGTTCATCCAGCCGCACCTCGACCCGGCGACCCGCACCGTCGAGGTCCGCTACGACCTGGACAACCCCGGGCACCGGCTCCGGCCCGGCATGTTCGCCACGGTGACGCTGAAGACCCCGGTGGCCGAGACGCCCATGTTCCGCGACCGGCTCGCCCGGCAAGACGGCCGACCGATGCCGATCCGACGGGCGAGCCTGAGCCTGACCGTCGCCGAGCAGAAGACCTGCCCGGTCACCGGCGCGAAGCTCGGCTCGATGGGCGACCCGATCCCGGTCGAGGTCGAGGGCCGGAAGGTCTGGACCTGCTGCGACGCCTGCCCGCCCAAGCTGAAGGCCAACCCGCCAAGTACCTGGCCCGGCTGCGCCCCGGCCGCCCCGGGACGAGGTGCTCAGCGTGCCCGAGATCGGCGGTCATCGACACCGGCACGCGCAAGATCGTCTACGTCGAGACCGAGCCGGGCGTCTTCGAGGGCCGCGAGGTCGTCCTCGGCCCCCGCTCGGGCGACCGCTTCCCGGTGCTCGAAGGGCTCGCCCCCGGCGAGAAGGTGGCGGCCGCGCGGCGCGTTCCTGATCGACGCCGAGAGCCGGATCAATCCCGGCGACGCGCGGCGACGCCGCCGACAAGCCCGCCGCCAAGTCCGCCGCGGCGCCGTCGGCCGACCCGATCGCGCCGACACGTGCAGGCGACACGGACAGAGGGAGCACGATCGCCATGATCGAATCCATCATCGAGTGGTCGATCCGCAACCGCTATCTCGTCATCCTGGCCTCGCTGGCGCTCGGCGGTCGCGGGCTTCCGCGCCATGATGACGATGCCGGTCGACGCGATCCCCGACCTCTCCGAGAACCAGGTGATCGTCTTCACCGACTGGATGGGCCGCAGCCCCCAGGAGATCGAGGACCAGGTCACCTATCCCGCTCTCGGTCAACCTCCAGGGGCTGGCCGGGGTGAAGGTGGTGCGGTCGTCGAGCGAGTTCAACTTCTCGATGATCACGATCATCTTCGACGACGCGACCGACTACTACTTCGCCCGCCAGCGGGTGCAGGAGAAGCTCGCGATCGCCTCGACGTTCCTGCCGCCGGGCGTGACCCCCTACATGGCCCCCGACGCCACGGCCGTGGGCCAGATCTTCTGGTACACCGTCGAGGGCGACGGCAAGGACCTCGAGCGAGCTGCGGTCGATCCAGGACTGGTACGTCCGCTACCAGCTCAACAGCGTGCCCGGCGTGGCCGAGGTCGCCAGCGTCGGCGGCGCCCCAAGGAGTACCAGATCGACCTCGACCCGAACAAGCTCCGCGCCTACGGCATCAGCCTGGGCGAGGTCTATTCGGCCGTCGCCCGCTCGAACTCGTCCGTCGGCGGCCGGGTCATCCACCAGGGGAACGCCGAGTACCTGATCCGCTCGGTCGGCTGGATCGAGAACCTCCGACGACATCCGCGAGCACCGTCGTCACCCAGCGCGGACGGCACGCCGATCTACGTCGGCAACCTGGGCGCCGTCCAGGTCGGCCCGGCGTTCCGCCGGAGCGTGCTGGAGAAGGACGGCAAGGAGGCCGTCGGCGGCGTCGTCCTGATGCGCTACGGCGAGAACCCGCTGGAGGTCACCCGGCGGATCAAGGAGAAGATCACCGCCCTCCAGGCCGGGCTGCCGGCCAGGGCGTGCGGATCGTCCCGTTCTACGACCGCACGCCGCTGATCCACAAGGCGCTCGAGACCGTCAGCGGCACCGTCAAGGAGGAGCTGATCGTCTGCACGATCGCGATCCTGCTGGTGATGGGCCACATCGGCAACGCCTTCGTCGTCGCGGTCACGCTGCCGATGGCGATCCTGTTCAGCTTCCTGATGATGCGGCTCTTCGGCATGTCGTCGAACATCATGAGCCTGGCGGGGATCTCGATCAGTGTCGGCATCCTGATCGACCAGGCGGTCGTCATGGGCGAGAACGCCGCGCACCACCTGACCCGCCACTTCGGCCACGAGCCGATCACGGGGCGATACCACCGAGATCGTCATCCAGGCGTGCCGGACGGTCGGCCGGCCGATCTTCTTCTCGGTCCTGATCACGATCCTGTCGTTCCTGCCGGTCTTCGCCCTCTCGGGCCGCGAGGGGAAGATGTTCCACCCGCTGGCCTTCACCAAGACGTTCGCCCTGGTCGGCGTGGCGCTGCTGTCGATCACGCTGGTGCCGGCCCTGATCCCGATCTTCCTCAAGGGGCGGATCAAGTCGGAGGACGAGAACTGGCTGGTCCGGACGATGATCGCGATCTTCAAGCCGATGCTCTCGTGGCTGATGGACCGGACGACCCTGGTCTGCTGGCTGTTCGTCGATCATCCTCGGCCTGGGCTACGTCGCCTCGACGAAGCTCGGGCGCGAGTTCATGCCCGACCTGGACGAAGGGTCGATCATGGACATGCCGACCACCGTGCCGCGGGCGTCGATCGCCGAGGTCGGGCGACGACCTGCGGGTCCGCGACGCGGTGCTGCGCGGTTTCCCCGAGGTCTGGCAGGTCGTCGGCAAGGCGGGCCGGGCCGAGACGCCGACCGACCCGGCGCCGCTGGACATGGTCGAGACGGTCGTCAACCTCCGCGACCACGACGGTCTGGCCCAAGCGGAAGCTCCGGTTCGAGGACGCCGCTGGCCCAGACGCGCGCGGCGCTCGACGCTCTGGAGCGCGAAGGGTCTGCTGCGCGCCCGTCCCCGGCCGAGGAGCGCGACGGCCTGGTCAACGAGGCGGCGATGACCGTCGCGAGCCAGGGTCGACGAGACCCTCCGCGACCTGGCAGCGCGCCGGCTCGCCGAGTTCCGCCCGGAGCTGGGCCGGGCTCTGGTCGGCGAGGCGATCGACGCCCTGCTCGGCCGCGTCGCACCGGCCGCCGTCGCCCGCAAGCCGACGCCGACGAGCGCGCAGGCGCTGATCGAGACGCTGGCGAAGACCTACGGCGACCGGCTCGCCGTCCGAGGTCCTGCCCGACGACGTGACCGAGCTGGTCAACGACGCCGCGCAGCGGCTGGTCGGCGCTGGGCGTCCTCCGCGACCGGCCCGACCTGCTCGAGCCCGCCGCCGACCCCGCTGGAGCGAGGCCGCCGAAGTCGCCGGCGACGTGCTCGGCTTCGCCAAGCCCGACCCTGTTCACCCGGATCGCCGAGCACCTCGACGCCGGCCACGAGCACCGGCTCGAGGAGCGGATGAAGTCGCTCAACTGGGAGCTCTTCGACCGCGCCGTCGGCGCCGCCGAACTGGGCGGCGCTCGAGGAGCTGATCGACGCTCGGCCAGCGACCGCAAGCTCGACGCACGCGAGCGCGACACCGGGCGAGCTTCACGGCCATCCGCGCGGCGCTCGACAAGCCGTTCGCCGACAGGCTCCTGCTCTGGAAGAAGACGAAGAACGACCTGGTCGAGGAGATGAGCACGGCCTTGCAGATGCCCGGCTGGGGCAACAGCTTCACCCAGCCGATCGCCAACCGGATCGAGATGCTCTCGACCGGCGTCCGGCTGCCGGTGGCGGTGAAGGTCTTCGGCTCGAAGCTCGACGAGATCCAGCGCGTCAGCCAGGAGATCGCCGGCGTGCTCCGCGGCGTCCGCGGCGCGGCGGACGTCTTCCCCGACCAGATCATCGGCAAGGGCTACGTCGAGATCAAGATCGACCGCAAGAAGGCGGCCCGCTACGGCATCAGCGTCGGCGACATCCAGGACGTCGTCGAGGTCGCGATGGGCGGCCAGCCCGCTGACGATGACCGTCGAGGGCCGCGAGCGCTACCCGGTCCGCGTCCGCTACGCCCGCGACTACCGCGACGACGTCGAGTCGCTCAAGCGCATCCTCGTCTCGGCCCGAGCGATGAGTGGCGGCATGGACGCCGGTGGCTCATCGGCGGCATGGGCGGGATGGCGAGCATGGGCAGCCTCGACGCCCGTCGGCTCGACGAGACCGGCCAAGCCGCTCCAGATCCCCCTGGCCGCGCTGGCCGACGATCCGGGTGGTCGAGGGGCCGTCGATGATCAAGAGCGAGAACGGCCTGCTTGCGCGCCTACATCCAGCTCAACGTCCGCGACCGCGACGAGGTCGGCTTCGTCGAGGAGGCGCAGCGGGTCGTGGCCGAGAAGGTCAAGCTTCCCGCCGGGCATGTACCTCGAATGGTCGGGCACGTTCGAGCACCAGGTCCGGGCCCAGAAGACCCTCCGGCTCGTCTTCCCGGCGGTGATCGCCATGATCGTGCTGATCCTCTACCTGACGCACAAGAGCTGGATCGATGCCTTTCTGATGATGACCAGCGTGCTGGGGGCACTGGCCGGCGGGGCGATCTTCCAGTGGCTCTTCGGCTTCCAGTTCAGCGTGGCGGTGCAGGTCGGCTACATCGCCTGCTTCGGCATGGCGGTCGAGACGGGCGTCGTGATGCTCGTCTACCTCCGCGAGGCGATCGACGAGCGCGGGGGCCTGGAGCGGATCGGCTCGATCGCCGAGCTGCGCCAGGCGATCCTCGAAGGGGCCGTCCACCGGCTCCGGCCCAAGCTGCTGACCGAGGGGGCGGCGATCATCTCGATCGCGCCGATGCTCTGGGCCACCGGCGTCGGCGCCGAGGTCATCCGGCCGATGGCCGCGCCGGTGCTGGGCGGCCTGCTGATCGCCGACGAGGTGATCGACGTCTTCCTGCCCGTCCTCTACTTCGCCGTCCAGAAAGGGCGATGGCGCCAGCTTCATCGCGGGGGCGTTGGACCGGCCGGTCCTCACGCGGCCGTGGCCACCACCCCCAGCCCCAATGGCCTTCCGACCGAGAGGCACGACATCCCGGTCACTCGATAGGACGGCGTCTGTTTGAATTTCAAAGGCAAGATTTAACTCCCCTGAGGAACTTGAAATGCGGCACGGCGGGATCAAGCGGACGGTGGCGACTGTGCTGGCGCTGAGCACGGTGTGGGTCGTCGCCACGACGTCCCACGCTGGTTGCGGCGGCGGTGGCTACGGCGGTTTCCGGTTCGGCCGGTCCTACTCCGCCCCTGCCGCCGGCTGCGGCGGCGGATGCAATATGAACATCGCGGGAATGTCCATGCCGGGCATGGCCATGCCGGCGATGAACATGGCGCTCACACCTGCTTACGCACCGGCACCGGCCGCCTCCGCCGCCAAGCCCGCGGCGAGTCGTTACACCTGCACGATGCACCCGAATGTTGCCAGCGCGACGCCGGGGTCATGCCCGATCTGCGGCATGGCCCTGACGCCCCGGAAGTGAGCGAACGGTTTCTTGACGTTTCGTTGTTCTTGCAGGGCAGGCTGAAGCCCTGCCCTACAAGAGTTTCGTTTGGTCCTGTTTTTTGAAAGGAGATGCTCATGCGATTGAAAGACTTTATGGGAGTCATGGCCCTCGGCGCGGTCGGTCTGCTGATGGCGGCGGCCGAGCCCTTGACGGTAGCCAAGGCGACGGCCGCCGACCAGGCGGCGATCAACCAGCAGAAGGTGTGCAAGATCTCGGGCGGCTCGCTCGGGTCGATGGGCACGCCGATCAAGATCAGCCAGGGCAACAAGAAAGTGTTCCTCTGCTGCCAGGGGTGCGTCAAGAAGGTGCGGGCCAACCCGGAGAAGTACCTGAAGTGAGCTGATCTGAGTCAAGCGGAAATTCAAGGCAGTCGGCCCCGGCCTGCCCTCCGGCCGTCGTTGTCGTCGTCGTCGATCTCGTTGCGTAATTGAGCCCCGCACGCAGGTCGTCCGTCGTCGGCGCGTCGGTCCGGGGGGCAGGTCGGGGCTACGCCCTTGAAGGGGGCCTTGGTGGGGAGACGACAGAGAAGCCAGGACCTTGTCCGGCACCCTGCCTTCGGAGCCCGCGCTGCTTTCCCAAGCCAATCGGCTCTGGTACAGTTTTCGAGAAGGCTCCCATCCTGAATTTTCCCTCCCCGGTCGTTCCTTTCCCGTACGGAGAGTGACTGCCATGAAGTGTCTTTCCGCCCTGGTCGGGGCGCTCGGCTTGCTGGCCGGCGCCATCGTGGGAGAGCAGGCCCTCGGGGCCGTCGATCGGCCGAACCTCGTCGTGATCCACACGGACGAGCACAACTTCCGCACGCTCGGCTGCTATCGCGCGCTGTTGCCCGCGGACCAGGCTTTCATCTGGGGCGAGGGGGTCGCCGTCGCCACCCCGAATATCGACTGGCTGGCACAGAACGGGGCGATCTGCGACCGATATTACGCGACATCGCCGCTGTGCACGCCGTCGCGCGCCTCGCTGGTCTCGGGCCGTTACCCCCAGAACGCCGGAACCCTCGGCAACAATGACCTCCTCCGCGACGACGTGATCACCTTCGCCGAGGCCCTCCGCCGCCACGGATACGCCACCGGATACGCCGGCAAGTGGCACCTCGACGGCGATGGATGGCCCCAGTGGGCCCCTGATCGCAAGTTCGGCTTCGAGGACAACCGCTACATGTTCAACCGCGGCCACTGGAAGAAGCTGGCCGAGACCGCCGAAGGCCCCCGCGTCGCCACCGTCGACGCCAAGGGCACGCCCAACTACGACCTCGCGGGCGCCGATGCGAAGTCGTTCGCCACCGACTTCCTCGCCGATCGCGCCGTCGCGTTCATCAACGCGCACAAGGATGGTCCGTTCTGCTACATGGTCAGCATTCCCGACCCGCACGGGCCCAACACGGTCCGCGTTCCTTACGACACGATGTTCGCGGGGGTGGCCTTCCAGCAGCCCCGTTCGGCACAGTCAACGGGCAAGGACCTGCCTCCCTACGCGTCGGTCCGGCCTGACCCCTTCGACGTGGACGAGATGGCCCGCTACTTCGGCATGGTCAAATGCGTCGACGACAACGTGGGCAAGATCCTCGATGCGCTCTGCGCGGCGGGGGTGCTCGAGCGCACCTTCATCGTCTTCACCTCCGACCATGGCGACCTGTGCGGCGAGCACGGGCGCTACGACAAGGAGGTCCCGCTCGAAGCATCGGCCCGCATCCCGTTTGTGCTCCATGCGCCAGGGGTCGTCAAACCGGGGACGGTTGTACGTCAGGCCCTCGGCACCGTCGATTTCAAGCCGACGATCCTCACACTGCTCGGCATCGCCAAGGACGACCCCGCCCGCAAGCTGGACGAGGGACGCGATGCCTCGGTCCTCTTCCGCCCTCCTTTTTCTGATCCCAACGTCCAGGACTCCTCCTGGAAGGACGTGACCTTCGTGCGTTACGGCCGTCTTGCCAGCGGGAAGGTTCGACTCGGTCCTCTGGGGCGGGAAGCCGCCTGGCTGGGCGCCTTCAGCCGACGCTACAAACTCGTCGTCGTGGACGCCGACGCCGAGACCGCCGGGCCCGCCCTGTTCGACCTCGAGGCGGACCCGCACGAGATGACCAACCTGTTTTCCGATCCCTCCCAGCGGGAGACGATCCGCCGGCTGGCGCGAGACTGGCGCTCTACGCGCGGACCTACCACGATCCGCTCCTGGAATCGCCGCACATCCGGGCCGTCCTGAATCCGTCCGAACCCTGAGGTCGAGGATCGGGATCGACCCGCGATTCAATAGCTATCGGCGCTGATCACCTCGCCGCCGGCCTTGGTCGCCAGCGCCCACCAGGTGATCGGGTTGACCGAATTCTTGAGGAACCGGACCGAACCGTCCAGGAACCCCACGTTCACGCCCCCGGGATGGTTCGAGCTGGCGCCGATGGCCGTGATCTGGGGGTTGTGCTGATTGGTATTGAAATCGCAGGCATTGAGGTTCGGGGTCATGATGTGGGAATAGCCGCCCCCGTTGCCGCAGAAATGGTTGATCCAGTTCTGCCCCTTGTAATTACTCAAATAAAGTTTTGTTGAAGCTTTGCAGGACGTCAGGTACGTCAACGGGTAGACGTAGGTATTCGTCGCCGGCTGCGCCATGGCCATGACGTAGATCTGTGAGATGCCGGGCGACGCGTTGCCGTTGTTGCCCCGCACCCACTCGCTCCAGATCACCGTGTTGGAGGTTCCGTCGGTGACGGCGGCCAGGGTCACGGGTGGGCCGAGCGTCGGCACCTCGAGCATATAGGCGGGGCCATCGAAAACGCCGCCATTATTTGTGTAAATGATACCGATGTTGTTAGGATAGCTGGTATATCCGTACAATCGTGTGCCCGTTCCGTTGGCCATGGTATAGCTCGAGCTGGGAACGTTGCCGTCGGAGGGGCAGTTGAAGGTGTTGATCTGCGCCGTGAAGACGGTCTCGTTCTGGCCGGCCGTGGGCTGGAACGAGAAGTTCAGGACGTTGAACATCGTCGAGTTCTCGATGAAGGGGAGAATCCGTGCCTTCATGCCGAACGTGCCCAGGGGCGGAGTTCCGCCCTGGAGGACCGCGGAGGGGGGGAGCGAACCGTTGGAGCTCTCGTAGTTCATCACGGCCAGCCCCATCTGCTTGAGGTTGTTGACGCACTGGCTTCGCCGCGCCGCCTCGCGCGCCGCCTGGACCGCGGGCAACAGCAGGGCGATCAGGACCGCGATGATGGCGATGACGACCAGCAGCTCGATCAGGGTAAATCCACGAATTCTTTCATTCTTGAAATCAGGGGCGTGCATCGGCGACCTCCAGGGGAGGATGGGCGAGGGATGAGGATCAAGAAAGTCACAGTCACGATCAGGAGGCGATCAAAGCGAAGCCGCGCTCTGTGCCAGGGAATCCACAAATTCCGCGATCAAATCCGGGGTAAGCCGGCGGAGACGTGCGCAGGACTTCTTCGGGCGCAAGAGGGCGCGAGAGGATGACAAACTCGTCGATCGCGCCGTTGAGGTTGCGAATCGGCTGGCCAGTCAATGCCGCCCCCAGTGTCCAGTTGCCGATCTCGGCGTCGTTGATGCGAAGCCGGATCTTCGGCTTGAGGGGAAGGGAAGCCATGGCCTGGCCGTTGACGTAATGCGTGACGGTCTCGCTGTCCTGGTCGTAGACGACGGCGAGATGGACCCACTGATTCTTCCGATCGGGCTGGAAGACGACGGGTCCGGGATATTTCCCGCCGGGGGTGCACTGGATTCCGAGCTTGATGGTTCCCCGCTTCTCGATCTGCCAGTGGATCTCGCTCGGATTGGACGAGTCGGACATGAGCAGCGAGTTGAACGGGTTGTCGAGCCCGTCGAGCCGGACCCAGGCCATCAAGGTGAGCGCCTCGAATTCACCGGGGATATTGACCCGGACTCGATCGCTGACGCGCCGAAATTCGAGCGCGCCCTTGCCGGTCCACCGGCCGGTCGCCCACCGGCAGCCGATGATGGTGGCGTCGTTCCGCGCACCGTCGTTTCGCGCCTGGTCGGACAGGGTAGGATTCCCGTCCCGGCCGGCATCTTCGGGCTCGAAGGTGTAATAGGCGACCAGGCTGGGATCGCTGCGCAGGGCCTCGCTGGCGCGGCGCCAGTCGCTCAGCCTGCGGGCGGCTTCGGCCGTGGCGCGAGCGGCCAGCTCGGTGGCGGAGACGTATCGGCCCGGCTTGTCGATCGGATGGCGGGTGCCGGTCTCGTCGATGTCGATGTCGGCGCCGGTCGTCAACCGTTGGCGGGCGGATGTCGCGCGGCCGGGACCGTGTTCCTGGAGCTCGACCACGCCGTCGAAGACGCGGACCTCGGTCCGCTCGCCCACGGTCATGCCGAACTCGGTCCCCAGGTCGATCAGGTCGAGGCCGGGCGACTCGATGGTGAAGCCGTGAGCGTGTCTGGGAACCTGGGCGCGAAGCTTGCCATGGTGGCAGAAGGCGCGGCTGGCCGAGATCAGCTCGAGCTCGGCCGGTCCTTCCAGGATGACGACGGCGCCGCGGTAAAACTCGACCCGCGCCAGGCCGGCCCGGAGCTTGAGCCGGCCCGCCGGCAGCGGCGTACCCGGCCGGCCGACCAGGCCGGTCTCGTCCCAGGAGGCGCGCAAGACCTGCGTCACGACCGCGATGCTGTCGTGGGTGGCCTCGGCCACGACCGGCTCGGCGGGACCGCGACGAGCGGGGGCCCCGCCGAACGGCCTTCGGGCCGCTCCCGGTCTCAGGAAGTGGGTCGCCATCGCCGTTAACGCGATCGACGCCGCCGCACCGATCACGAGTGTCGCGGCGAGCCGACGCCGGCGGGGATGCCTCGGGCGGGCCTCCGCCTCCGCCGGACTCAGGGCGATCGGCCGCGGAGCCTCGCCGAAGGATCGGACCAGATCGGCCTGAAGGTTCATGGCGATGAGGTATCGTGCCTCGGCGTCCGGGTCGGAAAGGATCAGGCCTTCGAGCTGGGTGAGCTGTTCGGACGTCATCGATCCTTCGCAGAGGGCGTGGATCAGGACATCGAGCTCGTCTCGCGGGCCGCCGGCGCCGTTCATGTCCCTTGCTCCCTATCAAGTTGCCGCGCGACACAATCGGTCAGGGTTTGCCGGATCTTCGCCATCGTCTTGTACACCGCGTCGACCGATCGTCCCAGCCGCTCGGCGGTCGATTGCGTCGTCGCGCCGTCCTTGAGCCGCTCGGCCAGGAGCTCGCGTTCGCGCGGGGAGCTTCTCCAGGCACGCGACCAGCAGCTCGCTCCGCCGCTCGAGCCGCAGGGCTTCGGACCGCTCGCGCACCGACGCCGCCAGCCGTTCGATCAGCAGCTCGCTTAACCGGATCTGACGCCGCCAGTTGCGCCGATGGTGCTGGACCTGGTGATAGGCGATCCGGCACCCCCACGCCAGCATGTCGTCGGGTGGAGCATGGCGGTTGAACTTCTCCCACATCACCAGGCTGGTTTCCTGGAGCAGATCCTCCGCCTCCGATCGGTCGGGAACCAGGGTCAGGATGTAGACGAAGATCCGCCGTTCGACCTGGAGAAACCGGGGAAGAAAGGCATGGCCTTTCGAAATCATCTTCGCGCAGGTCGGCAAGCAGCAGGGTCTCGCGTGGGATCCAGGACTCCCGGACTTGGTCCATCCGCATGCCGTTCCTCATCGATCTCCGGGGGAACCTTGCTTCGTTCCACGCGCGGTCGCGTACCGGGACCCTCCCTCGCCACCGTTGGAGATGGAGATGGAGATGGAAATCGAGATCGAGATCGATCGAGCCGCCCGAAACCGGCGTCCGATCCGCTCCGATCGCACACCAGGCACGAGGCTTCCTCGGTCCCTAATCAAAGAAGTGCCCGCAGACGGCCAAAATTGGAAAACAATTTGACCGAATGTCGCGGATTTTGGGACCGCGCGATTCCACCGCGATCGCGACACGATGGCCCGGAAGCAGGCGCGGCCATGCCGATCGACGCGGGCGCGGACGCGGTGTTCGGGTTCCCTGGGCCGGAGGGTCGGCAGGTGGATCGGGAGCGCGGTGAAATATTGTAGAAAAAATACGCAAAATCCCATAAATCTCTCCGAGGCGTGGATTACAATGGCGTCATTCGAGCCCATCAATTTTGCGGAGTCCGCCGCGATCTCGCGGAGGAGCGTCGGCGTCGGGAACCGCCCCGGAACCAGGCGATCCGCCGACAACCTCCCAGCCCGGGAACGCCCGAATCGTCCTGCGCATCGGCCCGTTGGAAACGGTCCCTCATCCGCTTCTCTCCCCCGATTTCAGAAAGTGACGTCGATCCATGAGGACGGTACATCGACAACGCGGTTTCACCCTGATCGAACTCCTGGTCGTGATCGCGATCATCGCCGTGTTGATCGCCCTGCTGTTGCCCGCCGTGCAGGCGGCGCGCGAAGCGGCCCGTCGGAGCCAGTGCGTCAACAATCTCAAGCAGCTTGGCCTGGCCGTGATGAACTACGAGAGCTCCAACGGCGCGCTGCCCCCCACGGGCGACACCTATAATACGGCCCTCCTGCAAGGCGCCTTCGGCATGAAGGCGCGGGTCCTTCCCTTCCTCGAGCAGCAGGCGCTCTATAACTCGCTCAACTTCGCGTTCGTTCCCCAGGTGGCCACGGGTCAGGACGACACCGCGTCGACCACGATGGTCAACGCGTTCCTCTGCCCATCCGACGGCAACATTCCGACCGGGCTGCGAACCTTCGCCAACGGCGTCACCGGCGCACGGTACTGGGGATACACCAGCTATCCCAACAACATCGGAACGATCTACACCAACAACGGCAATCACTTCGACGGCCCCGCCTACATGATCGGCCAGCCGTCCACCGGCCCGACCGTGACCATCGCCAGCATCACCGACGGGCTGTCGAACACCGCGATGTGGAGCGAGTGGATCCGGGGCAAGAACATGACCAACCCGCAGCCGGGCCTGAGCCTCACCTACACGGCCCCCATGGCGCTGACCAAGTCCTACATCCCCCCTCTCACCTACCTGAGCTTATGCAAGGCGACGACGATCGCGAGCACCCCGCTGTATGACGACAAGGGGCGGACGTGGGCCAACCATAATTGCAGCGAGGGGGGATGCTACTCGCACCTCATGACCCCCAACCTGAATGCCTGCGAGCTCCAGGGAACCGCCGGCAACCCCAACTATACCCTCGTGGGCGCCAGCTCGAACCATCCCGGCGGCGTGAACGTGAGCTTCGTTGACGGCTCGGTCCACTTCCTCAAGACCAGCGTCTCCCCGCAGACCTGGTGGGGAATCTCGACGATGGCCGGCGGCGAGGTCATCAGCGCGGATAGTTATTGAGGCAAGTTCCCCGGAAACCCGGGCCGTTTGGCCAGCCGAGGCTTGCCGTGGCCCGAGCTTCGCCTCGCTACGGTGAGGTCAGCTTCAGGGTCGGCGGCCCTTGAATCCACCCGAGTGATTCAAGGAACCTGTCGGTCTCGATCAAACATGCTGTGAAGTAAGGATCTTTATTGAAGAAGCCGTGGCCGGCCCCGGGATAAATATGTGCGTCGCAACGGGCGCCGGCCTTCTTCATCTCGGCCTCGAAGTCGCGCACGACGCTCACGGGGATGAGCTTGTCCGAATCTCCCAGGAACACGATGGTGGGCGGGGCGTCCTTCGTGACGTGATGAGCGGGCGAGAATTCGAGGTATCGATCGCGGACCCGCTCGTGTCCCCACTGGCCGGGGCCATTGTTGAACACCGGGTTGAAGAGCACCAGCGCATCGGGTTTGCACGACACCGAGAGGTCGTCCCGCGGATCATCCTGGCCGCTCACCAGGGCCGTGAACGCCGCGAGATGCCCTCCCGCGGAACCGCCCGCTCCGGCAACGCGACCGGGATCGATGCCCAGCTCCGACGCATGCGATCGCACGTAGCGGATGGCTGATTTGGCATCGGCGCAGCAGATCGTCGGCGGTTCCTGGCTGTTCCTGGGAATCACGCGATACTCGACCCGGATTCCGACCAGGCCGCGCGTGGCGAGATAGGCGCTCTGCCTGGCGAACTGGGCCGGCGAGCCCCCCACCCAGCCTCCGCCAAAGTAGAACACAACCGCCGGCCGACGGTCCGTGGCCTTCCAGTCGGCGGGCTTCTCGATGAACAGCTTCAGCGCCCGATCACCCACGGTTTTATAAACAAGGGTTTCCTCCGCATGGAGCGGTCCGAGCGGGGCGATCAAGCTGATCGTGAGCACGACAAGGGTTCGATTCATGCGGTTATTCCTTCGGAGCGGGAGGGTTGGCTTTCATGACGACGATCCTCGCATCGTTGGCCTGGGTCGGGCCGGGCGTGCTGCGGCCGTCGTCGATCATTTTTTCGAGCGTCCTCGTCAGCCGCTCGACGACTTCCGGGTGCTTCGCTTCCAGGTTGGTCGTTTCGCCGATGTCGCTGCTCAGATTGTAAAGCTGCACGGCGGGCAGACCCTGCGCCTTTGCGTCGGCATCGCCGGGTTTTCCCCAGCCGCCGCTGCCGGGGCAAAGCTCAAGCTTCCAGCTTCCTTGCCGGATGGCGAATCGGCCGTTGATGCTGTGATGCACCACCGCGGTGTGCAGCGGTCCGGTGTCCTTGCCCAGCAGCGCGGGCAGGATGCTCACGCTGTCCTCGCCCGCGTTGTCCGGTAGCTTCGCGCAAGAATCTCGGCGCAGGTCGCCATGAGGTCGGTGTGGCAAATCAACCGCGACGAGTGCGAGCCGGGCTTGACCTTGCCCGGCCATCGGACGAGGAACGGGACACGATGCCCGCCGTCCCAGACGTCGGCCTTGTAGCCGCGAAACTGTGCGCTGGCGAAGTGGCCCTGGTTTTCGAGCCGGGTCGTGCCGGCCTGGGGCGAGCAGCCGTTGTCGCTGGTGACGATGACCAGGGTGTTGTTCGCGATGCCCGCCCTGTCGAGCGCGTCGAGCACCTCGCCAACGGCCCAGTCCGTCTCCATCACGAAGTCGCCGTAGTCGCCGAGCCCGCTCTTGCCCTGCCACGGCTTCGAGGGCACGATCGGCGTGTGCGGCGAGCTCATCGCGAAGTAGAGGAAGAACGGCCGCCCCGCTTTCGCGCGCTCCGCAACCTGTTCGGTCGCGCGCTGTGTGAGCCGAGGCAGCATGTCCACCGGCTCGATGAACTCGCTGACCCGATCATTGGTAAAGACCGACTTCATCATCCGGGCGTGATGAAAACCAAAGAACTCGTCAAACCCGCGCGTCAACGGACCGTCGCGCGTGATCGAGCCGATCGGCGCACCTTCCAGCTTGCCCCTGCCCTTGCCTCCATTTTTGTCGGCTCCTTCAATGGTGAAACCGAGATGCCACTTGCCGATGCATGACGTATGATAGCCATGCTGCTGCAATAGCGCGGGCACCGTGAGCCTGTCCGCCGCGATCAGCGGCGTCACATAGCCGTCGAGCACACCGTTCTGCAACCGCGTGCGCCAGGCGTATCGACCGGTCAGCAGACCATAGCGCGTCGGCGTGCAGACGGACGATCCGCTATGCGCGTCGGTAAACGTCATCCCCTGCGGCACCAGGCTATCGAAATGCGGCGTCCTGATTCGCCCCCGCCGCGGATTGAGGGCCTGCACATCGCCGTAGCCGAGATCATCCGCCAGGATGTAAACGATGTTGGGCTTCGCGGGTTGGGCTTCAATAGCCATCAACGCTTCAGGCGGAGCCAGCAGCAGCAGCGCGGCGAAGGTGAGGATGATGGCGGAAAGTCGGTTCACAGGTTCACCTCCTGGGTGTCGGCGGCGGACGGCTCGATCGCGGACGAGAGGTCGAATCGGTTCGCTTCGGTTCGGCTTCGAGCTGATCCGATTCACGGGGCCAACCGCAATGTCCCGTTGCTTCGATCGATTCAGACGCTACACGGGCCCGGAGAGTTAGACAAGGGTTTGATTCCTGGATCTGCACGGCCCGAGGCATTGAATGGTGTCGAGTGAGGCTCAGGACCGAGAGACGAGACCCTCCCTCCGAGAACGACAGGAACTCAGTCACCTGGAACGGTGGGAGCAAAAACACTCCCGCCACACCCGCGCTACGCCCTTGGGTTTCGGCACGGCACGAGACTACAATAAACCAGCGGGTCGAGCGTGTCGGCGGTCGGGGCCGGTCGGGTTCAGGCTAGGCAAGACAGGGAGCCTGGGGAAATGTTGCGCCTGGAGGTGCTCTGTTTCGCGGGGACGTATGCCCTGGCCTTGCTCGGCGAGCTGGCCCGGTTCGTCACGCGGGCGGCGGCGGCTCCGCGGTGGTATCTGACGGTGGGGCTGACGACGCTGGGCTGGCTGGTCCAGACGGTTTACCTGGCGAACCTGGCCGCTGCGCGGCATGCCTTGCCCGTGACGACGGCGTTCGAGTCGCTCCTGGTCCTGTCGTGGATTCTGGCTCTGATCGGGCTCTATCTGATGATCCACTCGGGACGGCAGGTGGCGGTGAGCCTGTTCGTGCTTCCCCTGGTCCTGGGGTTGGTGCTGCTGGCGGGTCGATTCTCGGCCCGGACGTCGGACTGGGGCGACTGGGGGGGCGTGACGCCGTTCTGGGGCGCGGTGCATGGGATCTTCTTGCTGGCCGGGGCGGTCAGCACCTGTGTCGCGTTCGCCGCGGGGCTCATGTACCTGGCGCAGGCGAGCCGGCTCAAGCACAAGCGGCGCCCGCCTTTGGGGCTGGCGCTGCCGAGCCTCGAACAATCCGAGCGGTTGAACCGGGGGGCGATCACCCTGGCGTTCCCACTCCTGACCTTTGGCCTGTTCATCGGCGTGGTCCTGGACGTGGCCTCGCGGCATGGGCCCGGGGCCGCGCGGATGTCGATCGGCTGGAGCGATCCCAAGGTCGTCTCGGCGGCGCTCATGTGGCTGGTCTTCGCCGTGCTGCTGCATGCCCGGTTCCGGCCGTCGATGCGGGGTCGGAGCGTCATGCTCCTGACCATCCTGGCGTTCGCGTTTCTGGTCTTCACCTGGGTCGGCGTTGACGTGTTGAACCTGCCCACCGCCCACGGTCGCGGACATCAAGCCGGCACGCACGCGCAGGGGAGGGCCTCGTGAGGCTGCTGGCGCTGGGGGTCGATCACCGCTCGGCGCCGGCGTCGGTGCGCGAGGCGCTGGCGTGCGAGGGGGCCAGGGCGAGCCGGGCCCTCGCCGAGCTCGCCGGCACGTTCCCCGGGGCCGAGTTCGTCATGCTCTCAACCTGCAACCGGGTCGAGGTTTACGCCGCGTGCGACGTGCCGGATGAGGGCACCGATTCACCGGCACTCGACGCGGCGGCCCTGACCGATTTCCTGGCCGGCTTCCACGGCCTGTCGGCCGAGACCTTCGCGCCCATCTGGTCGGCTACCACGACGACGGCGCCGTCGGGCACCTGTTCCGGGTCGCGGCCAGTCTCGAAAGCCTCGTGCTGGGCGAGGGGCAGATCCTCGGCCAGGTCCGCGAGGCGTACAAGAGCGCCGTGGCTTGCCAGACGGTTGGGCCGATCCTGCACACGGTCTTCCGCGAGGCCCTGCGCGTGGGCAAGAAGGTGCGCGAGGCGACCGGGATGGACCGCGGCAAGCTCTCGGTGGCCAGCGTGGCGGTGGACGTGGCGAAGGAGATCTTCGACACCTTCGCCGACAAGACCGTGCTCGTCATCGGCGCGGGGAAAATGGGCGACCTGACGTTGCGGCACCTCCAGGAACTTCGGCCGGGCCGGGTCCTGGTCACGAACCGGAATCTCGAACGCGCCGAGGCCGCCGCCCAGCGATTCGGAGGCCAGGCGCACCCGTTCGACCGCCTGAACCAGGCCCTGATCGAGGCCGACCTCGTCGTCAGCACCACCGCCGCCGATGAGCCGATCGTCACGTTCGAGCAATACGCGCGGGTCCAGCGCGCCCGACGCAACCGGCTGGCCCTGATCCTCGACATCGCCGTCCCGCGCGACTTCGACGAGCGGATCGGTACGCTCGACCAGGTCTGGCTTTACAACGTCGATGACCTCCGCGCCGCGGCCGACGAGAACCGACGCCAGCGCCAGAAGGGGATCGACCCCGCTCTGTCGATCATCGAGCACGAGACCGCCGCGTGCGTGGCGCTTCTGCGTCATCAGCGCTCGACCGGGGTGGTGCTCCGTCAGCTTGGCGACCACGCCGAGGCGATCCGACGGCGCGAGCTCGACGCCCTCTTCGCCGCCCGGCCCGATCTGGCGCACGACCCCGACGCCCGCGCGGCGATCGAGCACATGGTCTCGCGGGTCCAGAACCAGATGCTTCATCGCCCCCGGACCGCGCTCCGCTCGGTGGCCTCGACCCCGTTACCGACACTTCCCGCGTCGTCTCCCCACGAGCCCGAGCCGGCCGCGGCTCACGCGCACGCACATGCGCATTCCCTGGTCGCGGCCGTCCGCCACCTCTTCGGCCTGGCCGACACCAGTTCCAGTTCCAGCTCCAGCTCCAGTCCCACCGCCAGCTCTCGCCCCGATCCGGCCCGCTGAGCCCGGAGCCTGAACCTGAACCGAAGCCGGAACCGCCCGGCCTTCGTCACCTCCCGATCCCTCTCCGCCCGCGAATCACCGCCTTCGCGCCCCTGGCCCGCGGCCTCGGCCCCGTTGCGAACCGGGAGGATGCATTGATGTTGGCAGTCTTAGATGCAATGTGTCATATCCATGATTTGGAACGATCCTGTCTGAAAGTTTACAAAACAAAATCTTAAATTTTGTGTTTCTTCTCTTTTGAAATTGCTCTCAGATGGTATTGCCAAGATACATACAATAACGGTTAGGATAGTATGTGCCGGGTCCGCCGCGGCCCCGAGGGCAGGGAGCGCCGGAACGACGCGAGTGGAGTGGCTTTCCGGGTCCCCATTGCCCATGGGGTCCATGTCAAGAGGCACCTTGATGATCTATCGCCTGGGCTTCGTGATGGAGACGACCCTTGGTCACAACACAACCTATACGAATCTAAAAAATTTCATTTCCAAACAACCCGACGTTGATCCGGCCTGGATGCCGGTACGTCCCTGGGAAGACGATCGATCGGCGCGGACCCCTCTGGTCCGGAACAATTACGCGCTGACGGCAAGCCTGCGGGCGCACGACATGGTGACGGGCTGCCTGCGCCAGGAGCGGCTCGACGCCCTGGTCTATAACACGCAGAGCGCGGCGCTCCTGAGCCTGGGGCTCGCGCGTCGCCTGCCGACCATTGTGATGATGGATGCGACTCCTGTGAACATGGATCGGATCGCGGGCAGTTACAACCATCGGCCGGCGTCGTTCCTGAACCCGATGGACCTGGTGAAGCTGCGGTGGGACCGGCGGATCTTCGAGAGTGCCGGCGCGCTGATCGTTTACAGTCAATGGGCCGCGGACAGCGTGATCCGGGATTACGGCATCGACCCGGCCAAGGTCAGCGTGATTCCGCTGGGGATGGACCTCCGCGCGTGGCGGCCCTCGGCACCCCGGGCCAACGGCGACGACAACGCCCCGGCGCCGGCCCCGGCGCCCGCGACCCCGCGGCCGTTACGGATCCTGTTCGTCGGCGGCGACTTCCCGCGCAAGGGGGGGCCGATGTTGCTCGACCTCTTCCGGTCGGGCCTGGCCGAGCATTGCGAGCTCGACCTGGTGACCGGGCCGGGCGCGGAGGCCGTCGCCTCGGAGGGACCGATCCGGGTCCACCGCGGCCTGACGTCGAACAGCCCCGAGCTCCGCCGGCTTTATGACGAGGCCGATCTCTTCGTGCTCCCCACACTCGGCGACTGCAACTCGTCGGCCATCCTGGAGGCCATGGCGTCCGGCCTGCCGGTGGTCTCGACGGCCACCGGCGCGATCCCCGAGCTGATCGATGAAGGGGAAACCGGATACGTCGTCCCCACCGGCGATCCCGACGCGCTCGCGCGGGCGGTTCGATCCCTGGTCGACGGCCCGGCCCTGCGCGCTCGTTTCGGCGCCGCCGGCCGCCGCAGGGCCGAGCGCTACTTCAACGCCGATCGCAATTTCGCCCGGATGCTCGATGTCTACAAGCGCTGCGTCGATGATTTCGACGACGCGGCCCGGCGCCGCCAGCGGGCCGGATAGGCGGGGTCTTCCCGGATCGAGCCGCCCAGACATCATGTAAACATGATGTCACGTCACTTCACGTCACTTCGCCTGCCGCAAGGCCGCGCGATACTGACCCGGCGTCTGGCCGGTTCGTTCCTTGAAGATGACATTGAGGTATTCGGGGTGTTCGAAGCCCACCTTGATGGCGATCTGCTTCAGCGGCATCTCGGTCTCGGCCAGGAGCTGCTTGATCCGATCGAGCCGGGCGCGCAGGATCTCGGCCTTGGGCGTGTGGCCGAAGAGGCGGGCGAACCGGCGCTCGAGCACGCTCCGCGACAGGGGTACGTGCGTCAGCACGTCCTCGACGGTGATCCCTTCGCACGCGTGCTCGCGGATGAACCGGACGGCGCGGGCCAGCAGCCGGTCCTCGATCGCCAGGACGTCGGTCGAGAGCCGGGTGACCACGCCCAGGGGGGGAATCAGGGTCGGCTCGGCGGGGGCGGGCTCGCCGTTCATCATCCGTTCGAGCAGGGCCGCGGCCTGGGCGCCGATCCCGCGGGTATCGGGAACGATGCTTGAAAGCGTCGGGTCCGACAGGTCGCACAGCACGTCATCGTTATCGACCCCAAGAACGGCGACCTCCTCGGGGACGGCCAACCCGACGTCGCGGCAGGCGTTGAGCACCTGCTGGCCCCGGATATCGTTACAGGCCATCAGGCCGACCGGCTTGGGAAGCGCCTCGACCCAGCGCGCCACCTCGGTCTCGGCGACCAGCCCCGACTGCTCGAGGGCGATCGTCTCGAACCCGTTGGCCGCCGGCTGCGGCTTTCGCGACGGCTGGTACACGTGGCACTCATACCCCGCGTCCTCGACCCGCTCGGCAAACGCCCGCGAGCGGTTCTCGGAGTAATCGGCGCTGGCGAACCCGCAGAACGCGAAGTTGCGGAACCCGCGTTCCAGGAAGTGATCGACCGCCATGTACGCGACCGCGCGGTCGTCGGTCGAGATCAGGGGGAGATCCAGGCCGGAGAGCAGCCCCCGCAGGTCCACCGTCGGCAGGCCGAGCGCGGCGATCGCCCTGGCCATCTCACGGTTCTCGATCCGGGCGATCACCCCGTCGCCTTGCCACCCCGCCAGCCACGCCGGCGGCGCATCGCCCAGCCCGCGCTCCGCCATGTAAATCGACCACGGACCATGCAGCCGCACATACTCCGCGATCCCGTGCAGGAGCCCGCGGCCATAGGCTCGCGACGACTCCACCAGGAGCGCTACCCGTGGCCGGATCGCCATCTCCCCTGCCCCCCGCGCCGTTGGCGAATTCTAAAATCTCGTGTGTTCATCCCGGGGCAGCCCCGCTGGTTTCAGCGTAGCAGGCGCCGCGAAATATCTCAATTGGAAAGACGAAAATCGGCCCTGAGCTTCACCGGTGGTGAAGGCAGGCCGGTGATATTGACCCGGTCAACGGGGCGCGTTGCGCCGGCCGGGTCGGAGGGCGACGGCAGGCTCGCGGGTTTCTGGAGGACGGCCAGCACGGTGAGGCCCCAGGGAAGGCTCATCCGGCGGACCATCGCGGCCTCGACGCGCTGAAGGCGGATCAGGAGCGTATTCAGCCAGCGGGGTACCGGCGTGATCTGGGCCCGGGGTGGTTGGTCCGCGCGGGACCTTTTCCGGAGCAGGCGTCCCAGCGCCAGCGGGAGGAGGAAGCAGACCGCGTAACTTCCCTGGACCACCCGGAACCCGGCGTCGCGGCTCCGCTCCAGGAGTTCGCCGGCAACATACCGCCGCTTGTGCATCAGCGCCCGGTCGTGATCGCTCCACAGGAAGCGATACGCGGGGACGGTGACGACCGCGTATCCGCCCGGCCTGAGCACCCGAAAAAACTCGGCGAGCGCCGCCCGGTCATCCTCCAGGTGCTCCAGGATGTCGGTGGCGACGATCACGTCGACCACCCCGTCCTTCATCGGGAGCGATTCGGCGGTGCCCTGGACCAGGTTCGCCAGCGCGCGTCGCGTGCACGCCTCGAGCGCCAGCGGCGAGGGATCGACGCCGATGACCGTGCCGTGGCGTCGCAGGGCGTCGGTCGTCGCCCCGGTGCCGCAGCCCACGTCCAGAAGGACGGCCCGGCCGCCCCTCGAAACCAGCGGCAGACGGTCGATCAGTCCCGTGACCAGCTCGCGTCGGCTGACGTACCACCAGTACTGATCCTCATTCTGGAACAGACGCTCGTATTCTTCGGGCAGCATCGTCTCACGTCGAATGAGGAGGATGAGTCGGTTGGGCCATGCCGCCATGAGCGCCCCGGACCTCGGTCCCTCGATCCGCCCGGGACGCGAGACCGACGTTGCCGGAGCCGGAACCGGAGCCCCGTCGGAGATAGGCCCGGTGAATCGCCAGGAGCTCGAGCGGGGCCTTCACGAAATCGCGACCCTTGACCTTCGATCCGTCCACGTCGCACCATCGATTCAGAGGGAGCTCGTAGAGGACGTCCGCGACCGGAGCGAGGTCCGCGTCGTGGTCATGGCCGCGACGCTGGCGGATCAGACGCGCCAGGATCTCGACATCGAAGATCCAGGACGATCGAAACGGCTCGGCGAAGAGGGCGCGCGTGGCCGGAGTCACCCGGAACAGCTTGGCGCCGCACTGGGTGTCGTAGACGCCCAGGCCCAGGACCAGCGACGCGAACGTGGCGAAGACCCGCCCCAGGTAGTGCCGACGCGGGTCGCGCGTGACGTGGCGCCCCAGCAGGCGGACCCGCGATCCCAGGACCAGCTCGAGCCGCGGATTGACCTCGAGCACGGCCCGGAACTCGGGAAACGCTTCCAGGGGGGTTGCCAGGTCGGCGTCCCAGTATCCCGCGAAAACGGCGCGCGCGGCGACCGCGTCGAGCATCCCCCGTCGGACCGCCTCGGCCTTGCCCGAGTTCCGCTCCAGCGACGTGACGCCGAAGGCGTCGGGGTCGGTGCGCGCCATCGATTCGAGCAGGTCCTGCGTCCCGTCGGTGCTCCCGTCGTTGACAAAGAGGAACCGGACCGATTCGCACCGCCGCGCAACTCCGCGAACGCGTTGACATTCAATCGCCGTGCCTCGTTGTAACACGGGATGACGAGAACCGTATCTCTCATGGTCGTCGACTCGCTCCATCCACACGGAGACCGCGCAAGGCCCTGCCACCATCCTACCCGCCATCGCCCCCCGGTAACAGCCGCGGTGCCCGCCGTCACGCCCGGAGTTGCCCGGCGGCCACGGGACCAGGATTTGGATTGACAGGTCCCGGGCTCAACCTGGTATGCTTTTCCTTCGATCGTTCAGCACGAGAAAAATGCGGTGACACCACGCCTGTTCGGCACGGCATTTGCGCTATCGGCTCTGCCAGGCAAAGTAACTGCCATCCTGGCGGAGACTTCTTATGGCGGAGCCGCCCGACAGCCCGATCCCTGGACCGAGACTCCAGGGGCTCAAGTATCTCGACAAGCTCCTGCCCCTCTTCGACCGGCTCCACGACGTCGGCTGTCAGCGCGACAAGGCCGGCAATCGCAAGCTCCACTTCGACCATTACTGCGCCTTGATCCTCCTGTTCCTCCTCAACCCGGTCCTCCGCTCCTTCCGCGCCCTGCAAGCCGCCAGCCTCCTCGAGCAGGTCCGCCGCAAGGTCGGCTGCCCGCGGACCTCCCTGGGCTCCCTATCCGAAGCGGTCGAGATCCTCGAGCCGGAGCGGCTGGAGGGGATCATCGCCGAGTTGTGGGCCGAGGTCCCGCCCTCCCGCGGCGTCGGTAAGGAGTCTGTCCGACGGGTGCTGACTGCCGTCGACGCCAGCGTGGTCAAGACCCTGGCCTCGCTGGCCGAGGCCGCTTACCTCCGTGATCGCAACGGCCAGGCGCATTGCGGCTGGCGGTTCCACACCCACTTCGAGATCGATCGTCAACTGCCCGTCCGGATCGAGGTCACCTCGGCGCTCAACGGCGGCAAGACCGACGAGAAGCAGGTCCTGAGACGCTCGTTGCAGCCGGATCGTTGCTACGTGATGGACCGCTGGTACGCCGAGTTCGCCCTCTGGAACGAGATCGTCGGGGCCGGCAGCAGCTACGTCTGCCGCATCCGCGACAACAGCAACCTCGATGAGGTCGTCGAGGAGCGCCCGGTGTCGGAGGCGGCGCGACGGGCGGGCGTGCTCCGCGACGTCGTGGTCAGGTTGGGGACCTCGCGCAAGGCCGAGTGCGGGCGAACCATCCGGTCCGGGTGATCCTGGTGAAGGTCGAGCCGCACCGCAAGCGGGGCGGTCGCCCGGGGCAGGCGGCCGGCCCGCCCAGCGACGGCATCCTGCGGATCGCCACCGAGATGCTGGACGTGCCGGCCGAGATTATTGCGGATATTTACAAATATAGGTGGACAGTCGAGATCTTCTTCCGCTTCTTCAAGCACGTCCTGGGCTGCCGCCACCTGCTGAGCACCCGCCCGGCGGCCATCCAGGTCCAGGCGTACTGTGCGATCATCGCCTGCCTGCTGATCCACCTCTGGACCGGCGGCAAGCCGACGCTACGGACCTTCGAGATGCTCTGCCTGTACCTGCAGGGCTGGGCGACGCTGGAGGAGCTGATCGCGCATGTCGCGAAGCTCAAGGCCAAGTCGAGGGAGCCACCCGCCCGGAGTTGAAGGCCTCCGAGATCATGACCCGCTGAGCCCTGAAGCCGACGATCACGACCGAGGGACCACACGTCGGGCCTCCGGCCCGGCCGTGCCCGGTCGTGGCTGCGCCGTCGTCGTCGCACCACCGAGGGCCAGGCGGGCGAGGGTCGAAAGATCGAGCCCCCTGGCTCCGCGGGACGCGCCACGCCGTAGTTCGCCGAGAGATTCGTCGGCGTTTTGCAAACGTCGAGCCGAACAGGCGTGCGGTGACACTTTCGTTTTTGGTGGCTTTCGTGTCGGTTCTTTGAAGATCAGCGAAAACAAATACGAGGCGAATGAATGAGCGACACTCTCGAAAAAATTAACGACGTGTTTCGAAATGTCTTCGACGATGACGAGCTGGTCGTCGACCGCGACACGACGGCCGCGGATGTCGACGGTTGGGATTCGCTCATGCACGTCACGCTCCTGATCAATGTCGAGAAGGCCCTGGGCGTCAAGTTCACCAGCTCCGAGGTCGCCAGCCTCAAGAGCGTGGGCGACCTCGCCGATCTGATCGACTCCCGGCTGGCCCACCGTTCTTGAATGGAATCGGTTGAGTTAGCTCGATTCGATTCAATGCAATTCCCGAAAAAGCTCCACTCATTCGGCCATCGGCAAGCCCGGAATCGATGCGCCATCGGGCTTCTTCGCGAGCCATCGGGCACGCTCCGGTCCCGATCCCTCGTGACAGGTAGGACTCCACCCTCCCGCCGCGATCGCTCCTCGTTGCAATCCGCTTCCGAAGCCACACACCGACGAGGTCTGTCACCATGTCGAACGTCGATCCGTTGAAGACAGCGCGGTCGCTCCTGAAGCAGGACGAGGCGAGCCAGGCGCAGGGGCTGAGGCTGTTGCGCGACGTCCTCCGGCGCGGCGGGCTCGATCCCGAGGGGTTCGGCCGGGCGGGGCGGATGCTCCACGCGTACTGGCGGCAGGCCGGGAACGAGGCGGCAGGCGGTGTTGCCGGCCCCAGGCCGCTACGGGTCCTGCTCCTGGGTCAGCTCACGACCTCGTGGCTGGCGCAGGCGTTGACCGCGTCGGCGTGGGCCCGCGGGATCGCGCTCCGGGTCGAGGAGGGCGGGTATGACACCATCCTCCAGGACCTTTCCACCCAGACCGGCGGGCCCGACGCCCCCGACCTTGTCGTGCTCGTGCCCTGGAACCAGCGCTTGCTCGGGGATGAGGGGGCGCGGGACCCGATCGGATCGACGCCGAGCTCGGCTTCTGGCGGCCGGCGTGGGAGATCGTCACCAGCCGGCTGGCGGCGCGCCTGCTCCAGGTCGGCTACGACTGGGTGATTCCCGGTCCCCTGGGCTACCACCTCGCCGGCGACGTTGACGGCCCGATTGACCGTGTGGCCGCCATGAACGCGGCCCTCCGGCGCGGCCTGCCCAGGGGAGCGTACTTCCTCGATCCCGGCCAGGTCTCGGGCACGCTGGGGCGGAACGCCTTCTACGACATGAGGCGCTACTACTGGACCAAGCAACCCTTCAGCGAGGCGGGTTGTCAGCTCCTGGCCGAGCAGATGGCCGCCGGGGTACAGGCCCTGACGACCGGGCCCAAGAAGGTGCTCGTGCTCGACCTGGATAACACCTTGTGGGGCGGTGTCGTCGGCGAGCTCGGCCCGTTCGGCGTCGCGCTGGGCGATAGCCCCGACGGCGAGGCCTATCGCGCGTTTCAGAAATATTGCAAGGCTCTGACGAAGCGCGGGGTCCTGCTGGCCCTGGCCTCGAAGAACAACGAGCGCGACGCGCTCGAGCCGTTCGAGAAGAACTTCGAGATGGCCCTGAAGCTCGACGACATCGCCGCGATGGAGATCTCCTGGGACCCCAAGGGGACCACCATCGCGCGGCTGGCACAGACCTTGAACCTGGGCCTGGACAGCTTCGTCTTCTTCGACGACAACCCCGCCGAGCGCGAGCAGGTCCGGCAGGCCCTGCCCGAGGTCGAGGTGGTCGAGGTCCCGAGCGACCCCGCCGAGTACGTCCGGGCCTTGCAGGCCGGCGGCTGGTTCGAGACCGTCGCCCTGACCGAGGCCGACGCCCAGCGCCGAGCAGTACGCCGTCGAGCGGAGCCGTCGGGCGCTCGAGCAGTCGAGCGGCTCGCTCGAGGACTACCTCCGGTCGCTCGACATGAAGGCCGAGGTCCGCTCGATCGACGAGCAGGATCTCCAGCGCGTCGTGCAGCTCCTGTCCAAGACCAACCAGTTCAACCTGACCACGCGCCGGCACACCCGCGACGACGTGCTCGAGCTGCTGGGCCGCGACCGTTCCGTGGGCGTGACCTTCCGCGTCCGCGACCGGTTCGGCGACCACGGCCTGATCGGCCTGTTGATCGCCGTGCCCGAGACCGGCGACCCGGATACCCTGCGGATCGATACCTGGCTGATGAGCTGCCGCGTGATCGGCCGGACGGTCGAGCAGTTCTCGTTCCGCACCGTGCACGACGAGGCGCGTCGGCTGGGCTACCGACGGATCGTGGGCGAGTTCCTCCCGACGTCCAAGAACAGCCTGGTCAGCGGGCTGTATGAATCGCTGGGCTTCCGGCCCATGGCGTCGGAAGCCGGAACCGCCCCGGGCCCGGGAATGCGGTACGTCTTCGACCTCGACGACCCGGCCTGCGAGCCGCCGGCGACCTTCGTGATCCGTGAGCGCGCAACCGGAGGCGGCGCACGCATGATCGACCTCTACAGCGTTCGGTTCTGGCTGGTCGTCGCCGCGTCGGTCTGCCTGCTCGGGCCGCTGACCCATCCGACGGCCCGCAAAGGGGTCCTGTCGGTCATCAACCTGGGATTCATCGCCCTGTTCCTGGGCGTCAAGCTCACGGCGCTGGGGGTCCTGGGTGGAATCCTGGTCACCTGGCTCTGGCTGCACGCCGTCCGGCCGGAGCAGAATCGCTGGCGCCGCGGTCTGCTTCTGGCCCTGGGAGGATTGGGGCTCCTGGCCATCTTCGTGTTCTACAAGCGTCCCGGGAACTGGCCGTCGGGAATCAACAACCGGGTCTACCCGATCCTGGCGACCATCGGGTTCTCGTACGTGGCGCTCCGGCTCGTGGAGGTCGCCCGCGCCGTCGCGGACGGCCGGCACCCGGTCCCGGACCTCTCGGCACTGGTCAACTATCTGCTCCCCTTCCACATGCTGGCCGCCGGCCCGATCCAGGCCTACGACGAGTTCGTCGCGCAACCGGCCGTCCCCCGGCGCTGAGCGTCTCGGAGGCCCTGGCCGGGGCCGAGCGGATCGCTTCGGGGATGTTCAAGAAATATGTCCTGGCGCAGTTGATCGAAAAGCTCTTCCTGACCGACTATCGCTCCCACGGAGGCTACGTCTTCCTCGAGATGCAGCTTTCCTATATCTGGCTTTATCTCGACTTCAGCGCCTACAGCGACGTCGCCGTCGGAATCGGCCGACTGATCGGAGTGGCGACCCCGGAGAACTTCAACCGGCCGTACCTGGCGCGGAATATCATCGACTTCTGGGAGCGCTGGCATATCTCGCTTTCGCTGTTCATCCGGCGCAATATCTTCATCCCGATCCAGTTCGCCCTGATGCGCCGGACCGTGGGAAGCTACTCGCTCTGGATCGCCAGCTTCGCCTTCAGCGTCTCGTTCCTGCTCTGCGGCCTGTGGCATGGGATCAGCCCGCGCTGGGTGGCCTGGGGGACGTTCCACTCTTGTGGTCTGATCGTCTGCAACCTCTATCGCGAGTTCCTCATCCGGCGGATCGGACGCAAGGGGCTGAAGCAGTACCTCGCCAATCCCTGGATCAGGCTGGCCGCGACCGCCCTGATGTTCGAGTTCGCCGTGACCGCGGTCGCGATTCACACGTATCCCTTCCATGAGATTTCGCCACGAACCTGGATGAGCTCGAAGGGTTGAGAAAGGACCTGGGGCAAGCAACAATGGAACCGAGTTCGTCCGCGGCCGACCCGGCTCTCGTGACCACGATATCGCCCGGGGCCTTCGTCGTCCGCGTGCTCTGGGTGGCGCTCCAGATCTTCCTCGTCATTTACATGGGTGAAGGAGGCGTCCGCTTCTTTTATCAGAATTTCTAGCTCTCGGCGGGCGGATCGCCGGCCGACGCGTCGAACCCGGGCCGGATCTCCACGAACTCGACGATCAGCCCTCGGGTACAGGCCGGAGGAAGGAAGTTGATCCGAAGTCGGCCCGCCTCGACCGCCTGTTCTCTGAGAAGTCGAACACCCTGGTCCGCGAGCCCGTCGGTCAGGGCGTCCAGGTCGGGAACCTCCAGCGCGATGTGATGGATTCCGCCGCGGCCCTTGTTGAACTCGGTCAGCTTGCCGCCGCGCGGCACGATGAACTCGATCGACGCTCCGTCGCCGCGGGTGAAATAGCACTCGGCCTCGAACTCCGGCACGTACCGGTTAAACCGCTCCTCGATCTCGAGGCCAAGCTGATCAAGAAGCTCCTGGACCTGTTCAAAATCAGGTATAACGATTCCAACATGATGAAATTTGGTTTTATCCATATCGGGAAGCCCTCCGCGGTACAAGGTTGTGCGCTGAACCGGCCGTGATCGAGTTTAACCACGATGCTCCAGGGTGGGAATCTCCCGGCATCGATTCGCAGGCGTAACGAGGGAGGGACGATGGACCTACGACGGCTGGGCGGGATCGTGGTGGTGAGTGTGGGCGTGGTGCTGGGGCTCTGCGCGTACCGTGCGTTGCTGGCGGCGAGCCGGCCGTGCTGGCCGGTCTGGCTGCGGAACGACTGGGCGACGAAGCAGCTTGACAGCTACCGGATGGCGGGCGGGCAGCTTGCCGGGCTGGTCCGGCAAGGGGTGCCTTCCGGGCACCCGGTCGGCGTCCTGCTCGGCGCCTCGGCGTTGACCTGCGGGATCAACCCGGCCCTGCTCGCGTCGAGCCTCGCCGGCTCCGCACCTGGCACCGGCCAGGCGGCGGCGAAGGTCCCCGAACGCTGGGTCCGGCTGGTCGGCACGGGGGCCTCGACGTGCGAGCTCGAGGGAATCACCCGCTTGATGCTGGAGAGCGGTATCCGGCCGGCGGTCCTGGTCGTCGCTCTCGAGGCCAAGATGCTCGCGCGCTCGGACCGTTATCTGGATGGCAACCTCCATGTGCGTCATGATTTTGACGTCAACGAGCTGATCGACCATCTGCGCTCGCTGCGGCCCGGGGCGGTCAAGTGGGACGTGATGAAGCTGGCCGCGTCGACCTTCGCCTGGGGTTTCCCCGATCGGCCGCGCATGACCAATCGGCTTCAGAGCCGGGTGCTCCTGGCCCGGATGGCGGCACTCCGGTCGATCGGTCGAGACTCCCTGGCGATGTTCCCGCCGCTGGATCAGCCCTGGGCCGTCGATTTCGACTGGGTGAACACCCCCGACACGTCCCTCGACCATCGTCTCGCCGCGCGCGAGGACATGCGGCGGTGCGGCTTCTTCGACGCCAGCAACTACGGCGAGACGACCGTGGCCAGCCGTTCCCTCCGCGCGCTCATCGACCAGGCGCGGGCGGCGGGAACCCAGGTCGTCGTCCTCCTGCTTCCCGAGCCGAAGCTGCTCCGCGCCGAGGTCCCGGAAACCGCCCTGACCACGCTCTCCACCCTCCTGAAGGCAACGCCGGACTCCCCGGCCATTCCCCTGCTCGACCTGCGCCAGTCGCTGGACGAGGACCAGTTCCGCGACTTTGTGCATGTGAACCGAACGGGTCGGCAAGCGCTCACGCGGAAACTCGCATCGAACCTCGAGCCGTTAATCCTCGTTCGATAGAATGTTTCGATCTTCCCGGAACCCTCAGTCGGCAATCCCTGGATTCTTGCTGGTCGCACCAAGCTCGTCGCAAAGGATTTTCCGCAGCCGCGGTGTCAACGCGTCCCGCCCTTCGCCGTTGAGGTGAACGAGGTCGAGGAACATCGAGTCGGGAAGCATGTCCCGGAGATCGATGATCGGAGGAGCCTCGGAGCCCAGAGCGTCGTTCAGGGCAAGTCTCAGGTTGAGCGTGGCTTCGCGGGGGACCATCGATCGTGATCGGCTGGTCTCGGGAAGCAGGACGATCAACTCCTTGACCTTCCGCTCCGCGCAACGACGGGAGAGCCCGACCAGGGCCTGAATCTGAGAGCCGCCGGTGGCATAGCACCCGGCGTCCAACCAGCCTCGTTTCGTCAACCCGTCAAGTTGCCTGCGGATCTCTGATTCGTTCAATGGCGCCCGATTGGCCCATTCGGCGCGGTTCGTCCAGAGTTCTCGCGCGGGATAGAAGACCGCGCTGCACTTTTGCCCCAGCCGCTCACAAACGTACCGCTTGGCCTGTTGAATCAGGTACTGGAGCCGGTACGAAACCCGGAGTCGTTGTGGGAGCGCGAGGTCGATGCCGCTGACGACCAGCGCGCCGACGTCTTTTTCCACGTCACGCCAGCGCCGGGCGCCGATGTGGCGCACCAGGATGGCCGGGTCGAACCGGGCCGCGTCGGATTCGGGATCAGCCAGGAAGTCCTTGTTACGGGCGAGCATTCCGGGATTGATCGCCAGAACGACGGCCTCGGGATGCAAACCGTCCTGAAAGAGGAGATTGACCATTCCGACGAGGTCTTCGCCGGTTGATCCCTTGCCATTGAGGGACAACCAGCGTAGCGGCTGCTCCTGGTCCGGCCCCAGTTTCTCCAGGCTGACGCCGCACTCGAGAGTCGAGGCCCCAACGATCGCTCCCCACCGGGAGCCACCCGGTCCTCCCGCCCGCTCGAATGCCGAGATCCGTCCTCCACTGGTTTCGTACGAGGCGAGCGAGTACGTCGGCCAATCGCTTCCGAGAAACGTTCCCGGGTTCCGTCCCAGAGTAGCGAGCAGCAACCCCGCGCAGCCCGCGATGGCCATGGCGATCGAGGCCAGCACGAGCCCGGTTGCGCGGAGCCTGTTGACATCGAGCATCGATCCGTCTCCTTCTCCGTCCTGGTCAGAATCCCTGGTAGAAGAACCTGACCCCCGCCTGCCCGATGTACATGACCAGGACCAGCCGGACCGCAATCCAGCATACGCGCAGGCCGAACTGCCAGAGGGGAATTCCCTCGATCATGCCGGGCTGACGTGGACCTGGGGACATGACTCGTTCTCCCGTATCCGCCGTTGCCGGCGGCTCGTATACGTCGGTGTCGTTCGTTGAGGAGTGACCGACCGGCTCCAGACACGTCCGCCAGCGTCCCGCGCAACCGATCGTCCGACGATGTCAGGCTCATATTCTAACGGATCAGACTCTTCCTGTCATGTCTCGCGCATCCCGTGCTGGCGGGCCGGTGAGAAAACGAAACCGGCAAGGGAGAATTCGCGGCGGTGGCGACTTTTCGCCATGCGTTTGAACGACGAAGATGACGTTTCCGTTGTCGACTCACGGCCCCACCAAAGCACGCCGATATACAGAATGGCGGCAAGGAGAATTCCTCGATGTCCCGGATTCAGTCCCACCCCATCGCCACCGTCCGCCCTGTCGAGGAAGCCGAGGCCAGCCCGCGTGTCGGCGATCTATGCCGATATCAAGGCAACCAAGCAGATCGACTTCATCCCGAACTTCTGGAAGGTGCTGGCGACGAACGCCGATCACCTCGAGCTGGTCTGGGGCCGGCTCAAGGCGCTGATGCATCCCGAGGCGCTGGGGCGGACGGGGCGGCTCGACCCGTTGACGCGCGAGATCATCGCCCTCGCGGTGTCGGCCACGAACGGCTGCGCCTACTGCGTCAACTCGCACACCGCCGCGGCCCGGAAGTTCGGGCTCGATGTCGAGGCGCTCGGCGAGGTCCTGGCGATCGTCGGCCTGTTCAATTCGACCAACGCGATCGCCGAGGGCTACCAGATCGAGCCCGACGTCGTGCCGCGATGGGACGATTAAGGCGCCGATTCCCAGGCTCGACTCCGGCCCTTCTTGCCGACTCATCTTCTTTTCTCGTCCGCAGCCCAGAACAGGTGATGTCCCCAGGGGACGTTGGCCACCCTTGAGGGTGGCATGAGTTCGAGGCTCAAGCTGGGTTTCAGGGTGTTAGGTGGGGCGTGTGGACAATTGATTGGTGAATTTTGGGAACATGGGCGACTCGACCCGGTGTCCTTCGCCCGTCGCTTTTCATCTTCAGTCTCTGGAATTCAGCCCCAACGGGGCGACATGATGTAGCCCAGGGCGTGAGCCCTGGGTTAACGGGAACAGGCGACGTCATGAGTCGATCTGGCGAACGCACGTTCAGTAGCTTTATAATGCTTTTATTCGCCATCATTGTTCCCAGGGCTCACGCCCAGGGCTACGTCATGCCGCCCCGTTAGGGCTCGGTATACCCGACTCAACAGCCGTTTCACCGGATACGTATTTTTCCAAAAATAGGGATGAGGGCGATCCAGAGCTTATCTAGACTCTTCATTTGATCCAGAATTTGTCCACACTACCTGGATTCCCCGGCACCTTGAAACGATCTCCAACGGGGCTGAAGTGGTTCCCGTCGCGAATGGCCTGACCTGCGCTGCTTCCCTCTCCTCCTGCCCGCGTCATCGCGTAATCCCTCCCCCACTCTTGCCCATTTTGTGCATTCGGATTCCCGCGCACCTCGATATTAATCTAAGAGAAGGCCCATATCGTGGCCTGCCTTGATCAACCTGTATTCGCTTGTGGAAAGACACAACATGGCACTCACACCTGAAGAGCGCAAGGCCATTAACCGGCAAAATGCGCAAAAATCGACCGGACCGCGCACTGAAGCGGGGAAAAAGCGATCCCGCAGGAATGCCTACAAGCATGGATTTCGATGCGAGGTCCTCGCCCTTTCCGGCGAGGATGGCGCGGCGGTCGAACGGCTCGCCGATGAGTGGTACGATTTTTACAAACCGCAATCGCCCGCCGAGCGTGAGTTGCTCGAGATGGCCGTCACGGCCTCGGTCCAGCGCAAGCGGATCGTCCGGGCCAAGACGGCGGTCGTCGCCGAGCAGGTCCGGGTCGCCGAGTTCAACTTCGACCAGCACTTTCGCGACCAGATCCAGGCGGTCGTCGGCCAGCTCGAAGACGATCCCGGTAATGTCGTTCACCGATACCGGGCGTCCGCCGCCGGCTGCCGCTGGCTGATCGGCCGGTGGGAACGCCTGAGCCAGATGCTCGAAAAGGACCAGACCCTGCTGGGTCATGACCGCCACGAGGCGATCCAGCTTCAGGGATACCTGCATTTCACCGATACCATCATGTACGCCGAACAGGCGTATCTGACGTTCATGCACTGTTACATCGCTCAGCACAATCATAACAAGAAGTACATGAAACTGTTGCTCAGCAAGTACCGGATTCCCAACACCTTCCGGCGCGGGTCGGAAAAGCTGGATGCCGACGGTCGAACAGTGCAAGCCCTGGCTCCGCAACCTGATCGATACCAATATCGCCGAGCTTCGCGAGCGCGAGCTGACCTTGCGTCTGACGATCGAACAGCCGGCACGCGATGAAGCCAAGGAGCGAGCCCTCGTGCCGCGCGGAAAAGACGGTGCCGACCTTCAGCGGTATGAACGGATGCACGAACTGTCGTTTCACAAGGCGTTGAGCGCCTTCGAGAAGGGCCGCGCGTATCAGGTCAAGACCGGCCTGCTGCCGGGGATGCTGGAGCCGGTGGAACCGGAAGACCTGATTGAAGAGGAAGAAGCGGTCGCATCGGAAGTCGCGGTCACAACGGAAGCTCCGGGAGTCACCGGTTTCGACCGAGGCCGCGCCGGTCTCGCCGTGGGCGAGCTCCGCCGGGGCGATCGCGTCGGCGCCGAACGAAGCCAATCGGCGGGGGGGAAATGACCGAAATGGTGTGCATTCGGTGGGTTACATCTACACGCGGGAACGTGTGGACGGGCGATCGATCAGGCCGCTTGAGCAACTGATCGAGCACGACCCGCCGCCGTGCATGCGGGTCTTCCCGTACTGATCCAGATTTCTGGATCGGTCGGGAGATCGGCACACGTCAGCTTGAGTGAAAACAGCATTTTCCCGCAAGGGGCGAGTGGAAGGTACGCGCGGGGCGAGGGTGCTTGCCGAATCGGCAGGTCGGATTGTGCGGGCGAGGCGCGGGGTGGGGCGGTTCGAATGTGAGCACGGAAGCCCGTCCGGTCACGATACTGTCAGATGGAGGGCCGACGTGGCTCGCGAGGTTCCTTGACAATGCGTGTTCGGAAACGCTCCGGGAGCCTGCTGGGACAGGCCCGGACGCCGGCATTTCCGAGGGGTGGGCCAGGTTCGTTTTGAGAACCTCTCACGGGTCGGCCCCGTTGATCGGCGGGCGGTGCCCTTCCAGGGCAAGGCGCCGGCTCGCGTCAAGAGGGGGTGGTGACGGTCCGGCCGATGCCCTGGTAGATGAAGCCGAGGGCGGCCATCCGCGCCGGGTCGTAGAGGTTGCGGCCGTCGAAGATGACGGGCTGGCGCATCAGGCGGGCCATCACCTCGAAGTCGGGGTTGCGGAACTCGTTCCACTCGGTGACGATCGCCAGGGCGTCGGCCTGCTCGAGCGCGCCGTAGGGGCGGTCGCAGTAGGTGAGCTTCTCGCCGTAGAGGGCGCGGACGTTGGCCAGGGCCTCGGGGTCGTGGACCCGGAGCGCGACCCCGGCGGCGAGCAGGGCGTCGATCAGGACCAGCGCGGGGGCCTCGCGGATGTCGTCGGTCCGGGGCTTGAAGGCCAGGCCCCAGATGGCCACGGTCTTGCCCTTGGCGCTCGCCGCTGGAAATGGTCGAGGATCTTGCGGCGCCAGGACGTCCTTCTGGGCCTCGTTGACCGTGTCGACGGCCTCCATCATCCGCGCGGGCAGGCCGCGCGACTGCGCCATGTGGATCACGGCGCGGATGTCCTTCGGGAAGCAACTGCCGCCGTAGCCGACGCCGGGGAACAGGAAGCTGAAGCCGATCCGCTGGTCGTGCCCGATCCCGCGCGCGGACCTCGTTGATGTCGGCGCCGTAGGCCTCGCAGAGGTTGGCCATCTCGTTGATGAAGCTGATCTTGGTGGCGAGCAGGCAGTTGGCCACGTACTTGGTCATCTCGGCCGATTCGGGCGTCATGACCAGGAACGGCCGGTCGGTCCGGAGGAACGGCGCGTAGAGCTCGCGGAGCCGCTCGCCGACCTCGGCGCCGGCGGACGCCGACGACGACGCGGTCGGGCTTGTTGAAGTCGTCGATCGCCGCCCCTTCCTTGAGGAACTCGGGGTTGTTGGCGACGTCGAACGGGACGTCCGTCACCTCGGCCATCCGGCGGGTGAGCTCGGCGTTGGTGCCGACCGGGACGGTGCTCTTGATGACGATGATCTTGGGGCTCGTCCAGGTGCTCGGCGATCTCCTGCCCGACCGCCCAGATCCCGCGCAGGTCGGCGCCGCCGTCGTCGCCCTGGGGCGTGCCGACGGCGATGAAGACCAGCTCGGCCTCGGCGATCCCCTCGGGCAGGCTGGTGGTGAACCGGAGCCGGCCGTCGCGGAAGTTGCGGTGGACCAGCTCGGCCAGGCCCGGCTCGTAGATCGGGATCATGCCCTGCTTGAGCCTGGCGATCTTCTCCGCCACCTTATCGACGCAGACGACGTCGTTGCCGCTCTCGGCCAGGCAGGTTCCGGTGACCAGGCCCACGTAACCCGTTCCGATGACGGCGATCTTCATGATGCGTCTTCCTGCGGCGGGGTCGAATTCCGAGAGCCAAAACCAGGTCGAAAAGGGCCGGCCGCGGATGAGGTCGCAGCCCGGACTGGTGGGGGATGCCTGCTCGAACGTGCTCGCATTATCAAGTCACGCCAGAGTTTTGGCAAGGCCGAGTGCTGTCGGGAGGCCGTCCGCCGCCGGGAAAGGGGGTTCGGATCACTCCTGTTGACTGCTGGCATCATCGAGACATTGGCGCAAGGCGGCGCGGACGGCGTCGGGGCCGTCGGTCCGGCAGCGTTCGAGCCAGCGTGGGTCGGCCCAGTCGGCCAGGAGCCGGCGGCGGGCCTGGGGATCGTTGGCGAGCCGTTGGCGAACCATCGGCCGGAGCTCGGCCAGCACCTCGGCGAGCCGCGCCGCGGCCGGTCCCAGGGCCTGGCCCGCCTGCTGGCAGAGCATCCGGGCCAGCCCGGGGCTCGCCCCCGAGGTCGCCACCGCCAGGGTCAGCGGCCCCTCGCGCCAGACCGCCGGCAGCGTGAAGTCGCCGGCTCCAGGCTCGCTCGCCGAGCTGACCAGGACGCCCGCCGCCTTCGCGTCGGCCACCACCCGCCGGTTGACCTCCGCCGTCGCCGACGCGATCGCCAGGCTGATCCCGTTCAGATGCTCGGCCCGGTACGCTTCCAGGCGGACCTCGATCGACGCGATCGCGAGCGGTTTCGCCGCCGCGGGATCGACCGCCAGTACCGACGCTCCCCCGGCCGCCATGCAGCGCCGCCTTGCGACGACCGACCGCTCCCAGGCCGACGACCAGCACGCGCCGGCCCTGGAGCTCCAGCATGATCGGAAAGCCGGCCATGGGACGAATGTGCCTTGACGTCTGGGTTCAGGTCTGGGTCTGGGGCTTGGTCTGGATCTGGTCTGGTCCGTCCGTTCGATCAGGACGCGGCCTCTGACGGCTTCTGGGCGATCTGGGGCCGGGGAGGCCAGCGGAACAGGGGCTCGTTGGCCTGGGTGCTGAAGCCGAGGGCGCGGGCCAGGGAGATCGAGGAGTCGTTGTCGGGCGGGGTGGACCAGAGCGGGATCTTGCCGCGGCGTCGGGCGATGTGCCGGACGAGGGCGCCGGCGGCGGCCTTGCCCAGCCCGAGCCGACGGTATCGGGGGATCGTGAAGACGCCAATCGCGTCGTAGCCGGCCGACTGGTCGTAGATCCAGGCCAGCGAGGCGAACCCGGAGCCGAACGGGACGCCGAACCCCGCGCCGAAGGCGATCAGGGCGGCATAGCTTCCCCAGCCTCGCAGCGCCCAACCCGGCGCGATCGCGGCGAACGCCGAGGCATCGCCGGCTCCGAGCCGACGGATCGCCACGCCCGCCACGGCCGAGGTCGAGGCGGTTGGCGACGTTGACGCGGAAGCCGATGACGACGAGGAGGCCATCGCCCCCGCCGCCGCCGCCGGTCCCACGCCGCTGCTGGAAAGGGGCTCATCGAGGATGGCGGTCATGGCGAGCTCGAAGGGATCGATCGTCCAGGTCTGCATCGCGGTTTGATCGATCGCGCCCATCCGGGCGGTGAGGGCATCGCGCCAGGCGGCGGGAGCGGCCAGGCTGACCGGGCGGCCCAGACCGGCCAGCCAGCCGGCCGACGGCTCCGGCTCGCCGGCGCCGAACGCCTCGAGCTGGTCGTCCCCTTCACGGACCAGCACCACGCTTCGGGGCAGACGGGCGTGGTCGCCCCAGAGCCCCGGCCGCTGGTACGCCAGCGCATGATGAAGCGCCAGCAGCCCCGGCCCGGGTGGCTCGCCCAGCCACGACCGGAGCGATCGGATCGCCATCGGATCGAGCGGGACCATCGCCATCGCGCGGCTTGCCTCGGTCGGGTTCCGGGGTATCGATCAGGAATCCTGGTCCTGATCCGGCCGGCGCCGGTCCGATCCCGCGCCGCTCCTCTTCCAGCATAACGCATCATCAACCGGCTGGAACCGCGCCCGGAGCAGGAAATTTGGAATCGAGGCTTGTGATCCGCGGCGACTCCTGGCGGATCTCAAATCCGGAGCGGGGCTCTGCTACAATACAACCTGACAGGTCGACCCGAGCGGGCGGTCCGCTCGTCGGACCGTTGAATTGACGCGGCTCTCGATCTTCCGATCGCTCTCACCCTCAGCCTCAATCTCGTCCGGGAGCATCCCAACCGTGGACCGGCAACCCGTCCAGTCGAGCTTGATCCGCTCGGTCGGCTACGACCCGGGCGACAGCGTCCTCGAAATCGAGATCGTCGCCCAGGGCCGCACGCGCGTTTACGAGTTCCATGACGTCCCTTATAGCGTTTTTACCGAGTTGATGGACGCGGACTCGAAGGGGACCTATTTCAACGAGTTTGTCCGCGACCTGTATTCCTACGAGGAACTGGATTGATGTCGATCGACTGGACGAGCGTATTTGCCGAAGGGCTGTCGTACAAGGCGTTTCTCGACAGGTACGCCACCCCGGCGCATCGGGCGCGTTGGGATGGACTGCACGACCGTTTCGGTTCCGAGGCGATCTTCCGGGGGGACCAGAAGGCGCTGCTGGGCGGATTCCGCCGGCGGATGTCGGTCCTGTGCCTGGCGGGGGCGTGGTGCGGCGACTGCGTGAACCAGTGCCCGGTCTTCGACCACTTCGCCGCGGCGTCGCCGGTGATCGACCTCCGCTTCCTCGACCGCGACGCCCGACCCGACGTCCGCGACGCCCTGGCGATCAACGGCGGCCACCGGGTCCCCGTGGTCGTGTTCCTGAGCGAGGACGGGCTTCGAGGTCGCCGGCTACGGCGAGCGCACGCTCTCGACCTACCGCCGGCTCGCCGCCGAACAGCTTGGCCCGGCCTGCCCGACCGGCATCGTCCCCCCCTCGGGCGACGCCCTCGCCGCCACCGCCGCCGAGTGGCTCGCCGAGTTCGAACGCGTCCAGCTCATCCTCCGCCTCTCGCCCAGGCTCCGGCAGAAATATAACGACTGATTGACTCTGCGAGCAATGAGGTGGTAGGGGTCGACGGATGTGCGGGATCGCCGGGGGAGCGTGGGTCGAGGCCGCGGGTACGCTCGACGAGACCGACGCTCGGGGCGATGACGGCGCGGCTGACGCATCGCGGCCCCGACGACGCGGGGATGTACCTTGACCCGGCCGGGCACGCGGCGCTGGGGTTCCGCAGGCTCTCGATCGTCGACCTGGCGGGGGGGCATCAGCCGCTCTCGAACGAGGACGGCACGGTCTGGGTCGTCTTCAACGGCGAGATCTACAACTTTCCCGCGTTGCGCGGCGGCTGGAAGCGCGCGGGCACACCTTGCGATCGAGCGGCGACACCGAGGTGCTGGTCCACCTCTACGAGGACGAGGGGACCGGGATGTTCGCGCTGCCTGCGCGGGATGTTCGCGCTGGCGATCTGGGACGCGCGCCGCGCGCCGCCTCGTTCTGGCCCGCGACCGGCTCGGGCAGAAGCCCCTGGTCTATCGGCACGACCCGGCGCACGCAGGGCGGATCGTGTTCGCCAGCGAGCTGAAGGCGCTGCTGGCCCTGCCCGAGCGCGACGTCCCCCGGCGGATCGATGCGCGGGCACTCGATCGATATCTGACGTATGGCTACGTCCCGCACCCGTGGACGATCCTCCAGGGAACGGCCAAGCTCCCGCCGGCGCATTACGCGGTCTGGGAAGACGGGCGGCTCGAGCTCGCGCGGTACTGGAACCCCGACTGGAACATCGAGCACGACGTCTCGACCCGGCGAGGAGATCGAGCGGCTTCGCGCGATGCTGGGCGAGGCGGTCCGCGAGCAGATGGTCGCCGACGTGCCGCTGGGGGCGTTCCTCTCGGGCGGGATCGACTCGACGATCATTGTCGGCCTGATGCAACAGGCGTCGAGCCGGCCGGTCCAGACCTTCTCGATCGGGTTCGACGACCCGGCGTTCGACGAGACCGCCTACGCCGAGGCTCGCCGCGCGAGCACCTGGGGACCGAGCACCACGCGTCCTGATCGTCGCGCCGCACGCGTGGGAGACCTTGCCCGCGCTGGCCTGGCAGTTTGACGAACCGTTCGCCGATAGCTCGGCCCTGCCTACCTGGTACGTCGCCGAGGAGACCCGCCGGAGCGTCACCGTTGCCCTGACCGGCGATGCCGGCGACGAGCTCTTCGCCGGCTACGACCGCTATCGCGCGGTGGCCATCGCCGAGCTCATGATCGATCGCTTCGCCCGCTGCCCCCGCGGGCGCGGTGCTGGCTGAGTGGTCCGCTCGCACAGTCGCTGCCGGTCTCGGTGCGTGCCAAGACGCCGCTCCGCAAGGTCGCGCCGCGTGCTCGAAGCGATCGGCCGGTCACCCCTGGACCGCTACCTCGGCTGGATCAGCACCTTCGATGAGCCGACCCGGGGTGCGCTGCTATAGCCCCGAGCTGATCCAGGCGATTGGAAATGGGGACTCGCTCGATGATGACCCGGCCACGGTCCTTCTCCGGGCGATGGGGGCGGCAAACCGCCGCGATCCGGTCACGCAGGCCCTGGTGGCCGACCTGCTGACGTACCTGCCCTGCGATTTGCTGGTCAAGGTTGACCTGGCGAGCATGGCGCACAGCCTGGAGTGCCGGGGGCCGTTCCTCGATCACCGGGTCGTCGAGCTGGCGATGGCGATGCCGATCGACCGCAAGCTCCGGCTCCGCTCGGGCCGGTCGAAGGTCGTGCTGAAGGAAGCCTTCGCCGACCTGCTGCCTCCCATCATTCGCAACCGCCCCAAGATGGGCTTCGGCGTGCCACTCGATCGCTGGTTCCGTGGCGAGCTGAAAGACGAGCTTCGCGCGGTCCTGCTCGATCCCAGCTCACTCGGCCGCGGCCTGTTCCAGCCCGAGGCCGTCAACCGGCTGGTCAGTGATCACATCGAAGGACGTCGCGACCACAGCCAGCGGCTCTGGGCGCTGCTGATGCTCGAACTTTGGTTCCGCAACCACGGCGATGGACCGGCCAACGGCGTTGGGGTCCCAGAGCCGTTGTCATTGGAGCAAAATCGCTCCCCCCTGACGAAGGAGGGGCAAGGGGCCCTATCGCTCAACGAGACATGAGACCGTCGAAGGGCAGGTCCCTGCTGACGGACGAACTCTGGACGGTGATCGAACAGCTGCTGCTGATGTGGCCCCCTGTCCCCAGGGCGGACACCCCCGACTTGACAACTGCAAGACCTGATCTTCCCGGCGGGTTTTGTCAGAACTGATTAGATTGTAAGAAACTATCCGAGAACCGTTGCACCCCCCCCTTGTTTTTCAGGGTTTCCGAAGCCTAAAAGGGCGTTCTCGGATAGTTTCTAAGCCTTCAGCCGATTTCAGCGATCGCCCCTGGCAGGGGTGGCAACCGGCCGGTCTGGAGATCGGTGTGAATGGCATTCGACACGGCGGAGACAGGATTGTGACCGCGCAGCTTCAGGGTGCGGAAGACGCTCATCAGGATGGCCTGGGTCTTGGCCCCGTCCTCGCTGCCGTTGGCGTAACTGTTCTTCCGAATGATCACCGCCGGGCGGATCTCCCGCTCGCCGTGGTGGTTGTCTGACGGGACATCGGGATGGTCCAGGAACGTGAACAACTCAGAGCCATGACGCCGCAGGCCTTGACCAACCGACGCGCGTGGCGTTGCTCCCAGGGCTGCGCCCAGCAGTTCGCGGAGTCGGACGTCCAGCCGCCGCCGGAGACAGTTCCTTCCGCCGCCTGCTCAGGTGGATCGAGTTGCGGATCAGCCGCTTCAACTGCCGCGACAACGCCGGCCAGTCGCCGCTGGTCGAACAGGTAATAGGTGACGTCTTTCGACGCGAAACACCACAACCAGTACGTCTTGCCGTTGACCCGCCAGCCGGTCTCGTCGGCGTGCAACACGGCGCTGTTGAGGGCCTGAGTTTGGATCTCGATGTACCAGGCCCGGAGGATCTCCAACAGCCGCTTCCACATCTGGATCAGGCCGCCGGAGGAGAGCTTGAACTGGAGGTGGAAGTTGAACACGTCGATGATCTGCGCCAGCGTATTGCCCAGCGGGTAGTGCAGCCAGACTGAGAGGACCACGCCCCGCAGTCCGATCGAGGAACCGGGCAAGGCGTCGAGCACGGTCGGCTCGACGGTGGTCTTGCAGTGCGCGCACCAGGAGCGATGGACCGTGTGCTCGGTGACCACCGGGGTGATGTCGGCGGGGATGTCCTCGATGATCCGCGTCCGCGAACCCCGGCACAGCCGCACCGGTCCTTGACACTTCGGGCAGGCCGAGAGCGTGTGTTCCTCGCGGCGGTCGATCTGGGCCGGCGAGGGCCGACGTTGCTCGGGGTGTCCCGGCCTGGCCCCTTTGGGTTTGGCCCGCCCCTTGGGGGCGAGCTTGGCGTACGGGGGCGTCTGCCCCGAACGCGCTGAGGGGTCGGTGCCGGCGGGCGGGGAGACTGGTTTTTCGGCCAGTTGCTCGGTCAGGGTCAACAGCGCGAAGACGACCGCCTCCTGGCCCTGCTGAAAGATCAGCGCGGCTTGGTCGGCGGTTAATTACGAGCCGAGCAGCGCCCGCAAGGATGCCGTATCCAGGGTGTCCGTACCCGTAGTTGCCATGCCAATACTGGAATGCATCGGTCATCGGATTGCAAGAGCCACTGAATTCAGCTGAAGGCTTTACAGAAATGGGAGAAAACTGAGGGTGCCATGCGACGCCCTCAATCTCTGTGATCTAGCCGGGCTCTCCCAAACGAGTATTCACCCAGCGCTGGGCCGGAAGGGGCAGGGACCAGGGTCGCATCACGTCGACCAGCGCGTTACTCCTCAATCGGAGAAACCCTTGAAGGAAGCTCCCAGCGTGAACGTGTATTTTCCGTCCTTGTCCTTCGGCTTGAACTCGCTGGTGACGCGGACGAAGGGAAACTTCCGCGGGCTCAGGCTGAGCGTCATTCCTTTCTTGGCGTCGCCGCTGACCCCGAAATAAAGGCCGGAGCCGCCGCAAGGAAAGGCCTCGCGACTGATGAACCGGAAGCCCAGATCGTCAGTCACGGTGGCGAGCACGCTCGGGAACAGATAGCGCCGAGCGCAGCAGCCTCGGGGACCTTGGCCAGGTCGAAATGGATCGGGACGCTTCCCGGCCGCGGCACACCCAGCAGGGCTCGCAGGTTCCCGGGGAAACCGCCCTTGGGCTCGCCGTCAGCCTCTCGCTTCTCGTTCAGAACCATGTAGTTGGCCAGGTAGCGGACGAGTCCGGGCAGGGCGGCGAATGTCTCGGGCCAGAAGGAATCGTCCGTGTCGAGCACACTCAACGAGGTCAGACCGGCCGGCAGGCTGGCGAACGTCTCGACCAGCTTCTCCCTCGGGCCGCCACTGGTCCTCGGTCCGCCCCTCCGCCACCGCCAGGGCCTGACGCGCCCGCGCCGGGCTGGCGGCCAGGACGAGGTGCGAGCGTCCGAGCAGGACCGTCGGCTGAAGATCATCGTCTATCCACGGGATGAGCCCTCCCGGCGAGAGCAGCCGATAACCACGCTCGGGAGCGGGTAGCCGCTCCAGAACCAGGGGCAACGGCTCGGGCCCGGCCTCGGCCGCCTCGTTCGCGTCATTCTTCAGGACGTTCTTGAGAAACGCCTGGAACCGGGTCTCGAGCGCATCGAGCGCTTTGCCCACGGCCTCGGCGTCGTCGGTCTCCACCACGAACGTGGCCGCCGGCGCCTTCTTGCCCTGAACCTTGGTACGGGGCGTGAACGACCACCAGGTCGGTCCCAGGTGCTTCCCGACGTTGTTCCACAGGTCGGCGTCGAACCGCACGCCGGTCATCTCATTCAGGGTCGTCTCGAACTCCTGACGAAAGGCCGCCTTCAACATCTCAGGGGGAACGGGGAAGGGGTCGTTGTCCGCGGCCCCACCGTTCTCGCTCTCAAACATGGCAAAGAGCGAATTACTGACCGTGTCGAATACCCTGTCGGGACTGATCGAGACCACGACAAAGTCAGTCGCGTTCTTGGGGACCGGCGGCAACCGGAACTTGCTCAGCGCCGGCTGGTCGAGAGCGCGAACAAGGCCCGTGCGCGGGGTCCTGGTCTCGACCCGGACGTCGGTCAGGAGCGCCTTGCCCTGGAAACCAAACCGGCCGACGACGCGTGTCACCCCCTCCAGACCGACGACCTTGTCCAGGTAATTCTGGATCGTGGCCGCCGGATCGTTCTTCTCGTTGCGTTCTTCGTGAGCTACCGGCTTGACACCGCTGTCCTTGGGCCCCGGCTCCGGAATGGCTTTCACCGTCGGGGGCAGCGGAGCAATCGGGAGCGGCGGAAGCTCTGGGGAGGGAACGAGCCCGACGGGTAGTTCCGGAGTCGTGGTGGTCCTGGCCTTCGGAGACGTTTCCTCCACGGCGAGCGGCGCAGGGACGGGACCGGGAGGGAAGAATTGGACATCGTCGTGCATATAACGACCCGAAGGTAAATTCAGGCCTTGATACGGCGCACCGACTTCGTCAATCACCTGCCGCACCCTCGCCACCATCTTGCTCCGCTCGTCCTTGCCCAGCTCGATGAAGACGAGCCCGTTGGCCTCGAAGCCGGCAATGTCCTTCCCCTCGGCCAGAGCCGCCGCGCGGCCGGGATGGGTCAGCACGGTGGGGACCTTTCCTTCGATCGCATCCAGGACCGCGGCAACGCGCGCCGGCAGATTCTGAGCGGACCCAACGCCCCGGGCCGGCCCTTCGATCAAGACCAGGTCGTCGCCTTCGAGCCAGCCGACACGGCGATTCGAGGCAGCCGCGGGCTTGTCGTCCTGAGCTTCATTGTCAATGGTCCAGGCCTGCCCGACCTGGAGCGTGCGGCCCCGGAGCGTGACCGTCTTCGCTGGCTTGCCATTCGGTCCTTCGAGGATGAGCCGGAGCAACCGGTCGCGCTGAAGTTTTTCCTTCAGATCGGGCTTGCCCACGCCGTTCAGGACGACGACCAGCGAGACACCGTCCTTGCTCTCCTTCTCAATGTAAAGCCCAGCCGAGAATCCCTGGCTCGCCAGGTGTTCCTGGAGCGCCACCAGGGCAGCGCCGGTGGGCCAGACTCCCCTGTCAGCGCCGGGGGCTTGCTTGAGCAAGCGGTCGATCAACTGTCGCTCCAGGTCGACCGTCACCGCGCCGGCCGTCGTCTCGTTGAGCATGGCGTGCGCCGCCGTCGCCTGCCACGCCGCGGCGTGCGCCGCCACTCCGTCATATTCCAGATACGCGATCAATCCCTGGGCGGGAATGTCACGCGCGGCCGGGCGCTCGGGCTCGGCCGCAACTGCAACCGTGACGGCACCCAACATCCCGAGAACCAGAAAGACACCCCACAGGGAACACCGCTTCGCCAGCATGCGACGCATCGGATCTCCTTCTCACGATGACAACGCTTGGGAATGGCGGAACAGGTCCGCACCTTGTTCCTGGCACGATCCGGTCGAGGGGGGGAAGCGAGCGTGAACGTGAACGGTCCCGGACCCGGACTCGATCAGGGTGGGCCGTTGTCGTGTCGGGGGATTGTATCCATGCTCAGCAACAACGTCCATCCGAAATCGGCAGCCGACCGTTCCCTTGCATCCCTGGAGCATTCACTCTTCCTGACTCTACCGGATTGCAGGTTTGGGGCTTCTAAAGCCCATCAATGAGGTCGATGTCATCAGGTTATTTAACAAGTGCTCATGTTAATGTTTGTGATTAAGCCGATAGGCCGGGCTCCCGAAAGCCCGAGGGATCTTGCCCCGCGGGGCGTAGGGCTCGAAATTCCGCAGCAGTGCCCATCCCCTCATCCGCAACTCGGACGACCCTTGATGGCCATGTAGGCCCCGGCCCGCGTACATCAGTCGGCACAGCCGGTTCATCGGACGGTCCACTGAGTTGCTCGTCCGATGGCAGCCTGGATGGTCATAGGCCACCGCATAAGCTTCCGTCCTGGTCCACAGCTTCTCCAACATTTCGCGAACCGGGGTAGTCCAGGTCTGATCGGCGCACCACGCCCGGAATTCGCCCATGAGGCGGCGGAACTCCTCGGCGGTGGCGGCCCGGTACGCGTCCCACACTCGCCGGTGCAAGTCGCGGGCCTTGCGGCAGCGATCCCGGACCTTGAGGAGCCCGTGCAGGAAGCCGAGCACCACCACGATGGCGGGGAACAGTGAGACGAAGGCATTTCGCGTCGCCGCCCATCCGTCGGCGTTGACCGTCTCGGGGGCGTACTCCGGGGCGACGTGGCGAACCTCGGCGGCGAAGACGCCGTAGGCCTCGCGGAGATGAGCGTCATCGGCCGAGGTCGTCAACGCCACGCCTAGCATGCAGCCGCCGCCGACGGTCGTGGCGAGGTAGCCTTTGGCTCCGGACCAGTCGGTGTAATGCTCGTCGGCCGCCAGGTGCTCGGGCAGCCGGGCCGGGTCGCGGACGGTGGTTCGCACCAGGCTGCTCCGCCCCAGCCTTTCGACGAGGCGATGCCAGAACATCTCGCTGTGACCGAAGCCGACCTTCAGGAGCCAGATGGGGACGCCATGCGCCGCCAGGAGCAGCGAGTAGGCCCATTCATCGGCGGTGCCGGCCATGTATCCGACGATGAAGCTCGGGCGGAGCCAGTAGGAGCGGCCGTCGCCCGTGACGACCTTGCGGAGCCGGAGCCCGGGGAGCTTGCGGGACCGGCGGCCGAACCGATGGAGGCGATAGCTCTCGTCGAATCCGTCGGGGAAGAGTTCCGGGGCGGAGTGGAGCCAGCCGTCGACGAACGCCCGGACGCGTTGGGGGGATGTGCCAGATCTCGTCGTACTGCGCCCGGGTCATAGGGATGACGATCTGCTTGGCCCCGCGTGGCGGTTGCGGCGGGGCGGGTTTTCGTTCACGATCCACTGGCCGGATCTTCGGTCGCGCGTCCATCTCGGCATCCTCTTCTGTGGTAAGAAAAAGGATGATGAGAAAGACGACGGCCGGATACCCGGCACCTCAATACCTGCAATCCGGTAGAGTCAGGAATTTTCAACAACCCGACATTGAGCTAAAAAGCCGAGGAATCTTGAGGTTGCGTCAGAAGTTTGCACGCAGGCATTTGGAACGCACACCTTTCAAACCCGGCTTCAGGACAAGCCTCTGGCGGCCCTGTGGTTTTCAACGGGTTTTTAGCCCAATGGCGGATCGTTGAGAATTTTGAGGCTGTGGCCGAGTCATCGGGTCATCATGTTCAGGTCAGGGTTATTCGGTTTCGTCTCGGTGCCATAACCTTCAGAGCATGGGGCACGGAGACGTTGCTCCGGCCACCCGCCGTGGTTCTGATCCCCGATTCTGCTCCGTCACCTGGGATTGTCCGCCGCGGCGCTCCGGTCAACGGAGCGTGAGGGAGGGTTGAGCCGCGTCTCGGCATCGATCAGGAAGGCGCCGGCGGCGGCGATCCGGTCACCGGGGGTGAGGCCGTCGAGGACGGGAAACGAGTCGCCCGAGCGTGGACCCAGGACCACGGCTCGACCCTCGAATACGCCGGGACTGGCTTCGACGTAGACGATCGTCCTGGTGCCGGTGTCGACGACGGCCGATTCAGGCACGCTCACGACGCGGTCTGGTTTCGCAGGATCGCGAGGGCCAGGGTCAAGGTCAAGGTACTCGTCGGGAGCGGCCTTGAGCTTCGGGACGCAGGCCTCGCAGCAGACCGAGATCCTGCGCCCCTGGACCTCGACCTCGATCGCGGGGCCCATCGTGCCCAATGGGAGGCGGCTCACCGGGCATGTCGCGCCACGGGCCAGGGTCGTCAGCCCACGAGCGATGTTTAAGGCCACGGTGGCAAGCATTCCGGGTCGGAGACGATCCCCAGGATTGGCGAGACCGAACCGCACCGCGAGGGTGTGCGTTGCTGGGTCGAGCGCGGGAGCGAGCTGTTCAACACGGCCCCAGAACTCCTCGCCGGGAAACGCCGCGACCGTTGCCGCGACCGGCTGGCCGACGCGAACGAGCGCCAGTTGATCTTCGAAGACCTGGGCATGGACCCAGACGTGGCCCAGGTCGGCGATCTCGAACAGAAGCGACCCTTCCGGGACATACTGGCCCTGATAGGCAACTTTCTTGATGACGAGACCGCCGATGGGCGCAAGCAGAGGCAGGAGTTCAGTGGGGCGGTCGTCCGAGAGGATCGCGTCGATCTGGTCCTGGCGGACTCCGAGGACCTGGAGCGCCTGGGTTGCGAGCCGGACCCGCTCATCGGCATCTCCGAGTGGCGTCGGGTTGGGATCTGGCCTGGCCGCAGGTCGAGTGTGCTCCGCGCTCGATGCTTCGAGGAGGTCCCGGATCGATTGAGCGACGTCGTAGCTATAGAGCTCGGCGAGTCGCTGGCCCGCGCGGACGCGCTCACCCTCGGAGTGGATGTGGAGTCGATCGATCCGCGCCCGGCCTCGGCCCTCGGAAGCCACCTGGACGCGCCGGCTGTCGTCGAAATCAACGAGTCCGACCGTCGTGAGCCGATCGATTGCGGGGGCGAAACTCACGGCAACGGTCCGGATGCCCGCCTGGGCAATCTGACCGGGTGCGAGCCGGACCCGTGACAGGATGCCGGGAGCCAGGATCTCGAAACCAGCCCGCTTGCGCCGTGCGAGCGGCATACCGCAGATCGGGCACTGGCCCGGCAGCTCGCGTACCACGTTCGGGTGCATCGGACAGTACGATTCGGCGCCTGCCGGAGGCGACGTCGGGTGTCGCCCCTCTCTCGGCCGGCTCCACTTCTCGATGTAGTTGGCGAGGGTGTCCCACGAGGCGAAGACCAGACCGGTCGCCACCACGAGGACGATGAACCGGAGCCTCAGCTCGATGACCTTGAGGATCATCCCGAGTCGATGCCGGCGCATGAGTGGAACGGCGATTGGAGGCTCGGCGAGCGCCGGATCCGTCAGTGATGAGTCTTGAAGCGACATCGGACCGACCTTCGATTCAACTCGGCTATCGGACCGCTATACCATGGGGACGCGCTGGACCGTTAGGGAACACCGTATCGAAGTCGAGGTTGAACCGGGTGTCGAGCTGGAGGCTGTGCGGCTTCACCTTGAGAACATGGACCTTGTGGTCGCCGTCGAGCTGGACCTTGCCGGGATTCGCGAATGGGAAGTCGTCTTCATACAGGAAATAGTCTGTCACGATCAGCCGTTGGTCGTCATGGGTCAGCGTGATGTTGTGGGGTCCAGCCCCTGCGCCCAGATCGAGCGCGGCGACCTGCTTAAGCTTGGAGCGATTGGTCGTGTCAAGCATGAGGATCCGACCGGACTGGAACAATCCGGTGAGCAAGCGAGAGCCGTCGCTCGTGACCTGGAGGATCTGCGGCATTCCTCCCTGAGGCGAGGTATCGAACGCCGCCATCGCGGCGCCGGCGATCGGGTCGACCAGGTAGATGAGCCCGTTGAACATCCCGGCGGTGTAACCTCGCCCGCGGTGATCGCCCGGGATCAGTTTCACATCCATCGTGCCCACCGCTTCGGGTACCGAGATCGTTTTCACGATCGTGCGTCTCTCGAAATTCCAGACCCGAACCGTGTTTCGCAGAATCGGAGGGCCCGCAAAGACGTTCAGGGTCGAATCGGGCAGGATGAAGTCGCTCGTCATCATCAGGTTCAACTCGGGCCGAACGGAAATGCCGTGCGGGTTGAACCCGTCGGTCGGGGGCGACGCAGGCCACGAGCCGACCTGACGGAGCCTGCGATCAAATTCGACGACCCGCCCGGGCGCATCGCCGTTGGCCGAGCCCATCTGGGTGATCAGAAAGCCGCCTCGCGGCAGCGGAAAGAAATCGTCAGTGATGCTCGAGAACTTATCGCTGGTGGAGAACAGGAATCGCGGTTTGCGCGGATTGGACATGTCGAAAAAGAAGATCCCAGGCTGGCCGCTCAGCACGCTCAGCAGCCCGCCGCATCCCAGGATCGAGCCGTCGACCGACAGATGCATGTGATGGGGCTCGTTGAAGGTCGCCCCCGGTGCGGGCAGGGACACCGTATTTATGACCCGCCCGTAACTCGGAGATTCTTCGTCGAAGTCGATGACGGCCAGGAAGTCGGCGACCGAGTGATTCACATAGCCAGCCCAGATGTAGAGATATTTCGCATCGTCGTCATCATGTTCGGCTCGGACGAGCCGGGTCTGCCCGAGGACGAGCAGCGCCAGGACGAACACGACGCCGCACGCGCTCCGCTTCGCTATGCATCGCGACCACCACCCCTTCATCGACCACCTGCCCTTTGGTTCGGGTTTCGACGCCATGGCTTGGTTGAACACGTCGTATAGATTAATAGCCGTTCGGCGAATCAGCCAGACCCGGTGCGCTTTGCGGCGTTCCGCCTTCGACAACCCGATCGCCGCCTGGAAAGGCAACACCGCACCATGTGGAGGAATCGACAGGCTCTGGAGGGCCGCCCTGCCGCCACATCGGTCAGGTGCCGCTGTGCTATCAAGCGGCCTGGTCTGGTGACGTTCGTGAGAAACACCGTCAAATTCGAGCGGAAGCATGAGAGAGATCCTATCGTCTGGTTCGATAGATGTCGAGACGCGACATAACCGCAACGCTGAACGGTACTGTCGATAATCGACTGACGACTCGCACGAGGGTTTGGGGATCGAAACCAGCTCTCGACGCCACCAGTCGAAGGTCATCTGATTCAAGTCCTCCGTCGGGCGGCTTAACGCCCGGACGGACAGCCCGCTCCGCTTCCAGCGAGCCAAGACTTGCCGACAGTACGGCTGTCGGCTCTGTCGCCCTTGCACGGCCTTGGTCATGGTCCACCCCCTTTCGGCCATACCCGGGGCGAAACATGGGGTTTACTGGACGAGTGTGAAAAATCGGAAAAATCGATCAAGTCGGTGCGCGTGCCGGCCGATCCTGATCGATAGGGATCGTCGCGCCTGGCGACGGCTGTTTCCTTGCTCCATGTCTGTCACGATTCGCCGTAGTCCACCCCCTACCCTGGTCTGGGCGAGAGGTTATGGTACGTCGGGATCGTGGACTGACTGGGCCTCGTACGCCGGGGGCTGTCGATGAGCAAACGGCGGAGAATCGCCATTCTCGGACTGTTCGCGCTCATCCTCACGTCGGTGCTGGGGGTGGGGCTCGGGGCCCGGATGCGTGTCAATCGACCGAAGCCTTACTGGCTCTTGCCCTGCCGGAGCGGACAGGTCAAGCGGTTCGACCTGCTCGACACCCGGGGCGTCCGGCATTCGGTGGCCGAGTGGACTCGTGGCGGCACGTCTCAAACCCAGGGGATCGTGCTCTTCTTCCTGGCGCCCGATTGCCCGGCGTCGGACGCGGAGATCCCCCATGTTCGCCAGCTTGCCGCGCAGTATCAGAAGCGGGGCATCCTGTTCTACGCGGTTCACGCGTGGCCGGGCGTCCGTCGCGAGGCCGCCGCGCGGCACGCGGAGGATCACGGCCTTGACTTCCCGGTCGTGCTCGACCCCACACAGACGTTGGCCCGCACGGCGGGGGTCGAGCGCGTGCCCGAAGCCGTGCTCCTGGCGACCGACGGCCAGATCCTCTACGGTGGTCGTCTCAACGGGCTCGACCCCGCGCTTGAAGCCGTGGTTCACGACGAGATGCCCGTGATCACCAACACTGTGAGCCGCGGCTGTCCCCTGCCCCTGCCCTCGGTCTCGGACCTGGCCGGCGACGGCGGTGAATTGGGTGAAGGCTCGATCGCTCGGGCTCCGAGCTACTGCCGCGATGTGGCACCCATTTTGTGGAAGAACTGTGTGATCTGCCACCGCCCCGGCGAGGTCGGGCCATTCTCGCTCCTGACGTACCGCGATGCGGCGAAGCGGGCGGGGTTCCTTGCCGAGATCACCGACAGCGGCCGGATGCCGCCGTGGAAGGCACACCTGGGGGCAGGGGTCTTTCTCGATACCCTGCGGCTCGATGATCGCGAGCGCACGACCCTGCGCCAGTGGGCCGAGGCCGGCGCGCCCGAGGGGGACCTCTCCGATCTCCCCGAGTCGCCGAAGTTCGTGGATGGCTGGCAGATCGGTCGACCCGACTATGCCTACACCGTCGCCGAGCCCTTCCCCATTCCCGCCGATGGCCCCGACCTGTACCGCTCATACGTGATTCCCCTGCCCCTTGAGCGCGACCAGCAGATCGTCGGCTTCGAGTTCCGGCCGGGCAACCGGCGGGTCGTCCACCACGCGAAGTTGTTTGTCGTGCCACCGGGGTCGAAGCTGGATTCGGGATCATTGCGGGACCGGGACGCGGCCGATCCGGGCCCCGGGTTCGCTTCATCCGGCAGCGCCGACCTGGGCCAGCCGGCGATCTGGGAGTGGACCCCCGGCACCATTCCCCGGCCGTTTCCCGAGGGGGCCGGCAAGCGGATCAAGTCGGGCTCCGAGGTCGTGCTGTTCATTCATTACCACCCCACTGGCAAGCCCGAGTCCGATCGATCGACAATCGGCATTTTTCTGAACCAGCGGCCGATCCAGCGCTGGATCACCGGTATTCCGATGGGAACGACCGATATCGACATCCCCGCCGGAGCGAAGCGGCACAGGGTCGTGGTTCGCGCCACCCTGCCGGCCGACGCACATGCGTTCACGCTCATGCCTCACGCCCACCTCTTGCTCCGCGAGATGACCCTGACTGTGACCCGCCCTGACGGCGGGACCCAGCGCCTGCTCTGGATTGACGACTGGGATCTCAACTGGCAAGGGCAGTACCACTTCGTCCGGCCGGTCCCGCTGCCGAAGGGAACCGTCATCGAACTGGTTGGCATCTACGACAACTCGGCCGATAACCCACGCAACCCGAACTCACCCCCGCGCCGGGTTCGGTTCGGACCGGCCAGCACCGACGAGATGATTGGCTGCCACATCCAGGTCATCCCCGACCGCGTGGAAGACTTCCGGCTGTTCCGCAAGAAATGGCCGCAAGGGCTGTAGTCGTCGAGGAGGCACCGCCCACTCAAACGTTGTCAAAATGACGGACTACTTCGGCCCGATCAACTCTTTCATCCGATCGCGCAACGGGGCCATGCCCGCTCTGGTGGCGGGCTCCTGGCCGAGATCGTTCTGCTCATTGGGGTCGTGAGCCAGGTCGAAGAGCCGCTCGGGGCCGACGCCCGCGGCGTGATAGCTCCGGTCGGCGGTCACGACGGCCCGCTGGAGCCCTGGGGCTCCCGGCTGGTAGCGCTGACCGACCGGCAACTCGATCCGGGGCATGAATTCGGCGAGCACCGCCTCGCGCGGGTCGTTGAATTCGGTCTCGGATTCGGCTTTGGGTTCGGATTCGTTTTCACTCTTCGGCTCGCGTCCGGGCGTGAAGAGGCTGCGGCCCGGGAATGGGGCCGCAGTGCTCGGCTTGCCTTGCGACTCAAGGCCGCAGAGGTCGATCAGGGTCATGGGGAGGTTGCGGAGGCTGACGGCACGGGGGACGACTGAGCCGGAGGCGACCCGGCCGGGGGCGATGATCAGGAGCGGGACGTGGATCTCGGCCTGGTAGACGCTCTGGCGGTGCCCGACCAAGGGCATCCCGTCGCGCTCGTGCTCGCCGAAGTGCTCACCATGGTCCGAGGTCACAACGATGATCGTGTGGTCGAGCCGGCCGAGCCGCTCGAGGTTGCGGATCAGCCGGCCGATCTGGTCGTCGAGGTACATCAGGCAGTCGTCGTATTCCTGCCTGGCCAGGCGGTACGATTCCGGGCTCCGCTGCTTCGGCGGGTCGAAAATCCAGTCGCGGATGGCCCGGCGCTGCTGCAGAGTCAAGGGGTGCCGGTTGCGGAACAGCGGATTGGCGCCCGACGGGACGAGGTAAGGGTCGTGGGTATCGAAGTAGTTCAGAAACGCGAAGAACGGCCGGCCGGTGACGTCCTGCTGGCTGATCCAGCGCAGTGCTTGCTGGTTAATGGTGGCGGCGTCCTTGCGGTGATAATCGACCTCGAGCGGGTGGCTGGCTTCCCATCCCAGAGCGTCGTAAACCCGGTCCAGGACGGGAACCAATCGGGAGCAGAGCAGCCAGCCCAGCGACGAGCTGCGCACGATCTCGAGCGGACTGATGACGTAGTCTTCATAGTGGCCGAACCCGTGCGCCAGGCCGTACTCGGCGGTGCAGAACGAGGTGTTGGCCACGAAGCCGGCGGTGTCATATCCCCGTTGCCGAAAGTATTCGGCCAGGGTCGGATAACGTCCGTCAAGCGCACGGTCGGGGCCGACCCCGAGCTCCCAGACCCATCGCCCGGTGAACATGCTGGCGTGCGACGGCAGCGACCAGGGCGACGTCGCCACCGTGCGCTCGAACCGGGCCCCGCGCTGGGCCAGCGCCACCAGGCTCGGCGTCCGGGCTACCGCCCCTCTCGGGACCACGCCCGTGGCGTCGGCCCGGACGGTATCCAGCACGATGAACAGCACGTTCGGCGGTTGCGGCGCGTGCCCACCCGCCACCGTCGCGGCCAGCGGCGCCCGATAGGTCTGCTGCCGGACGAACGCCGTGACCATCAAGCCCAGCACGATCACTCCGAGCACCGGCGCGCTGATCAATACCGGCCAGCGCAGCTTATTCGCCCGGGCGCGGACCGCCGGCACCAGCCACGACGCCAGCCCGATCGCCCCGATCAGAGACGACGAGCCCCGCAGCCCCGGAATCGCCAGCAAGGGCGTTGCCAGCGCCAGGACCCCCAGCGCCATTGCGGCGGTCCACCGGCCGATCCGCGGCAGCGGCCAGACCAGAAACCCGAGTACGACGCCGATCAAGCCGTACAAAAGCAGGTCCGACACCGGGACCATCCAGATCAGGTGCGGACTCTTACGATAAAGGCCGTATTGCGCCAGATGGGCCCGCGCGACCACTTCGGCGACCTCGACCAGCCCCACCACCAGCCCCAGCCAAAGCGCCACGGCGACGAAGGCCGCCGGTCCCCGCACGTCCTGTTTCCGGCCCCAGCTCCGGCCCTCCATACGTGGCTCGGGCCTGAACTCCTGGTCCTGGCGCCATCGCGGAGTCGAAGCCGGACCCGAGCCCGGAGCGCATGAAGACCCCGTGGCCGTTCCATCACGGCCGACAATGGCGTCGTTCGACACGGTCAATGCTCCCTCGACCTGGCTGGTGTCGGCTGTCCTCACTCGCAAAAACCAAGGCCGATCAGGCCCGGTCGTGCCCGCGCCGTGCAATCCACGACTTCACCACCCGCAGGGCCGTCAGCACGACACCTAACGTCGCTGTCAGGAGCGACGCCACCGGCAGGGTGGTCTCGGGGCCGAAATACGCGAGGACTGAAATGGTTTGGAGAAGTGGGCTCATCTCGACGTTTCCGTGTTCCTGCGCCTGGAGGCGTAGCTCCCGGACGTGGGGGTACGCTCGGGATCATGCTCCCATTCTAGGCGTCATTTCCAGCCGCGCGGGCCAGGAAATCCTAATTTTTTCGGAGGCCGGCGATTGGCGAGGCATTTAAGGCAACAGGCCGCCTCAGGACTTGCGCGAATCTCACCTTGCCGGAACCAGGCAGGTAGATCCAACTACAGGCGGTCCAGGAATCAAGAATTCATCGATCTTGGTGGCGAAGCCCGTTTACAAATCTTAATTTTTCATAAACCTTTCATTGGATTCGAGCGTGTAACTCCAGCGCCCCAGGCGGTTACGGCGTCGCTCCAGCCGGAAGCCACGTCCGAAGACCCCGGAGAGAGCCAGCCGCCGCGGGGTGTGACCGCCGTGTATCGGTCGCGATGGCGGTGGAGGATCTGGAAATCGAGCGGCTCGGTCCGGGCGTCGATCAGCCAGTATCCCGGTATCCCGGCGCGGTGGTAGGCATCGCGGAGCAGCACCCTGTCCCTGGTCATCCTGATCGAGATGAACCAGCACCGCCGCGCGGGTTGCGGGTTTGCGCGGGTCGTCATCGACCGGCTCTCTCTGCTCCCGGCTCGATCAAGGCCGACGGGTCGTCGAGGACCATGTAGTGGCCGTGGTCCGAGGTGACGATCAAGGCCGACTCGTCCCAGTTGGACCGGTTCTCGACCCATTCGATGATCGCGCGGACCGCGGCCTCGCCGCTGAAGACGGCGCCGATGGCGTTGTCCAGGTTATTCTTGTGGAGCGCGAAGTCGACATCGCCGGACTCGACGAAGAGGGCGAACGGCCCCGGCCTGGCCGTTTCCTTTGCCTTGCCTTCGCCGCCGGACAGGACGGTCAGGGCGGCGCGGCGCAGTCGGCCAGAGTAGGGTTCTCGGCGAGGTCGGAGGGGGTGTACGACTCAGCCTTGCCGTCCAGGTCGGGGGACGGGTCGTATCGGCCGTCGGCCGTCCGGTAGGGAAGGTGGTTGAATCCCGTGTTGCCGTAGAAACCGAACAGGCGATACCCCTTCGACGCGGCCTGTTCGGCGGCGGCGCTCAGGGCCTCGGCACCGTTGCGCCCGGGGGTCGTCTCGACGACCACGTACTTGCCGCCGTTCTTGACGTCGATCGACGCCTTGTCAGCACTGGTCAGGTAAAGGTTCCCGGCCGTTGCGTTGCGCCCCTGGGCCTCCAGCGTCTTCGCGTTCGTCTTCTGGCCGAAGCCGGTCCCGATCACGACGTCCAGGCCGGGGTGAAGCGGCTCCCTGTGCGTCTGCTGGGTGATTCCCGGCAGGCCCAGCATGTCGCGTGCCAGGTCCTGGTAGTCGTCGCGATGGACGTTGTGCGCGTACATCGCCGCGGGCGAGGCGTGATCGAAGGGAACGCTCGTCACGGTGCCGAGCTTCCAGCCCCGCCCTTGCAACTCGTGGAAGAAGGTGGGCACGAACGTGCCGTCGTCGGTGACGTTGATCCCGTTATTGTACGCCTTGCGCCCGCTGATGAACTCGGCGGCGCTGGTTGAGCTATCGGTATAGGCGTGGAATGCACCGCCGACCTCCGCCACCGCGGCCCGCTCGCGGGGGCTGGCCGACTGTCCCTTGAAGTAACCCGGAGCGCGCGGCCCGAGCGGCCCGAGCGTCCACGGGTTGGGCCCGGCCACTTCCACGTCGTAGCCTCCGCTCAGGCTCGCCGCCGGGATCGTTACCGTCTGGGTGTCGAGGTCGGGATCGTTCTTGTCGTGCGTCGGGCTGGTCACCACGTAGCCATACCGCGCCGTGTTGCCAGCGCTGTAGTCCTGGAAGAGCAGGCCCGAGCCCTTGCCCTCGGTATAGACCTTGCGGCTCTTGACGATGGCCGCGGCCTGGGTCGTCGGCCAGTCGAGGCCGTCGAACCAGACGATGAACAGGTACTTGACCCCCCCCGCCACGGCGTCGCGCTGGACCCGGTACAGGTCGCTCTGGTCGGCGTACTCGGCCGTCGGGTTCACGGTCCGAACCGGCATGAACCCGTAGAGGGCCCGCAGTTTCTCGGGATCGCGATAGATGCTGTTAACCCCGGTCACCGCGCCCAGGTCGAGCTTGCTGCCGAAGGTATAGACCGGCACCATCCGGTTGGTGTGGCTGGCATGGTTCGAGTAGATGTTGTCCGCACCCTGCGCGCCGAAGTGATACGCCCGTCGCTCCTTCTTCAAGGGATGGGCGACCGCCCCGGTCTGGAGCGTCTTGAGCCGGTCGTGGCCGTTGTCATCGTCGCCCCGCGCTCGCGTCGGGTCCGAAACTCCCCAGAGCAGCACAAGGACGGCCGGAATCATCCAGAGGGAATGCGAAGGCGCGGGGCGGGTCGTCACGGGTTGGTTCCAGTCGGGCAAGGGGCAGGGTTAAGGTTAACGAGCCGGTGGGACGGTGTTTTGCAGGCAATGCCGCCATCCCAAGGTTATCAAAGCGTGCCGCGTCGGGAAACAGGAAGCCGGCCGCGGCCCGAACCGCCTGATGCGCCTTGGTTTCCCACGGCCGTGTGCGCACAATGGTAGGGGACCGCTGTCCAGGGGTCGGCGATCGGTAGCGATCACAACCTGTAGTGAACCGAACCAAAGGGGAGGTGCATCGGTGCTTCGGGACGTCATGGCCATCGTGCTCGCCGGTGGTCGCGGAACGCGGCTCGAGCCGCTGACGCGCGACCGGGCCAAGCCGGCGGTTCCCTTCGGTGGCATCTACCGGATCATCGACTTCACGCTCAGCAACTGCCTGAACTCCGATATCCGCAAGATCCTCGTGCTCACCCAGTACAAGGCCGTGAGCCTGAATCGGCACATCGACCAGGGGTGGAAGTTCCTCACCCGTGAGCTCGACGAGTACATCGAGGTCATTCCGCCCCAGCAGCGGATCGCCGAGCACTGGTATCAGGGGACCGCCGACGCGATCTACCAGAACGTCTACACGATCGAGAAGGCCGCCCCCCGCGATACCTTGATACTAGGTGGTGATCATATCTATAAAATGAATTACGCGGAGATGATCCAGTCGCACCGCGACCGACGGGCCGACCTGACGATCGCGTGTCTGCCGGTGCCGCGGATGCAGGCCACCGAATTCGGGGTCATGAAGGTCGACGCGGCGGGGCGCGTCCTGGCATTCCTCGAAAAGCCGAAGGACCCTCCGGGGATGCCCGAGGCCTCCGAGATGGCCCTGGCGTCGATGGGCATCTACGTTTTCGCCACCGACGTGATGTACGAGCGACTGTTCCAGGATGCCGCCCGCAAGGAGGCCAGCGGGCACGACTTCGGCAAGGACATTATCCCCGGCATGCTCGAAGACGCACGCGTCTTCGCCTATCCATTCCGCGACGAGAACCGCAAGCAGGCCGCCTACTGGCGCGACGTCGGCACGCTCGACGCCTACTTTCAGACGAGTATGGACCTGATCCAGATCGACCCGATCCTGAACCTCTACGACCGGTACTGGCCGATCCACACGTACCAGCCTCCCTATCCGCCCCCCAAGTTCGTCCATACCGACCCCGATCGGCGCGGCGCGGCGTTCAACTCGATCGTCTGCCAGGGGGCGATCGTCTCGGGCGGCCAGGTTTTTCGGAGCATCCTCTCACCCGGGGTGCGGATCAACAGTTATGCCCTCGTCGAGGATTCGATCCTCTTCGACGGTGTCGAGGTCGGCCGGCACGCTCGGATCAGGCGCAGCCATCATCGACAAGGACGTCAAGATCCCCCCCGGTTTCGAGATCGGCTGGAACCACGGCGCCGACCTCGCCCGCAGCCTGGTCGTCACCGATGAGGGCGTCACCGTCGTTGCCAAGAGCGAGGACCTTGAACGCTTCACACCGCAGGACCGCGGATAACCGTCATTTCCTTTCGGAGCTGAGGATATTTACCAATGTCCACCAAGATCCAGTGGCTCGGGCATGCCTGCCTGCTGATCGAGAGTGACGGCCGGCGCATCCTGATCGACCCGTTCCTGACCGGCAACCCCAGGGCTGCCGCCAGGGCCGACGCGATCGAGGCCGACCTGATCCTGATCTCGCACGGTCACGGCGACCACGTCGGCGACGCCGTGTCGATCGCGAAGCGGACCGGCGCGACCGTCGTGACCAACTTCGAGATCGGCCAATGGCTGATGGGCCCAGGCGGCGGCCTGAGCCCTGACAAGGTCCACGGCATGCAGCACGGCGGCAGCAAGCTCTTCCCTGACATTGGCGGGGTCCGCGTCAAGCTGACCCTCGCTTTCCACGGCTCAGCCTTGCCCGACGGCAGCAACGGCGGTAACCCCTGCGGATTCCTCCTGAGCTTCGCCGACGGAACCAAGATCTACGATGCCGCCGACACCGCACTGTTCGGCGACATGCGGCTCATCGGCGAGGAAAACATCGACCTGGCCACCGTGCCGATCGGCGACTACTACACCATGGGCCCCGACGACGCCGTCCGCGCCGTCACCTTGATCGCGCCCCGGTACGTCATGCCCATCCACTACAATACCTTTCCCCTCATCGCCCAGGACGCCCACGCCTGGGCCGCCAGCGTCAAGAACCAGACCCAGGCCGAGCCCGTCGTTCTCGACCCGGGCGACTGGTTCACGATCCGCTGATGGGAGGACGCTCCGCGGATCGAGTTCCTTCCTCGGCGGAGAGTCATCACCACTGGATGGTGCCCATGTTCTTGTTATTGATGATGATCGCTCCGGCGGGGACGTTCGAATGGGCCGGGAGGGTCGAGTCGGCGATGTAAGCGCGGGGGCCGACGGTGGTGCCGGTGCCCAGGTTCGAGCGGAGGATGACGTCATTGGCGCCGAGCGAGACCTGGTTGCCGAGGGTATAGTTCTGGCTGTCGCCGCCGAGCACAACCGCGCCGCTGGCGGCGTTGAAGTACTGGCCGATCGAAAGCGAGCTGCCGCCGGGCGAGCCGATCGTGACGCCGTTGCCGGTCTGGCCGATGAAGCCGAGGTTGATCGGCTGTCCCTGGTCGCCGTTGAACGAGTTGGCGCGGCCGATGTGCCGGAGGACCTGGCGAGGCGGCGAGTGGAAGTTCACCCCGCCAACGGCCCGCGCCGGGAAATTGTAGAGCAGTCCCTGCGCCGACCTGCCCGCGGGCGCGATGAAGGTCGGCCCGGTGAGCGCGGTCGGGTCGAAGCTGGCGATGGTCGAGCTCGGCTCGAGGCTCGGCGCCCTCGACCGCCGCGAGGTTACCGTTATAGGGTCCGGCGTGGTGGTTGCGCCCGGCACGCCGGGATTGACCCCCGTCGCCGAATTGCCCTGGTAGAGCGTCGCGTACCCGGCCGCCAGCGCCTTGCTGTTGGCCAGCGCCTTGCCCAGATTCTGAAGCGTGCTGGAGGGGACCGGCTCGACCTTGCCCAGCGCCGGGTTCGACGCCTCGGCGTCGCTGGTCACATTGGCGCCGGGCAGGACATACATCCCCGAGGGGACCGTCACCCCCGGCCCCACCCGCGCCAGGGCTCCCACCACGGCGCCCGGCCCGATCGTCGCCCCGTCAATTAGGGCGTTCGGCCCGATCGACGTCGCCTTGCCGTTGACTCCGTAACCCCCGATCACGCTCGGCCCCTGGATCGTCGCTCCATAGCTGACCTGCACGTTGTCGCCGATCAGAATGCTCGTCGTCGGCTGCTTCGCCCGGATGTTCGGGTCGCTCACGATTGATGCACTGTTAGCGATATAGTCGCCGCTGCCGATCTTGATGAATCCCGCCGTCGAATCCAGCGTCACATAGGGCGCGATATAATCCTGATAACCGATAATCTGGTGGTTCCCGTTCTTGATTTTTACCGTCGTGTCGATGAACGTCGCCCGCTTGCTCGGGTAGCCAAACGGCAAAACCGGCGTGTTCGGCCGGATCGGCTTGTTCCCGGCCGGGTTCGTCGCCAGGTCGAACGGCGTGACATTCGGCAGCGTGCTCAACAATTCTCGGCCTTCGAGCCCGTCGACCCGAGGATCAAATCTTCGAGATCGCTGGCGTCGGAGCATTTCTTCGCCTGTCAAGCACCGCTCCATGGCTTCACCGGTTAAATTAGGTTAGGTGATCTCAAGGGACCGCGCGGAGAAATGGAGAAACTGTCTCCATGGCCGTACTCTGAGAGAGATCGGATTCCTGTTGGTATCTCCTTGAATTGCAAAACTGAGCGAACCTGGGAAGTCCTGGTAAATACGTCGTCATATTACTTGCCCGCGAGATTTTCGTCGAGGTTTTGGTTAAAGTCAGGGCGGACAGGGCAGGTTTCCGAGAGACACCGAGCAAGGATGTCGAATGAGCGTCACGTCGGCAGCGGACGAGCAACATGGACGTGGCCAGGGCCAGGGACCGGTCGATCTGACGCTGGGGTCCATCGGCGAGCCTGCCGCTTGAATGGCCGACGGCATGGTCGGGGACCGAAGTTGACGTGGTCGAGCCCGACCTCTCCGGATCAATCGGGCCGGGGGGTTACATCCCGGCGTTGGAACGGGCGCTGGACGCGCCGCTTGGCGAGGGCGACGGCACCGGTCCGATCGAGGCGCTCGTCCGCTCGGGCCGGGTGCGGAGCGTAGCCATCGTGGTGGACGACCCGTCGCGCTGGACGCCGGTGCGGAGGCGCTTGCCGGTCGTCCTGGGGCGGCTGCACGCGGCGGGCCTGCGGACCGAGGACGTGTCGATCAGCGTCGGCGTGGGCCGGCACCACGCGGTGGACGAGCGCGTCGATGCGCCGTCGCGTGGGCGACGCGGTGGCGGTCGGGGGCGTACCGCTGCTTCAGCCCGCCGGTGGACGACCTCGCGGCGTATGACGACCTGGGCGTGACGCCCGAGGGGGTGCCCGTGCGGGTCTTCCGGCCGGTGGCCGAGGCCGACCTGAGGGTTCTGATCGGCTCGGTCCTGCCCCACCTGCAGGCGGGTTTCGGCGGCGGCTACAAGCTGATCTTCCCGGGCACGAGCCACCGGACGACCCTGGGGGCGTTGCATCGCCAGGGTCTGGACCCGGGGCGGGGCATGACGCCGGCCGCTTGCTCGGGGGCGATGCCGCGGCCAACCCGATGCGCCGGGCGATCGCCGCACGCGGCCGACCGGCTCGGCCCTTGCGTCTCGATCAGCCATCTGCTCGGCGCGCCGGGCACGGTCCTGCGAGGTGGCTGCCGGTCACCCCGACGCGGTCCAGGACCGTCTCTCGGCGTCGGCCCGGCGTCGGTTCCAGGCCCCGGGCGCCCCGCCGGCCGACCTGGTCGTGGCGGGCAACCACCCCTGGCCGGGCGACCCGATGCATGAGCTTCAAGGTCTTGCTCCAGCACCGGTCCGCCTGCCGCAAGGGGGGCGTACTCGCCGGCTTCTTCTGGACCGACCCCGCCGAGATCGACCGATCGTTCCCGCTCGGCATCCTCCGCGCGATCGCCGCCAGCGGCGCCCGGCGGCTGGGCGATCCGGCACGGTCTGGACCTCGCCGGTCGCGCTTCCTGGCGGTCGAACCATCCCGCGGCGTTCATGATCCGCTGGGCCCGCGAGCTGGTCGTTGACCGGACGGTTCTGGTCTACGCCCCGCCGCTTTATCAACGCCTTGGCCCACGCCTCGGCCCGGTTCGTCTCTTTGATTCGCGGGCCGATCTCTGGGCGGCCGCCCGCGTGCGCCCTGCCCGATCGACCCGGTCCCCTGGTCCGCGTCTTTCCCCAGGGTGGGCTGACCTATGCCGTGTTGAGCTGAGAGCGCGGGGACGCAAAATCAGGATTCGATCGGGTTAACCATTGTCGAGCGGTCCGTCGAGCGAGTACGATGAGATCAACTTGAGCGCCTGGCTTGACGGATTCCCTGTCGCCTGGCCGATCGAGTTCCCGACATTTTCTCAAGGCGATCAGGACGATCGTCGATCCCGCCTCTCGCGGGGCTGCCTCGCTGCTTTGAGGAAGCCCTAAGTCGTCGAGGTGATTCCAGGCTCGGTCTTCCTCACTGGGGGATGGCTGGCGGATCGACCCACGGACGATTTTTAGTGACTTCCTGGCACGTCTTTTGCCTTGTTAATTCGTCTGCTTTGTTCGCGCAAATTCTTGAACCGCTTCGGTTACGCTTGAATTGAAAAATCGGTGAAGGTCGTTGAGGCGCCGGGGTGTGTGTCCGCGGAGATGGTTCGTCCGTCTTGTGCCGCTTGACACGCATCGGGATTCCCTGGCTGCCCTGTAGGCTCGTCGCGACAGCTCTCAGTTCTGCTCTGCCGGACTCGTCTCGAATCGGATCGGCTGATTCATCAGGAGATTCGTCAACGTGGCCAGGACGCTCGACCGTGGTGTAGGCGGCAGGGTGTGAACCTCAGGGGTGGGGACCTGATCCGGTCAACCGTTCCGGGGACTGGGTCTGATGCTCGGGCTTGCCGGACTGGCGATGGCCGGGGAGCCGCCGACCTACACCAAGGATGTGGCGCCCGATCCTTCAGGAGAAGTGCCAGAACTGCCACCGAAAGCACCAGGTGGGTCCGTTCTGCGCTCGAGACCTACGAGCAGGCCCGCAAGCGCGCGGCGGATATCGCGTCGGTGGTCGACCGACCGCCTGATGCCGCCCTGGAAACCGGAGCCCGGGGTCGGTCCCAAGCTCAAGCACGACCAGTCGCTCTCGCCCGAGGAGATCAAGACCCTCGCGGCGTGGGCCGCGGCGGGCGCCGCCAGGGCGATCCCAAGGACCTGCCCCCTCCGCCCAAGTTCGCCGAGGGGTGGAAGCTCGGCCCCCCCGACCTCATCCTGATGGCCTCCGAGGACTTCAAAGTCCCCGCCTCGGGCCCCGACCTCTACCGCTGCTTCGTGATCCCGATCAACCTGGCGAAGGATATGTACATCTCGGCTATTGACTTTCAGCCGGGGAACCGCCAGGTGGTGCATCACGTGATGACGTTCATCGACACCAGCGGCGAGGGTCGCAAGCGCGACGCGGCCGACCCGGGTCTGGGATACACTTCGTACATCGGCCCGGGAATCGCCCTGTTCGAGCAACTCTGCTTCTGGAACATGGGCCACGACGTCAGCCACTTCCCGCTCGGGGTGGGCCAGCGCCTGCCGAGCCAGTCCGACGTCATCCTCCAGGTCCACTACCACCCCAACGGCAAGGCGGGAGTCGACCGGACCCGGGTCGGCCTCTATTTCTCACGCACGCCGGTGAAGCAATCGCTGCACTGGAACTCGGCCTCGAACTTCGAGTTCCGACTCCCGCCGGGCCAGTCCGACATCGAGGTCATCGGCCGCTGGTACGTCCCCGCCGACCTCGAGGTCCTGGCCGTCTCGCCCCACATGCACCAGCTCGGAAGCGACATGCGTATTTCAGTTAAATATCCCGATGGCAAGAACATCGACCTGATCAACATCCCCGACTGGGACCCGTCCTGGCAGAACACCTATTACTTCCAGCAGCCGATTCCCCTGCCCCAGGGCTCGGTGGTCAAGACGGTCGCTCATTTCGACAACTCCGATCACGCCCGCAACCCCCACCAACCCCCCAAGACCGTCAAATGGGGCCACGGCATCAACGACGAGATGTGCGACGGCTTCCTCGCCGTCGTCAAGAAAGGGCAAGACCTCGTCAAGCACCCCGAGATCGACGACCTCGCCGACATCTTCGCCAGGCAGCGTTTGCGAAACTGGCAACGGGCGAATGCGAAGGGGAAGTCGTCGAGGTAGATCTCCTCGATCGGCAGGTGGTACGTGGACTACAGCGAGTGAGGCCGTCGCTCCGAATTACGGAGCGTTGATATCGAGCGTGGAGTCTGTACCTATCTCGACTAGTGGTTGCTTGGACCGTCCAGATGAGATGTGAGGTCGCCTCCCTCGGGTGACACCGCTAGAAGGGGGAAAGTCCGTGGCCTGACCTGTCGACTGAGTGAACGAATCTATTTAAATTATAGATGTCAATATCCACGGATTTCCGGGCCTTCACTATGACGTGGGCCCGGCCATGGCGGCAGATCTTCCGGCTCATTGGGCGGGCGGCTGCCGAGCTTCGTCCTGAGGAACCGATCGATCTGCCCGAGGCCAATGAGAACACGGTGCCCACCGGGACCATCCCTTTAAAATTCGGACCGGCTCCGGCACAGGGCATCCATCATGCCTCGGTCATCATTGAGTTGACCCCGGATGAGTTCCAGAAGATTCAATGCAACGAGATCCACCTTCCGGACGGCTGGATCATTCGTGAACTCGTTCCACGGTCCTTGGAGAGCGTTGGGGGGATGAGTGCTCCTAACGAATAGGCTTACGCTTAAGTATAATAAGCCCGGGTGACTTTGATATCTGGGAACGACTGCGTGTGGATTCGCACGTCCCCGAATGCCATGCCCTGCCTTTTCTGCAAATGGCCTGGCCTCCGGATTTGCACCCAGCATCCTTGCCACTCACTGCCCCGGCACCGTCACCGCCTTACCGTTGTCATTCGGTCCCAGACCCAACAGGAACGGCACCGCGGCACGGGCCCATTCGTCGGGCTTGAGGTGGGCTCCGGCGCGGTCACCGAAGGTGCTACGGAGCATCTCGGTATCGATGATACCCGGGTTCATCGGAATGGCCGCCATTCCGCGAGGTAGTTCTTGCGCGAGTGCCCGGGTCAAACCCTCGACGCCCCATTTGGTGGCGCAAGTAAGGCGCGACCTCGGGTGCCGTCGAACGGCCCCAGTAGGAGCTGAGGTTGACGATCACCCCCTGCTTCCGCGCGACCATCGCCGGCACGAAGTGGCGGATCACGTTGGCGATCCCTTTCAAGTTCACATCAATGATCTGATCAAAATCCGCGGCCGAGACTTCCCACAGCGGAGCGTTGCGATTGATCGACGCGGCGTTGTTGATCAGCAGTTCGGGTGCTCCTTGTTCGTCGATCAACCTCTCTGCCCAGGCACGCACCTGGTCGTCGTCCGTCACGTCGACCACGTCAAACCGATGCGGCGCGCCCAGTCTCTGGCGCAGTTCCTTGACCAGGTTTTCCGAACGGCCGCAGCCAGCGACCGTATGGCCGAGCGCGGCGAAGCCTTCGGCCAGGGCGCGGCCCAGGCCTGCGCGTCGCCCCGGTGATCGCGATCCGGCGGGCCGGCACTGCCGATGAGGTCATGGGCTTGGGATCCTTCAAGGAACAGGTCGGGCCTTGCTCGCTCTTGCAATGCCCTTGCACCCTCAACGTGGACCGCCCTACGATTGGGCGTTGCCGTTCAAAAAATCAACGGAGGCGCGCTGGATGAGCGTATCGCGTTCCACGACGGAAGGACAAGGGCCCGCCGGTGATCTCCCGGTCCGGCCACGCCCGATCAGCCGGCGCCGCGGGCTCGAGGCGATCTTCTCGCCGCGGTCGGTCGCGGTCATCGGCGCGACCGAGAAGGCCGGAAGCGTGGGCCGGACCTTGCTGGCGAACCTTCTGGCCGGCGGCTTCTCCGGCCCGGTCTACCCCGTCAATCCCGGGCGGGCCGAGGTCCTCGGCACCCAGGCGTATCCCAGCATCGCCGACGTGCCCGAAACCGTGGATCTGGCGGTGATCGTCACCCCGGCGGCGACGGTGCCCGGCGTGGTCGAGCAGTGCGCGGCGGCGGGAGTTGCGGGGGCGATCATCATCTCGGCCGGGTTCAAGGAAGTCGGCGCCGGCGGGCGCCGCGCTCGAACAACAGGTGCTCGACGCCGCACGTCGGACCGGTATGCGGCTGATCGGCCCCAACTGCCTGGGCGTGATGCGTCCGTTCGCCGGGCTCAATGCCACTTTCGCTGCCGAGATGGCACGGCCCGGCAACGTCGCGTTCCTGAGCCAGAGCGGTGCTCTGTGCACTGCCATCCTCGACTGGAGCCTGCGCGAGCACGTCGGCTTCAGCGCGTTCGTCTCGATCGGCTCGATGCTCGACGTCGGCTGGGGCGACCTGATCGATTACCTCGGTGACGATCCCCAGACGCGATGCATTGTTATGTACATGGAATCGATCGGTGATGCGCGGGCGTTTCTCTCGGCCGCGCGCGAGGTGGCGCTGACCAAGCCGATCATCGTCCTGAAGGCGGGGCGGACCGAGGCCGCCGCCAAGGCCGCGGCATCGCACACCGGCGCCCTCGCGGGCAGCGACGAGGTGCTCGACGCCGCGTTCCGGCGCTGGGGGGTACTGCGGGTCCAGACGATCGCCGACATCTTCCATCTGGCCGAGGTCCTCGCCAAGCAGCCCCGCCCCCAGGGGCCGAGGCTCTCGATCATCACCAACGCCGGCGGGCCCGGCGTGCTGGCGACCGATACGTTGATCTCCCAGGGAGGGGCGCTGGCGACCCTGTCGCCCGAGACGATCGAAAAGCTCAACAGCTTTCTCCCGGCCCCCTGGAGCCATAACAACCCGATCGATATCCTGGGCGACGCCGACGCCGGCCGGTACGCGCAAACCCTCGCCGTGGCCGCGGCCGACCCCGCGAGCGACGGCCTGCTCGTGATCCTGACGCCCCAGGCGATCACCGAGCCGACCCGGACCGCCGAGCAGCTCAAGCCGTATGCGAAGGTCGCCGGCAAGCCTGTCCTGGCCTGCTGGATGGGGGGTGCCGAGGTCGCCGCGGGCGAGGCGATCCTCAACCAGAGCGGTATTCCCACCTTCGCCTATCCCGACACCGCCGCGCGGGTCTTCACCGCGCTCTGGCGCTCGACCTACAACCTCCGCGCCCTGTACGAGACCCCCACCCTCCCCACCGGCGACGCCATCGCCGACGCCGCGAAGGCCGAGGTCGAGGCGATCGGCCGGGACGCCCGCGCCGCGGGCCGCACGGTTTTGACTGAATATGAGTCGAAACGTTTGCTCGCCGCCTACGGGATCAACACCGTCGTGACCCGACTGGCCCGGACCGAGGACGAGGCCGTTTCCGCCGCCGAGGCGATCGGCTATCCCGTGGTCGTCAAGCTCCACTCCGAAACGATCACCCACAAAACCGATGTCGGCGGTGTGCAACTCGATCTCAAGAATGCTGACGCGGTGTGCCAGGCGTTTCGCGCGATCGTCAGCTCGGTCGAGACCAAGGCCGGCCCCGGGCACGTTCAGGGGGTGACCGTACAACCGTTGATCGCCCGGGGTGATGCATATGAACTGATTGTCGGCAGCAGCATCGACCCCCAGTTCGGCCCCGTGCTCCTGTTCGGCACCGGCGGCCAACTCGTCGAGGTCTTCAAGGACCGGGCGCTCGGCTTGCCACCCTTGAACTCGACCCTGGCCCGCCGCCTGATGGAGCAAACGCGCATTTACGCTGCCTTGCAAGGTGTGCGGGGCCGCAAGCCGTGCGACCTGGCCGGGCTTGAACAGATTCTGGTGCGTTTCAGCCGGCTGGTAGTTGAGCAACCATGGATTCGCGAGATCGACATCAACCCCTTGCTCGCCTCGACCGACGCGTTGATCGCGCTCGATGCCCGTGTCATCGCGCAACCGCCAGAGCTGGCCCCCGACCAGTGGCCCCGGCCGGCGATCCGCCCCTACCCCGCGCAGTATGTCGCTCCCTGGACCAGCCGCGGCGGCATGAAAATGTGGATCCGACCGATTCGCCCCGAGGACGAGCCGCTCCTGGTCCGGTTCCACTCGGGGCTTTCGGAACGGAGCGTCGCCCTCCGTTATTTTCACGCGATGAAGCTGAGCCAGCGCGTTGCGCACGAGCGCTAACGCGCATCTGCTTCAACGATTACGACCGCGAGATCGCCCTGGTGGCCGAGATGGATGAGCCGCAGACCGGTGTGAGCGCGGACGCGAGTACGAGCGCGAGCAAGACCGCGATCGTCGGCGTCGGCCGCCTGAGCAAGCGACACGGCACCGGCGACAAGGACGCCGAGTTCGCCCTGATCGTCGCCGACCGCTTCCAGCACCAGGGGCTGGGCACCGAACTGCTCCGCCGCCTGATCCAGATCGGCCGCGACGAACACCTCGCCCGGATCGGCGGCGAGATCCTTCCCGAGAACGTCGAGATGAAACGCGTCTGCCAGAAACTCGGCTTCCGCCTCGTCCACCAGCCCGGCGATGGTGTCGTCCGGGCACTCCTTGAAGTGTAGGGCATGTCGTTGCGACATGCCATTGATCAATAGCTATCGGCGCTGATGACCTCGCCATTGGCTCGGGTCCCCAGCGCCCAGTACATTTGCATGTTGATGGACGACTTGACGAAGTGGACGCTGCCGTCGCCGAACAGGAAGTTCGCCCCGCCCGGGTGGTTGCTGTTGGCGTTGGCGAACGGTGCATTGTTCGCGGTATCTGCGGAAGCTTGACCGGAATTTGAGCAGGTTCCCCACGGATACAACTGTGAATTGGGCGGCACGATCGTGTTGAACAGCGTCAAGCCCTCGTCTCCCACCAGCCAGGTCCCACCCCGATTGTTGTTGGTGGCGCGGGATTCATGCTCGAGAATTGAATTGCCTCGGTCGAACAGGCCTGGAGGGCTTGAATCACCGTGGTGTAGCTGGATGACGCATCCGCCACCAGTGCTGGTGCCACCCCCGCCACTCCGTCAATGTCGTTGCGGCCCATGAGGTTGCTCCAGACGGTGGCGCCGATCAGTCCCTCTCCCATGGCGATCGTTGACGAACTGCCGTCGGTGATGTTTCGCATCCCGACGGGGATCGCGTTGTGACTGGCCGAGTCATGCTGGAAGAGACCCGTCGTGAGCTGGGAGTTCGGCGTGATGGTCGTGCCGGCGCTGCCGTGATAGTTCGCGTTGGCGCTGACGTTCCGGATCATCGTGTCCGACGGGCAGAGGAACGCCTTGATCGGGGTCTGATAGACGGTCAACTGGATGGCATTGACCAGCGCGGATCCATAAGAGGCCCAGTTGAAGTTGATGGCGTTGTAGACGGTGGTCTGCTCCATCTGACCCAGCAACAGGGCGTGCGGGCTCCAGGGCTCGCCGCCGTACGCGGTGAGGCTGTTCCGGCTGATAACCGAGCCCAGGGGAATGACATCATAAGTGGAGTGGTAGTTGTGCATGGCCAGGCCGAGCTGCTTCAGGTTGTTCACGCACTGCGCCCGCCGCGCGGCCTCGCGCGCCGCCTGCACCGCGGGCAGCAACAGGGCGATCAGGACCGCGATGATCGCGATCACCACCAACAGCTCGATCAGCGTAAAGCCGGAACGCATACCAGTTCTCGAATTCCGCATGATGATCTATCTCCTTAAAAACAATGAATCTTTTCGAACATCGACGAAAATGAAGAATTAGATAGAAGATTTATTTGAATTTATATGTATTATTAAATTATAAATAAGCATAGAAAAGGCCAGGGCGAATGCGATCGAGCCAACGATTTTGGAGTAACGCCAGGGACAGAGCCGTCGCTCTCGCTGTTACTGGTCTGGCTTGCCCATCTGATAAAGGTGCTGAACTTCATCTGGGTCGAGGGCCACGCGAAACAGGGCAAATTCATCCATCCGGCCGCACAGGTTGCGGTAGGGCTTCGTGTCCCGACCGACGTCCTGGACGTGGACGACGCCCCAGTTACCCAGCTCGGCGTCGCCGATCCGCAGGGTGACCTGGCGTACGATCTCCACGCTGCCGATCGGGGCGCCGTTGACGTAGTGGACCACCTGGCCGGACTGCTGGTCGTAAACGGTGACGAGATGGGTCCATCGGCCGAAGGTCTCGGGGGTGAGCACGCTCGGCGACTCGTAGTTCTTCCACAGGTAAGGCCGCGCGGGTGCGGCGCGGACCCCCAGTACGATCCGGCCGAAGCAGTCGATCTGCCAGTGGCATTCGCCGGGGTCGAAGCCGTTGGTCAGCATCAGGCTGCTGAACCGGTGCTCGATGGCGTCGATACGCACCCAGGCGGCGAGCGTCAGCGACGCGAACTCGCCGGGGACGCGGATGCGGACCCGGTCGCTCGGTCGCTTGAACTCGAGCGCCCCCTTGCCCGGCCAACGCCCCTCGACCCAGTCGCAGCCCACGATCGCGCCGTCCATCGATCGGTCGCCGCCGGCGTTGACCAGGACCCGGCTACCGGGATGTCGGTCGTCTTCAAACGAGAAGTAACTGACGAGCCGCTCATCGTCGCGGAGCCGTCGCGATCGGTCAACCCACTGGATATAGCGCTGGCTCGAGTCCTTCTGGTACAGCCGCTCGAGTTCGGAGGAACCCAGAAAGTTCGGCGAAGTGGCGGCCAGCGGGATGAGGACGCCATCGGTGCCGATCCGGCGCCATGTCCCTCGTCCAGTCTCCCAGTGCGTGGGCGTGGCCCGGCCGGTCTGGGTGGCGGTCTCGTAAAGCTCGACCTTCCCGTCGAAGACGTACACGTCGGACTTGCTCCCGGAGACGACCTGCATGCCGAACTCGGTGCCAAGGTCGACCAGGTCGACCGTGGGCGCGGCGACCCGGAAGCCCCGGCGCGAGCTGGCACATGAGCGCGGAGCTTTCCCGAACGGCAGGCAAGCTGGTCGATCGCCTTCAGCTCGATCTCGGCGGGTCCTTCGACCACCACGGTGGCGCTCGCTGTAGAACTCGATCTGAAGGCTTCCCGAACGAAATCGGAGGGTTTCTAGCCCGAGTGGGCTGCCTACCGTGTGGGCGGTGGCGCCGTCTTCCCACACCACATTGACCGCGCGGGTCAGGATCGCCACCCCGATGGTCTGCAAGTCGGTTCCTTTGTCGATCTCGGTCCGGCTCGCGACCTCCGTCGGCTTGGACCTGGTCGCGGCGTGGACGTCCGGCGAACCCGGACCGGCCCGCTTCGGCTCGATCGGCCCGCACCATTGCGATACGTTCCGCAACCCGAGCGGGATCACGATCGCAAGCAATGCCGCCGCCAACGCCATATCAATCCGGTGGCGCGACCATCGTCGTCGCGCCGCCGTGGCCCTGATCTCGGGCTGAGGCTCGGTCCCAGTCCCGGTCTCGGTTCGGACCCGGATCTCCGTCCCGCGGTCGTCGCTTCCGCCGAAGCTCCAGACGAGCGTCTCCGTGTTGTCGGAACGCTGCGATTGCTCCCAGGCCAGGTGCGAATCGAGCAGCCGGTACTCGGCGTACCGCGCCAGGGCCGCCGGGTCGTCATGAAGCAGCGTCATCAGCTCGATCTGCTGCTCCAGCGTCAGCTCACCGTCGATCTGCTCCATCAACAGCCGATTGAGGGCCTCGGCGCGATCCTGGTTGTTCACAGTCCGCCTCCCGCCGAAAGCGTTCGTGCGATGCAATCGGCCAGGAGCTGTCTGATCCGGTGCAGCGCGACCCGTACCGAGCCGGCCGGCCGTGCCACGTCGCCGGCGACGCTTTGCACCGAGCCGCCGCTTTCGTACCGCGACAGGATCATCTGCCGCTGAGATGGCGACAGCTTGGCCAGGCACGCCCGCAACGCCTCGAGCCGAGCGTCGATCTGCTCGACCTCGACCGAGACATATTCCGCGAGATCGGCCATAACCGATTCATCATAGTAAAAATTCTTCTCGCGTCTCAGTTTTTGATAATGTGCCAGCACCTGAATGTAGGCGACATGACAGGCCCACGCCAGGAACGGGCTCCGCCCATCGTACTCGTGGCCTCTTCGCCACAGTACGAGATTGACTTCCTGGAGGATATCATCCACGCAAGCGACAGAACTTACCAGAGATCGTATGTAAGAATAGAGGGGCTTCTGCGCGGCGAGGATCTGCGTCATCAGCCCCTCCTTCGGGTCGATCGGTGGTGTTCCCACGGCGCGGGAGACCCTGCCGTTGGCGCTGAACTGCATGACGCGGGTCCCTCGCGTTTCCTGGGGAGCCGGAATCGAGATCGAGGCGGATAGGGGATCGGTCGTTGCACGCCATCGGGACTTTCCGACAGGCTATAACGGGTCGAACCGAACCGTTAACACAATTTTTAGATTCTTACCCTCGGGGGCAAGACATCGAGAGGTGGTTTGGGACCGTCCCAAACAGGTCCAGTGGTGACTTGACACGGTTCAGTAGCGGTCGTGTGAGCCCAGTTCGCGCAATCGCCCGAGATCCCAAGGGATAACTACTCTGAATGGCTCCCGGCTTGGTGTGGCAAAGTGCCAAGTTCGTACACGATGCCTCCTGCCCCACTTTGGGACGGTCCCCACGTCCGTCCTGAGACGGCTCGATAAGTGAGACGCATCGGCTCCGCCGCGCAAGGGCGACCGTCGCATAAAGGTCCTGAGTTGGACCCCTGACTGGAACCTGTACCGTTCCAGCCAGGGTCGGGATTCCGCTCGAAATCACGATCCGAGCAGGCCGAGAGGTAGGGTACGTTCGGCCAGGGGTTGGGCCGGCCCCTGGGAAGCGATATGGTCCCGGAACGGCCTTAGCGACCGGTCAATTGCTCCAGCTTCTCGGGATACCGGTCCCCTTGCACCGTGATTCTTGAAGCCGCGGCCTCGATCTCACGGAGGTCGTCGGCCGTAAGCTCGACGGCAACCGCCCCGATGTTCTCGTCCAGGCGATGCTGTTTCGTGGTGCCCGGGATGGGAACGATCCAGGGCTTCTGGGCGAGCAGCCAGGCGAGGGCAATCTGAGCAGAGGTCGCCTGCTTTCGTTCGGCGATGTTGCCGAGCAAATCAACCAGGGCCTGATTCGCCTTCAGCGACTCGGGCGTGAAGCGAGGCAGGGTGCTGCGAAAGTCGGAACTGTCGAAGGTCGCGTTCTCGTCAATCTTGCCCGTGAGGAAGCCCTTGCCCAGCGGGCTGTACGGCACGAGGCCGATGCCGAGTTCCTCGAGGGTCGGCAGCACCTCCGCTTCGGGGCGCCGCCACCACAGCGAGTATTCACTCTGAAGGGCGGTGACCGGCTGAACGGCGTGTGCCCGTCGAATCGTCTGGACTCCTGCCTCGGAGAGGCCGAAGTGTTTGACCTTGCCCGCTCGAATCAGGTCCTTTACCGCCCCCGCCACGTCTTCGATGGGCACATCCGGGTCGACGCGGTGCTGATAGAACAGGTCGATGGCGTCGACCTTGAGCCGCTTGAGCGAGGCCTCGGCGACCTCCTTGATGTGCTCCGGCCGACTATTCAGGCCCAACCAGCCCGGCGACCCGTCGGGTTTGAGCTGGAAGCCGAACTTGGTGGCGATCACCACCTGCTCGCGGAACGGCGCGAGGGCTTCGCCCACGAGTTCTTCGTTCGTGTACGGGCCGTAGACCTCGGCGGTGTCGAAGAAGGTGACGCCGCGTTCCACGGCCGCCCGGAGGAGCGAGGTCATCTCTTGCTTGTCCTTCGGCGGACCATAGGAAAAGCTCATCCCCATGCAGCCGAGGCCGATGGCCGAGACTTCCAGGCTGCTGTTTCCAAGTTTGCGTTTCTGCATGTTGTTTCTCCGTTCGATCGACACGTTCGGGAATCAGGTCCGGTATTCTTCTTCGCTTACGTGTTCCAGCCAATCGACGACCTTGCCGTCGAGCTGCTCCTGAATGGCGATGTGGGTCATCGCCGTGGTCGCCGCGGCCCCATGCCAATGCTTCTCGCCCGGTGGGAACCAAACCACATCACCGGGTCGAATTTCCTCGACCGGTCTGCCCTCCCGCTGGACCCTGCCGCAACCGGCCGTGACGATGAGGGTCTGCCCCAGCGGATGCGTGTGCCACGCCGTCCGGGCTCCGGGCTCGAAGGTGACGCTGGCACCGACCGCACGTGCCGGAGGGTGTGCCTGGAACAGCGGGTCGATGCGGACCGTGCCGGTAAACCAGTCGGCCGGCCCCTTGGAGGACGGCTGCGAACCATTCCGTGTAATATCCATGTTTATGTCCTGTGTTCTGGATAAATGTGCTTCGGCGCGGGTGCGCCCAATCTCTGGGATGGCGAGCACGGTGCCCGTGTTGACCAGAAAGGCGCGGCGGGAAAGGGACATGGGTTTCGACGCCTCACAGGTCCTGGCGCGTGGGCCGGAACAGAATCTCGTTGATGTCCACCTCCTCCGGCTGCTCGATGGCGAACGCGACAACCTTCGCGAACGACTCGGCGGGAATCGCGTTTTCCTCGTAGTACTTCTGGATCCTCTCGGCGACGTCGGGCTCGGTCACGCTGTTCGGCAGCTCCGTGGCGACCGCCCCGGGTGAAATCACGGTCGTGCGGATATGGTAAGGCTTCACTTCCTGCCGGAGCCCTTCGGATAGTGCCCGCACGGCGTGCTTGGTTGCGGCGTAGACCGCGAAGCCGGGGCCGACCTTATGGCCCGCCACGGAGGAGACGTTGATGATATGGCCGGCTTTCTGCTGCTTCATGTGCGGCAGGGCCGCGGCGATACCGTACAGTACGCCCTTGATGTTCACGTCAATCATCCGGTCCCACTCGTCGACCTTGAGGCGCTCGAGCGGTGCCTGCGGCATCAGGCCCGCGTTGTTAATCATGACGTCGATACGCCCGTACGCCTGCACGCCCGAATTGACAAGTCGCTTCACCTGGTCGCGGTCGGTGACGTCTGTCGGCACGGCCAGCGCCTTGCCGCCGCGGCCGGTCAGCTCGTCGGCCAACGACCGGAGGCGTTCGACCCGCCGCGCCCCCAGCACGACGCTTGCCCCCTGACGCGAGAGGAGCCGAGCGGTCGCCTCGCCCAGACCGCTGCTCGCGCCCGTGATGACAACGATTTTTCCTGCGATGTTATTGCTCATCGACCGTGCCTCGAAGAATATAATGTATTGAGAATTAGTTCACATCGTGTATCCTGGATTCTTGTAGAGCTTCTCCGAGTTCTTGACGATGTCGGGTCCGTAGACCTTCTCCGCCCAGTCCTGTGGTTTGACTTCTTCGATAGCTACCGAAACCGACTCTTCTCCGTAGTTCAGGACGTTCATCACGTCTTGAACGATTGCTTCAGCGAGTCGAACCTTCCGCTGTTCCGATTTTCCGGGCCAGAGCTTCACGATGACATGAGGCATTGGTAACTCCTTCAATTTTGAATGTGCCGGTTCCCAAACTGAGCTACGGCGGTCCTTCCCGCGAGGTTCGCGCTCAAGTCGCTCTCGGTGATCCGCTCGGCGAGGGACGATTTGCCCGCCAGCCTGATGCCTCGCCCACCGTTTCTCCGTGGTTCATTAGAGGCGAGGTGTCCGGAAACGAAAAGGAACATACCTCCAAAAGGATTGCCTAATTCTCCTGGATGCCGGAAAAACCACACGCGTTGTGCCGCGTCTGGTAACCTAATTCTCTGGTGCCCGATTCAGACCGGAGCAATCGATGGACAACCCGAACGACAATCGCAAGCGGCTGGCCAACCTCCTCGATGAGGTCGCTGTGCACGAGGGGATGCATCCGACCCTGATCGACGGCGTAAAGGTATTCCGCAGGTCGCAGCCGTTGCCCCGTGGCCCGATGGTCTATCAACCCAACATCGTCATCGTCGGCCGGGGCCGGAAGCGAGCCTATCTCGGTGGCGAGGTCTACGCCTACGACCCGTTCAACTATCTCGCCTTGTCAGTGCCGCTGCCTGCGGAGTGCGAGGCGGACGCCAGCCCCGAAGAGCCTGTGCTCATTATCGCCATCGACGTCGAGCCGGCACTGCTCGGCGAGATGCTGCTTGAGATGGACGAGCCCTTGCCGCCGGTCGAGACGACGCCGCGGGGCATCTCGACGACCCCGATGAGCGAGGAGCTGGGCGGGGCCGTTATCCGGCTCCTCGAGTGTCTCAAGTGCCCGCTCGATAGCCGCATGCTCGGCCGCCAGACGGTCCGCGAAATCGTTTATCGCGTCCTCCGCGGTGAACAGGGCGGCTCGCTCCGCGCCCTGGCGAACCGGGACGACCACTTCGCCCGCATTGCCCGGGTGCTGAAGTACATTCACGCCGAGCACGCGAAGCCGCTGAGCGCCGAGGAGTTGGCGAGGCGGGCGGGCATGAGCGTTTCGGCCTTCCACCACCACTTCAAGCTTGTGACGGCCAGTTCCCCGCTCCAGTACCTCAAGCGAATCCGCCTCGACCAGGCGAGGCGACTGATGGCTCACGACGGGTACAATGCGAGTACCGCCGCGAGGGCGGTCGGGTATGAGAGCCCGTCGCAGTTCAGCCGTGAGTTCCGGCGGCTCTTCGGCGTGACGCCCGTCGCGGAAGCCGAACAGTCGCGGGCTCGTCTCGTCGCCGGTTGAAGCCTGCCACGAGCGGTTCCCCGACCTGATGCCGGTCTTGACGGAGAGGATTCCGGTCGCATCGAGAAAGGGGCCGAAGCCTCGGAGCCCGTCCCCTTTCCCACGCGTCGCCAGCTTTTTTTCTCGCACATCCGCTAAACCCGCCCGGCCCCGACAGGCATCGTCACGACCGAGTCATCGCGGCGATCGATATCTCGGAGTTCGTCGTCGGGCCGGGTGCGGGTGTGGCCGAAGGCGAGGTAGAGGGCGGGCATGAGGAAGAGGTTGAGCACGGTCGAGGTGACCAGACCGCCGAGGATCACGACGGCCATCGGGTGCTCGATCTCGTGGCCCGGCTTGTTGCCGGCGAGGGCCAGGGGCACGAGCGCCAGGCCGGTCGCCAGCGCGGTCATCAGGATCGGCGCCAGCCGCTCCTCCGAGCCGCGGATCACCAGGTCGAGGCCGAAGGGCTCGCCTTCCTCCTCTTCGAGATGGCGGTAGTGGCTGACGAGCATGATCCCGTTGCGGGCGGCGATGCCGAGCACGGTCACGAACCCGACGAGTGAGCCCAGCGAGAGCACCCCGCCGCCGAGCACCGCGCCGAAGACGCCGCCGATCAGGGCGAACGGCAAGGTCAGGAAGACCAGGGCCGAGAGCCGCACCGTGCGGAAGTCGGCGTGGATGATCAGCAGGACGCCCAGCAGCGAGAGCGCCGCCAGGGCCATCAAGCCGTTGCCGCGACTCTTCGCGCGCGGCGTACTCGCCGAGGAACTCGGGGTGGTACTCGCGGGGGAACGAGAGCTTGCGGACCTTGGCCTCGATCTCGCGGGCGACGCTCCCCAGGTCGCGCCCCTCGACGTTGCAGGTCACGTCGATCCGGCGCGAGGCCCCCTCGCGCTTGATCTCGTTCGGCGCCGGCACGATCGACACGTCGGCCACGTCGCCCAGGGGAACGTGCGTCCCCAGCGGCGTCTCGATCGGCAGGCCGTAGAGCTGCGCAGACGTCGTTGCGCAACCGGCTCGACGCCCCAGACGAACACGTCGAAGATCTTCTGGTCCTTGTACAGCTCGCCGACCTTGGCCGCTGACCAGCGTGGTCGCCGAGCGGCGGACGTCGCCGGGCGTCAGGCCGAGCCGGCCGGCGGCCTCGGGGCGAAGCTTGACGTCGAGCTGCGGCACGACGATCTGCGGCTCGACCTTCAGGTTCGTCACCCCCTGAACCCCCTTCATCACCTCGCCCGACCTCCTGCGCCTTGTCGCGCAGGACCGCCAGGTCGGGGCCGAAGATCCGCACCACCACCGTCGCGCCGGCGCCGGTGAGGACCTCCTTGATCCGCTCTTTCAAGTAGGTCAGCACGTCATGAAACAGACCGGGATAGCCGTCCACCACGGCCTGCACCTGGGCCATTGCGTGGTCGTGGTCGGCCTTGGGATCGACGCTGATCCAGAGTTCGGTGAAGTTCGGCCCGACGACCTCGTCGGCGACCTCGGCGCGGCCGATGTGCGAGCCGAAGTTGCGCACGCCCGGCATCGCCAGCAGCTCCTTGCTGGCGTTCTCGGTGATCCGCCGCATCGCCTCGAGCGACGTGCCGGGCTTCTCGACCCAGTGCATCAGGAAGTCGTTCTCCTGGAAGTTCGGGCATGAACTCCTCGCCCAGCCCGGCACGACCTAGCCCGTGGCCGCGAACGCGACCGCCAGGATACCGACCGCCCACCCCGGCCGCCGCGCGATCGCCGGCAGGATCGCGCGGTAGATCGCCTTGAGCCCCGGACCAGGGGCGACTCGTGCCGTCGCTCGGTCTTGCCCCGGTCAGGAGCATCAGCGACAGGGCGGGGGTCACCGTCAGGGCGACCAGCAGCGACGCCACGATCGCCAGCACGTAGGCCAGGGCCAGCGGCCGGAAGAACGAGCCGGAGAGCCCTTCGAGGAAGAAGACCGGGATGAACACCAGGATCACGATCAGGCTGGCGTACACCACGGCGCTGCGGACTTCGAGCGAGGCCGAGAGCACCACCCGGAAGGGCGAGAGCGGCCGGGGCGACGCCCGGTTCAGGCGGAGCCGGCGGACGATGTTCTCGACGTCGATGATCGCGTCGTCGACGACCTCGCCCATCGCGATCACCAGGCCCGCCAGGACCATCGTGTTGATCGTCGCCCCCATCTTGATCAGGACGATCGAGCGCGGCGATCAGCGAGAGCGGGATCGCCGTCAGGCTGATCAGGGCGGTCCGCCAGTCGTAGAGGAACGACACGAGGATGATGACGACCAGGGCACAGCCGACGATCATCGCTTCCTTGAGGTTATCGAGCGAACGCTCGATGAACGTGGCGGGGCGGAAGATGGTCGGGTCGATGTCGAGCCCCTTGAGCCCTGGCTTGAGGTCCTCGAGCGCCTTTTCGACGTTGCGGGTGACTTCCAGGGTGTTGCCCGTTGGCTGCTTCTCGACGATCAGAAGGAGGCCGGGGCCGTCGTTGATCACGGCGTCGCCGATGGGTGCGGGGAGGCCGATCTTGACCTCGGCGACGTCACCCAGCTTCAGCGGGACGCCGTTTCGGATCGCCACGGTGGTCCGGGCAAGGTCCTCGGGGGTCTCGATCGGCGATCGGTGCCGGACGGCGATCCGCTGGTTGGGCATGTCGACGAACCCGCCCGCCGCGACGGCCGAGGTATCGGTGACCGCCCGGACGACGGTGTCAAGCGTCACGGCGTTGGCCCGGAGCCGGTCGGGGTCGACAAGCACCTGGTACTGCGTGTCGCGCTGGCCCCAGATCGCCACGTTGGCCACGCCGGGAATCGCCATCAGGCGTGGCCGGATCGTCCATTTGGCCAGCTGGGTCATCTCCATCTGGGACAGCGTCTTCGACGAGACGCCGATCTTGAGCAAGCGGCTGGTCGATGACAGCGGCGAGAGGATGACCGGGTGCCGCGCCGCCGCCGGCAGTCGCGGCGCCTCGGTCGAGAGCCGCTCCTGCACCACCTGCCGCGCCGCCATCAGGTCGGTCCCTTCCTTCAGGATCAAGACGACCTGCGATAGCCCCAGGACCGACTTCGACCGGATCGTCTTGAGACCGATCGTGCCGTTCAGGGCATTCTCCAGCGGCACGCTCACCAGGCTCTCGACCTCCTCGGTCGAAAGCCCCGGTGCCTCGGTCTGGACCTCGACCAGCGGCGGCGCGAACTCGGGAAAGACGTCGAGCGGGGCCCGCCGCGCCATGCGGATGCCCACGATCAACAGCACGATCGAAAGCGCCAGCACGAGCACGCGCAGGCGAAGCGAGGTGGAGACGATCCAGTTCATGGCTTTTGATTCACTTGATCAAATGAAAACAGTAATAGTTAATCGGACTTATCATTGTTCGCCGTGATCGGGCGGAAGCAGGGTGGCGCGGACCCAGGCGCGGAACCGGTCCTCCCATTCTCCCCGATCTTCACCCCCCATGGGATCGGTCGCCCATCGGGGGACCTCGGCGAGGGGCAACATCGGCAGGCTCGGGCTGGACGCGACCGTGGCGTAGGTCCCATCGTCCTGAAGCTGTTCGACTCGAAGCGTCCGGCCATCGAACCGCCAGACCTCGGTGACCCCAAGCGCCGCGTAGGGGATGAGGAACCGCCGCTCGGGCTCAAGAGCCTGTGGCGGATGGGGAGTCGTGGGTTCGACGGATGTCGCCGGCATTACGTCCTCCTCATATCACTTCGCGTCACTTGCCTCCCCCGAACTCGGCGCCGAAGAGCTCGGCCGCGGCGTCGGTGACGACCCGGGCGCCGGGCTTCAGGCGGCTGTCGGCCATGCCCAGGGCGGCGACGTCGCCGACGATCCGGTCGACCAGGACGCGGCGGCGGGAGTAGGCGTGGTCGCCGGTCTTTTCATAAACCCAGGCGTTGCCGTGGAAGTCGCGGATCAGGGCGGCGCGGGGCACGGTGAGGCTTTCGCGATCGCCCCGCAAGGGGAGCGTCACGCCGACCCGCTGGCCGGGGTGAAGGCCGCCGTCGTGGTTCTCGACCTCGTAGAAGACGTTGACCGTCGCCGACAGCGGGTCGCCCGAGGAGGGGGCGACCACCGGCCTGGCCGCGCGGGGGTGCGCCGAGGCGCCCGGCGCTTCGGCCAGGCCGCCGATCTGGGCGTCCTGGTCGGTCGCCAGCTCGTTCAGGTCGCCCACGTAGACCGGCACCCGGACCCAGATCGGGTCGAGACTGGCCACGTCGAACAACAGGGCGCCCGCCGCCACCTTCTGGCCCGGCAGAGCGTGCAGGTTCTGGAGTACCCCGCTCGAAGGCGCGGCGATCTCCTGAGCGTTGAAGTCGCCGCTGTTGGCGTCGGCCGCCACCTTGGTGAGGATCTCCCGCCGCTGCTCGGCGGCGCAGGGTCGTCTGCGCCAGGTCGAACTGCGCCCGGGCGTCCACCAGGGCCGCGCTCCCTCCCAGCCGGTCGCGCACCAGGCTCTCGGCCCGGTCGAGGTTCACCTTGGCGATCTTGAGCTGCTCGGTCGCCTGCTTGACCTGACCCTCCGACTCGATCATTAGCGGCGCCATCGTCGCTTTTGATTCCGGCGACAGGATCGGCACAAGCGTGAAGATGGTCTCGCCTTCCTTGACCGGCGCACCCACCCGGGGCACCGCTTTTCCTTCGGCGCCCTGATCGAGCCGTTGAATGGCGAGGCCACCACGATCAGGCGGCCCGAGGGGACCATCACCTCGCCGCCGTAGGTGGTGACGCGCGGCACCGGCTTCCGCTCGACCGGTCCCAGCGCCAGCCCGAGCCGGGTCTCGGCCTCGGGGGTCAGGGTGATCGTTCCGAGGTCGGCCTCCTTCACCGGCGTGACCTTGGCAGGGGTCGCCGTCTTGGGCACCGAGGCGGCAGACGGACCGCTCGTCGGCTGACACCCCGACAGGCTCGGCGCCAGCCCGGCGAGCCCCAGTCCCAGTCCTGCTCTCAAGATCCATGCACGCTTCAGCGACTCGGGTGCGTATCGGGCGTTCCTCAACCCTGCCGCCGTTGCCAGGGCCGGTCCGGGCGACGGCCATGTCCCCTTGCCTCGGGTCATGAGCGTTCCTTATGCGTGGTTTTCGATGATCGAGTCAATTCGGAGAGAGTGATTCCGATCACGACTTAGGATATCAATCGCCCGGAGTGCCCGCGCACGGGATTTGATAAATTTTTTTTAACCCGATCCACAAGCAACTGCGATCCGGTCGATCAATAAGCATGCAGCGGAGCCGGGGCCTCCAGGCGTTCCCTTTTCGGGAGACGCGAACCGCGACCGACGGAAAGGTCGCCCCAGTCCTCCGATGCCGCATCATCGTTATTGTTGCACACGGCGGTCGTCGAGGATGGCGGCTCGCCCGGCCCGACTTTTTGAACCCGGACGGACCTCGCGGCGATCGACGCCGCGCCGCGCCGTGCCCGATTCAAATAAGACGAAGCGCAGGACGCGTGTCCCATGCATACCCTGATCGCACTGGCCATCGTGGCCCTCGATCCCGCCGCGGCTGCCGTTCCGTCGGCGCCTTCGCCACCGTCAAGGTCACCCGCGTCGGCCCGCCCTGACGGGAAAAACGCCAGTGGCGATCAAGTCAGCCCTGGCGATTCCAGGCTCCGGCGCACCCAGGCCGACGCCCCCGCACTGCCGTTGCCGTCGGTGACCAACCCTGATGTTCCTGGAGCCGGCATGATCGACCAGCCGGTCCTGACCGGCAACTCGATCAGCCTTCAGACCGCTCTGCTGGGCGCGGTCACGAGCAACCCCGACCTGGTCACGCTCCGCAACAGCAACCTCGCCTCGCCCGAGGCCGTCGAGGTCGCCCGCAACTTCCCCACCACGCTCAACCCCACGCTCTGGGTCGACTTCCGGCCGATCACCTTGATTCCCCAGTCGCCGTTTGGCAGTAGTAACGGCGGCACCGGCAACGGGACCGGGAGCAGCGCCACCCGCATGCTCCTTACTATTATTTCGGCCAGGTCTGGTGGTACCTCTCGCTTCGCCAGCCGATCGAACTGGGACACCAGACCCGCTACCGGCACGCGATCGCCCAGGCGGCGTGGTGTCAGCAGCAGTGGAATGTGATGCAGACCGAGCTCATGACCCTGGTCCAGACCTACCGCTTCTTCCAGACCGCGGCTTATCGGCGCGAGAAGCTCCGGCTGGCCCGCGATCTGGCCGAGTTCAACGACCGGCTGCTCCAGACCCTTCACCGCGGCCTCGAGGCCAACCAGGTCCAGCCCGCCGACGTCGCGCTCGGCGAGGTCGAGAACCAGGCAACCCGCCAGCAGGTCGAGGCGGCGATGCAGGACTACGCCAACGCCCTGACCGACCTGCGAAACGTCATCGGCATGCCCGAAAACGCCGGTACCGCCGAGCCGCTGGGCGAGTTCATCCTGCCGACGAGTATTCCCCAGATCGACGACCAGGCCCTGACCCAGATCGCGCTTCAGAACCGCCCCGACATCTACGCCGCGCGGGCGGCTGTTGATGGTGCCGCCGCCGCCGTCCGGCTGGCCAAGGGTGACCGGATTCCCACTCCGATCATCGGCCCGGAATACTCGAGCGACGAAGCCGGCATCCAGTACCTTGGCTTCGTCTACATCACTCCCATCCCGGTCTTCAACAGCGGCAAGCCGCTGGTGATCCAGCGCCAGGCCGAGTATTGCCGGGCGCAGGGCGCCTTGCAGGCGGCCCAGCAGCGCGCCGTCACCCAGGTCAAGGCCGCGACCGCCAAGTGGAACGCCGCGAATCGCTTGATCGCCCGGACCTACGGCCTGACCGACGGCCTCAAGAAGCAGATCGGCAGCCTCGAGCGCCTCTTCGACCAGAACTCGGCGACCCTGGCGCAGCTCCTCCAGGCCCGTCAGCGCCTGATCCAGCTCGAAAACGCCGAGCTTGACGCCCTCTGGCAGGCCACCCAGGCCCAGGCCGACCTCCTCATCGCTCTGGGCATCCCTATCTCATCTCGGCCCTCCACCAGGAAGAAGCCCGCGCACTGCCCCGGCCTGTGCCCAACGGCAACGGCAACCTGCCCACCCCCGGCGGCCCCAACATCAACACCCGTGCGCCGTCGAACATCCCCGGCATGGTCCCCGTACCTCCCCCCGCCGCGCCTCGTTGAAAAGAAATCTCCCAGATATGCGACAACTCTCCGGCTCTGGGAAGCTTCTGGCTCGTTGTTTGCGGGCAAGTGACGATGATTTGCCTGTTCGGGCCAGGGGATGCCCCTTGTGAGCGCTCCCGGGTCCGGCTAAGTTGCACCGATGCTCGGCGGACACAGCATGACGATGGAGTAATCGTGGTAGGGTGGACACCGCCCCCCCTACGAAACTCAGCACATCCCAAGGAGAGACATCCATGAAGTCAATGACGCAAACGATCCAGCACGGGTTCTTCGGCCTCGCCCTGGCGGCGATCGTCCAGTTGACCCTCGGCGCCGGCGCCGGCGGCGCAGGCCCAGGTGATGGAGAAGATGAAGGGTATGATGGGCGGCCCCGAGGTCACCAAGGCGGTCGCGGTCCTGATGCCGACCAAGGGGAGCCGGGTCGAGGGGACGGTCACCTTCACCAAGTCCGACAAGGGCGTCGTGGTCGTGGCCAACATCAGCGGTCTGACCCCCGGCAAGCACGGCTTCCACATCCACGAGTACGGCGACGCCAGCTCGCCCGACGGAATGGCCTCGGGCGGTCACTTCAACCCGCACAAGATGGAGCACGGCGCCCCGGCGTCAACCAAGCGGCACGTCGGCGACATGGGCAACATCGAGGCCGACAGCGAGGGTCACGCCAAGCTCGAGCTGACCGACCCGGCCCTTGGCTTCAGCGGCGCCACCTCGATCCTGGGCCGCGGCGTCGTCGTCCACGAAGGCGCTGACGACCTCACCAGCCAGCCCGCCGGCAACGCCGGCAAGCGCCTCGCCGTCGGCGTCATCGGCGTCGCCAAGCCGTGAACGAACGGGCCTGACCATGGCATGATCCGACCATCCGGGAAAGCGGGACTGGCTCTCCTCCCGTTTTTCCCGGAAATTTTTCTCCGCTCGTCCTTCCCCGGAATCTTCCTCTCATGCGTACGCACCCTGTCGCCTGTTTGACCGTCCTGTGCCTGATCGTGCCGTCGCTCGCGTCCCATGCCCAGGATGCCAAATCCGACGCCGACCAGCAAAAGCGGGCCGCCGAGTGGGTCGGCGCGCTCAAGCTGAACGACCCGGCGCGAGGCGCCCTGACCGAGGTCATCACCACCCACCTGAAGGCCGTTCGCGACTGGCACAACGAGCACCCCTACTCGGCCGTCCCCGCCGGCATCAACCCCCTGAGCGGCAAGCCGCTCACCAACCTCGACCGCCAGGTGATCGTTGATTCGTCAATGCCGAAGTCGGTACATGAAAATCTGATGGCAGGCTTGCGCAAGGACCTGAGCGACGATCAGGTCGAGACCATCCTCGACAGGTACACCATCGGCAAGGTCGCCTTCACCATGAACGGCTACCGCGCCATCGTGCCCAACCTGACCAGCACCGAGGAGGCTGCCCTCCTTGCCTTCCTCAACCAGGCCCGCGAGGAAGCGATTGACTACAAGAGCATGAACGAGATCTCGGCGATTTTCGAGATCTACAAGACCAAGTGCGAACAGTACTTGAACGCCAACGGCCGCGACTGGAAAGCCATGTTCAAGGCCTACGTCGACGCCGTGAAGGCCAAGAAGGCGGCGCTTCCCGCCCGGCCATCAGTTGGAGAAAAGTAGCGCAATCCGTTCAGATTGATTTTCGTGGGCTAATCCCCGCGAGCGGCAGGACGAGCTTTCGGGGCCTGGCTCCGAAGGCCGCAGCCTCATGGCGCTCAGGTCACGGTCGTTTGGCCCTCACAAAGCCGACTCCGCGCTGGCCGAGGACCGCGATGACGCCGTCGTCATGCTCCGGGTCCGCGGTCAGGCCCAGGATCTTGCTCCGGCCGATCCCTGGCACCGTGTCGAACGCGATCGGGACCCCGCCGCCGTTTGATGCTCGTCGACAACCACCTGCCCTATCCTTCGGTAGTTTTGCGGGTCTTCGGCGAGGTCCCGCATCGGCGTCGCAAGCCGCGACACCTCTTGAATTCGCAAAGCCTCGAAAAACCGTACATCGTCCTGATGGACTACCGCCGGGTCCAGTTCGTCAAGAACTCGATCAACCTCTACGTCTGGCGATCGCTCAGCACCACCCAGGGGAACGAGGTCATCGACGGCTCGGCATTCTGAACGCCAAACCGGGCCGAACCGGCTCTCTTTCGAGACGCTAGTCCCCTCGCGCCTGGCGGTGGATCGCGTGGCACGTCCTGCACGAGCCGGCGACCCGTCGTTCGGCGGCGCAGAGCGCGACAACATCGCGCGACCCGATGGCGTCGTCCATCGCCTTCACGTCGGCCCGATGCTTCTCGATCAGGAGCCGCCACGATTCGGCGCTCCCCTCGGGCGGTGTCGTCCCGACCAGCGACGCCGCCAGGGTGTCGAATTTCGCGAGCGCCTCCTGCACTTTTTCCCAGTCAGGCGCCTTGTTTCCCGCGTCGATCTCCTGGCGGATGATCTTGTACGGGGCTCGCGAGACGGTGTACTGCTTGTGCATCACCGCCCGGATGTTGGGTGCGGGTGCGGGTGCTGGGGCGGATGGCGGCGCACTGTCGGCGGAGATGAGGGCCGGCGCCAGCAGGGTCGTCAGCGTGATTCGGGAAATGACGCGTCTCATATCAGCATCATACCAGGCCGACCGCTCGCCGGCCAGGCTGTTGATTGATCCAACACCTCGTTTAGAATGATTTAGGATCAATCAACAGTGACAGACCAAAGCCCCGGTTGCTAAGATAGGCATCACCTCTCCGGTACGGTACCCACCCGCTGGTACTTCTGAACGAGCCTCTCCGGACTCATTACAGAAGAGGTAACCCTCCGATGACGGCAACCCCCCGACGGCCCCTCCGCGGCCTGTGGCGCTCCCGCGCGTTCACGCTGATCGAGCTCCTGGTGGTGATCGCGATCATTGCGGTCCTGATCGCCCTGCTCTTGCCCGCGGTCCAGGCCGCGCGCGAGGCGGCCCGGCGCAGCCAGTGCGTCAATAACCTCAAGCAGATCGGCCTGGCGCTGCACAATTACCTCGACCAGGTCCAGACCTTCCCGATGGGGGGCGGCAACGGCACGCTGAACGCGACCGTCACGCTCGCCCACCAGGGCCTCAGCATTCACGCCGCGATGCTCCCCCAGCTCGAACAGATGGCGATTTATAACTCGATCAACTTCAACTACGGCTTTGCCGACGTGACGACCTACCCCGCCTACCAGGTCAACAGCACGGCCAAAAAACCCAGATCGGCATCTTCCTCTGTCCGTCCGACCCCAACGGCACGAGCTCGGTGTCGGTCTCGTCCAGCGGCACGGCCAACAACTGCTACTACGGGTCGATCGGCACCACCACCAACATCCTGGGCGGCCTGTCGGCCGTTCCGGCCAGCCTCGCCAACGTTCCCACCACCGGCCTCTTCGCCTTCCAGCAGGCCCGGCCGATCGCGCGGTCCAGGACGGGACCTCGAACACGATCGCCTTCGCCGAGTCGACCGTCAGCGACTCGTCCACCGCTCAGAAGCACAAGCTCGTCGGCCTGGTCTCGGTCAGCCTCCCCGCCGGCACCCTCCAGCAGAACGCTCTGGCCAACCCCACCGGCGTCAACTCCGGTATCCAGGCCTGTACCAGCGTCTGGAACTCGGGCTCGGCCAAGGTCGACCGGCAGCGCGGCGATAGCTGGATGCACGGCGCCATGGCCATGACCCTCTTCAACACCATCGTCACGCCCAACGGACAGTCCGACGCCTGGGCCTATTGCAGCGCCCTGAGCTCCGGGGCGGCTTCCAATATCAGCAACTCCGACAGCTACCACCCCGGCGGCGTCAATGTCCTGATGGCCGACGGCCACGTCCAGTTCATCAAGAACTCGATCAACCCGTACACCTGGTGGTGCCTCGGCACCATGCAAGGGGGTGAGGTCCTCAGCGCCGATAGCTATTGATCGGCGGCACGCTGTGGTATGGTCGATCTTGAATCGACAGGTCACCCAGCGAGCCCTGTTCATGACCACGGCCCTCGCCATCGAGACGCACGCGCTCTCGCGCTCCTTCAACGGCTTCCGCGCGGTGGACGGGATTGACCTGGCCGTCGAGCGAGGGACGTTTTACGGCTTCCTCGGCCCCAACGGCGCGGGCAAGTCGACCACGATCAAGATGCTCACCGGCCTGATCGCCCCCTCCTCCGGCCGGATTCTCGTCCTGGGGCGGAACATGCTCGACTCCCGCGAGGCGCTCGATGCCAAGCGCCACGTGGGGGTCATTCCCGAAGACCTCGCCCTCTTCGACTACCTGACGGCCCGCGAGTATCTTACCTTCGTCGGCCGGATTCACCTGATGCCGCGCGAGACGATCCGCACCCGAAGCGATGAGCTGCTCGCGCTCCTGGGCCTGCACGACGAGGAAAAGAAGCTCACGCTCGAATATTCGCACGGCATGAAGAAGAAGCTGGCGCTCGCCGGCGCCCTCCTGCCCAACCCCGACCTCCTGTTCCTGGACGAGCCGTTCGAGGGGGTTGACGCCGTCACCTCGCGGGTCATTCGCGACCTGCTCGCCGGGTTCGTCGCCCGCGGCTCGACCGTCTTCCTGACCTCGCACGTCCTCGAGATCGTCGAGCGACTGTGTACCCACGTCGGCATCATCGTCAAGGGCCGCCTCGTCGAGCAGGGATCGCTCGAATCGATCCGCCAGGGCGGCACGCTCGAAGACAGCTTCCTCCAGAAAGCCGGCGCCGACCGCGAGGTCGCCCCCGCCCTCAACTGGCTCGAGGAGGCAGGCTCGTGAACGCGAACATGATCTGGCAACACGTGCAGGCCTTCATCTGGCTCCGCTGGCGGCTGATGGCCAATCAGTGGCGCAAGGCAGGGTCGGTCAATGCCGTGTTCATGTCGGTGTTCACCATCGGTCTAATTGTCTCGATCCTTCCCCTGGTGATCGGGGCCTTCGTGCTCGGGATCTACCTGATTCCGAAGGCCGCGCCGGTGCATTTGCTGTATGTGGGGGATGGGCTGGTGGCCGGCTTTCTCTTCTTCTGGTCCATCGGGCTCCTGACCGAGCTTCAGCGGAGCGAGCCGCTGGCGCTCTCGAAGTTCCTCCACTTGCCCGTATCCGTCTCCGGGGCATTCCTGATCAACTATCTCAGCTCGCTCGCACGCCTGAGCCTCCTCATCTTCGGGCCGGTCATGCTGGCGTTGGGCCTGGCCCTGGTGGCCACCAGGGGGGCGGCGATGCTGATCAGCTTGCCGCTCCTGGCGGCGCTGCTGCTCATGGTCACGGCCCTGACCTACCAGTTTCAAGGGTGGCTGGCTGGCTTGATGAGCAACCCGAGGCGGCGCCGGACGGTGATCGTCATGGTCACCGGGGGATTCGTGTTGCTCTGCCAGTTGCCGAACCTGATCAACGTGTTTGCCCCATGGGGGCCGTTCCGCCAGAAGCCGCGGACCGGGGACTCTCTCGCTTATGCAAAAAATATCAATAAGTTAACTAGTGAGATGCGCGAGCTTACCGAGGCGTTCAATCAGCACAAAATCACTCTCGATGAGTTCGTGCGCCGCCAGCAGGAGCTGAGCCGTCGCTCGCAGGAGCTCAACAGCCAGTACAGTCAGACGGTACTCGCCGACAAGCTCGCCATGCAGCAGGCCAACCGGGCCCTGGCCAGCCGCGCCGAACGAATCGCCCGCGTGGCGAACCTGGTCTTGCCTGTCGGCTGGCTTCCCCTGGGCGTCTTGCTGGCGGCCGAGGGCCGCGTGGCGGCGTCGCTGCTGCCGCTGGCAGGCATGACCCTGATCGCCGCGGCCAGCCTCGGCCTGGCCTACCGCGCGACGGTCCGGCTCTACCAGGGTCAGCCCACCAATCGTAAGGTCCGCGAGACGCCCGCGACGCCCGACGTACCCCCGTCGTCGCCCACACCCGGGCGACGGGCGTCGCGGGCCGGGGCCGCGGCCGGGGCAACGCTGCTGGAGCTGAAGGTTCCCGGGCTGTCGGAGCCGGTCTCGGCGATCGCGCTGGCGAGCTTTCGCACGCTCTTGCGCGCCCCCGAGGCGAAGATGATGTTGTTGACCCCGATCATCATGCTGCCCATCCTGGGCTCGGTGTTTTTCCGAGGGGCGAGCAACTTCCCCGAGCCGGCGCGGCCGCTGGTGGCGATCGGGGCGATGGCGTGTGTCTTCTTCGGCATGGTGCAACTGATGGGCAACCCGTTCGGCTTCGACCGCGATGGCTTTCGCGCCTTGATGCTCTCCGCCGTACGTCGGCGCGACATCCTGCTCGGCAAGAACCTCGCCTTCGCGCCGCTGGTCGCTGCGCTGGCCCTGGTCATGCTTCCTGTGATCCAGTGGTTCTTTCCGATGAGGTGGGACCACACGCTGGCGATTTTTCCTCAATATATCTCGATGTTCTTGATTCTCTGTCCGGTCACGAACCTGATGGCGATCTACACCCCGGTTCACGTCGCCGCCGGCGCCCTCAAGGCGTCGACCCCGAAGTTCACGACGGTCTTGCTCCAGCTCGTCATCTTCTTCGTTCTCTTTCCCCTGGCCCAGGGCCTCACCCTTCTTCCCCTGGGTGCCGAGACTCTCGCCCGTTTCCTGGGCTGGACCGACCGCGCCCCGGTCTTCCTCGGCCTGGCCCTTCTCGAATCCGCCGCGGTGTTTCTGTTCTACCGCCTCTCCCTCATCTGGCTAGGCGACCTCTTCCAGGCCCGCGAGCGGTCCATTCTCGAAGTCGTGACCAGCCGCGCACCATGAACGGGTCGGGTGAACGACTGGGGGGTCAGGTCATGACCAGGGCAGGCTTCAGCCTGACGCGCCCTGGCCGTCTGACAATCATGAGAGGCAGCCTGCCATGCCTGAAAATGGCGGAAAGCTCCCGCTCAAACCTGCAAAGCTAACCCGTGTTTTGATTCGTTTGATGCTGTGCATCATTCACTCGATGAGCCATAATCGTCGCGGAGAAGTTATGGACTGACTCCTCGATGCATCGCGCGATTCATCGATTGACGACGCAGGAATCCTGGACCAACGTCATGACCTTGTGCCGTTGTTTGATGCTCGGGCTCGCGTCGACGGTCGTGCTGACAGGAACCTGCGCAAAAATAACTTGACAAATACTTCCTCGGCCGGTTTTCTTTCAGTCATCGTGACCGTGGCAAGTGCCCGTCCGCATTGGTGTGACCATGGGCTCTCCCTTCACCATTGGCGATCTGATCGGCCTCGCTCCGCCCCCCGAGTGGCGGGTGGAAGCCGGATCGCCAGAACAGTGGGACGAGGTCGAACGCTCGCTCGGCACGGCACTACCCACCGACTATAAATTAGTTGTTAATGCGTATGGGTCAGGTGAGTTCAACGACCTGTTCACTGTGTTCAACCCGTTCTCATCCGAGGGCATGAGCCTCCTCTGGCAGGCGGGCGTACCCGATTGCCTTGTGGAGTATGAGGAACTGGGGAGGGTGTACCCGCTCGGCTCCAACCTGGAACACTACCAATTGATGAGGGCCGAATTCCCCGAGTTCTGCCCGTCGTTCCCACCCTACCCGGAGCCCGGCGGGTTGCTTCCGCTTGGCCAGGATAGCAACGGCGGCTCCGCGTACTGGCTGACGGAGGGCCGGCCCGCCAATTGGCCCTTGATCTTCCTACCTCACAGCCTCCAGCCGATCGAGCGACACCCGATGACTCTGTTGGAGTTCCTCGTCCTGTGGCTCTCCGGAGAGTTGCCCGAATGCTTTCACGGGGCGGGGAAGCACTTCGTCAACAGGACCGATCCTGTCTTCCGGTCTGCCTGAAGGGCGGGAATGCTGGCCAAGGGGGGCGCGGCCCGATGCCTATCCGTAACCGTTTAGCCATGGCGGCCCTGCCACGAGAGACCCTGGGCTCGTAGAAAGCATCCGGCGGAAATACCAAGCCCTCCTTCCCGACATGGACGAGCGCCTGCGTCGGAGTTGGGCAGCCGCCGAAGCTCTGGGGGCTGCGACGGGGTGGGCTCACGACCGTGGCCGAAGCGACCGGCCTCTCCTTGACGACAATTCGTCGCGGGGTACGTGAGCTCCAAGGCCCATCGGGAATCCCGATCAATCCTCCGCCCCGGCGTCGGGTCCGACAGCCGGGTGGGGGCCGGAAGGCGCTGGCAACGCTCGACCCCACCTTGGTCAACGACCTGGAAAGTCTGGTCGATCCAGTCACTCGGGGCGATCCGAAAACCCGTTGCGCTTGACGTGTAAGAGCACGCGGAACTTGGCCGATCATCGGTGTCGGCTCTGGAAGCTGAGCTTGCAGCGGTTGGCCGATGAGATCGGCTTGAGGATTTTGGTGTGCCACTTCCCGCCAGGGACGAGCAAGTGGAACAAGATCGAGCACCGGATGTTCAATCGGATCACGCAGAAATGGCGCGGTCGTCCGCTACGGAGTCTGGACGTGCTTGTGAACCTCATCGGATCGACATGGACGCGGAGGGGCGACCGAATCCGAGTCGACGTGGAGAGGAACACCTATCAACTCGGGATCAAGGTCAGCGACGAAGAATTCGCTGGGATTCGAATCGAACGCGATGAGTTTCATGGGGAGCGGAACTATAGCATCTTGCCCAAAGGTTCCAAAATCTAACAAGTTGTTTTTGCGCAAATCCCTCGGCTTCGCGGGCTGCGGGAAGTCGGCCACCGCGTTTCCCGCCAGGCTGGTCGCCTCGGTCGCCTCGAAAGTACCGGGGCCGCCGGCTCCACTCCAGCATTTCGTGTTCCGGTCGACCATCGAGACGAGCGGCGGAACGGCCGCGGCGGGGACGGCGTTTGCCGACATGTTGCCGGGCGTGGAGACGCCCATCTTGATGACTATCCCCCGCCCACTGATCGGTCCCAGACCAACTCATGCCATGGCCGGTTTCGAACCGTGGGCCGATCCCCTGAACTGGTCACTGCCCTCGCGCTTTCTTGCAGGATAGGCTTTAGCCTGCCGCGCCTCGGGGTCCGGCAGGCCAAAGCCTACTCTACAAAAATAGATCAAGAAAGATGTGACTGGTTTGCCGATGGCTTGGAGGGGCACCATGTTTCGACAGGTGTGTGTCTTCACCGTGGTGTTCGGAATCGTGCTCGGCCTCGCGGCCGACGCCGTGGCTCAGCGGGACGTCCCTGTGTCGGGCGAGGCCGGGCCGGGGCTCGACCATTTCGATGTGTTGATGCTCAGCCTGCTCAAGAAGCACCAGGCGCCCGGCGGGTCGCTGAGCATCGCCCATCACGGCCGGCTGGTGCTGGCCCGGGGCTATGGCTGGGCCGTCGTGGAGCCGCGGGTGCCGGTCGCGCCGAGATGCTTTTTGGCCAGGCGAGTGTTTCCAAGGCGATCACCGCGGCGGCCGTGCTCCGACTGGTCGATCAGCAGAAGCTCAAGCTTGACGACCGGGCCTTCCAAATCCTCGGCGACATCACCCCCCTGCCCGGCCAGAAGGTGGACCCGAGGACCGACTCGATCACGATCCGCCAGCTTCTGTACCACGCGGGCGGATACAGGGCCCAGCCCAACCGTCGCCGAGGTCGCCGGACGGTTCGGCGTGGGCGAGCCGAAGCTCACGGCCGAGCAAATGATGAGGTTCTGGATCGGCCGCCCCCTCGACTTCGACCCGGGGACCGAGGCCCGTTACTCGAACTACGGTTACCTCGTGCTCGGCGCGGTCGTCGCGCGGGTCACGGGCGAGCCTTATGATCACCACGTTCAGAACCAGGTCTTCGGGCCAATGGGCATCCATCGCTCCGCCCTCGGCACCTGGGGAGTCGACTACCCGCCCGGCCAGGTGCACCGGTACGGTCCCAAAGGGAAAGAATTGCCGCCGAACCGTCCCCTCCCGGGCGCAGCCGGCGGAGGCTGGATCCTCTCCACGGTCGACATGGTCCGATTCCTCACCGCTCTCGACGGCTCACGCGGCGAGCGGTTCCTCTCCGACGCGATGACCAGGGCGATGCTCGCGCCTCCTCCCGCCCCGATCAAGCCGCGCCCGAACGGCACGCATTTCGGCCTCGGCTGGGACATCGTCCAGGAGATGCCGCGCGGGGTGATCTACTCCAAGAACGGCGGCCTCCCCGGCGTCCGCGCCGTGATCGGTCATATGCCCGGCGACGTCGACTGGGCCGTTGCCTTCAACGGCGGCAACAACGTCGAAGATGCCCCCGGCGAGGACGCCGACGCCCAGGACCAGATCCAGACGGCGATCCGCCAGACCAAGGCCTGGCCCAGGGTTGACCTGTTTTCACGATACCCGTGATGCTCGATGATCAAATATCTGTCAAAGTCAAGGTGATCCCGGAAGGTGCTTCGGGATCAAGGATCAAAGAGTTGGTTGAGGTTGTTTGGAACAAAAAAGAAAGGTATGGAGAACAGGTTGGCTTCCGCCGCCCAGGCGTTATTGACGTCTTTCACAAAGACCTGGCCGGTCATCATGTCGGTAAACTTCCAGGTATTAAGCGGACCACCCTGTTGCTCACACTTGAAGGCATCGTCGCTTACCTTCATGTCGAGCTTGCCGGAATTACTTGATGGAATCTGCCAGACACGCTGCCCGTTGACAAGCGTCTGGCGCATGACACAGAGAAGGATTTTATCCTCACTGCCCTGATATACTTTCTCGGTACCGCCATTCAGGATCGTCCTCCAGCCGGAATACACGATCATCCCATTCACATGCCAGCCGGCGGCGACAACCAGCGTCGTGTTCGTCTGGTTGATGACCGAAACATCCGCTCGTGCCGACCCCAGCAGCAAGACACTCGCGGCGACAAGTGCCCCGGCGAAACTGAGCGTCCATCTCGATGTTCTACTGACGTTCATCGTGGTGCCTTCCATGAGGTGGCGCCGACGAACAGATCGGCGTCTTGAAAAAATAGGTTGTCTAGCCCAAACCAAAATGTGGCCAAATCCTATTTAATTGAGATGATCTCTCATTTGTCCAGAAACTACAATAATAAAGCGGGAATTTTTTTAAATTAGGAAATTGTTGAATTGGCGTGTTCATGGTAAAGCGGGATTTTCGGAATTCCACGAGAGACTGAATCCAGGTTGTCGGAACGAGTTGGCGGATGTCGCCCGAGACCGGCTGGATTGTGACACAGCCGCCCCCCGGCCGTGACTGTCGTCGAAGAGGCCGGTAATCCTTTCGGGTAAGATCATGACTTCCGGCCCCAACCAAAAGGGATTGGCCTAACGGGTATGGTCGAACGGTCGCCGCTGCGGATCAACCGCTGAGGTGCCACATAATGCACATCGTCCAGACGGGGCTCGGAGCACCGAAGATCGCCTGATCGATCCAGTTCAGCGGGGCATAGAAAGTCGCCAGGGCGTAGTGTCGCATGAGGTTGCCGGAAGTGGCGGCCTCGGCCCCTGGGATATACAGAAAGCCGGGGAAGCCATACTCCTGCGCCTCACGTACTCCCCGACGCGAAAGGCGATGGTAGCTTCCCACATACGCAAGTAGGCCCGCCATGATGGCGACGAGGACGAGGAGTCTCCTGAGGCTGCATCGAAGCTGAAGAGATGAGCCGCTTGATTCATGCGATATACGGTTGGCCCTCATCTCTCTCGCCTCGTTGTTTTGCAAAACCCCGGAGCGGCGAAAGCCTGCACCAACTTGGGATGATGATCGATCGCCGCTTCCCGACGAGGAATGCCCGAGTTTATCAAGTCCGGGCGGCCCTGGGTACGGACGTTCGGTCTCGTTCAGCGGACGGACGGTGACGAAAGGCAACGTCAATGGTCAAATCGTTCACTCTTTGCCGATCCCTTTTGGAGCAGAATGTTGTTGTGTTCTCAAGACTGCTCTGTTAAGTAGAATCTTGACGTTCTGATCATTCACGTGCACCTGGCGTGACTGAAGGGAGACGACCGCGATGAACGAGCCCGGTACCGCGTTCCGGGCCGGATATGTGGTTGGTAAAATTTTTGGTGCGGTGGTCGTGGGAATTCTCTGCGGACTGATTCCGCTCTCTCTGGGGCGAAAACGTGGGCGTCCGGCGCTGGGATGGGTGGGATTTGCCGCGTGCGTCCTGGCAGGGCTCTTTCTGGGCCTGATCGGTGCCTTGCCGATGGCCGGCGTGATGTCGCTGGTGATCGTCATCGCCGGCCCGGCATCGAGCAAGTCAGCGTCAGTTTCGACGGGCGCCGGTCTGAAGACCAGGACACCCGCCCCGGAGCCGTACGATCTCTGATGAGATGGACCGACGCCGGGATCGCGTGATTTCCGCCGTTCTGTCGCCGGCTCGCTCGCTCGCCCGCGCCCGCGCGCTCTCAATCAAAACAGCGCGGGCATCCCGATCATTCGCCGCCATGCCGAGAGCTGGCCGAGGTGCGTGCCCAGGTGGCCGGTGAGCAGGAAGGCGACCCCGTCCTGCACGGTGGGCAGCATCTCGCGCATGCGCGGATTCTGGCTTGGTTTCGCGAGCTGCTCGGCCGTGGCTGCCATCGCGGCTTCCCGCACCTCGGCGAAGCCCTGTTCGAACGCCCGCAACAGCTCCTCCCTGGACGGATAATCGGCGCGATTGGTCGACATCTTCGAACCCATGCCGAAGAGAGGGGCCCATTCCTGCGGCAGTTCCTTCGCCAGGCCCAGCAGTCCACGCACGGCGTCCGCCGAGTACGCCAGGTGGCCGATTATCCAGGCAGGGTGATTCACGCCGGGGATCGGTTGCTCTGCCATTCGCTCGTCGGGAATATCACCGGTGAGCATACGGCCATACCCGATGAGCATCATGTTGACCTTGAACTCGCTATCCAGCATGAGAGTCCACTCCTGTAGGGTGTTGAACACAGGCTCAACACCCTGCGCGGCCGCGTCGTCCTCGAACCTGGTGGCACGATAATCGATCGCCACGTCGGCGCCCAGCCCGCGCACGAACTCCAGGTCGCTCCTTGATCCTCTCAGCCCAGCGAGTCGAACGTGGTCGACTACCTGCGTATTCGGACGTTATACCGCACTCTGAAGCGTCCATCCTCCTCATCCCCCGGCGGCGGATTGCCGCGCAGTTCGGCGAAATCGCCGCGGCCGTCGCCGCCCTTGTCCTTCTGGAGTGTGTAGCTGAACGGTTTGCCGGTGAAGGGGTCGTCGGGCAGCGGCACCGGAACCTGCGAGAGCGATTCGGGAAGCGTGCCGCCGTGAGCGTCGGCAAACATCCGCAGGCCTTCGACGTGTCGCAGCAAGGCGATCCGCCGGTCGAGCCGGGCGCGGCTTCGGGGGACGGGGAGCAGAGCCTCCAGAAAGGGTTTCACGTACAGAGGACGGCTCGGATCGTCACCCAGCGCGTCTACCGGAGCGATCTGGCGCGCGAGCGCGTAGGTTTGCCACAGGGGCAAGCTCAACAGCCTGAGAATCTCGTCGCGACGCTCTTCATACGTGAATTTCTCGTCGAGCAGGATGATCTGCTTCGGGGGAAACGTTTTCAGGCGCTCCTGGGAAAAGCCGAGTCCCTCCAGGCGCTGAATCGCGTCATTCACCGTCTTTTGATCACGCGTTCGCGCAACGAGCCGCGAGGCCACATCGTCGCCCGGCTTGATCGGATTTCCCGCCGAAAGCATCGGGTCCAGCGGTGCAATAAAAATTTTGATCTGCTCATCGCTCATCGCTGCCGACTCGTCAAGGCCACGGAACACATCGAGGAAAATGTCGCGCTCGCCCGCCGTCCCACGCGCCAGGGTGATCAGAGGAACGGGCAGGTTCGTCAGTGCCCAGTACAGGTTCGGGCAGCCGGGCTGCTGGATCAGCTCCTCGATCCGGTCGAAGGCCATCTGCACGATCGCCTGACCCGTCAGGGCGCCCACCATTGTCGGGTGCGCATCCAGGTGCCGCGCCAGGGCCAGCAGGGTCTTGGCCGACCGGATCGCGTCGTCGAACTTGCCCAGGGCGATCTCGGCTCGGAACCGGATCATCAGCACGTTGGCCAGCGACCGAATCTCCATCACGTCGGGAAGGAGCGTGGCCGCTCCCTCGGCCTTCAGCGTCAAGAGGACTTGCCAGTCGGGCGTATCGAGCCGCGCGGCGTGATCGGCATACCTGGGCACGAAACCGCCGTAATGCACGATCTCCTTTGCCCGCAACTCCTTCAACGGCATCGTCAACCACTTCTCACGCCGCGCGATCTCGTCCTTGTTAAAGAACAACGCCTGCTGATTCGTGAAACACTTCAAATATCCCAGGCACGGATTTCCCGGATTCAGCTCCTGGAATTCGGGCAAAAGCTGGTATTTCAGCGACGGCCGAGGCGCCGGCGCGGGCGAGACCTCGAGTCGGACGAAGGTCTCCGCCTCCTCAGCCCGACATCGGTACGTCAGGGCAAGAACCGCCAGCACCGCGCAGCCGCGAACGATGACTCGCATCATGAGCCTTTCTCCTGATTGAGATGACAGATTCTCTTCAATTCACGAGCCGAGACGACACTGGAAACGCCCGCAAGGTCGGCTCACTCTCCGTGAACGTCACATCGGCGGGTGCTTCTTGATGCTCAAGATCAAATTCGAGCCGGTCGGGCCGGGCCGACCACGCGGGAACATCAACCGGCTCGGCGACGCGGGGACGTTTCGGCACGGTCGCCACCACCGGCGCACGCCGCGACCCGTTCCGGCCGCGTCGGAACGATCGCGGGAAGCATGAGCACGAGTGACACCGCCTGCGTCGTCGCCAGCAGCGCCGAGAGCGCGATCCATCCTCGGTTCGGCCGAACCGAGGCCTGGCCGGCGGCGAAGATCAGGGCGTCGCGATCGAGCTGGCCGGCATCGGGTGTGAACCTCGTCAAGAGTTCGGAGAGCTCTCGCGGTTGTGGTTGCTGATCCATGTGACCCCCAGTTCCTGGCGTAAATGTTCGACCCCGGCGGTATAGCGGCGGTGCGCGGTGCTGGCCGAACAGCCGGCCGCCGCGGCGATCTGTTCGAAGCTCAGGTTGCCCCAGTGCCGGGCGATGATCACCGCGCTGATCGATCGGCAGCCGCTGCAAGGCAGATACGGCGATTTCCGCATCGAGCCCATCCATCTCGCTCTCGACGAACCAGCGCCTCGGTTGCGCCCGCGCGACGGTCTCACGGTGTCGCCGACGGCGGTCCATCCGGGCGGCATCAATCGCCCCGTTGCGGACCACGCGGTAGAGCCACGCCACGACATCCTCGGGCATGCTCCGCGATCCCAGACGCACGAGCTTGAGGAATGCCTCCTGTACCACGTCCTCGGGTGCCGTCGATCCTCCGCCGCACCACTGCCGGGCATACAGCACCAGTGGGGCCGCCTGAGCATCGATCAGCCGTGCGAGTTCGGAAGGGCTCATTTGCTAACAAGACGACGCGGCAGCCAATTCATTCCGCGAATCAAAGAATCAGCGCCCGGCCAGCTCGCTCTCGTCGAACGCCAGGTTCGTCGTCGGCCCATCGTCGCGAAGGAGCTTGGTGGCGATCAATGCATTGGTCGGGGCGAGGATGCTGAAATGATCGACCCCCTTCACGGGGAGGAAGTGGATCAGCGGGTTCGTCGAGGCGCGGGCCATCTCCTGGAGCGAGTCGATATTGCCCTGCTCGGTCCCCTCGAAGACGAAGAGCTGGGTGCGGACCGCGTGCAGCCATCGAGCAGGTGAACGGAGCTCGAACTCGCGGGAGTTCGCGTCATCGAACGGCCGGTATTGCGGCGGATAGCCCCGAACATCCGCCGCCGGCCCGAACGCGAAGACCGCGCGGAACCGGGCCGGGTCGGCCGACTCGGCCACGAGCATGGCGAGCGTTCCCCCCGTGCTGTGGCCGCCCAGGTAAATCCGCCTGGGATCAACATACGGCTGTCGCGCCAGCTCGTCCGCGGCGGCGAGCACATCATCGACCTCGCCAAAGAACCCCTCGCGACGCCCCGGGTTATCATTACCGCCGCGGAGCGAGGGGAACATCATGACAATCCCGGCCTGTCGATACGCCGCGGCCGTCTGGTCATTCTCCCTCGGCGCCGGCTCCCAGAGCTCGCCGATGCTGTTGCAATCGCCCCCGGTGATCCAGACGATCGCCGGGTGCCTCGTGCCATCCCCTGGATCGGGCGAGAGATACGCCGCGAGCTTCCCCGCCGGCGCCTCGTAGCGAATCAACCGGAACACCTCCAACGGCGGCTCCGGCGCCGGCTCCGCCCGCTCCTGATTCTCCGCCGGCCTCGTCACAAACCCGCGCCGCGCTCGACCAGCGTCTGCTTCAAGTCCGCGGCCGTTGGCGTCGTGTCGCCAACCCCACACCCCGCCAGTACGAACAACACTCCCAACCCCACCCATCCCCGCCGGGTCGTTCTCATGGCGTGTCTCGATCGTTCACCTGATAGATTGTTCGTGGCCGATCACGCCATCATGCTCGATCCCGTGGCCGGACTCAATTCGGTAATGACGAACCGGCTTGAAGGATCGCACCCGATTGCTTTCTTGAACCCAGCATCTATAATCTCGCAACGGTTTTCGCGGATTTTCTGCAATTCTTGCCTTCAGATGGGATGCGGAGCCATGTTAATCGACTTCACCGTCGAGAACTTCCGCTCCTTCAAGGACGCCAGGCGGTTCAGCCTGCTGGCGTCGCCGTCCAGGGAGTTGCCCGAAAACCTTCACGTCCTGCCCGATCTCGATCTGTCGCTCGTCCGTACCGCGGCGATCTACGGGCCGAATGCTTCGGGGAAGAGTAATCTGCTCGCGGCAATGCATGGTTTGAGCGAACTGCTCGAGACTCCAATCAATCAACCATTTACGTATGTTAATTCTCTGGCGCCATTCGCGCTCGATCGATCGTCGGCAAGCCAGCCAACCCGGTTCACGGTCAGGTTCGTTGCCGAGGGGGTTCTGTATCAGTTCGAAGCGGCGATCTGTCCCGGCATGGTACTGGAGGAACGGCTCACCGCTTACCCATCCGGGCGAGCCCAGGAGTGGTATAACCGTCATGAGGGTAGATTTAGATTTAATAAAATCTATCTCAAAGGACAGAAGCAATCGCTTCAGGAGATGACTTCTCCCGGTAAACTGTTCTTGGCGGTGGCCGCCACATTTGATCACCCTCAACTTTCGATTCCAGCCCGATGGCTAGCTACTAATTTCAGAGATCGATTGATTTTCGATGAAAGATCCGATCGCTTTTTCCGTCACGGGCTCTTTCCAGGTAGATTGACGGCCCGCCTGCTGTCCGAGGATACTCTGTTCAAAGATTGGGTCAATGCGTTTCTCGGACATGCCGACCTGGCGATCCAGACGGTTGGCGTTGACGTCATCGAGACAAAGTTCCGAAGGCCGAGTTCCTACAAGGGCGACGAAAGCTCAAAGGTGGAGGAGACGCACGCGGACGCTGTAAGAGTATATTACGAACCTTACTTCATGCACTCGGGCGAAGACGGGATAACGGTCCGCTTCGGCCGACAGCAAGAATCGCTCGGTACGCGGCGTTTGTTTGATATGTTGGGACCTTTTTATGAAATTCTGAAAAACGGCCAACTCGCCCTTATCGATGAATTCGGCTCCAGCATTCACCCTTCCATGGCCAGAGAGCTTGTTCGTCTCTTCCACAACCCCAAGCTCAACCCCAGGGGAGCCCAGTTGATCTTCGCGACTCACGACACAACGCTCTTGACTCATAAACTCTTCCGGCGCGATCAGATCTGGTTCACCGAGAAGAGCCCAACCGGGGCCACCGATCTGTATTCGCTACACGATATCAAGGGGGTCCGCGAGGACGAGGCCTTCGACAAGGGTTATCTGAGGGGCCGGTATGGCGCGATCCCGTTCTTCGGAGCGTTCGACTTCCCGGAAATTACGCAAGAAGTCCCTCGACCCGGCGATGCGAAACGCGATCACCCGGCCCGAGCCGTCCCGAGAAAAGCGAAAGGCCGTTCTGATCGCCGTTGAGGACGAGAAATCGGCTCGGCTTTATTTCGAAGGGTTCCGAAACGAACTACGGTTGCAGCGCGTCGTCGTGATCGCCGATCATCAGGGTTCCGACCCGAAAAACGTGGTGCGCGCGGCCAAGGAGGCCAAAAGAGCCAGGGACATCGAGGCTGAGCAGGATGACGAAGACCCCTTCGATGAGGTCTGGGTGGTCTTCGATACGGAAGGGCCTCAGAATCTCCAGCGCCAGACCGCTGCCCGAAATGCCGTCGAGGACGCCAGACAGCTTGGCTTTCTCACCGCGGTCTCAAACCCGTGTTTCGAGTTCTGGATACTTCTTCATTTCGAGTGGTGTGTCCAGGCGTTCCCCGATGGTAACGCGGTGTGCCACCGCCTGAAGAAACATATTCAGAATTATCAAAAAAATACGGATTCCTATCACCTCACACGCTTGAAGACCGGCGACGCCATCGTCCACGCAAAACGAGTGTTTCAAGAGAGGCATACCGGCAAGAGCCACCACCCTTGCGACTGTCATCCCTGTACCGAGGTGTATCGGCTCGTTGAAAGCCTGCTGAGCAATCGCTGACCGGGCTGGCTCCGTCAACTCGGGTCACGACCATCGATCAGCGGCGGCGGGAAGCCGCGCCAGGGGGAGTTGAAACCCGATGAGCGAGGAGCGTCTGATCCACGTCGTATTCCGGTTCGCTCACGACCGGCCACACCGCGACTCCTCGCGGAACTGGCGGGGGGTCCGGTCGAACATGCGTTTGAAGGCGAAATGAAAATATTCGGTATGTTTGAAGCCGATCAGCTCGGCGATGTGCGACACCGGGTGATCGGTCTCGGTGAGCAACTGCTTGGCCCGGCCGAGCTGCACGGCGCGGATCTCGTCCTGGGGAGACCGGTGCAAGATCCGTTGAAACTGCCGGTCGAGGGTGGTTCGCGACAGGGCGACGTGATTCACCACGTCGCACACGCTGATGCCGTGGCAGGCGTTGGTATGGATGAACCGGATGGCGTCGACAATCCGCTCGTCGTCGATCGCCAGGAGGTCGGTCGATCGTCGGGTCGCGACGCCGATGGGAGGAATCAGACGCTCGTCGAACCCGGGCGCGTCTCCGTTCATCAGGCGATCGAGCAGGGCCGCCGCCTCGTGGCCGATCTGCTCGGGGTTGGCGATCACGCTCGACAACGGGGGATCGTTCAGCTCGCAGAGCAATTGATCGTCGTCGGCCCCGACGATCGCCACCTCGTCGGGCACCCGCAGGTCGACGCGCTGAGCCGCGCGGATGATGTACGAGCCGCGCAGGTCCTTGCACACCATCACGCCCAGCGGCTTGGGGAGTGACTTGAGCCAGCCCCCGATCTGAACGATCTCGTGTTCGGTGGGCTGATGATGGCGGCCGCGCGGCGGGGCCTCGAAGACATCGCAGCCGTGTCCTTCGCGGGCCAGGGCCTCGACGAACCCGTCGCGGCGGCGTTCCGACCAGAGCTCGCCCGCCAGTCCGTAGAAGGCGAAGTAGGGAAGACAGCGATCCATGAGATGCCGGGCCGCCAGTGCGCCGATCTCGCGGTCGTCGGAGGTGATCCGCGGCGGGCCGAACGGGAGCCGCCGGCTGCTCACATCGACCACCGGCGCCTTGCAACGCCCCAGCGCCTCGTTGACGCGCGGGCCGCTCCAGCGCGAGATGACGCCGTCGCCGCGCCAGTCCTCGAACCAGCGCGGCAAGCTCGGCTCGACCTCGCCATGCTCCAGGTCGATCGTCCACGCCCGGTGCGACCGGAGGTACTCGGTGATCCCCTGAAGGACGCGACGCCCGTGGACTCCCGCCATGTCGATCAGCAGGGCAACGCGAGGACGCTGCGGCATCGGAACGACTCCCGGCGCGAACACGCCACGGCACGGCAAGACCGGCCGGACGCCCCTGCGCCGGATGTCCCGGACCGCCGCTTTGCTCATCAATCTTAGACAATGCGCCCCGCTGGTTCCAGTAATACCGGCGAATGCACTGAAAATCTCGGCGAGACGCGCGACGAGATTTCTTATAAAAAATGACCTCCGATCTCACTGGAGACGTGCTTTACCTCTCGTTACGATCCTGGTTGCGCATCGGGTCGGCTATAGTAGCGATATCCGCAATCGACTCATTCTCAAACGCCAAAGGGTGTCGAAGGACCGGCTCGAGGTTCGTCGTGCGCGGTCGTGGCGCGATCCTCGCGCGACCCATCTTCCCACGGCCCTCACTCTCCGAGACTCGACAGGGAGCACACGGTCATGATCAGGTCTTCTTATCGTACCCGCGGATTCACCTTGATCGAACTGCTGGTGGTGATCGCGATCATCGCGGTCCTGATCGCGCTGCTTTTGCCCGCGGTCCAGGCCGCTCGCGAGGCGGCGCGGCGGAGCCAGTGCGTCAACAATCTCAAGCAGATCGGCCTCGCCCTGCACAACTACGAGCAGGCCGTCGGCAGCCTGCCCTGGGGGCTTGGACCCAACAACTGGAATGACTGGGGAGCGTTCCCCCTGCTCCTTCCCTACCTCGAGCAAACCACTGTATTTAACACGTTCAACTTCGCGGACACCGGCAACGCCACCAATACCGGCAACAAGGCGGCATCGCCACCCTGGACGGGCGGCACCGCGTACCAGAACACGACGGCGTTCCTGACCCATCTCAGCGTCCTCCTCTGCCCGTCGGACCTGGACCGCCTGAACAGCATTTTCGGCCACGTCAACTACTCGGGCAACGCCGGCTCGACGCCCGACTCGCTCCATAACAGCTCGTCGTTCGACGGCCTGTTTCTCTACCTGGGGAATGATAAGTCCGCGAACATGCGGCCGACCGTCACCTTCGCGATGATCACCGACGGCCTGAGCAACACGGCCGCCTTCAGCGAGCGGGTCAAGGGGATCGGCTGGGAGAACAATCAGCAGATCGACAACCTCAGCCCCTCGTCCTCGGTCTGGGCCGTCGGCCAGCCCAGCGTCACCGGCTTGCCTCAGCCCTACTACACCTCCTGCAAGGCCGTCGTGGGGAAGGCCGCCCTGTGGACAGGCGTATCGCCCGTCATCCCCGACGCGGCGGGCTCGCAGTGGTTCTCCGGCTATGCGTGTTTCTCACGGTACAACCACGTCATGCCCCCCAACAGCAATAGCTGCGCGTACGGCACCTGGGCCGGCGAAGGCGCCTTCACCGCCAGTAGCCGACACCCCGGCGGCATCAACGTCCTGTTCGCCGACGGCTCGACCCGGTTCGTCAAGAGCTCCGTCAGCCCCACCACCTGGTGGGCGATCGGCTCCCGCGCCGGGGGCGAGGTCATCGACGCCAGCTCGTACTGAGAATCACGAAGGTACGGGAAAACGGGAAGGAAGAGAGTTCACGGCGCCTCCGCGTGAACTGTCTTCCTTCCTTGCCCATTTTGTGCATCCGGATTCCCCGCGCACCACGATATTAATCATAAGAAGGCTCACGTCGTGAGTTGCCGTGATCCACCCAGGTTCGGTGGTGTCCCTGATCCCTTGCACGAGAATCGATACAATCCTCTCCCCCCTTTCCAAGGGGGGTTGGGGGGGTAAGCCCGCCACGAGACCAGGCGGCCGGCCAGGCCGACCCCCCCTTGCCCCCCCTTTTTAAGGGGGGGAGAACGTCCATATCTCTTCCGGCAATGGATCTGGGACACCACTCAAGTTTACTGTTGGAACATTTTAAAATGTCACTGACTCCTGAAGAGCGCAAGGCCATTAACCGGCAAAATGCGCAAAAGTCGACCGGACCCCGTACCGAAGCAGGGAAAAGGCAATCTCGCAGGAATGCCTACAAGCATGGATTTCGATGCGAGGTCCTCGCCCTTTCCGGCGAGGATGGCGCGGCGGTCGAACGACTCGCGGATGAATGGTACGATTTTTACAAACCGCAATCGCCCGCCGAGCGCGAGCTGCTCGATATGGCCGTCACCGCCTCGGTCCAGCGCAAGCGGATCGTCCGGGCCAAGACGGCGGTCGTCGCCGAGCAGGTCCGGGTCGCCGAGTTCAACTTCGACCAGCACTTTCGCGACCAGATCCAGGCGGTCGTCGGCCAGCTTGAAGATGATCCCGGTAACGTCGTCCACCGATACCGGGCGTCCGCCGCCGGCTGCCGCTGGCTGATCGGCCGATGGGAACGCCTGAGCCAGATGCTCGAAAAAGATCAGACCCTGCTGGGCCATGACCGCCACGAGGCGATCCAGCTTCAGGGATACCTGCATTTCACCGACACCCTCATGTACGCCGAACAGGCGTATCTGACGTTCATGCACTGTTACATCGCTCAGCACAATCATAACAAGAAGTACATGAAGCTGTTGCTCAGCAAGTACCGGATTCCCAACACCTTCCCGGCGCGGGGTCGGAAAAGCTGGATGCCGACGGTCGAACAGTGCAAACCCTGGCTCCGCAACCTGATCGATACCAATATCGCCGAGCTTCGCGAGCGCGAGCTGACCTTGCGTCTGACGATCGAACAGCCGGCGCACGATGAAGCCAAGGAGCGAGCCCTCGTGCCGCACGGAAAAGACGGCGCCGCCCTTCAGCGGTATGAACGGATGCACGAGCTGTCGTTCCACAAGGCGTTGAGCGCCTTCGAGAAGGGCCGCGCGTATCAGGTCAAGACCGGCCTGCTGCCGGGGATGCTGGAGCCGGTGGAAGCGGAAGAGTTGACTGAAGAGGAAGAAGCGGTTGCGTCGGAAACGGCGGTCGCAACGGAAGCTCCGGAAGCGCCGATTTCGGCCGAGGCCGCGCCGGTCTCGCCGTGGGCGAGCTGCGCGGGGGCGATCGCGTCGGCGCCGAACGAAGCCAATCGACGGGGGGGAAATGACCGAAATGGTGTGCATTCGGTGGGTTACATCTACACACGGGAACGTGTGGACGAGCGATCGATCAGGCCGCTTGAGCAACTGATCGAGCACGACCCGCCGCCGTGCATGCGGGTCTTCCCGTACTGATCCAGATTTCTGGATCGGTCGGCGGATCGGCACACGTCAGCTTGAGTGAAAACAGCGATTTCCCGCGAGGGGCGAGTGGAAGGTACGCGCGGGGTGGGAAATCCGACGGGTTCTTTGACAATTCGGTAAGGGTGGGACGTAAGAGAACCAGGCCAGCGCCGTTATGGCAATGGAGACGGGCTGAAGTCGCGGCCCATCGGCGCTGGATTCGGATCGGACCGAATCGGCTCGGCTCGGGGCATGGTCAACGTTGGCGGACGAGGGATTTCGGCCTGATCCACGGGGAGCGATCGAAGCCTGGGTGCTGGCCACGCTGCCGCGCGCCCTGGCGTTCGCCGCGTCGCTCCTGCGCGATCGGACGCTGGGCGAGGACGTGGTGCATGATTGCTACCTCCGCCTGCTCCAGAAGGCTGACCGCTACGACCTGCTCAACGATGGGACTCGACTTCTCTATCGATCGATCACCCGGGCCTGTATCGATCGGAACTACCGCGATCGACGATTGTTGAGCCTGGAGGTTGAGAGCGTGTCGGGTACGGATCATCGGGGACGATCGGTGATGATGGATATCCATGCCGTTGATCCGCTGGAGCTGGCCGTGCATCGTGAGCTGGAAGACGCGGTGGAGCACGGCCTCGAGCGCCTGTCGGTGGCTCAGCGCGGGGCGCTGGAGCTGAAGAGCCTGGGTTATTCGCTGAACGAGATCGCCGAGGCGCTGGGCGTCAGCCCGACCAACGCCGGCGTGCTCGTGCACCGGGCCCGCAAGGTGCTGGCCGACCAGCTCGCCCCCTTCCTGAAGGGTGAGAGTCAGAGTCAGAATCAAGGTGAGGGTGAGGCGGGGGGAGAAGGAGGACCACGGTGTTGATCGAGAACGGGCGCGAGGGTGACGAGATCGATCGGCTGGTGCGCAGACCATCTCGAGCGCGACGCCGAGCGGGTCGACCCGTGGTCCATGTTCGAGCGGATCGAGGCGAGCCGGAGACGGAAGTCGGCGCGCGAGTCGCCGGATGGGGCGCTGGCTGGGGGTGTCGGCGATCGCGGCGGCTCTGTTCGTGACGGCGACGTTGCTCCTGCGCGATCGGCCGGCGCTGGCCCGGGGCGAGGCGCTGGTCCGCGAGGCGCGGCAGGCGCACTGCGCAACCGATCGACCGCTGTTACCTCGTGGAGGTCCGTCGCGAGTCGCCGATGGTGGCCGAGCTGAGCCCGACGACGCCGCAGGTCCGGCTGACGCGGGTCTGGACCCGAGGCGACCGGTTCTACGTCGAGTCGGTCTGGCCCGAGGAGCGTTGGGCGTGGGGACGCGACGAGGCCAACCGGTTCTGGATCGCGCTGGGGGAGCATACGGCGGTCCGTCTGGAGGCCGACGAGGTTCCCTACGGGCTGAACGTCTACTGCGACCTGCACTCGCTGAACATCGAGCAATGGCTCGGCGAGGTCTTGGACTGGTTCGAGATCAACCGCGAGACGTCGGAGTCGCCGGGAACGATCCGGGTCCGCGTCAAGGCACGGCAGGCGACGCCCCGGCCCGATGCTTTCGCGAGGGTGGGTGCGTACAAGCATCCCTATCCGATGGTCCAGAGCGCCGACCTGGAGATCGACGCCGAGACGCGGGTGGTCCGGCGGATGGTGGTCCGTCGGGTCTGGAACGGCGAGCCGTTCGCGACCGTGACCTATTCCCTGGCCGAGACCGACGCCCGCGATTCGGCCGATTACCGGCTGGAGGGGCATCTGCTCGAACCTTCGGAGGTCTTCACCCGCGACCACGAGCCCGAGCGCCGTCGCGAGCTGCTGGCCCGCTGGCTGGGCCCGCGAGCCACGCGCTGGTTGTGGCCGCGGGAGCCGGTTCCGGCGCCTTAAATCACGAAACGAGGAGATGTGAGCCGTCCCCGAAACGAAAAGCGTCCGTGGCGCCGACTTCCATGGGCACCACGGATCCGATCGCCCAGGTGACACAAGCTTCCCGCACAGGTTCGAACGGAAAGGCCCCCCATGACGAGGACGACAATGACGCTGCGACGTCGATGCGGCTTCACCCTGGTCACGAGCGTTTTCCTGGTCGCGGCGGCGCTCGTCAATGCACGCGGCCAGCAGTTCCCCGCCCCCGACCCGGAGCGCGGGTTCACGTTCGGCGACACCGACCTCGACGGCAAACTCACGCTCGACGAGTTTCGCGACCTGCTCCTGAACGGACCCCAGATCAAGAAGGCGGCGGCGAAGAAGCGGGGCATGACCCCCCCGATGATCGAGCCCCTGTTCCAACGGCTCGACACCGATCACGAACGGGTCGCTGACCCTGTCGGAATATCGGCCGGATCATCGAGATCCGAGGTGGCGGCCCGATGATACCAAGGAAGGCCCCCGCGGCCACACCCACACCCGCTCCCGCTCCCGCTCCCGCGGCGCAGCCGGGCGACGATCGGCCGATCACGCCCGAGCAGGTCAGGTTCTTCGAGACGAAGATTCGCCCTGTTCTGATGAACAAGTGTGCGAAGTGCCATGCGAGCGATGCCGAAAAGATCAAGGGGGGCTTGCTGGTCGATAGCCGCGAGGGACTGCGCAAGGGGGGCGACACCGGGCCGGCGGTCGTGCCGTGCGACCTCGAGGAGAGCCTGCTGATCACGGCGATCCGCTACAAGGATGAAGCCTTCAGATGCCCCCCAAGACCAGGCTCTCCGACGAGGTCGTCGCCGACTTCGAGGCGTGGGTCAAGATGGGTGCGCCCGACCCCCGCGAGCAGTGAGAAGACCGGTCCGGCGACGGCCGCGAAGCGCGGGGTCGATCGTCGCCAGCGGCCGGCAGTTCTGGGCGTTCCAGCCTCCGCGGGCGGTGCCGACCGCCGTCGGTCAATGACGCGGCCTGGCCGCACCGGGTTCGGACATCGATCGGTTCGTGCTCGGCGGATCTGGAAGCCAAGGGGCTCAAGCCCGTGGCCGACGCCGACCGGCCCACCCTGATCCGCCGGGCCAGCTTCGACCTGATCGGCCTGCCGCCCACGCCCGAGGAGGTCGCGGCGTTCGTCGCCGACCCGCTCGGACGACGCGTTCGCGAAGGTGGTCGACCGGCTGCTGGCCTCGCCCCGGTTCGGCGAGCGCTGGGGCCGCCACTGGCTCGACGTGGCGCGGTTCGCCGAGTCGAGCGGCAAGGCGAACATGCTCTATCCCCAGGCCTGGCGGTACCGCGACTGGGTGATCGCCGCGTTCAACGACGACATGCCCTACGACCAGTTCGTCAAAGAGCAGATCGCCGGCGACCTCCTGCCGGCCGGTAACGACCGCGAGCGGGCCGAGCAACCTGATCGCCACGGGCTTCCTGGCCCTCGGCAGCAAGATCCACAACACCCAGAACCGCGAAGCAATTCGTGCTCGACCTGGCCGACGAGCAGATCGACGTCACCAGCCAGGCGTTCCTCGGCCTGACGATCGCCTGTGCCCGCTGTCACGACCACAAGTTCGACCCGATCTCGCCAGCGCGACTATTACGCCCTTTCGGGCATCTTCCAGAGCACGCAGACCTGCTACGGCACGCTTCCCGGGCTTGATCCAGAACACCAACCCGTCACCCCTGATCGAGCTGCCCGACGACGCCGGGCGAGCCGTCGGCGATGCCCAGGCTCACCGGCGTCGGATCGAGCCGCGGCTCGAGGACCAGCTCGCCGAGCCTGATCAAGACCCGCGACGCGCTTGACATCCGAGGAGAACTTGCACGCCCAAGGTGTTCATGACCACGGGCCCGGCTGGCGATGCTCCGGTTCCGGCTGGCCTCGTACCGGCCCGACGGCACGCCGCGGACCTACGCGATGGGGTGCGCGAGCGGTTCGAGCCGATCGACAGCCCGCTCTACATCCGGGGCGAGCTCGATCAGCCCGGCGAGCTCGTGCCGCGCGGGCCTGGTGGAGGTCCTTCGAGCGCCGAGACGCCACGGGCTCGATCACCAAGGGAAGCGGCCGGCGCGAGCTGGCCGACTGGCTGGCCTCGCGCGACAACCCGCTGACGGCCCGCGTGATGGTCAACCGGGTCTGGCTCCATCTGTTCGGTCGCGGGCTGGTCGCCCACGCCCGACAACTTCGGCGCGGCGGGTCAGCCGCCCAGCCACCCCGAGCTGCTCGACACCCTGGCGGTCTCGTTCATGGACCAGGGCTGGTCGGTCAAGACCCTGATCCGCCAGATCGTGCTGTCAGCCGGGCCTATCAGCTCGCCTCGACGCACGACGCGCAGAGCTTCGAGGTCGACCCGGACAACACGCTCGTCTGGCGGATGAGCCCGAAGCGGCTCGAGGCCGAGGCGATCCGCGACGCGGTCCTGGCGATCAGCGGCAAGCTCGATGCTCGAAGCCCCCGGTGGGCTCGGCCGTGGCGCGGGCGGGCGAGGGCTTCGCCGGCCCGGCGCGGGGCTTTGCAAGCAGGACGGCGACGACATGCACCGGGCGGTCTACCTGCCGGTCGTCCGCGACCAGTTGCCCGAGTCGCTCGCCCTGTTCGACTTCGCCGACCCGAGCCTCGTGACCGGCGACCGCTCCACCACCAGCGGGCCGTCGCAGGCGCTCTACCTGATGAACAGCCCGTTCGTGATCCGCCAGGCCGAGGCCGCCGCCGACCGTCTGCGGGGCCTGGAAGGCGACGACGACGCCCGGATCGAGGCCGCCTACCTGCGGTTCCTGGCGCGACCGGCCGACCGACGCCGAGCGCGGCCGGGCCCGCGAGTTCCTGGCCGGGTTCGCGAGCCGGGGTCTGATCGGGAACGTGCGGCATGGACGGCATTTTGCCAGGCGCTCTACGCCAGCGCCGAGTTCCGTTATCTCGATTGATGGCCGAACGACCCACGATTCACGAGGATCTCATCCCATGTCCGAATTCAAGCATATTTTGTCGCGGCGGACGGTCCTGAAGAGTCTCTCGTCGGGGTTTGGCTATGTCGCGTTCGCGGGACTCTCGACGATGGCCTCGGCGGCGGAGCGCGATCGCGGAAGGGGGCGGGTTCGCCGCTGGCTCCCCGGGCGCCGCACTTTCCCGCGAAGGCGAAGCGGGTGATCTTCCTGTGCATGCACGGGGCGCCGTCGCATGTCGATACGTTCGACTACAAGCCGAAGCTGACGGCCGATAGCGGCAAGCCGTCGCCGGTCGGCCGGCTGATCGGGGCGAAGCTGCTGGGGTCGCCCTGGAAGTTCCGACAGCACGGCGAGAGCGGGCAATGGGTCTCGGAGCTCTTCCCCGAAGTCGCCGGGCATGCCGACGAGCTGTGCGTGATCCGCAGCATGCACACCGACCTGCCCGCGCACCCGCAGGCTTATCTGATGATGCATACGGGAAGCTCGCAGTTCGTGCGGCCGTCGCTGGGGGCGTGGACCCTGTACGGTCTGGGGACCGAGAACGAGAACCTCCCCGGCTTCATCGCGATCAAGCCGGTGTCGCGTAACGGCGGCCCGCAGAACTACGGCAGCGCGTTCCTGCCAGCGATCTACCAGGGGACGCGGATCGGCAACGAGACCATGCCGGTCGCCGACGCACGGCTTGGCAACATCAAAAACCCACGGCTCGACCCGGCGGCGCAGCGTCGGCAGCTCGACCTGGTCCAGTCGATGAACCGCGACCTGCTTGACCGCGAGCAGGTTCACCCCGGCGTCGACGGGATCATCGCGTCGTACGAGCTGGCGTTCCGGATGCAAGGGGCGCTCCCCGAGGTGATGGACATCGCCCGGGAGTCGCGGACCATCCAGGAACGGTACGGCCTCGACGACGAGGAGACCGCCGACTTCGGCCGTCAGTGCCTGCTGGCGCGTCGATTGGTGGAGGCGGGCGTCCGGTTCGTCGAGCTGAGCTATGGCGACTGGGACCAGCACCGCAACCTGAAGGCCGACCACGCCAGGCACGCCTACGCCGTCGATAAGCCGATCGCCGGCCTCTTGACCGACCTCCGCGAACGGGGTCTGCTGGACGACACGCTGGTGATCTGGGGAGGCGAGTTCGGCCGGACCCCGCATGCCCAGAACGGCGACGGCCGCGACCACAACAACAAGGGCTACACCCTCTGGATGGCCGGCGGCGGCGTCAAGCCAGGGCTCGCGTACGGCCGGACCGACGACTACGGGTACGAGGCCGTCGAGAACCCGGTTCACGTCCACGACTGGCACGCCACGATCCTCCATCTGATGGGTCTCGACCACGAGAAGCTGACCTATCGCTACGCCGGCCGCGAGATGAGGCTGACGGATGTCAAGGGAAGAGTCGTGACCGAGATCATCACCTGAATGGAAGGGATGTTGACCCATGTTCGATCGGAACGTACCGGCGCTGGCTCCTGATCCCGGTGGCGGCCTGGCTGATCGTCGCCTCGGGAGCCAAGCCGGGCGGAAACGCCAGTGCGCTGCCGCCCGGCCGCCAGTACCGGCTGACGATCGAGGGAAACAACACGGTCACGTTCGTTCCCGAGGTCGGGCTCGACCCGAAGACGGTCGATTACAAGGCCCAGGTGGAGTACATCGTCAACACCCGGACCGCCGCCGAGGAGGCCGCCAGGGCCGAAGCGGCCGGGACCGCCAAGAAGAAGCCGGTCCGGAAGCCCAGCGCCGCGGCCAAGGCCCGGCGCAAGGAGAAGGAGGCCGAGAACGCGGACGCGGGCGCGGCTGCGAACCCCACGCCGCAAGTGACCGCCGCCGTGGACCTGGCGGTGCATGCGTCCGAGACGCGGTTCCGCCAGGGCGGTCAGATCATCCTGGAGTCGCGGATGAGCCGGTCCCGGTTCCAGGGCCGGTTGCAGCCCGACGCACCCGTCACGACCATCTCGGCGAGCGAAGCCCCGCCGCGGTTGCAGGAGATGCTCAAGCGATTCGACGTCACGGTGGCCTCGATGCTGCTCGACGCCGATTCCAAGGTGGTCGGCCGCAAGATCCGACCCGATGCGCCGATGCCCGGCGTGATCGAGACCATCCTCTCGATCCACACCCCGATCCCCCGCGACGTCGCCTTCTGGGAAGCCCCCACCCAGCTTGCGATGGGTCAGGGCCAGACGGCCAAGGGCATGCTCCGGTTCGAGAAGAACAAGGAGAGCGTCTCCCGGACCGGCGGCCTCGTCAACGTCAAGATCTCGGGAGTCCTCAAGGCCGAGGGGGTCGTGGTGGGAAACTTCATCAAGGATGGCACCTACACGGTCAACGGGGAACAGTCGTACGACCCCAGTACCCGCGAGTGGACCTCGTCGAGCTGGTCGGTGGCCGTCAACAACGAGCTGGCCAACCAGGCGGGGCAAACCGTCGCCCACGCCCGTGGGACCATGAAAGTCCAGTCGAAGCGGCTCGGCGAGGCGTCGTCTTCCTCAACATCGGCCGCGACGAGCGAGGCCCCGATCGCGCGGCCGTGATCCGGTGCAAGAGTCTGTTGTCCAAGCTTCTGGCTCTGAAGTTTTCAAAATGAATATGAAATCGATGCAATGTGGGATCGTCTTTGAAACCCGTTCGACCTGTTCTTGATTTCTGTCGTTCACGTCCGATTTCCGAGCCAGCCCGCCCCGAGGTTCACGCCTCCGTCTCAGTACGGCACACCTGTCCGTCGGGCGGTCTTGAGGGCGTTGGCGTACCACTCGAGCTCGTCGAGGAACCGGGCGGCGCGGCGCACGTAGGCCGGGTCGTTGGGGCGGCCTTCGTCGTCGAAGGCGGTCTGCACGCTGGCGATGGGCAGGAGCGAGGGGATGCTCGGCATGCCCAGCTCGCCAAGCATGGCCCGGAGTCTGCATGGCCGCGCGGACGCCGCCGAAGGGTCCCGCCGAGTAGCAGACGATCGCCGAGGGGCGCCAGAAGTACTCTTCGAGGAAGTGGTCGAGCAGGTTGGAGAGCGCCGGCGGGATGCTGTGGTTGTATTCCCCCGAGACGATCAAGAAGGCGTCGGCCGCCTTGATCCGTCCGGCGAGCCGCTCGAGGCCCTCGGGCGCCTGTCCCGCCGGGTACTCCTTGTACATCCGGTCCAGCATCGGGAGCCGCTCCTCGGCGGGATCGACGAGGGTCGCGTGATGGCCTCGCTCCCGACAGGTATTCGCGACGAACCGAGCGGCCTTGATTCCCTGTCGGTCGCGGCGGACCGAGCCATAGATGACGAGCAGGTCGAGAGGTTCCATCGTTGGTTCAACCTCGGATCAGGTTCGACGGAGAGCGAAGGCTTGCGGCTGTCCCTCGCGAGTGGCATGGTGGCGACACGTCGGCTCCTATTCTTGTCGGATTCTCGAATCGAAGCGAGGGAGGAACCTGAGATGAGGACCGTGGTCCGTCGGACGTTGTACGGTTTCGGGCTCCTGGCGCTGGGGCTCCTGGCCGGGGGTGCTAAAGGCGAGGGAATCCCTGCGTTTCCAGGCGCGGAGGGTTTCGGGTCCCAGACTGCGCGGTGGCCGCGGAGGGACCGTTTATGAGGTCACGAGCCTGGACGACGCCGGTCCCGGCTCATTGCGCGAGGGCCTCGGCCAGGGCAACCGCACCATCGTCTTTCGGGTGGGAGGGACCATCACGCTCCGGTCGCCTCTGGCCCTGAGGCATCCGTTCGTCACAATCGCCGGGCAGACAGCGCCCGGGGGTGGGATCTGTCTGCGGGAGTATCCGTTCTCGATCCGGACCCATGACGTGGTCGTGCGTTACCTGAGATGCCGGCTGGGCGATGTGCAGGGAATACAGGGGGACTGCCTCACGCTCGACCGCGGCACCCGCGATGTGGTGCTCGACCACTGCTCGGCGAGCTGGTCGATCGACGAGTCGCTCTCGCTGGCAGGTGACGTGGGGAATGTAACCGTGCAGTGGTGCCTGATCGCCGAGGCCCTGAACCGGAGCAAGCATGCCAAGGGCGCCCATGGCTATGGCTCGCTCGCCCGGTCGAATGGCCAGGTGTCGCTGCACCATAACCTGTGGGCCCACAACGACGCCCGCAACCCACGCCTGGGCGACGACTACGGCCGGCCGCCGTATCCGATGTTCGACGTCCGCAACAACGTGATCTATGACTACGGCGCCACATGTACCGGGTTGACTCAGGGAATTCTCAAGGTCAACTACGTCGCCAACTTCATCCGTTCCGGGCCGAGCAGCAAGGCAAGCCATCCGATCCGGGTCGGGGGGCCGTCCGACATGCGGTTCTATATCAAGGACAACGTGGTCGACGGCGACGACGGTCTGACCGCCGACAACAGCCGGTTCTTCGACCCCGTCGAGATCAACGGCAAGCGCCAGGTCCAGACCGTGGCCGAGCCCTTCGCTGCCCCGTCCGTGACGACCTTGCCGGCGCGCGAGGCACTGGAGCGGGTGCTGGTCGGAGTCGGGGCGTCGAGACCGCGGCGTGATGCGGTCGATTCTCGGATCGTGGACGAGGTGAGGAATCGGGGCGGGGCAATCATCAACTCGCAGAGCGAGGTCGGCGGCTGGCCCGAACTGAAGTCGGCCCCGGCTCTCGACGACGTCGACCACGACGGCATGCCCGACGCCTGGGAGGTGCGCCACGGCCTCGATCCCCGCAACTCCCTCGACGGCCCGAAACCGTCCGCCGCGGGCAGCGGGTATACCAACCTTGAAATCTATCTCAATGAACTCGCGGAGGATGCGAAACCTAACGCTCCCTGACGTCAGTTCGTCCCGACATTCGTAGGGTAGGCTTGAGCCTGCCATGGTTTCGAAATGCCGGCAGGCAACCCTACCCTACACGAGGAATCTCGTCAGCGTCGGCCGGTTGACAGCAACCGGCGTACTGCCTAAAATGCTCACGCCGTGCTAACTTCTTTTGCACGGACCCTTTTCGTCCTGCGGAGCCTGATTGGTGGCCAGCAAACCCTGGGGCGGCCGGTTCGAGCCGGAACGGACCGCCGCGTGGAACGAGTTCACCGAATCGATCTCCTTTGATCGTCGGCTCTTCGAGCACGACATCCGGGGCTCGATCGCCCACGCCCAGATGCTCGCCAGGTCGGTTTGCTCACCGCCGACGAATGCCAACAAATTGTGCGGGGTCTGTCGGAAATCCGGGCGGAGATCGAGGAGGGGCGGTTCCCGTTCGTCCTGGAGCGCGAGGACATCCACATGCACGTCGAGGCGGCCCTGATCGACCGGCTCGGCGACGTCGGCCGGAAGCTCCACACCGCCCGGAGCCGCAACGACCAGGTGGCGACCGACGCGAAGCTCTGGACGCGCGACGCCCTGGACCGGGTCGACGCGCGGCTGCTCGACCTTGCAGCGGGCCTTCGTGGCCGCGGCCGAGCGGCATCGGCGACGTGATCCTGCCCGGCTACACGCACCTGCAGCGGGCCCAGCCGGTGCTGGCGGCGCACTACTTCCTGGCCTACGTCGAGAAGCTCGCCCGCGACCGCGACCGCCTGGCCGACTGCCGCCGACGGCTGAACGTCCTGCCCCTGGGGGCGGCGGCGCTGGCCGGCACGACCCTGCCGATCGACCGCGACCACGTCGCCGCAGGCCCTGGGGTTCGACGGCGTGGCGGCCAACAGCCTGGACGTCTCGAGCGACCGCGACTTCGCTGATCGAGTCGCGTCTTCGTGCTGACGCTGATCGCCGAGCACCTCTCGGGCTGGGCCGAGGAGTGGGTCCTCTGGAGCACGCAGGAGTTCGCGTTCCTGAGCCTGCCCGACGCGATCTGCACCGGCAGCAGCATCATGCCCCAGAAGAAGAACCCCGACGTCCTCGAGCTGATCCGCGGCCGGATCGCCCGCGTGGTCGGGGCCTTGACGACGCTGCTGGTGCTGGTCAAGGGGCTCCCGCTGGCCTACAACCGCGACCTCCAGGAAGACAAGGAGCCGCTGTTCGACGCCTTCGACACCGTCGAGGCGTGCCTCGACCTGGCGGCCGTCGTGGTCGAGGGCGCACGCTCCGCGGCGACCGGATCGCCGCCCGGCTCGACGAGGGCTATCTCGACGCCACGACCCTGATGGAATACCTGATCGCCCAGGGCGTCCCCCAGCGCACCGCCCACGAGGTCATCGGCCACCTGGTCGGCCTCTGCGAGCAACGCGGCTGCCGCGCCTGGCCGACCTGCCCGACGCTGACTTCGCCGCGGCGCACCCGAGCCTCGGCCCGCGGCGTCAAGGACGTGCTCGGCGTCGCCAACGCCGTCAAGGCGTTCCGGTCGTATGGCTCGACGGCGCCGGCGGAGGTGGCGAAGCAGTTGCAGAGATGGAAGAAGCAGGTGGAGCTGAGCCATGACGTAGGGTGAGAAATCCTCCATGGCGTTACTGCACATGATATTATCGAGTCTTCGAAAAATGAGCTCTGACGAATGCCCTGGCAATGGTTCACCCAGTACCCGGAACCGAACGAGACCCATGGACCACTTTCACTACCGCGACGGCCAGCTTTACTGCGAAGACGACCCCGGTGGCCGAGCTGGCCGGGAGTACGGGACGCCGCTGTACGTGTACAGCCAGGCGATGTTCCTGGACACGCTCGAGGCGCTGCAAACGGCGTTCGCCGAGGTTGATCCGCTGGTCTGCTACTCGGTCAAGGCGAACTCGAACCTGGGCATCCTCAAGGTGCTGGGCGAGCATGGCAGCGGGTTCGACGTGGTCTCGGGGGGCGAGCTCTACCGGGTCAGGCTGGCCGGGGGCGACCCGGGCAAGACGGTCTTCGCCGGGGTGGGCAAGACCGACGAGGAGATCGCCGCGGGGCTCGAGGCGGGCGTCTTGATGTTCAACGTCGAGAGCGAGGCCGAGCTCGACGCCATCGCCCGCGTGGCCGCCGCGATCGGCAAGGTCGCGCCGATCGCGCTTCGGGTCAACCCCGACGTCGACCCCAAGACCCACCGCTACATCTCGACCGGCAAGAAAGAGTCGAAGTTCGGCATGGACATCGACCGGGCCGCTCCGCCTGGCCGAGACGATCCGGTCGAGTTCCCGAGCGTGTCGATGATCGGCATGCACATGCATATCGGCTCGCAGATCACCTCGACCGAGCCCTACGGCGGGGCCGTGGCGAAGGGGGTCGAGATCATTGGCAGACTGCGCAAGATGGGCCATCCGATCGCGTGGTACAACATGGGGGGCGGGTTCGGGATCAACTACAAGGGGCACGAGGCGAAGCCGATCGAGGAGTTCGCGCGGGTGATCGTGCCGGCGGTGAAGGAGACGGGTTGCCGGCTGGCGATGGAGCCGGGGCGGGTGATCGCGGGGAACGCCGGCATCCTGGTCAGCCGTGTGTTATATACCAAGCAGTCGGGCGAGAAGCGGTTCCTGATCCAGGACGCCGCGATGAACGACCTGATCCGGCCGGCTCTGTACGAGTCGTTCCACCGGATCTGGCCGGTCGCGGTCCCGCCGGGTCTGCCCGCTCCGCCCGCTGACTACGAGGCGGCGATCGCGGGGACCGAGCCCTGGGACGTGGTCGGGCCGGTTTGCGAGAGTGGCGACTTCCTGGCCAAGGACCGGGCACTTCCTCCGCTCGACCGCGGCGACCTGCTAGCGGTTTTCTCGGCCGGTGCCTATGGCATGGTCATGGCCTCCAACTACAACACGCGCCCCGCGCCGCCGAGGTCCTGGTCGAGGGGAGCCAGGCTCGCCTGGTTCGCCGTCGCGAGATCCTGGAGGACCTGCTCGGCCCCGAGCGGGTGGGACTTTAATATCAACCCAATCTCGATCTTTCACTCTTGTAGGGTAGGCATGAGCCTGCCACGGTTCAGTTCAGATGGGTGGCAGGCTGAGCCCTATCCTACGGAGATTCATTGCCATGCGTCGGATCGCAATTCTGATCGTCCTGTTCGCGGCGGGTTCCGCCGGCCAGATGCAGGGTCCGGCCCTGGTTCTGGCCCAGGCGCCAGGGCCAGAGATTTTTGTCAAGCCGCCGACCACGCCGACTCGAGCTGTGGGACGCCGCCGACTACCTGATGCGCACCGGCCAGGCCGCTCAGGCCGTCCCATACCTCCAGAAGTTCGTCGCGATCCATCCTGACGACGACGCGTTGCTTCAGGTCCGCGACAAGTACGGCCCTGGCTCGATCTTGCGGCTGGACGATGATCCCCGGACTCGCGCGATCGGCCGCGAGGTTGTGGCGATGCTGGCGGCGGCCCAGGGACGCAATGCGCGTCGGCCGGACCGGATCGAGCGGTCGATCGCCGGGCTGACGAAGTCGAGCGCCGAACAGGACGAGGCGGTCGATCGGCTCCGCGAATCGGGGCCGTTCGCGGTCCCGTTCCTGGTCCAGACGCTCGAGAACCCCGGGCTCCCGGCAACGGACCGGGCCCTGATCGTACGGAATCTGGGCCGGCTCGATACCGCGGTGGTCCCTCCCCTGATCGCAACGCTCGACAGTGATGACCGTGTCCTGGTTGCCGATGTCGCGACGGCCCTTGGGGCGCTGGGCGACCGCCGGGCGGTCCCCGCCTTGACATACATCGCGGCCAGTGAGGTCAGTCCCAACGGTGATCCCGTAGTCGATCCGGCGCGGGACCAGGCGCGCGCGCCATTGGCAAGCTCACCGGCCGCTCGTTCGCCTCGCAGGGCCGCGCGCTCCGGTTCGTGTGCTGGCCGACGAGGCCTGGCGCGTATCACCGGCACGAGATCGCCTTCCCCGGCGGCCCGGTCCTGCTATGGACCTGGGACACGACTCAGAAGGTGCCGGTTCCCAGCACCGTATCACAAAGCGATGTCGAGTTGTATTTCGGGGTCCGCCTGTCGCGTGAGGCACTTCAGCTCGACCCGACTGACACCTCGGCGCAGGTGGCCCTCGTGAGCCTGGCTCTGGACAAGGCGATCGAGCGCGTGGGATTCGCGGCGTTTCCGGCCAGCGACCCGACTGCTGCATTCAGCACCGCACTTTCCGCGGGTCCCGACGTGCTCGGACGGGTCGTCCGCACGGCCTTGGCTGACCGCAAGTACGACCTGGCCGCCGCGGCTGTCAGCGCCCTCGGCCAGGTGACCGACCGCGGCGCCCTGGCGACTGATCGCCGGCCGAACCCGCTCGTCGAGGCTCTCTCAGCCCCCAGCCGTCGGGTCCAGCTTGCCGCCGCGCGAGCTCTGGTCCTGCTCGAGCCCCCCGCTCCGTTCGCCGGCTCAAGCCAGGTCGTACCGATCCTGGCGCGGTTCGTGACAACTCAATCGGAGCCGCGGGCGATTGTCATCGACGGCAATACCCCCCGGGGAGGCCAACTCGCGGGTTTCCTCAGGGAGCTTGGATACGACCCGATTCCTGCCCTGACCGGCGATGACGGTTTTCGCCTCGCCGTGGATTCGGCCGACGTGGAGCTCATTCTGATCGATAATCACCTCGTTGCGGGAAAGTGGCGGGTGATCGACACCCTGGCCAACCTCCGCGCTGATGCACGAACGGCGGGCATCCCGGTATACCTTGTGGGACCGATCAACCTGGAGGTCGAACGCAAGGCCCTGCTGGCTAGCTTCTCTGGGGTCAAGACCCTGGTGACGCCGCCGAATTCCGCGCTCCTCGAGCGTCAGCTCGGCGGCCGTCCTTCCGGCCTGAGCGACGCCGAACGGACGGCGTATGCCCGCGAGGCGGCGTCGCTGCTGGCATCGATCGCGGTAAGGCCGGGGAATCCGTTTCTCTCCGACCTGAGCGGGGCCGAGCCAGCCCTGGCGATCGCCCTGAACACGTCGTCCGGCACCGAGTCGGCCGCGGCAACCGCGCTGGCCGAAGTACCGGTGCCCGACGCTCAGCGAGGGCTGGCTGACCTGGTTCTCGACCCATCCAAACCGGCCCCCTTGCGGGTCGAGGCCGGTGGTCGACTGGTCCGCAGCATCCAGCGGTTCGGCCCGCTCATCGACGATGACCAGGAGCGCCGGTTCCTGGCGGTGGCCGACCAGGAAACCGATCCGGCCCTTCGCACCACGATGGCCGCCGCCCTGGGAGCTCTACGGCCTCGCCCCGAGGCCGTAGGCCATCGAGTCCGGCAATATGGCTCGCTCGTTAACCCCGATTCAAATGCGAGCGCAAACTCATCCGCTCCCACGACCGCAACACCTCCGGAAGCGCCCTCTCCCGCATCCGAAACTCCCGGTTCCGTCCCCCCACCTGCCGCCCCCGAGGGTAAGCCATGAACACAAGGATTGTATGGTCTGCGTCGATCTGGATCTGAGGCATTTGACCATAAATGCGTTGGCAAGTCGCCCGCCTGCATCCCGGCATGGCGAACACGAGGTGACGAGTCAAGACGAGACGAGGACGAAGGCGAGGAGTCGGCGAGGTCGGACCGCGGAGGGAGCACGCCTCCGTTTGATCGTCCAGGTACGACGGTCGGCCCCCGGGGAAGGATGCGCGTTTGATGGCCACACCTTATGATCGGACCAATCCGCGGCGCACCGGCGGCGACGGTACGAGCCTGCCGGGGATCATCGGCAGCGGTTCGGCGATGTCCGAGGTGTTCCGGATCACCCACCAGGTCTCGCCGTCGCGGGCCTGCGTCCTGATCGTTGGCGAGACAGGCACTGGCAAAGAGCTGATCGCTAGGGCGATCCATGACCTCAGTCCACGCTTTTCGGGTCCCTATATCCGGGTGAACTGTGGTGCCTTGACGGAAAGCCTGCTCGAAAGCGAGCTCTTCGGACACGTCAAGGGTTCATTCACCGGCGCCGTGGACAATCGGACCGGCAGGTTCGAGGCCGCGCATACCGGCAGCATCTTCCTCGACGAGGTCAACAGCACGTCGCCCAAGCTCCAGGTCAAGCTCTTGCGCGTGTTGCAGGAAGGGGAATTCGAGCGGGTCGGGGACACGCGTACGGTCAAGGTCGATACGCGGATCATCGCCGCCACCAATCGCGACCTGCTTGACGAGATCGACGCCGGTCGGTTCCGTGAGGACCTGTACTACCGGCTCAACGTCGTGCCGATCTACCTACCCCCATTGCGCGAGCGGCGCGAGGATATTCCCTCGCTGGTCGAGTTCTTCCTCAAGCGGTACGCCGAGCAGAACCGACGCGAGGTTCGGCGCGTCCATCCCGAGGCGATGCGGCTGTTGCGCGACCACGACTGGCCGGGGAATGTTCGCGAACTCCAGAACTACGTCGAGCGGGCTGTGATCCTGGGCGATGGCCCCGAGTTGACTGTCGGACACCTTCCTCCCCAACTTCGGGGCGAGTCGGCCCCCCGCCCGATCCGTGCCCGCGGCGGCGACCTCACCAGCCTCACTTCTGAGCTGCGTCCGCCAGGGTATCCGCGCCGCCGGCCCGGGGGCCAACGACCTCCACAACCGGATCGTCGGCCAGGTCGAGCGAGAGCTGATCCAGCAGGTTCTCCATGCGTGTGAACGTGTTCAGATCAAGGCCGCCGCCCGGCTGGGTATCAACCGTAATACCCTGCACAAGAAGCTTGCTGAGTTCCGCATCGAAGAGACCGAGAGCGGCGATCCCGGACATGCCATTCCCAATGGGAACGGTGACGGCGAGGCGGAAGATACCTGAGATGACGGGAAAGGTTCTAATTAATGTCGATATTCCCACTTGAATTGGATCGGCTCCATCAAGGCGACTGTATCGAGCGGTTTCAGCAGGTCGCCGACGGGTCGGTCAATCTCGTGTTCGCCGATCCACCGTTCAATATCGGCTACGAATATGATGTCTATGATGACCGTCGCGAATTCGACCACTATCTCGACTGGACCCGAGCCTGGGCACGCGAGGTCTGGCGCGTCCTCCGCCCGGATGGAACCTTCTGGCTGGCGATTGGCGATGAGTATGCTGCGGACCTGAAATGCTTATTTCACCGCGAGCTGGGATTCTCGCTGCGAAGCTGGGTGATCTGGTATTACACCTTCGGCGTCAACTGCACGCGAAAGTTTAGCCGGAGCCACGCCCACCTATTCTATTTCACGAAAGACCCCAGTCAATTCACATTCAATGACGCGGCGATCCGGGTTCCCTCGGCGCGTCAGCTCGTGTACGGTGACCGGCGGGCCAACCCCAAGGGGCGGCTTCCCGACGATACCTGGATCCTTCGGCCACAGGACGTTCCCGATAGTTTTACCGCGATCGACGACACCTGGTATTTCTCTCGCGTCTGCGGCACCTTCAAGGAACGGGCCGGCTGGCACGGCTGTCAGATGCCCGAGCAGCTTTTGGGCCGGATCATCCGCGCCTGCTCCAACGAAGGGGAACTCGTTCTCGACCCGTTCGGAGGTAGCGGCACGACCCTCGTCGTGGCCAAGAAGCTGAACCGCCGGTTTCTTGGATTCGAGCTCTCGTCCGACTACGCGGCACGGATTCAAAGCCGGCTCGATGCCGCCCGCGTGGGTCAGTCGCTCGAAGGTGCCCCCGAGCCGCTAGTGGCCGAAGAGGCTCAGCCTCCGACGTCTCCCAGGCGAAAACGCTCCCGCAAGCTCACCGGTGATCGCCCGCTCTTCTCTGAAGGAGCGTGAGCGGGGATCGAAGAAAGGGTCTCTGCTCTAATCCTGCGACGCTCTTGGATGTGATCTTGAGCCCTACCCAGGAGGCCGCTATGTCAACCGCCGCCACCCACGTCCGCATCACCCCGGCGATGTATCTGGCGATGGGGCGGAAGTCGGACGTCAAACATGAATATTATAATGGGTTCGTCATCACCATGGCCGGTGCGAGCTGCTGGCATCATCTGATCGCGGGCAACTTGTACACGGCTCTCCATACGGAACGGAGGTTCGCCAGCGCCACTGCGAGGATTTCATCAGTGATATGCGGGCCTGTGTCGGATCAACCGATTTGTATGCCTATCCAGACCTCGTGGCCTTCTGTGGTGAACCGCGACTCCAGGACCGCGAGCTCGACATCCTGTTCAATCCTCAGGTCATCATCGAGGTGCTTTGTCCCTCAACCGAGGCTGACGATGGGGGGAGCAAGTTCGCGCATTATCGTCGCCTGGAGTCGTTGCGAGACTATGTCCATGTCGCCCAGGATCGTATCTGTGTCGAACGCTACACTCGGCAAGCCGAGAGGGATGCGTGGCTCCTGACCGAGTTGAGTCGTCTCGAGGACGTTCTTCATCCCGAATCGATTCCCTACGCCATCCCCTTGAGCGAACTCTACGCCAAGGTCCAGCTCGGCGCCGAGGCCGAAGTCTGAAAACACTCGACGTCAGGATCACGGTTTCTCCATCCGCCAGAGCCACCGGAGCGAGTCAGGCAGGATGGCTCGGCCGTGCTTGTTGCTGTGGAATCCCTGGCCGTAGACGAAGGCGTAATCATAGCCCGCGAATGCCAGGGATTTGGCCATCTGCTGATTGGCCAGCGGCCAGTTGCCGTTATTGTTGTCCAGATCGTTGGCCCCGTCCTGGAGGAAGGCGCGGATTGGCTTCTTGGGGGTCTTGCGGATGAGGGCCTCGTAGTTGTGTCCCCCCGCGCAGCCGCTCGGACCGCTGGCGATATTCGTGAAACTGCCGACCCACGAAAGGACCTTATGGAACTCCTCCGGCCGCTGCCAGGCGACCGTCCAGGCGCAGATACCGCCGCTCGAAGCACCGGCGATTGCCCGGCTATCACCGTCGTGCCGCAACTTCACGGTTTTCTCGACCTCGGGGAGGATCTCCTCGAGCAGGAACCGGGCATATTGATCCGACAATGTATCGTACTCGAAGCTCCGGTTTGATTTGCCATCGGCGAACTTACCCGGGTTGATGAAGATGCCGACCGTGACCGGAATGTCTTTCCGGGCGATGAGGTTATCGAACACCGTGGGGACGAATTCCTTGTAGCCCGAGCCGTCCTGGAAGATCATCACGCAGGCAGGCTCGTGATCATTGTACTGCGCGGGTACATAGACCCACCAGTCGCGGCTTGTCCCCTCGAAGATCTTGCTCTTCCACGTCTCTTTCTGAGTGAGCTTTCCCTTGGGAACGTCGGAGCGCTCGAGGCTGTCGGGATGGGGTGTATACACTTCGAGTTGATCGGCGCTCCGCTGCTTGGGGTTATTGGGCCGGTTGATCCGCTTGCCGTCGACCTGGTATGCCCAGCGCATGCCGGTCCCATCGGGCAACGGAACGGTGCCGGCGAAAACCTGGGTCTTGCCCAGCCGCGTGAGCGCGATCTGGAATTTCCCATCCTGCGAAACGACCTCGGCCGTCTCGGCTCCCGGAGCTTCGATGGCCCAGGCGACTTCGAGGCCATCGACCTTTGGGACGGCCCCCGCCTTCAAGTTCTCGGCACCGAACCAACCGCGCACTCGCTTCGCCAGGGCCTCGTCCTCGCGCGCCGATAGCTTCGACACGGTCGCCAGGGAGTCGCGAAGCCTTCCTGGAGTTAACGGCTCGTCGGCCGCTCGTGCCGGCCGGATGCTCAGGATCAGCCCCAGAATCAGTACCACGCCCCCCATACTTCGCGCACGCATGTCTCGAACCCTCCCCTCGTCGGTTGCTTGATGTTGGTTTCCCTGGATTTCCGCGTCGAATCGGAGAGACAGCATAGCCGCTCCGGTGCACGGTAGGGAGAGGTTGGTCGAGTAGTGTGGATCAACAGGCGCTCTGGCGATCAAAGTGTATAACAACGCCCCTGCTCCAGCGCCTCGATGGCGCTCGCGGCGATATCGAAGTGGTCAGGATAGTGAATCAGGCGGAATCGTGCTCGAAGCTCGGCCGGCAGCTCGGCGAGGCGAGAATACGGTGTATGTACGACGGAATGCTCGTGGTCGGTGACTTCGTGGACGACCAAATCGGCGGCGGCTAGCCAGTCAATGAGGCTTGGATCGAACGCCGTATCGCCGCTGAAGCCGAGGGTCCGCTCCGCGACCTGGATACGAAACGCCGTCGTCGGGATCGAGTGGACCGTCGGCCGGCACTCGATCGCGAATGGGCCGAGATGGACCGGGCGCTCGATGTCGAGAGAAACGATGTCGAAATAGTCCTCGAGCGCTCGCTCGACCGGAGGAACGTCGGGCCTGAGCCGCATCGAACCCATACCGGTCCGGAGCAGGCCGTCCCAGAGCGGCGCCGCGACCACGGGGTGAATCGCCAGCGGGGCCCTCCGGCCGAGTGCGAAATAGCAGTAGTAACCGTAGTCCTCCAGCCCCGAACAATGGTCTGCGTGCAAGTGGCTCAGGATCACGCCGACAACCCGGTCCAGATCGATCGCTACCCCACTCGATCGCGACGCGTCGTTCAGCAGCCTGCGGATCGGGTGCGGACACTCGATCAGGAGCCACTCGTCCCCTACTCCCAGCGCCAGACACGTCGTGAAGTGGCGGGCCGTGAAGGCTTCGCCCACCCCCAGTGGAATCAGGCGGACGTCGTGGTCGCTCATTCTTGGATCTCGCGTGACAGCATCACGTCGGTCAAAACAGTTCGGGAGCCGATTTTCTTGGCTCGTGCCAGCTCGTCGTAGAGTGCGGCGTATTGCGAGATCATGGTGTCGACGCGAAACTCGGCGTCAACCCGCTCGCGTCCGGCCAGGCCCAGGCGCTCGCCGAGCTGGGGGTCGCGGACCAGCCGTCGGATCGTCTCGGCCAGGGCCGGCGGATTGCGCAGGGGAACGAGTAAGCCGGTCTGGCCGTCGATCACCAGCTCGGTGGTCCCGGGTGCAGCGGTCGCGATGACCGGCTTGGCGAACCGCATCGCCTCGAGCACGACGTTGGGCAAACCCTCGTACAGGCTGGGCAAGACCAGCATCAGCGGCGGCCAGGAGCCGCGGTACGTCGTCGCGATGGCCGGTGAACCGGACCATCGGCTCAAGCCGGAACGCCGCGCGCCGTCTCCTCGAGTCGCGACCGGAGCGGGCCGTCGCCGACGATCAGGACCCGCAGCTCCGGGACGACGTACTGCACCAGGTCGATCGCGGCGATCAGGTCGTCGACCCCCTTTTGCGCCGCCAGGCGGCCGGCGAAGAGCAGGAGCGGCGCGTCCGCCGGCCAGCCGAACTCGGCGCGGACCGCCGCTCGATCGACTGGCGGGGGCTCCTCGGCCTCGATCCCCGAATAGATCATGCCGAGCTTGGCCTCGGGGATACCCGCCGTCCGGTAGAAGTCGACCACCGCATGCGAGTTTCCCACGACCCGGTCGGTCCAGCGAGCCAGCTAGCGGTCGACGGCCAGCTCGCATGGGCTCTTCCACAGATCGACCGCCATCTCGGCCGTGACGACCACCGGCACCCGCGCCATTCGGGCCGCCACCCGGCCGTAAACGTTGGCCGCGAAGATCCAGGTCTGGATCACGTCGAATCGGCCTCCGCGGAGGAAGCGGATCAGACGGGCCAGTGCCAGGGGATCGAGCTTGAGCCGCTTGCCGATCGGTGTGACCGGGATGCCGGCGGCACGGAGTTCCTCCTCAAGCGGCCCGAGCCGGGTCAAGGTCGCGACCTCGACCTGGAACCGCTTCGCGCGGTAGGCCCCGCGCCAGGAGCACCATCTGCTTCTCGGCCCCCGAGCGGTCGAGGGTCGGGATCAGTTGCAGGACCTTGAGCACGAAGCGGCTCCACTCCTCTCGGATCAGAGACTATGTTGATTTCCGTTCGGCATATTCCTCGATCACTTCGTGGAACAGGTCGAGATGTTTGCGAGCCACAGCGTCGATCGAGTACTCGCGGATAACCCGCTGACGGGCCGCCCGGGCCATCTGAACGCCCCGGTCGTGGTTCGTCCACTGGTCGATGATCGCCAGAGCGATCGAGGGCGGGTCGCCGGGCGGAGCGAGCCGGCCATGCTCGTGATCGACGATCAGGTTGCGATTGCCGGGGATCGACTGAGGCGACCAGTGGCATGCCCATCGCCATCGCCTCGAGCAGCGCGATGCTCATCCCCTCCTCGCGTGAGGGCAGGATGAACAGGTCCGACTCGCGAAGGGTCGGGCTCGGGTCGGCACGCGGCCCGGCCAGGGTCGACGGCGTCGGCGAGGTCATGGTCGCGCGATCCGCCCGACCAGGTTCGTGCCGCTCGGGACCGTCGCCGATCAGGGTCAATTGAGCCGTCGGGGAACCGCGCGCGGACCATCGGCCAGGCGTCGATCAGGCGGTCGAGTCCCTTTTCAGGTGCCAACCGGCCAACGAAGACGGCCCGTGGAACGGTTCGCCAGTCGCGCCGTGATTGCCAGGGAACCTTGGGCACGGGCACGCCATTCGGCAAGGCCACGATTCGCGCGGGATCGTAATGCGCGTCGGCTAACTCAGCCGAGATCGCCGCCGAGATCGAGATCACGAGGTCGGCATCGCGGCATTGCCGGCCGATCCGGCGACCGAACCGGCCCCAGGACTGCCAGGCGAGGTCGCCCGTGGCCCCTGCTCCTTCAGGTCGGAGCACGACTGGAAACCTCTTTCGACGTCCAGCCTCGACCGCGACATAGGCGTCGTGTTTGAGCATCGAGACGTACGCCAGGTCGATCGGGTGCCGGTCGAACCAAGCATGGAGCCGACGCATATACAACCAGGTCCCCAGCATCCGACGCGCCGAGCTCGGTAGCCGGAATATTCGCAACCGTCCCTCACCTCCGACCACGTCAATTTCCTCGACCTCGGGTAGGTCGAGATCCGCCCCGACGGGGAAGATCGCCTCGTGATTTTGCCCCAGTTCGTGCCCGTGCCTTGGTTGAGCGTTATGTTCTGGACGATAAGCATGTGCTGACGAGGGGTTTGCCGGGGCAAGGTCGCAGGGGCGAGCCGTGACGACGGAAACGTCGGCTCCCTCGGCGGCCAGCGCGGCGGCAAGATAGCAGAGGACTTTCTCGGCACCGCCGATCAAAGGCGGATAGCGCCGGGTGACAAGCGCGAGCTTCACGGCAGTCGGCCCGGGTTCAAGGGTTGTGAGTTTGACGGGGGAAGTGAGCACGCTCCAGGTCGAGCACAGCCACGTAGGGGAGATGGCGATAGTCGTCGTTGTAGTCGAGGCCATAACCGACGACGAAGGCATCGGGGATCGTAAAACCGCAGTAGTCCGGCTCGAGATGGACCTGCTGTCGGCCGATCTTACGGAGCAGGACGGCGGTGCGGACGCTCCTGGCCCCGCGCTCGGACATCCAGCGTACGAGGGTGGCCAGCGTATGGCCAGTGTCGAGGATATCGTCCAGGAGCAGCACGTCGCGGCCAGCGACTTCGGGGACGAACGTCTCATTGACAACTAAAGGACCAGCGGTGACCCGCGCCTCCCTTGTAGCTGCTGGCCTGCAACAGCGCGACTCGAAGCGGGAGCTGGATCTGACGGATTAGGTCGGCCAGCAGGATCAGGCTTCCGGTCAGGACCGCCACGATCGTCAACGGTTTGCCCTGATAGTCAGCCTCGATCTGACGACCGAGCCGGCGCACCCGTTCCTGAATCTCGGCTTCGTTGATCAGGATGTCCACGGTCGACGGAACCCTCGCCGGAACTGCGGCGGAATCGGATCAAGGCGAATCGGTCGGATCGAGCCGGGGCATGGCCGGCAGACCGAACGGTCTTGGTTCAGTCGTCAGCCGGAACCTTCGGTCCGAGCCACCAGCCCATCATGACGGTGCGGTCGCTCGCTGCCAAGAGTTTGCCAGCCGACGCCGCGAGAGGGACCGGGCTTCCTGAAATCAAGAGGGGACCGTTCTCAAGCCGTGGAATGAGAAGAAAGGGCCGGAATCCGGGCCCGCCGACGCGATGCATGGCCATACCAAAGTCCCAAGGCCGAGAGGCTCGACCAGAGGATCAGCGACAAGGGCTCAGGAACTTCGTCGGTACTGGTGGTGGGGGGCGTTGTAGAGCCAGTGACCGTTGTCGGTGGGGTCTGGGTCGAGTCGGCCCATGTGCCGCTCAAGCTCAGCGAACCGCCAGAGGGAAGCGTGAAGTCGAGCGTCGGAGGCTGGCTCAGGTTACTTGTCATGCTGAGGCCAAAGTCGAGGTGGCCGCTGGCCGACAACCCAGTACCGAAGAACGAAAGACCAAATTGTTGCTGGGTGGCGTCGGCCGGGTTGGTACGAAGCAGGACGAGCAGGCCGCTGGTGTCGAACCCCGAGCTACTGTTAATCGTCAGCGGGTTGATCTGCTTGCCCGTTGAGTCGACCTGGGGGACAATACTCCCGACCGGCAAGGTTGCCTCGAGTTGCGGGCTCTGAGCGGTCGGGTCCGCGGCAGGCAGGCCGCCGGGGATACTCAAGGAGTAGTCCGCCACGCGGGTGCTATCGGCACTCGCCGACATGGGCCGTGCAGCCAGAACCAGTGCGACCGCCAGGGCGGCTCGAATGGCATGACAGGGACGCAACACGGCGGTTATCCTCCTTGAACCGAGCCTGACAGTCGGATTGGCCTCATCGCGGTCTCCCGGCGACCCTCCCAGTCACCCGAAAACCAGAGGAACGAGCGGCATTGTGCTTTCGGGCCGAAATCGGGTCAAGCCGGTTTTCGCGAATTCCTCGCGAGCCCCGCACCAAATCGTGCCGGGATCGGATCCCGTGGCCGAATAAGATGGCGGCGGGATTCGTCCCTGAAGATCAGGTGTGTGTTGTGATGCCTGGGACTCTCACCAAAACTCGAGCTGGCACCGACCAGGAGAGCGGCGGCGCCGAGCGGACCTTGAGCGTGACGTCCGACGAGATCCTGGTCGCACGCACCCGAGCGGGAGACCGTCGGGCTCGTGAGGAGTTGTTTCACCGCCACTGGGGGATTGCCTATCGGGTCGCCCACCGGCTGCTGGGACACGAGCAGGATACCCTCGACGCGGTTCAGGAGGCGTTTCTCAAGGCGGTCATCCACCTAGGCGAGTTCGACGGCCGGAGCGGGTTCCGAACCTGGCTCTTGCGGATCGTGACCAATACCGCCCTGGACGCCGGACGGCACCGGAGCCGATCCTTGCTGAGACGATCGCTCTCGCTTTCCGGCAGCGGGTCCAATCCGAACACGGGATCGGGAGTCGATGTACCTGGCCGGTCGATCGAGCCGAGTTGTGACGCCGACCCGGCCGCCGGCCTGCACCGTGACGACCTTCGCCGCCAGATCGACGCGGCCCTCGATCGGCTCAGCCCTCCCTTACGGGCCGCGTTTGTCCTGTTCGCCGAGGCCGGGCTAAGCTACAAGGAGATCGCCGCGATTCAAGAGATCCCGCTGGGAACCGTCATGAGCCGGATCTCCGCCGCCCGGCAGAAGCTGCAGACCGCGATCGAACTGGAGAAAATCGAAGGTTTTTCGCCGAATTCTCCGAGACACAAGGCCGGCCCGAGCGAATAGAATCCAGATCAAGTCAAGTGAATCGACGCAGATTCAGGCGAAGTGGAATGGCTAAGCGTACAGGATAGATAAGATGCGTTGTCATGATGTCAAACTAGAACTGGCGCAATCTTCAAAGTTTGGTGAACTTGCGGACTCGTCCGAGCTCGCCGCGCATCTGGCGACCTGCCCAGCCTGCGCGGCGTGGTCCCGTCGCGATGCCGTCCTCGCGCAGCTCTGGGATGCGACCCGGCCGGTGGAGCCCGCCGATGTCTGGACGGGGTCTGGGCCGGTGTAACCCGGGGCCTGGAGTCCGCCGAGGCACCGGTCTTCGTAGGCCAAAGGGCGTGGAGGATACTGGCGATCGCGCAGGCGGCGGTCCTGCTGCTGGCGACGTTCGTGGTCGTCCAAGCACCGCGTCAGAGTGGGCCAAGACCGGAACCCGTTCCGGCTCAGGTGGCGGTCGCGTCTCTGGTCGAGATCGACGACGGCGACTCGGTCCTGTTCCGCGCCGACGACGCGGGGGATATCAAGATTGTCCGCCAGAGCCCTGATGAGCGCTCCAGCTTGGTCGACGCCAATTACGTCATGTTGGGAATCTTCGAGGCCCTGGCCGAATGAGGTGGTCGGTCCGGAAACGAGCCCGCTGTAAAGTGGGGCCGTTGTTGCTGATACTTCTGGCCGGATGGACAGGTTCAGCCCATCCCCTACCCCTTGTCGCGCAGACCGATGATGAACCCGGTCGCCAGGTTACCCTTTTCGCGGTGCTCGCCACGCCCGACAGCCAGAAGGTTGATCCGAAACTCGCGCGGGTCCAGGGCCAGCTCCGTAAACTCTTGCCGGGCTATGGCTTCAAGCTTCTCGACGTGCAGAGCAAGCGGCTCCACGCGAACGAGTCGATCAAATGCGACCTCAAGCAGGGCCTGGTCGCTGCGACGACCTTGATTCACCCGATCGATGAGAATGGCAAGGTTGTCGTTCGTTGCGTGTTGGCACAGAACGAGATAGCCACGTTCGACACGATGGTCGCCACTCCTCCTAATCAGCTTTTCTTCTGCGACCGTCCGCTCGCCGATGGCTCGCGCTTGCTGATCGGAGTCGGGGCCCGCTAGGTTAGGTAAGGCCGCCGATCTGTACGGAGCACGGGTGGTCCCGATGGCGAGAGGTAGCCGGCAAAGAAGCCGGCCTGGTCCCTGCGACTTTGCGTTCCTCGAGGCTCGCCAAACGAACCTCGAACGCGCGGGAACCACGGCCGGCGATTTTCACGATCGATTTTCGGGGAGACGGTGGTGGTGATCCGCTACCCGTTCAGTGTACGGAACCTGCTGCCATCTCGGAGCTGAGAAGGAAAAGGGCCTTCCCTGGCCCTCCGATCTAGCGGCCGCATGCCCGTCCCTGGAGGCGGCGCTGACGCTAGGTCTGGTTCCAACCATCCCTGGTCGGTCCGGCATCCCAGCCGACACGATTGCTATCGGCAGATCGACCACTCCGGGTCGAGCAAAAAATGAAGCGGGTCAAATCGCCGTGGTCCGATCCGCTCCGGGACACCGGGACCGGGAGGCTTCAGACGCTTGCAAACACCGAGCCGGTCGCTACAATCGATTCTCGCCAGGGCCCGGCCACACCGTTTAAAGGAAGGCGAACGTCCTTCGTACGCCCCCGCTTGGGTTCTCGTCAAACGCGTGTCTACAAATCTGTCCAGACCTACGGAGCGATACCTGCTATGGCTACCGCCACGACCACGCAGAACCTGGGCGCAACTGCGCTCCTGGGAAAGGGATTAACTCCGGGCAAGCTCCGCGGGCTTGCAGCGGATCAGCAACCCGAACGGGACGCTGACGATGCTGGCCCTCGATCAGAACAGCTCGATGATCGAGATGGCGCAGAAGGCGCTCAAGGCCAAGGGCCAGGACCGCGAGCCGACGTACGAGGAAATCGTCGAGGCGAAGCTCGACATGATGCGGCAGATGGCCCCGGCGGCCTCGGGCGTGCTGATCGACGCCTACTACGGCGCCTGGCCGGCGATCGCCTCCGAGGCGATCCCGCCCGGACAAGGGGATGCTCGTCCGGGTCGAGAAGTCGGGCAGCCCGAAGAACAAGGTCGGCGGCCCGATGGTCGAGATCGAGGCGGGCTGGAGCGTCGAGAAGATCAAGCTGATGGGCGCCGACGCCGTCAAGCTGCTCGCCCCGTTCGAGCCGGGCGAGCCGGTCTCGGCCGAGCACCAGTTCGCGCTGATCTCAGCACGTCTACGAGGAGTGCAAGAAGTACGACATCCTGATGCTCCTCGAGCCGGTCGCCTTCCCCTACAACGGCGAGAAGAAGACCGACAAGGCGTACATCGACCGCAAGGCCGAGACGGTGATCGAGTCGGCGCGGCAGCTCAGCCGGTATCTGCGACGTGTACAAGGCCGAGTTCCCCGGCACGCTCGGCCACGAGTCGGACGACCAGCTTCACGACAACCTGCACGCCCTGAGCGAGGCGAGCGAGCGGCCCTGGGTGCTGCTGTCGGCGGGCGTCGACTACCCCGACTACTTCAAGCAGGTCGAGCATGGCGATGGAGTGCGGCTGCTCGGGCGTCCTCGGCGGCCGGGCCTTCTGGAAGGAGTACTTCCTCCAGAGCGACGCGGAGGCGCGGACCCAGTTCGCCGCCACCACCGGCCTGAAGCGGGTCGCCGACGTCGACGCCGTCGTCCGCGAGAACGGCACCCCCTGGTTCGCCAAGTACGGCCTGACGCAAGGACGAGCTGACCACCGTCCGCGCCGCCGAGGGCTGGCACTTCCGCTACGCGCCCGGCGCCTCGGCCGCCGGCGGCGCCGGCGGCCACGTCGTCCGGGCGGGCGAGGTGTATTGACAAGTCTGAGCCCAGGCCGGCCTTGGGCTGTGCTGACCTCCGATATCGTCTCGCAGGGTCAGCCTTTCGCCTGTCACGCCGTCTGGTCATCCGGCGCTGGCGGGTGGAAAGCCGACCCTGGCTCATGTTAATGCCCGATGAAGCCCTTGCGCTCATAGTAACTGCGCGAGGGAGGCCGGGATGGCGAGAGTGGCTTCTTGCGCCTTGGCCGGATCTTTCGGGTTCACCGGCCCGGGCCGGATGCCGGTCTTGTCGTCGATGGACTGGATGGTCTTGGGGTCGACGACCTGAGACTCGCCGGTCTTGCGGTTGTACCAGGCGGCGTCGCCCGGAACGACCGAAGCTCAAGGCCGGCGATCTTCTGCTGGCGACCAGAACCTGTCGGCCTTCGTCTCCGTAGGCGTAGAACAGCTCCTTGAGCGAGTCGTAAGTGATCCGGTCGGCCTGGATCATGGTGTCGACCGTCCGCGCATTGGCGTTCTCCCAGGACTTGAGGAAGTTCCGCGCGGGGTGTTGCGGCCGTCCGCCGGCGGTGGCTCGCTGACGACCCGGACCGTCTGGGCGGTCAGGTTGGTGCATTCCCAGGGTGGATTGTCGAAGTCGAACGTCACATGCTCGTTGGCGACGTTGCCATGGAGCACCTGCGACGTCACCAAAGAAATCGGCCCATGCGCGTCTCGGCCTTGTTCGTGCCTGCCGCCGCGCCGAACCGGCCATGCATCTCGTCATTGAAGGCGATCTGGGTCAGGTCAGCGGTGGTTTGGGGGACTGAGGCCGTCGACGTCGCGGACTTGGTCTTGGCCTTGGCTTTGGATTTAGCCTGAGCCTTTGTATTGGTAGGAGTCTGGGTGGGATCAGCGGAATTACGGCCGACGACCTCGGTCGCGCGTCGGGTGTTGCCGGCGGGTCGATCGCCCGGGTTGGCTGTCGGTCGGATGATCGGCCGGCCCGCGGTTGTGGCCGGGTTCGCCGCGGGCGCGGCCGGTCGCCCGAGTGGATCGTTCTCGCCGTCTCGGCTGTACAGATCGAACCAGTCCCGGCCCGGGGACGAGGAACTTGCCAGTGAGCTTTTCGTAGATGACGTGGTCGGCGTCGATCTGCTGTTTCTGCAACAGCTCATGGGTTTCGGGATCGGTCTTGCGGTTGATGATCAGGACCTTGTCGCGGCAGTCGATCAGCGCGATCTGCGGCTTCGGCTTCTCCTGATCAGGTGCCGTCGCCGGAACCTGCCTCGCGGCCGGATCGGGCTTCTGGCGGTCGAGCCGGACGACCTGGTCCATATAGGTCGTCAGCTCCTGGCAGAGCATCAGCGACTCCTCGTTCTCGGCCCGAACGTCGACGAAGAACTGAGCCCGGCCCACGGCCTGGCCCCGCGGATTCCGTGACTCGCCGTGGAAGGTCATCGAGCGCTTCCAGGTGATCTTGAGCGGGGTCAGCTTTTGCGGCTTCCTGTCCTTCTCCTGCGCCTTGACGGGCGCGCGGCTCCGTCGGCATCGAGCCCCTTTTCGGTGAGCAGATCGGGAGGGGCGAGCTGGGTCATCGTACCAGGACCGTCAACCCAGGCCTTGTCGGTCTTCTGGTCGAGCCCGATGATCGGACCCTCGACGGTGAAGTCGTCGGTCTCGACCCTGGCCAGGGGGACCAGCGGGCCGAGGGCCTTGATCTTCGCCAGCAATTGACTGGGCGAGGCCGCGGCCTTGGGATCGAGCCGGAAAGAGCTTGAACGGGTTGACATGATAGACCTTGAAATACATCTTGCCTCGCCGAGGTTGGTCACGTCGACCGCCTCGCCGTGGACGCTCGTGCCGCGCTCTTTCCCTGGGCAGGGTCCTTGATGGAACGACGACCGCGCCCCGGAGCCGGACCTCGCGGACCTCTGGACCCGCCATCTTCGCCGTTGCGATCGGCGGTGGCGGCCGCGGCCTGGACCTTTCCCTGGCTCGCGGCTTCGGGTTCGGTTTCAGGGCGATCCGGGCCCAGACGTGTTGGCGCCGGACGTTCACTTCCGGATCGTTGGGCTTGGTCTGAGTGGCGACCTGGGTTGCGGGGGCCTCGGCTTGATTCGGGGGCGGAGCCGCCGCAGCAGGAGCAGGAGCACCGAACGGATCCGCCGAGGCCGGCGGCGCCGGGCCGGCGTACCGGCGGCGGGTGCGGGCTCCGCCGCATGCTCGAAGAGGGCGACCAGGACGTCGCGAGCGTTCATGTTCCGCCCGGGAGAGACCAGGTGGACATCATCGATCGCCCGCAGTTTCTCGATCTCGAATCCGCCGCCAGCCGTGCCCGGATCGGCGGACGCCACCGTGTCGTTAGCGGCCGGCGCGGCCCCGGGCGGAATGGGCTTGGGCTTGAGCCAGACGATGATCTCGGTCCGAGAGTCGAGGGCTGGCCTGGGCGGGATCAACGAACCTGGGGTCGCCGGTCAGGGTGATCCGCTTTCGCGGCAGACCGTCGGGACCGGCCTCGTTCTGCATGACGAGCTGGTCGTTCCAGATCGCCCGACGCTGCGACCGGCTGATCGCGCGCCGGGCGGGTCTCGAGGATGCCTGGGCCGCGGGCGACGATCCGCGACGGGTCGCGACTCTGGCCGTCGTCGAAGATCGTGGCGTCGATCGTGCGGATCGTTGGTGATCGACTTGATCTTGCCCGGCTTCGGTCCGTCTGGCGGCGATGTCGAGCTTCTCGACCCAGAGCTTGGTGGTCGAGTCGCCGCGGAGATAGGTCTCGTCCGGAGCGATCGGGGCGAGCTTCTTGTAGATCAGCTCGTTGCACCGAGCCTTGGTCCCCTGCGAGACCGACTGGAGCCAGACGGCGTGGCCGGTCGCCACCGCCCGACGGAGGGTCAGGCCGCCGAACGAATCATCGTCGGCTCGCTCCGGTTCCTGAGCCTGCGGCGTCCGCGGTGCTCGGGCAGCGCCTGCGCCTGGGCCGGGTTCCTTGGGATTCTTTTCGCCCGGCAACAGGGTCAGGCGAAGGATGTCGCAGTCGAGCTGGTCGGGGGGCTCGGCCGGCTTGGGACGACCGCGGAGGACGACGACGTTGTGCGAGAACTGAGGCCAGGGTCGGGCCCTGGGGGGCGGGCGGTCCGATCGCGCACCGGCAGCTTGGGCTTGGGCAGGTCGATCCGCATCTCTCCGTTGGCGCGGAGATCGATCGGAGTCTGGCCGTCGTCGGTCTGCTCGACTCGCGCCGTGCCCGGCATGAACCCGGAACGCCCCGCGTCGTGAAGGATCACGTGAACGTTCTTTCGTAGCTTCATAAACTTGGCGCCGTTGAACCCACCTGGCTGGGTGCCCCCGGCGCTGGTGTTGCCGCCCGGTGCCCGGGCTGGTAGTTCGGGTCGGTCTCCTCGCGTGGCCGGAGCTGGATGAAGAGTCCATAGCCCTTGATCCACATCTTGGGGTCCTGGATCACGACCTCGGCGTCGTCGTGGCTACGGACCTGCAAGGTGGGCTCGTCGTATTCGAGATAGGGGAGTGGGCCGATGGTCAGGTCGTCCTTGCGATCCTCGGTCCCCCGGTCGTCTCTCAGGTTCACCTCGCCGTTGATCTGGGCGTGGATGATCCGCATCGGCTCCGCATTTGGCTTCGACGCCAGGCCGAGCGGGCGGTCGAGGTCGACGATCGCCTCGTTGCTGATGACGGTCCTGAGGTCAAGCTTGTCCTTCTCGCGCACCTGCCAGATCAACGCGAACGGCGTGAACCGGAGCCGCTTGCCGTCGGGCATCCGCTCGTATTTTTGCGCGTACATCCAGTAGCCGCGAAACTTGTCGTAGTAGCGAATCTGGAGGTCATGGTTGGCGGTCCAGTGGTCGGGGCCGAAGGCCCGCTCGGCCAGCGAGATCGCCTCTTTCAAGGTCTTCGAGGTCGTGGGCAAGAGCGGCGTGATCGTCCCGCGCCCGATCGTGGCCCGCTGGGCGACGATTGCGAAGATCCGCACATAGCCCAGGTAAACACCCGTGAGCGCGGCGAAAGTGATCGCGATCTTGAACGCTTTTTTGATCACGTTCTTCTCCGCCCCTCACAATCCCCGGACCAGGAAACGACGCGTTCTCAACTTGTACGGTCTTGCTCCGATCGGATCATCCCGGGTCGCAATGACGCGCGACGAGTCCGTCCCAGGCTCCCTGCTGTTTGAGAATCAGCTCGACAACCTCGCGGACGGCCCCGCGGCCTCCCGGGGCGCTGGTGACAAGCCCGGTGGCGGCCCGGACTTCGGCCGCGGCGTCGGCGGGACAGGCCGCCAGTCCAAGCTCCCGGAGGGTCAGGACCGGTAGGTCGGGCAGGTCGTCACCCATGTAGCAGACCTGTCGCGGCTCGACTCCGAGCTCGGCCAGCAAGCTTCGGAACGGATCGAGCTTCTCGGCTGCCCCCTGCACCACCGCCGCGACCTTCAGCTCGGCCGCCCGGTGCGCCACGGCCTCGGCCTTGCGCCCGAGAGCCACGCCGTCCGATGCCCTGCCCTGTGCCAGAGCGCCAGGGCGCTGCCGTCGCGGACGTAAAAGTGCTTGGTCTCAACCCCGTGGCCGTCGAGCGCGATCATGCCGTCGGTCAGGACGCCGTCGACGTCGAGCACCAGGACCGCGATCTCCGCGCGAACGAGTCGCCAGCTCGGGCGGTTCCATCGACGGAGCGAGAGCGTGGGGGGACCGCATCGCCATCGGCATCAGGCGTTACTCCTCGACATCGACGTCGCCCTCAAACTCGGCCGGGACCAGTCCGATCAGGTCGGTCAGGTCGATCAGGCCGACGAGGTATCCGCCCCGGTCGACCACCGGCAGTTCGCTGATTTTGCGGGCCTTCATCGCCTCGACCGCGTCGGCCAGGGTCGCGCCCACGTCGATGCTGCACCGGGTTGGCGGTCATCACCTCGCCGATCGGACGGTCGAGGTCGGCCTCGCGGCGCTTCTCGAAGAGCCGGGCGAGATCGCTGTCGGTGAAGATCCCCAGCAGCTTACCCTCCTCGTCCTCGATCAGGACCGCCCCCGACCTCCGCCGGGGACCGGCCAGGCGGACGAACACCTCGCGGACCGTCTCGGCGGTGCTGCGCCTGGCGGATCTGCCGTCCGGTTCGCATCAACTCCTCGACCCGCAATAGCTTGCGCCCCAGGCTTCCCGCGGGATGATAGAGCGCGAAGTCCTCGGCGCGGAAGTCGCGCATCCGGCTGACCAGTAGCGCCAGCGCATCGCCGACGGCCATCAGGGCCGTCGTGCTCGCCGAGGGTGCCAGCCCGAGCGGACACGCTTCCTCGATTGGCCCCAGGTCGATACACAGGTCCGCCGCGCGGCCCAGCGTGCTGCTCGCGCGCTCGGTGATCGCCAGTAAGCTCGCCCCCAGCCGTCGTAAGGCCGGCACCAGCCGCAGCACCTCCTCGGTCTCGCCGCTCTGCGACAGAGCGATCACGACATCGTCGGCCCGGATCCGGCCCAGGTCGCCATGCACCGCCTCGGCCGGATGAAGTGGAAACGCCCGCGTGCCGGTCGAGGCGAGGGTCGCCGCCAGCTTCTGCCCGACGAGCCCGGCCTTGCCCATCCCCGTGACGATCACGCTCCCGGGGCAACGGAAGACCAGGTCCGCCCCCCGCGCGATCGACGGGTCCAATCGGTCGCGGACCCGCCCCAGCGCCTCGGCCTCGATCCGCAAGACCTCGCGCGCGAAGGCCAGGCCCTCGGCCTCGGTTTCCCAGGCCAACGATGCGTCCGTGATCATCGCCATGGATCGAGGGCCTCCCTGCCCTCCCCTGACCTAGCCCCTTGCGACGCGTCCGTTGTTTTTCTTTTCGGAGATTTCGCGCACGCTTTTGAGTCAGACGCTCTTCGGGGATCGCACCATAGCCCATCCCCCCCATGCCGTCAACGCGGCCCGTACCAGGTTCCGCTTCCTTCGTGGCCGCTCATCCCCATTCTATCTCGGCAATCAAGGGGTAAAGCGTTTGGATGGTTTGCGAAAAATGTGGCGATGGCGAAAATCTGGAATCATGGGCAAGGGATGATATTCAGGGGCGAACGTCCGTCAAGCGAGCGAACGCGGGCTTTTCCGTCTGAGTAAGACGTGCCAGTTCCGCGATTGCTTCCGTAAGGCCCGCCTCATGCGTCGTCGCGGCGCCGATTCGCGCTTCGGCACCTGGAGCGTTTGTTAACAATCTCGACCTCACGGACTCGCCATGTCCGTTGCGACATCGATCACCCCGGTCCCGGACGACTTCGTTCGTGCCTTTGTGAACGGGTTCGGTTCTGTCCCTCGCCGGGTCGAGTTCGTTTGTACCGCCAGCCGAGTTCGTTTGTGCCGGTGCCGAGTTCGTTTGTACCACGGCCCGAGTTCGTTTGTGCCGGGCCCGAGTTCGTTCGTGCGAGCCGTCGAGTTCGTTTGTACCACGGGCCGAGTTCGTTTGTGCCGCCGGTCGAGTTCGTTCGTGCGAGCCGTCGAGTTCGTTTGTGCCGGGACCGAGTTCGTTTGTGCCGCCGGTCGAGTTCGTTCGTGCGAGCCGTCGAGTTCGTTTGTGCCGGTGCCGAGTTCGTTTGTGCGAGCCGTCGAGTTCGTTTGTACCGCCAGCCGAGTTCGTTTGTACCGCGGCGCGAGTTCGTTCGTGCTGGTGTCGAGTTCGTTTGTACCGCGGCGCGAGTTCGTTCGTATTGCCAGTCGAGTTCGTTCGTGCCGACGGTGGAATTCATCCGTTCGGCGCGGAGAGGTGATTCGTTCGATTCACGCGAATTGCCAAGGAGCGCCGGGACGCGCCGTCGCGCAGACCTCTACCAATTAACATCGTGAAATCGTCGAGGTCCGTGTTCAGATTCCGCGCGGTGCGATCGGAGACGTAAGCGATCATCGCTACGACCGGCGCCGCCGACAAGATCGGGATATGCCTCGCTCGCGTAAAGACACCGCCGGACGATGGACACAAGGTGGCTTCCGAGGAAGGATCGATCTCGATCGCGACGTCCTCCGTGCGCGACTGGGTTGGCGAGAAGGAAACGGTCTTTTGCCTGATCCCACAGGCGCATGCGCCTCGGCCTGGGAGCTGGGGCGTCATCTCGATCTGGACACCCGGCCGATGCTCCTGTCGCCGCGCCGGCTGGTGGGGGTGTTCCTTCCGGGCCATGACATGAGAGGCATAGTAATTGTTTCATTGGGCGTTTAACGATTCGGGCTACCCAGGATTTCCCGTGAGGAGTTGCCGTTGATGCCGCGCACCTTGATCGACAACCGACCGCGCAACGCCGTGAAGCGATTCTTTCGCCGCGACTATCACCGGGCTCGCGGGCGCCGGGCTCGATTGGGTTTTGAGGAAATGGATCGCCTGGTCCTGCTCTCCGCGGACCCCGCCACGGCCCTGTCCACGGCTCTGAACAACATCGGCACGTTTGGCGACCTGACCATTGGGCCTGGCGACGGAATGGGCAAGGTATTCGAAGCGCAAACAGTACAGGTCCCCTGGAACGGTATGCCGTCCTACGGTGGCGACCAGAACACCACCACGACGACCACAGAAGGCACCACGACAACGACCGACACCACGGTCGTGTCCAACTCAAGCGATGGTTCCACATCCACCGTCGACTATAGTTGGACCGAGGACTCGACAGGGACCAACCCTGACGGCAGCACCTTCTCCGATCACATCCACACGGACGAGCATTACAGCCTGACCGCGTCCGATAACGGCGACGGCTCGACCAGCTACAGCGTGACGGACAACGAGGACCAGGACTGGTCGGATACGACGACGGGGGGCGACAATCCCAACAACCTGATCCAGTACAGCGGGAACGAACAGACAACCTTCTCCTGCACGGGTCAGCAGGATGCTTCGGGGAACGTTTCCGGGTCGTTTACCGAGACGGACAACCTCACGAAGTCCTATACCGTGCATGCCGAGTCGGGGACCGACAGCTCGGGCGCCGCGATCGACCCCGTCAACAACGCGGGTTTTTCCCTCGACTACACCTCCCAGGCCTGGTTGAATGACAGCGAGTCCGGCGACCTCACCGTGGATGCCAACAACCAGGAAAGCACCGACGAAGGAAGCTATCATGATGGGAACGTAGCCCTATGGTATGGTGATGGCACGACCGCCTACCTGGACGGGTATTCGCTCGGCGAGCTCGAAGACACACAGGAGACATTCGATGGCTCTCAATCTCCGGCTTCTGGACCGTTAACTCAAACCGGTACTCCCACAGGTACCGGCACGCCTCTGCCACTGCCAAGAGGAAAGAATGTCATCTACCTCGTCGATTCGTCAGATAAAGGGTGGGCAGACTGGACCCCAGACCAGAGACAGGCATATATTAATCAAAACCCTAATCTCGGTCTCAATCCCAACTCACCGAATCCCATCACGGGCGGCCAAAAATTCTGGTCAGCCCTTATCCAACCTGGTAGTATCAACCAATCTGTTAATTCGCTGAATGATGCTGTGACACTTCTGGAACAGGAAACAGGCAACAATCCAGCAGATGCTGTAATTATCGCGGACCACGGCAGCGAGGACGGTCAAAATATCGGCGATCCGAACAGCGAAGGTGATTGGATTGGCCCTGATTACCCTCAAAATAATAACCAGGCGTTCGCAATTCTGAGTTGTATCAAGAACGGTGGAAGCCTAGTTATGACGGGATGTAATGTATTTGGATCGCAGGATTCAATTGATTGGTGGCAAGGCATGGCAGATCTTTACGAGGTATACATAACCGGGAGCGTTTCGGAAACCAATTGGACGGTCGGTCAACCACCGCAAGGGCAATGGATAACTCTCGTGCCGGGTGGGCCTGAGCCAACGTATCCACAACCACCTCCACAGCATTAGCGTTCCCTCGGTTCCGAGGTTGAAGCTAGTGCAAGCAATCTGTCAATCGTAGTGAGAAATGTTGAGGTGTAACAACTCAATATTCTTATTTTTAATTTATATAATTCAATCTAAGTATACAGTTGCGCGGTAGTGGACGCCTATCCGTGCAATGTGCCTTGATTCGGGACAACTTGGCCGGTCTGGGTGTCATCTAAACCACCCAGTCTCCTTGGATTACCTGCAGGAAATATCATTTCTAAGTACAAATGTTCAGTAAAATACAACTTTTAATAAAACTATATTAAAACAAAATCAAAATTATTTGAAAAAATTATATTCGTTTGTGTGATATTTGATCGAAGAAGTCATGGTCGGGAGGAAATGGTTGTGAAATCGTCGTTGTCGGCTCTCGCCGCACTCGTCCCATTTTTACTCGTCCTAATGCTTGGCTGGCCTCCAGAACAGTCCCGAGGGGAGGGTCCTGCGCCAAATCCCGTATCCAATCCGACTTCCCGGTCGATCGAGACACCAACAATCAACCTTCTATCTCAGCTAAAAGGGCGTGCAATCACGAGTCTTTGCTTCTCGCTCGATGGCAAGACGCTGGCTGCGGGCAATCGTGATGGTGTACTGCGATTTATTGACTCGATCACAACACGGGACTGCCAACCTGTCTGGGACGCTCGTACAACAGAATCCATCAAGGGACTGATCTATTCACCCGACGGCTTGACCTTGGCTTTCATCTCTCACACTGAAATCGTGACTCTTCTCGATGTGGCCACCAGGAGAGTTCGAAACATTCTTCGTGTGCCGCCGACCGATAGGTCTCGCTCGGATTCCCTCCAAACGTTGGCCTACGCTCCCGACGGGAAGACTCTGGCGGGCGCGGGCTCAGGCGGCCAGATCCTTGTCTGGGACGTCACCTCTGGAGAAGTGATGCGCGCAGTCATGCGGGGCCCGATCGTCCCGCCTCCTCGCCGGCTGCCCAACTCGAAAGTGTTGGGCAAGCCGGCGAGAGTGTTTGATCTGGCATTTGCGCCCGATGGCAAAACCCTGGCCGCAGCCGCCGAGGACGCGGTCCGGCTCTGGGATGTGGCCGAAGGGCAAGAGCGCCTCGTATTTGACGTCCCAGGCAGTCATATTTCATTGGTCTTCGCTCCTGACGGGAAAACTCTCGCGGTAACAGGCACGGTGGGTCCGCTTCTCGATCGAGAGTCTCTCGTTCTGCTTTGCGACACGGCCAACGGGAAACAGCGGACCATGATCCACGGTCCAATGGGACGTGGATTTACTCATATAAAATTTGTGTCCGATGGCAAATTGCTCGCTTCCCTCGCCAGTGGTATGATCCAGCTCTGGGACGTGACTACCGGCCAGCAGAAATCCATGCTTGAAATCCCATTCGCGGCTTTTGCTTTTGCCGTCTCACGTGATGGCAAGACCCTGGCTGTCGGGGGCTTCCATAATCATCCCATGTTCGGCGTCATCGACCTGATCGATATCGACGGCACCACGCTCCGGCATCGGCCGGGGCCGCGATGAGCTGGAGGGCGGTCCGATCGGCCATGGAAGCAAAGGGGTGGCCATGAAATCGCGATGCTTGGCCTTCGTCCCGCTGGTTGTGCTCGGGGCGTTCGACTGGTCTGGTGGCATGGCCCGCGGCGCAACTCCTCCAACCGGCCCGACTGCCGGCTCGTTGCGCGAGCCCACGATCAGACTTCCGCTCGGCCCGAGCGAGGGCGAAGTTGATCGTTTGATCTTCTCGCCGGATAGCCAAACGTTGGCCGTGTGCAATGGTCACAACGTCGTCCATTTCTTCGACCCCGTCACCGCAAAGGATCGCCATCACCCCTGGGACGCCCGCGAGATCAGTCGCCACCCCGCTGACGGCCTGGCCTACTCGCCCGACGGCGCCACCCTGGCCACCTGCCTTTACGACACGCTGGTCCTCCTCGACGCGGCGACCAGGCAACCTCTGAGAATCCTCCGCCTGGCCTCCCTGAAGGGCCCCGCGGGCGAAACCATCCATCCTCTGAGCTATGCCATCCTGACCTTCTCTCCCGACGGGAGAACACTGGCGGGATCGGGTTTGGACGGCCAGATCGTGCTCCTGGATGTAGCCACCGGTGAAGTGCGCCGGGTGATGCAGGGGCCGATTGTGCCCTACCCTCGTCGGTTGCCCTCCTCAAAAGTTCTGGGTAAACCGGCGCACGTGACTGGCTTGGCCTTCGCGCCTGATGGCAAAACCTTGGCTGCCGCCGCCAGGGACGCGGTTCGACTGTGGGACGTGGCCGAAGGGCGGGAACGTCTGATATTCGATGTCCCGGGCAGGTCTTGGGCGATAGCTTTCGCCCGATGGAAAAACTCTCGCGGCGACTGCCAGTGTCGGTCCGTTTGAGGCCATGGAGCCTTCCATCGTGATCTGTGACACGGCCACCGGGAGGCAACAAACCGCCCTCCGCGGCCCGAGAGGGCATGGATTCGATGATGTGGATTACTTGCCTGACGGCAAGACGCTCGCGACGCTCGTCACGGACAAGACGGTTCGGCTCTGGGACGTGGCGACAGCCCAGCAGTGTGCCTCCCTTGAACTCGCAACCGTGAGTGCTCACCTCGCCGTCTCAGCCGATGGCAAGACCCTGGCCGTCGGAGGCTTCCAGAGCGACCCCATGTTCGGCGTCATCGACCTGATCGATATCGCCGGCACCACGCTCCAGCATCGGCCATCGCCGCGATGAGTTTGGATGTCAGCGGACGATGAGACGATGAGCCAGGTTCTGGCGGTTGGCGAATCAGGGTTCAGCCGTCTTCCGCGCGGCGGCGTTCTTGGCCTGGGCCTTGGCCTTTTGCCGCTCGGCGGGAGGCGGTGGTCCCGGGAAGACGGGGGGAACGAGTTGCTCGTTCCACTGCTCCTTGAGGCGGGCGATTTGCTGCAAGGCTTCCGGCGCACGGTGGCCAGGTTGCTCGACTCGCCGAGGTCGCCCGAGAGCTCATACAGTTCGAATCGCCCGGGGCTGGACTCGTCGAGCTTCTGGTCTCCGTGCCGGACCGCGAAGCTCGTTCCACCGCCGGTGCGCCAGTAGAGCGTCTCGTGAGGTGGGCCAGTCTTCTCGCCCAGCAGGTAGGGCATCAGGTTCACGCCGTCGATCGTGTGGCCAGGAGGTCGCGATGCGCCGGCGAGGGCCGCGGCGGTGGGGAAGAGATCGAGCGAGATCACGGGCCGGTCGTAAACGGCGCCGGCGGGGAGCACGCCTTTCCACTTAAGGGCGAACGGTACGTGGATGCCCCCCTCGTAAATCGACCCCTTGAAGGAGCGGAGCGGGAGGTTGCTCGAGCCGTTGACAGGAGGCCCGCCGTTATCGGAGAGGAACAGGACCAGCGTCTTCTCCTCGATCTGTTGCGTGCGGACCGTTGCCAGCAGGCGGCCGACTCCGTCGTCCAGGGCGCTGAGCATCGCGGCATAGGTGCGCCGCTTCGTGTCGTCGATGCCCGGGAACCGATCGAGATACCTCGCCGGCGCCTGGAGCGGCGTGTGGGGCGCGTTGTAGGCCAGGTAGAGGAAGAACGGCTGGTCATGATGCCGCTCGACGAAGGCGGCCGCCTCGCGCGAGAAGGCGTCGGTCAGGTACTCGGTCTCCTTGACCGGCTCGCGCCCGCGCACCAGGTCGGTCGTGTACTCGGCATTGCCGCCGAGCTTTTCGGAGAGGTACTGGTGCCCGCCGCCGAGGAACCCGAAGAACTCGTCGAACCCGCGGTTCAGCGGGTGAAACCGCTCGGCGGCCCCGAGGTGCCACTTGCCCACCAGGCCCGTCACGTAGCCCGCCGCCCTGAGCACCGATGGCAGTGTCACCTGCGAGACGGGCAAGCCGCTGACGGTGTCCTCGGGGTTGTACACCGGGTTGTTCTCATGACCGAAGCGCTGCTGATAGCGTCCCGTCATCAGACCGGCGCGGGTCGGGCTACAGAAGGGATGAGACACATAGCCATTCGAACACCGGACGCCGTTCCTGGCGATCGAATCGATGTTCGGCGTGGGGATATCCTTGCAGCCGTTGAACCCGACGTCGGCGTAGCCCAGGTCGTCGGCGAGGATCACGATGATATTTGGTTTTCCCGCCGGCGCCGCGGCCGATGTGGAAGCAACGTACGTTGCCAGGACGAACGCGACGCCGGCAAGTCGTCTGATTCTCGGCATCCTAGCTCCGCCTTCATTCAAGGTGTGATCAAGTTCGATGTCGATATTGATATCGATATCGAGGATTGGGCCAGGTCGGGGCGATGTCTCAATACGAATCGGCGGAGATCACCTCGCCCTGGGCCCGCGAGCCGAGCGCCCAGATGACGTTGTTGGCGGTCGAGTTCTTGAGGAACCTTGCCGAGCCGTCGCACATCAGGACGTTGGCCCCGCCGGGGTGGTAGCTGCTCAGGCCCCAGACGCCGGGCGACTGAAGCGATTGCCCGAGTTCCCCGAGCAATTGGGATACTGGGGGTTCGGGGGCAGGACGAGGTTGCCGATCGATCTCGCCGGGGAGGGTGAAGGTCCAGTTCGTCCCGATCTCGGGCGTCTTGCCGTTGCGGGCCGTGGCCGCCACCTTGGCGCAATTCGCCAGCCAGGTCCAGAGGGCCGGCTGACCGGCGGGCATGTACATGGTCGGCCTGATTCCGGGTGACTCCCGGAGGGCATGCTGCCGGGGAAGATGATGTCCTGGGGGAGCGTGACGGTATTCTGCTGGCCGGTCCCCATCTTCCACTCGCCGAAGGCGACCGTGTTGCTCGAACCATCGATGATGTCGCGCAGGCCGATCGCCGCGCCGCCGTCCTGGAACGCGCCATTGGGCGGGGCGCCGGTGAACGCGGAGTCGAACTCCAGGCTCGAGCCCGACCGAGGCGAAATAGTTGTTGCCGGGAGCGACGAAGTTGACCAGAGGCTGCCCCCAGCCCGCCATCAGCCAGCCGGGCACCGGTGCTCGACGGGCAGAGGAATAACTGGAGCCGCGTGCAGGCTGACGGTCGAGTTGGCGTACTCGCCGTAGGTGTCGTTGATCACACCGACCGAGAAGTTCGCGGCGTTGTAGAGCGCCAGCCCCTCGATGCCGCCCAGCAGCCGGGCGTGCGCGGAGAACTCGGCGTTCTCCGTGCTGTTGTTGCCGATGACCTTGTTCAGCCCGCCGGGCGGGAAGCAGTCGTTGACGTTGTGGTAGTTATGCAGCGCCAGGCCGATCTGCTTCAGATTGTTGATGCACTGCGCCCGCCTCGCCGCCTCGCGCGCGGCCTGCACCGCGGGCAGCAAGAGGGCGATCAGAACGGCGATGATGGCGATGACCACGAGGAGTTCGATCAGCGTGAAACCGCGACGACGGAGCTTGAGCATATGGATCCCCTCGATTAGATAAAAAAACGTGCAGGCTCATCGCACGAGTTGACCGGCATCGGGAAACATCGGCTTGGCTTCCAGGTCAGAGACGACCCTTGCCGATGCACAGACCTTGAGGGACTATCCTAATTCGTTCGGCGCAGCGGTTCAATAGGGTGATGATTTCGGGCCGAGAATGGAAATCATCGCCCTGGCTGGACCTTGATCTGACCGGGGAAATGATGAGTCAAGAAATGTCCATGCCGAACGGCCCCGGAGGTCAGGCCTCGGCCTCCACCGCGGCGAACTCCTCGGGGGCGATCGCGGTATCGGCGCCGGGGAGGATCTCGCGGAGCTGCCCCGGACGACGGGCGCCGACGATGGCGGCGGTGACGGCCGGGTGGCGAAGAACCCAGGCGACGGCGGCGGCGCCGGGACTGATGCCGTGGCGGTCGGCCAGTGCTCGCAGGCGCTCGACGAGGGCGAGGTTGCGCGACAGAAGCGGCTCCTGGTAGTTGGGGTTGCGCCGCCGCCAGTCGTCGGGCTCGAGGTTCGCGACCCGCTCGGCGGTCATAGCACCCGTCAAGAGGCCCGAGGCCATGGGCGAATACGCGATCACGCCAATCCCATGCGCGGCGGCATACGGCAGGATGTCGGGCTCGACCTTGCGGTTGACCAGCGAGTACGGCGGCTGGAGCGACGTGATCGGGGCGATCGCTCGGGCCCGCTCCATCTGGGCGGCGTCGAAGTTCGAGACGCCGATCCAGCGCACCTTGCCTTCCTTCTGGAGCGCGGCGAGGGTGCCCCACCCTTCCTCGATCTCGGGATCGGGCTCGGGCCAGTGGACCTGGTACAGGTCGATCCGCTCGACCTTGAGCCGTCGCAGGCTCGCCTCGCACTCGCGACGGACCGATTCAGCCGTGAGCCGCCGGCCGATCGTCCCCTGCTCGTCCCAGACCCGTCCGCACTTGGTGAACACATAGGGCCGCTCGGCCGATGGCACGCCCGCGAGCGCCCGCGCCATCACTTCCTCGGAATGCCCCAGCCCATACACCGCCGCGGTGTCGATCCAGTTGACCCCCAGCGCGATCGCCTCGTGAATCGCCGCGATCGAGTCGCCGTCATCCTGCGGCCCCCACGCGAAGGCCCACCCCGGCCCACCAATCGCCCAGGCGCCGAAGCCGATCGGCGTGATCAACAGGTCCGAGTTGCCCAGGCGTCGCGTTTCCATGAGTCAGGATCTCCTTGATTGTTCAGGTCTGCTGGTGCCTCGAAGGGATCGACCGCTCCGCTCAACGTCCCTGGCTCGAGCTCGCGCTGTCGGTTGGAGCTTGAGCCGGGTGCGCCAGGAACTCGAGGACGTCGGCGATTCCTTCGGGGCCAAGCTGCTTTTCGAAGCCTTCGGGCATCAACGACTTCTTCGACGCCGTCAATTCGTCGATCTCCGAACGCTGCAAGGGGTGGGCCTTGCCCTCGGCATCGACCAGCTCGATCGACGTCTTGGTCTCCGAGGCGAGCAAGCCGTTCAAGATCCGGCCGTCGGTGGTGGCGACGGTGTACTGGACGTAGTTCCCCTCCACGCCCCGGCTGGGGTCGAGGATGTGGATCAGGAGCTCGCTCTTGGGATGCGTTGCCATACCCGTCAGGTCGGGTCCCACCTTGCCCCCCTGGCCGCCGTGCATGTGGCACTTGGCGCATTGCTGCTGGAAGACCAGCTTGCCCCGCGCGACGTCGCCCTTGCTGAGGACGGTGGAAGCCAGCTCGTCGATCACCTTCTGGCGGTCGGGATCAGGCAGACCACCGCGGCCCAGCAAGGCCTTCGCGCGGTTGGCGATCCGACGGTCACGGTGCGATGCCAGGGCCTGCTTCTGATCAAGCGTGAGCTGATCGAGCCGGACTTTCCCGGTCTCGACGCCATCGAGCAGCGCGATCGTCCAGTCGCCCCGCCCGAGAAGCTGCCGGAGCGCCGCGGCGGCGCCGCGGGTGTCAGGCTTCCCAGACGATCGGCCAGATTGCGTCCCCCTTGCGACGACACACTCCGCCCGATCGCCTCGAGCAGGCCGGTCGCCAGCTCGGGCGAGACCCGGGGTGTGACCTGATCGAGCAGGGCGAGCACGACGACGTCGTCGGCCGGTCGAAGCTCGACCCACTGCCGTGCGGCGTCGGCCCGCGCGGCGTCCGGCTTCGCCTCGTCCGCGACGTTCGCCTTCAGCTCCGCGGCGATCTCGGCGGCGTACTTCTCCAGAGCCCCGCCGCCCCAACCTCCCGCCAGCCGGACGAGCTGCCCTCGCGCTGTCTGACTGATCGACGGCAGGAACCGGACCAGGGCGGCCTCGGTGGTGGGGTCAAGCGTGGCGGTGCGGTCCTTGGGCCAGCCCTGGGCCAGCCCCGCGACGACCTCCTCCGCGACACGCCGATGAGCCCCCGGCAGCGCCGCCAGCAGGGTCGCGACCGATCCGGCCGGGCCGCCGCGCGCGTAGTGCTCGGCCACCCGACGGACGACGCCCAGGGTCGTTTCGCCCGGGCCTTTCCTCGGGAACGCGCGGGCGTTGATCGCGGTGAGGAACGCGCGGTCGTTGACCGACGCGGCGCTGGTGGCCGCGTCGCCGAGCCATCGGTCTCCCTCGGCGCGCCCGCTGGACAGCGCGCCGGCGATCGACTCGGCCGACGCCTGCGAGCCCGGCTGATCGGCCAGCGCCAGCAGCGCGGCGAGACGGACCAATGCCTCCGGATCGTCCAGCAGCTTGGCTCTCAGGATCGCCTCGGCCGAGCTTTCGCCGGCCGGGAGAACCTGCACGGCATTCCGCCGGACGCCGGCTGACGGGTGCTTCAGCGCGGCGATGGCCGACGCCGTCGCGGCGGGAGTTGTGCCGTCGAGCGCCCCCAGGCCGTGCAGGGTCCAGAGCGCGTGGATGGCTGACGGGTTCAGCCCGATCGGATCGACCGACGGGTCATTCACCAGCGCGACCAGCTCAGGCACGATGTCACGCTCGCCCCGCTCGACGAGGAGACGCTGGGCGTGCATCCGCCAGAATTGATTGTCGCATTTGAGCCCAGCCAGCAAGGTTTTCGGGTCCTTCGGATCGAGCACCACCGGCGCGTGTCGGTTTTGCCCCCTGGTACACAATCCGGTAGATCCGCCCGTGTGTCTTGTCGCGGAGCGGCGTCTCGTAGGCGTTGCCCTTACCGGTCGTGAAGCCCTGGGGGGTGGGGTTGTGCTGGACGATGAAGTTGTACCAGTCGATCACCCAGACGAAGCCGTCGGGCCCGACCTCAGCCGAGATCGGCGCGGTCCATTCGTCGTCGCTGGCCAGCAGGTTCCAGCCGTTGTACGTATGGAAGTCGCTTCCCTCGGGCTGGAGCGTGAACGTCGCCGTCAGGTGGCCGGTCGGGTCGCTGACGAACGCCGTCCGGTTCCAGTAATATTTCGGGAACGCCCGCGCCGTGTAGAGAGCGCTGCCTGCCGCCGCGGTGAACCCGCCGTGCCAGTCGACCTCGCGCACCTTGTCGGTAGCAGGATAGTAGTTGTACGTCGGCGCCGCGTTGTCGAGCACACGTGGCGCCCAGCCGCGGACTCGCTCATAATAGCGGTTGGGGATCGGCAGATAAACACTCGGGCAGCCGTTGGCCGTCGAGCCGAAGACCAGGCCCTCCTCGCTGAAGCCGACACCCCACGAGTTATTGTTCGTGCTCCGCAGGTACTCGATCTTCGACCCGTCCGGCCGGAACCGGAAGAACCCCTGGCGGAACCTGACCCGCTCGCCCCCGACGTCGCCATTGAAGCCGGAGTAGCCGTCGATGCTCCAGAGCCAGTTATCCAGGCCATAGCGGAGGTTGCTCGGCCCGGCGTGGGTGTCGCGAGTCTCCCAGCCGGTAAAGAGTACCTTGCGCTCGTCGGCCCGGTCGTCGCCGTCGTTGTCCTTGAGGAACAACGTCTCGGGGGGCTGGTGGACCACCACGCCCCCCCTGGCGAATGTCAGGCTCATCGGGAGGCTCAGCCCCTCGGCGAAGACCTTGCTCTTGTCGGCCGTGCCGTCGCCGTCGCTGTCCTCGAGAATCCTGATCCGGTCGCGGCCTTTCCCGTCAGGCTGCTTCTCGTTGGGATAGTCGACCGTCTCGGAGATCCAGAGCCGGCCGCGGTGGTCCCAGGCCATCGTGACCGGCTTGGCGCTGATCAACGGTTCGGCCGCGAACAGCTTGACCTCGAAACCCGGCGGAACGAGCAGGTGCTTCATCGATTCCGACGCCGGCAGCGGCTCCTGCATCCGGCTGATCGGCTCGCCCAGCGTGCCCCACTTCGCCGCCGGCACATAATTGGGGATCTTTGCCGGCTCATACGTGAACGGCTTGAGCCCGGCGGGCACGCGCGGCCGGCTGTCGAACACCTCGCCCTTGGCCGACGCCCAGCGGAGCCCGCGCTCGAGCAGGTCGTGGAACCCCGGCTTCTCCCAGGTCCGCGCATCATGGCCATAGGCCGTATAGAAGACACGCCCCTTCCCATGCGTCCGCACCCACGTCCAGGGCTCGTCGCGGTCCCCCTCGGCGCGGACCTGAAGGACCTGGCGGTCGCGCGGGTTGTGCTTGGTGTGCACGTAGGTCTCGTCCCAGGTGCGGAACGGCTCGAGCCCCTTCATGATCGGGTGGTCGGGGTCAACGACCCTGGTATCGAACTCGCCCGTCTTGTGCTTCTGAAACTGGGCGCCGACCAGGTCGATATATCCTTGCGAGTTGCGGAAGCAGTACGAGGCGCAGTGGATCGGGGCGAAGCCTCCCCCGGCCGCCACATAATCGAGCAGCGCCTTCTCCTGAGCCGGCGTGATGGTGTCGATATTCGCATATACCAGCAAGACATCGTAGCGACTGAGGGTCTCCGGGTTCAGGTCGCCGGCATCCTCGGTATAAGTTGTTTCGATACCGCGCGAGGCCAGCACCGGAGCGATCTGCTGGAACCGGTCGTTCGGGCGATGGTGACCCCGATCGCCCAGGAACAGCACCCGCAATGCCTTCGATGCGACCGGCGTGTCAGCGGCCCACCCCAGGAGCAGCCAGGGTGCCAGCAGCAACAACACGGCCGAGATCCCGCACACCTCGAACGAACGCCACCGCAACCTTTGCCACGCTTTCCCGTTCATTTGCGGATAAACTCCCGATGTCCGTGGTGTCCGGCCTGGCATTTCGCCGTTTGTTGACCCATCTTAAGGTTTCCGAACCGCTGCGCGCAGTCCCACCTCCACCCCCATTCCGGCACGGGCACGGAGAGGAAGTGGGAAGTGAGGGAGCCTCTTGCGGCTGGCCGCCTCGGCGGTGATGATGCGTTGTGTCTCATGCTCACCCTTACCTGGTCTACCCCCGGGAGTCAACGCTCGTGCGACGCCGCCCCTTCCTCGTCTGGACCCTCGTGTCGTTCGTGTCGCTGGCCTCGGTGCTCGTGGTTTCCACGGAGGGACAGGAGCCGCCTCAGGCCAAACCCAAGGCGAAGGCCAAGGCCAAGCGGGCGCCCGACCCGTCGCTCGCCCCGGTCGAGGACCAGCCCGGCCTGCCGCGGGTCCTGTTGATCGGCGACTCGATCTCGATCGGCTACATGCTCCCCGTCCGCGCCGCACTGGCCGGCAAGGCCAACGTCCACCGGCCCGCCGAGAACTGCGGCCCGACCATCCGGGGCCTGGAGCGGCTCGACGCCTGGCTCGCCCCGGGACGCTGGGACGTGATCCACTTCAACTTCGGGCTGCACGACTTGCGGCTCGACAACGGTAAGCACCAGGTCCCGCTCGACCAGTACGAACAGAACCTACGTACGATCGTCGCTCGCCTGAAAAAGACCGGAGCCACCCTGATCTGGTGCTCGACGACCCCCGTCCCCGAGACCAGCACCCCGCCCCGAAAGAACAGCGACGTGATGGCCTACAACGACGTGGCCCGCAAGGTCATGGACGAGGCCGGGATTTCCCGGATCGACGACCTCTACAGCTTCGCCCTGCCCCGCCTCGGCGAGATCCAGCGCCCCTCGAACGTCCACTTCACTCCCGAGGGCTCAAAAGTCCTGGCCAGTCAGGTCGCGCAGGCCGTCAACGAAGCGCCTGGGGAGCGGTTCATCGGGAAAATGAGCACGAAGCCGATCCCCGCATCAACCCTCGATCAACTCAAGGCGGCGGCCCGCTTGGCCGCCGCGCGGGCCTACTGCCCCTACAGCAACTTCCCGGTCGGGGCCGCCGTGCTCACCGAATCCGGGGCGATCTTCACCGGCTGCAACGTCGAGAACGCCTCGTACGGCCTGACCATCTGCCGCCGAGCGTACCGCCATTTTCCAGATGGTCGCGCACTGCCCGACGGCCGCTCCGATGCCGATGCCGATCCAGGCCGTGGTGATCTACACCCCCACCTCGACCCCATCGGCCCCCTGTGGGGCCTGCCGCCAGGTGATCAACGAATTCGGACCGAATGCCCAGATCATTTCTTTCTGCGACGGTCCGGATGTCCTCCACAAGCCTCTTTCCGAGCTGTTGCCCGATGCCTTCGGCCCACATAATCTGAAGATCTGATTTCGGTTGGGTCGCTCCGGCGAAATTCCGGAAGAATGACCCGGAGTGCTTATGGAGGAGGTGTACGGTGCTGCCAACAGAGTGCTGCCAAGGGATTCCGTGACGCGGAAGAAACGTGTTATGAGATGCGGATCGTGACGTCCTTGGTCTTGCCGTCGATCACAATTCTCAGGCCGTTCCTTACAAGTCCCCTGAGCCCGAGAATCGGGAGCCTGGCCGGGTTCGCCACATCGGGAGGATAGACCGCGATACCTTCTTCCATCCGCAGGTGGAACGGATCTCCAGAATCCGGATGAATCCAGACGTTGGCCGCATGGAGCGGAATCGTCCTGCCGCCGACATTCACCAGACCACGTTTCGGGAACGTGAGACCCGTCCACCGAGCGAACTGCTCCCGGCGGATCGCGAAGTTGTGATTGTTCCCGGTGTCGAGCACAGCGGGGAAGCGTAGCACGTCGGAGGGAAGTTCGATCACCCTGTTGGCCGCGATGCTCACCATCACGACGATCTGGTAGGGCATCACCTGCGCCGTCCCGTCCGGGGTCGCCACCCGCCCAGTGGTCTCCGGGATGGGTTGATGGATTCTCATCGCCATGACGACGGGTAGGTCACTTCCTCCGGCTCGCGGCCCTGCGGCCTGATCACGAACAGATCGAACTCGTCGTCCTTGATTCCCCGGTGGTTGATCTCCCGGATGAGCGGCTCGTCGGAAGGGGCGATCCCGATCCGCTCTTCTCCGCGGTAGGCGACGCACTGTCCCAACAGGCTGTCGTCCTTGAGGAGTTCCGGGAGGTCGCGGAAGAATGCGTCCTGTGACCTGCGGATGCCTTCGGGAATCTCGTCGTGGCCCTTCGCCAGGGGCGGCTTCATTCGCTCGTAGACCTCGGCTTTCAGGATGACGTAAGCCGCATGGGTCTCCGGGTCTTCGACGCGGACCGCCCCAGCCTGCTCGATCTCGTGCCGCTGTTCGGGTGTGATGGTCATGGCTCCCTCCTTACTACGACCTCATTCTACCCGCTTCCCGTCGGGAAGAGCATGCCTACGATCTCCCCTGGCTGGCCTGCTCCCCATTTCTTGGTCGAAAGGCTGTGGCTGCACCCTTGCAGGTCTCGTCGCTACGGTATCGCCGTGGATTGAGGAGTAACGGCAACGGAGCCAGAGGATTCGAGCTCGAAGTGGATCTTGCCCAGAGTGGGGCTGAGCAAACTCCGTCGGAATTGAACAATGTCCCCCTCCGTCAACCCCGTGGTGATCTACACCCCCACCTCGACCCCATCGGCCCCCTGTGGGGCCTGCCGGCAGGTGATCAACGAATTCGGACCGAATGCCCAGTCTGAGCCGATCGCAACGATTTGTGAGCTCAGTGAACGCCGAGAGCGGGCCTGGCACCGATCGGAAGCCTCGATTATCCTTGATGGTCGTGGGACTGGCCCGCGAGGATCTCTCATGGTCCATGGAGAACTCGGGGCAGATCCGCCTGATGCCTGACCCAACACCAGACCGACTCCAATTCGCCAAAGTTGGTAGGACGCGGTCCGTAATTCCCCGGGTCGCTGTCAGGTCAGGTGGAGGGGGCTACTCGATCGCGAGGATGGTCGCATGTCGCAGGTCGTCGCCATCGAACTCGAGGTCCCCGACGATCTCGCAGGCTTCCGGTTGCCCCCGGGTGTCCAGAGTCGGCTGCAAGCGTTGCTTGACCGTCAGGATCGCGGTGCGACGCTTACGACGGCGGAGCGGCAGGAGGCCGAAGGCCTGGTGACACTGGCCGAATTGTTGTCGCTGCTCCGACTCCGCGCCGAGCGGGCTCGCGAGTCTGCGGCAGGCCGAGCATGAGTGATGTCCCCACCCGGCTGCGCCGGTTGGTCGAGAATCGGGCTGGTGGGTATTGCGAATATTGCCGACTGGCGCAGCAGGGACAGGAGGCCACCTTTCACATCGATCACATCGTGCCGATGGTCGCGGGCGGGCCGACCGTGGCGGAGAATCTCGCGGTGGCCTGCGTCTCGTGTTCCCTGCGCAAGGCCGCACGGCGTTTTGCTCCCGATCCCCTGACCGGGCGTCGTGTGGCCCTTTTCCATCCGCGTCGCCAGCGTTGGGCTCGCCACTTCCAGTGGCGTGGTTTCACGGTTGTCGGACAAACAGCCACCGGTCGCGCCACGGTCGCGGCGCTTGAGATGAACCGCCCCTTGATCCTCGCCATCCGTCAGGAAGAGGCGGCACATGGGCGCCACCCGCCGCCATGATGGAGAATCCCCCCGACAATCGGACAACTCGTTCGGACATGCCAGCCAGCGTTGTCTCCTCGACCGGATGCCTATTGCCGTCGCCCGAAATCTCAGCGACGGCGATGCCTGACAGCTTGAAGTTCGAATTTGGCCTTGCCCAAACTGTGCAATCCCCTTCGAGACTTAGCAATGTCTGCTTCCGGCTCCGACTCAATAGCCACACCGAAAGAAGTTGCCCACTGGATGCTCGCTCAACTCGGCGAGCATGAAGAACTCCTGCATGTCGAAGCCGTCGCCGAGATCAAGCGGTTATTCGGCCCTGAGTTCGTCTACATCGGCACCAATGGCGAGATGGCAATTGACCGTCGAGTTCTCATCCAGTTTCGTAAATTGAGCGGAAACACGGTCGTCTGGGTCACTGAGCATGGCGGAGCCTATTGGCCTGGGGCTTACTGGCGAAAGCGGATCTCCGGCGATTCGCCCGGCAGGACACAATTTCGTTGGTAGAGCCTGAACCGAGACTGACGCCGGTCTGACCGCCCCATCAGGAAGCAGGCATCAACCCGGTTTGAGGCCTGCAGTGCCTCACCGATGGTATTGACCTGGGTACACACGCTGTTTCCGCCCTCTGTCGCTACCACGAGAAAGGCCACAAGGAACCGAGGATGTGGGCGAAACAGGATGCCAGGAAATCGGGTGCAGATAAGTGAAAGATGATTGACGCTTGTCGGACACGGAATAAGCGCGAAAACGCGGGTTCTTCTACTCTCTTCACTAGAATACAAGGGAAAAACGCTCTGCCCGGCCCCCTAAATCAGCTCACAAAAGCTGTCGCAAATCTGATAAATAAGAAAATAAAAAAGCCCGGCCCCCCCCGAGGGGGCCGGGCACAGCCAGGGAGAACGACGCTTGCTCGTGACTTGGGGCGAGGATCAGTAGGTCGGGGTCACATCCGAGAGTTTGTCAGGCTTGTCACAGCCGTTGTTCTCTCGTCCGCTCCTCGCTAACGTCAAGAGTAAAAAGCATCCACCGTGCCAGTGCTGGTTCGAGCCCACGGCGGGCGCTGGACCCATTCGTAACTCATTCAAAAAATTCAGGTTAGGATTTGCCATTTTTTTGTGATCCTCCGCTTCCCCGCTCACCTCGCGATGGCAAATTGCCTTGGATATCGACAGCACTGTTGCGATTTTGTGCAGAATGCAACGGTCAATCAGCGAAATCCGCCATCGCGTCACGGCTGCGGCCTGGGATAAGATGGAGGATCGGTCCGGAAGAGGAGATACGGTTCAGGTAAGGAGGGGTAATCGGGAAAATGAGGGTCTTTGTGCTGGGGCTCGATGGGGCGACCTGGGATGTGGTACGCCCCCTGGTCGAGCGCGGGGTGATGCCGCAACTGGGCCGGCTGATCGAGCAGGGAGGGGCGGGTGAGCTGCGCTCGGTCTTCCCGCCCCTCAGTCCGGTCGCCTGGACGGGGTTGATGACCGGCAAGAACCCGGGCAAGCACGGGATCTTCGAGTTCCTCGAACCGGAACAGAATCCGATGGGTGGGCGAGTCAACTCGTCGCGGACCGTTCGATCGGAGCTGTTGTGGGAGATCGCGGCCCGGCATGGGAAGAAGACGGTGGCGGGCGGAGTGCCGCTGAGTTATCCCCCCCGTGCTGGGTTCGCGCCGGGCCATGGGTTCTTCCTGGGCGACTTCCTGAGCCCGGCCGACGCTCCTGACTTCGCAAGTGATCCCGCCCTCTTTGAAGAGCTGCAAAACGCGGTCGGACCGTATCGACCGTGGTCAACCGCCGTGCATGACGGCGGACGCGAGGCCGAGACGCTCGACGACCTGTTTCAAATGCTCGACCAGCATCTCCGTGCGATCACGTTCCTGATCGATCGGTGCGACTGGGACCTGTTTGTCTTCGACCTCATGGCCGTTGACCGGATCCAGCACGAGCTCTGGCACGTCTGGGACCGGGCCCACCGCGTCGCCAGGGGGCGGGAAGCGGAGCTGGCCCGCTTGAATGAACGGGTCGACGCGTTCTGGAAGCGGCTCGACGACGGGATCGGCGCCATCGTCGCGGCGCTGCCCACCAACACGGCCCTGCTCATCCTGAGCGATCATGGGTTCGGGCCGATCGAGTGGTACGTCAACTTCAACGTCTGGCTGCTCGATCGCGGCGACCTGGCGCTTCAGGACTCGCTCTACGTCCGCCAGAAGCGCTGGTTTTATGATCGAGGGGTGACCCCCGAGTGGTTGTACGGCCAGATGGTCCGCCTGGGCCTGGCGAGCCAGCGCGTGAGCCGGTTCCGGGGCAAGCAGACCAGCCCGATGGAGCGGCTGGCGCAGTCGCTATTCCTGTCGCGTCGCCATGTCGACTGGTCGCGGACGCGGGCCTACGCGCAGGGGAACTTCGGCCAGATCTTCCTGAACCTCAAGGGGCGCCAGCCGCACGGTTGCGTCGAGCCGGCCGACGCCCGGCCCTTGCTCGACGACCTCAAGGCCGCGCTCGGGGCGATCCCGCACCCCGCGACGGGAACGCCGCTGGTCGAGCGCGTCTTCGAGCGCGACGAACTGTACGACGGGCCGCACGCCCACCTCGCGCCGGATCTGACGGTCGTCCTGGGCGACTGGCGATACCGGACGATCGGCCTGCATGACTTCACCACCAACCGCCTGATCAGCCCGTCGTTCGGCCCGACCGGCGACCACCGGCTGGAGGGTGTGCTGGTCGCGGCGGGTGGTCCGTTCCGCGCCGGATCGGTTCCCGTCGGGGCGACTCTACTCGATATCACTCCCACGGTGCTTCATCTCCTGGAGGTTCCGGTCCCGGACGACCTCGACGGCCGGCTCCTGACCGAGCTGTTCGAGCCGGGATGGTCGCCCTCCGGGACTCCCGGGGAGCCCATCACTTCCCCCGCACCGGCGGCGATGATGCCGGAAACCACTCTCGCATCAGGATATACTGCCGAGGAAGAGGCGGCGATCCAGCAGCGTCTGGCGGACCTGGGTTACTTATGATGACGAGCGCCCCGACGCCGTCGAATCGGTGTCGACGTCATAAACCGGCGACAAATCGTAAAAAGTCAACCAAGACTCATTGACCGTGCAGGCGAGAGTCATTACAGTGTTACTTTCCCGCGTTTGATAGGCTTGCGTTGGGATTGTGAGTGGGGTCATCCCCGGGACGGCTCCGGGGCGAATTGGGAATTAGCGAAGGGACGGGCGGCGTGGCGGGTATCAGCAACGAACGGATCCGCATCCGGATGGAAGCGTACGATCACACGATCCTGGACCAGTCGGCCAAGGACATCGTGGACACCGCCAAGCGGACCGAGGCCATCGTTCACGGACCGATCCCGCTGCCGACCCGGATCGAGCGGTACACGGTACTGCGCAGCCCGCACATCGACAAGAAGTCGCGGGAGCAGTTCGAGATCCGCACTCACAAGCGGCTGATCGACATCGTTCAGCCGACCAACAAGACGATCGACGCGTTGAACAAGCTCAGCCTGCCGGCCGGCGTGGATATCAAGATCAAGGCTTCCCCCGCGGGGGCTTGATTGATCGGTCCTCGATACGGATCGAATCGGACCATCCGCAAACCACGGCAGGAACAGGCCTGACCCGAACGGGGCTTCGGTCATGGGACCGGGGTGCAACGAATCGGGTAAGGCCGGCGGGGCGCGACCTCCATGGGGCGCCTCTCGGGCTGGCTGCGATGCCGCCGGGTTGCTCGGGACCTTTTGGGTTCAGGGCGGTCGGCTGTTGCAACCTGCCGGAGGGTGTCGGGTAGGGACTCGCCCCGGCCCACGGTCATCGTAAACGCAGAGACAAGCCATCGAACGAGGATAGGAGCAGGCCCGGTCGCTCGCCCCCAGCGAGTTCCGGAACCTGTGGTGCGGCCCACGCAACGGGCGCGGGAAACCGTGGCTCGGAGGGGCCGTGTCGAGACGGAGACGGATCACGGGCCGAAACACTCCGGTTCGGTCCCGGTCCGGTTCGCTTCGGATTCGGAGTTCGTGGCGATTGATCGATAGTCGAGATTGGGACGGACGACGGAGTGCAGTGGAGCAACGCGATGCGCGTCGGACTGCTCGGCCGCAAAGTCGGCATGACTCAGATCTATGAAGCGGACGGGACGGCGGTGCCGGTCACGGTCCTGGAATGCGGCCCGTGCACGGTGCTGCAGGTGCGGACCGAGGAGCGTGACGGCTACACGGCGTTGCAGCTCGGCTTCGCCGACAAGAAGCGGAAAAGCGCCAGCCAGGCTGAGCGAGGACACGCTCGCAAGGTCGACGCCGAGCCCAAGCGGTACGTCCGCGAGATCCGCCAGGAGACCCAGGCGGACCTCGACGGGGTCAACGCGGGGCAGACCCTGACGGTCGAGGTCTTTAGCGAGATCAAGACCGTCGACGTCATCGGCACGAGCAAGGGGCGTGGTTACTCGGGTGTGATCAAGCGGCACGGCTTCAAGGGGCTGCGGGCCACCCACGGTGTCAAGCGGATGCACCGCCATCCCGGCTCCTCCGGTCCCAGCGCGGATCCGGCCCACACCCGCAAGGGAATCCGCAAGCCGGGCCAGTATGGCAACGCCCGGATCACGGTGCGGAACCTCCGGGTCGTTCGCATCGACCCGACGAACAACCTGATTCTGGTCCGTGGGGCCGTCCCTGGTCCCAACGGTGGTTTCCTGACGGTCCGCCAGACGAACAAGGTGTAAAAACCCCAATGCTGACCGTACCCGTATACAATGCCGCCGGCACCCAGGTCGGCGAGGAATCGATCGACCCGGCCGACTTCGGCGGCGAGGTCAACAAGCAGCTCCTGCACGACGTCGTGCTCATGCACCTGGCGGCGCGTCGGGTCGGCACTGTCAACACGCGCGGCCGGGCCGACGTCGCCGGCTCGGGCAAGAAGCTGTTCCGCCAGAAGGGGACCGGCAACGCCCGCGCCGGGTCCAAGCGGACCAACAAGCGCAAGGGTGGCGGCGTGGCGTTCGCCCGCCGCAACCGCGACTACCGCTACGCGATTCCCAAGAAGGCCGTGCGGGCCGCCGTGCGAATGGCCTTGCTCTCGAAGTTCCAGGATGGTCAGGCGGTGATCGTCGAGGGCTTGGGATCAAGCCCCGAGGGCGCCGGCGGCACCAACGCTCCGGTGACCAAGACGAAGCAGGTGGCGACCATGCTCCGGGCGATCCGCCGGCCGGACCTGGGCGAGACCGAGGCGGCCGAGGCGGTCGGCGAGACCAAGGCGCGGGCCCTGAAGCGGACCCTGGACCACCGTACGGTCCTGATCGGCCTGCCGGGCAACGACCCGGTTTTCCACCGGTCGGCCCGCAACATTGAGGGGGTCGAGGTGGCGCCGGTGGCCGAGTTCAATACCTACGACATCCTGAAGCAGCGCTACCTGCTCCTGACGCGTGAGGCCCTGGCCGTGCTCAAGGAACGGGCCAAGCAGAAGCCCGCCCGTCGCGCGTCGGTCACGAGCGCTCAAGCCCCCGCCACGGAGAGCTGACGAATCATGGTGACCCTGCGTCGACCCCCGCAGTATCAGCGCCCCGGCCCGGTCACTGGAGCCGTACCAGGTGATCCTCCGCCCGCTCATCACCGAGAAGGCGACCCACCAGTCGGAGCGGCACAACGCGTACACCTTCGAGGTCAACGCGCTGGCGACCAAGACCGAGATCAAGCACGCCGTCGAGACCCTCTTCGAGGTGAAGGTGGCTGACGTGCGGACCCAGAACCGTCGCGGCAAGGCCCGCCGACACCGGCTCAAGATCGGCCGGATGCGGAACTGGAAGAAGGCGATCGTCGAGCCTTCGCGACGAGTATCGCATCGATTTCTATTGATCCAGTAATATTCGCCAATAGCTGGGAATGGGACCGCGATGGGAATTCGCTACTACAAGCCGACCAGCCCCGGGCGCCGGAACGCCTCGGTCAGCGACTTCGCCGAGCTGACCGACAAGAACAAGAAGCCCGAGAAGAGCCTGACCGAGCCGTTGCGCAAGACCGGGGGGCGGAACAACCAGGGGTTCATCACCACGCGGCACCGCGGCGGCGGCCACAAGCGGATGTACCGGATCATCGATTTCCGGCGCAACGACCGCGACGGCGTGACCGCCGAGGTGACTCACATCGAGTACGACCCCAACCGCTCGGCGCGGATCGCCCTGATCGTTTACCCCGACGGGGTGAAGCGGTACATCATCGCCCCCGACGGTCTGAAGGCGGGGATGACGGTCAACAGCGGCCCGTCGGCCGAGCCCAAGCTGGGCAACTGTCTGCCGCTGTCGAAGATCCCGACCGGCCTGGCGATCCACAACATCGAGATGCAGCCCGGCGGCGGGGCCAAGCTCTGCCGTTCGGCGGGAGTCTCGGCCACCCTGACCGCCCGCGAGGGGTCGTGGGCCCAGATCACCCTCCCCTCGGGGGAAGTCCGGCGGATTCCGGCGGAGTGCCGGGCCACGATCGGCATGGTGGGCAATCCCGATCACATGAATGTCCGCCTGGGTAAGGCGGGCCGGAAGCGGTGGCTGGGCCGTCGGCCGCATGTCCGCGGCGTGGCGATGAACCCGGTCGATCACCCGATGGGGGGTGGCGAAGGCCGGACCTCGGGTGGCCGGCACCCGTGCTCGCCGACCGGCAAGCTGGCCAAGGGGGGCAAGACCCGCCGTCGCCGCAAGCCCTCGAACTCGGCGATCATCCGCCGCCGCCGGAGCGTCCGCTACGGCCAGTTGAAGATCTGACGGTGATTGCCGGAACAGCCGCCCGTTTTCAGGAGATTCCTTCGAATACGACGGTTGCCGAGCCGCAGGCTGCGAGGAAATCGGGACCATGGGACGTTCGCTGAAAAAAGGCCCGTATGTCGTCGAGCGGCTGCTCGAGCAGGTGTACAAGGCCGACCAGACCGGCAACCGCGAGCCGATCAAGACCTGGGCTCGGGCCTGCACGATCGTGCCCGAGTTCATCGGCAAGAACTTCGCGATCCACAACGGCAAGAACTTCATCAAGCTGTACGTGACCGAAGACATGGTCGGGCACAAGCTGGGCGAATTTGCCCCGACCCGGACCTTCCGGGGCCACGGCGGCAAGGCGGCCAAGGGATCGCGGAAGTGATCGAGCGAGTTCCTGGTTGAACGAGGTTTTTGTTTGTGGTGCGGGCCGCCGGTCCGCGGACCCAGGAGCAGGCGAGCGGCCTGCACCCCAAGAATCCGATTGATTGCGAGATGAGAACACGATGGGACGCATGGTCGTAAGCCCGATCGCACAGTACAAGGCCACGCACAGTTTCGCCCGGATCTCGGTGCGGAAGCTTCTACCGCTCCTGGACCTGGTTCGCGGCAAGTATGCCGACGATGCGCGTGGATATCCTGAAGTACATGCCGCACCGCGGCGCCCGGATGATCGAGACAGGTGCTCAAAAGCGCGATGGCCAACGCCGAGGACCGGGGCATCCGCAACGTCGGCGACCTGGTCATCGTCGATGCCCGCGGCGACGGCGGCCCGATGTTCAAGCGGCTGATGCCCCGGGCCCGGGGCATGGCGTACATGATCCGCCGCCGGAGCTCGCACATCCTGATCGGGCTCGGACCTGGAACCTGGACGACGGATTCGGATTCAGGAAACGGATGACGGAACGGAACGGATTGAGGGTGCGGCCGACGCCCCAGTTGATCTGTTTGCAACCAACAGGGTGAGATCCAAGACCGAATGCGTCGCGACTGACGCACCCTACGAGGACGCTCAGAGCCATGGGCCAAAAAGTTCGACCGACCGGGTTCCGCGTCGGGATCATGGAGGATTGGCGGAGTCGCTGGTATGCCTCCAAGCATGAATTCCGCGACCTCCTGGTCGAGGACTTCAAGATCCGCAAGTTCATCAAGGGCAAGTACAGCTACGCGGGCATCCCCAAGATCGAGATCGAACGGACGCGGGACGCCGTGACGGTCTTTCTGTCGACGGCGCGGCCGGGCATCATCATCGGCCGCAAGGGGGCCGAGGTCGACAAGCTCAAGGAAGAGCTCCAGACGCTGACCGGGCGGCGGATCGAGGTCAAGATCGTCGAGGTCAACCGGCCCGAGATCGACGCCCAGTTGATCAGCGAGGACATCGCCGAGCAGCTCCAGAAGCGGTCGAGCTTCCGCCGGACGATGAAGCGGTCCCTCGAGCAGACGATGGACGGCGGGGCCAAGGGGGTCAAGATCCAGCTCTCGGGACGGCTCGGCGGTTCGGAGATGTCCCGGACCGAGTCGGCCAATCTCGGCTCGATCCCCCTGAGCACGCTCCGGGCACGGATCGATTACGGCTTCTCCGAGGCCAAGACGGCGCAAGGTCATATCGGGATCAAGGTGTGGGTCAACCAAGGCGATTATTTGAAGACGGAGGGCCCCAGCGATGCCCATGATGCCCAAGCGGGTCAAGTACCGAAAAAGCCAAAAAGGCCGCGTAAGAGGTAACGCGACCCGGGGCAACTACGTCGCTTTTGGCGAGTATCGGGCTCCAGTCGCTCGAGCCCGGGCGGATCAGCGCCGCCACGATCGAGGCGGGGCGCGTGGTGGCCAGCCAGTCGGTCAAGGGGGGCGGGAAGCTTTATATCCGGATCTTCCCCCAGAAGAGCATCACCTCGATCCCGGCCGAGACCCGGATGGGTAAAGGCAAGGGAGAAGTTGAATACTGGGCGGCGATCGTCAAGCCCGGGACGATCCTCTACGAGCTGGCCGGGGTTTCCGAGGAGCAGGCCCGGGCGAGCCTGGCCCGCGTGGCCCACAAGCTGCCGGTCCGGTGCCGGTTCGTCGACCCGCCGGCCCACTCTGTGACGCCGTTTGCCGGTCCGAACCGACCGGGCGAGAGCCAGCCAGGCCTTGTTTTGAGGAGACGCCAGGAGCCATGACCAGACCCGCCGAGCTCCGCGAGCAGACCGACGAGCAGCTCGAGCTCCTCTTGAGCGAGACGCAGCAGAACCTGTTCCGCCTTCGGCTCCAGAGCGAGACCGAGCGGCTCGAGGCCCCCAGCGAGATCGTCAAGGCGAAGCGCGAGATCGCGCGGATCAAGACGATCCTCCGCCTCCGGGAGATCGAGCGGAGCAAGCCGCCGTGGCGGCCTTTGAATTCCGCCGGCATTGAATTGATGTGACGGTGACGTTGACGTTGTTATGTTGGGAAGCGAGTCATTTTTGAACCGACCGAAGGTCGAGCCCCAGGAAGTCCGATGAGCCAGCCGACAACCAGCCACGGGTCGTCCCCGACCGCCGCCCCGGCCCGCCGCCGGCGGAAGACCGAGATCGGGATCGTGACGTCCGACAAGATGAACAAGACCCGGCGGGTCGAGGTCGAGACGCTCGTGCCGCACCCCAAGTACGGCAAGATGCTCACGTCGCCGGACCGTTTGCCATGCCCATGACGAGGCCAACCCTCGCATCTGGGCGACGTGGTCGAGATCATGGAGACCCGCCCGCTGTCGAAGCTGAAGCGGTGGCGGATCGTCCGGATCGTCCGCCTGGGCGCTCAGCAGGCCCTGGCCGGCGAGGGCGAGGCGGCGAAGATCTGATCGGGTTGAGATTTCGGCCAGGCGGTAGGAACACGTATTTGTCTTTCAGGGCGCGTTCGGATTGGCCGATCGCCCTCTCTTATTTGATAGCGAGTCGATCGCTTGTTCGCGGGAATGTGACCCTATGATCCAGATGCAAACCCGGCTCGATGTGGCCGACAACTCCGGGGCCAAGGAAGTGATGTGCTTCAAGGTCCTGGGAGGCAGCGCCTCGCGTTACAAGCGGCGCACCGCCGGCCTGGGCGACGTGATCATCGCCAGCGTCAAGAAGGCGGCCCCGGGCGGTGACGTCAAGGCGGGCGACGTGGTCCGCTGCGTCGTCGTCCGGGTCCGTAACTCGACCCGACGGACCGACGGCTCCTACGTCCGGTTCGATCGCAACGCCGTCGTCCTGATCAACAACGATAACGAGCCCCGCGGCACCCGGATCTTCGGCGCCATCGCCCGCGAGCTCCGCGACCGACAGTTCATGAAGATCATCAGCCTGGCCGCCGAGGTGGTCTGAGCCCGGCCGGGCCCGTGAGGAGCCAGTGATGCAAATTCGCAAAGACGACCAGGTCGAGGTGATCGCCGGCGACGACAAGGGCACCCCGGCGCAGCGCCGGATCGCCAAGGTGCTGCGGGTGCTCCCCGAGAAGCACAAGATCGTCGTCGAAGGGGTCAACCGGGTCTACAAGCACTTGAAGCCCAGCGCCAAGAACCAGCAGGGAGGCCGGCTCTCGAAGGAGATGCCGATCGACGTCTCCAACGTCCTGCTCTACTGCCCGAGCTGCCGCCGTGGCGTCCGCGTCGGGCACCGTTTTACCGACAACGGCCAGAAGCAGCGCTACTGCAAGATCTGCGCGACGGCCCTGGGCAATGTCGGACCGGCCAAGCCCGCCCATGCGTCGGCGGCCCAGAAGTCGAAATGAACCGCGAAGAAACCCGATCCGATCGATAGGCGGAGGATGGTCCGAAGATGGCGCGCTTGCTCGACCAGTACAACACGACGATCGCGACCGGCCTGGCTGAGAAGTTCAAGCTGGCCAACAAGATGGCGATCCCCAAGCTGGAGAAGATCGTCATCAACATGGGAGTAGGCCGCGCCACCCAGGACAAGGCCCTCCTGGAAGCGGCGGTCGACAGTCTCAGCAAGATCAGCGGCCAGAAGCCGCAGGTGACCCGGGCCAAGGTCTCGGTCTCGGGGTTCCGGCTCCGCGAGGGGAACGAGATCGGCTGCAAGGTGACCCTCCGCGGCCGGCGGATGTACGAGTTTCTCGACCGTCTGATCTCGGTCGCCCTGCCCCGTATCCGCGACTTCCGGGGACTCAACCCGAACAGCTTCGACGGCCACGGCAACTACACGCTCGGCCTGGCCGAACAGGTGGTCTTCCCCGAGATCGACGCCGACCGGCTCCAGCACACCCAGGGCATGGACATCACGATCGTCACGACGACCGAGAACGATGACCAGGCGCGCGAGCTGCTCGCGTGCCTTCGGCTTCCCGTTCCGCCAGCCTGGCCAGCAGCAGCAGCCGGGCCGGGCGAAGTAGTTGAACCGCGTGCCTTGGCTTCGTTTTTTTACAAGGATTCGACTCGACCCGACCCGTTTGGGATGACCCAGCTCCATGTCGACCAAAGCCCAGATGATCAAGTCGGAGACGCCCCGCAAGTTCGCGGTCCGGCATCGGAACCGTTGCAAGCTCTGCGGACGGCCCCGCGCTGTCTACCGCAAGTTCGGCATCTGCCGGATCTGCTTCCGCAACCTGGCCAGCCGGGGCCTGATCCCGGGGGTCAAGAAGGCTAGCTGGTAAGCTGGCGTCACGAAACCCGAGACCCGGATCGCGTTCAACGAACGAACAAACGAATGAACACCGCCGCGCCGACGACCCCGCAGCCCGTCTGCGAAGCTTCAAAAAAATGAGGCGTGATCTCAGGCGCGTTTTGCGTTACCCGCGGCGGAATTTCAGGACCTGCCTCGCCATGATGACCGACCCGATCGCCGACATGTTGACCCGGATTCGCAACGCCGTGCGGATCGAGCGCCCGTTGGTGGATATGCCGAGCTCGAACCTGCGGCGTGGGATCGCCCAGGTCCTCAAGGACGAGGGCTATCTCTGGGATTACGAGGAGATCGAGACCGTGCCGGCCCGGACGCTCCGGCTGCACATGAAGTACGGCCCCAACGGCGAGCGTCTGATCACCCGGATCGACCGTGTGAGCAAGCCGGGACGTCGGATTTACCGCGGCTACAAGGACCTCAAGCCGATCCTCGGGGGCATGGGAATCCAGATCCTGAGCACGCCCCGGGGCGTGCTCAGCGACCGCTGCGCCCGCTCCGAGAAGGTTGGCGGCGAGGTCCTGGCCCTGATCCATTAAGCCGAGACCGATCGAGCCGAGGCCGTTGTTGGCTTCCGGCCCAGCCGAGGTCGAGCGGACCCCTTGGTCTTTCCTTTGATCTTTCTTGCGAGCGAGAGGGTGACGGTCCCATGTCCCGTATTGGACGAAAGCCGGTGGTTGTGCCGGCGAACGTGAAGGTGTCGGTCGCCGACTCGAAGATCGAAGTCGAGGGGCCCAAGGGAAAGCTGTCGTGGACCTACCGTCCGGAGATGGGGGTCCGCTACGACACCGAGGCCAAGCAGGTCGTGGTCGAACGCGCCGACGACGAGCGCCTGAGCCGTGCCCTGCATGGCCTGACCCGGAGCCTGATCGCCAACATGGTCGAGGGGGTCGCCAACGGCTATACCAAGAAGCTCGAGATCGTGGGCGTCGGCTACCAGGCGCAGTTGAAGAAGGCCAACACCGTCGCGCTTCAGGTCGGATACGCCAACCAGGTGGTGCTCGAAGCCCCCGCGGGCGTCTGCGGTCGCCGTTCCCGACGCGACGCATATCGTGATCAGCGGCCCGACAAGCAAGCGGTCGGCCAGTTTGCCGCCGAGGTCCGCAAGGTCCGGCCCCCCGAACCCTACAAGGGCAAGGGTATCCGGTACGAGGGCGAGACGGTCCGGCGCAAGGCGGGCAAGGCGTTCGGCTCGAAGTAAACGTCGAATTGAGATGAGATCGCTTGCAAGGGCAAGCGGACCCGACAACGCTCGGCGAGAACCAGCGGGCTGGGCGTCCGGTTGGTATCGGCCGCCCCCTAACCCCGGATGAGATGAGAGGATCCTTCGGTGCAACAGCGAGAAATGGTCCAGGCGCGGCGGTTGCGGCGGCAGCGTCGAGTACGCGGCCGGCTCAGCGGCAGCGCGGAACGGCCCCGTCTGGCGGTCTTCCGCAGCTCAAAGCACATCTACGTGCAGGTGATCAACGACCTGACCGGCACGACCCTGGCCTCGGCCAGCACGCTCGATCCCGAGGTCAAGTCGCAGGCCGCGTACGGCGGCAACAAGACGGCCGCCGCGGTCGTGGGCCGGCTGGTCGCCGAGCGTGCGAAGCAGGCCGGTATTGACAAGATTTGTTTCGACCGTCGAAGCTACAAGTATCACGGCCGGGTCGAGGCCCTGGCCACCGCCGCCCGTGAGGCGGGTCTGAATTTTGAAGGAGCCGGCCGTGTCGAGCGATACGCGCGAACGTGGTGAGTGGACCGAGAGCGTGGTGGCGATCCGCCGCTGCGCCGCGGTGGTCAAGGGAGGCCGTCGGTTCAGCTTCAATGCCCTGGTCGTCGTCGGCAATGGCCGCGGCCAGGTGGCATGGGGCTACGGCAAGGCCAACGAGGTCCCTCCCGCCGTCGAAAAGGGGGTCAAGGACGCCCAGAAGCAGATGAAGCGGGTGAACCTGCAAGGCGGCACGATCCCGCACCGGGTCATCGGCCGGTTCGGGGCGTCGCGGGTGGTGATGCTGCCGGCCAGCCCCGGAACCGGCGTGATCGCCGGCGGGGCCGTCCGCGCGGTGGTCCAGGCCGCCGGCGTCACCGACATCCTGACCAAGAGCTACGGATCGACCAACAAGCTGAACCTGGTCAAGGCGGCGATCGACGCCCTGACGCAACTGCGGACCAAGGACGAGGTCGCTCGTCTCCGCGGAGTGACGCTCTAACATGCAGCTCCACGACGTTCATCAAGGAATTTCACAAGCGCAAGAAGCGCAAGCGGATCGGCCGCGGAATCGGCTCGGGGCACGGCAAGACCTCGTCGAAGGGCCACAAGGGTCATTCGTCGCGGCAGGGGTTCAAGCTCAACCCCGTGTCCGAAGGCGGCCAGATGCCCTTGATCCGCCGCGTCCCGAAGCGCGGGTTCAACAACGGCGCCTTCCGCAAGGACTACGCCATTGTCAACCTGTCGAGTCTCGACGCCTGCTATGAAGCCGGCACCGAGATCGATGAGGCGGTGCTTGCGGACCCGCGGCCTGGTCAAGGGGCGGCACGACGACGGCGTCAAGATCCTGGGCGATGGTGAGATCACCAAGCCCATGATCGTCCACGCCGCCAAGTTCAGCGCATCGGCCGCCGACCAAGATCGCCGCCGCCGGTGGCCAGGCCATCGTGGTCTGCCTGATCGTTTTGATTGTCGTGACGATCGGCGGTGTTCGGACTCGATTTCGCATGCGTTCCGTCCCGGGATCGGCGAATTCCCTTTGCAGTTGAGAGGACCCAAGGCGTGGGCAAGCTCTACACGATCCTGTTCAAGGTCCCCGAGCTGCAGCGCAAGATCCTGATGACGGCCATGTTTCTGGCCATCTACCGGATCGGGTTCTATATCCCGCTGCCGATCGTCGACCAGGACAAGCTCAAGAGCTGGCAGGAGGTGCAGGCCACCTCGGCGGCGGGCAAGGTTTTCGGCACCGTCGCCATGTTCGGCGGTACCTCGATCGGCATGAGCACGATCTTCGGCCTGGGGATCATGCCGTACATCTCCGCCTCGATCATCTTCCAGCTCCTCGGGAGCGTCATCCCCATCGCTCGAAGCGATGATGAAGGAGGGAGAGAGCGGCCGGAAGCGGATCAACGAATACACCCGCTACGCGACCGTGCTCCTCTGCGCGGTGCAGAGCGGGTTCTGGGTCCAGTACATGATGAGTCCCCAGATGGGGGTGGTTCAGCCCCAGCACCAGAACGCCTTCGACGGCTTGCTCTGCGTCTGATCATGACCGCCGGCACGATCTTCCTGATGTGGATCGGCGAGCAGATCGACGAATACGGCATCGGCAACGGGATCAGCCTCCTGATCATGGCGGGAATCCTGGCGCGGATGCCCCTGGCGCTCGAAGGAGCTGTGGGACAACGCGACTCCGAAGCTCACGCCCGAGGCGGGCAAGTACGGGATCATGACGCTGGTGCTTGCTGGCGGGCCTGTTCGTCGCGGTGGTGGTCGGCGTGATCGCGATCACCGAGAGCCAGCGGCGGATTCCGACCCAGTCGGCCAAGCACGTCCGGGGCCGTCGTGTCTTCGGCGGAACCCGGCAATACCTCCCCTTGAAGGTTAACCAGGCCGGCGTGATGCCGATCATCTTCGCCTCCAGCCTCCTGATCTTCCCGTCGTTCATCTTCAACGGCCTGGCGCGGGCCACCCAGGGATGGCGGGCCGATACCTGGAGTTTCTGGTCGGCCCTGGCGGCCTTCTTCCAGGAGACGGCCGACGCGTTTCAGAAGCAAAGTTACATCTACACGGTCTTCTACATCGTCCTGATCTACTTCTTCTGCTACTTCTGGACGGCGATCACGTTCAACCCCAAGGACATGTCCGAGAACCTCAAGGACTACGGCAGCTTCATCCCGGGCTACCGGCCCGGGCGTCGGACGGCCGACTACCTTGAGAAGGTGATGCTGCGGATCACCTACGTGGGGGCGGCGTTCCTGAGCCTGGTGGCGGTGATTCCCGTCGCTGGTCCAGAACGCCTTGAACGTCGATTACACGGTGGCCTCGTTTCTGGGCGGGACCGGGCTCCTGATCGTCATCAGCGTCTGCCTCGACCTGGTGCAGAAGATCGACAGCCACCTGATCATGCGGAACTACGGCGGCCTGGTGAGCAAGCGATGATGCGTTGGGGGAGAGGAGCCAGGCCGTTGACCGTGTCCGGATCGGACCGTGCGTCCGAGCTTGGTCGGAATCGAGACGACGAGAGGCGAGCCGTGATCAAGCTCAAGAGCCCGCGCGAGATCGCCCTGATGCGCGACGCCGGGCGAGTCGTGGCACGGGCCCTGGCCGAGGTCCGTCGGCTGGCGGTCCCCGGGGCGACCACGGCCGACTTCGACGCCGCCGTGTCGGCCGTCTTCCGCGAGCACGGGGCCATCCCCCTGTTCAAGAACTACCCCAACTCGGTCAAGGGAAAGCCACCGTTCCCGGCCGTCATCTGCGCCAGCATTAACGAACAGGTCGTTCACGGCATCCCCAACCGCCGGGTCCTCCGGGAAGGTGACGTCGTCTCGATCGATACCGGCTGCAAGCTCAACGGCTGGTGCGGCGATGCCGCCGTGACCCTGCCGATCGGCACCATGTCAGCCCCGAGATCCAGCGGCTCCTCGACGTCACCTCCGAGACCCTCGACCTGTCCATCCGCGCCATGAGCCGGTCGCGTACTGGTCGGAAGTGGCCGGCTTGATGGAACGCTACGTCAAGAGCCAGGGCATGTACGTGATCGAGAAGTTCGTCGGCCACGGCATCGGCCAGGACATGCACGAGGACCCCCAGGTCCCCAACTTCGTGAGCAAGGCCCTGCGCAAGCACGACATCCGGCTCGAGCCGGGGATCGTGCTGGCGATCGAGCCGATGGTCGCCCTGGGAACCAAGGAGTCCGCACCCTCGACGACGGCTGGACCGTCGAGACCAAGGACCGGCTGGCCAGCGCCCACTTCGAGCACACCGTCGCCATGACCCCCGAAGGGCCGCGTATCCTGACCTAACTGGAGGATGGAGCCTGACGGCGCGTCCGGACCGCCGGCAAGACAGTCTCCCGTAACCGGTCCACACGAAAAAAGACGGGAGCCCGGCGGGTCGGCCCTTGCGGAAAAGCCGTCGGGCTCGTTATATTGGCCGAATTCGGCCCACGACTGCCGACGTTGCACCGATGGGCCAGCAGGCGAGGTTGAAATCGCGACCCGCGCCGCCCCTTTTTTTGAATCGCGAGTGACGGGGGGACACGGGGTCCGACTCGGCTCGTTGGAATCTGAACGACAGGCAACTTTCGAGCACCAGGTCGTCCGATGAAGATTCGATCCAGCGTCAAGCGGATCTGCGAGCATTGCAAGATCGTCCGCCGCCGCGGCAAGGTCTATGTGATCTGCGAGAACCCCCGCCACAAGCAGCGGCAGGGCTGATCGATTTGATTTGAGCTGAACAGGGAGATTGGAAGGATGCCTCGTATCCTCGGTGTCGACATCCCGAACGACAAGCGGACGGTGATCTCGCTGCGCTACATCTACGGGATCGGCCCGTTCCTGGCCGAGCAGCTCTGCGAGCGGACGGGGATCAGCCCCGACAAGCGGGCCCGCGACCTGACCGAAGACGAGCTGGCCAAGCTGGCCGTCCTGCTCGACAACGAATACGTCGTCGAAGGGCAGCTCCGCCGCCAGGTCCAGCAGAACATCGGCCGGCTCCGCGAGATCGGCTGCTACCGCGGACTGCGGCACCGCAAGGGACTGCCGGTTCGCGGCCAGCGGACCCGGACCAACGCCCGGACCCGCAAGGGGCCGCGGAAGACGGTCGCGGGCAAGAAGGGCGTCAAGGAAATGCGCTAATCCCAGCGCGCGCACCAGCCGAGCCTAGCCGGGGTCTTCGCCGTCGGGCGGGCCACGGCTTGCCGGCTTTCCTCGACAGGCTCTGGCGCTGTATTCGTTTCAGTGCGTCTCGCGTCTCGCCCCGGCGCACGCGAGGTGGCTCCAGCCTTCAACGATATTCATCCTCTGAACTTGATCGTATTTAGCTTTAGCATCCAGCAGGGAGCAACGTCCCGTGGCCAAGGCCAAGAAGCGGAAGACACGACGCAACGTCAGCCGGGCGGTCGTGCACATCAAGGCGACGTTCAACAACACGACGGTGACGATCACCGACCCCAACGGCGACGCGTTTGCTGGGCCTCGTCGGGGACCGTCGGGTTCAAGGGGAGCCGCAAGAGCACCCCGTTCGCCGCGCAGCGCGCGGCCGAGACCGCCGCGGCGACGGCGACCAAGTATCGGCGTCAAGGAAGTCGAGGTCAAGGTCAAGGGGCCGGGCTCGGGCCGCGAAAGCGCGATCACCGCCTTGCAGGCCTCGGGGCTCTCGATCAAGGCGATCGAGGATGTCACCCCGCTGCCCCACAACGGCTGCCGGCCGCCCAAGAAGCGGCGGGTCTGATCGGATCGGATCGGATTCGATTTGATGCTCTTCCAGGCAAATGCTGGGTGTGTCGGGCCGTCGGTTTGAGCCCGGCGCACCCTTTTGATTGGTGTCGGTTGTAGCGAATCCTCCGCCGAGGGTTGCGGCCCGATCCGGGATTCGGGTTGCTGGAGGGCCAGAGCGGCTCTGGCGGGGTTGGCGAAGGGAGGGCTTGGAGCCTCCTTTCGGCTCGTCGATTGCCGGGGAACCGGTCAGCCTCGCGACCTGGATCTGGGTTCGGTATTCCGCCTCTGGCGGAACCGGACGCGCCGTTCAGTCGCGGGGCGGGACAACTCGGCCCAACAAACCCGAGGCCGCTTTTTCGACAGGATCATTGAACCAGCCATGGGACGCCATATCGGGCCGGTCTGCCGGCTCTGCCGCCGTGAAGGATTGAAGCTGTTCTTGAAGGGGACGCGGTGCGACACCCCCAAGTGCGCCGTCGACCGCCGCGAAGGGGTGCCGGGGATGCACCAGTTCCGCCGCGGCAAGGCGAGCGAATACTCGATCCGGCTCCGCGAGAAGCAGAAGGTCAAGCGATACTACGGGATCTTCGAGCGCCAGTTCCGCAAGTATTTCGAGCTGGCCAGCCGCCGGCCGGGCAACACGGGCGACGCCCTGATGGCGCTGCTGGAGCGCCGGCTCGACAACGTCGTGACCCGGCTGGGGTTCGCCACCAGCCGCGCCCAGGCGCGGCAGATGATCACGCACGGGCACATCACGGTCGGCGGCCGCAAGCTCGACATCCCGAGCTACCTGGTCCGCCCCGGCGACGTGATCCAGGTCAAGGACCGCGAGCACTCGCGGAAGCTCGCCGCGACCAACCTTGAGGCCGAGGGGATGCCGCCGGTCCCCGACTGGCTCGACCGGATCAGCACCGACCCGCCCGAGGGGCGGGTCGCCCGCCTGCCCGGCACGCAGGACATCTCGCTGCCGGTCACCCCGCAGTTGATCGTCGAGCTGCTGAGCCGCTAACGAGCCGGGCTCTGATTCCGACACGAATTAAGAATTCGACAGGCAAAAATGAGACGCTCCTGTCTTCTCCTCGCCCGTCCTCCTGGTTGGGCGAGGGCTTTTTGGAGAAAGCGATGCGCATCCGCTGGCGTGGCCTCGAGCTTCCAAGCCGGGTCGTCTGTAACCGCGAAAAATTGACCGACACCTACGGCGAGTTCCATGTCGAGCCGTTCGAACGCGGCTTCGGCCACACCGTCGGCAACAGCCTGCGGCGCATCCTCCTGTCGAGCCTGGAGGGGAGCGCCGTCACCAAGATCAAGATCCAGGGGGTGCAGCACGAGTTCTCGTCGATCCCCGGCATGGTCGAGGATATCACCGACCTGGTCCTGAACCTCAAGGGCCTGGTCGTCAAGAACCACTCCGAGCACTCGCGGACGATCCGGATCGAGCGCGACCGGCGCGGGGTCGTCACGGCGGCCGACATCCTGCACGACGAGAGCGTCGAGATCATCAACCCCGACCACATCCTCTGCACCCTGACCGATGACGTCCCGTTCGTCCTCGAGATGAGCGTCGAGAACGGCCGGGGCTACCGCCCGGCGGCCGAGGGGCACACCGACGACCTCGAAGTCGGCGCGATCCCGATCGACGCGATCTTCAGCCCGGTCATCCGGGTCGAATACCGGGTCGAGAACACCCGCGTCGGCCAGCGGACCAACTACGACAAGCTCCTCTTGCGGATCTGGACCACCGGCACCCTCGGCCCCGAGATGGCCCTGGTCGAGGCGGCCAAGATCCTTCGCAAGCACCTCAACCCGTTCGTCCAGTACTACGAGCCGGGCCCGGGCCTTCCCTCGGAGGCCGCGGGGGTCGACGGCTCGCACGCTCCGAGCCGCGTCGACGCCGAGCTCGAGCGCAAGCTCGACATGAGCCTGGCCGAGCTCGAGCTCTCGGTCCGGGCCACCAACTGCCTCGAAAGCGAGGGGATCACCACCGTCCGCCACCTGGTCAGCCGGAGCGAGGACCAGCTCCTGACCGTCCGCAACTTCGGCGAGACCACCCTCAAGGAAGTCCGCGCCAAGCTCCACGAGATCGGCCTCGACCTCGGCATGGACGTCCCCCAGCGGCAGGGGGTCTGATCGGATCGCGATTAGATCGCCCCTCGGATTTGAACTATTTCCTGTTCATTCGTTCGATAGGTTGACCTCTCATGCGTCATCGTAAAGCCGGCCGCAAGTTCAAGCGGTCCCCGTCGCATCGCCGGATGCTCCTCCGCAACCTGGCCACCGCGCTTCTGGAGCACGGCCGGATCGAGACCACACTGGCCAAGGCCAAGGAAGTCCAGCCGTTCGCCGAGAAGCTGATCACGCTGGCCAAGGACGGCTGGAACCTGAACAACTTCCGCCGCGTCCTGGCGGTCGTCACCAAGAAGGACGTCGCGTTCCGGCTCTTCCACGAGATCGGCCCGCGGTTCAAGGGACGTCCGGGCGGCTATACCCGGATCTACAAGCTCGCCAAGGTCCGCCAGGGCGACGCCGCGCCGATGGGCGTGATCGCGCTGCTCGGCGAGGACGAGAAGATCAAGGCGCCGACCAAGCCCGCCGTGGTCGCCTCCGGTTCATGAGCTGATCGGTTCCGGTTTCGGTCGCCCGTCCGGAGCAGGAGCAGCCCCGAAGGAGCCGCACGCGCCGTGACGCGCACGCGAATCGTCCCCACTCAGGCGAGCTGCCTGTTCTGCAAGATCGTCCGGGGGGAGATCCCCGCGTCGATGGTCCTCGAGACCGACGACGCCGTCGCCTTCCTCGACATCCATCCGGTCAACCAGGGCCATGTCCTGCTCGTCCCCAAGCCGCACCATGCCGACCTGACCGATCTGCCCGAGGAGATCGCGGCGGCGACGGCCGCCGCTCCTGCCCCGCCTCTGCCGCGCCGTGAAGGCGGCGACCGGGGCCGACGGCTTCAACGTGATCGTCAACAACGGCCTCGCCGCCGGCCAGACGATCGACCACGGCCACTGGCACATCATCCCCCGGTTCCATGACGACCCGGTCGACTGGCCCTGGCCGCATAGCGAGTACGTCGGCGACGAGCTCGGCCAGATGCGGTTCCGCATCGAGCGCGAACTCGCGCCGCCGGGCGACGACTGAGCCGGCCCCGGCCGGCCCGTCACTTCCCTCCGCCGGACTGCACCGCACTGACCCCTTGACACTCCCCTGGGCGCATTTCATGCTGAGACCCCAACATCGGATGGGTCCAGGCGTTCGCGTTCGCGACGACCGTACCAAAGGGCGGTCGCCGGTGCGGTCATCGTCCGGTGCGGGGACACACATCGTGGAACATCACATCGATCGCAGAGGGTTTCTCGCCCAGGCGTCGCTGGGATCTCTGGGCGCGGGGCTGGGTCTCGGGGGCGGGGTCGGAATCGTGGGAAGCCTGGCGGGAGGTCGTCCCGCGGCGGCCCAGATGCCAATCAAGCGGGGCGGCGGCCCGAAGCTCAAGACCAGCCTGAACGCCTATTCGTTCAACAAGACGCTCAACGACCAGCTCAAGGGGCGCGCCAAGGGGGTCTCGCTCTTCGACCTGCTCGACTTCTGCGCCGAGCTTGGCTTCGACGCCATCGACCCGACCGGCTATTTCTTCCCCGGCTATCCCAGGCCGCCCGTCGACCGTTATGTCAATGATTTCAAGCGGCGGGCGTTCGAGCTCGGGCTGGATATCAGCGGGACCGGAGTGCGGAACAACTTCGCGGCGCCCGATAAGGCGGCACGCGCCGACGATGTCGAGCACGTGAAGCAGTGGATCGAGGTCGCCGCGCGCCTGGGTGCGCCGGTGGTTCGCGTCTTCGCCGGCCCCGCTCCCGAAGGCTACACCTTCGACCAGGTGGCCGAATGGATGACCGACGATCTCAGGAAGTGCGTCGAGCACGGCCAGAAATACGGCGTCCTCGTCGGTATCCAGAACCACGACGACACCCTCAAGACTGGCGAGCAGGTCCTCAAGATCATCCAGAAGGTGGATTCCGACTGGTTCGGCGCGATCGTCGACACCGGCTATTTCCTCAGAAATGACCCCTACGAGGAGATCGCCCGCGTCCTGCCTTACGCCGTCAACTGGCAGGTCAAGGAAAAGGTCGACGGCCCCCAGGGAACGACCCGGACCGACCTGGTGAAGCTCGTGCGGATCATCCGACAAGGGGGCTATCGCGGCTATCTACCGATCGAGACCCTCTCGGCCAAGGGAAGCAACGAGGTCTACAACCCCAGGGAACGCGTCACCGGACTGCTCACCGCGCTCCAGGCCGCCATCCGGCAAACCGAGACCGCGCCGTCCTGATCGAATGAAGCCGAGGCTTCCTGGGAGTCGTCGAGGTCGGACTCCGTCGGCCCCCACCTCTCGCGGGCCAGACCTGGCGGTCGGCTGGTCGCTGCGCGCGTCCTTCGCACAGAACCGGAAAAGGGGGGAGAATCCGTCGAGCAGGTTGATTATAGTGATTGCGGAAGACGGGCTACCTGTCTGCGGTTCCGTAATCTTCAACCGGCTTTACCCAACAGGGGCGGACGCGCATGCTCCTCGCTCATCTCAGGGCCACGCGGCTTCATTCCAGGCCACGCAGATCGTGGGTTCGGCAACGGAGTCGGGACTACCGGCGCCTCGTGGAGCTCGAGCCGCTGGAACAGCGGCGGCTGCTGACCGCCGTTCCCACCTGGGTGGCGCAGGGGCCGCAACCGCTCCTGCAAGGCCAGCCGATCGGCATGGACGCCCAGGGTAATCCTCAGGTCGGAATGGGCGAAACCGTCGCGGTCGACCCGAACCAGCCCAGCACGCTCTACATCGGGGCGTCGAACGGAGGGATGTGGAAGTCCACCGACGCGACCGCCTCGAACCTGACCCCTACCTGGACCCCGCTCGGCACCGGACTCCCGTCGCTGGCCATCGGTGATATCGCGGTCAGCCCGCTCAATTCAAACGTCATCTACGCCGGCACCGGCAACTTCACCAACGGCTCGTTCGGCGAATTCGGGACCGAGAACGGCGGCGTCGCGGTTGGGGTCTACAAGTCGACCGACGCCGGTACGTCGTGGCAAATCCTCGGGGCGTCCACGTTCACCGGCGCGTCGATCCGGCGCATCCTGCCGACCTCGATCACGACCACCACGGGCCAGCTCGTTTTGGCGGCGGTGCCCAAGGTCGCGAATCCCCCGGCGGGCGAGCCTGGGATCGGCCTTTATATGAGCAAGGATGGCGGCACCACCTGGACTCTGCTCTCGAACGCGGGCAACGGGCTCCCCGACGGCCAGGTCAACGATGTCGAGGCCGACCCGACCGACCCCAACCGGTTCTTCGCTGGCGTCTTCGGCGGCCGTACCGCCGCGAGCAATGGTATCTACCAGGGAGTCTACGATAGCGCGAGCGGCACGATCACCTGGACTCAGATCAACGGCACCGGCTCGAACGTGATCCCGGCCGGCCTGCTGCCCGACCTGACGAACCTGAAGCTCTCGGTGGTCAATCAAGGCGGAACTCCCTGGATCTATGTCCTGACCGGTCAGGAGGGCACCTCGACCGGAGGCGCCCAGCCCCCGGGAATCAGCCATGTCTACGTCTCGAACGACCTCGGGACGAACTGGAACAACATCGACATCCCCCCCTCGGTTGCCCCGGATGGCATCAACGTCGATGGCAACGAGCAGAACGACCTGGCGATCGCGGCCGATCCGGGCGCTCCCGATCACGTCTTTGTCTCCGGCAGCTCGGCGCCGACGCCCGGCTTCGGGTCGCGCTCGGTTGTCTTCGACGCCGTGGTCAGCGTGAACGCAGGGACCTGGAGCGCGACCTGGACCTCGGCCGTCGGCGCGGGCGCGTCGAACACGATCGCCCACAGCGATACCCACGACCTGGTCTTCGACCACGACGGCAACCTCGTCATGGCCGATGACGGCGGCTTCTACCGCCTGCTCAACCCCACCGCCGCCGCCAGCAGCCGGTCGTGGGTCGCCCTGACCGGCAACCTCGAGACGACCGAGCTCTACTCGGTCGCTTATAATTCGATCGATCATGTCATCTTCGGCGGCGCCCAGGACAACAGTTCGGGAACGCAGGTGGCCCAGGGCTCCACACGATGGATCACCGGCCAGGGGGGCGACGCCACCCATGTCGCGGTCGATAACAGCGGGTCGCAGGCCCAGCTTTACGTGATCGGCCCTGGGTTCGATCAGTTCTTCCGCGAGACCTATGCCGGGTCGAACAAACCCACGTATGTGACCATTCCTCTGGCCAGCAATCAGGGCGGCGGACCCCTCAGCGGGCTCGATTCCAGCGACCAGGAAGCCACCGACGGCGCCTACATCCCGTTCGTCCTGAACGCGGTGAACCCCCAGATGCTCGCGATCGGCTACAACGGTCTGTACGAGAGCACCAACCAGGGGAACACCGTCACCGACATCACCCCTTCGGCCAAGTCGGGAGGGTATTTCTCGGCCCTGGCCTACGGCGGCTACGCGGGCGGCGCGGCCAACCCGTACGTCCTCTACGCCGCGGTCAGCGAGCAAGGCAAGGCCGCAGGACCGTCGCAGCTCTTCCTCCGCACCAGCCAGGGAGGCTCGTTCTCCTCGATCGGCACCTTCGCCTCGGCCATTCGCTCAATCGTCCTCGATCCCAACGACTGGCACACCGCGTATCTCGTCCTCAGCGATCGGATTCTCCAGGTCCAGGGGGCGGGCACGAGCAACGTCACCATCAGCGACATCACGGGCAACCTCGGCACCCTCGCCGAGAAGTTCCAGTCGGTCACGATCTACAACCCTTCGACCACCCCCGGAGCCGAGGTCGTTCTGATCGGAGCGCTCCCCAGGCCCGGCGCGGGGGCGTCGAGCGGGGTGTTCGTCGCCACCAACCCCTACCTCGGCGCCAGTACGGCGTGGACCAGCGTCGGCATCGGGCTCCCCAACGTCCAGGTTCATGATCTTGTCTACAACCCGCAGGACAACATCCTCGTCGCCGGCACGTTCGGACGAGGGGCCTGGGCCATCAGCCAGGCCGGGGCGTACCTCCCCACGACCTCGCGGCAGACGACGACCACGACCCTGACCACCTCACCCAACCCTTCGCTGCTCGGCGCCCCCGTCACCCTGACGGCCGCCGTTTCCGACCCTCCCTCAGGCGCTGGTGAACAGGCCGCCGCAACTCCGACCGGTACGGTCACGTTCCTGGATGGCACGACCGTCCTGGGCACCGCGCCGCTCGTCGGCGGCGTGGCGACCCTCTCCCTCTCGTCCCTGCCCGCCGGCACTCTGGCGCTGAGGGCCGTTTACAGCGGCGATCCGACCGATCTGACGAGCGCCTCGACGGTCGTCAACCAGGTGGTCAGCCCGACCGTGACCACCCTGACGACGGTCACCGCGACGACCAACCCCGCGCTCGTGGGCAGCCCGATCACCTTCGTGGCTCTCGTCTTCGCCGCCAGCCCGCCGACCGGCACCCCGACGGGCACCGTCACGTTCCTGGACGGGACGACCGTCCTGGGGACGGCTCCCGTCAGCGGCGGCACCGCCATCTTCACCACCACCTCCCTGGGCCCCGGCAATCACACCATCACCGCCGCCTACGTCGGCAATTCTCCCTTCCTGGCGAGCACATCGGCCCCCTTGACCCAGGTTGTGACCCCGATTCCCCCCGTGGTCACCTCCGTCACGCGTAGTGGTATCCACAACCAGCCGACCACGCTGGTCGTGACCTTCAACGAGCCGATGGACACCACCCGGGCGCAGACCCTGACGAACTACCAGCTCGTCATGCTCCGCTACATCCGCGGCCGGCATCCGTCCTACAAGGTCGTCCGGGTCATCCGGCTCCGTCTGGCGGTCTCCAACTCCAGCCATCAGACCGTGACACTCTCTCCCGTGGGCCGGCTCAACATTCACCAGCTCTACGAATTGACCGTTCGCGGCACGTCACCCCTGGGCCTTACCAGCACCTACGGCCAGTACCTCGACGGCAAGAACAACGGCCAGCCCGGAAGCAACTACGCCACCTTGATCCTGGGCTACGGCGCCGTACCGGGAGGACCGCTGGCGTCGTGATCGATGAGAAAACCGGACTGACAATCGTTGATCCTTGCAAGCAGATGGGAGCACCAGTGGCGTCGTTATTGGTGTCCGTTCATTTTTCCGTCTTGCGCGGACGTCCTCTGGGACGGGGATTCAACGCGAAGCCGACACGAGCGGCGACTTGCTCGACCCAGGACGACTGGCCCAGGGGCTTGCCGGTCCGAAGCGAGTCGCGGACCCGCGTCAAGTCCTCCTCAGGTTGGACGGCTTCCACCCTGGCTCGCCATTTCCTCTGGCGTCTCGCGGGGGTCGGACCCAGCGCCTCGATCTCGGGGAGCACGCTGAGTAACGGCTGGGACTGCCCGTAAGCGTGGGCCGGGAAACTCGACCAGGGGTAGTCCTTGAGGTCGGCGACCATCCGAGCGCGCAGGGGGTTGGCCTCGATGTAACGCAGGACTACCAGCAGGTGCGCATCGTCCTGGATCACCGGGCTCTTGAACCGACCCTGCCACACATGGCCCGATGTGCGATGTCGCTTATGGAACCTCCAGGTATGGGTGACGGTCAGCGACTGCAAGATGCGGCTGATCGACTGGCCGGCGCGGGGGCGGAGCAGGAGGTTGGAAGTGGTTGGTCATCAGGCAGTAGCCGTAGAAGTCGAAGGGATAGCGGTCCCGAGTCTGCGCCAGGGCGTCGAGGAAGGCCCGGTGATCGTCGGGGTCGTGGAAGACATCGGCGCGGTTGTTCCCTCGATTCAAGGCATGAAAGACCAGACCCTCGCTGTTCGGCCGTGGAAGTCGTCCCATCATTTTGAAGTGAATAGCCAAGTCAGGGCGACACCGCCAGGAAAAAATGAACTGACATTGCGCAGGAAAGCTCAGGAGAGGAGGAAGAGACTCGAAACTCGGAAACCTTTCATCGGAACCCTGCGGGTGAACGAATCCCGCCCGGCAGAGCCTGGCCGGCAGCCGGAAGCGAGTCTTGCGTGGGGAGGGGCGACCCTCACTGCGAAGCGTAGACAGCGAGTGCCAAGGCCGTGCGATTGAGCCCCGAAAGCTTCTCGCGGAAGTCCTCGTCCTTGTCAGACGCGGGGACCACGCCGACACGTCGCAATGGCCTGGCGTGTTCGGTTCCGCCGGGGTCGGAGAACAGGGCCAAGGCACACGAGGGGTCCCTGGGAACCTGGGAGACCCGTCCGTCTCCACCGACAATTCCGGTTCGGGAGCCCGGAACACCAAAGCCCCGATGCCCTCGACCGCGCGTCGGCGGTCGAAGGGAGCAAAGGCCCGACGCGGGGGTGGTATCGCCAAGCGAAGGCAACGAAGCGCGGCGAGACGGACGGCCGGGAGTCGGAGCATCTCGTACTATCGCCGAAGCGGGGGAACAGGCCCTCCTGAACCCCGTGGAGAGAAGGAGATGCCGCGTCGTCGGTCCGTCGTCCGAGAACTCACCGAGGGCATCGAACCTCACCCGTGAGTCAATGGAAGGGCGGCGGAGCCACGCGAGGGTCGGTACGACGACGCGACGAGCCGGATGCCTTAATCGGGCCAGTCCGGATCTGTGGGAGCCCTGGGGGAGTAATCCCCCGGGGCGACCCGGCCCACGCCTGTTCGGCTCGACGTTTGCAAAACGCCGACGAATCTCTCGGCGAACTACGGCGTGGCGCGTCCCGCGGAGCCAGGGGGCTCGATCTTTCGACCCTCGCCCGCCTGGCCCTCGGTGGTGCGACGACGACGGCGCAGCCACGACCGGGCACGGCCGGGCCGGAGGCCCGACGTGTGGTCCCTCGGTCGTGATCGTCGGCTTCAGGGCTCAGCGGGTCATGATCTCGGAGGCGCTTCAACTCCGGGCGGGTGGCTCCCTCGACTTGGCCTTGAGCTTCGCGACATGCGCGATCAGCTCCTCCAGCGTCGCCCAGCCCTGCAGGTACAGGCAGAGCATCTCGAAGGTCCGTAGCGTCGGCTTGCCGCCGGTCCAGAGGTGGATCAGCAGGCAGGCGATGATCGCACAGTACGCCTGGACCTGGATGGCCGCCGGGCGGGTGCTCAGCAGGTGGCGGCAGCCCAGGACGTGCTTGAAGAAGCGGAAGAAGATCTCGACTGTCCACCTATATTTGTAAATATCCGCAATAATCTCGGCCGGCACGTCCAGCATCTCGGTGGCGATCCGCAGGATGCCGTCGCTGGGCGGGCCGGCCGCCTGCCCCGGGCGACCTCCCCGCTTGCGGTGCGGCTCGACCTTCACCAGGATCACCCGGACCGGATGGTTCGCCCGCGCCTCGGCCTTGTGCGAGGTCCCCAACCTGACCACGATGTCGCGGAGCACGCCCGCCCGTCGCGCCGCCTCCGACACCGGGCGCTCCTCGACGACCTCATCGAGGTTGCTGTTGTCGCGGATGCGGCAGACGTAGCTGCTGCCGGCCCCGACGATCTCGTTCCAGAGGGCGAACTCGGCGTACCAGCGGTCCATCACGTAGCAACGATCCGGCTGCAACGAGCGTCTCAGGACCTGCTTCTCGTCGGTCTTGCCGCCGTTGAGCGCCGAGGTGACCTCGATCCGGACGGGCAGTTGACGATCGATCTCGAAGTGGGTGTGGAACCGCCAGCCGCAATGCGCCTGGCCGTTGCGATCACGGAGGTAAGCGGCCTCGGCCAGCGAGGCCAGGGTCTTGACCACGCTGGCGTCGACGGCAGTCAGCACCCGTCGGACAGACTCCTTGCCGACGCCGCGGGAGGGCGGGACCTCGGCCCACAACTCGGCGATGATCCCCTCCAGCCGCTCCGGCTCGAGGATCTCGACCGCTTCGGATAGGGAGCCCAGGGAGGTCCGCGGGCAGCCGACCTTGCGGCGGACCTGCTCGAGGAGGCTGGCGGCTTGCAGGGCGCGGAAGGAGCGGAGGACCGGGTTGAGGAGGAACAGGAGGATCAAGGCGCAGTAATGGTCGAAGTGGAGCTTGCGATTGCCGGCCTTGTCGCGCTGACAGCCGACGTCGTGGAGCCGGTCGAAGAGGGGCAGGAGCTTGTTGAGATACTTGAGCCCCTGGAGTCTCGGTCCAGGGATCGGGCTGTCGGGCGGCTCCGCCATAAGAAGTCTCCGCCAGGATGGCAGTTACTTTGCCTGGCAGAGCCGATAGCGCAAATGCCGTGCCGAACAGGCGTGAACTGCTCAGAAAATCATATTTCGGGTTAGACGATGAAGGTACGGACGGCGAACGTCGTCGCCTCCGTTCGGATTCCGGACGCGACTTGCGGCGGTCCCGAGAGCCTCCCTCTGCTCAGGCCGCTTCGCTGTCGCCGACGATCTCTTGGTAGGTCGTCTCCTCCTTCAGCAAGTGGTGGATGATCACAAGGATCGTGTGCGCGACCGCCACCGCGGCCCGCTTCTTGCCACGACTCCCTGCGATCCGGCGGAACTTCTTCGACAGGTGCGTTTTCTTCGCCCGGAACGCCGCCCATGCGGCCTGGACCAGTGCCGTCTTCAGCCAGGTGTTGCCTGGCGTCGTCCGGCCGCTGTGCCGCTTGCCGGCGCTCTCGTGGTTGCCGCTGGCCAGGCCCGCCCACGACGACAGGTGACCTGCCGTCGGGAATCGGTTCATATCCATCCCGATCTCCGCCAGGACGACTTCCGCCACCCGGAAGTCAACCCCCGGGATCGTCACCAACCGGGCCAGTGTCGCCGCGAAAGGGTCGAGCACCTCGTCGATCCGTTCGCAATACTCTTGGATCAGCCGCTCCAGATGATTGAGGTGGTTCATCTGAGTGCGGAGCAGGAACCGGTGGTGTTCCGTCACCGAGCCTTTCAACGCCCGTTGGAGCTGCGGGATCTTCTTCCGCAGCCGCCGCCTGGCGAGGTCCGCAAGCTTGACCGGGTCGTACTCGCCCGCGATGATCGCCTCGATCATGAGCCGGCCCGAGACGCCTAACGCATTGGTGGCGACCGAGCCGAGCTTGACGTTGGCGTCTTCCAGGACTTTCTGGATCCGGTTGATCACCGAGGTCCGCTCGTTGATCAACTGGGTGCGCTGACGGGTCAGGTCGCGCAACTCCCGGGTGGGACGGGGCGGGATGAAGCTCGCACGCAACAGCCCATGCTGGAGTAATTGTGCGATCCATTCACTGTCCCGCATGTCGGTCTTGCGGCCGGGGACCTGCTTGATGTGATGGGCGTTGACCAGGACGACCTCGAACCGCCCTTCCAGGAGGTGGAAGACGGGTTTCCAGTACGACCCGGTCGACTCCATCGCGACGACCTTGACCTCCTGGATGGCAAGCCAATCGGAGAGGTCGAGAAGGTCGGCGGTCATGGTGGCGAAGGTCTTGACCGATTTCGTGACCTTGCCCGCGGGGTCGACCCTCCGGACGCACGCCACGACGGTCTTCTTATGGACATCCAACCCGGCGCAACAGGCATGCAAAACGTCCATCGACGGGCCTCCCCAAACCGCCCTTCGCGCGGAGCGACATCGCGGGGAGGAGCCACTCTGCTCGACGTGCTCCGCGGGCGTCGAGAACGACGTCGTTGGGCCACAGGTTTGGGTACGCGCGATGCCTCCGCCAGGCTGACACGCGGGCTCGAAGCACCAGTTTCATTTCGGCGTAAGGCCGCGCAAAGGGCTGAGCCCATGATAACGGGGGGCAACCGCATTTTCATGGGTTCGGGTGCCGCCAGAATGGCGGTGTGAAGGCTGACACCAATAATCCCCGAAGCGGCTTACTCGAACTTGGAACTAGGTCTGACCCCAAAGCCCCCCGACCCCAAAGCCCCCCCGAGCCCCCCCGTGTCACGACTCTACATTCAAGCCTTTTCAGCAAGTGCGTGAGCGGCCAACCGCCTCTCATCCGCGTTGCTTGATTCGAGAGTTTCCTTAAGCACATTGGCGACCAAAACGTTCATAGGCCCCTTGTCCACCTTGATCAAAGCGTACGCCGCCAGGAATCGCAGGTGTGGATCGTCCGTTCGGAGCAATCCTCGGATTGCTGGTATCGCAAAGGAGGCGTCCTCGCCCATCTCCCCCAAAGTAGAGACTGCAACGTATTTGACTTCTTCACTATCATTGCTCAAAGACTCGATCAAGGCCGGTAGGGCCCGAATCGCAGCTTCATGAAAAGAGCTAGCTGCTTCGATTGCCCAATACCGCACTTTCTCGCTCGGGTCTTTCACGGCTGCGACGATCGTGTCGATGGAATCAGGTGTAGACACCCCCAGTTGATGCAAAATCCGAATTGCATTGAGGCGAACATCTAGTCGATGGTCATGATAGTAAAGTGCAATTTTATCTACACGGTTTCTGTCAACAGATAATCCATTTTCGATCATGTGCAAAATTGCCGAAAACGCCTCAGTTCTTACCGACTCTTCATTATCACGCAAAAGGTTGGAAACTTGATCAAATATTGCAGGACTCCCTGGATCCAGCTTCGCAAGTGCCTTGGCGGCATTCCCGCGGACCCTCCACGCTGTATCTTTCAGAGCTTTGACTAGCACCGTAATCGCTCGCTCGTCGCTCAGTCCTCGCTTGCCCAAAGCCAACGCGGCCCTGTTCCTTAAGATCGGATCACGGCTATTGATCAATTCGACGTAATCAGAGTCCATTTATTACCACCACCCTTCCGTTAACATAGGCCGGTCAGAGGGATGAGCCGGCGCCAACGAGCACCCCCGTAGTGGCTCCCGTTCCCGTAGCGGCACCGCCGCCGAGCAGTGCGGGGCCCGCAACAGCACCGCCCACCACGATGACGATGCCGATACCGACATCCTGCTTCCAGTCGTTATTGGGGTCCGCTGGCACCCAGAACGCCCACCAGGGCCAGCCGGGGTTCGGGTTGGGCGGGTAGCCTCCCGGCGGGGGAGGAGGTGCGGACGGGTTCGGGTTCGGCACGGCGGTCGTGGTCGTCGTGGTCGTCGTCGTGGGCTTTGACCCAGGGGGGTTCGGCACCGGGGCTGGCTTATTTGAGCCCCCATCGCAATCCAGCTTCTTCATGCGATCCTTGAGCTTGTTTTTGAATTCTTCTTCGAGAGCCTTCCGCCTAATGTGGCCAGGGTCTCGACCATCACCAAACATATCCTCATATTCCATGGCTCCTTCGCGAGCGTCGATGCTGGTCAGGATGTCTTTGAGAGCCTGCCTCAGTTTGTCACAGTCCCACGAAGGATCGACCCGCTTCGGCACATCCCCCATCAACTGCCCGTTCTCGTCGAGCGGAAGGACGCGGTCACCAACAAGGCCGGTGGGATCGGTGGCGTTCGTCGCGCCGTTACCTACATATCGGTAAAGATTTGCGTCGGTCGCCGAGAACCCGCTCGGGTCGATGCTGACGAACCTCCCACTCGCCGGATCATACCACCTTGCCTGATCAAAATACAACTGGATCACAGTATCATACTGCATGCCCGCGTACTTAAGTCGATCCCCATTCGCCGGGTTCGACTCGCTCACCACATTGCCAAAGACCCCATAGTCAATATGATCGATCACCGTCCCCGAATTGTCAATCAGGTCCCCGACTGTCCCCAGCCGGTCCGTCAGGTACCAGGCCACCCCGCCCGCGGGCGTATCCCGCTCCAGCACCGCATCCACGCCCGCCGGTGTCGGGCCGTCCAGGTAGCGGGCCGTCAGCGTGCCCGAGCCGTTGAAGTCCATCAAGGGTTCGGTGCTGAACCCGTCGTACACCGTCCAGGTCGTGGCGCCGCTCTCGGTGACTGCGATCCGCCGGTTCAGGGCGTCGTAGACGTAGGTGGCCAGCACGGTTCGGACCCCGCCGGAGACCTGGTCGACTTCGATCAGGCGGTTGCGGTAGTCCCAGCTATAGATCGTCTCGACGCCACTGGCGATGTCGGTCTTCGTGATCAGGTTGCCATTGGCGTCGTAGGTGTAGTTGTAGGTGCCGTCGCTCGATAGCTCGTTGCCCGTGCCGGTCGAGTAACCCGACATGGTCCGGTTGCCGTTCGAGTCGTAGCTGAACGATTCATTGGGCAGCGAGGTGTCGGTGTGGGTCACGCCGGTCACCTGGTTGTTGTCGGTGTAGGTGAAGGCCAGCGTGTCGGTGTTCGACCCATCGTTCCAGGTGTGGACCTCGCTCGTCACCCGGCTGGCGGCGTCGAGGGTGTAGACGTACGAGGCGATCGTGGTGCCGCTGGCGGTCTGGTGGGTGACGCTGGTGAGGCGTTCGGCATTGTCGTAGCCGTAGAGGGTATTTGCCACCTCGGTGCCGCCGGAGCCGCCGGAACCACCCGAGAAGCTCTCGATGCCTGAGTAGCGGGTGATCGAGGTGATGTTGTTGTTCGCATCGTAGCCGAAGCCGATCGAGGCGGCATCGACGCCGGTGCCTGATTGGACCTCGCCGATCAGCCGGTTGGCCCCATCGTAGGTGTAGTTGACCTCCCCACCCAGGCTGTCGCTTCGGGTCCAGAGATTGCCCGCCCAATCATAACCGTAGGTCAGGGTCACGGTCGGCGAGCCCGGGGTGCCGGAGTTGCTGGCGGTCTGGAGCTTGTTGGTCGGGTCGTAGGTGTAGGCGTAGTCGCTGTGCGCATCCTGGATGCCGGTGAGGTTACCGACCCGGTCGTAGGTCATCGTGATCACATCAAGCGGGGCGCCGCCCGAGGAGTTGACCCAGGTTTCGGTGGTCTCGCGGTTGTCGGCGTCGTAGGTGTACTGGATCGTGTGGCCGTCGGGGTCCACCTTCTGGATCACGTTGCCGTTGAGGTCGTAGGTGTAGGTCGTGACCCCGCCAGTGGGGCTGGTCTCGGTCGCCACCTGGTTCTCAGCATTGTAGGTGTACGTCGTGGTGTTGCCCACGGGGTCGGTGAGGGTGAGGAGATTGCCGGCCGGGTCATACGTGTAGGTCGTCGTACCCCCGCCGGAAGGATCGGTCTCGGTGAGGACGCGGTTCTCGGCGTCGTAGGTATAAGTGGTGGCGTGCCCCAGCGGGTCGATCACGCTGGTGACATTGCCGTTATTGTCATACGTATACGTTGTGACGTCATTGAGCGCGTCGGTGACGGCGGTTCGCTCGTCGAGGGCGTTGTAGGTGTAAGTGGTGGTGTGGCCGTTCCCGTCGGTCCTGCTGATGAGGTTGCCGTTCCCATCATACGTGTACGTCGTCGTGTCGCCGTTGGCGTCGGTGACATCGGCCAGGCGGTTGAGGCCGTCGTAGGTGTAGGTCGTCACGTGGAAGTTGGGGTCCTGGACATTGACAACATTGCCGTTCTTGTCGTCGATGTACGTCGTCGTCTGATTGTTGGCGTCGGTCACGCTGGCCAGGCGGTTGTCGGCGTCGTAGCCGTAGGTGGTGGCGTGGCCCAGCGGATCGGTGATGCTGAGCAGGTTGCCCGAGGCGTCGTACTGGTACGTGTACTGATGGCCGGTGCCCTGATTCACCGGGTCGGTCATCCCGGTCTCCTCGTTCCGCGCGTTGTACGCGTAGGTGGTGACGTTGCCGAGAGCGTCGGTGACCGAGAGCAGGTTGCCGTCGGCATCATAGGTGTACGACGTGTCCTTGCTCGCGGCGGCCTGCGCGGGGTCCTGAACAGGCGTGGTGTCAGTTCATTTTTTTTGCCTTGTCGCTCAGGGGACGTGGGGATCAATCATTGTTTTTGATTAATTTTCGTGTGAATCACCAGGTGCCGTCCCCGAGCCGTGAAAAGGCGAACGGCTCGTGTCGTGTCGCGGTTGAACCTCACCGTCCATCCGTCGGTTTCGCGAGTGAGGCCAGGAGTTCGTCCCAGGTCGCGGCGTCCGAGATCCGATCGTAAAGCTGGATGAGCTGTTCCCGGTCGGTGATTGCCAGGAGCGCGGCGGTCGCGCGTTCATCGGGCGGGCCAAGGGTCTTGCGGCCGATCCGAAGCAAGCCTTCCGCGAGACCCTCGGCCCTACCTCTGGTCTCGCCCCTGGCCATGCCTTCGGCGAGGATGTCCTGGTAGAGCCACGAATCCTCGATTCCACGAATGCCCAGAACCATGGTGGTTATCCCCTCCATCATCGCCTCGACCTGCTCGCGCGGTTAACGCGAACACAACAGGAGCAACGTTGAGGCCCACAGCAGCTTCCGCAAATCCTCCGGCGCCTCCCACTTGAGCCGCTCGGCCACCGACGTCAGGACTTCGGGCAGTCGCTCCATGGGCACGTCGGATACCGGCGCCAGCGGCAGGATCGGCAAGCCTCCGGTGAGGAGCTTCTCGGGCGGCTCACGCCAGACTCGTACCACATCATAACGGAACCAGTGGTTCCGGCCTCGCCCGGGACACGAGCGCTCGAAGGTCCCGCTCAGCTCGGGTCCGTCGGCGGCGGGGCGGATCAGGACCAGGACGCTCCAGACCGGCACCTTATGGCGGCGTTCCAGAAGGGTATTATACCAGAGGCACTGACCGGGATACCCCAGGTTGCGGCCCGAGAGGAACTCGACATGCACGATCCACGGTTCCGGCCCATCGATCCGCATCACCTTGTCGGTCTCGGCTGTGACGGTCGAGACGTTCGAGTCAATCACCTGCACGAGGCTCGGGTCGGGCACCGGGATGCCCATGAATTCGAGCCAAGCGGCTGGCTCGATCTCGAACAGTTCACGCATGGTGGCGTCAAACGGCCTGGCCATGCCCAGGGACCTCCCCTCAATGCGGTCGGGACGCGATCCAGCGGATTCGTAGCTCGCCCAGGCCGGAAATCACGATATTAACTATGGGTGAGCCTGTTGGCAGGCCGTCGCTCTTTGGCAATCGAGATCGGATGTGAGATTTCCGGCGAGCCCGCGCGGACAATCGATCGGTCAGGGCGAGCAAGGAGTTGAAGTTGTCTGCCGACGTGACGGAACGAACCCATCGCACGAGTTCAACGATTGTGTCGGTTGTGGCGACGCGGGTTGGGGCCGTCGAACTCGTGCGGACCGAACCCAAGCTCGGCCCGGGCGCCGAACGAACCCAAAGGATAACCGGAGCGCTGAGCGAACCCAAGCTCGGCCCGGGCGCCGAACGAACCCAAGGGTAACCCGGGCGCCGAGCGAACCCAACGCATGGTCCCGCGGATTGTGCGGGTCGCAACGAGGCGGGATTAGGCCCGCGGTACGCTTGCGGAGCGAACCCAACGTGTAGCTCTGACGGTTGCGCCGATTCGGCTGGCCTCCGGCGGCTTCGCTGAGCGAACCCATGCTCGGCCCGGGCGCCGAGCGAACCCAATCGTTCGTTGGCGGTGCGCCGAACGAAGCCAGCGCATCTCCTTGCCGTTCCGTCGCGGGGTTGCGGTTGACGCCTGGCGGCACTCCGCCTACACTCCCGCCGAATAGGTCTTCAGACGCTCTTTGCGTTTCTTGAAGCGGACCTGAAGAATCGATGGGATGCGGAAAGGATTCCGCCGATGAGCCGAAGCGCGAATCGAGAGGCCGCCGTGAGTGCGAAGCGGTGGTCGCTGGTCGGGTTGCTGACGGTCCTGGCCGTGGCGGGCTGCACGCTGAACAAGTCCGCGCTGCGACAGGACGGCCTGGTGACGCGGATTGGCGGCAAGGGGCAGTTGATCGAGCCCAAGCGGTGCGCGCTCCAGGTCGCGATCCTGACCCGGCCGGTCGACGACCCGGCGCTTGACTCAGGGGTCTGGAACGGGACTGATGAACAGGTCGTCGCGCCCGAGCTGCTGACCGCCCTGGAGCGCAACGGGCTGCGGATCGGCCTGATCACGGGCAGCCTGCCGGCCGAGATCGAGTCGATCCTGAACGCACCCCCGCCGAAGCGGATCGAGCCGTCACAGATCATTCTGCCGGATGGTGAGCATACCTTGATCAGCCTGGGCAACGCGACATCGACCGCCAGTCTGTTGCTCTGTCGGGACGGTAACGCCTTCGGCAAGGACTACGCCGACGCCAGCGGCTGGCTCCGGGTGACCGCTACGCAGGAAGGGACGTCGGGCGTGGCGCTTCGGTTCGTGCCCGAGGTCCATTTCGGGCCGATCCAGCACACCTACGGTGCCGCGCCGACGGGGGGTCTGTACGCTCCCCAGAACTTCATGATCAAGGACGGTCAGGCCGAAGAGACCTTCCGCGACCTGGCGGCGACCCTGACCCTCCAGCCGGGCCAGGTGGCCGTCATCGGCGGCCGTCGCCAGTTGCCGCGGAGCCTGGGCGGCTTCCTGTTCACCCAGCCCGAGATCAACAGCGACCGATTGGTCCAGAAACTCGTCCTGATCTGGGCCTCGCGGAGCAGCCAGGACCTCCCGCCCCTCGAGCCGGTCGAACCCCCCGACATGCCGCATCCCGAAACCAGCCGGGGTAAGGATAAGGTTCAGGACCAGGACCACACGTCAGCAAAGAAGAATGACAAGGAACGGGCCCAGACAAAGCCGGGCTCGAGCGGTACCAATTCAGGCGCGTGAGCCTGTTGCGACTCGAATGTGTCCACACGATTGAAGAGTCAGGCACAAGATTTCCGCAAAGACTAAGGAGCAGGGCCAATGGACTGGCGCATCCTGGCGGCACGATTCCGCGGTGAGGACCAGGACCTGCATCCGGAAGCCATCCGCCCCTCTCGTCGCTGGATCGCTCATGCCGGGCACGGTGCGTCGGCCTCGCCGCATCGCGTCTCGCCCTGTCTGCGAGCCTCGGGTAAAAGCAAGGAAAAGGATGGAGGAAAGGCCAGGGGATTCGACATGTCGGAACCACGCCAGGTCACGCTGGACGGCTCGAAGGGCGAAGGCGGGGGCCAGATCCTCCGCACCGCCCTGACGCTGTCGCTGTTGACCGGCCGACCCTTCCGGATGAACAAGATCCGGGCCAACCGCGACAAGCCCGGTTTGCGTCCACAGCACGTCGCGTCGATCAATGCGGCGGCTCGGCTGGGGAGCGCCGAGGTCGAGGGACTGTCGGTTGGCTCGCGGACCCTGAGCTTCCGGCCAGGCTCATATGTTCCTGAAGACATGATGCTGGACATCGGCACCGCGGGCTCGACCGCCCTGGTGCTCCAGACTCTCCACCTGGCCATCGCGCTGCGGACCGACCGGCCGGTCCGGGTCACGCTCCGGGGGGGCACGTTCAACCTCGCCGCTCCGTCGTACCCGTTCCTGGCGACGACCTGGCGATCGCAGATGGCGGCCCTGGGGGCCCCGGTCGCCCTGTCGATGCCCCTGGCCGGCTTCTATCCCCGCGGCGGAGGCGAGCTTGATGCCTGGATCGAGCCGGCGCGGCTTCAAGGAATGACCCTCCTCGACCGCGGTCCCCTGGTTCGGATCACGGGCACGGCGGGAGTCTCGCGGCTGCCGATCTCGATCGCCGAGCGGCTCCGCAACCAGGCGTTCGACCGGCTCGCCGCGTGGGGGCTCTCGTCCACCGATCATGAAATCGCGATCGCCCTCCAGGAGTGGCCAAGCGCTCCCCAGGTCCAGGGTACGGCCCTCGCTCTGACCGCGGAGTTCGCACACGGCGCCCCCGCGACCTTCGTCGCCCTCGGCGAGCGCGGCAAGCCCGCCGAGAGCGTCGCGGACGAGGCGGCCGACGATCTGATCGCGTTTCTCGGCACCGGGTCCGGAGCCGCCGTCGATCCCCACTCCGCCGACCAGATCGTGCTTCCCCTGAGCCTCGCCCCCGGCGCGAGCGTCTTCACCGTGAGCTCGGTCACCGAGCACCTCCGCACCAACGCCGCCACCATCGCGGCCTTCCTCGACCGCGCCATCCGGATCGATCCGCCTCAGGGTGACGATCCGGCCCGCGTGACCATCGACGCTCGGGACCCTGGCTGATTCCCCGGCAGGGAACCAGGGTCGTCGGGCAGTTCAATTGGAATCAGTACGAGTCCGACGAGACGACCTCGCCCTGGGCACGGGAGCCGAGGCTCCAGATCACCGGCAGGCTCGTGCTGTCCTTGAAGAAGGGGACCGAGCCGTCGGCGAACAGGGCGTTGGCCCCGCCAGGGTGAAATCAGCAAGGCTCATGATGGATTTCGGGGTGGTGGTTCGCAAGGGCCTCCGAGTCGTTACAAACGGTGGCCTGCAATCCATCATGAGTCTACTCCTGCCGCTTGCCCCGCCGCCACGTCGGCGCGATACTCTGGGCCTCGTCCGCGGTTCAATTCGTCGGTTCGCGGACTTCCAGAGGGCTGAGTCGGGTCAGGAGAGCGGGGATGATCATGAACGCCGAGCGTCGGACGCGTGGTGCCAGGCTCCTGTTCTTGGTGGGAAGCCTGCTGCTGGGACTCGGGGGCGCGGCGAATGCGCTTGCGGCCGACGTGGCGCGGCCGAACATTGTGTTCATGCTGGCGGATGACCTGGGGTACAACGATATCGGGGCGAACAACCCGAAGACGTTCTACGAGACGCCGTGCATCGACCGACTCGCGGCGTCGGGCCTGCGGTTCACGTCGGGCTACGCGGCGTGCTCGGTCTGCTCGCCCACGCGGTCGAGCATCATGTCCGGGAAGTATCCTCCTCGGACCGGGATCACCAACTTCATCGCCGGAATGAAGGCGGGTAAGCTCCGCCCTGCCCCATTCGCCAGGCAACTGGCGCTGGAGGAGGTCACGATTGCCGAGCGGCTGAAGCAGGCGGGCTACGCCACGTTCTTCGCTGGCAAGTGGCACCTGGGAAGTACCGGATACTCGCCGAACGAGCAAGGGTTCGGGCCGGGCCTGGTCGGCACCGGGCAGTTCTTCTACCCGCCCGACGCCCGCCCCTCCCCCGCGCAGCGGAAGGACGATCCCAAGACGACCGACCTGATCGCCGATGCCGCGGTCCGATTCATCGAGAGCCACAAGGACCAGCCCTTTTACGCCTATTTGCCATTCCAGGCGGTGCACATCCCGATCGGGGCGCGGGCCGACCTCGTGGCGAAGTACGAGCGGAAGCGGGCTTCGGCACCCCCCGAGACCTGGGGCCAGGAGGGGGAAAACAAGGTTCGGCTCGTCCAGAACCACGCGGCCTACGCGGCGATGCTCGAACAGATGGATACCGCCATCGGCCGGGTGCTCGACGCTCTCGACCGGACGGGCCTGGCCGATCGGACAATCGTCGTCTTCACCTCCGACAACGGCGGCCTCTCGACCGCCGAGGGGCACCCGACCTCGAACCTGCCGCTCCGCGGTGGCAAGGGCTGGCCATATGAAGGAGGCGTGCGCACCGCCTGGATCGTTCGGGCGCCCGGCGTGACGAAGTCCGGTAGCACCTGCGACACGCCCGTGATCACGACCGACTTCTATCCCACCCTGCTCGATCTCGCCGGTCTACCGCTCGATCCAAACCAGCACAGGGACGGTGTCAGCCTCGTGCCCCTGCTCCGGGGCAACGAACTCGCCCGAGGCCCGCTCTACTGGCATTATCCCCACTACAGCAACCAGGGGGGCGGTCCGTGCGGCTCGGTGCGCGACGGCGACTGGAAGTTGATCGAGTGGTACGAGAACGGCCACCACGAACTCTTCAACCTGCGTGAGGATCTCGCCGAGAAGCACGATCTAGCGGGGTCGGAGCCAGCCCGCGTCAAGGAGCTTGCCGCCAAGCTCGCCGCCTGGCGCGACGAGGTGGGAGCGGTCATGCCGACGGCCGCTGATTCGGGTGTGGGAACTTCGCAGGCGAAGTGAGTTTCCGGGTCAGGCGAAGATCCAGGCGACCGTGACCCGCCAGCCCGGTACGGCCGGCTCGGCGTCGGCTGCCTGCCCCCAGACGAAATGGTTGGGCCGGTCGAGCGATAAACGTGAATGCCGGAGGCCACAGGATCGACATCCCAGACGACCAAGTTGCCCGCTTCCCAATAAATCGGCCCCCCTCGCCGCCAGCCCCAAGGCTCCCTATCCATACCTTCGGATCGATTTTACGGTATCTGAATCACCTCACGTCCTGCTCTGGAGAACATGGCCCGAAGAGTTTGCGGGTTAATCGAGTTCTTGACGAATCGGACCGATCCATCGGCGAAGAGTACGTTGAATCCGTCAGGACTGTAGCCACCGAACTCGGGCATCGGGGTGCTCCGATCGCTCTGGGGCGGGATCGGTATGTCCTCCGGCTTCGTCCAGGGAATCTCGCGGCGGCCTTCGACGGCCAGAATCGTGTTAACTGTCCCATCCGAGATCTCGTTGATCTTGGTCCCCTTGCCCCCCGGCGCGAAGATGGTGTCGGGGCCGGTCGGCGCGAAGTAGGACGCGAAAGTCGGGTCGCCCTCGGCGTTTGGTGCGTGATAGAGGGGAGGGATCTTCGCCAGCAACTCGCGGTTGTGGGGGCCGTCCCAGGGTTCGTCGAAGTGATATTGCTTGTAGAGTTCCACCTGTTCGATGTACGGCAGAATCGCGACCCGCCAGCTATGCGGAGTTTTGCCGTCCGGGCCGAGCAGGACGGCGGGGGGGAAGTGGCCGTTGGCGGCGAGGTAGAAATGGAAGGCCAGGCCGATTTGTTTCATGTTGTTGACGCTCTGCACCCGCTGTGCCGCGGCTCGGGAGGCCTGGACCGCGGGCATCAGCACGTTGATCAGCTCGGCTGTCCAGAGTCCCTCGGGAGCGGACTCAAGCCGCACGGTGATGGGGTTGGCCTTGTCCTGGACCTCGATCTTCGCGGCGTCCAGGAGCGGGCCGATGAGCTTGCTCAGCAGGAACACCCGAGGCATGGCAACCTGCGGTTTCGACTCGGCCTGACGGCCGAGGTTCCGCATCGTGTTCCGGGCCAGGGTCAGGGCCGCCTGGCAGGTGTCGGCCACGGAGCAAGCGTCATCGGCCGAGGAGCAGGTCGCCACGGCTTCGAGCTTGAGGTTATCGCCAGTCTGGATCGCCAAGGCGAACGTCCGGCCTTTTTCCCAGAGGGGTGAGAAGGCGGAATCCTCCAGTGTCGTGAGGCCCATCGCGGGGATCAGGGCGTGAAGTCCGTCGGCATTGCCTGCTATCAAGAACGGGCCTGACTTCACTCTGGACCAGGCGGCGTCCAAGGCCGGGGCGACTCCTGGATTCGGTCCGTGCTCGATCATGATTTCGAGAAGGTCTTTTTGAGCGATCAGGGCCGTCCTGTTGTCGATCGCAAGGAGGGCGGGGTAGAACGGCTCATCCTTGGATCGGTAAAGGACGTGTCCCTCGATCGCGGCTTCTTCGGTCGTCGGAATATAGCCCTGGGCTGCGGTTTTCCAGTCCTGGGCTTTGGTTGTTCGCACGATCATCCCAACCCGTGCGCGGGGCCGGCGCCGCGGTTGAGCGGCCGGAGCGGACTCCTCGGGAAGATTGACCATCAACCATTGCTCGATCTCGTCGGGGGGGGCGGGGAATCCCCCCGGCGCCGGCTTGGCATTCTCGCGCAACATTCGAGTGATCGGCTCGAACTCGGGCCGGGAGAGCAACTCGGCAGGCTTCAACGCGACCAGCAAGGATGTCTCGCGCGGTACGTAGGAGAGGTCGAAGCTCCTTTGGGCCGGTGCGGCTTTGGCCTCGTCCTTCTCCTGGGCGACCACCGTGCTCGGCGCCTCCGGGCCGCCGAGACCGGCCACGACGAAGCCCGCCGTGGCAAGAAGCATGACCGTGATGACGCGCGTTCCACGCGTTGGGAACGTGATTCCAAGCCGGCCTGGATCGGTCGAGCGGAGCATGGCAATCCTCTTGAGAAGGATCCCTCGGGTTGAGAACAAAGGACGCGCCGGCCAGGGAATATCCCGGCCGCCGACGGGATCGCTCTGGGCCAGGGCCAGACGCGCCAGCGTGCTGAGATAGGGCCGGTTGCCGCCGACACAGGCAGATGCCATCGCGTCGGCGGCCAGCTCTTGCTGGAGTCGAAGCCAGGCGGCGAGACCGTGTGCCAGGGGGTTGGCGTAGTGCAGGGCCAGGCTCATCTGCGATAGGAGGCCGATCAGGTAGTCGCTCCGGCGCACGTGGGCCAGCTCGTGCGCCAACGCCACCCGACGCTCGACGTCATCCCAGGTCCGCCAGTCCGGGGGCAGGAGGACCGTCGGCGTGCGCCAGCGGATCGTTGCGGGCGTTGCCATCTCGTTCGATTCGAGCAGGATCACAAATTAATTAATGTTCAGATCTTGAGATATTTTAATTTTTAGGGTGATCAAACCTGGGTCATCGATCGGGTGGGCACGATGGCGAAGTGAGCGCACCGCCCACAGGGCCAGTGCCAGACGGCCCAGGCCGATCGCCAGAGTCATCAACAGCCCGGCCGCCAGCCAGCCGTGCCACCGCCAGAGCCGGATTTGTCGATTTGAGGATGATGACGCAGGTGCCGGCTGGGTCAGCTCGCGGCGGAGTTCGCGGCCCAGGGTGCGGAACCAGGGCTCTGGGGGGTCGGGCAGGGCGACGGCCTGGTTCGTGGAATCGAGGGCTTTCACTCCCGATGCCCGCGTCGCACCCGAGGGCGGTTCGTTGACGCTCGTTGCCCGGGTCTGTACGAGCGCAGTCAAGCGTCCACCAGCGGGGAAACGGTGCTACCGATAGCGCCGAAACCCCCACGAGTAGCACGAGCGTCGCCGTCGCCACGACCGCGCCGATGGCTGGACCACGGCGCCGGAGTACCAGCGCCAGGATCATCCCGAGAGCGGCGAAGACGGTTCCCCGCAGCAGCGCTCCGAACAATACCACTCCGAGGCTGTTCATCGCCTCCCCTCCTCTCTCAAGATCTCTTCGAGAAGGGCCCGTTCCTTGATCGTGAGTCGTCTACGCTCCATGAGACGAATCAGCAACTGCTCGCGCGATCCTCGAAAGACGCGATCGAGGATCTCGCCCAGCAGACGCCCTGAAACCTCCTCATACGAACGCGCTGGCTTGTACCGAAACGGCCGCGTGTCGTTGGTCTGTTCCAGGAACCGCTTGTTGGTCAAGATCCGCACCAGGGTCGCCACCGTGGTGTAAGCTCGATCCAGCCCCGACGTCGCCAGGGCATCGCGGACCTCGGCCACCGTTGACTCCCCGCGCTTCCAGAACGCGTGCATCACCTCCAGTTCACGCTCCGTCAACTCCTTCGCCGCCGGTCGGGCCATCGCGATATCCCCCACGCTCAGAAGTTTTGGTTTTCTAGATCTGGTTTTATCGTAGTGGCTGTCGCGCAAGGGTCAAGCACGATTTTTCCGATTTTTTCGAGGAGCGGCGGGGAGGGATACGGTAGGTTGCGAGACGGGAGAAAGCCTCAGACCGTGGAGGAGGACGATGATGGAGACTTTACCGCCGCGGGTGCTGTACGATGGGACCGACGAGCCGACATCCGAGGAGGTTGCACTGCGGGCGGGGCCGCTTGAGCTGGTGTTCCAGGCGGGCGACCTGCGAGCGATCCGGCTGGGCGAGGTGGAGGTGTGGCGGCGGGTTTACGTGGCGGTGCGCGACCGGAACTGGGACACGATTCCGATCCGGCTCTCGGAGGTTCGCATCGAGCAGGACGACCGGAGCTTCGTGGTCACGTTCAAGGCCGAGCATTGTCAGGGACCGGTCGACTTCACCTGGAATGGTACGATCGTGGGTGAGGCTTCGGGGACGATCACGTATCAAATGGACGGTCGAGCCCGTTCAAGCTTCCTGCGGAACCGGATCGGCATCTGCGTGCATCACCCGATCGTTGAGTGTGCGGGGCGATCCTGCGAGGTTGTGCATTCCGATGGGACCACCGAGCGCGGGGCGTTCCCCGACGCGATCTCACCACATCAGCCGTTCAAGGACATCAAAGCCATTGCGCAGGAAGTGGTTCCCGGCGTACGGGCCGAGGTTCGGTTCGAGGGCGAGGTCTTCGAGATGGAGGACCAGCGGAACTGGACCGACGCATCGTTCAAGACATATTCTACCCCGCTTGCGACTTCCGTTCCCCGTCGAGGTGTCGGCGGGTACCGCGAGACGGCAATCGGTCAGGCTGTCGATCGTGGGCCTCGTGCCCGAAGCCAGGGCGAAGCGTTCCAGAGGCTGGATCGACGTATCGATCGATCATGAGGGTGTACCGATCCCGCCGATCGGGCTGGGGATGGCGAGTCATGGTGGGAAGCTGGGCGACCGGGAAATGGCGCGGCTGAAAGCGCTCCATCTTGCGCACCTGCGGGTTGATCTGCATTTGTCTCGACCCGATCATGGAGAGAACCTGCAACGCGCGGTGACCGAGTCGCAGGCGCTGGGAGTTCCGCTCGAGATCGCGGTGTTTGTGAGCGACGCGGCGAAGAAGGAGCTAAACGTCTTACGTGGCTTGCTGGAAGACGCACGCCCGGAAGTCCGGCGTTGGATGATCTTCCACGAGACCGAGAAATCGACGAGCGAGCGCTGGGTCCGCCTGGCGCGAGATCTCCTGGCAAAGGTCGATCCGAATTGCGGCCTCGGGGCGGGGTCGAAGGCGTATTTCACCGAGCTGAATCGGGGCCGGCCGCCGGTCGGTTCGGGGGTGCTCGACTTCGTGTGCTACTCGATCAACCCCCAGGTTCACGCATTCGACAACCGATCGATAGTCGAGAACCTTCAGGCCCAGGGGGCGACGGTCGCGTGTGCCCGCGAGCTCGCCGGGGGCTTGCCCGTGGTGGTGACGCCGGTGACGCTCCGGCCGCGATTCAACCCGAACGCGACCGGCCCTGCCGCCGGCCCGGCTACGGGCGAACTGCCTGCCGAGGTCGACCCGCGCCAGATGTCGCTCCTCGGTGCCGGCTGGACGCTCGGAAGTTTATCGGCCTTGATCGCGGCGGGGGCGTCGAGTCTGACGTACTACGAGACGACTGGCGGCGCGGTGTGATGGAGACGGATCGCGGGACAGCGTCGCCTCGCCGGTTCCGGTCATTGCCAGGGACCGTCTTCCCGATCTATCATGTGCTGGCCGACCTGGGTGAAATGGCGGGGGCGAGGTCCGCGCTGATCCCGGCCGACTCGAGCGATCCGATTCGGCTCACGGTGCTGGCGATGCGTCGTGACGGCCGTTCGCGGTTGCTGCTGGCCAACTACGACGACACACCGGTCCCGGTCCGCGTGAATCGTCTGGGGGAAGCATCGGAAGCTCGTGTCCGCTCGCTCGATGCGACCACGGCACTTCAGGCGATGCGAGAGCCCGAAGCGTTCCGAGCCCGCGCGGCCTCACCCGGCCGGTCGCAGGTGGAGCGATCGAGATCGAGGTACCGCCGTTCGCCGTGGTGACGATCGATCTTGTAGGGTAGGCTTCAGCCTGCCACAGGAGCAGTCACTGGCAGCTTGAAGCCCACGCTACGAGATCAGAAAAGGTATTCATGCAATGAGGCCGCTCCGGTTCGCGATCTTTCTGCGCCGGGTTCTGGGCCCGTTTCAGCTTGCGGCCTGGCGCGAGCTGGAGGGGGCGGAATGCGTCGCCGTGTGCGACCCGAAGCGGGAACGTGCCCAGGCGCTGGCGTATCGGTTCGGGATCGACGGGACCTCGGTGTACGACAATGCCGAGAGCTTGCTGGCGCACGAGGCGGTCGATTTCGTCGACATCATCACGAGTGTCGAGAGCCACTCTCGGCTCGTCCACCTGGCCGCGGCGCATCGGCGCCCGGCGATCTGTCAGAAACCGCTGGCGCCGACCCTGGCCGAGGCCGAGGCGCATGGTGGCCGCCTGCCGCGATGCGGGCGTGCCGCTAATGGTCCACGAGAACTGGCGGTGGCAGGCGCCGATCCGGGCGCTCGAAGCGTCTGCTTGACTCGGGAACGATCGGCACGCCCTTCCGGGCCCGGATCGACTTTCTTTCGGGCTACGAGGTCTTCGCCAACCAGCCGTTTCTGGCCGAGCTTGAACAGTTCATCCTGACCGACATCGGCAGTCACATCCTTGACGTTGCCCGCTTCCTGTTCGGCGATGCGGCCCGGGTGTACGGCCAGACCCGGCGGGTCCATCCATTGATCAAGGGGGAAGACGTTGCCACGGTCGTCCTCTCGACCCGCGACGGGACGACCATCGTCTGCAACATGGCCTATGCCGGTAATCACCTCGAGCACGACCGGTTCCCAGAAACGTTTGTCTTCGTCGAGGGAGACAAGGGCTCGGCCGAGTTCGGGCCCGACTGCTGGATTCGCACCACGACCGTGGACGGGATCTGCGCCGTCGTCACAAGCCCCCCCGCTACGACTGGGCCGACCCCGATTACGCCCTGATTCACTCGAGCATAGTTCCTTGCAACGCCAACCTACTGGCAGCGCTGCGCGGTGAAGCCCCCGCCGAGACCACGGGCGCCGACAACCTCGAGACCGTCCGGCTCATCTTCGCCGCGTATCACTCGGCGGCGTCAGGCGAGGTGGTGCGGATCGGAATGGCGACTTGATCCATGAGAAATGAGATGATTTATGGATAACCAGAGAATCGTGGCGTCTTATCGGATCGAAACGGCGTTCCCGCTCGAACGGATGGCGGCGGTGATGGCCGGTGAGCAGTCGACAGGAACGTTCGTGCCAGTGCCGGGAGAGACCGATGCCTTGCGTGAGCGGTTCGGGGCCCGGGTCGAGCGGGTGACGGAGCTCGATACGTCGGATGCGCCGAGCCTGCCGGGGGCGCGTGTGCCCGTTTCCGAGCCGCGTCCTTGCTATCGACGCGGTGAGGTGGTGCTGTCGTTTCCGATCGAGAATATCGGACCGTCGCTGCCGAACCTGCTCACGATGGTGGCGGGCAACCTGTTCGAGCTAGGCGAATGCTCGGGACTGCGGCTGCTCGATCTGGAACTGCCCCTGGCCTTCGCCACGGCGTATCCCGGACCGGCCTTCGGGGTGCGTGGAACGCGGCTGTTAGCGGGGGTAAATGGTCGGCCGATCATTGGTACGATCATCAAGCCGAGCGTTGGTCTCGCGCCGGAGCAGACCGCTACGCTGGTGGCGACACTCGCGTCGGCCGGGCTTGACTTTATCAAGGACGACGAGCTGATGGCCAACCCGCCGCACTCGCCTTTGAATGATCGGGTCGCGACTGTGATGCGGGTGATCAACGATCACGCCGACCGGACCGGCAAGAAAGTAATGTATGCATTTAACATCACTGATGATCTTGACGCGATGCTGCACCACCACGACACCGTGGCCGACGCGGGGGGGACGTGCGTGATGGTCAGCCTCAACAGCGTCGGCCTGGCGGGGGTGTCGCACCTTCGCAAGCAGGCACGGCTGCCGATCCACGGCCACCGTAACGGGTGGGGAATGTTCACCCGGCACCCGCTCCTGGGCCTCGACTTCCGCGCCTATCAGAAGCTGTGGAGGTTGGCGGGGGTCGATCAGCTTCATACGAACGGCTTGAAGAACAAGTTCACCGAGTCGGACGACTCGGTCGTCGCCTCGGCTCGGGCGTGCCTGACACCGCTCTGGGGTGGGGATAATGACAAGGGTAAGGGGTACGAGGTGATGCCGGTCCTCTCCTCGGGCCAGTGGGCGGGCCAGGCACCCGAGAGCTACGAGCGGGTCGGGAGCGTTGATGTGATGTATCTGTGTGGTGGTGGAATCATGGCCCATCCTGGTGGTCCGTCGGCCGGGGTTGCGAGCATTCAACAGGCCTGGGAGGCCGCCCTGGCTGGAATCCCGCTGACCGAGTATGCGGCAGGACACCCCGAGCTGCGCCAGGCCCTGGAGCGATTCGGCTCATGACCGCGAACGATGACGATCGGCCGCTGCTGGCGTATCTACGGTGACGACTTCACCGGCTCGACCGACGCGCTCGAGCCACTGGCGCGGGCCGGCGTGCGCCGGCGCTCTTCTTCGAACCGCCCGAGGCGGGGGCACTGGGGCCGGGCGGAAGGTTCGCGGGGCTGAAGGCGTTCGGCGTGGCCGGCACGGGCCGGGCACTCGACGCCCGCCGAGATGGACGAGGTCTTGCCGTCGATCTTCACGGCCATGGCCCGGCTGGGCTCCCGGGTCTTTCACTACAAGGTCTGTTCCACCTTCGATTCTTCGCCCGAGGTCGGCAGTATCGGTCGGGCGATCGAGATCGGCCGGCAGGTGTGCGGCGGGGGGTTCGTCCCCCTGGTCGTCGGCGTGCCGGCGCTGGGGCGGTACTGTCTCTTCGGCAACCTGTTCGCCCGCACGGGCCGGGGCCGGTCAGGTGATCCATCGACTCGACCGACACCCAACCATGAGCCGGCACCCTGTCACGCCGATGAACGAGGCGGATCTGCGGCTTCACCTGGCTCGCCAGACAACCATGCCGATCGGGCTCGTTGACCTGCTGGCGCTCGAAGGATCGGCCCGCCGAGATCGACCGACGGCTCGACGACGTGCTCTCATCGGGGGCCGAGATCGTCCTGTTCGACGTGCTTGACGAGCCCGAGGCTGGCGACGGTGGGCCGGCTGATCTGGGAGCGAGCCCTGAGACAGCGAACGAACCATCCGATGTTCGCGGTGGGATCATCGGGGTTGGGCTACGCGCTGTCGGCCCACTGGCGGCGCGGCTGGGCTCGTGGGCGAACCCTCGGCCTTCCTCGCGCCCGGCGCGGCCGATCGACTGGTTGTTGTCTCCGGAAGCTGCTCACCGGTCACGATGGAACAAATCGCCTGGGCCGTGGCGCGTGGGTTCGCGTCGGTCGAGATCGATCCTCGACGGCTGGTCGACCGCGACCCGTCGGTGTTCGAGATGGAGCGTGCCGGCGTTGTGAGGCGGGCGATCGACGCCCTGGCTCACCATCGCGGGGTGATCCTGGCGACGGCGTCCGGACCCGACGACCCCCGGATTGTGGCGACACTGGCGCGAGGCCGAGGCGCCGCAGGCAGTCCGCCAGCGGCTGGGCGATGCCCTGGGACTCATCCTCCGCGACCTGCTTGACGCCACGAAGGGCCAGGTCCGCAGGGTCCTGGTCGCTGGGGGCGACACCTCGGGCCAGGTTGTCCACCGGCTCGACCTCGAGGTGCTCGAACTGGTCAATCCCTTGGTCCCCGGCGCACCGCTCTGCCGTGCTTTGGCGCGTCGGCCGGAGCTCGATGGACTCGAACTCGTTTTAAAGGGGGGCCAGGTCGGCCGCACGCCTCTCTTCGAGCACGTCTTGCAAGGGACAGTCTGACCTGATCTGATCTGATACCGAGATCTTAGTCGGATCTCGCCTGGTCGGTCCCGATGAGGAGAGGACGATGACGACCGTCGTGCTGTTCGGCGCCGGTGGAAAGATGGGTTGCCGGATCACCGACAACCTGAAGGACCGCTCCGAGTACCGGATGCGCTATGTCGAGGTGAGCCCGGCGGGTCAAGAGCGGCTCCAGCAGCGCGGGCTGTCGGCGACGCCGCAAGCCCTGGCCTTGCGGGAGGCCGACGCCGTGATCCTGGCTCTACCCGACAACGTGATCGGCACGGTGGCGCGCGAGGTCGTCCCTCTGCTCAGGCGCGGCGCGATGGTCATCGGGCTCGATCCCGCCGCGCCTCATGCCGGCAAGCTGCCGTTGCGGGACGATGTCAGTTACTTCATCGCCCACCCCTGCCACCCTTCGGTCTTCAATAACGAGTCCGACCCGGAAGCCCGGCGCGACTTCTTCGGCGGCATCCGGGCGCGGCAGAACATCGTCTGCGCCCTGCGCAGGGGTCGGAGAGCGATTACCAGCGGGGCGAGGCCCTGGCGCGGGCGATGTACGCCCCCGTCTTGAAATCACACCGCGTCACGGTCGAGCAGATGGCGCTGCTCGAGCCTGCGCTCGTCGAGACCCTGGCCGCGACCTGCCTGACCATCGTCCGCGAAGGGCTCGACGAGGTGGTCCGACGTGGCGTCCCCGCCGAGGCCGCTCGCGACTTCCTGCTCGGTCACATCCAGATCGAGTTGGCGATCCTGTTCGGCGAGATCGGCTCGCCATTCTCCGATGGGGCCCTCAAGGCGATCAGCCGGGCCAAGCCCGTGCTCTTCCAGCCCGACTGGAAGTCGGTTTTCGAGCCCGAGAACCTGCGTGCCACCATCGAAGAGATCACCCGGACCCCCGAATCCTCGCTGGCATGCGAAGGGGGAGCGAACTGATGTCCCCGGCTCCTGTCTCGACCACCACCCGGACGCTGGCCTTGATCCATACGAGTCCGGTGCTTGTCCCGATGTTCACCGCGCTCTGCTCGCGGCTGCTCCCTAGCGCTTCGATCTTTCACATGGTGGATGAGAGCCTGATCAAGAACACGATCGCCGCGGGCTCACTTCAGAAGACCACGATCCGACGGCTGGTCCATCAGATCGAATCGGCAGCGGAGGCGGGGGCCGACGCGGTGCTCGTCACTTGCTCGTCAATCGGCGAAGGAGTGAGCGCGGCGCAGCCCCTGTTCGACCTGCCGATCGTGCGGATCGACGAGCCGATGGCCGAGCGAGCGGTCGCGTCGGGTCGTCGGATCGGCGTCCTGGCGACGCTCGAAACGACGATGGCGCCAACCCTCCGCCTCCTGGAGGCGACGGCCGAGGCCCAGGGGCTCGAACGGACGATGGTCCCCGCCCTCTGTGCCGGGGCGTTCGAGGCGGTGCTCGCGGGCGACGTCGAACGCCACGATGGTCTGTTGCGCGACTACCTGGCCGAGCTTCGCGGCTCGGTCGACGTGATCGTGCTGGCGCAGGCGTCGATGGCCCGGGTCATCGCTGAGCTGCCAGAGCATGAGCGCGAGGCGGTGCCGATCTATTCCAGCCCCGAGTTGGCCGTGGTGCGGGCCGCGGAGGTGCTGAGACAGGGGCTGGCGGCGGACTGAACCTCCGATCGATTTCATGAAAACACGATCGATCGTCCTCAGTTTCCTGGTCCTGGTCTCAGTCCTGACCTTCCTCGACCGCCTGGCGATCGCCGTGGCGGGGACGCGGATGCAGGCCGATCTGAATATCGACGACCAGCGCCGGGGCTGGGTCCTGGGCGCGTTCGTGCTCTCGTACGGTCTCTTCGAGGTGCCAACGGGTGCCCTGGGCGACCGGATGGGGCAGCGCCGGGTGCTCGGACGGATCGTGCTCTGGTGGTCGCTTTTCACGGCGCTGACAGGTGCGGCCTCGGGGTTTTGGCCGCTCCTGGCGACCCGTTTCCTCTTCGGGATCGGAGAAGCCGGGGCTTATCCGAACATCGCCGGCTGCATCGCGCGCTGGTTTCCGACGGCCGAACGCGCCCGGGCGCAGGGGTTCGTCTGGGGCGCGAGCCGGGCGGGCGGTGCGCTTGCTCCCCTGGTCGTGCTGCCGATCCAGGACGCGCTGGGCTGGAGGGCCTCGTTCTGGATCTTCGGGGCCATCGGCCTGGTCTGGTCGGCGGCGTGGATGTGGTGGTATCGCGACGAGCCGTCGGGTCATCCCTCGATGACGGTTGATGAGCTCCACGAAATCGGGGCCGGCGCCTCGTCCAAGGAAACCGGCATCGCACACGCGGCCGTCCCCTGGTCGCTCCTGCTGCGGAGTCGATCACTCTGGCTAATCATGGCGATGTACGGCTGCTACGCCTGGGGCTCGTGGTTCTATTTCTCCTGGATGCACACCTACCTGGTCAAGGGGCGTGGGTTCAGGCGCAGGAGATGAAGCTCTATGCATCAGCGCCCTTCGTGCTCGGGATGTTGGCGAACGTCGCGGGAGGCTACCTGAGCGATTTCCTGGTGCGGCGGTTTGGCCTCAAGGTCGGGCGTCGGCTGGTGGGGGTGGCCAGCCTGTCGGCCTCGGCCCTGCTTCTGCTAGGCGCCGCGGCCAGCGCCGACAGGCGACTCGCCGTCGTGTTCCTGGCCCTGTCGTTCGGGGTGATGGACCTGATGCTGCCGGCGACCTGGGCCCTCTGCGTCGATGTCGGCCGGCCCTACGCGGGGGCTGTCACCGGCGCCATGAACATGGCGGGGCAGGCGGGCGGGTTCTGCTGCACGATCTTTTTCGGCATGGTCGTGGGCAAGACCCAGAATTATCATTTGCCGCTCTTCGCGATCGCGACGATGCTTCTGGTCAGTGCTCTGCTCTTCTCGTTGATCGATCCAACCCGGCCGATCGTGGCGGCGTCCGGGATTGGGGGCCCCGACGCCCTGCTCGTCAATTCGACTTCGCCAGCGTCGCCGACTTGAACTCCTCGGCGGTCATCTCGCGGGTTGTCCGGTCGAGCAGGAGCACCGGCCCTCCTTGCTGAGGAACAGTCTTGAGATACGCCAGGACCTGCGGCGCCGAGCTCGCCACGGGCTCTTCCTTCGTGTCGGGCAAGGTCGCCCCCCACCGGACGACGACCTCGCCGCTACGGATCGCCTCGTAGCCCGAAGGGGTGACATTGGCCAGCGCCGCCAGGTCCTGAGGCCGTTTCGGCGGCGCCTTGTATGTCACCTGGTACACCCGGTACAGTTCGCCGACGTTGCGGAGCCGGCTGTCTTCGAGTTGAGTCGGGGTGGGCGGACCATTCGAGGAGCCGCAGCCCGCCACTCCCAGCACGATCGCCATGAGCCTCGCAAGCCTGGCGGCCCATCGCGGGATTCGCGTGTTCATCGGGAAAAATCAATTCTCTCAGTAGGAGTCCGCGCTGATCACCTCGCCGCCGCCGATCGTTCCCAGCGCCCGCCAGGTGATCGGGTTGACCGAATTCTTGATGAACTTGACCGAGCCGTCGCAGAAGCCGGCGTTGATGCCGCCGGGGTGGTAGCTCCGCGCGGCGATGTGGGCACAGGTGAACCCCGAATTGGCGCAGTCGAAGTACGGTGAGTTGGGCGTCACCGTGTGCGCATAGTAGCTCGTCGGCGGGAGGTTGCGGTAATACTCCTGACCGCGATACTTTAGCCGGGTGCCACTCATCGACTGGCAGCCGCCCGCCAGGGTGGTCGAATAGCCGCTGGAGAGGTTGTAGACATTGAGCAGACTGTTGGCCGCGACTTCAGTCACCGTGTTCTGGATCGCGGTCGAGCGGGTCGTCTCGGCAAACATCGCCGTGTTGCTCGTGCCGTCGGTGATCTTGGCCAGCGTCACCGGGCTCAGGATCTTCTGATAGTCGGGGTTCGGCGCTCCGTTGATCTGGGTCGGCTGGTTGTAATCGAGCGTCACGTTGAAGACGCCGGCCAGGCTCGGGTTCGGCTCCTGCGAGCCGGGCGTGGTGTTTCCGAGCTCGGGGCACGAAGTCGCCCCCATCGAGCCGAAGTAATTGTCGTAGCCGACAAACCCGCCGAGCTTCGCGGTCGAGGGGTCGGAGGGGCAGACAAACGCCTGGACGATCTGGATCCCGGCCGTGTAGTTCATGTTCTTGGGGCCGTAGTTGAAGATCTCGTTGAGGTTGTCCTGGAAGTTGAAGGTGCTGTAGAGGTTGGCGTTCTCCAGGTAGGGAAGGATCTGGACCTGTGGGGTCGGCCGGGGATAGAGCGGTACATCATAGATCGGTGTCGGGCCATAGCCCGGCGGGAGCTGGCTGTAGGTCGACTCGAAATTCAAGGCCGCCAGCCCCATCTGCTTGAGGTTGTTGGTGCATTGGCTCCTCCGCGCCGCCTCGCGCGCCGCCTGCACCGCCGGCAAGAGTAGCGCGATCAAGATCGCGATGATCGCGATCACGACCAGGAGCTCGATCAGGGTAAATCCACGCCGTCGGGACGCCGTCGTCTTCATGGGGGGAAACTCCTCGATCTGACCTGAAAAACCAAAGGGGGCGAATGAGCTGGTACTGTGCCCGACGGAGCCGGAGGCGAGTAGGTTGAGGTAGCTTGTCGGGATGCAGTCGGCAAGGCGTCGGAGGGTAGAGTCCGATAGACCATTCATACGCCAGATTAACGGTCTAATGTGGAGATTCCAAGCAGATTTGGCGGGGCCGGCGCGAATTATTCCAAAGTCGTCAGAAATGCGAACAGGTCGTGCAGTTCCTTGACTGTCAGGATCTCGGCGAAGTTAGAAGGCATGAGCGAGGTTTTGAGTACCTTGACCTCGTCGAGATCGCGCTTCAGAAATGAGTGGAACCGGCCGTTCTCCTCGCGAAGCTGGATGTTGAAGTTTGTCTCATTGATGCGCAATCCAGTGATCACGCGACCATCCCTGGTGGCGACGGCGACACTCTCATACTCGGGGGCGATTTCTTTTGACGGCTCGAGGATCGACTCCATGAGGAACTCCGGGGCCCTCCGGCTGGCGATCCGGTCAAGCACCGGGCCGATTCGCCCCCCCTGGCTGCCGATGCTGTGGCACTTGGCGCACTGAGCCTTCCCCTTGGGATCGAGGAAGAGGGTTCGACCGATCTGAGGGTCGCCGGGCATGTAGGGCTTCCACGTGCTCTCGCCGGGCGAGCGCGCCAGGCTGTGGATATAAGTGATCAATTTCTGGATCTGTGGTTCTTTGAGCGACTCGCCCATCTTCTTCATGGTCGTCTTGGGCACCCCGTTGCGGATGACGTTGGCGATGTCGGCGTTTGTTCCTCCGTGCAGCCATCGGTTGTCGGTCAGGTCGGGCCCCTTGCCCCCTCGCCCCGCGCCACCGTGGCATCCGCTGCACAGGCCACGGAAGAGCGATTGTCCTTCCTCCAGGGCCGCCCGGTCGATGGCGGTGGCAGGGGGAGTGGAAGGAACAGGTTCCGCCGGCCTGGCTCCGGGCTCGGTGGCCGGCGCCATCGCCAGGTCGCGGCCGGATTCGAACGGAATCTTCCACCGAGCGAAAACGTCGGCCAGCCGGCCCGAGCGCTCGAGGTCATCCCAGGCACGGTCGATCGCCTCCTTCAGGTCGCCATCGGTCTTTCGCACCGCGGCCACGATGCCGAACCGATCGGCGCGATCGGGAGGACCGAACGACAGGGCGCCCGGCCACCGACGCTCGGCCAGCCAGGGGCCGCGGGTCGAGATCACGTAGCCGACCGACTCGCGCCCCTCGGCGACCGCTTCCAGGATCGCATCGGTGCTGGCCATCGGATGGACTACTCGCCCCTGAAGTCCGCGGACCGCCACGCCCTCCTCGACCGCGATCGGTCCGGAGTCGAGCGCGGGGATCGAGGCGGTTCCCGAACGGACGACCTGTCGATAGCTCGCGACGTGGTATGGCCGCGAGTAGACGACGCGGCCGGCGAAACGGTCGTCGGGCATGACGCCCAGGATCACGTCGCAGAGCTTTTGGCTGGCCAGCTTCGAGGGGTAGGAATCGTGTCGCCGAGATTCCCCAGAAGACCCGGAGCGAGACCCCGAGTTGCTCCGCGAGCAGGCCGGCGATCTCGTGATCGAGCCCGCCAGGCGCGGGATGAGCCGTTGACAAGGGAAGGTTGCTGGCATCGAGCCCGACGACGAGCTCACCCGCCGATCGGACCCGTGCCAGGCCCGAGTACGGTGTTTTCGATCGCTCGACGCGCTCGAGTTGGGGCTCGGGACCGCGCTCGATCGGCCGATGCGGTAGATGCATTGTCCCGGACTCGCCGAACGGTATGAAGGCCGGGAGATGGTACGTTTCGAGCAAACGCGCGACTGTTCCATCGCCAATCAGACGGTCGAGGGCGGCATCCACCTCCTGCTTTAGCGCGTTGTCCCCCTTTCTCAAGGCGACGGCGACGTTCCATCGATCCTCGGGAACATAGCCGGGCACGAGCTCGACCTGGAATTCGGGAGTAGCGTGAAGGGTCCATCCCGCGTTGGCCCAGAGGTACGCATAATCAATCGCGCCGGCGTCGACCGCCTGAAGCGTGGCGACCTGGTTGCGGAAGAGACGGCGGAGATGGCCTCGATGGCGCAGCCGGTAATCGGCCAGCGACCCCGCCTCGGCCCCCAGCCGGAGCGCTCCGACTTCCTTGAGATCGTCGAGCTTGTGAATAATTCGCTGATTGGTATTTTTATTCTTATGACGGACCAGGACGTAGCCAGTGCCGTAATAGGGCTTCGAATAGAGAAACTTGCCGGCGATCTCCTCGTCATCGGCCACCGCATTGGGCTCGATGGCCTCGCCCACGACGAGGTCGCAGCGCCCTTCCTGCAAAGCGCCCAGCGGGGTTTCGTGCTGCACGTTGAGCCAGTCGATCGTCAGGCGGACCTTCAGTGCCTCGGCCAGTCGCCGCGCCAGCTCGACATCGAACCCGGGTCGGCCACCGTCCTTTTCTCCTTGACGTGCGCTTGAGTAGGGCATGTTGGCCGGGTCGAAGCTCACGACCAGCTCGCCCTTGCGCTGGACCTTCTCCAGAGTGTCGCTCGCGGACTCCTCGCGTGGGGCCTGCTGCGGAGCATCGAACGAGTAAGCCGCATGGAAGGGGACGCCAAGCGCCTCATAAGTCGCTCGGATGCCCCCCGTCTCGGCGATTCGGGCCAACTCGCGATTCAGATCGACCAGGAGCGCGGAGTCGTTCTCGCGAACGGCCAGGGCCATGTTCCAACGCTGTCGGGCGACGAAGCCGGGCACCAGACGCAGCGTCTGTCCGAGTGCGGAGTGCTCGTGCAGATACCACGCCGCGAAGTCGGCGTCGATCAGGGCGGCGTCGAGCCGGTGCTTTTGAATCCGTCGAGCAGCGCCTCGCGGTTGGGAAATCGGTTCACGTGGTGATCGGTCTCGGAGAGCGGCACCGTGCCCGCGACCAGTCCGACAGTGCGGCCTCGGAGATCGGCCAGCGATCGGATAGCCCCGGTCTTGGCATCGCCCTCAGACGATCCACTCCGAGACACGACCAGCCCGAACTGCGCTCCCGCATAGGGAACGCTCCAGGCCACTCCGCGCGGCGGCCCGGAGCCCAGCGGCTGGCCGAGCACGACATCGCAACGCCCCGCGGGGAGGCAGTGCCAGGCGCAATCCGGGCTGGCGCACCAGTGATAAACAACCTCCCTGCCCAGCCGTTTGCCTAGCGCCTCGATCACGCCGATATCAAGCCCACGCGGCGCTCCGTCAACCGCTCGGCCAGTCCGCGGCAGCGAGCCGGGAATGGCACAGACGGTGAGGGGTCTGGGTTTCGTGACCGCATCATCCCCCCGCGCAGGGATCGTTGATGAAGCCGGAACCGTAACCAACATCAAGAACAGTCCGAGTTGCCCTGGCCAGCGCATCGTCAACGTCCCTCCTCGGGCAGTGCGAAGACGAACAGCGTGTTGCCGCGGCGGGCGTTGCGGAGCCAGGGGGCGCCGTCGCCGGCAAAGCCGGCGGTCCAGCCGCCCCAGCCGGCGCAGACGGCGATGTACTGGCGGCCGTCGAGGCTATAGGTGATCGGCCCGGAGTGATGGCCCGAGCCGCACTGGAAGCTCCAGAGAACCTTGCCGGTCTTCGCCTCGTAAGCGGTGAAGTACCCCTCGGCGTCGCCGGTGAAGACCAGGCCCCCGGCCGTCGTCAGTACACCCGCGACCATCGGCGATCGGGTCGCGACCTCCCACTGGATCGTGCCGCTGGCCGCGTCGATCGCCTTCAATGCTCCGGACGCTTGGTTGTCGATCAGGGTCAGCGAACTCCCCCAGTAGGGCTGCCCCTTGATGAAGAACGCCTTGCCTGAGGTGAATTTGGCGCAGTTGTTGATCACGGGCACGAATGCCAGCCCCGTGCCGGGATCATAAGCCATCGGGTTCCACTCCTTGCCCCCCGCGGCGCCGGGACACACGCGCACACCTTCCGAGGTCGGCTGCGCTTTGGGGTTTACGAACGGCCGCCCCGTTTTGGGATCGAGCCCGTCCACGCCCTTCGATCGGTCGGTCCAGGTCACCTCGCAGAACGGCTTGCCGTAGAGGAACTGGCCGTTCGTGCGGTCGAGGCAGTAGAAATAGCCGTTGCGGTGCGCCTGGATCAGGGCCTTGACGGGCTTGCCGTCGCGCACCAGGTCAACGAGCATCGGCTCGTTCACGCCGTCATAATCCCAGACGTCGTGAGGGCTGTTCTGGAAATGCCACTTGTACGAACCATCGTCCGGGTTCAGAGCGAGGATCGAGCATGTGTAGAGGTTATCGCCCTTGCGGACCTCGCCGTTGAAGTCGGGGGAGGGGTTGCCGATGCCCCAGTACAGGGTATTCAGCTCGGGGTCATACGTGCCGGTGACCCAGACCGAGCCGCCGCCGGTGAGCCACGAGTTCCCCTCCCAGGTCGCCAGCGCCTTGCGCGCGGCGGGAGAAGCATCCCCGGCGCTCGGCACGGTGAAGAACCGCCAGAGCCGGTTGCCGGTCTCGGCGTCGTAAGCGTCGAGGAAACCCCGGATACCGTACTCGGCGCCGCTGATCCCGAGGACGATCTTCCCCTTGATCGCCAGCGGGGCGACGGTGGCCGAGTAGGCCATTTTGTAGATATCACGAATTTCCTGGCCGTCGTCCCCCTTGATCGTGATCGGCTTGTCCCAGATTTCCTCGCCGGTATTGCGGTCGAGGCACACGAGGTGGGCGTCGAGCGTCGCCATGTAGAGCCGGTCGCCCCAGGCGGCGAACCCGCGGTTGACGGCGTCGCAGCACAGCGCGATGTTGTCGGGGAGCGATTTCTGGTAATGCCAGAGCTGTGACCCCGTCTTGCAGTCGATCGCGTAGCCGTGGTTCCACGGCGTCGTGACGTACATGATGCCGTCGATCACCAGCGGCGTGCACTCGAACCCGTCGAGCACGCCGGTCTGGAACGTCCAGGCCGGTACGAGCTTGGAAACATTCGTGGTGTTGATCTGCTTGAGCGGGCTGAACCGATGGGCGCTATAGGTCCGGCCGTAGATCAGCCAGTTCTCGTTGTTGCCACCGGACTTCATCAAATCGTCGTCATCGACCGCGCCGACCGGCTCGTTCGGAGCCTGGGGCTGGGCGGCGGCAGCATCGGCGGCCGAGGCTCGCGACACACTTCCGCGCCATCCCGCGATTCCGAGTCCCAGGGCGACGGCGAGCCCCAGAGACGTGACGGCGATCAGACCGCGCGCGTGTTGCCGCGCCCACGCTGGCAGGAAGAGGTGCGATGCGCTCACGGCGGCTCCCTCGCTTCGATGGGTCCCGGAAGCGTTCTCGTGAGGCACGTACGTGGGGGAAGCGAGACGAGACGCCCGCAGGATCAATCTTTGGAATTTGCAACAGAAAGGGCGTCCGCGACGCACGCCGCGAACGGCCTCATCATACTGCAGCCAGAAGGGCAGTCAAGCCGCCAGATCGACTCGAGAGCCTGGCTTTCCCGTTAGGCAGGGGAACGTCCCTGGCGTAAAATATGAGTCGAGGGAGTGAGCCTCAAGAGTCCCTTGACGCGAGGATCGCCCATGCCGAGTCCGTTTCCCGGAATCGATCCCTACCTGGAGAGCCAGGGCCTCTGGCCCGATTTCCACCACCGATTTCTGACCTACTGCTGTGATGCGATCGCGGAGCGGCTCCCGAGATCGTATATCGCCCGGGTGGATGAGCAAGTTCGACTGGTGGAGGTCAATACCGGCGAGGAGGCAACGATCCGTCCCGATATCCTGGTCTCCGGCAAGGAGCAGCCTCGACCGGTTGCGGCCTCCTCGACACAGACCGCGGCGGCGACTCTCGAACCCGTGACCATTACTCATGGCCTTTTGGGATTTGAAGAGATCCGAGAAGCCCGGATCGAGATCCTCAACGTGTCGGATCGTTCCGTGGTGACCGTGATCGAATTGCTCTCACCGAGCAACAAGGTTGCCCCGGGATCGCGCGCCTACAACGAACGGCGGTTGATCCTGCTGTTCCAGCCGGTCCATCTGGTCGAGATCGACCTGCTGATCGGCGGCCAGCGGTTGCCGATGCGAGATCCCCTGCCCCACGGAGATTCTTTCGCCCTGATTTCCCGGGCCGGTCGCTGGCCGGAATGCCAGGCGTATGCATGGTCAATCCGCCGCCAACTGCCCCGACTGCCGATTCCGCTTCTCAGCCCCGATCCGGACATCACCATCGATCTCGCCGAACTCTATACCACGGCCTACGAACGCGGCCGTTATGCCGAGCTGATCAACTACCGCAACCCCCTGAAGCTTCCCCTCGCCCCCGAGGATCGCGTCTGGGCCGAGGAGCTTGCCCGCACCGCGGTTCGTTGATCGTCAGGCGATCGTATCCTGGCCTTAATTCCCCGCCAGGCTTTCCAGTAGGCTATCGGGCGCGGCGGCGTATTCGAGCGGTTCCATGCTGTAGCTGGCCCGGCCCTGGCTCAGGCTGCGGACGGCGGTCGAGTAACCAAACATCTTTTCCAGGGGAGCCCGCGCCTCGATGACCATCAGCTTGCCGCGGGTGAAGGTCTTGTCGATCAGGGCGCGGCGGCTGGAGAGATCGGCGGTGATGTTGCCAAGGTAGTCTTCGGGGGTCACGACTTCGAGCTTCATGATCGGCTCGAGCAGGACCGAGCCGGCCTCCTGCACCGCCTTGCGGAGGGCGTCGGCGGCGGCGAAGCGGAAGGCGAGCTCGTTGCTGTCGACGTCGTGGGTGTCGCCGTCGATGAGCGTGACCTTGAGGTCCACGAGCGGATAGCCCGTTCGGCCCCCTGACTTGGCTTCCTCGCGCAGCCCGGCCTCGATCGACGGCAGGAACTCGGAGGGGATCACACCCCCCTTGAGCTTGTTGACAAACGCAAGAACGGGCGCGCCCTTCGGCTGGGTTTGGGGCTCGAGGTCGATCGTGACTTTGGCGTAAAGGCCCGAGCCCCCAGTTTGGCGGACGCAGCTCCCTTGCACCTTCTTGACGGCGCTCTTGATCGTCTCACGATAACTGACCCGCGGCCGTCCGACGTGGACCTTGAGCTTGTAATCGCGGGTCATCCGGTTCTTGAGGATCTCGAGATGGAGCTCACCCATGCCCGAGATCAGGGTCTGGCCAGTCTCCTCGTTCACCTTGTAGGTGAATGTCGGGTCCTCGCGACCAGCGCCCCCAGGGTATCGGCCAGCTTACCCTTGTCGGCCGAGCTGACCGGCTCGATCGACATGCTGATGACCGTCTCGGGAAACTCGATCCGCTCGAGTAAGATCGGGTGCGCCGCCTCGCAGAGCGTGTCGCCCGTGGCCGAATCCTTCAATCCGACCACGCCGACGATATCGCCTGCGTCGACGACCTCGATCTTCTCGCGCTCATCGGCGCGGATGTGATAGAGCCGCGAGCAGATCTCCTTCTTGTCCCGCCCCGGGTTGTACACCCGCGTCCCTGCCTTGAGCTGGCCCGAGTACACCCGGACGAACGACAGGTCGCCGTGCTGGTCGTTGGTGATCTTGAAGACGAGCCCACAGAACGGCTCGCTCGGGTCGGGGTGGCGGACGACCTCGGTCCCCTTCTTGGGGTGGTGGCCGACGATCGGCGGCCTGTCGAGCGGGCTGGGCAGGTACGCGGCCACTGCGTCGAGCAGCCGCTGAACCCCCACGTACTTGAAGCTCGACCCGCACAGGACCGGCTGCGCCCGGCCGGTGAGCGTCGCCCGCCGGAGCGCGGCGACGATCTGCTCGGTGGTCAGCTCGGCGCCTTCGAAGTGGGCCATGTAGGCCTCGGTGAACTCCTCGTCGAAGTCGGCCAGCGCGTTGAGCATCTTCTCACGCCAGAGCTCGGCGTCGGGCCGCATTTCGTCGGGGATATCGGCCTCGCGGATCGACGAGCCGAGGTCCTCGGTCGTGTAATACAGGGCCTTCATGGTGATCAGGTCGATCAGGCCCTGAAACGCCCCCATCGTCCCTTCAGGCCCGGCGCCCATTGGAATCTGGAGGGGGATCGGGTGGCTCTCCAGCCGCTCGGCGATCTCGTCGAACACGCGCTCGATATTCAGCGCCGATGCGGTCCATCTTGTTGATGAAGCAGATCCGCGGCACCTGATACTTCGTCGCCTGCCGCCAGACCGTCTCGCTCTGCGCCTCGACGCCCTCGACCGCCGAGAAAATCACGATCGCCCCGTCCAGGACGCGGAGCGAGCGCTCGACCTCGGCGGTGAAATCGACGTGGCCGGGGGTGTCGATGATGTTGATCGTGATCGGCTGCCCCGTCGCGTCCTTCCAGTGGCAGGTGATCGCCGCGGCGACGATCGTGATCCCGCGCTCGCGCTCCTCCTCGAGGTAATCGGTCGTCGTCGACCCCTTATCCACATCCCCCATCCGGTGGATCTCACCGGTGTAGTAAAGGATGCGCTCGGTCGTCGTGGTCTTGCCGGCGTCGATGTGCGCGATGATCCCGATGTTGCGGATCGAATTCAGGGGCGATGAACTAGGGTCGCTGCTATCCATGGTTGAGGCCATCCGAGGCGGTCGAGTCGAGTTTCGGAATCCAGGTCCCTTCCAGCTTAACGCCCCGAGCTGCGCCGCACAGCGCGAGTCGGGACGCTGCCGGCGGGTAAACCGGGCGGCCGGCCCTTTGCGATCCCGATTTTGGCCGCAAGTCCTCGTTCACGGGCCGATTCGTCGCGATGAGCATCGTTCCGGGGCACCTCTGCCCCGAGGAAGACCTCCGCCTCCTGAGCTTCGTTGCGATTCGCCTATAAGCTTCGGACTTGACGATCGATGTCCATTTGCCTAGGATACCTCGGTGTCTTTCACCGGTACCCGGGGCTGAAATGACGATGGCTGGACGCTTCGTCAAACATGGTGTTTGCATACTGGCAGCCATCGCGCTGCTGGTGGCGGTGATGACTTCGCCGATTCGGCCCACCAGGGGATCCCAGGCAACTCCCCCTCCCAACTACCTCCTGCGTAACTTCGCCGTCGTCAACTTTGGGCATAGCGGCCAATTTTCGATGTCGGTCCGGGCCTCTTTGAGGGATACGGACTCCCTCCAGTCCGATATCGAGGACGAGCTGGACGCCGACATCGAGGATGAACTGACCGTAACATCCCCGCCGGCTTCTGTGTCCCTTGACGTACTCCCCTCTCCCCGTCCCAGGCCTTACTCCCAACTCGCCAGCTTCACTGTTGCGCTCGCGGCCCGACCGCTCCGCTGCTGAGACTTTCCCCCGGCCTGTTGTCGTCCGCGACGCGCGGGCGCGATCATTGGGGGGATACCTGAGCGCTCCCAGCGGGCCCGTGATGGGCCTCGTTATTGCCCCGTTGGACTGACGCCCCGTTCCCCATCGTCGGCCGACACACCAGTGCCGCAGATCGGCCTCGTCGAGGGGCGTCCCAGCGCGGATTGCGTGCTGGCCTCCCTTGTGCGAAGCCCCGCTGTAGAACCTCTCTCTCCCAGGTCCTGAGCCCTCGTCAGCCGGCCGCAAGGCCGGGGCGATTGCCGTGCGCCTATTGGTGAAAATGTGTGCAGATTTTTTTCAGAAGTTTCATGCTTGTGAATGTACGTGCTCCGACGTGTATTTGCCCGTTTCTTTCACAGCCTGAGAGAAGGGGCATCGCTGTCGGAGAATTCTCCCCCAAAAGCGTTGTTGTCGGCCGGCCGCGAACCGGCCAGGAGCAGTCAGGGCCATGAATCCAATCATCTTTGCCGTGCGGCGACCCATCACAACCTTCATGCTGGTCGTCACGCTTGGAAGCGGCGGCTTCCTGGGGTTCTCGAACATGTCGGTCGCTAGCTCTCCGTCTCTCAACACGCCTAAAATATATGCATTTCTGGATTACGTTGGCGCGAGCGTCGGGCAGATGAAAGAGTACGTCGTTGGCAAGGTTGGGTCGTATTTTCACAAGCACGAGGAAGAGTCCCACCAGGAGCAGCCATAAGATCGTGGTCACCAGCCCCGAGGCCAAGGACGTCACCATCACCCAGCAATATGTCTGCCAGATCCACTCGCAGCGCCACATCAACGTCCGTGCCTTGGAGAACGGGTATCTCGAGGAGATCCTGGTCAAGGAGGGCCAGGCGGTGAAGAAGGGCGATTTGATGTTCAAGATCGTACCCATTCTTTACCAGGCGAAGACTGGACGCCGAGTTGGCCGAGGCCCAGCTCGCGCAACTGGAGTTCAATAACACCAAGAAGTTGTTCGAGGACAAAGTGGTCTCCCAGAATGAGGTGGCACTGCTTCGAGGCCAAACTGGCCAGGGCCCAGGCCAAGGCGAAGCTGGCGGAGGCCGAATTGAACTTTACCAACGTCACGGCACCTTTCGACGGCATCGTCGACCGCCTGCACGAGCAGCTGGGCAGCCTGATCAAGGAAGGGGACATCCTCACGACCTTGTCCGATAACAGCTTGATGTGGGTCTATTTCAACGTGCCCGAGGCCCGCTACCTCGAATACATGGCCGGCCTGGATCAGGATAAGGAGACGATCAGAAAATCGAACTCATGCTGGCGAACGGCAGAAGTTCGACCAGACCGGCAAGATCGGCGCGATCGAGGCCAAATTCAACAACGAGACCGGGAACATCCCCTTCCGCGCGGATTTCCCGAACCCGGACCGCCTGCTGCGTCACGGCCAGACCGGCACCGTGTTGATCCACCGAGTGTTGAAGGACGCCATCGTCATCCCTCAGCGGGCGACCTTCGAGATCCTCGACAAGCGGTACGTTTACGTCGTCGGCAAGGATGACGTGGTGCATCAGCGCGAGATCGTCATCCAGCAACGAAATGGATGACATCTTCGTCATCAAGAAGGGACTTGATGTGGGCGACAAGATCGTTCTCGAGGGGATCCGACAGGTTCACGACGGCGAGAAGGTGGAATACGAGTTTCGTCACGCCGGAACAGGTCATGGCACAACTGAAAAACAAGGCGGAATAGCGGCCGCTTCCCGGTACGGAAACCAACCCAACCGATTCCGGTACGAAACCAACCCAACCGATATTTCAGAACCATGTTCGCAAATATCCTCTATCGACCGGCATTGGCGATCGTCATCTCGGTGATCATCGTGTTCCTGGGGGTGCTGGCAATCAAAACCCTGCCGATCTCCCAGTTCCCCTCCGTCGCGCCGCCGAGCGTGGTGGTCACGGTTGCTTATCCCGGCGCCAGTGCCAATGTCCTGGTCGACTCGGTCCTGATTCTCCTGGAGCAGGCCATCAACGGCGTCCAGGACATGCGCTACATGGCCTCCGCCGCCACCAGTGCCGGTGAGGCAACGATCCATGATCATCTTCGAGCCGGGCACGGACCCGAACGTGGCGGTCTTGAACGTGAATAACCGGATCACCATGGTGAAAAACAGGCTCCCTCCCCTGGTGGAGCGGGAGGGAATCATCGTCATGCAGGCCATGACGAGCATGCTGATGTATGTGAACGTCTACAGTACAGCAGGAAGGCGTCGACCAGAATTTCCTTTACAACTACGCCTTCGTCAACATCCTGCCCGAGATCAAGCGGGTCCGGGGCATCGGCACCGCCACGATTCTCGGCAGCCGCCAGTATGCCATGCGGGTCTGGCTGAATCTCGACCGCATGCGTGCCTACAATGTGTCCTCCGAGGACGTCATGAAGGCTCTGGGAGAACAGAGCATGATCGGTTCGCCCGGACGACTCGGCCAGGCGACGGGCAAGACGTCGCAAACCGTCGAGTACGTCCTGACCTGGGTGGGACGCTACAACAAGCCGGAACAGTATGAAAATATCATTCTCAAGGCAAATCCTGATGGCGAGATCCTGCGGCTCAAGGACGTCGCCAAGGTCGAGCTGGGCTCTTCGTACTACAACCTCTACTCGGACATCGACGGCCATCCCTCGGCGGCCATCGTTCTCAAGCAAACCCCCGGCTCCAACGCCGCCGTCGTCATCGAGGAGGTCAAGAAGAAGCTCGAGGAGATCAAGGAGGAGTCGTTCCCTCCGGGCATGGACTTTGCGGTCACCTACGACGTCTCCGCGTTCCTGGAGGCCTCCATCGATAAGGTGCTCCACACCCTGTTCGAGGCCTTCGTGCTGGTGGCTCTGGTGGTCTTCCTGTTCCTCGGTGATTGGCGTTCCACGCTGATCCCGACCCTGGCGGTTCCGGTCTCGCTGATCGGGACCTTCTTTTTCATGCTGTTGCTCGGTCTCTCGATCAACCTGATCACGCTCTTCGCGCTGGTGCTGGCGATCGGGGTCGTGGTGGACGACGCGATTGTGGTGGTCGAAGCGGTGCATGCCAAGATGCACGAGAAGCACCTCTCGCCCTATCGGGCGACCATGGAGGTTGTTCACGAGATCAGCGGCGCGATCATCGCCATCACCCTGGTGATGACGGCGGTCTTCGTTCCGGTGACCTTCATGACCGGGCCGGTCGGCACCTTCTACCGCCAGTTCGGCCTCACGATGGCCACGTCCATCGTTCTCTCCGGTGTCGTGGCCCTGACGCTCACGCCGGTTCTCTGTGCGATGATTCTCAAGCCCCACACGGGCCAGGTGAAAAAGCGTGGGCCGCTGGCCTATCTGCTGCATCTTTTCGACCGTGGCGTCGAGAAGGTCACGGGCGGTTATGCCGGCGATCCTGCGCCGGATCGTCACGCGCCGCGCGCTGACCATGTTCGTCATCATGGGCTTTGGCACGGCCATTTACCTTGTGAACACGCAGCTTCCGTCCGGCTTTATCCCGCTCGAGGACCAGGGCATGATCTATGGGATCATCCAGACGCCTCCGGGCTCGACGCTCGAGTACACCAACTCCAAGTCCCACGAGCTGCAGGCGATCGCCAAGAATATCGAAGGCGTCACCTCGGTCTCCTCGCTGGCCGGTTACGAGGTTCTGACCGAGGGCCGCGGCTCGAACGCGGGGACCTGTCTCATCAATTTGAAGCCCTGGTCCGACCGCAAGCTGACCTCGCGGCAGATCATTCGAGGAGCTCGACGAAAAATGCCGTGTGATGTCCAATGTCAAGCTCGAGTTCTTCGAGCCGCCCGCGGTTCCCGGGTTTCGGCGCGGCCGGGGGTTTCTCCGACGCGTGTCCTCGACAAGACGAACACGATGAACTACCAGCGGCTCGGAGAAGTGACCGAGAAGTTCATGGCCGCCCTGTCGAAACGCAAGGAGGTGAAGGGCCTGTTCACCTTCTTTGCCAGCAACTACCCGCAGTATGAGCTGGTCATCAACAACGACGTGGCCATGCAGAAGGGCGTGTCGATCGGAAACGCGATGGACAACCTCTCCATCGTCGTCGGCAGCACCTGGGAGCAAGGCTTCATCCTCTTCGGCCAGTTCTTCAAGGTCTTTGTCCAGGCCTCGCCGGAGTTCCGGCGGTACCCCGAGGATTTGCAGAATATGTTCGTCAAGAACGAGCATGGGGAAATGGTCCCCTACTCCTCGTTCATGACGATCAAGAAGCAGCAGGGCTTGAACGAGATCAACCGCTACAACCTGTATCCCTCCGCCGCCATTCAAGGTGCGCCGGCTGCCGGCTACAGCAGCGGTCAGGCGATCAAGGCGATCCAGGAGGTCGCCGCCGAGACGCTGCCTCCCGGTTACGGCATCGGCTGGGAAGGCCTCTCTTATGACGAGGCGAAAAAGGGGAACCTGGCTGTTTATATCTTCCTGATCGTCGTCGTCTTCGTCTATCTGGTACTGGTCGGGCAATACGAGAGTTTCATCCTGCCGCTGGCAGTGATCCTGTCGCTGCCGGTCGGGATCTTCGGCTCCTTCCTGTTCCTGGAGGTCATGGGGTTGTCCAACGACGTCTACGCCCAGATCGGTCTGGTCATGCTGGTCGGTCTGCTCGGCAAGAACGCGATCCTGATCGTCGAATTCGCGGTGCAACGGCGCCGGGAGGGCCTGAGCCTCGTGGAGGCAGCCATCGAAGGCGGAAAACTGCGCTTCCGGCCGATTCTGATGACCTCCTTCGCCTTCATCGCCGGTCTCCTTCCGTTGGTCGTTGCCACCGGCCCCGGGGCGATCGGAAACCGCACCATCGGCACCGCCGCGGTCGGCGGGATGCTCGTGGGCACCTTGCTTGGGGTCCTGGTCATTCCCGGCCTTTATTACATCTTCGGTAAGATTGCCGACAAGCGCTACCTCCTCAAGGACGAGGCGGATGAACCAATCAGTGAGGTTGTGGGACACGAAGCCTAGGAAGCATGCGATTGCGATCGCGATCGCTTGCACCCTCCTGCTGGTTCTGCCGTCCTGCGGAATCCCCGCTCTCCGTCGGCCGGATCCGGGACCGAGCATGCCGCCGGATGCCAGCGATCCGACCACCACGGAGAACTCGGCCCAGGTCCGGATCGAGGAGTTCTTCGAAGATCCGCTGCTGACTTGCCTGATCGACCAGGCCCTGGTCGGCAATCAGGAGTTGAAGATCCTGGCTGAGGACGTCCAGATCGCCAGTAACGAGGTCCTGGCGCGGCGAGGGACGTACCTTCCCTTCCTCAGTCTCGGGGCCGGCGCGGGGCTGAACAAATACAGCAAGTACACGCTTGAAGGAACCACGATAACCAACGACCCGTTTCTCCCAGGGAAGTTCCTGCCCAATCCGCTGCCCAGTTTCCTGATGGCCGCCAACCTCTCCTGGCAAATCGACATCTGGAGGCAGTTGCGGAATGCCAGGGACGCGGCGGCGCTGCGCTACTTCGCCACCATCGACGGGCGGACCTACGTCGTGACCCGTCTGGTCGCGGAGATTGCCGAGAATTATTACACGCTCATGGCGCTCGACAAACGGATCGAGAACCTGAATCTCGACCATCGAGCTACAGGAGCATAGCCTTCAGGTCGCCAGGTCCCAGAAGGAAGCCGCCCGCGGCACCGAACTGGCCGTCCAGCGTTTCCAGGCCGAGGTCCGCAAGAACCAGAGCGAAAAGCTGATCGTTAATCAGGAGATCATCCAGGTCGAGAACCGGATCAACTTCCTCCTCGGTCGCTTCCCGCAGCCTGTCGAACGCAGATCTGAGCAATTCTTCGATCTGACCCTCCACGCGCTGAGCGTCGGAGTGCCCTCGCAGCTTCTTCAGAACCGACCCGACATCCGCCAGGCCGAGCGCGAGCTGGCGGCTGCCGGGCTCGACGTCAAGGTCGCCCGGGCCCGCTTCTTTCCTGCGCTGATCATCAACGGCGGCGTTGGCTACGAGGCCTTCAACCCAAGGTATCTGCTCCTCACTCCGGAAGCCTTGATTGGCAATATCGCCGGCGGCCTGGTCGCGCCGTTGATCAACAGGAAAGCGATCCAGGCCGAGTACCTCAACGCGAACGCCAGGCAATTGCAGGCCGTCTACAACTACCAGCGCGTCGTCCTCAACGCCTTCACCGAGGTGATCAACCGCGTGTCCATGGTGGAGAACTACGGCAAGAGCATCGAGATCAAGAAGCAGCAGTTGCATTCGCTCGAGGCCTCGGTCGAAGCCGCCAACAGCCTTTTTCAGAATGCACGCGTCGATTACATGGACGTGCTTTTCGCCCAGCGCGACCTCATGGAGCGCGAGAAGGGTCTTGATCGAGACCAAGAGGGAGCAACTGTCTGCCGTCGTGAACGCCTATCAAGCCCTCGGCGGCAGCGCCTATTTGTGGCCGTTGTTCAACTGGCAACCGCCGCAAGTTCCCCACGATTACCATATCGATCATTTTTAGAAACATTAAAGTCGACCCGTATCATACGAGACGCGATGACCGCGCCGGCCTGTCTTCACAATGACTGTACAGGTGTTGACAAACTGCCGATACTTGGTTCCAATCCACGGGCGGACAGTCGTGCCCGGGAATGAGACCCTTCTCGAACGGAGTTACCCATGTCCTACGTCGAATCGATCCTCCCTGAGTTCGATCGGGAGATGGCCAGTACCCGCAAAGTGCTCGAGCGGATCCCGGACGACAAGCTCGACTGGCAGGCACACCCCAGGTCTCACACGATCGGTTGGAACGCCAATCACGTCGCGGACATCCCGAACTGGCTCGTGATGGTGTTGACCACACCCTCTCTCGATCTCGCGCCGATCGGCGGCGAAAGTCGCATGTTTCCGAAGCTGACCAGCCGGCAGGAAATCCTCGAGCTGTTCGACCGCAACGTTTCGGCTGCGCGGAAGGCGATCACGGAGGTCAAGGACGAGGAGATGGGCAGCCCCTGGTCGCTTTTGCAAGCGGGGCAGACGATCTTCACCATGCCGCGAGCGGCGGTGGTCCGGACCATGGTCCTCAATCACCTGATGCACCACCGGGCCCACCTTTGCGTCTACCTCCGGCTGAATGACATCCCGGTCCCGGGAATGTATGGGCCTTCGGGGGATGAATGAACGGCGCAGTCGGGTCGATCGAGACTGGCGGGCACGAGAAAATCGAAGTGTCGCGTGAGCACGGGGAGCTGAACGCACATGCCAGGTCTTTCGAAGCACGGTCTCGAGCGGATGCAACGGGTGTTGTCGGGACATGTCGAACGCAAGGAGTTGCCCGGCCTCGTTGCGCTCGTGAGCCGTCATGATGACCTTCACGTCGTTTCACGTGCCGCCCGGGAAGGCCGATCGCCTGCCCGAGTTCTACTTCTTCAGCCACAGGACGAATGCACTGGAGCTGTTCGACGACCCGACAAACAGCGCCTGGTGCGCCGAGCCGCTGACCTCGGATCAGGTCACGCCCGAGCAACGCGCAGGGTCGGAGCTCTTTTTCGGGTCGCATTCGAGCTGGGGCTTCGGGATGGCGGTCGATTTCCACCGCGCGCAGATCTTCCACACCCTGGGCCGATTCGGATGGACCGGCGGGTTCGGCACGACGGCCTACGTCGATCCCGCCGAGGGGATAATCGGCATCCTCTTCACTCAGCGCATGATGGAGTCTCCCGAACCGCCGAAGGTCTTCACCGACTTCTGGACGCTGGCGAATGGGGCGATGGAATGAGGACCGTGTTCGTGGCACTCCTGCGAGCCGTGAATGTCGGCGGCACCGGCAAGCTGGCGATGAGCGATCTCAAGGCGTTGTGCGAGAAGGCGGGTTTCCGCAACGTCCGGACCTACATCGCCAGCGGCAACGTCGTCTTCGAAAGCGAAATGACGGAAGCGCAGGTCAAGACCACGCTGGAAACCGCCCTGGCAGCGTACGCCGGGAAGGCCGTCGGCGTGCTCACGCGCACGGCGGCCGAGATGGCGGAGGTTCTTGCGAGCAACCCGTTCCCGGATGCGCCGGCCAACCGGACGGTGGCCATCTTCCTGGACGAATCGCCGCCCGGCGATTCCCTGGAGCGAATCACCGGCAGGGATGACGAGGAAGTCCGGCTCGGAAAACGCGAGATCTACGTTCGTTATGGTGAGAATATGGGCCGTTCCAGACTCAAGATCCCTGCCGCCAGCGCCGGAACGGCGCGCAACATCAACACGGTTTCCGGGCTCGTCGAGATGGCGGCGGGACGTTGAATGCTGCGTGGCTAGCTCGCCGTCACCGCCGCCCGATGCGCCGTCAGGCGCTAGCGTCCCCGGGGTGACAAGGCCGCGGCAACAGCGGAACAGATTCTTCTCACTGTCAGGTAGGAATGCCATGCGATGCTCAGGGCAATGAGCGCCAACCGCAGCGAAGCCGCGACCGTGGCCGAGAGCGCGAGTCCGGTCCCGACGGCCACATAAGCCGCAAGGCAGACCGGGCACTTCGGCATGATCGCCAGGATCGTACCTGGAACGATCCATCCGGCGAGACCGACGCTGGACTGGCAAGGGAGCCGCGTTGCTGCAGCCCCCTTGACGCCTCCCGGCAGTTTCGTATCGGTCGCGCAGCCGCGGCCGTTCACGTCCGCACCTCGTAGGTGACCGCGCCGGTGCGACACACATGCTGGTCGCGTCCACGAAACCGTCGGAGCCATACTTGCCGTGGTGCCCCACCCAGTCCATCAGGTTGTGGTGGGGGCCGTTCTCAGCACGGCCCTTGGGCGTGAGGTCGAGGTAGAAGTCGTTGCCCACCGCACCTTCATCGCCGCGGCCAAAGCACGAATTTGGGCCGTAAGCCGTCAGATGCGGGTTGGTGAGTCGACGGCCTTTCCCGACCGTTAGCCGGCCAGCTTGCACGTCAAGCTGACGATTTCGGCTTTATGGTCATGGCACAACCCGGCAACACTCCAGGGTTCTCGCGGACTCGCCGCTGGCGTATGATCGCTCCGAAACCGTGGGCTTGATTTCAGGATCATTCGGGTAGGGATACGCAATGGCTACACAGGGACCGTCTCCCGCGTTGTTCTTCGATACGATCAGCGCCTACCAGCGTACGGAGGCGCTCCGGGCGGCCATCGAGCTGGACCTGTTCTCGCACATGGCGGCGGGACCGCGGACGGCGACCGAGCTGGCCGAGGCCTGCCAGGCTGCTCCTCGGGGCATCCGCATCCTGGCGGACTATCTCACCATTCTCGGTTTCCTCCACAAGCACGGCGACCGCTACGAGCTCACCGACGATGCGCGTGTGTTCCTGGATCGCGCGTCACCTGCCTATCTGGGCGGCGCGGTGAGGTTCATGCTCTCGCCTGAATTGAGGGAGAGCTTTCATCAATTGACGGCGGCCGTGCGGCGGGGCGGGACGGCCATCTCCGACGAGGGGACGGTCTCCTACGACAACCCAGTCTGGGTCGAGTTCGCCCGCGCGATGGCTCCGCTCATGCACATGCCGGCCCAGTTGCTCGCGAACCTGGTTGGCGGGGACACCGGGCAACCACTTCGCGTGCTCGACGTCGCCGCGGGGCATGGCCTGTTCGGCATCACGATCGCCAATCGCTATCCCCAGGCCCACGTCACGGCGCTCGATTGGCCGAACGTGCTGGCGGTGGCGGAAGAGAACGCGCGTCGGGCCGGTGTGGCCGGGCGGTATGCCTTGCGTCCGGGCAGCGCCTTCGACGTGGACTGGGGCGGCCCGTACGATATTGTGCTCCTGACCAATTTCCTGCATCACTTCGACATCCCGACCTGCGAACAGCTAGCGGCCAAGTCGCACGCCGCCCTCGCGCCGGGCGGCCGCGCCCTGACGCTGGATTTCATCCCCGAGCCCGATCGGATCACGCCGCCAGCGACGGCCACCTTCGCGCTGGTGATGCTCGCCACCACGGCCCGCGGCGACGCCTACACGTTCGCGGAATACGAAGCCATGTTCGCCCGGGCCGGGTTCCCGCGCAGCGAATTCCACGCCCTCCCGCCGACCACGCAACAGGTCGTGGTGTCGCATAAGCATTGAGTTGAATGGAATGAACGATCGCGGCGCCGGGTTGGAATCCAGGCGCCGGGATGTCGTCATTAATTGATCAGAGGCGAGCGGCCGCTGCGACCTGCTCTGCCGCGAGCTCGCGCGGGTGTGGTTTCACCGCGAGGCCTGGGCAGCGAGGTGAGCACGACGCAAACGGTGTCGCTCGCCGGGTCGGCCCAGCAGAGCGTGCCTGTTGAGCCGGTATGGCCAAACGTTTGCGCCGAACATCCGGGACTGCCGGAGTCCTTGCCAACAGCAAATCCCAGCCCCCGTGGTGTGAGTCCCGCCGGATTGTGGTTCCTGATCATCAGCCGGGCCGTCTCGGGCTTGACGACCTTGCCTCGAGCCCCCATGAACTCGTTGAGAAACCTGGCAATATCCAGTTGGAAATGGAGCCGAGCAAAACCATCGGATCGCCCGAGGTCGCCTTACCGAAGTCGCAGTCACGGTTTACTTGATCTGGATGTGACGATACTCCATCTGGCCGCGGTCGCCCTCGAGACCGATGGGGCCGGTTTCCGGCACCATCAACTCGGATTCCAGAACTTCGCCGTTGCAGGTGCAACGGGCCACGCCCCCTTTGACCACGACCTCGATCTGGTTCCAGTCCTGCGGCTTGTATTTCTTCAGATCCTTGTAGGGGCCGGCCACGGGGTAGTCGCGACACTGGAGCTGCGGCTTGCGGATGAAGATGCCGCTGTCGGCGTTGACGCTGGCGCGGAACTCGAGCTTGAGGGTGAAATCCTTGGGAAACTCTTCCACGGTGTAAAGCTGGGCGACGAGCCGCTCCTGGCCCTTGGGGAAGTTCACGGTGAGGATGCCATCACGGGCCGAGTACCGCCCGGCATCGCTCGACTCGGTCTTGCCGTCGAACTTCTCGGTGACGTCGCCGACCCTGGGGGACTTACGGTCCACCTTGGCGCGAAAGCACCAACCGCTGAGGTCCCGGCCGTTGAACAGGCTCCGGAAACCAGGATCCGGCTGCCAGTCGTCGGCATGGACCACGGTCGCGAGCGAGACCGACAGAAGGGCGACGAGAGAAAGCTGCGTTCTCATGGACGTCATCCTGAAGATCCTTGATGAGGGCAATCGGTTCGTGACCATCCCACGGGAATGGTCCTTCTCCTTCAAGGGCGTGGACCCCACGATGATCTCCACGCGGTCACGCCGGAACAAGGGGGTGGCCTCATCGGGAAGGAGCGGGATCGTCCTTGCGTCCTTGCTCCCTGAAGCAAGGCGGGCGCTTAGCGAATTCAACCCACCGGCCCGGAACGAGGAGAATCATCGGCCGTTCGGGGAGCATACGGACTATCGATTTTGATATGTAAATATATGCGGCTACGAGTTGCCTTGTTTAATGTCCGGACGAGGCGTGAGTGTCGCCACGGTTCTTGACATGGCGATCGGCCCAGGCAATCATCTCGGCCAAAACGTGCAGGACCGACTCTCGGCACGGTAGGCGTGGCTCTCGTGGGGGAGCATGACGAGCCGCGCGGTGCCGCCGTTGCCCTTGATGGCCTGGAAGAGGCGTTCCGACTGGATCGGGAAGGTTCCCGAGTTGTTGTCGGCCTCGCCATGGATCAGCAGGATCGGCTCGTTGATCTTGTGGGCGAAGGTGAACGGCGACATCTTCAGGTACAGGTCGGTCGCCTCCCAGTAGCTGCGGCGTTCGGATTGGAAGCCGAACGGTGTGAGCGAGCGGTTGTAGGCCCCGCTCCGCGCGATGCCCGCGGCGAACAGGTCGGTGTGGGCCAGGAGGTTCGCGGTCATGAAGGCGCCGTAGCTGTGACCGCCGACGCCGACCCGCTTCGGGTCGATGAGCCCTCGCCGGTCCAGGGTTTCGATCGCGGCGCGAGCCGAGGCCGAGATCTGCTCGATGTACGTGTCGTTCATCGTCTCGGGGTCGCCCACGACCGGCATCGTCGCGTTGTCGAGCACCGCGTAACCTTGAGTCACGAAGAAGAGAGGCGACGGGCCCACCCATCGCGTGAACGTGTAGGGCGAGGTACGTACCTGGCCGGCGGTGTCGGGGTCGCTGTATTCGAGCGGATAGGCCCAGACGATCAAGGGGAGCCGGGTTCCTTCCTTGTAGTCGGGCGGCAGGTAAAGCGTCCCCGAGAGCGGGACGCCGTCGTCGCGTTTGTACGAGATCAGCTCTTTTTTCAGCCCGCTGAGCTGGGCGCCGGATCGCGGTAGTCGGTCAGCTTTGTCCGCCGTCCGTTAGCGAGATTGATCGTGAAATCGTTGGGTGGATCGGTCCTGGTCTCATGTTCGATCAGGATCGTTTCACGCGAGTCGCCCACGAAGCCCAGGGGGTTCTCGAAGGTTTGCTCGGCGCAACGGAACAGGCGGGTCCTGGCACCGGTCTGGAGATCCATCCGGTCGAGGAACGGCCGCGCGCCCTCGGGCGCGGCTCCCATGCCGGCCAGGTAAATCGCATCGCCGTCCCGGAGGATCGTGCGGACCCCGTCGGATCGAACCCTGGTGACGGGTGTCCCGGGATTGTGGTACGCGTCGTTGACGCTCAGGTCGAAGAGGACCCGCCGCGACGCCTCGGGCTTCGTCAGGTCGACGAGCGCCGTGGTCCGCCAGCGCCGGTCACGGTCGATCTCGGAGACCAGCGCCAGGTCGGGCTCAGGCATCCACTGGAAGCCGGCGAACCGGTGCTGAATCTTCAACACCTCGGTAGGCTTCTCGGTGAACGGCGCGTCGAGCGCCAGGATCGTGTCGCGATGGGGGACCTTGGCGCACGGGTCGCCGCCGTCGAGCGCCTCGGTCCAGAGCAATCGGGCCGGATGCAGTGGCTGCCAGTCGATCCCGCGCGGACCGGTCGGCACTCCCTGGCGGGGAATGTCGTCGGTGATCGGCAGGTCGGCCACCACGGCAACCGAGCGCCCGGATTTGTCCCACACCTCGGTTTTGCGCGCGAAGTCGTTGTAAGGGACGCGGTACGAGAACGGGCGGCGGACCGTACCGACGAGCAGGTAGTTCTCGTCGGGTGAGGCCTCGGCTCGGGTGATCAGCCCGGCCGGTCCGATCCGCTCAATCTTGCCGGTCACGGTGTCGATGCGAGCAACCTGACTGGTCCCGTAATACTCGAACAGATCCTCGTCGTGAGGGCTGGCCAGCAGGTCCTGAAACGTCGCCATCTGGCTCAATCGGCCGGTGCTCTCCTGTACGTTGGGACCGATCGGGACCTTCGGCTCGGGCGGGGCCGGACCACGGTTCTCGGGAATGAGGACAGCGAGGAGGTGCCGGTTGTCGCTCAGCCAGGCGACCGGACTGGCCAGCACATCATTGAGCCGGGCACCCGGGATGAGCTTCACCCGTCCATTCGATGCATCGGCCACCCACAGCTCGACCCCATCCTCCACGTCACGCGCCAGCGCGATGGATTTGCCATCAAACGACCAGTGAGGCGAGTGGAACGCTTCACCCTCGGGCAAGTCCAGGCGACGGGCCGGGGCATCGGCAGGGCTGAGCGGCTTGATGGTCATCCCGGTTGTCTGCGTGAACCGCTGGGTGCAACCGACACGTGGATTGATCCGCACACCCGCCAGCCGGAGCACCGGCCCGGCCACCAGCGCGATCGAGGGATACGACCGCCTCTCGACCAGCAGCATCGCATCCCGCGCCGGGCTGACGATGGCCTGAGGCGGTGGCGGCGCATCGAGAATCGCCACGACATCCTGGGGCGGCTGCTGGTAAGGCGACTGCCCTGCCACGGGGACCGTCAGGGCGAGCAGACCAGGGATCAGGAGCAGCAAGCCGCGGGAGTTCCTCATGCCGAGTCCTCCTCGATCGAAAATCCGGGCGGGGATCACTCCGAAATCCATAAAACCATCACGCGAACATGCTAGCCCCCCGGCCGGGCCGTCGCAACGAGTGTGTCTCCTTGCTCGGTCCCAGGCTGATGGAGATCCGAAGCGATGAGGCGAGGTGTTAGCTCTAAAGTGTTATGAGCTGCGAATCGAGGGCCGTCAGGTAATCCCGTCCGAAGTCGCCATTTTCGAGCGTCAGAGTCAAATTCTCGGGCAAGTCTTGCTCGTACTCGACACTGTGGGAGGCCGCCGCCATGGCGATGGTAGCCACGGTGTCGACATCGCCCGTGAAGGCGATGCAGTCGATGAGCAAGTCACTGATCGGGTTGTTTCGGGCCACGGCCGTGACCGCTGCGCGGACGCTCATCCATCCCTTGGGGCCGATCTTGCCGATCCAGGGAACGGACGAGGGGGGCCGGGCACGTGACCTTCCAGGAAGGCGCCAAGGCGGTCCTTGGGGCCGAGGTTGTAGCAGAAATCGTGGGTCATGATCGCCGCGGCGAGGGCGGCGTTGATGCCGTCGGGGGTGTTGTGCGTGAGGGCGGCCTGGACCCGGTAACGATCGATGACCTGGCCGAGGTTGGGAAGCACGCCGAGCGGTGTGCGCGCATCGCCGCACCGCTCTTGTCGCTGTCGGGACGGATGCGGGCGAGGAAATCGTCGCCGTCGCGGACTTCTTGCAAGAACGCATAAAAGCCCCGTGCGTAGCCCTGACGCGGGTCGCGCTGAAAGACCTCGACGAAGCGGTGGGCCAGGTTGGGCGGAGTCCAGCGCTCGCCCGAGACAAGGGACTCGGCGATCGCCAGACTCAGCTGCGTGTCGTCGGTGTAACACCCCGGGCGGATGGTGTGCCTGGGGTGCTGCACGTAATGCGTGGCGGTGTTGTGCTTGCCGATCAGGTCGAGCGAGGCGTACTCGAACCCCGCGCCGTAGGCGTCGCCGACAGCCAGTTCCAGGAGCATGTCAGCGACTCCTGCTTCCCCGGCATCATCCCGGACCTTTCCAGGTCCGGGATTGCGTTTCGTTTCACCACGCGAAGTGCGCGAACGCCTTGTTGGCGTCGGCCATCCGGTGAACGTTCTCGCGGCGGGTGATGGCGTTGCCTTCACGGTTATAGGCGGCCATCAGTTCGTCGGCGAGCTTGACCGCCATGGGCCGGCCTTTTTTCTCGCGGGCGGCCATGAGGATCCAGCGGATCGAGAGGGTCTGCTGGCGGACCTTGTTGACCTGCATCGGCACCTGGTACGTGGCGCCGCCGACTCGCTTGGAGCGAACCTCGATGATCGGCTTGACGTTCTCGACCGCGCGGGTGAAGACATCGATCGGGTTATCGTTCTGAAGCCGGCGCTCGATCAGCTCCATGGCGTCGTAGAAGACGGCCTGGGCGACGCTCTTCTTGCCGTCGTGCATCAGGCAGTTGATGAACTTGCTGGCCAGCTTCGAGCCGTACCGCGGGTCGGGTCGAAGCTGAGACTTGCTGGCGGTGAACTTGCGGGCCATGTACGGGCGTCCTGAAATCGAAATCCGATCCGTTCGAGTTCGCACGAGGTGATCGCGATCGTAATGCGATGCGATGCGCGATGCAAAAGGTCGCGATGCGTTCGGTTGACTTACTTCTTCTTGGCCGGCAGCGGCGCCCTTCTTGGGAGCACCGTACTTGGAGCGGGCCTGCTTCCGGTCGGCAACGCCCAGGCTATCGAGCACGCCGCGGACGATGTGGTACCGCACGCCCGGCAGGTCGCGGACACGGCCGCCGCGGACCAGCACGATCGAGTGCTCCTGGAGGTTGTGCCCTTCGCCGCCGATATAGGCGGTGATTTCCTTGCCATTGGAGAGCCGGACGCGCGCCACCTTGCGCAGCGCGGAGTTCGGCTTCTTGGGGGTCATCGTCTTGACCTGAAGACAGACCCCACGCTTGAACGGGCACGCTTCGAGCACCGGGCTTTTCGTCTTGTAGACGACCGGCCGGCGCGGCTTGCGAACGAGCTGGTTGATCGTGGGCATGATGATCGTGTCAATGGTTCCCTGCACCCCGGCGATCCCCTGCCGGGGCGAATCCTGGGCACAATTTCCGTCAAATTTCGTATCCGGAAGAAGCACCCTGGCCAGCGACCCCTGTTTGGCTGGCTGAGCCGCTCTTCATCTGGGATTCTCTTCGGCGCTCCCTGCGCCGCGCAACGAGGCAACGCCGGCGGGTCGATGCCGAAGCAAGTAGTGTACCGTGTTGGTCGGCCGTGTCAAGCCGAGGAATTGACACGCCTGCCCTTCCTTCCCTACGATTCGCCTTTCGAATTCACAAAGGTGGCGAATCAGGACCCATGCCGGAACCGGAAGACAAATTGTACGATGTTGATGGCAGGGTGGGCGTCGAGGTGCAACCCCGGGGCCCGCGATCGGCTCCGGATCGCTCTGGTCTACGACCTCGACGGCTGCCATAACCCGACCGGGGTGACACGGCATGCCCTGGCGCAGCTCGAGCAACTGGCGGGGCGGCCTGAGGTCGGGCTGACGCTCATCGCGGGCCGGATGACCCAGCCCGAGGCGCTGGACTTCTGGCGATCAATGGGCGACCTGCCCCGCCGCGAGCTGCCGTTGGCGATGCGGCACTGGCTCCGATGGTGGCGCCATGCCGCGTGGCCGACGGTGGAGCACTGGTCGGGGCCAGTCGACTGGGTCTATTGCCCGTCGGAGTATGGTGTCGTCACCCGCAAGGCACGCCGGGCCGTGACCAGTCATGATGTCCTGCAAAACCTCCAGGGGCCGTATGGACCGCGGATGCGGCACCGGCTCGGGCGGATCTTCGACGCGGCCGACCTGGTGCTCTCGGTCTCCGACTACAACACCGCGAGGCTCCTGGAAAACTTCCCCGCCTGTCACGACAAGGTGGCCCTGGTCCCCAACGCCGCCGACGATCTCTTCTTCAGCCCGGCCGAGCCGCGCGAGCGGGCGGCCGTCCGGCGCGACCTGGGACTTCCCGAGGGGGTGCCGTACCTGATCTCGGTGGCCAATTTCCAGCCGCGGAAGAACCTGCCCCGCCTGATCCGGGCCGCGGCGCGGTTGCCCGAGGTGGCCCGCGGCGATCTCGCCCTGGTCTTGCTCGGCACCGGGTCCGAGGACCAGATGCCTCTTCTCCAGGCGTCGATCGACGCGGCGGGATCGACGGCCCTGATCCGCCTGCCCGGCTATCGACAGGGCCCCGCGCTCCGCGCATCGTACGCTGAGGCGGTGGCCCTGGTCTTCCCTTCGTTCTGCGAAAGCTTTGGCATTCCCGCCGTCGAGGCGATGGCGCAGGGCACTCCCGTCGCGCTGGCCGACTCGACCGCTCTACCCGAGATCGCCGGCACGGCCGGCTGGTACTTCGATCCCGACAGCGACGACTGCGCTCGAAGTCCACGCTTCGCGCGTTGCTCGACGACGAGGAGGAACGTCTCCGCCGGATCGATATCGGCCGGAAGATCGCCGGCCGTTATCGATGGGCGGCGGCGACCGACGCCCTGGTCCGAGCCCTGCTTGCCCGCGACTGATCCCATCCGCCACTCCCCCTGCCCCGAACCGCCCCGTCGGGGTCGTGCTCGACTCCACAAGCAATTTCTGGCGAATCTGGTCCGGTGGGCGGGTTTAATTATTCGTAATGTCGAAATAATTCATTTTAATGATAATATTATTTTTAATATAAATTAAATGAAATTATTGAATATAATATTAATTGTTAAGATTGGCCAAAAAAACCAAGAACACTCTGATTTAAGAGCCGATATATTGTTAATATTTGGTTGATTTTGATCGAAAATGGTTGCATCCGTGGCCGGCGTGCGGCTCAAGCGGCGTTGAAGCGGGAAGGGACAAGGCGAGCCCCGGCGGTATTGGCATCGGTGACACGAGGAATTTGCGTTATGAAATTAACCGTAATAATTTATAATCTAAACATGATGCTCTCGTCGTTTTTTCACCGTGGTTTCTTGAATCCATGAAACGAGGCGTGGGGGGTGAGCTTGCCTCGACCCTCCACGCCTCGATCCTAGCCGGTTGTCCGTCTCGCGATCAGATCAACGATCAGTCGCCCGTCTTGCCGGCGGTAGCGGCGGCCTCCTCGCGGGGATACCGGCTGTAGCCGGGGCCCTTCTCGGCGAGGACTTCAAGGGCCTCGGGGCGGATGCGGACCTCGGCCTCCTGGTGCGCCTTGAAGCCGGTGCCGGCGGGGACGAGGTGGCCCAGGATGACGTTCTCCTTGAGTCCGACCAGGTAATCGACCTTGCCGGCCAGCGCCGCCTCGGTAAGGACCTTGGTCGTTTCCTGGAAGCTCGCGGCCGAGATGAAGCTGTCAGACTGGACCGCCGCCTTGGTGATTCCCAGAAGCTGGGTGCTCGCCGCGGCGGGCTTGGGACGAATCCACTCGGACTTCTTGCCCTCGGCCGCCTCGACCCGGAGGTTCTCGGCCTCGAAGTGCTCGACCGGGACGATGTCGCCCTGTCGGAAGTCGGTGTCGCCGGGATCCTTGATCTTGACGCAGCCCATCAGTTCCTGGTTCTTGCCCCGGAACTCGAACTTGTCGATGACCGAGCCAGGCAACAGCCCGGTGTCGCCGACCGATTCGACCCGGACCTTGCGGAGCATCTGGGCGACGATGATCTCGAGGTGCTTGTCGTCGATCTCGACGCGCTGCGAGCGGTAGACGTTCTGGATCTCGCGGAGCAGGTAGCGCTGAACCGCTTCCTCGCCGGAGATGCGGAGGATGTCGTGCGGCACCAGCGGCCCTTCGACGAGGGCGTCGCCGGCCCGGACGCGGTCGCCGCCGTGGACCCGGAGATACTTGCCGTGGGGGACAAGGTGCTCGCGCTCGATGCCGCTCTCGTTCTTGACGACGATCGTCCGCTTGCCGCGGCGCTTCTCCTCGAGCAGCTCGACGCGGCCGTCGATTTCGGCGATGACCGCCGGCTCCTTGGGTCGACGGGCCTCGAACAGCTCGGTGACCCGGGGCAAGCCGCCGGTGATGTCCTGGGTACCGCCGACCTCGCGCGGGGTCTTGGCCAGCAGGGTGCCGGCGGTGATCATCTGGCCTTCCTGGACCTCGATACCCGCCCCTTCGGGGATGTAGTTATAGGCGAGGATGTGCCCCTCGCCGTCCTCGATCAGGATCTGGGGGTGGAGCTCACCCTTGTGCTCCATGATCGTCCGGCGGGCGTGGCCCGAGGGGTCGATCTCGATCCGCATCGTCTCGTTCTCGACGATGTCCTCGTAGCGGATCTTGCCGCCGACCTCGGCGAGGATCGGGATGTTGTGCGGGTCCCACTCGCAGAGCATCGTGCTCGCGGGTGATCATCTGGCCGTCTTCGACCTTCATCTCGGCACCGTCGGGGACGTCGTACTTCTCGAGCTCGCGTCCCTTGGGGTCGAGGATCTGGATCTCACCGTTGCGCGACAGGGCGATCTTCTTCCCCTCGTCGTTGACGACGAGGTTGATGCCGACGTACTTGACCTTGCCGTCGCGCTTCGCCTTGACGTCCTTCTCCTCAACGCCGCGGGTGGCGACGCCGCCGATGTGGAACGTCCGCATGGTGAGCTGGGTGCCCGGCTCGCCGATCGACTGCGCGGCGATGATCCCGACCGCCATCCCCGGCTCGACGAGCTGACCGGTGGCCAGGTCCATGCCGTAGCAACGCCGGCAGATTCCCAGCGTCGCCTCGCAGGTCATCGGGCTGCGGACCTGGATCTTCTCGATCTGCATGTCCTCGAGCTTCCGCGCGGCGTCGACCGTGATCATCTCGTTCTCGCTGACCACCACCTCGTCGGTGATCGGGTTGACGATGTTGACCCGGCTGACCCGGCCTCGGATCGACTGGACGAGCGAGACCTCGACCTTCTCGCCCTTGTAGATGACCCCCTTGGTGATCCCCTGCGACGTGCCGCAGTCCTCCATCGTGATCACGACGTTCTGGGCCACGTCGGCGAGCTTACGGGTCAGGTAGCCCGAGTCGGCCGTCTTGAGCGCCGTGTCGGCCAGGCCCTTGCGGGCCCCGTGGGTCGAGCTGAAGTACTCGAGCACGCTAAGGCCTTCGCGGAAGTTGGCCTTGATCGGGGTCTCGATGATCTTGCCCGACGGCTTGGCCATCAGGCCGCGCATGCCGGCGAGCTGGCGAATCTGTTCGACACCGCCGCGGGCGCCGGAGTCGGCCATCAGGAAGATCGGGTTCAGGTAGACCTCGCCGTTGCGGACGTCGTTGCGGAGCTGCTCCATCATCTCCGTCGTGATCCGCTCGCGGGCGTGGGTCCAGTGGTCGAGAACCTTGTTGTACCGCTCCTGCTCGGTGATGATTCCGCGGTGGTACAGCTTCGCCGCCTTGGCGACCTCCTTCTCGGCCTCGTTCAGGATGGCGAGCTTGGACTCGGGGGTCTTCAGATCGTCGGTGGCGAACGACAGGCCCGATCGGGTCGACTCGCGGAAGCCCAGGTCCTTCATCGCGTCCAGCAGGTCGATCGTCTCGCGACGGCCGAGAAGCTGGTAACAGTCGGCGATGATGCCCTGAAGCTGTTTCTGCCCCAGCGCCATGTTGTAGTACGGCATCTTGGGGTGGAGGATGTCGTTGAAGATCACCCGGCCCACGGTGGTCTTGACGACCATGCCGGGGGTGAACTCCTTCTCTCCCTCGCCCCGAAGCTTCTTGTGCCCCGGCAGGCGGAGCTTGATCATGGCGTGGACGCCGACCTTCTTCTGGCTGAAGGCGAGGAAGACCTCGTTGGGGGCCGAGTACACGCCGGTCTCGACGCCCCCCTCGTTCTTGTACTCGCCGGGCTCGCCAGGGCGCTGGACCGTCACGTAGTACGAACCCATGACGATGTCCTGGGTCGGGCTGATGATCGGGTTGCCGTTGGCGGGGCTGAAGATGTTGTTGGTGGACATCATCAGCGTCATCGCCTCGACCTGCGCCTCGATCGACAGCGGGCAGATGCACGGCCATCTGGTCGCCGTCGAAGTCGGCGTTGAACCCCTTGCAGACCAGGGGGTGGATCCGGATCGCGTTACCCTCGACCAGCACCGGCTCGAACGCCTGGATACCCATCCGGTGCAACGTCGGGGCCCGGTTCAGGAGGACCGGGTGGTTGTGAATCACCTCTTCGAGGATGTCCCACACCTCCTCGACCTTGCGCTCGAGCATCTTCTTGGCCGACTTGATCGTGTCGGCGTGGCCCAGCTCCTTGAGCCGGCGGATGATGAACGGCTGGAACAGCTCCAGGGCGATCTTCTTGGGCAGGCCGCACTGGTGCAGCCGGAGGTCGGGGCCGACCACGATCACCGAACGGGCCGAGTAGTCGACGCGCTTGCCCAGCAGGTTCTCGCGGAACCGCCCCTGCTTGCCCTTGATCATGTCGGTCAGCGACTTCAGCGGGCGGTTGCTCGAGCCCCAGGACCGGCCGCTTGCATCGGTTGTTGTCGAACAGGGCGTCCACCGCCTGCTGGAGCATCCGCTTCTCGTTGCGGATGATGACCTCGGGCGCGTTCAGGTCGACCAGCTTCTTGAGCCGGTTGTTGCGGTTGATGATCCGGCGGTAGAGGTCGTTCAGGTCGCTGGTGGCGAAGTTGCCCGAGTCGAGCAGAACCAGCGGGCGAAGGTCCGGCGGGATCACCGGGATGCACTCCAGCACCATCCACTCCGGGACGGTTGTCGCTGTCGCGCAGGCTCTCGACGACCTTGAGCCGCTTGGTCAGGTCCTTCATCTTCTGCTTGCTGGAGGTCTCGCCCAGCTCCTGGCGGAGCTGCTTCGAGAGGCTCACCAGGTCGAGCCGGGCCAGGAGCTTGCGGACGGCGTCGGCTCCCATGTCGGCCTGGAACGATGTCGCCGTAGAGCTCACGGGCCTTGCGGAAGTCCTCCTCGGTCAGGAGCTGGCGCTCCTTGAGCGGCGTGTCGCCCGGGTCGATGACGACGTAGTCCTGGAAATAGATGATCCGCTCCAGGCTGGTCGTCTTCATGTCGAGCAGGGTGCCGAGGCGGCTGGGCATCGCCTTGAAGAACCAGATGTGCACGACCGGCGCGGCCAGCTCGATGTGGCCCATCCGCTTGCGGCGGACGCGCGAGTGGGTGACCTTGACGCCGCACCGGTCGCAGATCATCCCCTTGTACTTCATCCCGCGGTACTTGCCGCAGGCGCACTCCCAGTCCTTCTCGGGGCCGAAGATCCGCTCGCAGAACAGGCCGTCCTTCTCGGGGCGATAGGTCCGGTAGTTGATCGTCTCCGGCTTCTTCACCTCGCCGAACGACCAGCTCCGGATGTCGTACGGGCTGGCGAGCCCGATCTTGACGGCGCCGTAGTCGTTGATACGATCGTAGGCACTTTCGCCCATGCTCACGAGACACTCTCCTCTGCACGCATCGAGACCGTGCCGAAGCGGGGTTTATGGTTTCGGGGGTGAAAGATTTTGATCCCAAGGGACCGGATCGGATCGACCCGACGCATCGTCGTCGTGGTCGCGGTCTTTCGACTGCGCCGACCGGCCTCGGGCTTCACTTCGCAATCACCATCTCGTCCAGATCCGTCAATCAGATAGCGGGCGTTTTGAAAGTCGATTCGGCTCGCAAACCAGGTCAAAAAAAAAGATGGCCGCGGGCGGTCTCTCGTCCCGGGGGGTGGGAGAAAGCCGTCGCGGTTCTAGAACCGGCCGTCCTGGACGGTAATGGGGCGCACGCCGACACCGGCATCCTCCCTGGCCGGACCTGTCTTGACTCCACGTTGTCCAAGCCGGAAACCTCGAACGCGGGTGACGGCGCGGCCCAACCGTCGTCGGGCTTCGCCATCGCTGGAGTCGCTTCCTGTGATCTTACGCAATCGCGATTCCTTTTCCAAGATTTGTGCTTGACAGGGCAATTTTTTCGGCACCCCAGCCCATTCGTTCCAGGGGCTCAGATATTTCCCATTAGTTCCGCCACGGTCACGTTCAGCCCCGGCAGGAGCGGACTCTCGATCCGGTCGAGTTCCTGGAACACCCGTTCCGCCCAGGTGGCCTCGGTCTCTCCCCCCTGCTCCTGGCGGGTCAACATCGTGAGCCGGCGCTGGAGCGGGTCGACGATCCCGTAATCACGGATGCCGGTACTCGAGATAATCCCGGCGTTTCTCCTCGTAATCGCGTTTCTTGCTGCTGGCCGAGACCACTTCGGCCACGAGGAACGGCTGGAGGTCGCCCTCGCCATCAAGCGGAGCGCCATGGAAGACAATCCCCATATCGGGATGCCGGGCCGTGTCGAGCCGAGCGATCCAGGTGCGGACCTCGGTACCGCTGCCGAAGTAATCAATCAATCCAGGATGGGCTTCCTTATAGACGGCCACGAGAGTGAAGAGGTTCGACACCACTCGCCGATGCGGCGTTTTCGGGATCTCGATCACTTCCAGCACTCCCCGCGCCAGCTCGTAGCGGTAGCCCTCGACTTCCTCGGCCTCGCGGAACTCATCGATTGTCATCTTCCGGCCCTGGTCGGCCGGACCGATGCGGAGATGGGTGGTCGCCATTGAGTCGGGTCCCCAGAGGGTTGCGTTGCCTATGGCTCGTCGGGATCAATCAGGTTGCGATTCACACACGTGTAGAACCAGTAGCAACACCCAGAGAACGCCCAGAACTCGATTGCCGCGATCGAGCCAGGAGCGTTCCGGACGCATCGAACGTCCCAGGGCCATCACGCCCCAGACGGCAGCGACGGACGAGCCGAGTGACTGGAGGGAATAGTCAGGAAAAATAAAAGTAAAGTACCATTTTAATGTATCTCAACTTATACATCCACGGATGTGAAAATGGAGACACGAGAATATTCTTCCCGAGAAATCGATCGCGAAAACCAAGGCGACAGCAGCGGCAAACCCCGGCTGATGAATCATGCGGCGAAGTGGAGGAATCCGCCCTCATCATAAAACCTCATCCGCACGATCCCCAACCAAACCGCCGTGGCGGCGACCAGGATCATCGCGTCCAGTAGCGTGAACGGGCGTCCGCGGGGCGGGGCCATCGGGTCCTCGGGGACTGGGGCCTTTGCTGTCAGCCGTTCATTGCTCCGCGTCGGACAGGAAGCGGCGCCGCATCTCGTCCGCGGGAATTCCGCCTCCCTCGGCATCCCGCGCACGCGATTGTTCGATCAGGGCCATGAACTCGGGGTTCGTGCTGAGCGCGATCGTTTCAAGATCCACGTTGGCCAGTGGCAGAACCAATGCGGTCGGGGACCCATGATCGGTAATCACCAGCGGCTCGGCATGCGCGACCCTTGACGTAGTCAGCCAGGGGGCTCGTCGCCTCACCGATCTCGATGGTCTTCATAGCGAAATCTCCCTTCCTCCGATCCGGATGACGTTGCGGTCCTTGGTCCCGATGGCGCAGGATTCGGACGACCGCATCGGGAGAGTCCACAACATCATGATACACCCGCAGGTCGCCAATCCGCAGCTCCCAGGGCGCCAATTGATTCGGCGCATAGGTTTGCGGTTCCGCGTCTCGACCGTAGGCTCATGCTTCAACTGTTCATCAACGGTATCGAAGACGATGGCTCGCTCCCTGGCTGTCAGGCCTCGGAGATGAGCCTCGCAGTCGGTTCCGTAGACGATGCGGTAGGCCACGGCAGGTTTGGTCTGGGAAAAGCCATGGACCGATCAGATTGTTAGAGTCTGATCGGTCCATGGGAGCCATGGGATTGAAGTACCAGTTCGACCGAGTCGCTCAGATCCGCTTCTTCTCGAGCTGCATGTTCAGCCCGAGGCCGCGGATCTCGTTGGTCAGGACGTCGAAGCTGGCGGGGGTGCCGGCTTCGAGGGTGTTCTCGCCCTTGACCATCGACTCGTAGATCTTGGTCCGGCCCTCGACGTCGTCGGTCTTGACGGTGAGGAGCTCCTGGAGGATGTAGGCGGCGCCGTAGGCCTCCAGAGCCCAGACTTCCATCTCGCCGAACCGCTGGCCGCCGAACCGGGCCTTGCCGCCCAGCGGCTGCTGGGTGATCAGCGAGTACGGGCCGGTGGCGCGGGCGTGGATCTTGTCGTCGACCAGGTGGTGGAGCTTGAGCATGTAGATGTAGCCGACCGTCACCCGCTGGTCGAACTGCTCGCCGGTGCGGCCGTCGTAGAGCTCGGCCTTGCCGTTCTCGGGGAGGCCGGCGTCCTTCAGGCACTGGCGGATCGTCGTCCTCGCTGGCGCCGTCGAAGACCGGGCAGATCGCCTGGAACCCGAGCTTGGCCGCGGCCCAGCCCAGGTGGGTCTCGAGGATCTGGCCCACGTTCATACGGCTCGGCACGCCCAGCGGGTTCAGCAGGATCTCGACGGGCGTGCCGTCGGCCAGGAACGGCATGTCCTCCTCGGGGAGGATCTTGGCGATGACCCCCTTGTTGCCGTGGCGGCCGGCCATCTTGTCGCCGACCGAGATGACCCGCTTGGTCGCGATGTAGATCTTGACCATCTGCAGCACGCCCGAGGGGAGCTCGTCGCCCCGCTTCAGGCTGTTGAGCTTGCGGTCCTTCTCGTCGCGCAGGGCCTCGATCCGCGGGCCGTACTGGCGGACGACCTTCCGCGCGGCCTCGGCCCGCTCGGGGCTGCGGAGGTCGAGCGCCTCGAGCTTGAACCGCTCGCTCTCGTCGGCCAGCTCCTTGGGGTCCTTGCTCGCGGCCGAGCGGCTTGCCGGTGGTCGGGTCGATCACCGGGCCGCCGACGGCCTCCTCGAGCGCCTTGATCATCTGCTTGTATTCGTCGGCGATCTTGACGCTCTCGGCCGCCTCGGTGTCCTTCAGCTCCTTCTCGAAGGCCTTGCGCTCGTCCTCGTTCAGGCTCATCCGGCGGCTGAACCGCTGGGTGTTGATGACGATCCCCTCGACGCCCGAGGGGACCTCCAGCGAGTCGTTCTTGACGTCCTCGCCGGCCCGGCCGAAGATCGCGTGCAGCAGCTTCTCCTCGGGGGTCAGCTCGCTCTTGCGACTTCGGCGCCACCTTGCCGACCAGGATGTCGCCCGGCTTGACGTAGGTGCCGATCCGGACGATCCCGTTCTCGTCGAGGTTCCGCAGCGCCTTCTCCGAGACGTTGGGGATGTCGCGGGTGAACTCCTCGCGGCCGAGCTTGGTCTCGCGGATCTCGATCTCGAACTCCTCGATGTGGATCGAGGTGTAGACGTCCTCCTTCACCAGCCGCTCGCTGATGATGATCGCGTCCTCGAAGTTGTAGCCGTCCCAGGCCATGAACCCGACCAGGACGTTGCGGCCCAGCGCCAGCTCGCCCTGGTAGGTGCGGCGCCGTCGGCGAGGATGTCGCCCTTCTTGACCTTCTGGCCGACCTCGACGACCGGCTTCTGGTTCAGGCAGGTCCGCTCGTTCAGGCCGACGTACTTGCGGAGCTTGTAGATGTGGTTGTGGTCGATGACGATCCGGGTCGAGTCGACGTAGGTGACCGTGCCGTCCTGCTGGGCCTTGACGATCATGCCCGAGTTCATCGCGACGGCCTTTTCCAGGCCGGTGGCGACGATCGGCGGCTCGGCCACCAGCAGCGGCACCGCCTGGCGCTGCATGTTCGAGCCCATCAAGGCGCGGTTGGCGTCGTCGTGCTCCAGGAACGGGATCAGGCCGGCCGAGACGCCGACCATCTGCTTGGGCGAGATGTCCATGTACTGGACCTGGTCGACCGGGATCGTGTGGAAGTCGGTCTGGTACCGGGCGATGACCTGCGGGCCCCTTGAGCTTGCCGTGCGTCGTCGGCGGGGGCGTCGGCCGGGGCGAGGTAGGCCTCGCTCTCCTCGTCGGCCCGCATCCAGACGACGTTCTCGGTCCGCTTGCCGTGCTTGATCTCGCGGTAGGGGGTGACGAGGAAGCCGTACTCGTCGACGCCGCCGTAGATCCCCAGCGAGCTGATCAGGCCGATGTTCGTCCCTTCGGGGGTCTCGATCGGGCAGATCCGGCCGTAGTGCGAGATGTGGACGTCGCGGACCTCGAAGCCCGGCCCGCTTCCGGTTCAGGCCGCCCGGGCCCGAGGGCCGAGAGCCGGCGCTCGTGGGTGAGCTGGGCCAGCGGGTTGGTCTGGTCGACGACCTGCGACAGCTCGCCGCGGCCGAAGAAGTACTCGATCGCCGCGCTGATGCTCTTGGGGTTGATCAGCGACCGCGGGGTCATGTCCTCGGCGTCCTTCAGGCTCATCCGCTCCTGGACGGTGCGGCGGAGCTTGAGGAACCCCTTGCGGAGCTCGTCGGCGGCCAGCTCGTCGATGGTGCGGAGCCGGCGGTTGCCCAGGTGGTCGATGTCGTCGACGTGCCCCTTGCCCTTGCGGAGGTTGAGGATGTAGCGGATCGCGTTGACGTAGTCCTCGGGGTCCAGGGTCATCTGGTCCTCGGGGATCGTCTGGTTGAACTTGCGGTTGATCCGGAACCGGCCGACCTTGCCGAGGCGGTAGCGGTTGGTGTCGAAGAACTTCTCGTGGAAGAGCTCGCTGGCCTTCTCCAGCTGCGGCGGGTTGCCCGGCCGGAGCCGCTGGTAGATCCGCAGCAGGGCGCTCTCGTGGTCGGTGGTCGGGTCTTCCTGGAGCGACTGGAGGATCAGCGGGTCCTTGCGTCTCCTTGAGCACGGTCGATGTCGCCGAGCTTGGCGTCGGCCAGGACCTGCGCCGAGGTCTTGGAGATGGTCGTGCCGCTCTCGATCAGGACCTCGCCGGTCTTCGGGTCGACGACGTCGCCGCAGGCGATCCGGCCTTCGAGCTTGGCGGCGGCCTTGGGATCGCCGGTGTCGACCGTCTCGGTCTCGTAGAACGCCGCGAGGATCGCCTCGTCGGACGAGAACTGCGGGCTCATCGCGCGGAGCAGGGTCATCGACGAGAACTTGCCCGACTGGTCGATCCGGACGCCCAGGGTGTCCTTCTTGGTGACCTGGAGCTCGATCCAGCTCCCGCGCTCGGGGATGACCCGGCAGGCGTGGAGCTTGCGGTCGCCGGCCTCGATCTCGACGACGAAGTCGACGCCCGGGGATGCGGTGGAGCTGGCTGACGACGACGCGCTCGGCGCCGTTGATGATGAACTCGCCGCCGCCGATCATGATCGGCATGTCGCCGAGGTAGACCGACTCCTCGATCGCCGTCTCGCCCTTGTTCAGGCGGAGCCAGACGTGGAGCGGGCGGCCGTAGGTCAGGCGGAGCTGGCGGCACTCGTCGGGCTCGTAGCGCGGCTTGCCCAGGTCGAACTTGATGTATTCGAGCTTGAGGGTCTTGTCGTAGCTCTCGATCGGGAAGATTTCGCGGAAGACCCCTTCCAGCCCGCTGTCGGCGCGCTCCTCGGCCGGGATGTCGGCCTGGAGGAACCGCTCGTAGCTGCGGGTCTGGATCTCGGTCAGGTCGGGGACCGGGAACACGTCGTAGATCCGGCCGAAATTCCGTTGCTCGGTCGGGGATGATTCGCCGCACGGTGCTCGCGGTGGGCATATCGTCGCGCTCCTCGAAGGGGAGATGGATGGGCGGCGGCGGCGGACGGTCCGTCGGTCGAGGATCGTCGCGAGGGAGTCGATCCAGATGGCAGGGCCGATTCGCGGGCGACCGTCCGCCGGTTCGATCGAACCGTCGCGCGCGCCGAGACACCCCGGAGCCCGACCAGGTAAAGGCCGGCGCCGGGGCAGAGTCTGTGTCTGAACAAGGCAAAGCGTCGCGTCGGCCGGAGCCGGATCGGGCGGTCGGGACGTTGCCCGGCCCGACTCCTGAGAGCAACCTGCCAGCCGGCGCGACGCCGCGGCAAGTCGAGATCGAGCCCGCTGAGGCCGAGGCCGAGGCTGCGACTTACTTGATCTTGACCGTGGCGCCGGCCTCTTCGAGCTCCTTCTTGAGCTTCTCGGCGTCCTCCTTGGAGACGCCGGTCTTGACCGCCTTGGGAGCGGCCTCGACGGCGTCCTTGGCCTCCTTCAGGCCCAGGCCGGTGGCGGCCCGGACGACCTTGATGACGTTGATCTTGTTGGCGCCGATGGCCTCCAGGACCACGTCGAACTCGGTCTGGGCGGCGGCGGGCTCGGCGGCCGCGCCGGCCGGCGCGGCCGGACCGGCGACCACGGCGGCGGCGGCCGGCTTGATCCCGTGGACGACCTCGAGGTAGTCGCCCAGGGCCTTGGCCTCGAGCACGGTCAGCTTGACGATCGAGTCGCCCAGGGTCTTGATGTTGTCGGCGAACGTCGGGGCTTCGGCGGTGGCCATGTCTGTCTCGGTCCTTTCTCGATCGAATCTTCGCGACGTCGGGGGCTCGATCGGTCCGATCCGAGCTCGACTCGCTTCGCCTTGCGAATGAATCGGGATATTGGTCCGGCGTGCTCGGCACCCTGCCGGTCTCGGTTGACAGTTACTTGCGGTTGCGGTTGCGGTGCGGTTCGACGACCGATGTCGACGCCTCGCGGGCTCAGGCTCCCTCGGCGGCGGCCTGCGGTTCGCCGCCCTCGCGCCTCGGCGAGCGGGTGCCCCTCGGACGAGCGTCTTGAGCTGGCCCATCAGGCCGCCGGCCGGTGCGTTGGCCAGCGCGACGATCCGCTGAGCCGGGGCCAGCGCCAGGTCGACCACCCGGCCGATCAGGGCCTCGCGGCTGGGCAGCTTGGTGATGTCCTCGACCTGCTCCGGGCCGATCACCACGCCGTCGACCGCCCCTCCCTTGATCTCGGGCTTCTTGAGCGTCTTGACCTGGGCGGAGATCTCCTTGGCCAGCTCGGCGACCCCCGCGCCGCCCCAGACGGCCACCGACGGCCCGTCCAGGTACTTCGACAGCCCGTCCGATCCCCATGTCGGTGAAGACCCGGCGGGCCAGCGTGTTCTTCAGCGCCCGGATCTTGATCGACTTCTTCCGCAGGTCGCGGCGGAGCTGGTGCTCGGCGATCGCGTCCAGCCCCTTCAGGTCCAGGATCAGCAGCGACCGGCTGCCGTCGAGGTCGGCTCGAGCTGGTCCATCATCAGTTCTTTAACATACTTGCTCATGATGCGTCCGCTGCCTCCGGCGGGCTGGCCTCGCGTCGGTCGACCGGTCGGTCCGTGCGTCAGGCCACGACCCGGATGCCCGGGCTCATGGTCGCCGAGATCGTGACCGACCGGATGTACGTCCCCTTGGCGGCCGCCGGCTTGAGCGACCGCAGGTGGTTCAGGAACGTCGTTGATGTTTTCCAGGAGCTGCGTCTCGGTGAAGTTCAGCTTGCCGACCGGAGCGGCGACGTTCCCCCCCTTGTCGTTGCGGAACTCGATCTTGCCCGCCTTGAACTCGCGGACCGCCGAGGTGATGTCGGTGGTGACGGTGCCCGAGCGGGGCGAGGGCATCAGCCCGCGGGGGCCGAGCACGCGGCCCAGCGGACCGACCACGCCCATCATGTCCGGCGTCGCCAGGGCGACGTCGAAGTCCATGAACCCCCCCTTGATCTTCGTGCGCCAGGTCGTCGCCGCCGACGATGTCGGCGCCCGCGGCGGTCGCCTTCTCGGCGTTCTCGCCCTGGGCGAAGACCGCCACCCGCACGCTCTTGCCGATCCCGTGCGGCAGGGCCACCGAGCCGCGGACGTTCTGGTCGCTCTGGCGGGGGTCGATCCCGAGGTTGGTCGAGACCTCGACCGTCTGGTTGAACTTCGTGGTGCCGAACGTCTTGCAGCTGCTTGATCGCGTCGGCCAGCGGCACCGGCTCGGCCGGTGCCTTCTCTCGTCAACGCGCGATAGCGCTTCGACTGATACCGCCAAGTTCGCGCTCCTTTCCGGAGGGCTGCCGCCGAGGACTGCCGCCAGGCCCTGGATGCGCCCCGGCGGGCGGTCGCGCCGGGGGGACGAGGACGCATTGGGAGACTCCGGCGAACGGCCAGCGGGCCGCCGGGACGGAGCCTCGATGCCTCTGGATGCTTAACCCTTGATCTCGATCCCCATGCTCCGCGCCGTGCCGGCGATGATCCGGCAGGCGTGGTCGAGGTCGCGGGCGTTCAGGTCGTTGAACTTGGTCTCGGCGATCTTCCGGACCTGGTCGGCGGTGACGCGTGCCGACCTTGGTCTTGTGCGGCTCGGCCGAGCCCGAGGCGATGCCCGCCGTCTGCTTCAGAAGCACGGCGGCGGGGGGGCTCTTGGTGATGAACTCGAACGACCGGTCGGAGTAGATGGTGATCTCGACCGGGATGGTCGTCCCCTTCATCTCCTTGGTCCGCTCGTTGAACTGCATCACGAACTGACCGATATTCACCCCGTGCTGGCCCAGGGCCGGCCCGACCGGGGGGGCGGGAGTCGCCTGCCCGCCGGGGCACTGGAGCTTCACTTTCGCCGTCATCACCTTGGCCATCGCTTACCTTCGTCTCTTCGAACTCTGCAATCGGGAGTGCACGCGTCCGACTCGACGTCCGATCGAATTAGATCCGTTCCACCTGCCAGTATTCGAGGTCCACCGGCGTCGGCCGGTTGAAGATGATCAGCATGACCTTGACCAGGCCGCGGGCCTCGATGACTTCCTCGACGGTCCCCTCGAAGTTCTCGAACGGGCCGTCCTTGATCTTGACCCGGTCGCCCCGCTCGACGTCGATCCGGACCTCGGGGGGCTTCCTCGGTCTTGGCCGTCTCCTGGCCGAGCATCTGGTTGACCTCGGCCTCGGTCATCTTGGTCGGCGTGCCGTGGGCGCCGACGAAGTCGCCGACGCCGGGGGTCTCGCGGACCACGAACCAGGTCTTCTCGTTCAGCTCCATCTCGACCATGATGTAGCCGGGATAGGTCTTCCGCTCGACGATCCGCTTCTTGTTGTTGCGGATCTCGGTGATCTTCTCGGTCGGCACCACGATCCGGCCGAAGTAGCGCTGAAGGCCCTGGATCTTGACCCGCCGCTCCAGCGCGTCGCGGATCGTGTCCTCGCGCGAGCTCTGGACCTTCAGGACGTACCAGACCAGGCTCGGCGCCGGATCGTCATCGTCGTCGGCCGGGACGGCGACCGGCGCGGGCGCCGGTTCGGGAGCGACGGCTTTCCTGGCCGCGGTCTTCGGGTTCGGCCGTGCTTCCGCGGTTTCAGCCTCCGGCTCCGTCGCGGACTCCGGCTCCGGCTCGGCGTGCGCACTTACCGGGACGAAGCCGCCGTCGGGCGTCTGCTCGTCGACTTCCGGCGCGCCGGCCCGTCGATCCGGAACCGATTCGGGCTCCGAACCGTCGGAGGGCAACTGCGGTGGATCGGGTCTCGTCGGTCGGATGGCTCATGCGGCGCCACGGGGGATAGTTTGGAAAAGTCAGGTCGATCGTGGAGAAACGAACAAAACGAGTTCCTAGCCAGGACCGATCAGGTCGATACCCGATCCGGCGCCTCGCGCGACTCGGACCGAGCCAACCCGACCGAGGCCATGGGGCGTGAACGCCCGCGCGGCCGGTCCGGCTTAGCCGGCGCTCGAGCCGAAGGCGCCGCCGCCGCCGAACTTCAGGACGCCGATCAGCTGGAGCAGGTTGGACCAGATCCAGTCGACGCCGAACAGGAAGACCGCCATCAGCAGGACGGTCGCTCAGGACGACCGTGGTCGCCCGGTAGAGGTCGTCGCGGCTGGTCCACGAGACCTTGTTCATCTCGGCTTCGGTCGCGATCAGGAACTCGACGAACGGCGGGATACTGGACCAGCCGGAAAATGAACCAGCCCAGCACCGCGCCGACGGCCGCCGGAACGCCGAACCGGGCCGCGGGTGAGGCGTCGCGGACCGTCTCGTACAGCCGCCAGACCCCCAGGCCCACGATCACTCCCAGCCCGATCGCCGTGTAGAGCCGGGCGTACCACCCCTGCATCGGCTTGTACAGGTCGGCCTGACCGAGGTTGACCAGGAACTGGGCGAAGCGGCGCCGCGCGTCCCCCCCGAGGCTTCCCCCCTTCGAGGGCTTCGGCGCCTTCGACGCCGGCACTCCATCTTTGACTTTGCCCATGGCACCTGTCTCGCTTGCGAGGGGACGTGGCCGAGGCGGCCGAACGCGGGTCGACGACCGATCGGGTCCGGCCCAGACCACGGCCCGGGACGACGAAGAGCACGAGCGGAGGGAATCGAACCCCCAACCGCCGGTTTTGGAGACCGGTGCTCTACCAATTGAGCTACGCTCGTATCCGGGATCCGACGCTCGATCGACGCCCGACGCGGTTCCCACGGACGCGGCGGACGGCACCAATCGCTCGGCCCCGGATTTCACGTCCGACGTCCGGTCCGCCGCCGACCGCGCCAGGTCAGCGTCAAGTCGACAGCCATCTCACTTCTTCCGCGATTCCTTGTGCGGCGTGTGCTTCCGCTCGCGCCGGCAATACTTCTTCAGCTCCAGCCGCTCGGCGCCGCGGGTCTCCTTCTGGGTCCGGTAGTTCCGGTCCCCGCACGCGGTGCATTCCAGCCAGACGTATTCGCGCATCGCCCCGCTCCTGTCCTGCGACGGCCATTGGGGGCGTCGATGGTTCAACCACCCGACGTCGCGGTCGCGACCCGACACACCTCGGGAACGATGACAGAGCCCCGGGCCGCCAGCCTCGAACATCCGCGGCCGGCGCTCTCGGGCGTCGAACCAGAAGAGGGCCCGAGGAGCCGCGCCCCGGGCGGGATGAGCCGTTTGGCTTCGGGCTCACTGCAAGGATCTTGGTCACGACGCCGGCGCCGACCGTCTTGCCGCCTTCGCGGATGGCGAACCGGAGGCTCTCCTCCATGGCGATCGGCGTGTGCAGCTCGACGGTCATCTTGATGTTGTCGCCGGGCATGCACATCTCGGCCTCGCTGTTGTCTTCCGACAGCAGGTTCAGCACCGAGCCGGTCACGTCGGTCGTCCGGAAGTAGAACTGCGGCCGGTAGCCCTTGAAGAACGGGGTGTGCCGGCCCCCCTCGTCCTTGGAGAGGACGTAGACCTCGGCCTCGAACTTGGTGTGCGGGGTGATCGAGCCCGGCTTGCAGACCACCTGGCCGCGCTCCAGGTCGGTCTTTTCCACGCCTCGGAGGAGGATGCCGACGTTGTCGCCGGCCTGCCCCTCGTCGAGCGTCTTCTGGAACATCTCGACGCCGGTGACGACCGAGTTCTTGTTCGCGTCGAAGCCGACGATCTCGACCGCGTCGCCGACCTTGATGATGCCGCGCTCGATCCGGCCGGTGCCCACCGTGCCGCGGCCCTTGATCGAGAAGACGTCCTCGATCGGCATCAGGAACGGCTTGTCGATCGCCCGGACCGGCTCGGGGATGTACTCGTCCATCGTCTTGACGAGGTCGAGGATCGGCTGGGCCGCCTTCGGGTCGGTCGGGTTCTCGAGCGCCGGCCGGCTGCAGCCGCGGGTGATCGGGATCTCGTCGCCGGGGAACTTGTAGTGCGTCAGGAGCTCGCGGAGCTCCAGCTCGACCAGCTCCAGCAGCTCCTCGTCGTCGACCAGGTCGATCTTGTTCAGGAAGACGACCAGGGCGGGCACGCCGACCTGGCGGGCCAGCAGGATGTGCTCGCGGGTCTGGGGCATCGGGCCGTCGGCCGCCGACACGACCAGGATCGCGCCGTCCATCTGGGCGGCGCCGGTGATCATGTTCTTGATGTAGTCGGCGTGCCCCGGGCAGTCGATGTGGGCGTAGTGCCGCTTCTCGCTCTCGTACTCGACGTGCGAGACGGCGATGGTCACCGTCTTGTTCGCGTCGCGGACCGTTCCGCCCTTGGCGATGTCGGCGTACGTCCTTCGTCTTGGCCTGGCCGTGGGCGGCCAGGACCGCGAGGAGGGCGGCCGTCAAGGTCGTCTTGCCGTGGTCGATGTGCCCGATCGTCCCCACGTTGACGTGCGGCTTGGTTCTGGTGAAGGTTTCCTTTGCCATGTTGCTCTGCTCATACGCCTTGCGGCATCCCTGGAGTCGAATCGTCGGCAGGCGGAGCCCGCCCGGCCAGCCGCCCCACACAGTTCAACCGGCCCGACGCTGGTCGCTTCCCAGCGGCCTGGGGCCGACCGCTGGGTCCGACTGCACGATCCTGCCACGCGCCCTGGACTCTGGGCCTGCGGACCCCAAAAGCTGCCGCTGGGATTTGAACCCAGGACCTCGTCCTTACCAAGGACGCGCTCTACCAACTGAGCCACGGCAGCGTCGATTCGCTCATTCTCGCCTTCGACTTCGCTGGAACCGTCCTCGCTCGATTCCGATCGCACTCTGCCGTCGACGCGCTTCCTGCGGATTCCCGAGAGCGGGTGATGGGAATCGAACCCACGTAGCCTGCTTGGAAGGCAGGTACTCTACCATTGAGTTACACCCGCCTGGGGATGACGACCTCGGACGATCGCCGACAGCGTCGCGATGACGAGGGCCGAACTCCACCGCCATCACCCTCTCCCGCTCACTCCCGACCGGCCGCGAATGCTCACAACTCTCACGCGGCAAACCATCTCTCCCGCCGTTGTCCCATGGGTGGAGCAGGATTCGAACCTGCGAAGGCAGTGCCACCAGATTTACAGTCTGGCCCCTTTGGCCGCTTGGGTATCCACCCGGATCGAGCCCAGCCCCCCGCCCACTCGCTGCCGATCGATGTCTGCCGTACCGCCGCCGGAAGGGGCCGTCGCGGCTGCCGGTCCAGACGATTCGTCGCGTCTCGCGGGCTCGGGGCAGATCCATTGCTCCTGGGTTCCTCGGTCCGACCGTCGCGACCGGCGAGGCTGACCCGCCGTTGCCGAAGCGATGCCGCAACAAACAGAGCTGGCGGTGAGAGTCGAACTCACAACCGTCGGTTTACAAAACCGGTGCTCTGCCGATTGAGCTACGCCAGCAACCAACAGGCCGTGAAATTTCCTACTATACTGTCGTCCCTGGAATTTGCAAGGGCGATTTTCGTCGCTCCTGGCCGAATTCTACAACCCGCTCGCAAGATCTGGACAACCCATCCGCGTGCCGGGTTCATCGCGCTGGCTTTCATCCCCCCGCCGCCGTTGCCGCACGATCGATCATTCTGGCTCCGCTGCCGGACGCGAACGCGACCGCGTACCACGCATGGGCAGCCGCCCAGCGGGACGCGGTCGGCAGGCAAAGGGTCGTCCGGTCCGAAGCGCGATCCAAACGGTCGAGACGACACAACGCGAATCATCTTAGCGGCCCCACCGACCGATCGGCAAGGCCCTGCCCCCGGAAAAATCGGCCCGGGATCAAAGCATCGGCAGGTCGAGCTTCTCCTCGATGGCGATCCGGCGGAGCTTTTCCTGGGCCCGCGACTCGATCTGGCGGACGCGCTCCTTGGTGATCCCGAGCTCGCGGCCGAGCTGTTCGAGGGTCTGCTCGCTGACCCCGTTGATGCCGAAGCGGCTGATGATGATCCGCCGCTCGCGGTCGTCGAGCCGGCCGAGCATCCCCTTGACGGCCTCCTCGTTGCGTTTCTGGGCGGTCTCGTATTCGTGCTCGTCGGTGCGGTTGTCGGCGGCCGCCTCGAACATCTCCTCGTGGCCGGTGACGAACCGGTCGCGGCGGTAGTTCTCCTCGGGGATCGTGCGGGCGAAGTTCTTCATGATCGCCCAGCTGGCGTAGGTGCTGAACTTGTTGCCCCGGGCGTAGTCGAACTTCTCGACCGCGCGGATCAGCGACATGTTGCCGTCGGAGACCAGCTCGAAGAAGTTGTTCGACGGGCCGACGTGCCGCTTGGCGATCGAGACGACCAGCCGCAGGTTGGCGCGGATGATCTGGTTCTTGACGGCCAGGGCCTCTTCCTGGAGCCGCTCGATCTCGTCGAGCTCGGTGGTCTTGGCCCGCGCCGGGTCGAGCGTCTCGCGAAGCCGGTTGGCCTGGTACTTCAGGTAGTTCATCTTGCGGAACAGGTGGCTCTCCTGCTCGCGGCCCAGGAGCGGGTCCTCGTACAGGTCGGCCAGGTACGGGGGAAGTCCCTTGGGGGGCTTGGTCCGCCGCGGCGGCTTGCCGTCGGCCGTGCTCTCCGACGGCAATGGGCCGAGGATCTGCTCGCGGGCCCCGGGCTCGTCGAAGCTCGGGTGCGGCATGTACTCGAGCTTCACGCTCAGGATCCGCCGCGCACGCATCTCGTTGATCACGCGGTAGATGCTCGAGCGGGTCCGGTCGAACTGACCGGCCAGCACCTCGACCGAGACGCCGCGGCGGTAGAGCCGGTAGATCTGCCCCTTGGCCTCCTCGTCGAGCGGACCGGTCGAGGGGGGAAAGATCGCCCGGTCGGGGTGGTCGCGGTCGTACGCCTTGAGGGTGGCGCGGACCGTCTCGGTCGACCGTCCCATCTTGCGTGCGATCCGCCGCGCGATCTCGACCAGGCCGGGGGCCCTCGCCGTGACCTGGACCGCGGCCGACGGCCGAGAGCCGGCGCGCCGTCGGATGATCTCCTCGCGCTCGTCCTCGGTGAGTTGCCGGAACCGGGTGCCGCGATCGACCTGCGCCTGGTGCGCCGCGACGAACCGTGAGACGCTCGACTCGAGGAACCCGACCTTGGTCCGGCCGTCGATGATGAACCGGCGCGCCACCAGCCCTTGCCGCCGCCAGCGGGTCACGGTCCGGGTCGAGACGTTGAACCGTCGGCTCACCGCGTCGACCGTCAGGACCGGCTCGGCGACCTGCTCGGCCGGTCTGCCCGACCGTCGCCGACAGGTCCTCGACGAACAGCCGCAGGTCGTGCCGGACGTCATCTCCGTCGAGCACCAGGGCCGGAGCTCCCTCGGGCCGGAACCCGGTGATCCGGAAGCAGAGATACTCGTAGGGGTAACATCGCTCCGGCTCGATCTCGCCCAGAAGCTGCTCCGCCCGGTCGATCTGCTCGAGCCGTCGCTCCCGCGGCGCGAACCGGGCCTGCTGCTCCTTGAGCTGCTTCAACGCTGGATGGCGGTAACTGCTCCCCATCCTCGACCCTCCTCCAGCGGACCCGGCCCTGTCACCGGACCGATCCTGTTCTTTGCTACTTTGCTTGACGCGACCCCGATCCTGACCCTGATTCGCCGCCCTTCGGGCGTCTCGACCCCGCGCATTCAATCGACAAGACGGGGAGGAAATCGATGGGGGAGCGGACCTTGCCCGGTCTTCACCCAAACTTTCTGTACGCAAACCCAATGCCCCTGGTTCATCGGAAACCGTGCGAACCGCCTGGCTCCAGCTCGTTTCAGGCCAAAACGACGCGTCTCGCCCCGATTGCAGACGAACGCTCTACCCTATTTGTTCGCGGAGCAACCCTGGTTGGTGACACTCATTTTTGAAAAGATTCCTTCGACAGCTCCCGTTTTTGACCAGGTTCGCCCGCTCCTGGTGCTTCCGGCCGTTTCCGATCCGTCACGGGTTGTTTGAAGAGATAATTCGCGGCTCCTCCTCAAATCTATGCGAGAAACGGGACGTGGTTGCACAAAAAACCCTGAATTTGGAAATATAGGAGGTTCCTGGCAAATTGGTCCGACCGGTTCGAGCCCGAATTGACGCCGGGCGAGGTCGGCCATAGATTGTCGTCGCGACTTTGTCTGGATCGAATCGACGTTCGGTTGGGGCACGTTGGGTTTTGGGAACGTTCGCGGTGGGATCATCCGGACTTCATCAGGATGGGGGGAGCTAGGGATGGCGGTCATCGGAACGTATGCCGTGGTCCTGGCGATCGTGGGGGCCGGGGCCGGCACCGGAAACGCCGAGCGAGCGGCGCCGGCGTCGGCGACCGCTCCCCTGGCGCTCAGCGCGGGCGAGACGGTCGGCGCCCTGTCGGCGGTATCGATCGGGCTCGAGGCCGAGGGGCGGTTCATCGAGGAGTCGGGCGCGAAGCCGGATCAGGCCAAGGGCGATGCCGCGCCGGGCCGAAAGCTCAAGGTCCGGACCCGGACCGAGTTTTACGACCGGGTGCTGGCGATCGATGGTGAGGGCCGGCCGATCCGGTCGGCGCGCCTGATCGTGCAGGCGACGTCGGCGCTGGGGGGCGAGATCCGTCCACGAACCGCGTCGATCCGTCCCCAGCGCCGCGCTCCTGATCGCCCAGCGGCGGGATGACGCGGTGATTGTGTGGAGTCCGTCGGGGCCACTCACCCGCTCCGAGCTCGAGCTGGTCGAGGGGGTGGGCGACCCCTTGACGCTGGCGGGCTTGCTTCCCGACCGCCCGGTCGCGATCGGCCAGACCTGGAGCGTCGGCCGTGCGTCGGCGCTGGGCCTGAGCGGCTACGACGCACTGGCCGCGAACAGCCTTCAGGCGACCCTGGAGTCGCTCGACCCTGCCGCGCAGTCGGGCGTTGATCCGGCTCAAGGGCGAGGTTCGGGGCGCCGTGCTGGGGGGTGAGGGCACGATCGTTTGCGACGGTACGCTCGAGCTCCAGCTCGATCCGGGCGGCGTCGGTCCGGTCCAGATCCGACGCCTCGTTCTGAAGCGGCGCGAGACCCGCAAGGCGGGACCGGTCGAGGAGGGGCTTAACGTCGAGAGCACCTTGACGGTCGATCGCAGGGCGGTCGATCCGAAGGAACGCGAGAAGGTGCCCGCGGCCTTGCTCGACGTGTCGTCCTCCCCCCTGCCCTCCGACCGCGAACGCGACGACCGGCGCGAGTGGCTCCTGCTGATCGATCCCGCGGGCCGGTACACCCTCGAGCACGACCGGAGCTGGCACATCTACTGGGACGACCAGCACCTGACCGTGCTCAAGCGGCTCGACCGGGGCGAGGTGGTCGCCCAGTGCAACCTGAACGTGGGCCCCAAGGTGGCGCGTGGCCGGCATCAAGACCCCGACCAGTTCCGCGACGACGTCCGACGCGCCCTGGGCGATCGGTTCGTCCAGTTCGTGGGGATGGGCGAGGTCGAGCCCTCGGGGATCTCCGGCGACGACCCCGCCGCGGGCTTCCGGTACAAGGTCGGGGTCCAGGGCCGCCAGGGCGATGTTTCGATCCTCTGGGACTACTACCTCCTGGCCAGTCCCGAGGGCGAGCAAGTCCTGGCGACCTTCACTCACGCCGCCGCCGACCGAGGCTTCGGCGACCAGGATCGCGCGCTGATCGGCTCGTTCCGATGGCTCGCGTTGAGCGCACTTCCCGATCCCCGCGGGCGTCTCTTGCCTAATGGGTCGTCAAACTTCGATTAACAGATGAGAGGAGTAGCATCGTTCCGCTCATTTCATTCGGAGTCAACCACCCTGGGTTTGGGAATGACTCTTCCGTTCTCGAGAAACGGCTTCCCAATTAGCTTTTTGTAGTTTTCCCTCTGCACTTTCGTCAGATGTTTGAAGATCTCACGCATCAGTGAGCCGCGAAGTTCGCTGTTGGCCTCCATACCCTTCTTGACCACGGGTTGCTGTGCTTTCTTCAGACTCGGACTCGGACTCGCGGGAGGTCCGCCGGCTGGTTGCTTGGATTTCGCCTTGTCTCTCAAGCGAATTGCAATCAAGGTATCCCTTAGTCTCGATAACTCCGCGGACGAAATTGCGTACCCCTGCTCGATTAGCTGATTGATCAGTTCTATTTGGCCAGGACTCATGTTAAGACGGAGTTGAAACTCCTCACGTAGGAAGGCCAAAGGGCCTTCGAGCTGGATCTGGAGTTGGCCTAAACGCGTCCTCTGGTGATTATTGAGAACCTTCAAGAACTCAGGCTCCGATGTCTGCATAAACTCGATCTGTGCAAGTTTTCGCTGTCGTCTCCTCTCGTTTATCGTCGCAGGATCAACCTGCTCTCCTTGTACTGACGCCCCAATATCTTCTCTCTTGCGATCCAACTCATGAGCAATCTTGTCAAGCTGACCCTTTTGTGTTGGCGTAAGGTCAAGTTCATCGGTGACACTTTTCGCATTATAGCCATTGCCACCCATTCCACCCAGCAACTCATACTTCGGGTAGAACCTAAGAGGGTAGATACGGACAGGATTCTCTCTGGTCTGAAGCAGATTCGAAGAGTCCTGTGCCATCGTAACAGATGACAGAACCAGGATGATGATCGGGAGCCTTGTAGGAACTAACATTGTCGTTGCTCCTTTGTGTAGTGGGGAATCGATCAAGAAACCTACAGGTGTTATTGTTTGGAATGTTGCCTGATCATTGGATGTGGTCGGCGATGGTGGATGAGGCACTGGTTCTACCGCGGTGAGTTTTTTGGGAGGCGTTAACTCTTTGCTTACAAGGGGTTATACTACGGGGTTGCAGGCATGCTTTATCTTTATAATGTGGTCGGCAAGCCTGCCTAACGCTCGTTGTTTTCGAGAGGCTCTGGTTGATCCCCAGAAAGTGTTCCGCGATAGAACTAACAGAGTATGGCTTTTGTGTGCTTAATGTACAGAGTTAAGTTATGACCTCGGTAATAGCAAGACTCTCCGGCTTATTGCAGGGAGGTGCGGTGCATGTCAGCTTTTGCGTCCTCCGTTTGGCTCGGGAGGGATTCCAGGGTAGTGTTCGCGAAGTACCCTTTGATGGTACACAGGCTCAATTTCGGTCGAGCGATTTCCACTGGACGTGGTGAATCGACCACCCTCCTGGAGTCCCTCGTGGGCCCTGTCCTTTGAGGCTTGTGGGGTGTGTCGCCGCGACCGCCTTGGTAAATTGGTGTTCTAGGCCCTCTTTCCCTACTCTTCGCGCGAAAGCACCAAAACGTATCGGCTCAAGACGCGAAAGCGAACCGGACGGACGACATGAGGCGACGTCGAGTGCGAAACGAGACACATGGCGGGCGTTTCAGCCCCGGCTCCGGCCGGCGGGGGCTGTCGGTGGTCTGGCTGCTGATCGTGGTGGTGCCCTGGATCGCCACCGAGGCGCTGATGTCGCAGGAGCCCCCGCCTCCCGCTCCGGCCCCGGCCGAGGCTGTGAGGCGTCAGCTTGGCGACCTGTCGACGCGGTACCGGTTCGTCGAGCCGTACGGCCTGGCCGACGACCCGGCGCGGCCCGAATTGCTGGTGCAGACCCAGGTCGCGATCCGCGAGACGATCAAGCTCGAGACCGACAACCCGCGCGGGGCTCCCGTGCGGAAGCAGGTCGTGGCGCAGACGATCTACACCGAGCGGCCGGCCGAGCTCGCCGATGACAGGTCGGTTCGCGCGACCGTCCGACACTACAACGCGTTCCGGCTCAGTCCCGACCCGGGCGCCAAGCCGACCGAGCCCCGGCCGATCGAGGGGCTCGACCTCTGGTATCAGGTCAACAACAGCCCGCTCGGCGGCCCGCCCCTGGTCCTCAGCCTGAGCCCGCAGCGTCGGATGCGGGACAACGAGTTCACGATCATCAGCCGTCAGACGTTCGTCCCCGCGCTCTCGGGAATCCTGCCCAGCCTGCCGAGCCGGATCGGCGATCGCTGGCGGGTCCCGCGCCGCGCGGCCGAGGCCCTGCTGGGCGAGCGGCCCCGGCCGGACGAGTCGTTCACCGCGCGGCTCCAGAACATCCGCGCCGAGGAGGCCAGTCCGAACCTCGTCGCCATCATCAACGTGACCAGCCAGCCCGCCGCCAACGCGGCCGGCCGCGGGACTGCCCTGAACGCTCAGGTCGAGTTCACCTTCACCCTGCCCGTGGAAGGTGAGGCCAATCCCGTTGCCAATGCCAATGCCAACGAGGCATCGGCCTCAACGACCCTGGACGCCCGCGGCGCCATCACGGCGGTCCGATCGGCGCAGGCCCGGACGATCGTGCTCGACGCCGAGCCCCATGGCGGCAATGGCAACGGTCCGGACCAACCACCGGGTGCCGGCACCGGCGCGAACGTTGCCCGGTCGGCCCCGTCGCGCGGCGGCGGCGGCCGGCTCCAGCAGACCCAGACCCGCGAGCTGGTCATGGAGCTTCACCGTGACAAGGCCGCGACCCTGAGTGTGCCCGACCCCAGGCCGACTCCCAGTGAGGAGAACTCCTGGCTGGTCTACACCGACGCCCGGCGCCGGTTCCACTTCCTTCATCCCCAGACGCTCGAGGTCGACTCCTCGCCCGAGGAGGCGGCCGAGTTCGACTCGGTCGTGCTCGTCCGTCCCCATCGCGAGGGGCCCGACACCCTGAGCATCCAGATCCAGCCCAAGACCGGCGATGCCGCCGCCGACCGACGCAACCTCGACCCTGAGTTCCACCGTAAGACCCTGGTGGAGCTCTGGCGCCAGAACCGGCAGTCCGCGGTTCCCGGCCCGCACGGCTGGCTTCCCGAGGCCGACTGGCAGTCCGCCGGCATGAAGGTCTACCGGATCGAGGCCGCCCTGCCTCTCGACAGCCTCGCTCCACGCGGCCCGGGGGGCGCCGTCGCCCCGATCACACCGACGGCCCGCCGGCTCTTCCTCGACTATTACCTGATCCTCACCAGCCGCTCCGAGAGTCTGATCGTCGACGCCAAGACCGTCCAGGACCCGCCGGCCGGCTATCGAAGGGAAGTCGAGGGGATCATCAAGACCTTCCGCTTCGGCCCGCCCGAGGCGCCGCCGAGGAACTGACCCGGCCCGGAACTGGACGAGCCTCACGGACCAGCCAGCCAGTCCGGGAATTTTCATTGACGCCCATCACCTCGCCAGCGAACCGGGCGCGGGCGGTGATCGGAGCGACGCAAATCACGCAAAACGAACCGCGAAAACCTTCGCGGAGCGGAGCCGGAACGCCAGCTCGAGCCATTTGCCGCGGAGTGAATCGAGGTGCTCGCGGCCCTTCCAGTGGAGATCGGCCCAGAGTTCGTCGCCGCGAAACGGCAAGGCGTCGGCGAGGGTGAACCCGGGCACGGGTTTGCCCTTCTCGCGAAGCTCGACCTCGACCGACCCCCCGCGAGCGGTCCGCGCATTCAACTGAATCCGACGGCCATCGAACGGAGCGGCCACGGTCGTGAACCCGCCCGATTCCACCGCCTCGATTCCCGCGAGCCGGCCGTCCTTCCAGAGCGCCCACGCGACGCCGCTCTGGCTCGGATAGTCCTTGTAGAAGTTTTCAAAAAAATATTCGTTGTGTGTGAGGCTCAGGGCATCGAACGGAAGTGCCAGGCGGCCGTCGGGAAGCTGCACGAGGTTGGGGTTCGCATAGAGCGAACCGCCGTCCCAGTCGCCTGCCTTGCCGAGTTGGATGACTGGCTCGTACGAAAGCCACTGAAAGGCGCGGCCGTCGCGGCTGACCGCCAGGCGCACGTCCACGCCGTCGTGGTCGCGGTGGTAGATCGCCGGAAAGAGCAGGCGGAGCGACGGGTCGCCGGGATAGGTGGTGTAGCTATTCGTGTAATAATCCTCGGCGGGTGAGTCGAGCGGACCGGCATACAACAAGGGCTGCGGGTCGGGCCAGTTCCAGAAGTCGTCGGTCTCCGCGCGCGAGATCGTCCGCCCGCTCAGATGGTGCCGGAAGTAGCCCACATACTTGCCCAGCAAGGGGTCCCACGCGGCGACGTTGCACGTGTCGCTGAAGTAGCGGATCAGGGGTTCGGGGTTCCGGGTCCATTGATACCCGTCGGGTGAGGAAAACCCGTAGAGACCGTAGCGTGTCGCCGTGGACTTCTCTCCGGGATCGTCCGATTTCGGCAACGCGTCGAAATGAAACGCCTTGTACCGTTCCGAGGCCGGTCCGTGGTCATCACGAAAGACCGCCCCTCCGTTCACGAACGGACTGACGAGGTTGTTCTCGGGCGTATCGACGGCGTTGAGGATGCCAAGCGACGGCTTGGTCCAGGTCCAGCCGTCGCGGCTCTCGGCATACGCCAGGGCGCTTCCGCTCAGCTCCATCACCCGCCCTTGATCGGTCGTGACCTCGACCTTGGTGCTGCGCAGCCGCGTGCTGTACCAGCACCGGAAGCGGTCGCCGTCGTGGATCACCGAGGCGACTCGAGACCGCTTTTTCCCAGGGCCGGTCGGGCACCAGCCACGGCTTCGATCGCTCGGCGACCTCGCGCTCGATCCGCACGCCGAACGGAACATCGACCGGCCGGAACCCGTGCGCCCCTTGCTCGAACGTCTTGCCGTGCTCGCGTGCATAAAGGTCCAGGAGCTTTCGGCCTTCGTCGGAGATCCGCGACGGGTCGAGCGTGACTGCCAGCTCGCCCTTCTTGACATGGAACCAGTCCACGAACAGGAAACGTGTGCGCCGGTCCGGATTGACCGCCGCGCCACTCTGCCTCATCAAGGGGGCGCCGCGGGTAAAAGCGACCCCGCCAGGGCCGCCACGCTCGTGCACAGGACCTTCCGCCGGCTCCAGCACGCTCGATCGGAGTTGAACTCGGACATGAAGATCCTCTTGTGAATGGCCGCGATTCAGCGCGTACCAGGGGCCAGGGGCGGCGGTTCGGGGCCTTGTGGAGATCGAGCCCGAGTCCACCGAGGCGAGCGGGACCTGGCGGGGCGACATCAGGTAGGCGATCAGGTCGCGGACCTCCACGTCGGAAAGGGAGTCGAGCAAGCCCTCGGGCATGAGCGACCGATCCGAACCGCGGACCTCCACGACCTCGGAGATGCTCAGGACGAGGCGTTCGGTGGGCGTCTGGACCGCGAGAGTGGGACCGGAGCGCGTGTCGATGACTCCGTCGACGACCCGGCCGTCGGTCAGGGCGATGGTGGAGACGCGGTAGCCCTCCGCGAGGGTGGCGGAGGGCGTGACGATGTTCTGGAGCAGATAGTCGAGGCTGGAACGCTGGGCCCCGGTCAGCTCGGGACCGACGGCCGCTCCCTCACCGAAAAGGCTGTGGCAGGTCGCGCAGGTCCGGACAAACAGGCTCCGGCCCCGGCTGGGATCGGCCTGCGCAAGGTTTTCGGGAGCGAGCCGGGCCTTGAGCCGGTCGATCCGCTCGAGCAACGCCGCGGGGGTCGCGTTGGCCGAAGCCCAGAGGGCTTCGACCCGTCGATGGACCTCGGTGTCGGGATGGCCGCGCATCTGGCGGATGTGGAAGGCGGTGACCTCAGCGCGGTCGACGGCGCCCCGCTCGACGGCCTCGAGCAGCGCCGCGCGTAGGCGGGGCGAGCCGCGAGCGCGGCGATCGTTTCGTGACGTGAGCTGGAACGGAGCCGGGGGTATTGCTCCAGCAGGAACGCCGGAGTCTCGGCGTCGCCGCACGCGGCCAGGCCACGAATCGCATCGGAACCGACGTCGCGCTCGTCAACCAGTCTCCGAAGCAAGGTCGAGAGCCCCTCGGCACGGGACTCGACGAGCGACCGGATCGCATCGCGCCGAGCGATCGGATCGGCCGATTTCGTCGCGGCGAGCGTCCCGAGCTCGGCCAGGGCCCGGCCGTCGCCGAAGACGGCGGAGAGCTCGCGAGCCAGTCGGCGGACCTCCATGTCGCCGCTGGCCGCGAGCTTCTGACGGGTTGACTCCCAGCCGGCCGGCAGAGCGGTCCTGCGACGCCCGCGCAGGGCTTCGGCCATGCCGGCCAGCAGTCGTCGCTGGCGATCGGCCTGTTCCGATCCTTGAATGCGTTCGACGAGGCCGGCGATCGGCTCCGGGCTCCGGTCCAGGTCCTCGGTGAGCCGACGGGCGATCAGCAGGGAGAGATCGGGGAGCTCGGACGACCCGGCGAGCGCCACGGCGCGCCCGGGTGATCGGGTAACGGCTGGCTCGATTCCATACCAGACCATCAACGGAAGTGTCCGATCGGTGGCGAACTCCGAACGCGCCGACAGGGCCTCGGCCAGGGGCCAGCGGGCGTCGATGGGCATCGTCCGCAACGACGAGGCGAGGTAAAGCAGGACGAGGCCCGAGGGTTCGGTCGTCGCCTTTGTCGCGAACAATCGCGTGGCCACGTCTGATGGGGCAACCCGATCCGTCAACAGCCGGACGGCCCAGGCGCGAACCGACTCTTCGGGGCGATCGATTTGATCCTGGAGCCAGTCCTCATCGACCCCGCCCGTGACGTGGAGCGCCCAGAGGGCGCGGAGCTTGCGGGAGGTCTCGGCCTCGTGGTCGAACATGGTCCGAAGCGATGCGTGAACCTGGTCCATCGGCCGGCCGGATGCCGCGCGTTCCTGCAAGGTCCGCCGTGCCTGTCGGACGTACCAGTCGTTGCGGTGGCGTTGAAGCTCGACGAGCCCGGCATCGCTCAGTGTCGCGACGTCGGCGATCGACGGCTGCGTGAGTCGGCCGTGGCCGACCTTGTAGATCCGGCCTGAGTCGCGATGGACGGCGTCGTTCTCGTGACATTCGCCGATGTCGCTCCAGTCGGCGATGTAAACACCTCCATCTGGTCCGTAAAGGAGCTCGATCGCGCGGAACCACGGGTCGGACGAGCGCAGGAAGTCGGGAGCGTGGCGGCCGACGAATCCGGACCCACGGCGATCGAGGATGTCGTGATTGACGCGACGACCGTGCAGGTTGATCGCGAAAACGCTGTCGCGGTAGCGATCCGGCCAGTTGTCGCCCAGGTAAACCATGAGCCCGGCATGCGCATGCCCGCCGCCGGCCCGGTCGGTGGCGGAGCTGAGGGTCTTGCTGACTTCCTTCCAGGAGTCGCCGGGGTCCCAGTGAACGTGATCGGCCGACTGGCCGAGCAAGCGGTAGAGGTGCGGGTCGAAGTCCTCGCCGTACATGCGCTGAAAGTGGCGCCGGGAACGGCATGCCAGAGGTGGCCGATGATCGTGTTGATGAAGAAGAGCTCGCCGTTCTCGGTCCAGTCCATGCCCCAGGGGTTGGTGGTCCCACGGCAGACGACCTCGAAGGTTCGCCGGGTCGGATGGAACCGCCAGATGGCGCAATTCAGGGCGACCCGCTGCTCGGGCGGAGCACCCGGCGGCCCAACGCGCGACGTGGCCTGAATTCCATGGCGGCCGTAGAGCCAGCCATCGGGACCCCAGCGCAGGCCGTTCGCCATGTTGTGGCGCACCGCGTCGGCGTCCCAGCCGTCGAGCACGACCTCGGGCACTCCGTCGGGCACGTCGTCGCCGTTGCGATCGGGCAGGAACAACAGCCGGGGCGGGCACAGCGCCCAGACGCCGCCGAAACCCACTTCCACGCTGCTGAGCCGCTGGGCCTGGTCCCAGAAGACTGTACGGCGATCGGCCGCGCCGTCGTGGTCGTCGTCGCTCAGGATCACAATCCGGTCATGCCGCGTGAGGTCGAAATTGACGGCGCGCTCGGAGTACGTCTCATTCTCGGCGACCCAGAGCCGCCCCCTGGTGTCGGTCGCCAGGGCGATGGGCTGGGTGATCATGGGCTCGGCGGCGAAGAGCGTGGCCGAGAACCCTTCCGGGAGCGCCAGCGCGGCCAGGGCCGCGGCTGGTGTCGACGGAGTCTCCGCTCCGTGAGCGCCATCAGGTCCGGCCGCGTTGGCCGACGCGGCGTGAGCGGCGAGCAGACAGAAAAACGCCGACCACGCCCATCGGGCTATCGATTCGAGAGACTCCATGATCGTCTGGGTCCTCAACCTTGGGGAACGCGTGCCGGGAACCTCAGAACGAATCCGCCGAGATGACCTCGCCGGCGGCCATCGATCCCAGGGCCCACCAGGTGACCAGCGCGATCGAATTCTTGATCGAGCGGACCGAACCATCGCACAACAGGAGATTGACGACTCCCGGGTGCCGGCTGCTGGGAGGGAAGGCGCCCTGTGCGTGCTCGCCGTCCTGCTTCGAGCCCGACGCCGATCCCGACAGGCACGAGTTCGAATTCGGCGGCGTGACGTGGTTGTAGCGCGCGAGATTGGGCACGCCGTAGTGCCACTCCGAGCCCTTGCCGAAGTAGGAGTCGCCAAACGCCAGGACCCCCGTCGCGGGGTTCACGGCCTTGCAGGCGGTGGCATAAGGCCCCGGATTGGTCATGTCACTGGCCGCGACCGCGAAGAAAACGTTCGACGACGGATTCAACGAGTCGAACGGTGGCGCACTCTTGGTGTTGTAGTTACCGGCGGCCGGCGTGAGGCCCGTCACCTGCTCGCTGAACGCCGCGGTGTTGCTCAGGCCGTCGGTGATGGCGGCGAAATTCACGGTCTTGTTCATGTACTTGGGCGCACTGTCGGCGATCGGGACCGATCAGGGCCAGGAGCGTGTTGGTGCACGCCGGGCACGAACCCGCGTTCCCGGCATAGTTGGTGTGCCCGTCGGGGTTGGTGCCCCGCACCGGGTCGGAGGGACAGAGGAACGTGTTGATCTTGGAGAAGGTCACGGTCGAGTTGTACTTGTTCCCGTACTTGGCAGGTTCGAGCAGGTCGGTGAAATTGAGCGCGTTGTACAGGGTGCCCAGCTCCATGTACGGCAGCATCATGGTGAAGGCCGACCAGTCGTCCCAGCCCGATCCGCCCACGGTCGGCCCCGTGGTCAGATGGCCCGAGGGGAGCTGGCCCGTGACATCATGGTAGTTGTGCATGGCGATGCCGATCTGCTTCAGATTATTGACGCAGCTCATGCGTCGAGCCGCTTCACGCGCGGCCTGCACGGCGGGCAACAGCAGCGCGATCAGAACGGCGATGATGGCGATGACGACCAACAGCTCGATCAGGGTGAAGCCGGCCGACCTCGGTTTGCGGTTCATGGCTTGCGTTCCCAAGAGGATTCGAGGGGGGGACTTGAATGAGGACGTGCTCACAGGGAAAACCCGCAAAATGACCACTCGGACAGGAAGCTCGAGGAACGTTTTTTCACCTCGGGAAGGATCAAGGCCGTGCCCTGGTGCACAGCCCGTTGAGGTATTCCTCGAGGTTGGTATAGCCGTCGCCGTCGCGGTCGGTGTTGCGATCGTCGGGCGATGACGGGTCGAGGCCGTAGGCGCGTTCCCAATCGTCGGCCATACCGTCGCGGTCGCGGTCGGCGGGGCGGACGGACCCGACCAGCTCGGGCCAGCCGCCGACCTCGTCTTGCGAGTCGATGCGCCGGTGGACTCGCGAGCGCACTCCCGACACCAGGCGACGGTCGACCGGGTCACGCGTGCACGACGCCCCCGCGCGGGCGAGCACGGCCTCGTACGCGGCCGAGGCGCCTGGGTGGCCGGCGCCTCCGCCGCGGAGACATACGGCCCGCCCGCCTCGAACACGGCGCGGGTCGTGCTGCCGTAGCTCGATCCGTCGTCCGAGGTGTAGTTCACCGCGAGATAGTTGTCGCGCGTCCACACCGCGTTGTGCTCGAACAGGTTGTCGCGCAGGTAGCCGTGAGCGAGATGGACGTCGAGTCGATCGGCCTTGACCGAGAGCGGAAGCCGCGTGCTGGTGGTATTCGGGCCGGGTCGGTAGTAGTTGCCGATGACGTCGATCCGGCAATTCCCCAGGTTGGTCGGCCCTTCCCAGTTGTAGACCACGTTGTTGCGGAAATCGACCACGGAATTCGGGTCGGTCTCCCGCGAGGTGCCCAGCGTCGGGTGCCGGTTCCGGCTGCTGGCGAACAGGTTGTGGTGCAGCGTGACGTTGCCCTTCAGCTTGCGCCAGGACGAGAGCATGGCATGCTCCCCTTTGTGGTGCAGGCTCTGGTTCAGCGCCTCGGCGAAGATCGACCACTGAAGGGTGACGTTCGAGGCGTAGGCCAGGTCCATGATCCCGTCGATGCCCCACGAGGCCGAGACGTGGTCGAGCATCACATCGTGAACATGTTCAACGTTGAGCGTGTCGTCGGCCCCGACCGGCTTGTTCTTGTCGCCCAGCCGGACCCGCAGGTAGCGGACCACCACATCGGAGGTGTTCCTGAGCTGGAAGTACTGGTCCTTCAGGGTCACCCCATCGCCGGGAGCGGTCTGGCCGGCGATGGTCAAGCAGGGTGTCTCGACGGCCAGCTTCGACTTCAGCTCGATCGTGCCGGATACCTCGAACACGATCGTTCGGGGCCCGTTCGCCGAGACGACGCCTTCGCGGAGCGAGCCGGGCCCCGAATCGTTCAGGTTGGTGACGTGGTACACATCGCCGCCGCGCCCGCCCCGGGCGAAGCGGCCGTATCCCTCGGCGCCGGGGAATGCCGGAAGCGACCCCGCGGCGGCCGGCGGCTCGCCCCGGGTGCGGACGCGATGATGGCCGCCCCAACGAGGGCGAGCCGGCTCGCGACCTTGAAATGATGCGTGGTCATGGCGCGAGATTCCCTTCGATTCCTGGACACGCGACCGGCGTCCGGGACGCGTCGTTGCGAAACCTCGGACGTCGACAGTGGCGGCGGGGCGGCAAGCCCTCGCTGACGTGGCAAGCGCATCCTACCGGCCCGACCTTAGACCGAGATTAGATCAAGATAAGAACTCCCTTAATCTTCGCGGACGGAAAATGAGTGTGCGGGCGATCGGGATGATCGGCGGCGGGACGGTGACGATCGAGGAAGGAGGAGTCAGGTAGCGGCCTCGTGGGGCTTGTGGAACGAGAAGACGAACTCGGCGCCGGGGGCGCCATCGACCCGGTCGCGGCAGGTGAGGTCGCCGCCATAGGCCCGGGCGGTGGCCCGGGCGACGGTCAGGCCGAGGCCGAAGCCCTCAGACGCTTCCGCCTCGCACGCGGGCGTGGCGCGGGGCCGGGCGAGCCGCGTCAGCGGCTGAAAGATCCGCTCCCGTTCGGTCTCGGGGACGCCAGGTCCACGGTCCGCCACGATGAGGCGGACGCTGGTGCCTGCGTTCTCGACCCGCAAGAACGCGGGGCCGCCGGGAGCGTGGTGCGCGGCGTTCTCCAGTACGTTTCCCAGCGCGGCGAGCAGGAGCGACTCGTCTCCGACGACCGCCAGGTCGTCGCGCACCGGGCCGTTGGCGAGGATGACCCCCTGGTGTTCCCGCGCCGCGTCGCGGATCAACGCCGCGAGCGGCACCGGACGCCCGGGCGCCACGGGGGCGTGCTCGGCGCCTCGGGCGAGCTGAAGCAAGCCGTGGATCAACTTCTGGAGCCGTTCGACATCGGTGAGGATCTCGGTCAGGGCGGCGCGGTATTCGTCGGCGTCACGATCGCGACGCAGCGCCACCTCGATCGTCGTTCTGAGCTGGGCCAGCGGTGTGCGGAGCTCGTGCGCCGCCGTCGAGGCGAAGCGGTGTTCGCGCTCGAGGCTGTCGGCCATCCGGTCGATCATCGCGTTGATCGCCTCGCGCAACTGGACGTATTCGGCGGTCGAGCCCACCGGGGCGATCCGTTCGGCCGAGCTCGCCGGCCCGATCCGACCCGCCTGCTCGGCCATCCGGGTCAGGGGGTTGAGCTGCCATCGGATCAAGGCCGCCAGCAGGCGCCGGTGATCAGCAGCGACAGCGGCCCGACCGTCTCCAGCCCCCACGCCGTGCGCGCCAGCTCGCGGTCCATCGCGGCCGTCGACGTCCGGGCGGTAAGCAACAGCTCCAGCCGGCCGGGCTTGCCGATCACCCGGTATCTCGGCAGCATCGCGGACGAATCGAGGTCCACCTCGTCGCCCGGTTCGGTCCCGAGCAGCCGGCCCGTCTCGTCGACCATCACGGCGTAGGCGCGGCGACGCCCCCGGCCTTCGATCCGCAGGACCGCAGGCTCGCTCTTGCCCATCCGTTCGACCCGGTCGGCGATGAATCCGGGGACCGCACGTTCCAGGGCGTCGCGGACCGTCGGGGGAATCTGGCCCCAGACCAGCTCCTCACGCGAGACGAAATGGCTGCGGCTGGCGAGCGGCAGCGTCGGATCGCCGAAGACCAGGACCCGCGTCCGTTCAATCGTGGGCGCGGCGGGCTCGGGCTTGCCCGAGGCCCAGAGCGTCAGGCCGTCGCGCGTCGCCACCCGCCACGATCCGGCGGCGTCCGCCGGGTCGCGACGCCGGTGCAGCTTGATCTGACCACCCCCTTCGAGCAGCTCCACCGACATCGCCGCTCCCAGCCAGGCCAGTCGCACCTCCAGCCGCCGGTTCAGCTCCGATTCGAGCGTCCGACGCACCGAGCCGTAGATGACGAACCCCGCCAGCGCCCAGCACAGGCAGAGCAGCGCCAGGACCAGCACCGTGAGCCGTTTCGACAGCGAGACCATGCCTCGAACCTCCACCGTTGCCCCGCGGCCCTCAGGGCTCGACACCGAAGAGGTAGCCGCGACCGCGGATCGTGTGGATCAGGCGCGTGCCGCCCTCTTTCTCCATCTTGGTGCGCAGGTAGTTCACATAAACTTCCAGGACGTTCGACAGGCCGTCGTAGTCGGTCCCCCAGACGGTTTCGTACAGCCGGGCGCGGGTCAGGATGCGTTCGGGCTGGGCCATGAACGACTGGAGCAGGGCGAACTCGCGGGCCGAGAGGCCCAGCGGTTGACCGCCCCGGGTGGCCTGGCCTCGCGCGGGGTCGAGCTCGACGTCGGCATACCGGTAAGCCGGCTCGGCTCGCCTTCCCGGCCGTCGCATCGCGGCCCGGATGCGGGCCAGCAGCTCCTCGAACGCGAACGGCTTGATCACGTAATCGTCGGCGCCGGCGTCCAGCCCGGCGATCCGGTCCTGAACGTTGTCCCGCGCCGTGACCATGATCACCGGCACGTCCGACCGACGCTGCCGGAGCGCCCGGATCAGCGCGAAACCGTCCATGTCCGGAAGGTTGATATCGAGCAGCAGCAGGTCGTACTCGCCCCCGCGCGCCAGCTCCAGCCCGGTCGCGCCATCATCGGCGATGTCCACGGTGTAGCACTCCTCGCTCAGCCCTTTCTTGAGCGAGCGCGCCATCCGCGCCGAGTCCTCGATCACCAGGATCTTCAACGTCGTCGCCCCTGGCCCGCCTCCAGGCCGTTTGAACCCGAGCGCGACCGCAGCCACAATCACCACCATGACCGCGAGCGGTCGAAGCGTATCCTTGAACGTGAATATTGAGAATAACACCGATCCCGCAAGAGTGACACCACGCGCGGAGCCGCGCCCCACGTTTCTCCGAAGCCCTCGGCCGTCGCCGGACCCGCCGGATCAAACCCGGCGCTCGCCCCGCGCTCCGAACGCGGCGGCGACCTCACCGGCCAATCGGGCGTTGGCACGGATCAGGGCCGTGTTGGCGATCAGGCTCTTGCCCCCGGTGGCCGTGCGCACGAAGTCGAGCAAGAAGGGCGTGACGGCCTTGCCGATGACGCCTTGCGCGTGGGCTTCGGCCAGGGCCTCGGCGACCATCGCGTCGGTCTCGGCCGGATCGAGCGCGACCGAGGCGTCGACGGGCTGCGCCAGCACGACGCCGCCGGGAAGTTTCAAGGCTCGATGCGCCTCCAGCAGGTCCGACGCCTCCTCGGGGCCCTCGACCCGTGTCTCCAGCGGCAGGCCGCTGGTCCGGGTCGTGAAGGCCGGCAGGTCGCTCGTCCGGTAGCCGACGACCGGCACGCCCCGGGTCTCCAGGGCCTCGAGGGTCGCCGGCAAGTCGAGGATCGACTTGAACCCCGCGCAGACCACGAGCGTGCCGTCGGCCCGGGCCAGCTCGTCGAGGTCGGTCGAGATGTCGAACGTGCGAGCGGCACCGCGGTGGACCCCGCCCAGACCCCCGGTCGCCATCAACGCGATGCCATGCGATCGCGCGATCCAGAGCGTGGCCGAGACCGTGGTCGCGGCGTCGCGCCGCTGGGCCAGCGCCGCGCCGAGGTCGCGCCGGCTCGCCTTCAGGAACCGGCCCGCCTCGGCGCGGGCGATCGCCTCGATCTCGTTCGGATCAAGCCCGACCCGGACCACGCCCCCCAGCACCGCGATCGACGCCGGCACGCTCCCCGACGCCCGGACCTCCGCCTCGGCCCCACGCGCGGCCTCCAGGTTCGACGGCCACGGCAGACCGTGCGCGATCAGGGTCGATTCCAGGGCGACCACCCGCCCCCCCGCCGCCAGCTCCGCCTCGACCTCTTCCGATACCCGCGACCACACATGCGCCATAGCATCATCTCGTTGTAATGTCGGATTTCTTCCCCGACGCTGTCCCCTGGCTCCGTTTTGCGTCGTAAACCCTTATCGGGGCGTCTTTCGATGTGTCGATGCCGGCCCGATCGTGTTTCTGGGTGTCTCCGCGAAGCCAGGCTCAGGAACGAATGGCGGGAACGGTCGCCATCGTCGTATAATAGGCTCGGTGAGAATTGGGAAGCAGCGCCACCGGCAGGATCATGCGCGTCATACTGGATGTCCTTCAAGGCCCGCGGCAGGGTCGTTCGTTCGTCTTCGATCGTCACGATACGTTCATCGTGGGGCGTTCTCGGTTCGTGCATTGCCCGATGCCGGAGGATTCGGCCCTCTCGCGGGACCATTTCCTGATCGAGATCAATCCGCCCCGTTGCGAGATCCGCGACCTGGGGAGCACCAACGGCACCTTTGTCAACGAGCGAGCGGATCGAGCGGGTCCGGCTCAACTCGGGCGATCGGATCGCCGCGGGCCAGAGCATCTTCCAGGTCCGGGTCGAGGGCTCGTACGTCCCGATCAAGGATTCGAACGCCGAGTCGAACGCCGACGACGAGCCGGCGCCCGGACGGCGACAATCTCGGTCGCCAGCGCCGTGCGCGGCAACGGCGTCCCGACGCCGACCCAGGCGCGTCCCCGGCACCCGTGCCGTTGCCTATCCGCTGCGTCGGCTGCGGTGCGCTGGCCCCGGTGGATATCGCGGTGGCGCAGGGGGGGCCGGAGACCGATCGCGACGGGATCGAGTGGCTCTGCGAGCCTGCCGGAGCGAGGTGGCGAGCATTCCCCAGCCGGTGCCCCACTACACCACGCTCCGCGAGCTGGGCCGGGGGGCGATGGGGGTCGTCTACCAGGCGCGGCACAACCAGACCGGGCAGCTCGTGGCCCTGAAGCTGATCGTTCCCGAGACCGCCGCGGCCCGGTCGGCGGTCGACCGGTTCCTCCGCGAGATGTCGGTCATCAGCCAGCTCAAGCACCCCAACATCGTCGAGTGGCTCGAACAGGGGATGACCCGGGGCCAGTTCTGGTTCGCGATGGAGTACGTCGCCGGGACCAACCTCGAGGCCCTGGCGATGGCCGAGCCCGGCCGCTATCCGATCAACCAGGCGTGCCGGATGGCCTGCCAGGTGCTCAAAGGGCTGGAGCAAGCCCACAAGCTCGGCTTCGTGCACCGCGACATCAAGCCCGAGAACATCCTGATCGGCCGCCAGAAGAGCGGCCTGGTCGCGAAGATCTCCGACTTCGGCCTGGCCAAGAGCTTCCGCGGCCTCGGCCTCTCGGGTCTGACCTTCTCGGGCGAGATGCGGGGCACGGTCCCGTTCATGCCGCCCGAGCAGATGCTCGACTTCAAGACCGTGCTACCCTCGGGCGACCTCTACGCCTCGGCCGCGACGCTCTATTACCTGCTAAGCTGCCAGTTCATCTACGACCAGGTGGCCGAAGGGGGCGACCTGATCCGCGCCCTGCTCGAAGAGCAGCCGGTCCCGATCCGCGCTCGGCGCCCCGATGTCCCCCCTGCCCTGGCCGCCGTCCTCGAGAAGTGCCTGGCCCGCGAGCCCGCCGACCGCTACCCCACCGCCGCCGCCATGCGCCAGGCGCCTCCGGCCGTTTTGTTAGACGTTCCTTGAGTCCCTTCGTTCCCCGGGGAAGGCTTTCATGACCGGTCCCGTTCCCTCCCTCCTCACTCCGGCCGAGGGAGAGCATTTCTCCGCCGGCCCGTTCGACATCACCTGCCGCGTCTCGGGCGCCCAGTCGGGAGGGGCCTTCGAGATGTACCGCCTCGCCCTCGGCCCGGCCACGGTGGACTATCACGTGCACCACACAATGGATGAGACGATCCTCGTCCTGGAGGGGAATATCGCGTTCAACGTGGCCGGCGAAACCGTCCTCCGCCCCGCGGGCTCGGTGGCCTTCATCCCCCGCGGCGTACACCACGGCTTCACCAACCCCGGCCCGGATCGGGCCAGCGTCCTGATCGTCTTCTCGCCATCCGGCAAACAGGACGAATACTTCCGCGCGCTCGAGCACCTCTTCGCCGCCCCCTCGCTCGATACAAAAGCCCTCGCGGCTCTTCAGAAGACCTACGACCAGGAGCTCATCGCCCCAGGCCGCTGAACCGGCAAGGCCAGACCACCCGGCCCATTGCATCCCGTGATCGGGATTTTTCTCCCAAATTCGCCAGACATCCCGGCCTTTTTATTCGATCCTTAATAAGGAAGGCCCAGTCGCCGCTCCAGCTTTCCCTGGCGGGCGTTCTGGGCATCGAAAAAAAGTCTGGTCTCTGAAGAGGAGGATTCCGATCATGGCCACGTTTGAAACCGTCGGCGGCGCGACTGATTCCATCGGCGCAGCCGAGACAATCGCTTCTTCCGTGTCAACCCGTCCGATCAGCGCCGCCCGATTGGCCGCGAATCGCGCCAACGCGCAAAAATCGACGGGACCCCGCACCGAGGCCGGCAAGGCCATCTCCCGGCTCAACGGCCTGACTCACGGCTGCGCCGCCGCCACCGCGGTATTGCCTGGCGAGAACGCCGAGGAGCTTCAAGCGCGGGTCGAAACCTGGTTCGAAGAGCTCGACGCACGATCCGACACCGAGCGCACCCTGGTCGAGACCGCCGTCCACGCCGCCTGGCGGGTCGAGCGGTGCCGCAAGGCCGAGAATGCCGCTCTCAGCAAGAAGGTCCTGCTCGCGGGCGAGGCGTTCGACGCCGATCTCTTCGCGAAACTCAAGCGCCTCACCGGAACCACCAGCGCCCTGGTCAATGATGGCCAGGGCACGGTGTACGAGCTGCGCGGCTTCAGCCTGGGTTGCCGCTGGCTGATCGAGCAGTGGGAGAACATCGGCCGCGGGATCATCCAGAACGGCCGGCTCGACGAGAGCCAGATCTTCGATTTGCTCCAGTTGCAGGGCCTGCGCCCGACGGGCCACCTGGACAGTCCCGTGACCGGCCTCTGGCTGTCGTACGCGCTGGCCTCGCATCTGGGTCCCAGAAAGGCTGATCCCGAGCGGCTCGATTACTTCTTCACGCTGACCTACCCGGGCGAGGATCGGATGGCCAAGGGCGAATACCGACGCCGCACGGCGAAGCAGTACGCCAACCTGCCCGAGCGTGCCGACGCCAACGCCGCGCTGCTGGCGCAGATCGAGGCGATCCTCGACGAGCTCAAGCAACGGCTATCGGAAGTCGAGGCGCGCGAGGAGCACCTGCGTGCTCTCACGATCCAGGAAGCGGCGTTCGACGCCAGCAACGAGGGGATGAAGCGTCAGCGTTACGAGCTGGGCCACCAGCGGGTCCTGCTGGGGTGCCTGAAGGAATTGCGGAACGTGAAGAAGGATCGGGTGGAATCGGATGAGCCGACAGCCTCGCCCGTGCCGGCCATCCCGGACCTGGCGCCGGCGCCGACCGAACCCAAGCCGGAAGCGCCGAGCGAACCCAAACTCGAAGCGCCGAGCGAACCCAGGGCCGCGGCGCCGAGCGAACCCAAGACCGCAGCGCCGACCGAACCCAAAGCCGCGGCGCCGACCGAACCCAGGACCGAGCGGTTTGAGGCCGACATGGCGATCGACGCGATCGCCCCGACCGTCATGATCTGCCCGACGCCGGTCTCGGCGAGCCCGGCCTGAACGGTCGGGGCGCCCGGCCGCGTTGCTCGGCCTGGCGGGTCTTTGACAATGCGGACGATGGCGAGGGCCGGGATCGCTCAGGGCGACCGGTGGCGGCGATCGAGGTGCGCCTTCGCGGCCAAGGGGACCCGAGCGGTCACTGGACGAAGCGACGACACAATGGGTAGAACGGACCGGTTCCATCCGGTCCGGTCGGGTAGTACGGCACACGGCGAGAGCAAAACCCATGCGAAAGCGGCTGAGCGGCCCTGGCTGGCGGGTCTTCCTGGTTCTGGCGGCGTCGCTTCCGGGCACTCTGGTCCGTGGCGCCGAGCCCCGTCGGTTGCCCCAGGTTCCCGACCTGAAGGTCGAGATATACACATTGCCCAACGGGTTACAGGTCATCCTGCACGAGGACCACACGACGCCGGTCGTGGCCGTCAACCTGTGGTATCGGGTCGGGTCGATGAACGAGAAGCCGGGGCGGACCGGGTTCGCGCACCTGTTCGAGCACCTGATGTTTCAGGGGTCGCAGCACCACGACGACGAGTACTTCGCCCCGCTCGAGAAGGTGGGGGCGAACCTCAATGGAAGCACGTCGCAGGACCATACGAACTACTACGAGACGGTCCCCAGCAACGCGCTCGATCTGGCGCTCTGGCTCGAGGCGGACCGGATGGGGTTCCTGGTTCCGGCCCTGAGCCGGAAGAAGCTCGACAACCAGCGCGACGTGGTCAAGAACGAGCGGCGGCAGAGCTACGACAACCAGCCCTATGGCCAGGTCCACGAGGCGCTCCTGGAGGCGCTGTATCCGCCCGGATCACCCGTACCATCACAGTACGATTGGCTCGATGAACGACCTGTCGGCCGCCGGCCTGGGCGACGTCACGGCGTTCTTCCGCACCTATTACACGCCGAACAACGCGAGCCTGTGTCTCGCCGGCGACTTCGAGCCAGGGATGACGAAGCGGTTGATCGCCCGCTACTTCGGGCCAATCCCCGCCGGGCCGAAGGTCGATCGGCCATCGCCTCGGGTGCCGGTCCTGAAGGGCGAGACCAGGGTCGAGCTCAAGGACGACGTCACCTTGCCCCGAGTCGAGCTGGTCTGGCCGACCTTGCCTCGCGGCGGACCCGACGAGCCGGCGCTTGACGTGCTGGCCGAGGTCCTGGGCGGGCTCGACAAGGAGAACCGGCTGTTCCGGGCCTTGATGTACGACCGGCAGATCGCCGCCGAGGTCTCGGCCCAGCATCCCACGAGCGCCCTGTCGGGCGAGTTCAGCGTTGTCATCTACGCGCGGCCGGCGCGGGCAAAACCAGGATCAGGACCAGCTTCCCGACCTCGACGCCCTGGTCAGGAGGGCCGAGGCCGAGATCGAGCGGCTCAAGGCCGAGGGGCCGACCGAGAGCGAGGTCATCAAGGCGCAGAACAATCGCGAGAGCCTGACCGTGGTCGACCTCGAGGCGATGGAGGATCGGGCCGAGTTCCTGAACCGGTACAACGTCGAGTTCGGCGACCCGATGGCCTACCGCGACGAGATGCGCCGGCTGTTCCAGGTGACGGCCGATGACGTCAAGCGCGTGGCCAACCACTACCTGACGTCCGGCCGGGTTCGGATCAACGTGATCCCCGGCGCGAAGTCGGCCCGGCCCGAGCCGAAAGCCGAGCCATCGGCGGTCGCCCCATCGGCCGCTCTCCCCGAGCATCGACCAATCGTGGATACATTTGATCGTTCGTTGATGTCAGAAGTCGGCCCGGCGCCCAAGTTCAGCCCGCCGCCGGTGGTCCGGCGTCGCCTGTCGAACGGGCTGGAGGTCCTGATCGCCGAACGGCACGGGCTGCCGATCCTGAGCCTGGACCTGGTGGTGCGCGGGGGCGAGACGCTGGTCACGGCGGAGAAAGGGGGGCTGGCGTCGCTCACGGCGGAGATGCTGACCGAGGGGACGACCTCGCGCGACGCCCTGAAGCTGGCGGGGGCGCTGTCGGAGATCGGCACCTCGATCGCGGCCTCGGGCCGTCGCGAGTGGAGCAGCCTGGCCCTGACGACCCTGACCAGGCATACGGCGAAGGCACTCGAGCTTTACACGGATGTGCTGCTCAATCCCGCGTTCTCGGCCCGGGAGCTGGCGCGTTTGCAGACGCAGCGGGCGGCCGAGCTGAAGGCGCGCTGGGATGATCCGGAGTCGGTGGCGGGGGTGGTCTTTCCGCGTCTGCTGTATGGCGCCGAACATCCCTACGGCCGGCCCGACCTGGGAACGCCGGAGTCGGTGGCGGGGCTGAAGCCGGACGACCTGGCCGCGTTCTACCAGCGGCTTTACCGGCCCGACAACGCCAGCCTGATCGTCTCGGGCGACACGACGCCCGAGGCGATCACCAACGCGCTCGAGGCCGCGCTGGGCGGCTGGAAGCCCGCGCCGGGAGCAGCCCGCCGCCGAAGGCCGAGCTCCCCGAGCCGCCCCGGGCCGCGAAGGTGACGGTCTTCCTGGTCGACAAGCCAGGCGCCGCCCAGACGATCCTGGCGGTCGGCCAGGTCGGCCTGCCGCGCGGGACGCCCGATTACTTCCCGCTGACGCTCATGAACGAGATCCTCGGCGGCCAGTTCTCGAGCCGGATCAACCTGAACCTGCGGGAAGACAAGGGCTACAGCTACGGCGCCAGCTCGTCGTTCGCCTTCCGGCAAGGGCCCGGCCCGTTCGAGGCGGGAGGCGGGGTGCAGACCGAGGTGACGCGAGAGGCCCTGATCGAGCTCATCAAGGAGCTGACCGATATCACCGGCCGCCGTCCGATCAACGAAGGCGAGCTCGCCTTCGCCAAGGAGCAGGTGATCCGCGGCTTCCCCGCGCGGTTCGAGACCAACGCCGACGTCGCCAGCACGCTCGCCGAGCTGGTCCTCTTCAAGCTCCCCGACGACTACTTCGCCGGTTACACCGCCAGGATCGACGCCCTGACGATCAACGATGTGAACCGGGTCGCCCGGACCCATCTCGACCCGAAGCACTTCACGATCCTGGCCGTCGGCGACAGGGCCCGGATCGAGGCGGGGCTGAAGACGGTCCCAGGGGTCGAGCTGATCAACCAGCTTGACCCGGATGGCAACCCCCTGCCCCGAACGCCGAGGTAAGCACCCGTTCGCGCGGTTGGCATGTCTGGATTCGTGAAGCCGGATGCCTTGAGCCGTTTGGCGGTGTACAATCCGGACACGGGCCAACGATCCAGCCCTCGCCACCCGGAGCTACCGCGCGTTGTGCTGGCTTGACGGAGCGGGCGGGACCTAACAACATTCAAGATAAGAGATATGAAGGTCACGCTCGAGGTTTGTGTCGTGGGGATCTCCTCGGCTCTCGCGGCCGAGGAAGGGGGTGCCGATCGGATCGAGCTGTGCGAGGATCACGCGGTTGGCGGCGTCACCCCGAGTCGCCGGGACGATCGCCGTGGCCCGCGAGCGGCTCGCGATTCCGGTTCAGGTTCTGATCCGGCCCCGGCCGGGCGACTTCTGTTACAACGAGGCCGAGCTCGAGGTGATCCGGCGAGACATCGCGATCGCGAAATCGATGGGTGCCGCGGGCGTTGTCCTGGGAGTCTTGAAGCCGAACGCGACCGTGGATCGGGAGCGGACGGCCCGCTTGATCGAGGCCGCCCGGCCGTTGAGCGTCACCTTCCACAAGGCGTTCGACGAGACGCCGGACCCGTTCGAGGCGCTCGACGAGCTGATGGCCCTGGGAGTCGACCGGGTCCTCACGTCGGGACAGCGCGCAGCGCCTTCGAGGGCCGCGCCTGCCTCGCCAAGCTGGTCGGTCGAGCGGCGGGGCGGATCGCGATCATGGCGGGGGGCCGGATTCGCCCCGACGAGCTTCCGGCGCTGCTCGAGGTGGGACTGGGCGAGATCCACGTGGGCTCGGCGGCCTTTGGTGAACACCCCGGTATCACCGACGCCCGCGCGGTCCGCTCGCTCATTGACGGCTTGCGATCGGCCGGCAACAGGGCGATGACCCAGGGCGAAGCGCCCTGAAAAACCGGCCCCCACCCCGCCCAGTTGTAAGGCAGGGTGAGGTGAGGTGAGGGTCTGTGCCAGGCCCTGGGAGAGCGATGGGGGGGAAGGAAGACGGGGATTCGACCGAGTTCGAAGTTCGAGTCGACCCGATCCGGTAACGACCGGGTCTTCAACCATCAGTTATTCCCGCGGCGGGGTCCCGCCTCGAACCGGACCTCGAAGGGAGCGCCGATGAGGTCGGCCCAGCTCTTCTTCTGGGAGTCGGTCAGGACGGCGATGGCCTTCTCGGTCCCCTGCTTGCGGAGGGCCGTAAGCTTCTGCATGGCGGCCTCGCGGTCGGTCTGGGCGCCCTGAAAGACGTCGCGCATCGCCTGGTTATGCTCCTCGGTGATCTCACGGATCTTGGAGCGTTGGTCGTCGGTGAGGGTCAGCGCTTCCTGGACGCGCGGCAGCATGAAGGCATTGATCCCCATCGCCTGCACCTGGATCTGGTCGAACCGCTTGACCTGGTCGGGCTTGAGGATGTTGTCTAGCCCCTTGCGGAGGTCCGTCATCTGGACGCGCATCAGCTCTTGCATCTTCTCGCGCCGCTGCTCGTCGGAAAGGTCGGCGAGCTTCTGGAATTCCTCGCGCTGCTTGTCGCGCATTTCCTGGGCGAAGGTGTCGAGCTTGGCCGCCTGCTCGTCACTGACCTTCAGTTCCTGCTGAACCCCCTTGTTTGACAGCAGCATGGCGCCGCCGCCGCCGCCACCGCCACCACCGAACCGACCACGTCCCTGCGCCATGGCCGGTCCCGTCAGGAGTGCGACCAGGCCGAGTGCCAGACCGAGCTTGCCGATTGTCCGAATCATTGGGTTCTCTCCCCGGAGGCCTTACATCGATTAAACGATCGAACGAGCCAATTCGCGAACGAAACAACACCTCAAGCGTATGTCTGAACGACAAACACGCAGGAGTCGCAGCCTTAAAGAGCGACAAACTCGCGGGAGTTGCGTAACGATTTCGCGGAATCGCGATCGCGTGTCAAGAGAGTGGAACGCTCGGTGGGCGTCGGGGAGGGGTCGGGCAAGAGGGGAGCCGTTGGGAAATCCAGGAGGCGCCGCCCCACCCTGGGGCGGGTGGGGCGGCGCCTCTGGTATCAATCGCATGCATGAAATCCGATCGGTTCCGTGGAACCTCAGGCGACGGCGACGGCCCCGGCCGCTTCGCGGAGGGCGTCGGCCTTGTCGGTGAGTTCCCAGGTGAACCCGGGTTCATTCCGGCCAAAGTGGCCGCCGCTGGCGGTCTTGCGGTAGATCGGCCGGCGCAGGTCGAGGTGCTTGATGATCCCTGAGGGAGTCAGTGGGAAGACCTTCCGCACGAGGTCGGCGATCTGCGCGTCGGGAATCTGGCCGGTCCCCTCGGTATCGACATGGACGCTGACGGGCTGGGAGACTCCGATGGCATAGGCAAGCTGGATCTCGCAGCGCTCGGCCAGGCCCGAGGCGACGACGTTCTTGGCCACATAGCGGGCCATGTACGCCCCCGATCGATCGACCTTCGTGGGGTCCTTGCCGCTGAAGGCACCGCCGCCATGCCGGCCACGGCCGCCGTAGGTATCGACAATGATCTTCCGACCCGTCAGTCCCGAGTCGCCATGTGGGCCGCCGACCACGAACTTGCCGGTCGGGTTGATGTGCAAGATCAGCTTTTCATCGACCAGTTCCGGGGGCAGGACGGGCAGGATCACGTCCTTCTTGATCGTCTCGCACAAGGTCGCGTGCGACACGTCGGGGGCGTGCTGGGTCGAGACGACCACGGTGTGAACCCGCAACGGGGTCGCTCCGTCGTACTCGATGGTCACCTGGCTCTTCGAGTCGGGGCGGAGCCACTTGATCGTGCCATCCTGCCGCAACTGGGTGATCCGGTTGATGATCCGGTGCGACAGGGCGATCGGCAGCGGCATCAGCTCGGGGGTCTCGTTGCAGGCGTAGCCGAACATCATCCCCTGGTCGCCGGCCCCGATGTCCTTGCCCTTGGCGCTGTCCTCGTCAACGCCCTGAGCGATATCGGGCGACTGCTTACCCACGGCGACCATCACGGCGCAGGTCGTGGCGTCAAAGCCCATTTCGCTCGAGGTGTAGCCGATCTCGCGGACGATCTGGCGGACGATGCCCGGGTAATCGATCAGGGCCCGGGTCGTGATCTCTCCCGCCAGGCAGACCAGACCGGTCGTGAGCAGCGTCTCGCACGCGACCCGAGCCTGGGGGTCCCGCTCGAGGAGGGCGTCGAGGATGCCGTCGGAGATCTGGTCGGCCATCTTGTCGGGATGGCCCATGGAGACCGATTCGCTGGTGAACAAATAGCGATCGTGTTGCGGCACGGACGGGTTCTCCTGCAACCTGGTTGGTTCGAAACTCAAAGAGGAATGGGCGATGGCATGAAGGAGCGCCGGTCGTCGGCCGTCGCCGCGGGGTCGCCCGTCCTCCGGGCCGTTTGATTAAGGAACAAGTCTAGCAGGATCACAAGCAACCTGTAAAGCAGAGTCGATCGGCAACCGCAATTACGCCATGTTTCCTGGCATTGATCGTGGATCAATGCTGTACGCACAGCGGTGAGGCTCACCACCGGCCCGATGTGGGCTTCCTGCAAGCCTTCGCCGCGGCGAGCGGGGCGTTGAGTTAACGGTGACCTGTTCAAGCGTCAAGGTAGATCGAAACGAACACAGCCCGTCAATCTCCAATGACGGTGACATCGACCAGCAGTCGCGGGCTCGCGGGCTCGCGGGATCGTCGGTCGTGATTTCGAGGGCATCCCGGGCACCTACCCTGATCCTGGGTGGGAAGGACACCTCGACCAGGTGCTTTGGCTGACTGATGGAGGAAAGGATTCGTGCCGAGAAACCTGGGATGATTGAGGTGATCCGCTCGACGGTGAAATCTCGGCCTCCTCTCGAGCGGAGCAGCAAGATCCGCGACACCCGTGCTCCATCATCTGGGGTCACGATGATGACGGACTTCGGGATCGCCTCAATTCCATCACTCCTGAGAAAGGATAAGGGAACGGTTTGTCGAGACGGCTGATCCCGAAAGCCGACGCTTAGCGTATCATAGGTGCTCGACGGAATATCCGCGTCGGACAGCGAAAAATTAATCATCCATGTATCGATTAATAAATTGTTAGAACATTCGCGACTGACTAGTGTCGGAGCGGCGGACTGGGCGAGAAACGGAGGTATTCGCCCTAAATTTGGAGGCTCTCGAACCTTTCCCCTACGACAGACATGCTTGATCCTGAGCGACCTGCTCACGCGAGCTGACGACCTATCGGCGAGCCGGAACTCCAGGGCCGCCGGCGAGACCGACACGTCAGCTACGACGTCGATGATGACGTCTAGCTCGATGACACGGGCGGGACGTGACGGCCCGCCGGCCATCTCGAAGGTGGCAGACTGGCGCTTCACGCCAGGCGTCGATCCGGGATTTACGCGCAATCGCACGGAACCGCCGCGAGTGGAAACGGTGACGGATTGTCCCTCCTCAAGCGAGAGGTCAGCCGGCCCCGCATAGACGCCCACGCATCCGCACGACTTACTGATGAGGCGAGCCTCACAAGGTGTCCGGCTCTGGTTACGTAAAATAAAATTCACATCTATATAGCGTCCTGAGGCTATCTCGCTGGCCAAGAGCCCGTGAATCTCGCGTGTCTCGATCTCCCTCAAACGCCCGTCGCGATGCCCTCCGGGGGTGTGCGTCGTGCAACCGACCAGTAGAACGAATGGAATCGATAAAACGAAGTTGCGTCGCATCTTCGTGTGACCCAACCGAGGACGGTGGACTCCAATGGCCATTAGAGCGTCTAACTTTAGCCCCTTGACGGGCCGGTTTTCAGCGGAAAACGGGGTCCTGGAAGGGTAAGGTTTCACGCTCTTAGTCCCGAGGAGAAACCCCAAGCTGACCCGGCCGGGATTATCGCTCCAACATCGTGATTCGCTCGGGTTCCGTGAAGTCCGTGCCAATGCGAGCCGATCCCGATCGCAAATCGGTCGCAGGATTCAAAGCCCGCCGATTGTCCCGCTTGGGATTCGGCATGGCTGGCATGTATGTCAGGGACACTCGTTATCTAAACAGTTGTTTACGACATTGTTCACCGGATTGGCCGTTGTCGCTTCGCATTGACATGGGTCCCCATTGTTCTGGCCGGCCCCACACGAAAAAGTATAAGTGTGAGTCACAATATTCCCGTTGTTGCCGAGAGACGCGTTCGTGCAATTGAGTGTGGTGGAATTACCGCTACAACTTGCATTGACCGCGGTCGAAGTCTTCTGGCCAGTGCAGTTGAATCCGCGGCAGTTGGGAACGGTGCCGAAGCATTGGGCTCCATTGGGGTCGGCCGGAGGCAACTCGTTCTCAGGGACGCAACACCTGTGGCCCGACTGAGCCATGACCGGCCCTGCGGCGCCGATTGCAATCAAGGCCAGACCGGCGATAATGAAGAACAGGGCCGTTGTGCATTTGGTATTGATCATGTCGTGCCTGCTCCCATGAGTGATGCGGCCCACAATATCGTGGGCTGGAAGGAATTGCTATTTCTCTCCTTGCCTGCGCCTCCGCGATCGAAGCATCCTGAGCCCCGCGATCAGGAGGATGAGCCCGAGAATGATCGCGGTCGCCTCGACGATCCATTGGATGGATTTCGGACGATCCCGGGGTGCGACATCGACTTCGGTGCCCGAGCCATTTGCGAACTTCATGACATCGTCGATGCCATGCCTGGCCCCGGCGACCTTCGGATGGTTACCCCTCAGATCCACGACCACAGACCTACCCCGGCCCGGCGCGATCGGAGCCGAGGGCCGGAACTCCTTCTCGTCAACCTCGACATTGACGACCCCGTCCACGAGCTTGCAAACATCGACGATCCTGACACCCCGGGTCCCCATCGTGATTCCGACCTGAAACCCGGCGACGACCGCTCCTCCCACCAGGCGTCTCGGTTCGACCTGGACGATCTCCCTGCTGACTCGCCCGTCGGGCACTTTCAGTAGCACCCTGCGGACGAAGCCGGTGTCCGTATCGGCCGTCAACTCGGTATCTTGGGCGCTGAGGGTCACCGTCTTATCGCCCTCCGCGATGACTTGAGTTTTCCCGGACTCTAGATCCGGCACGTAGCAGATGGAACGGAAACCGAACATTTTCATGGGACGCCGGCCGGCGGGGTGGATCGTCGACTGACTATTATCGGATCCATAGACGACCTGGTGTTTGCCGTCGAACGTGATGACCTCATGGTAGCCGGCTTCCGTACTCGTCGCGTCTCGGGCGATTGTGTTCCTCAGCTTGTTTGATTCGAAAACGATTTCGATACGACGGCCCCATTCCGCAAGCGAGACATCGCCGGAGGGAAAGCCGCGAGGGAGCGATCTGGCCACGATGGTGGCAGGGTCGAAAACACCGTCAAGCCCGAGCAGTCGCCGGACATCGCCCCGACTCATGGTCTCGCGGTTGTCGAGCCACCAGAAATGCATCAGGACGAGTCGCCCGCTCACGACCGCCGACTCCTGTTGCTTCCAGACCGCAACCAGTTTTGCGATCCTCGGGTTCTGGATCGCCGGCGCCATGGCCGGACGACTCGAAATCGGTGGGCCGTCCGCGGCGAGCGCGATGCCTTCCATGCATAACGCCAGAAGGAGAGGAGTCGGCGTGGCCCAATGCGTCAGGTGCATCTTGATCAGTCCTTGATCATATTGGGTTTTCGTCATTAGCCGGACATAAGTCAAGGTTAGACGGCTCCTTGATTCAGTCAAACTAGCAATAGTTTGGATTTCATTCAAGAGTTTTTTTCTGACCGTAAGGCCCTCGCTCAATCAGCATGTCTTCGCGCTGGTTCACGACTGGGTCCGGCGATGCTCGTCGCGGGCCTGGCTGTACCAGCGCCAGAGCAGGCGGTGGGTGGTGTAGTCGAGCAAGGCGTGCGAGCTGGCGAACTCGGCGGCGGCGAGGTTCGAGCCTCCGAGCAGGGCGCGGGTCGGGGGGGTGATGGTTGCCTCATCGGCCCGGGCGCAGATCTCGGCGAGGAAGATCGGGAAATTCTCGGCGGCCGACGGGCGGAGCCTGTCGCCGAGGGAAGCGTAGTTCATCTGGTTCTCGACGACCCGGAAGGCCATCCGCGGCTCGCGTCGGACGAGGATCAGCTCGCCGAGGGGGTCGCGGGGAACGCGCTGGGCCCGAGAACGACGCCCGGCCAGAGGTTTGAGGACCTTGCCCATTCCCGGCCGCGCAACCAGGGCCCGCAGTCCGGTCGACAGCGTCGAGCCCCAGGATGGCGGGCTCGGACCACGATACTCGTCCTCCACCTCGACCCGCCCGGCGCTGACCAGCTCGACTTATTCCAGGGAACCCAATGCGTTGGCTCGCCCCGCAGCCCCTTGACCCGCAGCCCCCCGTCGAGACAGGCGGCGTCGTGGATTGTCCGGGGAGGGCTCAGGTCAGGCAACTGGTCAGCCTTCCAGGCCTCGGCCGCCACCTGGAGATCGAACAGGCCGTTCGAGGAGGGTTCGCGCCTGACTCTCCGGCAAGGGCCGCGGCCAGACCCCGGGGGCCTTCGCGATCCACTGGGTCGCGTCCGTCGGGTGGATCCCCGTCACCCGGCAGAACAGGTCACGGACCGCCGGGAGCTCGTCCGGCTCCACCGAGTCGAAGATCACCATGCGGTACAAAGGTTCCGATTCGGGCTCGGGCCGGGGCCGGGGCATGGTTCGACCTCGCACGGAGCGATTCTGGCCGGTTCAATTCCTCCAAGGGCTATGTTACCGTGAAGGAAAGGGAGGTGGGCATGGTACGGAAAAATCTTGCGACGTTCTTCTTGATCCTGACCCCGGTTGTGACGAGCGGCGCGGCCTCGCCGACCGACCTCGACAGCGCCCGACGGCTCTGGCAAAACGGCCGTTACGCCGAAGCCCAGGAAGGCTATGACGCCCTCCTCAAGGAGCCCGAGACCCACAAGCTCGACCCGACCGCGCGCGCCCGTGCCCTCCTCGGTCGGGTCGACTGCCTGGTCAGCCAGGGCGAGCTCGACAAGGCCCAGGCGGATCTTGAACAGGCGCTCAAGGACCTTCCCGGCGAGGCCCAGGCTGACCTGTCCGGCCGGCTCGCCGAGCTAAAATTCCGTCGTGGCGACTGGGAAGGGGCCGATGCGTCTGTGGTGGCGACACTCAAGTTGAACCCCGACCACCTCGCCGCCCGATGGGTCGCCGCCCGACTGCTCGAAGCTCAGGGACGCCAGGACGAGGCGGTCGACGCCGGGAAGTGGTTCATCGACTAGTCACAACGCCGGCAGCCAGGGTCAGATCGCCAGGGACGCCGAGGCCCTCCTGATCGTTGGCCAGGCCGCCGAGCGCTATGCGCGGGCCGTCGCGCGCGGCGACGAGCTGAGCGATTCGCTCAACGACGTGATCAACGATCTCTACGAGGCCGCGGTGCGGACCGACCCTCACTGCTGGCAGGCTCCCTGGCTCCAGGGCCGACTGTTCCTCTCAGGCTACAACGAGGCCGCCGCGTACAAGGAGTTGACCCGGGCGTTGCAGATCAACCCCGAGGCGGTCGAGGTCCTGGTGACCCTGGGGCAGGCCGATCTCCAGGGCTACAAGCTCGCCGCGGGGAGGGCCAAGGCCGAGCGAGCACTGGCGATCAATCCTCATTACGCTCCGGCGTATGTCCTGCTGGCCGACCTGAACATCTCCGACGAGCGGTTCGATGACGCTCGCTCGGCCGCCGGGAAGGCGGTGGCCGAGAACCCGCGCGACGAGGACAGCCTGGCCCGTCTGGCGGCGTCGAGCCGGCTCCTGGTCGACCCCCTGGGAGCCGCCGCCGCCGAGGCCGCCGCCCTGGCCGGTAACCCCAGGCCCGCCACCTTCTACGCCGCTCTCGGCGAGCGGCTGGCCGACCGCCGCAAGTACCATTCGGCCGAACGTGCCTTCCTTGCTCGCCGCCGGCCGCCGACCCCAAGCGCGCCGACGCCCCGATCGGCCTGGGCATGCTCTACATGCAGATCGGCCGCGAGAACGAGGCCCGCGAGCTCTTCGACGAAGCCTTCGCCGCTGACCCCTTCAATGTCCGCGCCGACAACATGATGAAGGTGCTCAAGCAACTGCCACCTACCGGCCGCTCGAGACCGCCCATTTCTCGGTCCTGGTCGACCCCAAGCAGGACACGCTCCTGGGCAAGTACATGTCCCGCTACCTCGAGTCGATCTACGACGAGCTGACCGAGCGGTTCGGCTATGTCCCGCCCGAGTCTGACCCGGATCGAGATCATGAAGAACCACCAGTGGTTCAGCGGCCGGACGGTCGCGACTGCCGTTCATCCCGACGGTGGGGGCCTGCACCGGCAAGGTGGTGGCGCTGGCCAGTCCCCGAAGGCCACGAACAAGCCCTTCAACTGGGCGCGTGTTCTCAAGCACGAGGTCGTTCACGTCATCACCTTGCAGCAGACCGAATTCAACATCCCCCACTGGTACACCGAGGCCCTGGCGGTCGAGAGCGAGGGGTTCCCCCGGCCCCAGGAGTGGAACAAGCTCCTGGTCGAGCGGATTCCGGCCCGCAAGCTCTTGAACCTGGACACGATCAACCTCGGCTTCATCCGACCCAAGGAGCCCGATGACCGCCAGATGGCCTATTGCCAGGCGCAGCTTTACGCACGATACATGCTCAAGCGGTTCGGTCCTGACTCGTTGATCAAGATGCTCGAAGCCTACCGCCGGGGCTTGACGACCGATCGCGCCGTCGCCGCGTGCTTCCACGTCGAGAAGGCCGACTTCGAGGCCGGTTACCTGGGCTACCTCGACGAGGTGGTCAAGACGATCCGCACCAGGGTTGCCGATGAGACGCCCGTGAAGTTCTCGCAGCTCGAGCGGATGCTCAAGGCCAAGCCCGACGATCCCGATCTGAACGCCAGGATGGCCTACGAGCACTTCGCCCGCCGCGACTTCAAGGAGGCCCGTCCCCTGGCCGACAAGGCTCTGAAGCTCAAGCCGCATCATCCTCTGGCCAGCTATGTCAAGGCGCGGCTCCTGGTCTCGATCGGCGACGACGAGGCCGCGCTCGCCTTGCTCGAGCCGGCGCTCGAACCCGAGCAGCCGAACGAGCGGGTCGATCGACCTGCTGGCCGAGCTCCAGATGAAGGCGGGGAAGCTTGACGAGGCCGAGCGGCTCTATGAACTAGCTCGCCGTGACGACCCGTTATAACACCAAGTGGATCGCGGGTCTGGCCCGGGTCCATCTCCGTCAGAAGAATAACGCCAAATTCCTTGAAGACCTGGCGATGATCGCCGATAACGATGCCGACGACCTGGACGTTCGCAAGGCCCTCGCCGAGCGCAGCCTCACCGCCGGAGACGCCGAGAAGGCCGAGAAATGGGCCAATGAATGTCTCTACATCGAAGTCTACGATCCGGTTTGCCACGTCCTCCTCGGCGATGCCGCGGCGGCCCGCAAAAAGCATGAGCAGGCGATCGAGGAATATCAGGTGGCCCTCGAGCTGAAAGCGAAGAAGCCCAACGACCTGAAGGTCAAGCTGGCGCGAGCCAGCTCGCTCTGGGGAAGAGCGACGAGGCCAAGGCCACGATCGAGGGCGTACTCAAGGTCGACCCAGGGCATCCGGAGGCGAAGAAGTTGAAGGAGGAGATCCAGTGAGCGTACGGAATCAGCCCTTTGCCAAGGCGCAACCGACTGTTGTAAGATTACCCAGGCGTTCTTCGTCATGAGCGAGTCGGACGCGAAGGACCTGACGGTCCGGACGGTTCAGGCCCAGATCCGCCGGATGTACGGTGCGAAGGATGAGGCCCGGGGCGATGCGGCGACGTTTCTCTGGCTGACCGAGGAGTTCGGCGAGCTCGCCACAGCTCTACGGTCCGGAAGCGACCTCGAACTCGCGCTGGAGATGGCCGATGTCCTCGCCTGGCTGGCAACCCTGGCCAATCTCCGAGGAATCGACCTGGCCGGCGCCTTTCTGGCCAAGTATGGGGCCGTCTGTCCAGGATGCGAGAAAATTCCATGTGTATGCGACCCGAGCGAGAAACCGTGATGCGCGATTTTCATGTCAACGGAACTGAACCCCTGGCGTCCTCTCTCCCATGAGATCTGAACCATCGAGCCAACTCGGTAGCAACCGCAAGATCCTCCTCGGTCTGCTGGCGTGCGCCTTGATTCTGGGCAGCACGGTTCCCGCTCTCGCGGCACGCTCGAAGCCGAAGTCATCGGGACCAATCGAGGTCGAGACGCTGCGGATTGGCTTGAGCTCGGCCGCGCAGGGCAACCTGTTCAAGCTGGGCAAGTGGACTCCGCTCTGGGTTCAGCTTCGTGCCGGGACCGCGCGATTCGAAGGGGTGATCGAGGTGGTCGTCCCCGACGACGACGGCACGCCGACGATCGTGCGGCAGGTGATTGATGTACCGGCGGCCTCGAGCACACGGCTGACGTCCTACGCGCGACCGGGAACGAATAACCCGGACTTCCTGTTGCGAATCTACGATCGGGGGGGCCGGCGGGTCGGCGAGGTCTCGGGCGATGCTCTGGTCAAGCCCGACGCACTGCCGCCTGATGAAACGGTTCTGCTGGCGTTGGGCAACCCGCAGGGGGTCGAGCTGATCCCGAAGCTCCCCGGCTTCTCCGCCGAGAAGAACCAGCCGGGTAGTCGGCCGCTGACCATCGCCCGGCTCGACCTTCTGGCGGCGGGGCTGCCGGGGCGCTGGCTCGGATATGACGCGGTCGATGCCGTCGGTGCTCGACACCAATGACCGTGAGCTGATGACCCGGCTCAACACCAACGGAGGCCCGGCGCTGCGCGAGTGGGTCAAGCGAGGCGGCCATCTGGTCGTCGCGATCGGTTCGGACTGGTCACGGCTAAAGGACAGCTTTCTGCTGGCGCCTGACGATCCGATGCTCCCCGCCCTGCCCGTCGGTCAGGAGCGGATCAGCGACCTGGGCGCGCTCGAGTCCTTTGCCGGAGCGAGCAAGCCGATCACGCCCCCCGGAGCCCCTCCCGTACTGGTCACCAAGCTCGATGAGGTCGAAGCGCCGTGGAGGCAAGGTTCTGATCGGGGCCAGCGGGACCGTGCCCCTGGTCGTTCGCGGAGCCTACGGATTCGGCCGGGTCACGATCGTCGCGCTCGATGTCGACAAGAAGCCGTTCGCCGCCTGGGAAGACCGCCCCTTGTTCTGGGTCCGGGCGCTCGACCTGAGGCGTAGCCTTGGCGACGAGCCCGAAACCACCGTCGGTGGCGGCGGTAGGATCTACCAGAGCGGCATCAGCGACCTCGCCAGCCAGCTCCGCCGGGCAATGGAGCAGTTTCGCGGTGTCACTCTGATCCCGTTCGGCTGGGTCGCCTTCTTCATCTTCCTCTACATCCTCCTGATCGGGCCGGGCGATTACCTTCTGCTCAAGAAGGTGTTCAAGCGGATGGAGCTGACCTGGATCACCTTTCCCACGATCGTCGTGACGGTCAGTGCGGTGGCCTATTTCGCCGCGTACTATCATCAAGGGAAACGTGCTCCGCGTCAACCAGCTTGAGGTCCTCGACATCGATCAGTCCTCCGGGCAGACGCGTGGGAACACGTTCTTCACGCTCTTCAGCCCACAGAACCGTGACTACGACGTGTCGGTGGTCCCTTTGCCGCTGGACCAACCGCACACCGAGTCGGACGCGGTCGATCCGACACCAGGTCAGGTCCGACAGGCGGCGGGGACCGAGATGGTCCTGAGCTGGTTCGGAATCCCCGAGCCCGGCTTCGGCGGCATGGGGGGCAACCGGGCCCTGCGGTTCTCGGAGGGCGGATACCCTTACGAGCCACTAGGCAGGGGCCGAAGCGTCTGAGCGGCGTCCGCGTTCCGATCTGGTCGACCAAGAGCTTCCGCGCCTGCTGGCACGGCCCCGGACCCAGCAAACCCCGTGATCGAATCCGATCTTGAGCCCGCGGGGAGCGACCGGCTGAACGGCACCGTGACGAACCGGCTGGACATCTCGCTGGAGAACGCACATCTCGCGTTTCGGCCAGCAGGTCTACAACCTGGGCACCATCGCTCCGGGAACGACGCTCCGGGTCGAGTTGACCCAGGACCGCAACCTCTCGGGCTACCTGAAGGAGAACACCAAGCGTTACCTGCCGAGCCAGCCCTGGAATGCGTCGGATCAGTCGATTAGCCGGTCCGACCTGCTCTTCGCGCTCATGTTCCACGACAGCGGCTACTCGGCCAACCTGAGGACGACGGTCGCCAGCGTCACACTTCACGATATCGACCTCACCGGTCAGCTCGCCCTGGAGCGGCCGATGCTCGTCGCCCAGATCAAGCCTCCGGCGAGCCGATTGGTCCTGGCGGGCGCTCCGCGGCCTCCACGGATCGATCGGACCACCATGCTCCGTGTCATCTTGCCTCTGAAGGTAAAGCCGTAATACCAAAGGCCAGGCCAGGCCCTCAAGCTCAAGCTCCGCTTGCTCCCCGTTTCCGAGGCGATTTTCCGATGATCGAGACTCGCGACCTGACCAAGATGTACGGCGATCTGTACGCCCTCAACCGCCTGAACTTGACCCTCAGCCAGGGCGATGTCTACGGCTTCATCGGCCCCAACGGTGCGGGCAAGACCACGACGATGCGCATCCTCGCCACCCTTCTGAACCCCACCTGGGGCGAGGCCACCGTCTGCGGCTACTCGATCTACAACGACGCCAAGGAAATCCGCCGGGCGATTGGTTATATGCCCGACTTCTTTGGTGTTTATGACGATATGAAGGTGATCGAGTACCTCGAGTTCTTCGCCGCGGCCTACCGGATCAAGGGTCCGGCACGGAAGAAGATTTGCGAGGAGGTGCTCGAACTGGTCGACCTGACCTACAAGCGCGACGCCCTGGTCACCAGTCTCTCGCGCGGCATGACCCAGCGGCTCGGCCTGGCCCGCGTCCTGCTTCATGATCCGCAGGTTCTGCTCCTGGACGAACCGGCCTCGGGCCTCGACCCTCGCGCCCGGATCGAGATCCGCGCCTTGCTCAAGGAGCTGCGGACGATGGGCAAGACGATCCTGGTATCGAGCCACATCCTCCCCGAACTGGCCGACATCTGCAACAAGATCGGGATCATCGAGCAGGGAGTCCTCAAGGTCAACGGCCCGGTCGTCGACGTGCTCAAGCAGGTCCGCACCGATATCGTCCTGAACATCGCCGTGACCGACCGCCTGATCGATGCCGCCAACCTGCTCGAAGGCCAGCCCGAAGTCGAGAGCGTTCAGGACAAGAACGGCGTGCTCATCGTCAAGATGAACGAAGGCGTCGCCCAGTACGGCTTTCTCGCCAACCGGCTCATCGAGCAGGGTTTCGAGCTGACGTTGTTCAAGGAAGATGAAATCAATCTGGAAACGGCTTTCATGTATTTGACCAAGGGAATCACGAGCTAATTCATTTAAGATCAGAGTGAAGAGAATCACGATCCAGGGAACAACGCGCCGTGATGATCACGGCGCGTTGTTCCTTGCGAGACTCAGGGACCGAAGCCCGCGATGTTCGAACCGGACTTGGCCACAAGCTCGTTCGTGTTTGGGGGTGTGGCGATGGGAGGAGTCAGGTTGGAGAGAGTCGTTCCCGTATTGTAGGAGGAAATCCCGGGAATCTCGATCTGGCTGAACGTGCCCGACGACGTCGTCAGCGTACCTTCGATCAGGAAGACGCTGGGAGTCGGAACCAGGCTTCCCAGGGTGTTCGTGGAGAGTGAACTGATAGCGATGCCGTTGGCCGCTGAGAAGACACTCCCGGAGCCGACGGAGAAGTTCCCCTGAATGAAGCCGGAGAGCGCCGGTACCACCGTGCTGATGCCGGTCCCGATGATCGCCTGGTTGACAGCCAGCAGGTTCGACCCCGTTCCAGTCCCCTTGGCCGGTTGAGGCACGATTCCGATAAACCGGCCCACCTTGATCGACGCCCCGTTCGAGAGGCTGACGTTGCCGCCCGCGTTGAACAGGTTGAAGTCGCGACCGATCGTGATTCCCGGTCCGCTGTCGAGCGTGACGTTGTTGAGCACGTCGAGCGTGTTCAGGTCGCCCCCGGTCTGGATCGAAGCCCCCGGCAAGATCGCGTCGAGCGAGATCCGGTCGACCGGATTGGTGCCGGAGACTGTCAGCGGGCCGGACAAATCCGCTGTATGGTATCCATTGATAGCCGCGATCACGCCGCTGTTGATTGTGATCTGGCCGATATTGAGCACGTGCGTCATGGTGGTATTGCCATAGGAGAAACTATGGGCATACCCCTTGCGCTGATACTGCGGATAGGGGCTGATATCGAGCTCGGTCTGATTGGTCGAGCCGTCAACAATGATCCCAACCCGGCCACCCGGCATCGGATAGGCGCGAACCGTGCCCAGCGGTTGGGCCGGCGCTGTGGAACCGGGAACCGCACCCTGAATCGCCCCCTGCGCGTTCGGCGATGGGGTTGTGGCGTTCTGGGTTCCGCCAGGAGTCGGGATCCACTGCGTGATCTGAATGGTAAAGTGACTGCCGTCCGGAGTGGCGACGATCACCGACTGGCCGCCGTGCGCTGTTTCCGTCGCGACCTGGGCACCACGTGGAAAGTGGGCGATCGGGAACGGATGGGCGCTGGTTCCGACCCGGAACGGCGGCTGTCCGTGAATGAAAGCGTAGCCTGGTTTGGTATGCCTCAGGAAAACTCCTGGAGGCAACGCATGCGAAAGCAACAACCGCGACTCGAGACCTGGCCCGCCGGCACCGCCGGCTTCGAGCACTGGACGGAATGCCCGCCGGTCCGAGTTCGCGCGACGGCGTCCCACCGTGCGATCGAGCGACATCGTTAGACCCTCCCTGAATCCCCGGCGCCATCCTCTCGCACGGGAACGAAATCCGTTCGACCCAACAATCCTGACTGTTGTATCGGCAGAAACCAGGGCACCGTCGGGGCCAAAGCACGCTTCCGACGCGGTCGCAATGCGGCCGGCACCCGTCCTGACGGATCGGCCGATCGCGCCGGATGGTGCGCTCGGCGCCGTTCCGATGGGCCGCAACGCTCTTTCTTGAAATGCCGGTCTGAGGGACAATGGACGGCTGGAACGACGCCCGGTTCCGTCCGACTTGCCCGAGGCACAGCGCGACCTACCGCCGCCTCGCCCTTTCGTGAGCGATCGCCCGATTGAACATGGAGACCCCCTCGCGATGCATCCCCCGCTGCTCTCGCACAAGGCGACGCGGTTCACCGAGAGCGTGATCCGCGGCATGTCGATCGAGGCCGTGAAGTACCAGGCGGTGAACCTGGCTCAAGGGATGCCCGATTTCCCGGCCCCCGCCGAGGTCAAGGCCGCCGCCTGCCGCGCCATCGAGGCCGACATCAACCAGTACGCCGTGACCTGGGGATCGAAGCACTTGCGCCAGGCCGTCGCCGAGCACGCCGCCTGGCACCTGGGTCTGTCGGTTGATCCCGAGACCGAGATCACCGTCACCTGCGGCGCCACCGAGGCCATGCTCGTCGCCCTCCTGTCGCTGATCAATCCCGGCGATGAGGTCATCCTCTCGCAACCCTTCTACGAGAACTACTGGCCCGACTGCGTTCTCGCCGGCGCCGTGCCCCGGTTCGTTCCGATGCGCGCCACCGGGCTGGACGTTCGATCTCGACGTACTGGCTGATACCTTCAACGACCGGACCAAGGCCATCATCCTGTGCAACCCGAACAACCCCACCGGCACCGTCTTCGATCGCGACTCGCTCGAGGCGATCGCGGCGCTCTGCCGTAAGTGGGACGTGATCGCCATCACCGATGAAATTTACGAGCATATTATTTATGACGGCCGGCCTCACATCGCGCTGGCGGGCCTCGATGGAATGCGCGAGCGGTCGGTGACGATCAGCGGCATGTCGAAGACCTACGCGGTGACCGGCTGGCGGATCGGCACGATGATCGCGCCCGAGCCCTTGACCCGCGCCTTCCGCCAGATCCACGACTTCGTCTCGATCGGCGCCGCCGCTCCGCTCCAGGAGGCCGGTGCCTTCGCCTACCGGATGCCCCGCGACTATTACACCCGGCTCGCCAATGACTACCAGGGGCGCCGCGATCGTCTGTGCAAGGCCCTGATCGACGTCGGCTTCGACCTCGAGCCGCCCCAGGGGGCTTACTACGTCATGGCCGACATCACCGCCTTCGGCGCCACCGACGACGTTGCCTTCGCCCGTCACCTTGTCCGCGAGATCGGAGTTGCCACGGTCCCCGGTTCCAGCTTCTTTCATGACAAGGAGCTCGGCCGTCGGTTCATCCGGTTCTGCTTCTGCAAGCGAGACGAGACGCTGGATGAGGCGATTGCCCGGCTGCGACAATTGAGGGTGGTTGTCTGATGTATCAGATCAACCGGTCCTCCCACCTTTGAGCAGCCGCAACTCCTTCTCACGGCGGAGCCGGCGGAGGGTGGCCTCGGTCTCGTCCCAGTCGATCGCCTCGTTCTCGAGCCAGTCGATCGCCCGGGCGCGGACGTCCTCGGGAAGGGCCACGCCGGCCTCGGCGTGTCGGATGACGATCCCGGCATAGGCAAGCCGGTCGCGCGGGTCCCAATCCTCCAGCGGGAGGCCAGCCGCCTTTGACAGGGCATCAAGGGCCGCGGCCAGGGTCTCGGCGCTGGCTAGCTGCTCCTGGACCTGGTCGAACGAAAGCGGATTGCGGTCGTCCATCAACTGATCGTAGCGATCGCCGTGGACATGGTCGAAGCCGGCGTCAAGAGCGTCAGCCGCGTCGTCGTTCTCGTAGCTTTTAATGCCCCAGGTGCCCATCGGCCTGGTGTCCTCAACTCAAACGGCGGGGCGCGGGCGGGTCCCCGAGCAATCGGCCCGACTTCATGAGGTTTTCGAGCCGGCGCGGTGGCGCGACGAAGGTGGGACAAGGGACGGGAGTCATCGCCACGAACTCGGCAGGGCTGAGCACCTGGCCGTCGACTCTGCCGAACCGGCAGCCCGCCTCCGACGTGATCACCGCGCCGGCGGCCAGGTCGTGCATTGCCTCGCCCAGGAACGTGCAGGCGACCAGCCGGCCGGCGGCGACGAACGCCTGTTCGCAGCAGGCGCTGCCCAGGTTGCGGAGCCGACCGGGAAGGCTTCGCGGGTCAAGTGCCCGCATCGCGTTGGTGCCGACGCAGAGGTTGTCCTGGGTGTGGAAAGTCTCGGCGTCGACCGCCCGGAGCGGGACTCCGTCGCGCCAGGCGCCTCCTCCTTTAACGGCCCAGTACATCTCGCCCAGAGGCGGAATCGCGATCACGCCCAGCACCGGCTCTCCCGCCTCGATCAGGCCAATGCTGATCGCCCAGAGGGGCAGACGATGCACCAGGTTCCCCGTGCCGTCGATCGGGTCGATCGACCACCGGCGTTCATTGGGTTGGCCTTTGCCTCCCTCGGCATCGAGTTCCTCGCCGGTCAGGAGATCGTCGGGATACGCCTCGGCGAGCTTGCGGCGGATCAGCCGCTCGAGGTCGCGGTCCAGGTCGGTCACGAAGCTCTGGTTGGCCTTTTCCTCGGGTCGGACTTCTTGCGCCCGGGCCAGGGCCACCTGCGCGGCCACGCTGGCCAGTTGCTTGACGTACTGAAGCTCGGAGGCGTGTCGATCCTTCTCCATGGGGGCGACGTCCCGTCGGTCTCGTTTCGTCTCGTCTCGTCTCGTCTGGTGGGCTTCTCGATCTCGGGTTCGGCCACAGCGGCCCTCAGCCTAAGCGCCCTTGGGACATTTCGCAAGCCGGACGCAAACCGGCTCAAGCCAATGATCGATCATCGACGGACGAAAGTCCCCTTCACCAACCGCGCCCTCCAGGGATACCGTGGTCTCTTGCGGCGAGGAAACCCAGGGAGGGGGCCGACTCGAACCCCCTCCGACTCGAGTCCAGCCCAGCGAAGCGAAAGGACCGACCCGTTTGAGCGATTTGACGAGCGAGCCGAAGTCGAACCCACCCACGAGTCCGAGTCCGGCCACCGCGTCGACGTTCCGCCACGTCTTCGCGATCCTGAATCCGGCCTCCGGCCGAGGCGAGGCTGAGGTGGTCCATCAGGCCCTCGCGCACCAGTTCCCTGCCGGGACGACGTGCGAGATCCATCGGACCGAGCCGGGCGAGGTGATCGCCGACCGGGTCCGCGACGCCCTCGACCGGGGCTGCGACCTGATCGTCGCCGCTGGCGGCGACGGCACGGTCTCAGCCGTGGCGAATAGCCTCGTGGGGTCCAGCGTTCCCCTCGGAATCATCCCCCTGGGAACGGCCAACGTTCTTGCCCGCGAGCTCGGCATCCCGATCGAGAAGGAAGCCGCCTGCCGTCTGCTGGCTGGCCTTCACGCGACCGACCGGATCGATGCGATGCGCGTTGGGCGGGTGTGCTACTTTACTCAGGTCGGCGTCGGAATCGACTCGCTGATGATTCGCGACACCCGCCGCGAGCACAAGCGACGGTTCGGGCGGGCCGCCTACCTTTACACCGCCCTGGTCCGGCTTGTGGGGTTCCAGCCTCGCGGCTTCGATCTGGCCATCGACGGCGTCAAATACCCGCGGCGGATCCGGGCCTCGCAGATCGTCGTGGCCAACTGCGGTATCCTTGGCCAGCCTCCGTTTCGGTGGGGACCCGATATCCGTGCCGATGATGGCCGGCTCGACGTTTGCATCGTTCGGGCGCGGAACCTGCTCGACTACACCCGTCTGGCCTGGCACGTCATCGCGGGCCGGCATCGCCACGACCCGAACGTCCGTTACCTCACCGCCGAGCGTTCGATCGAGATCGCCCGCCATGGGCGCGACGCGCTTCCTGTCCAGGGAGATGGCGAGATCATCGGCGAGACCCCCATCACCATCGAAGTGGTCCCCCGCGCCATCGCGTTGCTCGTTCCTCAACAGACCGAACCCCTCCTCGCCACCTGAGCGTTGGCTCGGTGGCTTGGTACCGGAACGCCTGCTTCTTGAGAACTCACGCCTCAAAAACGGGCGGCCACTTTACGGCTACCGCGCCAACCTGTCGCTGTAACCTCCTGAACGACATCAATATCGGCGCTAGCCGAAGGGAGGCGTATGATTTGCATTTCTTGGTTCCTCGCCAGGGGCGTCACCGTTGAACTGCGATAAGCTGCCCGGGCGCGGCGCTTTTGGGTTTTTCTCCACGTTCGATTTCGCCGGCCACTCGCCCCGCCGCGGAATCCATCCGGCCCACGTATGAACACCACGCTCCGCCGGATCATCATCGGGGGTGCCTTCTTTGGGCTCACCTGCGTCACGGCGGTCAGCGGCTACATGCTGGCCGGCTGGTCGTTCCTCGACGCCATCTACATGGTCGTCATCACCGTTTTCGGTGTGGGTTACGGCGAGACCCGGGCGCTGGTCTCCCCGGCGCTGAAGGTCTTCACCATGGGGGTGATCATCGCCGGCTGCTCGTCGGGAATTTACGTGGTCGGAGGATTCGTCCAGATGCTGGCCGAGGGCGAGATCAACCGCGTCCTGGGAACACGTCGCATGTCCAAGGGAATTGAGAAGATGAGCAACCACGCCCTGATCTGCGGCTATGGCCGGGTCGGGCAAATGCTCGCGCACGACCTGGCGGCGGAGCAATATCCGTTCGTGGTGCTCGACACCAGCGAGCAACGCGTCCGCGAGGCTCAGATGGCGGGCTACATGGCCCTCCTGGGGAGTGCCAGCGAGGAGGAGACCCTCGTGGCCGCCGGCATCGATCGCGCCCGCGTTCTGGCCACGGTATTGCCCGACGACTCGGCTAACGTCTTCATCACCCTGACGGCTCGCGAACTCAACGACTCCATCGAGATCATCGCCCGCGCCGAGAGCCCCTCGACCGAAAAAAAACTGCTCCGATCGGGGGCCAACCGGGTCGTCATGCCGGCGCTCATCGGCGCGACCAGGATCGCCACCATGATCACCCGTCACAAGGCCGAGGACCTTCTGCTCGACTCCGCGATCACGGTCCGTCTGGCCGAGGAGCTCAAACAACTCGGGCTCGAGATGAACGAACTCGAACTCAAGCCCGGTTCGGCCCTGATCGGCCAGTTCGTCGGCGACGTCGAGATCAGCGGCAAGGGGGGCCTGGTGATCATCGCCATCAAGAAGGCCAACGGTACACTTGACTGTAATCCACGGGCCGACCTCAAGCTCGAAGTCGGCGACATCTTCGTCCTCCTTGGCCACCACAACGCGCTTCCCCAGCTCAACCGACGCGCCAACCCACGCGCGGGCACGACCTACCGTGGCGCGACGACCTGATTCCCCGTAAGCGCTACTCCGGGGTTCAAATGAGCGGACCATGGACGCCCCGGCACCCGCTCGCCGCGAGGAAGGCCGACGAATTCAATACCACCGACTTGTAAAAGCAAGTCGTGTGCTCACCTCCACTCATTTTCGCTTGTGACATAATTTTTTCAGGAAATCCTGAATATCTTCTCCATGTCGCGCCGATAACCCAGAACGAAAGCCGGGGCCGCCTTCCCGCGCATTCTCAAATCCCCCAATGTTGAGGCCGCGATCATGAGCGACATCGAACGCGACGTACACGACCCCCTGAGTGACTCGCCCGACGGATCGGAACCGAGGACGAACTCGACAACCACGCCGACGCCGACGAAGAAGCGCGGAGGTGGGCCAAAGACGCCCGAGGGAAAACGCGCAGTCGCGCCGCAACGCTCTGAAGGACGGCACGCGCGCCAGCGTCGTCCTGCCCGAAGACATGGAGGCCGCGCGGGCGAAGCGCGAGGTCGGGTTCCGCAACCATTTCACGCCTCGCGACGATTACGAGGCGTGGCTGGTCGATCGGCTCGCGTTCACCTCGGTCCAGATCGACCGATGCGCCGAGTACGGCATCGACGACATCCGACGCCAGATCCATCGGGCCGTGACGTGCTGGGACGTGGATCAACGCGACCAGGCCGAACACCTGGCCGCGCGAATCGCGAACGACCCGTCGCGGACCGCGCGGGGCCTGTTGCGGAGCAAGCACGGCGCCGAATGGCTGATGGAGCGCTGGATCGGCCTGGGCGAGGCGCTGCGGATCGATGGCTGCTGGGACGAGCGTCAGCGGACCCTGGCGTACGACCTGCTCGGGGTGGCGCGGGAACTCCGCGTGGGCGATTACATGGTCCCGGCAGCCACCAACGCGGCGGCTCTCGAAACCCTGGTCCGCAGCCAGATCGATCGCCTCCGCGACGACAAGGAAGCCGCCCTCGACGCGATCGACTCGCACGAGCAGGAGCTGGCGTCGCTGGGCATGCCCCTGACCGAGGACGCCATCACCCGTCGGCTGCGCAAGACCGAGACGGCGTTGAATCGCGTGTGGCGAACGACCCTCGAGGAGCTGGATAAGGCACGCGCCGAGGCCCCGCGAACCGAATCAAACAACGTCGCCTCCCGGTTCCCGGTCTTCGACGCCGATCCGCCGCGCCGCTCGACCGTCAGCGACGCCGCGCTGGAGTACATGGCCCGCCGGGCCGAGGATAACGCCGCGGCGATCTCGTCCGACATCATGGCCCGGGCGCGCTGGGCCCGAGCCGAGGCCGAGGTGGCAGCCGAACTCGAAGACGTGGCCGCAACCCTGGCCGAGCTCGAAGCCGAATTCGAGGCCCAGGAGTCAATGGCGACCCCGGACATCGAGCCGACGCCAACACCAACGCCGATACCAACACCGCCGACCTCCATCCCGACGCCGGCTCCGATTCCGACGCCTGCCTCGCCCTCACCGCGGACGCACCACGCGTCGCAGCCTAAAGGCAACCGCCGCCAGCGTCGGGCCATCGAGTCCCAGGCGCAGGCGCGAGGCCCGGAAGAACAAGACCAAGCCGTCGGGCCGCTGAGCCCGGCGTAGCGGATCGCGACCCAACGGCCGACGTCGCCCCTCCGGGCGGCCGTCGCGGTTCGCGTTGCGCCCTGCCGCGGATTTGTGGTACGGAAGCGGCGTTCGACCCGATATTAAAGGAAGAGACGACGCATTTCGCCCACGTCATCACCTGGCAATCCGGTTGTTGGATGTCGCTTCACGACGATCGCGCCGATTGCGCCGGTCGTGTCGGCCGAACCGGAGCGCCGCCGGGATGGTCCGACTCGCCCCGGCCCAAACGAACTCGCGCTCGGGCCCAAACGAACTCGCGGCGCAGGCGCGATCGCATGCTGTCCCTGCACCGTCCTCGATAAAGTTCGAGGTGATGCACCGACGCCCGGGTTTCGGCTCAGGTGGGCTTGGTGCTCAGCTCGAGGCTCTGGACATGTGTCCTGGCGTTGGTGATCACCTCGACCGTACCGCTTTCCGTGGCGTTGGCGTAGGTCCCCGTGCCCGAGTAGAGCTTCTGTGCGTGGGGGAAGGCGACGTTGCCGTGCCCTAGCCGGCGGCCTCGGCCGGAGTTCTGGGTGTTGAATCCGATGAGGAGGTTCCCATTCGGAGCGTGGAGCATGAGCGTTTCGACCCCGGTGGAGTTGCCGAAGGCGTTGGTTCCTTCGGCCCAGTAACCGTGGACCTGACCCAGAGTGCCGAGCTGGCCGACGACGGGGACGGCCGTGGCCGTCGAGCCGTCCATATTCGTGGTGGTACTCGCCGCCTTGGAATCGACAGCGAGCGTGCCATTGAGGAGCAGAGGAGGTTTTGCCGCGGCCGTTTCCGTGTTGATGTGCGCCGCGACGATCGAGCCGTTCGACAGCAGCTTTCGCGCTTCCAGGGCTTCGACGTGGAGGGTGATGGGACGTGAGTGTCTCATTCCGGCACCTCGCGCGAGGATCGATCGGGTCGGGCACTTGTCCTTGTGGGGGGGACATACACCTGCGGGTTTTATCGGCCGTCGTCCCGCGCCGGCTCGATCGATTTTGCGGGCTGATCCGCGATTGCGGTTTGGAGAGCTGAGGGGGGCCCATTCACGCTCAAGCGCATGCAAACGGGGACGAACCCGCGCAGGTTGAAATCCGGCGCGGACCGCCCCTTGATCGAAGGTTGCTCATGCTCGTTGAGGAATGGCGGCAGCGCAGCTCGACGCCGTCGTCAACGCGTCGGTGCCGCGGTTGGCGGTGCCGCGCTCGAGCCTGATGCCCGGGCCGCCTTCCCAGGCATGAAACGGTTACACCCGCTGTTCCCGGAAACCCGGAGCACGAACGGCTGGAGGTTTTCATCGATGCAAAGACCCAGCGTCAGGTTTTCCAACGTGGCGTCGGGCTCGATCTGCCACCACTTACAATCCTTGCAAACTCCCCAATCGCCATCTGCCACGGCGCACCCCCTTCTCGATGTTTTCATTAGATCGCCCGGACGACCTTCAAGACAAGTTCGGGCGAATCCTCCAGATCGATCGCAAACGGTGCGCCATCAGGATCAATGGGCGCCGCCGCGAACGCCAACGACGCGGAACCCGAGACGGCCTCGTACCCGCGCTCGGGAAATCCCTTGGTACGTCATGATCCAGGGGCGTGGGGCCCGAGCGATTTCTCGGAATGAAGGGCGGGGTCAGGCGTTGGCGAGAAAGAGGCGATCGATCCGGCGCCGAGATCGGCGCGGTGGTCCTCGGCATCGAGGACCGAACGGGCGAGCTCGACGAATTGTGGGTCGTGATCGACGGTCCGGGAGCACGCGGCCAGTTTGTCATGGAGGTCGCGCCGATGGGCGTGGATCGCGCCCAGCTCGTTGACCAGGTGGCCCAGGGTGGTCGCGTCGTCGTCGCCAAGTCCCGGCAGGAGGTCGCGCGCCACGAGGATCGCCGCAAGCTCGCGATAGTGCGCAGGATCGTCCGGCGCCCGACGGGCATCGGCCTCCAGGGCGGCGAGCCGGTCGAACAGGGCGCCCGGGCCGATCTCGACCGGCACGTGGGGAGGCTCGTTGCGCTCGGCCAGCTTGTGGCGGAGGGCCGTTCCGATCCGATCGAAAAGCTCGTCCCAGTCGTCGAGCACGCGCTGTCGGAAGAGACGCATCGACGGATACCAGGGCGAGTCGTCGCGATCGGTCAGCCAGCGCCAGTCGGAGGCGAACGAGACGGCGACCCAGACGGGAACGCCGAGCACGCCAGCCAGGTGCGCCAGAGCCGTGTCAGGGGTGATCACCAGGTCGAGGTTCTTCAGGACCGACGCGGTGTCCATCAGGTCGGTCAGGCCGCGTGCCAGGTCAGTGACGGCGAACCGGCCGTCGAGAGCGGCGAGCTGCTCGGCTCCCTGGTTCTTCTGGAGGCTGAAGAGGCGGACGCCGGGAATCGACGCCAGGGGTTCGAACTGGCTCAACCTGAACGAGCGGTGCCGGTCCATGGCGTGCTCGGGGTTCCCCTGCCAGGCGATGCCGACCTTCAGCGCCCGGATCGGCCCCAGGGCGAACCGGTGGTACGCGACCCGCTCGGGGTCGGCCGAGAGGTAAGGAACGGGCGCGGGGATCATCGACTCATCCTTGATCCCGAGCAGGGCCGGCAGGCTCAGGAGCGTCGCGTGGACCTGGAACGGCGGCAGCGACGAGCCGTTGGGCAAGACCTGGTCGATCCCCGCGCAACACGAGAGGAGCGTGACCAGCGGCTCGGGCGTCCCCATCAGGACCCGGCCGCCGGTCTCCTGGACGATTCGGGCGAAGCGAATGAACTGGATCGTGTCGCCCAGCCCTTGCTCGGCGTTCAGGAGGATGGTCCGACCGTTCAGGGGCGAGCCGTCCCACAGCGGCCGCGGGTAGGGCTGGCGAGTGAAGCCCTTGCACTTCCATCGCCATTCGTACTCGGGCCAGCCGCGTTCGAAGTCGCCCTGGGCCAGGAGCATCATGGCCCGGTTCTTGTGCGCGTCGGCGTATGCAGGGTCGCGCTCGATGGCGCGATCGAAGTAATCAAGAGCCTCGGCGTGACGCCCGCTGGCCCAGGGTCACCCCCAGGTTATTGAGGGCGGTCGGGTCGTCCGGCATCCGCCGGAGGACATCTTCGAGCACCTTCACCGACTCATCGAACCGGCCCAGGTCCTTGAGCGCGATGCCCTGGTTGCGGAGGGCGTCGATGTAGTCGGGGCGCAGGGCGACGGCTCGCTCGTAGCAGGTCAGGGCCTCTTCGGATCGCTTGGCCTGATTGAGAACATTCCCCAGGTTGTTGAGAGCTTCGGGATAATCGGGCCGGAGCGCCAGGGCCCGCCGGAAGCAGGCTTCGGCCTCGTCATAACGCTCGAGGCCGGCCAGGGCGATGCCCAGGTCGTTGTGCGGGCCGGGGACCTCGGGCCGAAGCTGGCTGGCCTGCCGGAGCCGCTCAGCCCCCTCGGCGAACTGACCCTTCTCAGCGAGGGCCACGCCCTGGCGGATCAAGGTCTCGAACGGATCGAGGCCAGCGTGAATGTCGTGGCTCGAGAACGTCGACGTCAGGTCGAGCGGCTGGGACGGTGGACCAGCCGTCACCGACACCCGGCGCGGTGGTGAAGGAGCCGCCGCGGCGGCGGGGCGGTCCGTCGTGTTCGTGTTCGCGCTTCGGCTCCGCTTCGCTTGCGAGTCGCGGCGGGCGTTGTACAGGTTGTTCTGAGCCTCGCGGAACTCGGGCCGGCAGCGGAGCGACTGCTCGAACCGAGCGATCGCCTCGACGAACCGGCCCTGCGAAACCAGCGCCACGCCCAGGTTGTTATGGGTCTCGGCGTGGTCCGGCCGCAATTTCAAGGCCCGCTCGTAACAGGCCTGCGCCTCGTCCACCTTGCCGAGCTGGAAGCAGGCGGCCCCGAGTAGGTTCCAGGCCTCGGCGTCCTCCGCGTCGGCGGCCAGCGCGCCGCGGAGGGTCCGCTCGGCCTCGGAAAGCCTCCCTGCCTGGTAATGTGCCAGGCCAGTTGTATAGGCATCAGAAGGCGTAATCATCATGCTTTTAAATTTTTCGTAGGGTGGGCACCGCCCACCATTCTTTCGGCCGCGGATGGATATTGAAGAATGGTGGGTTGTGGCCGTCCTAAAAGCCATCACTTGTTCGTGCGACCGATTCTCCAGCGGCGATAGGCCAGGCTGCCGATTCCGGCGAGCGCGGCGGTGCCGGCGAGCAACAGCGACGACGGTCTCGGGGACGGCGGCGGTGCCCGTGAAGTTCAGGACATCGGTCGCGTTGTTCTGGTTGCCCACGACAGCCGAGAAGTAGCCGGTATCGCTGATCGGGATGCCGTTGCCTGAGAAGTCGCTCAGGGGGACACTCAGGGTGAGGGTGCTGGGGGTGCCGCCGCTCTTATTGGTGTAGGTGACGGCCAGGGTGTCGATGACCGATGTGCTGAGGCTCGCGCCGCTGCCGGTGACCTGGACGAGATCGACGAGTCCAGGTGCTCCATGTCCAAACGGCGGCGGGAAGGTGAGGGCCTCGCTGCTCAGGTTGATGTAAGCGTCGATCCCCAGGGAACTGGGCGTGAACTGGCCGAAGCCCGGTTCGTAGCCGCCGTTGTCGAGCGCCAGGCCGGTGGCGCCGGTGGCGCTTGTCTTGTCGGTGTCGAGGTTGATGAAGCCCCAGATCGAGTCGCTCGCCCCGGCGGAGGGACCTTCGATCGTGGGGTTGGCGAAGGTCAGAGTGATGATCAGGTTGGAGCCGTCGTTGTTGAACAGGGCCGAGAGCAGGGTGATCTGGGGATCGGTCGTGGGCGGGTTGGATGGCGGGCTCGCCGGTGTTGTGTGCGACACCGAGGCCGTGCCGGCCAGCAGCGCGTTCGCCGGAGCTGAACTCAGCAGCGCGGTGGACATCGTGATCAGGAGCAGACGCCAGGGAGTTCGGGATCGCATCGGGCGGGCCTCGCAATCGAAGGAGGATCGAGAGCGGCGCGAGATGGCCGCCCCCGTTGTGATGTTCGTTTCAAAAAGGCGATTCAGATTTTGGAGTCGAGTCGGTCGAGGATCAGCGCGGTTCGTCGGACTCGGTCGCGCCCGGGTTGGTCATCTTGATCTCGGCCAGTGCCTGGTCGATGATCGAGCCCTCGGCCTTGCCCGGACCCTTGCCGTCGGCCTTGGTGTACTGGACGTTGAGCTTCAACGGCTTGACGGTGGGCGCAGGGCGACGGTCACCCGCGCCAGCCCGGTGGGAGACGAGGTACCGGACGAGGGGGACATGACCTCCTTGTTGGTGCCCGCACCCGCCGCGACCTGGAACAAGGCCGTGCTGGTCCCGGTCGGGAGGACCAGGAGGGGGGTTACCGGGGGCGTTGAGGTTGCCATTGAGACCGTGGTGAACGTCGGGGCCGGGCCGTACGGACTGTTCGCCAGATCGCCCGTCGTGGGAAGCCGGCGGGTCCCGGACTCGAGCACCTGAGTCATGACATCGCCGACGCCGAACTCGCCGAGCCCGAGGATGTGGCCTAATTCGTGGGTCACGACCGTCAGCAGGTCCATCTTGTCGGCGGCTGGGCTGCCGGACGCGGCGGTGAACTCATGGCCGTTGACCGGAACGCCAAAGGCCGAGCCCCCACCCGTGGTCGGATCGACGTACCAACTATAACCGGCCGCGTTGGAACTGATCCAGATGGTGTTGCCCGAAGTCAACGCGAGCTTGGTCGCGCCCAGATCGGCGATCTGGAAGTTCGCGGAGTCGAGCGCGGCCATGCCGGCGGCGCTGACTCCGGCGGCCTTCCAGAGGTTCTTGGCCTCGGTGACGATCGGCGCCAGCTCGGCGGAAGTTAATGGCGTGCTCGTCGCGCTGGCCGTCGGATTCGGCGCCGGTGCCGGCGCGTCCTGGTCGAGGCCGCTGCGTGCGACCATCACCGCGTCGGCCTCCACGAGGCCGTCGGCCCCCTTGGCGGCGAGCACGAACGTGAGACTGCCGGACTTGACGTTGAAGGTGCCGAGGTTGGTCCAGGTGTCGCCAAGGTACCGGCCGCCGGCGGGCGCGGTCTTCTGGTTCTCGGAGAACGTGCCCAGAATGGTGCTACCGTCGTAGACGGTGTACACGGCGTTGTCGGCGTTCGACGCCGACGCGACCCAGGTGGACCAGAGCGTGTAGCTCGACCCCGACGGGACGGAGACGGTCCAGTACGCGACGGCGGTCGGCGAGCTGGTCGGGTCGGCAGTCACCTCGTTGTTGTTGAACCCGCCCGCGTGAACCGTCCACTTACCATACTGGAAGTAGCCGGCCTGGCTGTTGTCGCGGGTCGTCACGACGCTCTGGTCGCCGAAGTTCTCGCCGCTGAGGTTGGTCCCGCTTGTGGCACTGAAGGTGTAGTCGCCCTCACGAGGCTCAGTCTCGAGGTAGCCGGACTGGAGGACCTCGCTGAGCGTGTACGCGCCCGGTCCAACGCCGCTGAAGGTGTAGGTGCCGCCGGTTCCGGTTGTCGTCGTCAGGGTCGTGCCCTTGCTCACCAGGTTGACGGTCCAGCCGGCGAGTCCCGGCTCGCCCGAGTCGAGCGCACCGTTGCCGTTGAGGTCGTTGAACACCTCGCCGCTGACGGAGGTCGTCTTGAAATCGCCGAAGTTCGGGCCGGCGATACTCGCGTTGGCGGGGACCGTCACGCTTGCGCTGCCGTCCGACGGCACGGTCGCGACGAAGCCACTCTGGAGCGTCTCGCCCAGCGTGTAGGTGCCGGGCGCGACGCCGGTGAACGTGTAAGTGCCGCTGGCGCTCGTGGTGGTGCTGAGAGTGGTGCTACCACTGGTAAGAGTCACGGTCCAGCCGGCGAGTCCCGGTTCGCCCGAGTCGAGCGCGCCGTTGCCGTTGAGGTCGTTATAGACCTCGCCACTGACGCTGCCACTGGCCGGGACGGTGTTGCCGAAGCTCCCGCCGGCAACGTTGAGGCCGCTGGATGTCGTGAAGGTGTAGACGTTCGCCGCGGGTGCGGTCTGGACAAAGCCGGATTGCACGACTTCACTGAGGGTGTAGGAGCCGGGCCCGACGCCAGTGAACGTGTAGGCGCCGCTGGCATTGGTAACGACGCTCAAAGTCGTCGTTCCTTGCACCAGGTTGACGGTCCAGCCGGCGAGTCCCGGCTCGCCGCCTTCCTGGGAACCGTCACCGTTGATATCGTTGAAAACGTTGCCGCTGACCGACACCGTCTGGAAAGCTCCAAAGTTATCGCCGGTGACGCTCGACGTGCTGGTGAGGTTGACCGCGAAACTGCCGCCGCCTGGGGCGGTCGGGACGAATCCGCCCTGTACGACGTCGCTGAGCGTGTAGCTGCCCGCGGCGAGACCGGTGAAGGTATACGTACCACTGGCGGTGGTGGTCGCGGTCAGTGTGGTGGTGCCGCTGGTGAGCTTGACGGTCCAGCCGGCGAGTCCCGGTTCGCCCGAGTCGAGCGCGCCGTTGCCGTTGAGGTCGTTATAGACCTCGCCACTGACGCTGCCACTGGCCGGGACGGTGTCGCCGAAGCTCCCGCCGGCAACGTTGAGGCCGCTGGATGTCGTGAAGGTGTAGACGTTCGCCGCGGGTGCGGTCTGGACAAAGCCGGATTGCACGACTTCACTGAGGGTGTAGGAGCCGGGCCCGACGCCAGTGAACGTGTAGGCGCCGCTGGCATTGGTAACGACGCTCAAAGTCGTCGTTCCTTGCACCAGGTTGACGGTCCAGCCGGCGAGTCCCGGCTCGCCGCCTTCCTGGGAACCGTCACCGTTGATATCGTTGAAAACGTTGCCGCTGACCGACACCGTCTGGAAGTCGCCGAAATTGTCATTGCTGATGTCTGACCCGCTGGTGACGAAGACCGGGAAGCTGCCGGCGACGGGTGCCGTCTGGACGAATCCGCCCTGCACAACCTCGCTCAGGGTGTAGTTCCCCGGAGTGACCCCCGAGAAGCTGTAGGTGCCGCTGGCGCTCGTCGTGGTGGTCAGCGTCGTGGTGCCGCCGGTGAGCTTGACGGTCCAGCCGGCGAGTCCGGGATCTCCCGAATCGAGCGCGCCGTTACCGTTCTGGTCGTTGAAGACCTCGCCCCCGACCGAGCCCGGAAGGTAGTCGCCGAAATTCTGGCCGGTGACGCTCGAGCTGCTGGTCACGTTGACGGCGAAGCTGCCGCCGGCCGGCGCGGTCGGGACGAACCCGGCCTGGAGGACCTCGGTGAGGGTGTAGCTGCCTTCAGCGACGTTGGCGAAAGTGAAGGTCCCGCCGCTGTTGGTGGTCGCTGTCAAGGTCGTGGTGCCGCTGGTGAGTTTGACGGTCCAGCCGGCGAGTCCCGGCTCGCCCGAGTCGAGCGCGCCGTTGCCATTGAGGTCGTTATAGACCTCGCCCGAGACCGTCGCCGTCGCGGGGAGCGTATCGCCGAAGTTCTGGCTGCCGACGCTGGTGCCGCTGGCGGTCGTGATCGTGAAGATGCCGCCTCCGGGAGCCGTCTGAACATATCCGGAGGGAAGCACCTCGCTCAGGGTATAGGTGCCCGGCCCGACGCCGGTGAACGTGTAGGTACCGCTGGCGCTCGTCGTGGTGGTGAGCGTCGTGGTCCCTCGGACGAGGTTGACCGTGGCGCCCGCGATCCCGGCCTCGCCATTGTCGAGCGCGCCGTCGCCGTTGACGTCGTTGAAGACCGTACCGCTGATCGCCACCGTCTGGAAGTCCGCGAAGTTTTCGTTCGACACGTTCACCCCGCTTTGGGTCGTGAACGGTCCGATCGCGGAGCTTGTCAACACATAACCACTCTGCGCGATCTCGCTCAGTGTGTAAGTCCCCGGGCCAACCCCAGTGAAGCTGTAGGTGCCGCCGGCGCTGCTGGTGGTGCTGAGCGTGGTCGTGCCGCTGACCAGGTTGATAGTCCAGCCCTGAAGGCCGCCGTCGCCGCTGTCGAGCGCACCGTTGCCGTTGACGTCGTTGAAGACCGTGCCCGAGACGTTGACCGTCTGGAAGTTGCCGAAGTTCTGGTTCGTGACGTTGCCGCCGCTGGTCGTCGTGAACGACCCGCCGCCGACCAGGGTGTTAATGTAGCCACCCTGGAGCACCTCCTGAAGGGTGTAGGTGCCGGGTCCGATTCCGTTGAAGGTGTAGGTGCCGTTCAGGCCGCTGGTGGTCGTGTAGGTCGTCGAGCCACCGACCAGGCGGAGCACCCATCCCGACAGCCCGGATTCGCCCGAGTCGAGCGCACCGTTGCCGTTAAGGTCGTTGAAGATCGCGCCGGTGAACGAGACGGTCTGGAAGCCCAGGAAGTTCTCGTTGACGATGTTGGTCTCGCTACTGACAATGATCGGGTAGCTACCGGCCGCGGGTGCGGTCAGAACGTAGCCTGTCGGGAGGATGGTCTCGAGCACGTAGCTGCCCGGCCCGACGCCGGTGAAGGTGTAGGACCCGCTCGCATTGGTGACGGCGGTGAGCGTGGTGCCGCCGCCGACCAGGTTCAGGTACCAGCCGGCCAGCCCGAGGTCGCCCGACTGGAAGCTGCCGAGACCGGGGATATCGTTGTAGATCGAGCCGCCGATAGTGATCGTCTGGAAGTCGCCAAAGTTCTGGCCGATCAACGTCTGGCCGCTGGCCAAGGTCAACGGAACGCTGCCGCTGGCGGGCGACGTGGCGACGAATCCGCTCTGAACGACCTCGCTCAGGGTATAGCTTCCCGGGGCAAGGTGGGTGAAGCTATAGGTTCCGCTGGCGCTGGTCGTCGTGGTCAGGACGGTCGAGCCGTTGGAGAGCGTGACAGTCCAGCCACCCAGGCCCGACTCGCCCGAGTCGAGCGTGCCGCTGGCGTTGGCGTCGTTGTAGACCTCGCCGCTGACCGACGTTGTCGAGGCGTTGCCGAAATCCTCGCCGGTCAGGTTTGTGTTGCTGTGGGGCGTGAACGTGAAGACGTTTCCGCTCGGAGCCGTCTGCACGTAGCCGGCTTGGAGGACCTCACTCAAGGTGTACGAGCCGGGTCCGACGCCGGTGAAGGTGTAGGTGCCACTGTGCTCGTCGTGGCCGATAGGGTCGAACCGCCCTGCGTCAGGTTGACGGTCCAGCCGCCCAGGCCCGACTCGCCCGAATCGAGAGCACCGTTGCCATTGACGTCGTTATAGACTTCGCCCGAGACCGACACCGGCTGGAAGTCGCCGAAATTCTCGTTCGTGACATTCGTGCCGCTGGATGGATAGAACGCGAGGCTTCCGGTCGTGGCCACAAAGCCGGACTGCACGGCCTGGCTCAGGACATGATAGCCGGGCCCGACGCCGGTGAAGGTGTAGGTGCCGCTGGCCGAGGTCGTCGCCGTGAGTGTGGTCGTGCCGCTGGCGAGCGTGACGACCCAGCCGGCCAGGCCGGTCTCGCCCGAGTCGAGCGAACCATTGCCGTTGGTGTCGGTGTAGACCTCGCCCGAGACCGACACTGGCTGGAAGTCGCCGAAATTGACGCCGGTGACGTTCACGCCGTTGCTGATGACCAGCGTCTGCGTGCCCCCCGCAGGCGCTGTCGGCACGAAACCTCCCTGGAGGACCTCGCTCAGTGTGTACGAGCCCGGCCCGATGCCGGTGAAGGTGTACGTGCCGCTGATGTTCGTCGTGGTGGTCAGCGTCGTTGCGCCGCCAGTGAGTGTGACGACCCAGCCGGTCAGGCCCGACTCGTTGTTGTCGAGCAGCGCCATTGCCGTTGAAGTCATTGTAGACCTCGCCCGAGACCGAGATCGTCTGGGCATCACCGAAGTTCTCGTTAGTGACGTTGGTGTTGCTGTTGGTATAAAATACATACGAGCCGACCGGAGCAGTCTGGATGTAACCGCTCTGAAGGACCTCGGTCAGGACGTGATAGCCGGGTCCAACGCCGGTAAAGCTGTACGTGCCACTGGCCGAGGTGGTCGTCGTGAGCGTGGTACCGCCGTCAGACAGGTTGACGGTCCAGCCGCCCAGGCCCGACTCGCCCGAGTCGAGAGCGCCGTTGCCGTTGAGGTCGTCGTAGACCTCGCCCGAAACTGTGATCGGCTGGAAATTGCCGAAATTGGCGGCACTCGTGTTCACTCCGCTGGTGACCTGGAGCGAATACCCGCTGGCGGTAGCGGGATAGGTGCGGATGAAGTTGCCCTGAAGCACGTCGCTGAGCGTGTAGGCTCCGGGGGCGACGCCGCTGAAGCCGTAGTTGCCGTTGGCGTCGGTGGTGGTGCTCAGGGTCGTCGTCCCCTGCACCAGGTTGACGGTCCAGCCGGCGAGTCCCGGCTCGCCGGGCTCGAGGCCGCCGTCGCCGTTGAGGTCATTGTAGACGGTCCCGCTGACAGTGATCGGCTGGTAATTGCCGAAGTTCTCGCCGCTGAAGGCCGAGCCGCTGGCCACGGTCACGCTATAGGTCGTTGTAGTCGGGTCCGACAGGACGTAGCCGCTCTGCAAGACCTCGCTGAGGGTGTACGTCCCCGGAGCGATGTTCGTGAAGCTGTACGTGCCGTCGAGCGCCGAGGTGGTGCTGAGCGTGGTCGAGCCGCTCGTCAGCTTGATCAACCAACCCGAGAGCCCGGGCTCGCCCGAATCGAGCGCACCGTTGCCGTTACTGTCGGTGAAGACCTCGCCGCTGACCGAGGTGATCTTGAAGTCGCCGAAGTTCTCGCCCGCGACGTTCGTGCCGCTGGCGGCGTTGATGCTGAACGTGCCGCCCCCGTTGGGTGCGGTCTGGACGTAGCCGCTCTGCAAGACCTCGCTGAGGGTGTACGCACCGGTCCGACGCCGCTGAAGCTGTAGTTGCCGTTGGCGTCGGTCGTGGTGCTCAGGGTCGTGCCCGTCCCCGACTGAACGAGCTTGATCGCCCAGCCGCTCAGGCCCGGTTCGCCCGCGTCGAGCGCACCGTTATCGTTCAGGTCGCTGTAGACCTGGCCGCTGACCTTGAACGTCTGGAAGTTACCGAAGTTCTCGCCGGTGAGGTTCGAGCTGCCGCTCAGGTTGACCAGGTAGTTGCCGCCCGTCGGGCTGGTCAGAATCGAGCCGCCCGGCAGGGTCTCGCTGACAGTGTACGACCCCGGCGTAATGTTGCTGAACGTGTAAGTTCCATCGGTGCCGGTCACGGCCGTGGTGACGGTGACATTCGAGCCGTTGACCAGGTTGAGCGTGATCCCCGCCAGCCCGGTCTCGCCCGCGTCGAGTGAGCCGTTGCCGTTGGTGTCGTTATAGACCTCGCCTTTGACCGAGTTGGCGACCGCGCCGGTGATCGTCACCATCCCCTGGCTATCGGCGATCGTGGCGTTGGTCGGGTTCGTCAGGTTGACGAAGAAGTCCTCGGTCGCCTCGCTGGGGGCGCCGTTAATCACCTGGATCGGCAGTGTGATACTGGTTTGGCCGGGGAAGAAGAGCAACAGGCCGCTGGCGGGTCGGTAGTCGTTCTCGGCGAGAGTGGCCGAGTCGTCGGCGGTGGCGTAGTTGACCGTGATCTGCTGCGTGCTCGGCGCCGACAGCGAGACGGTCAGGAGCGCCTCGGTCGTGTTGACCAGGATCTCGGGCTGTGCCGATTCGTCGAGCAGACGGAAGGCGTAGGCGCCGGTGTCGATCGTGCTGTAGCCGCTGACGACGAGCTGGTAGGTCCCGATCTCGCTGAGGTTGAACGGGGTCACGTTGTACTGGGTGTACTGTCCGAAGAGCTGCGACGAACCATCCGGAGCATAGAGCACCGCCCGGAGATAATTGACCTGGGAGAGCCCGTTGAAGTAGAGCGTCTGGCCAGGCAGGCCGGCGAACGTGTAGGTGTGGCTGTCACCCGCGTTGGCGATCGTGCCGCTGACGGTGCTTCCGAGCACGAGCGAATCGGTTGGGTCGATGTTCTGGGTGATCGTGAAGGCGTAACCGTTGTTGACATTGGCGCTGCTGTTGCCCTGCACGGCGATCAGGTAGGTGCCGGTGGCCGGCAGGGTCGCGGTGTTGTAGGAGCCGCTCCCCTCGGGGTAGATGCTGGTGAGGCTGTTTCGGTCCAGGTCGTACAGATAAACGGTCGAGCCGGAGGGGTGGGCGTCGGAGATCCCCTGGAGCGTGACGACCTCGCCCGCGGTGCCGCTGAAAGTATAAAGGTCGGTGGTCTGGCCGGTGGCGAGCGTGCCGGTGATCGTGGTGGGTGTGCCGGCGGTCAGGCTTATCGAGGGCGCCGCAGTCTCGTCGAGCAGGCGGAAGCTGTACGTGCCGGTACTGGCGCCGTTGCCCGTGACCACGAGTGTGTAGGTGCCCGTCTGCGGTAAGGCAGGCGTGGAGGCGAAGAAGTCGCCGCCGGAGTTGTTGTAGTAGGTATAGCTGTAGTTGATCCGTGTACCGAGCGGGTCGTAGAACTGATAGACGAAACTGCCGGCGGTGGTGTAGGGCAAGCCGTCGAAATACAGGTGCTGGCCGGCGGTCCCCTGGAGCGTATACGTGTGCGTGTCGCCCGTGTTGGCGAGCGTGCCGGTGACCGTGGCGCCCGCGCTCAGGTCGGTCGTCGGCGTGGCGTTGGCGATGACGGTGAAGGCATACGCGTCGGCGGTGTTGTTGTTGCTCCGCCCCTGGACGGCGAGCAGGTAGGTGCCGGCGGCGGGGAGGGTCGCGGTCGCGTAGTTGCCGTTACCATCGGGATAGATGTCGGTGAGGGTGTTGTTGAGCGGGTCGTAGAGGTAGACGAGCGCCCCGTTGGCGACGGCGTCGGAGATCCCCTGGAGCGTGACGACCTCGCCCGACGTGCCGCTGAAGGTATAGAGATCGGTCGTCAGCCCCGTGGCGAGGGTGCCGGTGATCGTGGTGGCCGCGCCGGCGGTGAGGCTCACCGTGGCCGCGCTGGCCTGGTCGAGCAGGCGGAAGGAATAACTCCCGGTGCTGCCTCCGGTGTCCGTGACGACGAGCGAGTACGTGCCGTTCAGGGGCAGGTCGGGCGCGGAGGCGAAGAAGTCGCCGCCGGAGCCGTAATAGCTGGCATAGCTGTAATCGATCCGGGCGCCGGTGGGGTCGTAGAACTGGTAGAGGAAGTTGCCGCTGGTGTTGTAGGGCAGGCCGTCGAAATACAGGTGCTGGCCGGCGGTCCCCTGGAAGGTGTAGGTGTGGGTGTCGCCGATGCTGGCGATCGTGCCGGTGACGCTCGATCCCAGAGTCAGGCTGGTGGTGGGGCTGACGTTGGCGATGACCCGGAAGGCGTAGGCGTCGTTGGTGTTGCTGGCGCTCTGGCCGCGAACGGCGAGCAGGTAGGTGCCATCGGCCGGCAGGGTCGCGGTGGCGTAGTTACCGTTGCCCTCGGGGTAGATCGAGGTGAGGTTGTTGTTGAGCGGGTCGTAGAGGTAAACGATCGCCCCGCTCGAAACGGCGTCGGAGATCCCTTGCAGGGTGACGATCTCGCCCGTGGTGCCGCTGAAGGTGTAGAGGTCGGTGGTGAAGCCGGTGGCAAGGGTGCCGGTGATCGTGGTCGCCACGCCGGCGGTCAGGCTCACCGTGGCCGCGCTGGCCTGGTCCAGTAACCGGAACCCGTAGCTGCCGGTGGTGTTGCCACTGCCCGTGACTGTGAGCGTGTAGGTGCCGGTCAGGGGCAGGTCGGGCGAAGAGGCGAAGAAGTCGCCGCCGGAGCCGTACGAGTCGTAGCCGTAGTTGATCCGGGTGCCAGTGGGGTCGTAGAACTGGTAGAGGAAGTTGCCGCTGGTGTTGACCGGCAGGCCGTCGAAATAGAGGTGCTGGCCGGCGGTCCCCTGGAAGGTGTAGGTGTGGCTGTCGCCCGCGTTGGCGATCGTCCCGCTGACCGTCGCGCCCAGGGTCAGGCTGTCGGTCGGGTTGATGTTGGCGGTGATGGTGAAGGCGTAGGCGTCGTTGGTGTTGTTGCCGGTCTGGCCCTGGACGGCGATCAGATACGTGCCGGCGGCGGGAAGGGTGACGGTCGCGTAGTAGCCGCTCCCCTCGGGATAGATGTCGGTGGGGCTACTGTTGATGGGGTTGTAGAGATAGACGAGTGCCCCGCTGGAGTGGGCGTCGGAGATGCCCTGGAGCGTGACGACCTCGCCCGCGGTGCCGCTGAAAGTGTAGAGGTCGGTCGTGAGTCCGGTTGAAAGCGTGCCGGTGATCGTGGTGGGCGTGCCGGTGGTCAGGCTGACCGTAGGCGCCGCGGCCTGGTCGAGCAGGCGGAAGCTGTAGCTGCCGGCAACGCCGGACGAGATCACGAGCGTGTAGGTGCCGGTCTGGGAAAGGGCGGGCTGGGATGTGAAAGAGTCATTACTAACGTAGTTGCTTTCGATCTGGTGATTGGTCGGATCATACAACGTCGCCAGGGTGTATGAGTACGACGAACCCAGGCTGTCGAAATAGAGATGCTGACCAGCCGTGCCCTGGAATGTGTAGGTAATCGTGCCGCTCGCGGCGATCGAGCCGGTGACGGTCGTGCCCAGGGTCAACGAGGTGGCCGTGGTGGTCGAGGGCGTGGTCGTGGTCTGGAGCGCGGTGAAGGTGTAGGTGTCGTTACTGTTGCCGGGGCTCTGCCCCGCGACCGTCAGCAGGTACGTGCCGGGGCCGGGCAGGACCGCCGTGACGTGGCTGGAGCTCGAGTCGATGTTCAGCGAGGTGAGCTGATTGCTGATCGGGTCGTACAGGTAAACGTAGGCGCCGTTGGTATGGCCGTCCTGGAGTCCCGAGAGCGTCACCGTCTCGCCCGCGGCGCCGGTGAAGGTGTAGAGGTCGGTCGAGAGACCGGTGGCGAGTGTACCGCCGATGGTGGTCGTCGTGCCCGCGTTCAACGTCACGGTGGGCGCGGCGGCCTGGTCGAGCAGGCGGAAGGAATAACTCCCGGTGCTGCCTCCGGTGTCCGTGACGACGAGCGAGTACGTGCCGGTGACAGGAAGCACTGGGCTGGAGGCGAAGAAGTCGCCGCCCGAGTTGCCCGAGGCGTAGTTGTAGTTGATCCGAGTGCCGAGCGGGTCGTAGAACTGGTACAGGACGTCGCCGCTGGTGCTGTACGGCAGTCCGTCGAAATAGAGGTTCTGCCCGGCGGTGCCCTGGAAGGTGTAAGTGTGGCTGTCGCCCGCGTTGGCGATCGTCCCACTGTATGTCGTTCCCAGGGTCAGGCTGTCGGTCGGGGTGGCGTTGGCGATGACCCGGAAGGCGTAGGCGTCGTTGGTGTTGCTGGCGCTCTGGCCGCGAACGGCGAGCAGGTAGGTGCCATCGGCCGGCAGGGTTGCGGTGGCGTAGTTACCGTTGCCCTCGGGGTAGATCGAGGTGAGGTTGTTGTTGAGTGGGTCGTAGAGGTAAACGATCGCCCCGCTCGAAACGGCGTCGGAGATCCCTTGCAGGGTGACGATCTCGCCCGTGGTGCCGCTGAAGGTGTAGAGGTCGGTGGTGAAGCCGGTGGCAAGGGTGCCGGTGATCGTGGTCGCCACGCCGGCGGTCAGGCTCACCGTGGCCGCGCTGGCCTGGTCCAGTAACCGGAACCCGTAGCTGCCGGTGGTGTTGCCACTACCCGTGACTGTGAGCGTGTAGGTGCCGTTCAGGGGCAGGTCGGGCGAAGAGGCGAAGAAGTCGCCGCCGGAGCCGTACGAGTCGTAGCCGTAGTTGATCCGGGTGCCAGTGGGGTCGTAGAACTGGTAGAGGAAGTTGCCGCTGGTGTTGACCGGCAGGCCGTCGAAATAGAGGTGCTGGCCGGCGGTCCCCTGGAAGGTGTAGGTGTGGCTGTCGCCCGCGTTGGCGATCGTCCCGCTGACGGTCGCGCCCAGAGTCAGGCTGTCGGTCGGGTTGATGTTGGCGGTGATGGTGAAGGCGTAGGCGTCGGTCGTGTTGGCGCTGCTCTCACCGCGAACGGCAATCAGGTAAGTGCCGGCGGCGGGGAGGGTTGCGGACGTGTAGTTGCCGCTGTTGTTATTGTAATTGTAAGTGATCTGAGCATCATTAGGACTGAACAGATAGGTGTATGATCCGTATGTGTGAGCGTCGGAGATCCCTTGAAGCGTCACCACCTCGCCCGCGGTACCGCTGAAGGTGTACAGGTCAGTGGTGAGGCCCGTGGCGAGCGTGCCAGTGATCGTGGTCAAGGCGCCGGGGGTGAGGCTGACCGTGGGCGCCGCGGCCTGGTCGAGCACGCGGAAGTTGTAGGTCCCTGTGTCGTTGCCGTTGCCCGTGACCACGAGAGAGTAGGTGCCGGTCAGGGCCAAGTCGGGGGTGGTGACGAAGATGTCGCCGCCGGCGCCGTTTGAGGCATAGGTGTCGTTCAAAGCCGAGCCGGTGGGGCTGAGGAACCGGTAATGGAAGTCGCTACCGCTGGTCACCGCCAGTCCGTCGAAATAGAGGTGCTGACCGGCGGTCCCCTGGAAGGTGTAGGTGTGGCTGTCGCCCGCGTTGGCGATCGTCCCGCTGACCGTCGTGCCGAGTGTCAGGCTGGTGGTTGGGTTGGTGTTGGCGGTGATGGTGAAGGCGTAGGCGTCGTTGGTGTTGGCGCTGATTCGAGCCCTGGACGGCGATCAGGTACGTACCGGCGGCGGGGAGGGTCGCGGACGTGTAGTTGCCGCTGCTATTGTTGTAGTTAAGCGCGACCTGGCCGTTGTCGGCGTTGAAGATGTAGGTGTAGGCGCCGTAGCTGTGAGCGTCGGAGATCCCCTGGAGCGTGATCACCTCGCCCGCGGTGCCGGTGAAGGTGTAGAGGTCGGTGGTCTGGCCGGTGGCGAGCGTGCCAGTGATCGTGGTGAGCGCGCCGGCCGTGAGGCTCACGGTGGCGCGCTGGCCTGGTCGAGTAGACGGAAGCTGTAACCGCCGCTGTAGCCCTGGTCGGTGACGACTAGCCGGTAGGTGCCGGTCAGCGGCAGGACAGGGTTGCCGGCGAAGAAGTCGCCGCCGGAGCCGTTGTTGGTGTATCCGTAGTTCGTCCGGGTGCCCGTCGGGTCGAACACCTGATAGAAGAAAGATCCGGTGGAGGTGGCGCCGAGACCGTCGAGGTAAAGGTGCTGGCCGGTCGTGCCCTGGAACGTGTAGGTGTGGGTGTCGCCCACATTGCTGATCGAGCCGGTGACCGTCGCGCCCAGTGTCAGGCTGTCGGTCGGAGTGGTGTTCTGGACGACCGTGAAGCTGTACGTGTCCGACGTCGCGGTCGAGTTCGAGCCGGCCACCGTGAGCAGGTAGTCGCCGGTCGCGGGCAGGGTGACGGTCGGCGAGCCTGCGTAGGGATAGAACGACGTGAGCGACTGGTTATTCAGTCCCCAGAGGTTCACGGACGATCCGTACGCGATGCTATCCGAGACCGAGTGGAACGAGATGACCTCGCCCGCCGTGCCGCTGAACTGGTAGGTGTTCATGGCGTTGGCGGGATTGAGCGTGCCGCTGACGGTGATGAGCTGGTCGGGGTTGAGTGTCAAGGTCGGCGCGGGGCCGACCATGTCCATGAGCTGGAACTGGTAGGGGACCGGCGTCGCGGCGCCGGACTCGCCGTGGATGACCAGGTAATACGTTCCCGGCACGGTCAGGGTCACGGGCGATGAGTCGGTATTCGCAATCGAGGAGTTGATCAGGTTTGTCTGGGAGCCGCCGGGCTCGACCAGAGTGGCGTAGGTCGAATTGTTCAAGGCGCCCTGGCCGTCGTAGATCAGGCGCTCGCCCGGTGCGCCGGCGAAGCTGTAGATCGCAGCCGAGTTGGCGGGGTTGAGCGTGCCGGAGACGATCGTGTTGAGCGCCAGCGACGGCGCGTTGGCCGGCAGGGCGAGCATGTCGAACTGGTACGCTTGGCTCGTCGTGACGTTGCTATTCAGGGTCAGTGTATAGTTGCCCGAATGGGGCAGCACCAGGGGCCCCGCGTCTTGGTAGAGAAACTGGTTGAAGACCGTCGAGTTGCTTGGCCCGGTGAGGATGCCGTCGATTGCGTAATAGGCGGAGTACGGGAGCTGGCTATCGAAATAGATCGCCTGCCCGGCCGAACCGGTGAAGGTGTATGTCGCCGTGCTTCCGACTGAGCCCGAGGGCGCGAGCGTGCCGCTCTGGACCACGCCGAAGCCGGTGGGCGTGACCGGGGCCTCGGTCGTGTCCGAGACGTCGAACGAGTAGCTCAGACTGGTCGAGGCGTTGCCGGCGATGGCCAGGTTGTAGAACCCGTCGGCGGGCAGGGTCACGTCAAAGTCGGCGGTGATCCCGGTCGCGGCGACCGTGTGGTTGTCGGGTGCGTACAGATACCACGCCGCGGCGGTCGAGCTGGCCGAATCGTTATGGAAATGCAGCGTCTGGCCGGCGTGGCCGTCGATCCGATAGGTGATCGTCTCGTTGCCGGGGTTCAAGGTGCCCGAGACCGTCGCCGTACTGGTGCTCCCCTCGGAGACCGTCACGTCGTTGATCGTGATCGAGGGGAGGCTCATGAGCATGCGCTCCTCGAGCCGGTCCACGTTCCATCGCCGGTGCGCGCGCGGGTCCGCTGTCGATTTCGATCCCGGCTCGATCCCGAGCTCCCCTGTCCCTTCTGCCTGGCCATGATGACAACCTCCTCGATGGATGATGAACTCGGTCGGGGGGGCCGGGACGTTCCGCGCGATTGCGCGGGCGTGCCTGGCCGATTCAGCGCATGGCGCGAGCCGGAACGGCGGTCCTACCGTCGTGGCCCGTTGCCAATCCATCAGCGATCACCGGACGTCCCGTGCGGGCCGCTTCGCTCGCAACTGATCCCTGTCGATTCCGTTGGTGCTAGAACGGTGTGGCGCGATCAGGACCGGACGCAGCCCGCCGCTGGGCCACGCCTTTCGATCTCGATCGTCAATACACTTGCAGACCTATGACAAATGCTTAATTATAATGAAAATAAGATTTTGAACGCTTTTCGTTCATGCCCGTGATTATCGATTATCCAATCCACTCAATTCTAACCGTTTGTTATTCAGGAAGGTCATTCTTAGCATCCGCCAAAAACGATGCAAGTAAAAAATCGGAATTTGGAAGATTTCTAGCTACGGGCACGTAATGCATGGATGTTTTGCCGCAATTCCATCGAGTTGTGTTCGAGAAATCGTGATTCCTCTCAGGAAACAACGAACGTGTCTGTCGCGGCGGGCTATCGTTCGCGCGAAATTGTGGAAGGATGTAGAGGCATGGTATTGGTAGGCTCCCTCGGCTCGCCAAAAAGGGAATCGCCCCGGGGACTTACGTGAAGGGACTGGAACAACCGGCAGGGACTTGCTATGATCGGGGCCGTCATGGAAACGACCGACCCGACTGGAAGGAAACTGCCCGCACTCCGCCGCGATCCGTTTTGTCCTGGGTCGGGGTGGGTTGTGGGACCGGGGCGGCCGTCACGGACTGGAAGGCCGCCCTCACTCGGAATTCTCCTTCGTTGATTTTTTTCAACTTACTCGATGAGACCGGATCGGATCGAGTCGTGCTTCCCCCCCCTGCTCCACGTCGCGATGCGTCTCGATAAACGAGTGGCCGAGCAGTTTGGACTTTCGCGCCGGGCCGCGCAAGATGCGGTGCGCAACGGTCGAATCGATGTCGACGGCGCACGCTGCGATGAGCCGGGGCGAGAAATCGAGCCGGCGACGCCGGTGGCGTATTTCGCCAGTCGGCCCAAGGCGCGAACGGTCTCGGGACGGCTCAAGGTCCTGCACGAGGACCGGCATGTCCTTGTCGTGGACAAGCCGCCGGGGCTCCTGACCCTGCCCACTCGCGACCACGAGCGCGACACCCTGGTCGATCGGGCGGCGCGTTACTTGACGGTCCGGTACGGCGTGCCGCGTCCTTACGTCGGCGTGATTCACCGACTCGACAAGGACACGTCCGGGCGCTGGCTCTGGCACGTACGCCGTCGGCTCTACGGTCGTTTCAGGCCCTGTTCAAGGCCCACGACATCGAGCGCCAGTACCTGACCGTGGTCGAGGGGGTTGTGCCGCGCAACGAGGGAACGGTCAACCTGGCCCTGGTGACCAATCGGGGCGATCTCAGCCGCGGGGTCGCTCGGCAGCCGGACGAAGGCCGTCGCGCGGTGACACACTACCGGGTCGTCGAGCGGTTTGGCAACGTCGCCACCCTGCTGGCCTGCTGGCTCGAGACCGGCCGGACGCATCAGATCCGCATCCACCTCGCCGAGATCGGCCACCCGGTTGTCGGCGAGGCCGTGTACCGGCCCCGGACCCAGCCGCGCTGCAAGGCCCACTTCCAGCGCCAGGCGCTGCACGCCCAGACCCTGGGGTTCGCCCACCCGCTGACCGGCGAGGCCGTCCGGGTCGAGGCGCCTATGCCCGAGGACATGGCCGCCCTGATCTTCGACCTGCGGAACCGATACGGGTTATGAAGCGGGTGCGACCGCGGCCGACTTGGTCGTCTCGTCCTTGTTCTTCAACTCGTCCTTGCCGCGCTCGAAGATGATGATGTGCTGCCAGGGTAGGAACTCGAGCGACTCCTTGAAGACGAAGCCCTGGGGCTCGAGCTCGCGCCGGACCTGGCGGAGGGTCATCTTGTGCTCGGGCTTGATCGGGACCTCGGGGTCCTCGCCGCGGTACTCGACCAGGACGAGCCGGCCGCCGGGCTTGAGCGCCTTGCGGAGACCGCGGAGGGTGGCCTCGGGATCGCTGCATTCGTGGTAAACGTCGACCATCAGGGCCAGGTCGATCTGGTTCTCGGGGAGCCTGGGATCGTCGGCGGCCGATCGGATCAGCTTGATGTTCTCGACACCGGCCTCGCGGGCGTTGTCGGCGAGCATCCGGAGCATCTGGGGCTGGATATCGGTGGCGTAGACTTTACCCGATGGCCCAACCCGCTGTGCCATCTTGAGCGAATTGTACCCGACCCCCGCGCCGACGTCAGCGACACTCGCGCCCGGGGCGATCTTGAGAGCCTCGAGCATCGCCTCGGGCTGCTCTTCCTGGACGCGCTCAGGACGGATCAGCCACTCGGCCCCCTGGTACGACATGACCTCGGCGATCGGCCGCCCCATGTACATACGAAACCCACGCGCGACGTGCGCGGGTTTCGACCTGGGCCGGGGCGACGCCTTTGGCTTGGCCGGGGGAGCTGTCGTCTCCTGGGCCTGGGCTCCGATCGATCCGGCCACCATGATCCACGCCAGGACGGCCGCGATGGTGGCCAGGACTATCCCTCGTCGTCGGTTTCGCGGCACGTCAGGCTCCTTGGTGTTCGGGGATCGGGCGGGGCGGGCTTTGGATCCTGGTCGACTCCCCGGCCGCCGCGCCTCAACCGCTTCAAGGATAGTGGGCGCCGCGGTCGGGTTGCAAGCCAGCGCGCGGTACAGATCCGTCCGGGCCGTTGAGGCGCAATTGCAGGGGCCGTCGGTTTGTTGGTCGAACCAACAAACCGACGGCCCCTAGAAAGGCTCGACGGGAACGTCCGCCCTTCGTCGGACTGGCGAGTCGAACCTTTTGGATCGGATTGATCAGACGCCGGGGGCCGGCGGCGGAGCCGGAGTCGTCGCGGGAGCCGGCGGCGGAGGAGTTGTCTCGACGGGCGCCGGGGGAGCCGTGGTCTCGGCCGGCGGTGCCGGAGGAGCCGGGGCTTCCGTGGCGGGCGCCGGAGCCGGAGTGGCGGGCGCCGGAGCAGGCGCCACCTGGCCCGCTGAGTAGGCCTGGCCAGCCGCGTATCCACCGTCGATCACCGGCGTATAGCTGCCGTAGACCGGCATGCCATAGCCCAGACCGCTGTAGCCGCCGCTATAGCACCCGACCGGGAAGTAGCTGCTATAGCACGATGAGTAGCACGACGACTTGTGATGGAACAGACCACCCAGGAAGCAGTGCTTGCGATGGCCTGAGAAGCAGCCGCCGCCACCATAGCACGCGCCGCCGTAGCAGGCCCCGCCATAGCACGCACCGCTGTAGCAACCACCCATGCTCATGCCGGTGCCGCCGTAGCACGACGAATAGCAGCCAGTGTACATCGACGAATAGCAGGCGCTGTAGCAACTCGGGGCCACGTAGGTTGTGTAGGCCATCGAGCCCACACCACCGTAGCAGCCGCCGTAGCAGCCCATGCTCGTGTAGCACCCCTGCGGGCTGGCGAAGCTCCCCTGGGGGCTGGCGTAGCACGCCGGCGCCGCCGTGTAGCACGACGAGTAGCACGCCGGAACATAGGCCGGAGCACAACTCTTGTGGTGACAGCCCAGGCCGCTCAGGGCCAGCAACATGACAATCGTACCCTGCATGTCAGTCCTCCACGTTGCGAAACAAAGAATGGCTCGGGACGTGCACGCGACGGGCAAACCGGGAGACTCACCCCGCAAAGTCCCCCTCGGACCGGCTCCATCCCCATCTCGAAAAGATCGGCCTCTTCCTGTTCACCCGCCAGGTTGCCTTGATCCGCACACTCTGCTCAGGCACCGCAAATTCTAAACCGAGCCCGAATTGAATGCAACCAGTTCGTGTCAAAATGGCGGAAATCGAAGCGACTGGATAATCTGTGATAGGGTTTTCCGAGTATTTGCAAGACTGAATAGAGATAAGATCTGGCGGGTTTGAGCGAGACAGTGCGCGGTTCCGAGAACGAGGAGCCGGGGGGGACTGCGGACGAGTCGTAGGTTTGCTGGTCAGGATCGGGGTGTGGGGATAGGATGAGGCAGATGGTTGGTTCGTTCTTTTCTTTTCAAGAGGAGGGGACGAGGTGCCGGGACCGCGTGAACGAGAAGGTGCCCGGGACATGGGCGCGCGACGCGAGCGCCGCGCCTGGCCGGTCTGGGCACGCGGATTGGTCAGCGTCGGGTTGTTGATCCATCTGGCGTCGATCGTGGCGGGGGCGCTGGCGGTCCCGCCGTCTTCAGAGCTGGAGCGTCTGGTGGCGGGGTGGTTCGGGCCGTATTTCCAGGTGATCGACCAGGGATACGCTTATCGATACTACGCCCCCGAGCCGCCACCCACGCCTGTAGTGACGGCGACGATCCACTACGCCGACGGCCAGCCCGACGCGACGGTCCGTCTGCCGCGCCGGGAGGCGTTCCCCTGGCTGTTGCGTCAGCGCCAGCTTGCGCTGGCGAATCATCTCTACAACGATTTCAATGACGCGAAGTTCGGCGGGGGCGACGGCAGCCGGAGCCGATGGGCCCGGTCGTACGCCCGCCATCTGAGCCGGCTGTATCCGGGTGCGGAGCGGGTTGACTTGCACGCGCAGCTCCACCTGATCCCCGATATCGAGCGGATCCGCGGCGATCAGGACACGCGTTCAAAGCCATTGGACATGAATTCCGAGGAGTTTTTCACCACTCCCGAGCGCATTGGAGAATATCGGTGCGATGCCTTCGTCTTCTGAGCGCGAGCGAACCGGTGGCGTATCTGAAAGGGCTCGGGGGTCGGCGGTCCAGGGCTGGAACGCCTTTTTCTTCAATCCCGCCGATCCGACGCCGGTGGGCGTGATCCGCCTGATCGTCGGTCTGCTCCTGTTCTGGAACCTGGCGGTTTACGGACTCGACCTGGAGGGGTTCCTGGGCTCGACGGGCTGGGCCGACCCCGCGGTCGTTCGCCTGTTCCACGGCGAGCGGATGCCGTACGCGTGGTCGTTCTGGCTGAGTGTCCCCGACGCCTGGCTCCGGCCGGTCTGGGGGCTCTGCCTGCTGGTCCTCTTGATGTTCGCGGCGGGCCTGTTCAGCCGTGTCACGGCCGTGCTGGCCTGGGCCATCGTAGTCTCGACGGTGCGCCGGGTGCCAGTATCGGTCTTCGGATTCGACCAGATCGCCTCGACCCTGGCCCTGTACCTGGCCGTTTCCGGGGCGAGTGGGCAGTCGGTGTCGCTCGACCACTTCATCGATCGATGCGCGCGCGGCCCGTCGGATCCTCATCCCGCCGCGACGCGATCGGCCCGGCGCGAATGGAACTGACGTCGGGGGTGCCCGCGCCCTCGGTGTCGGCGAACCTGACGCTGCGACTGATCCAGCTTCACCTGGCCCTGATCTATGGCATGGCGGGCCTGGCCAAGCTTCAGGGGCCGGCGTGGTGGAACGGGATGGCGATCTGGGGAACGCTCGCTTCGGGCGAGTTCAGCCTGCTCGATCTGACACCGCTGGCTGACTGGCCCTTGCTCCTGAATGTCATGACCCACGCCGCGCTCGCGATGGAACTGAGCTACGCGGCCTTGATCTGGGTCCGGCCGCTCCGACCCCTGGTGCTCGCGGGGATGATCGGGTTGCACGCCGGCATCGCGGTGACGGCACCGGGGCTGCTGGAATTCGGGCTGGCGATGGTGGCGGCTAACCTCGCGTTCGTCTCGGGTCCCTGGCTACGAAGTCTGGTGACGGGTCGACCTGAGGACCAGCCGTCGGGTCGGGTCCTCTACGACGGCGCCTGCCCCCGGTGCCGGGCGTCAATGGTCGCCCTCTACGCGGCCGACCCGGACCACGTCGTCGAACCGGTCGACCTCACGGTTGTGGATGTGACGACGATCCACCCGTCGCTGACCCCCGCGGCGTGCATCGAAGCGATGCAACTGGTCCGCTCCGACGGCCGGGTCTGCTCAGGCTACGACGCGGTGATCGTGCTAGCACGCTGGATGCCCCTGTACTGGCCGATTGGCCTGGCGGGCTCACTGCCGGGCATCGCCCCGATCGGTCGCCGGATCTATCGACGGATCGCGGCGACCCGCCCCCGCGACGTTGCCTGCACCGACGATGTCTGCGGCCTGCCGGCCGGCAAGGATCGTGATCGTAATCGAAATCGAGAGCATGCCCACGGCCTGACTGCCGGCGCGGGGCCTCCGAAGGATTGAATCCATGGACATTCCAGAGAACCGCGACCAATCGACGGACCCGGTCGAGCCCCGCCGGCTCTTTTTATACGAGGGAGGCTGGCGGGTTGGCCTGAAGGTCGGAAGTGAACGCGAGTTCTGCTACATGACCAAGCCAGGCCAGGACTTCTATCACCGCCTCCTCGACGGCGAGATCTATCTCGTCCGCGGCGACGAGAAGCTCTGCCTGGCCTGTGCGGAGCGGCGGGGCCTGCTCTCGTACGAGCCGCGCATCCTGGGGAAGACGGTGCAAGTGCCCGAATTCGACCCCAGGCCCATGGGCGATCGCGAGCCCAAAGAATGGCTTTAGAGGATACGAATCGTTATGCATGTCTGATTCATTGCAATCACATCTCGCGACTAATCTTGACTTTCCTGATCGATAAAGGGATGATTTCCTCGGCCTAGGGACGAGGGCCTGCCGATGATGGGTTGGGTTGCTGCGCAAATCTCAAGACGCCGTGAGCGATTCATCAGGGGCTTGGGAAGTCGAGAGCAGCGGAGCCGCTGTCGCCGTCGATAAGGGAGTGGAATTGTCCGTGGTTTTTCGATCGCGATTGAGGGAGTGATGACGCGATTTGGACTGCCGGCTGCCCTGGCGTTGCTCCTGCTTTCCCTTCCTGCGTGTGCGCGAGTCGAGGGGATGTCGGCGCGGGCGGGAGTCGCCGGTAACAGTTCGTTGCGGCGGGGGGGGACCGACCGGCTGACGATCGGGGCCTACTCGGTGGTGCGCGAGGCGCTGCACGAGGGGGTACTGCCGGCGTTCGCAAGGGACTGGCGGCGTCGAACGGGTCGATCGGTCGTTTTTGACGAGTCGTACAGCGGCTCGGGAGCGCAGAGGCGGGCGATTGCCTCGGGGTTTGACGCCGACCTAGCGATTCTGTCGAACGCCGCCGACATGGATCGGCTGGTCGAAGTGGGCCTGGTCGCGCGTTCGTGGGCCGACGGGCCGGACCGGGGGATGATCACTCGCAGCCTCGTCGTGATCGGAGTCCGCCCAGGCAACCCGAGGAACATCATCGACTGGTCCGACCTGACGCGGACCGAAGTCTCGGTCGTCTGCCCCGACCCCAAGACCTCGGGGGGAGCCCGCTGGAACACGAGCGCCATCTACGGCGCGGGGCTGTTCGCGGAGGGCAAGGACAAGAAGAAAAGCGCGGCGGCCCGGGCACGCGCCCGGCGCTGCTGGGAGGGGTGCTGGCGCGGATTGTGACTCTCGATGCGAGCGGTCGGCAGAGCCTGGCCACGTTCGAGCGGGGGGCAGGCGACGCCGTCATCACCTACGAGAACGACCTGGTGCTCCAGCGCGCGGGCGGGGAAGGACATTCCCTCGGTGATCCCGCCGGCCACCTTGCTCATCGAGGGACCGGCGGCACTGGTCGAGCCCTCGGTTGAGAGGCACGGCTGCCGGCCGGCGGCCGAAGCTTCCTCGAGTTCCTCCGATCGGTCGAGGCCCAGGCGATCTTCGCTGTGTACGGCTTCCGGCCGCTGGAGGGACACGAACCTCCCGAGCGCTCCGGGGCAAAACTCGATCCCCTGCCCCCGGCATTGTTCACGATCGAAGACCTGGGGGGCTGGCCTGCCGTCAACAAGGAGATCTATGGGGCCAAGGGGGTCTGGAACGCACTTTTCCTGGACACGGCCAAGGGCAAGGGAATCCGACCATGAGCAGCGGTCTCGGCATCAGCACGATCGCGGTGGCGAGCGTCGGGCCCCGTCCCGAACCAGGCCGTCGGCGACGAAGCACGGGGCTCATGGCGCGTGGGCTGACGCTCTCTTACCTGGGATTGATGATCGTACTGCCCTTGCTGGCCATGGCTCTGGCAGCGTCGGAATCGGGGATCGGGGCGTTCGTCGGGGTGCTTGCCGACCCGTTCGCCTGGCACGCGCTGAAGCTAACCTTCGGCACCGCGCTGGTGATGGTCGCGATCAACGCCGTGACAGGCACGGCCACGGCATGGGTCCTGGTCCGGTATGAGTTCCCAGGCAAGGGGTTGATCAACGCCCTGATCGACCTGCCATTCGCGGTGCCAACGGTGGTGACCGGTGTGATGCTGGTGGCCCTGTACGGTCCAACGAGCGTGCTGGGGTCCCTGCTCGAGCGGCACGGACTGGGCCTGATCTACCACCAGCCAGGAATCGTGCTGGCGCTCTTGTTTGTGAGTTCGCCGTTTGTGGTGCGAAGCGTTCAGCCGGTCCTTCTGGAGCTCGACCCGGCCGAGGAAGAGGCCGCGGCGACCCTGGGAGCAGGTCGATGGCTCATATTTCGACGGATCATCCTGCCCATTCTCCGGCCGTCGATCCTGACCGGCACCGCGCTGAGCTTCAGCCGCGCCCTGGGCGAGTTCGGCAGTGTAGTCATGGTCGCCGGCAACCGACCGCTTCAGACCCGCACCGCACCGCTCTACATCTACGGCGAGATCGAGAGCGGCAACACCCACGCCGCGCTCGTGGTCTCGATCGTTCTGCTGACCTGCTCGCTCGGCATCCTGGTCACGCTCAATCGATTTCAACAAAGGGGCACGCGATAAACGCGAATTCTCTGATTAAGCCAAGATCAAGGTGACGGTTCCATGCCGATCGAGACGGAAACACAAGGCGCCGAGATCAAGGGGAGAGTTGGTACTGGAGACCCTCCGATGGTGGCCCCCTTGCCGGTCGGTCCACGCGGGAGGCAAGGTGCATGGGGCCGTCGACTCCTGATCGGCGTGGTGGTCGCGTGGTTCGCCTTCCTGGTGCTGGTGCCAGCCATCGCCCTGGTTCGGGGGGCCCTGGCGGGCGGTCTGAGACCGTTCGTGGCGGCCCTGTCGAGCGCCGATGCGGTCCGGGCGTTTACCCTGACTCTGGAGGTGACGTTGCTGGCGACCGTGCTCAACACGGTCTTCGGCTTGCTCATGGCGGTGGTCCTGGTCCGGCAACGGTTCTGGGGCCGTGGCCTGATCGACGGGCTGATCGACCTTCCGTTCGCGGTATCGCCGATCGTCGCGGGGCTGATGCTGGTCGTCCTGTACGGGCCCAAGGGCTGGCTCGGTCCCTGGCTCGCTCCCTGGGGACTCCAGGTGTCGTATCACTTGCCGGGGATGCTTCTGGCGACCGCGTTCGTGACGCTACCGTTCGTCGTCCGCGAGGTTGTGCCAGTGCTCCGCGAGTTCGGGGTCGACCAGGAAGAAGTGGCTTATACCCTCGGCGCGGGACGTTGGCGGACCTTCTGGCGGGTCACCCTACCGTCGATCCGCTGGGGCCTTGCCTATGGAGTGACCCTGACTGTGGCCCGCTCGCTGGGCGAGTTTGGCGCGCTCCTGGTCGTCTCGGGAAATATCCTGGGCCGAACCCAGACGGCCACGCTCTACATCCATGACAGTCTGGAACGGTTCGATACCGAGGGGGCCTACGCGGCCAGCGTCGCACTTGCAGGAGCCTCGTTCGTGATGCTTCTGGCCATGGAAGCGGTCCGGCACCGGGTCGAGCGCACGAGCGGCACGGCGCCGGGGAATGAACCGTGGCCTGAAACGGAGTCTGGACCGATGGCGGATGCGAAGGATCGCCGGCTGGGCTGGTTTCTTGGGGCAAGCAGGCTGCGCGCCGATACCCGTCACGAGCATGTCAGGCGCTGGTTGCCGCGACGAAGGGAACGATTGAGTTCGAGTCCGCATTCGAGCGTGGAGCTGCAAGCAGGAGAGGGAGATTCAGACGTGGGCATCGTGGTGCGGAACCTCGCCAAGCGATTCGGGCGATTCCAGGCAGTCGACGACGTCTCGTTCGAGGTCCCGGATGGCCAGCTCGTGGCGCTGCTGGGTCCTTCGGGCTCGGGCAAGAGCACGATCCTGCGGATCATCGCAGGGCTGGAGCCGGCCGACTCGGGTGAGGTCGAGCTGACCGGTGAACAAGCGACGCACTTGCCGGTGCACAGCGCGGAGTGGGGTTCGTTTTCCAGCACTACGCGCTGTTCCGGCACATGACGGTCCGTCAGAACGTCGCCTTCGGGCTCGAAGTGTACCGGCCCCGGATCCCGCGTGGCGAAATCGCGCAACGGGTTGAAGAACTGCTCGAACTGGTCCAGCTCTCGCGGCTAGCCGAGCGCTATCCGTCGCAGCTTTCGGGGGGCCAGCGGCAACGAGTTGCTCTGGCGCGGGCGCTGGCGCCCCGGCCCAAGGTCTTGCTCCTGGACGAGCCGTTCGGCGCGCTCGACTCACAGGTGCGCGACGAGCTGCGGGCCTGGCTCCGCCGGCTCCACGATGAGGTCCACGTCACCAGCCTGTTCGTCACGCACGACCAGCAGGAGGCGTTCGAGGTCTCGGACCAGATCGTGGTTCTGAACAAGGGGAAGGTCGAGCAGATGGGACCGCCCCAGGAGCTCTACGAGCACCCGGCGACACCGTTCGTGACCGAGTTCCTGGGCTCGGTAAACGTTTTGAGGGTCGAGACGGTGCTCGGCATGGATCTCCTGGGTGACGAGGTGCCGCTTCCCCTGGACGTACCCGGCCCTAGTGGAGGAGGAGCCGTGTACGTCCGCCCGCACGACTTCGAGGTGACGCGGCTCCGCAACGGCCGGCCCGCATGGACCGCGCGGGTCCGTCGGCTGACCCGCCTGGGTGCCTTCGTCCGTCTTGACCTCGTCCTGCTCGACGGCACCAGCCTCCACGTCCAGATTACCCGCGAACGATCGCGCGAGCTTTCCCTGGCCGATGGCGAGGATGTCTTCGTCACGCCCAAAGATCTCAAGGTTTTTCACCAGTCTCAGGCTTTTGTCGCCAACTATGTAATTTGAAAGATGTTAGGGCCGAGACAGAGTGAAATTCGCGTGAGATTTCGATGAGATTTCCCGCTGTGCATGCTTGACCTTATCGATGATTTCGCGTAGACTCCTAAGGAAATCGAACCCAGCGGTGCGATGAGCGTTCTCCCAATCCTTCCCCCTGCGCCGTCAGGCGACCTGTTGGGAACGCGATCATCGAAGTGACGATGGGCCGTGGCGAGCCGGGTTACGGCGGTCTTCGACGAAGACCGACCTCGATCTCGAGGGGTGTGCCACGTCCGTTCGCTACCCGGTGTTCGGGATTAAAGTCAGGGCCGACACAGGGTCACCGTCCCGCGGTCTCCCCTGTGATGTCGGCGGCTGCACGGTCCGCGACCGAGATCGCGAAGGCGGCATTTTAGCTGCTTGATTGTTGTTTAACGAGACGTGCTCAAAAAAAGAATTCGATTTAAGAAGGGATGTGTCACTCATCCTCTTCTTCGTCGTAACCGGGATGAGCCGTTCTCAACTTCGAACCTGACCCCCTACCCGACTGCGCAAACACAGCGAGCGGGTTGTGATATGTTCTTTGCTTATGTTTGAGGAGAGTGTCAGGATGAAGCGTCAGGACCGAGGATTCACACTGATCGAACTTTTGGTGGTAATCGCGATCATCGCCGTCTTGATTGCCCTTCTGCTCCCGGCCGTTCAGGCCGCACGCGAGGCGGCGCGGCGGAGCCAGTGTGTCAACAACCTGAAGCAGTTCGGTCTGGCGGTGGCCAATTACACCGACCAGCGGGGCTCACTGCCCCCGAGCGGCAGTTACTACAACGGTGTGGGGTCGAACAACTATTCAATGAAGGTTCACCTGCTCGCGTTCATCGAGCAGGCGAACCTCAAATGCCGTCAACCAGTCGTATGTCTGGAACGACGCCATGACCAACGCGACCGTCGCGACGATGACCGTCAATGGCTATCTTTGCCCCTCGGATGGCAACTCGTCGAACCAGACCCTGACAGTTCCAGGTACCGGGGCCAAGCCCATCGCCTCGACCAACTATGCCAACAATCTCGGTGTCAGCCGGACATTCAACGGCGGCATGCTCGATGGCCCCGCCTACATCCTCGGGACCAACACCTACGGATCGACCGTCACCCTGGCCGGCGTTCTGGACGGAACCTCGAACACCGTCATCTTCAGCGAGTGGGTCAAGGGAACCGGGACCAACCGCGCGGGACTCGGTGAGATCTACCGGGCAAGCTCGGCGTTCTCCTACGCGAGCGGGACGGGAATGCCGGCATTGATGGGCAACCTCGGGCTCTCGATCCAGACGGCCTCAAGTACGTACTGCCAGAACTCGGTCAGCATGTACAGCGCCTTCAAGGGATATGCCTACATGGAGCAGACGGGTGGGCTTGGCGGAACTTACAGCCATCTCAACCCGCCCAACAAGAAGGCGTGCATTTTTTCCAGTGACATCGTCAACAACACCACGACCGCGGGGAATACCGTCGACCACACATTTGTCGGCCCCAGCTCGAACCATCCTGGTGGGGTCAACTGCGGTTTCCTCGATGGCTCGGTCCGTTTCATCAAGGACAGCGTCAATCTTCAGACCTGGGGCTCGATCGCGACCAAGGCCGGCGGTGAGGTGATCGACGCCAGCAGCTTCTGAGAAGTCAAATCGGGGCCGAAACCGTACGAGGCGGGCGAAGGGCATCATGTCCTTTGCCCGCCTCGTTTTGCGTTTTGATTCGTCGGTCGACGTCTCTCCGGACGTCCTGGGCCATCCGGGCTCAGCGCCGGTCCTGGAGCTTACGGAGCAGTCGGAGGATCTCGAGGTACAGCCAGACGAGCGTGACCATCAGGCCGAAGGCGCCATACCACTCCATGTACTTCGGTGCGCCGGCGCTTGAACCCTTCTCGATGAAGTCAAAATCGAGCAGCAGGTTGAACGCCGCCAGGCCGACCACGAAAACGCTGAATCCGATGCCGATGCCGCTCGGGCTGTTGATGAACGGGACGTTCGCCCCGAACAGGGTGGCGACAAAAGAGATCAGGTAAACCAGGCAGAGCGCGCCGGTCGCCGCCACGATGCCGGCACGCAGCTTATCCGTGACCGGGACCAGCCGGGTCACGTAAACGAACAGCATGACGAACAGGGTTCCGGCGGTCATCGAGACCGCCTGGATCGCGATCCCATGATACTGCTTGCCCATGCTGGTTTCGATCAGATACGACAGCGAGCCCAGGAAGACCCCCTCGAACGCCGCGTAAATCGGGGCGGTCCAGGGCGAGAGGCTGGGCTTGAAGATCGTGACCATCGCCAGCAGGAAGCCGCCGATGGCCGACGCCGGCAGGACAATCGGTTGGAGGTTGCCGTGCGACTCGGCCGTCCACGACCAGATGGCCGTGGCCGAGAGGATGGCCAGCAAGGCGAAGGTCTTGCCTATCGTCCCCTGTACCGTCATCGTTGTTGCCACGCTCCGGCCGGTCCCGTAGACCTGCTCGTAGCCGGCGAACATCTCGTTGGAAAATGCGGGATTGCTACTGGTGGCCAAGGTCGTCTCTCCTCGCGAATCAAACGGACTCTGCTCTGCTCCATTCTCTGTCACTACGACGATTTTGACAATAAGGATCGATGGACGCGCGGTGTTGCGTCAGGGCGGCGATCGCCTCGCGCCGGCTCCCGGCCGGCTGGCGGTCTCCTGGAGCTTGAGCCGCCGGCCCAGGGCCGCAGAGCGCTTGATCGTCGGCTCCAACTCGAATTCCCGGAGCAGGTTGCGCACGCTCGCGCCGGCGGCGTAGACGCCTGGTCTGGGGCCTTTTTCCTTGCCCTGGTCCTTCTCTTTCTCGATCCGGCCGATGCAGACGCCGACAAGGTTTCCCCGGGGGTCGTAGAGACCCCCACCCGATCGGCCATGCTCGGGGGGCCGGGTGGTGACCAGGAACGGTCGCTCCTGGTCCTGGCCTTCCAGGGCGAACCAGTGTAGCCCCGCCACTGCCGCCGGCTCGCCGATGAGTCGGGCGCCGAGGTCGATTCCGACCGAGTTAACGATCGTTCCCACCGGCGGCTCGCCGGCTTCCGGACCCATGTCGAGGCGAGCGATGAACGGGAGCCGTTTCGCGGTCGCGATGCGAAGCACGGCCAGGTCGGCGGCCTTGTCGATGGCGACGACCTTCGCGTGATACGACCGCGGCCAGCCGCCAGCGATCCGCGAGAAATGCTCGAGCCCGAGATTGTACCGCTGAAGCTCGACCAAGGGGGGAGCGTCGCCCCGGGAAATGACATGCCCGGCCGTCAGGACCAATGTCTCGCCGTCGATCGAGGCAATGATCGTCCCGCTTCCCTGCGCCGAGCCCGCGCGGATCAGGACCGTGGGCCGGAAGGACGCGTTATCCTCCGGCCGCGGCCGGGCGGCGGGCGCGGGCCGGGCGGAGCCGCCGTGGACACCGCCGTGTTACCCATGACCACGATCAGGACCAGCCCGGCCAGCCGACTCCGACGCTCTCGGCGCGACATCAGGATGGCTCCAGTGAACGGAAACGATGGCCTCGCCGATTCATGGTCGTCCCGCGCGGTCCGGAAGCAACCCCGAATACTCATTGACGGCACGTCAAGTCCTTGATGCCCGCGCGGTGAGATGGTCCAATTCCCAGGGATGTTTCACGCCCGGACTGATTTCAAGTCAACGCGGCCCTGGCCGCGGGATGAGGCGAGCGAGACTAGACCATGACATTTCCACTCCGATCGCGGCGAGCCGCTTCGCCATTTCTTGTTCTGACCCTGTCGAGCATGGTCCTTGTCGTGGCGCTGAGCCCGTACGGGGGTCAGCTTCGGGGCGAGGAATCGTCGGAGCTTGCTGGTGATCTCAAGGCGTTGCAGGGAACGTGGGTCACGCCGCCCGATTCCGAGCCGACATCGCGCTGGACGTTCGAGGGGAAGACTCTCCGGGCCACGGTCAACGACATTGGCTATGTCTGTAAGGTCACGCTCGACGCCAAGGCCCAGCCCGGCACCATCGACCTGTTCATCTCCGAGGGCCCGGACAACTCGGTGGGCAAGACGTCGCTGGGGATCTACAAGCTCGAAGGTGAACGTGTGAGCTTCTGCGTCACCACCCCGGGCCAGGAAAAGCGCCCCGACCGGTTCGAGCCGGTCGAGGGTGAGAGTCATCTGTTCGTCCTCAAGAAGACCCCCTGATCCAGGTTGACGCAAGGCAAGCTCAAGGAGCGGCACCACGATGCGACTATCGGGAATGTTGACCTTTGTCGGAGCCCTGGCTCTGGCCATCGGCCTGAATCCGGCTCGGGCCGCCGAGTTTCCCACGTTTCGAGTCCAGGAGCTCGACCCGAACGTCGGCAAGGTCTGCTACGCGGTGACGATGGCCGACGTCGACGGCGACGGCAAGCCCGACGTCGTGGCCGTGACCGAGGACGCGGTCGTCTGGTTCGCCAACCCGTGCGTGGAAGAAGCACACGATCATCCGGGACGCGACCGAACGGGACAACGTCTGCATCCAGCCGCACGACATCGACGGCGACGGCAAGGTCGACTTCGCCCTCGGGGCCGCGTGGCAGCCGACGAACACGAAGACCGGCGGGACGCTCCAGTGGCTCCGCCGCCTGGCGGGACGCCGGTCCCGACGAGCCCTGGCAGGTCTTGCCGATCGGCGCCGAGCCGACCTTGCACCGGATCCGGTTCGGGCAAGGTCCTGGGCAACGGGAAGAAGCAGTTGATCGTCGCCCCGCTCCAGGGACGGGGGACGAAGGGGCCGAACTGGGGCGAAGGCTACGGGTGTGCGGGTGCTGGTTTACAGCTTCCCCGACGACCCGGCGCAGGACCCCTGGCCGAGCGAGGTGGCCGCCGACAGCTCTGCACACGATCCACAACCTCCAGGCCGTCGACTTCGACGGCGACGGCAGCGACGAGATCGTGCTCGCCGCGCTGGGAGGGGGTGTTCGTGCTCGACCGCGACTCGCGCCGGGCACTGGTCGAAGACCCAGCTCGGCACGGGCAACCAGGAGATCGAAGCCGTTCAAGGGGTCGAGCGAGATCAAGCTCGGCCGGCTCGCCGACGGCCGGCCGCTACATCGCCACGATCGAGCCCTGGCACGGGTTCCAGGTCGTCGTCTACACGCCCCCTGCCCTGGCTTCGAGCACGGAGCTCTGGGACCGCCAGGTGATCGACGAGCCCGTGCAATGGGGCCACGCCGTCTGGTGCGCCGACCTCGACGGCGACGGCGACGACGAGTTGATCATCGGCCAGCGCGACAAGAGCAGCGACCCGAACCGCCAGCCCAGGGGCCCGGCGTGTCCGTCTACGACCCGTACCCATTCCGGGCTCGACGCCACTGGCTTCACCCGCCACGTGATCGACGACGGCGGCGTCGGCTGCGAGGACGCGCTGGCCGCCGACCTCGACGGCGACGGCCGGCTCGACCTCATCGCCGGCGGCCGGTCGACCCACAACGTCCGGATCTACTGGAACCAGGGAAAGTAACGCCCGATGAAAGCCGTCGTCATCACCAAGCCGGGCGGCCCGGAGGTCCTGAGGTCCGCGAGGTGCCCGACCCGGGCCGCAGGGAGACCAGGTCCTGGTCCGGGTCCGGGCGTGCGGGTCTGAACCGGGCCGACCTGATGCAGGCCCGGGGCTATTACCCCGCGCCGCGCGGGGTGCCGGCCGACATTCCCGGGCTGGAGTACGCCGGCGAGGTCGAGGCGCTCGGGCCCGGCGTCCACGGGCCGCTCAAGGTCGGCGACCGGGTCTTCGGGATCGTCGGCGGCGGGGGGCATGGCCGAGTTGGTGGTCACGCCACGAGCGGATGGCCGTGCCGATCCCCGCGAACCTCGACTTCGAGCAGGCCGCGGCGGTCCCCGAGGTCTTCCTCACCGCGCACGACGCGCTCGAGACCCAGGGCCGGCTGCGGCCGGGCGAGCGCGGTGCTGATCCACGCGGTCGGCAGCGGGGTCGGCACGGCCGCCGTGCCAGCTCGCCCACGCGATGGGCTGCACGGTCTTCGGCACCTCGCGGACGGCCGCCAAGCTCGCACAAGGCAGTCGACTACGGGCTCGACGTCGGGATCGACACCACGATCGAGGACTTCGCCGAGGTCGTCCGGCGAGCACACGGGCGACGCGGGGGTCGACGTGGTCATCGACCTGATCGGCGCCGCGGCGCTGGCGGGAAACCTGCGCGGCGCTGGCTCGTATCGCGGCCGGCTGGTCCTGGTCGGCCTGCTCGGCGGCGGCACGGGCACGATCGACCTCTCAGTCGCTGCTGCGCAAGCGGCTCACGCGTCGTCGGCACGACGCTCCGCGCCCGGCCGCTCGAAGAGAAGATCGCGGTCACCCAGCGGTTCGCCGCGCGGGTCGTTCCCTGGCTAGATCGCGGGCTCGTTCGCCCGGTCGTTGACCGCGTTTTCGCCTTCGAGGACGTCCGTCGCCGCCGAGCAGCGGCTCGAAGCCAACCTCGGCTTCGGCAAGATCGTCCTGCGGCTCTGACGGCCGAGGTCGGTCTTGAGCTGGCCGTCCTGGATCTCGAGCACCAGGTCGTCGGGCGTGATGAACCGGCGGTCGTGGGTCACGACCACCAGGGTCGTCTGGCGCTGGTCCTGGAGCCGGCGGAGGATCCGGTAGATCTCGTCGCCGGTCTTCGAGTCGAGCTCGCCGGTCGGCTCGTCGGCCAGGACGAGGATCGGGTCCTTGATCAAGGCCCGCGCGATCGCCACCCGCTGCTGCTCGCCGCCGGACATCTGGTACGGCCGGTGGTCGAGCCGGTCGCCCAGGCCGACGTCGCGCCAGCAGAGCCGCTGCCTGCTGCCTGCAGCTCGTCGGTGACGCCCCGCGGGCAGGAACGGCACCAGCACGTTCTCCACCGCCGTCAGGTTGCTGATCAGGTTGAACGACTGGAAGATGAACCCGACCTTGTCGCGCCGGTAGGCGTTCTGCTCGGCCTCGGCCATGCGCGGTCAGGTCCTGCCCCTCGACCCGGATCGAGCCCGGCGTCGGGATGGTCGAGCGCGCCGAGCAGGTACAGGAGCGTGCTCTTGCCCGAGCCCGACGGCCCGACGATGAACGCGAACCGTCCCTTGGCGATCCGGCAACTGACCCCGCGCAGCGCCTCGACCCGCCGGTCGCCGCTCTTGTACGACTTCCATACGTCGTGCACGTCGATCATCGGCCGCGCCTCGGTCTCTTGCTCGGGGTTCCCGGAATCCAGGGAGGCATGCGGTCCTCTCAGGAAAGTCCAATCAAATTACAGTGTTGACGCAACGTTAATGCGATCCGACCCGGATCGCGTCCATCGGCACCAGCCGGGCCGCGCGCCAGGCGGGGTAGAGCCCGCCGAGCGTGCCGGTCACCAGCGACAGGCCGATCCCCAGGGCGAAGAGCCAGGGCGGCAGCAGGAGCTTGAGGCCGCCGCCGACGAACTGGTTGGCGACCGTCGCGACCGCGACCGCCAGCACGCAGCCGACCACGCCGGCGAGCAGCCCGAGGTAGGCGCTCTCCAGCGTCACCAGGGCCAGGATGTTGCCCTGCGACCAGCCGTTGGTCCGCAACACGCCGAACTCGATGAACCGCTCGCTGGTGCTCATCAGCATCGTGTTGATGATCCCGACCACGCCGACCAGGAGCGCCAGGCTCACGGTCATCATCAGGAACTTGTCGACCGACCCATCAAGGCGCCGAAGTTGCTGGCGAACTCGTGCATGCTCCGGGCGTCGACATCCGGCACCCGCTTCTCGATCTCGGCGGCGATCTCGTCGTTCTTGGTCGGGTCGCTGGTCTCGATGTAGTAGCTCGAGACCGTTCTCCGGCGAGGTCCCCATCAGCTTGCGTGCCAGTGTTGATGTCCATGACGATCACGACGTCCAGGAGCATCGAGCCGGTCTCGTAGATGCCGATGATCTCGAACGGCTTGCCGCCGATCCGCAGCGTGTCGCCCACCTTGCGAGGCTTGCCGTCGGAGCCGGGATGGTCCCGGGCGATCTTGCGGCTGATGACGATCCGACGCTGGTCCCGGTCGCCCAGGTTAAGGAACCGCCCTTCCTTCATGTTCTTGGGGAAGACTGCGCTTTTGAGTTCGGCGTGGGTCGCGATATCCTCCCCCTGAATAACCGGCTGGTCGAACGCCGCGCTCAGGAGGCCACGCTTCGAGGCCAGGGCGTTGGAAAGGCCCATCCCTTCGACGTTCAGAGCGATCTTCCAGACCTCCGGCGCCACAACCCGGACACCGGGAATCTTGCGCAGGGTCTCGGCCAGGTCCGACGGCAACTCGCTGAAAACCGGACTGGGCGCGTTCTCACGAACGAGCATCACCCCCTCGACCCGGCTGAGGGTGTCGCCGACCATGTTCCGCAACCCCTGCGACAGGCTGAACAGACCGAGCACTCCCAGGATCGGCACCGACAGTCCGACCAGGGCAAGCACCGTCCGAAGCGGCCGGGTCCGCAGGTTCCTCCAGGCGAATCCTCCCATCGGCCAGGCGAATCGTCCCATCGATCGGTTGGTTTCCTTCGGTTCCAATTAAACGCGAAAGGGGGCAAGGGCCCCCTCGCGGAGACTGTCGGTACAAACCATGTGCCGGGTTCACGCTTCCGTGCGATTATAGTCTACCGTCAGACCGGGTGAAGGGGCGACCCCCCGGCCCGGCATGGGTTTGGGAAACGGCGGACCGAACGTCCCCACCACCCTGAGAGGATGGGCAGTCGATGCAACGCGCCACCACCGACGTTCTCTACTTCGAGACCGGGCCAGCGAACCGGCCGACCCTGGGGGTCGTGCCCGGCGAGTTGTTCCAGGTCCAGACCCAGCTCAACCGCGGTCCCTGGCTCGACACGCATCCCGACGACACCCGCCTTCGTGAGCTGCTTCGCGGCGGTAACCCTTCCAGTGGATGCATTTACGTCGAAGGGGCCGCGCCCGGAATGGTCCTCACGGTGCATGTAGGCCCGATCGCGCTCGACCCCCTCGGGTTCACCCGCTTTCGCGGCGGCAACGGCGCGATGCCGGCCTGGCTGGGAGCTTCGGGGATCGGCCCCCAGGAACGGGTCGTGTCGATCCGTGACGGCCTGATCGACTGGGGCGACGGTCGGACTTTGCCCGTCGCCCCTATGCTCGGTTTCGTCGGCACCAGTCCGGCGTACGAGACCTGGAGCAACATCTGGGCCGGTCTGCACGGCGGCAACCTTGATGTTCAGGAGCTAACCAGCGGTGCGTCGATCACTCTGCCGGTGAACGTCCCTGGGGCCTTGCTCCATGTCGGCGACATGCACGCCCGCCAGGGCGACGGCGAGATCTGCGGCGCCGGGGGAATCGAAGCCTCGGGCGTCGTCACACTCCGTTGCGAGATCTCCGAACGTCCCCCCGGCTTCTCCTGGCCCCGGATCGAGAACGCCACCCACCGGATGATCGCCGCCCAGGGCCGCCCCGCCGAGGACGCTTTCCGCGCCGCGCTCGAAGCCCTGATCCTCTGGATGGAGGCCGAGGGTATGCCCCGCGGCGATGCCTACCTCTGGCTCGGCCAGGTCCTCGAAGCCCGCTGCACCCAGTTCGTGAACCCGAGCTTCACCTACCTAGCCAAGGTTGCACGGGAATTCTGGAGCGTGAAGTGAATCGATCGTGGTTGGCAACTGGTCGATGTGACTGATGCCCGCGAGCCACGTTCAATCCGAGCACGTAGGTGGTACCGGAAGTGCTTATGCTTGGGGCTACGCCAGTTGGAGGCAGCGCGCCGTTGATGTCGTGATAGTTCTGGACCGCGAGACCGAGTTGTTTGAGGTTATTAACGCACTGCGCCCGCCTCGCGGCCTCGCGCGCTGCCTGAACCGCTGGCAACAACAGGGCGATCAGGACCGCGATGATTGCAATGACCACCAGTAACTCGATCAGCGTGAATCCAGGACGCTTTGACGATCGGCCAGACTCCTCGGGAACATGGATCTGAATCGTCATCTTGATGACTCCGAGAGTGGAAAGAAGAGCGAACGAATTCATGTACTTCTGATTCATGCCAGTTGGCCGCCTGACACCTGACAGTTATCGTGACGGTCCCGGACTGCGCAAGAGTCAGAGGTGGGACGTGGCCAGCGAATCCCACTTTCTCCGACCAATATATTTGATCATATTATGTTGATAATTGTAGACTTCCGCCTCCGGCAAGCGCTCCATCGTGTCCACGATCCGTCGGCAGCGTACGAACGCTACGGCGATACCGTTGTTCAGCTCGTTGTGGACCGAGAGCGTGATCGCCCCACCCTGTCCGTCGCGACGGCGGGCAACCTGTCGGTCCCAGCGGCGATTGGCCGTTGTGATCTTGCGAAGCAGGTCCATTTCCTCGCGGTCGAAGAGGTCGTCGGCGATGAAGAAGCCGTCGTCGCGAAAGCGGCGAAGTTGCTCGTCATCGAGCGAAATTCCAGCACTGATCATCAGTGTTTCCTCAGGTTCAGTCGTCGGCCGTTCAGCCGTTTCCAGTACGTGAGAATATATACATCTAAGCGAAGTTATTAAATCTAAAGGACAGTTGAATCAGAATACAAGCTCAAGGCCGAGCGAAAACTTGCGAAGGCATCATAAGGAATTCCTATTACCGAAGGATGGCCGATTCGCCTGGGATTCCGACGGCCTCTCGGAGTCTTTACTGAAGGTCGTCGGTTCGGAGGAACACCAGCGATGCGCAGAACAAGCTTCAAATTTACAAAGAAGTGGGTCTGAGACAATTGCAAACGTTCTGTGAATGTGTGAATCACAAATCGTTCGCGGCCGCCGCGCACCATGAACCGGTCACAACCGGCCGTCTGGGAGCAGTTCGCGCTCTCGAACGAAAACTGGGCGTGAGCCTGTTGCAGCGGCATGGGCGTCATTGGCTGGCGACCGAGGATGGCCAGGCGCTCCTGGAGCTGGCTGCTCCGATCGTCGCCGCGATGGACTCTCGAGGAAGCGTTCGCCCAAGAGTGCCGCGACCTCCCGCGGACGTTGACCCTGGTCGGGACGCATACCGTCATCGTTGAAGAACTCGCCTGGCCGATCGTGGAATTCTGCCAGGTGAACCCTGAAATCAAGGTCACCATCCTGAACTATGTCGGGACGCCGATCCTGGACTCGGTGATCTCGGGAGATGTGGACATGGCCATCCTGCCGCTCGACCTGGTGCGCGTTTCAAGGCAGCAACTGACCGTGGAGCCGTTGTGGGAGCGTCCGGCTGCGCTGGCCACACCGGAAGGCCACCCGCTGGCCCTCAAGCGGCGGATCACGCCGGCAGACATCGCCCAGTTTCCGCTTCATCCTGCCCGCGACGGTCGATTCCCCCTGGAGGAATGGAGTGGACGAGGTGTTCCGACGCGCCGGCCTGCTGGATCGACTCCAGATTTCCCTCGAAATTAGCTTTGTCCAGGCGGCCCGGCGCTATGTGGGTCGCGGGCTGGGAATCGCCCTGATGCCGATCCCGTTCAATGCGGTGGAGTTTCCCGGCGTCGTCGTCCGGCCGCTGGACGAGATCTTCCCCTCGGAGCAAGTCGCCATCCTCTGGAGGCGGGGAGCCAAACCCCGGCCGCAGGCGCAGCTCTTCGCCGACTTCGTCCGAAGTCGGCTCGAGACCAAGGCGACGCATAAGCGACGGCGCGGCGATGTGTTGGTCGATTGAGCTTCGGTCGGATCAGGGACAGGGCCACGACGTCCCGAGTATGGCGTCGCGCGAGGCCTTGAACTCGCTCGTCGGCTTCCACTCGGAGAAGGTCGGGGCCTTGGCGACGCGCCGGCCGACCTCGAACAGAAGTTTCAGGTCCTCGACCGCGCCCTAGTGGTCCCAGCCCGCTCCTGTACTTTCCGAGGCTTCCTTGCATGCGATGCGGCCAGGCGGAGCAACCTCTCTGCCTTGGCCTGCGTTTCCTCCTCATTGACCCCGAGGCGAAGAACCGCATGGATTTCCTCGCCCAGCAACGCAGGGCGATAGGCCCGCCGCTTGTCGGCGTGGCTCGGGCGGCGTGACGGAGAGTCCCACGGCGAGTTGGAGCGGTCAACCAGTTCCTCCGCCTTTCGGCCCCATGCCCACGCCTCGATCATCGTGAACGTCCACAGACAGATATGGAGCGCACCAATATTGGCCCAAACGAACCACACCTGCTGTTAGGCCGCCCCGACGAGCTTCTTGCGACGGCGAAGGGTGATCTCCAGTCGACGCGATCCGCTATAGTACCGAGGATGTCCGCCAGACTCGCCGAGGTGGCAGTGCAAAAGTACGTCCGCCAGCTGGCCGGGCTCCTCCGTCAAAACGACCAGGATCGCCCCAACGGCCGCCAGGTAGTCAGGATGCCCTTGTACCGCTTGACTACCTCCCTTGTGGGAGAGGGCCAGAGCGAGGGTAAGGGAGACGCCCCAGCGTTCTCAATCCGCTCTCAATAGCTGTTTCCGTCGATGACCTCGCCGGCGTCCTTGGTGCTCACGGCGCGCCAGCTCATGAGGTTGACCGTATTCTTGATGAACCGCACGCTCCCGTCGCAGAACGCCACGTTGACGCCGCCCGGGTGGTTGCTGCGCGCGGCGTTGTAGTCGATCCCGGCGCTCCCCGACCAGACGCAGGGGGGATTGCCGTTGATCAACTGGCAGTCGTTCTTGTTGTCCAGGTTGTCCTTGAGCGTGGAATTGGGCGGCAGGTAGGCGGTGTAGATATTGGAGCAGCGCCCGTCGCTCCAGATGTCGCCCCGGATGTCCGACTGCCCCGCGCTGGTGCCGGTGTTCATGCCAATCCTCAACTCGCTCATCAACATCGTGTTGCTGGTGCCGTCGGTGATGTCCCGGAACCGGAAGGGCTGAACCGTCCCGGTCGCGCTGACCCCGTAGTTGTGGTCGGACGTGAACGGCCCCTTGATCGGCACGACCGTGCCCAGGGGGCCGTTGAAGGGATTCGGCAGCCCCTGGTTGTAGTGCGCATTGCCCCAGTTGACCACGTAACATCCCCGCTTCCGGGGCAGGTACTTGGAGTAGTAGAACGTCCCCGCATTGGGGTCGGAGGGACAGTTGAACACACTGATCGTCGCCTGAGTGACCGTGGAGTTCTTCGAGTCGTAATAGCCCGCGTTCAGGTTCAGGGCGTTGTTCATGGTCACCTGTTCCAGATAGGACAGGATGAAGAACGTCCAGGGCTGGCCGCCGTGGGCTGTCGAGGCACCGGGGGGGAGTGTGCCCATCGCATCGTGGAAATTCTGCATGGCCAAGCCGAACTGTTTCAGGTTGTTGACGCACTGCATGCGTCTCGCCGCCTCGCGTGCGGCCTGTACTGCGGGCAACAGCAGGGCAATCAACACCGCGATGATCGCGATCACCACCAACAACTCGATCAGCGTGAACCCTCGGCCGCTACGTGTTCGCATGGGTCTCACCTCAATCTGTACTGAATCCCCAGACAAGATGCAGCGCCCCCGGACCCTCGGCCCGAGCGCCACTACCACGACAGGTTGATGCGTCGATCTCGATTTAAAATTAAAAAAACGAAATGCAGTCTCTCACAGCGAAACCTTACTGAGATCTCAGCGAGATTTCAAGGCAAATTCGAGAAATTTCTGATTTTTCAATTCATGAAGGCAGCCGCTGTGCCCATGCACGGTGCCAGAAAGGATTGCAAGATTCACAATAAGATATATTTTAAATATTAAAATTATAAAAATTATTGGCTCTGTAATCAGATCGAACATCGCGTCGATTTCTGACGATCGCCTTCGCCTTTTTTTTCGAAAGTGATTCGAGAGACGACGGGCGGATGTCGAAATCGTGAACCATCCGTCGTTTCGGCTGATATACTCGACCCCATCCTCTGGTGCATGGTCCCTTTTTCGAGGTGGGAACCTCCATGAAACGACACGGGATGCGCGTAGGTTTGCTCTGGCTGTTGGCGACCGGACCGTTGGGAGCGCAGACTTACCCCGCCGGCGACTTCCTATGAAAAACCGCAGGCCTATCACCCCAGCGCCGAGGAGCGGCAGGCGCTCGAGTCGAAGACCGCGGAGCTTCAGCGGATGGTCGATCGCCTCCCGAGAGGTGAGACGCAGGCCCAGCGCGATTCGCTGGCCGACGTGTCGGTGTTTGCCAAGGCCGGGGTCTGGGCGCTGCGGTTCAACGAATTCTATAACGCCAAGGATGTGGCGATGACCCGTGATGTCCTCGATAAGGGACTGGCGCGGGCGAAAGCCCTGGCTGATGGGAAAGCAAGCTGGACCGAGCGGCGGGGTGACGTGGTCCGTGGTTATGAGTCCAAGGTCGATGGATCGATCCAGCCTTATGCGGTGATCGTGCCCGCGGGGCTCGCGATCGACCCCGGCCAGGCCCAGAATCCGATCCGGCTTGATGTCGTGCTGCACGGCCGCGGGGCGACCTTGAACGAGGCCCGGTTCATCGCCGGGCATGAGGGTAAGTCTGCTAAGGCCGACGACGCGGGCAAGATCACCCTGCATGTCTTTGGGCGAACGAACAATGCCTATCGCTGGGCCGGCGAGAGCGACGTCTTCGAGGCGATCGAGGCCGTCAAGCGGAACTACCCGATCGACGATCGACGGATCGTCCTCCGCGGCTTCTCGATGGGAGGCGCGGGGGCGTGGCACCTGGGTCTTCACCATCCCGCGCTCTGGTCGTCGGCCGAGGCGGGGGCGGGTTTCTCCGAGACCAGAAGTTACGCCAAACTCAAGGACGTCACCGAAACTCAGGCGAAGGCTCTGCATATCTACGACGCCGTCGACTATGCCGGCAACGCCTACAACGTGTCAATGGTCGGCTACGGCGGCGAGATCGATCCCCAGCGCCAGGCCTCGGTCAATATTGAAGAAGCTCTCAAGGTTCTCGGCTATAAATTCCTGACGGAAGGACTCGTCACCCGCGGAGTGGATATCGACTTTCTCCGCGTGGTCGGGGCGGGTATGGGACACAAGGTCGACCCTGCGAGTGCCAAGATCCTGAGTAGTTTCCACGACGAGCGCGCCCGTAAGGGGCTCGATCGCGACCCGAAGCGGATCAGGTTTACGACGTACACACTCAAATATAACCAGGCCGCATGGTTGCGGGTCGAGGCGCTGCAAGAGCATTACCAAAAGGCTTATGTCGACGCCGAGGTTCAGGACACAACGGTGGTTATTCGCGCGATCGAGAACGTCGACGTTCTGAGCGTCTTCCGACAGGCGGGCGAAACACTGCGGATCGGCGACCAGGAATTCGGGCTTGAAGGGGCGGTCAAGGGGCTCTTGCCCGACGTTTATTTCCGGCGGGTAGGCGACCGATGGGAGCAGATGGACTACAACGCCTCGCGTGCCTTCGAGGAGAACGCCGAGCGTGGCAAGCGGCATAACCTTCAGGGACCGATCGACGACGCCTTCAGCGGCGATTTCCTGTGCGTGATTGGCACCGGGACGCCCTGGAACCCGTCGGTTCAGAAGTGGTCCGAGCGGCGGCTCGATGCGTTTCTCGACGACTGGCGGCAGTATCTCCGTGGCCAGGTACGGATCAAGAAGGACAGTGAGCTGACTCCCGACGACCTTGAGAGCCGCCACCTCGTCCTCTTCGGCGACCCCGGTTCGAACGCGCTGCTGGCCCGGCTTGTGAAGGACCTTCCCCTGAAATGGACGAAGCAAGTGATCCAGCTCGCCGGAAGGTCGTACAACGCGGCCGATCACGTACCCGTGTTGATCGCCCCCAACCCGATCAACCCCTTGCGTTACGTGGTGGTCAACTCGGGCCACACCTTCGGCGCTCGCGAGTTCCGCGGCACCAACGCCCTGCTCTATCCCCGCCTGGGTGATTACGCTGTCTTTCCCACGGGTGGTGAGGGAAATTCGCCGAGCCAGCCGCTGGCGACGGGCTACTTCGACGAGAAATGGAAGCCGCGCTGAGGTGTTGACCCTCTCCTCTCGGGTCCTCGAACGGTAGGCTTCATTTCACCATTTGATAGGTTTTGCCGTCGCGAACTGGCGACATGGGACAGGTTTCGAGCGGACGTCACGTGTCACAGGGGGGAGCATTTGCGACTGTTCTGGGACGACTGGACCTGCCGATGACGAACGAATGTCGAGGGTCGCGATGCTTCTGAAAACCGAGTGGGTCGAGCGATTTGTTAGGACGTGCGCGAAGGTGCGATCAGCGCGTCGACGGTCGCTGACAACCGGGCAATCGGTCTACTCGACCCTGCCCGAGGGGCGGTGCTGGTTGGTTGCGGCCGGGTACGTCAAGCTGCTTGATCCTCGCGTCGATGGCAATCGCCTCATCCGGTTGATCCTGGGTCGCGGCGGTCTTTTCGGCGACCGGCCGTTCGGAGTGGCGGAGCGCGCCCCGTGATCAGTGCCGAACGGGTCCAGAGGCGGCGAGAGGGATTGGTCGAGTACACGCGATCCTATTTCTGAGTAGACGGCTTCTCCGGTCTGTGTGCAACGCCTGGGTAAACCGCTGTAGCTGGCGCCTCGTTGCACGGAACAGACCGAGCACCCTTTGATTTCTATGAAGAGTCAATAAGTTGGCAAAAGATGGAGATATGCGTTGACCACGGCGGGCTCGATCTCGCGTCGTTCAGCAATCGCGTGCAAACAGCGGGCGCAGAGGTCGAATGATCGGTAGCAGAAATGGGCGATTAGAGCGAGCTTGCCGAGCTGGGGGGTGGTCATCGTGTCCATCTTCAGGAAATCGCGCACGTAAACGATATCGGCTTCGAGGACCTGGTTCATTGCGGCGTAGAGATCGTTTTGGTTGTAGAGCGGGAGGATCATCCGGCGGTTGATCGCGGGAAAGCTGTGCGGCAGGAAGCCGAGCGTACGTAGCTCGGCGTCGATGGCGGCGAAGCTTGGCTGGCCGTGATAGAGCGGGATGAACGAGACCTCGGTCTGGATTGCGACCGCACCGGCGAGCTTTTCGCGGCCTCCCCGGAAGGCCATGAGCTCGCCGCCCTGGATGTCGATCTTGAGGAAGTCGATCGCCGGGATCTCCTCGATCGCGTCGAGACGCCGGGTGGCGACCGGCTCGGTCGAGAGCACGCGGCCCCAGGCGTTGAAGTGCGGGAAGAGGGCCAGGCGGGCCGGGTCGGGCTCGAGCACGCTCGTCATGCCGGGGGCCTGGCAGAGGTGGAGCGTGTGCTCGGCGCCGTCGCCGACAGCGTACGGAAGATACGTCTCGAGGTCACTCTTGCGGTTGTTCAGCTCGGTCAGGGCCGCGCCCTGGGGCTCGAAGCCGACCACCCGGCAAAGCCGGCGCTGGAGGAGTGGTAGGTAAGGCGGCGCGCCATCGATCGGGTTCGAGCCGACGTCCACCACTCTGACCAGCCCGCAGATTGGAAAGACGGCATCAATCAGGTGCTCGGCCATCGAGGTCCCTTGCCTTGAAACCCCATTTGCTTCCGGCGGCAAAGCCTCCGCCCGCAACGCCATGAATTTGTTGGCGGGCGGAAGCCAAGCTCCAGGAAATCAGGCACTTTCACCGCCGTGGCTGGCGCCGGCTGGCGGCTCGGGCACATCGGCCGGAGGCTGGGGCGGGGTTGGAGGCGTTTGCAACGGCGGCTCGGCCGATGGCTCCGAAGCTGAGGCTGGTTCGTCAGTCGGGCCATCGGTCGTGCGCGCTTGCCAGAGCTGCTTGAGCTGGCCGAAGGTACGGAGCGGAACACTGCCGGAGAGCGCGTCCTTGGACAGGGGTGGCGGGGGAGGCGCGGGCTTGGATGGCCGGGCCGGGGGCCGCGGCGCCGTGTTGCGATCGCCGCCGGCCTGGGCGGCACCACCGCCACCACCACGGCCTCCCTGGAACGGTCGTCCTCCCTGGCCTCCGCGCCCGGGCGGGCCGCCGCCGGTCCGCGGTCCTTGACCCTGGCCCGGCCCGCGGCCCTGGCCGCGACCGGCCGGTTCGTGCCGTCGAGCTGCGGGTGCCGCGGCTTCGCCTCCGGCTCCGGCGGGAGGCGCGCCGCCGGCCCCTTCGGGAGTCTGGACCGGTCCCGGCCCCCCCGCGCGTTCGCGGCGTGGCGGGCGTCCTCCTGGAGCACCGCCGCCACTTGCTCCGCCACCGCCACCGCCCCGCCGTTCGCCCCGCTCGCCGCCCCGTCGGCCACCACCTCCGCCGCCTCCCGCTCCTCCTCGCGGTCGCTCGGTGCCGGGCTTGACCATCGTCAGCGAGACACGCTTCCGCTCGTGATCGACCCCCATCACCCAGGCGGTCACCACGTCGCCGACGCTCACCACGTCGTGCGGGCTCTTGATGTAGCGGTTGGCAAGCTGGCTGATGTGGACCAGCCCCGAGTCTTTCAGGCCGATGTCGACGAACGCGCCGAAGTCGACGACGTTCAGCACCGTCCCCTTCAGCTCCATGCCGGGCTGAAGGTCTTCGAGCTTGAGCACGCCCTTCTTGAAGATCGGCTTGGGCAGGTCGTCGCGCGGGTCGCGGTCGGGCCGGGCCAGGGCGTCGCAGATGTCGCGCAGGGTCGGCTCGCCGATCTCGAGCTCGCTGGGCCAGTCGCGGCGACGTCGAGCTCGGTCGAGCTTGGCGTGCAGCTCGGGGAGCCGCGCCTTGTCGCGGACGATCTCGGGGCCGAACCCGAGCATCTCGAGCAGACGCGTGGCCGCGGCGTAGCTCTCGGGGTGGACCCAGGTCCGGTCGAGCGGGTTCGTCGCCGGTCGCGGAGCTTGAGGAAGCCCGCCGCCTGGGTGAAGGTCGCCGGGCCGATCCCCTCGACCTCCATCAGCTGCTCGCGGCTCTGTGAACGGCCCCTTCTCCTTGCGGTACTCGACGATCCGCCGCGCCGTCAGCTGGTTCAGGCCCGAGACGTGCGCAGCAGCGGGACGCTCGCCGTGTTCAGGTCGACGCCGACGAAGTTCACGCAGCTCGAGATCACCGCGTCGAGCGACTCCTTGAGCTGCTTGGCGTTGACGTCGTGCTGATAGAGGCCGACGCCGATGATCTGCGGCTCGATCTTGACCAGCTCGGCGAGCGGGTCCTGGAGCCGTCGGCCGATCGAGATCGTGCTCGCGCAGGGTGGCGTCGAAGTCGGGGAACTCCTCGCGGCCGACCGGGCTGGCCGAGTAGACGCTGGCCCCGGCCTCGTTCACGATGACGTAGGCCAGCCTGGCCAGCAAGCGGGTCGGCCGGGTGAGGCCGGGGCGGCTGCAGGCGCGGGCTTGGGCCGGGGAGGTCGCGGCGGCTTGGCCGCGGCGGGCGGCTTCGGCGACGGGGTCGAAACCGGCGCCGGCGGCGTGCGCGGCTTCCGAAGCGGGTTCCGCCGCCGGAGTTGAGTCCATCGCGGCCTCGCCCTCGGAACCCTGGGCGATGCCCGGCTCCGGCTCTGGTCCCGGCGCCGGCTCGGTCGCGGGTAACTCGCTCGCGACGACGGGAGCCTCGGCCGATTCGGCGGACGGGGCCACCTCCTCGACGGCGGCTTGCGGAGCCGGAACCGAGACCTCGGCGTGGGCCTCAACCTCGGTTGGCTGCGCGGGCTCGGCGCGAGCCTCGATCTGATCCGGTTCCGGCTCGATCGACGCGGCGACCTCGGGCGTGGTCTCGGAGGCCTGGTCAGGGGCTCCACCCGAGATCGGCGGCAGCGCCTCGACCGGCGGCTCGGTGCCGTGGGAGGCCGTCGTTCCGTTTTCGGCTTCCAAGCGGGTCTCGGGCTCGGCTTCGCTGGACGGTTCGGCGGTCGCCGAATCCGACGGAGCGGGCTCGGACGTGGCTCCGCCGCGCTCTCGTCGTGACCGGGCGATTGAGTCGACGCTTCGGCCGGAACGGGAGCGGCCAGGGGTTCCGCATCTCCCTCGACGGCCGCGACCGGCAGGACCTCGGTCACGGCTTCGGCCACGGGAGGGACTGCCGGCTCGGCCTCGATCGGCGTCTCGGTCGAGCTCGTCGCGACCGGCTCGACCATCGCGACGGATTCCGCCTGCTGGCTGAACTGGGTTCCCTCGGCGATGATCTCGGCGATCAGCTCCTCGGTCTCGCGGCAGGCGGTGCCGTTGCCGATGGCGACGACGCCGACATGGTGCTTGCCGACCAGGTCCTTGAGGTACTGCTTGGCCTCGGAGCGCCGGTTCTGGGGCGGGTGCGGGTGGATCACCCCCTGTTCGAGCAGGTTGCCGTGGCCGTCGAGCACCGCGACCTTGCAGCCGGTGCGGAAGCCGGGGTCGATCGCCAGGACGACCTGCGTCGGGATCGGCGGCTGGAGCAGCAGGCTGCGGAGGTTCCGGGCGAAGACGTCGACGGCGTGCCGCTCGGCCAGCTCGGTCAGGTCGCGGCGGACCTCGCGCTCCATGCTGGGCAGGAGCAGGCGGTCGAGGGCGTCGATGGCCGACGGCGCGGAAGAACTCGGCGTGGGGGTGCCCCTCCAGCGGCAGGTGATGGAAGAGCGCCGCCTTCGAGGTCGGGCCGCGAGACCGTCGAGCTTGACCTTCAGCGGCCCTTCCTTGTCGCCTCGGTTGATCGCCAGCACGCGGTGGGGCGGGATGTGCGCGATCGGCTCGGAATAGTTGAAGTAGTCGCGATATTCGAGCCCTTCGCCCTCGGGGATCTCGGCCTTGTTGGTGACGATCTTGCCGGTCTTCCAGACCACCCGGCGGACCGCGTCGCGCACGGCGGCCAGCTCGCTGATCGCCTCGGCGAGGATGTGGCCCACCCCTTCGAGGACCTTCTCGACCGTGTCGAGCTCCTTCTCGGGATTGAGCGAACTCCTGGGCCGGCGGCGCTGCAGGTCGGTCAGGGTCTCGTCGCGGTCCCAGATCCGCAGGGCCAGCGGTTCGAGGCCCCTTGTCGCGGGCCTCCGACGCCTTGGTCTTCTTCTTGGGCTTGTAGGGAAGATAGAGGTCTTCGAGCCGCTTGGGGTTATCGGCCGCGCGGATCGCCGCGGCGAGCTCGTCGGTGAGCTTGCCCTGCGCCTCGATCGCCTTGAGGATCGTCTCCTTGCGTTCGGCCAGCTCGCGGAGCCGGCCGACCCGGAGCTGGATCTCGCGGATCGCCACCTCGTTCAGGTTGCCGGTCCGCTCCTTGCGGTAGCGGGTGATGAACGGCACCGTGTTGCCCTCGTCGAGCAACTGGACGACGCTCTCCACCTGAACCCGCCGGATCTGCAGGTCCTGCGCGATCCGGCCCAGGTCGACCTGAATCGGGGTGTCCATGGAGCCTCTTCACCTGCTGCTGAAAGGACGGCGACAACCCGGCGACCAGGAAGAGGTCGCCACCGCGACCGGAATCAAGTCGAGTCGCAGTACGCGCGCACGGGGCCACGCAATCGGAGATTTAGATCGCACACTCTAGTCCAAGCCGCCCGGCCCTGTCAAGCGTTGATCTCGGTCAGGTCCGCGCCGAACTGGAATCCACATTTGTGGTTCGGTTCCAGATGCGCGGGTCGGGAAAAATGGGTGGGCTCGTGAGCGGAACGGCAACCCGTCGGTCGATCCGCGATGGGGAACGTGAAGCTGGCATAGCACTCGCGCTCACCTCCAGCGTCCTTCCCGCCATAACGAGTACGATCCGATAGGACGGAGATTGGAGTTTCGTAAGCCTTCAGCCGAATTCAGTTGATCTTGCACGATGGCGACCGCCTCATTCCACTATTCGTATGGCAGCGATGGGTTCGGACACCCTGGACACGGCAGCGTTGCAGGCCCTTTTGGGTCCGCAATTGACGGCCGAACAGGCCGCGCTGATCTTTCAGCAAGGTCAAGACGCGGTCGTCTTCGCGCTCTTGACCTTGGCCAAGCAACTGGCCGAGAAGCAAACCGCCTCGCCCGCCGGTGTCGACCCCTCGGCGCCCTCGGGGCAAACGCCGCCTTACGCCAAGCCCGCCGCCAAGGGGAGGGCCAAGCCCAAGGGGGCCAAGCCGGGACATCCCGGTCAGCGCCGCCCGGCGCCGACGCGGATCGACCGCCGCGAGGAGCACACGCTCTCGGCCTGCCCCAAGTGTCATGGGCCGGTGCGGCCGTGCCGGGGTTCGCGGACCCGGGTCGTCGAGGACATCCCCGCCGACATCACCCCGGTGGTCACCGAACACACGATCCATCGTTCGTGGTGTCCGCACTGCAAGACCACCGTCGAGCCGGCCGTGCCCGACGCCTTGCCCGGCTCCTCGATCGGCCTGCGGGTCGTGGTCCTCTCGGCCTGGCTGCACTACCTGCTGGGCACGACCCTGGCGCAGATCATCGACGTGTTCAACTTCCACCTCCAGTTCAAGCTCTCCTCCGGCGGCCTGATCCAGATGTGGCGGCGGCTGCGGGAGGTCCTCCTGGCCTGGTACCTTGAGATCCAGACCCAGGCCCTCGACGGCGCGGTGTTGCACGCCGACGAGACGGGCTGGCGGGTCAACGGCAAGACCTACTGGTTGTGGTGCTTCGCGTCGAAGGATGTCACGTATTACATGATCGACCGGCGGCGCGGCAGTCCGGCGTTGAAGCGGTTCTTCAAGAACGAGTTCGCCGGGGTGTTGGTGACCGACTTCTGGGGCGCCTACAACGCGGTCGTCTGCGCGGAAGCAGAAGTGCCTGCCGCACCTGTTGCGCGACCTGAAGCGGACCCAACATTACCACAAGCCCGGGGGCGACTGGCCGGAGTTTTCCAAGCAGTTGAAGCGGCTGATCCGCGACTCGATCCGCCTGAGCAAGCGGCGAACGGAACTGCTGCCGGAGGCGTTCGCCTCGCGGCGGCGGCGGCTCGACGTGCGGTTGCGCGAACTCCTGGAGCAGCCGTGGGAGCAGCGCCACGCGCGTCGGTTGGTGAAGCGCTGCGGCGTCACCAATCCGAACTGTTCACGTTCCTGGACCATCCCGAGGTCCCGTCGGACAACAACCACGGCGAACGTCAAATCCGCCCGGCCGTGATCGGCGCAAGAATAGCTACGCCAACGGCAGCGAGGACGGTGCCGAGACCCAAGCCATCCTGATGAGCGTGTTTCGGACCCTGAAGCAACGTGGTCACAACCCCGTCTCCGCCGTCACCGTCGCCGTTCGCGCCTTCCTCCAGACAGGCCAGTTGCCACCCATCCCAGGGCCGATCGCTGAGATCGGCTGAAGCCTTACGGAGTTTCAGACTTTGGGCCGGGTCGCCGAGGCCCTTTGAAGGAGGGCAGGAAGGACTACCTGGGGGTTGTCCCAAATCGACCTGAATTGGCCGCGTTCGGGTTGACAATTCCCAACACCAGCCCATGACGTTTTGATTCTGCAAGGGGGTGGACCCCCAGAGTGGGATTGCTTTACGTGATCCACGCACCAAAAGGCCCACCCCATGATCAAGATACCCTTCGCTTCCTGGATCGCCAACGCCGCCGTCGGTTTGACCGGCCTCCATGGCGACGTCACCCGCCAAGCCAAACTCGCCGACTGTAGCCGACAGACCCTCTATGATCATGCCCACAAGGTCCAAGCCGCCGTTGTGGATGCACACGACGGCGGACCGGCCACGAGGCGAACGAAAGCCGGCCGGGAAACAAGCTTCCGGCACGGGCTCAAACAACCGCTTTTTGATATCCTGATCCTACCACCCAGTTCTCAAACCGGATGGCCGGCGGCAGTGGGTTGGCTTACACTATACGGGTACGAGGTCAAGCGGTTCCCAATCGAAACCAGCAGCCACCCTGAACGATAAAGTTAATGACCACCGCAACCAACGCTGTTTCGGAACAAACCCGATCGCGATTACAAGACCGACTGGTCCGTGAGACGAATGCCGAGGTCTATTTCGACCGAGGGCATCGTGGGCTATATGCGACCGACGCCAGCCTCTACCAGATCGACCCCATCGGCGTCGTCGTACCGCGGACGATAGGTGACGTGGCGCGGATCGTGTCGATCGCCGCTGAGGAAGGGACGCCGGTTTTGCCGCGTGGGGCGGCCACCAGCCTCTCGGGACAGACGGTCGGGCCGGCGGTCGTGCTCGACTTCTCGAAGTACTTGAACCGGATCGGTGTGGTCGACCGTGAGAGGATGACCGTCCGGGTCGAGCCCGGGGTAGTACTCGATCAGCTCAATCAGCATCTCAAACCGCTGGGGCTGATGTTTGGCCCCGATGTCTCGACCAGCGACCGGGCTACCATCGGTGGCATGATCGGCAACAACTCGGCAGGGGCGCGGTCGCTTCGTTATGGCAAGACCGTCGATCACGTTCGGGCGCTCAATGTCGTCCTGGCAGACGGATCGACGGCGACGCTAGGCCCGCTCTCATCCCACGAACTCGACGCCGTTTGTGCTCGGAACGATCGACGCGGGCAGGTTCACCGCGTCGTGCGTGACGTGGTTGAGCGGCACCGCGACGTGATTGCCCAGCGGTTCCCGAAGATCCTCCGACGGGTCTCCGGCTACAACCTCGACGAGTTCATCCCGGGACTGCCGGTCCGGGCCGTAGGGTGGGTCGACGATCCCTGGCGGTTCAACCTGTCCCGGCTAATTGTCGGCTCCGAGGGAACCCTGGCGGTCGTGACCTCGGCTGAGCTCAAGGTCATGCCGATCCCTCCCGCGCAGGGCCTGGTCGTGCTCTCGTTCGCGAGCATTCCGGCGGCGCTCGAGCGGCTGGCCGAGATTGTCGCCACCGGGCCGGTCGCGGTCGAGATGCTCGATCGCCTGATCCTCGAGCTCGCGGCCAAAAACCCGCTCTATTCACACTACCTCGACTTCACCGATGGGCTTCCCGCCGCGGTTCTCGCCGCACAGTTCTACGCCGACAGTCCGGAGGAGTTGGCCGACCGGGCTGGCGACCTCGCGCGCAAGTTCGAAGGCCAGCCCGGTGTCCTGGGTGTGCGACAGCGGCTCAAGGACGCGGCCAAGGACGACTTCTGGAAGGTCCGTAAGGCGGGGTTCTCGCTCCTGATGGCACTAGTTGGCGATGCCAAGCCGATCGCGTTCGTCGAGGATACGGCCGTGGACCCCTCGCGGCTGCCGGAGTTCTACGACCGTTTCCACGCAATCGTCGAGCGCCAGGGAGTGATCGCCGCCTGCTACGGCCATGCCGACGTTGGCTGCCTGCACATCCGGCCGATCATTAACGTCAAGACCCCCGAGGGCATAGGTCAGATCCGGGCGATCGCGCGAGGTCTCGGACCTGGTGGCTGAGTTCGGAGGCGCCATGAGCGGTGAGCATGGCGACGGCCTGGCGCGCAGTCTCTGGAACGCCAAGCTCTTCGGCCCCGAGGTCTATGCCTGCTTCGAGGCCGTCAAGCACGCCTTCGACCCTGCGAACCTGTTGAACCCCGGCAAGGTCGTCGCTGCGCCCGACCTGACCGATAACCTGCGGATTGGTCCCGATTATCACCCGGTCGAGCCCGACACCTTGCTCGACTTCTCGGCCAAGGTGGATTCGCCGGGGCCGTCGAGATGTGCTCGGGGGTCGGCGCCTGCCGCAAGACCGGTACGGGGACGATGTGTCCGAGCTACATGGCGACGCGCGACGAGGAGCACACCACTCGCGGCCGGGCCAATGCGCTGCGACTGGTGATGTCCGGGGCACTCCCCGCCGACGGGCTCGCCAACGAGACCCTACGCGAGGCCCTTGACCTCTGCCTTCAATGCAAGGCGTGCAAGAGCGAGTGTCCCTCAAACGTTGATATGGCCAAGCTCAAAGCTGAGTTCCTCCACCACTACTACCAGGCGCACCCCCTGCCCCTGGGCTCGCTCCTGATGGGGAACATCCACCGCCTGAATCCGATCGGCGCGGCGACGGCCGGGCTCGCGAACTGGACGCTGGGGCAGCCCTGGTTCAAGTGGCTGCTCGAGAAGCTGGCCGGAATCGACCGACGTCGCGAACTCCCCCGGTTCGAGGCCTACCATCTCCGGCGCTGGTTCAAGCGGCACGTACCGGACCCCCGTGCCGGCAAACGAGGTGAGGTATTGCTCCTGGACGACTGCTTCACAGCATACAACAGCCCAAGCGTCGGACGCGCGGCGGTTCGGGTGCTCGAGGCGTCGGGATATCGGGTCCGGCTCGCAGGGCTCCCTTGCTGCGGCCGGCCCGCGATCTCGAAGGGGCTCTTGACCCTGGGCCGCGACCTGGCGCGACGGAATGTCGCACGCCTGATCGACGAGGTTCGCAACGGGACCCCGATCGTCGGCTGCGAGCCAAGCTGCCTGCTGACCCTCGTGGATGAATACAAGGATTTCCGGCTTGGCCCCGACGCCGATGCCGTGGCCGCGAACTCCTGGCTGGTCGATACCTTTGTCGCCGACACCCGCCGCGTTCCCGATCTGCCGCTCAAGCCCCTCTCCGGGCGCGTCTTGCTCCATGGTCATTGCCAGCAGAAGGCACTCGTGGGGACCGCGGGCACGGTCGCGGCGCTGAGGCGCATTCCCGGCCTTGAGGTCCAGGAACTCGATTCGGGCTGCTGTGGGATGGCCGGCTCGTTCGGCTACGAGCGCGGCCACTACGAGGTCAGCACGACCCTGGCGCATCGCGTCCTGTTGCCGGCTGCGGCCGCCGAATCGGCTCCGCCGCTGGTCGCCCCCGGCTTCTCATGCCGTAGCCAGGTCCATGGCCTGGCTGGGCTCTCGGCGCGTCATCCCATCGAAGTCCTCGCCGATCAGCTCGTTGATTGAGCTTATCCCTTTGACGCCGCGTTTATTTTTTTCGACAGGTACCTATGAGATCCGGGTGGATCAAACCTGAAAAGGGTATGATGGGGCTCCATGCGAGACATCACACCGCCTCAGGTTCACTCCATGAGCACAATCGAAATGCGTCCGTCCACTACATTCACGCCGCCTTTGAGCTATGAGTCATATCTAAATAATAAATATTTTACTTCGCTGGATATTTTTCGTTTTCTATCAATCGTCAGTGTCCTCTGGCACCACACGGCGAAAGGATTGGATTGGTTTCCGGCGAGCCAGCGAGGCTTTCTGGGGGTCGATTTCTTCTTCGTGATCAGCGGCTTCCTGATCGTGACGCTGCTCTTGCGGGAGCGGGAGCGGACGGGGACGATCTCGCTACGGAAGTTTTACATGCGGCGGACACTACGGATCTTTCCGATCTATTACCTGCTGCTCGGGGCGATGGCCGGGTTTTTCCTGTTCGTGAAGCCTCGAGCAAACATGGCGGGACCATTCTTCGCGATCCTGCCGTACCAGGTGTTCTACCTGTCGAACTTCGTGCGGGATACGACGATCCTCTTCTTCACGTGGTCTCTGGCGTCGGAGGAGCAATTCTATCTGTTCTGGCCTCCGGTCGAGCGCTGGCTGCGCGGAGCGGCGGTGCCAGTGCTCCTTGGGGTGATCGCGGTCAACCAGGCGATCAACCTCGGCTGGCTCGACAACCTCCTCGGAAGCCGCCGGAGCGAGCTGAACATCCTACAGGTGACGTTCACGCCCATCTGTCTTGGAGTCCTGATCGCACATGTGCTACATCGTCGAGGTGGGTTCGCTCGGGCGGCGGCCTGGCTGGGACAGCCTGCGGCTCCACTGCTCCTGCTGGGAGCACTGGTTGCGGCGTGCAGCTATCCGAGTTCCGACCTGAAGGGCTGGCCGAGGTTGTCAATCCAGCTCATCATGTGCTTGCTGTTGACCAGTTCCGTGATCCGGGACGACCACTGGCTGAATCGCCTCTTCAGCTTTGCGGTCGTCCGGCGGGTCGGGATCATCAGTTATGGCATGTATCTCTACCACGAGTTTGCCGCGCACCTGGCCCGCGTGCTGCTAACTCGTTGGGGTCACGGCTCCGTCGGGCTCTCTCCGGCCTGGTTTTTAACGACCCTGGGACTGACGATCGTGGTGGCCGAGCTGAGCTACCGGTATTACGAGACGCCGTTTCTCCGACTCAAAGATCGACTCGGTCGAGGAGGCAGCACCCGAAGTATTCAGGAAGCACCGAAGGCCACTTGCGGGATCGAGCCCGAAGCAGCGGTACATGCCTGAATCCAGCGGCGCTAAGTGAGGGAGCGGTTTTGTTTCGCGATTCTCGGGGCTGTCGCTGTTGCGAGGAGATTGCCGATTTTTCGCAAAGCAAGAGGGGTCGCAACGCCGATGATTGAGGATAGGGCCTGAAACGACCGGGCCACCGCCATTTTGTGCTTTGCATGAACGCGGACGCCGGAATGGATGGCCGGCCAATCGTTGCGTCGGCCATCGCGATCGAGGTTGAATCGCGCCTTCGCTTGCGTCGCGGCGTGTCGTTGCGGTCGATGCTGCGGTTTGGGGAAAGGAGCTCCCGATGCGTTTTCACAGAGGGATGGGACTGGCCGTGTTTGTCCTGGCCCTGGTTATACCGGCGGCCGTCTGGGCCGACCCGCCGAGTTCGAATCCAAATCAGATTCAAGTGAAGCCGCGCCGCTCGTGGTTCCACAAGTCGAAGCTCTGTGCCCATTGTCAGTGGGAGGAGATGCGGTCCCGTGGGGTGAACGTGCCACCGCCGCCGCCGTCGCTACCGGGTGGCGTGGCGACGCCCGGGAATCGCTGCGATCGATGCGGCGCGGCCGTCGTGACGACCTCGGCAACGGGCCTGTCGGTCGTGTCGATTCCTTCTCCGCCCGTGTTGGCGACAGCGCCGGTGTCCGTGGCGGAGGCGCCGGCGATGGAAAACCGGTGCGTGCAGTGTGAAGCCGCCGCTCCGGTGGCTGCGGCACCCGGCTATGCGGCGGTGGGTGGGAACACCATCGGCCGCGCGGTCGTTGGTGGCGGTGCGCCCTTTGTCGAGCCGGCCCCGATCGGCATGGTCCAGGGAGCGTATGCCTATCCTGCGCAGTCGATGGCCATGGCGGGACGAGCGGGCGCCGCGGGAATGGGTATGGGTGCAGGTTCTGGGATGAGCCCGATGGATCCCTCGGTCCGGCCGTCGAGCTTCGCGTCCGAGCCCTACATGCCGGACGAACATAATCGGCCCCACATCATCTCCCACCTGTTTGGTCTCGAGGCCATCGGAGCGCGGAGCCGGGCAGAGCGTGAGCGAAGGGCGCGTGAGAATCACGCGGCGATCTCGTACCAGCCATTGAATCAGCAGGTTCAAGAACTCCCCTCGTCGATGGTCTACGGCCGCTGATCGCGAGTAAGTCGACCGACACGCGATGAGTCAAGGCTGGCTTCCGGTTCCAAACCGAGAGCCGGCCTTTCTCATTTCCAATCCGTTACTCCTGGAAACGAACTCGCCAGCGCGGTAGATGCTGTTCTCAAGCCGGGGTAGGAGTCGGACCGATGGACTAAGGACGAGGCTGGCCCGGAAGGGAAGGCGCCGCGAATCAGAGCCGTACGGATTGATAGCCCCGGTCGACTTGAAGACCGGAATCGAGTCCGTTGGAACCTGAATGAGTAAGGCGCGGCCGGGCTGAGGGGCGTTGTTCGCGCGTAGGACGGCCGGACACGACCACATACTCGCCGTTTCCGACACTCCAGGAGGGAGACACGAACGTTTGAAAAGGGAGTGACCATGCGTTTCGGAACCTGGCGAGGGATGGCGCTGTTGTCGGTGCTGGCCCTGTCCGCCGTGATTGCGATCGGAGCGATCGTCCCGACTTCGGCCACGGCAGGGATCTTGTGCCCGTCGATCCCACCAGAGGTCACGGCCGTCGATGTCCATACCGGCGGGCCCTTCTCGGCACCCCCGGTTCCTTACGGCTGTTACGCGAAGGACCCGATGGGTGCAGTCGCCGAGGCGTGCGGCTTGGTGCACGGCAGTATCGCGGGCCTGCTCCATCACGGGTGCTGCCCGGGCTGCGGCGGCGCGGGCTGCGACCAGTGTGGCAATACCGGTAAGTGCGGACATTGCAATAAATGCCTGGGGCTCTTGCATCACGGTGGCGACCCTGTGCCGGCCTGGGTAGCGGATGTGGCTTTGGCGGCTGGCGCAGCTTGCTGCACGGCGGCAAGTGCGCCGGCGATGGTGGCAGCCTGTGCAGTCCCCAGCAGCCGAGCCCGCAACATCCGGTCAAGACCTGTGTGAAGTCCGCACCGATCTGCCCGAGCATGCAGGCTCCGTTCGCCTCGGGGCAAGGGTTCTGCGGCAAGGCTGGTTGCCCGATCGGGCTGCACCACTTCCACCGACTGGGCAAGGGATGTCTCTCCTGCAACGGCATGGGATGCGGCCTATGCCACGGTGGACCTGGCGACCCGTGCTCTGCGTGTGGAGGGCGTGGCTGCAAGCTCTGCTGCGGCGGGGTGGGGAGCCGCTTGATGGGTCTGGCTGCGAAAGCCTTGCATATCGGTGACATCGAGTATTTCGTCGGCCCAGGCGGCCCTGTACCGATCACGCCGGGCTATGTTCCCTACGTCGTGACGACCAGGTCGCCGCGCGATTACTTTGCCTTCCCGCCGTTCTCCGATCTCGATCCCTGAACTGATCGAGGTCCCCGATAACGACCGAAATCAATAAGTAGGAAGTAATGAGGCCGGGTGCATACATCCTGGCGTTCGGTCGGTTGATCGATCGCATCGAGGTGGATTGCCCCCGGCCTCTTGTCGGCCCGGTGTCTGTTTTAGGATTACTAGGTCCGTCGTCCGGAACTTATTTGGAAGCAAGACGTCAGGCAGACAAATACGGCGTCGACGCCGAGACAGGATGGTTATCGATGCGTCGCAGTCCTTGGATGTTGATCCACGCCCACGGCTTCGGCTCAAATTGGAGCCGGCTGTGGCTGGCCGGGCTTTCGGCGTTGTTGCTGGCTGCGCCGGCTAGGAGCCAACCGAGCCCGTATGGTAGCGGCACGCCGGCTCCGCCCCCGCTTCCTCCGGCCACAACCCCAGCGCCCGCGCCGGGAGGCGTTGGTGCGGCCACGATGGGTTTCGACACGGCCGGCCCCCCCGCTCCGGCCAACTCCAACACACTGCCGCTCTCACCACCATCGGGCCCGGTCTCGATGGTGCCGATGCCCACGGGATTGCCGGTTCCTCAGCCGCATTATCCGACCGTCGACCAGCGGAGTGGCCTGATCGGCCGCTTCACCCCAATCGAGCCCAGGCTTCCCCACGACTGCCGCCGTGACACGTTTTACGACACCCGCTGGACCGATTGCCCTGACAACCACCCGAACCACCCCAACACGATCAAGGGGGGTGGGCTATACGGCCGTCGCTGGCCGGGCTATTGTACCGCGAGCTTCACCCCCTACTTTTACGGTAGCCCCGGCGAGAGCACTGTCGGCGCCGGTTGCAAACCCTGGCACCGGATGCTCAAGCTGCCACAGACCTTGCTCCAGCCGTTTCGACCCGTCTGTTATTACTATGATCAGGGGTCGTACGTACCGGTCTACGATCTCGATCCGCTTGTCCCGGGTCCCGGACCCAATCCATACTTTTTCCCCTTCTACCTGGCCTGTCCCCGGGGTGGCTGAGAGCTAATCAGGTCGCAATCTCGGATGAAGGTGAAGCGGAGCGGCCCCGGCCTTGGTGTTGGTTTGCCAACGGCCTCGAGGTTACGAAAGCATTTATTTTCGGCCGCACAGTGCTCTGGTGGTTCTCGCCTCGATGTCGCACGGCGATGTTGCGCTCTCGTTTCGTTCGGAATCGAACCATATGTAGGGCCGGGCCGCTCGTGGTTCGCCTTCAAATCTGCGAAACTTGAACTTAGCCGTCGGTAGGGAAAGCGGAGGATTGCTGGTAGGATGCCTGCCCTCGTGGGACATTTGCCTCGCTGGTGGCCACAAGATCGTCCGCTCTGGTAGGATAGGCGGATTCTGATCACGCGGAGGCCGGCATGTCCCGACTCAAGAAGGACCCCCTCAGGCCGCTGACCGACGACGAGGTTGCGGTCCTGACCCAGCTCAGCCGATCCCAGGCCGCACCCGCCGCCCAGGTCGCGCGGGCCACCATGCTCCTGGCCGTAGCCCGTGGCTACGACTACCAGCAAGCCGCCCTCGCCGCCGGCCGACGCTCTGGGGATTCCGTCTCGCACCTGGTCGCCCGCTTCAACGCCGAGGGGATGGCGGCGCTGACGCCCCGACACGGCGGCGGTCGTCGGCCGACCTACGGCCCGGAGGCCACCGCCCGGATCGCCGCCGAGGCCGCGAGGCCGCCTACCCCCGAGGCCGACGGTACCGCCACGTGGTCGCTCTCGGCCCTGCGCCGGACCCTCCGCGGCGGGCCCGACGGCCTGCCGCGAGTCTCGACCTACACCATCCGCCGCGTCCTCATGGAGTCCGGGGCCAGTTATCAGCGCACCCGCACCTGGTGCCCGACCGGCTCCGCCGTGCGCCGCCGCAAGGCCGGGCCGGCGACTGTCACCGATCCGGACGCCGATTCGAAACAAAGTTGATCGAGGACGCCTACCGCCTGGGAGCGGCGATGGGCCTGCCGGTCTGGTGCGCCGACCAGGCCGGTCCGTACCAGACGATCCCCTATCCGGGCCGGTCGTGGCGACCCGTGGGCGACCCGGCCCGACAGCCGCACGAGTACCTCCGCGACGGCACGGCCAAGATACTCACGCTGTTCCATCCGGCCGACGGTCGGGTCCGCTCGGAAGGCGTGACGAGTTGCCCCAACGCGGTCCTCCACCCCTGGCTCAAGCGCGAGCTGGCCGACATCCTGGCCGCGATGCCCGACCCGCCGGCCGAGCCGGCCACGGGGTGGCGCGCGGCCTGGGAGCGATGGCAGGAGGGGCTCACGGTCAAGCCGACGCTGCTGTCCGAGCTGCCGCCGTTGCGGATGCTGCTGGTGCTGGACAACCTGGCCGGGCACAAGACGGCGGCGTTCGTGTGCTGGCTGTTCGCGCACGGGGTCATGCCGCTGTACACACCGGTGGGCGGGTCGTGGCTGAACATGGCCGAGAGCATCCAGCGGGTCCTCAAGCGGCGGGCCCTGGATGGCCAGCATCCCCGGGACACCGCCCAGATCATCGCCTGGCTCGAGGCGGTGGCGCGGCACTGGGACGCGGCTCCCACGCCGTTCGTCTGGGGCGGGAAGCGGGCGGCCCGTCGGCGTCGTCAGCGGGAGCGGAGGCACCGCGTCGGTAGTTCCGGGGCCTGCACCCGCACACCCCTCGGCCGGGGTTCGGGGTCAGCTTATGGCCACGCGCAAGCCAAATGACCCACTAGTTTATCTCTCCCCGTTCTCAAGTCCGATTCGATTGTAGCGAGCCGATCACGGTGTCGATGTCGGCCACACCAGCCTCGGCAAGCTCGGCGGTGAGGTCGTCGAGCAGGGTGCCGGCGGCGTTGGGATCATAAAATGTGGCGGTGCCGACCTGGATGGCGGAGGCGCCGGCGACGAGGAATTCGAGGGCGTCGTCGGCGGTAGCGATGCCACCGATGCCGATGATCGGCAGGTCGGGACAGGCGCGGGCGACGTCCCAGACCATGCGCAGGGCCAGGGGTTTGATGGCCGGACCGCTCAGGCCGCCGACGTCGTTGGCCAGGATCGGCCGACGCCGTTTCCAGTCGACCGCCATCCCTCGGAACGTGTTCACCAGGCTCACGGCATCGGCCCCGCCGGCCGCCGCGGCGCGGGCGATGGTGACGATGTCGGTGACGTTCGGCGTCAGCTTGGCGATGACCGGCAGGGGGCACGCCCGGCGGACCCGCTGCAACAACCGCTCGACCGCCGTGGCGTCGATGCCCAGGTCGAGCCCGTGGCTGACGTTCGGGCACGAGATGTTGAGCTCCAGCGCGTCGATACCCGGCTCCTCGCCGAGCCTCTCCGCCATGGCGACGAACTGGTCCTCGTCCTCACCCGCGATGTTCACGATCAGGGCCGTGCCGACGGTGCGTAGATAGGGCAAATGGTTCGCCCGGAAGTATGCCAGGCCGTCGTTATCGAGACCGATGGCGTTCAACAGACCCGAGGCGGTCTCGACCGTGCGCGGAGTGGCGTTGCCCGCGCGGGGGCGAAAGGTCACGGTCTTGGGAATCACCCCGCCCAATCGTTTGATCGGCACGAATCCCGCCAGCTCGCGGACGTAGCCGAACGTTCCCGAGGCGACCAGCACAGGGTTCTTGAGCTCGAGACGGCCGAGCCGTACGGCGAGGTGGACCATGGATATCGACCCGGCTTGACCTATCATCATTCAGGGGTGAGACCCTCGTTTAACCCTTCGACCCGGAGATCAAGAAAAATGAGCGAGCCGGAGGTCATGAGTCAAGAACGCGCCGCATCCCGCTTCGCAAGCGGCGGCGAGATTGATTGCGTCGGGAGTGCGGAACCCATCTCAGCCCGGATCGACGCCGCACGATCACAGACCGCCGCCGTAAATCCGACGACCCGGACGCTGTCCAATGCGAAGAATCCATCGTACCTGGTCAGCAGTGCCATGGCACCCCTCTTGAGCGGCCCGACCCGGCAATCCAGCCGCAACAGGTCACTCACGATCACCTGATCGCCCACGTCCCGGAGCATCGCCATCCGCCTGGGACTCACGACCGGAGCCGATACCGCCATGTCCCGCGTTGAGCATGCCACAGGGCCGCCGTTTTCGCAAGCTCCGGTCGATACGGTCCTTATTCCCTTCTTGGTATGACGATTGCTAAGCTCAAATGACCAAGACTTCCCCCGGTCACTCGCTTCGTTTCCTTTTAAGATACAGGGAGAGGTCGCGCGATGGCTGCACGCCTCGAGGATTACGGATTGATCGGCGATTGCCGGACGGCGGCCCTGGTGGCGCGCGACGGGTCGATCGACTGGTTCTGTGCGCCTCGGTTTGACTCGGGAGCCTGTTTCGCGGCCCTCCTGGGAACGCCCGACCATGGCCGATGGCTGATCGCGCCGGGATCAGGCGTGAACGTTCAATCCGTCTCGCGCCGGTATCGGCCGGGGACGCTGGTGCTCGAGACCGACTTCCAGACCGATACCGGTTCGTTCCGCCTGGTCGACGCCATGGCGATCGACGCGACGACGCCAACCCTCGTGCGTCAGGTTGAGGGTCTGGAAGGGCGGGTGCCGGTGCGCCTGGAACTGGTCATCCGGTTCGATTACGGGTCGATCGTTCCCTGGGTCCGACGGACCGAGATCGGGATCTCGGCGATCGCCGGGCCGGACCTGCTGCGGCTCCGCTCGGATGTCGAGCTTCGGGGCGAGAACATGACCACCGTGGCCGAGTTCGAGATCGACGCCGGCCAGACGCGCGGTTTCACGCTGGCCTGGCACCCCTCGGCCGAGGACGAGCCGCCCCAGGCACCCGAGCCCGCGGCGGCGATCGCTCAGGCCGAGCGGTTCTGGACCGAGTGGTCGGACCGATGCACCTATCAGGGCGACTACCGCGACGCCGTCGTCCGCTCGCTCCTCACCCTCAAGGCCCTGACCTACGCCCCGAGTGGCGGGATCGCGGCGGCGGCGACGACGTCACTTCCTGAGAAGCTGGGGGGAGTGCGGAACTGGGACTATCGTTATTGCTGGCTTCGCGACGCGACGTTCACCTTGCTTTCACTCCTGGGCGCGGGCTATCTCGACGAGGCCGCCGCCTGGCGGCGTTGGTTGCTCCGGGCGGTGGCGGGCGGGCCTGAGAACCTTCAGATCATGTACGGCCTGGGCGGCGAGCGCCGTCTGATTGAGTACGAGATCCCCTGGCTCCCTGGATACGAGGGTTCCCATCCGGTCCGGGTCGGCAACGCCGCTTACCGGCAGTTTCAGCTTGATGTTTACGGCGAGGTCTTCGACGCTCTGTTCCACGCCCGCGCGCGGGGCTCGGGCCGCTCGAGGATGCCTGGCAGATGGGCAAATCCATCCACAAGTTCCTGGCATCCGCCTGGCACGAGCCGGATGAGGGCATCTGGGAAGTTCGCGGCGGCCGTCGCCACTTCACGCATTCGAAGGTGATGGCCTGGGTCGCCTACGACCGCGCCGTCAAGGCCGTCGAGCGGTTCGGACTCGATGGTCCGGTCGACAAATGGCAGTCGATCCGCGACACGATCCATCAGGAGGTCTGCGCCCGCGGGTTCGACCCCAAGCTCAACGCCTTCGTGCAGTCGTACGGTTCGAAAAACCTGGACGCGAGCCTCTTGATGATCCCGCTCGTCGGCTTCCTGCCGGCCAATGATCCCCGCATGATCGGCACGGTCGAGGCGATCGCGCGGGACCTGAAGAAGAACGGCTTCATCGCGCGATACATCTCGGACCCGGACGTCGACGGCCTGCCGCCGGGCGAGGGCGCGTTTCTCCCCTGTACCTTCTGGCTGGCCGATAATTACGCCCTCCAGGGCCGCGACGAGGACGCGCGGCGGATCTTCGAGCAACTGCTGGAGATTCGCAACGACCTCGGTCTGCTCGCCGAGGAATACGACACCGTGAACCGACGGCTCGTGGGCAACTTCCCCCAGGCGTTTTCCCACGTCTCGCTGGTCAACGCAGCCTATAACCTGGAGAACCGGAAGAAAGGGCCGGCGAAGGATCGAGGAAAGTGACGCGACGTGGCCCTATGATCCTCGATACAAATCGGTTACAAGATTTCGCGGCCTGCATCCTGATTTGGAAGGGAGCGTCTGCGAGCATTGCCGCTTCACGTCTCCAGTGATAGGATAGGATCTACGATTTGGCATTGCTTAACATATTTCATTACACAGATCGAAGTGGCTGGAACGCAATACGCGCACATTCTGAGTGGCGCTTCAAGCCTGCTCAGCCCAAGGACCCTGATCGACCCAAAGGAGCGTACTTTACCGACCTGGAGCCTTCGGAATCAAACCTTCGCGTTCTGCACAAACGGCTTCGCATACCCAAGATCAAGCAAGAATTCGTTTTCTGGTTTGTGGGAAGCGAGAGCTTGAGCCGGTTGAATGACGGGCGAGGGCGTGATCGTTATATTTATTTCAGCCCTGACGAGTATGTGGTCGTCGAGGAACGGCAGAGACACGGCGATGCAACTCAAAACATCATCGGACGGTTTCCATGATCGATGGAATTGACATCGCGATCCCCACGCGAGCGGGTCCCTCGGCAGCTCGAGGCCGCCGTCCGCGCGATCCGGCGATTGTGGCCTCGCGCCGTCTTCGAGAATGGAACGACCGGCGAGTCGTATGACCAGTTCCATGAGATTCCATTCGGCCTGATCGACGAGATTTTTGTCTACATGGATTCTCATTTCGCTGACATCTGGGACTCCGAAGGCGCGATCCCGGAGACCGCGAATTCGATGGTGCATCTTATCGCCGAAGAAGGACTGGTCACCGTGGTTGTGGATGAAAGGGACGCCATGATGGAGACAATCCTCGCCGCGATTCGATCCGGGCAAGACGACGAGATCCATTTCATCCGGGCGGTGGCCGCATGAGTCGCAATTGCGCCCAAGACCCTTGAAGAGGCCATCCGTCAGTCAGGAGAGGACTGGTTGATCGACTGGTTTTCGCCACCGGGAGGCGCGATCCAGCATCTCAGGGGTCTGATCGATCAGGTGAATCAGGCCGCGCAGAACCGGTTCGGGATCGGTGTGGCGGACATCAGTGAATCCATCCTCCTGCAGGAATATTCCAAGAATCCTAATAAAATTAAAGCATTATTTCAAATAATGGGAGGGCGCCGGTCGCCCGATATGCTGTTGATGGCGTGGCGACTGATCCAAGGCCAAGAAATTAAACAATTTGAAATTCTATATCAATATCAAAACAAATTTAAAATAAGAGTTGTCATCGGCTCCGAGGATGCCCAGGTAAATGAGGTTTATGAGACCACGCGAATCCAGGATTTCTCGATATTCCGACATATCGGGATTCTTGAGGTCGATGGCAAACCGGTCTTCGAAGGGTTCTATCCTCTGAGGGTTTAGCCCGACCTCGTTTCTTAAGCCCGGAGAACGGGAACTGATCAGTTCAGCGGTCATGAGTTTAGACTGAGCGGGGGACGACGACGATGAGCCAGCGTAAGTTGCGGGTGGGAATGGTGGGGGGCGGAGGACCGAGCAATTTCTTCGCGGCGCCGCACCGCCGGGCGATCCTGATGGATAATTCGGCGGAGCTGACGGCCGGGGCGCTACGGAGCGACCCCAAGGAGGCGCTGGAGTCGGCCCGGACCCTGTTCGTGACCCGGGGTTATCCGGACTGGAAGACCATGGTGCAGCAGGAGGCGTCGCTGCCCGAGGCGGAGAGGATCGACTACCTGACGATCGTCACTCCCAATGATGAGCACGTCGGACCGGCCGAGGCGGCGGCCGGCGCCGGGATCGGTGTGCTGTGCGAGAAGCCGTTGACAACCACCCTGGACGAGGCACGCCGCCTCCATGCCGCGGTCGCGTCGAAGGACGTTCCGTTCGTCGTCGCCTACACCTACACCGGGTTCGCGATGGTGATGCTCGCCCGCGAGCTGGTCAAGGATGGCGCCATCGGCGAGGTTCGCAAGGTTGAGGCGTGGTATCCCCAGGGATGGCTGGCATCGAAGATCGAGGCCGACGGACAGAAACAGGCCGCGTGGCGGGTCGATCCGACCAAGGCGGGCGCCTCGGGCTGCGGCGGCGACATCGGCACCCACGCCTACGAGTTCGTCCGGTTCGTCGCCGGCCGGACCGCCACGCGGGTCCGCGGTCAACTCAAGGCATTTGTCCCGGGCCGGTCGCTCGACGACGACTTTACCGTCCTGGCCGAGCTCGATAACGGCGGCATCGCCACGATCACCGCCTCGCAGATCACCATCGGCGCCCAGAACGACAACGGCTTCCGCGTCTGCGGCACCACCGGCACCCTGGAATGGTCGATCACCGACCACTCCGTCCTCAAGCACTACGCCGGTGGCCAGCCCTTGCGGATCTACCGCCAGGGGGCCGAATACGGCTACTTCCCCGGCTCGATCAAGCCCTACCTGCGCCTCCCCTCGGGCCATCCCGAAGGACTCCACGAGGCGCTGGCCAACCTCCACCGGACCCTGGAGTGGACGATTCGCAAGCGTCGCGGCGAGACCGTGCCGACCCCGTTCGAGCACCCCGGCATCCGCGACGGCGTCGCCGGCATGGCCTTCATCGAGGCGGCCGTCGCGAGCTCGAGCCAGGACGGCGAGTGGGTCGAGATCGCCAAGGTTGTCTGAGTTTCGGGAGCCTGTGATTGATGGGGGACAGCCGCTCTCGGCTGTCCCCCAGTCACTCGCATTCAGGCAATGCGGTCTTCCCTCGACGATCCATCCGGGGGCAAAAGTTCCACGAATGCGCGTCACCGCCATTGCCCTGTGTTTTGCGGCGTTGTCGACAGCCATCAACATCAGCATCCAGGCCGATGAGCCCGCCCGGGTTTCGAACTTCTACAACGTCATTGCCCCCCGAGGCGCTGACCCCTGGGTCTTCCGGCATGCGGACGGTTGGTATTACGGACTGGTCACGACCGGGTCGAATGTCACGCTCACGCGGTCGCGCACGATCTCGGCGCTGGGGGCGGGCGAGCGGAAGGTAGTGTATGTTCCGCCCTCGGGGATGAAGAACCTCTGGGCGCCCGAGCTTCATCGGCTGGATCGCGCGTGGTACGTGTACGTCGCCGCGGACGATGGGAACAATGCCCATCATCGCATGTTCGTGCTCGAAAATACGTCCGACGACCCGTTCACGGGGGCATTTGTTCTGAAAGGGAAGCTCGCGACCGATTCGGCCGACCACTGGGCGATCGATGGGACGTTGCTCCGCCTCAAAGATCGCCCCTATTTCGTGTGGTCCGGCTGGGAAGGCACGAAGGACGTGGCCCAGAACCTGTACATCGCGCCGATGGCCAACCCCTGGACGCTCGCCGGCCCGCGTGTCCTGATCTCGCGGCCCACCCTGGCCTGGGAACGTCGGGGAGGCCCCCCCTCGGTGAACGAAGGCCCGCAGGCGCTCACCCATGGCGACGACAACGTGTTCCTGGTCTACTCGGCCGCGGGAAGCTGGACCGACCATTACGCGCTCGGCCTTCTGACGTTGACCCCCGCCGCCGACCCCTTGAAACCCGACTCCTGGACGAAATCCCCCTCCCCCGTATTCGCCACCGCGAACGGCGTGTTCGGGCCCGGCCACGGCTCGTTCACGAAGTCGCCCGACGGCCGCGAAGACTGGATCATCTACCACGCCGCCAAACGCTCAGGGGCCGGCTGGTCGCGCCTTATCCGCGCCCAGCCGTTCACCTGGAACCCTGACGGCACCCCGAGATTCGGCGTGCCCTGCCCTCCTAACACCCCCCTTGCTCTCCCCGGCGGCGAACCCTCCCGCCTTCGCATCGAGGCCGAGACCGCTTCCCTCGCCGGCGCTGCCCGCATCGGCCTTCACCCCGGCGCCTCGGGCGGTGCCAGGGTCGGCCACATCGACACCCCCGACAGCAGCCTGACCCTCAACATCCCCGCCCCCACCGCGGGCACCTACACCCTGGTCATCCGCTCGTGCAACGGCTCGCCCGCCAACGCCGTCGCCACACACCACCTCTCTGTGAACGGAGGTCCGCCCCGGACCCTCCGCTACGAAAATGCCGGCTGGGACATTTGGTCGAACGTCTTCCTCAACCTCGAACTCGAAGCCGGTGACAACATGCTTCGCATCACCCGGCGCGAGAATCTCGCCGAGATCGATTGCATTGATCTGATACCTGTCCGCTAAACTCTGAGAAGTCTGGAGTCCGTTGTGCGTCCGCGGTGTTAGCGCTGAACTCCAAGGGGCAACAACCGGTGCGGAATCCGCCCCGCTCCAGGCGAAACGGAGGGAAGTGAGCATGGTGACCGCAACCATTCCCCGCACGCTTCCGGAGACATACTTCGACTTGGTGAAGCAGTTCCCGCTCACCCACCTCCGCGATGCCGACCACCTGCGCGAAGCCCTGTCCATGCTCGATCGGTTGCTGGAGAGGGACCTGGACCTGGACGTGGGAGCACGGGAGTATCTGGACGCCCTGACCGATCACGTGGAAATCTACGAAGACAAACACGTTGCGATGTCGGATGCTTCCGAGGCGGACGTGTTGCGCGAGCTGATGGGCACGAACCGACTGACCCAGCAGGAACTCTCGAAGCAAGTGGGCATCTCGCAGTCAACCATTTCCGCGATTCTGAAGGGCACGCGCACCCTGACCCGGAGCCACATGATCGTCCTCTCCCGGTTTTTTCACGTCTCTCCGTCGATCTTCCTTCCGAAATGACATGATCAGAAAAATTTGTGTTAATGCTTAATTACTGTAAGTGACGATCACAAAATGTTCTGACGCAGGTCGATCCTATCGGGCATACGAGTTTGATATGACGGCCATGTCCAAGTGCAATTTTGCCAGGCGGGTGATGCTGTTGGCGCGGTCCGCCGAGGAGTTCGAGTCGACCGCGACCTACGACCCCGACGGCGACTGCAATCGAGATTCTCGCCAGGCCCGACAGCTTCCATGCCGAGTGGGTTGATGACCTGGTGACCGTTTATTACAGCCAGGAGACTGATGAGGTTGTCGGCTCGCTCATCAAGGGTGCCTCCGGTTTTTGCAAGCATTTGTCGGAGACGATGCCCGGCTTCCAGATCGAGATCCGTCACGGACGGGTCCGGCTCGTCCACATCTTCCGAGCCCGATTGTGGGCCTCGAAGCGGGAACCGGGAGACCTGACCACCCTCACCTACGAGAAACCCATCCAGGTCGCGGAGAATTCCGACGTCGAGACGGAATTGTGCTTCGCCTGACTCCGGTAAAGAACGTTCCTGTTTCGCAACTGGTCTGGGAATACGAGTGAGTTTGCTCGAGCTGCGTCCCCGTTTCGGGTCCCGAGCGCACGGCGGATAGTGCCGACGACCTCGATGCGAATCAGGCTCCCTGGTGCGAGCCTGGCGATTCGAGTCGCCCGGGTGACACCGCTATCGAGCATCGATGCACCATCCGCCCGTTGTGCCCGTCTCCGCTCCGTTCGAGTGAGCTATTTCCCTCCGTTCGAGGCGGGCTTCGGAACCGGCCTGGGACTGGGACCGGCAGCGGTCGAGGGCGAGGACGAAGGCGAAGTCGCACCGGAAGCGGGACTCGCGGCGGGGGCGGCCATGTTCCGGGCGGCGACGAGTTCGTCGATGGCGATGCGGACCTGGGCGTCGGCCTGGATCTGGCCGACCGATGAGGTCTTCTTGGTCAGCTTGTGGTGAACCGAAAAGAGCGCCGTGAGCGCCTTGCGGATCTGGGTGTTGGAGGCGTCGTCGGGACCGGAAGGCGCCGCGGTCCCCGCGCTTTTGGTCCTGGTCTTCGCGGAGTCCTGGCCGTTCATGGCCTTCGAGACGGCCGCGTTGCTCGCCCCCTGGGCGCCGGGGAGTCCGAGGCGACGGATGGCGGCGCCGATGTGCTCGATCGCCTTCTCGCGGTGCCCGTCGTACTCATACGTGGTCGCGCCGAGAGCCTTCAGCGCCTTGTTCAGATCATCAATCATGTCCGAGCTGTCGACAGGGGCCGGCCGCGACGGGACGGTCATTCTGCCTCGGCTCCTCCGGGCGTATGCGTCGCTATCGACGACGAACCCCAGAGTCATCATGACCGAAAGCCATGCCAGCACCCCACGCCCGGACCAGTGGAAGGTCTCTCGCATTGTCAGTTCCTGATTCCTGCCTCGCGGTTTCGGTTCGGTTGGATGCATCTGGACAGCGCAGCGGGAAGAACAGGCCTCCAGCCTGCTCGATCTCGATACTCGCCCATGCCAATCCGGTTCGGCCCGGTGGCCGCGGGGTCCGGGTCGAGCTTCGGTCGGCTGGCGGAATCGGTGGAGGGGTGATCCGGGCCTCGCCGCAGTCCTTGCATCACTCCATAAAATCCGGGGGGGATGATTCCATGATAGGATATCGCCCGGCCGGGGGAAAATCCAGGGGGACCTGGCGTCAGCCCTCTCGCCGCCGGACCGGCAAGGGCGGATTGTGAGTTCGGAACGAGCCAGAATCACGATATTAAAGAATGAGGGCGCGAACAAAAACGGTCCTCGGCGGCTCACTGGCAATTCGGATGTCAGGGAAAGTGTGGAATTTGACGATTGTAATGATTGCGTCGAAATGGTCGGCTTCTGAGCGGTTTGCACGAACGAACTCGAAACAGGCACGAACGAACTCGATTCGCTGGAGCAAGGGCGGACCAAGCCCGGCCGCACGAACGAACTCCGCCGGCCGCACGAACGAACTCGGGCCGTGGTCCGAACGAACTCGACTCGTGGCGCGAACGAACTCCGCCGGCCGCACGAACGAACTCGGGCCGTGGTCCGAACGAACTCGGGCCGTGGTCCGAACGAACTCGACTCGCGGCGCGAACGAACTCCGCCGGCCGCACGAACGAACTGGGCCGTGGGTCCGAACGAACTCCGCCGGCCGCACGAACGAACTCGGGCCGTGGTCCGAACGAACTCGACTCGCGGCGCGAACGAACTCCGCCGGCCGCACGAACGAACTGGGCCGTGGGTCCGAACGAACTCCGCCGGCCGCACGAACGAACTCGGGCCGTGGTCCGAACGAACTCGACCCTTCGGAGCAACGACGGAGCGAACCCAACGCATAGTCTCGCGGGTTGTAGCGGTGCTGATGCCTGCCGAGCGAAGCCAGGCTCAGTTGACGGAGCGAACCCAACGCATAGTTTCGCGGGTTGTAGCGGTGCTGATGCCTGCCGAGCGAAGCCAGGCTCAGATGACGGAGCGAACCCAACGCATAGTCTCGCGGGTTGTAGCGGTGCTGATGCCTGCCGAGCGAAGCCAGGCTCAGATGACGGAGCGAACCCAACGCATAGTCTCGCGGGTTGTAGCGGTGCTGATGCCTGCCGAGCGAAGCCAGGCTCAGTTGACGGAGCGAACCCAGTCGTGTCGTCTGGCGCCCGGTCAGGCGTCAGCCTTTGTTTTTTGTCATTTCTGTTGACTCGCGCGGAGCGGCTCGGGATACTCCATCCATGCCCCGACGACTTCGCATCGAATTCGAGAACGCGATCTACCATGTCATGGCTCGTGGCAATGTGCGCCAGGACATCGTTCATGATGAGGACGATCGACACCGGCTGACCGAGGACCTTGAGGGTTGTGTGATCCGGTCGGAGTGGTCACTTCTCGCATATGTCTTCATGAGGAATCATCTCCATATCCTCGTCAGGACGCCCCGGCCGAACCTGGGGCGGGGGATGCAGCGGTTCCTGTCGAGCTATTCGCAGTGGAACGGCCGGCGTCGCGGTCGGGCCGGGCACCTGTTCCAGGGGCGGTATCGGGCCGAGATGATCGAGGATGAGGCGTATTACTGGAGCGTCAGCCGGTATATTCATCTCAATCCGGTGCGGGCGGGGTTGGTGGAGCGGCCCGAGGAGTGGCCCTGGTCGAGTTACCGTGATTACGTGACGGCCCGACAGGCGCGGAATCCGTATCAAAGCCGGCCCTGGATCGCCACGGATGAGCTGCTGGCGGCCTGGACGGGCGAGTTCGGCGGCAGTGATCCGGTGAAGGCGTACCGGCGCTACGTGGAAGCGGGCGTGGCCGAGCCGCCCGAATCTCCGTTCCGGGAAAGCTTCGGCGGCTGGATTCTGGGTTCCCGGCCGTTCGTCGAACGGCTCCGGGGCCTGGCGGGCCCGGCGGCCTTCGATCCGACGATTCCCGAGGCGCGGCAGCTAGCGAGCCTGGAAATGGAGACGATCTGCGAGGCGGTCGCGCGGTATTATAAGATCGAGCCCGAGAGCCTGACGCGGCGTTATGACAAGCACATCGCCCGGGCCATGGTCGCGGGCCTGTGCCGACGCTATACGGAAACCCCGCTCCGCGAGCTGGCCGAGCGATTGGGTTTGTCGCGGGCCGACAGCGTGCCGAACCTGACCCGTCGTCTCGAATCCCGGCTCGAAACGTCGCCACGCCTGGCGCGAGATGAAGGAGATCATGAGCGGACTGGTCGGCGAACGGGAGGAACATCGAGATAGGGACAGGAAATCCTCCGGCGGAAGGCGCGATGGTGCGATCGGCGCGGGACGACGCACCGGGGACAAGGGCCGACCCTCCCGGAACGGCTAACCCTCCCTGCCCGGAATTGCCCCAACGGGGATGTGCCATGAAAGACCCTCTGGTCCGGTTCAGCGTTGCCATCGGTGGCGAGCTGCTCCAGAAGTTCGACCACTACCGGGAGTCTCATCGCTACCCGAACCGGAGCGAGGCGGTCCGGGGCCTGATGCGCTCGGCCTTGATCGAGGACGTCGTGACCCAGGAAGCCAGCGAGGCGATGGGGGTCGTCACCCTGATCTACGACCACCACGCCGGCCGGATCAGCGAGCGCCTGACCGAACTTCAGCATCTGCACCTGAGTCGGGTCGTCACCACCACCCACGTCCATCTCGACGCCCGACGTTGCCTGGAGGTCATCCTGCTCCGGGGCCCGGCCCGGATCGTCCGCGAGCTGGCTGATAGTCTGATCGGCACCAAGGGCGTCGAGACCGGTCGGCTCGTCCTCACCTCGGCGAACCCCGTGCCCGAGACGACGGGGCACGAGCATCACGATCACCCGGGGCATGGCCACAGCCACAACCACGGTCACGGTCACGGTTGAAGCGATGATCGAAGCGTGATGGCACATGTCGCCCGAGCTGTCGCCTGGGGGCAACAGGCGTTACGAACTTCGGGCTGGGATTCGACGGATTGGTCGACGCGTTCTAGACTTCTCAACGGGGCGGTCGGCGGCCTGCGATTTCAGGAGCGGGCAGGCGCATTGGGTTGAGTGCTAAGGAGCGAGCGATGCGGGTACGGCGGTTGATCTTGATGATCGCGCTGATGTTCCTTCAGCCCGAGATTCAGCGGGCGGTGGCGGCTTCCGTGGCTCCAGGCACCAGCCGGCCGTCGCTGTCGCCATCGCCAGGCAAGCGACCGATACCGGACTCCGTCGCGCGGCTCGCCGCGTCGCGCATCGCCTGGAGCTCGTTGTAGAAACGGGTCTCCAGGCGGTTGCCTCGCAAGGCGGCCAGGGCCTCGCGGACGAGGTTGATGCAGGCGACCAGCAGGAGGCACACCCCGACCACCGCCAGGCCCGTCGGCACCGCCGCCAGGAGTTTGCCGAGCAGGACGTCGAGGGCCAGGGTCAGGCTCGTCCCGACGAACATGGCAAAAGCCATGTAAAGCACCGTCAGCGCGATCCGGATCCGATCGGCCCGGACCTCCAGCCGGCGGAGCTGGTCGGAGACCTGGACCCGCCGTTCGGCAACGAAGTCGACAGTCCGCGCCCCCCGGCCCAGGGCGTCGCCCTCCTCGTTGAGCAGCCGGATCCGGTCGACGATCCGCGACATCCGGTTCGAGGTCGAGATGATCAGGGACCCGCACGCCGTCATGAACAGGGCCGGCGTGATCATCGCCGAGAGGATCTCGTAGTTCAGGGGGTCCGCCATCATTCGCATGAGTCAGATTCGATCCGGCATGTGGACCGGGATTGTCGCGGCTCCCCGCGGGTCCGCCTGTAGGGTCCAGGCTCTATTCTATAACGAGGGTCCATCCCGGCGTCAGGGATGATCAAAAGAAACGCTCCGGCTTGCCCTGAGGGTAAATTCGTAAAGAACCGAAAAATCTCGGCGCGAGCCCTGTCGCTAGGGTAAGTTTGAATGCGACGATCTACGGAGGGGTGAGGTGAAGCGAGGAGGCCGTCGTAAGCCCGGCCGACTCGGTCGCCCGGAATCCAGAGCTTTTCCGTAGCTTGATCCTGCCCATTTCGGACATCGAGTGTCCCGCTCGAGATCGAACCGAGCAGCAACGTCGGCACCGGCAAACGCATAACGCATCGTTGACGAGACATCCTTGACATGACAGGCAAGGCCCGAAGTTGCCGGGGTGCATCCGCATCACCGGACCGCCAGCGGCGGCGAAACCGATCGCGTGCGATGACGCCGCGGCTCGAACCGCTCGAACTCCGCGCTCTGCTGAGCGTCGCGAGCGCGAGCCCGTCCGGGACGTCGATCAACCCGGCGGTCAGCGTGCTGTTGCAGTTCAAACCAGAGGTGACCGCGACCGCGGACCAGACCGAGCTGAACGCGATCCACGGAGTGGTCGCCGAGAGCTTCCCGGACGGGACCGAGGTGGTCGAGCTGACCGGCGGGGAGACCGTCGCGGCGGCGCTGGCGAGCCTGAAGCAAAGCTCCACGGTCGTCTACGCCCAGGCGGATTCCACGCTTCAGTCGACCGCGACACCGGTGACGCCCAACGATACCTATTTCACCAGCCAGTGGGGTCTGGACCAGTCCAATAACGTCGATATCGACGCTCCCCAGGCCTGGTCGGTCACGACGGGCAGCAGTTCGGTCATCGTGGCGGTGCTCGATACCGGCATCGACCTGAACAATCTCGATTTCGCCGGCCGGCTCTGGACCAACCCGACCGCGGGGAGCGATGGTTACGTGGGCGACGTCCACGGCTGGAACTTCGTCAACAACACGAGCAACCTCCAGGACAACAACGGCCACGGCACGCACGTCTCGGGCATCCTCGCCGCCACGGGGAACAACGGCACGGGCGTCGCGGGCGTGGACTGGAACGCCCGGATCATGCCCCTGAAGATCCTGGGGTCCAATGGCAGCGGCTCGACCGACGCGGCCGTCAGCGCGATCTACTTCGCGGTCGATCACGGAGCCCGGGTCATCAATGCAAGCTGGGGAGGCACCCAGTCGTCGCAGGCCCTTTATAACGCGATCAGCTACGCCAACAGCAAGGGGGTCGTCTTCGTCACGGCGGCCGGCAACGACAGTCAGAACAGTGATACCAACACCGCCAACTACCCCGCCAGCTATGGCCTGCCCAACGAGCTGGTCGTGGCCGCGATCGACTCGTCGGGGAACCTGGCGAGCTTCTCCGACTACGGCGCCAACACCGTCAACCTCGCCGCTCCGGGGGTGAACATCTGGAGCACGGTGCCGGGGGGATTCGCCTCGTATTCAGGGACCTCGATGGCCACGCCCTACGTCAGCGGCGTCGTCTCGCTGGTCGTCGGCGAGCATCCCGAACCTGACGGCGCCGGAACTGGTGAGCTGGATCGACTCTACGGTCAAGCCTCTGCCAAGTCTCTCAGGGTTGACGATCACCGGAGGGATGGTCGATGCCTATAACGCCGTGACCTACAGTCCCGGTGGTCAGTCGGTCAGCCCCAGCGCCGTGGTCAACCCGTCGAACCTGTCGGGTGTCGAGAACGCGATCCTGGCGACCGACGCGACGTACCAGGCGTTCGGCGGCACCCCGACCAGCTACGTCAACGGGCTCTACCAGTCGATCCTCGGCCGTACTCCCGACCCGACAGGGCTGAGCTATTACGCCGGCCTGATCTCATCGGGCGACTCGCGGCAGGACGTCATCGACCAGCTTCAGAGCACGGACGAGGCGAAGCGGACCGAGGTCGCCCGGTGGTATCAGCAGGAGCTTGGCTGGAACGAGCCGGTCGCTGATCTGAAGGTCAACACGGGGGTCGATTACTGGGCCAGCCTGATCGATGCCGGGGTGAACGTTGATGAGGTCCATGCCCAGGTCCTGGCCTACGGACTGGCGCCTTCGGGCGATCCGACCGCTTATGTCACCGCGCTTTACCAGGCCGCTCTGGGCCGGACCCCAGACCCGACGGGGTTGAGCTATTACGCCGGCCAGATCAACCAGGGAGTCAGCCGGCTCGATATCGCCCGGAATCTTCTGGGTTCGTACGAGGCGCGACGGACCGAGGTCGCGCGGATCTATCAGAACGAGCTGGGCTCGCTGGTCTCGGTGGCGAGTCTCAAGGTTGATGCCGGAGTCGAGTACTGGGCCGGCCTGATCGGGGGCTGGTCTTGACGGCCCGGTCGTTCTTCATTAAGAACCACCGCCGCGATTCCGTGAGCGATTGCTCCGGAATCGCCGAGGGATCGCCCCTGGAGTCCATCGCGACCCGGTCGCGGGCGTCGGCCATTGAGAGGAACCATGACCCTGACGATGCGACCCGCCCCGACGAGCCTGCGCGACGCCCCCGCCGTGGTCGAATTGTTTGTCGGCGTCTTTCGCCGCGACCTCCTGAGCTTCTATCCTCAGAGCCGGTTCGAGCCGGAGGAGCCGCACCTATCGGCGGCTCCCCGGGACATCGCCGCAGGGCCTGATTTCCGGCTCGTCGAGGACTCCGACACCCTCGGCGATCACGACCCACTCCAGGTCGTGATGTTCGGCGCGAGCTACCGGCTGTCGCCCCGTTCCGGGGGACGGTTCTCGTCGATCGACCGGCGGCTGATCCAGGCCATCGGCGCTGTCTGCACGATGCGGTACAACCACCTGTTCCAGATCGCGCACATGTCGCGCCTGGAACTGTACCGTGGGGGCTCGGAAGACCACTATGTCGCCGCTTTCGTCGAGCCGTCGGCTTATGCCTGGCCGTCGAGCCGGCCGAGCCGGATCGCCTCGACGATCCTCACATTGCGGACCGCGGCCTTATCGACCTACGAGAACCGGCGGGTCTCAACCGGCGCTCTGTTGCTCGGACCGCACGAAGACCCCGACCGACCGGCGCGGCCGACCTCGCCGGACGCCCTGCCTTATAATGCCGAGCTGACGAGCCTCAAGAGCATCCACCGCCTGTGCGACGGCCGTCGGACCGTGTTCCTGGTCGATCGCGACGGTCGACTGGCCGAGATCGTCGATATCGAGCAGTTCGCCGCGGCCGCGCCGGGGCCGGTGCCGGCGGAGATCGAGGTCCCGTCGGCCCGTGCCTACACCGCGCACGCCCGAGCCACGCGGAAAGGCGGCCATGTCTGCCTGGTGTTGAGCCCGAACCAAGAGATCAAGCTTTTCGCGGGCGGCACGCAGGCATTCGCGTTCGCGCACGGGCGCTGGCGGTTGCTTGACCCGGCAGCGCGGTATGCTGTTTGGGAAGCGGCGGTGGCCAATCCCGACTGGCGCGAGCCTCGTTCCAGACAGCCCTCGACCTTGCTGAGGGCGAAAAGGGGGACTGTTTGTCGTCGTGAATGACCCATGCGCGGCGATCGGCCGGCTGATCGCGCCCCATGATATCCTCTCGGACGAGATCCCCTGCGGACCCCCCGCCGAGCTGACCCCGGGCGATCCACTGGCCAAGCGGGCACTGCACTATCTATCGCGCGGCCGCGACGTCAGCGACCTTGCCCCGTCCGTGCTCGAGGCTCTGGCCGGGCTCGACGGTGCGCTTGCCACCGACCGGACCGGTCGCCTGCTCGCCTTCGGAGCCATCCTCCGACACGACGCCGCCTCGCTCCCCGACGGCAAGTCGATCTCCGCCGAGGGGGCCCGGACCACCGCCGCCATCACCGCCAGCCGTTTTGGTCCCGTGCTCAAGATCAGCGAGGATGGCGTGGTCTCCTGCTTTCTCAACGGCAGCCGCGTCTGGGACCTCTGATCTGATCGAGAATTGCGAAACCGGGCTTCGGAGTTGCGTGCAAATCCTCCTGTGGCAACGTCCCCATTTCGTATCTCGAACGGAGGAGTGCCCCCATGGATCGTCGCGAGCTGTTCGGTATTCTCGGAGCCGGAGCGGTCGGACTGAGCGTCCTGGCGCAGACTGAGAGTCGCGCTGAAGAGGATACAGCTCACCATCACGAGCACGGGAACGAGCACGAAGAGTGCATGAAGGCCTGCGGCGAGTGCGCCAAGGTCTGTAACGAGACGGCAAGTCACTGCCTGAAAGCGTTGAACGAAGGGACTGGCGACCGCAAGATGCACGCCAAGGTGCATGCGCTGACAATGGATTGCCAGGAGTTTTGCGTGCTTTCCGCCACCCTAATCGCCCGCGATAGCGAGTTGATGGGACAAGCCTGCGAAGCCTGCGCCGAGGCGTGCCGCGTGTGTGCCGCGGCTTGCGAGGCCCATCCGGCGTCGGAACAGGTCCAGGCATGCGTCAAGGCGTGCCGGCATTGTGAGTCGACCTGCCGCGCGATGTCCAAGAGCATGCGGGGCCACAATACCTAAGCGGGGTGCGAACTTACCCTGGAATTACCTGGCATTTGTGCGACGTCGCAGAATACAGAGCGGCCCCTGGCTGGCCTCGGGCTGATAATCACGGCTGGAAATCGCGTCGAGCCGGGGGTCGGCTCCCCATCCCCAAACGGCAAGGACGTCGATCGTCTCGTGATATCGGTCCAGCAACCGTTCCCAGTTCCGGGCGCGGACATCGGCATCGCGCGGATCATCCTGAAGCGAGAGCCGCTCGAGCTCGGCGGGGTCAGGCCGATCGAGTCCGGTCACGAACTGGACCGGGAAGTAATAATGTCGGGTCTCGTAGTTCGACCAGAGAATGTTGCCTGTCCCGATTCCCAGCAGTGAGTCGGCGTGAATCAGCGGATTGGCGCGAAACCGACCCTTGGGATTGACGAGCAGAGTCGCGATCCGCTGATTTGTGCCGACGAGCCTGCGCGCGTTCCAGAACGTTCGCGCCACCGATCGGGAAACCCGAGCATAATCCCAGATCCAGGCTGACTGGACCAAAATCGCCACAACCAAGGCCATCGTGCTAACTCCGCCCATCCAGCGCATCGTCCCGAAATCGAGTTCGAGCGCCGGAATTAGTACGGCCAGTCCCAGCAAGGCAACCCGCTGGGGCAGGTATTGGCCGTGGCTCACTCCTAGTGTATCCGGACCGGCTATCCCGATCGCGATCAAGCATGTGGCTAGCACCCCCCAGGTCCGTCGGTCATTGCCCGTCTCATCGCTAGCGTTTGAAAGGGACGCACGAATCGTTGCACAGCCAGCCAGGACGAGAGCGGCTAGTATCCAGATCACCGGTGCCAGCAGCGTCGCAGCCGTTCCGTGTCCAACGTTGAACGGGAGTCGGCCGCGAACGGCCAACGAGAGGGGATCGGCCCAGCTCAATTGTTCGTACCACGAGCGAAGCGAAAGCGGATTCACCAGGTGATTCCAGACTGGCCGCAATGGTCCTCCACGCCGGCTGAGGCTGAGATACAGGAGCCCCAAAGGCAGTAGCGGTACGAGTGCCAGGCCAGTGCCGCGCCAGCCGTTCGATCCAAACGCGGCGGTCGAACCGGCGAGATCCATCTGGTCCGTGGCATCGGCTGGTCGCGGCCAAGACCACGAGGGCGAAAACAGTCAGCGCCAGACTGACCAGATGGGCAAGGTAGCCCAGGACGAGTAATCCCGCCAGCAACGTAATTCGTCCGAAGCCAAGCTCGTCGCGTCCGCGCCACCAGACGCCGAGCGTGACCAAGAGCAGACAGGCACCGAGTAGGAAGCTGGTGAAGCCGAGGAGCCATGCTACATTGAGACCCAGCATCCCCGTCCATAGCGCCGCGACGTTCAAACCGCGTTTGCCGGCGACGGTCCAGCGTAGCCAGAGAATCGACGCCGCGAACCCGACTAGAGTGAGGGCGTTGATCGCGCCGTTCGCCCCCGCCGGAGTCAGAAATGGTCCGAGCGCAAGTAGCGTGAGATGCCCCGCCCAGTTGGGCAGCGGCTCCCAACGTACCTGGTAGAATCCATGGAACGGTGAGCCCGCGTCGACCCCGCGGGCCAGGACTTCGACATTGTATAGGTGCGCTGGGCTGTCTTGGGTGATGAACCAAGGGCCGGCCACGACGGCCGACAACGCGGGAGCCAGTGCCAGTCCCAGCATGATAACGCTGGCCCATGGCCGGTTCCAGGAGACATGAACTCCGTCCGTATCGGAAGTTTGTGTCAGACTCAAACGTCTGTCCGTACTTGACCCAAAAGGAATTACGTCGCGGGTGAAAAGCCAACTCGGTCCCTCGTTACCCTCGGGAGGGCAGACGAGGGACCGAGATCGGGTGCGTAACAACCGGACTGACGACCGTGGATCGCCCTCCGATTGCGTCCCCAAAGGAAGCGCGAGGGAGGTCAGGTCGCAGCCGCTTTGGTGTGCGGCAAGGTCCTAAATCACGCGGCGTCAACCGACACCGGGCAACAGACGGCCCAGTCTGGCGATACCCAGATTATAACCCATCTCTGGTCAGGATGCTCGAAAAAAAATGAGCCCGAAACCGGTACGGGGTAGGCGTCTCGATTGTGGGTGGAAAATCCCGTACAACAGAGGTCTCTGATGCGTCCGCTCGGATTTCGTTGTCATCTGTTCACGGAGGTCCCCCATGTCTCGAACCCCGTTGTCCCCGCAGCAGGCCGAACTCTCCGACCGCATCTTCCAGACCCTGCGGCAGGCCGCCGAGGACGACCTGCGATCCATCGCCGACCTGCTCGCCTCCAAGGAAGATCGTCAACTCCTGGGCAAGACCGAGTTCGAGGTCCGCGACCTCGTCCACCGCGTCGGCACCAAGGCCCTCGATACCGCCCTGGACGAACGGAAAAAGGGGGTACCAGGGGTCCAGCATGACCTGCCCGCATTGTCGCGAGGCGGCCCGCTTCGTCGAGTATCGACCCAGGCGCTGACCGCCGGCGCCCGCGAAATACCCACAGAAGTGCTACCTACTCCCCGTACCCTGGTACCGCGCCGATCTTGCTCGAATAGAGGAAGCGGCACGCGGACGATCGTTTTTGATCCGGACGGATGCCTCGTAGACACCCGAAGAAGCACTGTCGACCGGATCGCGTCCGGCGAGGTTTCACAGTCCCACGGACCTCGTGGGACATTTGCCTCGCTGGTGGCCATAATATCGTCTGCTCTGGTAGGATAGACGGATTCTGATCACACGGAGGCCGGCATGTCCCGACGCAAGAAGGACCCCTCAGGCCGCTGACCGACGACGAGGTCGCGGTCCTGACCCAGCTCAGCCGATCCCAGGCCGCACCCGCCGCCCAGGTCGCGCGGGCCACCATGCTCCTGGCCGTAGCCCGTGGCTACGACTACCAGCAAGCCGCCCTCGCCGCCGGCCGACGCTCCGGCGACGCCGTCTCGCACCTGGTCGCCCGCTTCAACGCCAAGGGCCTGGAGGCCACCTCGCCCCGCCACGCCGGCGGGCGCACGCCCGTCTACGACCTCGCGGCGCGAGAGCGGGTCTTGGCCGAGGTCAAGCGGGCCCCGACCCCGGAGGCCGACGGGACGGCGACCTGGTCGTTGGGCACCCTGCGGAAGGCGTTGCGGTCCGCCCCCGACGGCCTCCCCGCCGTCTCGACCTACACCCTCTGGCGGGTCCTCCACGGGGCCGGATACAGCCACCAGCTCACGCGCACCTGGTGCCCCACCGGCACGGGCCCTGCGCCGCCGCAAGGCCGGTGCGGTGGTCGTCACCGAACCTGACGCCGGGTCAAAAAAAGTGGATCGAGGACGCCTACCGCCTCGGGGAGACGATGGGCCTGTCGGTCTGGTGCGCCGACCAGGCCGGTCCGTTCCAGACGGTGCCACAACCCGGCCCGTCCTGGCAGCCCGAGTACGCGCCGACGCGGCAGCCGCACGAGTACCTCCGCGACGGCACGGCCAAGGTCCTGACGCTGTTCCACCCGGCCGATGGGCAGGTCCGCCTGGAGGGCGCGACGAGTTGCCCCAACGTGGTGCGCCACCCCTGGCTGGGTCGCGAACTGTCCGCCGTCCTGGAGGGGCTCCCGGCGTCACCGGCGGGAGCCAACGCGGCGACCCGCGTCGCCTGGGAGCGGTGGCAGGACGGCCTGATCGTCAAGCCGACGCTGCTGTCCGAATTGCCGCCGCTGCGGATGCTGCTGGTGCTGGACAACCTGGCCGGGCACAAGACGGCGGCGTTCGTGTGCTGGCTGTTCTTGCACGGCATCATGCCCTTATATACCCCGCTGAGCGGGTCATGGCTGAACATGGCCGAGAGCATCCAGCGGGTCCTCAAGCGGCGGGCGTTGGGGAGCCAGCACCCGGAGCGGCCCGACCAGATCATCGGCTGGTTCGAGGCGGTGGCGAGGTACTGGAATGCGGATCCGACGCCGTTTCGCTGGGGCGGGAAGCGGATGGAGCGGCGTCGGCGGCAGCGAAGCCACCGGGTCGGCGGCTCGGGGGCGTGCACGCGGGGGCCGATCCGGCGGCGGTCGCGGGGGGGGCATCATGGCCACCAGCGAGCCAAATGACCCACTAGTTCTACAGCCGCAGACAAATTCGCGACTTCTTGGTAGAATAAACGAGTAGGGATTCCAACACACGAGAATCGGCCGAAGCCTCGTTCGTCAACCCCTTGGTCAGGAGGGAGCCTCCATGACACCGGACGACGTGCGCGCCGCGGCCGAGCAACTGGTCGAGTTCCACGAGCGCTTCGCCCCTCTCTTTGGCAAGGAGCAGGCGCAAGACCACGCCTACACCTACGTCAACGGCCTGATGTGTTGCCCCGAGCGCAAGAGCATCGAGCCGATTGCCCTCTGCACCGGCACCGGCCAGGTCTCCGGGCTTCAGAAGTTCATCGCCGTCGCCCCCTGGCAATCGGACGACGTCCAGGCCGAGATCCAGTCCGCCTTCGCCGACGAACTGGTCCCCTCGGCGGCGGGCACGCCGATCGGCACCGTTGGCGTGATCGACGAGTCGGCCTTCGCCAAGAAGGGGGCCAAGAGCGCCGGGGTCGCGCGGCAGCACAACGGCCGCCTCGGCAAGGAGGACAACTGCCAGGTCGGCGTCTTCCTGATCGGAGTGACGCCCGCGGGCACCGCCTTGCTCGATCACCAGTTGTATCTCCACGGGTCCTGGTTTGAGGGGGAGGTGGCAACCCAGCGTCGTGCCGAGGCCCATATCCCCGAGGATCTGCCGTTCCGAACCAAGCCGCAGATCGCCGCAGCGCTGGTCCGCGACGTCACCGTGCTGGGGATCGTCGGTCTGGATTGGGTCACCGCCGATGAGGAGTACGGCACCAATGGGGACCTGCTCGACGAACTGGAGCAACTGGACCAGCGGTATGTGATGGAGGTTCCCACGACGACCACGGTCTGGACGGCGGACCCGGCGTCGTGCATCCCGCCGTACTCGGGGCGGGGCCAACCGCCGAAAGCCCGAACCGCGCGGCGGTGTGTTCGGTGGCCGAACTGGCGGCAGGTCTGCCCGCCGACGCCTGGCAGCGACTCCAGGTGCGCGAGGGGGCGGTCGGGCCGCTGGTCTTCGAGTTCGCGGCGGTGCGGGTCTGGGCGGTCCGCCACCGCAAGCCAGGGCCGCCGATCTGGGTGCTGGTCCGCCGTTCGCTGGAGGAGACTCCCGAGGTCAAGTACTACGTCAGCAACGGCGATGCAGAGACGCCATTGCGAGTGATGGCGTTGGTCGCGTGCACGAGGCACCAGGTGGAGGATTTCTTCGAGGACTGCAAAGGCTACCTCGGGATGGCGCAGTACGAGACGCGGTCGTGGGTCGGGTGGCACCACCACATTACATTGGTCGCGTTGGCGCACCTGTTCGTGGGCGTGACGCGGTTGCGGTTGAAAAAAAAGTGCCGGAACTGACCCTGGACCGGACGGTGCGGTTGCTGGAGGCGGCCCTGGAGGAGCCGGAGTTGAAATTGTCGCGTGCGGTCGCCCTGGTGGACTACCACGTCCGTCGGAACAAAGTGGCCAAAGCATCACATGATAAGACCTGGAAGGAAAAACACAAAGGGGTCAATTACCTGCGGCTGTAGAACTAGCATGGTGTCGATTTGTGGCTACGCAGCAGCGACCGCAGCGCGCGGGCAGCCTCGGCGCGATGCGTCAGGAAACCGACGTGGCCGGCTCCGTCGAGCAATTCGAACCGAGCCCCCGGAATCGCTTCGGCGAGCGTGCGTTGCCGTGCTGGAGGGACGATCGCGTCCCGCGAGCCGGCTAGAATCAGGGTCGGGACATCGATTCGCCAGAGCCGGTCGGTGACGTCGAAGTTTTCGAGCAACGCGATTCGCTGTGCCATGATGCTCTGGTCAGTTTCCCAGCACCGTTCGACCACGAAATCGACGAGCGGCCCCGGCTCTGGCCGTCCCCCATACAGGAGATTAAAGAACTGATTGACAAAACGGTTGTCACTAGGCAGAGGGAACCGCTCCAGCACTCGCCGAGCGATCATCGAACCGAGGTTGGCACGGAACCGGGACTCGACGCCCTGGAGGATCAAGGCCCCGAGTCGGTGCGGTCGGGTAACGGCCAACTCCAAGGCGATCGCTCCGCCGAACGAGACCCCGAATACCGAGGGCCGCTCCAGGCCCAGGACATCGAGCAGGTCGCCCAGGTCATGGGCCAGGTCGTCAAGATCGATTGGGTGAGTGGTCGAGGTCGGGAATCGCTCACCTCGCAAGCTATAGGTGATGACTCGATGGTCCCGCGCCAGGTCCCGCGCCAGAGGTCCCAGCAGGGGCCAACCCCCGGCCAGGCCTGGCACCAGAACGATCGGGTCACCTTGCCCCAACTCGTTGACGTCGGCCCACTCGCCTCCCAGCCGAACCTGGTGTCGTGTTCCTTCCATCGACCAGGATGACATCTTCCACTCGGCGCGTCGCTTCAGTGCTAGCCGCATGAAGTCCTCCTCGTTGCTCCGGCTCTACACCATGTCGCCGGTTTCCGCAAGCCAAGACATGGTGCGAAATCCGGCTGCTCGTCGCCGTTATCCCAGGGCAGTTTGCATACCTAACGTCCTTTGCAGGCCGATAATAATTACCCACGATTCCAGTCCCCTCACAGTGGTTCTCGTCAGCGCCTCGTCAGGTCCGGAAAAATGACGAAGTTTCGGCGCCGAACTCGTGGTGTAGAGGGTAATGTCGAGAACATGGAGGAGAAAAATGCTTCTCTATATTCGCCAGATCACCTAGTCTAACTCGAAATTGATCGGCTTTTGTTGATTGAGCATTGTTAGTATCTGGAGTGAAGAGAAAATCGTGCGCGTTGATAATTGGAGGGTCACGCGTTGGCCGAGCTGGGATTAGGCGTTTCGTTAACATGAATTCGCTAACGAAACAGTTGCGTTTCGGCGCCGATTCACTAAGCTGGAGAGTGAACCCCCGGCGATTTGCTCGGCGTCTTGACATTTGAGCGGACCTTCGAGGGTTGGCATCGAATGAGGTTGGTTTCTCCCCATGAGTTTGCAACGAGAGCGTTCGGGACCTCACAGACTGTCGCGAGATTCTGGAATGATACCCTGGCGACTCCGAATGCGGAGAGCGGGTACATTGATCCGAGGTCGGATCTCACCGCGTGGGTACTTGCTGGGATTTGCGCTTCTGGTGGTACTATATTCAGTCGCCGTGCTCGCCCAGGTTGCCTGGATGGGCGATATCGGGATTCGTTGCTTCTTCGGAAACGAACTCAAGGAAGCTGTGTTCCGAGACCATTTTTTGTGGTCTGCTGCACCTCCCGTAGTTGGTGCTCGGCTCACATCGATCGGCGATATCAAGATCGCTAATTATTCGGACTACATCCGGGCGCTCCGAAATATGGAGGACCGGGTAGGACAGTCGATCCACGTCACCTGGACCGACCTTGCCGGGCAAGGTCACGCCGCGATGGCGACGGTTCGGTATCGCCCGCTCGAAACCTATATCTGGTCACTCGCTTGGTTTTTTCAGGAGATGCTGATCTTTCTGGTCGGGGCGTGGGTTTTCTGGAAGCGGCCGTGCGACGGTTCGGCGCGTCTTTTCTTCTGGCTATGCATCGTGACGGTCGGCGCCTACATGGGAGGATATCACTGGACCGAGATCGTGGTTGCGCCGCCATTGATCTACGCGTTCGCGGCGTTCGCCGTATTCGTGCCGGTGGTCAGTCTCCATTTCTATCTCGTCTTTCCGCGCGAAAACCCGATTCTGACTCAATATCGACGGAAAGTCCTGTGGCCACTCTACGGTGTACCAGCGGTTTGCCTGGCAGCGCTCTGGTCGAGCATGCGGTGGGCCGGCTGGCTGGGCAGTCACGGCGACGGCTCACGAGTGGATCTGGCGCTTCAGGTGGTGAAGTACCTGGCACTGGGGTACATCGCCTTGGCGATCGTGATGTTCGTCCTGGGAATCGTCTGCCTGGGATTCAGCGTCGTAAAGGCTCAGTCGCGGGCCGAACGGAACCAGGCCAAGTGGATCTTGCTCGCCTCGATCCTGGCGGGTGTCCTGATTGGTTATCTCATGCGGATGGTCTGGTTCGACGCCTCGACGCTCGGCCGTGATAGCGCGGCGTGGCCGATGTTCGGAGTCTCGCTGCTGTATACCGTGGCCTACGCCTTGAGTATCACACGGTACAGGTTGATGCAGGACGAGGATCTGATCAACCGGAGCGTGCTCTACGTCGCGTTGAGCGTGACGGCGGGGCTGGTGTACTCAGCCCTGCTCGTTCTGAGTGGGATGTTCCTCGGTGACCAGGTCCGCGCGGCGCGTCAGACGTCGTGGGTGGCCGGCCTGACCGTCTTCGTGATCTTGGTCGTAACCGAACTGGCCCGGAAGCGGTTTCAAAAGGTAATCGACCGCCAGTTCTTCCGTGAGAAGTACAAATTCGACCAGGCTTTGCGAAAGATGCATGTCGCGGTGGGGAGCCTGGTCGATCGTCAGGTACTGGGGCGTCGCCTGATCGAGGCGGCGGCGGAGGTTCTGCGGCTGGAGTGGGGAGCGATCTACCTGATCGTCGACGAGCCCGGAGGAGCCGGAGCGCGGAATGGCTCGAAGACTGGAGCGGGCCCGCATCCGATGCGTCTGGTTGCCTGTCTCGGCCCGCCGCCGGATGAGTTGGTGCTCGATCCCGACAATCCGCTGGTCGAGAGACTTCGTCGGACGCCTTCGGTTAGGGTCCAACACGCGCTTGCTCTGACAGGGGGCTCGGAACCGGCCACCGACGCCATGATCGCGCTCGGTGGGGAGGTCGCCAGCGCTCTGGAGGCTGATGGTGTTCTGGCAGGGGTCCTGGTACTCGGGCCCAAGCGGAGCGGCATGCCGTACGAGCCGGAAGAAATCGCCTTTCTCGGTGCCCTCAGCTCGGTAGCGGCCCTGACCTTACACTCGGCTGGCATCCAGCAGACCCTCGAAGCGCTCAACCGCGAACTCCACGACAAGGTCGAGAAAATTGCCGAACAGAAACGGCGCAATCCTCATTCTTCAGGACCAGTTGACCGATCGTGTTGGTGCAGGTGGCCAAACCGTTCGCGGCGAGGAGACCCGGAGTCAAGGCGTGCCGGGGGGTGAAGAGGCTGATCCGGCCGTCTTTGATGAGATCAAGGGGTCTGGCAAAGTGGTCTTCAGGATGATCGCGCTGGCGCGCAAGGTCGCCACCAGTCCATCGGCAGTCCTGATCCGTGGTGAGAGCGGCACGGGCAAGGAATTGCTGGCCGAGGCGATCCACGCCGCCAGCCCTCGCGCCGATCGCCCGCTGGTAAAGGTCCACTGCGCGGCCCTGTCGCAAAACCTGCTTGAGAGCGAGCTATTCGGCCACGTCAGGGGAGCATTTACCGGAGCGGACCGCGATCGGGTGGGCCGCTTTGAGCAGGCCGACGGCGGCACGCTCTTCCTCGACGAGATCGGCGATATTAACCTCGAGGTCCAGACCAAGCTGCTCAGAGTGCTTCAGGAGATGGCTTTCGAGCGCGTCGGCAGTTCACAGACGATCCCGGTCGACGTGCGGATCGTGGCGGCGACCCACCAGGACCTTGAGGCAATGATCCGCGTTGGCCGGTTTCGCGAGGACCTGTATTACCGGCTTAATGTCTTCAGTCTATGCACGCCGTCGCTCCGCGAGCGTAAGGAAGACGTTTTCGAGTTGGCGGTGCATTTCCTAGGTCGGCACGCGCAGCGGGTCGGCAAGGCGGTGACGCATATCGACGACGAGGCGGTCGAGGCCCTGATGGCATACGACTGGCCAGGGAACATCCGCGAGTTGGAGAACGCGATCGAGCGAGCGGTGGTACTGGCCGATGGTCCGGCAATTACCCTCGACGATCTGCCACCGGAAGTCTGCCATAGACCGGTTCCGCGGCATGGTCTACCATCCCGCCGGCGAGGGCGGTTTGCAAACCAGTTGGGAACGGAAATAAGCGGGAATGTGGCGGACGGGATCAATTTTGGCCAGGGTACTCGGGCCGTGGCCGGGGTGGTCCGGCTTCGGTCTCGGCCCGCTGCCGAGGCCGGATCAGGAGCAATTGCGATCGACGAGCGATGGAATGCCGATTATCTCGCTTTCGAGCGCCAGCGGCTCGTGGACGCCCTGGCCGAAGCCCGGGGCAACAAGAGCGAGGCTGCCCGGTTCCTCGGCATGCCTCGTAGCACCCTGTGCAGCAAGCTTGAGAAGCACGGCCTGCTCACGTCGAGCCGCAAGAGCGCATCCATTGATGTTTCGCCATGATCTTGGCGCACGCCTCATCCTGGGTTCCGGCCGGGATAGATGGTCACCGCCAAACTCACCAACGCGCACAACACAAAGAAGAGGGCGATGAACCGGTCGTGCTCCATCAGGGAAAACACCGCGCACAAAAGCGAAAGGAACATCGCCGAGGCCCCCACAATCCGCCGCAGGCTTCCCGGGCGGAACGACGATGTGAGCGATGATAGGCGCCCGGCCGGGGAAGGCTCAAGTCGGCTCGATACTGGCCGTGGTTGCCGCTCCGGGCTGGCCACGGGTGCTCGCTCGAGAATATCCTCGCTGTCCAGCGGCGCCGTTTCCTTTTCAATACGCTCACGATCGGGGTTAGGGGGAAATCCGGGGCGGCCGCATGCCGGGCAGCGAAGCCAGCTTTCGGTGTCGTTTGCCGATACCTCCAGCTCCACGTCACAACGTGGGCATCGATAGGCCACGATTTCGGTCCCGGTCGATTTCGGTTTGTTGGTCGCCAAGTCATCGAGTCCCGCTAGCAGGTTGAGCCGCCCATTCGAGCGGAATGGACTAAGCAGTAGTTTCTCAGAAATTCAGCTCATTCGCTTCGACTTGGCATAGCGTCTCCGTCCTCGGACACCCATAGTCGGCTGCCGAGCCCCCGTCATTCCGGCTTCTCTCATTTTCGGGAGGGCGGTCTCCCTAGCCGACATCGCCCAGTTCGACCTGCTCAGGCCGTTTTCCTCTCATCACTCAGCCAGCTCGACAGAAGACGCTGAATTTCCGGCCGATATCGCCTCAGCAACCGTTCCACATCCAGGACACTGGGCCGGTCCTTCGTCCGGTTCCACGGCGGCGGCGACCACCAATCCGTACAGCCGCCGTCATCGAGTCGGAATTGCAACAGCCGCAGCAGACTCATCGTCATCCATTGCACCTGCGTCGTCCGCTCAATCGGGGCCTTGGTCCAGGCTCGGCACTCCTCCCAACCCAATCTCTGCTTCAGGTCCCGAAACCCATCACTAAGAGGCTATCCGGTAACTTTTTCCTGTAATTCCCGGTATTTGAATGGCACTGGCTTCCTCAACGGATCGGGTTTCAAAAATCTGAGCATGCGATGAATCGAACTGATTTTGATCATCGCCTCACTTGACTTCGTGTAACGCTCGTAGTCCCGGCTGTTCCTACGGTATCGGCCCAGCCAGGCGTGTGTCCGCTCCACCACCCACCGCCTCGGCAACTTCACGTACCCGGTGCTCCCGGGCGGGCGGCCAACGATCTCGACCACGTACCCGGCCTTCGACGTGACCAACCACCCTTGGAGGTGATGATTGTTGCACTTCCCGTCGGCCCAGATCTTCTTCAATCGTGTCTGGTGTCCGGTGGTCAGTCGTCCCAGTACCTCCGGAGCGATCGTGCCGTCGTCGGCCGAGGCCACACTCACCAGGGCCACCAACAGCAAGCCCAAGGTGTCGACGACGATATGACGCTTCCGCCCCGTGACCTTTTTTCCCCCGTCGTAGCCCCGACTGTCGGCGACCTCGGTGGCCTTGACCGTTTGGCTATCGATGCTCCCGGCGCTGGGGTTGGGGTCACGGTCTACGGCCACGCGGATCTGTTGCCGCAGGGCGTCTGTGACCGTCTGCCACGTCCCGTCGGACTTCCACCGGGCGAAGTGGTCGTAGACGGTGCTCTTGGCCGGCAGGTCGTGGGGGAGCATGTCCCACTGGTACCCCGAACGGGTGAGGTAGAAGATCGCGTTGAGGACCTCCCGCGTGTCGATTTCCCGAGGCCGCCCCGTGTGGTGAACCGGGATCAATGGCTCGATGACCTCCCACTGTTGATCGGTCAGGTCGGAGGGGTAGGCCTTACGCACGGTGGCATGTCCTGTTGCCGGGGAATCCTGGGAAGTTTTTGGCCGGACTACAGGTTACGAAGATTCTGTGTTACCGGATAGCCTCTAATACTACAGTTGTAGATCATCCGTTCAGTCTGCCGAAACCACGGGAAAAACGGCCGAGCTCGACAGTGCGGTAAATTGCGGACCCTGGGAATTCAGGGTTTTTCCCGTGGTGAACGGATGATCTACAACTGTAGTACGTAAGCTTCACCGATCATATCCACTTGAGCCGGGCCGAACAGGGTCTACCGTTTGCCCAGCCCGATGCATACCATGGGATCGTTTCGTTCGCGAAGGGCGACGGTGTCCGGTTAGGCGGGACCTGCACGACACTCTGATAATATCTGAATAATTGAAATGAACATGACTCAAGACGGTGGCGCCCTCCGCCTCGAGATGCGGCACATCACCAAGAGCTTCGGCGGTGTACACGCGCTGCGAGACGTGAGCATCAACGCGCACACCGGTGAAGTCCACACCTTGTGTGGTGAAAACGGGGCAGGCAAGAGCACCTTGATGAAAATCCTGGCCGGCGCGATCGACGAGTTCGAGGGGACCATCGTCCTCGACGGCCACTCGGTCCGATTCAACGGCCCGCGCGACGCCGAAGATGCCGGCATCCGGATCATCTACCAGGAGCTGAATCTGGTCACTGAACTCAGCGTCGCGGCGAACATATTCCTGGGCCGGGAGCGGACCCGTCTGGGTGGCCGTGGTCTCGGCTGGCTCGACAACCGAAGCATGGAAGCGTCGGCCCGCTGCCTGTTCGACCGGCTCGGGACGCCGATCTCACCGCGCGCCCTCGTAGGCGACCTGCGGATCGGCGACCAGCAGATGGTTGAGATCGCCAAGGCGTTGGCCTTCGACGCCCGGATTCTGATCATGGACGAGCCGACCTCTGCGCTCTCGGACGCCGAGGTGCATCGTCTCTTCCGGGTCATCGAGGAACTGCGCAAGTCGGGAACGACGATCTTGTACATCTCGCACAAAATGAACGAGATTTTCACTCTGGCGGATCGGGTCACCGTGCTACGCGACGGTCGTTTCGTGGCGACCGCGATGCGAGCCGAAACCGAGCCGGCACAGGTTGTCCGTTGGATGGTCGGGCGCGAGATCGCCACGATGCATTACCAGCCTCACCCGATCGGTTCCCGACCGATTCTTGAGGTCGAGGAGCTCGGCCTGCCCAGCCCTCCGCACAGCGGCCGGCCATCGCTCTCGCACATCACGTTCCAGGTCCACTCGGGAGAGGTCGTGGGGGTGGCCGGCCTGCTCGGCGCTGGGCGTACTGAGCTCCTCGAGGCTCTCTTCGGAGCCAGCCCCGTCCCGCTGTCAGGGCGGATCATACTCGACGGCCACCCCGCCCATTTCCGCGATCCGCGCGCGGCGATCGCCGCAGGAGTCGCGCTCGTGACCGAGGATCGCAAGGCGCTGGGTCTCTTCAGCGCGTTGACCGTATCGGAAAACATCACGATCCAGCAGCTTTCGGCGCTAACCGTGGGCGGACTGGTCAACCATCGCGCCGAAGCTCGCGCCGTGGCCGAATCGATCGATCGCCTGGTCATCAAGACCGCTGGCCCGCAGGCGCCCATAACTAGCCTGTCAGGCGGCAATCAGCAAAAGTGTATCATCGCCCGATGGCTTCTGATCGAGCCAAAGCTGCTACTGCTCGATGAGCCGACCCGCGGCATCGACGTCGGCTCCAAGGCCGAGATTTACCAGTTGATCCGCCGCCTCGTCGCCGAGGGTATGGCGATCATCATGACCTCGAGCGAGCTGCCCGAGCTCTTGACCGTCTCGGACCAGATAATGGTCCTTTGCGAGGGCCGGCTCACCGCCAAGCTGGCCCGTGCCGAGGCCACCGAGGAGGCGATCATGTACGCCGCAACCAGGTTCACTGACCGGGCAAAGTTGTCGTGATTATCGTGGACCCCAAATACTGGACAGCCCAGGCGGCCTGTATTTTGCTATGATCCTCCCCCACTCAGGCTCCCTTGAGCCTCGGCCCGGTAGACCTCGCCAGGGGTCCGGTAATCGAGCGACTGATGGGGGCGATCCTCCTCATGGAACTGAAAGTAGGCCGTCAAGCCCGACTCCAGTTCAGAAACACGTTCGTAATCTTTAATATCGATGTCCTCGTATTTCACGCTCCTCCAGAGTCGCTCCACGAACACGTTGTCCAAGGCCCGACCCCGACCGTCCCGGCTCACCGCGACCCCGGATCCCTCCGACCGGCCGCTATACTCTCGCGACGTGAACTGCGACCCCTGGTCGGTGTTGAAGATCTCCGGCGTGCCCCGCGACAACGCCTCGTCCAGCGCCTCCAAACAGAATCCCCCGTCCATCGTGTTCGACAGCCGCCACGAGAGCACGTATCGATATCGACGGAACCAGTCGATCACCGCCGACAGGTACATGAACCCCCGCCTCATCGGCACGTACGTGATGTCGAAACTCCAGACCTCGAGGCTCGGGTCAGTACCCGGTTGCGGAGCAAGTAGGGGTAAGCCTGCGCACCCGCCGTCGTGTGGGGGGGCCGCGGCTTGGGATGCAGCCCCTCCAGGTCCATCAACGCCATCAGCCGCCGGATGCGCTTGCGGTTGACCGCCTCCCCGGACCGCTTCAAGCACTCCGCCATCCGTCGGCTGCCGTAGAACGGGGTCTTGAGGTATGGCTCGTCGATCCGGCGCATCAGCCGCAGGTTCTCCTCCGACTCGGTCCCCGGCGGAAGGTGGTAGGTCGAGCGACTGAGGCCCAAAAGTTCGCATTGTCTATAAATGCTGCACTTTCCGGGAGACTATGTACATCATGCCGCCAGGCTGAGCAGCCTTTCTGCTGTGGCCTGAATTTCCGCCTCGGTGGCCCCCGGGTATAGAACCGCTCGAATCTCCTCGCCCAGCAATTCGCGTCGCCAAGCCCGCCGCTTGTCCGCGTGGCTCGGACGGCGCAACTGCGAGTCCCACGGCGAGGTCGAGCGATCCATCAGCTCTTCGTCCTTCCGGCCCCAGGCCCACGCCTCGGTCATCGTGAACGTCCACAGGCAGACGTGGAACGCTCCGATGTTCGCCCAGATGAATCGCACCTGCTGCTGCCCGGCCCCGACGACCTGCTTGCACTCGCGGAAGGTGATCTCGATGGCTTGCCCATAATGCCTCCAAAGCGACGGGATGTTTCGGCCATGAGTCAGGACAGGGTCTTCCGAACCTTCGTTCTGAAGGCCTAGCTTCAATCGCGTCCGGGCCTCGCCTTGGGCCGGATCAGGTCGGCCAGCCGAGGACGATGATCCCAGGTGCGCGGGCAGGTCCGCAACTCCGCGAGGCGGACCAGTTCGTCCTCGTCGGCCCAAACCACCCAGCGGGTGCCCGATATCAGCGCCACGGCCCGGGCATGGACCCAACCCCGCCGGATCCAGCCGCGGATCGTATCGATCGGTGATCTGAGCCGTTTGGCGAGGTCTCCCAGCCACCACTCACCCGGGCCCAACTCGCCGTCAGTCATGGCCCGCGGCCGGGGCCCGGCTGCCCGCGCCGGGACCACAGCAACCGGGTCACCATCGGCCCGGTGAAGCAGTCGGCTCGCTTCGGCGGCATGAAGCCCTCCCGGTTCAGCCGCTCCGCGATCACCGCCATGGGCAACCCTTCGGACCGCAGGGCCTCGATCCGAGCCAGCAGGTCCGGTAGGTCGGCCAGCTGGTCGTATCGGGCCACCGGACGGCGGAGGTCGCCGGCGCTCTCGAACCCGCCCGCCCAGGAGACGGCCACGGACACCCGATCGGTGTCGCGGTCGACCGTGGCGGTCACTCGTTCGACCAGGCACCGGATCACGCGCTGCCGGTCTGCCGGTGTCGTCGTCGGGGCCGTCCACACGGCGGGTAGGTCGGTGGCCAGGGCGAGGATCTCCGCCCGCTCCCCGTCCGTGAGGGCGGCCGGCTGCGAGCGCCGGAATCGGTCGTACTCGGCCTCCGCCTGCGCGCACCTCGGCCAGCGACTGCTCCCAGCGCCGTTCCAGTTCGCGGCCGACGAGGCGGTTCTCCGGCTCACACGCCTGGTACTGCCGCTCGGCGCGCCGGCACTGGTAACGGGCCCGCTCCACTCGCTGCTCCCACTGGCCGGTCAACCGGTCTCGCTCGGCCTGCAGGTCCCCGGCCGCGAGCAAGCTGACCTCCAGCCCGGCCGGCGTCAACGCCGCCAGGACCTGCTCGACGACGTACCCGTCCAGGACCCGCCCGGCGACTGACTGGCAGGTCGGCTCCGCGTACGACGTCGTCCCCTGCGGCAGGTGTACCGCAAGTGCCCGCTGGAGCGGCCGTAGTCGACTCGCATCCGCCGCCCGCATCGCCCACAGAACAGGATCCCCCCGAGCAGCGACGGCCCGTCGCGCGGGCGCCGGGGGCATCCGCTCGGGCCCGGTTCGCGGCGAGCCGCTCCTGGTTGGCCCGGAACCGCTCTGCGGTGATGTAGGCCGGCAGATGGCCCTCGATCACGATCGGCTCGCGATCCTCGTACGCACGCCTGCCGGGACGGCTCCGGGATCTCCCCAGGGGCTCGGAGCGGCTCCGGCCCCACTGGTAGATCCCCGCATATGTGGGATTGTGGAGCAGATTCTGGAGCGTCTCGCGGACCGGCCGACGCCACTCGATCCGGCCACGATCCGGCCCGCCGGCCGCGCGGATCGGGATGCGGATGCCATGATGGGTCAGGTAGCGGAGCAGGCCGTGCAGGCTCCCCTGCCGGTCGAACTCATCGAAGATTAACCCGACCACCGCCCGCACCTGCTCGTCGGGGTCGATGGCGAACTCCCCCGTCGGCAGCTTGACGTAGCCGATCGGCGGAGTGCCGAATAGCTCGCCGCGGCGGGCCTTGTTGAGCTTCCCCTCGTGCATCCGCGACTGGAGCACGTGCAGCTCCGCCTCCGACATCATGCCGCGCAGGCCCAGGAGCATCCGGTCGTTGGGATCGGTCGGGTCGTACACTCCGTCGGCGTCGGCCAGCAGAGTGCAGAACAGGCCGCACAGCTCGACCAACTGATGCCAATCCTTGCACGAGCGGGCCAGCCGGCTCATCTCCAGCCCGAGCGCCAGCCCGACCCGGTCCAGGCCGATCTCGGCGAGCAGCCGCTGGAATCCGGGCCGGCCCTCGACGGTCGCCCCGCTGCGGCCCTGGTCCTCGTCGATGACCTCGACCTCGGCGGGCGCCCAGCCCAGCGCGACGGCACGGTCGGCCAGCGCATACTGGCGCGCGGTCGATTCGGTGTTCTCGGCCACCTGCTGCGGGGTCGACTGGCGGACGTAGACGACGGCGCGGCGGTCGAGGTGGATCGGCCTGACTTTCGGGGATGAGAGCCGGCCGCGAGGTCCGGCGCTATCGGCGTTCATCGCTCCCCTCCATCGGTTTCGGGGGGAGCAGTCGCCGGCCCACGGCCAGGGCCAGCACCCGGGCGACTTCCCGACGCCTGTCCTCCGGAAGAGTCGACCAGACCCATGTCTGAAGCGGCGTCAGGACCGGCGGAGATGGGGGGGAACTCGGCGGACGGATCGTGTCGGCATATGTCAGCTCCTTCAGGCGGCGCGAGCTGCTGACGGCACCACCGGGCCAGGGTCAACAGCGACGGAATGCCGATCGTAACCGTCCCTGCGGCTCGCTGACACCCCCTCACTTGGGTGGTAGTTCGGGTGGTCGATGTCCAGCGAGAACCGGTCCGCCACGGCACTCAGGATGTCGGCGACCGAGGCCGATGGGTCGGTGCAGAAGTACGCCCGCCACCCGGTCGGTTCGTCCACCAGGACCACCCGGATCACCCCGCCGGCCGGACGCCAGATCGCTAGGAACGTCTTATACCTCTTGACGACCTGCTCCCCGTACAACTCGAACGTGTCGGACGACCAGCCGCGGCGCTGGCTGCCCCGCTTGGCCAGGTCGATCACGCCTGCTCCGTAGGTGCGTGGCCGGCCGCGCTTACCCGCCGGCCGGGGGCCGGGCAGTGTCCGCGAAGAGGAGGGCGAGCTTCGGGGCGGAGCGACGATCGAGCGCGGCGGCGAGCCATGAGAACCACTGGCACGGGACGGGCAGCGGGTGGGAAGATGTCATCGGGGCCGGCTCCGCTCGGGGTGTCTGGCTGGCTTGGTAACCGCCATCGTCCCGGTCGGGCCGGCCCCCGTCTATCCGCAAGTTGCAGGGCCCGGGGGGAGCATCGTGGAACCGCTGGAGATCAACGGCGAGCCACCGCAATTGGACGGTCTGCGATGCGACGCGATCCTATGCCAGGGGTACTGGCACGGCGATGCCCTCGTCGAGCCGGCCAACGTCACCTTCCTCTGCTTCGAGGGCCGATGGTACCGGCTCTACTTCGACTTCGGCATCGTCTTCTGGAGGGACACCGAGGGCGGACCCGAGCCGTTTGAGGCGACAGAGATCGGCTCCGACTACCCGGTCGTCGATGTAGCCGCGGAGAGGGGATTACGGGGCGTCAGGCTACACGGCTATCGGATGGAGCCCTGGGGCTCTTGCGGTGCCAGGGTCACCTTCGAGTTCGAGAGTGGTGCCCGGCTCGCGTTCCGCTCCGTCGAAGATATAACGACGTATGGCGATGCCTGACCCCACGCCGCAAGTTGGTGCCTCCGACGATCGGATGTTAGAAAATCGCGGAAAGTGCAGTCTCCATGTTGAGCCTGCCGATCCTTTCGTACAGCTCGGCCTGGACGGCCTCCCCTTCCTCGTGCTCACGCCTGCGGCCGTCGCGGAACAGGCCCACGGCCCCGTCGAGGAGTTGCTTCTTCCACTGGCTGATCTGGACGGGATGGACCTGGTACGCCTTGGCGAGTTCGGCGACGGTCTTGGCTGCTTGGCGGCCTCCAGGGCGACCGTGGCCTTGAAGGCGGCCGGGTGGCGCTTGCGAGTGCCGGCCATGATGCACCTCGGGATGGATCAGCGACCTTCGATCAGTATAACATCCCGAGCTGTCCAGTTTCAGGGGTCCACTTCACCGAGGAATCTCGGTCGTGAGGGGAACCGAAAGCCGAGGAGGTGGGAACTTACCAGGATTCGGGTCGACTGACAGAGACCACTCCCTGAGTGTCAGTGAGGTGGCAAAATGCCGTACTCTGCCTGTCGATCCATCGATAACATTCTTGGCTGAGGCAACATGGGGGATTTCTAATTGGCGCCAAACAGAGTCAATGCGCCTCGAGCAAGTCCTTTGTAGCCGCATTGAAGCGCTTTGCCATGCTGACTGTTCCTGGGACTGGTAAGGTTAAGGAACCGTTGATCAAGGTCACGCGAGCTCCGATTCCAGGGAGGCGATGGGAACGACCTCGCCACCGCGCCAGGGACCGCAATGGGGAGGCAAGAGCGCCAGGGCGTTGGCACGAGCGAAGCCAAGCAGGTCGTCGGGGCCGAGCATGTCGATCACGTTGGCAATCCGGCGACCGTGGTCGTCGTCGGAAAGCGTTACTGGCAGAGCGCGGAGACATTCGCCCGTTGCGGGGTGGGGATTGGCCAGGATCGCGCGAGGGTAGGCCGGGGGAGTTGTCGCTGGAAGTCCGTGTAGCCGGTTGATCAAGGGGCCGACCAGCAAGGTCGCGACCGTTACCGCGGCGACAGGGTCGGCGTCGAGGTGGAAAACGTGGTGCCGGATCGTCCGGCCCGAAGGAGAGCTCCCCGGGACGGTGCCGTAGCTCAGGCGATGGCCGGGCTCGACAGCCAGTCCGGAGAAGACCGGCTCGACCCCCGCTCGGCGAATCGATCGGGGGATCGGGCCGTCACTGGCTCCCAGGATGACGACGATGGGAGCGGTCAGCGCCCGATCGAGAGCGGCGTCGAGCCCTCGGATTCGGTGCGACGGCTCCCAGATCGTGGGCCGTCGCACCGAAGCGGTGGATGCACGGAATCGCCAGTGCCGGCCCGGCGGCGTTCCGCTCGAAGTGAAGGACCGGAGCTTCACCCGGGTTAACGAGTTCGGCGCCGACAGCCAGGACCGCCACACGAACCCGTCGGTGGCAGATCGGATGAATCCAACCCTGAGCGGCGAGTACACCGACCAGCGGGATCGTGATCCGTGTACCGGCCGGCGCTAGCAGGCTGCCGGCCCGTAGCGCAGCACCTCTAGGAATGATATTCCGGTCACGCGGGCCGTCATGTCCTGGAAGGGCGCCGAGTGCCTCGCCGTTCCTCGAGCGTCGTGGGCTATCGCCGATCCGCAAGACCTCGAGCTCTGATCCTGGCGACGTGGCCGCACTCGCGGACTCCGCCAGGCCTTGCTCGACGCGAAGCACGGTGTCAGCTCCGACCGGCATGGCCTCGCCCGCCGCTACCAGGGTCGCCTCCCCGGCGCCGAGCTCGACCTCTCCACAGGTTTGACCGCGATGCCGCTTGATCAGCCGGAGCCTGGTGCCCTGAGTGGCATCATCACCACGCAGTGCATATCCGTCACAGGCCGCCCGATCAAACGGCGGTTGATCCACGTCGGCCACCGCCGGCTCGGCCAGCACGAGCCCCAGCGCCTCGACCAGCGGCACCTCGATTCCCTCGGCCGGCTCGGCCCCTTCGATAATCCATGCCTGTGCCTTGGCCAGCGACCACATAGGCGTACTGTCCCCTTCCGTCCCGTTTGGCGGGATTGCTCGTTCATACCAACACCAACACGTTTGGAGTCCAGCGCCTCGCGATCGCCTCTTCGCGGCTTCGCTACACGGGGAGGCTGCGCTTGCTGGATCGCTCCGCCGACGACCTGGCTGAGCTTGATTGGCGGGGGCATTGTAACGACGCGAGCGATGCGGCCAAGCCCGAATTTGGGTTCAACACCGAGTGTTTGAGTGCTCCTAGTAACTTTGTCGTGGGTTTCGTACGGAATCATTGTTCTCAACCCGTCCTGCCGTCCGATCCATAACCTGTGTTGGAAACCCGACGATCGCGCTGACCGGACCGGATCGGTAGAGTTGGGACGGGTCAAGGATGACCTTCTCCGCTTTCGCCGTGTCGGCCCTCGCCTCGCCCTCGGGTTGACTCGAACGGATTCAAATCGGCCGAGAGCCGGTTTCCCATGCCCGGGACGAGATTCGACCGGTGGGGGCCGGACCTCGGGCGCTCCATATCCACACGAGGAGGGTGGAACCCATGGGCTCCCTAGGATTGGGAACCAGATCGATGCACTGGCCGGATCTCGGCCGGGCGAACCGTCTGGTAGTTTGGGCGGGTCTAGCGTTGGGCTGGATCTTGCCGACGACCGGCTGCCAGGTTGAATATGCGGGGATGACCTTGCCCTCGGGCAAGTACATGCACGACGACGTCCAGTATTTCGCGCCGGGTCCGGCCTTCCCCTGGGCGAACACCCAGGCGGCGACGCAGCGGGCACGGATGCAGGCGATGGGCATCGAGCCACCGCCGGGTGAGGTGGGACCAGGAGGCGTGCCGCCGGCCCCCGGCGCGATCCCGCCGATCCAGAACCGGATGGGCCGGCCGACCGATGTCAACGCCAGCCCGCTGAGCATCGAGCCCGGCCCTGGTGAAGCAGGTCCCGCCCCCGAGCCTGGTATCCCCGGTCCCGAAGGCGTTCCGGCCCCTGGCGCGATGCCCGCACCCGCCGGTGAAGCCGCCTTCCCGCCCGGCGCACCACCGCCTCCTTGATCCGGTCCGATCCAATCGACTCCGACGGACGGCTCGAGGAGCTGAATCGATCGATCTCTTAATCGATGGCCCGGATCACGCGATCCGGGCCATCGATCTTTGTATTTTCGAAGGTCCATGGAGCTTGTCCGCGATCGATCCCAAGACGTCTGCCTCTTCCGGTTCGTCGTATGATTCTTTAAACTTGGACGCATGTTTGAGACCGATGACGAGCTCTCGGTACGTGACGGCTACGCCGCCTGGGCTTCGTGCTATGATGAGGACGGCAACCCTCTCATCGCGCTGGAAGGACCGGCGATCCGGTGTTGGGTCGGCTCGATCCAGGGCCGCCGGGCGCTCGACCTCGGGTGCGGGACGGGCCGCCATGCCCTGGCCCTGGCCGCTGCCGGTGCCACCGTCGCGGCGCTCGACATGACGCCGGAGATGCTGGCCCGCGCCCGTTCCAAGGCCGCGTCGATTCCCGAGCCGGTGCCATCGATCTTGTGGATCCGGCACGCCCTGCCCCGGCCTTTGCCTCTCAGGTCCGAGACCTTCGCCCTCGCGGTGCTCGGCCTGGTGGCCGAACATCTTGATGATCAGGCACTTGCTCTGGTGCTGGCCGAGGTGGCGCGGGTGCTCGAGCCGGGCGGAAGCTGTCTGCTCTCATCGCTCCACGCCGATCGGACCGCCGATGGCCAGCGTGCCCGCTTCATCGATCCGGTCAACGGTGTCCGCCGGCCGATACGGACCTATCACCGTCCCACGTTCGCCTATCACGCTGCCGCAGACGCGGCTGGCCTGGAACCTGCTGGTGAACAGGTTCTGAGCGTCACCGACGCCCTTGCCGAGACCCTCCCGCGGGCGCGGCCGTACGTGGGAAGTCCCCTCGGCTGGGTGGCACGGTGGCGCAGGGTCTAAGCCAAGCTCGAAAGCCGCAACCCTTAGCCGAGGTGCCTCTCCATGCTCAGTCCGCTCGTGGGTCATATCACGCTGGCCATTTACGCCGTGCTCCTGGCCGTCGGAGGCGTCATGGGGTTCGTCCGGGCGAGGAGCCGGCCCTCGCTGATCGCGGGGCTGGTCAGCGCGATGGCCGCCTTGCTCGCTCTCGGGCTGTCATTGCTCCGCAGTCCGCTCGGCCTCCCGCTCGGTCTCACCGTCGCCCTCGCCCTCTTCGTCTTCTTCACCTACCGTTATGCGACCCGGAGCCGTAAGTTCATGCCCGCAGGCCTGATGTCGATCGTCAGCCTCGTGGTCATCCTCGTTCTGATGCTTGTCATGGAGTGGCAGAGTTAAGACCATTCTCGTGTTGACCGGAAGCCTCGTCTCCCCTGGAAATCCCGACAATCCGGTATAGAATGAATGAGTGGAGTGATTGACGGCTGCATCGACTTTTCTGGTCTTAGCTCGTGATTACCAGAACCAGGCGAAACTCGGGGTCGTAACAGGGGTTGAACCTGAAAAACTTCTTCGTGGCGACAACCATGCATTCGTGGCTGAAGCACTCACGTCGAGTGGCGAAAGGGGGGCACAGAATGTCGGGCTTCCGCGGCGTCGGGGGGCGTTGTTGCCTGGCCATCGTGGTGGCCCTTGGGGCCGCCCCGTTGTTGACCTTGATCGCATCGGCCGAGACCGCCAAGCCGACCGAGCCGGGAAAGGTCAAGGCGAAAGCCAAGGCCAGGAAGTCGGCCAATGCGAAGGCCGAGCCCAAACCCGCCTCGAAGGCGACGCTTCCGGAGCGGCCCGCCAAGGTGGTTAGCCGTCCCACCTTGACCTCCGAGGTGCTCGATCAGATGCTCGACCGTCTGCTCGCCGAGGCCAAGGTTCCCACGGCGGCTCAGACGACCGACGTTGAGTTCATCCGGCGCGTGACGCTTGACCTGACCGGCAATCTGCCAACCCCCGTTCAGGTCTTCAACTTCGTCCAGACCCATGCCTCCGACAAGCGACCCAAGCTGATCGAGTACCTGCTCAATAATGAGGGCTTCGCCCGCAACCTGGCCCATTACTGGCGTGACGTCATCAAGTTCCGCGCGACCAACCAGAACGGCGCCCGGGTCGGGTACGAGGAGTTCGAGGACTGGCTGGCGGGCGAGATCGGGAAGAACCGCCCCTGGGACGAGATCGCCCGCTCGATTGTCACTGCCAGTGGACGCAACGACGAGAACGGCGCCGTCACGCTCGCGCTCGCCCATGAGAGCCAGGCGGTCGAACTGGCCGGCGAGGTCGCGCGGATCTTCATGGGTGTCCAGATCCAGTGCGCCCAGTGCCATGACCACCCCACCGACTCCTGGAAGCGTCAGCAGTTCCATGAGTTCGCCTCGTTCTTCGCCGGCAGCCGGGCCAAACGGGTCGAGAAAGGGGCCAACGTCTGGGAGGTCACGATCAACAAGGGGGTGCCCCGTTACACCATGCCCGACAAGCAAGACCCTCAGAAGCAGATCCCGGTCGACCCTAAGTTCTTTCTGACGACGAGCGCTCCCAGGGTTCCCGGCCTGACCGCCGATCAGCGCCGCGACCTCGCGGCGTCGTACATCACCGGACAGGATAACCCCTGGTTCGCCCGCGCCTTCGTCAACCGCGTCTGGTACACCCTCATGGGTGAGGCCTTTTATAACCCGGTCGATGATATGGGACCCGACCGGACCCCCAAGAGTCCCGAGATCCTCGACGCCCTGGCCGATTCGTGGTCCAAGGGCGGCTACGATATCCGACTGGCTCTACCGGACCATCCTGAACACCCGTGCCTATCAGCGCGAGATCCGATCGACCTTCACCCAGGCGGGCCGGACCCCATTCGCCTCGAACTGCCCCAGCCGGCTTCGCTCGGACCAGATCCTTGACGCTCTCGACCAGGTGCTGAACCTCCATCGCCCCCCCGGTCCCGGCAGCCCCCGGCAAGGCCGCGGCCAAGAACCAGGGGCTGACCAAGGACCTCAAGGACGCCAACGGCGCGACCAAGAAAGGCGCCGACAACAACGAACGGGCCCAGTTCAGCACCCTCTACGGGGTCGATCCCTCGACCCCCAACGACGACATCCTCGGCACGATCCCCCAGGCCCTGTTCCTGATGAACAGCCCGAAGCTCAACCGGGCCATGACCGCCGGCGGCAACAATGTGCTCGGCCAGATCCTCACCGCCACGCCCGACAACCACCAGGCGCTCCTGGCCCTCTACGTCCGCGTCTTCTCGCGGGCGCCGACCCCCAAGGAGCTTCAGACCTGTCTCCGCTACATCGAGGCCGTCGGCGACCGTCGCGAAGCGTTCGAGGACATCCTCTGGAGCCTGATCAACTCGACCGAGTTCATCACCCGCCGTTAGGCTTCTCGAAAGGGGGCTGGCTCCGAGGCTTCGAGGTGCCCGTCCCCTTTTCGAGAACGAGGAAGCGGTATCGAAAGGCAGATCATTTCCATGTTCACAAAATCGATTCTCAATGTGGCGATGAACGGCGAGGGGGTGATCGGCCGCCGCGGCTTTCTGCGGGGGATCGCCCTGGGCGGGGCATCGCTGGGGGCGGCCTCGGTCAGCTTCACCGACCTGATGGCGCTCCAGGCCGACGAGCTGCGGAAGCGGCAGATGGCCTGCATCCTGCTCTGGATGGCCGGCGGCCCGAGCCAGATGGAGACTTTCGACCCCAAGCCCGGCACCTCCAACGGCGGCGACACCAAGGCGATCGACACAGCCGTTCCCGGCATCCAGATCGCCAACGGCTGGAACCAGCTGGCGCAGGTCATGGGCGATGTCGACCATCATCCGCTCGATGACCAACAAGGAAGGGAACCACCAGCGGGCCACCTACCAGCTTCACACCGGCTATGCCCCCACGGGAACCGTGAAGCACCCGAGCTTCGGCTGCGTCGTCGCCAACGAGCTGGGCGACCCGAAGTTCGACCTGCCGCACATCGTCAGCATCGGCGGCGGCACGGTCGGCGCGGGGCTGCTGGGCGTCTCGCTCGAGCCGTTCGTCGTTCAGAACGCGAACAAGCCCCCGGCCAACGTCGTCCCGACGGTCGCCGGTCCGCCGGTTCGCCCGCCGGCTGGACCTGCTCCACAAGCTCGAGCACTCGGGCTTCGAGCTGACCGGCGGCGCCGACCGGGTGCAGCGACCATTCGTCGCTCTACAAGCAGACGGCCAACATGGTCCTCTCGCCCCGGATGAAGGCCTTTGACCTCTCGGGCGAGGACCCCAAGGTCCGCGCCGCGTACGGCGAGACCGCCTTCGGCCAGGGCTGCCTGCTGGCCCGTCGGCTGGTCGCAGGCGGGCGTGACCTTCGTCGAGGTCCGCTCCGGCGGCTGGGACACCCACAAGAACAGCGGCGAGGAGGTGGCCAAGAACGCCGGCACGGTCGACCCGGCGTTCGCCTCGCTGGTGGCCGACCTCAAGAGCAAGGGGATGCTCGAGAAGACCCTGGTGATCTGGATGGGCGAGTTCGGCCGGACCCCCAAGATCAACCCCAACGCCGGCCGCGACCACTTCCCGCGCGTCTTCAACGTCGCCCTGGCCGGCGGCGGCATCAAGGGGGGCCAGGTCATCGGCGCCTCGTCGCCCGACGGGACCGAGGTCAAGGACGACCCGGTCACGGTCAACGACCTGCTCGTCAGCTTCTGCCATTCCCTGAAGATCGACCCCGCCAAGGAAAACATGAGCCCCCTCGGCCGGCCGATCAAGATCGTCGACGGCGGCAAGGTCGTCAAGAAACTCTTCGCCTGATCGACCGCGATGATGACCCCTCTTCCCCTTGTGGCGGAGGGTTGGGGTGGGGGGCAGGGTGCCGCCCCCACCATCGGCATACGCCCGCGCACTGTCCAGACCGCCACAACCCGCGTCCCCATGCCTTGGGTTCGGTCCGCGCCCACGCGATGGATGCAAAACGGCCGTCGATCCAACCGGTACAACCCGCGAAGCTATGCGTTGGGTTCGGTCCGCAACTTCATGTCGAGTCCAAACACCTGCCCGCATCATCGGCGCAACCCGCGAGACTATGCGTTGGGTTCGCTCCGCAACTGAATGACGAGCCCCAACACCCATCCGAATAAGCCGTGCAATCCTCGCGACTATGCGTTGGGTTCGCTCCGCAACCTCATGACGACCCCAAACGCCTGCCCGCATTATCAGCACAACCCGTGTGACTATGCATTGGGTTCGGTCCGCAACCTCATGACGAGCCAAAGCATCTATCGGCATCATCAGTGCAATCCGCGCGATTATGCGTTGGGTTCGCTCCGCAACATCACATTGGGCCTGATCGTCCGTCCTCACAATCGGTGTAACCTGCGCGGCTATACGTTGGGTTCGTTCCGTCACGCAACGAATACGAAATCCTGGCGACTCACCAACGCCGTACTCCGACAGCCAGAAACACTCCCCCACCTTTACCAAGGGGGGGTCACGGGGGGGTCGGCCCCGCCAATCGCCTTCACCTCGTCCACAACCCCTCTTTCTCGCTTCCAGATGCCCGACAGGTCCACCAATTCCGACGCGACGGGATCAGGACACCACCAAGACCGTGTTGCAAAAAATCCGATCCGATCGCACACGATGCGATGGGAGCAAAACCTCATCACGACACCGAATTGCCAAGGAGCCGCTTGGAAATGGGGTCACCCCTTTGTAATATCGAGAGAAACCCCGGTTCCGTAATCAGATTCCAGGAATTCTCCCAAAAGACCGGGGTCGCACCCGAAGCTTCCGGACCATCGCGTGATGGGGAGATCGACTCACATTTAACCCGTCACAAAACCTGAACCCGGGGCACGCGATCAGGAATTCCCATGGACGTGCTGATTGTCGTCGATCATAGTATAATTGTAATAGTATTTTTTGTTGCCGGCTTCCATCTCCTTGTTTCCCCCATCCCAAGCCACCCTGCTAAGACTTTCGCCGCCTCTTCTTTTGCCGTGGATCAGGCCGCTTGTCCTTTCCCTCCCTCTTCGGAATATCGAACTTCACCAGATGCGGGGGTTCGTCCGGTTCGGCCGCATGATATCTGTCGAGTAAGGAACAGACTTCTTCGACGGGCATCGGCCAGGCGGATGCGTCCCACCCAAAGGCAATAATAAAATTGCACTTGGACGTCTAGATGGGCATCTTGCCCACCTTTTTGCCATTCTTATCGGGCCACATCTGGCTCAGGGGAAGGACCAACCAACCGCTGCCATGAACCTCTTGGCAGAGCCGGACCGCCGAAGGACCCGTCATGAGGAGTTGCAGGTAGCCCCAATAGCCGGTGTGATTGGCCGGTGCATCGCTGGAAAGTTCATACTTGCAGGGGAAGTTATTGGTGTCAGTTCAGAAAATTATTGGCGTCAGTTCATTTTTTTGCTCGCCGATTAGTTATTGACGATGGAAAAGTAGACATTCTCAGTAGCAACATTTGTAAGAGTTAGAATTTCACAATTTCCGGCCTAACTCCCACCCGCTCCCTGAATGCCGCATTCTTGAACTCGCACGCGCCCGGCGGAGTGCGATAGGGATCGTTACCTTCGTCGGAGACACCGCTTGGTGGTTCCGTGAGCGGAGCGAGTCGAGCTCGGCCCGGAGGAATCGCCCAGGCCTTGGAATTTTACTGTACAGCCGTTGACTTCTGGCCGATAAATCGTTCAAATCCCCGAAGTGGGATCGTCTCGGGGCGATGACAGTGGTTCCGCAAGGCGCAGCCTTCACACTCGCCTGCGGCAAATGAGGACAGCGAACATGACCAAGATGATCACCTGCCTGTGGTTCGACCGCGGCCAGGCCCGCGAGGCGGCCGAGTTTTACGCGAGTGTGTTCGCCGACAGCCATGTCGGGAAAGCGCACGCCTCCGCCGTGGATATTCCGTCCGCGAAGGTGGGCGAGGATCTCACCGTCGAGTTCACCGTTCTGGGGCAGTCGTATATCGGCCTCAATGGCGGCCCGAATTTCAAGCCGAACGAGGCGGTTAGCTTCATGGTCGTGACCGACAACCAGGAAGAGACCGACCGTTACTGGGATGCGATCGTGGGCAATGGCGGCGAGGAGAGCGCTTGCGGGTGGTGCAAGGATCGCTGGGGCTTCTCCTGGCAGATCACCCCGCGCGTGCTCCTCGAGGCGACGATTGACCCGGATCGCGCCGCCGCGAAGCGCGCGATGGAAGCCATGATGACGATGAGGAAGATCGATATCGCCACAATCAAGGCCGTGCGCCGGGGCGAAGGCTGAGGAGAAGGAACACCGACTCCGAGCCCTCACGCCTCTGGCAGAAAGGCGACCCCATGAACGCCAACGACCTTCGAGAACTGGCCGACCTTCCCCACGGATAGTGGTGCAGGTCGAGGGTTATTTGAGACGAGCCTCGAACTCGGCGGGGCTCCGATAGCCGATCGTCGAGTGGCGGCGCTTCCGGTTGTAGAACACCTCGATGTACTCGAACAGGGACCGTCGAGCCTCGTCGTGGCTCGCGTAGACCTCATGGTGGACCAGCTCCCGCTTCAGCGTGCTGAAGAAGCTCTCGACCACCGCGTTGTCTCAGCAGTTGCCCTTGCGGCTCATGCTCGGCTCGATCCCGTGCTCAGTCAGGAGGGCCCGATAGGCGTCGCTGGCATATTGCACCCCGCGGTCGCTGTGGTGGAGCAGCTCGCCGGTCGGCCTCCGGTGCGTCAGGGCCATCCGCATCGCCTCCACGGGCAACTCGGGCCTGCAGGTGGTCGGCGGTCGCCCAGCCGACCACCTTGCGGCTGCACAGGTCGATCACCGCCGCCAGGTAGAGCCAGCCCTCGGCGGTTGGGATATAGGTGATATCGGCGGCCCAGGCGGTGTCGGGCCGATCGGGGTAGAACTCGCGAGCCAGGACATTGTCGGCCACGGGCCGGTCATGGCGGCTGTCGGTGGTCCGGGCGACGAACCGCCGCCGGGCCTTGGAGCGGATGTCGTGGGCGCGCACCAGCTTGGCCACGGTGTTCTCGCAGCAGGCGACCCCCAGGGCCTCGAGCTCGCGGTGCACCCGGGGCGAGCCGTAGGTCGAGCGGGACTCGCTGTGGGCCTCGCGGATCTGCTCGACCAGTCGGCTGGCGGACGGCCGCCGGGCTGGGCGGCCGGTCCCTCCAGGCGTAGTAGCCGCTCCGGGAGACGCTGAGCACCTCGCAGAGGACCTCGACGGGGAACTCGGCCTGGTGGTTGCGGATGAAGGCGAACCTCACGGCTGCTCCCTCGCGAAGAAGACCGTCGCTTTTTTTAAAATCTCGCGCTCGATGAGCAGCCGCTTGTTCTCGGCGCGGAGCCGCTCGATTCTCCTGGCGCAGCGTCGGCGTCCGCGACGGCAGGGGCAGAGACCGATTGCGACAGCGGAGCGAACCTGGCGACCCAGTCGCGGATCGAGCGGGGGTCGACGCCCAGGCTCTGGGCGGGCTGGGCGACCGAGTATCCCTGCTCGCGGACGAGCCGGGCGGCCGAGGTCTTGAACTCGCAGGTGAACGACCGACGGTGCATGGGCGATTCCTCCTGGGCCGGCATTATGCCAGCCTTTCAGAGCGCCCACTATCCGTGGGGAAGGTCAGCCACCAATATCCTGCGGCTCGGGGCCTGCACCCGCACGCCCCTTCGCCGGCAATCGAGGCCCGGTTATGACCGCGTCCAACGCAAATGACCCACTAGAAGCTGCTCGAGTCGATCACCTCGCCCTGGGAAATCGAGCCGAGTGACCAGACGGTGTAGTTGTTGGTGCTGTCCTTGAGAAACCGGACCGACCCGTCGAGCAGGAGCATGTTGGCCCCGCCGGCGTGGAAGCTGCTCGGGTTGAAGACACCCGGGTTTCCGATCCCGCCGGCACCATTGGAGTTGCAGTTCGGATACTTGGAATTGGTGCCAAAATGAAGTTTCCCTGGGAGTAGCCGAACTCACCGAACGCCCAGGACTCACCGAGCGTGGGCGTCTTCGGATATCTTCCCCCTCCGCCCCGGGCAGTCTGGCGCACTGCGACAGCCATGGGATGAAGCTCGCGACGAGCGCCGGGTTGGGCATGTTGAGAGTGCCGTTATTCCGCTTCGTGCCATTTGGGAGGCTGCCGACAAAGATCACGTCCTGGACCGAATAGCTGCTCGTATTACCCGTGCCAATCTTCCACTCGCCGAAGCCGGCCGTGTTGCTCGTGCCGTCGGTGATGTCGCGGATGCCGCGGTGGCGTCCCAGGGTCCCGTAGTAGGGGAACGGCCCATTGGGGGGTCCGCCGCTCTGCTGGTCGGCATACTCGAGGCTCGAGCCCACCGACGCGAAGTAGCTGGTGCCTGGGGAGCGATACTGCCCCAGCGGGGGCGTCACGTCTGAGCTGAAGTTCCACGAGGGAGGGGGGCTCGACGGGCAGAGGAACGTGTTGATCGTCGTGATGGAAACGGTCAAGTTTATAGGGACACCTTTGGGGTCGTTGAAGATTCCGACGGAGTAGTTCAACGCGTTGGCCAGGCTCTGCTGCTCCATGAAGCCGAGCAGCCGGGCGTGGTGCTCGGCGAAAAGTTGTACTCGAGCGTCCCGTTGCGGTTTCCGTAAGGCTGGAAGATGACCAGGGCACCCGGGGGGAATGCGTCGTTGGTCTGATGATAGTTGTGCAGGCCCAATCCGATCTGCTTCAGGTTGTTGACGCACGAGGCGCGCCGGGCCGCCTCGCGCCGCCTGCACCGCGGGCAACAGGAGGGCGATCAGCACGGCGATGATGGCGATCACCACCAGCAACTCGATCAGCGTGAAACCGCGACGTGGCGAAGGACAACGCATCGGCAAACTCCTCGATTCGTAACTACGACCAAAGTACAATTCTCCCGATCCGATTCAATAGGAACCGGGTGCTCGACCGGGATGCCCGATCGAAAAGTCACAAGACCCCGAATCGTATCAGGGATTCGTAGACTTGACATTGAGAAGGATTACAAAATTTTTTGAGATCTATCGTATTGTTTAGACTAGTTATATGTTCATAATTTATATATTTATGTTTGAATTAGTTTTATAATTATTTGTTTTATTTAATTTTTTGCTTGCCGGGAGAGTTATTGGGCCGGGTCGCCCTGAGGATTGCTCCCCCAGGGCGACCCGGCCCAATAACCGCGTGAGCGGCACCTCGACAGTTTCCGCATCGTGCCGCTCCCCAGAGGCGAAGCGTTCGAACGCGGGAAACCACTCTTCTGGCATGACCTTCATGACGGCAACCAAGGCGGCAGGTCTCACGGAGTCGTTCGCGAGGGCAACTGGAAGCTCATCGAGTGGTGCGAGGATGGATCGCTCGAGCTTTACGATCTTTCCCAGGACCTGAGCGAGAAGAACAACCTCGCTCCGCGACATCCCGAGACGGTGCGGGGGTTGCACGCCAGGCTCGTTACGTGGCGCAAGGACGTGAGCGCCGTGATGCCGACGCCCAGTCCGAACTTCGATCCCAACGCCAAGCCGGCCAAGGCCCAGAAGGACATGCGCCAGGTCCGGCCCCGAACAACACACCGCGCCTCGCGGGTGATCGCGATCCTCGTTCCCGCGGGGGCATCGGTCATCGCCGAGCAAACCGGAGCGGCGGCCAGGCTCGAGGTCCTTTTTGCCGCGCCGACGACCAGGAACCACGACCGTTCTCGGGAACGAGTTTCGACAACGCCTCGAAAAAACCAGGGCGATCTCCGGGTCTCGATCAACCGTCGATCTCAAAGCCCTTGCGTCGCTCGCGGGCGACCAGGCTCTGAGCCACGGGGTCGTCGATGATGGCTTGCCGGGTCGGATCCCAGCGAATCGGCCGGCCCAGGTGCGCGGCGATGCCGGCGAGGTGGCAAGTCGTCAGCGCCCGGTGATGGCTGGAAACGTCCGAGATCGGTTCCTTGCGCTCGGCGACGGCCTCGAAGAAGTTGCGGTAGTGGTCGACCAGCGTGCGATCCTTGTAAACGCGCTCGAGCGCGCCCTCGGGGAGCGGGTTCGACTTCAGATCGTCGACGGGCGCCCCGGTCAAGCGACCACGGCTCACGAACAGGCTTCCCGCGGTCCCTTCAAAGAGGATGCCATTGTCGCTGTCGTGCCGAATGTCGATTTCCATGCCATCGGCATAGGTCGCCCTGATCAGAAACTCCGTCGCGGTGTTGTATCGCGCGTTGTCGGTGGGGAAGCCGTCCTTGAACGTGACGGGATGATTGACCATGATCGGATCCACCGAGACAGGCCCGGTCTCGGTCTTGCCCATCGCCCAGGTCGCGATATCGACGTGGTGGGCGCCCCAGTCGGTCAACTTGCCGCCCGAGTATTCGTACCACCAGCGAAACTCGTAATGGCAGCGGGACCAGCTCTTGGTTTCGCCGTGGTCGCCGGCCAGGTAGCGAAAGTCCGCCTTCGGCACCGGCCCGAGCCAGAGATTCCAGTCGAGATGCCGGGGCGGGTCGGCCGCGGGAATCGTGGGGCTTGTGGGGGCGCCGTCGATCCCGCATATGGCTTTCTTCAGCGTGCCGATGCGTCCCTCGCGAATCAGGGCGATGGCCTTGAGGAAGGTGAGCTGGCTGCGCTGCTGGGTGCCGATCTGGACGATCCTTCCCGTCTTGCGACAGGCCTCGACCATCCTTTGACCCTCCTCGATGGTCAGGGTCATCGGCTTCTCGCAATAGACATCCTTCCCCGACCGCATCGCTTCGATGGCGACCTTGGCGTGCCAGTGGTCGGGTGTCGAGATATGAACGATATCGATATCATTACGATCGATGATCGCTCGATAATCGACGACGGACTCGGGAGTGGCGCCGGTCCACCCCTTGACAAGGTCACAAGCACGTTCGCGTCGACTCTGATCGGCATCGCAAACGACGACGTAATCGCCCAGCCGACGAATGTCAGGCGCCGAGCCGTGGGGGCCATCAATGCCCGTCGCCTTCTGGCACCACCGGCTCCCCGTTCCCACCGCCCCGATCCGGGGGCGCGCATTGACGCTGGTGAAGCCCAGCGCGCGCTCGTGGCGACCACACCAGGCGGCGCCCGCCCAGGCCAGAGAACCAGCAAGCAAACGACGACGCGTAATATGCATTTGTGACATAATGGATCTCGGTTTCGTGGATTCGACGTGTCTCACGTCGCTCCGGTGCCTTGTTCAAGGGGTCTTGCGATCGGACAGTGTCGGGGGACTTGGGGTCAGCCTTTGTGTTTCGGGTCGGAGACTTGGGGTCAGCCTTCGGAGACTTGGTAGGAATGATTGGTGCCAGTTCATTTTTTCACCTTGCGGAAGGACACCAATGATCTCCCGACACCAATAAACTCCGAGGAGCGAGACGGCAAGCTGGCCGAGACCCGAGAGAGAAGGAGAAACGCTCGCGAGGCGAACCGCGATTTGACCGCCGGCGAATCGTTGCCCGAGCGGTCGTGAGGCCCTACGTTGACTGAAGGACTGGGCGGAGGATCGGGCTCCGAGGAGACACGACCCGAGCGCTGATCCAGGGACCAAGACCGAAGGGAGGGCGGCAGGACGCCGCCCTGATTTCGCCTTCGGGATTGGTACGAACGCGGCAATTCGCCCTCAATCTAATCAAACATTCCGTCTACCTTGATACTCAACCTCGGTTTCTCCATTTCCCGCTGAACGATTACCTGGCGAGGAACCACCCTCGCCAGAATGGATCAGGAAGCTACTCCCCAAGCGATCTGCTGTGGCTTGAGGTCTGAAAAGTCCAGTCAAAAGCTGGAGCCGCTGACGATCTCCCCCATCGCTCGGGTCCCGAGTGCCCACCAGACGTTCAAGGATATGGAATTCTTGATCGATCTGGTCGACCCGTCGAGCAACAGCATGTTGACGACGCCGGGGTGATGGCTCGAGGCAGTACCGATCGAGCCGGACAAGTTGTCGGCGTTCCCGTGGACGGCACAACCCCAGGTATTGGGTGGCATCACGTGGTTGTAGAGTTGTTCCGCCGGGTTACCGTCGGTCCAGTAGCCCCCGGTTGGGTCACCGAACGAAGCGGCCAACGTCTTGGCCGGAGTTGGAGGGCTGGCGAGACACAGGTTGTAGATCGCCTGGGGCGTCGTGTTCGGGGAATTGATAGCGGTTGATACCCCCCATGATGTCGTCGCCGTGGGTTTCAGGGAATCAAACTGGCTACAGTTGCAGGTCCCGATCCCCTTGACACGTTCGCTGAATGCGGCCGTGTTGCTTGTTCCGTCCGTAATCGAGGCGAGCTTGGCCGGGGGTCCGCCCGAATTCGGCGAGCCATTGAAATCGGGAATAAATGGGCCGAGCCAGGGAGATGACGAGTGCCAGTTGCCATAGGCGTCCGATCCGGCATTGGCGCAATAGTTGACGTGGCCCATCGGCCTGCTGCCGCTAGCGATCGTCGTCGTCAGGCGGTCGAGGTCGGAAGGACAGAGAATGTAGTTAAGCTGCGTTGACTGGACCGTCGTATTGCCGCACGCATCCGTCCTGCTGGTCAGGTTACAGCCATTGATGAGGTTCGCCGCGTTAAACAAACTTCCCTGTTCCATGAACGGCAAGATGCTTACGAGCGGGCCGAAATCGGGGAACCTTGGGTTCCCGCTAACCATCATCGCGCCGTAAGGGAGGCAGCCGTTGGACGACTCGTAGTTAAGAACTCCGAGCCCGATTTGCTTGAGATTGTTGATGCAACTCGCCCGTCGGGCCGCCTCGCGGGCGGCCTGAACCGCCGGCAAGAGCAGAGCGATGAGCACCGCGATGATGGCAATCACCACCAACAGCTCGATCAACGTGAACCCATTGGGCCCGCGGATTTCTCTCGCGCCGACACCTCGATCAGGTTTCATGAGCTTCTCCTGAGGAATGAGACATGGTGTGAACGTCGAACGCCGTTCACTGGGAAGGTGGGAGCACGGTCTGGAATTCAGTCCGTGCGGATCGGATCACCGGGTTGCGGGCTGATCCCTGCCGGTGCGCCAACTGCGGCTTTGATGCCGAGCCCGACGCACCGGAGCCCCTCTGGGCATCAGATGCAGTATGATTACGTATTCTAGCTGCCTCGTGAGGCTTCTTCTTGGACAAAGAGCACACCAACTCCTGAGTTCGCGCACAAAGGGTCTTTTTTTGGAGTCAGAGCGAGTTGTGACCAACGATTCGACCCTCAACCCGGCTTGGGCAAAGAAGGAAAGGACCAGATGAGGCTTTTGTCGCAGGCGGCTGACTGCGAGGTGAAACTCCTCTTGTAACTCCTCCAAGTCCCGGCATACTCGGTTGCGCAACTCCACGTTCTTGAGGTGATTCCAACCCCCTTCGTCCCATGGGTTCAGATCCGGGGCATAGCCTGGCAGTGCTTCCAGCCAGACCTTGCCGCGCGTCTGGGATACGAACTCCGTAACCTCAGCCCTGCGGTGGATCGGCGAGCCGTCCCAGATCACCAACAGCCTGTCCCCCACCACGTGCCCCAAGTGCATGAGAAACTCGATGCTGTGCAGGCCGTTCAGTGACTTCTGCCGGACCAGGGTGTAGACCTTGCCCTCGGGCGTCATCCCGCCCATGACCGACAGGTGGTCGCGCGTCTGCTTCTTGCGCAAGACCGGCGTCAGTCCCTCGGGGGCGTAAGTCCGGACCAACCCCGGAAGCAGGTAGAATCCCGATTCGTCCTCGAAAACCAGGGCCCGACGCTCGCGCCGCGCCCGCCGTCGCAACTCCGGCCAGACTTCGTCCCTCCAGCGTTGGATGGCCTCTTCGTCTCGCTGGATGGCCCGCTTGATCGGTACTTGGGGTGTCCAGTGCAGTTCCTTGAGGAGCCTGCCGACATGGTCTTTGTGGTAGGCGTTCACGGCCCGAACGAGTTGCCGGTGCCCGACGGTTACACTCGCGTCTACCGTGCAGTAAGTGAGGCGGAGTATCAGGACATACTCAAGACCGGTCAACTTCGGCAAGGCCCCAACTCGCTCGAAGGAAAATGGTTTGCCGACTCCCTTGAGGGCGCGAAGGCTCATGCTACCGGGAATGGCAAGACACCTCCCTTGTTCCCGGACGGGAAGTATAGACTCATCGAAGTTGACGTCCCGAACAACGCTCCGAGCCTGTCGACACGTCCGAATCTCGACGGTCATGGCCCGGCGCGTTACCTCCATAACGATGACTTGCCGCCGCTCAAACCACGTCCCTTGGAGTAATCGAAATGGTCACGAAGTGTGCGGTAGTGGAGTGGATTCCAAAGGCTGATGGCGGGCGTTCCAAGCCCCCCCTCGGAGTCGGAATTCCCGCATATGCCGCCGAAGTGCGGTTCATCGACGATCCTTGGCCTCCGGCGGGTGCGTCCTGGTCGTTAGTCATCGTCAAGCGTGAACCACTCAGCACGGATTTACGGTGGACTGCCGACGTTCATTTCCTCGTAGACCAGGCACCGCACGACTCACTTCGTGAGGGCAGGGAGTTCGAACTGTACGAGGGCAACAAATGCGTTGCTCGCGGGAGGATTACAGCTGATTCGATGTTGCCGAACGACACAGCGGAAGTGGCCCCACGACGTTGAGCCTCCGTCGAGAGGGCGAGCGGATCTGCTCACCCGGGCGAGTCAGAGGCGCGGCCGGCGATAATAGGGAGGGGACGTGTTGGCCGTGACGATGGGCTTGATGACACCGCGTCAGGTACTCCAGCACGCAACGCCTCTGCTGCCGGCAGGTCGCCACCACCGACAGCATCCGCTCCACGAACCGGCTGCCCGCCTCGCTGTCGGTCCCGCCGCTGATCCGACGCCAGATCACGGCGTGCCGCAACGCGCGCTCGGCCGCGTTGTTCGTGGGCTCGACGCCCGCGACGCGCGTGAAGGTCCACAGGCAATCCCACAGGCGCAGCAACTCGCCGCAAGTCGCCGCCGTCTTCGCGCAGGCGCACCCCGACCCGCGCTCCAGGCTCGATCGGACCATGGGCGCAACCAGCTCATGTATTGGAGGAAAGTCGATTGGCGGATGGTGCCGTCGCGGACCTTGTGCCAGTACTCGAACAGCTTGTTCGACTGCCAGAGCAACTGTTGTCCGACTTCAGCGCCGCCCCGATCGCGGTCGATCATCGCCTGGAAATCGCGACGAAGATGGGCCCAGCAAACCTGTCGCGACTGGAGCATGATCCACTCGTACCCCGGGAAGCGGTCGCTGATAACGATCGGCTTTGGTTCCTCACCGAGCAACTCCGCAGCGCCGGCACCGGCCCGCGAGCGGACGATGCGGAAGACGATCCCCAGGCCGGTCACCACGACCCACAGCCAGGCCTTGCACCCACTCTCTCGCCAGCCCGTCTCGTCGATGTTCGCCGCCTCGGCCGTCTTCACCGCCTCGGCCAGTTCCGCCACCGGTTGCTCGAGCACCTCGGCCGTGATCCGCTCCAGCTTGGCGATCATGCCGATGGAGATCGTCAGGCCCAAAAGGTCGGAGCCGAGCTGCGCGACCTGTCGCTTGCTCAGCCGGTACGCGCCGGTGAGTACGCTGAGCACCGCGTGCAGCCGGGGTCCGAACGCCGTGCGCGGCACGCCGTCGGGCAACGCGCCGCGGGTGGTGGTCTTGCAGTGGGGGCACAGGAGCCGATGCAGCCGGTACTCGTGGACCTCCGGCTCGATGGGCGGCAACTCGGCGACCTGATGCCGCAACGGCTCGGAGTCCTCGCCGGACAGCGCGTGCCCGCAACGGCGACACGCCGTCGGCTTGCATTCCGTGACCGAGGCGACGCGCTCCGGTGGCACCAGCGCCCTCATCCGTCGGGGATGGCCTTTCTGTCCGCCCCGGCGTTTCTTCGAGGGCGGCGTGGGCGGCCTCCGCTTCACGCCGATCGGGTCGGTCGAAGGTGGTTTGGAGCTATTGGTGGAGTTCTGGTCGACGCGCGATTTCAGCTCCTGGACCTGTTGCGTCAGGTCTTGGACCTGTTGCTCCAAACCAGCGATCCGTTGCTCGTAGTGTTGCACCAACAGGAGGATCGCCGCCTGCAACTCGGGCGAGGCCGTTCTCCATAACGCGTCTGGGAGCGGAGGCGTCGGTGCCATGCCCTAAGGTATCGACGTCACTCGCAATCGGCAATCCCAGGCCGTGAACGGTTACGTCTTTGTGGTAATGGACACCGAACTCCTCCCCGATAACCCAGGCGACGCGAGCGCAGGTCCAGACCTCACCACGAAAGCCGTAGGCTTCCGGGCCGTGCCAGAGGAACTCCGGGATCAATCGCTTCTGAGCGGACGAGAGCTTGGGCGAATGGCCTGGCGAGGACCGCGTCCGAAGCGTCTCGGGACCGCCATCGCGGGCCACGGGCGAGCCAGCGACTGATGGTCTCCTCGGAGACGCCCAACGCGTTGCCGATATCGCGCTGATGCCAACCTTGCTGTCTCAAGAGCAACGCGCGCAACCTCCGCCACTCTCGCCAATCGTCAGGGATGAAGTCCGAGGCTTCCATCCTCACCCGCCCTTCGGGCACCCTCTCCGGAGGGAGGGGAGAGGGTCGAGGTCGGGTTGGCGTTGCGACGTGGCGCAAGGGACCTGGGACATGATCGACGGCGCATCCCGTGCGGGGCATGCACGAAGGAATTCGTACGAGTTCTGTCCGTTCGGGTTCGCCGGGCTGATAGGTGAGGTGGAGGCGACACGTCGAGGTCGGACGGAACGGCGGGTCGGACCTTCATGGCCCCGAGATCTGTCAGCAGAGGATATGCGAACCATGTTTCCGCGATATTTTCGACGGTCTGCCGAGTCACGCATCAGTCCAACCCGCCGCAACAACAAGAAGCGGCCCGCCCTGGAGACGCTGGAGGGGAAGCAGTTGCTGTCACTGGGCCTGGGGCCGGAGTTCCCAGTGAACCCGCCGACGCAGGGCATCCAGCAGGGTGCGGTCAATGCCACGTCCACCAACGGCTCCTCGGTGGTGGTCTGGACCAATTACACCGGCGGTCATGCCGACATCCTGGCCCAGCGGTACAACTCGCTGGGGAACAAGGTCGGGTCCGAGATCCTCGTCGCCTACAAGCCCGGCGGCGACGACTTCGACCCCGCCGTCGCGATGGATGCGTTCGGTGATTTCGTCGTGTCGTGGACCCAGGATCATTCCAGCGGCGGCACCGACGTCCTGGCGCAGAAGTTCAACGCCTCGGGCGTCCCGGTCAATGGTGTCGTCCCGGTGGGCACCGGCACGTTCGCCGAGACGCAGGCCCGCGTGGGCATGGACGCGTGGGGCGACTTCGTCGTCGCCTACACCCGCAACACGAATAACAACAATCCCGACGTCTTCGCCAAGCGGTACAACGCCAGCAGCCAGCTCCTGGGCGTGATCACCGTGGCCGGGTCGTCGCACGCCGAGACGTCGCCCACCATCGCGATGACGCCGGACGGCCGGTTCGATATCGCCTACCAGTACCAGTACAGCAGCACCGACATCGATCTCTACGCCGCCCGCTACACCGCCAACGGCACCTTGATCCAGCAAACCCCGGTCGCGACCTCCACCGCGCTCGAAGAGGCGCCCAGCATCGCGATGGACTACAACGGCAACGCGGTGATCGCTTACGAGAAATTCAACGGCAACAACTGGGACATCAAGGCCCGCCGCCTCAGCAATACCGGCTCCCTCAGCGGCGAGCTCAGCATCGCGAGCACATGGGCCAACGAGACCGCCCCCTCGGTCGCGATGGCACCGACCGGCGGGACGTTCGTCGTGGGGTACAACAGCAACTATAACGTCTTCGTGAGCGAGGTGAACGCCGCGAACACCGTGACCTCGACCCTGAACGCCGGCTCGTCACGCTTCGGCGCATCCGTCAGCACAGGCCCCCAGAGCCAGATCCTGCTGACCTACACCGTCTCGACCGGCAACTTCTCGAACATCGGCGGCCGTCGCGGCCACCTTTGAGCCACCTGGTCGTCGGTTTGGGCATCGAGATCCATTCAGGGCGTTCCGACCACGCGAGTTGTCGCGGGCCGGAACGCCCGATTGATTTCGGTCCACGCATCAACGACTCCGGCAGGCCGCCAGCGCAGAGTGTCGGGTTGGGTCGGCGGCCCGAGGTGCTATCAACGATCGGCGGACCAGAGGATGCCGTGGTAGAGCAAGGCTCCCTGGCCGGGCGTCAGTTCGGGGTGAGGACTGAAGCAGAGGACGCGGCCCCGCCCAAAACGGCCGGCGGCGATCGCGGTGGTGCCCTTCATCACGCCCGTGGGAGCCCCTTTCCTGGCAATCTCGCCGTCGAACCGGGCCAGGGCGACGTAGTCGGGGATTTCGGCGTTGTCGGCCGGGGCCAGGAGGGGACCCTGGTAGTAGTGGAGGGTCAGTGCATCGGATGCGGCGCCCAGACGCTGTCTTGCTTCGGGTGTCAGGGCCAGGGCGATGTCGCCAATGCCGCGGGCCCAGTGCTGCTTGTCCACGACTCGGGCGTCGAGGATGTGGAGTGACCAGGCGTAGTCGCAGGTGGCCAGGTACGCTCCCGCGCAGATGCCCACGTAGGCTCCCCCATCGCGAACAAACGCGCGGATCTGCTCGCGGCCCGACGCTTCCAGCGTCTCGGCCTCACGTCGGCCCCGACCGCCCGGCAGGAGCACCACATCGTACCCCTTGAGCTTTCCGGAGCGGATGTCCTCGGCCTTGAGCCGGTCGACCTTCAGGTCGTCGTGTTCGCCGAGTACCTTGACCACCGAGGCAAGGCTCTTGCCGATCCCTTCATCGTCATAGAGCGCCACCCGCACCGGACGTCGGCCGCCCTCCAGGGAGGTTCCCTCCCGATCATTGGCCAGGACCGTGACCGATCCCCAGAACATCGCGATCGCGATCGTGCACACAGCCCGGGCCGCTGGTGACTCGATCATCATGATACCTCTCACCGGTGTTTGAAGAACAGATCGCATGGGTTTCAGACAGCGTCTACTTCACTTTGCCTGGAAAGGAATCAGGTATCAAGTCTGACGTCGCGATCCCTTGGTACCGGACGCGATGTTTGAGAGGCGGAGCATGAGGTTGCAGTCCCGACGGCGCCGCCATAATTCTTGAGGCCGAAGTCGCCCTGGCGCGAGTGGTCCTTGCAGGCGATGTCGAACTTGTGGATCGAGTCGTCGGGGCAATGGCTCGGTGCGGTCCAGTTGAGGGGGCGGTAATCAAGCATGGCCGTGAAACTCAGTTCGGGCGACTTCGCCCTTCCCGCCTGATTTTCTGCAAGAGTTCCGTGAGCCGTGCGACGGTCTCCGGGTGCTCGCGATAGCGGTTGCGAGCTTCTCCGAGATCTTCGCTCAGGTTGTATAATTGACCAGGGGGCGCCGACTCGTCGTGTGCTAGCGGGGTCGGTTCCTTGGTGTAATGGCCTCCCCCGCCCTGCCCCAGGATGAGTTTCCAGGGCCCTTCGCGGATCGAGTAAAGCCCCATCATGCTGTCATTGACCAGATTGGTGCGCAGGCTCTGCGTCTGGTCCGTGCCGAGCAGGACCGGGAGGACGCTGAAGCTATCCTCGCCGGCGCTCTGGGGCAGCGGTCGCCCCATCAGCTCGGCGAACGTGGCCAGCAGATCGGTGAGGGCCACGAGCTGATCGCTCCGGCTGCCGGGCCGCACCCGTGCCGGCCAGCGGACGAGGAAAGGCACACGATGGCCTCCCTCGTAGACCTCGGTCTTCTTGCCGCGCAGGGGGCCGTTGATGCGGTGCCCCCGGATTTCGGGGTGATCCACACGTGCCCCGGAGCTGTCTACGGCGCCGTTGTCGCTGCTGAAGACCACGAGGGTGTCCCGGGCGAGCCCCAGCCGGTCGAGGGCAGCGAGCACCTCCCCGACCGACCAGTCCAGCTCGTGGAGGAAATCGCCGTAGATGCCGATTTCACTCGTCCCTTTGAATCGGGCATTCGGCCGCAGCGGGGTGTGGATGTTCCTGAGAGCCAGGTAGAGGAAGAACGGGCCGTCGGCGTGTCCTTCGAGATAGCGGACCGCCCTGTCCGTCAGCGTGAGGGCCGCCTCCTCGAACGCGTACTCCGTTTGCTTACCGCTGGCCAGCTGCAAGTTGGTGGGGGCCGTACGCGGACGCTCCCGATAGTTCACGCGATAGGCGGGGCGTGGGTCGTTGATGAAGCGGATGGGGTCTTGCGGGTCAAGCCCGACCACACGCCGATCCTCGATGAAGATGTTCGGATGCTGACCTACCGCGGGCATGCCGAAGAAGTGATCGAATCCGACCTCGAGCGGGCCGGGCCGCAGCTCCCGGTTGAAGTCCGGGCCCAGAAGGTCGTCCCAACCCGGCGTGCCCGGTCTCCCGAAGCCGAGGTGCCACTTGCCGATGCAGGCGGTGTGGTAACCCGCACCCCGCAGCAACGAGGCCAGGGTCATCCGGTCTTCCTCGATGAGCAACGGGTCATTGGCCCAGACCGTTCCATTCCCAGCCCAGGTGCGCCAGCAATATCGCCCGGTCATGAGGTTGTATCGCGACGGGGTGCACACCGACGCGGGCGAGTGGGCATCCGTGAACTGCATTCCCTCGCGCGAGCCGATCGATGTGGGGTGTCCTGACCTTCGTGGCCCCATAGCACCCCAGGTCGCCGTAGCCCAGATCATCGGCCAGGATGACCACGATATTGGTCAAGCGCACTTCGGGATTCGGGGCGGCGCAGGCCGTTCCGCCCGCGGAAGCGATCAGGGCAAGCATTCGAAAGAATATGGTCATGCTGATTTACCGATCGACACGTGAAGTCCGAGGAGCAGGCTCGGACCCTGGTTGTTTTCCACCACGAGAATCGATTTTTGGTTTACACTTGATAATGTTCGAATGCAATCACAATTTTGTTTAACCTAAAGGGGCGTCGTGCGTCATTACCTCGATCATAGCTTCCTGCCACGTGGTTACCATCAAAATTCAGTCACGCCAGATTCCTTGGTCTGGCGGCTTTCAAGCAGGACCAAGGCGAGGAGAGACGTCCGCGTGTGCTCGATCGAGGTCAGCTCGTCCGAGCAACCGCCGCGGTGATTTGCCCACTCATTGTCTCGCCGAGGCACCATGCGCTCCGGGGGAGCAACGAAGGAAAAATCGCGAACGCTGTCCGTTGCGGGTTGGCAGGCTGATAGAAGGGTGGAGGCGACGCGTCGCGACCTTTCCTCGCGATGGCCCGGAGTTTTCTTAAGAAATCAAAATATCTTAATTATTAAAAATGTAATTTCGATTTGTCCGCCGTCCCGCCGCGTCCGCTCCGTCGGTCGCGCTGGCGGCCACCAGCGGAACGTTCGTCGCGGCCTTTGGCAGTAACAACGGGGTCAACCTGTCCGAGGTGAACTCCGCGAACTCCGTGATCTCCACGGTGAGCCTCGGCCAGATGCGATATACGCCAGCGATCAGCGTCAACCCCCAGAACGTGTTCCTGGTGACCTACGCAGCGTACTCCGCCACTGACTCGAACATCGCCGGCCGCCGCGGCCGGCTCTGATCCGATCGGGAGAGATACGGATTCTCCGACCGCGGACTCACCCCAGGAACCGTTGAGGTGACGTGGGTAACACGTCACCTCAACGGTTCCATGAAGTTCGGGGGGGCCGGCTGGTTTCTTGGGAATCCCGCCAGAATTCAACGGAAACCCAGCCGAACCCGAAGTCGGTTGATTGACGCCTCGTTCGTCCTTGACGATACTCGGGCTCCACGCCCGGAAACGCTCGAACTACGGAGAGGCGATCATGAAGAAAATCTTGCTGGCGTTCGCCGTGGGTGCAGTCGTCGGTATCGGTGGGCTCTCGCTGGCGAGCCATGGCGATCATGGTCCGGAGACCGTGAGGAAGCTCTCCGAGCGCGACGTGATTGAGAAACTGGACGGGAAGGAAGCCCGGGTGACTACGGTCGAGGTGACCTTCGGACCGGGAGTCACCGGCCGGCCGCATCGCCACCCCGGCCCGATCTTCGGCTACGTCCTTGAGGGCGAGTTCGAGCTTGGCCTCGGTCAGGAGCCGTTGAAGACGTTAAAGGCCGGGGAGACGTTCTACGAGCCGGGCGGCATACTGCATCGGGTGTCGCGCAACCCGAGCACCAAGACGCAGACCAGGGTGCTGGCGGTGATCCTGCACCCCCGCGAGGCGAAGGAGATCGTTACCCCGGCCGGCAAGGAGTGACCACATGAGAGTCTTCGTCGCCGGAGCAAGCGGGGCGATTGGCCAGCCGCTCATCGCCGAGTTGATCCGCCGGGGCCATGAGGTGACGGGCATGACGCGATCCGAGACCGGGGCGCGGAGAATCACCGCCATGGGGGCGGCCGTTGCCCAGGTCAGCGCCTTCGATGGGGCGGCTGTCGAGCAGGCGATCCGGGAAACGCGGCGCCGAGGTCGTCATTGACCAACTGACGTCATTGCCCAAGGACCCATCCGAAATGGCTGCCGCCGCGCCGGGCGACCGGAAGCTGCGGCTCGAAGGGGGCGGGAACCTGCTTCGCGCTGCGCGGACGATCGGGGTCCGACGGTACATCCAGCAGGCGAGCGGCTTCTTCCTGGAGCCTGGCAGTGGTCTGGCCGACGAGTCCGAGGGCCTGTCGATCGACGCCACTCCATTGGTGGCGGCGAGCGCGCGGACCTATGCCGAGCTGGAGGAGCGGCTGCGGAACTCGGGGGACATGGAAGGCGTTGTCCTGCGGTACGGTTTCTTCTACGGGCCGGGCACCTGGTACCACCCGGACGGGGCGTCCGCCGATCGGGTCCGGAAGCAGGAGGTCCCCGTCATCGGCGACGGCGGGGGTGTCTGGTCGTGGATCCATATCGATGATGCGGCCGTCGCCACCGTGGACGCCATCACCGCCCCGCCCGGCGTGTACCAGATCGTCGATAACGACCCCTCTCCCGTCGCTGTCTGGCTACCGGCCTTCGCACGATTCGTCGGTGCGCCTCCTCCACCTCGGATCACCGAGGAGCAGGCGCGGAAGATGGCCGGAGAGGACGCCGTATACTACGGCACAAAGCTCCGCGGCGCCTCGAACGATAAGGCGAAACGGACATTCGGCTTCAAGCCTCGACGCCTGGAATGGCTGGGGCTTTGAGCTTCGGCTCGCTCAGTGGCCGGGCGATCTCTCATGCCGGCCGCGACATTGAGGGGCCGGAGCTTGAGGTTGCGAAACCAGCAATCGCCGCCGTGATCCTGGAGGCCGATGTAGCCCAGGCGCGGGTGGTTCTTGTAGGCGATGTCGAACTTGTGAGCCGAGCCGTCTGGGCGTCGGTTCGGCGCGGTCCAGTCGTCTAGGTCGATGCGGGTCACACGTTGGCCATTGACCTCGACCTGAATGAGGCTCCGGTCGCAGGTGATGCGGAGGTGGTTCCACGCGCCGGCCAGTTTCATGGCGTTGGTGTCCGGCCTCACGAGATCGTAGATCGCGCCGGTGTCATGATAGCCAGCGCCGCGGGTGTCGTCGATCGCCACCTCCAGGCCATTGTAGCCCACGTCACGCCCGGCGCGGGGAGTCAGGGTGCTGTCCGCACGAAGACGCCGGTGTTGCACCCCGGGCTGATCTTGAAGTCGAGGGCGAGTTCGAAGTCGCTCACGGGTTTCTCATATACGAGCATGTAGTCGCACGGGTGAGGGTTGAGGCTGTCCCCCTGAACGTGTTCCGGTCCCGCTGGCCGTCCCGAGGGCGACATCCAGCCCCGGGTGCTCCGGCCGTCGAACAGCAACAGCCAGCCCTCCTTCGTTTCTTGCTCGCTGAGCGCATTGTCCGCCCCCCGCGTCGCGGTGGGAGGCAAGGTGATGGCGAATGCGAATAGCAGGAACGCGATGGCTCGGTGTCGGCGCATGGTGGAATCTCCCGGTCCGATCATCTTGAATCAAAGCGTCCAGCCCTTGCGGTATTCGGCCTGGATGAATCGGTCGAGCTCGGGGGCGTTCTTGACCTTGAGGCTTGCGCCGTCCCATTCCAGGCGGGTTCCCGCAGCGCGGAGGGCGAGGACGCCCAGGAGGACGATCTCGGTGAGCGGCCCGGCGTAGTCGAAGTTCGAGACCGGCCGCGGGCCTCCCTTGCAGGCAAGGAGCCATTCCTCGTAGTGGCCGGGGGAACGCTCCATCGTCTTCGGGACAGCCCGAGCCGCGTCGAGCAGCGAGGCGGGGAGCAGTTCGGGCATGCCGCCGTGGGACCCGTGGTACATCTTGCCGCGCGAGCCGACGTAGAGGACGCCGTTGTCCGGCAGTCGATGGCCCGCCGGCATCTCGGCGGGGGTCGCGGGCATCAAGCCGCCGTCGTACCAGGTCATCCGCACGGGGGAAGAGCGCCCCGCGCGGGGAACTCAAAGGTGATGATCGCGGCGAGCGGGTAGGTCTCGAAGTTCGGCCGGTCGCCATCGAGGAACGACCCTTCGCTCGTCACGCGGGCCTCGACGAAAGACGGCGCGGGGAGGTCGAGCGCCCAGACGGGGTGATCGATGATGTGGCATCCCATGTCGCCCAGCGCACCGGTGCCGAAGTCTGGCCAGCCTGCGCCAGCTTACGGGGACGTACGCGGGGTGATAGGGCCGCTCTGGCATCGGCCCGAGCCACAGGTTCCAGTCGAGCGACGAGGGGACGGGGGGCGTGTCGATCGGCCGGCCGATTCCCTGTTTCCAGAGGCGGCCGGGTCGGTCGGACCAGACGTGGACCTCGCGGACCTCGCCGAGAATTCCGGCCCTGATCCATTCGTTGGTGAGCCGCGCCCCCTCGGTGGCGTGCCCCTGGTTGCCCATCTGGGTGGCGACGCCTGCCTCCCGCGCGGCCCGTGTCAGCTCGCGACATTCGCGAAGCGTGTGGGTGAGCGGCTTCTGGCAATAGACGTGCTTGCCCGCGCGGATCGCCGCCATCGCGGCAACGGCGTGGATATGATCGGGCGTGCCAACCGAGACGGCGTCGATGGAGCCAGCCTCCCTGTCGATCAATTCGCGAAAATCCTTGTACCGACGCGCTCTGGGAAACGCCTGGAACGAGCCCGCGCCGCGCGCGTCATCGACGTCGCAAAGGGCGACGATGTTGGCGCCGTTGCGGGCGTGCGTGGCGATGTCGCCACCCCCCATGCCGCCGACGCCGATGCCCGCGACGTTCACCCGATCGCTCGGCGCGACATGCCCCGCACCCCCCAGCACGTGAGGCGGAACAACCAGGAAGCCCAGTCCCAGGGCTGCCCCCCCTGCCATCGTTAGGAATTCCCGCCGCGAACCCTCCGTGGCCTGTGTCGTCTCGTCACCCTCACGCGTTTCCGTCATCGATCGCTTCTCCCCAACGTGCTTGAGACGAGAAATCTTCACGCCTCGCCTCGTCGCATCGATCTGATCCCGGTGTGGACATTCTTGCCGAACGGAGGGCCGAGAGCAATCATTCGAATTCAAAATAAATAGGGTAAGGGCTCTCAAATCGCGACCGGGTCGGCGCGTGTCGCGAAGAAGGGTTGGTCTGTCGTGCCAAAATCTGTTGAAATCATTGAATTCATCGTTATGGCTTGCCTAGCCGGCGATAACCCGGGTGAACGCCTGGTGTGAGCTGCTGCTCGGCGACAATCCGCCTGAGAAAATCGGCGAGCTGGGCCTGCTCCGGCTCATCGAGGGCCGCGCAGAGCGACTCCTGATGCGCACGCCCGATATGTCCGACTTGCTCCAGGATCTCATGCCCCGCGCTGGTCAGGTGGAGCGCGTACGATCGGCGGTCGCGAGGGCTGTTCCGCCGCTCAACCAGGCCGCGCTGTTCCAGTTCGTCGAGCATCCCCACCAACCGGCTTGGAAATAGCCCCAGCGTCTCTCCCAGCGTTTGCTGGCTGAGACCGTCCGCCCGCTCGATCACCCCCAGGATACCCACCTGCGACGGTGTCAAATTCAGCGGCGCTAGCCGTTCCGCAAATCGGGCCGAACCGTGCGCACCTACCTGCGATAGCAAGAAGGCAAGCTCCCCCCTGGCCTCCGGCGCTTGCTCCGGTGAAGCCGATGGCGATGTCCTCGTGATGCGCGACCGGGCCATTCGTTTCTCCAAAAAATCATTATTGACTGTAACGGTTCACACCGATAATATTCTCGCAAGCCCAGGGCGCCGGGGCAAGGCGGCTTCGATGGCCGTGTGCTCGCAATCAGTGTATTTCGACACCCCTTTTTCATGACTCCCGTTGGGAGGCGTTTTACGATGCGGCTGAATCACGTTAACCTCACGGTCCCCGACGTTCCGAAGACCCGCAAATTCTTCGAGACCTATTTCGAGTTTCGCTGCGTCGCCGATCGCGGCCGCGGCGCGCTCGCCGTGCTGACCGACGATTCCGGGTTCGTCTTGACCTTGAACAACTTCGACAAGGCCACCGAGGTCGAATACCCCGGCGCGTTCCACATTGGCTTCATGCAGGACAGCCGCGAACAGGTTGATGCGATCCATCAGCGCTTGACAACCGCCGGGTTCGACGTCGAGCCTGCGCGGGAGTTCCACGGCGCCTGGACCTTCTATTTTCGCGCACCCGGCGGCTTCCTCGTCGATGTCGGCCACCAGTATCGGATGGGTTCCGACCCAGGTCCTACTGAGGCCGCGTGAACGAAGGTCACTTCTCTCTTGCGTGATGCCAAGGGGCCCTGGTTGTATTGCTGGCGATCTCTGGAAATCGCTATCGCCGTGAACGATCGCGGCCGGCCCCGCCAGGGAGGGTTTTTCCGGTGCGTTGCTCAGGACAAGAATACGAGTCGCCTACTTCGGGTTATGCTCTTTCTTGAATTGGTCGATGAGCGGGGCGAGCTCCTTGCTGACATCACTCCGCCCCTGGTCCACGATCGGCGTTGGGAAAGTACCGGCCCAGCCCTTGTTCCACCGGTTCGCTTGGCCGCGGAGCCGCGGCCTGTCCCGAGCCCACATTCCGCGGCCGGGACAGCGCGATCATCGCGACGACGATGATGACCGTCAGGACAGACGGAGCCAGCTTCAATCGCTTCACGAGTCAGTGCTCCATGGAGACCGGAGGCGTGCTTGCTTCAACGGAGCCCCCGACATCCTGAGCCTACGGGCATGGATCGGTGGTTGTCGGCGCGGCGCGGCGCGGCGCGGTGCTCGGAGGCTTCACCACGCCCGCTGGAGCAAGTCTTCCATGTCGGCCTGGGTGCAGGGACGGGGGTTGGTCCGGTGGCAGTGGTCGAGCATGGCGAGGCGGGCGTACTCGCCGATCCGGTCGGCGCGGAGGCCGTCGACCTGGCCGAGGCGACGGGGTAAGGGGAGACGCGCCAGGACGAGCTCGGTGAGGGTGATCAGGTGGGACGGGCCGTGACTGCTTCGGCCCAGGCCCATCCGGCCGGCAAGCTCGGCCATCCGACGCAGGGCCGAGTCGGCCGCGGTGTTGAACCGCAGGGCGTGCGGCAGGAGAATTGCGTTCAAGGTGCCGTGATGCGCCCGGCCCTCGGCGCCCAGGGCGTGTGAGAGCGAGTGAACCACGCCCAGGCCCTTGTGGAAGCTGATGCCGCCCAGCAAGGCGCCGATCATCATCGACGCGCGGGCCTCGGTGTCGCCGCCGTCGCGGACGGCCGCCTCCAGCCCTTTCGAGACATGGCGCAGGCCCTCCAGGGCGATCCCGTCGCAAATCGGGTGTATCGTCGTCGAGAGGTAGCTCTCGATGCAGTGGGTCAAGGCGTCCATGCCGGTCCCCGCGGTCAATTCGGGGGAGAGGCCGTACGTCAGCTCGGGGTCGCAGATCGCGAGGTTTGGCAGCAGGTGAGGGCTGAGCGCGATCGTCTTGCGGCCGGTCTCGGGAAGCTGGATCAAGGTCCCGCGGCCTGCTTCCGTGCCGGTGCCGGAGGTGGTCGGGATCGCCACCATCGGAGGCAGGTCGGCGGTGATCCGGGCCGAGCCGCCAGTGGTCAGGTCGTAATCGGCCAGGCGGCCGGGGTGGGTGACGAGGAGCCGGATCGCCTTGGCGGCGTCGATCGGGCTGCCGCCGCCGAGGCCGACCACCGTGTCGCATGCCTCGTCCCGGTAGCGCGCCAGGCCCGCGAGGACGTCGGCCTCGGTCGGGTTGGGCTGAACGTCCGCGAAGACCGGCACGCGGTCGCGTTCGAGGCCGCTCCGGTCGATCAACTCGTCAACGAGGCCCGTCGCCAGCAGTCCCGTGTCGGTCACGAACAGGGGACGCTTGACTCCCAGGCTGGCGAGCTCCCCGGCCAGGGACGCCCGCGCCCCCTCGCCGAAGAGAATCCGGTTGGGGAAGGTGAAGAGCGCAGGCATCGGGGCTCCGCCAAGGAGGGAATCAGGGTCGTCGAACGACGAGACGGCCAGTCCATGCCCATCAGCCGATCTGAGCGAGCAAGCCTTCCATCTCGGCGGCCGCGTGCCAGTCGCCGCGCGTCTGGGCCTTGGCGATCCCAGTCCGCAAGGTGGCGGCGGCCTGCTCGAGTCGCACCTTCCTCGATGTACGATTGGCCAAGCTGCTGATAGGCCGCGACCTGGTCTTCCGGGTGGTCGTCGATCAGGGCCTTGAGCCGGCTTTGCCCTTCATCGGTATCACCCTCGCGCAGGCACTGGACCGCCAATCCGTAGCGGAGGAAGGTGTCGGCCGGGTCCTCGGCGAGGCTCTGCTCGAGCTTCAGGCGGCGGGGTGATTTCTCGGGCATCGGACTGACCCTCGTTTGGCTGGCGTGCATGACCAGAGCGCAGCCTAACGGCCGCCGGCGCGCCGTGTCAATCGTTCCCGGCTGCCCCTGTTGTGCGGTCTGGGAAAGATGTGCTGGTAAGCACGAAAAGGCTGGCGGTCTTGTTAAAGCCGGGGGTCTGCGTTCAAGACGGTGTTTGAGGGAACCGATCCAAGACAGGTCGGACGCACACCTTCGCAGGTGGATTCGTCGTCCAGGATCAAGATCGGCCAAGTTGGGGACGGACACCGTGCCACAGCCCAAACCCGTGACGCGACCAGACCGGGGGCGATGCTGGATTGTGGTGCTGATGGTCCTGTTGGGGCCGCTCGCGGCGTCCAACGGGGCGTGGGCCAGCGCGAACCGGCGGACGCCCGTGGTGGAGGCGGTGGATCGGGCGTTGCCCAGCGTCGTGAACATCACGAGCGAGAAGAAGGCCGCGTCGTCGAGCCGGTGGCCGTTCTCGGCCGAGGAGACCTCGCGTCCGCGAGTCAGCGGCATGGGGACCGGCGTGATTCTCGACGGCCGGGGCTACATCCTGACCAACCACCACGTCGTCGACAAGGTCCAGGGGATCGAGGTCCATCTGGCCGACGGAGCGAGCTACCCGGCGCGAGTGCTCCAGTACGACGAGACGATGGACCTGGCGATGCTCAAGATCGACGCCGGCCGGCTCCTCCAGGCGGTCGCGGTCGGCAGCTCGGCCGACCTGAAGCTGGGCGAGTCGGTGATCACGATCGGCAACGCTTTCGGCTACGAGAATACGGTTGCCGTCGGGATCGTCAGCGCCCTGAAGCGAAACGTGACGCTCTCGGATGAGCAGGTCTACCGCAACCTAATCCAGACCGACGCCGCGATCAACCCCGGGAACTCGGGCGGGCCCCTGATCAATCTCGACGGCGAACTCGTGGGGATCAACGTCGCGGTCCGGGCGGGGCGCAGGGAATCGGCTTCGCCCTGCCGATCGACGAGGTCAAGGTCGTGGCGACCGAGATGATGAGCACACGACGGCTGGCGCGGACCTGGCACGGCCTGGTCGCGGGCGAGACCCTGCCGAGCGGAAGCTCAGGCCGGTCGGTGGTCCTCGCCGAGGTCCAGAACGGCAGTCCTGCCGAGGCGTCGGGGTTCCGGCCCGGCGATCAGGTGACGCGGATTGGCGAGATGGCGATCAACACCCCGCTCGATATCGAGCGGGCCCTGCTCGACGTTCCCCCCGGCCACCCGATGCGCGTGCTGGTCCGGCGCGACGGCAAGGAACAGCCCATCGACCTGGAGGTCCGGGCGCTCGGTGCCCAGCCCGCGCGTCCGGCGGTTGCGGCCGTTGCCGTCAGCCCGGCCGACGCCGCCGATCAGGTGTACCGGCTGCTGGGCGTAAAGACCCAGCCGGTGTCTCCCGAATACGTCACCGCCGCCTCCGCCAAGCTTCGCGGCGGACTGTATGTCCAGTCCGTCGCCCCCAACAGCCTCGCCGCCCGCGCCCTGATCCAGAAGGGCGACATTCTCGTCGGCATGAACGTCGGCCTGCGGCACTGGGAAACGATCCGACCGGACAATGTCCTGTTCATCCTCCGGCAGCCCGAGGTCGCCAGCGCCCAGGCGCTTCAGTTCTACATCGTCCGGCGCAACGGCATCCATCAAGGGACGATGAGCCTCGCCGAGCTTCCCGGCAGCGGCGTCGGCGTCATGACCCGCTGAGCCTCCGCTCTCAGAACCCGTCGGCCGAGACGACCTCCTGACCGTTCCGACTACCGATCGCCTGCCAGGTCACCACGTTGACCGAATCCTTGATGAACTGGACATGGCCGTCCAGGAACAACGAGTTGGCGCCGCCGGGATGCCTGCTCCGGGCCGTCACGTTGAGCGAGAGGTAGTTCCAGTTCGGGTCCGACTTGTCGCTATGCGGCAGGCCCCCCCGGCAGTCATACCGCTTGTCGTTCGGGGGCCGTCGATGGTTGTACATCGTGTGCCCTGGCGCTCCGTAGTGCCATCGGACGCCGCGTGTGTTCTGAAACTGGCTGGTCGTCGGCGGCAAGCTGAGACACTTCGAGACGTAATCGGCGTCCGAGCTGATCGGCGGCCCGGTCGTGGAGTTGTTCCCGGTGACCAGGAAGACACCGAAGGGGTCGTTGGCGAAGGTCGAGCTCTGGGTCGATCGAACGGTCTCACTGATCGCGACGCTGGTCGAGGTGCCGTCGGTGACGTCGGCGGTCGAGACCCGCGAGTTCTCGAAGAAGGGACCGTTGGGCGCCCCCGTGAGCGGGCTCGCCGGATTCTGGACGACCGAGTACATCGAGCCGGCGTTCATGCTGTAGTTATGCGTCGCGTACGACGAGCCCCCGACCGTGATCAGGACCGGCGCCGAGTCGGACGGGCAAATCAGGGTGTTCAGAAACGACTGGTATCCGGTCTGGTTCGCCAGGGCCGAGCTCAGTGACGGCTCGACTTCCGGCGCGAGCTGGAAATTGAATCCGTTGAAGATGGCCGGTTGCTCGAGCTGGGGGAGCATCTGCGCGTACAGGCCCCAGCAATTGCCCTGCCCCGCGATGTGGCTGTTGATCCGCCCTGGCGGAAAGACCCCCTGAGCGCTCAGATAATTGTGCAACCCCAGGCCGATCTGCTTCAGGTTGTTGACGCACTGGCTCCGCCGCGCCGCCTCGCGCGCGCCTGGACCGCCGGCAGCAGCAAGGCAATCAAGACCGCGATGATCGCGATGACAACCAGCAGCTCGATCAATGTGAATCCGCGATGCCGCTTTGCTCTCAAGGTCGAGCCTCCCCAGGAGCCCCTTCAGTCTGATGGTACAGTCTTGCAATTCGCAAGGTCGTGCCATTACGTCGAGAAGGAGTTTAAGGGGCGGGTGTGAGGGGTGCAAGGGGTGAGTGGGTGGGTCACGGGTTGCGGAGGAGATCCATGGCGGCGACCATGTGGTTGCGGAGGATGAAATAGTCGTTGATGAGGCGTCGGGCGGCGTCGGTGAGCTCGCTGCGCCTGGGACCCCTGGCCGCCGACATGGGTGATGACGAGCGGGGTGGCGAGGCCCTGCTCGGCTTCCTTGATCCGGCCCCAGACATGTCGGTAGCTCTGGCCGAGGTCTTCGGCCGCCTGTTTGATGGCGCCGGCCTTGTCGACGGCTTGAAGGATGGCGATCAGACCAAAGCCGAAGCTGTAGCCGCCGCCTTCAACCTCGAACCAGACCTTGACGCGTGGTTTCCAGGGAAACGGGGATCCTGGGGAGGGGGAGCCGGAGGCGCTCATAGCAGGGCGGTTTCTCCACGATGCCGGGGCGGGCTGCACCGTCGTCCGTTAGGAAACACAGGGTCTGGCGTTGACGAGACAAAGCATGATAATCGCTCATGCTCTCGACAACGGAGATGATCGACCGTTAGGGTGTGTGTGCTTTCGATCCCAGATACCCCACCGTGCGCTAGACCATGAGTTGAGGTGCGGTCTTCTGTCGTTATCGTACCGACCGTATCGCCCGCAGTGGAGGGTTGATGATCGAGGATCTGGATCCGGGACTCAGTTCGATTGAGCCGTTTGAGGCGAGGATGTTGATCATCCTGATCGTTCTATTCGAGGCAAGCCTGGCACCGCTAGCGGTCTTGCTGGGCTGGCTGTTCAGCGAGCCGGCGCTGGGTAGTTTTGCATGGCGTGAAGAGGACCTCGTCCACGGCGTACTTGCGAGTCTGCCGATGCTCGTTCTTTACTGGATCGGCCAGACCTGGCCGGTCGGGCCGTTCCGGTCGATCAAACGATTCATCGATACCGAGGCTCGGCCGATACTGCGAGTTTGCACATGGCCCGACCTGCTCCTGATCGCGGTCGCGGCCGGCGTGGGCGAAGAGCTCTTGTTTCGGGGTGTCTTCCAGGGCCTGCTCAGCCGATGGTTGGGCACTTGGATCGGCTGGGGCGTGGCCGGCCTCGTCTTCGGGTTGCTCCATCCGATCACGCTAGGCTATGTGGCGCTTGCAACCGTGCTAGGAACGTATCTCAGCGGCATTTATATTCTCAATGGGAATCTCCTGACCGTGATCGTCGCCCACGCCGTTTATGACTTCCTGACGCTGTGGCTGCTGCTGCGTGACGAGCAAGTTGAGCGAGAGAATTGAGTGCGGTGCGTCAGGCGATGTCGGGGCCGGCCTTGATTAATGATTTTTGGACGTCTGGCGGCTATGCTCAGCGTCCTGGAGATCGGCTCCCAACCTTGACGAGCCGGCTGACCTGGATCTTGAACGAAGGAGCGAGTGATGAAACGTCTCAGTCCGAGCCCGATCTGGAGCCTGAGAGCCATGCTATCGGCGAGCCGGCTCGTCGTCCTGTTGTCGATCGTGCCGGTTGCGCTGGCCGTATTGTCGGGTCCGGCGGGGTGAGAGTTTGCGCCTGGAAGTTTCACCCGGGCGAGACGCTTCGTTACGTGATGGAACAGAAAACACTCTCGACGGCCAAAATTCCCGGCGGGCAGGAGATCAAGACGACGCTGACCCAGACGATCGACCTGAGCTGGTCGGTCCAGAGTGTGGACGATTCAGGGATGGCGGAAGTCACCCAGACGTTCGATCGGATACGCGACCAGGTCGAGGGATTGGTCGGTTCCTATAGCTTTGACTCTCAAGCGGGGAAGGAGCCCGAGGGGCTGCTCGCGTCCACGCCGCGTTCCGCTGTTCAAGGCGATGATCGGTGCTCCGATCCGGTTCAAGATGTCGGCTCTGGGAGAGCCGACCGACATCCGCGTCCCGGAACAGGTGACCAAGGCCCTCAGCGAACTGGGGCCGGCCGCGGCGGGTGCCGGGGCGATGTTCTCCGAGGAAGGGCTCAAGGAGCAGATCACCCAGTCGGGCCTGATCCTCCCGCGTGACGAACTGGCCCCTGGAGGGACCTGGACCCGGCAGACCAGGAACGTCGTCCCGCCCCTTGGCACGGTCGTCATCGCCTCGACCTACCGCTACGACGGTCCCGATCAGGCCGCAGGGACCGGCCCAGGCGCGATCAAGATCAGCCTGGACTCCAAGGTCGAGATTCAGCCCGACGCCGCCGAGCCCAACCCCGGCGGTCTCAAGATCCGGACCCAGAAAGCAAGCGGTTCCTATCTCTTCGACAACGCCGCGGGTCACATCGTCGGCTCGTCGATCCACGACACGCTCGAGGTCGGCTCCAAGATCAGCATCAAGACCGGCGCCGGGGGGCTTTCCCGCGACATGGAGCTGACCCAGAGCACCGACACGACCACGACCCGCAGGCTGACCCGGGTCGATCCCCCAAAGTGATCCTGAACCGCTGAGCGAAGCCGAGGAGACCGATCCGCCGATGACGCCGATTTGCGAATCGGCGGTCGGCGGATGGTGATTTCAGAGTTCCTCGGAATAGGCGTCATCCTCGGGCTCGAAGCCGAGTAGGTTGGCTGTGGCGGTGAGGTCCCAGCGCGAGCCTCGGTTGTTGGAGATGCCGTTGACGATCGCGAAGTCGAGGTCGCCGAGATCGGCCTCGACGGCGGCCTCGAAGAGGCGGACGAGGTCGCCGTCGGAGAGCCACAGACCGCGCGACCACTCGTCCGGGAGGGTCTCGGAGCGGTTGGCGCCGTTCTGGACCCAGCCGATCCGCAGGGCCACGAAGCTCATCTCGAAGGCGCGGGCGAGGCTCCGGCCCAGGCGTTCGCCCATCAGCTTGGTGGCGCCGTAGGGTCCGTCGGGGCGAGGCGGCAGGTCGGGCGTGATCCGCATGTCGCCCAGCTCGCGATAGCCTCCCATGACGTGGTTCGAGCTGGCGAAGATGAACCGCTCGACTCCCCCGAGCGCCGCCGCCGAGAGCACGTTGGCCAGGGCGTCCAGGTTAGGACGCTCGAGGTCCTCCCAGGCGGCCGCGTCGTCGGCGTTGCCCGCCAGGTGGATCACCGTATCGATGCCGTGAAAGTGGGTGAGCCAGTCCTCGTCGAGATCGGCGAGGTCGGCCCGGATCACCTCGGGATCGTCCGGGGAAGGGGCGATGTCGAGCAGGACCAGGTCGTAGAGATCACCCCACGCCGCTCGGAGCTTGCTTCCGATGTTGCCGCACGCCCCGGTGATCAGGACCGTCCGCGGCTCGTCGTCAAAATCGGATTCAAGCTCGAGCGAATTCATCCGTTTCGTCATCATCATCGTCGTCGTCATCGCCCATGTCCTCGTCGTCTTCCGAACTCGTGGGTGATGATCGTCAGGCTCGAACCCGGCGAAGGCGATAAACGCCCCGTGCGTGGAGCGGGTGCTGTTTCGACCTCATCATCGTCCTGATCCCACTCCCGCTCCGTGCGGTCGTCTTGAGTCATGAGAGGTGTCTCCGTCACGAGGGAACAGGATCGGATAGAGAAGTCGGCGGCACGATCGGTCCGTTTCGTATCGGTCCGGCCCGGCCTGATAGATCAGCCCTGGGTCCGCACCCGGATGCCCAGCGCCTTGGCGACGGCCTCGAGGAAGAAGAACTCGCCCCACATCACCGATTCGTCGACGCCGAGCTTCTTGTGGAAGTGATAGACGCCGTGCTTGAGGACGCCCTCCCAGCCGGAGTCGCTCGCGGCCAGGTAATCGTCGGAGCAGAGCGATCGAGGATCGGTGAGGGCTGCGGCACGATAGCGGCGGCGACGATCGGGGTCGGAGCTGGCGGTCAGATCGGCGAGGTTCCAGAGCCCCGAGGCGGCGATCGCGCCGGCCGAGCTGTCGTCGATCCGGTCGGGACCTGCGGGAACGTCGAAGTCCCAGGGGGGGACCATGTTGTCCGGGCAGCGCGCGATGAAGTGGTCGGCGTTCCGCTCGGCGACCGCAAGGTCGGCGGGGTCGTTCGTGTACGAGTAAACCGTGCCGTAGCCGTAGAGCGACCAGGCCAGGCCGCGGCTCCAGTCGGAGTCGCCCCGGAGCCCCTGGTGGGTCGTCTGGCGGAGGAACTGCGCCGGTCTCGAGGTCGAAGATCCCCTCATGAGCCGTGCCGCCGTCGGGCCGGACGAGGGTCCGCTCGGTCGTCCGGCAGTGCGCGACGGCGATGTCGTAGAGCGTTCGGTCGCCGGTCTCGCGGGCCGCGTAGAAGATGATCGGCACGTTCATCATGATGTCGATGAACAGGCTCTCGGGCGCGACGAACGAGCGGAGGTAGTGTCCCCTGGGAATTGAATCGCAGGGCCAGCGTCCGCCCCGCGGTGATCAGGACCTGGTGGACCTGCGGGTCGCCGGTCGCGCTCGTACCAGGGGAGGTAGGTGTTCAGGAAGATGAAGCCGAGGTCGTGCACGTCGCGGTCGTGCTGCTTGTGCTCGATCAGCCGCGAGTAGTGCTCGGCCTGCTCGCGCCACCAGGGGTCGCCGGTGCGCTGGGCGATCAGCCACATCATTCCCGCGTGGAAACCGGCGCACCAGTCGGTCCAGAGCTCGCCGCCGTGCTGCCACTTGCCGCCGACGGTGTAGATCGGGAAGATAGTTGGGCGTGCGCTCGATCGTCGCGCGGACCTGCTGGGCTGCGAAGTCGAAAGCCCGCTCCAGACGTGGCCGCAGGGCGGCCAGGTCGATTGTGTGCGGTTCGGCCACGGGAACGATCCCTTTCTCGGACGGGACGACCTGATTGGCGAGGAATTCCAAAAAAACGGAACAAGTCCAGCGGGTCCGGCGGATCGCGTTTTGCCCTGGCCGGACCGGACCTGGCGAGGACCCCCTCAGGTTTTACCACGCTGCCCCGGCGTTTGGGAATTCCCCAGCCGGCTCGCTCGCGACGGTTCCGCCGGCCGTCGATGTCCGGGTTGTGGGTTGATTGTCGGTGCGCCCGGCCCGTAAACTCTGAAAAACGTGTGACGCCGGACGCCACCCCGGACGGCTGAGGCGGCCAGCACGGGGAGGGAACCCTCTCGGACGGAACCTGTTTGTTCTGGAACCGGAGCTGTCGCGGATGACGGATTCGCAGTCGCATTCCCAGGGCGTCCCCGAAGCCAGCAACCCGTTGCGGGAGGCTTTGCCGCGGACGCGGGTTCCCGAGCCATGCGTCGTGGTCCTGTTCGGGGCCACCGGCGATCTGGCCCATCGTAAGCTGATGCCGGCTCTCTACCATCTGGCGCGGGGGGGAACCTCCCCGGCGAGTTTGCCGTCGTCGGGTTTGCCCGCCGCGACTGGAGCGACGACGACCTCCGGAGCGAGTACGAGAAGAGCCTCTCCAAGACCCTGGGCGCCGAGTTCTCCGGCGCATGGCCCGAGTTCGCCAGCCACCTCGGCGTTCGTCTCCGGCACCTTTGACGACCCCGCCGGCTATGCCGAGCTCAAGAAGCGGCTCGAACGAGCTTGATCAGTCGCACGGCACTCGCGGCAACCGGCTGTATTACCTGGCCGTCATCCCCGAGTTCTTCGCCACGATCATCGAGCAGCTCGGCAAGGCCGACCTGATCTACCCGGCGCAGCAGGAAACGCCCTGGAGCCGGGTCGTGATCGAGAAGCCGTTCGGCCGCGACCTGGCCAGCGCCCGGGCGCTGAACCGCGACATCTCCCAGGTGCTCGACGAGAGCCAGATCTACCGGATCGACCATTACCTCGGCAAGGAGACCGTCCAGAACATCCTGGCCCTGCGGTTCGGCAACGCGATTTTCGAGCCGATCTGGAACCGACGGCACGTGGCGTCGGTCGAGATCACCGTCTCGGAGGAGCTCGGCATGGCGGGAGGCCGGGGCGGATACTACGACACCTCCGGCGCCTGCGGGACATGATCCAGAACCACCTGATGCAGCTCCTCTGCCTGGTGGCGATGGAGCCGCCGGTTGATCTCTCGGCCGACGCGGTTCGCAACGAGCGCGCCAAGGTGCTTGACGCCCTGCCCCGCTGGACCGCCGCCGACGTCGCCAGGAACGTGGTGCGAGGCCAGTACTCGGGAGGTTCGATCGAGGGCAAGGAGGTCCCCGCGTATCGCCAGGAAAAAGGGGTCAAGCCCGACTCGATGACCGAGACGTACGTTGCCCTGAGGGTGACCTTGAACAACTGGCGATGGGCAGGGGTGCCGTTTTACCTTCGCACCGGCAAGCGGCTGCCGAAGCGGGCCAGCGAGATCGCGATCCAGTTCCATCGGCCGCCGACGACGTTCTTCGAGATCGACACCCAGGAAGCCGACGGGGCGAACGTCCTGGTCCTGCGGATTCAGCCCAACGAAGGCGCCAGCCTCGCCTTTCAGGCGAAGGTGCCAGGCTCGCGGCAGGCGGCTCCAGGAAGTGCGGATGGATTTCCGCTACGGCACCGCGTTCGCCGTACCCCCGCCCGAGGCTTACGAGCGCCTTCTGCTCGACGTGATGCTCGGCGATCCGACGTTGTACACCCGCACCGACGCCGTCGAGAGCGCGTGGCGGTTCTGCACCACGATTCTCGACACCTGGAATTCCCCCGACGCGCCCCCGCTCCATCAATACGTCGCCGGCACCTGGGGACCCGTCGAGGCCGATGCCCTGATGACCGGCGAGTCTCACTGGCGGAGGCTCTGACCCCCCATGGCGACCATTCCGACCACCAGTGATACCAGTGACGCCTTCCTCAAAGGCGAGGGCGTGCCCGTCGAGCTCCACGACATCGAGACCGAGCTGATCCGGCTCTGGGGTCCCGCCGCCGAGCGGGCGGGGGGACCGCCGACGGAGAACCCGAACGTCACCCGGATCGTGCTGGCCAACCTCGTGATTTTCGGCCGGCCCGAGGACGCGGGCCGGCTCCGCGATGCGCTCGACGCGGTGACGACCCGGTTCCCCTGCCGGACGATCATGGTCCGGCGCGGCGTCGAGCCCGGCCGCGAGGTCTCGGCCGAGGTCTCGGCCCTGTGCCACCTTCCCGCGCCGGGGTTGCCTCAGGTCTGTTCCGAGCGGATCGTGCTCCACGCCGGCACCGAGGCCGTCGATCTCTTGCCGGGCGCGATTCGCCCGTTGCTGGAGGCCAATATCCCGTTCGTCCTCTGGTGGGCCGATGACCCGCGGTTGGACGAGACCCTGTTCCGCGACCTGGGCGATGAATGCTCGCGTTTGGTCCTCGATCTCCCCGATCCCGGCACCGAGCCCGCCGCGCTCCGGCTGGGGCTTGACCCGTCGGTCAGCAAGTACGCCCGTGACGCCGCCTGGTTCGGCCTGACCCGATGGCGCGAGCTGGTGGCGCAGCTCTTCGACCCGCCGCGGCATGACGAAACGCTCGGCCGGATCGATAAAGTCACCATCGATGCCCTGGTCCCCGCGGGCGATGCGCCGCCACGGCTGGCGCTCTGGTTCGCCGCCTGGCTCGCGGGCCAGCTCGGGTGGACCGCGAAGGACCGCCCCCGGCGCGGTTCGGGAATGATCGAGGCGAAGTTCGACGGACCGACGGGACCCATCGCCGTCACGATCAACAGTCGGGTCGAGTCGAGGATCGCGTTCTCGCAGATCGCGGGCGTGACCCTCACCACCCGCCCCGGCTCGACCGCGGCCTCGAGTTTCACGCTCCGCCGCTTGACCCCAGGCGAGCCCCAGGTCCGGCTCGAGATCGACTCGCCCGATTATTGCACCCTGCCTCGCATGGTGATCGCCCCCGAGATCGACCCGGCCCGCCGCGTCTCCGCCGCGCTCGAGTCGTCCCGGATCGATCCTCCGTTCCAGAAGGCGCTGCCGCACCTGTACTGGCTGCTCGAAGGATGACCGAGGACCAGCTCTTCGCGATCCTCGACCCGGTTCTCGGCACGCTCGGAAGCGTGGTCGAGCCGGGCGAGGAGTACATGTCGCCTCCCCTGGAAGTGCTTCGCTACTACCGACGACCGGTCCGGCTCTCGCGGATACCGCTGCTGGGGCGGGCGTCGAGCGTGTTGACCGTCGCACGTCAGCCGCACGAGGTTTCGTTCGAGAAGGTGGCGTACCGGGCGCTGCTGACCCGGCTGGCGCGCGGGCCAACGGCCGATTTCCCCCTGGCGGGGACTCTCAGCCTGGCTCCGAAGGCGGGGCCGGCGCCGCCCATCGTCGTCGGCCACGGCATTAGCCCTGACGTTTTCCGGCGGCCTGGTGATCGGCTGGACGGCCTTGATCCTGACCGCCGAGCCGATCGGACCCGAGGACGACGCCCTCCTGGCGGAGGTCCTCAAGACCGTCAGTGCCCAGCGGACCCGGACGCGAGCGGTCCCGCTGGGACTCTTCCGGGTCAACCTTGGCCAGGAGGCCTTCGCGTTCGCCCTAACCACGGGCCCGGACCAGCTTTTCCCCGAGCCCGAATCGGTGGCCGATACCCTGGCAATGCACCTGCGCCGGTTCGTGCCGCTGGTGCCGCCGTGAGTCACTGAGCCCTCATCAATCAAAATCAATCCGGGGTCGAGGTCGGCTCATACCCCATGTGGGGAATGGGCGGCGTGGTGGGCGGCTCGAACTTGGGGACGGCCAGGTCATCGCTCAGGGCCGTGCTCGCGGTGCCGCTACCGCTTGACCGGACCGGCTCGTGGTCGCGTCGGGACGAGGTGGCGTTGTTGTAGCCCGAGATGTCAAACTCGTCCTCGATTCCGCGCAGCCCCTTCTTGAATTCGATGATCCCCTTACCCAGCGACCGGCCAACCTCGGGGAGCCGCTTCCCGAAGAGGAGCACGGCCACCCCCATCACGACAAGCATCTCCATCATGCCAAGCTGCGGAAACATCACGCGTCTCCCGTCATGCATCTCGGTTCGGAAAAAATGGGAACGTTCGATCAGCCGGCCGGCGGCGGGGTCGGCTTCTTCTCGGCCTTGTCGGCGGCGACGGCCTGGTCGAGGTCTTCCTCGATCCCGGCGACCCCCTTCTTGAACTCGGTGACGCTCTTGCCGAGCGACCGCATCACGCTGGGCAGACGGTTGCCGAAGATCAAGAGCGAGACAAACGCGACGACCATCAGCTCGGTCGTCCCCAGGTTGGGAAGAAAGGCCAGCGGCAGCATGGTTCCGGCTCCTCAAAAAAGTAAGTGGCGGATTCGATTCAATTCAATTCGAGTCGATTCAATTTCAATGCAGGTGCGAACGCTCCGGCCCGGCGACGATCAGGGTTCGGGTGACGACCCAGGCGACGATGGCCGACGCCGCCAGGATGGCCAGGAACCAGAAGAGCCGGTCGCGCTCGAGCCAGCGCACCAGGCGCGGTGAGATTGTCGGCTCGGCCTGCGACTTCGTTTTCATCCTCATCCGTGCCTGGACTCCGGCCCCGGCCGGTCGACGACGTGTCGTGGAAGAGAGCGAGCCGAGCGTCCGGGCGACGTACAGGCCCCTCCGCCCGTACAGGACCAGCGCAACCAGCAGCACCAGGATCAGCTCCCGGAGTCCGGGAATCCCGAAGAAGGCGCAGAACCAGGGTACCCCAGCGCGGTTCATGATCCCTCAAGCACGGCCGTGTGACAACGGACCGGAAGGGCTCCGATGAATGGACAGGCGAAGACGACAGCTTCACGGTGGGAGTTCAAGGTCAGGTCGGGGGCCGACAGATCGGCACCAACCGAAGCCTGGCGTCTCGACAGGGACGACGCGGGGAGGGTTCGTTGACTTCTCCATCGTACCGCTCGTGACCCCGGTGTCAACTCAATTCCCGTTTGTCGATTTTTCCATGGCGTGGCTTTCATTTCGGCGGACCCGGGTAATCCCACTCGAAATCGACCTCGAACGGCTACCACCAGGGAGCCACGCCGGTGGCGGGGTCGGAGTGTCGGCCGAGCCCACCGGCCGAGGGGGGCTCGACCCGGTAGGTGAGACGATACGAGCCCGCGGTCGGCATCGGCACGCTCGCCCCGTAGTGCAGCCCATCGCGGGCGACCATCGGGATCATGTCGCCTTCGCGCATCGGCACTCCGGCGCCGCCCGAGGACGTGGTCGGCGTGATCGTGTAATGGACCTTCAGATAGGGCACGAACTCGTCCTTGGCGAACCCGTGCGGGTTCCCCTCGGTCGCCTTGATGTCGGCCTCAAGGTGAATCACTTCCGACCCCGTGGCGGCCGGCATGGCCGGCATCCCTTCCATTTCCATGGCCACCGGTGGCAGCCAGACCGCCGCGATCCGCATGTGATTCGCGCACGACCTCGTCGCCGATCGGGTACTCGCGAAACCCCCTCGGCTTCGGCCTCGTGACCGAGCTGGCCGGATCGGGTGTGACCGTGACTGGTCGGTGCGGAGTCACCGATGTTGGAGGCCCGGTGGGGGCCGTCGGGGTCAGGTTCAGGTTCAGGAGCAGGATCACGGCCACCCCACCGATGATCAGGGCCGTGACCAGCGGGCCAGCCCATCGGCTCAGCATCGGAGGTATCCTCCCCTTCTTCTTGGACTCGATCGATCAGAGTCAGACGCGCGTCAAGGTTCGACCCGAGATCCCGCCGCGCGACGGCTCACCCACGACCTGCCGGTCGGTGAGCAGCAGGACCAGGGCGAGCACCGCGCCGGCTAGCAAGAGCGCCTGGACCGAGAGGGTCTGGAGATTGGGATAAAGGCCCAGCGATCGGTATCCCCTGGCCGAGCCAGCGGAGCGGCGCGGGACCGGCCAGGGCGGTCGTCTTGAGCAGGCCGGACTGCTGAAGCTCAAAGACGGCGTTGCCCGCGAAGACGACGGCCAGGGCGAACAGCACCGCACCCCGGACCTTGAAGAAGGCCCGGAGCGGCAGCCGGACGCTCGTCGATCGGACCAGAAGCGCCACCAGGGCGAGCACGCACAGGCCGGCGCCCAGCCCGGCGGCCAGGCCCAGCAGGCCCGCCCGCGACTGGCCCTGGGTTCCCAGCAGCGCCTGGTACATCAAGGCGGTCTCGGCCCCTTCGCGATAGACGGCCAGAAACGCCGTCAGGCCCAGCGTGCCGCCGGCCGCCGAGCTCGGCCCCGCGGCGGGCCCGATGCTTGAGGTAATCGAGCCAGCGCCTCGACTCGCTCTGCGAGATCAGCCAGTAGCTGACGTAGAACAGCACGCCCGCCGCCGCCAGCATCACCAGCCCCTCGACCAGCTCCCGGGTCCGCCCCTGTGCCGGGTCACCAGCAGGTTGAGCCCGAGCGCCGTGCCCAGGCTGGCCACGACCGCCAGCGCCACGCCCCAGGCGATGGCCCGCAAGGCGTGGGACGAGTGTTGCGGGCCGGGCTCCGTCTCCGATTCCGTCCCGGTCTTGACCGCCAGGGCGATCAGCATGGCCAGCACCAGGATGACCTCGGCCCCTTCGCGGACGATCGTGACCAGCGAGGCGGCGAACGCCGGTCCGAACGTGCCGGCGGCCCGCTCGGCGCTGCGCCCCAGGGCCGACTCGACCTCGGTCTGAAGCGCGGCCAGCTCGGACTGCAAGCGGCGGTCCCTTCGTTCCGGCGGCAACCGCGCCCCGGATCGCGCTGAAGCGGACTTCGAGCGGACGCACGTCCTGCGGCTGTCGCGCGGCGATGAACCGCTCCAGGGGCTCGAACTCGTCAAAATAAACCGCCGTCATGGCCGCCGACGACTCGTCGGCTTCCCCCTGCTCCGCCAGGTCGCGCGACCCGGGCCAGCCCCTGCTTCGAGCGCGGCAAGCTGAGCATGTCGCGAGCCGGCGTTTTCCACTGGACAGCGATAGTGCCGGCTGGTCCGTGACGGCAGGCGAGGCGGTTCCGACCAGGTGGGCCCGGTCGGTCACCCCCTTGCGGTTCAGGTCGTCGGCCGCCCTGAGCAGGCCGAGCAGAAGGGTTGCGGCTCATGCGCCGTGGCGAAATCAAGCGGCTGCTGGTTGCGGGCGACGTCGCGGACGGCGGCGGTCATGGCCCGGAACTGCCCTTCGATCTCGCCGGCGCGGGCGAAGCCGAGATGAGTCCGGACGGCCGTTTCCATGTCCGACGCCTCGAACTCGCCCCAGTAGGCATCCTCGGCCAGCTTCCGTGCCCGCTTCAAGCCGTCGGGCCGGCCGGCCGCGTCGAGGCTCGACGCCAACAGCAAGCCGATCTACTCGATCACCCGCGACCAGCGGCCGGTCACCGGTGTTGCTCTTACCGTTACCGATGCCGATGCCGCTACTCGCGACGCCCGCGGGCACCGTCAGGGCCAGCGTGCCGAGATCGACGTCGGAGGCGTTCGCGTCGACAATCAACTTCCTTCTCCAGCGGCGTTCCCATCTCGTGCCAGACCTTGAGGACATAGCGGCCCTCGGGAACGCCGACCAGCCGGAACCGGCCCTGCCGCGAGCAGACCGAGACCCATCGGGTATCAGCCACGACGACATAGCCTCGCATGTGGCTATGCACGTCGCAGAGGACCATGTACACCCCCGGCCGCGCCGGCGTGAACTCGCGGCCTTGGCCCGGGCCCATCGACTCGTTAAAGTCGTTGCCGATGTGGATGTTGTGCGTCTCGGCATCCTGGTTGGCGAACTGGACCGAGCTGCCCCAGCGCGATCGCCTGAATCCGGGGCGTGAACTGAAGCCCGCGCTGGTTGATCAGGGCGACCTCAGTCGCGGCCTCGCCACGCGACGGATCATCAGCCAGCGGCGGCCGGGCGCCCCGGCCGGCTCGAGCGTCGACGACCGCCGGACTGACCTCCGGCGCGCAGACCTCCGGCATCGTCACCCGGCCGGATACCGAGACCTCGCCAGCCTGGGCCGTCGTCGCCCCGGAACCACGACGACGACCACGACCAGGCCAGAAGCGGAACGAGATACAGGGCTCGACGCATCGGGTAAGTCTCTTCGAGGGCGTCAGTTCGACCAGGGGTGGGAGGCCGCACGACCATCCGGCTCAGCGGCAGGTCCGGGACTTGTCCCGGCGATTGAGATTCAATCTCAACAACGATTATTGTAGGCGGGGTGTGGGACGATCGTCAATCAAAAACCGGGCGGGATCTGAAAAAAATGAACGTTGAGGCAAAGTTTTGCGTGTGGAACGACTTACGCCGGGCCGACCCGGGTCGTGACGCTTCGATTCGGGGAACGGGAGGTCCAGCTTGCGCCGGCCGGCCGACCCCGATCGACTGCTGGAGGACCCCGGGGTCCTGGCCTGGAACCGCCAGGACGACTACATGCCGTACTGGGCGTATCTCTGGCCGGGGGCCTATCTGCTGGCCCAGGCCTTGGGCGCAAGAGCCCGAGCGCCCGAGGGAGGTCGGGCGCTGGAGATCGGCTGCGGGCTCGGACTCGCCGGGCTGGTCGCCCTGGAGCGGGGCTGGCATGTCACCTTCAGCGACTATGACCCGGCCCCGCTCGAGTTCGTACGCCAAAGCGCCGAGGCCAGCGGGTTCGAGCCGGTCGCGGTATGCCACCGATCGGCTCGACTGGCGCGACCTTCCCGACCGACGATTACCGATCGATCCTGGGGGCCGACGTGCTTTACGAACGGCCGGCTCGTGCCCCTGGTGGCGAACCTGCTGGCGACCTTGCTCGCCCCTGATGGCTTGGCCCTGATCGCCGGCCCCTACCGGGTCGCCACCGAAGGCCTGGCCCGCGAGCTCGATCGCCACGGCCTGCGCCACGCCGCCGAGCCGATTGTCGCCTGGAGCGAGGAACAGGGGACGGTGCGCGGCACACTCTACCGAATTAACCGTACTCACGTCCTCTGACTGGGATCTTTTGTCCGACATTCGAGATGGCTCCAGGTCAGGGGCTGTTTCCTGGAACGGGAGGCTGGCCGCTAGGTATTTCCGTGTTTCTCTTGCTCCGTGTGACTTCGCTCCCCGGCCCGCGGTGAACGGCGCACAAGCTGCATAACCCGGATTGGCCATCATTCTGGCGGAGTCACCCTGCTGTTCGGAGTGTGTGCAGAGATGTTCATCTGTCTAGGTCACCAGATTGCGCGGACGTGGATCATCTGGCTGGTCTTGTGGATCGGGCTGGGGATGGCGCTTGGGGTAACTCGCGCGCACCCTGGAACCAGGTCGCGCGGGATGGCGAATTCAACTTCCTGCCGCGCGACGTTTCGAGCCGCCAGGGCGAGGACTTGCTCAAACGGGCGTTCCCCGCCGATCGAGCCGCCAGCGGCGTGGTCGTCGTGCTGGCTCGCGAGGAGTCGGGCAAGACGTTGAGCGACGACGATCGCCGATTCATCTCGGAAAGGCTCCAGCCGGGTATCGAGAAGATTGCAGCGGAGGTGAACCGGGCGGTGCGCGGTCCTTCCGGCGCGAACTCCGGGTCGGAGCCGCTGGTCACGCGGATTCGCAGCTTTCAGGACCGCGAGGCCGGCCCGCTTTTGGTCAGTGCGGATGGACAGGCGACGCTCGTGGCGATGGACCTGGCCACCGATCTCTACGTTCATCGCAACCTTTCCGTGGTCAACCGGGTCGAGGCCCTGATCCACCAGTCTCGACGAGGAGGGTGCGGTCCCCGCCGGTCTGCGCGTTGCGCTGACGGGGAGCGCCGTGCTCGGCCGCGATATCAATCTCGCCGAGGCGACGAGCGCTCGCGCCATCCAGAACTGGACGATTGGCCTGGTCATTGTCCTTTTGCTGATCTTCTACCGCGCCTCCGATCATCGCCGTGATTCCTCTGGTCACCTTGTTCGCCGCCGTCGAGGTCGCGATCCGGCTCCTGGCGCTGCTGGCGAAAGCCGATCTGATCGGGGCGTTTCAGGGTATGGAAGTGTATATCACCGTGGTTGCCTACGCATCGGGGGTCGACTACAACCTCTTTCTGATCTCGCGCTACCAGGAAGAGCTGGAAGAGCTGGGTGCGCCTGAGGACGGGCCGGGTCGTTCTGGCGTTGGCGAGGCGCTGGCCCGGGCCATTGGCAAGATCGGCGCCGCCTTGACCGCCAGCGCGGCGACGGTCGTTTGCGGGATCGGTACTCTCATGGTCGCCCGGTTCGGCAAGTTCCGCGAGGCGGGCCTGGGCATTGCCTTCTGCCTCGTTGTGATGCTGTTGGCCACCATGACGCTGACCCCCGCCCTGCTCCGCCTGGCGGGCCGGCGGGCATTCTGGCCCTGGCACGTGCAGGCTCGCCCGCGTGACGGCTCACAGCCAGGGGCGTCGCACTGGCTCGAACGGTTCTGGCGCCGGTGGGGGGCGCGATCGAGCGGCGGCCCGGCGCGATCTGGCTATTGACCGTGCTTTTGCTCAGTCCGCTCGCCTTTCATGCGGTCGCGAACTACGACCAGATCAACTACGGCCTGGTTCAGGACCTGTCACGCAACACCCCCAGCCGTCGCGGAATGGACCTGCTGGCCCGTCACGACCCTGCGGGCGACACCGGTCCGTTGACTGTCCTGATTCGCAACGACAAGGTCGATCTCGCCTCGAAGGAGGGGCGTGCCCTGATCGGCACGCTCACCGACCGGCTGATCCAGCAACGCGGCGCGTTGAAGATCGCCGACCTGCGAAGTGTCACGAAACCCCTTGGCATCACCCCCGCCGCCCGCAAGGTTCTTCCCAGCGATCCAGTCCAGGCGGCATTTCTGGAACCGGTCGTGCTAGGGCGGGCGATCAATCACTACATCAGCACGACCAGGGAACTGGGCCATCATGTGACCCGGCTCGACGTCGTGCTCACGATCGACCCGTTCGACCGCGCCACCATCGACCACCTCGACACGCTCGAACAGGCCATCCGGACCGCGATGCCCGAGAAGCTCCGCACCGGGGCCGATCTCTACCTGACCGGCCCGACGGCCAGCTTCCGCGACCTGAAGCGGATCGCCGAGGGAGACCGGACCCGGATCAATCTCCTGGTCACCGCGAGTGTCCTGACGGTCCTGGTCCTCCTGTTGCGCAGGCTGTTCCTGCCGATTTACCTCGTGCTGAGTATCCTTTTCGGCTACCTCGTGACCCTGGGCGCGGCGTACGTCGTCTTCGGTTATCTCGACGGCCCGAGCTTTCCGGGGCTTGACTGGACGGTGCCCATTTTCCTGTTCACTCTGTTGATCGCGGTCGGCGAGGACTACAACATCATCCTCGCCGCACGGGTCCACGAGGAGCAACACCGCCACGGCCCGATCGCCGGTGTGACCGAGGCCCTGGCCCGCACTGGGAGCATCATCTCGGGCTGCGGCTTCATCATGGCCGGTACTTTTTCCTCCCTCGCCTTCGGCGGTTCAATGGCCCGCATGTACCAGCTCGGCTTCGCCCTCACGTTCGGCGTCCTGCTTGACACCTTCATCGTCCGCCCCGTCCTCGTCCCCGCCTATCTCATCCTCGTCGCCCGGCTTGGCCTTCGACGCGGCCGAGGCCAGGGCCAGGGCCACGTGAGCAAGCTTCTGGGTGCCCCGGATGAGCCCGTGGCGACACGGGGATAAGGGTCAGACATGCGGAGAATTCGCACCCAGCGAATCGAGGATCGCCGTTATATAAAGGCAGGCTGATCATCTGCAGATCATGGCCGGGCGATTGGTTCAGAATGTGGCTCAACGGACATGTGGCGGCGCTGAGAGAACAGACGAAATCCACGGGGATTCGGCCGCCTGTAAGCGCGTTTTCGGGCTTCCTCATGAATTGTGCAGCCGATGTGGAATGATGGGGCTCGAACCGATAGAGGACATAGATCTCGGGACGATCAAGACGCTGGTCATGGGAGCCCAGGTTCTCCGATCTCGAGCTTATCCACACCCATTGCTTCGTTTGCAGACCCTTCTCATGGTTTCCCTGCTGGGTTGAAGACCTTCGCGGCCAGCGCTCGCTCCCAGGTCTCGTCCGTGGCGTCCTGGGAATACCAGCGCATCTCGGAAGGAAGCGGTTCCTCCGGGAGCGAATCAGAAAAACCACAATGCCAGACGTGCGGAACCCGGGGAAACGGCGGGTCGGGCGCGACGCGTGCCCAGGGGGTGCGTGCGGCGTTCTGGTACTTCCGCGCGAGATTCTGATAATAAGCCGCGCGGATGCTTTCCGCTTCCGCTTCACGGAGCCGGTCTTTCGCCTGGCCCGCCCAGAGCTCCGCGAGCTCCCGGTCTCTTGGCCGAAGCGTGAGCGCCCGTTGTTCTGCTTCCAGGGCCATGCGGCGAAAGGAGACCCTGGCATCGCGGGCCCATCGGGCCTCCAACTGGGAGTTTCTGGCGATTCTCGCGTAATTCCCGGACAATCGACGCTCCCGCCTGGCCTCGCTCAGGAGGCCGAGGAACAGGGCGATGACCGCGATGAATCCGATCAAATGACGGATTCTTGTGAGCCGATGCCGGAATCGCACGACCCAGCCGGCCGGTCGTGCAAGCAGTACCGCGCCGAGCGTATGGATTGAAAGCCGACGGAGAACCATCGTCGATCGTTCCAGGGATTTATTTGATGTGATCCACCGAGTTCACCGCACGCATCAAATCAGATCATACTCGATCCTATCATGCAGACGGCTTTCAAGGCAGTCGGTAGGCAAACTGACCTCATCCTGTGCCCACGATCGTGGGTCAAGCGAACCTTTGAGTCACCCGGTCTCTCTTGGTGCTGTTCCGTTGTGGGGTTTTTGAACCCTTCCTCAACACCTCCATGACCCGAGGCCAAGCCAGCACGATGGATACCGACGCCCAGCGCCAGTTGATCGTGGACCAGTTCACCCGGATGGCCGTCCCCTTCCTCCGGCTCCCGGCGCATTCCAATGCGGACGCCATCCGCCTGATCCAGGAGGCGGCCGAGATTGGTCCTGATGATACGGTTCTCGATGTGGCGTGTGGACCGGGACTTCTCGCGTGTGCGTTTGCCGAGGTGGCCCGCCACGTCCACGGGATCGACATCACCCCGGCGATGATCGAGCAGGCACAGGCTCTGGGTAGGTCGCGCGGGCTCGAAAACCTGAGCTGGCAGGTCGGCGACGTTGCCACGCTCCCCTACCCCGTTGCGTCGTTTCCCGTGGTCTTCACGCGATACAGCTTTCATCACTTGCTCGATCCCCGGTCCGTGCTCGCGGAGATGACGCGTGTCGGCCAGCCGGGGGGCCGGGTGGTTGTGGTGGATGTGTACACGACCAGCGCCGAGCAGGCTTCGGTCTACGACCACGTCGAGACGCTGCGCGACCCCTCTCACGTCCGGGCCCTGGGGCTCGACGAGCTGATCGAGCTGTTCCACGATGTCGGTCTGGAGCGCGTGACGACCGCGCTCACCTCGCTCGAAGTGGGTCTCGACGAGATCCTCGGTGCCTCCTGCACCGGTCCCGACGCGGCCGAGGAGGTCCGCCGGATCTTTGAGGCCGACCTGGGCCGCGACCGCCTTGGGGTCGGCGCCCGCCGTGAAGGGGACGGAATTCGCTTCGCGTTCCCGACGGTCGTGCTGGTGGGCCGGAAACCTCTTTGAGTTGAATTCTTGTGACTCTCATCTCCGCGATGTTCCAGATCGGGGCCGCACACCGGTCGAGAGCGGCCGCCGGATCGTCGACAATCTTAAATATTGAGATACAAATACGCTCGGTGAAGCCTGGGAAAAAACCGCTTCGATTCCCGGCTAGACGGTTGATCGACCGGGCGAAGTTGCTATATTGGCAGTGTTGGCTGGGACGACACACTCCTGGCTGACTCGGGTCGCACGAGCGTGGTGCGACGGGCTAGGGCCCGCTTCCGCCCGAGGCTGGACTCCCGCGGAACCGGGGTGTCTTTAGCGAAGGGAGGTGATCGCGTGTGTAGTGATAACCAGAGGCGGCTCGCCTAACGGCAGCCGACGGGTTGCCCGTCGGGCAAGCCGCATCCTTTGATTGCGTTTGTTTTCGGATGGGCCAGGTCCGAGATCCTCGGACCTGGCCTGCCCCGATTGATTGGAATATGTTGGTTTCTTTCGATGGTGTTTCGGGTCGGCTTCCGCCTTGAGACGAGACTCGGGCTCGGGCGGATCGAAACCCGGCACGGAGACGGCAGGTCGTGACGAGATTGCTTCCGGTTTCCGCAGCGCGATTCGCGGAAAACCGCATCTGGGCATGGTCCTGGTACTTTACCGGGTTCCAACCAGGTCGCCGGGCCGGGGGCATTGTGTAAGTTTCTCGTCGAGATCGGACCGACGAGACCCAAGCAACTGTCCTCTTCTCTCGAAGGGGCAGTTCCCCAGATCAGAGAAATCCACGAAGGCCTCGGGACCTGGAAACGGTCCCGAGGCTTTTTTTGTTTGGTGCGTGTTTCGTGTGACTACCTACAACAGTTCGAGGACCGCGACCGGGGCGACCGGCAAGCGGGTCTCTGGCGATCGGGATGCCAGGACCAGCGTGTCGAAAACCATAAACGGCGCCAGGGGAGGACGGGTTACCGTGATCGTTGTCATGAAACCGGATGCGACGGCCGAGCAGATCGAGCACATGGTCGGCCACATCAACGCCCTGGGGCTGTCCCCCCAGGTGATCAAGGGGACGCACCAGACGGTCATCGCCGCGATCGGCGAGGAACGGCCGGGGTTGACCGAGGCCCTGGAGCCGGGCGAGGGGGTCGCCAAGGTCTTGCCGATCATGGCCCCGTACCAGCGGGCCTCGTCCGAGCTGAAATCCGATCGGACGGTCGTCAAGGCGCGCGGCCTGGAGGTCGGAGGGACCAGGGTCGCCGTGATCGCCGGCCCCTGCTCGGTCGAGAGCGAAGCACAGATCATCAGCCTGGCGCGGAAGCTCAAGGATCTGGGGGCCACCGGCCTGCGCGGTGGTGCGTTCAAGCCGCGGACCAGTCCTTATAGCTTCCAGGGGCACAAGGAGGAGGGCCTCAAGATGCTCGCCGCCGCCCGCGCCGAGACCGGCCTGGCGATCGTCACCGAGGTGATGGCCCCCGAACATGTCGCCATGGTCGCCGAGTACGCCGACGTGCTCCAGATCGGCGCCCGGAACATGCAGAACTACCAGTTGCTTCAGGCCGTGGGCGACTCGGGCAAGCCCGCGCTCCTGAAGCGGGGCATGAGCGCGACGGTTGACGAGTTTCTCCTGGCCGCCGAGTACATCCTCGACCGGGGCAATCCGAACGTCATGCTTTGCGAGCGCGGAATCCGCACGTTCGAGGACCATACGCGGTTCACCCTGCCCCTGGCGACCGTCCCGTACCTGCACGAGAAGAGCCACCTGCCGGTCGTTGTCGACCCGTCGCACGGCACCGGCAAGTCGCGGCTGGTCATCCCGATGGCGCAAGGCGAGCGTGGCCGCGGGAGCCGACGCCCTGATCGTCGAGGTCCACGACGACCCCGAGCACGCCATGAGCGATGGCGCCCAGACGATCACCCCCGCCATGTTCGGCCAGATGGTCGCCCTCTGCCGCCGGATCGCCGCCGCGGTCGACCGCTCGCTGTGACACGGACGACTCGCCCGCGCGAGCTTATTTTTCGCGACGAGCCGGGCCGGGAGCCAACTGCCCGGCTCGGTGCGTTTCCTGGACCAAGGGGGTAGCGTGCCTTCTCGGCACGCCGGTTGCGTTTGCTCGTATCTCGCCTGAATCGCCCGTCTTGTGCTACTTCCTTGGGCAGTTCATGCGGCAGTGAGCCCAGGAATCTGGCGATCTCTCAGGAGGACCGCGACTTTGACCAAACTTTGTTGGAACGGCGATCAAACCGTCTTCCTTGCATCGTAGAATGGCAGGAGTTAAAGTTCTCTTGAGAATCCTCCCCCCGATTCTTGCTCTTTGGCTGGTTGCTCCACTCTCCGCCGGACCCCCGCTCGTCCTCCTTTGTTGCCGCCTCTCCTGTCGAGTGAAGGGTGTGGCGAAACGGCTATCAGGGCGAATGGCCACGCCCTGTTGACCGCGCAACGCCTTGATGTTGATGGACCACGTTGGTTGGCGAGGAACCGAACGATGTCAACGGCACGGGGGGACTGACGGTTTTCGGGCTTGTACCGGGGGTTCCCGGTCAGGTTTCCCGCGTGACTGTCGGAAGCTCGTGCCGATTTTCTGACCGTTTAAGGTGAGGTGGCACGATGATGAGCCGGCCGGTTGGGGGCCAGGAGTCAGGCCCCGCCTCCTGGAAGTACCGGGTGCTGTTCTATGGCATGATGATCGCGGGGACGGGGACGGTCGCGACCTTCGTGGCCAATCCGGCGATCCTGGCCTGGGCGTCGTCTCCCGACGACCCCACGCCTCGTCTTGCGTCCACGTCCACTTCCACTTCAGCCTCGGTGGCGTTCCCGAAAGCGTCGTCCGATCTCCGTCGGAACGGCGGATCGCTGGTCATCTGCGGCGGGGGAGCGATCCCGGACCGGGTCCGCGACAAGTTCCTCGAGCTGGCGGGTGGTTCCAGGGCACGGATCGTGGTCATCCCGACGGCGCACGCGGTGGCCGACAGCCCCGGCGTCGGCGCGTTGCTCGATCCGTGGAAGGCGCGGCCGTCGGTGGCGTCGCTGGAGCTGCTGCATACCCGCTCGCGCGAGACGGCCGATGACGCCGATTTCGTCCGGCCCCTGACAACGGCAACCGGCGTCTGGCTGGGCGGCGGCCTTCAGACGTCGCTGACGGCGGCTTATCTGGGCACTGAGGTTGAGCGCCAGCTCAATGCGCTCCTGGAGCGCGGAGGCGTGATCGGCGGCACCTCGGCCGGCGCCGCGGTGATGACCCGGGTGATGATCTCGCGCGGCCGGACCAGGGCCGAGGTCGCTCAGGGATTCGGCTTCCTCCCCGGCGCCGTGGTCGATCAGCACTTCCTCAAGCGCAACCGGATGGCCCGGCTCCTGTCGGTCGTGACCGACCACCCCGACCTGATCGGCCTGGGGATCGACGAGCGAACGGCCCTGGTGGTCCAGATTCGTAGCCGGATTCTCAAGGTCATCGGCGAGTCGTACGTCGTCGCCTGCGTCCCCGGCCCCGTCAACCAATCCCCCCGCCTCGAAATCCTCAAGCCCGGCGACGAGGCCAACCTCGCCACGCTTCGCACCGCCGACGACCCCGCACTGGCGATCGCCTCGGAAATCGACCTGGATGCGCTTTGATTTGCTTGACGATCAGAACGAGCCGTCGTCGAACGGCTCGGCGATCGTCGCCAGGTTCTCGAACCGGGTGATGTGCTTCAGGAACGACAGCTTGACCGTATCGGTGGCGCCGTTGCGGTTCTTGGCGACGATCAGCTCGGCAACGCCGGGCTGATCGTTGGGGTCGTAGTACTCGGGGCGGTGGAGCAACAGAACGAGGTCGGCGTCTTGCTCGATCGCACCGCTCTCGCGGAGGTCGGCCATCCGGGGGCGTCGGTCCTCGCGGTTCTCGACGGCTCGGTTTAGCTGCGAGAGGGCGATCACCGGCACGTGGAGCTCGCGGGCCAGGGTCTTGAGCCGCCGGCTGATCTTGGCGATCTGCTCCTGCCGGCTGTCGCGTGAGTTTCGCTGTCGATGAGCTGAATGTAGTCGACGACGATCAGGCCCAGGTTCTGGCGGAGCTTCAGGCGCCGTGCGTTGGCGGTGATCTGGAGCATGTTCCGCGCGGGGGTGTCGTCGATGAAGAGCGGGGCGAGCCGCAGCGCGTCGAAGCCCTGGCCCAGCAGCTTGAGCTCCTTGGTGCCAATCCCCTGGCCGGTTCGGAGCTTGTGGCCGTCAACCTTGCTCCGCGAGCAGAGGATGCGCTCGGCCAGTTCGAGCTGGCCCATTTCGAGGCTGACGAACAGCACGGGAACCTTGAGATCGACCGCGGCGTGTTCGCAGATATTCAAGGCCAGCGCGGTTTTTCCCATGCTGGGCCGGGCGGCCAGGATGATGAGCTGTTCGGGTTGAAGCCCGGCGGTGATATCGTCGAGCTCGAAGTAGCCGCTGGCGACCCCGGTGACCGGGTGCTTCGACTCGGCCCGCAGGCTGATTCGCTCCATCGCGTGCTGGAGGACGTCCTTGAGCTCGACCGTGTCGCCCTTGGTCTGGTCCTCGGCGATGTTGAAGACCCGGCGCTCGGCGGACTCGAGCAGCTCTTCGGCAGTGAAGTTGTTCGAGTAGCCGTCGCGGAGGATCTCGTTGGCGCACTCGATCAGCTCGCGGCTGACCGCCTTTTCATGCACGATCTGGGCGTGATACTTGACGTTGGCGGCATGCGGCACACCACTGACGATCTGGGCCAGCGCCTCGTCGCCGCCGATGGCCTTGAGCTGGTCGCGACGGGTCAGCTCCTCGGCCAGCGTGATCACGTCGATCGGCTTGCCCAGGTCGTACAGGTCGCGGATCGTCCGGTACAGGACCTGGTGCGTGTCGCGGTAGAAGTCCTCGACCTTCAGGAACGGGACGACGTCGTGCAGGACCTCGTTATCGAGCAGGATGCCTCCGAGGACCCCCTGCTCGGCGCTGAGGTTCTGGGGCGGGAGACGATTGGCGAGCAAGCCGGCGCCGCCGTCGGGTTGCGACGAACGTCCCGGCCCGTTGCCCGTTCCATTGCCATTTCCGTTGTGCAGTGCGGCCATTGGTCCGGTGCGACTCCGTGCGCTGACGCCTCGATCGAGGCCCACTCGGTCTCGCGACGGCGGCGCAGTGAACCCACCGCGGCGGGTCAGCCTGATCTGTACAATCGTATCGGCAAAGCGTCGCTCCGGCCATCAGAAAAAATCGAATGGTTTCCGTATCGGTTCGGGACCGCGAGCGTCCCACTCGCCCGGTTCCAGGTGAGTGGGACGCCCGCGGTCCCGAGAAAGGAGACTCGCGATCCGGCGCGGAGCCGCGCAAAGGGTTTGCCTCAGCTCAGCTCAGCTCAGCTCAGGCTCAATTTCAACCGGCGGTCTCCTCGGTATGGGTCGGGACGACCCAGAGCTTGACCTCGGTATCGACGTCCTGGCCGAGGTAGAGCTTGATGGTGTAGAGGCCCAGCTCCTTGAGCGGGCCCTCGATCTTGACGTTCTCGGCGTCGATCGGGAAGCTGTCGGCGCGGAGGGCCGCGGCGATCTGGTCGGCGTTGACCGAGCCGTAGAGATGGCCCTCGGCGTTGGCGTTGGCCTCGATCGTGATCGACCGCTGGGCGATCTGGGCGGCCAGGTTCAGAAGATCGGCGCGGCGCGCCTCTTCAAGCTCGCGCAGGCGCTGGCGATGCTTCTCGATGATCCGCAGATTATGCGGGGTCGCGAACGTGGCCATCCCCTGGGGAAGCAAGAAGTTGCGGGCGAAACCCGGACGAACCTTCACCAGCTCGCCGGTGTGGCCGACATGGGGAACGTTCTGGGTGAGGATGATTTCCATGTGGCCGTTCTTGGCCCGGGTCGGGTGGTTCTTCCGACGCTCGACGCCGGGCTGGCGAACCTTCGCGACCACCGCCGTGGCCGTGGACGTGGCCGAGCCATGTCCATGGGCGGCGCGCTTCGCCTTGGCGGCCGCGCTGGTCTTGACCTTCGGCTTGGCCTTGGCCGGTTTCTTGTCGGTCATCTTGGCCATGGGACTCTCTCGACTCCTTAGCTTGGCTGGGCTGAGCAGGTTAGAACGGGATATCATCCTCGGGCTCGGCGTCGTGATCGGGGCTCATCGGCGGCGCGGGCCGACGGCCCGCGGGGCCGGCGCCTGGTCCTGGACCGGGTCCCGCTCCCATGCCGGAGGAGGAACCGTAGCCGCGGCCCGGTCCGTTACCAGCGCCGGGGGCGGGCCCGCGGCGCGGTGGCGCGGCCGACGGAGCGGACTGGTAATCGGCCTCGGACCCCATCTCCCCCGCATCGCCGCGTCGGTCGAGGAACTGGACCCGATCGGCCAGGATCTTGATCTTCGAACGCTTCTCGCCCGTTGTCTTGTCGTCCCAGGTGTCCATCTTGAGCGATCCCTCAATATGGACCTGGCTCCCTTTCTTCAGGTACTGGCAGCAGTTCTCGGCCTGCCGGTCCCACACGGTCACGTCAATGAAGAGCGTCTCTTCCTTGCGCTCGCCATCCCGATTCGTCCAGCTCCGGTTGATCGCCATCCGCAGATCGGTCACGGCCGAGCCGCCCGGCGTGTACCGTAATTCGGGGTCGAAGGTCAGTCGACCCATCAGGAACACCTTGTTCAGATCGGCCATCGCCCGGTCCCTCCCCTTACCCCAGCCGCCCGGTCTGATCTGATCGCGATCTGATCTCTGTGATCGGCTCCGCTCGGGCTCGCACCGCTTGTAAACGGTTGTTCCCTAGCAGAACAGTACCACACTCCGCTTGCGTTCACAAGTATCAAAACCGGAACCTGCTGCCCGCATCAAGGATTCGGGACCGGAAGCCGAGAGAGCTCGCGTTCAGTCGTCGCGACGGCGACGGCCGCGGGGCCGTTCCTCTTCCTCTTCCCGCCCCTGCTCCTCGTCCACGTTCGGGTTCGAGGTCATCGCCTGGTTGACCAGGTGATCGACGAGCTTGGGGTGGACCTTCAGGATCAGCTCGCGGAGGACCACGTCGCTGAGGTGGCAGTCGGCGACGATCTCCTTGAGCGCCGAGCCGTCGGCCTTGAAGTAGGTCAGAAGGTACGTTCCCTTCTTGTGCCCCTCGACCGGGTAGGCGAGCCGGCGCTCATCCCACTGGCGATGGGCGACGATCTCGGACTGGTGCTTCGACAGGATGTCATGGACATGCTTGACCGACTCGTCCCACGAGACGGCCACCTTGGTACTGTCCAGCAGGAACATCGCTTCGTAGGTGTTGACGGACAAGGTGGAGCATCCTCCTCAAAAAAAAGCGGGACCGGATCGGACCGGAGCGGTTTCAGATCAGTTTTCCCGGGTTCTCGTTCGGATTCGAATTCTTGTCAGCGGGCCCGTTGAACCGGTTCATCGCGGCGGCGAGGCCCTGGGTGGTCCACACGGCGACGGCCTGAGCGGCCAGGATCAGGGCGTCGTCGACGATCGGCCGCTCGGCGCTACGGAACCGGCTCAGGACAAAGTCGGCGGCGTCGCATCGGGCCGCGCTCGCCGATCCCGATCCGGAGCCGGGCGAAGGCGTCGCTACCCACCGCGGCGATGATGTCGCGGAGTCCCTTCTGGCCCCCGTCCGATCCCGACCCGCGGAGCCGGAGCTTGCCTAGCGGGAGGGTCAGGTCGTCGCAGATGACCAGGAGGTCGGAACGCTCGATCTTGTAAAACTGGAGCACCTGGGCAACCGCGCGGCCGCTCAGGTTCATGAACGTTTCGGGCTTCAGGAGCACGACCTTGCGGAAGTCGATCTCGATCTCGGCGACCAGGCCGTCGAACTTGCGGCTGAAACGAACCCCCGCGCCCCCCTCGGCCAGTCGATCGACCACCTCGAAGCCGATGTTGTGCCGGGTCTGCTCGTACTTGCTCCCGGGGTTGCCGAGTCCGACCACGAGTTTCCGCATACCCTGAACCTGACCCCACGTTGGCAACGCGGCCGGGCCCCGGACCAACCCCCTGCCCTGGCCCTGGCCCCGCCTCCAGGCCGATCCTTATTCTTCCTTCTCTTTGCGCTCGGGCTTGATGACCTCGGGCTGCACGGGCCCTTCGCCCCCTTCAGCCGGCTCGGGAGTCGTGGCCCGGGTGGTGACATGCACCAGCAGAAGATCGGCGTCGGCGTCGATCTTCACCCCTTCGGGAAGGCTGGCGGTCAGGTCGCTGACGTGCAGCGCCTGATTCAGGTGCAGGTTGCCGACGTCGACCCGGATCGCATCCGGGATCGCACTGGCCCGGCAGATGATCGGGATCGAATGCACGCAGCTGCTCGAGCACCCCGCCTTCCGCCACACCGGGGGCCGTGCCCCGAAAATCGAGCCGGACCTCGGTCTCGATCGATTCATCGGCGCTGACCCGGGCGAAATCGAGGTGGATGATCTCCTTACCGAGATGGTCCCACTGGACCTCGCGCACCAGCGCCATCTCGGTCGTGTCGCCCAGGCTCAGCTCGGCCAGGTGGGTCGACTTCTTGATCATCTCCCAGACGCTTTCCCGCGAGATCGCGATCGGCAGCGGGGCCTGCTTGTGCCCGTAGATGATCGCCGGAATCTGTCCCTGCGCCCGCAAACGACGAGAGACCCGCGAGCCCGTCCCCTTGTTCTTCTGGGGGTCACGCGCTTCCACCTGGATTTTGACCGCGTCCGCCATGAATTGCCTTCGCCTGACCCGCCACGAGGTCCGTCTGGAACAACGAGCGAAACCACAAAATAAAGACGACAACGCCCTCGGGCCCTCCGTGTGGTCCCGAAGACGGTTCCCGCACAACTGGAAAGCGGCGTCCCATCGGGAACGCGCATCGAGCGATTATGAGAAGGCCAACGCGGCGTTGCAAGCCCAATGCGGGCCGTTTTTTTCAACGGCGAAGGGATCATTTTCTGTTAATAGCGTCCACCATCGATTCTGCTTGCATGTGAAGCGGCGACGGGAGGAACATTGGCGGGCGATTCCCGGCGAATGAAGCGCCTCCTCGACACCGACATCGGGGCCGCGGAGCGATCGCGTGACGTGACTCGTGGGCTCGGCGTTGCGTGAGTTGCGAGGTCGGATCGTATGGCAATCTCAGCTTCAATCGAGGCACGGCTATACTACCGTTGCGCATTCCAACGCCATGATGACGCACAGGTTCTGCTCCGGGCCGACCATACGACTGGCGCTGTCTACCTGGCGGGGTACGGGGTAGAATGCATCTTGAAGGCCTTGATACTCGAAGGCTTGGCACCGGCGGCCCGGAGCGCCATGCTCGACGCATTTCGGGGAGCGAGAGCGCACGACTTCGAGTGGCTACGGACCCAGTACCTTGAGAACCGAGGGGCGAGATTCCCGCGAGTCATCACCGAGGCATTCACTCTCGTCAATGATTGGTCGACCGACCTGAGATATCTGCCTCGAACGTTGAGGGCCGATGAAGCGGAAGGCTTCTTGTCGGCGGCGGAACAAATCATCCCATGGGCGGACGGGAGGCTCTGAATGGCGATCAACATTCCGCGGGGAAAGTCCGACGCAATCATCGATCGCATCATCGAAGCACTGCGGGCTTACGAAGCGGACCACCCCGATGCCCAGATCGATATCTACCGCCAGAACTCGGTCTCCGTCCGTGTCAGGATCATCGACCCATTTTTCGTCGGCAAGACCAAGGTGGAACGTAGCAAGCAAGTGTGGCAATACCTGAACACATTGCCCGACGACGTTCAGTCCGACCTCAGTACCTTGATTCTTCTCGCGCCCGATGAGACGAGGATGTCGTTTGCCAACTTCGAATTTGAAGATCTAATTCCATCATGTCTATGATTGCCTGACCGGACGTTGCACATGAGCGGACCAGCCGATGTCGCGCCGATTGATCCTGATGGCGGTCGCGGACGCGACCCCATTCACCACCGTGGAGTTCGACGAGGAACTTGATGATCCTGGGTCGGGACAAACTTTGGCGTCAGACCTAGTTCTACAGCCGCAGACAAATTCGCGACTTCTTGGTAGAATAGACGAGTAGGGATTCCAACACACGAGAATCGGCCGAAGCCTCGTTCGTCAACCCCTTGGTCAGGAGGGAGCCTCCATGACACCGGACGACGTGCGCACCGCGGCCGAGCAACTGGTCGAGTTCCACGAGCGCTTCGCCCCTCTCTTTGGCAAGGAGCAGGCGCAAGACCACGCCTACACCTACGTCAACGGCCTGATGTGTTGCCCCGAGCGCAAGAGCATCGAGCCGATTGCCCTCTGCACCGGCACCGGCCAGGTCTCCGGGCTTCAGAAGTTCATCGCCGTCGCCCCCTGGCAATCGGACGACGTCCAGGCCGAGATCCAGTCCGCCTTCGCCGACGAACTGGTCCCCTCGGCGGCGGGCACGCCGATCGGCACCGTTGGCGTGATCGACGAGTCGGCCTTCGCCAAGAAGGGGGCCAAGAGCGCCGGGGTCGCGCGGCAGCACAACGGCCGCCTCGGCAAGGAGGACAACTGCCAGGTCGGCGTCTTCCTGATCGGAGTGACGCCCGCGGGCACCGCCTTGCTCGATCACCAGTTGTATCTCCACGGGTCCTGGTTTGAGGGGGAGGTGGCAACCCAGCGTCGTGCCGAGGCCCATATCCCCGAGGATCTGCCGTTCCGAACCAAGCCGCAGATCGCCGCAGCGCTGGTCCGCGACGTCACCGTGCTGGGGATCGTCGGTCTGGATTGGGTCACCGCCGATGAGGAGTACGGCACCAATGGGGACCTGCTCGACGAACTGGAGCAACTGGACCAGCGGTATGTGATGGAGGTTCCCACGACGACCACGGTCTGGACGGCGGACCCGGCGTCGTGCATCCCGCCGTACTCGGGGCGGGGCCAACCGCCGAAGCGCCCGAACCGCGCGGCGGTGTGTTCGGTGGCCGAACTGGCGGCAGGTCTGCCCGCCGACGCCTGGCAGCGACTCCAGGTGCGCGAGGGGGCGGTCGGGCCGCTGGTCTTCGAGTTCGCGGCGGTGCGGGTCTGGGCGGTCCGCCACCGCAAGCCAGGGCCGCCGATCTGGGTGCTGGTCCGCCGTTCGCTGGAGGAGACTCCCGAGGTCAAGTACTACGTCAGCAACGGCGATGCAGAGACGCCATTGCGAGTGATGGCGTTGGTCGCGTGCACGAGGCACCAGGTGGAGGATTTCTTCGAGGACTGCAAAGGCTACCTCGGGATGGCGCAGTACGAGACGCGGTCGTGGGTCGGGTGGCACCACCACATTACATTGGTCGCGTTGGCGCACCTGTTCGTGGGCGTGACGCGGTTGCGGTTGAAAAAAAAGTGCCGGAACTGACCCTGGACCGGACGGTGCGGTTGCTGGAGGCGGCCCTGGAGGAGCCGGAGTTGAAATTGTCGCGTGCGGTCGCCCTGGTGGACTACCACGTCCGTCGGAACAAAGTGGCCAAAGCATCACATGATAAGACCTGGAAGGAAAAACACAAAGGGGTCAATTACCTGCGGCTGTAGAACTAGTTCCAAGTTCAAGTAAGCCGCTTCGCGGCAGGATGGTGCGTGGCCTCTCACCTCGGCTCCTCGAGGATTCCCTCGCGTCGCCATGTCTCCTTTCGGCCCCTCCTCCACTGACATACCGCGGTGATCGCCTCAAAGTGGATTCCAGACGACTTTCCCTTCCCTTCGTCTGGAAAGGTTCCACTCATGACCACCCTGCTTCGTCAGCGCATGCACCAAGACCTCCAATTGGCCGGCCTCGCTGAGGGAACCCAGAAGGCTTACCTCCGCGTCGTCAGGCAACTCGCCGCCCACTTCCACAAGGCTCCCGATCAGATCACCGAGCAGGAATTCCGCGCAGTACCTGCTCTACCTCAAGAACGAACGCCAGCTCTCACCCAGCTCACTGAAGATCGCCGCCAGCGGCATCATCTTCTTCTTCACCCACACCGTCCCGCGCGACTGGCCGACCTTCAAGACCCTCCGCATCCCCAGGCCCCAGTCCTTGCCCGACGTCTTGAGCATCGACGAGGTCCGACGCCTCATCGACGCCGTTCGCACGCCGCACAACAAGGCCTTCTTCTGGACCGTCTACTCGCTCGGCCTGCGGCTCCAGGAAGCCTTGAATCTCCAGGTCGGCGACATCGACAGCGACCGGATGGTCGTCCACGTTCATCGCGGCAAGGGTGCAAAGGACCGCTACGTCCCCTTGCCTCCACGCACCTTGGCCGTGCTCCGTCAGTACTGGGCCACGCATCGAAACCCCGTCTGGCTCTTTCCGGCCACCGGACGCGACCACGAACAAGCCGGTTCCACCACCGAACCGATGGCTCGTTCCAGTGTCCATGGCGCCATGAAGCGATTGGTCCGCGAGCTCGGCTTCAAGAAGAAGGTCACGATTCATACCCTGAGGCACAGTTACGCGACCCACTTGCTCGAAGCCGGGATCAACCTGCGACTGATCCAGCAGTATCTGGGCCATAGCTCCTTGCAGGCCACGATGATCTATCTCCATCTGACGTCGCTGGGCCAGGAACGAGCACGGGCCACGATCGAGAGCTGATGTCGGAGTAGTCCGATGCCGACCGTCGCCGACGTGTTGCGGCGGTACGGCGCGGCATACCTCGAGCGGTTCGGCGCGGCGATGCCCGCGGAGCACAAGAAAGTGCTCGACGCGATCACCGCCTGCCGCACGGGCCAGCTGGGGACTGTGATCTACGTGTGCACGTCGTGCGGCACGACGCACGCCATGGGTCGCTCCTGCGGCAACCGGCATTGCCCGACCTGCCAGCAGGACAAGACCAAGGCCTGGCTCGAGAACCAAACCGATCGCCTGCTGCCGTGCCCCTATTTCCTGCTAACCTTCACCGTCCCGGCCGGGCTGCGTGCCTCGTGCGCAGTCACCAGCGGATCGCCTACGCCGCGCTGTTCGAGGCGTCCAGCGCCGCGATCAAGACCCTGGCCGCCGACCCCAAGTACGTCGGCACCCACGGTGCGGCTTCTTCGGCGTGCTGCACACCTGGGGCCGCACGCTCGATTATCATCCACACGTTCATTACGTCGTCCCTGGCGGTGGTATCAGCGAAGATGGCACGCGATGGCTACCCTCACGCGCCGATTTCTTCGTGCCTGTGAAAGCCTTGTCGATTCTCTTCCGCGCCAAGTTCCGCGACGCCCTTGAGCGTGCCGGCCTGCTCAAGGAAGTCGATCCGGCGGTGTGGCGGCAAGACTGGGTGGTCCATTCCCAGGCCGTCGGCGACGGCCGAGCCTCGTTGAAGTACCTGGCCCCATACGTCTTTCGCGTCGCCATCAGCGATCGGCGGATCGTCTCGTGCGACGACGGCAAGGTGACGTTCTCGTATCGCCGTAGCGGCTCGAACCGCTGGCGGAAGATGACGGTCGATGCGCTCGAATTCCTCCGCCGCTTCCTGCAACACGTCTTGCCCAGCGGCTTCCAGAAGGTGCGACATTACGGCTTCCTGAGCCCCAACAGCCGGGTCTCGATCGAGGTGGTGCGCTGGCTGGTCGCGTTGCATTATGGGTTGACGTTTCGGTTGCTGGGTGCTGCCCTGGAGGAGACAGCCACGCCGCCGCGGATCCGCTGCGGCGTGTGCGGCGGGCCGATGCGGGTGGTCGCATTCCTGCCCCGGCCTGTCGCGATCCTTGACACGAGTTAGCCATGGTCGAGTCACACCGCACACCTGATCACAGGTCGAGAGCTTCACGATGTCGAAGCCGGCTTGGGGTGCGCCACGACCATGCTTTGAGGGGATCGCAAGGCAAGCCAGGACGCACCCTGGCGATGGTTTGCCTCTCGATGACCGGCTCCCTCCCCCCGCCACGGCATGCGGCCGCCCCAATCCACACCTCACTCGGCCGCCGCTGAGTCAACGATCACCTCCCCACACCGAACCATTTCCCATAGAGCAAGCGGCTGACGCGCTGGTCGCGGGCTTCTTGAACCAAGGATTTGATCTCGGCTCCGCGAGATCAAATCCTCTATAAGTTATTTTACTTCAAACAGATCGGGAGTCGATTGTCGGGAAAAACTTATAGAGGATTTGATCTCGGCTCCGCGAGATCAAATCCTCTATAAGTTTTTTTCTGAACGGACACATGCCTACCCGATGTGATCGGACGTACCATCCATCAAACCGCCCTCCATCCCCGCCCTCGTCATGTCATGACTCAACTCCCCATCTCCGAGTGTAACGGGTTCGCCATCGCTTCACAAAGTCCAAGTGGAATCAAAGTAAAGACGAACTAGAAGGTTATCCGTGAACCCGTTGGCCCGTGGGGTTCACCCCCTCTACTTTTGGAGTGTCGGTTGAGTGATAGGCTCAACCAAGGAATGCGATTCTCCTCGTAACACAGGATTCGGCCTCGGAATCCGCGCGGGTTCGGCCGAATGGCCGATATTAACAGAGGGGAAGCGCTCATCCTCGTTGCCTCGATCGCACACGAAGGGCGCGTGGCGAAACGAACCCAATGGGTATCTGTGCGGGTTGTGAGGCTGGATCGAGAACGGGTGTCGTGATCGCAAGCGTGGCCGTTTTGGCGAAACGAACCCAATGGGTATCTGTGCGGGTTGTGAGGCTGGATCGAGAACGGGTGTCGTGATCGCAAGCGTGATCTTTTTGGCGAAACGAACCCAATGGGTATCTGGGCGGATTTCGCCGGTGAGATGGAGTGGTCTGAATCAGGCAATGGGGTGGATTGGGGTGACGGGAATGCCCGGTTGGTGGGCCTGTCAACCGATGGGGTTGGCGAGTCGTTCTTCTGAGGAAGGCCCACGATCCTCAGCCGAAGGACGAGCGGAGCTGTCCCGATCCGATCGGTGGTGAACGAATGAATGAAGGGTCAGTCGAGCCAGGCGTATCGCGCGATGCAGTAGAGGGCCTGGACACCGTCTTTCCAGCCGATCTTCTTGCCTTCGCTGTAGTCGCGGCCGTTGTAGCTGACCGGGACCTCGTAGATCCGGCACCTTCGCGCGGGGCGGCCGTCGAGGGCGGGCATGCGGAACCGGGCCGACCTTGGCGGTGACCTCGGGCTCGAAGCCGAACCGGTTGCTCTTGAGTGTGATTCCCTGGATCACCTCGCGACGGAAGACCTTGTAGCAGACCTCCATGTCGGTCAGGTTCAGGTTCGGTGAACAGTTCGAGAGCAGGGTCAGCAACTTGTTGGCCATCGTGTGCCAGAAGTAGAGCACGCGATGGGTTTCGCCGATGAACCGCGATCCGTAGACGACGTCGGCCTTGCCCTCGATGATGGGCTGGAGGAGTTGAGGATACTGCGCGGGGTCGTACTCGAGGTCGGCGTCCTGGACGATGACGACCTGGCCGGTCGCGTGCCGGAACCCGGTCCGCAGGGCCGCGCCTTTGCCCTGGTTCCGCTCGTGATAGACGATCGACAGGTCGGGCTCGCTCGACTGCCAGCTGTTCCGAGGATCGTCGCGCGTGCCGTCCTTCGAGCAGTCGTCGACCAGGATGATCTGCTTGTTGATCGGCACGGCCCGGACCCGCCGGAGGATCTCGCGGATCGTGTTCCGCTCGTTGTAAACCGGAATCACGACCGAGAGCACGAAGTCGTCGGGAATTCGGTAAATCCCCAGCGACTTGCAGACGCTCTCGCCCAGGACCTGGAGCAGCCACTCCCGGCGCTGCTGGTCGTCGGACGGAGGAACCAGGGCATCGGTCCCCGGCGGTAACGAAACCGGTTCGGCGGAAGGCGTGTTCGCGTTCATCAATGAAAACAAGCCTTGATGAAAATATGGGTCGATAAGTCCGTTGGCGCTCGCCTGACTCCAGGACCTCGATCAGGTCGGGAAGATTCGGGCGACGGGTAGAATGGCGTCGGGAAAGGCGATCGGCCGCGCGTCCTCGCCGGGCCTCAGGACCGTGAGACTCTGGTAGGCGTCCTTGCGCGGGTCGCGTCGGACCTCGATCGTACGCTCGGTGAGGTTGACGATCCAGTAGTCGTTGATGCCGGACGAGGCGTACAGACGGGCCTTGATCCCTCGGTCCTTCGCGAGGCTGCTGTCGGCGACCTCGACGACCAGGAGGATGTCCTCGGGCAGCGGGGGCGAAGTTGAGTAATCGCGGCGACGGAGCCAGACCAGGTCGGGCTCGGGCTCGCTGTCGAGCAAGGGGATGTTGAACGAGCCCTGGACCCGGACCCAGACCGCTTGCCGGGGGAGGGTCTCAAAGCTCCACTCGTTCAACCGATCAACGGCGACCAGGTGAGGATATCCAATCGGACTCATGGGGGTGATCTCACCGTGGATCAGCTCGACCTTGTGTTCCTCGCGTGGTTCGAACTCGCCCCGGCGGATCATTTCGTGGTATTGCGTGATCGTGATCCGTGTCGAGGTGCTCATGGCCGTCATCCTCCTGTATGATCAATGCGGCGGCTTGACCTCGGTCGTCGGGCCGACCGAGACGATGGTCATCGGCAGGAGCGGCCAGCGGTCGAGGACGCGGCGGATGTCGTCGAGGGTGACGCGGGAGAACGCCTCGAGCTCGTCGGCGACCGAGTAGGTAGTCGCGGCGGTAGGTCCAGTGGAAGCCGAGCGAGGCGAGCCGGCCCATCGGCCGCTCGCTGCGCAGGACGGTCCGGGAGAGCACCTTGTTCTTGGCCTGCGTCAGCTCGTCGGCCGTCGGGCCGTCGGCCCGCAAGCCGTCGGTAGACCTCGGCGATCCGTTCGAGGTTGGCCTGGGTCTCGCGGGGGCTCGCAGCTCAGGAAGGTGAAGAACGCGCCGGCCTGGTTGTAGTCCTGGTACGACAGCTCGGCGCCGTCGGCGTGGCCGGGATCGACCAGGGCCCAGTAGAGCCGCGAGCCGGTGTGGTCGCCCAGGATGGTCGCCAGGAGCTGCGCGGCGTAGCGGTCGGTCGCTTTCCAGCGGCGGGGCGTCGGCGACGCCGATGACGGTCTGCTGCTGGTCCTCCGCGCGGAGGATCGCCTGGAACGCCCCGGTCCCCCGCGGCGGGACCGCCTGTCGCGCGGCCTCGCCGCCGGTCCAGCCGCCGCAGTGCTCCTTGGCCAGGGCGACGACCTGGTCCCAGTCGGTCTTGCCGGCGAAGGCCAGCACGATGTTGCGCCGGGCTGTACCGTGCGGGCGAAGTACGTCGCGCATCTGCTCGACCTTCATCGCCGCCGATCGACTCGACCGTGCCCAGGATGCTCTTGCCCGAGCGGGATGTCGGCCCGAAGTGCGAGGCCTTGGCGGCGTCGTAGGCGACCGACATCGGGTTGTCCTGGTACATCCTGATCTCTTCGATGATCACCTTCTTCTCGGTGTCGAAGTCGTCCTCGCGCAGGGTCGGCCGGAGGATGTCGGAAAGGACGTCGAACGCCTGGGGCAGGTACTCGGGCAGGCAGGTGACGTGATAGAACGTGTCTTCCTCGGAGGTCTGCGCGTTGTGCTTGGCGCCGACGCGGTCGAAGTCGCGGTTGACGGCCAGCGCGTCGCGCCGGGGGGTTCCCTTGAAGACCATGTGCTCGAGGAAGTGCGAGACGCCGGCGACCTCGGGCGACTCGTCGCGGCTCCCGGCCTTGACGAAGAACCCGACGGCGACCGAACGGGCCTGGTCGTTCAGCTCGGCGATGACCTGCAGGCCGTTGTCGAGGACGGTGTGATGAGAATCGCATCGCGACTCCGATTCCTTATCCGTAGGGGATTTGCTTTAGCCGGGACTTCCAGCGCGTTGGGTCCGAGGGTCACGATCGTCATGGCGTCCAGATCCTGGCCGGCGGCGTACCCGGCGACGTCGACTCGGGGGTCAGGGCATCGAGCGCGGCGGAGATCTCGTCGAGCGAGCGGACGCGGCCGAGGTAGAACCAGTCGGAGGCGAGCGAGCCCGAGCGGCTCATGCTCGACTCCTGCTGCATGATCAGCGAGCTCTTGAGCCCGCGCGCATCGTGTCGAGCTCTTCAGGCTCGACGCCGGCCCCGTCCGGCCGAGCCGGCGGACCTCGGCGAGGGTGACGTCGAGGGTCTCCTGGGCTCGTTCGGCCGAGGTGCCGGCATAGACAGAGTGACCGCGGCCCGGTCGCGGTGGCTCTCGTAGCTGGCGTAGACCGAGTAGCAGAGCCCGCGCTTCTCGCGGACCTCGGTGAAAAGCCGGGCCGACGAGTAGCCGCCGAGGATCGCGACCGCGGCGCGGGCGCGGTAGTAGTCGGGGCTGGCGACCGTGGCCGAGCCGGGTACGCCAGGGCGATCTGGATCTGCTGGGTCTCGCGGAGAATGTGGTCGCGGGCCGGTCCGGTCGGGCGCTCCTGGACGCGACGGCGTCGGGCCGGGGCTCCCAGTCGCCGAAGAGCCGGCCGACCGCGTCGCTTGAGCCGTGGCCAGTCGATGGCGCCGGCGACGCCGAGGATCGCGCCGTTGGGCCGGTAAGCGTCGTGGTGGAACCGCCGGAGGTCGTCGGGCGTGAGGGCCGCGACCGACTCGGGCGTACCGGGCGAGGGACGGCCCCAGGGGTCGGGAAAGTGCCGCTTGCGGAGTTCGTAGATGACCTTGGTTCCCGGGTCGTCCTCCAGGCTCCGCAGGTTCTGGAGTCGCGAGGCGCACGGATCGGCTCGACCTCCTCGTCGTCGAGGTGGGGCCGGAGCACGATCTCGGCGAAGATCTCCAGCGCGGGGATCAGGTTGCGGCCCAGGGTGGCCGCCGCGAGGCTCGTGTGCAGGGTCTGGGCGCTCTCGCCGTGGCTGACGCCCAGGTTGTCGAGGGCTTCGAGCAGGTCGTGGCTGTCGTACGGTCGCCCGCGCCCCGGGTGATCCACTCGGCGAGCATCGACGCCGCGCCGCCGCTGTCGGCCGGCTCGTACGCCGCGCCCGCCGGCAAGAGCAGCGAGAACGACGCCGACTGCACGCCCGGCATCGTCTCGGCGACCAGCACCAGGCCGTTGGGAAACGTGTGCTGTTGGATCATGAGCGTCGGGGTCAGGGGTGGGGACGATGGCGATGGCTGAGGGCTGGATCGGGATGCACGGCCCTCTTCGAGCTAGCCATCCACGGCCTTGTAGAGGGTTTTGGCGCGCCGGAAGCCGACGCCGCGATAGAGGCGGACCGCGCCGGAGTTCTCGGCGGTGACCTCGAGGTAGGCGCGGCGGAGCCCGGCCTGGTAGAAGCCCTCGAGCGCCTGGCGGACCAGGGCACGGCCCAGCCCGAGTCCGCGATAGGCGGGGACGACGCCCGAGGTTCTGGATCGCCCCGATCGGGCCCCGGTCCATCACCCCTTGAACGGTCCCGACGTACCCCTCCGGCCCGTCGATCAGCCAGGTCGCCCCCGCCAGAAACCCCGGCTTGCGGCGGATCTCGCGCATCAGGCGCTGACACCCCGTACCGCTCGCCAGGCAGGGAAAGACGTGGGCGTCGATCTCGCCCCGGAAGCTCAGGTACTTGACCTCGGCATGCCGGTCGATCAGCGACTCCTCCCACGCGACCCAGCGAAACGGCGCTGGCAGAAGCGGAGGAGGCAGTCGAGCCGTCGAGGTCGATCTCCATGCGGAACCGCTTGTAATACGTGATCGCCATCGCGTCGTCTACGCCGCCGGCGGCCAGACCAGATCCGATCGGATGGCTCGACGGTCCCCTCACTTCACTTCGGTGCCGGTTCGGTCCGGCCGCGTTTCGGCCATTCTAGGATAACCTCTCGCGCGGGGTCAATCAGGGTGCCCGATCGGTCGCGCGTTCGGTTGATCCGGCTTCGGACGAGCAGAACTCAGGGATTCGTTCGTTCCTTACGGATCTCCAGGCGCGTCCGGCCTTGCGATTGAAGGTACACACGGATCCCAACGCCTCAACTCATGACGGCAACCCAGCGACCACCTCGACAGGTTGCTCGCTGACGGCCTGGTTCCGGTCGGGCCGGGCGATCAGCATCGGGATGTCGAGGCCGTGGCGGACCTTGTCGACGGTCTGGCCGTAGAGCAGGTCGCGGACCAGGCCGTGGCCGTGCGAGCCGACGACCAGGAGGTCGACCGGATCGCGCTTGAGCTGGCCGACGAGCTGCGCCGGCGGGGTTCGGTGCCGTGGAGCAGGACCGACGAGGCGTCGTAGCCCATCGCCCTGGATGATGCCGACGACGTCGGCGAGGTAACGGCGGTCGGCGCCGGTCTCGCGGTCGGCGGTCTCGGCGCCGTAGACCCGGGTCATCGGCGTATCGACGACGTGGAGCAAAACCAGGCGGGTCTGGCCCGGCTGCGCCAGGCTCGAGCGCCCGGTTCAGGATCTCGGTATCGGCCTGGTCGTGCTCGAGCGCCACGCCGATCGTCTCGAGCGGGCGGGGTCGGAGCGCATTCGACCCAGTCGAGCTGGACGCTCGGCGCGGGGGTCCAGGCTGGCGACGGGCGGATCCAGCGGCTTGAGCGTCACCCAGGCCAGCGAGCACCGCCACCGCCGCCGGCCAGGCCGTACAGGGCCGCACGCCAGCGACCAACGAGAGCGGCAGCGGTCCGACCGCGATGCCCGAGCCCGACGCCCAGCCGACCCACTCGCCGATCTTGTCCGAGCACGAGCTTGGCGTTCAGGCTCGACGATGATCGCCGCGGTCAGCCAGGCCAGCACCTGGCCCCACCAGCGGCGTCGCGAACGAGCCCATGTTCCGCCGGTTCGACGGTGAAGTGGATCAGGGGGATCACCGCGAACGAGAGCTGGAGGCTGAGGATCACCTGGCTCAGCACCAGCAGGTGCTGGGTGGACGCCTCGCCCGACCAGGCGATGACCAGCGACCGCCGGCACCAGGGCCATCGGCCGGGTCGACCAGCCGTCGGAGCCAGGGGGCGATCCGCAGGTGGAGGTAACCCTCCATCACGATCTGGCCGGCCAGCGTCCCGGTCAGCGTCGAACTCTGCCCGGCGCAGAGCAGCGCGACGCCGAAGAGGATCGGCGCCGCCGCGCCCAGGAACGAGCCGGCAAGAGCTTGTAGCGCCTCCTCGATGCTCGCCACCTCCACGCCGTGGCGGTGGAAGACCGCGGCGCTCAGGACCAGGATCGCCGCGTTGACGAAGAACGCCGCGTTCAGGGCCAGCGCCGAGTCGAGCAGGTTGTACCGGCAGGCCATCGCCTTGCTCGCCGGGTCGGGGCCGATCCGCCGCGATCTGCACCAGCGCCGAGTGGAGGTAAAGGTTGTGCGGCATCACCGTCGCCCCCAGGATGCCGATCGCGACGAACAGCTGCGACCCCGACGGCAAGCTCGGCCGCAGGCCGAGCGACCATGCCGACCGGGTCGGGCCGGGCCATGAAGATCTGGAGCAGGAAGCACACGCCGATGGTCGCCACCAGGGCCAGGATCAGCGCCTCCATCGTCCGCATCCCCCAGCGCTGGAGGCCAGAGCAAGACGAACGTGTCGAAGCGCCGTGACCAGGCAGCCCCAGAGCAGCGGGATGCCGAACAGGAGCTTCAGGGCGATGATCGTCCCCAGCACCTCGGCCAGGTCGCACGCCGCGATCGCGACCTCGGCCAGGCACCCAGAGCACGAAGTTGACCCCGCGCGAATACTCGGCCCGGCAGGCCTGCGCCAGGTCGTACCCCGTCACCACCCCCAGCCGCGCCGAAAGGGTCTGCAGGAGCACGGCCATCAGGTTCGACATCACAGAGCACCCAGATCAGGGCGTAGCCGAACCGTGCGCCCCCTTCCAGGTCGGTCGCCCAGTTGCCCGGGTCCATGTAACCGACGCTCACCAGGTACGCCGGCCCCATGAACGCAAACAGCCGGCGCAGCGGATTGCGCTGCGTCACCGCAACCGTGCCGTGCACCTCCTCCAGCGACCGACGCCCCCGAGCCGTTTCCTCGACCAGCGACATCACTCCTACCCTTTTATCCCCTTCTGCTCGCCCCGAAAACCTTCCCTCGGGTCGATTGGTTCACTCCCTGGCACCGTTTATCTGCACGCCGTGCCAAGTTTTGCCTCTAGAACACCACAGTTCGCGGTTTCGATCAACGCGAGACTAATTTCGGCTTCCCAAAAATATCGAATTAGAAAATCCAAAACAAGACGGTTTCGCGAGAACCATGGTGGAAGTAAGGTTGGTATGGGATCTGCACGCCAAACCAGGAGAGAACAAGAGTAATTGAGGCGTGAAGGTGATCGGATTCCCGAGCGTCGTCGAACCAAGGGAGCAAACAGCCATGAGGAACGGAACCGTTTTCGGAGTGTTGGTGGCGGGGGTCCTGCTCTTGGGCTGGACCGGGACGGCGGATGCTCAGTTCTCGCTTTCGATCGGCAACCCGTATCCCGGGAGCATCGGATACGGGGTTCCGAACGCGGGCTACGGGGCGATTGGGGGGTTGTACGGGACAGGGATGTATGGGACCGGGATGTACGGGTACGGCGGGGGGCTCACGGGAACCTCGTACTATAGCTCGGGCTATTACGGCTCCCGGCCGGGCCTGGCGACGTTCGCGTATCCTCGCACGTACAATTCCTATTACGGCTATGCTCCGTATTACGGGCCGGGCTATGCCAGGTACGGCTACGGTCTTGGGTACGGCCGTCGCGGGATCTTGGGAGGCCGATTCGGAGGAGGTTGGAGATGATCAACGCCGCTCATAGTGTATTGCGCTCGGGTCTGGTCCAAGCCGGTCTGCTCGCATTGTTGTGGTCCACGACGGCGACCGCACAAACGTCGCTGGGTGAATTTGGCGGCTATCCTAGCGCATGGATCGCGACCAGCTCACCCTCCGGGGCAACCTGGAGCGGATACTCCGGGATGCGACCGACGGGCGGATACCGATACGCTTCTCCGCCTGTGCCGGCGAGCCCGCCCTCCAGCAGTTACGCCGCCGAGGCGGGTGCGATACCACCCTCCCGACCGACCTACAGTTACCGGCCTGGGGTGACCAATTACCCGAGTATTACCTCGGGCTATGTCGCCCCCGGCCCGCGTACGATGGCTCCAGGCACCACAACCTACACGCCGGACACGGCTATCTTCGGGCAGTACCGCGTACCGGGTACGGTCAGTTACACGCCCGCGATGCCGTACGGCGGCTCGACCTATATCGGCCCAGGTTATCGTAGTTACGTTCGGCCGAGCGGAAACTTCGTCCGTCAGTACTTGCGGTGAGCCGGGCCGCTTTCCAGGCGGAGCTGAACGTGCACAGGTCTGGGAGCCCGTGAGGACTCGATATTCCCACGGGCTCCCGGCCGTTTGCAATTCCAGAGGCCGTAAGAGAAGCTATCGGGTTTGCAGTGTACAATCATTTCGAAGTCAGCGACTGGCCTTGGCTTGTCTCGTCTTCGAATCTCGGAATCAACCCGGTGGGGAGGGACTCTGCGATGCGCGTAGCTGGAGCGTCTGGCTTGGGATTGGCGTTGACCACGACCGCCCTGATTCTGTGGCCGGGTGGGAGCGCCGGTGCGGGCCCAGACTCCCGCCCCGATCGGCGGCTCGGCGCCGTTCCGGATCAACGGATACTACGCTGCGCCGGGCTATTACGGCATGGCGTACGGCTCACCGAGCGCGGGAATGCCGCGGACTTATACCGCGTTCACCTCGCCGGGCGGGCCGGGCTATGGTTTCGGCTATGCCCCATATGGGTTACTTCCGGGCCGTTACGGTGTCGGTCTCTGGCGGCCGGGGCTCGTGACGCCGGGCTACCTGTACGGCGCCTCGTACTATCGAAGCTTCCCGGTGCCTTACGTCTCGGGCGCGGAAGGGTCGGGACCCACGGCACCGATCGGATTTTACGCGCCCGCGTTCGGACCACCCTCGTACGTGGGGTGGTGATGGTGAGGTGTTGGGATCAGCCTTCCGGTGAGGGGCATCGAGCGACCGCCAGCGTGACCCCCGGACCGATCTGCTTGGGAACGAGCAGTGTTCCTGTCCCTGCCGCACGCAAAGCCGCGGGCTCGGCCACCGCACTGATCCCGATCTTCGACTGGACCCTGGCGCTCGGCGTGACGATCCCCGGCTGCGCGGCAAGATCATCAGGAGGAAACGCCACGAGCGGCACGCCGGCGCTCCGTGCGAACGCGAGCAGCCCGGGCTCGTCCATCTTGAGCGTGACGGTCGCCACCGAGGCCAGGCTGGCGAAGGCCAGCCCATGCATCTCGAACCCGCGGCGGACCCACGCATCGATCGTCGCCTGCGAGGTCCCCCGTCGGCAACCGACGCCCGCGACCAGCGTGGGCGGGCGGTAGGCGACGAGGCGCCAGTCAAGGCTTCCAGACCGTCGGGTATCGTTCGATCACTGATGAGCAGAAGAGCGGATGGTCGGTGCTCTTGAAGCTCCTCGCGGGACCGGATCTGGACAAAATGGGGTGGCCAGGAGCCGAACGGCTGCCACCAGTCGAAGCTTCCGGTTTCTTGCCAGACGGCGACCGGTTCACCGCGCACGACGGCAGCGGCGGCTCGCGTCAGAATTTCCGCCCGCGCACACTCGATCGTCCAGCCCCGATCGCGGCCGATCGCATCCACCGCTGGCAACCGCTTCACATCGCTGGCCGTGGTGACCACCGCCGTGGCTCCGAGCCGATTAGCGACGGCCTCGGCCAGCGCGTTCGCCCCCGCCCCATGCCCTCCCATCACGCTGATCGCGAACCGGCCCGACTCGTCCACGACTACGACCGAGGGATCGAGCCGCTTGTCCTGCGCCAGTGGACCTGTCAGCCGGACCACGATCCCCAGCGCCATGATTGCGACGATGGCATCAAACCGTTGCCAAACTTCCGGCAAGACCTTCCTGAGCGGTCCGGTCCAGCCGAAAACGTCCGCTTCGGTCGTGGCGAACGTCCCTCGCGGTAACGTATCGTCTCGATCCGCGAGTACACGCGCCGGCGCCCTGCCGCACGACCCGACGACGCACTCCGGCCCGAAGATCGCGAACGCCTCACCAGGCTCAAGAGACAGCGCGCGGAGCCGGCGGGCGAGCATCAGACCGTCGGTTGAGAGGACAAGGACCGCGATCTTCATGCGATCCGTGCCGGCTTGGTTGACGGTTCCACACTGGCTCCTTAGCTTAGATGAGAGCCGATCATCGAGGACCGCCTACAACTGTTCCGCAGGTGGTTCACTCCAAACCATCCTACCCCAGAGACAGGACCCCTTGGGATGTCGTTTCCCGCTGTCGCGCGCATCTGCCAATCGATCCCCCAACCCTTGCTCGCCGATGTGTCCGGGACGGTCCGCCGACTGATCCGGGAGAGCCGATTGGGCGAGCGAGTACCGGCCGGGGGACGGGTCGCCGTCGGGGTCGGTAGTCGCGGAATCACATCGATCCCTACCGTGGCGAAGGCGGCGGTCGATGCGATCAAGGAACTAGGGTTCGTGCCCTTCATCGTCGCGGCGATGGGGAGCCATGGCGGCGCCACCGCGGCGGGCCAGCGCGAGCTTGCTGGCCAGTTACGGCGTCACCGCCGAGAGCATGGGGGTTGAGGTCCGCACCGACATGGACACCATCGTCCTGGGTACGAGCCCGGTCGGCCTGCCGATCTATTTCGACAAGAATGCGTACGAGGCAGATGCGATCGTCCTCCTGAACCGGGTCAAGCCGCACACTGACTTCCACGCGACTTACGAGTCGGGGATCGTCAAGATGATGGTCATCGGTCTGGGCAAGCAGGAAGGGGCCGCGCAGGTTCACCGGCTTGGTCTCCGGGGTTTGCGGGAGGTCCTGCCCGCCGTCGGCAGGCTTCTGGTCGCGAACACGAAATTCGCCCTCGGCCTGGCGATCATCGAGAACGCCGACGACCTGCCCGCCGAGATCGTGACGGTCGAGCGCGAGACTCTCTTCGATCTCGAACCCGAACTGCTCGCGCGAGCCCGCGCGCTCATGGGTCGCCTGCCGTTCGACCAAATCGACGTCCTGGTCGTGGGCGAGCTCGGCAAGAACTATTCGGGGGCGGGCATGGACCCCAACGTCATCGGCCGCTTGCTGGTCGAGACCCAGCCCGATTTCGAGCGCCCAATGGTGACCCGCCTGGCCGTGCTCGACGCCTCCGAGGAGAGCCACGGCAACATCGTTGGCATCGGCTTCGCCGACCTGACCACCGCGCGCCTGGTGGCGAAGATGGACCCCCTTCCCTTCCGCACCAACGTCCTGACCGCTTGCATGCTCGAACGCGCCCGCCTACCGATCACCCTGCCGACCGATCGCGACGTCTTCGACGCAGCCCTAGAGACCTGCTGGCGGATCGACCCGAACGAGGCGCGGCTGGTCGTTGATCCCCAACACATTGGAGCTTAAGACCCTCTGGGTCTCACCGGCCCTCGAGGCCGAAGTCGCCGCGACCATCCGCACCTGACCCGCGAGACCGAGTATCTCCCGATCCCCTTCTCTCACGGCGGCTGGCTCGACCAGGAGTTGCTCTTCCCCGACAGCGTCCGCGGCCGACGCGCGGCGGGGGCGGCGTACGCGGCGCATTGAGGAGGACAGACACGGCCCAGCGCGGGGACGGGGACCGGACCAATGGCGAAAGGACAGCGCGACGCATTCCATTACGTCCAGATGCTCTATCGGGTGGTGTCCGACGGTAGTTGAACGGCATCGTAACCGAGGTTAACATGGTCGTCCTATACCAATTGCGTCAACCTTGCTTGATCCAGGACGATTCATGCCCACGGACGACCTCGCGCTGCATTGCTGCCAGAACCCCGACTGTCCTCAACACGGCCACCGTGCCGCCGGCAACCTTTCGGTCTGCGGCCACTACGGCAAGAATCACCACCGCCTCTTGTACTGCAAGGCCTGCAAGGCCCGGTTCTCCGAGTTCAAGGGGACGCCCTACTTCAACGCCAAGCTCCCCCACGACCAAGTCACAGGGGTCTTGGAGCACCTCAACGACGGCTGCGGGACCCGACAGACCGCCCGCCTGGTGGGGGTCTGCAAGGACACCGTCACCCGGCTGGCACTCCTGGCCGGTCAGCACGCCAAAGACACCCACGACGAGGTCGTGGCTTTTTCCCCCAGCGACCCGCGAGGTCCAGTTCGACGAGAAGTGGGCGTTCGTGGGCAAGAAGCAGAAGAACTGTGATCCGAACGACCCCGACGACGACCAGTGCGGCGACTACTGGGATTTCGTGGCCTACGACCCTGAGCACCGGCTGGTCCTGGTCGTAGTTCCCGGGCGCGGTCGCTCGAGAACGCCGAACTGATCGTCGAGGAGACGAAGGCACGGCTGGGCGATGAGCCCCCGGCGCTCATGACCAGCGATGAGCTTGCGGCGTACGCGACGGCGATCGAGACCACGTTCGGTGTGCCCGCCCCGCCCCCGGAGCAGCGCGGTCCCGGCCGGCCACGGGTGGTCCCCGAACTCCGTCTGCCCGAGGGGGTCTGCTACGCAACGGTGCACAAGGACCGCGAGAAAGGCCGAGTCGTCGCCGTTGAACAGAAGCAGGTCTTCGGGACGCCGGAGGATCTGGAGGACGCGCTGGGCGCGTCGACGGTCAGTGCGAAAGTGAACACGTCGTTCCTGGAGCGTCAACACGCGACCGACCGGGGCCGCAACGCGCGGAAATCGCGGAAGACATACCGGTTCAGCAAGGATTGGCAGGTCCACGAGGCAGTCACATACCTGACGATGTACAGCTACACCTTCTGCTGGTGCGTGCGGACGCTCCGGGTCAAGGACGAGGATGGGCATTGGCAGGAGCGGACGCCGGCCGTGGCGGCAGGGCTGACCAATCACGTATGGACCTTGCGGGAGTGGTTGATGCGTCCCGCTGTTCAATCATCGTAGGACACCACCGATAATCGTGAAGCGACTGAATTCAATGAGAGTCGATGATCACGACGATGGTAATAAAGAGGACGATGACGAGCATGCCGGCAACCACTCCCAGGACGATCCTCGTACGTTGCTCATCGGTTACCCCAACCCAGGAACGGTACGGGTCGTATCCATCCGCGAAGTCGCCCTCCATCACCTTTGCCCCGGCGGCCCGTTTGAGACGGATGCGGTAATCGTCGAATTTCTCGACGAGCACCCATCCTCCCTTCTTCTCCTCCTCCAGTATGGCGCGAAACCGCTCTGGCTTACTGAACAGCGCCCCATTCGAGCGCACGATTTTGAACTCCCAGCCCTCGGCCAGATCCTTGTCACTGTAGGGCGTCATTTCTTCTTCCTCTTGCCTCTTCAACTCCGCGGCCGCAGCAGCGGCCGCAGCAGTACCTGCGGCAACGGCAACTTCTATGCTCATCGCCAGGCCCCCGGCGTAGGGTCAAAGTCGTTCTCAAACCATTCGCTTGCCGCAATGAAATATTGTGGTGACCTGGCTGATTCCGGAGTAGTTCTGATCGCCAGGATGTCAGCTAACGTCGGCGAATCGCGTTGGCGAGGGCTCAGACGATCAGCATGATGTTTGGTGGCTGTAGGTGCCTCCGATCCGCGTGCTCTCACGGTTCCGTTCCTGCGGGACAGCTCCGGTCCCTCACGCTCGCTATCGTAGCTCCGCCGGACGCTGAAGCGTGCAAGAGCACTTCGCTTGCATTCAGGCGGAGAGGAACGACTTCATTGCACGATCAGCACCGCGCAAAATATTTCGCATTAATGCCAAATACTACTTGTGTATTGCTGGTACTGTACCAATGTTCGCCCATAACCAAGGAGACAACGACGCGACCCTGCAGGAGGAAATCATATCCATCGGCAGGAAACGCCACGGCGAAAACTGGAAAGCCGGTCTGTCCGTGGATGCCGGCTGGAGTTGGTGGACGTTCAATCGGCTCGAGAAGGGCGAGTATAGTGGACCCTGAAAACTGGACCACCGGTTAAGCTACTCCGGTGGGCCAGCAAAGGGGGTGAGATGGCAGGCAAGCGGAAGCACCACTCGGCGGCGTTCAAGGCCCAGGTCGCACTGGCCGCCCTCAAGGGCGACCGCACCATCAACGAGCTGGCCGGCCACTACGGCGTCCACCCGACCCTGATCCACGGCTGGAAGAAGCAACTCCTCCAGGGGGCTGAGGCGCTCTTCGGACACTCGGCCAAGGCGGCATCGGCTGACGCCGAGGCCCGCCAGGCCGAGCTGTTCGAGCAGATCGGCCGGCTCAAGATGGAGCTGGAGTGGCTCAAAAAAAATCAGCATCTTTCATTTGAGCAATTGAGAAAGCTGATTGACGAGGATCACCCGCAGTTGAGCGTCCGTCGCCAGTGCGAGTTGCTGGGCCTGAACCGCTCGAGCCTCTACTACGAGCCGGTCGGTGAGACGCCCGAGAACTTGCGGCTGATGCGGATGATCGACGAGCAGTACACGGCACACCCGTTCCTGGGCAGTCGGCGGATGATGATCTGGCTCTCCGAGCAAGGAGAGGAGGTGAACCGGAAGCGAGTGCAGCGTCTGATGCGGAAGATGGGCCTGGAGGCGATCTATCCGAAGCCAAATCTCAGCGTGGCGGGACGAGGGCACAAGGTCTACCCGTACCTGCTGAGAGGCGTGAAGATCGAGCGCCCGGACCAGGTTTGGAGCACTGACATCACCTATGTGCCGATGAGGCAGAGGTTCATGTACCTGGCAGCGGTGATCGACTGGTACAGCCGGTACGTGATCACCTGGAGGTTGTCGAACACGCTCGATGGTTGGTTCTGTCTGGAGATGCTCGAAGAGGCTTTGAGGGGAGGCAAGCCCGAGATCTTCAACACCGATCAGGGGGTGCAGTTCACGGCGTCGGCATTCACGGGTTGCCTGGAGCGGGTTGGGGTGTCGGTGAGCATGGACGGCCGAGGGCGTGCGCTGGACAATGTGTTCGTGGAGCGTCTCTGGAGGAGCATAAAATACGAAGATCTCTACATCCGAATATATGAGACAGTTTCAGAATTGAGCGAAGGGTTGGGGCGCTACTTCGCCTTCTACAACCACGAGCGTTTCCACCAATCGCTGGGCTATCAGACCCCGGCGGCAGTCTACGGGAGCCAAAGAGGCCCAAAGTCCTGAGGAGAGTGTAGCGAAGGATCGCCGTTTTTTGGTCTAGTTCTACAGCCGCAGACAAATTCGCGACTTCTTGGTAGAATAAACGAGTAGGGATTCCAACACACGAGAATCGGCCGAAGCCTCGTTCGTCAACCCCTTGGTCAGGAGGGAGCCTCCATGACACCGGACGACGTGCGCGCCGCGGCCGAGCAACTGGTCGAGTTCCACGAGCGCTTCGCCCCTCTCTTTGGCAAGGAGCAGGCGCAAGACCACGCCTACACCTACGTCAACGGCCTGATGTGTTGCCCCGAGCGCAAGAGCATCGAGCCGATTGCCCTCTGCACCGGCACCGGCCAGGTCTCCGGGCTTCAGAAGTTCATCGCCGTCGCCCCCTGGCAATCGGACGACGTCCAGGCCGAGATCCAGTCCGCCTTCGCCGACGAACTGGTCCCCTCGGCGGCGGGCACGCCGATCGGCACCGTTGGCGTGATCGACGAGTCGGCCTTCGCCAAGAAGGGGGCCAAGAGCGCCGGGGTCGCGCGGCAGCACAACGGCCGCCTCGGCAAGGAGGACAACTGCCAGGTCGGCGTCTTCCTGATCGGAGTGACGCCCGCGGGCACCGCCTTGCTCGATCACCAGTTGTATCTCCACGGGTCCTGGTTTGAGGGGGAGGTGGCAACCCAGCGTCGTGCCGAGGCCCATATCCCCGAGGATCTGCCGTTCCGAACCAAGCCGCAGATCGCCGCGGCGCTGGTCCGCGACGTCACCGTGCTGGGGATCGTCGGTCTGGATTGGGTCACCGCCGATGAGGAGTACGGCACCAATGGGGACCTGCTCGACGAACTGGAGCAACTGGACCAGCGGTATGTGATGGAGGTTCCCACGACGACCACGGTCTGGACGGCGGACCCGGCGTCGTGCATCCCGCCGTACTCGGGGCGGGGCCAACCGCCGAAGCGCCGAACCGCGCGGCGGTGTGTTCGGTGGCCGAACTGGCGGCAGGTCTGCCCGCCGACGCCTGGCAGCGACTCCAGGTGCGCGAGGGGGCGGTCGGGCCGCTGGTCTTCGAGTTCGCGGCGGTGCGGGTCTGGGCGGTCCGCCACCGCAAGCCAGGGCCGCCGATCTGGGTGCTGGTCCGCCGTTCGCTGGAGGAGACTCCCGAGGTCAAGTACTACGTCAGCAACGGCGATGCAGAGACGCCATTGCGAGTGATGGCGTTGGTCGCGTGCACGAGGCACCAGGTGGAGGATTTCTTCGAGGACTGCAAAGGCTACCTCGGGATGGCGCAGTACGAGACGCGGTCGTGGGTCGGGTGGCACCACCACATTACATTGGTCGCGTTGGCGCACCTGTTCGTGGGCGTGACGCGGTTGCGGTTGAAAAAAAAGTGCCGGAACTGACCCTGGACCGGACGGTGCGGTTGCTGGAGGCGGCCCTGGAGGAGCCGGAGTTGAAATTGTCGCGTGCGGTCGCCCTGGTGGACTACCACGTCCGTCGGAACAAAGTGGCCAAAGCATCACATGATAAGACCTGGAAGGAAAAACACAAAGGGGTCAATTACCTGCGGCTGTAGAACTAGTACTACAGTTGTAGATCATCCGTTCACCACGGGAAAAACGGCCGAGCTCGACAGTGCGGTAAATTGCGGACCCTGGGAATTCAGTGTTTTTTCCCGTGGTGAACGGATGATCTACAACTGTAGTACTAGCTCGAGCGCCACGGCGGTGCCCTGGAGGTCCTGGTTGTCCGGGCGCAGGCTCAGGATGAGTGCGTCCGACAAGGCGATCGAGACGAGGGTCTCCTCGTTGACTCCGGGGTGCGTGTCGATGAGGAGGTAGTCCAGCTCGAGGACGCGGACGAGCTCACGAAACCCGTCGGTCAGCCGTCCGACCTCGTAGCCCTCGCGGAGCACCCGCGCGATCTCTCCTGTCTTGATGCTGGAAGGGATGAGAAAGAGGCGCTCCCGGGTTTTTCGACGTCGCGATGTCGGCGCCCAGGATCGCCGTCATGTCGTGCGCGGCCTCTTCAATCCGGCAGCGGCCCCAGAGGTAGTCGTTGAGCGCGAAGCGGACCTTGTCGATGTCGAGCCCGAGGATCACGTGGATACCAGGCGAGTGGATGTCGGTGTCAATCACCCCAACGCGCTTGCCAGCGCGGGCGGCGAGAACCGCGAGATTGGCCGTTGTGTTCGACTTCCCGGTCCCGCCACGAAAGGAATGGATCGAAATGATCTTGCCCATCAAGCCCCCTGGTTCGTACCTGCCCCGCCCTTGCACCGGCCAATCCGACACGGACGCGCAACGACCCCGCAGGCCGACCGTTCACGGCCCGCGCAGCTTCTTGATCGACGATTGAAGCCGCTGGAAGTACGCGTCCGCGGTGATTTCGTTTACCTCGCGAGAAAGCTTGGTCCGGTCCAGTTCGAGGACCATGACCCGGTCGTTGTCCATCGTCAGGGCGTTGCTGACCTCGGGGACGTGAGCCGAAACGTAAAGGAGGTAAGGCCCGGACGGGCCGAGCCGGAACACGTCCCCTTCTGGAGAGTCAGCGCGGGCAGTTTGACACACCCGTGGATAATCCCCTGCGTGCTCAAAGCCATCACATGGCACGCGCGGTCTTTGCGCGTCGCGTAGGCGTGTGACCGAGACACACACGGGTGGGGGATCACGACGTCATTTTCAGACGACCGTCCGATCCGTACCAGGTCCACCCCCTCGATCGACCAGAACTGAACCGGGCGACCCTGAGGTGAATCCAGCAAATAGAGTAAGAGACGAGAGTTCATGGCTCCTCGTAGGAGTGATCGGGGATCGGACCCCGACTCCAGTCAGTTGTGCCGATCAGCGCACCACGGGACGCCCCCCGACCCTAAGCGGGGCCTCCCCCCCAATTATTGACAACACCCCCGATTCCCGGAGTTTCTACCCGAGCAACATCGACCCGTCACATGATGGAAGCGCGCTGGTTTGTGGCAACGGTGCCACAAGAATCGTCAGAAGATGCGAGGAATTCTCCATTCTGGGCGGCGAGCAACCCGTACGCAAGTTTTATACCGATAGGCAAGAAATTCCCATGAGTCAAGTGAAGTGCCAGTCGTTCGCGGTGGGGCGAGGGATGGCCGGCAGCGAGACCGCCGAAGGTTTTGCGGTCGAGGTTCTGCCCGCTGGCGGCGTGGCGGTGGCGGTTTGGAATCGGCTACACTCATAATCTCCTTGGACGGGACCGATGCCCCTCTGAAGCGAAGAGCTGTCGATTCGGAACTGTCTCCGAGAGGCTTTCTCGGAATAGCACATAACCGAGGAATTCCACCATGCCCGAGCCCCCCGTTTCCTGGACCCGCGTTGACCAAGGCGCCCACGATGTCACGATGGAGGAGAACTGGCTCTTCCACCTCCGGACCGAGCGGTTCCGGTCGCGGGCTTCGGGGAAAGAGATAGACTTCTATGTGATGCACCTAGCCGATGCGGTGCATGCGATCGCCGTGACGCCGGACGACCAGGTGGTGATGGTCCGCCAGTTCCGGTCGGCGTCGGCGCACGACAGCCTGGAGATTCCCGGCGGCCTGATCGATCCTGCCGAGGACCCGAGCACGGCGGGCGAGCGCGAACTGCGCGAGGAGACGGGCTACGCGGGCGATCCACCGGAGTTCCTCGGCGTGCTCTGGTCCAATCCCTCGATCCTGACTTCGCGCACCTCGACGGTCCTGATCAGGAACGCGCGCCGGGTTGCCGCGCCGACGCTCGACCACAACGAGGAAGTGAGCGTCGAGCTCGTCCCCGCGGCGGAGATCTTACGCCTGATCGAGGAGGGGCGGATCGACCACGCCCTTTGCGTCGCGGGGCTCCTGTGGTGGCACGCCGGGCTACGGCTTGGCACGAAGGGCTGATTGTGGGGGGAGCCCGGTCAACGCGCCGTGCGGGCTTCCTGGAGCATGGCCAGGGCTTCCTGGCGGGTTCCCGAATCGGCCGAGTCGCCGCGGAGCATGGCGGCGAGCTCGTCGACGCGGTCGGTGTCGTCGAGCGGGGTGATCGTGGTCCGGGTCCGACCCCGCTCGACCTGCTTGCGGATGACCCACTGGCGTTGCGCATAGCTGGCCATCTGGGGCAAGTGAGTCACACAGATAACCTGATGGTGTCGCGCCAGCTCGGCGAGGGTCTTCCCGAGCACTGCTCCAAGTCGCCCGCCGACGCCGGTATCGATCTCGTCGAAGACCAGGGTCGGCACCCGGTCGGCGCCGGCGAGCACGGTCTTGACCGCGAGGGTGAGGCGCGAGAGCTCGCCACCCGAGGCAATCTTGCGGAGTGGTCGGGGGGCCTCGCCGGGGTTGGCGCACCAGAGGATGTCGATTCGGTCGGACCCTCCCTCGCCCGGCCCCTGCGCGGTCGGGTCGTCGCCGATCGGTTCGGTGTTAATCTCGACGGTGAGGCGGGCGCCGTCGAGCCCCAGCGGCTTGAGCCGCCCCTGGATCGCGCGAGCGAAGCCCTTGGCCGCCTTGCGGCGGGCTTCGGAAAGCGCGGCGGCCGATTTCTTCAGCGCGGTACAGGCCGCGGCCAGGGGCGCGTCGAGCTCGCGGAGATCGGACTCGTCGCGCTCGATCGCTTCGAGCTGGGCCTCGACCTCGGCGCGTCGGTGGGCCAACTCGTTCGGAGCGCAGTGGAACCGGCCGGCGAGCTTACGGTACAGGGCGAGTCGAGTCTCTATCGTATCGAGCCGCGCGGGGTCGTCGTCCCAGTCGCGGCCCAGGTCGCGAAGGGTGTAGGCAACCTCGCGGGTCGCATCGGCCAGCCGCTGGAGCTCGGCCACGGTGGACTCGAGCTCGGGGATCGTCCTCGCGATCGGCTCGATCCGACGCGCCACAGTGGCCAGCAGGCCCTGTGCCGATCGCTCGGCCTCGTAGAGCAGGTCGTAACCCTCGTCGGCGGCGCTCTGGACGGCCTCGGCGCTGGCCAGGCGCTGGGCCTCGCGCATAAGCTCGTCGAATTCGCCCGGCCGGGGATCGGCGCTGGCTAGCTCATCGCGCTCGAACTCCAGCAGCGCCCGTTGCCGCCGCCGCTGCTGGGCCGCCTCGATCAGCTCGCGACGCTTCTGGCGCAACCCTTCGTGCTCGGCCCGGCTCTCTCGATAGGCGTCAAGGACCGCTTCCAGCCCACCATGCGCGTCGAGCAACTCTCGCTGCCGCTCGGGGTCGGCCAGGGCTCGGTGCTCGTCCTGACTGTGGATGTCGATCAGGCGCGTTCCCAGGGCCTGGAGCGTCGCGACCGTCACGGGCAAGCCGTTGATGTGTGCCGAGCCGCGGCCCTGAGCCGAGACCCGTCGGGTGACGATCAGGGTCGGCGGATCGGCGTCGTCATCGAGTATGCCACCGAGCAGTTCCTCGATATCGCGCCGGAGCGCCGCGTCGCGGACCTCGAAGACCGCGGATGCCCGCGCCTCGCGCTTGCCCGCGCGAACCAAGTCGGCCGACGCCTTGCCTCCCAGGAGGAGTCCCAGGGCATTGAGTAGCAGGCTCTTTCCCGCACCGGTTTCGCCAGTCCAGGCGCAGTAGCCATCCTCCAGCTCGATGTGAACGTCCTCGATTAGCGCCAGGTTCTGAACAGTGAGCTCGCGGAGCACGGCACCTGGACCTCCCTTTCCCGTCGTCGTCGACCTGCTATAGAACAGAAGTCCAGGTTAACCGATGGATGCCGCGCTGTCCAGGAGAGCCGTAGTTATATGGCCTAACAGTAGATCATGTTAGGGGATACGATCGTTTCTCCGGCCGGTCAGTACGAGTCCGCCGAGGTGACCTCACCGCCGGCCATGGTACCGAGCGCCCACCAGGTGATGGTGCTGATCGTGGTTTTGATGGCGCGGACCGAGCCATCGGTGAACAGGCTGTTGATCACGCCGGGGTGCCGGCTGCCGGCGGTGATGGCGTCGTCATTGCTGTCGGCGTTGTTGTTCGAGCCGTAGTCGCAGCTCCACGAGTTGGGCGTCATGATGTGGTTGTAGCGAGTCTGCGACGACCGGCCCCACCACCACGCGGCGCCAAACGGGAAGCCGCCCCCTTGATCTTTCGGAGTGGGGGGTTGACTCAAGCAGTTCTTGTAGTCGGTCTGGGTCAAACCCGAAGCTTTGGCCGCGAGCCGCGAGGGCGAAGCCGGTGGCTTCATGGGGTCATAACCGTTCGAGCTCGTGCCGATCCCCTTGACGATCTCGCTGAACGAAACGGTGTTGGAGGTTCCATCGGTGATGTTGCTGATCTTCGCGTTGAAGGTGAGCCCGCCGAACGGGCCGGCAAAAGCGTCCGGCACGACCGGAGCACCGTTGGAAGTTGTGCCGCCAAAGCTGTTGGCGTCGGAACCGGCGTTGGAGGCGTAGTTGGTCGGTCCGAACGCGGGCGAGAAAGTCAGCCGGTTGATGTCCGACGGGCAGAGGAACGAGTTGATCACCGTGGTCTCGACCGTCTTGTTCACCTGATTGAGACTGTTCCAGAACGGGTTCAGGCCGCAGTTCGTGAAGTTGCAGGCGTTGAAGAGGGCCTGCTGCTCGAACTGTGGGAGCATCTCCAGGAGCGACGACGGAGCGCTGCGGAAGTTCGAGACCGTGGACGGCTCGCCCCAGGGGAGGCACCCCTGGGCACTCTCGTAGTTGGCGGTGGCCAGCCCGATCTGCTTCAGGTTGTTGACGCACTGCGATCGGCGGGCCGCCTCGCGCGCCGCCTGGACCGCCGGCAGGAGCAAGGCGATCAGGACCGCGATGATCGCGATCACCACCAGGAGCTCGATCAGGGTAAAGCCGGGACGGGGACGTCGGATCGCCCTGGAGCGGTCCATGAGAGAGTCCTCCTGAAGAAGGGATGATCGTTGAGATGGATCGGAGAACGACGCCGAGTTTTCACACTTCGAAGGGGCCGCCGCGGAATTGAACCGACGGCTCGTATTTAATGAGCGAGGCGAACGAACCTTAGCAAGGAATTCGGAGATTCATGCCCGAAGTACCCGCGATCAGGAATGGCTCCTGCTAAGGTTTGTCGCCGTGGGCTCATTAGATGAAGCGGAAAGTCGTGTCGCGTCTGAAGGTGCCCCTGGCCCGAACGGGATCGTGCTGGCGACCATGTCTCGAACGTCGCAACGTCAGGACGGAGACCAGGTCACACGGGTGCAGACCCTGTTCGTGCATCACTCCCCCGCGGTCCGTGGGTTCATCCTTGCCCTGCTTCCCGACTTTTCCGCGGTGGATGACGTGCTCCAGGAGACGTTCCTGACTGTGACCGCCAAGGCGGCCGAGTTCGAGCCGGGAAGTAGCTTCCTCCGCTGGGCGTGCGCGATCGCCCGGTTCAAGGTCATCGAGTACGCCCACAAGTCGGCGCGGTGCCACCAGGCGTTCGCGCCCGAGGTCATCGAGTCGCTCTCCGCCTGTGAGCCTCCCGATGACGACCAGACCGAGCTCCGGATCACGCTCTTGACCGAGTGCCTCGGGCAGCTCGCTCCCCAGGCGCGACGGGTCGTGGAGCTGCGCTACCAGCAAGCGCACAAGCCTGCGGAGGTCGCCACCCTCATGGGCTGGTCCGCCGGCGCCGTCTACGTGGCCCTCTCGCGAGCCAGGTCCGTCCTCCGAGAGTGCGTCGAGCGGAAGATAAATCAGCAAATTTAATAAGCGAGAAACACATATGGATTATGTAAGACTAGATTTTTTGCTTAATAAATATTTTGATAATAACCTGGAAGTCCTCGAGAAAGAGGAGCTGGAGCGGGTCTTGCAGTCGTCGCCCCAGGTCCGGGTTCGGTTCTGGGAGCAGGCCCGGTTCCATGCGCTGCTCCGCCGGCTGGGCGAGGAGAACTGGGGCAAGCGGATGGCGAGCCTCGCCGACGCGGAAAACCATGCGCCGGCCGGTCTGGATTGGGAAGACTGGCGGCGAGTGCTGAAGAAGCTGGCCGTCGGTCTGCGGCGGCACGGCGGATGGGCGATCGCGGCGGCGGCGCTCGTCCTGCTGCTATTTGATTCGCCGGCGCGGAGCCTGTTGCCGGCCCGGGCCGTCGAGGAGCGGACGACTTCGGGAATCGCGGTCCTGACTCGGGCCGTGGACGCTGTCTGGGTCGAGGGGAGCGCGGCCCACCGCGCGGGGGTTGTCCTGGAGCGCGGCTGGCTGAAGCTGAAGTCCGGGCTCGTGCAGGTCGAGTTCAACAGCGGCGCGAGTCTGATCGTCGAGGGGCCTGCCGAGCTCCAGCTCGTCTCGGGTGAGGAAGGCGTGTGCCGATCGGGAAGGTTGACCGCGCAGGTGCCGATCCAGGCGCCGGATTCCGGATCGGCACTCCGCGGGTGATCGTCAACGGGGCCGCCACGGCGTTCGCGATCGACGTGAAGGGGGACGGCTCGACCGAGGTCTTCGGCGTCCGAGGCGAGTCCGAGCTTAAGGCCGTGGTCCGGCCCTTCCGCAAGCGTCTCCTCGGCGCCGGGCAGGCGACGCGCGTGGGGGCGTCGAACGCCTACGAGGCCATACCTCCGGGATGCGGGCAGTTCCCCACGTCCGCCGACTTCGAGCGCCTCTCGGCCTCGGACTCCAACCGGCGGAAGCTGGCCTGGGAAGCGGCCGGCCGGACGACCGACCGCGACCCCGACTTCCTCGTGCACTACCGCTTCGAGCCCGATTCGAGTTGGGACCGGACGTTGAAGAATTCCGTGCCCGCAGGGCTCCCTCAGACCGATGGCGCGATCGTCGGCTCCGAATGGGTGGAAGGGCGGTGGCCGGGCAAGGGGGCACTCGAGTTCAAGCGCGTCAGCGATCGCGTCCGGCTGCTCGTGCCGGGCACGTTCGATTCGATCACCCTCGTCGCCAGCGTCCGGGTCGACGTCGAGAACGGTGTGAGGTCGCTGATGATGTCCGAGGGCCTCGAAGCCGGCGACCTCCACTGGCAGATCAGCAAGGAAGGCGAGGTCGTGCTCGGAGTCAATACGGGCCCGCGCTGGGTGAACTACATCTCGCCCGTGCTCTTCACGGCCGAGCGGATCGGCCAGTGGTATCACCTGGCGGTCGTTTACGACCATGCCCGGCAGCGCGTCACTCACTATGTGAACGGCCAGCCGGTTTGCTCGAACCGCCTGGAGTTGAAGGTCCGCCGCGGATCGGCAACGCCGAGCTCGGCAACTGGACTCCAGGCGTCCGCGCCGAGCATCCCGATCCGCAACTTCAGCGGCCGGATGGACGAGTTCCTCGCGTTCGGCCGGGCGCTGAGTGATGACGAGATCAACCGGATCTTCGCGATGGGCCAACCTGGCATTTAATATGATCACATATAGAAAATTTCTTAAAGATGCCGGTCGATTTGCAAGGGTTTCGCTCCTGAGTGCCCTGGCGACCTCGGTCTCTGCACAGGACTGGCCCCAGCAGCTCGGCCCGGATCGCAACGGGGTCGTCGAGAGCACGGGTTTGCGTCCTCAGCAACGGGCGGGGTGACGACCCCCGGGTCCTCTGGCGGGCCAACGTCGGATTTGGCGCGGCCCCGGTGGTGGCCGCCGGCGGCCGGGTCTACGCGATCGGTCTGTTTCGGCCCGGAACGGCGCAAGCCAACGCGCGCGTGTTTCCTTTGGCTCCGACCCTGGCGGAGGTCGAGAAAGGCACGTTCCCGGCGGCCCAGCTCCCCGGGATGCCGGCGACGGTCGACCGAGCACGCTATCCCATGGCCTACCGGGGTGATCTGTGTGCGAGCTGTCTCGATCCGGCCGACGGCCGCCCGGTCTGGATCAGGCGGCTGACGGACAGCGGCCTCGCGTTCAAGACCAACCAGCACAACAGCACCGCCTGGGAGCTGGCTTCCCCGTTGATCGATAAAGAGCAATTATATCTCCATGATCATACTGGACGACTCTATTGCCTGAACGCCGGCGACGGTACGGTCGCGTGGGAGGTCAACCTGTTCGATCACGGGATGTCGACCTGGTACGGGGGGCAGCAGGGCAACTCGTGCGGTCCGCTCAAGGTAGGCGACGTGGTCATCGTCAGCTACCAGGGCGGAGGATCGGCTGACGCGCCGGCGGGCAGTCCGAGCGAGACGGGATACCTGACCGTGGGCGGGTTCGACGCCGCCAACGGGTCCGGGCGGTGGGTGACCAGGGCGCCAGTGGCCGGTCTCAATGTCCGGACGGCACGCCTCGGCTTGGCCACGATCGAGGGCCGGCCGACCGTCCTCTGCTCGTGCGGCGGGGGGACGATGGGCCTCGACCCGTCCTCGGGGCGAATTCTCTGGTTATATGACCATGTCCAAGCAAATTCCGACACGCTGAAGCAGGTCCCTCCGAAGTTCGCGATGCCCGAGAACGTGGCTCGGGACTATCGCAAGGACGCGATCCGACCGGGTTATCCCGGCTATGCGCCGCTCGCCTGGCGGAATTACGTCGTCGATGCCGCCACGGTCGGCCATAACTCCGTCAACTCGGCGGTCTGGTGCTTGAAGATCGAAAACGGCCGGGCCGCCCGGGTCTGGCAGACCAGCGCGTTCGTCCCGCAAAGCGGCTCGCTCAAGTCGCATCTGGTGGTTCACGACGGCAAGCTCTACGGCTTCGACTCCTACTTTCCCCGCTTCGCGACCCAGTACGCGGTGACGCGGCCCTACCGGGGTGAGGCCGTGGGCGAGTTCCAGTGCCGCGATATCGCCACCGGCCGGCTGCTCTGGAGCAGTGACGCACTTCATCCGGAGCCGCCGGGGCGCAATCGCGTCGATGCTCAGCTTAGTAAAGTTATTATAATTAACAATTCTATAATTGTGACTAATAATAATGGATTCACTATTAGCCGGATTCTCGAGACGGGGGTGGAGGTCATCGCCCGCGTGCCGCGGGCTAAAGGCCGGGGGACGATGGTCGCCGAGCCGGTATGGGCGGGAGGCCGGCTCTTGATTCGCCAGCTCGATACCGATCCGCAAACCGGGCTCGGGCAGGGACTCGGGGCGGTTGGAATCGGGAACCTCTTTTGTATCGGCCTGGGTCATGGCGAGGAGCCTCCGGGTTGAGGCCGCGTCAGCCTGTCGTGGCCGGGTTCGGATCAACCGGGTCGAGCAAGGTCTCGAGGTTCGCGGGCCAGTCGTGGGGCTCGTCGGGAGGACCGGCGCCGATCAGGCTGTGGCGCACGGCCTCGGCCCGGTCCAGGAGTTTTTCGCGGTCGGAATGGGCGGCAATCGCTTTGAGGTCGAGCCGCTGGAGGATCCGTTTGGTGATGGGCCGCTTGGCCTGCTCGAAGATCAAGCAGCCGAGTAAGCCACGCGCGGCGGGCTCGTCGAGCAGGGCTTGGACCAGAGCCGCCTGCTCGGGCGAGCCGCACGCGACGAAGTAAGATGTGTCATCAAACACGTACGGCCGTCCGCTGACGGGGTCGGGACCGATCGCGTGGAACTTCGGGACCTTGTGCAGGCCCGAGACCGCCACCTTGTATGGGGCAAAGGTGTATGGCCCTACGCCGAAGATAGCGAACGGCGGCGCACCCCGATAGATCGACGACTTGCGCCTGGCCAGGCGCTCGGAGTGATCGGTCAGGTATGCCCAGAGCCGGGGGGCGGATCGTTCCAGTGGCCGCGTGTCCTGGCCGATCCTCGCCTGGGTCACGATCAGGCGGCGATGACTCGCGGCGGGTAGCTCGTGCCGGGCTAGATCCGCACCTTTGAGCAAAGGATAGATGTGTTCGGGCTCGATATCCACGAGTGCACCCGCGCAATTGCGCGGGAAAGACACCTGATCAATGTCCTGGTGAAGCTCCATGACCGCTGCCGCGTCGTGCTTGATCCCCTGCCGCCAGGTGATCGGGCAGGTCCCGTCGGCGTATACCCAATGCTTCAGACCCTCGGGGTCGGCCGTCAGCCGCCCTCGGGCCAGCCCGAGATGCGTGGCGGGCATGGCATCTTCCAGCGCACGATAGACTGGCACCCGCTCGACCCGCGATCGAGTGCGTTCGCCCTGCTTGCGGGAGCCGAGCTCGAGGCCGGAACAGGCAGGCATCGACCCCGGCTCCGAACCATCGGCGCGCATTGATCTGCCAGAACGTTGCCTCCGCGATGGGCAATCGACGGCAGAGGGCGTATTCTAGGACATTTCGCGCGACCGTCGCCTTGCATAGGAGGGCCAAGGTCACGCGCTCGTTTTCAAGCGGCTCATCTCCCTGGCCAGGCCCCGGGGTTAATTCGTCGATCAGCTTGAGCCAGACGGCTTCGGCAGTGTCGAAGTTGGCCGCGCCGGTGCGGGCATCGAGGCCGCGGTCGCGCTTGACGTTCCATTTTGGGGGGACCTGGGCGCTGTTCAGGACACCGAGTTCCGCGGAGGTAACCCAGGGAGGATTGCCGACCACCAGGAGTGGTCCTCCCCGCCGCCACGGCAGGTCGCGCCGGAAATTGAGAGCGAAGAGGTCGCCGCGAAGGATATGGATGTGGGAAGGCGTGTTCCGTGCGAGCGCACGGGCCGTGGCGGCGTGGACTTCCTGGATCTCGACGCCGATTAGCTCGCGGGGTGGTTCACCACCGCTCTGTTTGAGCACGCCGGCCAGGAAGTTGCCGCGTCCGCACGAGGGCTCGAGCACGCGCGGCCAGCGTCGGCCGATCGGGTCCGGACCCAGTGTGGCGAGCACGGCCGCCACCAGCGCAGGGGGTGTCTGAAAATCACCGAGGTCCCGGCGCAACGACCGTTCTCCGTTCGATCCGCGGTTGCCCTGTCGGGCGAGCCGCGCCGGGTCTCACATTACTTGATCTTGGCACCGACGATACACTCGGGATCATCGACGGTCAGTAGCACGACCTTTTCGCCCGAGGTCGCGGCCAGGAGCATGCCGTTGGAGGTTTCACCCCGGAGCATCGCCGGCGCCAGGTTGTTGACGACCACGATCTTCTTGCCGACAAGCTGCTCGGGCGTGTAATGCTGCCGGATGCCGGCGACGATCTGCTTCTGCACATCACCAACGTCGATCTGAAGTAGCATCAACTTATCGGCGTTCGGGTGCGGCCGGGCCTCCAGCACCTTCGCTACCCGGAGTTCGACCTTGGCGAAATCGTCGTACCCAATCGTCTCGGCCATCGGCAATCCTCGAATCCATGAACCAAACGTGTGGCAATCATCTTGGAGGCGACTGGCATCGTAGCCGTCGCCACACGGTCCTGTCAAGCGGCGATCTGTACCGGCGTTTACTCTTCGTTTTCGTCATCATTGACTTCAACGGGTCCAAGCGATTCCAGGGGCAGGACCTCCAAGCCCGGCAGGAAGCGCGTCCGATACCGACCATCCTCGGGGACGATCACCTCGTGCCACACATCGCCGGCGCGCTGGAGCATGAGGAGCCTGCGGAGGGCGGGATCGAGGATCCAGTATTCCGCGACGCCGAAGCGGAGATTTTCCTCGCGCTTCTTGATGTTGTCGCGGGCCTCGCCGCGATTGCTGACGATCTCGACGACGATATGAGGGACCCAGCGGGCCCAGGGGCGCGGCCCTGTTGGCTCGGAGTCGAGATAGACGGCCTGGTTGGGATGCCGCTCGGATTGCATTCCCGCGAGCCCGATCCGGCAGTCGCCCCCGCCGGCCTGGTACTTGATAACTTCCGGATGGTCGTCATCATAATGCATGAAGAGGCGAGCAAGGCGAAGAACGATCCGTCCGTGAGATGGCGCGGGGACCTCGGTCACGTCAATGACTCCCTGGGCCAGTTCGTAGAGCCAACCTCCTTCGGTTTCGGCGTCGATGAACTCCTCCAGCGTCATTGGCTGACCATGGTCGGCCGGGCCGATCCGGCTGGTCGTGGTGGCCATTGGCGAGAAGGCTCCCCGGGATTCGGCGCATCCAACCGGACCGAACGAAAACGTGCTCACACCAGTTTACCGCCCGCGGCCAGGGCTCGCCACGCGGAGCAGACCCGTCCCGAGGCCCCGGATCACCGCCCAGGCGATCACGAAAGGTGTGGCCGGGTGCTTGAGCACCGTCGGCACGTTTTTCTCGAAGACGAAGTGGCCGAGGAACATCAGTGCGTAGCCGAGAACAAAGAATCCCACCCCCCACTCGGGGCGAAACGGGAGCAAGATCACCCCCAACGCCGCACAGTGGCCAGCCGACCCCGACGTGCAAGAAGTGATTGACCGGGTGCCGGTGGTCCAGGCGGTACTTCGTCACGAACCGGTCGAACTTTGAATCGAAAGACGGATTCATCGCGGGATTCCTTTCCGGGTAAAAGTTCTCCGCGGATCGAACCAACGGGTCGCCAGAAGCAGCGATCGATCCGCGGAGGGTTCTCGATGATCGTGTGTCGATTGGTCAGCGCGTCCTATCGGCGGAGGCTTCTAGGCACGTCGGGAGGCCCTGATGGACCTTGGGATCGCCGTAGTTGTCGAGTTTCGAATGAACGATCTGGTCCCAGTAGGTCGAGAACTCGAACTTGGGAGAGTTGTCCTCGTCGTGACAGCGCTGGCAGAGCCGGTTGTGCTCGGCGTCGGCGGCACGGAGTGCCAGGGCCTTGCGAGCGACGGGGTCGTCAGGGCTCGCAACGTGCTTTGAGGCTGGTCCGTGACAGTTCTCGCACTGGTTCCCCTTGAGGTAGGGGGTCGCCGTCGCAGAGATCCAGCCTGAGTTGTACTCGAAGCCGGTCGTGTGGCAGGTGACGCATTCGGCGTCGAACTGGTGGTCGCTGCGCAGCTTCTTGGGGTCGTGAACGATGTCCTCGAACGCGTGGGCGTGCTTGGTCGACGCCCATCTGGCGAAGGTATTGGGATGGCACGACTGGCAGGCCTGGCGCCCGACAAACCGGGCGCCGGCGATCTCGCCAACCGGGTCGTGGCGGGGGAATTTCTCGACGACACCCGCGGCCTTGAGCATTTCCTGGAATTCGTCCTCGATCAGCTCGTGCATGGGCCGGGCCTCACTATCGTAGCGCTGATTCAGCGTCACGCGTCGATAAAGCAGTCCTGGCGGCTCCTGAGCCTGCGGCGCCCTAGCAGGAACGAGGCCGACCAGGACGCCGCGTATTTTCCTTTCGGGCCGACCGACACCAGGAGGGTCTTGCCGCCTGGAAGTGTCTCGGCCTCGCGGGGCGGATCGAACGGCGAGCTCGCGACGACGATATCGAAGCTCGGGAACTTCGCGCCAAGCGATCGGGCCAGCTCGGGAGGACCCTGGACCATCAGGACCTGGACCTGGGTGTTCTTCTCGAGGTCGGCCAGGACGACAGTCAGGGCTTCCTCGGGGTTTTTGATCGTGGGTAAAAGTGCCTCACGGTCGGGGTCGGCCAGCTTCTTGAGGGCCTCGGGATCAACCACGGCGGTGATCCCAACCGACATCGGACCGGCCTGAACCCGGACGCTGGGCCGGACCATCTTCTCGAAGCCGGCGGCGGGGACGACGTTGGCGGCGACGACCGCGGGGTGGTCGCCGGCGTTGAGGAACTGCATTAGGGCCTCGCCGCAGCCGACCTTGAGGTCATCGGGCGAGAGTGCGAGGGCGTCATACTTCAACAGCCCCAGCGCCTTGAGCGCGACCTGGAACTTGAGCTTTGCCTGGTCGAACCCACCTCGGGCACCGGCAGGGTCCTTGACCAGGCTGCCCAGATCGATCAGGATCAGGGGCATCTTCTGCTCATTGCGGAGCCGCTCGACCAGGTCGAACCGGCGCTTCAGGCCGCCGAGCTGGCCCTGAGTGCAGCCGCAGGGCTCGAGATAGCCGTATTGCTCGCCGGAGATCACGAGCGACGCCACCGGGCCGGAGCCGCTGGCGGTCGCGCCGGCGAACGGAGGAAATTCGTCGTCGCTGGCGGTCTTGCTCGTGGACGTTCCCTCCTTTGAGTCCGTGCTGGCCGGGGCCGTGGTTGGAAACGGAGCCGGCGAGTCGGTACCCGTCCGCGAGGTACAGCCGACGTAGGTCAAGAGCGCCGCGGACAGCCCCACGGCCATCAGCGCCTGGTATCGGTTCGGGCTTGGGGTCATGCGTCATCCTCAACCTGAACGACCGGGACGGACGGGGCCCCGATTATAAGGTTCCGGCGCAGGCGATAAGCCCAACCCCTTCTTGATTCCATTCCCGAGGGCGCACCCCGTCCGTCCGCGATATCGGTAATGGAAGTCGAGCGGATCGAGGCGGATCGATCAATCCTTGATGACAACGTCGAGCGGGATCTTGACCTCGGCCGCCTTGGGATGGTCGGTCTTGAGCACGATCTGGTCGAGGATCATTTCGGCGGGAAGACCGGGGGGGATCGTCACGGTCAAGCGGTACTGTCCCGGCTGCTTTTCCGGGTCGATAGGCAGGACGGCGACCTGGAACTTCGCGGGCTTCTTTTCGACCTCGAACTTCGTCGGCCGGAGCCCGCGGACCGTGAGCTTGAGCTCGGCGGTCTGACCAAGCTTGCTGTCGACCGGGACCAGCCGCATCCGTTCGGGCGAGGCCGAGATCGGGCCAACAAGTTTGCCCATGACCGTCAGCCGGACCTCGGGCTGCTTGGGATGATCGGTCTTGACGACCACTTCCTCGCGGAAGATCCCCAGCGGCATCGATCCCTTGACGTCAACGTTGATCCGCCGCCCCCTTTCAATCTTCAGCGACTTGCATTCCTCGGCCGAGAGGGGCTCCTCACTGACGACAATGTGGTCGGGCCGTGAGCTCGTCAGCTTCGTGATCTTGACGTCCGGCTGGTCGGGCGAATAGAACGCCACGTTGGCCCGATGGTCGTCCTGATCGTTGCTGATGTCGAGGAAGTTGATCGTCGGCTCGGGAGGATACAGGACGATCGAGGGACGCACCGTCCCCTCGGCGGCGAACTCGAGCGTGGGGTGCACTGGGTCGTTGGTGATCACGGTCGCCGACTTATGATAGGCGCCGTTGTTCGTCCGGGTTTCGAAGGTCAGGTGGAGCGTCGTCTGCTCGCCGGGCTTGAGCGTGATCGTGTCCTTGCCACCGGGGAAGTCGGCAATCGTGCACGAACAAGCGGGTGGTCCCTTGGTGAGTACGAGCTCGGCCTTGCCCTCGTTCTTGATGACCCAGTCCTTCTCAAGCTTGACCTCCTGCGCCGCCATCCCGAAGTGGTAAATCGAATCGTCGTCCACGACGGCCACCGGCTGAGGACCTTTCTGCGCGGCCGGGGCGGGATAAGGAAGCTCTCCGGAGCTGCCCTGCGACGGCAGATACTGGACGGCAACCGTCGCGGTCGTGGTGATCACGACGACGAGGGCCGCCAGGAGAAGCCAGCGTTTCATGAGGATCGTCTCCGTTCCAGTACGATCCGATCCGGGTTGATCGCAATCGTTGTACCAGTCACCGACAGCGGGTAGGAAAGATAGTCTCGATCATAAGACTGTGCACGGTCCCCGGTCAAGCACGGGCAATCGGCCCGTGCTCGCTCACGGGGGGGCGAACTTGGCGGCGGGCTTGACCAGGGCCGCGCGCTCGGTGGCGGTCAAGACCTGGCCAGGCTGGGGCTCCGCGGCGATCCCTTCGTCCTCGGGATAGGAATGGGCCCGTTGATACTCCGGGTAGGTATACGGTTGGGCGTTGTTACCGGCGTAGGGTTGGTAGTAGTAGTATGGTGTTGCCGAGCCCTGAGGCGCGGAACTGTACACCCGGACGGTCGGGCTCGATCCTCGCTGGGCCAGTTCGCGGCGCCGCGTTTCCAGGTAGGGGCCGACGGCCCGCCTCCGCGCCTGCGCGAGCTTCTCGGCGCTTTGCTCCTGTTCCTGGGTGAACCTTGCCGCGGCCTGGAGGCTGGCATTCGTCGGGGCCAGCTTCAGGGCGCTGTCGTACGCCTCGTGGGCAAGCTGGTAGTAACCCGGGGCGAGGTTGGCCGGCACGTCGCCAGCGACCTCCTGGGCCAGTTCTCCCAGGATGATCCAGTCGTTCAGGTTGTTGGGATTAGCCTTGAGAGCTGCGCGGGTCTGCTGGATCGCCTCGTAACGGTCGATCAAATGGGTGCCCAGCACCCGCTTGCCAGTCCCGGAGAGTCCGGCAGTCGAAGGCGGATTCTGGGCCCGACTCGCGACCGCCAGAGCGGCAGAAACCGCCAGGGGAAGTGTCCACCACGTCGTTTTGAGGCATCGGGTCATCAGCTTTATGCTCCCTTGTTAAGCTCGAAATCGGAGTCGTTCTCAGTCAGTTGCGCCCTTTTCAAGCTTAAGACTTTGATCTGCGTCCTGCGAAGTTGATGCCGTTGCCCTGGCCGGCGTGGAAGTAGCGCTGGTTCTGGGACAGATCGACGACCTCGACCAGGCCGGCCTCGGCGAACCAGCCCAGGATCTCGTCGCGATCGTGCCACGACAGATAGCGGGGGGCGTACCAGTCGAGGGTGTCACAGACACGGACCTCGGGATCAGGGTGCATCGAGACCCCGATCGTCAAAACATTGAGCGCCACTGCGGATCGGGCGATGAGCCGGTTCGGGCTGGACATCCACCGTCGTTTCCAGGCCCCGACCGGAGCCGACAGACGGCTCAGGGTCAGCAGGACGCCGAGCGGAAGCCGGGTTGACACCGCCCGTTGAGCACGCATGATCCATTCAAGCATCGGCCGTTCCCGGGGATAGACCCAGATCGCGATCCGTCCTCCGGGCTTGAGCAACCGCGCCAGGGCCAGAAAGGCCCGCCGCGGGTCGGGGGTGTGGTCGAGCACCCCCAGTGCGTACACATGATCGAAGCTTCCCGGAGCCAGCGGCGGGCGGAGCAAGTCGCCCCGAACTAGGGCGACCTGGGACAGTCCCGACCCCATCGTCAGGTCGCGGGCCGCCTCCACCGATGCGCTGAGGTCGAGTCCGATGGACAGCCGGGCTCCCTGCTCGGCCGCGACCCGGAGGTATCGCCCCATGCCGCAACCGGCATCGAGCACAACGGCGCCGGCCAGGTCGGCGGGAGTCAGGCCGGTCCGGTTGCGGAACGTGGCCCGATCCTCCTCCGGCCGGATGATCCGGTATCGGTTCCACTGCAAACCATAGGCCGCCTTGGTTCGCGCCTGGTCGATCGTGTCTGATGAGGATCTCTCGGAAGTGGTCGTGCCGGGTTTCATCGAGCGCAACTCCTTGGGCACCCACTGGTCCTCGGCCGCGCTTCGACGGAGATAGCGGGGCTCGATCTCCCCGAGTTGATCGCGCCGTCCGGTCCGCCAGAGCGATTCGGCGAGCCGGACCAGGCTTGCGCCGTTGGGCCAGTGGGCGGGATTGCCCGCGTCGACGAGCCGGAGGCAAAGTGGGCTTTCGCCTTTGAGCCGGGCCCGGCACGTGACCCATTCGCGGATCGACGGATTTTCCAGGGCCGGCCCGAGTACCCAGGTTTCCGATTCCAGGCCCTCGGCCCAGACCGATAGCGGCACGACGCGGCTGGGCCGGAGGCAGACCAGAGGCTCGGAGTGGCCGAGGGCGTGCGCGAGGGGCCGCGAGAAGTCGGCGGCGAACACATCGCCGCGCTGGGCATCGGCGACGACGCTGATTCGCATTGCCTCGGCCGGGGCGTTCCAGGCGATCGCCTCCAGGCTATCGAATCCGGCGAACGGCCGGTCGAGGGCATAAGCGAGCACCTTGGCCGCAGTCAATGCGACCCGGAGCCCGGTGTACGAGCCGGGTCCCACGCCGACGGCCAGGAAGTCGATCGATGCGGGAGACAGGCCGGCGTGGACGAGCAACTCGCGGATCACGGGCAGGAGGTTCCGGCCGTGTCTCGCCGTGGGATCGGGACGGGCCACATGGATCGTCCCGTCCCCCCCAGGATCCCGACCGCGCCTCGGGTCGTGGACGTATCCAGGGCCAGGATCGTCCCGGCCGTCTCGCCTGTTCGATCGTTGCTCCGATCCGTCATCGTGTCTCCCGCGGAACCTCTTTGGCGATAACTCTGTTACATCGGATGGAGAGGTGATCCCGGGCAGGAGAACCGACCGTCGGAGTGAAGTCGCGCGAGGATTCATGTCCAGTCGCGCGAGGTTTTTTCGACGTATGCCGATTCGGACGCCGGGCTTGACCTTGACCCCCGCCCTGCTTGCCTACTATCTTAGATGAATTGTGAACTGGTTTCCCGCGACGACTATAAGATCTTTCCAGGGTTTCCGAATCCCCTCACGGAAACCCTGTTTGCTTGGAGGTTCCCCCCGGTGCGCCGCGCCTTGATCAGCGATATTCACGGGAACCTCGAAGCCCTCGAAGTCGTCCTGGCCGACATCAAGGCCCAGGGGATCACCGAGATCTATTGCCTGGGCGACATCATCGGCTACGGCCCGAACCCGCGCGAGTGCATCGACCTGGTGATGGAAAACTGCAAGATGACCCTGCTGGGCAACCACGACCAGGGAGCGATGTTCGACCCCGACGGGTTCAACATCGGCGCCGAGCGAGCGATCTTCTGGACCCGCGAGCAGCTCGAGAACCCGCACGACCGGGCGAACAACGAGCGCCGCTGGGAGTTCCTGGGCGAGCTGCCCCGGAGCCACCGCCTCGAGCCGTTCCTGTTCGTCCACGGCTCGCCCCGCAACCCGCTTGAGCGAGTATATCTTTCCCGAGGACATCTACAACCACCGCAAGATGGAGCGGCTCTTCCAGCTTGTCGAGCGGTACTGCTTCCAGGGGCACACCCACGTGCCCGGCGTCTTCACCGAGAGCTTCCAGTTCTACGCCCCGGAGGAGATCGACAACGAGTACACGCTGGGCGACGGCAAGCTGATGATCAACGTCGGCTCGGTCGGCCAGCCGCGCGACGGCGACAACCGCGCCTGCTACGTGATCCTCGACGACGGCCGACCCGCGAGCAACGGTCAAGGCGGCCGACGGTCCGAGCGTGCGGCTCGGCAAGGTCCGGTCCGGATCACCTATCGCCGGCTGCCCTACGACTTCGAGACCACGATCCAGAAGATCTACGCCATCCCCGAGCTCGAACCGTTCCTGGGCGACCGGCTCCGCCAGGGGCGTTGAGCCCGGACTCCAATCCGCTCGGACATCACAACGGCCGTGAGATCGACCCCACGCGCGAAATTCCGCGCTGTTCTCTCGCCTTGCCAAGCCGAGCCTCCGGGACCTCCGCCACGATGAGTAGTGAGAAGCAAGGCTCATTCTGTTCTTCGCCCTCACCTTCGGCTCGATGTTCGCAGTCCAGTACCTGATGGACGTGATGGGCCTGAACCCGCCACCGGCCAAGAATGCTGGCCGAAGGTCGAGCGGAACCTGACCAAAGACAAAGACAAAGCTCCCGCGAGCCGACGACCAAAAAACCAAGGAAGTGCCCCCGACCAAGTCGGCAGAAGCGAAACCGCGGGATGCCGTCGATCGAGGCACCGAAAGCCGCGGGTCGAACTCGTCAGGCTCAGGACTTGGTTCTGGGCTCGGTCAGCGACCACACCCCCAAGGGATATCGGCTCGAGGTCCAGCTGACCCAGGAAGGGGGCCGGGGTCGAGTCGATTCTTTCGTCGCGTTACGAGGCCGAGTTCGACGACGCCGATCCCAGGAAGCGGCACCGGCCGCTGACGATCCTCCAGTATGATTCATCGCACGCCCCCTTCGCTCGCGATGACGCTTCCCCAACTCAAGGCATCGGACGCTCGAATCGACCGAACGATGAGCAGCCGATCGATGAGACCGCGGCGGCCGCCGGTATTAGCACCCGCGGCGAGGTCCCGCTCGAAGGTGAGACCTGGGAAGTGGTACGCGACGGCCTGGGGCGGGTTACCCGGCCGATCCCCGCCGACGCCAAGACCGAGGCCGAGGAGACCGGCCGTTCGATCGTCTTCCGTGCCACCGCCGGCACACCCGGCTCGCAGGTCGTCGTGACAAAGACGTTCCGCCTGATGAAGGGGGCCGACGGCTTCGAGCTCGAGCTTCGCTTCGAGAGCCCCGACGCCGACCGGACGCTGAGTTACAAGATTCTCGGCCCGCACGGGATCCCGATCGAGGGCGAGTGGTACACCAGCACCTTCCGCGACGTGTTCTTCGGCCAGATCTCCGGCACTGAGATCAAGGTCGTGACCCGCGCCGCGGCTACGATATCGCCAAGAAGAAGGACGAGCCCGAGCGGTTCCTGTCGCTCCCGCTGGCGTTCGCCGGGATCGAGAACCAGTATTTCGCCGTCCTTCGTCGAGCCGTCCCCGCTGCCCGACTCGGTCGACGACCGATGGGACGCCGAGGCGGTCCCGCTGGTGCTTCACGCCGATGCCGACGCGCCGCAGAAGGCCGACGTGACGGTCGAGATCACCTCGAAGCCGCTGCAAGGTCGGCCCGAACGTGCCGATCGTCGCACACCTACAAGGTCTTCGCGGGACCGAAGACGGTCGAGGCACTGACCCCTTACAACGCCGGCGAGCTGGCGAAGTATCGCAAGAACCAGTGGTTCGGCATTCCGGGTCGCGCGTTGGATGGCGACCACGGTCATCACCCCGCTGCTCGACATCATGTACAACGTGACGACCGCCGTCGCCCGGTTCTTCGGCGGCAAGCGGGGCAACTACGGCATCGCGATCATCCTGCTGACGCTGACCGTCCGCCTCGCGATGTTCCCGATCGGCCGCAAGCAGGCGATGGCGGCCAAGAAGATGCAGGACCTCCAGCCGCACCTCAAGGAGCTCCAGGAGAAGTACAAGGACGACAAGGAACAGCAGACCAGCGAGACCTGGGCCCTGTACAAGAAGCACAAGGTCAACCCGCTGGGCGGCTGCCTGCCGGCCCTGATCCAGTTGCCGATCTTCGTCGGGCTCTGGCAGGCGCTGAACAACAGCGTCCACCTGCGGCACGCGCCGTTCCTCTACATCGAGAACCTCGCCGCTCCCGACATGCTCTTCCGGATGCCGTTCGAGCTGCCGTTCCTGGGCCACTACTTCAACCTGCTGCCGTTCCTGGTCGTGGCCCTGATGCTGATCCAGACCAAGCTGTTCTCGCCCCCGGCGACCACGCCCGAGACGGAGCAGCAGCAGAAGATGATGAAGTACATGATGGTCTTCATGGCCTTCATGTTCTACAAGGTTCCCTCCGGCCTGGGCCTCTACTTCATCACCAGCAGCCTCTGGCAGATCAGCGAGCGCTTGCTCCTGCCCAAGGTGACCCACGCATCCCCGGCGGTCACATCGCTGCTGGGTGAAGACGGATCGGGTGGGAGCGGCAATGGCGGCGGTCGCAAGGGCGGCCCCAACGACGGATCGGGCGGGAACGGCAATGGCGGCGGTCGGAAGGGTGGCCCGGCGGCGCCCCTCCCGCGCCGGCCAGGCCGCAGGGCAAGTTCGCCCAGTTCTGGGGAAAGGTCCTCGACGAGGCCCAAGAACCCGACCTATCGCAACCTCACGGCGATAAGCGGGATCGCGAACGCGATCGCGATCGCGGAAAGCCCCGTGACCGAGAGCCGGCCAGGCCGGGAGAGCGATGACTCGGAATCGGCCGTGCTTCTGATCCCGACCGACACGATCGCGGCGGTTTCCAGCCCGCCCGGGGTCGGGGTTCCGCGGGCTCGTCCGGCTGTCCGGTCCCCGGGCGTGGCTCGATCGCTCGTACGGCTTTTCGAGCCAGAATCGTCGACCAGGGCCGGCCTTGGTTCCGGCCCGTGCCGAGCAGCCGCCGAGGGACAGCTCCGGCTGGATGGGCTCCGGCCCGCGGCTCCCCGCGTCGGTGTCGTTCTGGCCCGGCCCCGGACCTACACCGGGCAGCCCCTGGCCGAGATCCACACGGTCGGCTCGCCGCCGCTGCGTCCAGCTCGTCCTGGCGCAGCTGCCTGGCGCGGGAGCGCGGCACGCGGCGCCGGGCGAGTTCACCCTCCGCGCCTTCCTCTCGGGCCGGCTCGACCTGACCCGCGCCGAGGCGGTGCTCGGCGTGATCGACGCCCAGACCCCCGCGCAGCTCGACGCGGCGCTCGAACAGCTCGCCGGCGGACTGGCCCGACCGATCGCGGCCCTCCGCGACCGCCTGCTCGACGTCCTGGCGCACCTGGAGGCGAACCTCGACTTCGTCGACGAGCCCGACGTCGACCCGCTCGGCCGCGCCGAGCTTGCCGCACAGCCTGGCCGACGGCATCGGACGAGGTGATCACCCTGGCCGACCGCCTCCACGAGCCGCGACCGGCCCGATGGGCATCCGCGCGTTGTCCTGGTCGGCCCTCCGAACGCGGGCAAGAGCCGCCTCTTCAACGCCCTGCTCGGCCACGAACGCGCCCTCGTCTCTCCCCAGGCCGGGACGACCCGCGACTACCTCTCGGCCGAGCTTCGATGCGAGGGACTGACCGTCGAGCTGATCGACACCGCGGGTATCGAGGCTGTCGCAAAAGGGGAAAGGCACCGGGCAGGCTGGTCGAGAGGGTCAAAGGTTCCCCGGAACTCGCCCGGAGCCAGTCCCCTTTTGCGACAGTCTCCGGGCCGCGAGCCGCCCGAGGGTCTGGATTCCATTACCCACCAGGCCCAATCCTTCCGATCCACCCAGGTCGATCGCGCCGATCTCCTCCTCGTCTGCCGATCGAGCGACACCGAGCCTCCGTCCGGCCTTCCCGATCGCCCTCGCCTCGACATCTGGACCAAGGCCGACCTGGCTCCCGTGCCTGCCTCGTCAACCCTCATGGCCACCAGCGCCGCGAGCGGCCTCGGCCTCGACGCACTCCGCCGCGCGATCGTCGACGCGCTCGCGCCCGTGCCTCCGAGGGCGACTCCCCCGCCGGCACCGGCGCCCGATGCCACGACGCTCTCCTCCACGCCGGCCGCGCCCTGGCCGATGCCTCGCACACCCTCCTCTCCGGCGGCGGCGACGAACTCGTCGCCCTCGACCTCCGCCTCGCCCTCGACGAGCTCGGTAAGGTGGTTGGAGCGATTGTCACCGACGACGTGCTCGACCGGATCTTCCGGCGGTTCTGTATTGGGAAGTAGAATGGATCGGGCGTGGTGTGGCCGGTCGACGAAGGCAGCATGTTGTTGATCTGATCCTGAGTCCCACCCATCCAGTTCCCCGATCGTGATCCGATTTCATCGGCCCGCACTTTCTCATTTTTTAAAAATAGAGGGACGCGCCTACACCTGGAGTGCCAGTAGAAGTGGAGGGATCAGAGTCACTCAATCCCAATCGTGCGGGCGATAAAGGGAGGTCCAACGTTGATGGCCGGCAACCACTCCAAGGCGAAGTCACATCACCTGGAGACCCTCTTCCGTCTGGGATCGGCCGGGGCTCTGACCGACGCACAGTTGCTGGAGAAACTGGCCTTACCGAGTGACGACACGTCTCGATCGGCGTTCGCCGTACTGGTCGAACGGCACGGGTCCATGGTTCTGGGCGTATGCCGACGGGTGCTCGTCGATCCGAACGATGCCGAGGATGCCTTTCAAGCGACGTTCCTGGTCCTCTTCCGCAAGGCCGGCTCGATCGCGCATCGCGACCGGCTGGCCAACTGGCTCTACGGAGTTGCCTTGCGAACCTCGAGAGCTTCACGAGCCCGCAAAATGCGTCGCCGCGACGTGGGCCTTCAGGAGGTAGCGGGCTCGGCCGCAGCTCCCACAGGAGCTGAAGCCATCGAACCTGACGTGCGGGCGGTTCTCGACGAAGAGCTAAGCCGGCTACCCGAGACTTATCGAAGTCCGGTCGTACTCTGCGAGCTTGAGGGTCACTCTCGTGCCGCGGCTGCCCGGTTGCTCGGCATCCCCGAAGGAACCCTTTCTAGCCGTCTCGCAAGGGCCAAGGAGCGGCTCCGCGACCGGCTCACTCGCCGGGGCTTTGCCCTTTCGACGGAGGTATTGTCAACGGTACTGGCCCGCGAGGCGAAGGCATGCGTTCCGGATATACTCATTGATGCAACCCTCCAGGCGGAGTTGCAATTCACAAGCCTCAAGAGTGTCGGTGTCACCATCGCTCCGGCTGCCGCTCTTGCAGAGGGAGTGCTCAAAGCTATGTTCCTTACCAAGATGAAAACAATCACCCTGCTCGTCGTGACACTCATTCCTGTGGCCGTCGCCGCGGGACTTCTGGCCCAGACGTCCCCGGCTCCTCCCGGTTGCGGGGGCCCCGATGCCCCTAGCAAAGTCGCGAGTGTCGCTGGGAAGAAAACCTCGCAGGCTGCAGAACCCATGATGAACAAGGCGCTGGCCCAGGAGCAGCTCGACCTTGTGAAGAAGGCATTCGCTGATCTTGATCGACTTGCGGCCGGAGGGGAAATTTCCCTCAGCTACCCAGGGTTTTCGCTCTGGGCGAGGCGCCGCGTCGATGCACTTCGCGAACGGGGGCCAGCAAGGCCGAGATCATCGCAGAGATCGAAAAATATCTCGAATTCATGAAACGACAGGAGCAGTATGCCAAGCTTGCCTTTGAGAAAGGCCAAGCTACGCGCGTCGATATGTGGGACGTGCAGTACCGCCGCATCGAGGCCGAGATCTGGCTAAATCAGGAGAAAGCTCGCTGAGAGATTCACGAAGAATCAGATCATTCTGAGCATCAATCCAGGCAGGTCCTCATGCGCCGCAATTTCTCGCGGATCGAGGGCTGTCCCGCCCGCAGTTTCTCCACGAACTCCTCGCCTTCCTGGATATCGGCGTCGATCTGCCGTCGATGCGCGTAGTAATAGGCGAGGGCCGCATGCACCTCGGCGAGTGACATCGTGGGCCATTGAGAGACGATCTCGTCCGGGCTCAGGCCCCACCGCTCGTACCAGATCGCGACGTCCTCGACCTTGATCCGATGCCCCTCGATCCGGGGCTTTCCACCACAATTTCCCGGTGTGCGGACAATCCGGGGCTTTTTTCTCGGTTCCCGATTCGGGCTCGGGCCCTTCGGTGTTGGGATGCGGCACGGAGGTAGGCTTCATGGTGTTGATCGTACTCCAGGGCCGACGGTCGGACAAGCCGCGGAGATGAATCACGTGAATTCCCTGATTCGTCCGTGGAGAATCCGCGTAGTATTATGCGCCTCCTGGGACTTGGTGGATCGTGGCAGATTGTTCCCCGAACGAGCGAACCTCGTAGTCGTGGATATTCTTCCGCCGTGCGATCTTCCATCCTCCCTCCCGGACAAGCGCCATGAACCAGGACCAGTGCTCCTGATCGACGGAAATGTAGCCCATCAGGCTCCCCCGCCCCGTGGACGCGGAATTGCCGCGGAACCAGAATAAAGCCGATCGGGGCGCCACTTGCCGGACACGGCGTTGGAGGCTCTCGGCGGGCCAGCCCCGATGGTGGATCTCCGGCCCGGAGTCCACCGGCCGATAACCGTCTCCGTCCTCATCACGAGCGTATCGCCACCCGCGGACGACGCGGTTGGCCACGAACCGTGGTAGCGTCAAGTCGTACTCCCAGACTCCGATGGCTCCCAGGGTCTTGCCTGAGAATCCAAGCCATTTTGTGATCGAACCAGTTGTCGACCTTAAAAATTCGCACATTTTGAGGCCGAAGTATTGCCACCGCACCATCGATCAGACGTGCGACGAGCTTCACGAAATCGGGCTCCCCGTCAGGTGCCAAATCCGGGCTGAACATGCTGAAGTTTCCTATGTGCCAGGTTAGCTTGGTCAAGGCGTAAGAAACGGACTTGATTGGTATTTGAAAATTCATCAATGCAATCCACTGATTTGAAGGGTCAATCGTCCCCACCGGGATTTCGGGGTGCGACCAAGGCCGTGATGGCAAAGCTGACTCCCGTGACAAAGCCTGCGACACCTCCAAAGATGGTGAACAGGATATAGGTATACCCGACGTCGGCCGGGAGCACGTCGCCCAGGGTGTTTCTCAGCCAGGCCAGCGATGCCCCCACCAGGGGACCGCTCAAGATGGCCAGGAGGCCAAGTCCGGCTCGGCGGTCCTGTTCGCTCCGCTTCCCACGACATCGGGTAACCGTGACGAAGATGCCCGCAATCAGGATCAAAAGGACAAAGGCAAAGGGCCAGATCAGAGGCATCGCGGGATTAATGGCGAATAGAAGAGAGACCATCGGGATGACCCCACCCCGGAAAGACCGACATCGAATTGACTTTCAACTCGACCCAATTGTCCGAGGCCATCTGTCGGAATTTCCGCCATCATATCACCTCACTCGGCCTAAGTTCATCCCCGCTCGCCCGTCGTCCTGGTAACGTGGGATGCCGTGACGGGAACGATTCTTGGGTTCCTGGCGTCTAATGCAGGGTCGTGCCCTGGTCTTTACACCGATCGCCCGCGTGCGTGTGCCCGCTTCTCCGCGCCCTGGAGGGTTTCTTCGATGAACCCGCTTCGCCGTCGTTTCGGCCGCGTTCTGGCCATCGTCGCCGTGTCGGTCGGAAGTCTCGGGGCGGTCGGTCCGCAGGCGATCGACCCGCGCGGCGCTTGGAGCCAGCGGCGCCGGTGTTGCCGGCCGAGATCGTGGCGGCGATGCAGGAAGGGCACTATGCGAATGCGCGCGAAGGGCTCGAACGGCTGGAAACCAAGAATCCCAAACCAGGTGAGAAAGCCTATTACGGACTGGTCCGGGGGATCAGCTTTCGGCTCGAAGGGCATGGCAACGAGGCCCGCGCGGCGCTCAGGACGGCGCTGGCCGATGATCCGGGAGGACCATGGACGGCGAAGCTCCGGTTCGAGTTGGCCACGGTCGAACTGGCTGCGGGCCGGTTCGCCGACGCCGAGGAACTGGCGCGGGCCATGGGGGCGAGTCTGCTCGCAGCCGACCGCAAGGACCGGCTCGCCGAGGTCTATCGCACCTTTGCACGCCGGCTGCTCGAGCCGGGCGACCCGATCGTCAAGCCCGACCCCAATGCGGCTTATGAGCTGCTCGTCCCGGCGCGCGCCCTGGCGAGGAGTGATGCGTTGCGGGCCAGGCTCCTGCTGTCGATGGGCACGCGCCAGCGCGGAGGCGGGTAAGCTTCCCCGTGCCTTGAAGGACTTCAAGCCTATCTCAAGGAGTATCCCCGGGGCGACGCTCTCGACCGGTTCAACGCGCGTGAACAGCTTGGGGTCGTTGAGCTGTCAGTCAGCAATGCCCTGGCGGCCCGGCTGACCTGGACCGACCTGGCACGCGATCTCGATCCGGAATCGAAGGACTGCGCTGAAGTCTGCCGAAAGCGCGAGCGATCCGGGCCCGTGCGCCTCTACCGGATCGCCCGAACCTACGGCATGCCCCAGCCGGCCGACGACAACAGCCTGGGCCTGGGCGTCGCCGCGCTCCGGCGGTTCCTGGCGTTCGCGCCGATCATCCCTGGGCGGTGAAGGCCGCCCACGAGATCGGGCTGGCGTACCTGGCCCGGGGCAAGAGCCAGGAGGCGCTGGAGGCGTTCGAGGCGTTCCTCAAGGAGGAGGGTTTTCGCGCTGAGAGCGACGAAGCACGCGCGCGAACTGGCCGAGCGGACGATGACCGCGACGTTCCAGGTCGGCCGAGATCCTCCAGGGGCAGGAGAAGTTCGCCGAGGCGATCGCCGCCTGGAAGGAGCTATCTCGCGCGGTTCCCCAACGGGCCGCAGTCGGCCGATGCGCAGCGGGCGATCCTCGACACCCAGCTTGCCCATGGCGGCCGACCACCTGCGCCGGAAGCAATATGCCGAGGCGCGGGCCGCCTGGCAGGCGTTCGTGCCCAGTACCCGCTTGATGAACGCGTGCCGACGGTCCTTTTCGCCGATCGGCGAAAGCTACGCGACCGAGAAGAAGCCCGACCAGGCGATCGCCGCCTGGAAGCCGCTGCTTGAGCAAGTTTCCCGACAGTGAGCCCGCCGCGCCATGCGCAGTTCCAGATCGCCGCGATCGAGGAGACCGAGAAGGGCGACCCGGTCGCGGCGATCGAGCGGTTCAAGAAGATCGCGGTCGAGCCCTGGCACGCCCAGGCGCAGCAGCGGATCGCAGTGATGGAGGCCAAGGCCCTGGTGGTGATCACGCCCGCGCGCCTTCCGCTCGGGCGAGACACCGCATCTGAAGATCACCACGCGGAACCTCGAGACGCTCACGTTCACGGTCTACAAGCTCGACGCCGAGGCGTATTTCCGCAAGAAGCACGTGCTCGGCAGACGTCGAGTCGCTCGACATCGGCCTGGTCGCGCCCGACGCCGAGTGGACGGTCGCCGTCCCGGGCTATGCGAAGTACAAGCCGATCGAGAAGGACTACGACCTCAAGGTCGCGGTGCCGGGGGTCTCGGTGGTGAAGGTGACGCGACGAGAAGTCGCTCCAGGCGACGACGCTGGTGATCGTCAGCGACCTCGACGCGATCGTCAAGACGTCGCGCGAACAGGTGCTCGTCTTCGCGCAGGACATGAAGACCGGCCGGGGCCGCGCCGGTGCGCGGGTCTTGATCTCGGATGGGGCGACGGTCGTCCTCGACGCCCGCACCGGCGCCGACGGCGTCCTGCTCAGGACCTGGGAGAAGCCGCGCGAGGCGAACGGGCTCGCTCCAGTACCTGGTGCTGGACGGCGGCGACGTCGCCGGATCGGGGCTGGGCGTGCCCGACAAGGTGGCGCAGGGCCTGACGGCCCGCGCCTACATCGCCACCGACCGCCCCGCGTATCGGCCGGGCCAGGCGGTCGCGCTCCGCGGGATCGTCCGCGAGGTGAAGGATGGACAGTACGCGAATGTCCCGGGCACGGTGTATCGCCTCGAGGTCGCCGACAGCCGGGGACGGCAGATCGTCGCCCGCACGGTGACGCTCTCGGCGTTCGGCACGTTTCACGAAACCGTGCCGCTCGATGAAGGGGCCCCGGTGGGCACGTACCAAGTTCGGCTCTACCAGCCGGGCAAGAGCGAGTTCGCCGGCCAGTTCGAGGTCCAGGCCTACCAGCTCGAGCCGATCGACCTGACGATCGACCTGAAGAAGACGGTCTCTACCGGGGCGAGACGGTCGCGGCCGACATCCGCGCCCGCTACCAGTACGGCGCACCGGTCGCGGGCCGGCCGATCGCCGTCGGCTTGCCCGACGGCCGGACCCTCCGCGGGCACGACCGACGCCGACGGCAAGTATCACGTCACGTTCGCCACCGACGGACTTCGCCGAGGAGCAGGCGCTACGGATCGTGGCCCAGCTGCCCGAGGACAACGTCGCAGCGGCCGCCGCGGTCGCTGCTGGCGGTCCACGGGTTCGGCATCGGCCTGACGACCACGCGCGACGTCTATCTCGACGGCGAGTCGTTCGCGGCTCGACGTCACGACCCGCGACGCCCAGGGCGAACCGCTCGGCCAGGCGCTGGCCGTCCGCGTCCTGAAGCACGTCACCCAGGCCGGGCGGACTCAGCGAGCGCGAGGTCTGGCGCGAAAGTCGCTCACCACCGACGCCAGGACCGGCCAGGCGTCGATCGCGCGTCGCGATCGACGATGACCCAGGGGGGCACTACGTGATCCGGGTCGCGGGTACCGACCGGTTCGGCAACCCGGTGGTCGCCGACCGGACGCTGACGGTCTCGGGACAAGAACGACGAGACGAAGCTCCGCCTGCTGGCCGACCGGCCGACCTACAAGGTCGGCGAGGAGGCGAGCGTGAACCTCCACAGCCGCGGCCGGCGCGGGCACGGCGCTCCTGACCTGGGAAGCCGATCGCATCCTCGACTACAAGCTCGTTCGGCTCGAGGACGGCGACAACGCCGTCGCCTGGGCGTCGATGGCGCCCAGTTCCCGAACTTCACGCTCGCCGCCGCGCGGATGGCGGAATCGACGCTTCGACGAGGCGCGGCTCGACCTCCGGGTCGAGCGCAGCTTGCAGGTGACGATCGCCCCGGCCAAGCCGACGGTACGGCCGGGCGAGCCGGTGCGAGGTCGAGTCACGACCGGCGACCAGCTCGGCCGCCCGGTCGCGGCCGAGGTCGTCGCTGGCGCTGGTCGACCGCGCGCTGCTGCGGCTCTACGGCGACCACCTGCCGCCGATCGGCGCGTTCTTCTACGACCAGACCCGCACCGGGGCCTTCGCGACCACGGCGACCAACACGTTCACGCTACACCCCGCGACGACTCCCGTCGCCGAGGCGGTGGTCGAGGAAGACGAGACGGCCGAGGCGCGAGAGCGTCAACGCCGATGAGATCGCGCGAGTCCGCGAGGAGGCGAAACGGCAGGCGGTCAGCAAGCGGCGATGCTCCGCCTCGCCACTGCAGCGCCGATGGGCGGTCCCGCGCAAGCCTGCCCGGAGATTCTGGGCCTCGCATGTCGCGGACATAGGACCAAGCCGATCGTCAGGATGCCTCGGGAAGATGGGTAGGATGAGTCCAGAGTGAGAAGCCGGCGATACCCGCGGACTCAAGGTGGCGATGCGACGAGCGGAGGTTGATGGAGACCCTGCGGCGAACCGCATGGGCGGCAGCAATGGGCGCTTGAGAGTCGCGGGCTTGCGATCGCCTTCCAGGATCATCGATGGAGCTCGGACGCGAGCCGTGGAAGGCTCGCCGAGCTCGCTCGCGCTCCTGCCCCGCCAGCGGTTCGTCGAGACGGCCTACTGGAACCCCGGCCTCGTCACCGACGCGCAGGGCAAGGCCCGCGTCACCTTCCGTGCGCCGATCGGCCCTGTCGCGATACGACGTTCACGGCCCGGGGCGTCACCGGCGCCGATACCCTGGTCGGCCAGACGTCGGCCGAGCCTGGTCGTGCGCAAGGACTTCTTCGTCGATCTGAAAGTCCCCGCCTCTCTGACCGAAGGGGACAAGCCCGCGGTTCATGGCGCGGCTGCATCATGTGGGCATGACGGGTACGTGCATCGGTGCGACTGGCCGTCTATGCCGGGCGAGCACGAGTAGGTCGTATCCCCGGACGGTCGAGATCACCAGGGCGACGGCGTCGACGAGGTCGTCTTCGAGCCGTTCGAGGTCCCCGATGGCGAGAACGTCGGCTGACGCTCTCCGGCCGAGCTAGGCGACGGCCAAGGACGAGCTGGTGGCCGAGGTGCCGATCCGCCTCTGGGGCGTGCAGGCCATGGCCTCGGCCTCGGGGACGGCCAGCGATGACACGACGGTCTTCGTCGGCTTCCCCGCCGGGCGGACGTACGAGAGCCCCGAGATGCTTGTCAGCATCGCGCCCACGTTCAGCGGATGCTGATCGAGCTGGCGCTGGGACACGACTTGCCGATCCTCAGGTCAGCGCAATCGGATCGAGCGTCTGATCATCTTCCCCGCCGTCGAACACGACGGCCGACCGGGCCTCCGACCTGCTCGCGGCGACCTCGGCGCTGGGTTACCTGCGATCGATCCGCACCGAGGTTCGCCGCTCGTCCGCGGCCCGACGCCGGCTGACCGACCGGATCCAGGGGCTGGTGGCCGAGCTGATCGCCCTGCAGAACGAGGACGGCGGCTGGCCGTGGGTCGCCGGCGGTGACGCCGGGCCGGAAGGGCAGCCGCAGGCCGAGCGACCGCATGACCTCGGCGCGGGTCGTCTGGGCTCTGGCGTCGGCCGAGCCGCTCGGGTTGCTGACCGACGCCAAGGTGCTCGACCAGGCGACGGCCTACCTGGCCGAGCGAGTTCGCCAAGGATCGAGCGGTACCGACCGCGAGACCCGCGCCGTGCTGCTGCACGCCCTGAGCACACATCGCCAGGCGACCTTCGAGCAGGTCAACAGCCCTGAACCGGCAGCGGCAGGGGCTCTCCGACGCGGCGCTGGCCTACCTGGCGCTTGACCCTGGCCAACCTCGACCGCGGCGAGCCTGGCGAGCGAGGTGCTCGACGTCCTCGGCCCGCGGAGCCAGACCGAGCCGGCGCGGCCCGGCGAGCGCCCGCGACGCTACTGGCCGGGTACGAGCACCGCGCCGTTCAACCGCGGCCCGGCCGAGGCGACCGCGCTGGCGGCCCTGGCTTATGCGCGGGTCCGGCCCGTCGGCCCCCGAACTGGCCGAGGCCATCGACTGGCTGCTCGCCCATCGCCGGCATCACGGCTGGCAGCCGCACAAGGCCAGGGGCCCGGCGCTGGCCGCGCTCGGCGGCCTACTACGGCAAGGCCGCAGGCGCCGAGGACCGCTATCGCCTCGTCGTCACCGTCAACGACGCCGAGGTCCTGACGCTGGACGTCCCGGCGCGGCCGGACGGGTCAAGAGCGGTGCTGGTCCCGCGCAGGGCGCTGAAGGCCGGCGGATCGAACCGGGTGCGATTCGCGATCGAGGGCCGGGGGACGTTCGGCTACGCCGTGACCCTATCGGGTTCACCCGCGACTTCGGTCCCGACCAGGCCCGCGCCAACCGCGACCGCTCTCATCGACCGGCGGGTCTACCTGGCGGCCGACCCCGAGTTCGACGGCAAGACGCTGCCGACCGGCTTCGGCGTCGCGGTTGGCGCCGACCGGGTTCGAGAACCGGGTGACCCAGGTCGCCCTCGGCGGCCGGGCCCGGGTGGAGATGAACGCGATGCCGGGTCTATCCGTCGAATCGACCCGAATGGGAGCGCGACTACCTGGTCGTCGAGGAGCACCTGCCCGCCGGGACGACCCTGATCGAGGGCTCGGTCCAGTCGCAGGCCGCCTCGTACGACGCTGGCCGATGGCGTCTCGACGTTCTACTTCGCCCCGAACCAGTACCCGGGCCGGATCGTGTACGACGTCTACGGCTACCTGCCCGGCCCTACCGCGTGCTGCCGCCCTCGATCCGGAGCGCCTACGACCCGGGACGGCCGCACCTCGGCCCCGTCAGGCGACCTCCGCGTGCTGGCGCCCGGCGAGCCGGTGAGACCGACCCGTACCGGGCCACGCCCGACGAGCTGTTCGCACGGGGCAAGGCCCTCTTCGACGCCGGCCGCACGGCCGAGGCCGCGGGTCCGCTTGAGGAGCTGTTTGACGGCTACACCCTGCGCGACGATATCGCCAAGGACGCCGCGCGGATGCTCCTGTTGATCCACATCGACCAGGACCAGCCACGGAAGGTCGTGTCAGTACTTCGAGGTGCGTCAAGGAGAAGGCCCCTGACCTGGTCCTGACGTTCGACCAACTTCAGGTGATCGGCGGGGCCTATCGCGCACATCGGCGAGCACGAACGGGCTTACCTGGTCTGGCGCGGGCCTGATCGAGGCCAGCTATCTCGAGGACGCCCGGATCGGGACCGTGTTGCGTCAGCATGGCAAGACGCTCGAGGGGATCGCCTACCTGGCTCGATCTCTGGCGCGGTTCGCCCAGCACGGCATCGATTCGAGACCGACCTCTTCGGGCTCTCGCAAGTGCTGGCCCGCACGCCGCCCCTGGCGATCGGCCGATCCCGCCTTGCGGCGCGACGCTGGCCGACGCGTCGGTCACGCGCTCGGACCTGCTCTTGCAGGCGATCCGCTTGATCCAGGTCGTGCTCGTGCAGGACCCGAAGAACCCGCTGGCGGACGAGGCGAGCCTGGCCCTGCTGGGCGCGTTCCTCGAGCTCGAGGATTATCCATCGGTCGTCAGCTCTGGCGGCCCGATTCGCCCGGCTCTACCCAAGGAGCAGCTTCCTGGACAGCTTCCAGTACAGCGAGGCCCTGGCCGATTTCCACCTTGGCCGATACGACCGGGCCATAGAGGTGGCCGGGGCCATCGCGTCGGCGACTTACCGCGACGGCGAAGGGGTCGAGCGCCCAGTCCGAACAAGTGGCAGGCGCTCTTCATCCTGGGCCAAATCCATGACGCCCGGCAGCAGCCCTTGCAGGCGCTCACGTATTACAAACGGGTTGCTGATCGCTTCAGCGATGCCGCCGCGTCAGTCACCGCGCTGACCCGCAAGGAGCTGAGCATCCCCGAGATCACTCTTGTTCGCGCGTTGGCGGGTCCCAAGATCGCCGAAGGTTCAGGTCTTCGGGCGATGGCCCCCGACGCGTTCGTGGCACCGAAGTCCCGGCGCGACGTCCGCGAACGGCCCGAGATCGTGCTCGATTCCCGAAACATCGACGCGGTCGACATCAAGGTCTACCCCGTCGATCTGATGCGACTCTACCTGGCGCGTCGGAGCCTCGACCAGGTCTCGGGGATTGACCTGGCGGGGATAACGCCGCTGTACGAGACCACGGTGAAGCTCGGTTCCGACGACGCGTCGGCAAACCTTGGCGACGACCGGGCCAGGATCATTCCACTACCATTGACCAAGAAGGGCGCCTACCTGGCGATGGTCCGGGGCGACGATCTGTACGCCTCGGGAATCGTGCTGTTGACGCCGTTGATGCTCGATGTCCTGGAAGAGCCCGGCGGCAGTCCCGGCCGGGTCCGCATTCAGGTTCGCGACGCCAGTACGGGCACACCGCTGTCGAAAGTCCAGGTCAAGGTCATCGGCGTCGGCAACACCGACTTCATCTCGCGGACGACTGATCTCCGCGGCGTCGCCACCGCCGAAGGGCTTGTCGGCCCGATCACCGCCGTGGCCCGTCTGGGCGTTGCTCAGTTCGCCTTCTACCGAGGAATCACACCGCTCAGTCCGGCGCCCCCGGGCGCCACCGCCGCTGCGGACAAGCCCGCCGCGATGCCTCCCGCCGAGCCCGAGGCGCTGAACAAGAACCTGATGGATCTGAACACGAGCAACCAGCTTCGCCAGATCCAGCAACTCGACGAGCGACAAGGGGCCGAGAACCCCAACGCCGCCCCTGCCGGCAGGTTCCGGTAAGGTGAGCGAGGGCCCTTGTTGCGCGTTTGCTTCCAGGGGTCTGCGTCTCTTCCTGATAAGAGACCCAGACCCATGTCGTGCGGCCGGATTCCGGGAACTCTGGCGCCAGGAGTCGCACTTCGTGACCTTTTGTTCTAGAGTTGAGGCTGGATCTCCCGAGTCACCGGAAGCACCATGCAATGGCGGCTACGGTTTCGCACGAGCGTCGATCGTCCGAGGGTTTGAGCGAGGCCGTTCGCGAGCCCGGCAAGCTGGTCGTCGCCGATTCGGCGGAACGAGCCTCGGCAATCATCATCGAGTCGATCCCTCCCGAGCTGACCGAGGGCTATCGACAATGGGTACGGGGAATCTCCGGGGCCTCCGAGGCGTTCCCCGGCTATCTCGAGACCAATGTCTTTCCCCCGCTCGGCGAGTCCCAGCGCGAGTGGGTGACGCTGATTCACTTTCAAACCCGGGCCAACCTCGAAGCGTGGCTCACGTCGAGCGTCCGAGCCGAGTGGGTGAAGACCTATCACCAGCAATTCGGTGAGTCTCGCGCTCGATCAGGTGCGCGGAGGGCTCACCGCCTGGTTCGGCCCCAAGGACCTCCCGGGCTGGAAGATGGTGCTCACGGTCCTGCTGGGACTTTTTCCCACCGTGATGCTGATCACCGTCGCGATCTTGCCCTGGCTCCGGTCGTTGCCATTCCCGCTCGCCTTGCTTGTCGGAAACGTCCTGAGCGTTTCGATGCTACAGTGGGTCCTCATGCCGCGCTGGAACCGATGGCTCGGCTTCTGGCTCCAGCCGACGGAGCAGATCAGCCCCCGCGACAATCTCAAGGGCACCGTGTTGATCGTCGGCGCGATCGGCGCCATGCTGCTCTTCTTCTGGGCCCTGGGGCTGCGTGCCTGAGAGACATTATAAAATGGTTAAATAATAAGTAATTATATATTGTTATTTTAAATGATTTTATTGATTTTAAAATTATTGATCTAATTTTTGCAATTGGAGTTCCAGCTCATGAGCCATCCCGAAGCCTCGATTCAGGAACGAGCGGCCCGCCCCTCCATCGTGTTCCACCTCGGCGATCTGGTGACTCACGACACCGGCCTCCCTGCTCCGGTCGGTTCAATCATCGGCACGTATTCCCGCCGTCTCTCATTCTGGCTCAACGGACGGCCCGTGGAGATCGACGCGCCCGACCCGGCGCTCACCCTCAGCGACTACCTCCTCGCGATTGGGTTGACCGGGACCAAGGTCGGGTGTGCCCAGGGGGGCTGCGGCGCCTGCACCGTGATGATCAGCCGTCGGGTTGCCATCGACAACGGGAATGGTGTAGCCGATGCCGATGCCGATGCCGATGCCTCTGCCGACCACCGCGCGATCAATGCCTGCCTCCGTCCGCTGGTGTCGGTTGCCGCGACTCATGTCACATCGGTGGAAGGGATCGGCAACGTTCACGACGGCCTCGACCCTGTGCAGCACCGGATCGCGCTTGAGAACGGTTCCCAGTGCGGTTTCTGCACCCCCGGATTCGTGATGAATGCCCACGCGTTTTTGCGCCAGCATCCCGGTCCGAGTGCGCAGCAGGTCGGAGGATCTTTTCGGTGGTAACCTCTGCCGATGCACCGGATACCGCCCCATCCTCCAGGCGGTCCGTTCGTTCGCCCGCGACGGCTGCGGCGATGTTCCTGCGGTAGTACACTGCGTGGCCGATCCGTGCCATCCGGCCGGTTTGCGGAACGCCCCCTGCCTGGTCCGCCTCGACATGCTGCCTGATCCGTCGGCTCCCTCTCCCGGCCTTTACTTCTCGGCGGGGGGGTTGCACTGGTTCCGGCCATCGACGCTGTCCGAGGCCATCGAGCTGAGGTCGGCTCTGGTCCAGGCGTTTGCTCCCGAGCAGGTCCGGCTGGTCGTCGGCCACACCGCCCGCGCGATCTATCCAACCGAGATCGCCGCCGCCCGTTATCTGATCGACGTGTCGCAGCTCGCCGAGCTGAATGTCCGCGAGATCGGCCGCGACGGCCTCCGCGTGGGAGCCTCGGTGCCGATCCAGCGCCTGGTGGAACTCGCCGAGACCGCGATCGAGCGCCAGGCTCCCGAGTTGACCGCGGGCCTGCGGGCCCTCGTCCGGCATGCGCGGTTCCTCGCCGGCATCCAGGTCCGCAATGCTGGTAGTGTCGGCGGCAACATCGCGATCGCCCGGGGGCATACCCGCGCAGGAGAGCCGTTCCCCTCGGACCTGTTCACCATCCTGGCCGCTCTCGACGCCCGCCTGGCGGTAAGTTCGGCGTCGTTCGAAGGCGGAACGCAAAACTTCCCGCTCGACGAGCTGCCGGCGCTCGAGGACTTGCCCGTCGATGCACTCTTCGTCGAGCTGGTTGTGCCGTGGACCCGGCCGGGGACGTTTGTCCGCACCTATCGCGCGGCCCGTCGGCCCCAGATGGCGCATCCGATCGTCAACGCCGGGTTCCGCTGCCAGCTTGATACGGGAGGCAACGTCGTTCCGGGCACGCTCGGCATCGTTTACGGCGGCCTTGACGCTTCCCATCGCCGGCTTTTCCGCACCGAGCACGCCCTGACCGGCCAGAAATGGAACGATGCGACCCTCCGGGCCGTGATCTGCGTTCTCGAGGAGGAGGTCGGTGAGATCACCGTGGCGATGGAGGGCGAGGGTTTCACCACCGCGTACCGCCGCCAGCTCGCGCTCAGCTTTTTTTACAAGTTCTTTGTTCACGTGGCCGCCAAGGTCTGCCCCGAGGAGGTCGCCCCGGCAAATCTTTCGGCTGGGGTCGACGACGCACGACCGCTGTCGCATGGCCGTCAGGTCTTCCCGGTCGAGGCCGAAGCTGGCTCAGTCACGCGGCCGATTGTCAAGCAGGCGGCGCTGGCACAGGCTAGCGGCGAGATTCGCTATACCCAGGACGAGCCCCTGCCCTCCAACGGCGAACACGGAGTGCTCGTGCTCAGCCGCCGCGCCGCATGCGTGGTTTCGCTTCTCGCGGCCACCGGCCGAGCTTGATGAATTCCTCCGCGCCCGTTTCCCTGGCTTCACCGCGCTGGTGACTGTCGACGATGTCCCCGGCGCCCGAACGATCGGCCTGGGGGGCGACGACCCGGTCTTTGCCGATGGCGTGGTTACCTCGATGGCCAGCCCCATCGCTCTGGTCCTGGCGCGGAGCGAAGCCGTCGCGCGCCAGGTGGCTACACATGTGGAATCCGAATTAATAATATATGAAGATATAGAAGCTATTTTGAGCTTCGACGAAGCCATCGCCCGTCGCTCGCTCCTGACCCCGCCGGCCGGCTTACCGACCCATCCCGAGCACGACCGACACGTCCTGGTCCGTCGCTCGGGAAGCGACGCGGTCTGGCTCGAACATCCCGAAAACCCTCCCGAAGGACTGCTTGGCCTTGAGGGTGGTCTCGAGACCGGTGCCCAAGCGCATTTTTATCTGGAGACCCACTGCGCGATCGCGATCCCCGGCCCTTATGGTCAGATGACGATCAAGAGCTCGACCCAGAACCCCAATGGCGACCAGAACCAGATCGCGCGGGTCCTGGGAGTGAAGGCGAACCAGGTGACGGTGGCGTCGAGCAGGTCGGCGGCGGGTTCGGCGGCAAGCAGAACCGCGCCGTGTTCATCGGGGCGATCGCCGCGGTGGCGGCCCGCAAGGTCCGGCAGCCCGGTCCGCGTCCTGTACGACCGAGCGACGGATACCCGGTTGATCGGAAAGCGACATCCTTACCTGGGGAGCTACCACGCGGCGTTCGACGCCGACGGCACGCTTCACGCCATGAAACTCGATTACGCTTCCGACGGCGGCGACACGGCCGACTGTTCGTTCGCCGTGCTCAAGGGGAGCTGCATGATGTCCGACGGCTGCTACCGGATCGAGACCTTCGAGGCCGGTGGTAACGTCTACCGGACCAACAAGGCGAGCAATACCGCGTTCCGGACCTTCGGCCAGGTCCAGCCTCACCTGGTCCAGGAAGAGGCGATCGAGCACATCGCTTTTGCGCTCTCGAAGCAGATTGGCCGTCAGGTCCGCCCGGAAGAAATACGCCGCCGTAATCTCTATCGGTCGGCCGGTGCCGGCATCGGCAGCGGAGACCGATGCTCAGGTCGACAGCACTCACTTCGGCCAGCCGCTCTGGTTCTGTCGGCTCCGCGAGCACTGGGACCGCGTGTACGACGAGACCCGGTTCGCCGAGCGGGCCGGAGCGATCGATGCTTTCAACGCCGGCAATCGCTGGAAGAAGCGAGGGATCGCGATGGTCCCGCTGAAGTACGGCATCGGTTTCAAGCAGAACCCGGCCATGAACACCGCCAGCGCCATTGTGCAGATCAACAAAGACGACGGGTCAATCACCATCATTCACGGCGGGGTTGAGATGGGCCAGGGCCTGCACACCAAGATCGCGCAGGTAGCCGCCGACGCCTTGAACGTGCCGCTTGAGTTCATCCGGGTCACGGGCAATTTCACCGATGCGATCAACAATGCGCCGCCAACCGCGGCATCGACCGGCTTTGACCTCAACGGCGGTGCGGTGGTCGAGGCGTGCCGCGCGATCCGTTGTCGTCTTGAAGATTATTTCGCGGCGAATGAAGAAAAGCTCCAGGCCGCCGGAATCGACGAATGGCGCTCCCGATGGCGAGATGCCTGGCCCGCGCTGGCAGCTCAGGCGTGGCTCGGGCGCGTCAGCCTGATCGCCGCCGAGCTTTACCGGGCTCCGCATTACGAGCGTCCGGTCGAGCATTTCCCGAATGGCAAGTTCTTCGCTTATTTCGCATACGGGTTCTCGGTCTCCGAGGTCGAGGTCGACGTCCTGACCGGCGAATCCACCGTCCTCCGCGCCGACCTGTACTACGACGCCGGCCGGTCCACGAACCCCGCCATCGACATCGGCCAGATCGAGGGGGGTTACGTCCAGGGCCTGGGATTCGTGACCACCGAGGAGGTCCTGTACGACGAGCACGGCCGCTTGATCACCGACAACATCTGGACCTACAAGCCCCCCTGCTCCAAGACGATCCCGATTGACCTCCGGGTCACGCTCCTGGAGCACGATCCCGAGAGCCGCAGGCACAGGAGCAGGCGAAGTTGCTGGCCGTCGCGGGATCGAAGTCGACCAGCGAGCCAACCCTGTCACTGGGGGTCTCGGCCTACTTCGCGATCAAGCAAGCCGTCCGGGCGGCGCACCGCGAGCTGACTGGCCGCGACGAATGGCTCCGGCTCGACGTGCCCGCCAGTTGTCAGCGCGTCCAGACGGGTTGCGGCGTCCGCTCCGAGCACCTTCGACTTGGCCCGCTTTGAAGTCGCAGGGATTGAAGAAGTCCCGGGCGCGTCTTAGAGTCTTGGTGGGACCCGTATCCTCGCTGGAGTCGGGCCGGTGCTCACTTCGGGAAGACACGCCTCATGGGACTCGTCACGCCGCTTGCGCTCGGGTTGCTCTTGATCATGCAGACCAGCATCACGAACCTCGACGATCCGAGTTCGGCCTTGAGTCCGCCGATGGTTGATGACAAGCCCGTCGAGGTGAGGGTCGGCTTTTACGCGCTCGATTTCGCCCGGATCACCGCCCGGGACGAATCGTTCGACATGACGGGATACCTCGAGCTGAGCTGGCGCGATCCGCGGTTGGCACGCACCTTCTCGGGTAAGGACAGGACGCCGCCGTCCCGGCCGCGGAGGGCTGGCGTCCGGCACGTGAACGCCGCGTCGATCTGGACTCCCCGTTACTTCTTTGAGAACGCACTGGAACAGCCGAGGTTTCACGTCGATCCCGTCGCCGAGGTCGACCCCGACGGCCTGGTCACGACCTGGGCGGTGGTCAGCGGCAAGTTCTCGTCGCCGATGGACCTCCGCCGGTTTCCCTTCGACCGCCAGACGTTGCAGGTGCGGATCGGGTCGTTCGAGGATGAGTCAACGGTCCGGTTCGAGGTCAATCCCCGGCTGGTGGTGGTGCATGAGGAGGCGTTCTTGACCGACTGGACCCTGGACAAGGCCACGGCCCGGGTCGAGCCGCATCGCTATGAATCCGGTGAGGAGTCCTTCCCCCGGTTCATCTACCAGGTAGGCGTTCATCGGCAGCCGACGTTCTATTTCTGGCGGGTCATGCTCCCTCTAACCCTGCTGGCGCTGGTCGCCTGGGCGTCGTTCTGGTTCGAGCCGATCGGCCTCCAGCCCCAGATCAGCACGTGCATGACCGCCCTGGTCGCCCTGATCGCTTTTGATTTCGCGATCGACTTCTCGCTTCCCAAGGTGACTTATTTGACCTTGATCGACAAGCATGCTCTGATTGGATTCTGTTTCGTGGCGGCGTCGGTCGCCATGGTCACGTTGATCCACGTCAACGTGAAGCACAATCGCCTTGAAGTGGCCTTGAGGATTCAGCGGATCGCGCGCTGGACCTTCCTGCCCGTCTACGTGTTCGCCGTCGCGCTCAATCTCGGGCTACTCGGCCGCTAGAACTCGCGCAGAAGGTAGTCTTCTACCAGGCGTCTCTGATGATCAGTAGGTCCGACCTCAGTTGTACCTATTCGTTTCCGGCCAGGCTCGCTTTTGCGAATCGTCGAGACGACTTCCGAGCAAGTGATTAGACGGAACGATTCCCAACACTGCGATCGTCGGTTAATGTGTTTCTCTGGTCCTTGACGCGAGCACGGACAGGAAGCACGACGACCGTGAATCCGACCTCCCTCAGCCTGCTGGAACGCCTTCGGAGGGCCGCGCCCGACGCTTCCGATTGGAACCGGCTTGAAGACTTGTATCGTCCACTCATCCAACGTTGGTTGAGACGTATTCCCGGACTGGGAAGCGATGCAGCTGACCTCGAGCAAGAGGTTCTCGTGGTCCTGGTCCGGGAGATCGCCTGCTTCGAGCGACAGCGCGAGGGATCGTTCCGGGCCTGGCTCCGTCAGGTCACGGTCAACCGGGTCCGCACCTACCGCCGACAGCGAAACCGACGCCCCGTGGTGGGTCTCGACCCCGCGGCCACCGAAGGTTTCCTCGACCGTCTGGCCGAGCCGTACAGCGAGCTTGCGCCGAGTGGGATCTGGACCACGACCGGCACGTCTTCCAGAAGCTTCAAGCCGTGGTCCAGCCCGAGTTCGCCCCCAGCACCTGGGACGCCTTCCACCGGTTTGCCTTGGACGGCATTCCCGCCGCCCGCGTGGCGGCCGAGCTTGGGCTGACCGTCAACGCCGTCCTCCTCGCCAAGTCCCGGGTCCTCAAGCGCTTACGTGAAGAAGCTGGAGAACTGCTCGACTGATTTTTGCGAAATTGTGACAGGTTGCGCCTCGGGCCTGCCTTTCTTCCTTTGACGCGACGACGCTCGGCAGTCACTGCCAACGGGTTTGATCTGATAAAGGACCCCTGTCATGGATTCCCCCCGGTCCACTCGCCCCCTCTCCGACCTTCCTCCCCGCCTGGCCGAGAACCCCGACTACCAGGTGATTCGCGAGCTGGGCCGCGGCGGTATGGGCGTGGTCTATCTCGTCCATAACAAGCTCATGGGCCGCGACGAGGTGCTCAAGGTCATGGGCCAGCACCTCATGAGCAAGCCCAAGGTTGTCGAGCGGTTCGTCCGCGAGATCCAGGCGGTGGCCCGTCTGCGGCATGACAATGTCGTCAGCGCTTACACGGCGATGCGGATGGGTGAGAGCATCGTCTTCGCCATGGAGTATGTCGAGGGCATGGACCTGGCGAAGCTGGTCAAGGCGAAGGGTCCCTTGCCGGTGCCCCATGCGTGTCTGTTCATCCACCAGGCGGCGTTGGGTCTTCAGCATGCTCATGAGAAAGGGATGGTCCATCGCGACATCAAGCCGGGCAACCTGATGCTCGCGAAGGTGGCGGCGCAAGCCCGTGGTGAAGGTGCTCGACTTTGGCCTGGCGAAGGCGAGTGCCGAGGTTCCCGTGGAAGGGGGCCTGACGAATGAAGGCCAGATGCTGGGGACGCCCGACTACATCGCGCCGGAGCAGATCCGCGATGCGCAGTCGGCCGATATTCGTGCCGATATTTATAGTCTTGGCTGTACGCTCTACTATCTCCTGACCGGCGGCCCCCCGTTCCGCGAGGAGAAGCTCTGGGACCTGTACCAGGCGCATTTTTCGAGGGACGCGGAGCCGCTCAACCTGGTTCGTCCGGAGGTTCCGTCGGAGCTGGCGGCGTTGGTGGGGAAGATGATGGCGAAGGAGCCGTCGGAGCGGTTCCAGACGCCTGGCGAGGTGGCCGAGGCGCTGCGGCCGTTCTTCAAGAAGCCGAGCGTGCGTGCGGTGGGGACGTCGGGATCGTCCGACGAGGTGAAAGCGGCGCCGCCGCCGCCGCTGACAGGGAGTCCTGAAGCGCAGTGGGCCACTCTGATCAACGTCAAGACCGGGGAATCGACCCCCACCTCGGCACTGACTCCGGTCGCCGTGGCGTCGTCAGAGCCTGGCACACCACCCCGCGGGCGCATGTCGCTACTGGCGGCGGGATTGCTCTTCGCGGGCCTGGTCGTCGCGTGGGCGTCGGGTGCGTTCAAGGTGAAAGCCCAGGACGGTACGATCGTCTTCGAGGACCTGCCCGACCAGGCGGTGGTGAAGGTCGATGGGGACGCCTGCACGGTCGTGTGGCCCGAAGGGGAGGGTCAGGGCCATGCGCGTGTGACACTGCCGGCGGGCAAGCACTACGTGCAGGTCGAGCTCGATGGCGTGAAGGTGACGGGCGAGAGGGTCACTGTCGAGTCGGGGCGCGGGACGCCGTTCTCGATCGGCCGTGAGGCGCTGGCGACGATCCCCAAGGAGCCCTTGTCGGAAAAGCTCGACGCCCCGAAGGCTCGCCCCTCCGCCTTCGACAAGTCGTCCTTGTCGGAGAAGGATGTGACTCCCAAGACGCGCCCGACCGCTTTTGACCCCGACCGGTTCCAGATTGACGGTGGCCAGTGGATCGTTCAGGGCGACGAACTGATTCAGACCGACGCCCGGGTCCACTGGCCGTGCCTGATGTTCGGCGACGCGAGCTGGACCGACTACGATTTCTCGGCGGACGTTTTTCGCATCCACGGCCGGGAGGCGTGTAACCTGGTTTTCCGGGGGGCGGACGCGGACCACAACCTCTTCTTCGCCAATTCCGCCTATACCGGGACGAGCAGCCAGATCGAAGCCAACCAGGGGGGATCGCTTCACTGGCTGGGGGGCACGCCGCACGCTTTCGAGGGCCGTAAGTGGTATCGGGCGCACGTCCGGGTTCGCGGTGGCCAGATCGTGGCGACGCTTCACGATGGCTCTACCGAAGTGGCACGGGTCGCCGTGCACGACACGAGCCGCCCCGGCGGCCGGGTGGGCCTGCGCACCTGGTACTCAGCCTACCGGTTCAAGAACATCAAGGTCACCGCGCCGGACGGCACGGTCCTCTGGCAAGGGCCGCCCCGGATCGCGTCGCTCCGCCCTGCCCGCCTGGCGTCGACCGAGGCCAACCTCTACCGCTCCGGCTGGATCAGCCTGTTCAACGGTACGGACCTCGCGGGTTGGTCGGCGTTCTTCCGTGATGAGGACATCAAGCCCGACCAGCTTTTCTATGTGGACCAGCACGAGCTGGTCAGCTTCCCGGGCAAGTACGCCCGGCTGAGTACGCAGTCGGCGTATTCCCAGTTCCTGCTCTCCTTCGACTACTACATCGCGCGCGGCGACGACGCCGGTCTCTCCTTCATGCCGGCACTTCCCGACGGCACCAGAGGCCTCGGCTTCGAGTGCCAGATCCGCGGCGAGGAACCGAACGACGCACACGGCTGCGGCGATCTCTACGGCGCCCCCGGCCTCCTGACTACCCCCGCGCCGAATTCCAGGAAGGCCGAATTCTTCCCCCGGACCCGTCGTGCCGACCAGTATTTCGACGGCTGGAATGCTTATGATATCAAGTTCGCGGGCCGTCGGATCACCGTCACCCTCAACGGTGTGGTCGTCAACCAGGTGGACACCACCTGGGACGGGCCATGGTATGTCTGTCCCCAGACCGAGGCTAGCGGCAGCGTTCGGTTCCGCAACATCGCGATCAAGGGAATCAACCGGCTCAACCCGACAGTTGATCCGCGCCGATCGTCGGTGGCGGCATCGGAGTCGCCGGCACCGTCGGCGCCGGCGCTGGTGGGTTCCGCCAAGGGCTTCTCCCCCATGTTCCAGGACAAAGGTTTGTCGGGCTGGAACGGTCTGCCCGGTTTCTGGCGGGTCGAGGGAGGAGCGCTCCACGTTGCTCAGGTCGCGGGATCGCAACAGCACACGTTCCTGATCAGCCGGCGGACGTACCGCGATTTCATCCTTCGCTTCAAGGTGCGGCGGCAGAACGGTCAGGGCAACAGCGGCGTCCAGTTCCGTTCGACCGTCTCCGACCGCGCTGGCAGCAAGGTCGTGGGCCCGCAGTGCGAGATCGCCGAGCTGAGCTTCAAGTATCCGCCCGGCAGCGTGGTCACCGAGCCCCAGAGCGAGCCGGCCCTCGTCGCGTCCCGGGAGGGGGTCGCCCAGGTCTACAAGGAAGGCGACTTCAACAATTTCGAGATCAAGGTCGTCGGCAAGCACGTCACCATTGTATTGAATAATATGATCGTGATCGATCGCGACTTTCCCTCGATGCCCCCCGAGGGAGTCATCGCCTGGCAGCTCCACGGGAGACGGTCGCCGCTGGAGACCATCTTCAAGGATGTTTTCATCAAGGAGCTCAGACCGGGCGCGGCGGACTGATTTGCGACGATTGATTTGACGGATTCCAAGTGGCAAAGACGATCTCAACGCTCCGGGGGATTCGCCAGTGACCGCCCATGCCTCCGCCCACCCGACCGACCAGACCCTGAGCGCCTTCGGTCTGGGCAAGCTTGATGACGCGTCGGCCGAGGGGGTTCACCTGCACCTCGAGGACTGCCCCGCGTGCCGTCGTCGGGTGTCCGAGATGTCGTCGGACTCGTTTCTCTCGCGGATCAGGGGAGCGCGGCTGGCCGGCGAGGAATCGGCATTGGTTCCCGGTCTACGGAACTCGGGCCCGATCGGCCCGAACCAGGATCGGCCCCACGCCGAGACCCTTCCTCCCGACCTGACCGACAGCCTCGATTACGAGGTGATCCGCGAACTGGGCCGGGGCGGCATGGGGGTCGTGTACCTGGTCCGAAACACGCTCATGGGTCGCCATGAGGTGCTCAAGGTCATGGGCCGGCACCTCGTGACCCGCCCGGGGGTCGTCGAGCGGTTCGTGCGCGAGATCCAGAGCGTGGCCCGGCTCACGCACGACAACATCGTCAGCGCCTATTCGGCGACGCGCGTCGGCGACAGCATCGTCTTCGCCATGGAGCACGTTGAGGGCCTCGACCTGGGCAAGCTGGTCCGTACCAAGGGGCCGCTGCCGGTGCCGCATGCCTGCCGGTTCATCCAACAGGCAGCGCTGGGGCTCCAGCATGCTCATGAGAAAGGTATGGTTCACCGCGATATCAAACCGGGCAACCTGATGCTGACCAAGGTGAAGGGTCAGCCGGTGGTGAAGGTCCTCGACTTCGGCCTGGCGAAGGTGACTCGCGAGGTTCCCACCGACGGCAAACTTACCAGCGATGGCCAGATGCTGGGAACTCCCGACTACATCGCGCCGGAGCAGATCCGCGACGCGCAGTCGGCCGATATTCGTGCCGACATTTACAGTCTTGGCTGTACGCTCTACTATCTCCTGACCGGCGGCCCCCCCTTTGCGCCGAGAAGCTGTGGGACCTGTATCAGGCGCATTTCTCGATGGATGCGCAGCCGCTCTCGCTGGTCCGGCCGGAAGTCCCGGCCGAGCTGGCGGCCCTGGTGGCGAAGATGATGGCCAAAGATCCCCGTCGCCGGTTCCAGACGCCCGGCGAGGTGGCCGAGGCGCTCCGGCCCTTCTGCAAGAAGACCGGCCCCAGGCCGGGCGCCGATCTCTCGCAGCCGGACCTCCCCGCGGCACCCGCACCCGCGGCATCGCGTTCGCCGATCGTGGTCGAACCGGCGAGGAAGTCCGGGCTCGTCGACCGTTCGCCGGAACTGCCGCAGGCGCCGCCGACCGCCACGTCCGCCGGTCGATCGCGCGCACGGTCTGGTCCGCTGATCGCGATGGGCGTGGTCCTGGCCGGTTTCACCCTCGTCTGGTTCCTGGGGACCCTCCGCGTCCGGACACCGGAGGGGGACCTCGTTTTCCCCGAATTGCCCGAGGACGCCATCGTGACGGTCGATGGCCAGACGTGCAACGTGAGCCGGACGTCGGATCGCAAATCGGCGCAGGTCGCGGTGGTGCCGGGAACGCACCAGGTCAAGGTCAAGGTCGGCGGTGTCGAGGTCCTTGGCGACGAGGTGAAGGTCGACGCGGGAGATAAGACGTGGGTCAGGGTTCATTTTGAGCCCCGTGAGCCGATACGGGAGGTGAGCAAACCCCAGGTTGAGCCGGTATCGGTTATGGCCCCAACGATCGACCGGGGCGCTGTCTCCCTCGGCGGCGGCCACTGGTGGATCGACGGCCGCGAGCTGATTCAGGATGCCGCGACGAAGAACATGCCCGGTATCTTCCTTCTCTTCGGCGACGACCTGTGGAAGGACTACGACTTCACCCTCGAGGCCAGGGTCACGCAGGGCAATGAGGGATTCGGCGTCTGTTTCCGGGCCGATGACGCGCTCGATCTGTTCGCCCTGGGAGTCGGTGCGTACGCACAAAGCTGGCATGAGGTCTTCAACATGGACCAGGGACGTTGGTCACGGAAGGTCGACCCGAAGCGCTCGGCGTTCGAGGTCGATCACTGGTACAAGGTCCACATCTCGGCGCGTCAGGATCACTTCACTTGCGACCTTGATGGCACCCGCGTTTTTGACTTTCACGACGATCGACACTCGCGGGGTAAGGTCGGCCTCAGGAGCTGGACCTCGGTCACGCGGTTCCGCAACCTCAAGGTGACCGGCAGCGACGGCAAAATCCTCTGGGAAGGACTGCCGGATCTCACGAACGTGCCCGGCTCGCTGCCTACGACCGAGGTGGCGCTCGACGGCCGGAAGGCCAGCCTCCTTGCGGGCGAGACCAACCTCGGAGACCTGTTCGCCGACGCCCTTCTCTGGCAGGTCAACCAAGGCGCCGCCGATGGCCTCAAGGCGAATGTCGCCCTCATCAACGGCGGGGCCATCCAGGGCAACGCCGTTATCCCGACGGGTTCGATCCGCGACGAGGTTCTGCGGCAGGCGGCCCCGTTCCAGGACGTCGTCTGCCTGATCCCCAACCTCCCGGCCGAGGCGCTCAAGCAGGTCCTGGAATCGTCCGCCGCGATGCTGGGCAAGGCGGCCTTGGCGCAGGTCGCCGGGTTCCGTTTCACCTACGACCCGTCGCGCACCGCGCAGGCGTGGGACGAGAAGGGCAACATCACGACCCCCGGCGAGCGGATCCGCGAGATCACGCTCGACAACGGCACCCGGCTCGTCGCGGACGGCAAGCTCGTCCCCGGCGCCCCTTCCGTCGAGATGGCCTCGATCGACTACATGACGAAGGTCAATATCGGCTTCCGCAACCGGTCGTGGCGCGGGGTCGGGGCCTCGTACTTCCAGACCCTGCGGTCGTTCCTCAACTCGGCCGCGGGGCTTGGCGGGAAGGTCTCGAAGGCGGATTACCCCGAGCGGGGCAAGGGCCGCATCGCCGTGGTCAAACCCGGGCCCGCGGCCGTTTCCCCCTCCTCCTGGGTGATCCAGGGGCCCTGGCAGTTGGAGGGAGATGTCCTCGTCGAGCCCGAGGAGAAGATCTGGCCGTTCGTGGCCTTCGGTGACCCGGGCTGGACCGACTACGACTTCTCGGCCGAGATCATGCGCGACCGCGGCATCGACTCGATCTCGCTGATCGTCCGCAACGCGGGCGAACACGAGAACGTCGCGTTCGGGATCTCGGGCCGGGGCAACCAGCTCGCCTACATCGAGGTCTTCGAGCCGGGCAAGCCGTCGCGCTGGCTCGACAGCACCAGGTTCGTCATCGAAAACGGTAGGTGGTACACCGCCCGGGTCCGCGTTCGCGGGAACCACTACATCGCCACGCTCCATGACGGCACAAAAGAGTTGATTCATCTCGAAGGCGATGACGCCACCTACCCGCGCGGGTGCGCCGGCTTCCGCGCCTGGCTCGCCGCGTCGCGCTACCGGAACATCAAGGTCACCGCGCCCGATGGCAAGGTCCTCTGGCAAGGCCCGCCCCAGGTGACCTCGCCCCTCCCCGACCGCCCCGCGGGCACCGAGGCCGGTTCCGCGGTCCCGGGCTGGATCAGCCTGTTCAACGGCAAGGATCTCGCGGGCTGGAAGACCCATCCCGATCAGCCGGGCACGTGGCGCGTGAAGGATGGGGTGCTGATGGCCTCCGGGTCGCCGCCAAGCAATCTCTACAGCGAGCGCGACGATTTCGGCGATTTCCACCTCCGTGCCGAGGCCCGGATCAACCACGGCGGCAACAGCGGTGTCTATATCCGCACCGCGTATCCGCTCAGGACCGGCGCGGGTTATCAGGCGCAAATCGATACCACGGGCGAAGATCCCAACCGCAACGGCGCGATCTACAAGGGGACGAAGCTCCTGGCCCAGGTCCTCGAGACCGAGGTGGCCGATGACCGGTGGTTCCTGCTCGAATTCATCGCCGACGGCAACCACCTGATCACCAAGGTCAACGGAAAGTTGACCGCGGAGTTCACCGACCCCGAGAACTCCTTCACCCGCGGACACATCGCCTTGCAGCAGCTCCTCCCGACGACCGCGGTCGCCTTCCGCAAGATCGAGGTCAAGGTGCTCCATCCGGGTGCCGGGACAGGTGGCACTGCCAGTCCCGGCCCGTTGCCGGCGGTGCGGGGACCGGATTAGCCGCGCTCGGAACATCAAGATCACAACCCCCGATGGCAAGGTCGTGTGGTCGAGAACAACAGTTGAGTGCTGAATGGTCGATGACATAAGCTTCCGCGATTCAGGATTTCGTCCGTCGAAGTTGTTGCTTGACAGAACCCCGGCAGGTCGCAAACCTGTTACTGAAACAAAACATGGATGTTTGGTTCGTGACAGTCCTTTCATTCGACTGGCCTTTCTTTGATGGTTCCTTCGCATATCAACGTCATATCGTTTTATGAAAGAAATCTATAATGAATGCATTAATAAATCCATCGCTCCTCCCCGAGCTTCCCCCCGAGCTGGCGAATCACCCGGACTACCGGATCGAGCGCGAGCTGGGCCGGGGCGGGATGGGGGTCGTCTACCTGGCGCACAACGCCTTGATGGGCCGCCACGAGGTGCTCAAGGTCATGGGCCAGCACCTCGCGAGCAAGCCCAAGGTCGTCGAGCGGTTCGTCCGCGAGATCCAGGCGGTGGCCCGGCTCAAGCACGACAACATCGTCAGCGCGTATTCGGCGATGCGGATGGGCGGCAGCATCGTCTTCGCCATGGAGTACGTCGAGGGGATGGACCTGGCCAAGCTCGTCAAGGCGAAGGGGCCGCTGCCGGTGCCGCATGCCTGCCGGTTCATCCAACAGGCGGCGCTCGGGCTCCAGCATGCTCATGAGAAAGGGATGGTGCACCGCGACATCAAGCCGGGCAACCTGATGCTCGCCAAGGCGAACGGCAAGCTGGTGGTCAAGGTGCTCGACTTCGGCCTGGCCAAGGCGAGCGCCGAGGTTCCGGTGGAGGGGGGGCTGACCAACGAGGGGCAGATGCTGGGCACGCCCGACTACATCGCGCCGGAGCAGATCCGCGACGCACAGTCGGCGGACGTCCGGGCCGATATCTATAGCCTGGGCTGCACGCTCTACTACCTGCTGACCGGCGGCCCGCCGTTCCGCTCCGAGAAGCTTTGGGACCTGTACCAGGCGCACTTCTCGCGGGACGCCGATCCATTGAACCAGGTGCGTCCCGAGGTGCCGGCGGAGCTGGCGGCGTTGGTGGGCAAGATGATGGCGAAGGAGCCGTCGGATCGGTTCCAGACGCCGGGCGAGGTGGCCGAGGCGCTGCGGCCGTACTTCCAGAAGGCCGGCGCGCGGAAGGTGACGGTGGGTCAACCGGGCTCGGGCTCAGTCTCGGGCTCGTGGGACGAGATCCGGGCGTCCGGACCGGTGACGCCCGTGCCTACGCCAGCGACGGGGAGCCCCGAGGCGAACTGGGTGAGCCTGATCAACGTCAAAACGGAGGAACTCACACCACGCTCTGCACTGTCGGTGGGGGCCAAATCCGGAACGGGAGGGTCGTCAAGGACTTCCGGCCCGCATTGGGGGTTGCCCGCGCTGGCAGGCGCGGGGGTCTTGCCCGTGGGGCTCATGGTCGCCTGGCTATTCGGGGCGTTCTCGGTCAAGACGACCAATGGGTCGATCGTCTTCAAGCACTTGCCCGACCAGGCGGTTGTGAAGGTCGACGGCAACGCCTGCACCGTGGAGTGGTCCGTGGGCGAGGGCCGCCGCCACGCGCGGGTGACGCTGCCGACGGGGAAGCACTACGTGCAGGTGGAGGTCGACGGGCAGAAGGTGAGCGGCAAGAAGGTGGATATCGAGGCGGGGCGTGATCTCCCCTTCTCAATCGGCAGCGGGGCCCCAGTGGCTACGCGTCGCGATCGGTTGACCGTGAAGCGTGAGGACGGATCATCGCCATCAATCACTCGCGAATCGTCACTGACAGTCGCCGAGTCGCCGAGTGACCGCCAAGTCCCATTCGATCCGACTCGGTTTGACATCTATGGAGGGCGATGGGTTGTTGAGGGCAACGAGCTGATCCAGGCCGACGGACAGGCGAACGGACCGGCCATCATGTTCGGCGATCCGAACTGGACTGATTACGATTTCACGGCGGATCTGATGCGCGTGGAAGGTGATACCGATGGCATGCTGATCTTCCGTGGCGCCGATCGAGCACACAATATCTACTTTGCCAGTTCGGCCTTCTATGGAAGAAAAAGCCAGTTCATCCTCATCCTACCTCAAAACAAAGTCCGAAATCTCGGGATGGTTCCCTGTCCGTTCACAAGTGGGAAGTGGTACACCGCGAGTTCAGGCACGGGGCGACGAGTTTCTTGCCACACTTCACGACCGTTCGACCGAACTGGTGCGGCTGGTTGCCAGGGACTCCACCTATACCACTGGCCGGGTGGGCCTGCAGACGTGGCATGGGGTGTACCGTTTCCGGAACATCAAGGTCACCGCGCCTGATGGCACGATCCTTTGGCAGGGCCCGCCCCACGTGACGTCGCTCGGCCAGGACCGTCCGTTCGTGACGCAGGAGCCGGAGAAGCCTCCCGTCGAGGAGGCGAAGGTGAAGGAGGTCGCCGTGGTCGATGTGGCAAGGCCCAAGGCGCCGGCATCCCAGGGACCTCTCGAAGAGATCGCTCGTCTGATCTTTGAGCCCATGGGCTTCGCCTTCTCCCCCGATGGCAAGAAACTGGCATTCACGCGATGGTACGTTCAACTCATCGTTTATGACCTCGTGACCGGCAAGGAGATCCTGAACAGGCCCCGGGGGGCCAAACCGGTCGTCGGCGACCAGGCGCATCTCTCGGAGCTGGTGATCGGCTCGCGTGGCGAGTATGTGCTGGCGCATTCCGATCAGATGATCCGCGTCCGCGACGAGGCCGGCGATCAGGTGCTCCGCACGTTCGAGCCGAGCCCGCTGGGCCAGTTTTTCCGGTTCCTCCGCTATTCGAAGCAGGGCAACTGGGTGGTCGGGCGCGGGCCGACCCAGGTGGGCATCTGGGACCTGGCGACCGGCAAGCAACTGAGGCGTTACGACTTCCGGCTCATGGACCTCGACGTGCACCCCAACGGCAAGCACCTCGTCACCCTGAGCGACGACCGGATGATCGGCGTGGTCGATGCGAAGACGGGCTCGCCAATCGCCGGGTATCCCGACGTGACCAAGAAGGTCCAACGCGTGCGGTTCACGCCCGACGGCAATCAGATCGCCTGCTGGGGGGGCGGCCAGCCGGGCTTCTTCCTCATCGACCCGGCCACCGGCGCCCTCGTCCAGGCGTTCCAGGGGCACGCGGCGGCCGTGACCGACGTCGCCTTCTTCCCGAACAATCGATGGGTCCTCTCCAGCAGTGTTGACCGGACCATCAAGGTCTGGGACCGGCTCACGGGCGCCGTCCTGTTCGAGAAGTCGTACGCGGACGACGTGCGGCGCGTCGGTGTCGCCCCCGATGGCCGCTCCGTCACGGTCGTCATCGACAAGGAAACGTTCATCTATCGCTGGCACAATCCTCCAACGGCAACATCGAAGCGAAAACGCCAGTAATCTGTCGGCCCCACCCGACTGAAATTTGCGGGCAGATCGACAATATTTTACGGTTTTCCTGATTGGCTGACAGGTCGGTCACGTAGCCGGCCTTTTCTTTGATAGAGTGGGGACGAGAGACGTAGCCTAGACACCGCCCGCCCCTGCTCTTGATGCAATCATAGGGATACGACCCGATTTTGGGGTGAACCGTCATGGCACAACCACCGCGACCCTCGCAAGGCCCGCCGAATTCGCCCCCGGAACGGTTCTCGACGGTACTCGAGACCGACGACGACATCCGCCAGGCACTCCAGGCCCGGTTCTCGGGCCTTCAATCGCCCATATCCGCACCGGCACCGGCTTCGGCACCGGTTCCGGCTCCTGTTTCAACGCCGCAGGCCGGGCCGGCTCCGGTCACCGTGGTCGAGTCCGCGCGGACGGCGAGCCTGTTCCGGCCGACGGTCCGGCCGCCCGTGGCGATGCTGACGGTTTATGATGATGGCAAGATCGAGGGCGAGACGATCCGCATCCGCGACACACGGTTTGTCATCGGCCGGACCGAGGGGGACCTGAAGATCGGGATCGACGGCCGGATCTCGTCGAAGCACGTCGAGATCACGCATCAGGTCGTTGGCGGGTTGCACCGCTGGGTCGTGACCGACCTTCAAAGCACGCACGGCCTGTTCGTCCGGGTGAGCCGGACGGTGCTTGCCGACGGCGCCGAGTTCCTGGTGGGCAATGGGCGGTACAAGATCGACATTCCCCCCCAGATCGACGCTGGCGCGACCGCTGAATACACGCCCGAGGTGTCCGACCGAAACGCGACCCAGGCGTGGAACGACGGCCCCGGCGCGGGTCCGTTCCGCCCGCCGGCCCTGACCGAATTGCTCGGCCGGGAGATCGGCAACCGGACGCTTCTGCTCAAGCCCGAATACTGGATCGGCACCGACCCCACCTGTGCGATTTGCCGGTCCGACGACCCGTTCTGCGAGCCCCGGCATGTCCGGGTCTACCGGAGCCAGAAAGGAGGCTGGTCCGCCGAGCATAACCGGACCCAGAATGGCCTGTGGCTCCGCATGAGCCAGGTCACCGTCGAGTCGATGGTCCAGTTCCAGATCGGCGAGCAGCGGTTCCGGATCAAGGTGTCGTGAAATGATTTCCGAGGTGTTGTCATTCGTGCGAGGATCAGTCATGCTGACGCGGTCCGGGTCTCATCCCGATCGAGTGAAGGAGGAGAGCTCCATGCGGATGCTCCGATGTGGCTTGATGGTCGTCGTTCTTCTCCCGTCGGCGTCCACGGCCTGGGCTCAGCGCTACGGTTACGGCGGTCTGGGGCCGGGCTCGACCGTGCAAGGCGACTACCTGCGGGGAGTCGGGATCGCCGCGATGGGCATGGGCTCCTTTAACCTCAACACCGCGCGGGCCACCGCGATCAACGCCCAGACCGAGATCATGATGCGTGAATACATCCTGGGCTCGCTCCGGGCCGAAAACAAGGCCAACGCCATCCATCGCGAGAACCTTCTGGAAGAGCGGCGGGGGAACTACAACGCGATCCAGAGCGCATCCGCAACAATCCCGAGGAGCGTGACGTGCTCAATGGGAGTGCCCTCAACGACAAGCTCAATCAGATCGTGTCGCCCGGCCTCTCCGACTCGGCTTACCGGCTCTCGACCGTGCCGATCTCGGCCGACGTCGTCCGCAAGATCCGCTTCCAGCTTGGCGAGAAAGGGGCCAAGTTCTCGATGGAGCGGCTCTCGCTCAAGGGTAAGGGCAAATGGCCGGTGGCGTTCCAGGACGACAGCTTCGCCCGCGAGCGCAACGCGCTGGTCAACGCGGTCGATCACGTGCTCGATCAGCAGATCGAAGGCAAGATCACCAGCGAATCGATACCGGCCGTCTTCGCCGCGATCGATGACCTGAACGACAAGCTCGATCGCGAACTCGGCGTCAGTCGGGACAAGCGTTACCTCGAGGCCAAGAACCGGCTCAAGGAACTCCGCGAGATGACCGAACTGTTCAAGATCAAGCAGATCGAGGACGCCGTCGGTGAGCTCGCGCGGTATGGTGGGACCTCGGTCAACGATCTGAGGATCTACATGCGGCGGCACAATCTCTGGTTTGCCGAGGCCGAGAGCCCGGACGAGCGGCAGCTTTATCACGATGTGCTCTATCCCCTGCTGCTCCAGCAGGTTGACCGGCTGGGGATCGAGAAAGGCCCCTACAAGCCGGCGGCCAGGCGGTTTGATCCCAAGAATCCAGAGTGATCGAGCCAGGTGTCGGGTGATCCCGGAAGCGAGCGGTTTCTTCACGCTTGCGGCCATGAAATAAATTTCAAGGTTCATTCTTCCATGCCCCGATCCGTAATCGCCGCGGTGGTGGCCGTGTTGTACATCGCCGGCTCCACCTGGGTCGTTGATCAGGTGGGCCGGTCGTACCGCGATTCGTTGAGGCAGGCCCGGCGGGACGCGCGGTCGCGGGCGACGACCCCGACCGAGATCGCGCGAAAGGTGGTTCCCGAGCCGGCGCCATCCCGGTCGACGGCTCCGGCCGAACCCCCGGTCGGTGCGAGCATTCCGGGGCTCTCCCCGCGGCGCCCTCGCCCACCGTGGTTCAGGTCCCGCCGCCGGCCACCGCCATTCCCGCCTCGGCTCCGCCGCCGGTCTCGCCGCCTCCGGTTAAGGTTGAGGATCAGCCTGCCCTGGACCCGATCTGGGAGACTCCCGCGGTGAAACAGGTGTGGGACCTGAGCAAGTTGACCCGCGATGACGAGGTCGCCCTGGGAGATCAATTGCACGCGCTGATCGTGCACCTCAACCTTGTCAGGGAGGATGGCTCGTGGCTTCAACGGGTGAAAGAGGCGGCCGAGCCGCTCCTGGCGATGCGCGAGCGCAAGGATTATCCCTGCATCTTCACCGTGCTTGACTCTGATGTGGTGTTCGCTCTCGCACATCCCGGCGATTATGTTTATGTGAGTCGAGCCTTGCTCGAACTCATCGGCGAGGACGAGGACTACGCGCTCCAGTTCGTCCTGGCGCACGAGCTGGCCCATCTCGATCATCAGGATGGGTTCCGTTGTTTGAATGATCCCGGGGTCCAGAAGCTGAACCAGGGAACCATCACCCAGTTTTACTCCTTGATTTTTCCGTGGGGCTACTATCCAGCGGAGCTCGATTTCGCCGCCGACCGGCAGGCGTGTGTCCAGCTCTTGAGGCTGGGCCGGAACCGGCTCGAAGTTCTGACGTTCCTCCGCAAGTTCCAGAGCTACGCCAAGGAGAACGATTTCCCCAACGGACGGGCCAAACCGCTTCTCGGCAAGGGCACCTCGCTCATCGAGAACCACTACCGGGCCCATCCCGCGGCCTACGATCGGCTCAAGCGACTTCAGAAGCTGCTGGATCAGCGGCCGGTCAAGCCTGGGGCCGCGCCGGCAGCGGCGCCGTCGACGAAGTCCTCGCGATGAAGGTCGCCGCGGCGGCCAGGCCGATCAGCATCGCGACCAGGGCCAGGGTGTCGGCCGTCACCCCCATGCGTTCGGTCTCGGCCGGGAAGGCGGTCTCGGCGAGGTCAGTGCCTGGTTTTTCCGCGATCAGGAGCAATCCCTCGAAGGCCCAACGCGACGGCACGGCGCCGGCGGCGGTCTTGAGCCAGGGTTCCATGCGTGCCCGGGACGGACTCCCGCCCGCCAGGAGCACCATGACAGCCATGATCAGCCCGGCGGCCATCCAGGCGGTGGCGGGAGGCGTTCCCCGCGTCAACGCCGCGATCAGGAGTCCCAGGGCCAGCCCCACCAGCGCGGCCAGGATCAAGATGCCGAGCATGGCGAGGTCCGGCCCCTTCAGGCCGTCGGCCATCAGCGAAATGACGACCCAGGCCACCACGCACTGAGCGACACACAGCGGCCCTCAGCGCCACGAACCGGGCCGCCGGCCAGCCCGTGCTTGTGCTTGCGCTCCCAGACGCGGCGCTGGGCCGTTGCAGGGTCCCCAAAAGAGCCGTCACGAGCCCGAACCCGACCGCGACGGTCCCCAGCCAGGCGAGCATGACAGGCACCGACGCGAATTGCGAAATCAAGGCCGCCAGCAACGGGGCCAGCCCGAGCACCACCCCCAGCCGCCAGGGGGGGCTCAAGAGCGACTCCCAGGCGCGTCGAGCCTCGGCGCCAGGGCCGGTGCCGGGATCGACCGCGGAACCCGGCGCGATCCGGAGCCCCGAAATCAGCCCGGGATCGGGCGTGATCGTGAAGAGGCCCGGTAGGGCCGCGGTCGCCTCGGGCCAGATCTTGCTCCGGTCCAGGACGTGCGTCCCGAGGCTGACCACGTCTCCCGACGCCAGCACGGTCGGCCCTTCGATCCGGCGGCCATTGACGAAGGTCCCATTCGATGAGCCAAGGTCCTCGATCGAGACACGATCGCCGTTGCGGACGAGCCGCGCGTGATGCCCCGAGACCGTGGCCAGGGCGATCACCACGTCATTATCCGTCTCTCGGCCGATCCGGACTTCTCGCGAACTCGCCGACGACGCGATCGGCCCCGTGCCAGCGCCAGCGGCCGGCTCGGGCCACGGCATCGCGGTCAACTGGCCGAGGGTAATGGCATCGCCCTGCCGGACTCGCACGGCGACCCCGGGCTCGAGCCGACGGCCCGCCAGGTAGGTCCCGTTGGTCGAGCCCAGATCCTCCAGCAAGTAGCCGGCCTCGTCGCGGGTCAGCTTGCAATGCCGCCCCGAGACCTGGGGAAGCTCAACCACCAGGTCGCACTCGGGCCGCGATCCGATCGTCCAGGATGTCGCCATTGATTCGGAACTCCTCCGCTCGCGGTTTCCTTCGATCACGATCTCGGTCTGAGCGCACGGTCCGGGAGAGCGACCGAGACCACGAGCACGAAATGCGGCGCAGAGGTATCTCGACCCAGAACGGCCGCCGCCTCGTCCAGGCACCTCCGCATCGAAGGTGCGTCGGTTGGGAGACCTTTAATTTGAACCCGATCTGAAATCGTCCCGACCGGCCTCGATCACGATCCCGGAACCTGGGGTCCCGTCGCATCTGGATCGGCAACGTCGAGATCAACGAGCCGGCAACACCACCAGCCTCGTGCGGGAGGGAGAACCGAACGCTCCCCCACGATCGGTCATCCATGAGCGTCAAGCATCCGATCAGAAGTCCCGCGGCCATCCCCGTCGACTCCGGCCGGTATCGGCATGATCCTTACTCAAGCCGTTCGTTCCCACCCTGGTACTCCAGGCCAGGACATCGTAGCACGGTCGCAACGTGATATCGAGAGAATTGACCGATCGTTGCTCCATCGAGAATCTCGGCAAGGTGGCTCACGTCGTGACTTGCCGCGATCTCTTCCCGTTGGGCATCATGACGTAAGATCAGTCTGGATCGTGTGGTCGGTTCGTTTTCCTGACGTGACGATGTTGAGGGGGATCGATGTCGGACTTTTCGAGACGCGCAGCTTCTCGGCTCGGCCGCGCTGGCGGCGAGCCTGGCGGGAATGCAGGCGGAGGATGCCGAGGCGGATCGGGCCGATTTCGCCTTCAAGAATAACGTTCCCGACGAGCATCTCTCCGGCCCCGAGCTGCCGACCTTCAAGTTCGAGCTGGAGAAGTCGGCACCCGGCAAGCTCATCGGCGGCAACGTCGCGCGCGAGGCGACCGTCAGGCAATTGCCGATCTCCAGGGGAATCGCTGGCGTCTCGATGCGGCTCGAGCCCGGCGGTCTGCGCGAGCTGCACTGGCACGCCACCGCCGCCGAGTGGGCCTACGTGGTCGAAGGCCGGGTGCGGACGACGGTGATCGACCCCGAGGGCCACTCCGAGGCCAACGATTTCGGCCCCGGCGATATCTGGTACTTCCCGCGCGGGTATGGCCACGCCCTTCAGGGGCTCGGCCCGGGCACCTGCCACTTCATCCTGATCTTCGACAACGGCTATTTCTCCGAGTTCGGCACCTTCAGCATCACCGACTGGATCGGCCACTCGCCTCAGGCGCTGATCACGAAGAACCTCGGACTCTCCCGACGCGTCGATCGCCAGGCTACCCCGTGAGGAAGTCTACTTCGGCCGCGGACCCGTGCCGCCCGGGACCAGGCCAGGCCGCTCCATGGGCCAGCTTCAATCGCCTCCGCTGACCCACAAATATCGAAATGCTCAAGCAGGACCCCCACTCGGTCCACCGCGGCGGCCGCGAGTGGCGCGTCGGCGCCGACCAGTTCCCGATCTCGCACGACGATCACCGGCGTCGTCCTCGAGCTCGAGCCCGGCGGCCTGCGCGAGCTGCACTGGCACCCCACCGCCGACGAGTGGCAGTATGTCCTCTCGGGCAAGGTCCAGCGTCACGATGTTCGGCTCGCACGGGCGATACCGGGTCGAGACGCTCGAGGAAGGCGACGTTGGCTACATTCCGCAGGGCTACGGCCACTCGATCGAGAACGCCAGCGGAACCGAGCCGGCCCGCGTCCTGATCGGATTCAACACGGGCCACTACGAGGCGATCGACCTTTCCGCCTGGATCGCCGAGCAACCCGACCTACCTGCTGGCGAACAATTTCGGCGTTCCCGAGTCGATCGTCACGGAGCTTCCCCACGACCGCCTCTTCATCGGCCCGAAGGATGGACCGCCGGGTCGACAAGATTAATGTTTTAATCTACATAAAAATTTCTGACAAGATGATCGACGGCGGCTCAGCAAGGGAATCGGGTAGGAATGGAGCAACTGCGCTCGACCGACGCGGCGGCCCCATCGCGCTCCACTCGCTTTCTTCAAGCGTCGGAGATCCGCTCGCTTGCTCATAACTCAAGCGCTCCTCGGAGCACGGTGACCGCCTGACCGGCGAGCCGGACACGATCGCCCCGTAGACCCACCCGCACCAGTCCGCCCCGGCGCGACGCCTGGTAGCCGGTCAGCTCGGTCTTGCCCAGAGCTTTCGCCCAGTAGGGCCCCAGGGCGAAGTGCGCCGAGCCGGTCACCGGGTCTTCCGCGATCCCCACCGAAGGGGCAAAGAACCGCGACAGGAAATCGTGACGGCCATCGATCGCCCGACAGGTCACGGCCACACCCCGGGTCGGAATCCGCTTGAGCCGCTCGAAATCCGGCTCCAATCGTCGTAACGTGGTCTCGTCGGCGACCTCGACGAGGTAGTCCATACCATAATTGCCGACGAACGACGGCGACGACGCCCAGAGCCTCGACAAGTCCGGACGGGCTCACGCCAGGCCGTACCGCCAGGGCGGGAAAATCGAGCGCGACGTCCCCGCCGCCATTGCCATCGGCCTCGGCCGTCAATACCCCGCTCCGCGTACGGAACCGGATCGGACGCTCTCTCGGCCAGCGTCCCTCGCTCCAAAGCGCAGTGCGCCGTGGCAAGCGTGGCGTGGCCGCACAGGTCGACCTCGGCCGTCGGCGTGAACCAGCGGAGCTGGAAATCCGCCACCGGAGCCGGAATCGGGCTCGGCTATCGGGACAGGAAAGGCGGTCTCCGAGAGGTTCATCTCGGCGGCGACCTGCTGCATCCAGGTGTCCGGGCTCGGTCCTTCCGCCAGGCAGACGGCCGCCGGATTGCCCGCGAAGGGCCGGTCGGTGAAGGCATCGACGATCAGGAGTAGCGTGGACACGAGCTCTCTCTCTCCGGTGAGCCGGCGTGGGTGTCTCTTTCTCAAACGTACCGACAGTGGGTCTTGCTTCAAGGTTCGCAACCTGTATTTTTGAACGAACGAGGCGGCAAACCTTCCCAGTCAAAGGGGTGACATGATCGGACTCAACGACAAACGCGGGGCGATCCTGGTCCTGCTCCTGGTTTTCGGCCCGCAGGGCTCAACCGCGACGTTCGGCCAGCACATCGCCCTCGTCGAACAGCCGCCCGACCCGAACGGCACGCCCCGACCGGCGCGCGACGCGCACGACGTGCCGCTACGGACAAGCCTCTATATCGAGCTGAAGTCGGCCCCCGACGGCAAGCTCGGCACCATCAACCCCGACACGGTCGCGGTCCGCCTCGAGCCGGAGCGGGGCCAGACGATCGAACTCCTCCAGCCCGGCCGCCGGTTCGTCACGGGGGGCGTCGGCTGGCTCCGGCCGAAGCAGGACGCCCAGGGAGTCAGGTCACTCGCCGTCTATATCGAGCCAGGCCAGCCGCTCGAGCCGTCGATGCGGTACACGGCGCGGGTCTCGACCGGCACGGAGGGTTCCGTGAGCTGGAGCTTCCCGACCGAGCCGGCCTCCACGGTCCAATCGCTCAACTTCACGTTCGACCTGGCGGCCGAGCCGGTCCGCTGGCACGGCCGGTTCTTCTCGGGCGTCTGCAACGTCGTCTTCTGCACCCAGGCCGAGAGCTACGGGCCGACGTACGACCTGATGGCCGAGGCCCGCAAGCAGCACCCGCGCCTGGAGCTATCAGCGCGACTTCTGGATGACCGGCACCGAGTTCCGGCCGTCGGGGCTGCTGCCGGTCAACCTGCCCAACATCGTCCGCGAGCGCGAGACCCGCCGGATCGCCGCGATCGAGCCGCAGGACGGGACGGTAACGTCGTGCTCCGCGTCGAGGACGTCTTCGGCCACGAGCAGTACGGCATCCCCGCCGGCCGGCCCGTCGGCGACGACTACCACCCCGGCGACGAGGTCCTGATCGCCGACGGCCTCCACGACGCCCGCACCAGGGTCATCGCCGCCGACAGCGCGGCCGGCACCGTCACGGTCGCCCCGTTCGCGACCCCGCCCGGCGGCTGGAAGATCGCCTACGACGGACCGCTGCCCGACCGCGAGGACCCCGACGCGCCCGGGCTCTTCCCGCCCGGGCGGCTGCTACCTGCGCAAGTTCGCACCCCACGGCACCGCCTGCTATTACTGGGGCCGGCTCGACAAGGAGTGGGACCTGGCCCACCGACGCTACGGCCGTCGGCTGCTGGCCAACTTCGCCGATGCCACCGGGCGACCTGGCACGCGACGGCCGGAGCTGGACCACCGTCAAGGATCTACGCCCAGTGGCACGAGGTCGGCCCGCACGATCGCCGGCCACATCATCGACCGCTACGGCGCCGACGCGCTCGACTTCACCTGGAGCGTCTTCAACGAGCCCGACCTGGGCCCGCTGTTCTGGCGGGCCGACTGGAACGAGCTCCAGACGTTCTACGACTACACGACCGACGCGATCCTGCGGGCCTTCGAGGACCGCGGCTTCGACTCGAGCAAGGTCTTCATCGGCGGCCTGGAGCTGGGCGGGATCTTCGGCACCCACCTGCAAGCTCCGCGAGTTCCTCGCCCACTGCTCGCCCCGCGCCGAGGCGCCGACGCGGTGCAAGGCCCTGCCGCGGAACGCCGCCGTTCGCCGACCGCCGGCTCGACGGCAAGCGATCGCGCCGGGTCGAGGCACTTTGCCGCGCCCACGACGGCAAGGGGAGCCCGTGCGACTTCGTCTCGATCCACGCCTACAACCGCTCGGAGCTGATGGCCGCCAAGCTGATCCGGGCCAAGGAGATGGCGCTGGAGATCGACCCCGACTATTACCGCGACGCTGTGGGTCAACTCGCACGAGTCGTGCCCCGACTGGATGCCGCCGCCCGACGAGGCGGCGGCCGACGCCTACCTGGGCAACGGCTACTTCGCCGACGCTGGTGCGCCGACGTCGTGCACCGCCAGCTCCTCCAGGCCGCGCGCGACCCGCGTTACGCCTACGGCGAGACGATCCTGACCGTCTGGCCGCCGCCCTCGAACTTCGCCGGGCTGAACGCCGTGACCCGCGTGCTCCACGTCGACGACGACGGCGACGGCCGGGGCGACCGCGACGGTGACCGTGCCGATGCCGATCTTCCACGCGCTGGGCCTGCTCTCGGACCTGGGCGATCGCTACTGGGTGCTGCCCGATCGATCCGTCGGCGGCCACGTCGTCGGCGGCTTCGCCTCGCGCGACGACCGGGGCGTCGTCCGGGTCGCTGCTCTACGCCCACCACGCGCAGGACACGCAGTCGCGGTCGGAGGCATCGTTCGACGTCGCGCTCGACCTCGACGGGCTCGCCTGGCCGGGTCCTGCCCGCGTCCGCGAATATCGCTTCGATCGCGACCACAACTCGCCGTTCCGGCTGATCGAGTCCCTCCGCGACCAGCCCGACCCGACCGCGTCCGAGCGGTTGCCGGCGCTCTTGCAAACGTTCGAGAAGGGCGATGCCCCGGCCCAGCTCCAGGCGCTCGAGTCGCTCCGCTCGCTCGGCTCCTCGGCCCGCCATGCGGTCCTGCCCATCGTCCTGAAGCTAGCGAGCGAGTCCCCCGACTCCGCTGTCCGCGCCTCGGCCAGGAACGCCCTTGCCCCATCGGCGTACTCGCCCGACCAGATCGAACAGTTCCGGCGTGCGACCGGGTGCGCTCCGACCGCGACAACCCTCGGACCCAGGGCGCCCGACGGCCGCCTCCGGCTCACGGCCCGGGTCGCGGCCAACGGCTGCAACTTTCTGGTGATCGAGCGCGCCGAGTGAGGACCGGCGTTGCTGGTCCGTCCCGGCGATTTTTTTGATCACGACCCGACCCAATCGAAGAAGCCAAGCTGTTCCAGGCTGGTCCTCAATTGCGTGCGACGTTCCAGCGTGAGGTTGGGGTTCGGGAGCCGGGCGGGACCGACGTCGACTCCCAGAAATCCCATCACCGTTTTGGCGGCGGCCATGTAGCCGAAGCCGGCCAGAAGCTCGATGAGCCGGACCGCGCGAAGTTGCTCGGCGCAGGCGCTCGACCAGATCGCCCTTCGCGAAGCCGGTCATCAGGCGAAGGTACAACGGCGCGGCGAAGTTGTAACTGCTACCCACAGCCCCCGACGCACCGAGGGCCAGGGCCGCGAGCAACGACTCGTCGACTCCCCATGGGATATCAAACCGGCCCTCCTGGCGGTGAAGGCAGAGCTGATAAGCCATAAGGTCAACATTTGTAAACTTGATGCCCGCCAGGTTGGCGATTCGCTCGCTCGCCAGGTCGAGGAACCCGGGCATCGACAGACGGACGCCGGTCAGGGCGGGGATCTCGTAGTAGTAGAACGGTAAGGACGGAGCCGCCCCGGCGATCTCGCCGCAGCAGGCGACGAGGTTCTCGACCGTGGCCGGCTTGAAATAGCTCGGCGCCAGTGCCGCGATGGCGCTGGCGCCGAGTGCTTCGGCCTGCTCGGCCAGGTTGCGGGCGTCGGCCAGGCAGTTCGCGCCGACGTGAACGACCCATTGAAGGCCCGTGCCGCGGACAACCTCGCTCCAGCGGAGGGCGAGCGAGCGTCGTTCGTCGATCGTCAACGAGTGGCTCTCGCCCGTGGTGCCGCCGATGAAGACGGTGTTCACCCCGCTTCGGTGCAAGTGGTCGGCCTGGTTCTCGATTGCCGAACAGGTTGATCGACCCGTCGTCGCGAAACGGCGTGTGGGTCGCGGCGACGAGGCCGTGAAGCTTGATCGGGAAGATCATGATACTTGCACTTGCTCCTTCAGGGCGAGGTCCGGCCGGGGCCGGATGGCCAGGACGATGGCGACGGAAACCAGGGCCAGCCCCGCGAACACGCCGAAGATGACGTAAAGCGGCACGTGCCGGTCGCGCAGGGCGCCGAAGCCCCAGTCGGCGAAGCCGCCGCAACTGATGCTCACCAGGTTCATCACGCCGTAGCCGGTGGCCCGGACCTCGGGCCGCACGACCTGGGAGAGGATCGGCATGTTGTTGCAGTCGAAGAACCCCCAGCCGATGCCGTACAGGACCAGGAACGCGACCGCCAGGCCGAGCTGGGCCGCCAGGCCGACGCCGAAGAGCGCCGGCAGGAAGAGGATCATCCCGATGGCGCTCGACATAAATACGCCCTCGATCCGATCGCCGCATCCAGGAGTCCGCCATCCAGCCGCCCAGGCCGACGCCGACGAGCGAGGCGAACTGCACGGGGAGGACGGCATAAACCCCGGCGTTGCCCTGCGTCAGGCGAAAACCGCTCCTTGAGGATGTCGGGCATCCAGTCCTTGACCACCCAGCCCGCGATCGCCGGTAGAGTGAAATAAAGGACCAGCAGGAGATAGGCCGGGTTGGCGGCCAGCTCGCGCAGGACCATCCGGATCGAGACCGGTCGCCGCCGTTGCCGCCGCGCTGTCCAGTCGCGGCGGATCGCGCAAGAACAGCAAGCAGCGGTAACGCATAGATTACACCGACAACCCCGCAGGTCTGGAACGCGAACCGCCAGCCGAGGCCCGGCTGATCGGCGACGTGACCGGCGAAGCCGCCGAGGATGATCCCGGCGTAGATCCCCATCTGATGAATCCCGACCGCTCGCGACCGCGTTGTGCCCCGATGGAAGTCGGTGATCAGGGCCAGCGCCGTCGGGATATAGAACGCCTCGCTGATCCCCATCAGGGCCCGCGTGGCGACCAGCTCGGAATAGGTGGTCACGTAGGCCGTCGTCCAGGTCACCGCCGACCAGACGAACAGGCTTCCGATGATCACGTAGCGCCGGCTGGTCCGGTCGGCGATGTAGCCGCCGATCGGACCGAGGATCGCGTAGACCCACTTGAACGAGCCGAGCATGAACCCCCAGTTCTCCTGGGTCGCGATGTCGGGGATGTCGTGCATCATTGACGACTTCATCGCGGCCAGCATCTGCCGGTCGAGGTAATTCAGCAGCGCCACCGGCGCCAGCAACGCCACCGCCAGCCAGGCGGCGCGCATCAGGTCGGGAGGCGCGGGCGGGGCGGAATCGACCTGGACGCTCATCGTTTCCCCTTCGACATCGCGTCAAGCTCATCGAGGGTGAACCGCTCGCTCAAGATATACGGCCGCTCACCACGTTCCCAGTGGCCGTAGGTCGTGACGACGAACGTGCCGTCAGGGAGCACTTCCACGCCGGGATAAGCACAGTCCCACTTGTTCTGATTGTCCTTGAGGCGCACGCGGTATTGACCGTCGCGGCTCTTGACGATGTCGTCATAGGTTCCCACCCAGCCGACCCAGTCACCCTCGGTCGGGCTGTACGTCCCCTTCACGGGCACGTCGCGGAACGAGATGAACAGGCGGCCGTCGGGCGCGTACCGTGCCGTGTGCCGGTCGCCGGTGAGGGCGGAGGGCAGCTCGTGGGGCGAGGTCCAGGTCTTGCCCTCGTCGTCGGAGAAAATGACGTGCGCGTTCTTGACCCGACGGTTCTCACGGAGCAGCACGGCGATCTGCCGGTCGTCGGGCGATCGGATCGCCCCCGGCTCACAGAGATGGATATCACTCGATTTGAAAATGGCTTCGGGATACGACCAGGTCAGCCCGCCATCATAAGAGAGCGTTTTGTAAAGGGTGAATATGCCGGTCGCCTTGCCCGACGCGGTGAGGAACCGGCCGTCGTCGTGAAACAGGGCCAGGTAATGGCCCGGGCCGGGCTTCAGCGCGATGACCGAGGCCATGGTGACCACGCCGCCCCAGTCGCCCACAGGCGCCAGCTCCGACCAGTGCGCGCCGTCGTCCTCGCTCACGGCCATCCGTACGGGGTAAAGCCCACTGAAGACGATCAGTCGCTTCTTGCCGTTGGCGTCGACCACACGGTGAATGGTGGGCGTCTCCTTCGATGTCGCCCAGCTCTCCGGCACGGGAATCCGGTCGGACCAGGTCTTGCCGCCGTCGCGGCTCTTCTTGAAGACGATGGCCCCCTTGCCGTGTCCCTTGGGATAGACGCACAGGATCGTCTTGCCGTCTTCGAGCAGGACCGTGGTCGGATGGCCCAGGTACTGGCCGTGCTCGCGGTCGACCACCACCTGGCGCTGGGTCTGCTCGTTCAGGTCGACCGTCGGCAGGGTGAACGCCGGATCGGCCTCGCCGCCGATCAGCCGCGCGGGGACCAGGCCGAGAACGACCAGGCACGCGATCCGTCGCCCGATGGCGATGACCGGGCATAACTTCGGTGGACGATGCATCGGAGCGACCCCACGGTTTGTTACAGGAAAAGTGTGAGACATGGTACAGGTTGTCCCGCGGCTGAACCAGCGTCTCATCCGTATCCGCATCCGTTCCCCGGATCGTCGGCTATTCGAGCAGGAGCACCGCCGCGGAGATGACGAGCAGCGTCTCGATCAGACGGGCCAACCCCTTTTCCGGCATCCGGTCGATCAGCTTGCGGCCCGTCCACGAGCCGAGCACGAGCGCGCCGCCCAGAGCGAGGCCCCGTGCTAGGTCGCCCGGTCCCATCGCGGCGTATCTGCCATAGGTGAGGCTCTTGGATAAATGCATCAGCACCGCCGTGACGGCTTCGCTGGCGACGTAAGCCCGCGCCGGCAGGCGCAGGCTCAGGAATACGGCCGCCCCGAGCGGCCCCGCGCTCCCCGCGACGGCCGAGATCAGACCGACCCCGGCGCCGGCAGGCGCCAGCAGCGTCGCCGGCATCGTCCGACGGCCGAGGCTCGTGTGCCGCAGGCCGACGATCACGAGCAGCAAGACACCGATCAGCCGCGGGATCGTTCTCGCTGGCAGATCGACAAACAGACGGGCTCCGAGCACGCACGCCGGGACCGCGCCGGTGCTGAAGAGGAGCGCCGGCCGCCACCGGATATCGCGCCAGCCGAAGCCGGCGCGATGCGTTCCCCAGAAGCTGGGCCACCGTGAGGATCGGCACCGCCGCCTTGCCGCCGACCGTGAAGGTCAGGATCGGCAGCAACAGGAGGCGCCGCCGAACCCCGCCGCTCCCGAGACGCTCGCCGCCAGCCAGCCGCTGAGAAGAAGGAGCGCCCACTTGCCGAGTAGCACCATGATCGATTCTCGGAATCCTCCTCGTTCGTCGTGCCCGCCACGTCGGGCTCCGATTCCTGGACGGACTCACCACGCATCGCGATGATAAACCAGGTGGGCCCGTCTTTCGCCGGTTCAGTCGCTCGCATGCGGCATACGCCCGAGGAACCGATTAGGCTGAAAGAGTCGAGAGTGCGGAGTTCATGCGATCTTTCCTCGTTGGCGATAATGCGCGTGAGAGAGATCGGGGCGATTTTGCCGCGCGAGTTCAAAAGGCTGGCTGGGTCGGAGGGTGCGATCATGGCGACCGAAGGAAATGTCCTCGAATTGCCGGTCGAAGGAATGACCTGCGGTCATTGCGTCGGGACGGTCCAGCGGTGCTCGCGGACGTGCCGGGTGTTCGCTCGGCCGAGGTCGACCTCGCCTCGCGACGGGCCCGGATCATCCTCGAACCAGGGCAAACCGACCGCGATGCGCTGAAAGCCGCGGTCGAGAAGGCCGGATATCAGGTCCCGGATGACGAGGATCGCCAGGGCAAGACTCGGTCTGCGCGGATCGAACCGATTTTGTCGATTGCGCCGATCGGGTCAATGGAGTCGCCTGGTACTCTCGCGGCGCCGGCCAGCTCCGGGTTGCGGACCGAACCCAAGGCCCTGGCGCCGACCGAACCCAAGGCCCTGGCGCCGACCGAACCCAAGGCCCTGTGCCGACCGAACCCAAGGCCCTGGCGCCGACCGAACCCAAGGCCCCGGCGCCGACCGAACCCAAGCTTGATGGCGAGCCGCAGGAGTGGGAGCTTTCGATCGGCGGTATGCATTGTGCTAGTTGCGTGGCGCGGGTGGAGGGGTGCTTGCGTCGGTACCCGGGGTGGACGAGGCGCGGGTCAACCTGGCGACGGAGCGGGCCCGGGTCGTGATCGAGCCGGGCAAGGTGAACGAGGTGCAGCTCGCCGAAGCGGTCGCGCGGGCCGGATACTCGGCGCGTCGGGCGTCGATGGAGCTGGGGGCGGAGCAGGCCGAGATCATGCGCCGGGAACGCGGCGAACATGTGGACTACTGGAGGAAGCGGCTGGTCGTGGGCGTGGCGCTGGCCGTCCCATTGATCGTCCTCGGCTACGGGCCGATGCTCGCGCCGCGGCTTTTCGGGCACGGTCACGCCGTCTGGGTCGCCTGGACGTCGTGCGCGCTGGCGACGGTCATGCAAGCCGCGCTCGGCGGACCCTACCTGCGCGGGGCGTGGCTCCGCCTCAAGCAGGGGGCGGCCAACATGGATACCCTGATCGCACTTGGAACGAGCACGGCCTACGGCTACAGCCTGGCGCAGCTCCTTCGGGGCAACACCCATCAGGCCCATTACTTCATGGACGCGGGGATCATCCTCACGCTGATCACCCTGGGCAAGTACCTGGAGGTCCGCTCGAAGGGGGCAGCCGGCTCGGCGATCGAGGCGCTGCTGGACCTGGCGCCCAAGCAGGCACGGGTGATCAGGCCGGATGTGGGCGAGGTCGAGATCGCCCTGGCCGAGGTCCAGCGCGGCGATCGTGTGCGGGTCCGGCCGGGCGAGACGGTGCCGGTCGATGGCCAGGTGCTCGAAGGCGAGTCGAGCGTTGATGAGTCGATGCTCACCGGCGAGTCGATCCCGGTCGAGAAGCGACCTGGCGACAGGGTCACCGGCGCGACACGCAACGGCGACGGTACACTTGTGGTCGAGGCTCAGAGGCTGGGACGCGATAGCGCGCTCGAGGGGATCGTCCGCCTGGTCCGCGAGGCGCAGGGATCGAAGGCGGGGGTGCAGCGGCTGGCCGATACGATCTCAGCGTACTTTGTGCCGGTGGTGCTCATCATCGCGCTGGCGACCTTACTGGGCTGGAGCCTCGTCACCGGCGACTGGGGCCGTGGCGTGTTGAACGCGGCGGCCGTGCTGATCATCGCGTGTCCGTGCGCCCTGGGCCTGGCCACGCCGATGGCGGTGGCCGTCGCCACTGGACGTGGGGCGCGGGCGGGGCTTCTGGTCCGCGAGGCGTCCGCGTTCGAGCGGATGGACCGGCTCAAGGTGGTCGTGCTCGACAAGACGGGGACCGTGACCGAAGGGAAGCCGAGCGTCCAGGACGTCGTGGTTCCGGCGGGCTCGGCCTGGGAGCGAGGAGCGCTGCTCCGACTGGCCGCCGCGGCCGAGTCGTCGAGCGAGCACCCGCTGGCCCGTGCTCTGGCTGAGCAGGCGCGGGGCGACGCGAAGGTCGAGCAGTTCCAGGCGGTCCGGGGCGCGGGAGTGAAGGCCCGCGTCGACGGTCACCTGGTCGTGGTCGGCAGCGATCGGTTCCTGGAAACAGCGGGAGTCGATCCGACGATCCTGGAAGATGCCGCGCTCGCTCTCGAAGAGCGGGCCAAGACGGTGCTTCGCGTCGCCATCGACGGCAAGGCCGCGGGAATCATCGCGCTGGCCGATCGGCTCAAGCCGCATGCGAAGGAGGTTGTGGCCCAAATTGAGCAGCTGGGCGCCGAGGTCTATCTCGTGACCGGCGACAACCCCGCCACGGCGCGGGCGATCGGCGGCGAGCTCGGGCTTTCGAGCGGCCGGATCTTCGCCGAGGTTTTGCCCGACGGGAAAGCGGCGACGATCGACCGGTTGAGAAAGCAGCGCCACGGGCGGGTCGCGATGGTCGGCGACGGCTTGAACGACGCCCCCGCCCTCGCCGCGGCCGATGTCGGCATCGCCCTCGGCACCGGGACCGATCTGGCCAAGGCCGTCGCCGACGTGCTTATCGTGTCAGGGGATTTGCGTTCCCTGCCCAGGGCGCTCCGACTGGGTCAGGCAACCCTCACCGCGATCCGACAGAACCTGTTCTGGGCGTTCGCCTACAACTGTGTCGGCATTCCCCTGGCCGCGCTCGGCTTCTTCGGTCAGTACGGCCCTCTGATCGCCGCGGTGGCGATGTCGCTCAGCTCGGTCACGGTGGTGGCGCGATCGAGTTTGCTGGCGGGAGTAAAGCTCGACGCTTCCGGATCATGAGTTCGCGGAGGCACATTTTCCCGATATTATAGTAAGGGGGCTTCGTGCCCCGGTGCCGCCTCGACGACATTCACCAGAATTTCCAGGCGCCGGTCATGAGCACGTAAATCCCCAGCGCGAGATTCGCGGTGGCGTGGCTCAGGACGCAGGCGGCGAGGCTTCTCGTCCGACGAACCAGCCAGGCCCAGGCCAGGCCGGTCAGGACGGCGGGGAGCCACTCGGGGTGTACCAGTCCGAAGAGCAACGAGGAGACAACCGCCGAAGTGAGGGTGACGCGGCCGATCGGGACGTAGGTGAAGTCATTGGCTTGACCCGTCGTCTCGGCGACCAGCCATCGGATCAGGAACGATCGCCAGAACAGCTCCTCGAAGATGGGGACCAGGACGGCGAGCCCCAGCAGTCGGACGGCGGTGAACGCCCAGCGCGGGACGGGCGAGAGTACATACGGGTCGAACGCCGCGCGGCTCCCCCCGGCGCGAAGGTGGGATAGTGGCCGTCGAGCACGACCCACACCACGCAGACGAGGAGGCCCACGACGATCGCGAGCAGGGCCGGCTTCCAACCAGGCCAGGGAGCCAGGTCGCGCCAGGTCGTCCGGCAGGTCCACATGAGCCCGGCGGTGACGGCGACCTTCAACGTATAGGCCCAGGGATACCAGACGGGACTCGGCCGGCCGTCGACGGCGGTCGGGAGCCAGCTTTCGGCCGAGGTCAGGGCAAGGTAGCCGAACATCGGGACCACGTAAGGAATTACGTCGCGAAACGTGTCTGTGGTGCCGGTGGTCGTCGCCGACTCGCTCATCGCGGTTCCCGGCCTTTCCGGTTCGCGGCGGCGGTGCGGGACCGTCGGCCGCGGATGCTGTCGGGGAAGAGGATCTCCTGGATGAGGTTGCCGGCGTCGTCGAGCGGCATCTCGAGGAAGTCGCCGTCCTGTCGCAGGTCGGGATGGGCTGCCACTTCGGCCGCCAGCGGGCGGCTGACCCAGAGGGTGGTCAGCTCGAGCGTGTTGGGAATGAAGACCATCCGGGCTTCGGACCAGTCGATGCGCCAGCAGGTGTCGAGGCAGGCGGCGATGCACCTCGCGGTCGTTGGGCAATGACAAAGGCACGCGGGCCCGGGTCAGGAAGTTGCTGGTCATGCAGTTGACCCGGCTCGGCACGGGGTCGATGGCGTTGACCAGCCGGTCGGTGGTCAGGTCGGCCAGGCCGATCCCCAGCGCGTTGCCGCGGCGTTTCGACCGAGAGGTCGAGCACGGCGAGGCGCGTGACGACGGGGCGCGGCAGGTCGGGCATCGTCTCGACCCGCTGCCGGCCGATCACGTTGGGGTCGAGGCCGGTACCGCTGTAGTTCTTGCCCAGCTCGCCCACGATCAGGACGTCGATCTGGTCGAACGGCAAGCGAGCCATCAGGCCGCGCGCCTCGTCGAGCAGGCGGGGCTCGCGCTCGAGCAGTTCCTCGGGCTCGACCGCGACGACCCGGGCGGTGTGCTCGGCGGCATTCTCGAGCAGGGCCAGGCCAAGCGCCACGGGGGTCTTCTCCAGGAGAACGCGCCGACCTCGGGCAGGAGCTTGAGCAGTCCCGGGAGCCCGAGCTTGTGGACCTGCGCGGCACCTTCGCGCTTGCCCAGGCCGATGGTGAGCATCTTGAGCAGTCCGCTCTCATACCGGCCAGTGAACGAGGTGTGGGGCTTGATCCGGTTCAGGAGGACGATGCCGTCGGCCTCGAAGGCGTTCCGGTCGAAGTGGATCGGCAGGCCGAAGGCAGTTGGTGCCGAGGGTGATGGTGTCCATCGCGCAGCGGACCGGGCAACCGAGCGCGGATTCGGTCACGCCGAACTCGGCGAGCAGGCGCGCGCTGGCCGGCCTCGGTGCCGCCGCCGTGGCTCCCCATCGCGGCGACGATGAATGGGCTCAGCCCCAGGGCCTTGAGCGTATCGACCGCCGCGCGGGCGATTTTATCGATACCGGCAATCCCGCGGCTGCCGACGGTTAGCGCGACCGAGCCGCTGGGCTTGACCCGTTGGGCGATCTTGCTGCCTCGGATCGCGTCGGCGACGGCCGCGGGGACGTCGGCCACCTCGGGCTGGCGAACGCTCTGGTGGATGCGGGCGATCGTTGGGAGCGGGGCGGTCGAGGTCGGGCTCATGAGTGGGATCGCTCGGGTGCGCGCTCGGAGGATATCGGGGCTTCATGTGTTAGGGATGCAAGATCACGACTCGCCGATTCTAACCGAAACGCGGCGCGCGGCAACGCCCTTCGCGATCATTGGCGAAGGGCGTTGCCGGCCCGGAGGCGTGGTTCCCATGACCTCGATCTCAGACGATCGGGGTCCGGCTCCTTCGGACGTGGCGGACCAGGGCGACGGCACCCGCCATCCCGGCCCAGGCCAGGAGCGTGGTGGGCTCGGGCACGGGCGAGGGAGAGATCACGGTGCCGCCAGCGGCGTCGACGGCGGTGAGGCCGACCGACGGCGTGTTGCTGGTCAGGTTGACGAAGCTCTGGGTATAAGGCTGGTTGGTCAGCACGACGAAGGTCGCGCTGTCGCCGCCCGAATAGAGCGGAGGGGTGTTGGTCCCCGGGTTCACGAAGTTGGCCCGGAGGGTGCCGGTGTATCCGTTGGCGCGTAGGGTCGGCCTGCCACGAGAGCGAGTTGACCGGGACCCCGGCGGTGCCGTTCATGGGAGCGGTCATGCTCCCGAGCGGGCCGCCAGTGACGAGGTAGGCGGCCGACTTGGTTCCCGAGCCGGTCAGGTCGGTCAGGATGGGAGTGCCGTTGAACTGGAACGAGGTGCCGTCGAGATGCACCGGGGCGCCGTTGACGTCGGTCGTGCTCGGGGACATCGAGACCTGGTAGGCGTAGGCGTACAGGCCGGCCTCGGCGCCAGTGCCCTGGAACACCTGAGACTGCATGACCCCGGTGACCTGCTGCGAGGCCCCGTAGAGCTGGATATTCGACGCGGTCGCGGGCGCGTTGGCGATCGGGGCGAACTCGCTGGCGAACTGCGACGCACTGATCGTCGGGGTTGCCAGGGTGTTGATGATCGGGTCGGCGTGAACGGCTGGGGCGGCCAAGCTGAGGGTCAGACCGGTCCCCAGGGCAAGTGCGAGAGTGAACTTGTTCATTTTCAATTGATCTTCCAGGGTTGATCCGAAGGGTCCGTCTGAGTGAACGTGAACCCTACTCGTGCGAGTCAATCCGTAACTCGCCGACCGGAGAACGTCTCCGGGCGGGCCCCGCGGGCCAGTTCGCGCCAGGCGGGCGAGGCGAGCCGTCGGTTCCCGAATCAGAAGGGAGCCGACGCACGATCCTCGAAGCCTCGTCCCGTTTGGCCTGCTTCCTCCGGCCCGCGCCGCGACGCCAATCAGTACGTCGCGGACAAACGGGGGTCGTGCCCGGAAGATCAGTCGCGCTGGCGGACGCGTTTGGGATTTTGGCTAGAACAATCAATCCGCCTCGGTTTCGGAAACCCTTGTCTCGTCCCGAGGCGGTGCGAAGGGTATCACCATCGACCGGCAGGGTCAACATGAGTTTCAAAGGTGCGAGATCGTCCCCGATCCAGGTTGGTGAAAGCCGGTTTGTAGACTTACGAATCGTCGCCAGGCTCAGGACTTGCGGCCAGCGACTGGATTCAGCGGGGGGGCGATTCCAGGGAGCGCGGGTCGGGGGAATTGATCGCGGTCAGGGGGGAGCTGGCGCATTTCCGGGTGCAAGGATGGCACTTTCGGGGCAAGGCTCTGGCGTGTGATCCTGGACCTCGGCCCGGACCCCGGGCACCGATACGGGGCGACCTCGGCTTGAATTCGGGACGGGGTGTCAGACCCCGGTTCGGGCTCGACCTCAAGGTCGTCGGGTGGCAGGGGGACGTCGTCGCCGACGAGTACGGGGGGGCCGACCGGAATGCCGGCCCGCTGGCGGCCTCGATACCACCGATAGAGCAGCCAGAACGAGCAGGGTCGCTCCCAGGATCGCCGTCAACCAGTGCTTCAAGCGGGCGAAGCTGCTCTCGATCTGGTCGAGCGAAGACGAATCCCAGGCCGAAGACCGTCAGGGTGCTAAGCGAGGCGGCCACGAGGTCGGTCACGAACAGCTTCAGGGCCGGCAGTTTCAGAATGCCTGCCGTCAGGTAGGCCGCCGTGCGGAAGCCGACGGCGAACCGGCCGAGGATCAGGATTTTGAAGCCATGACGGTGGAAATAGCCCTTGATCTGGACCTCGCGCGCCGGGCTCAGGAACTTCCGGGTCAGCGGCAGGCTCATCACCTTCTCGCCGTAGCAAAACCCCAGGCGTAGACGATGAAGTCGCCCAGGAGCACGCCCGTGAAGCATGCGCGCCAGGGCGATCGGCCACCACATCTTCTGCTTGTTCGAGAGCACCGCGGCCAGGACGATCGGGGCTTCCTCCGGAACCGGCAGTCCCAGGCCCCCGAGCAAAAGCAGACAGCGCGATCCCCACGTAACCGAGCTGTCCGATCAGTGCTTCCGTCAACCTCGACTCCCGTCGCCAGCCCGCGGCCAGCCCTTCTCTTCCTACGATGGCCAGCCCACCTGCCTTGGTAACATAACCGCGCGCGATCGTCGAGGGGCACAACCCCGGCCTGTCAGGTCAGGCCGTTCGAAGACTTGGGTACCGACACTTGGGCGTTGGTCCGTATTGACGCTTCGATCAATTACGGTAAGCTGCGAGCCAGAATCCCATGGAAGGGAAGGCGAGTCACCGCGCAGAGCCCCTCTCCGCGCGCCGTCGTTTGGGAATCGGCCCGCACAACCGTGGAGTCGAGCCCCCTTCTCAAGGAGGAGAAGCTGCTCATGACGTCACAGTCTCGGGAACGCCGGGCCGCCGGCCGTCGACGCGCCTGGGGGCGCGGTCCGTTATCCTGCGGTTCGAGTCACTCGAGGGCCGGCAGTTGCTCGCGGCCAGCACCAGCGCGGCGGCACCGGCCCTCCCCGACCTGGTCGGAGCCACCTTCGATACTCCGCATAGCCTGAACTGGGGGCAGTCGTTCCAGGCGGTAGGCACCATCCTGAACCAGGGCAATGCCACGAGTACCGCCCCATTCAACGTCGAGGTCTTCGCTTCGGCTTCCCCGACGATCGATGCCAACGCTGTGCCGCTCGGTATGGTCACGATCCCCAGCGGTCTGGCACCTCACCAGTCGACCCAGTTTAACCAGACTTTCAGCCTGCCCCCGACGGCTGTCCCGAACTTCAGCAGTGGCTCGCCGATCTATATCGACCTGTGGGTCAATCCCAAGAAGCAGGTGACCGAGAGCAACTACCGGAACGACTACGGCGTGGGTCAGGGGTACGACGTCTCGCCGGTCGCCATTACCCAGCAGCAGCCTTCAGATCTGCTCGGCAGCGCCCTGGCGGTCTCTCCGACGCAGGCAAGTTGGGGCCAGACGGTCACCCTCACGGCTCAGATCCGCAACAATGCCCAGGGCGACGCTCCGGCGACCCGTGCCCGGCTGGTCCTGACGCCCAACGGACTGAATCCGGGGAGTGCGTACGATTTCACGATCGGCTACATCAATGTGCCGGCGGTCCCCGCATGGCAGACGATCAACCTGACCCAGCAGGTCACGTTGCCGAGCTCGCCCCCGGTGGGGTTCTCCAACGATAGCCAGTTCACGCTCTCGATGGCCCAGGACGCTGACTTCGTAACCAACCCGATCTCACCGCATGTGGCCAATCAGGGTTCGGGACTCGACATGACCCCGATCACCATCACATCGACTGCCGACACGCCACCCACGCCCACGAGTCTGCCCGACATCGCTCCGAGCAACGTCACGACGTCGTCCAAAACCTTATTATGGGGTTATAACTCCCAGGTTAGCGCCACGATTCAGAACCTGGGTCAAGCACCAAGCGGACCGTTCACCGTCCGGTTCCTGCTGACGGGCTCGGACGGATCGATCGCCAACGCCATTTTCCTCGGCCAGACGACCGTACCCGGTCTCCAGCCCAATACGTCGGAGCAGATCAACCAGACCATCGAGCTTCCGAGCACGCTCCCTAGCGGGGTGACGTTGTCGAGCGTCGGCGTCGGCCGGGTGGCCGTTTACGTTGATCCCGACCAGGCGATCAACGAGTCGCTCCGCTCGAACGATCTGGCCGAATCGAGCCCCGTAACGCTTCGGTTACTCGGAGCCGATAGCACCAGCACTGTTCCGACGTCCCCCCCGATCGGTACGACCCTGGGACAGGTTCAGACCGCCGGGACCGTCAGTACGACCACGACATCGACGTCAACGAGCACTAGCGCCACGTCGACCGCCTCGACCAGCAGTGGTTCGACGACAACCACCACCACGGCCGCGGCTACCTCGACCCCGCGCCAGCGGTTGATCGCCGCCCGGGCGGCCCTGCTGGCGGCTCGCCAGACCAACCGCAAACTCTATCATCACACACCCGCACCCCATGAGAGCATCACCTCGAAGATCGAGCACGGACTCAAGGTCTTTCCCAACGATGTCAAGAACTTCTTCGATAACCTCATCAATGGAAGCTCTTCGAAAAAGAAGAAATAAGACATTCTCGAAGCCCCCGTCCAATCGTCATAACCCTGGGAGTTTCTGGTAGTTTGCCTAGCTTTCGGTAGTCTGCGAAGGAAACTTGAGACAAAATCCAAATTAACTGGGCGATTTATTGAAGAGCGGCAATTTCCTGGCTATGCTTTGCACAGCAAGGCACGGAGATGTCCGGGATGTCGAGCCGAGGTCGCCGGACGGTCTTGCGGATGAGTTGATGAGCGGGTGTCCGTGCCTGCTGGAGCATGGCCTGAGACGAGCTGACGCACCTTGATACCACGCAAACGAGTGGCCCGGCTTCCCGAGGAGCACCTGTATGTCCAGCGACCGGCTGAACGCTCCCTCGTTCGAGACGACGACGACCGGGACGGGCTCGCTCGTCGAGGCGCGGTTCATCCCACAGCGGTATGAGCCAAATTACGCATATCCCCTCCTGGTCCTGTTCCATGGCCGAGGAGGCGACGAGCAGCAGATGGTCCGGTCGATGCCTGCCATGAGCTGGCGGAACTATGTCGGTCTGAGCCTGCGCGGTCTGGAACCGCATTTCAAGCGGGGGCAGCTCGGAAGGGTATCGGTTGGGGTCAGGCCTTCGCTCGTCCCGACCGGCCATGCCCCCCGGCCCATGACACAGGTCTCCGCGGGCGAACTGGTCCGCCGCCGTCTTATTCGAGTCCGTGTCCGACCCGATCGACGTGCTCGAGGACGGTGTCTTCGCGGCGATCCGCCAGACCCGCCGGACGCTCCACGTCCATTCCGAGCGGATCTACCTGGTCGGAATTGGCGAGGGAGCCGCAGTCGCCTACCGGCTCGGGCTTGAGTTATCCCGAGCGGTTTGCTGGCGTGGTCGCCATCAACGGATGGGTCCCGGGAGGCTTCCCCCCTCTGGGCAGGCTCAAGGCATGCCGCGACCTGCGGGTCCTGGTCGTCCATGGCGAGTGGAACGCCCGTGTGCCGGTCCGGTCCGCCCGCCGCGATGTCGCCACGCTCCGCGCCGGCGGCATCCGGGTCGCTTTCCAATCCTACCCCTGCGCCCACCGTCTCACCTCGCCGATGCTCGCCGACGTCGATACCTGGCTCATCAATCACTGCACCTCCCAGTTTTGATTTAAGTTTTTGGTGATTCAGAGGTTATGTGTATTGCGGTCCGAGTTCCCTCGCGATTGCTCCTCGCTCACTTACCGATCAAAATGGGTGCCGGACTCGTTTTTTTGCCCCCGATCCGACCGCAGGGACGTAAGGATTAGGGCGAGGAACCTGTCCAGGAGGGCTCGTTTTGACGCCGATGTCAGGTGACGTGAGGAGATCCGATCTCGACCGGGAGCCTGGTGGTCAGCACCCATCAGTTCGGCCGAACTGGGGTGATGGAGAGGGAGGATGGCCGGCTCGTTCGCGTGTCCGGAGTGCGGTAACTCTCTGGAGCTGAAAGGTCAAGGCCCGGGTCGCCAGATCCGTTGCGGCTGGTGTCGGACTTGGGTCGAGATACCTTTTCTGCCCCGGATCGGGGGTGGTGAAGGAGGTCAACTGGGGCGTTTGCGCCGGTCCCGGCGTGGGCCGCTCTGGGCGTTCTGGGCGTGGCTTGCCTTCGGTCTGTCGGCCATCCTTCTGATGGGAGCCGGGGCGAGCCGATTGATCCGTACCCAGTCGCGGCACGCTCTTGAACAAGTGATAGGACGTTTCAGTGCTGAGGCCCAGGACGCCGAGCGTGCAGGGCAGTTCGGCCAGGCCCTGACGGCCCTGGAGGCTGCGCTTGTCGAGGCAGGCCGGATCGAGCCTCGCGACCCCGCACGTATCACTCGACTTCGTGACTGGCGTGATCGGGTCGCCCGGCGTGATATAGAGACCCGGCTGGTCGGACTGGCTGATGTCGCGCCCAGAGCCGCCGTCGGCGCCTGTCTGACCCTGCTGGCGCGAGTCCGTGACAACCCCGCCTTGGGCCGGCTCGAGGGGAGCGTCGGCGAGCACCTCGAGCGTGCCCGCGAGCGTTGGGTCAAGACCGAGCTGGCAGAGGCTCGCCGCGCTTTCGAGGTCGGGGACGCCGCCGGTGTGCTCAACCTCTGTGAGCATCTGGTCGAGATCGCTAATTCCCTCGACACCGCAACCCAACGCCATGCGCGGGCCGAAGCTGATGCAATGGTCGCACAGGTGATTAACTGCCGAGGAGTAATCGTGGGGGCGATCCAGGGACATTTCATCATCGGCTCCGACTCCACGTTCGCCGGCTTTCTCGATCCCCTTGTGATCCAGAACCTCAGGCGACAGGGATACGTTCCTCGACCTGCCTCATCGTTCTGGAGCTTGTGGTGGGATCGCCTGGCCCCTTATCACCTCTCGATCTCGGTCACGGAGTCGCAACCCGGTCCCTATCTTCAGTCGCGGAACCAGGTCAGCTCGATCGACCTGGCACTGGTCCTGGAACAGAAGGGTAGGCCGCGTCCTCTCTGGCAAGGTGTGGTCAACGGCCGGACTCGTGTTCCCCTGCCCCGTCTACCGGCATATCAGGCGAGCCGGCTTGCTACCAGTGATCACCATAACCCCGCCATCGAGAAGATGCTTTACGACGACGCCCTCGGATTGCTCGTCGAACGTGCATCGCTTCAGCTTCGCGGTATCCCCGAGGTGCGGACGTCCCTGGCCGGTCCGCCCATTCCCGCGACATCTTCCTGAGCGGCACGCGGTCCCCCCGGTTGAAATCACGGTATGAAGTTTTTGACGAACCGACACACGCTCGATACGATCGCAGTTGGGGCGGGTTTCATGGGATTGAGGTCGTGCGGGATGTACAAGCAAACCGCTCTCAGAGAGGTCGGTATCGATCGATGCATATCCCGGACGCGGTACTCGATCCGAAGGTGGCGGCGGTACTGGGGGGTGTGGCCGCGGCCGGGCTCGGACTCAGCGTGCGTCTGCTGAGGCGTCAGCTTGGCGAGCGCACCACAGTGCTGATGGGAACGATGTCGGCCTTCGTCTTCGCCGCCCAGATGGTGAACTTCCCGGTGGGACCTTTGCCGGTCTCGGGACACCTGCTGGGGGGAGTCCTGTCGGCGGTCATGCTTGGTCCCTGGGCCGGGGCGGTGGTCATCGCGGCGGTCCTGATCGTTCAGTGTTTGCTCTTCGGCGATGGTGGTCTGACCGCCATCGGGGCGAACTTCTTGAACATGGGCTTGATCGGGGCTGTTGGGGGATATGCCATTTACGCCCCGATCCGGCGCGCAGTCGGCGGACAAGTTGGGGTCTTGATCGGGGGGATGGTCGCCGCCTGGTTCTCGGTCTTGCTCGCTTCGGGGGCCTTCGCCATCGAGCTGGCGGCCTCGGGGCGATGGGCCGACTTCCTCCGCATCCTCTCCTGGATGGCCCTGATTCACGCGGCCATCGGACTGGGAGAGGCGCTGCATTACCGGCCTGGTCCTCCGATTTGTTCTGCTGACCCGCCCCGATTTGATTTACGAGCCAGATCCAGGGTTCTCGAGACCATTCGCGCAGGCGGGCCGTTGGAGCCAGACCGCGCTGGCCGGGTTGTCGATCGCGCTAGCGGTGGGTATGTTTCTGGCACCCTTTGCCTCGTCCCACCCCGACGGTCTGGAGTTTGTAGGCGAGCGACTCGGATTCCTCCGGGCGGAGAGTCCGTCGGTTCTGCCGGCGCCTATTACCGACTACCGGCTTCCCGGGCTCGGCCCCGACCGCGTCAAGGTTGCCACGGCGCTTGCAGGACTGGTAGGGACGCTGGTTGTCTTCGGCGTCGGGTTCGGCCTGGCCCGGAGTCTCAGCCGGCCGGGATCACGCCCTGGAACGGAAAGGGTCGAAGTAGGGATGCGAACCGATGCGGCTTGAGCACTTGCTCCTGGCCAGCCAGACCCCGCGCGACGGTCCGCTCCAGCAGCTTGACCCGCGACTGACCCTGGCCACGGCACTGAGTTTCATCATCCTGGTCGTCGCAACACCGGTGGGTTGGTGGCGGATTCTGGGTGCCGAGATTCTGGCACTGTCGTTCGTGGTCGGCCTGTCGGGTGTCCCCCCGCGTGCGCTCCTGTTCCGTTGGTTCGGGTTTCTGCTTCTGGTCGGATTCCTCGCTGCGATGGTTGCTCCGTCCCATCCTCAGCGCGCCCAGTTCGGCGTCGTCCCTGTTTTCGTGACGATCCTCGCGAAGAACAGCGTGGCCTTTCTGGCGACGCTGGTCCTGACGAGCGTCACTCCGTTCCCCACACTCCTTATGGCGAGCCGTCGGTTAGGGATGCCCGTGGTCCTGGTCGCGACGCTCCAGGTCATGTACCGCTATCTCCATGTGCTGGCCGACGAGCTCGAACGGATGGTTCAGGCGCGTCGGTCACGAAGCTTTCGGCGTTCGGGCCGGCTCGACTGGGGTATTCTCACCAGCATGATCGGCGTCCTATTCGTCCGTGCGTTTGAGCGAGGCGAGCGGGTCCATGCGGCGATGCTCGCCCGCGGCTGGGATGGGACGATCCGAACACTTGACCCATCCGATCCAGTCGCGCCACTCCGAAATCATCACAGACCATGAGCATTGACGTGTCTCAGTCCATCGATCCGAACCCCACGCTGGAATCGGGCAATGCACCCGCTTTGCGGGTCCGCGAGCTTTCCTACCGCTATCCGGATGGCCGTCTCGCGCTGCGGGGAGTCGACATGACCGTCATGACGGGCGAGACCGTCGCGCTGGTCGGACCCAACGGCGCGGGTAAGAGCACGTTTCTTTTACATCTGAACGGTCTCCTTCCGGGAAAGGGCCGACCCGATCGAACGCTCGGGCACGCTCACGGCCACGGTTCGGGTTCCAACGGCTGGTCCCGTGGCTCGATCTCGGCGGTCTGGATCGACGGCCTGGAGGTCAATCCCCGAAACGCTCCCGAGATCAGGCGCCGGGTCGGCCTGCTATTTCAGGACCCCGATGACCAGCTTTTTAGCACGACGGTGATCGAGGACGTCGCCTTCGGTCCGTTGAACCTGGGTAAGCGACCCGCCGAGGCGCGTCGGATCGCAAGCGAGTGTCTGGCCCGGGTCGACTTGCTGGAAGCCGCCGAGCGAGTGCCGCACCATCTCAGCTTCGGCGAACGGAAACGGGTCTGCCTGGCCGGGGTGCTTGCCTGCGAGCCCTCCGTCCTGGTTCTCGACGAGCCGACCGCGAACCTCGACCCGCGGGGCCGGCGCCGGTTCATCCAGCTCATCCGCGGTCTGACCGCCACCAAGCTGATAGCGACCCACGACCTGGAGATGGTCCTCGAACTTTGCAACCGGACCATCCTGCTCGACGCGGGACACGTCGTTGCCAACGGCCTGACCCGTAACATCCTGGGCGACGCTCGATTGCTCGAGGCGCACGGCCTGGAAATGCCCCTGAGCCTGAAGATTGGCCGCTCCGATTGAGGAGTGCGGTCTTCAGAATTCTCCCGGACTTCGGCCGGCTGCCGACCTGTGATCTAGAGTTGGCTGAAGACGGAGTCGGAAGTCAAGGAATCGAGCTCGCCCAGGACCGTCCATCTTTGGCAGGTCCCTCGTTCGGGATGGGTCGTATGCACGGAACCAACGAGAGCGAGACGGACACCGCACCTCCTGCGATGTCCACAAGTCGCGAGGGGAACGAACGGCTGCTGATCGCACGTCTGATCCGCCGGCTGCGGATCTCTGATGCTCCCGAGCGGTTCCAGGCGCTGGCCACCAACGCGCTACGTGGCGCCCTGGGGGTGGCGGCGGTGGCGTGGGTTCCCAGGCCTCCTCCACGAGCCGCCGACGATCAGCGGCGAGGTTCCGGGGCTGCGGAGCAATGCCTATCGTGCCCTGGTCCCCGCACCGAATCAGGGTGCCGTCCAGATCGTAACGAATCAGGTCACCGGGCGGCGGCACCGGGGTCGGCCCTGTCGCGCTATGTGGCCGTCGCCGCCGACAGCCAGGGCTCGACCGGCTGGCTGCTCGCGGTCAACCCGCTCGACGGCCGGCTGTTCACGCCCGCGGGTCGAGGTGCTCCAGCCAGTGGCCTCGCTGGTCGCCACCCAGCAAACCAACGCCCGGCTCTACGCCGACCTGAAGGAGCTGCTCTTCGGCGTCATCCGCGCCTTGACCGCCGCCATCGACGCCAAGGACCCGTACACCTCGGGCCACTCCGAACGCGTGGCGCGGATCGCCGTCCGGCTCGCCGAGGAGCTCGGCATGCCGGCCAACCAGCGGAGCGACCTCTACCTGATGGGCCTGCTCCACGACGTCGGCAAGATCGGCGTCGACGACGCCGTGCTCAAGAAGAGCGGGCCGCTGACGCCCGAGGAATACCGGCTGATCCAGTCGCACGTCGAGATCGGCGTGCACATCCTGGCCGACCTGAAGAAGCTGACCACCTGCTCCCCGGCGTCCGGCACCACCACGAGTGCCTCGACGGCTCGGGCTACCCCTGCGGCCTGGCGCGGCGACGCCATCCCGCTGGAAGCCCGCATCCTGGCCGTCGCCGACTCGTTCGACGCCATGTCGAGCACCCGCCCCTACCGCCGCCGGCTGACCCCGTCGCAGATCGACAAGATCTTCCGCGAGGGGGCCGGCGTCCAGTGGGACCCGAAGATCGTCGACGCCCTCTTCGCCTGCCGGCTGGACATCGAGCATATCCGCCAGAAAGGACTCGGCGAGAGCCTCCAGGTCGTCGTCAACGAAACCCTCGGCCGGTCCTGAGCGATCGACTGTAGACGGATCGCCGGGATCTCACTTGATCGGGCTGTAATCGGTCGGGTCAAGGAAGACCGAATCGACCTTCTTGACGAGCACGCCGTCCTTGTGGCTCTCCGCGAGACCTTCTGCCACTCGGGGTCGTCCTGGAACGCCTCCCACGACTTCTTGGCCGCCTCGCGGCTGGGGAAGGCGAGCAGGTAGACCAGCTTGTCGCCCTTGCCGTCCTTCTCGTCCTGCGGCGTCCAGAAGCCGACGATCTCCATCCCGTGCTTCTTGAAGATCCGGCTGGTGTGCTCGCGGAATCGCTTGTGCAAGCGTCGAGCTTGCCGGGGTTGGTGTGGTAGGTCCGCAGCTCGAAGACCCGCTGCTCGGACGCGACGGACGGATCGGCCGCTTGCCCCTTCTCTTCCGCGACCGCCATCCGAACGCTCCCTAGCACCAGCACAAGGCCGGCAATTCCCAGTCCCACCATCCACGAACGCGCCATCAGAAGCTCCTCGTTTAGACCCAAGGGAGGACGATTCGCCCAGAGCATCCGTCCTTTGAGCGTTTATAGCCCTCCCCAGGTGTCATCTCAAGAGGCTCGCCAGAGCGATCCGGCGATGGCGATCTCCTTCTCGACTCACCGCGAGAAGCTCAGCCCCGGGTCTCCGGGACCGTCCCCGACGATCCGGAAGGTCATGTGGCTTGCGTCGGTCCAGCTCACACGGCCGACCAGGGCGGGTCCTTTATCCTGGGCGAGTGTGAGGAGGCCATCGCCATAGGTACAGGCACCCGTGAACTGCTGCGTCCGCCCCTGCGAGGTCACCACCTGCCAGGTGAACGTGCTTTCTCCAGGTGGAATGGTCAGGGTTATCGCGGTGTCGGCCGACGGCCGGGCTGCCCAGGTTCCGGAAAGCGTGGCTCCTTGCGGCGGGGTGGCGTCGGCCGAGGCTGAAGCCGTGGCCGACGCAGTCACGGGCTGGTCCTGAGACGGGTCGAGCTGCCGTAACAGCCTGGTTGACAGGGTGTCGCTGGGCTTCAGCGCCACCACTTGCTTGAGGACACCGACCGCTGCGTCGGTATGCCCCTGGGTCAGATAGTGATAGGCGAGCACGAACCGAGCGGTCGCGGAATCGGAATGACCGCTACAGTAGGCTTCCAGGGCACGAAGCTGCTGAGTGTAGGCATCGATACCTGGGTAAAGACCGATGAGCGTCGTCCAGTCCCAGCCCGGGCCGACCGAAAGCACGGCGTAAAGGGTGGCCGCGGCCTCGTCGTAACGCCCGAGTGCGAACAGGCAAAGCCCCCGGAACTCGTGCAGGGTCGTATCCTGGGGAAGTTTCGCCAGCGCCTGGTCGGTCTGTTGCAGGGCGTTGGTATAATCGCCTTGCAGGAATGAGGCGCGACCGGCGTCAAAGAGCGTCAGTGCGGGGTTGACGACCGAGTCATCCGCGGGAGCACTCGTGGTGTCGATGGGCTGTGAGTAGTCGTACGGGACGGCCATGGCGGGGCTGGCGCCGTAAGCGTAAGGGTTGGCGTAGGGCATATAACCCATGCCGTAAAGCGAGGAGCCGAATCCCCAGGATGCCAGGCCCCAGCCGAGGCCGATACCCGCTCCCCACGTTCCCCATCCCCAGTAGGGGGAGCGCCAGCCCCAGGCCGCGTTATCGTGTCCGTTCCAGTATCCGTGGACCCAGCCCGAATGATACGCGCCGTAGGCGTTGTAGCCATAGGGCCGGAAGCCCGTGGCGCCGACCGCGCGGCTCCGTCGGCACCGATGGCCGTGGCGCTGCGCGAACCGCTCACGGCTGTGCCGCGAGGACCGGCGACGGCCCCGAAGTTCGAGCGTCCGCCGATGGCGTTTCCCTCGGGACCGATGGCCCCCCCGGCGCGGCCGACGTCGGCGAAGCTCCGGCCTCCCGCCGTTGTGCCTTCGACTCCGTAAGCGCCCCGTCCCGCCACGCCTCCATCCGGCCCTCGGCCACCGACACCAGCCGCCCCGTAGTCGATCGTCCCGCCACGATTCGTCGTGTATGAGCCCGATCGAGCGCCGTAGTCGATCCGTCCTCCGTTCATGCCGTCGAAGCCCCCTCGACCCCCATAACCCGAGCCCCAGCCGCGATCGAATCCGCCTCCGCCGGGCGAGCTGAACGAAGGGGTTCGGCCGAATGACGACATCCCGCCGAATCCGCCTCTTGGTCCGCCGCTAAAGCCGCCCCGCATGCCGCCCATGCGCGCACCGCCGCCGCCGAAGCCACGGGCCAACACCGATCCGCCGCGGAGATCCGCGACCAGCGCTGTGCTCAGTGCGACCATCAACATCAGCCGGTTGTTCATCGCGGGCTCCTCTCGATTTTCGTCGATCGATTTGACGTTGCCTGCGCCTGGGCTGGCACGTGGGGTTGGGGAGCGACCCGGACCAGCACATAACGTTGATCGTCGGGAATCGACGTGTCGCCCAGGACCCGTTCGGTCGAGACCCAACGCAGCGAATCGGGGTGTTCGTGGAGCGTGATGTTGGTGGCCGACGCGGTCGAACCGTCGGGCCGGACCCCGGTGGACTTGACGATCCATCGGCGGCCATCACGGCTCCAACGGCCCTCGCCGAAGCCCCCCTCGGAGTCGAACTCCCAGGAGTGGAACTGCCGGGCCATCGGGTCCCACCCGATGCGCTGAGTGACCTTCATGACCGGCTTGCCTTGTCGTTTGACCGTGAAGTCACGCAGGATGAAGTTTTCATCCTCGGACCAGTGGCAATGGACCTGGACCAACGAGTCAGACCCCTCATCGACCCAGTCGCCGATCATCCACCCCAGGTCCTTGAGTCGGTCGTGCGGTCGGACCTGGGGATCATCCTCCTCGCGGAGACTCGAGACCAGCCAGCGGGCACCGCGTTTGACGTAAAGCTGGGTGTAAAGCCGGGACACCGGCGCCCCTGCGCGGGAGTGACGACGGAACGCCCTTCTTCGCAGGCGACATCGGAGCCGACGAGGCGAATCAAGCCGATCTCGAGGCTGATCCGAGCACCCGGACTCGCGGCGAAGGTCTCGGCGAACCCCTGCTCGATCACGCCCCGCCCGCGATAGCGGGCGCCGAGGGATCGAGGATCTCGGCGTCCTCGGTGAACACGTCCGCCACGCCCTTGCTGTCGCCCCGGTTATAGTCGCGGACGAACGCCTCATCGACCGCCCGGATCGCACGCTCGTCCTCGCCGTGGGCCTGCCGACCCACGACCGATTCGGGAGGGGAGACGGGCGTTGTTGGCTTCCGAAGGTCCGATCCGAGACTCGATTCGGGGCCTTCCGCGGCCAGGGTTTCATTCAGGCCGATCGATCCCGGAAGGGCTGTGACAAGTGATATAACGGCCGACGCGAGAATCTTCCGAAGCGTGGTTCGAGACGACATGGGACCTTCGTTCTCCTCGTGGCGATAACCGCCGATTGGATATACAAAGTAGAAACTAAACATAAATAGTATTCTTATTTAACAAATATATATTAACTAAATGATCAAGCGTGTGGTCGCGTCCGGCCGCGGTCAAAAAACGAAGCCGCCATGTGGCGGACCCCACGAGACTCTAGGACACGAAGGTGATCGAGAGACGAAAAAATCGGTCGAAGGCCCGAAATGTGTCGGGCGGCCGACGTCGCGATTCGCGACGTCGGCCGCCCGTTGAAGGGGGATCGGGGGATGTTTGGCGAGGCGATCGACGCGGCTTGGATTGCCGGATCAGAACGAGTCGGCCGAGAAGACTTCGCCCATGTTTCGGGTCGAGATCGCCTGGAAGACGCCGGGAGCCGAGAGCATTTTGTTGGCGTTGGCCCGGCCGCTGTTGATGGTGTTCTTGAGGAACCGGGTGCTGCCGTCGCACATCGTCGGCGTTGACGCCGCCCGGGTGGTTGCTGGCCGGGGCACGGTTATTGAAGACGGTGGAGTTGGGTGGGCAGATGTCGTCGGCCATGCCCTGCGAGGGGTGGCCGACGAACATGAACGGGTTGCTTCCCTTGTAGAGCGGAATCTAGCTATGGTCGGTCCACTGTGATTCCTCGAAGAGCATGACCGTGTTCGAGGTACCGTCGGTGATGTCGGCGATCTTGGTCCAGCTATTCGACCGCGGTGAATCCATTCATCACGGCGGTGCCGTACCGGTCCGGGCACACGCACTGGCCCATGTTGGGAAAAGACATAGCCGGCGTTGATCGAGTAGTCCTTCTGCTGGTTGATCGCCTGGCCCGGGTTGCCGCGGGGGGCGGACGAGGGGCAGACGAAGGTCATCGGCTGGGACAGAGCGGCCGTGCTGTTGGCCAGGCTCCCCAATGGCCCGCGCTCCTTGCCGGCGCCGTGGCGCGTGCTCTGCTGAAAGAAGGTTGTGGTGTACATCGGCTGGCTGAAGTTGATGGCGTTGAAGATCTGCGGCTGTTCCATGTACGGCAGGATCGCCGCCGGCCAGCCAAAAAAGCCCAGGGGGGCAGATCCCGCAGGTCGCCGAGTCGATGACAGGGCGCGAGGAACTTGGGCGCGTGCGCTGGTTCCGTTGTTTGGTCCCACGCTGCCGGCCGCGAAGCAGCTATTGGACGATTCGTAGTTCATGAAGCCAAGGGCCATCTGCTTCATGTTGTTCACACACTGGCTTCGCCGCGCCGCCTCGCGCGCGGCCTGGACTGCCGGCAGCAGCAAGGCAATCAGGACGGCGATGATCGCGATCACCACCAACAGCTCGATCAGCGTGAATCCCCGCTGTTGCATGGTCCGGCTCATGAGAAACTCTCCTTGACGTGTTGTTGGAAACAATGTGTGAATCAAAAAACGATCGAAGACCTCGGCGCGGCTTGCCGCGGCGCATCGCTCCACGCCGCCCAGGTCCACGCGGAGCACGCAAGACGGTCAAATCCTCATCGCGTTGATGAGATAGAATGTTGAGAATCACAAAACCTATCGATGCGATCACATCATCACTATAGCCAGCGGCACAAGTTCCCGGCGCGACCGAAACGCGACCGCACGGGTATCTGGTGTCCTATCCTATTAGTCTTAAATTCTTAGAAATGTTTAGCTAAGAATTGATCTTATGCTTTGTCGCGGCGCGATGCTATTGCGATTTTCCGTCGAGTTCTTGAGGTTATTTCATGGAGCAATGGCGCGGGATCGCATGCGTGTTTGCAGCGATATTGTTCCGCATCGATTGGTTTCGGGTCGGGCGGCCCAGCGAAGCTTGCGGTCGGCTCGCCGCTTTTGATACGATTTTTCGGCGGGTGGGGGTCGAGCCTTCGAAATGCGGGCGGTTGAAGGCGATGTGACGTCTTTCATTTTCTCCCCCGCTCGTTCCCTTGCGAAGGAAGAAGGACGACGCCTGCCATGATCGACCCCCGCACGGCCAGTGGGCTGCGGGACATCCCTCCCTCGGCGATGATCCCACGCGAGCGGATGCTGGCGAGCTTCCGCGCGACGTTCGCCTCGTTCGGCTACGTACCGATCGAAACCCCGCACATCGAGCGTATGGAGGTCCTCACGGGCAAAGGGGCAGGCTCGGACGAGGTGCTTGCGGCAGATCTTCGACGTCACCAACAAGGGAGGGACTCCTGGCGAGCTGCGCCTTCCGATTCGACCTGACCGTTCCGCTCGCCCGGTTTGTATCGCCAAGCATCTCAATGAGCTGGGCGTGCCATTCAAGCGGTACGCGATCGGCTCGGTCTTCCGGGGCGAGCGGCCGGCCAAAGGACGGTTCCGCGAGTTCGTCCAGTGCGACTTCGACATCGTGGGTACGGAGAGCTCGGTGGCCGACGCCGAGACGGCGCAGGTGATCTACACGGCGCTGTCGTCGGCCGGGGTGCCGGAGTTCACCATCACGCTTGAACAATCGCAAGCTCCTCGACGGCCTGCTCGAGAGTCTGGGACTGCTGGAACACTCCGGCGCGGTCCTGCGGGCACTGGACAAGCTAGCCAAGGTCGGGCCGGATCAGGTCCGTGCCGAACTGGTGGCGGCGTCGCTCTCGGCGGGCCAGGCCGATCGGGTGCTCGAGCTTCGTCGAGGCGGGCCGCGGCGGTCTGGATGCGCTGGACCTGCTCGGCCGGGAACTGGGCGGTCATGCACGCGCGGCCGAAGGGATCGCGAACCTTCGTGCCGTGGCCGGCCTGCTCGATGCCGCGGGGGTGCCTCCCCGTGCGGCCTGGCGGTCGACCTCGGCCTGGCGCGGGGGCTCGACTACTACACGGGCATCGTCTTCGAGACGACGGTCAACGGCTGGGAGCGGTTCGGCAGCATCAGCTCGGGAGGCCGGTACGATAACCTCGCCAGCCTGTTCACCGACCGGAAGCTGCCGGGCGTCGGGGCGTCGATCGGTCTGGACCGTCTGCTGGCGCTGCTCGAAGAGGCCGGCTGGCTGCCGGCCGGCGCGACGACCGCGCCGGTCCTGGTGGCGAACTTTCCCGGGGTCGATGCCGCCGTGCTGGTCCGGCTGGCGGCTCGCCTGCGCGGCGCCGGAATCGGGGCGGAGGTTTTTCCCGAGCCGATCCAGACCGGCAAGCAGATGGGTTACGGCTCGAGCCGCGGCCATCGTCTCGCGCTGATCGTCGGTCCCGACGAACTCGGCCGCGAGGTCTTCAACCTGCGGAACCTCGCCACTCGCCAGGAAGAAAAGGCGATCCCCTGGCGCTCGAGGAGCGGGTCGCGCAGGCCCTGGCCGGTTTCGGGAGTCATCCTGGGTAGGCCCGCGCGTACCCGAGCTTTCCAGCTTCCAGCGTGCGGGATGATCCGAAGAACCAGACGGCCCGGGGAGAGCCGATGAGCGTCGCGACCAAGACCATACATCCAATGCCAACGCCCGTGGCCGAGCGGCCGATCGAGGCGGTTCGCGGTACCCGCGACTGGCTGCCGGGCGATAGTGTACGGCTGCAGGAACTTCAAGCCCTGCTGCTCGATCGGTTCGCGCGGGCGGGCTACCGGCGGATGCGGACGCCGGTGCTCGAGTTCACCGAGCTGCACGAGCGAAAGAGCGGCGCGGGGATCGTCGCCAAGCTGTTCGAGCTGGCGGGGATGGCGGCTCCGGCCCAGGGGGGAGTTTGCCTTCGCCCCGAGCTGACCGCCGGGATCGTCCGCGCCTATACCGATGCGGCGGAGCCGCCGAGCCTGCCCTGGCGGGTGAGCCACGCCGGCCCGGTCTTCCGCCACGAGAACTTGCGGCCCGACCGGCTTCGCGAGTTCCACCAGGTCGGTGTCGAGCGGCTGGGGGACGCGGGACCCTACGCCGACGCCGAGCTGATCTGGCTCGCCGATTGGGGTCTGGCCGAAGCCGGTATTGATGACGCGACGATCCGGGTCGGGCATGTCGGCCTGATCCTCGAGATGCTTCAGCGCTCGGGGCTGCCCGGCCCCCTGGCGTCGGCCCTGATCGAGACGCTTGAGCGAGGCGGCGACCGAGGGGCGGGGAATCGACGCCCTCGAATCGGGGCTGGAGCAGCTCGCGGGCTGGCTCCGGCTTCAGGATCAGGCGCCGACGCACCGGGCGGAGGAAGAGGACGACGACGGTGCTCCGCTCGCGATCGAGCAGAGCGATCCCGGGATCGACCGCCTCTTCCGCACGCTGGTGCCGGTGATCACCGGCCGTCGGCCGGGCGGCGAGATCGTGGCGCGTCTGCGTCGGAAGTGGGACCTGGGGCACGGTCTGCACGCCGCGCTCGACGACGTCCGACGGCAGGTCCAGGGCCTGGCCGGTCGGAAAGGGCCGGTCCGGGAGATGCTCGACTTGCTCGGAGCGCGACTACCAGTCGATCGCTCCCGATTCGGTCGCGGCGCTTCGCGGCTGGGCTACGGCGCTGGTCGATCATGGCGTGGACCTCGATCGGGTGGTGCTCGACCTCGGGTTCGGCCGGGGAATCGGGTTCTACTCGCGGTTGATCTTCGAGCTGATCGTGCCCACGCCCGCCGGTGGCGTCGAGGTTTGCGGTGGTGGGCGGTACGACGGCCTGGCCCGCGTCCTGGGAAGCGACCGCGACGACCGGGGCGCCGGTTTCGCCTTCGGGCTCGAGCGGCTGGCGCAGGTGCTCGACGCGCGGCAACAGACCTGGCGTCCCCCCGCGGTCCGGGGCTACCTGGTCGTGGCCGACCGTGCCAGTCCGGGCGCGGTTTCCGAGGCGGTACGCGTGGCCAACCTGCTGCGAAGCCGGGGGACTCCCGCGGTTCTCGAGCTCGATCGACCGGCCGAGGCGTCGGCCGACCTGGCTCGGGCGCGTGGCCTGGCGCGTCTGCTGGCCGTCGCGGCCCCTGGCCGGTTGGAAAAATGGGTGGTTCATGACCTGGAGTCCGGGACCATTTCCGAGGTGACGCTCGAGGGCCTGATCGGATCAGAGACCAAGGAGCGCCGCCGATGAGCACGAGTACCAGTCCTGACCCGAACCGACGCGGCGCACGCCCGGCCATCGATCCGATCCGGCTGGCCGTCCCCTCGAAGGGGCATCTCTACGAGGGAGTGGTCGATCTGTTGAAAACTGCCGGCTACAAGGTTCGGCGGGCCAGCGATCGGCAGTACGAGGCGACGATCTCGGGGCAGCCGCGGTTCCACGTCGTTTTCATGCGGCCGACCGATATCGTGACCCAGGTCGAGGAGGGGCGGTGCCACCTGGGAGTGACCGGCATGGACCTCTATGCCGAACGTGCCGGCGAGGCCGAGCGCTCGGTCGTGGTCGTTCCCGACCTGGGCTACGGCGGCTGCCGGCTGGTGGTCGCGGTTCCCGAGAGCTGGATCGACGTCACGCACATGATCGACCTGGTGGATCTGACCAGCGAGTTCAAGGAGGCCGGGCGGACGTTCCGGATCTCGACCAAGTACCCGGCGCTGACCCAGTCGTATTTCCGCAAATGGGGCATCTACTACTACCAGGTGATCGCCTCCGACGGGGCGCTCGAGCTGCATCCGAGCCTGGGGATCGCCGACATCATCGTCGATCTGACGAGTTCGGGAACGACGCTCAAGGACAACCGGCTCCGCGAGATCGAAGGGGGCACTGTCCTGGATTCCGCGGCCTGTCTGATCGGCCACGCGCCCAGCCTGCGTGCCCTGGCCGACGAGGGAGAGATTGGTTCCCTGGCGCTGATGATGGATGCCCTGGACGGCGTGCGCGGTTCGGAGGGTTGGCTGCACCTGGAGGTTGTGGGGAGTCCCGCCGCTCCCGGTCCCGAGACCTCGGCGGCCGTGGCGGGGTACCTGGCCGACCAGGGTGCCCAGCATATCTTCCGCGGCGAGGTCTGGGACGATCGGGGAGCGCCCGGGCTGGCGGGTCACCGCCCTGATCAACGCCCGGAAGCTGACTCCCTGCCAGCGCAGGCTTTTCGCTCTGGGCGCCGGCCGGGTCGTCGGCCTTCCCGCCCGGTTTGTTTTTGACCGCAACGGGCCGTCGACCTTCGACCAGTTGCGCGAGCGGCTCCGGGTCGAGGCCGTCGCGGATTGAGCCGGTACCGCGTGGACCCGGTTGCGTCGCCAGCATCGATCGGCCCGGCGTGTTGCGGAGGCGGCCGTCCTTTCTTTACAATGTAAGGAGGCGGCCGGTTTTCGCAACCGAATACCCGCATGAGAGCTGGGATCGATCGGCGTCGAGAGCGTGCGATGGAGCACCTGCGGGAGCGGAACGTCGTCGTGGGGGCCGGGGCCGTGGGAGCGGCGACGGCGTACCACCTGGCGCGTCGGGGCGAGCCGGTCCTCCTGGTCGAGCAGTTCGCCCTGGGGCATGACCGCGGAAGCTCGCACGGCACGGCCCGGATCATCCGGCACTCGTACAGCGATGCGTTCTACGCCCGGCTCATGCCCGAGGCGTTCCGGGCCTGGCGTCAGCTTGAGGCGGATGCCGGGATCAACCTCTATCTACGGACCGGCGGGATCTCGTTCTGTCCAACGGGGATCGGCTACGTGGCCGAGGTGGCCGCGAACCTGGAAATGCTCAACGTGCCGCACCGACGGATGACCGGACGGGAGCTGGGGCGGAGCTGGCCCGTCTTTCAGGTGCCGGATGACACCGACGTGGTCTTCGAGCCCGACGCGGGCATGCTCGCGGCTTCGCGGGCCGTCGCGGTGCAGGTCGAGCTCGCCCGACGGCTGGGAGGCGAGCGCACCCGGGTTCGCGAGCAGACTCCGGTCCGTCGGATCGATCTCGAGTCGGGTAAACCGACGCTCGTCACCGACACCGCGACGATTGTGGCCGACCGTCTGATCGTGACGGCGGGAGCCTGGGTCGGCGGTCTCTTTCCGCGGCTGGCCCCCCTGCTCCGGCCGACCCGGCAAAAGGTGCTCTATCTCCGGCCGGACGATGCGCCGGCGTTCGAGCCCGGCCGGTTCCCGGTCTTCATCGCGATGGGGGCGACGGCGTCGGATGCGTTTTATGGCATGCCGGCATTTCTAGGCATGGGAGTGAAGGCGGCTCGTCACGGCGGGCCCGAGACCGACCCCGCGGTGGTCGATCGAGAGGTGGGCGAGGCGGATCGCGAGCGAGTTCGCGCGTTCCTCCGCGGTTGCCTCCCCGCCCTGGCCGAGGCGCGGATCGAGGCGGCCGAGACCTGTCTGTACACGGTTGCTCCCGATGAGCACTTTCGGATCGATGAATGGCCCGGCAGGTCCGACGTCCTGGTCGCCAGCCCGTGCAGCGGTCACGGTTTCAAGTTCTCGTGCCTGGTTGGCCGTCTGCTCACCGCCTGGGCGGTCGACGGAATGCCCCCAGCGGACACGAAGCTGTGGCAAATTGCTTAAATCTTTGTAAAGATGGGACTTGTCTTGGTTTCAAATCGGATTGTCCGCGAATATCGTAGGGGAGTCGCGTTTTTCATGTCGGGGACGCGAGGCGGATTTCGTTATACTATGCGACAGGGGAAAGTGGATGTCCGAGGACCGTCTAAGGAGCTGAGTCACACCCAGTTGGGCAGAGAAGAACATCCGGCGTGGTCCACGGTGTAAGGATGCGTTCGCCACAACCAGGAATGCAGCGACCGAGTCGAGGGTGGATCGATCGTCCGGACCGGGGGTCCGTAAAGGGCACGGGGCGGCGCCGGGGTTGCGTTCGGACCCGGCTAGGGGTCGAGGCGCTCGAGGAGCGTTTCCTCCTTTCCGGTACGGGATCGAGCAACCCGGATGACTCGTCAAATCCGAGCTCTCCCTCGGTCGTGGTGGTCGTCCCCGTATTGCCGTCGCCCGCAGTTCCCAATCCATCCTCAGCGTCTCCGGCCAAGTCGGCGGTACTGAACCCAGCCGCGACCTCGCCATCGTCCACCAGCTCCATCGCGGCGTCCGTCGCGCCTCCGGTGTCGGTGTCGGTGTCGGTGTCGGTCTCCTCGACAGCCTCCGGCGCGACGTCGGCGGGTTCCTCCGGAACGACGACGGTCTCGATTCCTCTGTCCCCCCTGGGACCGATTCCCGCGAGCACGACAGTCACCTCGACGCAGGGGACGAGCGGATCGAGCAATTCCGCGCCGCCGTCGTTCGTGGTCGTCACCTCTTCGTCTCAGGTGATGGGGCCCCCGTCGCCCTCGTCGTCGGCTTCACCCTCCTCGGTCTCGGTAACGACCCAGATTTCGCCTTCGGGCACGAGCCCGACCGGGGCGTCGGTCTCGTCGACGACCGTGGTGACGTGCAGCACGAGTTCCGGATCCGCCGCGGGAGGAACGAGCGGATCGAACACGGGAAACGTCACGGTTTCGGGGAGTTCGGCCACGCCCGTGACGGTGATCTCGGTGGCGACCGTGTCGATGTCGGGGATCTCTCCATCGCTGGGCAACACGAACGGCCAGAGCCAGGAGGGGAGCGATCCTTCGACGGGCTCGGCCTCGGGCGGAACGGGTTCGAATCCTGGAGAAGGGTCCTCCAGCGTGATCAGCCTGGGTAATCTCCAGCCTTCGTCCTGGAGTGTGCTCCAGTTGGCGTTCAATCCCGATAACACGGTCACCTCGTTCACGCGAGTGTCCGGGCAGAACTCGGGGGCGGGCTCCGGTCCCGGTTCGATGAACCAGATTGGCGGACTCGATCCGTCGAGCGGCGGGATTGGCGCGACGCCGGTCCCACAACCCGTCAATGTGCAGGGGGCGTCTGACCTCTCGCCCTTCAATGATGAGGCGAACCCGGATTGGGTGACGGCGACGGATTCGACACTGGGTCAAGGGAACCTTGCGGGCTACGGGTCGGGAACAGGATCAGGATCGTCGATTGACCCGTCGAGCGTGAGTCCGAATGTGATCTTGCCCGCTACGCGGCATGTCAGTCTCATGGGAGCGGTTGATCCCAATAACTCCCAGACGATTACTGTCGAAATTCAGCTCGACGCGACGACGACCTCGGTGGGGATCAACTACCAGGCGCGGCCAGGCGGTCCGATCCCCGCGGAGATGTCACTGTACGATGGTACGGGCCGGAGGCTCGCCGACCGGTTGGCGAACCTGAATTCGCCCACGCTATCGATCGATGTGCCGATCGATACGATTGCCCGGTCGGCCAGGGACCTGATCCTCCGCATCACAACGTCCGGGGCCCTGGACACCACGCCCGCGACCCCTGACCCGTGGACGACGCCGCTAGGGCCGAATTCGGCTTCGCGGTCGGTCGTCGCTTCGTCGTCGCCCTCATTTGTGATATCGCCATCGGGATCAGCGTCTCTGCCGACATTGCCGGCGGCGGACAATTTCTTGATGTCGGTGGACCAGCAATCGCAACCGTTTGCGGACCTGGTCCCGACGGATTCGAACGCGACCGCGAAGGAAGACGGCAGTGGTTCGAGCTCCCAGGGCATTCTCCAGGGGTCGAACGCGCTGGGAACTTCCACGTCGGGGTTGTCGTTGTCCGGGAGCGTAGGCGGGCCGTCGTCTGCGTCCGTCGCGGTTGGTCTTGGCGGTGGATCGTCAGCCGACTTGACCTCGACCTCCGGGTCCGTCGGGCAGTCGCTACTCTATGGCGGGGTGGCGACCGGCCCCTTGCCTGAGCGAGCCGGGGCCGCGCTCGGCGGTGTACTGACCGTGGGCGACCTGGCCCCGCAACTCGATCGTAACGACGCGGCGCGAGTCGATCTCGGACTGATGGGGCTGGCGGCCGATAGCGAATCAGCCCAGGAGATCATCGACGGCGAGCTGGCCGCCGGCTGGTTCGACCTTGACACCGACACGGACAACGCACCAGCCGACGATTCCGTCGGTGACGAGCCTCTGATCGGGCTCCCGGGGCCAGGCGGGTTCCCGCTGTTGACAACCTCGCTGCATGCCGGTGCCGCGGTCGGATCGGTCAATTCAACGGAGGGTCAGAGTCTCGCCGGCTCCGAATCCACTCCCAGGTCGAATCCAACTGACGTGCCCGTTAAGATCGACGCCCTGATCGCCGCGCTTCCGGCAATCCCCGATCACCCGGAGCTTGGCACCACCGATCCAGGCATCGAGATCGACCAGGCGGCCGCGACCGTCGCATCCCGGGACATCGCCTCATCCGACCCGACGCTCCCCACCCGAAACCGGCGCGGTCCGCGCTCTTCGGCGATCTCCAGCCTGTCCGTGGCGGCGGTGATGGTCTTCGGCCTGATCCTGCCCGACCTTTCCACCCTCATGACGATCCGCGAGGTCCGGCGGTACCGGCTCCCGAACCGCTTCCGATTCCGGGTTCGGATGCCGCGTCGCCCGCTGGACTGAGTCGAGTCTCCGCACATCTCTGTCGGCGACCCGGCCGGAATTTGGGGTTCCGGACGCTCGGGGTCATCGATCGAGATCCCCTCAGAAGGAGTGGCTCGCAGCCCAGGCGCGGCAGGCCAGCGCGAGGAGATGGTCGAGCTGATCGATGAAGGGCGGGTTGGGTTTCCGTCGAGACTCTTCCGCCGCATCGGCCAGGACGCAGCGTGCGTACGTCACGAAGATGGGGAGGCCGAGGGTTCCCCAGTCTTCGGTCCAGGCGACGGCCTGTTCCAGGTCGGCGCGAGCGTGGTCTCGCTTGCCAAGCCGAAGAAAGGCGCGAGCGCGGTCGATGTAGCCTCGGGGGTTAGCCGGATCGTTCGAGAGAGCGATGGTCCAATCGTGGGCCGCTTGCCGATCCTGGCCCAGCGCGTACAGGGCCGTGCCCCGGGCGGCATAAGCCGGGCCTCCAGCCCCGAGCCTGAGGGCTTCGTCGAGGTCGGCCAGGCGCCGCGCGGGTCGCCGGCCTCGGTGCGGAGCCGACCTCGCAGCTCCCAGAGCCGGGGTTCGCTGTGTTCGAGGGCCAGACCACGCTCGACGTCGGCCAGCACGCGGCGGCGTCTGTCCCAGATAGCGTCGGACCCGCGCCCGGATCAGGTAAACCCGCGGTGAGAGCGGCGCCAGGGCCACGCCCCGGGTCGCCTCGGTCTCGGCCTGGGGGTCGTCCAGGGCCGCCAGGATCACCGCCCGGGTCAGAACCCCCTGGAGGATCGTGGTGCCATGGTTGTCTTCCTGGTGCGGTGAGCCCGTCGGCTGATCGACCTTCCGGGCCAGCCGGCGAGCGACCCCCTGGAGACTCTCGGTCAGGGCACGGCCTTGAAGCGGGAGCCGAGCGATGGTTTCCGGGTCGTCGAGCCAGATCGGTGCGGACAGGGCTTCGGATTCGATCGCCGATTGGCTCAGCGCCAGGGCCGCGCGGGTCCAGAGCCGCTGATGCTCAGGGCTGGGCCGTGCGTGAAGAGCCTGCTCGGCATCGGCGAACGCTTCGAGGGGCCGTCCCAGGATCAGGCGAGTCAGGGCACGGCTGGCCAGAAGGTCGGGAAGATAGCCGGACGGGGTCTTCATCTGGATCGCCGCGGTCAGGTCGGTCTCGGCATCGGCGGCACGGCCGCATTGCAGATTGAGCAAGGCGCGGGCCTGCCAGGCGGCGCCGTCGTCGGGGTCTTCCGCGATCAAGGCGTCGTACTCTGCGCGGGCGGACTCGAGGGCACCGGATTCGACATCGATCCTCGCCCGGTCCAGGCGGGCGGCGCGGCCCCAGTGATCGATGGGGTTCGAGGCAATCACCGCCGCGTAGTCACTCCGACCGGCCGACACGTCGCCCAGAGCACGATGGATCACGCCGAACTCGAGGCGAACCCTTCGTAGAAAGTCGCCGTCACGCGCGGAGTCGGGCAGGGCGTCGAAGTCTTTCAAGGCGCGCTGGAGGTCCTTCAGCGCCAGGTCCCAGGCACTCCGGCTGTGATAGAGCCGGGCACGGCAGAATCGGACCCAGGGCGCGTCGGGCTCCAGGGCGACGGCCGTGTCATAGTGTTCGAGCATGTCGTCCGCCGCGGCGGGGTCGCGAGGGTGCTGGTCGAGGGTCCAGGCGAGGTAGTGGTGATACCAATACGAGCTCGGCTCGAGCTGGACCGCCTGCCGGAACCACGCGACCGCCGCGCCGCGCCGGCCCTCGCGGGCGCGAAGCAAGCCCCACTGGAAGCAAGCCAGGGGCGATTTCTCGTCGCCCTGGCGGAAGTCGGCCTCGATGTCGGCGGCGCGGCGTTCCGGGCGACCCCGGCGGTCGGGCCCGTCGGCCAGCCGGTCCCGGAGCGCTTCCCACGGGCCGCTCGGACGAGCGAAGACCAGGGCTCGAGCGCAGGCTTTGCGCGCCGTATCCGTGATCCGGGCCGCGTCCTCCGCCGCGGCCTTCTCGCGCACGGAATCCAGGGCCACGATCCAGAGGAAGAGCAACTCGTTGACCTCGCGGAGCAGCCGCTCCTTGCGAGGTTCGTCGAGCAGGCCCAGCTCCGGGCGGGTCGTCCAGTTGTCGTTCTCCAGCACGTAGAACGGCGCCAGGACTTTTTTCAGCTCCCGGGTGGCCTCGGCCAGGTCGCCGCAGAACCCGATCAGGCGGAACCGGAGCGGCCGCGCTGAGTCGAAGAGCGCGTCGGCGTCGTCGCGAATCTTGCCTTTCTCCCTGGCCGCGGCGTACGCTTCCTGCGACTGGTGATACAGGTCGAGCAGCCCCTTGCGGTTCGCCGAGAGGTTGATGGCCGAATCAAACTGGACCATCGCCTTGGCATACTCGTCGTTCTCGGCCGAGGCGACCCCCTTGGTATAGAGCTTCTCGACGGCGCTCTTGGCGCTCGACGAAGTCGATGTCGGCCTGGTGCAGCGCCACCGCGGCGACGGTCAGGGCCGCGGCGATGGCGGCGGCGACGGCCAGAGGGCGACGTCGCCGCCGAAGCCAGCCGCTGGCGCGGCTCAGGATCGGCTCGCGCGCGAACCGGAGCGGCTGGTCGTCGGCCACCGCCTGAAGGTCGGCCGCGAGCATGCCGGCGGTCGGATATCGATCGAGCGGGTCGGCCTCCAGGCAACGCCGGACCACCGCGTGCAGCGCCGCGGGGATCTCGCGTGGGAACGCCGAGACCGTGGCCGCTCGGTCGTCGAGACTGGGGACCTCGCGCCGCCGATCGGCGGCGGCTCGGCTCAGGAACTCGGCGGCCGAGCTCGCCGTCCGCGGCCGACCAAACGGCCGGACGCCCGCCAGCGCCTCGAACAGGACCACGCCCAGGCTGTAGATGTCGGCCCGGCCGTCCACTCGCTCGGCCGAGCCATCGCCGTCGGCCAGCGCCTCGAGGTGCTCCGGCGCCATGTAGTCGAGCGTGCCGCCGACCGTCACCGGCTCGGTTCGGGTGCCGTGGCTACCGCCGTCCTGGCTCCGCGACTCCTCGACTTCCAGGCTCGTCAACGGCTCCCGCGCGAGGTTGAAGTCGAGCAGCATCGGCATCGCGTCGCTGGTGACCAGCACGTTCGAGGGCTTGATGTCGCGGTGAAGCACCCCCCGCTCATGGGCGTGGTCGAGCGCCTCGGCCATCCGGGCGCCCCACCAGGCGATCGCCTGCGCGAAGCTGCGGCGACGCAACGCGGCGCGGCCGGCGGTCTGGTCGACACCGTGGCCGTCGCGCCCGGTGGCCGAGACCTCGGCCGCGCCAGGCGGTCGAGCGCCTCGACCAGCTCGGCGCCGTCTCGCGCGACGCTGACCTCGACGTCGGCCAGGAGCTGCGCCAGCGTCACCCGGCCGAAATAGGGCATCCAGAGCAGATGCAACCCGGTCGCCGGGTCGGTCCGCGACGAGTGGACCGGTACGATGTGGGTATGCTGGAGCCGGGCCAGGGTCTGGGGCTCGCGCGAACCGGCCCGGGCGACCTTCAGCGCCACCAGGCGGTCGGCAAGCTGCCGCTCCTGGGCCAGGAAGACCCGGGCAAACGCGCCCGCGCCCGAGCTCCTCGACGAGGTGGAACCCGGCGATCGTCTGGCCCGCCTCGGGGAAGACGATTCGGGGGGCGGCCTCTCCCGTTCCGGCTCCCGCTCCCGCCGCGGCGTTACCCGCCCGAGGGGTCGAGCCGAGGTCGTCGGCGACCAGCGAATCGGTCAGGTCGGGGGCCGAACCGACCAGGCCGTGGATGTCGAGGACCCGACGGAGCGTGCCGACCAGGCCGGGAAACCGCTCGAAGTATTCCGAGGGGTCGGGCGTCTCGCCATGCTCCTCGCGGAGACAGAACTCCTCGTAGATGAGGGCCACCAGCGTCTCGACGCCGAGATCGGGGTATCGATCGCGATACCACTCCGCGCCGAATCCGCTGGCCCCCTTCCCAGCGGAGCGACAGATCGGCACGCAGCAAGGCGAGCCGGGCGCCCGGGCAGGCGCCGGCGTCGGCGGGGAGGAAGTCGTCGGGATCGGGAAGCCTTTGATCGCTGGCCCGCTTGCCTTCCGGTCCCGGTCCGGCTCCCGTGTCCGCACCGATACCGACCCCACCGCCCGCGTCGCGCCAGGCGGTCTCGAATCGCCGCGCCAGGCGGATGGCCGCCGGCGCGCTGGCCTCCTCCCAGGTTCGGCCCGAGGCCGACAAGCTCATCCTTCGTTCTCCCCGACCCACTCCGACTCGGCACGGCGGCGCAGGTCTTCCAGTACCCGCTGCACGGTCCGCTCACTGATCCCGAGACGCTCGCCGATGTCCCGGCTCGACAGGCCCTCGGCCTTGAGCTCGAGGATCGTCCGCCGCTCGGCGGGGAGCAGGTCGCGAAGCCGGCCGAAGACCTCGCGGGCCTGCGCCACCTCACTGGGAGTATCAAGGTCGGCGGCCAGGTCCTTCGGCCGTGAGCCGTCGGTCCAGAGCGGCTCCTCGCGATGCATGTCCTGCTTGCGGCTGGCGGCACGACGATACTCGTCGATCACCTTATTCTTCGCAGCCCGAGCCAGAAAGGCGACAAGATGGCGGGAATCTTCGAAATCGGCCGGCCCGCTCCGCACCCGTCGGAAAAAGCTCCCCCACACGCTCTGGAGGAAGTCCAGCGAGTCGAACCGCGACCGCAGCAGCCGCGGCAGTTGACGCCGGACGACCAGCCGAACCTCGGCTTCGTAGCGGGTCAGGAGCTCGCGGGCCGCGGCCTCGTCACCGGCCTGGATCCGCGCCAGGAACCCGGAGATGTCTCCGTCGGAATCCGGCTCGTGGTCGCTGTCGCGGTCAAGGGGCGGAATGACGACGGACATCGCGAGGGCCCTCCTCGAACTCCAGGGCTTCGGGGTTCCGGGACTGGCCAGGAGTCCGGCCGGTCTGCCCGGGCCTGCGCCTTCCGTTCGGGTCTGGTCTGGAGCCAATTGATCTTCGAGCCTAAACCGTTCCCCCCGCTCTTGGCAAGGGCGGCCATGTGGCAACCGTGGCCTCGGTCATCACGGGGGTTGGATTTCCCGGCTTTTTCCGCCATACTGGGGACCCTCGTAGCGGCCGCGCCGGGTGGCTGGAGGGCCGCCCTGAATCGTCGGGATGGCCCCGCGATTCGTATCCGCGATCGATCGATCCGATCCGATCTGATTTGGTTTGGCCAGGAGAGCCCATGGTAGGTCCGACACCGTTGATCGATAAGCTCCGGGAGCTGGCACGGAACCTCTGGTGGACGTGGCAGCCGAACGTCATCGGGCTGTTCCGCGAGCTCGATCCCGCGCTCTGGCGCAAGACCGACCACAACCCGGTCGAGTTCCTCAAGCGGATCTCCGGTCGAGCAGCTCGAGCGGCGGGCGGCCGAGATGGCGCTGGACTCGCGGATCGACTACGCCTTCCGCCGGCTGGCCGAGTACCTCAAGAACAACGACTCGTGGGGCTCGATCTACGCCGAGTCGCCTGCGGTCGCGGCCGGTGGCCTATTTCTCGGCCGAGTTCGGCCTGCACGAGAGCCTGCCGATCTATTCCGGCGGCCTGGGCGTCCTGGCCGGCGACCACCTCAAGAGCGCCAGCGACCTGGGCATCCCCCTGATCGGCATCGGCCTGCTGTACGACCAGGGCTACTTCCGCCAGACGCTCGAACGGCGACGGCTGGCAGGAGGAACATTACCTCAACGCCAACCCCGACCTGCTGCCGATCGAGCCGGTCTACGGCCCCGACGACAAGCCGCTCCTGATCGCGATCGAGACCAACACCGGCGTCCTTCGGGCCCGGGTCTGGCGGGTCGAGGTCGGCCGGACCACGCTGCTGCTGCTCGACTCCAACGTCGCCCGAGAACTCCGAGAGCGACCGCGCTCTGACCGCCCGGCTCTACGGCGGCGACGCCCGGGTGCGGATCCGCCAGGAGCTGCTCCTGGGCGTCGGCGGCGTCCGCGCCCTGCACGCTCTGGGCATCCATCCCTCGGTGCTTCACCTCAACGAGGGCCATAGCGCGTTCGCGACCCTGGAGATGGTCCGATCGGAGATGGAGGCCAACGCCGTCCCCTTCGGCGAGGCGGTGCGCGACGTCGCGTCGATGACCGTCTTCACGACCCATACCCCGGTCGCCGCCGGCCACGACCGATTCCCGGCCCCGCTGGTCGAGGAGCACCTGGGCAAGCTCCGCGAGGCGCTGCACCTCTCGTACGACGACTTCATGGGGCTGGGCCGGGTCTACCCGTCCGACACCAACGAGCCGTTCTGCATGACCGTGCTGGCCCTGAAGCTCTCGCGCCGGGCCAACGGCGTCAGCGCCCTGCACGGCCAGGTCTCGCGGCGGATGTGGCACCCGCTCTATCCCAACAAGACCGAGGAAGAGGTGCCGATCGGCCACATCACCAACGGCGTCCACGTCCTGAGCTGGGTCGCGCCCCAGATGCACCAGCTTCTCGACCGCCACCTCGGGACCGACTGGCCCAAGCGGCAGCGGTTCCCCGAGACCTGGACCGGGGTCCAGACGATCGAGGACGCCGAGCTCTGGGAGACCCAGCAGATCCTCAAGGCCCGCCTGATCGACTTCGTCCGCCGGCGGCTGGTGGCGCAGGCGCAAGCGCCGGAACGAGGGCGACGCCGCGGTCGAGCAGGCGGCGACGGCCCTCGACCTGAACGCCCTGACCATCGGCTTCGCCCGCCGGTTCGCCACCTACAAGCGGGCCGGCCTGGTGCTCGCGCGACGTCGAGCGGCTGGCCGACCTGGTCGAGGCGGCCGACCGCCCGATCCAGTTCATCTTCGCCGGCAAGGCCCACCCCGAGGACCACTTCGGCAAGGAGCTGATCCAGAACATCGTCCGGCTCACCCGACAGGACCCGGTTCGCCGACCGGATCGTCTTCGTCGAGGACTACGACATGAACGTCGCCCGACAGCTCGTGCAGGGCGTCGACGTCTGGCTGAACAACCCCCGCCGGCCCCAGGAGGCCAGCGGCACCTCGGGCGAGAAGGCGCTCCTCAACGGCGCCTTGAACTGCTCGATCCTCGACGGCTGGTGGGCCGAGGCCTACGACGGCACCAACGGCTTCGCCATCGGCACCGGCCAGACGCACGCCGGTCCTCGCCGTCCAGGACGATCGCGACCACAAGGCGCTGCATGGACACCCTGGTCAACCAGGTCGTCCCGCTCTACTACACCCGCGACGCCTCGGGCCTGCCGCGCGGCTGGATCGCCCGCCAGAAGAACGCCCTGCGGTCGCTGGCCTGGCGGTTCAACGCCGACCGGATGGTCATGGACTACGTCCAGAACGGCTACCTGCCCGCCGCCGGCGGCGTCTCGTGCCTGATGCCCCGGGCGTGACCCGGTGGGGTGAATCGGTTCGCGAACGCTCGCGGGGCAGGCCGAAGCAGCCGCCCCGCGAGATCACAAGATAACAGGCTCATCAACCCTTCATCGGTTCTCTCCCAATGATCGGCGAGAAGCTCGGCTCGTTCCGGATCGAGGCGGTGCTCGGCCACGGGGCGATGGGCGTGGTCTATCGCGCCGTACACGACACGACCCGCAAGCCGGCGGCGGTCAAGGTCATCAGCGGCGAGATGGCCCGCAGCGGCAAGGCCTACGAGCGGTTTCGCCGCGAGGCCGAGATCCTCCAGCAGTTCCGCCACCCCAACATCGTCCGGTTCTTCGCCCTGGGCCGGTCCCAGGGGACCTCGTACTTCGCGATGGAGTTCGTCGCGGGCGAGACCCTCGACCAGGTCATCGCCCGGCGCGGCCCCTTGCCCTGGCGCGAGGTGGTCGATCTGGGCATCCAGATCTGCGAAGCGCTGCACTATGCCCACGAGCACGGGGTCGTCCATCGCGACCTCAAGCCGTCGAACCTGATGGTCACCGACGCCAGGGACAGGTCAAGCTGACCGACTTCGGGATCGCCAAGGACCTCGACGCGACCGCCCTGACGGCCACCGGGCGGACCCTCGGGACGGCGGCCTACATGGCCCCGGAGCAGATCCGCGGGACGCCCGAGGTCAGCCACAAGACCGACCTGTACGCCCTGGGCATCGTGCTTCTACCAGATGCTCACCGGCCAGACCGCCTTCACGGGCACCTCGGCGGTCGTCCTGATGCACTGCCACCTCAACCAGCCTCCCCCGCGGCCGAGCAGCAAGGTCCCCGAGATCCCCAGGGCGCTCGACGACCTGGTCGTCCAGCTCATGGCCAAGTCCCCGACCGACCGCCCCTGGGACGCCGCCGCGGTCGGCGTGAAGCTCGCCGAGCTTCGCGACCGCGCCCTCAAGGGCGAGAAGCTCTCGATGGTCTGGTCCTCCGAGGACCCCGTCGTCAACCCGACCCGGTCCGGGCTCGAGCCGGTCAAGAAGGCAAAAAAATCCAGGGATAAGGCCCCTGATGGACGGTCGATGGCCCAGCCGGCGGGTCGTCGAGACCGCCGGCCTGGTCCTGGCGCTCCTGGCCGTCGGCCTGGGCATCGCCTACGTCGTCTGGCCCCCGAGCGCCCGATACCTCTACCGCAAGGCCGAGGCCCTGATGGCCTCGAAGGACCGGCACGACTGGGTCATGGCCCGCAACACCTACCTCGACGAGCTCGACCGGAGGTTTCCCGCCAACCCGTACCAGAAGACGACCCGCCAGTGGCGGGACAGGATCTTGCTCGACGAGGCCCAGGGGCGGGCCCGGACCCTCGATAGCGCGGTCCGCACCTTGCTCTCCGAGCCCCAGACCGATGGCGAGCGGCTCTACCTCGGCTTCGGCGCCGCCGCCCGCAAGGAGGTTGACCGCGGCGACGACCTGGCGGCGGCCCGCCTGTGGGACTCGATGGCCCAGCAGGTCAAGGAAGACGATCGGACCGACCGGAAATGGCTCCTCCTGGCTCGCCGACGCGCCGAGGACGCCCGGAAAGCCGCGACCGATCGCCGTGCCTTCGTCATCGCCCAGCTTCAACGCATCGCCGCCGCCGCCCGAGCCGGTCGTTACAGCGAGTCCGCCGCGCTCCGCGAGGACCTCCAGAAACGATACGCCCGCTACCCGGACCTCGCCGACCTCCTCGGCCCGCCCCCGGAGCCGGAGGCACAGAACCCGAACCCGAACCCGAAGCCGGCGACCGAGATCGAGACCAGGCCGGTCGACGAACCGAAGCCGCCGGTCAGGTCCGAGGGGGCCGGCACCCCCATTCCCGAGCCCGCTCCCCCCTCCCCGACACCCCCGAATACCTCGTCCCCGTAAATGCATCTTTATCGTTCAAGGGCCGTAAGAATCGATCCTACGTGAAGCCCTGATTCATGTTCGGGTTGTACATCTTCGCCGTCTCGATGATGGCGGCGGGACACGAGGTGTGGGACGCCTTCTCGGCGATGTCCGGTCGACCCATCGCCTCCCACTGGTCCACCGAGACGCACTTGTTTAACGCGAAGATTCCCACTTCCTCTTCGGGCATCTCGAATGTCAACTCGAACGCCTTGCCAGGGAAGGACGTGGCATCCATCTGAATGTCCTTCATGAAGGCCTCGACGGTGTCACCGGAGATACCCATCCAGCGCGACCTCATGTCCTTGGCCGCGGGCAGCAACTTCTCGCTCCACAGAGCCCACTGGAAGGCGAACATCTCGTCCAGGCCGTCCCTCATGACGATGGCGAAGGCCCATGACTCGATGGCGGCCAGCAGGTACTCATGGCTTCCCAGCGCCAACTTCACCAGGCGCTCCTTGGAGTACCCCTGCCCATCCCGGTCTCGGGCCTGTAGGGGTTAAGGAGGACGACGCTGCCCGCCGCGACCTGGGCCGCGACCTTCTCTCGGGTCTCGGTGACGAGGGTCTCGGCCTCCTCGCCGGTGAGCTCCATCCATCTCGTCGATCATCCCCCGGAGTCGGGGAAGAATCTGGTTCGCCAAGCCTCAGCCTGGATCCGGCGCATGTCGTCGTGTCCATACCGCTCCGCCACCGAGTCGGCCCATCCTTCGATGCACACCCGGTAGTACTCGTCACTGATCCCCAGCATGTTGATCAGCGCATCATTGGAGAAGTCCGAGAACCTGAGATGCTGCGTGGAACGGCCCGCTGTAGTCCGGCAGTTCGAGACTGTCGCCTGGATTGATGTCCCACCGGGTACGTGGCCCTCCTTCTTGTACGTGCCCGGTGGATCGACGACTGGAAACTTCTTGAAGTGCACCAGGTCCACCGGTATTTCGAGGCCGGTCTCCTGCTGGTGCTCCTCGTAGTTGGCGCCCACCTTCCGAACATCGGACAACGTTTCCTTCACGTTGTCATCGAGCGCTGCCAGGACGGCACCCCCTTTTGCGGAGCGACTCGACCGATCGGCCCACGGCCAAAGTAGCCAAACGGCTAGCCTAGGTCAATAGCCCGGTCTCCCGGTGTGGAGACCATGGGCGGGCCGGTCGAGGCCGGATCAGCGAAGGCCCCGGGCCAGAGCCGCTACCTGTGCGGATCCAAAGGCCCGGGACACACCGGCCTTCGGTTGGACGACATCAAATCCGTGGGTACGTGCCCTCGGCCACGAGGAGTTCACACATGCTACACCCGCTTCCTCGAGACGACGGCCGTAGGCCACGCCCTCGTCTCGGAACAGGAACCTCTCCACGTTCCCACCCCGAGCCATGCCGGTGGAAAACCTGCCCGGCTAGGTCGCCGGCACGCGCCGGTGCGGCCAGCCCGCTGATCGCCGCCATTCTGGGTATCACCCAGATACGAACGCCAGCCGAAGCCATTCGCCTTGTTGTTCCACAACCTGAAGCCGCTCTCGTCGATGTCCGAACGGGTGGCCGTGCGGTCGTCGATCATGGGATAGGCGAGCAGCTGAAAGGCGACCCGCACCTCGCCGTGGTCCCGGGCCAGCAACGCCAACCCGGCAGCCAGCCCGCCGCCGGCGCTCGCCCCGCCGATGGCCAGGCGGGTGGCATCGACGTCCGGGCGCTGGGCCAACCAGACCAGGGCGTCGTAGCAGTCGTGCAAGGGCACCGGAAACGGGAACTCGGGTGCCAGCCGGAGTCGACGGCGGCCACGACGATCCCGAGCTCCTCGGCGAAGTGACGGCAGATGGCGTCGTCCTGCGCGGCCAATCCGATCACGTAGCCGCCGCCGTGGATCCAGAGCAGCGCCGGGAGGGGCCGGTCGGCCGACGCCTGCCCGTGCATCCGCACCGATAGCGGACCGAGGGGCATCACGGTGACGCCATCGACCGGCTTCCTGTACGTAGCGCGGTGAGCGTCCGGA
>CAWGMM010000003.1:0-17028 GCA_963823685.1 uncultured Isosphaeraceae bacterium | reverse complement strand
ATGTATTGCTAGGCAAAATGAAACTAAATTTTCAACCATAGGCTCAAGCCACCGAAACGGAGCCATTCGAATTTTGAGACAAATACTATGATTCTTAAATCGTCGATCCTTTCCAAAGGACGACAATAAGCGGCTTCGTACAGCAGATAATAAGAAAAACAAATACGACAAAAAAAGGCCAACGTAAAAGGCAAACATATTAACTCACTGAAAACCAAATAGTTCACGCTGAGGCACAGCCAATCATAAATACGCCATGAAAGAAAAAGACTACAGATTAAAAATATCAACTGTTAAAAGACGATGTTATTTTAAACGTTGTTCTAATAGAGTCAAATCGAGCATGTTAATTTTCAGCATATGCGATGGTGAGTACGCGATGACTAGGTATAGATTTTTTAAATGCAGAACGAGCACCAGTTAATCGGAGCCTATTGAAAAAAACTCACGCTAAGTGAGTTTTTTATAGTTTCATCATCGTCGGAAAAGAACTAAGAAAGGTAATATCTCATCTCTATCCCACCTCTGAACCAAAGATCCTTGATAACTAAGATATGTCACTTCCATTGAAAAACTTGTTCTCTACATAGGCATACAGAGGCCTAAATAAAAAAGGCGGGAATTATTTAATTATGTGTCGCCATCTGGCAGTTGGAGCCTACTCAATATGTATTATATATGCGATGTCAAACCGCGCAAATTTAGTCTCCAAAATGGCGACTTGATAATTAATAATTAACCAGTGCTTCCACTCGCAGAAAAGTCAGGGGGTCAAAAAAATAAGGAAGTGACATATCTTAGTTATCAAGAATCTTTGACTGTCGTCCGCTTGAGTGCGGCGATGTACAGGCCGGTCATCACGCCGAAGCAAAAACCCAGCGGTAGCATCGACCTCGTGAGCTTCCACCGCGATCGTGGGACGACCGGCAGCAGAGCCAGCCCAGCAAACAGCCCACGATAGAAAGCGATCGTCACGCCGTCGAGCGCCAGCCCCTTCGTGAAGACCCCCGAGAGACTCCAGAGCACCGCCGCGGCCAGCACGAACCGTCGTCCGATCGCGACCTCGGCTCGATCACTCGCCAGCGCCTCGGCCAACTTGGTCTCTCCCGGTTCAAGCTGCACGGACATGGTCGGTTCCTGAGAACTGGCTACGACTCGATCAACGACCCGAGGGAATGGTATCCGGCGAACCCGCCCCAACGAAAGTCGCATCCCGCGGCCTGTCCATCCTCTCACACTCGGACGAACGTCGTTTGCAAAGGTGTCAGGAAAGCCTGTAGACTGGAACGAGGACACACAACGCGCGGGCCTGGCCCGCGCCGGAGTCGGCGTTCATGGCATGGATCATCGTCGGAGCGTTCGCGTTCGGGCTGTACCTGGTGCTCCGGATCGGATCGCAGGGGATGGCCTGGCTCGCCGGCGGCCGGCATCGTGCCTATCGACTGGTGGCCAGCCGGTATCACGGAGCGTACGAGCGCCAGGGGCTCTACGATCCGCCCACCGTGAGCTTCCAGCACGGTGGCGCCCAGGTTCGGGTGGGACTGGCGCCCCAGGTCTCGGGCCAGAAAGGTCCGAAAGCCGCCCGAACTCGCGTCGTCGCGCGGTTTTCCCAGGGGCTTCCCCTTCGGATCGAGTTGGCCCCGGCGTCGCGTCGGCCGGCGAGTCAGCCTCCCAAAGGGACGTGCCCGGTCCAGGTGGGCGACCTGGTCTTCGACCGCGGCTACTCGATCCAGTCGAATGATCCCGAAATGGCTCGGGCGTGGCTGAGCCCCGCGGTCCGATGGTCGCTCGCCAAGCTTGAGCGGCTGGCTCCCCCGGGGGGTTTGCTCGTCTCGGTGAATCCCGAGCGGCTTCTCGTCCAGGTCGACCGCGATCTCGGTCAGAACGGCGAAACTTTGCTCGACGCCGTGTCCGAAACACTCGTGATCTTCGACGGCATGCAGCAGGCGGTCAATCGGCTGGTGTCCAGCGGAATCTCGATCGTCGCCGCCGGTACGTCGGCCCTCGACGATACGGTTCCACCGCTTTGCAAGGTTTGCGGCGAGTCGATCCTGGCGCCGTCGGTCCTTTGCGCGACCTGCAAGACCCCTCATCATCGCGATTGCTGGGAGTTCATCGGAAGCTGCTCGATTTATGGTTGCAATGGTCGGACCAGTCTGCCGGCGTGATCGAGCCGCGTCAGTCCCTGTCCAGAACTTCCCCGGCGTTGTATCCTCGAAGGGAAGAATCAAGTGGGTGTGCGTGTCCGTCGTCCCCTTCGGATTTGAAAGTGAGCGCGGCCTGGAACAGCGGTCCGTGCGGCACGATTCCCGCAATATTCCGTGGCGGCCCGCGAATGGGATGCTGAGGAGGTATCCTGACCATGTCCTACGGCGGAACGGCCGACCCTACCGGGATCCAGGTCACCTTTCTGGACCAGACCGGAGCCAAGTCGGTCAGAGCAGTCATCGCCTTCAGCGTGCCGGTCAGCCGGATCTTGCCCAACATCATCACGAAGATGAATCTCCCGGCCACCAGCCCCGACGGCCATCCCATGAGCTACTCGCTCGACCACAAGGAAGGCGGTCGCCGCCTCTTCGAGAATCAGACCCTCGTTGAGGCTAACGTCCAGAACGGCGACCACCTCATCGTCTATCCCGAAGTCGTCGCCGGGTAAACCCAAACATGCATGAATCACCACGCGATCGACGTTTGCGCAACGATCTGGCTGCGCTCGAGCATTTGCAGGCCGAGAGCTCGGTCTTCCGGTTCCGCGCCCGCGGGAAGCCCGCGCAGCGCTTCCTGGTTGAGTTCGAGGGTCAGGGTCTGTCGCGCGAGGGCGAAAAGGTGACCGTCCAATCGCTTCATCAGGTAGAGATCAACCTCGGCGCGTCGTATCCCCGGACGATGCCCGAACTGCGCTGGCTAACGCCGATTTACCACCCGAACATCTCGTCGATCGGACTGGTCTGTCTAGGAGGGTACGGTACTCACTGGGTGCCGAGCCTGAACCTCGACGAACTGTGCGGAATGCTCTGGGATATGGTTCGCTACCACAACTACGACGTCCGCAGCCCCTATAATCGAGAGGCGGCGCTCTGGGTCGCGCACCAGACGAGCTTCCGGTTCCCGCTCGACGATCGACCCATCCGCGATCTCCGGGCCGCGCTCGGGCGAGTCGCGCCGGCAATGGCACCCCGACAGGAGATCGTGTTCATCGAATGAGCACTGATTCCGAGCCGCCGGATTTCCTGATCGATGACTCCGACCGATACAGCCGGCTCCGCCTGATTCCCTGGTGGCGTCAGGACCGACTCGCCGCGGCCCGCGTGCTCGTGGTGGGCGCGGGGGCCCTGGGAAACGAGGCGCTCAAAAACCTGGCACTGCTCGGAGTGGGGACGATCGTGGTGGTCGATTTCGACCAGGTCGAACCAACCAACCTGTCGCGGTCGGTTCTCTTCCGCGCCATCGACGGCGGTCGACCCAAGGCCGAGGTCGCCGCCGAGCGTGGGGTCGAGATCAATCCTGCGGTGCGGATCGAGGCAATTCACGGCGACGTGATCCACGATGTCGGCCTGGGTGAGTTCGCGCGGGCCGACGTCGTCCTCGGCTGTCTCGACAACCGTGAGGCCCGCCTGTGGGTCAACCGACAGTGCTGGAAGGTGGGAACGCCCTGGATCGACGCCGGCATTCAGGAGATCCAGGGCGTCGTCAAGACGTTCGTTCCCCCCGAATCGTCATGCTACGAATGCACGATGACCGAGCGCGATTACCAGCTTTTGAACCTGCGCTATAGCTGTCCCCTGCTCAGCCGCGACCAGATCATCGCGGGTAAGGTCCCCACAGCGCCGACGATCGCGTCGATGATGGCAGCGCTCCAGGTCCAGGAAGCAATCAAGCTGATCCACGACCTACCGGTCACCGCGGGTTCGGCGCTCGTCTTCAACGGTGTCGCCAACACGTTCTACATCACGGTCTTACCCCGTCGGGATGACTGTTTCAGTCACGAGACCTTGCCCCCCTGGACCGAAGTGCCGATCGGAAATGGGGCAACACTCGACGCGCTCTTCCAGGCGGTCCGCGCTCAGGATCTGCTCGATGGTCCGCTCACCCTCAGTCTCGAGCGCGATCTCCTGGTGGCGCTCGATTGCCCCGGTTGTGGATCACACCGCGAGGTCTTCCGGCCCCGCAGCCGGGTCCGTCAAAGCGAGGCCTTTTGCGCCGAATGCCGCGAGCCCGCGCGGCCCGAGGTCGTGCATCTGGTCGATGAGGATTCGACGCTGGCTCATCGAACACTCGCCGCGCTCGGCGTTCCTCCGTACGATATCGTCCGGATTGACGGCTCGGAGGCATCGAGTTTCTTCTTGCTGGCCGCAGACCGCGATCGACACGCACGCGAGGCAATGTCGGGAGAACGGTCGTGAGCGGCGACGAGATCGTCTTCGACGAGGTACGATACCGGCAGCCTCAGCGCCGTCGTCGCCCCGATTTCGATCGACGCTTCGCTTGCCTGACGTTCGAGCTCCCGGAACCTAGCGATCTGCCGGTATTCCTCGACCTCCGCGCCGCTGATGCGATCGAGCGACACGCGCTGCGTGATACCTCGGTCGAGCTTGGCGGCGTCCTGCTTGGCAAGGAGTGCCTGGACGACCGGAGCGGTCGGCCTTTCGTCTGGGTGACCGAGGCGCTCGAAGCCCGTCACTACGAAAACACACAGGCGAGCTTCACCTACACGCATGACGCCTGGGAAGACATCAACCGGGAGCGGGACCGTCTCCATCCCGATCTCGACATCGTGGGCTGGTATCACACTCATCCCGACTTCGGGATCTTCCTGTCGGGTCACGACCAGTTCCTGCACCGCAACTTCTTCCCCCAGCCGCTTCAGGTCGCTTATGTGGTCGACCCGATCCGGCGCACCCGCGGTTTCTTTCAGTGGCGGGGCGAGACCCTGACCGGGCTTGGGGGCTTTCACCTGGCCGCTCCCCGAAATGAGCGCGTGGCCCTGGCGCGCCTGGTCAATGAGTTCGAGCAGGTCGCTGGGACGGACACCGTCGGTCCGGGTCCCGGTTCCGGCCTGTCTCCCCGCCTGGAGGCCGAACTGATCGCCATGCTGAACCGCACCAATGCCTCGGCCTCGCCCGCGAGCCCGACCGAGCGGGCCATGGTCGCCTTGCTATTCGGATTCGCGGGCCTGATTGTGGGGGTCGCCGGCTTGCTCGCCCTGCTCTGGCTGGGCGACTTGACGCAATCCAGCCGCGAACAAGGGCGCCGACTCGACGTACTGGCCACCTCGGTCGAGCGCTCGCACGCCGCCGAGCGGCTCGCCCTGGAATCGCTCGCGGCGAACGCGAAGTCTGATCAGCGCGACCCCGACGCCCTGCTGACTCAGTATCAGAAGACGCTCCGGTCACTGGACGAACTTCAGCATCGGCTCGACGATCAGGCGACGATCAACCAGGCCTTGTCGGCCCAGTCACGGACTTACCAGGCCGAGAACGTCGAGATGAAGGCCGAGCTCGAACGGGCACGCGGATTCGAAAAGGACGCCAAGGACACCCCTGCACTGCGAGAGCGAGTCGCCACCCTTGAAGCCGACAACCGTCAACAGTCCGCGAAGCTTTCCGAGCAGGACGAGGTACTCGGTTCACTGGCCGGCAAGCAGGCCGCGGCATTGATGCAACGCTACGACCGAGCCTGGTACGCGGCGGTCGTCGGCTGGACCTTTGTGATGGTCCTGGCTCTCGGCCTCGCGGCCTCACACATCCTGAAGCCGGCCGTCCCCCACGCGACCCGTCCCGAGGAGACCGGCGATGTCGGTTTGCCATCCACTCCATGATTCATCTAACAGAAACGGCTTCATCGTGCCGTCGAGCGTTCTAACCCCGAGCCGGAGCTCGCGAGCCTTCCTGACCCTGTTTCTCCTGATCGTCCTGTTCCTCGTGACCGGCGCGGCTCGCGGCGATGTCGAGATCGAACCGGTGGCCATCCCCGCGCCATCGGCCCTGGCGATTCGCTATCACCAGACGGGCAACTGGTTCTGGGGGATCAGCCAGGCGTGGACGCTTCTCGTCCAGATTGGTCTGCTGTGGACCGGTCGGTCGGCCTGGCTCCGTGATGTTGCGCGACGGCTCGGCAGATTCTGGTTCCTAACGGTGGGACTGTACACCGTTTTCTATCTCCTGGTTGTCTTCGTGGTCGATCTTCCGCTGTCGTATTACCTCGGATATGTCCGACAGCACGCCTACGGCCTCTCGAACCAGTCGCTCGACCGCTGGCTGGGGAACCACTTCAAGGAACTGGCCGTCGAAGGTGTCGGAGGTTTCCTGTTCGTATGGGTGCCGTACTGGCTCCTGAACCGGAGTCCGCGGCGGTGGTGGCTGATCACGACGTTCCTCTCGGTGCCATTCTCGTTTTTCGTGATGCTGATCGCGCCGATCTGGGTCGACCCTCTGTTCAACGACTTCGGTCCGATGAAGGACCGCGGCCTCGAGCGGCGAGTGCTGGATCTGGCCGCACAGGCGGGGATCTCGGGCAGCCGTGTGTTCGAGGTGAACAAGAGCGTCGACACGCGGGCCCTGAACGCCTATGTCAAAGGCTTTCTCGACACCAAGCGGATCGTTCTCTACGACACGCTGATCGAGAAGCTCGACGGCGGCGAGGTTCTCGCCGTGATGGGCCACGAGATGGGCCACTATGTACTGGGTCACGTTACCCGCTCGATCTTGCTCGGCGGATTCGTGGTGCTGATCAGCCTCGCGTTCGTTGACCGGGCCGGAGGGTGGGCGATTCGTCGATTCGGAGCACGCTTCAAGTTCAACGCCCTTGGAGATGTGGCTTCCGTCCCCTTGATCCTCCTGCTTCTCCAGATTGCCTCGCTTGGATTGTCGCCCGTTGTGATGGCGTATAGCCGATACCAGGAGCACGAAGCCGATCGGTTTGCACTCGAGTTGACCCGCTCCAATCATTCGGCCGCGAAGGCGTTCGCCGAACTTCAACGGGAAAACCTGGGCGTGCCCTGGCATTCAACCTTCGAGAAACTGTGGCGATCCACGCATCCTAGCATTGGCGAGCGGATCACGTTCTGCAACACGTATCATCCGTGGCAGGATGGAAAACCGCTAACCTACGCGCATTTTTTTGTCCCCGTCCCGAAACCGGTCGGCAACGACTGAAAACGAAGCAAGGTCTTGCCGATAATAGAGCTTGGTGCGAGGCGAGGCGGTCGGCCAGGGATGGTCTGTGGGGAAGCTTGAGTCGTGTTCGTGGGAAACGGTCCTTGTCAAGGGGCCGGGAAGATGCCATATTTTCTTGCCATTCGGAAACGTTGACGGAGCGACCGAGAACGGACGCTGGCAGTACCGAATGGTTTGGGCTCCCCCTACCCGAATCCTCCGAGAGCAAACCGGCTCTGTGACACGGGGCTCCGATCCTCTCGCCCGCCAACATCACCCTGGATGACACGACCACGAATAGGTCTGCTGCATTCCCTCATGGCACTGCAATCGAGAACGTGCAGTACGGCAGCGCGACGGTCGAGGAGACTCCGGCCATGAGTTTGCGTGGACTTGGTGCCTGGGTCTGCCGCCATCCCGGCCGAACGGTGGGAATCTGGGCAATCATGGCAATCAGTGTGGGTCTGATGGCGCCCAATCTGACCCGACTGGCGGCTGAGGGGCAGGCCCGGATGCTCGGCCGCGATGCCGAGAGTCTGCGCGCCGCGGCGTTGGTCCACCAGGCCTGGCCTGATCAGGCTTATGAGTCGATGGCCGTATGCTCACTCCATCGTCCTGGCGGCTTGACGGAGGCCGACCTGGCCTATGCCCGACGCCTCTCGGCGCGACTGGAACAAGGCGACCGACCTGGGGCCATCTTGCGGGTGCTCGGACCGCTCTCCGATGCGGTGATCGCGGACCGACTGGTGAGCCGTGACCGGACGCTTCGACTGGTCGCGGTGCCGTTGAACGCCTCGTTCGTCGCCCCTTCAGCACATGTGGCGGTGGGTTGGCTGGAAGCCGAAGCCGGCTCTCACGACCTACGGGCGCCGTCGGGTCTGGAAGTGCGCTGGACCGGCGACGCCGTGATCGGCCGCGATTTCATGGCGAGCGTCCAGACCTCTCTCGATCGCGCCGCGGTCGCGACGGTGGTTCTGCTCCTTCTGGTCCTCCTGGCGGTTTATCGATCGTTCTGGCTGGCGCTTGTGCCGCTTGTGACGATCGGCATCAGCCTGTTGATCAGCCGCGGCCTGCTCGCCTGGATGACGCTGGGGGGATGGGAAATCTCTCCCCTGGTCGAGCTTTTCCTGGTGGCGCTACTGTTCGGCACAGGGACAGACTTCTGCCTCTTCCTGTCGTGGCGATATGCCGAGCATTTCGACCCCAAGGACCCGGCCGGTTCGATGCGTTTGACGCTCGAACGGTCGTTCCTGGCTCTGCTGACGAGCGCGGGAACGGTGATCACCGGGCTTGCGCTGATGGGTACGACCCGGTTCAAGCTGTTCTCGAGCACCGGACCGAGCGTGGCCCTGGGCCTGGTACTCACCTTGCTAGGGTCGTTGACACTGACGCCCGCACTACTCGTTCTCCTGGGCCGTTTCCGGCCGCGTTCATTCGACGGCCTGGCGCGCCTGGGAGCGGCGTCTGGAACCGGCTGGGGCGATTGGCGATGCGCCGGCCGCGGCTTTGCTGGGCGGGAACACTCGGGTTGATGCTCCCACTGGCGCTTCTCGGATTGAGAATTCACCTCGTTCAGGACATCCTCACCGAGCTTCCGAGGTCGACGACGTCGGTACGGACGCTGGAGCTGCTGGCCTCCAAGTTCGGCCAGGGAACAATCGCCCCGTTGACTGTCGTGCTCGAATCAGACCGCGACCTGCGCGGGTCGGAGGGGTTGGCGCTGGTCGATGACGTGAGCCGTTACCTGCGGCATCAACGCCGCCTGATCGAGGTACGGTCGGCAACCCAGCCCCTCGGGAGCACCGAGCTACTGGCGCCGGCCCGGATCGACGCGCGGCTGGGGGCGGTCGATGCTGGATTCGTGCAGCTTGCCGACGGCGCGGGGCAGCTTCAGAAAGGGCTCAACGAAGGGGCCGCCAGGCTTCGCGCCGCGCTCTGGCTCGAACAGAAGACCGGGCTTCGACTGAGTAGCGGATTGAGCGCCGCAAATGACGAGGCGCACGCTCGGGCGGCCGATGAACCTGCGGTCGATCCGTCCAATACCGCGCCTATGGTCCTGGCCAATGGACTGCGTCATGCGTCGTTGGCCTTGCTCGGTAGCGGTCTGACCTCGACGCTCAAGGTCCGCGAGAACGAGCGCGAAGTCCGACCTGCGGTGGCTCCGGCTCCGGCTCCGCAACCCGCTCCAGCGACCGTCGCATGCCGCGATGCTCGGTGACCTGAACCGCGCCGCCGAAGGAGCCGGACGGATCGCCGAGGGGGCGGCCCGGGCGCATCGGGAGGTCGCGACGATTCTGGAAGACCCAGTTGGCCGTCGGGCGCTTGACCGGCTCCTGATCAACCCCGAGACAGTCCGCGACCACCCTGAGCTGAGCCGGAGTTTCGCGGCTTACCTCACTCCCGACGGCCGGCGTGCCCGGATCGACCTGGTCCAGTCGGAACGGGTCTTCTCGCACGCGGCCATGGACGAGGTCGTGACGATCCGCCGCCGCCTGAATGATTACCTCGGCGAGGTCGATGGCCTGAAGGTGCGGGCCTCGGTCGCTGGGGCCAACGCCGAGTCGGCCGACATCCGGGCGCTGACCCGCGCCGACCAGGTGCAGAGCTGGTTCGTGGTGCCCGCCGGCGTCTTTCTTGTGCTGGTGCTGGCGCTTCGAGACGTCCGGGCGTGTCTGAACCTGGTGGCGACCATGGTCCTGACCTACGCTTTCGCCCTGGGCGCCACCCACTTTGTATTCGTCACCTGGCTGGGAGGTCCGGGAATTGACTGGAAGGTGCCATACTTCCTGTTCGTGCTACTGGTTGCGGTCGGTGTCGACTACAACGTCTTCCTGATGGCCCGACTCCACGAGGAGTCGGAACGGCTTGGCCTTCGCGCCGGGATCATTCGGGCGATCGGCCAGACCGGTGGTCTGATCTCGTCGGCCGCGGCGATCACCGCGACCAGCTTCGCCTCGTTCCTGTTCAGCCCCCTGGTCTCGCTCCGGCAGCTTGGCTTCGCCCTGGTGGTTGGGATCGCCGTCGACGCCCTGCTGGTCCGCCCCGTGCTCGTGCCCTGCGGCCACTGGCTACTGAGCTACCGGCGCCGCCGGCAGCGGATCACCAACGAATTGCTCCGCCTCCGCGCGGCCGCCGGATCGTGAGACGGTCGAGCGCAATCAATTGGCCCGGCCCAGGTACTCGCCGGTCCGGGTGTCGACGCTGACGGTGACCCCCTGGTCGAGGTGCTCGGGCACCTGGATCAAGGCCCCGGTGGCCAGCGTGGCGGGCTTGGTCCGCCCGGTAGCCGAGTTGCCCCGGACGCCCGGGGCTGGTCTCCACGATCTCGAGCACGACCGTGTCGGGGATCTCGATGGCGATCACCTCGTCGTTGACGACCAGGGCCTCGACCCCTTCCATGTTCTCGGTCATGTAGGACGCCTGGTCGCTCAGGTCGTCCGCCGGGAGCGAGAACTGGTTGAAGTCGGCGGCGTCCATGAAGTGGAACGCCTCGGCGTCGCGGTAGAGGAACTGCACGGGCCGGCGCTCGAAGCTCGACTCGCTCAGGCTGTCGGTGCCGCGATACGCCTTCTCAACCCGCGCCTTGGTCTTCAGGTTGCGCGCCTTGATCTTGTACAGGGTCGCCGCCCCCCGCGCCGAGGGGGTCTGGACCTGAATCTGCTCGATCATGTGCGGCGCACCGTCGATCTCGACGACCATCCGTCGCTTGAAGTCTTTGGCGGGAACCACGTTCACTACTCCTCGCCAACCCTCTGGACCCAGGACAAAACTGATTTTAACCGAGAACCGATCTGGTTGACAACGTTCCAGGTCAGGGTTACCCTGAACAGGATAGGACGCAATTCCTTGAGCACCATGCAGGTGTGACCATACGATGCCCGAACCCAGCCGTCCCGGCGCGAGCCGGTCCAGGACCACGCCGACCCCCTGGAGCACTGCGAGGAGGTTCTCGGCTACCAGTTCCGGGACCCGACCTACCTCCGCGAGGCACTGACGCACGCTTCAGGGGCGAACCACCGGCTCGCCTCCAACGAACGGCTCGAGTTCCTGGGCGACGCGATTCTCGGGGCGATCGTCTGCGAGCTTCTCTTCCTGAAGTTTCCCGAGTATCTGGAAGGCGAGCTGACCCGGATCAAGTCGGTGGTCGTCTCGCGGCGGACCTGCGCCAAGATCTCGACCGAGCTTGGCTTCGATGAGTTCCTCGTGATGGGCAAGGGGATGGGTCGCAGGAAGAAACCCCGTCGTCGGTCCTGGCCGACGTCTTCGAGAGCCTGATCGGCGCGATCTACCTGGACGGCGGGATGGAGGCGGCCAAGCGGTTCATCGTCCGCCATATCGAGGCCGAGATCGACCTGGCGGTCGGGGGTCAGGGCGGGGTCAACTACAAGAGCAACCTCCAGCAGGTCGCCCAGCGACAGTTTGGCGAGACCCCCACCTATCTCCTGCTCGACGAGAAGGGCCCCGACCACTCGAAGTGCTTCAAGATCTGCCGCCCAGATCGGCCGACAGCGGTACGCGCCGGCCTGGGGGCAGAACAAGAAGGACGCCGAGCAGCGGGCCGCGATGAACGCCCTTAGCCAGCTTGCGGGCGACCCGATCCCGTTCGCGTCGGATTGATCGACCATGGCTCGATCGACCGCGTCACTCGTGGAGCCCGCGGGAACCCGTCGGGCGCTTGCGTCGTTCGGAGCGTGCGTCGTACAATTTCGCCCGCGGTGGGTGTATTGGTCCGCTTCCGGGTCGAGACCCTCGACCGCTCGTGTTCGTCCGCGTGCCTATTGGGAAGCGAAGGTGTCGTGACGTGAGCGGTTCGCTGGTCGCCGACCTGGGAGTCGGCCCCGAGGTCTGGCTCTTCCTGACACTGCTCGGCTGTGTGACGCTTTTCTTCAAGTTCAGCCGGGTCTGGAGCGTTCGCAACCTCGATCTTCTCCTCCTCTTCGCGCTCGCGCCGGGGATGATGCTTCTGGTCGGCGCGGGTGAGCGGACCACCCAGCCCTGGATCGCGTTCTGCTGGCTCTTCCTCGGCTCGGCGCTCTGGCTGGTGCGCTGCCTGGTCGATCTCGGGCTGACGCGCCGGCCGCTCCTTGAGCCCAACCTGAACGCGGCGGGGCTGGCGTGCCTGTCGATCGGAATCCTCGGGCTGCTGATGGTCGAGACGGTGAGCCTGCCGGTCGACGAGGGCTCGAAGCGGAACCCGGCCGACCCGGGCGAAGCCCGACCGAATCCACCCCCCGCCGGCAATCTCGAGGCCGACGCCGCGGCGGCGGTCGACCAAGGTATTGAAGATCGCCCCCCTGCCCGACTCACTGACGCCTAACCCGCCCCAGGTCATCCTCGCGCGCGTGCTGGCGAGCCTGGCGCATCTGGGCCTGGTCGTCGGCCTGATCGTCGTTGGCTGGCGGCATTTCGACCGGCCGATCGCGGGTCTGGCGGTGGCACCTGTTATCTGCTGCCGCCCTACACCCGGATGGCCCTGGTCGATAGCGGCCAGCTTGTACCCGCGGCGCTGATCGTGGCGGCGATCGCATGCTACCACGCGGCCGGCGCTGGCCGGCGTGTTGATCGGCCTGGCGGCCGGCTGGATGCCGGCTTGCCTGGGCCTGGTCCCGCTCTGGACCGGCTTCTACCGCGGCCGCGACACATGCGCGGTTCGCCGGCATGTCCATTTCGTTCCTGGTCGTCTCGGTCGTGCTGGCGCGGATGGTGCCGGGCGTTGCCCTCTGGGCGCGCGCGATTGGAGCGCGGAGTCTGGCCGAGGCCGGCGTCCTGCCCGAGCGTCGAGTCGCCCCTGCGACCGGAAGCTTCTGGTCGGGGATCGACGGCAGTTATCGACTCCCCGTCCTGATCGCCTACCTGGCCCTTGTGATCGCCACGACGCTCTGGCCCGCCGAGAAGAACCTGGGCGAGCTGATCGCCCTCTCGGCCGCTCTGCTGGTCGCCAGCCAGTTCTGGTATCTCGACAAGGGGGGGACTCTGGTTCTGCTCTATCTCCCCTTGATCCTGCTCATGATGTTCCGTCCCACGTTGACCGCCAAGCGCCGGCCCGCGCCGCCCACCGCGCGTTCGCGAAACACGACGACCGGTCTTCCCGGTACGCTGAAACGAGCCCACTTTTCTGACCCTGCACCGAATCACCCGGAGCCTTCGCGCATGGATCATGGACTGAGCTTGACTTACGAGACGATCGCCCAGCGGATCGACCACTCGCTCCTGATGCCGACCCTGACCGAACCGGAACTCGCGGAAGGCTGTCGCCTGGCGGCACGCTACCGGGTGGCAAGCGTCTGCATCAAGCCTTACGGCGTCGCCCTCGCGGCGTCGATTCTCAAGGGGACGGACGTCGCCGTGGGCACGACGATCGGCTTCCCTCACGGCGGCCATCTCACATCCGTCAAGGTGTATGAGTCGGAACGCGCGATCGACGATGGTGCCACCGAGCTCGACATGGTCATCAATATCGGCCAGGCGATCGGAGGACAGTGGGACGCGGTCCAGTCCGATATCGCCGCCGTGACCCGGGTGGCCCACGCTCGCGGAGCGATCGTCAAGGTGATCTTCGAGAACTGTTACCTCAACGACGTCGGCAAAATCCAACTCTGCTCGATCTGCGGCGAGGTGGGGGCCGACTACGTCAAGACCTCGACTGGCTACGGGACCGGCGGATCGACCGAGGCCGACCTTGTGCTGATGCGCAAGCAGTCTCCCCCAGGTGTCAAGCTCAAGGCCGCTGGCGGTATCCGCACGCTCGACGCCGCGATCGAATGTGTCCGCCTGGGCTGCGACCGGATCGGCGCCAGCAAGACCGCCGAGATGCTCGACGAGCTGACAGCGCGACTCAAAGGTTAAAGTTTAAGATGTACTCATAGAATGCGTTTCCCGTGGAACGCGGCCTGGCGTGGCGGGCCAGAACGCAGCGGCTGGCCCGCGCAATTGTTCACGGGATCAGGCGCGGTCGAGCTGCTCGATACCCTGCTCGGTCCCGACGATCAGGTGGTCGCACAGGCCGATGAACAGCCCGGTCTCGAACACGCCGACGATCCTCTTCAGCTCGAGGGCGAGCGCTTCGGGGTCGTCGATGGCGGCAAACCTGCAATCGATGATCCGGTGTCCGCCATCGGTGACAAAGGGAATGCCATCGTGGCCCAGCCGCAGGGTCGTTTCGGCCCCGAGTTCGTGAAGGTGTCGCTCGACGTGCCGGAGTCCAAAGGGGCTGACCTCGACGGGGATCGGCATCGTCGCACCGAGGCGTTCGACACGCTTGACCTCGGTGATCACAGTGACCCTCCGACATGCCGCCGAAACCACGATCTTCTCGCGCAGAAGGCGCGCCACCCCGCCCCTTGATCATGCGAAACAGGCCATCAATCTCATCGGCGCCGTCGAGGTTCAGGTCGATCGCGTTCACGTCATCGAGGTCGCGGAGAGGAATTCCGAGCTGTCGGGCGAGGTCGGCGGTGTCGACGCTCGTGGCGACACCGACGAACTTCAATCCCTCGTGCGCAACTCGCTCACCCAGGCGATCGACCAGGAGTCTGGCCGTGGTCCCCGAGCCCAGCCCGACGATCATTCCCGATTCCACCAACTCGGCCGCCGCCCGGGCCGCCCGGTGCTTCGCGGTTTCGGACTCGCTCATGAGATGCGCCACGACCGATGCCGGCCGTACCTGTTCGAGGTAGGCAACCTGTGCTACAACGCAGTTCGCTTGGAATCCGTTCGTCTCGGATCTCGTTCCTCCGAAAATCGGGGCGACCAGATTCGAACTGGTGACCTCCTGCTCCCAAGGCAGGCGCGCTAACCAGGCTGCGCTACGCCCCGCGCAATTTTGAAGGTGCAGGGACACCATGATCGACCGTTGGTTACCCCTGCCCTCCCCTCGCCAGAGGCATCCTAAAGCCGAAGTGGTACTCCGGTCAAGCCAGGCTAGATTCTCAAACGCCGCTCATGCCACTCCCACCTGGTCCGAGGAGCGTCCCGCATCCCACCTTCCGGACCGGGCCACGAGTCGCTCGATGAGACGGAGAAGCCGATCGAGATCAATTGGCTTGGTTAATACGGTGGAAAAGATCCGCTCGAACTCAGACCGTCGAGCCGCGTCGAGTTCTTGACCCGTCATCAGGATCATCGGGATCGAGGGATGACGGTCTCGCAGCCACCGGGCGAGTTCGAGCCCGCCGAGGTTCGGCATCACCAGATCGGTCACCACGACCTTGGGCCGCCGCTGGTCGCAGACCCGGATCGCCTCGCTGCCGGATCGAGCGGGAATACAGCGAAAACCGGACAGCCGCACGAGTTCGGTCAGCCGGCGAAGACTGGGTTCGTGGTCGTCGACCAGAAGAACGAACTCATCATGCCATGATGCCGGGTGCGTGGCGAGCAGATTGGTAGCGGTGATGCTCATGGCTCAAAACTCGCAACAGTGGATGTGACAAGATTCATCACGAGAGGTGTGTCGTCACGGTGCGCGGCCAGCTCAGGTGAAGGCCCCAGCTTGTGGATGCATCGTCACGCGGTTCGATCAGGCTCATGGTGCCGCCGTGGGCGGCCATCACTCGTGCAAGCGTGGGAAGGGCGAGCGACGGCTCCGCATCGGCTTCCGAGACGGAACAGCCGGACGCCCAGGGCTCCCCCAGTGTGATGGACCTGGGACAGGCTCGAGCGTGGTCAAGCCGTGCGTACTCGCGCCAGCCGATCGACAATCGATCGCCTTCGGCATCCCAGCTCAGTTGGGCGTCCGTCTCGGTATCGACCGCTTCCGCACGCCACTCCACCAGCGCGTCGAGTGCCCGTCCAAGCAGGTTCGGGTCGAAATCACCAACGTCCTGTCCGATCGCGCTCGGTCCCTTGAGTCGAAGCTCTCGCCCGCTCGATGCGTAGATCTCTTGCCATACCCGTCGTCGCTCGTCGAAGAGCAGTCTTAAGGATAGCCGGACGCATGAGGGCTTCATCGGCCGGCAGATGAACTGAAGCCGATCATACAGGGTCTCGATCCGCGCGTAACGACCCTCCAGGTTCGCCCAGCGAGGGCAGGCGAGCCCCGGCTCGGATCGGCGCGTCAGGTAGAGACTCATCTTCAGGCTGTTCAGTAAATTTCGGCTCTGGTGGCAAAATGGACCCAGCAGCTCGTGAAGCCCCCGAATCCGCGACGGGTCGCCGACCAGACGACACAAGATCGCTTCGAGTGAACCGGAGTCTCCCCCTCTCGGAAGCGATTCCATGGGTGATGCAATCCTCGCGGGCATCTGGTATACCGATGCCGTCACCACGCCGCTTCTCGGCCCAGAGGTCTCGAAAAGATAAGCGGTTCCGAGCAAATGAAGTGCCGTCGCGCCAGAATTCCGGCATCAGGAAGCGAAGCCACTAGCGCTCTGCCCCTTTGCGATGCAAAGTTATGCCTTCCTCTCGATTGAATCTCAAGAGACGGTGCATTCGGTTTCTCTTTTCGCAATCCATACCACGAAAAATGGGAAGCGAAGACACCGTCTTTTGGACTGCACCCGACTCCAGGCGGCCAGGGACTCGTCGCTTCACCCGCGAATCAGGCCAGTAATCCGATCGAAGTCTTCCTGGGAGTTATATGGGATGATGATCTGGCCGCGATCGACGGCCTTGGCGCGGATCGACACCGGGGTGCCAAAGCGTGAGAGGAGATGCTGCTCGAGCTCGACGAAGTGAGGCGGTCTGGCTCCGGCAGCGTTCGGGCCCGGTTCGGCTGGATCTTTGCGAACCCGAGTACGGGACGGGGTGGGCTCGCCCGTGGCGACCAGGGCCTCGGTCTGTCGAACCGAGAGTCCCTCGGCGATCACACGCTGGCAGGCCCCACGCTGGGAGTCGGCATCGGGTAATCCGAGCAGGGCGCGGGCGTGTCCGGAGCTGA
>CAWGMM010000002.1:0-229135 GCA_963823685.1 uncultured Isosphaeraceae bacterium | reverse complement strand
CGATCCCCTTTCGCATCACCCGAGCGCGGTTTTATGTCACCGCCCTCGAAGGCCGAGTAGTAAAAATGAATCGCGCCCGCCGACCAGTTCTTGCTCCGAAACGTCTCTCCCGATCGGGTGTCGAGATAGAACTCGACCGCGTCGCCGTTGTAGCTCTGCGATAGCGGTGAAGGATTGGCCTGCTTGCCATCGAGGCAACGGAGACCGAGGAAGAGGGCTTGGTCGTCCCACATATAGAGATACTGCGCGGCGCGGTTCTCCAGATCGCGATGGTTGTAGTGCAGCGGTGTGCAGTACTGCGCCGGCCCACTCACGGAGCTTGCCGTCGATCACAACCGAGGTTTTGCGCCAACGTCACCAATCCCCGGACTCCCTTCTCCAGGGGGACCGGCTCTGCCGAGGCCGCGCCGCTGGCGAGCATCAGCCCGCCCGTTACCGCGCAAAGAACTGCTACACAATGACGCCAATTCTTGCACATGGCAGAAGGTCCTCAGCGAAAAGTCCGTGAAGATAGGAACTTACGAAAAAAACGTCTAGAAAAGGCCTTCCAGCGAGCCTTGAAAAAACAACATCCCGCAAACATCGCTAAAAAAACGCGAAGTCGCGTGCGATGGGGGGCAACCGCCTCGACTGCCCTTCCGAGATCAGCCGTAGGGGTATCCCACACGACGCTTTTTTTAGCTCTTTCGCGGCTTGGCGAAAGAAAATGCTGGTGGTCGACGGAAACGCGTTGCTCAATGACAAGCCCTTCTGCAAAGATTGCATATTAATAAATATACTATTTAAATACTATCATCTTGAAAAGCGAGTTTTAAAAAAATAGTAGCGACCTGACGTTGAATGGGTTTGTCTGGTGACGGCAGGCGAATCAGCTAAAATCCAGCACAACCCTCTCAGAGCGAGACTAGAAAGTCAACTTTCTGACCAGTCGGCGAGCCATCAGATGAATCATCGCAAGCTTGACCATCGCTTCACTTCTGGCTGTAGTTTCTTCGTAATCCTTGCTGAGCCGCCGATTCCGGCCCAGCCAGCCGAAAGTACGTTCCACGACCCAGCGACGCGGCAGGACCACGAACCCCGTTGCGTCGTCCGGCCGCTTGACGATCTCCAGGACCAGGCCCCGGCATAGCCGCCGTCGGCCCAGATCTTCTTGAGCGCGAGAACCGGCCGCGGATCGCCTCCAGGACCAGCTTGGCCCCGTCGCGATCCTGGAAGTTGGCCGGATGGACCACGACCGTCAGGAGCGACCCGAGGGTATCGACCAGGATGTGTCGCTTGCGGCCGTTGACCTTCTTGCCCGCGTCGTAACCATGGACCCCCTTTTTCGGTCGTCTTGACCGATTGGCTGTCCAGGACTGCGGCGGAGGGCTGGCGATGACGACCTTCGGCTTGGCGGAGATCGCCCCGCAACTCATCGAGCAGGCAGTCGAAGGTCCCATCCTTCTTCCACTGCATGAAGTACCAGTAGACAACCCTTCAGGGGGGCAGGTCATGGGACATCGCTCGCCACTGGCAACTGGTTCACACCACGTAGAGCAGGGCGTTGACGATTTCGCGGCGGTCGTACTTGGCGGGACGTCCGCCCGTCTTGGGGGCCGGAATGAAGTGGGAGACCTGGGCCCATTGAGGTCCGGTCAGATCACTCGGGTAAGGTTGTCGCGTGTCCATGCCAGAAGACTAGGTCACGCTTTCTAGACTCGCTCTAATACTACAGTTGTAGATCATCCGTTCACCACGGGAAAAACCCTGAATTCCCAGGGTCCGCAATTTACCGCACTGTCGAGCTCGGCCGTTTTTCCCGTGGTTTCGGCAGACTGAACGGATGATCTACAACTGTAGTACTAAGGACGGGGCATACCGAGCTGGTCGACGCCGACCTTTCGGGATATTTTCGATTCGATACCACACTTTGAGCTGATGAAATCGGTGTCCCGGCGGATCAGCGACGGTCGCCTGCCGCGACTGATCAAACGATGGCTGGAAACGCCGGTGGAGGAAGTTGACGAGCGTGGCGATCGGCATCGAACGACCCGGAACAAGGACGAGGGGAAAGGAACACCTCAGGGGTCTCCAATCACGCCGTTGTTGCCGAATATTTACATGCGACGCTTTGTGAAGGGACGGAAGAACGGAAGCACGAGCGGCGGCTCGGCGCGCCACATCGTCAATGACGCGGACGACTTCGTGATCTGCTGTCGCGGCACGGCCGACGAGGCCATGACGACGATGCGCGAGATGATGTTCGCGCTGAAGTTGACGGTAAACGAGACGATGACGCGGCTCTGCCGCCTCCCGAAAGAGACGTTCGACTTTCTGGGTTACACCCTGAGCCGGAACTACGACCGACGCACGGGTCAGTCCTATGTGGGACCGCGTCCCTCGTCGAAGAAGATCCATCGGCTCTGCCAGGAGATCGGCGAGATGACGACGCGCGGGACGACGTTGTGGGCCGTGGACGAGCAGATTGGTCGGATCAACCGGAAACTTCGCGGTTGGTCGAACGACTTCCGCATCGGCACGGTGAGCAATGCCTACCGGACCGTGAACCATCATGCCAGGTACAGGGTACGCCAATGGCTGTGTGTGAAGTTCAAAGTCCAGGGTGAGGGAAGGACACTATTCCCTGATCAACACCTGCACGACGAGCTGGGTTTACATCAGCTTCGGTGAACGACATGGACGGCAGTTTGTGAGCGAACGTGTGAAGAGCCTTGTCCGAGAGCCGGATGCGGGAGATACGCACGTCCAGGTTCGATGAGCGGGGTGTGGAAACGGAGCAATCCGCCACCTCGTCACATCCCGACTCTACTCCCGTTCGAGGCGAATCCTGATCAACCCAGGGTTCCTGTCGCGGTGAACGACGGTCGAGGGCCTAACAGAACGCAAACTCGCTAGCTTACCCGACTTTCCGAAATCCGAGCGAACATCTCAAAAATGAGGTTCGCAACCTTGACCCCAGTTGCTATACTTTTCGAGCTTTCGAAGTTTTATTATTGGGACTCTCCCCACCGGCTAATATTCCAAGCCGAGACTTTCCCTTCGCGAGCTGCCTTCCCGTTGGTCTCTTTGCGCTGACTCTTCCTTCCCGCGTCCGGTGTGACTGACGCCGGAGTGGACTCCCTAAACGGCGCGACTGGGCCGACATTTGCCATGAGGTCGATGCCGCGTCCGAGTTTCCTCGGACGATCGTTCGGCTCGTCTCGTCGCCGCCGCGAGCGTGGGGGTTACAAGGAGCTGGAGTTTGCAACCGACGATGCAGAGTGAGATGAGTTTGCCGGGGTTGTCGACAACCCCGAACGAGTCCGAGCAGGAAACCGCGCCGACGGGGGCGGGGTTCCCTCGTCTGGGCGTGAGTGAGGAAATGGTCCGCGCCCTGTCACGGTCGGCCTACCACGAGCCGAGCCCGATCCAGGAACAGATGATCGCCCCGGCCCTCTCGGGGCGCGACTGTCTGGGCAATGCGCCGACGGGAACGGGCAAGACCGCGGCGTTCCTGATTCCGATCATCGAACGGCTGGATGATCGCCAGCGGAAAGTCCAGGCGCTGATCCTGGCGCCGACGCGGGAACTGGTCATTCAGATCTGCCGCGAGTTCGAGAAGCTGGCCTTCGGTCGCCGCTGCCGCGCAGTGGCCGTCGTGGGTGGAGAATCGATCTACCGTCAGCAGCGGCTGCTGGGCAGCGGCTGTCAGCTTGTCGTGGCGACACCGGGCCGCTTGATGGACCTGATGGATCGGAACTCGATCCGGCTCGACGCCGTCAAGGTGGTAGTGCTGGACGAGGCCGACCAGATGCTCGATATCGGCTTCCGGCCGGCGGTCGAGACGATCCTCAAGTCCGTGCCCAACCCCCGTCAGACCCTCCTGCTGTCGGCGACGATGCCCAAGGGGGTGCGTGAGCTGGCCCAGACGTACCTGAACGACCCGGTCGACGTCCGTCTGATCGCCGAGGATGAGGATGCGACGGTCGCCGCGATCCGCCAGGCGTACGTGATGGTCCATCCCGAGCGGAAGTTCGATCTTCTGGTCCGGCTACTGGAACGCGAGGAGCCCAGCCGGGCGATCGTCTTCTGCCGGACCAAGCGGGGTGCCGACCGGGTCGGCGAGCTGCTCCGAGCCCAGGGGCAACGAGCCGACACGATGCACGGCAATCTCAGCCAGGCACAGCGGAACCGGGTCTTGCAGGCGTTCCGCTCGGGGCGTTTGACCACCCTGGTCGCCACCGACGTGGTTGGCCGCGGGATCGACGTCCGCGGCGTCTCGCACGTGTTCAACTTTGACCTTCCCGAGGACCCGACCCACTACGTCCACCGGATCGGCCGGACCGGCCGGATGGGCCAGGATGGCGCGGCGTTCTCGCTCGTCCTGCCCGACCAGTCGTCAATGCTCGACCAGATCGAGAAGACCATCGCCCGCAGCCTCGATGCCGATCAGGTGGATGGAATTCCGTCGCCGGCTCGCCTGCTTCCGCGTCGGCCGTCCAACCGGCCTGGCTCGCAACCGAACCACCGGCGCGGCCCGGCCCGGGGTGGCCGACCGCCCGTTCGTGGTGGTGGAAACGCGTCCTTCGGCATCCGACGCCGTCGCGACCGAGAGGCGCAAGGGGCTGGCAGGTAACCTCAACGACGATCGCCCTCGGTCGGTATAAGGGGTGGTCGGCGACCTGAAGCGCCGGGCAGGTCAGGGTCCGAAATCCCTCGGGATTCCGGCTTTCACCTGTCCGGCTCGGCGGTCGGGCGCTGGTCCTCGGTCCCATCCAGGCAAAGCACCTTGGCTCCCCGGACCTGCCTGCTCTTGAGCTCGAAGAGCGCCTGGTTTGCTTCCTCGAGCGGGTAGGTCCGCACTTCGGGCTTGATCGGAACCTCGGCCGACAGTCGGAGAAACTCACGAACGTCGTCGCGGGTGACGTTGGCGACGCTCTTGATCTCCTTCTCGAGCCAGAGGTGTGCGGGATACTCGAACCAGCGCGACGCTTCCGATCGATCGGTATCTTCCTTGCGAATCGCGTTGATCACGAGCCGGCCGCCGGGGCGAAGGTTCTCCAGAGCGGCGACGACCGGGGTCCAGGCCGGGGTCGTGTCGATGATCGCGTCGAGCGGCTCGGGCGCCTTGTCGGTCGTGCCGCCGGCCCAGGTCGCTCCCAGCTCGCGGGCGAACTGTTGCTCGGACTCGCTCCGGGCGAACACCGAGACCCGCACCGCGGGAAACCGATGCTTGACCAGCTTCAGCACCAGGTGCGCCGAGGCCCCGAATCCGGTCAGACCCAGCCGCTGGCCGTCCGTGATCCCCGTCAATCGAAGCGACCGATACCCGATCGCGCCGGCAAAGGAGGGGGGCGGCCTCCTCGTCGCGGAGCGCGTCGGGGACCTTGTGGGCGAAGTCGGCCCGCACGGTCATCCACTCGGCGTAACCTCCGTGCGCGTCACGGCCGGTGGCCTGAAACGCGGGGCAAAGGTTTTCCTCGCCCCGCCGGCAGTATTCACAATGGCCGCACGCGGAAAAGATCCAGGCCACACCAACCCGGTCGCCAACCTCATGCCCCGTCGCGCCCGGCCCCAGGGTTTCGACCCGTCCGACGACCTGGTGCCCGGGGATGATCGGTAACCGGGGAGGCGGCGTTCGGCCTTCGATCTCGTCGAGCTCGGTGTGGCAGACCGCGCAGGCGGCGACCCGGACCAGGATCTCACCCGGACCTGGTTCCGGCCTGGGCCAATCGGCTGGCACCAGAGGCGCGGTTGCGGAAAAGCCGGAAACGGGTCCCAACGACCTCAGCACCATGGCACGCATGATCGAGACCTCTTGATTCTCTGACCCGTTGCGGGGTCGCTCGTATTTCCGAAAACCGAGTCGAGTCCGACGGCCACGTCACACATCGAATCGGGCATCAAGGACATCGCGCTTCCCTCGGATCGATCAGGAGACGACTGGCACACGAGCCGCAGGAGCGTGCGTCATGGGGAGTTCCAGCGTGAAGGTGCTCCCGAAAGCCGGGCGGCTGGCCACGGAGAGCGAGCCGCCGTGGGCCTGGGCGATCCATCGGCAGATGCTCAGGCCCAGACCTGAACCCTTCGAGGAACGCGCCGGGTCGGCCTGGTAGAAACGCTCGAAGATGTAGGGGAGCCGATCGGCGTCGATGCCGATCCCGCTATCGCGGACCTCCAGCCGGACCAGCCGGTCCACCTGGAAGGCATGGAGCGCCACCTGACCTCCCGGCTCGGTGAACTTGAGCGCGTTGTCCAGCAGGTTGGTGACAAGCTGACGCAACCGGGACGGGTCGCCGTCGATCGCCAGGGGACCGGCGACATCCCAGGTCAGGGCGATCCCGCGCTCCTCGGCCAGGGGCTGGAACATCTCGGCGACCTCGGCCGCCAGTCGCGCCAGGTCGACCGGCTGGCGCTCGAGCTCGAGCTGGCCGGCGTCGGCCCGGGCGAGCGTGAGCAAGCCGTTGACGAGGACCGTGAGCCGATCGCACTGCTCGCCCATCGAGCCCAGGACCTCGCGGTACTCGACCGCCGACCTCGGCTGCTGGAGCGCCACCTCGACGGCCGCGCGCATGGCCGACAGGGGGCTTCGCAGCTCGTGCGAGGCGTCGGCGGTCAGGCGGATCACCTGCCGGTGATAGTCCTCCAGGCGATCGAGCAGGTCGTTGATCGTCGCCGCCAGCCGGTCGATCTCGTCGCGGGCCCCCGTCAAGGGAAGTCGGGCCGAGAGGTCGGACGGATTCAGGGCACGGGCCGCGTCGATGCTCCGGGCGATCGGCCGTAGGGCCTGCCACGAAAAGATCAGGCCCCCCATCGCCGCGACCACCAGAAAGACCAGGGCCCCCGCCGCGGCTCGCCGATCGAACTGGGCGAGCACGGCCTCGGTCTCGGCCTCCGACAGCCCCAGCTCAAGCGGATACGCGCGGCCGTCGAGTGTCCGGATCTGGACCCGGAGCACCCGGTATCGCTCGCTCACATCGGGAAGTGTGATCGTCATGGGCGACTCGATCGACCTCAGCGTCGCCAGATGTCGTGCAAGCTGTTCGCCGATCGGCCCCGGTGGGGTGATGAACGGGGTTCCCGACCGTCGGACGATGACGAACAATCCCTCGTCGGCGTACGCGGCGACCTCGCGGCGGATCTCGGCGTCGAGGGCCCCCTCACCGCCGGTCAGCTCGTCGCGAACCACGGCCGTGAGCTCCTCGGCCTTGCGTACCAGGAACGCGTCGTTCCGGCTCTGAAGCGTCGCCCGGAGTCCGTGATCGACCCAGACGAACCCCAGGACCAGGGCCCCCGCGAGCACCGCGCTGGTCCAGAGGGTCAGCCGGGCTCGCAGACCCAGCCGTCTGGCCCTGGTCCCGAGCCAGGGCTCACTCGGCCCGGAGAACATAGCCCACCCCGCGCAAGGTGTGGATCAGGGGACGATCGAAGTCGCGATCGATCTTGTTGCGAAGCCGGTTGATGTGAACATCAATAACGTTTGTCATCGAGTCGAAGTCGAAGTTCCAGACGTGTTCGAGGATCATCGTCCGGCTGACGACCGCGCCGGCGTTGCGCATCAGGTACTCGAGCAGTGCGAACTGCTTGACCGAGAGCTCGATCCGCTGTCCCGAGCGCTCGACGGTCCGGCTCACCAGGTCGAGCCGGAGGTCCGCGACCTGGAGCACGGTTGCGGGGGCCTCCGTGCCGCGCCGGAGGACGACCCGCATCCGGGCCACCAGCTCGGCGAACGAGAACGGCTTGACGAGATAGTCATCCGCGCCGGCGTCGAGCCCCTCGATCCGGTCGCCGACCTTGGAACGCGCCGTCAGGAAGATTGAAGGCGTCGTGACGCCGCGGGACCGGAGCCGGCGCAGGATCTCGAGCCCGTCGATGCCCGGCAGCATCCGGTCGAGGATCAAAAGATCGTAGACCCCGCTGGCGGCGAAGTCATACCCCTCCAGGCCGCTGGCCACCAGGTCGACGGCGTATCCCTGCTCGCGGAGCCCTTGCTGGATATAGGCCCCCATGTCGGCGTTGTCTTCCAGCACCAGGACGCGCATGCGGTTTGCGACCTTTCGCGTGGGCTCGACCCCGTCTCGAAGATAACAGCGATGTCATCTTCACGCCATGAAGGAGCAAAGGAAACGGCGTAGACTCCCCTCTCGTTAGCTTCCGTAAACCATCGAGAAAAAACGGAAATGAAACCGATGAAGACCGGACCTCCCCACTTTCAGGACCGGCAGGTGGGTTTCACCTTGATCGAGCTTCTGGTCGTGATCGCGATCATCGCGATCCTGATCGCGCTGCTCCTGCCGGCTGTCCAGGCCGCTCGTGAGGCGGCCCGCCGCTCGCAGTGCGTTAACTACCTGAAGCAGATCGGTCTGGCGATCCAGAACTATCACGACGTGGTGCTCGTGTTTCCGCCCGGTTACCGCTCGAACGCCGACGCCCAGGGCAACGACACCGGGCCGGGCTGGGGCTGGGCCGCGCTCGCGTTGCCCCAGGTCGAGCAACGGCCGCTCTACCATTCGATCAACTTCAGCATCGCGATCGAGACCCCGGCGAACTCGACCTCGCGGCTGGCCACGATCTCCACGTTTCTCTGTCCTTCCGACCCGACGGCACCCGTCTACTGGGCCGTGAACCGCGACGCGGCGACCGGCGCCGCGATTCGCAACATCTGCCAGGTGGCGTCGTCGAACTACGTCGGGATGTACGGCCTCGGCGAGCCGGGGCCCGACGGTAACGGGATGTTCTTTCGCGATAGCGCGATCGCCATCCGCGACGTGACCGATGGGCTCTCGCAGACGATCTTCGTGGGCGAACGGTCGCACCGTCTGGGCGAGGCGACGTGGGTCGGCTCGGTCGCTGGCGCCTTGCTCTACCCGACCGACAACGACGCGATCGGTCGATACGTCACCGAGTCCAGCTCGGGCATGGTCCTGGGCCATGCCGGCGAGGGAGTTGGCCCCGGCGACCCTCGCGCCGACGTCAACCAGTTCTACAGCCTTCACGCCGGGCGTGGTGTCAACTTCCTCTTCGGCGACGGCCACGTGGCCTTCATCAAGTCCACCATCAACTACAAGACCTATCTCGCCCTCGCCACTCGCAACGGCGGCGAGGTCGTGGACCAGTCCAGTTATTGACCCCCTTCCGGCTTTTCCTGGACCTTGAGGATTTCGATATGCCTGATGGAACTCGTGGGCGATTCTTGATCGTGATCCGTGCGATGCTCTGCGTGGTGGCCGCCGGTTGCGGCGAGGTCGGGGTCCATACCGTCGCGGTGCCGCTCGAACAGGTTCCCGCCAATGTCATGGAAGTCGCCCGGAAGAAGGCGCCACCGGGCCTCAAGTTCCAGAGCGCGTTCAAGTTCACGCAGGATAACGAGGACATTTACGAGGTCCGCGGCAAGGACCCGCGGGGCAAGATCGTCGAGGTCGAGGTCTCGGCCTCGGGCGAGTTCAAGGAGATCGAGTGAACCAACCTCGCTTGCGTTGTCAGGAGAAGTCGATGCTGACGATTGCGTAACACCGGTCCCATCGCCCTGGAGGCCCCATCCGGCGCCGGAATCTCCGCGGTTGGCGGATCGGGGTATCCGAATTGACAAAGAGCGGTCGGCCCGGTCGGTCAGGCCGGGCTCGCCAGGCACTCAGTCGAGCCGATCGTGCCGGCGATAAGGGTCGTGTCGGCCGGCTCGATCGTCACCGCGAACGGAGCGGCTTCAAGCTTGGGTTCGCTCGGCGCCTCGGTCTTGGGTTCGGTCGGCACCGCAGGCTTGGGTTCGGTCGGCGCCGCGGCCCTGGGTTCGCTTGGCGCTTCGAGTTTGGGTTCGCTCGGCGCTTCCGGCTTGGGTTCGGTCGGCGCCGGGGCCGGTTCCGGGATCGCCGGCACGGGCGAGGCTGTCGGCTCATCCGATTCCACCCGATCCTTCCGCACGTTCCGCAATTCCTTCAGGCATCCCAGCAGGACCCGCTGGTGGCCCAGCTCGTAACGCTGACGCTTCATCCCCTCGTTGCTGGCGTCGAACGCCGCTTCCTGGATCGTGAGTTCACGCAAGTGCTCCTCGCGCGCCTCGACTTCCGATAGCCGCTGCTTGAGCTCGTCGAGGATCGCCTCGATCTGCGCAGCAGCGCGGCGTTGGCGTCGGCACGCTCGGGCAGGTTGGCGTACTGCTTCGCCGTGCGGCGTCGGTATTCGCCCTTGGCCATCCGATCCTCGCCCGGGTAGGTCAGCGTGAAGAAGTAATCAAGCCGCTCGGGGTCGGCTTTCCTGGGACCCAGGTGCGAGGCCAGCGCGTACGACAGCCAGATTCCGGTCACGGGACTGTCCAGGTGGCTCGTCGAGCAGGCCCTGCAACTGAAGCAGGTCGAAGATCTGGCTCTCGTCGAGCCGGCCGTTCTGGATGATCCCGCGGCCGATGTTCTCCCACTGCTCGATCAGCCAGCGGCAGCCCAGGCTGAAACTGCGCAGCTCGTAAACCGTGCCCTGGCCATCATTGACCAGGGCGCTGGTGGTGCCGGTGAGGCGCTTGAGCTTCGCGAAGAGATCGGCGTCGAACGCCTCGCCCGCGAGCAGGACCTTCTTGCTGAGAGCGGCATTCTCGGCCTTGCGGCACCGCTCGACCCGCCAGGCGGCGTGGACGGCGGTCTCGACCAGGGTGCGCTCGGTGTCGGAGCGTGCGTCGAGCTCGTCGAACCAGGTTTCGACCCGCGCTTGAAGCTCCTCGGCGTTCTCGCCAGGCAATACCGCGGTGGCGGCGGCGCAGCCGTGAGTCAGGCCGTTGAGCCGGGAGATGGCCTTGCCGGCCTCGGTGCGCGGTCCGGTCGATTTTTGGGCGTTGGCCCGGTTGGCCGCTAATCGGGCGGCGCTGATCGGGCGGGTTGTAGGGGTGGAATTGGTGGCAGAGGTTGCGCGGTCGAGAGGCTCGGAGGTTGGCGCGGTCATGATTGGAAATCTCCCGGCGAGTTGCCCGTCCAAAGGAAGCCGAAAACACCCGGAGCGGCCCGATCGATTGGGGGCGCGCACCGGCCCGTTGTTATTAAGCATCGGAGGAAACGACCGGGGAGTGCGGCAAATCTGGGAGATTTGTCCCGATTACGGGATGGAATGGGGCGGTTGGCGCGGCGGGGTGGGGTCGTGACGGCGTATGGAGCGTGTCATTTGTGCAGGAGGTCCGATTTCCGTCGGACAAAGCATCAAAGCAACAACAATAGTTTGTGCGAACACCAGCGAAACGGAGACCGACGGTCTCGCCACGGAAGAGGGGAATGGGCGAGGCCGCCGGTCGATCGTTGCTTGCCCTCGTCGGGTCAGCGCAGGGGCAAGGGCAGAAAGTCCCAGTCGAGGATCATTTTCTCGGTCAGGGCTTCCTTGAGCTGGTGCTCGACCTTGGCGAGGTCGGGGCGGCCGGCAAGGTTTTCGAGCTCGCCGGGGTCGTTGTCCAGGTCGTAGAGCTCGTACGTCGGCCGGGGGGTGGTGAAGTAGGTGAGGACAAACGGTTTGGCCAGGGTCCCCGCGCGGTTAGCGGCGACCATTTCCTGCCAGCCTGGGTCGCGGGCACTATCGACCGGACCGACCGGCTGGTGCGGGGTGGCGTTGTAGATCAGCTTGTATCGATCGGAACGGACACAACGGCCGAGGTCGAAGGTCGCGGCGGAAATATCGGGTCTCAGCATGCCGTCGCCGCCGTGCGGCCCGCGCTCGGCGAAGATAAACTTGCGAGGCTCGGGGGCGTCGCCCTTGAGCTGTTTCAGAAAGCTGCGCCCGCTCATCGACTCGGGCGCGGCGACTCCCGCCAGGTCGAGGACGGTCGGGGTGAAGTCCTCGCCCGAGATCAGGGTCCGGGTGGTCGTTCCCGGCTGGACGACGCCCGGCCAGCGCACGATCAAGGGGACGTGGATACCCGGGTCATACAGGGCGCCCTTGCCGTGGGGCAGCGCCATCCCGTTGTCGCCCATGAAGACGACCACCGTATTGTTGGCCAGCCCGCGCGACTCGAGCACGTCGAGCACGCTCTGGACGTCGCCGTCGAGATGCTCGATCTCGGCCAGGTAACGCGCCAGGTCGTTGCGCACGCCCGGCAGGTCGGGCAGATGGGGCGGCAGCTTGATCTTCGACGGATCGGGCCGGCCGTAGGAGGCGTGGGTGTCCCAGGTATGGTGCGGGTCGCTGAACCCGAGCCAGAAGAACCAGGGCTTGTCCCTGGGCGCGGCGTCGAGGAACGAGGACAGATGGTCGCCATAAGTCTTCCAGCCGCCGGGCCTGGGCGATTCGGCGTAATCGACCCGCTCCTTGAAGGTGCGAAGGTGGTAGCGGTCCAGCACCGATGAGCTCACCGGCGCGGCATTCTTGCCCTGGGCGGCGGGGCCGTCGAGGTGATAGGTCCGCCCGCCGACCCCGGTGAAGTAGCTGGTCTTCGATCGCAGGAGGTCCGGCAGGGCAACGACGTCGGGCGGTAGCGGCGAGGTGAAGCGGACCATCCGCACCGAGACCGGCGAGCGGCCCGTCATGAGCGATGCCCGCGAGGGCACGCACTGGGGACAGGTCACGAACGCACGGTCGAACCGCATCCCCTGCGCGGCCAGTCGATCGATGCTGGGGGTCTTCACGTCGGGATAACCGTAGCAGCCGACATACGGGGCGCTGTGGTCATCCGACAGGAGGAACAGGACGTTCGGCTTTTCGGCCGCCGAAGTGGCCGCGGTCAAGGCGATCACGAACATGCAGGCTCTGGTCATCCATGAGGCGCATGTCCTGAAATGATGCGGGAAGTCTCTCGGCACGGCGGTTCTCCCGGGTCGGTCCACGGTTGCGGGGAAACGAACGAATCGTGAGGTTACCGCCGGACAGGGTAACAGAACCGGGTCAACAGTCACGAAGCAAGTGAACCAAAATCGTCCGCGCTCCCGCGGGCTTTGTGACGACTCTCCTGGGGATCGAAGAAGGGGGCCTTGACGGCCCCCTCGATCTGCGGGCGGGCTTAATCAGGTAAGGGATCAATACGAATCGGCGCTGATGACCTCGCCGCCGGCCTTGGTTCCGAGAGCGAACCACGTGATCGTGTTGATCGAGTTCTTCATGAAATGGACGCTGCCGTCGGCGAACAGGGCATTCACGCCGCCGGGGTGACGGCTACGGGCGCCGAGCGTACCGTCGTCGGCCTGGTATTCGCCGCACGAGGCGTGGGGGCTGTTCGGAGTCAGAAGCATGGTCATTCCCGGCCCGTAGTGCATCCGGTTCAGGGGCCAGCTACTCATCGTATCGTTGTACTCCTTGCCGGTGCCGCTCTTGGCGATCGAATCACACGACTGGATGTACTGTTGCAAGTTTGAGTAGCCGGTGGGGTTGGTCGCGACCTGGTTCATCCCCAGGCCATCACCACCGCTCGGCCAGGGGACGCCGAAATACTCCTCGGCGCCATTGCGCGAGCCGGTGTTGTTGTCGCCGATCAGCCGCTCGGAAACGGCCAGGGTGTTGCTCGCCCCATCGGTGCAGTCGCGAATTCCCCAGGCCTGGAGGATGGCGAACATCCCCACGCCGATCCCACCGCAGGCGGAGGAAGCCCCGGTGTTGCAACTACCCGCGTCCCAGCGGAACTGCGGCCCGACACTTGCCGCGTAGTTGCACCCGGTGGGGTAGACCGAAGCCCCCGGGTCGGACGGGCAAAGATAGGAGCTGATCGAGGCGTTCTTGACGGTATTATTCTGGGCCGCACCGTGCTGCAGCCGATCAGGCAGGAGGCCGACTGGTTGAAGGCGTTATAAATGTTGACCTGTTCCATGTAACCCAGCGACAGCAGCAGAAAGCCGGGGCCCCAGAACGCGTTCATCTGCGCCGGATTGAGCGAGCTTCGTCCCGGTACGCCCAGAGGCGGAAACGTGTCGTTGGTCTGGTGATAATTATGGATCGCCAGGCCGAGCTGCTTCAGGTTGTTGGTGCACTGGGCCCGGCGGGCCGCCTCGCGCGCCGCCTGCACCGCGGGCAGCAGAGCGCGATCAACACGGCAATGATGGCGATCACGACCAGGAGTTCGATGAGCGTGAAGCCGCGCGAAGCCGATACGGACGAACGAGGACGCATGGTCGGATTCTCCTCATACGTGGAAGAGCCAGCGGTCCTCGCGGGGTCGAATTTTCGACGCGGGCAGTTCAACCGCCCTGAGCACGATGCGCGGACGGGACGCCCGCATCACGGCGGGGTTGATGCGCCCTTGCCACGAGTACCGCTATGATGGAATCAAAAGGATGGGAATAAACGCACAAACGAACGGAACGAGGAAGGCCCGTCCGACCCCGCGGCGTCGGATTCCGACCCGGGCGAGCTCACGACTTGAGCGAACGCTCGTCGATCGGAGCCCGTCATCTCGTTCTGTATAGCTACTAACACCGCGTCCACGAGGTTCGGGACAGGAAAGGGACGAATCTCGGCGCGACGTATCCCGAATTCGGATTCCGACGTGCCGTCAGTAGCCGCCGGCGTCGATCACCTCGGCACCCGCGATGGTGGCGAGTCCGTAATAGATGGGGGGGATGATGCTGTCCTTGACGAACCGGACCGAGCCGTCGAGCAGGAGCATGTTCACACCTCCCGGATGCGCCGAGCTCGGGCCGATCAGGCTGCCGACGTTGGCGAAGCCGTAGTTGCTGAAGGTCTCGTCGCAGGACTTCCAGTTCGGCAACGTGACCTGCCAGTAGCCGCCTCCGCGTCCGGTGTCCTGGCTGCTCCAGTACTGGCCCTTGTAGTTCCAGTTGGTGCGTGAGGGAAGCTGGCACTGGTTCGCGTCGGTCAGGCTATCGCCGGTCATCGTCCCGGAAGCGAGGAGATAGACCTCGGCCCGCGTGAAGAGCGCGGCGGCCTGCGACCCGACGCCTTTGACCCACTCGGAGAACATCACGGTCTGGCTCGTACCGTCGGTGACGCCGGCCAGGGTCACGGGGGTTCCGAGGAAGGGATCGTTTCCGAGGAACCAGCTTGGCCCATTCAGCCGTCCGCCGGAGGCCGCGGGTTCGATCCCCATGTTGTTCGGATAGTTCGACGGGGCCGAGACCCCGTTGATCCAGGGGTAGGAGGTCGGCCTGCGTGCGTCGCCGGGGTTGGGGTCGGAAGGGCAGACGAAGGCCGCCACGGTCGTGAACATGATCGTCTGGTTCAAGGCGTTGAGAGGGCCGCCCCCCGCGCCGTAATCCGAGCCGGAGAAGTTGTAGGCGTTATACAGCGGTTGCTGTCCGAGAAAGGCCAGCAGGCGCACCTTCATCGACGCGGCGAGATAGCGGACCGGAGCCCCGCCGCCGGGGTAGTCGAAATTGTGGGGCGGGTCGGGAGCGCCGGTCCAGCTTCCGTTCGGCGGGATGACATCGTGGTCCGCGATATAGTTGTGAATCGCCAGGCCGATCTGCTTGAGGTTGTTGACGCACTGCAAACGACGCCCCGCCTCGCGCGCCGCCTGCACCGCCGGCACCAGAAGCGCGATCAGGACGGCGATGATGGCGATCACGACCAGAAGCTCGATGAGTGTGAAACCGCGGGAACCACGCGAGGGCATGGTCCGACTCCTTCCCCGCTTCCGGAATGGGCGGCGGACCGGAAGACCGCGGGGCTCATCCCCCGGTCTCGGCCGTCACGGCCATGACAACGGGAGCCGTGCGGTCATTCCCCTTGACGAACTCGACCCGGTCGATCGATTCGTGACGACCCGGAACGATCTTCACATGACGTAACTGGAAACCATGCTTGAGCTTCAACGCAGGCTGCGATCCCGGCACGTCGATTGGCCCGGAGTAGTCGGCCAGGTGCACGCCATTGTACAGAGAATGATCCTCGACCTCGCCCCCCGCGTACCGGATTCGGACGATGAGCGCGACGCTCTTGCCCGGCTCACGCGGGTAGCCGCCGGCGCTGACGCCACCGAGCAGGTGGATCGCCGTGGCGGATCGGCCGCACGGGACACTCGCCACCCTGGCCCGGCGGCGACGGTAGTCGCCCGTCGTGTCGTACAGGACGATCGCGTTCCGCGTCGCACCGCCGCGCGGGTCGTCGACGCGGAAGGGAATGCCGACGATGGTCATCTCACCCCATCGAGGCAGGATCAGCGTGTCGTCGCCGCCGTTGACGGGCCGGAACAGCGGCAGGCCGCTCGACGTCGTCGCCGCTTCCGCCAGCGGGAGTGTGATGAACCGGGACCCGCGCCGGTGACCGACGAGGTCGAGCGGACGCGGACGGCGGCGCCCAGTCGTTGCGCCGGGCCAGCCGCGAAGCCCGCCCAGGTATCCCGCCAGACCGAGCGCCATGGCCAGGGCGACAGCGATCGATCCGGCCGCGAGCTTCAAGCCGATCGAGCCGGAACCCGCGGTATGGGCGGGGGTGGTCGCGGTCCCTGTTGCGGCGGTCGGCACCGCCTGGGTCGTCGCGGCCGCATCGTGGCCAAGCTTCAGGGACGCCGCCGAGAAGGAGACGGAGGCCGCGGCGGCGCTGGCCGCCGACTCGCTGGCGAAGTAGGCCGCGAGGGTCACCACACCGCAGGTCATGCCACGACCGGCAAGCACCTCGCGGAGCTGGCGGAGGCCGCGCTGGGATCGCTTCCGCACGGCTTCCTCCGAACAACCCGAGAGCCGCGCCGACTCCTCGTGGCTGCGTCCTTCCAGGTAGTGGAGGATGACCGCCTCCCGCAACGCGTCGGGAAGCTGATCGAGCGCTGTATCGATCTCGTCCCTGAGGTCGCTTTCCTCTTCTTCTGTCGGACGCGTGGCAATCATGGCGCGGACCATCGCCTCCTCACGCCGGGCCCGGCGCACGCGGGAGCGGCGAAGATTCTTCGCGGTATTGACGGCGACCCGGTGCAGCCAACCGGCGACCTGGGGACATGCCGACTCGGGATGTTGAAAGAGCTGGATAAACGTCAGTTGCACCACGTCGTCGGCGTCGTGGCTGTCGTGCAACACGCGCCAGCCGACGCGATGAAGCATCGGCCCGTGGCGCCAACAACGGCGTCGAACGCATCCCGGGAGCGCGTTCTACAGAACTGCTCGATGAGCTCGAGGTCCGAATTCATGAGTGGAAACACGTGCGGTGCCGTCGTCGCACATCAACGGATTCGTGTTGTCGAGGCGTAACCTTCCAGAATAACACCGCCGAGGTCGTTCGTGGGACACCAACTTCGATCCTCTTCGGCTGGTCCGTGTCGATCAGGGCGTTATCAGTTGCTCATAGCGAGCGTGAGGATCAATCCAGAACCAGATCAGGCCATCGGGGCGCTCTTTCGCCAGGGCACGGATGCGAAGTCCCACGCGAACGGACCAGAAACCTCCGACCTTCTTGAGCCGTAGCGACGGGTGGCGAGGATTAACCTGGAGCATCGCGAAGCAACGATCGGCCAACTCGCGGTTCTCGGGTGGCAGAAAGCGATAGTGGAACCAGAACTCCGGAGTGGCGAAGTGGTTCACGAGGAGAGCGTCGCGCAGCGACCTGCCTCGAAATCGTTGTCGGCGCGGCGAGCGGCGGCGTCAAGGCGTCCGGCCAGGATGTCGGCTTCGATCCGGCGGTCCCACTGATCCGCCAGGAACTCCTCGAACCACTGTGAGAATCGATCGAGTTCCTCGTCGGGAAGTTGAGCGACGGCGAGCTGGAGTTCTTCAATGCCCATGACATCGATCCTAATGAAGCTCCGTCCCTCGCGAGCAAGAAGGCATCTGGTCCGGGACGAAAGTCGCGACCTGAAGACGATTGTCGCAAAAATTTCACCAATACTCACGCATGAATCGCCCGCTTTTCCACCGCCAGCGCCGCTTCCTTGACGGCTTCGGAGAGCGTCGGGTGGGCGTGGCAGATCCGGGCGATGTCCTCGGAGCTGCCGGCGAACTCCATGGTGGTGACGGCCTCGGCGATCATGTCCGAGGCGCGGGGGCCGATGATGTGGACGCCGAGAACGCGGTCGGTCTTGGCGTCGGCGATGATCTTGACGATCCCCTCGGTCTCGTCCATCGCCTTGGCCCGGCCGTTGGCGATGAACGGGAACTTGCCGACTGCGTATTCGATCTTCCGCTCCTTGGCCTGCTCCTCGGTGATGCCCACGCTGGCCATCTCGGGCCAGGTGTAGATGACGCTGGGGATCGTGTCGTAATCGACGTGCCCCGCCTTGCCGGCGAGCAGCTCGGCGAAGGCGACGCCCTCGTCCTCGGCCTTGTGCGCGAGCATCGGCCCTTCGATCAGGTCGCCGATGGCGGAGATGGTCGGGACGCTGGTGCGGAAGTGCTTGTCGACGCCAACCTTGCCGCTGCGGGGATCGACGGCGACGCCAAGCTGCTGCCAGGCCCAGACCGTCGGTGTAGGCGCGGCGGCCGACGGCGACGAGCACGCGGTCGCAGTCGACGTTCAGGGGTCTTGCCGTCCTTGGTCTCGGCCTGGACCGTGGACCCGGTCGTTCCTGGCGTCGACCTTGGCGCCGGTGACGCGGGTCTCGAGGTGGAACTCGAGCCCCTGCTTGATCAGGCTCTTGTGCAGGAGGGTGCCCACCTCGAGGTCGGCCATGGGAACGATCCGGGGGAGGAACTCGATGACGGTGACCTTCGCGCCCAGACGCTTCCAGACCGAGCCGAGCTCGAGCCCGATGTAGCCGCCGCCGACCACGACGAGGTGCTCGGGGACCTTCTCGAAGCAGAGGGCCTCGGTCGAGCTGACGATGGTCTTGCCGTTGAACGGGATGAACGGCAGGTTCACCGGCTCGCTGCCGGTGGCCAGCAGGATATGACTGGCCTCGAGCGTCCGCTCGGTCCCGTCGTTCTGCTTGACGACGACGGTCTCGGGCGACGTGATCCGGGCGGTGCCGAAAACGGGCTCGATCCGGTTCTTCTTGAACAGGAACTTCACGCCGTCGGTCAGGCCCTTGACGACCTCGTCCTTGCGCGCGAGCATCGCCGGAACGTCGATGGCCAGGCCGCTCGACCTTGATGCCGTGTCGATGGAACCGGTCGTGGGCCAGGTGGTAGAGCTCGCTCGAATCGAGCAGGGCCTTGCTCGGGATGCAGCCGACGTTCAGGCAGGTGCCGCCGAGCGCGGCGCGCTTCTCGACGCAGGCCACCTTCATGCCGAGCTGGGCGGCCCGGATCGCGGCGACGTAGCCGCCGGGACCCGCCCCGATCACCACCAGGTCGTAACGCTCGGCCACGGAATCGCTCCTTGAAAATCTGCGGACGCGGAAAGTGCCAAGATGTTCGAGCCGCGGCGGAAACACGGATGGGACACGGATAAGAATCCAAATATCCTTGGATTCAAGATTTTATCCGTGTCCCATCCGTGTTACGTACGCGGCGGACTGACTGGTCGGGGCCCGCGGTCCGGCACGGACGCGGTGGGTTCGTTCGGCTCGGTTCGGTTCGGCTCAGCTCAGCTCAGACTTCGAGCATCAGACGCTCGGGGTTCTCGATGCACTCCTTGATCCGCACCAGGAAGCTGACGGCCTCGCGGCCGTCGATGATCCGGTGGTCGTAGGAGAGGGCCAGGTACATCATCGGCCGGATGACGACCTGGTCGTCGACGGCGACCGGGCGCTTCTGGATCGAGTGCATGCCGAGGATGCCGCTCTGGGGCGGGTTGAGGATCGGCGTCGAGAGCAGCGAGCCGAAGACGCCGCCGTTGGTGATCGTGAAGGTGCCGCCCTGGAGGTCGCTGACGGCGATCGTGCCCTCGCGCGCCTTGACGGCGTAGGCGGCGATGGCCTTCTCGATCTCGGCGAAGCTGAGCCGGTCGGCGTCGCGGATCACCGGCACCATCAGGCCGCGCTCGGTGCTGACGGCGACGCCGATGTCGTAGGCGTTGTGCAGGACGATGTCCTGGCCGTCGATCCGGCCGTTGACCGCCGGGAACGCCTTGAGGGCCTCGATCGACGCCTTGATGAAGAACGACATGAAGCCGAGCGCCACGCCGTGCTTGCTCTTGAACGCGTCCTTGTAGCGCGCCCGGAGCTCCATGACGCGCGACATGTCGGCCTCGTTGAAGGTCGTGAGGATCGCGGCGGTCTGCTGCGCCTCGACCAGCCGCTGGGCGATCCTCTGGCGGATGCCGCTCATCCGCTGCCGGACCTCGCGCGGCGCGCTCGGGCGACCGTCGAGACGGCGGGGGCGGGCACGGGCGCAGGCTTCGCGGCGGGAGCCGGCGCCGTGGTTGGAGCCGGCGGCGGCGGGCGCCGAGGCCGCGGCCTGCGGCGCCGACAGGTGGGCCAGCACGTCGCCCTTGGTGATCCGTCCGCCGCGGCCGGTCCCTTCGACCTCGGCGGGGTCGACCTGCTCCTCGGCGACGATCCGGCGCACGGCCGGCGAGAAGCCGGTGGTCGTGCCGCCGTTGCTCGCGGCCTGGGTCGTGGCGGCGGTTCTTCGCGCGGCGCTGGTCCTGACGTCGGCGCTGGCGACGCCGCCGCAGCCTGGACGGCGCCGGCGGGGTCGATCGTGCCGACCGAGGCACCGATATCGACGGTCGTCCCCTCGGCGACCTCGATCTTCAGGACGCCCGACGCCGCGGCGGGAACGACGTTGCTGGCCTTGTCGGTCTCGAGCTCGAAGAGCGGCTCGCCCGCCTTCACGGCCGCACCGTCGGGCTTGAGCCAGCGGGCGAGGATGCCCTCGGTGATCGACTCGCCGACGCCGGGCACGGTGATCGGGAACGGCGGCCATGGTCAGCGCACTCCTTGCTTCATGGGAAGCGAGACGGTCGATTCGGCCGCGAGCGGGTGGGCCGAGACCAGGTGGGGCAAGCGTCGGCGCCGATGGCGGCCTCGACCAGCTCGGCCTGCTCGCGGTCGTGGACCGAGTGCGAGCCGGTCGCCGGGCTGGCGCTGGCGTCGCGGCCGACGTACAGGAACGGCACGCCCATCAGCTCCTGAAGCCGGGGGGCGACGAACGTCCACGCCGCCCATGTTCTGCGACTCTTCCTGGACCCAGACCCACTCGCGGGCCGAACGGTAGCGTGCCAGTGTCGCCCTTGAGCATCTCGGCCGGCCACGGGTAGAACTGCTCGAGCCGGACGATCGCGACCTCGCGGTCCTTGCCCACCTCCTCGCGCTGGGCGAGCAGGTCGTAATAGACCTTGCCGCGTGCAGACCACGACGCGCCGACGCCTGCTCGGGCGTGCGCCGGGTCGTCGAGCACCTCGTGGAACCGGCCCGACACGAAATGATCGACCGGCGAGACCGCCTGCTTGTGCCGGAGCAGGCTCTTGGGGGTCATCACGATCAGGGGCTTGCGGAAGTTGCGCCGGACCTGGCGGCGGAGCAGGTGGAAGTACTGCGCCGGGGTGGTCGGGTTGACGACCTGGATGTTGTCCTCGGCGCAGAGCGACAGGAACCGCTCGAGCCGGGCGCTGGAGTGCTCGGGGCCCTGGCCCTCGTAGCCGTGGGGCAGGAGCATCACGAGGCCGCTGGCCCGGCCCCACTTCGATTCGCCCGAGGCGATGAACTGGTCGATGATCACCTGGGCGCCGTTGGCGAAGTCGCCGAACTGGGCCTCCCAGAGGATCAGCATGTGGGGCTCGTCGAGCGAGTAGCCGTAGTCGAAGCCGAGCACCGCGGCCTCGGACAGCAGGCTGTCGTACACGCAGAGCTCGGCCTGGTCCGGGGCCAGGTTCTTGAGCGGGACGTACGGCGTCGCCGGTCTCGCATGTCGATCAGCACGGCGTGCCGCTGGCTGAAGGTGCCGCGCCGGCTGTCCTGGCCGCTGAGCCGGACCGGCGTGTTCTCCAGCAGAAGCGAGCCGAAGGCCAGCGACTCGCCCGTGCGCCCAGTCGACCGAGCCCTTCGACTCCACGGCCTTCTTGCCGGGCGGCGAAGATCCGGTCGACCTTGGGGTTGACGTGGAACCCGGCGGGCACGGTCGCGGTCGCCTCGACGATCGTCCGTAGCGTCTCGTACGGCACGCCGGTCTCGACCGGCGCGAACGAGAACCGGGGCGAGAACCCGCTCCAGTGTCCCGGCGAACCCGGGCTGGACCGGCTCGGGCCGCGCCTGGCTGCCGTGGACCTCCTGGTAGTTCTCCTCCATCTTGTCGCTGAACGTCTCGGCGATCGTCTCGACCTCGTCGCTCGAGAGTTCGCCGGGCATGACGAGCTGCTCGGTGTAGAGCTCGCGGACCGTCATCCGGTCGCTTGATCTTGCCGTACATCAGCGGCTGGGTGAACGCCGGCTCGTCGCCTTCGTTGTGGCCGTGCCGGCGGTAGCAGACCATGTCGATGACGACGTCCTGGCCGAACGTCTCGCGGAAGTCGAGCGCGAGCTCGCCGACGTAGACGACCGCCTCGGGATCCTCGCCGTTGACGTGGAAGATCGGCACCTCGATCATCTTGGCGACGTCGGTGCAGTACCGGCGTCGAGCGGCTCTCGCTGGGGGCGGTGGTGAAGCCGATCTGGTTGTTCACGACGATGTGGATCGTGCCGCCGGTCCGGTAGCCGGTGCAGCTGCGAGAGGTTCAGGGTCTCGGCCACCAGCCCCTGGCCGGCGAACGCGGCGTCGCCGTGGATCAGGATCGGGACGCCGAGCTTGCGGTCCCTGTCCTTGAACCGGCGCTGCTTGGCCCGGACCCGCCCCTCGACCACCGGGTTGACCGCCTCCAGGTGGCTCGGGTTGGGCGTCAGCGAGAGGTGGATCGTCGTGCTTGTCGGCCGTGACGTGGTCGGCCGAGAAGCCGAGGTGGTACTTGACGTCGCCGTCGCCCGCGACGGTCTCGGGCAGGTTCTCCTCGAACTCGCCGAAGATCATCCCGTACGGCTTGTTCAGGATGTTGGCCAGGACGTTCAGCCGGCCCCGGTGGGGCATCCCCAGCACGATCTCGCGGACCCCGAACCGCGCCGACCGCTCGATGACCGCGTCCAGCAGCGGGATCAGCATCTCGCCCCCTTCGAGCGAGAACCGCTTCTGGCCGACGTAGTGGGTGTGCAGGAACGTCTCGAACAGCTCGGCCGCGTTCAGCTTGTAGATGATCCGCCGCTTCTGGCGGAGGTCGAAGCTGGGGTCGGTTGCGGATCGGCTCCATCCGCTCCTGGAGCCATCGACGGACCTCGGCGTTGCGGATGTGCATGTACTCGACGCCGATCTTGCGGCAGTACGTGGCCCGCAGAGGCCGCGATCAGTTCGCGCAGGGTCGCGTACGGAGGATCGGTCAGCTTGTTGTAGAAACTCGCGGTCGAGGTCGGCCTCGGTGAGCCCGAACGCCGCCAGGTCGAGCAGCTCGTGCGTCTCGCGGGGCGGGTTGAGCTTCAGCGGGTCGAGGTCGGCCAGATAGTGGCCGATCTCGCGGTAGGCGTCGATCAGCCGGGTGACCGCGGCCTGCGCCCGGGCGGCGTCCTGGTCGAGGTCGGACCGCGCGGCACGCCGTCGCCGCCCATGACCAAGCTCGTAGCCCTCGAAGAAGATCCGCCAGGTCTCGTCGACCGAGGCGGGGTCGTTCCGCCACCGCTGGTGGTTCTCCTCGATCAGTTCGAGGTTCCACCGCGTTCGCGACCGTCGAGCGATTCATTGGAAAAGATCCCATTGAGGGCCGGCTGGCTCGCCTGCGCCGACGTGCGCCGAGTTCAGGGCGGTACTGCCGTGTTGGACCTGCATGGGGGGCACTGGTGCATGCATGGTGTCGGGCTCTCCGATGGCCCGATCGTCCCAACCCGGATCATCGTCATTCTGGTCCCTGATCGTTATCTCTTGTAACACAGTATAGAAGCGGAGCGAAGGGGGACCGGCCTTCATTTCCCAGCTCTCGAAGCGATTCATCGGGGTCCAGAAATCGCCGATCCGGGGCCCGTACGACCGCTCCGGGGAGCCGAACGCACCCGTCGTCACGCTCAGGGCGACAACGGGTGCGTTTTTGGGTTCTCCGCGAGTGAGCGTCCGGGTCTCCGTCAGCAAACATGCCACGCGAATCGGGACCGAGGCGGCCCCGACCAGTTGCCCCCTACCATTAATATCGTAGATTTTTGAAGTTTCGTTCTCAGGCGGCCGAAAAAACATCGTTTGACCCGCTCCGACCGGCTCAACCGTTGGCGACCGCGACCCCGCGCGTCGCCGAATTCGATGCAGGACCAAGTGGACACGACTCCGGGCATCCTTCCCGAGCTCGTGCTGGTTCTCCAGGGGGACGGAGGGTCCGTGTCTCTTACGTACGTTGGCGTCGGTTCGACCGTTGGGATTCCCAAAAAAACAAAAAAATTCTCGTCCGTCGTTGCGAGCCCGACGCGGAGGCTTCACCCTCAGAGCCGCTCGATCCAGGCGGGGTCGTCGAATTTCGACCGGACCAGACTGGCGACCAGGTCGACCGGGACGGAACCGGCGGAAGGCGCCAATCGATCGGACGGCGGCAGCCACGCCGATCGGATCGCGTCGATCAGGAGCGAGCGAGGTCGGTCGAGGTTGATCAGAAAATCGAGGTGCGACCGCCCCGCGCGGTATTCGGGCTGCCGGCGCGGCGGGTTCAGGTAGCGCTCGACCCGATCGATCGGGAACTGGTGGAGGATCGTGGCGTGGACCAGGAAGTGGGTCCGCAGACGTCGCTGGGCGCTTCCCGAGAACTTGCGACCACCGAGGGTCAGGTCGCCCGAGCCGAGGACCTCGACCGGCACCCCCTGGTTCGCGGATGCCCGGGCGACCCGGCCGAGCACGTAGCCCTGGGCCCGGTCGACCGCTTTCAGTCCCGGCGCCGCGGTATCGGGCAGGACGACCGTGAAGTTGATCGCGCCGGGACCGATCACGACCGTTCCGCCGCCACTGGAGCGCCGGCCGATCGACACTCCGTCGCGCCGGCAGACGTCGCGCTTGACGTCCTCGTCGATTCGACCCGACGCGCCCAGCACCACGGCGGTCTCGACCGGCTCCCAGATCCGCAACGCGGGCGCAGGCTCTCCGGTCGCTCGTCGGCGTCGATCAGGAGCGCCTCGTCGAGCGCGAGGTTGGCGGCGAGGCCCGGGAGGGCTCCTTCGTGATAGGACCAGGCGGCGACCGACGGAGGCGGAAGCTCGAGGTAAGCCGATGCAGCGACGGCGTCGGTAGGCCCTGGATTCATGGAAGACCGCGTCTATGTACAGAGTCGGTTCCCGAGGGCCGCCATGCCGTCGGTCGTGTCGTGTAGGGTGGGCACCGCCCACCCGCTTGCCGGAGTGGCCGGCGGAACGATGGTGGCTGGTGCCCACCCTACATAAACCCACGGGGAACGACGGCTCGGATCAGAAGCCCTCGTCTTCCTTGCGGAAGACCTTGTGGCACTCGGAGCAGCTATTCTTGACCGCGACGTGGGCCTTCTTGGCCTCGTCGAACGTCGCGCTCGACTTGCCCGCCACCTTGGCCAGGTTCTCGGAGGAGACGATCATGGCGTCCATCAGGGCGTCCCACTTGGAGACGGCGTCGGGGACGTCCTTGGCCTTCTTGGCGGGGTCCTTCATGTCGTGCGCCTGTTTGCCCAGCTCGACGAGCTTCTCGGCGGCGGTGACCACGGCCTTCTGCGACTTCTTGAAGTTCGCCTCGTTGCGAACCCCCTTGGTGATGGCCCCGTTGCTGGACTGAACTTTCTCCATCAGCTTGTGGAGCGGCGAATCCTCGTCGGCGGCGACCGGGATTCCCACCGTCAACCCGGTGACCGCGACGGCGATTGCGGTCAGGACCATCCACTTACGCGGCATCGTTTTCATCTCCTGGGACTGGAAAGAAAGAGCGAGTTGGGCCCTGGTCGTCGGGCGCTTCGGCTCCTTCGGCCGTGGCGCACGACGAAACCCATCGGTATCTCACCGGCGGACCCTTAAGATATCCCTCGCGCGCGGCTCGATCAAGAAGGCAGCCTGGAGTTCGGAAAAGCGTTTTAGCCCCGGAGCATCCTCAGATGCAGGCGGGCGAACCGGAGGTATCCGGCGTTGCCGGTGAACCGGGAATGCGGCGGTCCGGCCTGGACGATGTTCCGGCCATTGAACTGGAACGCCATCTGGAAGTCGCCCCGGACGGTGCCGGCGCCGGTGGGGAACCCGAAGTAGAAGGTCCCATCCAGGGCGTTGCCCGCCTGGTCGGAGACGCCCGAGGCGGCGATGAACAGCGAGTAAGCTCCGCGCCGGAGCCTGCGTCCGCCGTTCAGTACAAGGATCACCGAGGTCGTGCCGGCCGGTCCGCCGGTGGTCGTCTGGACCGTGAACGATTGCCGGCCGCCGGGGCCGTAGACACTGTAATCGTTGGGATTGAGCAGGCTGGCCGCGCTGATCCCCGCGCCGGTGAGGAACGTGACGGTGACGTTGCCGTTGGCCGGGTTGATGGCGACGTTATCCACCTTCGGCGGGGTGGTGGCGATGACCAGATCGCCCTCGGTCTGGTTGGGCAGGATCTGGATCGTGACCGGCGACGAGCCATCGGCCGGTGTGTCGACGGCGGTGATCACATAGGTGCCGTCGGCCAGGGGCGAGCCGGGCGTGAAGCTCCACGAGCCGTCGCTGCCGACCGTGGCGAAGCCGAGCACCGTGACCTGCGAGGTGGCCGTGTTCTGGGCGTCGATCGTGATCGTGTCGCCGGTCGTCGCGGTTCCCTCGAAGTTGGGCTCGTTGTTGTTGGTGATGCCGTCGCTGGACGACGGACCGGAATCGGACGCCGGGTTCAGCGAGGCCGTGAAGTTGAGCACGGTGGTCGGCGTGGTCGGGGACGTGGGGGTGGTCGGAGTCGTGGGAGTCGTCGGAGTCGTGGGAGTCGTCGGTGTTGTGGGGGTCGTCGGCGTTGTGGGAGTCGTCGGAGTGGTCGTGCCGGAGAGTACGAGCTGACCGATGGCGTTATTGCCGGTGTCGGTGAACCAGATATTGCCGTCGGGACCGGCGGTGATACCGACCGGCTGCGGGTTCGAGCCCGGAATCGTGAACTCGCTGATCGTGCCCCCCACGGTGATCTCGCCGATCTTCTTACCTCCTTGCTCGGCGAAGTAGAGGTTGTTGTCCGGCCCGACGGTGATGCCGTTGGGCTGAGGGAAGCTGGTGGTCGTGATCTTGAAGTCGGGGAGGATGGTGCCCGAGGTGGTGATCTCACCGATCCGGCCGTAGAAGTCCTCGGTGAACCAGAGGTTACCGTTGGGTCCGACGACGATGTCCTGCGGGTCGGCGATGATCGAGGGAAGCTTGTACTCGGTGATCGAGCCGCTGGTGGTGATCTTGCCGATCGAATCGTTGCCCGAGTCCGTGAACCAGAGGTTGCCGTCGGGACCTGTCACGATACTGGTCGATCCGCCCAGACCGGGGATCTTGTACTCGGTGTACTGGCCGGTGGGGGTCATCTTGCCGATGACGCCTCCCAGGACGGCGGTGAACCAGAGGTTGCCGTCGGGGCCTTCGGTGATCCCGCTCAACTGTTGCAGGCTGTTGGGATTCTTGAACTCGGTGAACTGACCGCTGGGCGTGATCTCGCCAATGCTATTGCCGAACTGCTCGGTGAACCAGAGGTTGTTACCGGGTCCGACCGTGATGCCGTTGGGATTCCCGCCAAAGGTGGGGACCTTGTACTCGGTGACCTGTCCGGTTGGAGTGATCTTGCCGATCCGGTTGGACACCGGGTTGTTCTCGGTGAACCAGAGGTTACCGTCGGGACCGGCCACGATCCGGTGAACGGAGCTTGATCCGGTGGGCACGGTGAACTCGTTGATCGTGGCCAGGAGCTCACGGCTCTCCAGGATCTCGCAAACCGGACGAGCGTGTCGTTGGCCTCGGCCGCGGCTTCTCTCCCTGGCACCTAACGAAAGCTGTGGGCGCAGCATCTCCGGGTGAATCATTCGTGGAGGCTCCGGCACGAGGAAGAAGGAAAGCGAAGATTGACAAAGATTAACACTCGTCAAGCAAGGATGCAAGCCATCGCATGCGTCAAGCAATGAGATAACCTTTTTACTAATCGCCAGGGTCGGTTTGTCCTCCGGTGGCGACAGGGGGACACGAGTTGTAAGCGGATGGTAGACTGGCGACATCAACGAAAGCGCGGGGCCGGGGCCCGGATCGAACCTGGTGGTTGGAACGGGTTGGTCGCGGCCGGTGTTGCTTTTCCTCAACAACCTGAATCCATAACGACGATGCGCGGAGTCCCATGGCCGAGTCCGACTCGATTGATTACAGGGCGTCGGGGGTTGACCTTGACCGGTACGCAGAAACGATGGCGCTGTTGCCGCCGCTCCTGAAGCGCACGTTCAGTCCCCGCGTGATCGAGTGGAAGGACGGGTTCGCCGGGTTGTTCCGGCTGGACGCGAACATCGGCCTGCTGTCGCGGACCTATCGCGACCCGGTCCTGGTGGCCTCGACCGACGGCGTGGGCACGAAGCTGAAGCTGGCCGTGGCGACCGGCCGACACGCGACGGTGGGGATCGACCTGGTGGCGATGTCGGTCAACGACTGCCTGTGCGCCGGGGCCGAGCCTCTGCTGTTCCTCGACTATGTGGCGATGAGCAAGGACGACCCCGCCTTGACGCGGCAGATCGTCCAGGGAATCAGCGACGGCTGCGTCGAGGCCGAGTGCGCGTTGCTCGGCGGCGAGACGGCGATCCTCCCCGAGTTCTACCACGAGGGGGAGTACGACCTGGCGGGGTTCTGTCTGGGAGTGGTCGAGCGGAAGCAGGTGCTCAAGGGAGAAGAGATTCGCCCCGGTGACAAGGTGATCGGCCTCGCAAGCTCGGGCCTGCACTCCAACGGCTACAGCCTGGCCCGGAAGATCGCGCTGGAACACGCCGGGCTGGGGCTCGACGCCCATGTCCCGGAGCTAGGCAAGACGGTGGCCGACGAGCTCCTGACGCCGACCCGGATCTACGTCCGGGCCCTGAAGACGGTGTACCGCCATTACCGGGTCAAGCGGATCGTCCACGGGATCGCTCATATCACGGGCGGGGGCCTGATCGAGAACCCGCCTCGGATCTTGCCTGCGGGCTGCGCCATCGCGCTGAACCGAGGCTCCTGGACGGTGCCACCGGTCTTCTCGTGGCTCCAGCGTCTGGGTGCCGTCTCCGACGCCGAGATGTTCCGGGTCTTCAATATGGGGATCGGCATGGTCCTCATCGTCGCCGATTATTACGCCGATGCGATAACGCGTTATCTGGAACATGAAGTAAAGCTCGCAAGCTGGATCATCGGCGAGGTGGTGGCGTCCTCCGAAGGACCGTCGGTGCGTTGGGTCGAGGACGCGGAGTCCGGGTCGTCAGCGGTTGGTTGACCGGGTGCGGCGGCATTGAACGGTAATGACGGGCCGCGGGCGCAAGCAGGAAGGGCGTGTCCGGTGGGAACGGCAGCGTTCCGCCGCACGCTCCACGCGGATCTCGACGACCGCGCGGAGTGGTCGAGACGCGCCTCGCGACAACCCGGCGACACCGATCAAGGAATTCCAAGCATTCCGTCGCGGTCCCGGTAAATTCCGCCACGCGGGCTCGCCAGCCCGACCCAAAAATGTTGGGACGCGGCGTGCAGGCAAATTCTCATAGTGAGTTTAACTAGACAGATCATATCTAAAATTACCCTTAGTTTTCCGAGCCGCTCCGCGGGATCGTGGAATACCTGAAAAAAAATCAAATTGCTTCTTGAAATTTGGGGATTGGCCGATCATCATGGTGGGCCGTCTCCCAGGAGCTCCTCCTCGCCACTTGAAAGAATTTGCAAACCGTGACCTTTAGCATTGAGCGGTTTGTAAGAACCGCGGCGTGTTTTCTCCCGGAGGGACCGGGACGCCGGTTTGATGTGGTGAGCTGAGGATTGCTGTTGAGTGACCTGTCCTGACCGTTGGCGAACGAAGGACAGAGAGAGTGTCGTTCTGATTCGTCGTTCTGATTCGATGTGGATCGGCCTGGGCAAAGCGAGCCGGCCCTGACTGAAAAAAGCAGAAGCGTTGTCGCTCGTTGAGACCCTCTGACGATTATTGCTGGGAACCCACTCAGGTTGACCAGCCCGCTTTGTGAGTCCCGGACCGTAACATCCGGCGGCTCATGGACCGTCTCTTTACGTTCTACAACCCGTTTGGCGCCGGTTCCGCAGGGACCGTCATTTTCATGGCGGCCTTCTGGAATCGCTCCGCGCTCGTTGTTGCTCCCCCGAGGAACGCGAGCCGCGAGGTTGTCTGTTTTCCGCGTGCAACGCGAAGACGGCCGCCTCCGCGACCCTGTTTTTTCTCGGACAGGCGATTTGCCGCGAACTATGGTTCACCTGACAGAGCTAGGTCGTCGCTGACGTCTGTCATCTCGCTGCTTCGATCGATGTCGACCATTCGGTAAGCCAGCTTCCAGGGAGGACTGGAAGCGGTGAGCCACTGTTATCGGCCGTTGCGGGCCGAACCTGAATTTTCACCAGGCCCTTGGTGAAAAGGAGACCTTCCATGCGCATTTTGAACCGTCTCTTCGCTGGAAACCGGAAGACCTCGCGTTTCGATAGCAGTGCGAGCCGCCCCGCACGCATCTCACGGCGCCACGCGATCCGCGTCGAGGACCTTGAAGGACGCAACCTGCTTTCAGATATTCCCGGCGTCACGCTGCAGTACGGGATGCTCGGCATCAGTGCGACCCTGCCTTCGAACAACCAGGCGAGCATCAACTTCAACAGCTCCAGCCAGACCTACACCGTGACCCTCAACGGCAACAGTGAGGTCTTCGCCGCCAACAGCATTTACAGCGTGAACTACCAGGGTTCGCAGGGGGGCGGTGACACCTTCATCAACAACACGTATCTGATGGAGACGGCGTACGGCTACGGTGGCAACAACGACTTCGTCGGCGGCGGCACCTACAATTACGTCAACCTGTACGGTGATTTTAACACCTTCGATGCCAAGGGCGGCTACAGTGATGTGTATACCTATAATGGACCCAATGACGACATCGTTTCGTACAGCGATGTGAACGTCACCACCCAGAACTACAACACGAGCTGGTTCTGGTGAGGTCTCGGAGAGCTCGATCGTGATCGGTCTGGCGGCGGCGGCCTGGAAGTTCGGGCCGCCGCCGCTGCTTGCTGATGGAGCAAGAATCGACGCGCCGGCCGTGCTGGAAAAGAGGCCGCGCTCGATGTGTCGACCCGCAGGTCCGCTTAAAAAACGATCGTGGGCGGGGCATCGGCCGGTGCCACGTAACCGGCGCCCTCGCAACAGGCCGACGCCTCGTCTTGTGAAGGCCTGACATGCATGGCGCGGTCAGTCCCATTCGGGTGTAACGGCCTGATGGACGACGGCCAGTCGAAACGAATGACGCGAGTGAGTTGTGCGCCAGGCGAGGTCGCAATGCGATCCGAGCTCGATCGCGGGTCATCAAATAAAAAAAGGCCACGAGCAGTTGTGCTCGTGGCCGCGTGAAGTTCTGGAGCGTTCAACTCCCCAAGCTCGTTGAGCCAGGGGCGTCAAGCCGCCTTGGCCCTGAAGCACTTCCGGGCGAAGCGAGCGAGGCCGGCGACGATCGCCAGGCTGGCGGGAATCAGGCTGGCGGGCTCGGGGACAGCGGCGGAGAATACGCCGAGCTCTGGGCGGTAAAGCCCGTCGGGGTGATCGACGCGTTGGTCATCGAGATTGAGAGCGACCCTGAGGCACTCGTCAAACCACCGAGCTGCGCGATGATGGCCCCACCGGGTCCGGCGGGATCAAACGTGTATTTCACCGAGTTGCTGGTGAACGCCGTCGCATCGCCGTTGGTTGTCGGGATCGGCTGGAGAAGTCCCCCGGAGATGGTGCCGGTCAAGATCTCAGTCACAATCGGACCCGTCTGCAGAAAGACGCTGATGGTCCCCGAGTAGGGTCCTCCAACGCCCGTGCTGCTTGTCAGCGACAGGGTCTCGAACGCGGCCAGCGATCCGCCGGGCGGGGTGAGCCCGCCGACGTTGGTGATCGAGATCGGCAGCGGAACCGGGCTCTCCGTCAGCGTCGACACCCCACCGACAGTGCTCTCGGTGAGGATGTTCGTCGCGCTGGTCTGACCATAAGTCAGAATGGTGGCCGCCGTGGCCGAATTGGCGAGAGCGAGCGTCGTGAGTAACGCCGCGGCGAGGATGCCCTTCACAGCTGTTTTCATCATGCCTCTCCTAAAAGTACACTGGGTCCCCAGGGACCTGGTCGAGATCGATGCTCGACTCCTGAACCCACGCTATCACCTCGGCCCATTGCTCGGGTGACCTTTGCTCCTGGTTACCACCAGAAAGTCGCCTGCGCAGATGGAATATTTAATCCTTGTACATAGCAATAGTTTTTGTTCGATTCAACATGATGTCGAATCTTTTGGGTTCGGTTGCGGAGAGGCGGCGGCTCCTGGCTGGCATTCCTGGATCTAGCCGCTACGGCATCTTATGGGATTCAAACTCAGGATTGCTCGACAATTTGGTCATCGAGGCAGGGGCTCTTCGCATGATTCCTAAAGTATTCGATCGTTTGCTTGCGTGTGTTCTTTTATCTCTTGAGAGCAAGATCCGTAATCGATTTTCTATCCATCGTTGAGATAAGACAGTAAAAACCCTCTTCCCCGCTGTCAACAAGAAACTCTTAAAAACTAGTGCGTGCGGTTTGAAAAACCACGGGTCGGGAGGGACGATCTGGGGCCTATCCCGCAGCTACGTTCACGGTGGCGCTTCAATATCCTGGGCCCACCCTCAATCTGCATCGTCGTTAAACACTCAATATCACGAAACTTAGGTTCAGGGGCCGCCATCCAGGAGAGAGATCACGGGCGACCCTGATTTCCCAGCAAATCCAAAGCCTAACAGCCAACTAATTGTAGGGAAAGCCCGAGCCCCGACGTTGCCTGTTTGCAACACTTCTCGGCTCCTGTTGGGATTGTCGCTTACCAGATCCCTTGCGATGTGATGTCAAGCCTCTCCCACACGGGGGTTACATCCTCGTCGCTCAAAAGTCAGAGCGAGTCTAGAAAGCGTGACCTAGCCAGCCCTCCGCCGCAGTCCTGGACAGCCAATCGGTCGAGACGACCGAAAGGGGGGTCCATGGTTACGACGCGGGCAAGAAGGTCAACGGCCGCAAGCGACACATCCTGGTCGATACCCTCGGGTCGCTCCTGACGGTCGTGGTCCATCCGGCCAACTTCCAGGATCGCGACGGGGCCAGGCTGGTCCTGGAGGCGATCCGCGGCTGGTTCTCGCGCCTCAAGAAGATCTGGGCCGACGGATGAATCATCGCCAAGCGGACCATCGCCACTCCACTTTCGATCGTCGCTTCGTAGTCCTTGCTCAGGCGACGAGTGCGATTCAGCCTGCCGAAGGTCCGCTCGACGATCCAGCGTTTGGGAATCACCTCGAAGCCGGTCGCGTCATCCGACCGTTTCACGATCTCCAACTCCACGGGACGGCGGGAACGCAATCGCGACACCCACTCCACCAGTCGACCGGCGAATCCGCCATCAGCCCAGACCTTCGTCACCCGGTCGAACGGCGCCTTGAGGGCCCCGAGGATCGACCTGGCCCCATCCCGATCCTGGATATCGGCCGGCAGGATCGCCAGGGCCAGGATCAAGCCGAGGGTATCGATGAGCAGGAATCGCTTCCGGCCCTTGATTTTCTTGCCCGCATCGTAGCCCCGCGGGCCACCCGACTCGGTGGTCTTGACGGTCTGGCTATCCACGATGGCCGCCGTCGGCTGGAGGTCCCGACCGGCGGCCGATTGGACGGCATGGCGCAAACGGTCATGAATCCGCTCCAGGGTGCCATCGCGGCGCCAGTTCATGAAGTACCCGTAGACGATCCTCCAGTGAGGCAGATCGTGCGGCAAGGCGCGCCACTGGCATCCCGTACGAGCAAGGTACAGCAAGGCGTTGACGATCTCGCGCCGAGGATACCGGACGGGTCGTCCACGGGGCTTGGGCGCCGGGACGAGATCCTCCAAGAGCTTCCACGGATCGTCGGTCAGGTCGGATGGGTAAGGAATTCGTGTTGTCATGCGCATTGATACGCTTGAGCAGCAGTCCTGGTTTTGGGCTTTCTAGACGTGCTCTCAGCAGTTCCATGAGCATCGAGTCCTTCGAGGTCAGGTCGAGTTGGGCCATGTCCAGGCCGACGAACTCCACGTCAAGGCGGTCGCCCGCCGGCTCTGGATGGGCATGGCGATCCCCGGACTGCTGCCGGGCCAGGTGATCAAGCATCACAGCGGCCGTCGCCTGGTGGACGTCACCCGTCGCGTGGTGAGGGGGACCGCCGAGGCGATCACCGGGGCGTTGTCGGCGAGGGGACGGGGATCAACACGTCGTACATCGAGCGGCTCAACGCGACGTTCCGGGCGTCGATGTGCCCGTTGATGCGTCGCGGTCGGGCGATCGCCCGGGGCGAGGGGGTGCTGACCGGTTGGATGTATTGGGTGGGATGTGCGTACAACTCCTGCTGGGAGCATGACAGCCTGCGGGTCGCCGCCGAGCCGGGAAGTCGGCTCGAGTGGGCGGCTCGGACTCCGGTGATGGCGGCGGGCCTGACCGACCATCGTTGGACGATGCATGAGTTGTTGAGCCAGCCGATCCCGCTGCCGCTCTGGGTCGCCCCAAGCGACGAGGGCGACCGCCGAAGCGAATTCAGGCCCCTCAGCCAGTCGCGGCATGACCACGGTTCAGTGGGGTGCTACCAGACCCAGTGACTCGATCCGGAAAGGTCGCAGCAGCTACCGCCGAAAAGTGTCAGGATCCGAAGGCGAAAGCTTTGGTCGCGACGTAAGCTGGCGAGGGGGAGACAATCGCCGACACCTGAACGATCACCTTAGTCTTAGGATCGGTCCCGCCCTTGGAGGTTGACCCTCCGGCGCTGCCCAGTGGTTGTCCCAACCGGTGTACAGATCGTTCAGATATGCCTTCCACTCGGCGGCGGTGCGGCTGTTGGGAAACGGTTCGGGCTGGACCGTCTGCGGCGCCGACCACACGATCTTGAACTGGCCGTCGGCTTGAATCCGCGCCATGCGCGGTATCTTGAAGCAATGCTGGGTGTCCGGGTCGACACGAACTTCGCCCTCGGGGGCCTGGAACTCCTGGCTCCGCAGCGCGTGACGGATCGCGTCCGCGTCATCCCTGCCGGCCACCTCGACCGCCCGGGCCCAGAGATGGACCCCCAGATAGGAAGCCTCCATGGGGTCTGACAGCAACCGCTGCGGGCCGAACCGGGCACGGAACCGCGCGACAAAGGTGCGGTTCGCCGGCGAATCGATGCTCTCGAAGTAATTCCACGCTGCGTAGTCGCCGGCGCTCTCACGCGCGGTCAGGCCGGGCTGCGGGCTGCTGAAGGACATGCTCGGGACCTTATCCGAAGTCAGCCCGGCGCGCCGGAGGGCACGGTAGTAGGCGACCTTGCCATCCCCGGCGACCATCTCGAGAATCACGTCGGGCCTGGTCTGGCCGATTTCCTTCACCACTGCCTCGGGGTCCCCGCTCTCCATCGGCAGATATGCCTCCCCGACGATCTCGCCACCCCATGCGGCCACCGCGTCTTGGATGACTTCACTGGTCGCACGCGGCCAGAGGTAGTCGGAGCCAACGATGAAGAAACGCTTGCCCAGATGGGCGAAACACCAGCGCAGGGCAGGCGTGACCTGCTGGTTAGGCACGGCTCCCGTGTAGATGATGTTGGGAGACTGCTCCAGCCCTTCATACTGCATAGGATAGATCAGGAGGTGATTGTATTTTTCAACGATCGGTCCGACCGCCTTGCGGCTCGCCGAGGTCCAGCAGCCGAAGATGGTGCACACCTTCTCGGCTGTGATCAATCGCTCCGCCTCGAGGGCGTAGGTTCGCCAGTCGGACATGCTGTCGACCACCACCGGCTCGATCGACCGTCCGAGCAGCCCACCTCTGGCGTTGATCTCGTCGATGGCCAGCAGCGTGGCGTTGATGGCCGCGGATTCGCTGCTTCCCATACTTCCGGTCTGCGAGTGGAGAACGCCTACCCGGATGGGCCTGATGTCGGAGCCGCGGAAACCAACCACGCGTAGGTGCAACGCCAGGTAGCCGCCGACCCCGCCGGCCAGCACCATGAGCATCAAAGTGGACGCCCAGGATCGCCGACGCACCATGGCGGATCGAAAGGATCGCCCCGAGCCGCGTGCGTATCCTGCCTGGCTCGCCCCGTCTCTCGTTGCCGGCGGCGGGGATGTCGTCGCTCGTGTTCCGCTCCCACCGTCCCGCGGAATCAATGAGTTCTCAATCACCATGGTGATCGCGGCCTGCAAGTCCGCCAGCATCGCCTCGGCCGAAGGATAGCGGTGTGCTGGATCTTTCGCCATGGAGTGCCGCGACGATTTGCGAGCACATCGGGGGGATGGCAGGATCGTTCGAGCGAGGATCGGGGATCGGCCCGTTGCATTGCCTGATCAAAACCTGGAGGAGACTGCCGGAATCGGCGTACGGTGAAGTTCCGGTCAACAATGTGTAATACGTCGCCCCCAGGGAGTAGATGTCGCTACGTGAATCGAGCGGCCTGGACTCGCACTGCTCCGGGCTCATGAAGTAGGGCGTGCCGAGGACCGCGCCGGTCTGGGTGATTTGCTGGGCCGTGGTCTCGGCGGCAACCTTGGCCAGTCCGAAGTCCGTGACCTTGACCGAACCATCGCCGGCCAGCATCAGGTTTGACGGCTTGAGATCGCGGTGGATCAAACCGGCGGCGTGGGCTGCGGCCACGCCCTCAATGGCTCCGCTCAGGGCCTGCGTCGCCGCCAGTACCGACATGGCCCCTTGCTCATGCAGACGATCGCTCAGGCTGCCGCCGGGCATGTATTCCATCACCAGATAGACCAGGTCGCCTTCCTCGCAGATTTCGTAAATGGTCGCGACATGGCGATGATTGAGCTTGCCCACAGCCTTCGCCTCGGCAAGGAAGCGATGGACTGCCGTCGCGTCGTTGGCGAGGTGTTCCGCCAGAACCTTGATGGCGATGTCGCGCTCAATGAGCGGGTCGGCGCGCCTTTCAGAACCAGACCCATGCCGCCGTGTCCAAGCACCCCGGTGATCCGGAATCTACCGAGGGTCTTGCCGATCCAGTGCCGGCCCGTCTCTGGGGCCGCTGGTGAGCGCCCTTGCTCCGCGGACCGGACGAGTGGGCTTCGCAAGAATCCTTCCTCGTCATTTCCCAGGCCGAATATCGAGTCGACCGCCAGCAGTTCCTCGATCTCGACGCGCAGATCGGGTTCATCGCGACAGGCGACGTCGAGAAAGGCGGCGCGTTCCTTGGCGGACAACTCGGCGGCCTGATCAAACAGGGCCCTCACGCGCAAGCGACGCAGCTCAAGCATGGGGTCACTCATCCGATTGCGGACTGCGGGACGCCGATTCCATGGACGATCAATCCACCCCTTCGGTCAGGCGCCGAGCCAGCCAGGCACGCGCAAACCGCCAATCTCGCTTCAGGGTGCTGATCGACACGCCAACCACACTGGCCGTTTCCACCACGCTCAACCCGGTGAAGTAGCGGAGTCGACGATCTCCGCCAGGTGCGGGTCTTCCGCCTGGAGTTGCTGGATCGCTTCGTTCAAGGCGAGCAGATCGATGGTCGGCGGTGCGATCCAGGCCATCCCCTCAACCAGCTCGAGTCGGCGCGACTGCCCCCCGTGTTTACGGCTGCCCTTCTGACGCGCTTGTTCGATGAGGACTTCGCGCATGCGCGCGCGGCCGCGCCGAAGAAATGGCGCCGCCCTTCCCAGCCGGGATCCCGGTTCCGCACCAGGCGAAGATACGCTTCGTGGACCAAGGCCGTCGGCTGGAGGGTCTGGCCAGGGGTCAGCCGGGCCGTGAGCTCCATCGCCAGGCCGCGCAGCTCCGCGTAGAGAACGGGCAACAATTCGGCCGCTGGCTGCTTCGGTTCGGGGATTTTATCTTCTCCCAGGGTCAGCAGGGAAAAATCGTGACGATTTTTTGAGCCTTCGACGACACCTTTTTCAGATGGATGGTGACCAGAGGAAAAAAACGCGTGTATTTGCCGGCGCGAACGACTACCGGAGAAACCACCGCCGCATTTCTGCACATGAAAGGGACACAGGTTCCCTACGGCACAGCGGTTTGACGCCTTACGTTGCGCTCCAACCGCTAGCGCCCGGGCTGCACACCCGGGCTGACGAGAATTTCACTTTACCGCATGGCGCCTCGCTCGGACAGGAGGAAACGTCCGAAGGAAGCTCCGGCCCACCCTGCTCGACGTCCTGATTTTCATCATGGTGGAGACATATAGTGCACGAACATTCAAAGCCTCGTCGGTTGTTCAATCGTTGCAGGGCTCGCAAATCCATCAAGGTCGCCGAGCGAACACGTCTACACCTCGAAGCCCTCGAGGACCGGACCTTGCTTGCATCCAGCCTGGTCTATCAGGCCGTGGACGACACGCCCCTGACCCTGCTTGTGGCCGGAAACACGTTCGAGGTCGTCCAGACATCGAACACAAAAACCGTGCTTGCGTCCAATGCCGTGAAGCAGACCACCGGTGGTGTGTTGATCCAGGGCAACGGCCACAACGTGAGTCTCACGATCGATGCCAGCCTCCCCAGTAATGTGCCGGGAGGGGTCTCGTTCGATGGTGGCACTGGAACCGCAACGCTGCTGGGGCCAAACGTCAATAATACCTGGGACATCACGGGTCAAGGATCGGGCGACATTGGCGGCACAACCGGCGTGCAATTTTCGCATGTCGTGAATTTGACAGGAAATGCCGGGGCCGACAATTTCATCTTCGCCAACGGTGCTACCGTTGCCGGCAGCATCTCGGGCGGGGGTGGTACGAACACGCTGAATTACGCCGCCTACTCGTCACCCGTGTCGGTGAACCTGGCCTCGAGCACGGCGACGGCCACGGGCGGATTCAGTGGCATCCAGAGCGTGGTGGGTGGTCAGGCTTCGGACACGTTGCTGGGTCCGGCGACGTCCAGCACCTGGAATCTCACCGGCGCGAACGCCGGCACCGTGGACGGAGTGAGCTTCACCGGCTTCGAGAACCTGACGGGAGGCGCGGGGGCCAACACGTTCGCCTTTGGCAACGGCGCCGCGGTCTCGGGCAGCATCTCGGGCGGGGGTGGTACGAACACGCTGAATTACGCCGCCTATACATCACCGGTCTCGGTGAACCTGGCCACAAGCACGGCGACGGGCACGAGCGGCTTCACTGGCATCCAGAGCGTGGTGGGTGGTCAGGCTTCGGACACGCTGGTCGGTCCGGCGTCGTCCACCACCTGGAATCTCACCGGCGCGAACGCCGGCACCGTGGGCGGAGTGAGCTTCACCGGCTTCGAGAACCTGACAGGAGGCGCAGGGGCCGACGATTTCGCCTTTGGCAACGGTGCCGCGGTCTCGGGCAGCATCTCGGGCGGGGGTGGTACGAACACGCTGAATTACGCCGCCTATACATCACCGGTGTCGGTGAACCTGGCCACAAGCACGGCGACGGGCACGAGCGGCTTCACTGGCATCCAGAGCGTGGTGGGTGGTCAGGCTTCGGACACGCTGGTCGGTCCGGCGACATCCAGCACCTGGAATCTCACCGGCGCGAACGCCGGCACCGTGGGCGGAGTGAGCTTCACCGGCTTCGAGAACCTGACGGGAGGCGCAGGGGCCAACGATTTCGTCTTTGCCAGCGGTGCCACGATCGGCGGCAGCCTCACAGGTGGAAGTAGCACAAACACGCTGGACTACTCCGCCTACACGTCGGCGGTGACGGTGAACCTGGGAGCGAACACGGCGACGGGCACGGGCGGCGCCAGCGGCGTGAGCAGTTTCATTGGAGGAACAAATACAAATACGCTCGTTGGTCCGACTTCTGACAGCACCTGGAACCTCACCGGCCTGAATTCGGGCAACGTCGCGGGAGTGAGTTTCTCCGGCGTTCAAAACTTGACCGGAGCGGCCAACAATAAGGATACGTTTATCCTGTATCCGGCCGGCCAGCTCAGCGGCAAGATTGACGGCGGGGCAGGCGGCTACGACACGATGCTCTTCGACGACGGATCCGGAAACCGTGTCACCTACGCGCCGACCGGCTCGGAGAGCGGAACCGTAACACAGGGAGGACGCACCTTCACTTTCGCCGGCATGGAGCCTATCAATTTCTATCAGAGCAACTTCTCCAACGCCAGCAATGTCACGATCACGGGAAACCCGATTGCCAGCAACAGCCTGTCGCTGACGTATTTCACCGCGTCCCTGGTGGAGGTCAGCCAGGGTAACGGCGGTGAGAGCATTGCATTCCCAAGTCCGGCGACCTCACTGACGATTGACATGGGGGGCGTGGGAAACAACACGTTGAGCATCGGGTCGTCCAGCGCACTCGTGCTTCCCGGTGCGCTGAACATTACCGGGGGTTTCCCCACGAACAGCGTGGTACTGGCGGGCGCTCTGACGCTCGGAGGCGGGCTGTCGATTAACAGTGCCGCCGGGCAGACCGGTGTCACCTTGAATGCCGCGCTCACCGTTCTGGCCGGCGGGCTGACCATCGACGGTCATCTCGGGCTCAGCCAGACCATTCAGCTCAATGCCCCGGCGATCATTCACGGTAATGTCTCCATTCTCGGCAGCGTCCTGGCCGACACCGTGACGCTCAGTGCGCCGCTCGACGTCGTTGGCGGCGACCTGACGATCGAATGTACGGTCACCGCCGTCGACAAGGAACTCGGCCTGGACACGGTGACGCTCGCCGGCAACGTCAATACCCACGGTGGGGATTTCAACGTCGACGCCGCGACCATCAACGTTGGTCCGGCGGGTCCGGTCACGGTGTCAACCGAGCAGTTGTCCCCCAATTCGCCGACCACATTCGTCGGCAATGCGGGGGCCATTGACTTTGAGTCCCGGACCATCACGATCGGTGCCGGCTCTCGATTGCTGGCGAACGGCGATTCTGGCGGCCTGTATTCCCCCGGTGACGTGACGCTCAACGTTTTCGTTTTCGACCCTTCAGGCGCCCTGCCTGTGGACGTCCTGCCGAGCCCGGACCCGAGCATCAGCGTGCTGGCGGGCGCGGAGATCCTCGGCGGCCAGATCACCTTGACGGCTCAAAAATCCAGCCAGACGCAGCTACTGGCCGTATCTCTGCTCAGTCTGCAAAGCAAAACCGCCACTGTCACGATCGTGGATGCCACGATCGACGGCACGGGCGTCGCGATCCAGGCGAATGCCCAGGATGCGAACGCCCTCACCGGGACGGCTTACAACCTGGTGAACAACCTGCTTTTTAGCCCCACCACGAACTTGCTGCCCGTGGGACCGCCGGTGCTCTCCGCGGTCTCCGTTCAGGAACGGAGTGCGGGCGCGACCGTGACCGTGACTGGCTCCACGATTCACGCGACGACCGGCGACGTGACCGTCGATTCGACGGTCAACGTCACCAGCAACGCGCCGGCGGGTGGAGGTTACAACGCGACGGTCGCCAAACCCAATCCCAAAAACCCGCTCACCGTGATTCCATACAGCGCGGGCTACGCGGAGGCGGTGGGAAGCTCCGAGACGCTGATCAACGGGACGACCACACTCACCTCGGATGGCGGCAGTGTTGACGTAACGTCCGAGGCGACGACGTCCGCGACCGTTCAGGCCTTCACTGCGTCGAACGCATCGTTCGGCACCGGCCCCAGAAAGACGATCAGCGGCAGAACGACCTATTTTCCTTCGGTCGCCATCGGGGTGACGGACACGGACACCACCGCGCAGGCGCTGGTGGGCCAGAACGTCCAGATCAACGCACAGGGCAATGTGGACGTCAATGCGACCGGGAACGTCACCAACAACGCATGGGCTGGCGCGGCCACGTTTGGTGACGGTACCGGCAGCATCGGTTTCACGATGGGAACCGACAAGACCACGGTTCTGTCCCAGGTCGATGGGCACATCACCGCAGGGGGCATCGCCAACGTTCTCGACGTGAATCTTTCGAAGGTCAACCAGACAAACAACACCATCACGATCCCGAACCACGGACTGACGACGGGGCAAGCCATTGTTTACAACGCGGCCGCTCCCCCCGATCCATCCAATCCGTTCGGCACGCCGACGCCGCTTGCTCCCATCGGCGGGCTCACCGACGGCCAGACCTACTATGTGATCGTGAAGGACCCAAACACGATCCAGCTTGCGGCTGCGCCCAGCATCGCGCTGGACGCCACGGGGATCGATCCCCGTGTGACCAACACACTCTCCACGAGGTCGGTCGAATCCGCGGACGCCAGCGCGATCGACCTGAACACGGGCATCATCACGCTCCCGGCGCACGGGTTCACCGAGTTTCAGCCGGTCACGGCAGTCACGTCCTCCGATTGGTCGCTCCTTGGCTTGTCGCCCCAGGGCGACTACACCGTGCATGTGGTCGATGCCAACCATATCCAGTTGCTGACCCAGATCGAGGCGAATGCGGGGGCAGATCCGCAATTGCTGCCGGGCACCACCAACGAGTATATCGTGCACTTCTCGGCGCCCCTCCCGCCGGCCGGTTCGAAACGCGCCACCGCCCGCGCCGACCGGCACGCTGATGCTGGGATACAACGCGTCGCCCGTGACGTTCAGCCCCGCGACAGCAGTCCAGACCGACGGCACCCTGTATCTCCCCGGGAATACATTCCAGACCGGCGACCTGGTCACGTACAACGTTGTGCAGGGGACGACGACTCCGGTTGCGGTCAACCGGTCTTCGCTCTTCTCGCCGGCCGTTGTCAACGTCACTTTCAACCCGAATGCCACGCCGACCACCATCGCTAATGACACGATTTACATGCCGGACGGTACCAATCTGGTCACCGGCCAGCGCGTCACCTACTCGGCCGGCGGCGGCACACCGATCGGCGGACTGGCCGAGGGGGGCGTCTATTACGTCGTGCTGACGAGTAACGGGGATATCCAGCTTGCGACAACGCAAGACAATGCCTTGAACGGGGTGATCATCCACCTCACATCCAGCGGCACCGGCACGGCGCACGTCTTCAGCACGAGCGCGGTCGACACCCAGGATAACGAGCTGGTCATCCAGGACCATCAACTCGCGACCGGCCAGCAGGTCGTTTACGACACGGCGGGCGCCCGGCCGTCGGCGGTCTGGTCTCGGGCAATACCTATTACGCGATCCGCGTCAGCAACGACCTGCTGCGGCTCGCGCTCACGCGGCAGAATGCATCCGCGGGCATCTTCATCCCGCTCTCCGGCGGTGCCGGAGGGTCCCAGCAGAGCCTGGAGACAGACACCTTCGTCTCCACAATCGATACATCGCAGACCACTCCCGTGGTGGATTATGCCGCCAACACGATCGAGCTGCCGGGAAATGGCCTGGTGACCGGCCAGGTCGTCCAGTACAACCCCGGCGACGGCGACCCGATCGGCGGACTGACCAAGGGACCCTATGCGGTGATCGTCAAGGATCCCGACCATATCCAGTTGGCCTTGACCACTGCCCCCAACACACCCATCGACCTGGTGCCCTTGGCTCTGAACACCGGCTTCCAGGAGTTTTCTCTCGGCGACCAGGTCTTCCAGTTCGATCCCCTGCTGCAACCGACCGTCAACCTCGCTAACAGCACCATCTGGCTGGAGGACAACGGCTTCAAGACGGGCGATCAGGTCACCTACCTCACCGGCGGCGGTACGCCGATCGGCGGGCTCGTCGACGGCCAGCAGTACGTCGTGATCGCGGGCGCGGACGGCAACAGCTTTGAGCTTGCCAACCCATCGACCCCGTCGACGCCGATCACCTTGACCTCGACCGGCACGGGTTCGGCGCAAGGTTTCGAGCGGGCCTCAACGGGCGCACTCGGCACGCCGCCCATCGGTGGCCTGCAAGATGGGTCTCAGTATTACGTCACCAAGGTCGACGCCGACCATATCCGGCTCTCGGACACACTACTGGGAGCCCAGAACGCGGCGGCCATCCCCCTGACGCTCAGCGCCGCACAGTTGGCGGACCCCAACCTGGTGCAATACTTCACGACGAACAACGAGACTCCCGGGATCAATGTGCTTGCGTCGCTCTCGGCACAGGACACGCAGAAGACCGAATCGCAGGTGGGTGGCTCACCCACGTTGAGTCAGATCCTGATGGCCTACATCCCGCCGGCGCCGAACATGATCGCGAAGAGCCTCCTGGGCAAACAAACGAACGTGGGGACGGCCGCGCCCGCCACGGCGGTGGGCGCAGTTGCAATTAATATCGTTACACATAATGTATCAGCGACCATCAGCAGCACCGCCGTGCTTCAGAGCGACACCGATGTCACGATCAGCGCGTCGTCGCAGAATTACGAACAGGTGATCGCCGATGGCCAGGTGATCACGCCGCAGATCGGCGGGAAGCTCGTTGCGATTGCCGTGGCTGTGGCCTATGGGTCTTACGACAATACCGTCCTTGCCACGGTGGACTCCGGAGCACAGATCGATGCCGTGAATGCACTGTCGGTCCTGTCCGAGTTGACGTACCCCGACCTGACGCAGTTCCTGCCGTTCAATCCCAGTAGCTTCAGCATCGCGAGTCCGACGAGCGGCGCCTGGATGCAGCAGCTTTCCAACGCTCTGAACGGCCGCGGCGGCCTCGACTTGCTGATGAACGTCTGGGCCAACAGTTCGAGCACGACGGCTGGCCTGCCTGCGCAGGTCTCGGTCACCGGCTCGTTCGGAATAGCGAACTATACGAACGACTCCGAAGCGATTATTGGTACCGGCGCACAAATCAACCAGAAGCATCCCACGGACAGCCAGTACGTCGGTGTCTTCGCCGATACGACGATGACCCTGCTCAACCTTTCGGGGGTAATCAAGCTGCAGCTTGACCCGACGGGTCTGCGGGCCGCTGCAAAGTCGAAGAGCAGTCCGATCTCGCCATTTGGAAACCAGGCGGGCCTGGTCGGCGCCGGTGGGTCCATTCTGTTGCAGACGGTCGACAGCACGACCGTCGCGCAGATCGATGACGGGGCCATGGTGCACACGGGGACGGGCACAGGCGGCGGCCTGGGACTTGGGGCGAGCGAAAACACGGTCGCTGTCAATCTCGCCCTGGCGGGCGGAGCGTCGGGAGTTTTCGGGTTGAGCGGCGCCGTCACCATCGTGACACAGGTTTCATCCACCCTGGCGAATCTGGAAAGCGGCGTCAAGGTTTACGGCGGCCCGGTGGACGTCAAGTCGAAGAGCGATCTCAACGATTACAGCATTGCAGGTGCGGCCCAGGTTGCCGGAGTCGTCGGCGTGGGAGCCAGCGCGGCGGTCAATTTCGTCACTCGCGATACCGAGGCGTACATCGGCGCCCCGTCGATGGCGACTCCCCCGGTGGTGGGAAACGCCGGAACCGTCATCGATGCAACCGGCCTGAGCCTGGACGCGGAGAACACCGGCAACCTCCTGGGCGTGGCGGTGGCCGGGGCCGTTGTTGACCCCGAGCTGGCCAGCAAAACTTCGACCGGACAGGTCGCAGCGTCGATCGGCCCCGCAAACCGACCGCTGCCGGTGTCGGTGGGCGTTGCCGGCGCGGTTGGTGTGAACGAGGTGACCGACACCGCGGCAAGCTATATCAATGATAATGCCCCGATTGATCTGGCGCAAGGCGATCTCAAGCTCTCTAGCCTGAACGACACCCGTATCCTCGCCGTGACCGGTTCCGTGAGCCTGGCGGCATTAAACATGATCACGGCAGCTCTTGCCGGCTCGGTCAGCCAGAACACGCTCGATCTAACGACGGCGTCCTTCCTGATCGGGGCCCAGGTCACCAATGCCGGGAGCATCAGTCTCGACGCCGAGCGCCAGGGTGAGGTGATGGCCGTCACGATCGCGGCGGCCGGGTCGGCACTTCCCCGCTCACGAGTCTCAAAGTCAACGCGTCGATCACGGTGGACGTGGCGGCCTCTGTCTCGCTCAATTCGATCGGGGGCGTGACCCAGGCGTACATCAACGACAGCGCGGTGCATGCGAACAAGGCGGTGAGCCTGACGGCCACGGACAACTCCAAGATCGACGCCGACGGCGGCGGCGCCGCCATTGCCTTGAGCCTGGGCGGCAACCAGGCCGCCGGGGTTGCCATCGCCGTGGGGGCATCGGTCGCCGTCAACAATGTGACCAGCACCGTGACGGCGTATCTTGACCAGGCCACGGTGAGCGGCAACGTCCCCATCGACATCGCGGCCGAGAACCGTTCGACCATTGATGCCGTGACGGTGGCGGGCGCCGCCGTGTTTACCAACACCAAGCAGTTGAGCCTGGCGTTCAGTGGTGCCGGCGCGGGTTCGGGCAATTACATCCACAACACGATCCAGGCCTACGTCCAGGACTGCGACAGCCTGCAGGCCCAGAGCCTGTCCGTGACCGCCACCGACGCTTCTCAGATCAGCGCCCTGTCGATCGCCGTGGCCCTGAGCGTGGCACTCGCCGATGTTCTGGGCTTGACCACGGCCGTCTCGATGGGCGGCTCCGCCACGGTCAACCAGGTGGGCAATGATGTCGAGGCATTCCTCGACCATTCGACGGTCGCGGTCATTGATGCGATCGACATCCAGGCCGTCGAGTCTTCCACCATCAAGACACAAAGCGTCGGTGCGGCGTTCGCCACCTCGGTAGCGAGCGGCGGCATCTCCGCCGCCGGCGCTGGGGCCGGCGCGGTTTCGACCAACACCATCTCGAACGTCGTGTCGGCCTCCATCAAGGATGGGACCAGTGTGGAGCAACTGGGCGACGGTAACGTCACAGTCCAGGCGCTCGATTCGGCGAGCATCGATGCCAGTGCCGACGGCGGGGCACTTGCCCTCGGAGCAGCGGGCCTGGGCATCGGCGTCGGCCTTGCCGTCGGCGCGTCGGTCGCCGTCAACTCGATTTCCGACCAGGTCGTGGCCGATATCGACGACTCGAGTGTCTCCACGATCGGGGGCTTGTCAGTCACCGCGACGACGCAGAATAGCACCGATGCCCTGGTGATCGCGTTGTCGATTTCCCTCGGCGTTTCCGGAGGAGGTGCCGCGCCGATCCCGATCGGGGTCGCCGCGTCAGGCGCGGGGGCGGGGGCAACCAATTCCGTGCAGGACACGGTGCAGGCGGCGGTGGAGAATGGGTCCTCGGTGACGGCACAAGGAAACGTCGAGGTCGTCTCGGCGGATACGTCTTCGGTGGATGCCAACGTGGCCGCGGGGTCGCTCGCCGTCGGGACATTTGCCATCGCGGCCGGCCTCTCGGTCACACTCAATACGATCGACAACCAGGTGTCCGCCGACGTCGACGGCAGCTCGGTCCAGTCCACCAACGGCGCCTGACCATCACCGCCAGCACCACAGGAAACGTGAGTGCCACGTCGATCGGCATCGCGACCGCTATCGGCATCGGTGGCGCGGCCGCCGGTGCCACAGCCACTTCGACCATCTTGAATACGGTGCAGGCCTATGCCAGTAACGCGACCCTGGGCTCGCTGGGCGCCACGCAGATCACGGCCAGTTCCAGCCTGACCGCCGGTGCGTCGGCCGCCGCGGCGAGTGTCGGTCCCGAGGGCTTCGGCATCTCGGCGCTGGTTCCGATTGTGAACATCGGCGGCTCAACCCTCGCCTTTGTCGACGGGGCCAGCACGGTAGACGCGGCCAGCTTGGACGTCCACGCGACCAGCGACAACCAGGCGAATCTGCCGGTCGGCCTGAGCCTGGCCATCGGCCTTGTCGGCGGCGCAGGCGCGGGCGCCACCGTGACCGTGAATCGGATCACCGAGGCGTACCTCGGCGCCGAGGCAGGAGGCGCGAGCACGCAAATCAGCGTGCCGGGGGGCGATGTCTCGATCGTGGCCACCTCCACATCCTCCGCCACCAGCAATGTCGCGGGAGGCGCGTTCGGCGCGATCGACATCGGGGCCTTCCTCGACAACGCGACGATCGGCGGTGCGACGCGTGCCTTCGCCGGGCCAGGAGCGACGGTGCACGCCGCATCACTCGAGATTCACGCAACCGCTCACGAGAACGCCGCGGCGACCCTCACGGCCGTGGGCGGCGGTTTGATCAGCGGGACCGGCGCGAACGCGACGGCGAGCATCACCTCGGTGACCGAGGCCTTTGCCGGCACCGACGCGACCCCGACGGCGGGGACGCCGGGGGTTACTCTCGCCGTGACCAACGCGATCGACATCGTCGCCAGTTCCACCGGCACCGCCCAGGCGCAGGCCCAGGGGGGGGCCGGCGGTCTGCTCCAGGTCGCTGCGCTGCTTGCCAGCGCCAACGACGACGGTCAGACTCACGCCTACATTGGTGCCGGTAAGAACAGTAACGTGTCGGCCGGTTCACTGAACGTCGAGGCCGACGGCGCCTTGTCGTCCGGTGCGCAAACGTTTGCCCTGGGAATCGGAGCCATCACGGTCAGTGGCGCATCGGCCCAGTCCACAGTGGGCAGTAGCGACCCCACTCAGCAGACCGTCGCGGCCTTCATTGACCTGGCACCGGGGACGGTCGCGGCCCCGGGCACGCCGATCGTCAGTTCGCCGGGTAGCGTCACGGTCATGGCCAACATGACACCGCACGCCAGCGCAACAGTCACTGGCGTGGATGCCGGGATCCTCTCCGTCGACGCGGCCAAGAGCGTCGCGAACGCCTTCGGGACCACATCGAGCTACCTTGGCGATGGAGTGACCGTTTCGGCCCCGACGTTGACCGTGGACGCCCAACGTCAAGCCGGCAACGGCCCGACGGCCGAGGCGTCGGCGACCGCGGGCTCCGGCGGAATCCTCGCGGACGTCAACGCCGCCGTCAGCAGCGCCGCCAGCAGCGGCATGGTCCAGGCTTACACGGGCAAAAATGTGACCCTCACGGGGGGGGACGTCACGATCGCGGCCACGAATTCGAGCGATCAGTCCGCCAGCTCCACCGGCGTGGCGGTGGGAGGGGTACTGGCGATCGGCATCGACGTGGCGACCGCCAGCTCCGCGGTCGACACCTCCGCCCAGATGGGTTCGGGGGGGAGCACGATGCTCACGGGCACGCTCAGCGTGATTGCGAATGGGACCGACGAAAACGACGTCACGGCCGTCGCGGGCAGCGGTGGTATCATCGCGGGCCACGCCGTGGAAGGAACCACAAGCGACAACTCGACGGTCTCGTCGGGGCTGGGCGGCGGGAGTATCCTGGCGACCACGGTCGACGTCACCGCCACCAACAACAGCGGCTTCGTGCCCAACATCAATTCCATTAACGCCGCCGTAGTCGGCGGCAGTGGCGCCTACGCCAACAACACCGACAAAACCACGGCGATCGTTTCGGTCGCGAACAACGTCAGCATCTTCGCCACGGATGCCGTGAACATCGCGGCTTTGAACACTTATAGCGAGCGCGTTCCCACGAACGGCAATACCATCGCAGCCGGGGCGGGCGGCGTCGTCAACGGCACGGCGGCGGAGAGCACGACGACTCTCGTCGGTGCGTCCACCGTCGCGATCGGAAGTTCGGTGAGCATCAACGTGGAGAGCCCTGTCCCCAGCCCAACGTCCGGTATCTTCCTGACAGCCTCGAGCGTCCTCACCACGAGCGACCAGGTCACCCTGTCGTCCGGCGGCGCGATCGAGGGTGCCGGCACCGATTCGTCGCTCTCGGCCACGCTTAACAACCAGGTCATGACCAGCTCGTCGGCCACCGGCCACGACGATTTCATGACCAATCAGAACATCGGGATCGGTACCCATTCGCGGGTGAATGCCTCGACCGACAGCGAAGCTCACACCTGGGGAGTCATCGGTGCGGTGGCCAGCTCCAACGCAACAACCGATGTGACGGCGAACGAGATAGTCACACTTGGTCAATATACGAACCTGACCGCTTATCAGAACATCAACCTCACCGCCGGTGATGACCCCACTGCCGGGAGTGACCCATCGAGCATCATAGGCTCGGCCAATGGCCAGTCGTACTCCCGCAGCCTGGTCGCGATTCCGAGCACTCGGCGACCACCAACCTCAACAGCAACGCGGCGTTGACCATCGCGGCGAACGATCTGATCTACAGCGGGGCGAACATCACCCTGGCGGCGGACCACGGCACCCCCAGTGCGACGGCGGTCGGGATCGGCCACGGTTACGAGCTCGGCTTCATCCCGGTGACGAACGGTAACAGCACGCCCAAGAGCACAACCACTTCGACCGTAACCCTGAACGGGACCATCACAGCGGGAATCTTCGACGAGCTCGACATCACGATAGCCGGCAATGGTCAAACCCCGGTCTTCAGCGAACCCGATTCTCCGATCCCCGTGGCGAGCCCCGCCTTCTCCTTCTCGAGCAGCTTCGATCCGTCCTCTGCGATCAACAACAGCACCATCAGCGCGTCGGCTAAACAGGTGCTCCTCGGCACGGTTTCTTCAACGCCGGTCAACGCCATGACACTCGGGACCTCGTCCTTGCCGCTGACCGCCAACGGCGGCAATGTGACGGTGACTGCCGATACCCTTCTGGGCGCGGCCAGCATCAACGCCTACGGCACGCCCACAATCAAGATCACCAACAACAGTCCTGACTACCTCGTGCTCGGCCCGATCGTCATCCCGGATCTCGCCGCTGGCAATATCGTCTTCACCGGTAACGCAACGGCCGCCCCCGCTGGGATGCAAACCCATCAGGTAAACAAGGGCGGCACACCGGTCGTGAACATCCAGGAACTCTATGACCAGTCGGTGGGCACCACGAGTTCCGGGCCGGCGGTATTCGTGACCGGCGTCGTGAATAATCTGGGCGGGCAAGTCTCGGTCTACGACGCATTCGGTTCGATCATCCAGCTGGCCGCCATCAACGCCAACCAGGTCGACATCTCCGCGCCGAACGGCGCATTGGTCGTGAACATCCCCGACGGCCCTCCCTCCTACGGGACGGAATTCACCGGCTCCTCCCCGTACTCGGCGTTTAACTCGAGCATGATCTGGCCGGGCGGGAACCCCGCCACCACGCCCAATCCATCGTGGGACGCCGCAGTCGCCTTCGTGGCCAATGCTGAGTTCAACGCCAACGGGGCGTTCGTCCCCAGCGCCAATCCGCTCGCCGGCCAGATCGATGCCGAGGCGTTCACCCAGTCCCTCATCGGCAAGGTTGGCGAAACGCCTCCCCAATCCTTCATTGGCACAAATGGCTCATATCTCGAACCACTCGTACCACAACTTACGCAGGGGGCAAATGGGCAAGTTCGCGAAGCCGGCACCAGTCTGATCTTCTACGGCTTCAACACGGGCGACAATACCACGATCACCTCGACGGTGGCGGCTTCAGAAAGTCCAGATGGGACGTCCTACGAGATGGGTGGTAGTAACGGCGCTCCGGACGAGGGCTACTTCCCCGTGGTTCCGGTCGAGACGCTCCAGGTGCAGACGCAGACGTTCACCGGGACACTGACGAACAATTCGAATCAGATCTTCGTCAGCAATACGAACGGGTTCCTCGTCGGGGAGCCAATCTCCGGCCCCGGCATCCCGGTCGGGACGACCATCGCGGCCATTGACCCTATCCTTCCTCTCCTGTTGCTTTCCGCGCCCGCGACGTCCAGCGGTAGCGTGACCCTCACCGCCGGTGGCGCCCCCGCGACCCCGAGCGGGGCTTCGAGTGCGATCAATGCCGGAAAAGTCTTCATCAAGGCCAGCGTCATCGATCTCGACAGCACCATCGATGTCGGCCTGCCCAATAACTGGTCGCTTGATCTGCCGTCGTCGCTGACGAGCACCATCGCTGCGGATCAGGCGGATTACATCGCCGGCATTCCATCGCCGACGAAGGGCGATCTCCCCGGGTTCTACTCTCTGACATTCTGGCCCCAGACGGATGCGGAAAAAGCGCTCGGGATAGCCCCGGTTCCCTCGTCCCAATGGGACGCGATAACGCAGAAAATTATTGTTAATAACGTGAACGCCTCTTCTGGCGGCGGCTATCTCTCGCTCGATGGCGCCATCATCAATACCAGCGGTCAGTCGGGGAACATTCACGTCAACAACGGCAATGGCCAGGTGACGGTCCAGAACGAAACGGGGCTCCCCGTGCAGGTGAGCAACGTGAACGCGGGGAGCGGGCGCTGAACGAGATTCCGACAAGCGTCGTTGATATCATCGACACGACACGGCCCGCCGCTACCCAGCAGACACTGTACGTCTACAATCCGGCCGGGACCATCGACACGTACACTGGCCCGTCCACCGCAACGGTCACGGTCACGCCAACCGGGACCCTTGCCTTCGGAACGTCGATTCCCAACGGGGCGATCCTGACACTCGCCGCCAACCCCCAGGGGACGACAGCGACCTCGACGAGTTACTCCCCATCAAGCGGCCTGCGGTTCCAATGGCAGCTTCAGGCAGATTTCTCCCGGACGGTCGACCCAGCACAGGATAGTACGGATTGGTCCGCTGTGCCTTTCGGTGGCGTGACCACCGCGAATGACCCATGGTATTACCTCGATGCGACCGGCGCTCCGACCCCCGTTATCGGCGGCAGCAGTACGCCGTTCGGTCAGTTGGTCCAGGGGCAGCCGGGTGGTCCCGCCTTCGAGGAAACGATCACCGGCGGCGTGGATTATTGGGTCCCAGCAATTTATATTTATCACCAAGTTAACGGTAATTATGATTATGGATTTGCGCCAACCCCCATACCGGTGGGTGACTATACCACAGGGACCAACCCTCATGCGGGCACCGGGGACATCGAACTCCCGTGGGTCTACTACTATGCCGCGGATGCGTACCTCACCCTGACCGACTCCGTCGCGGCGGATAACCCTATCAGCATCAGTTTCTCAGGCGCACCCCAGGGCTCGGTCACGATCACGTCGAACGCCGCTGTCACCCTGGCGGGAAATATCGTCAATCCCAACGGCACGACAACCATCACCGCCCCGAGCATCACTGAAGACTCGACCGCCTCAACCCTGACATCCCACAACCTCAACCTGGTCGTGACTGGGGGAGTCGGCACCGCAACCCAGGCCGTGAACGCGAGTCTCACGGATGGGGGGGTGCTCAGCATCCAGGCCGGCAGCCAGGGCGTGTACTTGAATCTCGGTTCCGGGGCGCTGCTCAACACGGTTACCAGTACGGGTGATATCGTCATCAACGCGACCGGCGGCCTCGACCAGGCACCTGGCCTGCCTGGCGGGCTTGTCAACGTCTCCGGGAACAAGATCACGCTCACTTCCTCGGAGGGCGAGATCGGCTCGGCGGCCGTGCCGCTGGTCATTCAGGCGAATGGAGAAGTCAACGTCACCGCGCTCGGAGACATCGGCCTGACCCAGTCCAGCGGCGATCTCCAGGTCGGTCAGATCGCCTCGACGCAGGGCAATGTTTCCCTCAACGCGCCCGGCGGCAGTATCCTCAACGACCCGGTACCGACGTGGACCCAGTTGGTCGACAACCAACAGAGCCAGATCGTCTGGCAGACCCTGCATCTGACCGACTCCGCTGACGCGCAGTCACATCAGACGATCTCCGCCTTCGAGCATCAGGTCAACTCCGATTACGCGGCGTACTGGCAACTGCTCGCCAACGGCAGCGTCCTGGACGGTGTTTTCACACTGAACGCCCAGGGCCTATCACACTACCGCGCGCTGGCGGGCCTCACGTCGTTCAGCGGCACACTGGCAAACGGGTCGCCTCTGGTCACGGGCATGAGCAGTACGGCGGGGCTCGTCAGCGGTGAGGCCGTCAGCGGCCCCGGCATCCCGACCGGGACGACGATCCAGGCCATCGACAGTTCAACCGGCAGCATGACACTTTCTGAACCCGCGACGATCAGCGGCCCCGGGACCCTCACTGCTGAACTCGACCCGGCCCAGGTGACCGACGCCCAGGTGCAAACATATGTTAACAACCAGTATCAGGCCTACGTCACCTTCTTCAACCAGAACCTCGGCGCGGGGTGGATGAATTCGGCGGACTTCCAGACATTCAACCCGGCATTCAGCTATCAGGCCACCGCACAACAGCAGGCCGACCTCGAGAGCAACGCGGCCTGGACCACGCCCCAGTTGATGTACTCGGTCGCCCAGGTGGCCGTGGACCCCTATGCCGGCCCGCCGGTCGGGCTCCTCACGCCGAACATCGCCGGGAAGAACGTGACGCTGAACGCGAGCGCCGGCAGCATCGGCCAGATCGGCTCGCCGACGGCCATCACGCAGACGGACCTGAATTCCGGCACCCTCACCGCGGCCCAGATCGCGGCACTCGCCAACGCGACGGCTCCTGAGGACGTGGTCGTCACGTCCACGGGGATCGAGGTCTCGCCGACCCCACAGGTCTTCATCTCGGCCACCGGCAGCTTGAATGCGAACGCAGCCGGGTCGATCACGATTCAGGGCGCTTCTCAGGACCTGACCCTGAACCAGCTAACCGCCGGGGGGCCGGTGAACATCACCGCGCAGGAAAGCATCCTCGGCACCGGCATCGGGACGCAGATCTCGACGCCCGGGAACACCGTGCTCAAGGTGGGCACAGGTACCGTGGGCTCACCCTCCAGGTTCCTTAACGTCAACGTCAACGGTCAGCTCCACGTGTACGCGCCACCGGGGAAGATTTTTATCTCCGGCAGCCACCCGACCAGCCTGACCATTGCCGCAAGCACCGGCGGTACGTCGACCTACGGTCAGTCGGTGACCTTCACCGCCACCATCAGCGACAACGGCGCCGGAGTGCCGACAGGCAGCGTCAAGTTCTATGACGGGTCGACCTTCCTGGGTGATGGAACTCTCCTCAGCGGCAGTGGCAACAGCGCAACCTCGACGTTTACCACCTCGACCTTGGCCGCCGGCGTCCATGCGTCGGTCAATGCCGTCTACATTTCGACCGGGAATTTTACGGGCAGCGAAGACAGTCTGAGCCTGACGGTCAGCCAGGCGTCCTTGCGGATCACAGCCAACAGCACGACCAAGTTCTACGGGCAGACGGTGACCTTCTCCGGCACCGCGTTCACAGAAACCGGGCTGGTCAACGGCGATACCATCGCTGCCGTGGCCGAGTCCAGCAGCGGGGCACCGGCGTCGGCGACGGCGGGCATCTACAACATCGTTCCGTTCGCCGCCGCGGGCAGCGGTCTGAGCAATTACACCATCACCTATGTCGACGGCAAGCTGACGGTCAATTCGGATACCACCAGCACGGCGGTGGTTGCCTCGCTGAATCCCTCCGTCTACGGCCAGGCCGTCACCTTCACGGCCACGGTGAGCAACACCACCAGCGGCAGCAGCTTCGTGCCGACGGGCAGCGTCCAGTTCGTCGTGGACGGCAGCAACTTCGGCAGTCCCGTGGCGCTGGACGCCACCGGCAAGGCCACGACCAGTCTCAACACGTTGGCCGTCACGAGCAGCCCGCACACCATCCAGGTCTTGTATCTCAACGCCGACGGCAATTTCCAGACCAGCAACAACACCCTGCCGGGCGGCCAGAACGTCACACCCGCCACGACCAGCACGGCGGTGGTTGCCTCGCTGAATCCCTCCGTCTACGGCCAGGCCGTCACCTTCACGGCCACGGTGAGCAACACCACCAGCGGCAGCAGCTTCGTGCCGACGGGCAGCGTCCAGTTCGTCGTGGACGGCAGTAACTTCGGCAGTCCCGTGGCGCTGGACGCCACCGGCAAGGCCACGACCAGTCTGAACTCGCTGGCGGTCAACAGCAGCCCGCACACGATTCAGGTCTTGTATCTCAACGCCGATGGCAATTTCCAGACCAGCAACAACACCCTGCCGGGCGGCCAGAACGTCACACCCGCCACGACCAGCACGGCGGTGGTTTCCTCGCTGAATCCCTCCGTCTACGGCCAGGCTGTGACCTACACGGCCACGGTGAGCAACACCACCAGCGGCAGCGGTTTCGTGCCGACGGGCAGCGTCCAGTTCGTCGTGGACGGCAGTAACTTCGGCAGTCCCGTGGCGCTGGACGCCACCGGCAAGGCCACGACCAGTCTCAACACGCTGGCTGTCAACAGCAGTCCGCATACGATTCAGGTCTTGTATCTCAACGCCGATGGCAATTTCCAGACCAGCAACAACACCCTGCCGGGCGGCCAGAAGGTAACGCCTGCCGCCACCAGCACGGTCGTGATCTCCTCGGCCAATCCGTCGGTCTACGGCCAGCCAGTCACCTTCGCGGCCACGGTAAGCAACATTACCAGCGGCAGCAGTTTTGTACCGACGGGCAACGTCCAGTTCGTCGTGGACGGCAGCAACTTCGGCGCGCCGGTCGCCGTGGACGCCGCCGGCCACGTCGTCAGCCCTCCGGACGCATTCCTGTCGGGAGCGAGCCACACGATTCAGGCGGTCTACAACAACAGCGATGGCAATTTCATCAGCGGTAGTAGCACGAACCTGACGCAGACCGTCCAAACCGTGGCACGCGAGGCCGACCCGCTCAACCCTGGCCTGACCGACCTGTTTGTCGGAGGTACCGCGGCCAGCAGCCATATCGAAGTGACGCTGTCCAAAGGTCAGATCACGGTGGACCTGCACGACGGCAACACGCCGACCACCACGCCGCTGGCGGGCCTCAGCGCCCTGGTGGTCTATGGCCAGGCAGACAACGAGCACATCCAGGTGGACAACGGCCTGACCTTGCCGGCCTTCCTGTTCGGCGGCAACGGGTCCAACGTCCACATCGAGGGGGGCGGCGGCCCGACCGTGGAAGTCGGCGGCACTGGTGGGAACAACCACCTGCAAGGAGGCAGCGGCAGGAATCTCCTCATCGCGGGCCCGGGCGGTGGACACCTCGAAGGAAACGACGACAGCGACATCCTGATCGGCGGCACCACCAGCTACGACTACAACCTGCTCGCGTTGGAGGCGATCCTGGAGGAGTGGAACTCCACCGACTCATACCTCCAGCGCGTCGCCGACCTGCAGAACGCCCCGGTGTCGATGAGCGGGCAGATTGTCAATCCAAACGGCAGTTACACGGCCCACTACTACCTCTCAGCCGCCACCGTGCTCGACGACGGTGTGTCGGATCATCTGGAAGGCGATGACGGCCTCGACTGGTTCTTCGCCAGCCTGACCGCGACGAAGAAGGACAAAGTCGACCTCCAGAGCGGCGAGGTGCTGGTCGGCATCTCCTGACCGGACCGCAGGGGGAATGCTTGTCGGTTTCAGAGACGAGCACTCTGAAACCGACCTGCGTCCATTTTCAGAATAAGTGGCCTACTAGAACATTATAAGCAATCACGTGCGGATAGGTTAGGACTGGGTACCGGTGACCCGCTCCACCAGGCCCTAGCCGCGCGGCTTCTCCAAGTCGTAACGCGGTTGTCCCAGGTTGTAGCTTTCCGTCGTCTTTCCCAGCGCTTTGCCGGCGGTCTCATGGCGGTCTGCGCAGCCCACACCTTTACCGTTTTATCACTGGTGGAAATGATCGTATAAGTAGAGAGAAAATCCAAAACCCGTAATTCCCGGTCCGAACAACGCATCACTCCGATTTCGCGGATCAGACGTACCCAAAACAATCAATTAGATATTCACATAATTTATTGAAATAAAATATTTTTACTTGTAGATTCATAGATCATTCCAGACAGTCCGCCCACCGCGACACAACGAGGGCTTTGCCCACCACCTCGTTGGAGAGCCACCGTGGACGCCACCCTCGAACTGACCCACGAACGCGTCGATGACGTGCCCCTGCTTCTGGGCCTGCTCTTCAAGCTCAAACTCCCCGAAATCCTCGACCGACACTTCCCCGCCCATCCCCTTCACCAGGGACTCGCCACCGTCTGGCTCGCCCACATCCTCTCCCACGCCGACCACTGCATGGCCCCCGTCCAGGCCTGGTCCCAGCAACTCCATCACACCCTCGAGACCCTCATCCGCTCCAACGTCCCAATCGGCTGCGTCGATCTGTCGTCGCGTGGAACAATGCCTCATCTCCCCGGATGGTCCGGGATCACTCGGCCGAGAGCTGACGTCGTGCCTCGGCCAGGTGCTCCCGCTGCGAGTCGGTCAACTCGGGGTATTTCAGGTCCAGCGACCGGATCGCAGTGGTGACAACGTCGGCCACGACGGCCCGCGTGACCCACTTGTGATCGGCCGGGACGACGTACCAGGGGGCCCACTTGGTGCTGGTGGCCGACAGGCAGTCCGAGTACGCCCGCATGTACCGGCCCCAGTGAGCGCGCTCAGCCAGGTCGGACGCGGAGAACTTCCAGTTCTTGTCCGGCCGGTCGAGCCGCTCGATGAAACGCCGCTTCTGTTCGTCCTTGGAGACGTTCAGGAAGAATTTGAGAATGACCGTCCCGTTCCGGGCCAGGTGCCGTTCGAACGCGTTGATGTCCTGGTAGCGCCGCCGCCAGAACTTCTTCCTGACCGCACCGCCCGGCAGTCGCTGCGCCGCCAGCAGTTCGGGGTGGACCCTCACAACGAGGACGTCTTCGTAATACGAACGGTTGAAGATCCCGATCCGCCCTCGCTCGGGCAGGCACCGCATGTAACGCCAGAGGAAGTTGTGGTCCAGTTCCTCGGCGGACGGCGCCTTGAAGCTGAAAACCTGGCAGCCCTGAGGGTTCACGCCGGACATGACGTGCTTGATCGTACCGTCCTTACCGGCTGCGTCCATCGCCTGGAGGACGATCAGGACGGAACATCGGTTGTCGGCGTAGAGGAGGTCCTGGGCCTGGGCCAGGTCCGCCAGATTCTGGCCCAGGATCTGTTGGGCACGCTCCCTGAGTGCGTCCTTCCCGAGCTCTTCCATTTCCTCGGTCTGGGCCCAGCCCGGGTTGTAGTCCTTCAGGCGAACTGCCTTGCCGGCCGGGACGCGGAACAGCTCGACGATGTCTTTGCGAATCACGCGCAACCTCCAGGGTTGAGCTCGATATTGCGGGAAGCGAGTGGCCTCGGAGGGGTCCGTGCAGCGTTGCCCGTCCTGGCCGACGGTGTGTGCTCTTTAACGGGTGACGGCGATCGACTGACGGAACAGCCTCAGGCTCAGCACGAAGAGCGCGAGCCCGACGCCGGTCACGGCCAGGAACTGCGGCCAGACCGTCTCCAGGCCGGCGCCTCGGTAGATGATGGCCTGCGAGAACGCGACGAAGTGCCGCGAAGGCAAGACGAGCGTGAGCCGCTGCATCCACGCGGGCTGACTCTCGATCGGCGTGTTTCCTCCCGACAGCAACTGGAGCACGATGATCACCAGGATGATCAGGAGCGCGAACTGTGCCATGGACCGGGTGACCGTCCCGAGGAAAATCCCGAGCGCGGTCCCGAAGAACAGGTAGAGGACCACGCCCCCCAGGAAGAGTGCGGGCGACCCGGCGATGGGAACCGCCAGGAGTGTCCGCACCACGAGGAAGAGCGAAGCGGTGACGGCGACGAGGACAACGAGTCCGTTCGCCCAGACCTTCGCGAGCGCGATCTCGAAGGCCGAGAGCGGCATGACCAGCATGTGCTCAATCGTTCCGTGCTCGCGCTCGCGGATCAGCGCCGCGCCAGTCAGGATCATCGTGAGCGTGGTGATTTGGTTGATGATGGCCACGATGCTGGTGAACCACGATGTGTCCCCGTTCGGGTTGTAGGCCTTGCGGACGACGACCGAGACGGGGACCTCCGGCCTGTTCTCCGATCTCTGGAGGTAGCTCAAGACCTGGTCGGTGAGGATGTTCCGGATGTAACCGGCGCCGATGCTCGCCTGCTGCATGGCGGTCGCGTCGATGTTGACCTGCAACTCCGGACCGCGACCCGCGCGGACGTCGGCTTCGAAGCGGGGGGGCACGACCACAACGAACATGTAACTCCCGTTATCCATCAATCGATCGGCCTCGTCGGCCTTGATCACGTGCGGGTGCTTGAAGCGCGGGGGGTAGAATGACTCGAACATCCGCTTCGAGAGGGCGGACTGGTCCTCGTCGACAAAAGCGATCGACGCGTTGTGGACCTCGGACGACGTTCCTTTCGCCTGTGTGTAGATGGCGAACGTGAATGCGTAGATGACGAAGAGCACGAGCACGGTGTCGCGCTGGAGGCTCCGCAGTTCCTTGGTCCCGAGCCAGAAGATATTGGTCAACCGCTTCATGGTCACGACTCCTGGCCCTTGAGGGCGACGGCCGCCAGCACGGTCAACACCGGGATGAAGAGGGCCAGGGCAAGGAGGTCGCCCGCCAGCAGGCGCGGTCCCAGCGCCTTCGTGAACGCGCCGACGCTCGCGTGCATGTAGTAAGTCGTCGGCCAGAGCGAGCCCACCACGCGCGCCCGCCCTTCCAGTGTCGAGACCGGCTGGAGCAGCCCGGAGAACTGGGTCGTCGGCAGGATGGTCAGGATCGCCGTGACGAAGACCGCGGCGACCTGGCTGGGCGTGAAGGTCGAGACCAGCAGGCCGATCCCCGTGGTCGCGGTCACGTACAGCAAGGCACAGAGTGTCAACGTCAGGCCGCTCCCCTTGAGCGGCACCCGGAAAACGACGATGGCCATGATCATCAGGATGATATAATTGATCATCCCGATCGCGATGTACGGGAGCTGCTTGCCCAGCAGGAACTCGAGGCCGCGTTGTGGGCGTCACGTAGAAGTTGATGATGGAACCGAGTTCCTTCTCCCTCACGACGCTCACCGCCATGAGGATGGCCGGGATCAGGATCAGGAGGATCGGCGGGATACTCGGTACGATGGCGTAGACGCTCTCGAAGCTCGGGTTGTAGAGGTAGCGCGACTGGATCGCCCCGCGGCGCTGAAGTGACCTGGCAACGGGCGGGGTGTTGGGGTTCCGGGTAAGGAAACGCTGATTCACGCTCGCGACGTATTGCTTGATCGTCTCGGCGCGGAACGGGTTGGCGCCGTCGACCACGGCGGAGACCTCCTGACCTGCGCCCCGTTTCAAATCGCGACCGAACCCGTTGGGCATCTCGATGGCCAGCGAAATGTCGTTCGCCCGTAACCGCTGTTCCTCTTCCCGCGGGCTGCGGATCGGCCGCTGGGGAAGGAATGACGGAGAAGACTCGAACTCTGCGAGGTAGGCCCGGCTCTCCGGCGTCTGGTCAAAGTCCAGGGCAGCAAGGCGGATGTTCTCGACGTCGGTCGTGATCCCGAACCCGAACGCGAGCATCAGGACCAACGACCCGACGAACGCGAACGCGAGCCGCACCGGGTCGCGCAGGATCTCGAGCGTCTCGCGCCGGCTGTAGGCCAACATGCGGCCGGGCTTGAAGGAGGACTGCGCGAACGGGTGTTGGCCCCTCGATGTCGACGACGCGAACGTCTCAGCCTGGGCCGGCTCGGCCGCGGCCTGGTCCTCCTTGCTCGCCTCTCCCGCGGCGTCAGCGATGTAGCCGATGAACGCCTCCTCAAGGTCGTCGCTTCCCCGCGAGGCCATCAGCGCCTTCGGGGTGTCGCACGCCAGCACGATCCCCGCGTGCATCAGCGAGATACGGTCGCAGCGCATCGCCTCGTTCATGAAGTGGGTCGAGATGAAGATCGTGACTTGCTTCTCTCGCGAAAGGTCGATCAGCAGTTCCCAGAACTCGTCGCGCGCCACCGGGTCGACGCCGGAGGTCGGTTCGTCGAGGATCAGCATCTCCGGGTCGTGGATGATCGCCACCGCGAGCGAGAGCCGCTGGCGCACGCCGAGCGGGATCGATTCGGGGAGGTCGTCGACGTACGGTCCGAGCCCGAAGCGCTGGACCAGCTCGTCGATCCGGGACTGCCTCGATTCGGGAGGCAAGTGATAGAGGCGGGCGTGGATCCAGAGGTTCTGGGCGACCGTCAGCTCGCCGTAGAGGGAGAACGCCTGCGACATGTAGCCGACGCGCATGCGGGAGTCGTTGCTCTCGGGGTCCACGGGCTTCCCGAACAGGAGCGCCTCTCCTTCGGTCGCGGGCAGGAGGCCGGTGAGCATCTTCATGGTCGTCGACTTGCCGCAGCCGTTGGAGCCGAGGAACCCGAAGATCTCGCCGCGCTCGATCGTGAAGTTGACGGCGTTGACGGCCGTGAATTTTCCGAACCGGCGCGTCAGGTTCTTCGCCACGATGGCCGGCTCGGAGTCGGTCGCGACGCGCGGGGGGATGGTCAGACGCCGCCCCGAGCCGCGCTTCCCCTCGGGCAGCAGGGCCACGAAGGTCTCTTCCAGGTTATCGGTTCCCGTCCTTTGCTTGAGCTCGCCAGGAGTGCCCGTGGCCAGGATCCTCCCGGCATCCATCGCGATCAGCCAGTCGAAGCGGTCGGCTTCATCCATATAGGCCGTGGAGACGAGCACGCTCATCCCCGGCCTGCCGGCGCGGACGTTGTCGACGAGCGTCCAGAATTGTTGACGCGAGAGGGGGTCGACGCCCGTCGTCGGCTCGTCGAGAAGGAGTAGGTCCGGGTCGTGAATCAACGAGGAGCAGAGCCCCACCTTCTGCTTCATGCCCCCCGACAACTTCCCGGCCGGCCGGTCCGGAAATGGGTCGAGCCCAGTCGCTTTCAGGAGTCCGTCGATCCGCGTGCGACGCTCGGCGCGGGAGAGCCCGAACAGTTGTGCGAAGAAGTCGATGTTCTCGAAGACGCTCAGCTCGAAGTACAGGTTCTTGCCGAGCCCTTGCGGCATGTAGGCGATGAGCGGGCAGACTGCGCTGCGGTGCCGGCGGTCCGCGATGTCGCCGCCCAGCACGTGGACCTTCCCGGCCTGAATCTTCTTCGCGCCGGCGATGATCCCCATGAGGGTTGACTTGCCCACTCCGTCGGGGCCGATCAGGCCGACCATACAACCGGACGGGATCTCGGCCGCCACCGAATTGAGCGCGCGCTCCTTCCCGTAGCGGTGTGTGAGGCCGTTGATACTCGCGACGGGTTCGGTCAGGGTTGGAGTTGGCATCGAGATACCCGCGGTCAGGGCTTGGGAGGAAAGCGCCGTTCGAGGAAGGCGGGCCAGGCGACCGTGTCGTCGATCCGCACGTAGCCCATCCCCCGGACGCCGGTCTTGATCCGCTCGATGTAGGGGACGACCACCTCGGGCGGCACCTGGAGCTTGATCCGGAACATGAGCTTGTCGCGCTCGCTGCGCGTTTCGACTTGCTTCGGTGTGAACTGGGCCTCGGGTGAGACGTAGCTGACTTTCGCCTGCGCGGCGTATTCGGGCCGGGCGTCGAGCATGATGCGGGCGTCGGCCCCGATCCTGACCCGGGCGGCCTCCTGCGCAGGAAGATAAATTTCCATATAAACATCTCCAAGGTTGACGAGCGTCAGGACCTTCCCGCCGACGGGAACGACCTCGGCCGGCTCGGCGAGCCGGTAGAGGACTCGCCCCTTGACCGGCGATTTGAGGGTGGCATCGTCGATGATCACCTCCGTTCGCTTCACCTCCGCTGCGGCCGCGCTGGTCGACTGGTTCGCCGTCTTCAGCTTGGCCTTGGACCCGTCGAGCGAGGCCCTCGCCGTGTCCAGGCGGCTCTTGTACCGGTCGTACTCCTCCTGCGCGATGACTCTGCGGTCGAGCAGGCTCTTGCTCCGCCTGTATTCCACGTCGGCCAGCTTCAACTGGCTTTCGTCCTTGGTGATCTCGGTCTTGACTTCGGCCGCGGCTTCTTCGCTTTCGGCGAGTTTCGCTTTGGCCTTCGCGAGCTCGGCCTGCAGCTCGTCCGTGTTCATCTTGACAAGAACCTGTCCCTCCTCGACCAGATCGCCCTCCCGCGCGAGGATCTCCGAGATCCGCCCGCCGTATTTGGCGGCCACATCGACCTCGACGGACTCGATCCTGCCGTTCCCCGAGACGATACCGGTCGGCAGGGCGTTTTTCTGAGCGAGCTTCCACCACTGCCACGTAGCCGCCGAAGCCACCCCCACGAACCCCATCAGGGCGAGGGCCCAGATGATCTTTCGCTTCATAAGAGACTCTCCGATTTGGTGTGATTTTGGCGTTGGTGAGGATGATGGGGCAATCGATGCAAGTAGGGATTCATGTCGGGGCCTCGTGATCGTAGGACCTTGGCCACTCGCCTGGCCGCCAGGAACTTACCGCGGAATGCCGCGGACTTGTCCCCCATGAGGGCGCCGTCGGTGATTCGAGTGATTTCGCCTCCGGTATCCACGACGAGAAGCCCCCGGTGATATCTCTGGCCAACACCCGCTGACTCGAAACCTCATCGGACCCACCGCAAGTTTGCGAGTACCCACGAACTTTCGTTCGCATCGACCTCGCTGTAGGTCCCTTCGTGATAGGCGTGAGCCACCAGCGACGGGCCGCCGTGCCCCGGGCTGATGACGTGGATCATGTCCAGGTTATCCCGCTTGAGGACCCGGTTGAAGTGCGTGCAGAGCCTGTTCAGACCCGGCGACGTGCTCCAGTGGCCGAGCGGCCGCGGCTTAATGTGATCCCGCCTCAACGGCTCTTTCAGCAGCGGGTTGTTGAGCAGAAAGATCTGACCGACCGAGAGGTAGTTGGAGGCCCGCCAGTAGGAATCGAGCCCGCGGACCTCGTCCGACGAGAGCGGCGCCTCCTCCCCCTGGGGTTCGCCCGGGTCCGCGTTCGTCCTGGGGGATGACTGGGCCATCAGCGTCGCGTCCATCGCTCGGCTCCCTGGGACATCGCCGCGGTTGAATCGTTCGACTTCGAGGCGCACGACGACGTGACCCCCAGGCGGATCGCCTCTCCCGCGATCATGGCCCTCGTCGGTCCACATGTTCCGGCCCCCGGCCATCTGCGGCCCAGTCCGACGAATCAGTCCTCGCCGTGGACGACGCGGTGGCCGATGGCCGCGATTCGTGCTCGCCCCGGATCGATTGCGAGCCGATCGAGTGACAGGCCGGCGCCCACGCTCTGATCGGGCGTCTCGACCGCGCGCCCCTCGCGCCGGCGGCCGTCCCCTGCGTTGCTGTGGCGTCGTCCACACAGCTCATACCTCGTTTGAGAGGGTAACCGGCGATCCGCCAGCGCGTGCCTGTCAAGACTGACAGGGACTGGGGGAAAAACTAGCAGTCTCGCGGAAACGGCATCACGAACGCGTTCAGGCGCCCGACCGGCGATGTGTGTAGCTAATCGGGTGTTTCCGGAACCGCAGCCGGGGCATCACCCGGGCCCCGAGAGCCTGATGGGTCGAGGCGGATGGATGGGGAAACGAACTCACGGCCGGCCAGCGACTCTCTCAAGGCGAAAAGGAGGTCGGAGGCGAGCCGACACTTGACGACATACCCCGAGGCGCCGGCCGCGAGGGCCACGCGGGCGTAATCGGTGTCGCCATGCACCGTCAGGAAGACGATCTTCGCCGACGAGCCGGACGCGCAGGGACCTGGCGGCCTCGATGCCGTCCATCAGGGGCATCGACAGGTCGAGCACCAGCAGGTCAGGTGCGAGCCTGGTCGTGGCCTCGACGGCCGCCCGCCCGTCGCGGACGATCTCGACGACCTCGAACTCCGGTTCGAGATACCGTCGTACGACCGCGAGGAACTCCTCATGATCGTCAGCCAACAGGACACTGGCACGGCTCAGGGGGCCCTCCCCTCTGGCCCGAGATCGAGGGACAGGTTCCGATCCCCCGCCCGACCGGTAAGCGTGAAGAGCGTCATGGCCTTGGTCTCGGCTCAAGACTACGACCACCGGGTGACGCGGACCACTGGCAGAAGTGACAGGTTCGGCAGGGAAACATCCATAGGAGTGCAACGGGTCGGCCATGACACGCGAGGAAGGGCTCATCGAATGGGTCTGGGTGGGCCGGCAGACCCTTTTCACGCTGGCTGTATTCCAATAGTCTAAAGAAATAGCATCACTTACGGCGGGTAATGCGATGGGAGCCACGGCGGCCCCGATGCGTGCGTGGGGCGACTCGTCGCGCGGGCCTTTCGGCCCCGGCTGCCCCGATATGCTTCCTCCCGAACCCGCGACCCTGCCGCGAGAGGTGTGATGATGACGACCCTGACAAGAACAACGCACCGGATCGCACGGACGGCCCTCGGAGGCGCGTTCGTCCTGTCCCTCGTGTCCGTGCTTTACGTCGCGACGACCGCCTGGTGCCAGCAGCCTTCGCCGGCACCGACTCCGGGCGCACCGGCGGCCAAGAGGGCAACGCCAGGCCAGGAGGGCATTCGCGACGACCACGACGCTGCCCAGGACCGAAACGGGCTGGAGGTCCTGGAGGCCCAGCTCGAGGCGAAGCGAGCTCTGGTTCATATCGACGAGTCGCGGGCCGAGCAGTCGAAGCGGTGGAGGGACTACTACGAGCGGATGGTCCGAGACGGGAGGGTCATGGAGGACCGGATGATCGCCGCCAGGGACGATGTGCTGATGATGGACGCGCAGGTCGCGACGGAGTGCGCCGAGCTGAAGGTGGCCGAGATCCATGTCAGGTACGCGCGGGGCCACGCCGCACAGGGCGATCAGGCGGCAAGCGAGGCCGACCAGGCCCGGGAACAGTTGGACGAGCTGGAGACTCTGCTCGAGGCGAAGCAGAACCTGCTCCGCCTCGCCGAGTCGCGGGCCAAGCAGGCGAGGCGGACGGAGGCCCATCTCCAGAGCGAGTTCCGCGGCGGCATGGCCACCGAGGATCGTGTGCTCGCCGCCAGGGACGACGTGCTGCTCATCGACTCGATCCTCGCGTGGGGCCGGGTCGACCTGAAGGTGGCCGAGATTCGCTTGAAGAACGCGCGTCAGTTCGCCTCGCACGGCAGGCCGGCGAAGGACAGCGTGAGCCGGCGCCTCGCCGAGCTGGAAGAGCGCCTGGCTTCCGCCGAGATGAAGGCCGACGTCCTCCAACACGAGGTCGGGCGCCTGCGACGCGAGTTGCCCCGCGAGACCCACGGCGCCCGCTGAGCGCACGGAACCCAGGGACTTCGTATCATTCCTGGGACATGAGCCGGGCCAGGGGGCGCGTGAGCTCGGTGTTCTCGCACACGATCTTGAGCATCACCGTCAAGGGCACGGCCAGCACCATTCCGACGATTCCCCAGCAGAGGCCCCAGAACGCCAGGGCGATGAGGACCGCCAGCGGGCTGAGGTCCACGGCGCGAGCGGTCAGCCTTGGTTCGACGAAGTTGTTGTTCACGAACTGCACCAGGACCAGGAGCGCCAGGACCGCCAACGGCCGCGAGGGCGGTTCCAGTTCGAGGAACGCCAGCAGGACCGGGAGCACGATGGCAATCAGGCTGCCGACGTAGGGGACGAAATTGCCGACGAAGGACAGGACACCCCACATGCCAGGGAACGGCACCCCGAAGGCCCACAGGATGGCAACGACGGGCAGCGCCGACACGAGGCTGGAAAGCGCCTTCACCCGGAGGTATGAGGCCATCGCGCGGTTGATCGACCCGAGGACCCCGAGCACTCGGTCGGCCTGTTCGGGGCGGAACCCGGCGCGGACCCTCGCGGGGAAGAAACGTGCCTCGAGCAGAAGAAAGATCAGGTAGAACAAGACGACCAAGGCCTCGGCCAGGAAGCCGGCCGCGGTGTTGACCAGGCGGGATGCGAGGGCCTTGATCCGCGTGGTTGACTCCGCCTCTGTGCGGGCCGCGTCCGGCGCCGGGGCGAAGGCCCAGGCGGGCAGATGGTCGCGGCCCCAGGCTCGGAGCCGCTCGATCATTCCCCGGCCTCGTTCGATCAGGCGGGGCAGCTCGGCATTGAGCTCGACCAGATTGCCATAGACCAGCACGGCCAGCCCGAGAACCAGCGCCGCCACGACCAGGGCCAGCAACGGCCCGGCGACTCTCGCGGGGACCCTCCGGCGCAAGCTTTGGTAAACCGGCAGGATCGTGTAGGCCAGGAGCACCGCCAGGGTCAAGGGACGGAGCAGCGGGGCCAGTTCCTTGAGGAGATACCAGCCCCCCGCGGCGCACACCAGGGCCGCGGCCAGCGCGTAGAGCGGGACGAGGTCATGCCTCGGCCGGACCACGCGGCCGATCGCGACCAACCCGGTCTCCTCCCCGGCCGATCCCATGGGGCTTCGAACCTCCACCTCGGGAAGCAGACCTCAGACGGAAATCGTCGGACGTCGAGGGTCGGTTACGGATCGGGCCCCCGCGGATATCGCAGCCCCCGAAGCCGTTGCCATCCCGGGCGAGGCCATCGATGCCGGCGTACCGGAAGAGGAGGCCGAGCCTTGGGCCCACCCTCGGCCGGCCTGAGGAGAAGCGGCGGGGCATGGGTGTCGGCTCAAGATTACGACCGTGCGAGGGGCGGGGTCTACTGGCAGAAATGACAGGTCCGGCGGGCCAGACCGGCGAGCCACCGCCTAGTACTACAGTTGTAGATCATCCGTTCACCGCGGGAAAAACCCTGAATTCCCAGGGTCCGCAATTTACCGCACTGTCGAGCTCGGCCGTTTTTCCCGTGGATTCGGCAGACTGAACGGATGATCTACAACTGTAGTACTAGGTAGTACCGAGGCCATGCTTGATGGCGAACTGGACCAGCCCGGCGCTGCTCTTGATGCCGAGGTCTTCCATCATTCTGTACTTGTGGAAAGCGACGGTCCGGGGCGTGATTTTAAGGATGCGGGCGATCTCCTTCATGGTGCGACCCTCGGCCAGGAGTTGGAGCACCTCACGCTGTCGCTCGCTCAACTGCCCGGTCGCCCGCGCCGGCCCGGGGTCGCGGAGCAACGAACCCACCAGCCCTTGCGTGGCCAGGGGCGTGACATAGGACCGCCCCTGGGACACCTCCTGAATGGATTTCAGCAGCTCCGAGGCGGCCGAGTTCTTCAGCAGGTAGCCTGACGCCCCGGCGCGAAAGGCCTCCGCGGCGAGATCCGAGTCCTCGCTCACCGTCAGGAAGATCAGCCTTACCTCGGGCATGAGGCGCTTGAGCTGTCTGGCGGCGTCCAGCCCGTTCAGCAAGGGCATGGCGATGTCGAGCACGACGATGTCGGGCCGTAGTTCGGGGGCGGCCTCGATCAGGGCGCGGCCGTCGGCCACCACCCCGACCACGTCGCAGTCGAGCTCGATCAGTTGGGCGAACGCCTCCCGGACCAGCCGGTGGTCGTCCGCCAGCAAGACACGCGGTCGTCGCATGGCAGCCTCCCCGAGCGTCGAGACATCACCCATTTCATGATACACCCGCCGGCTGTCAATGCGAAACGACTTCCGCCTGACCGGCGTGGGACGTGCCCAGCGGGGTACAGACGTCGACCCGCGCACCGCCGGACGGCCGGGAGCCCACGTTGATTTCACCGCCGACCAGGCGCAGCCTTTCCCGCATACTGACCAGCCCGAGCCCCCCCTTGCCGACGGCCGCGCCGGGATCGAAGCCGGACCCGTCATCGGCGACCATCAGGTGGACCGCGTCCGGGCTTCCGCGCAGCTCGACCCGGGCGTGTCGGGCGCCGCTGTGCTTGATGACGTTCCGCAGGGCTTCCTGGGCGACACGGTAGAGGCACAAGGCGGTGTCGGTGGGGATCGACGACGGTACCCCTTCGGCGGCGAATTCGATGACCAGGCCGTGGACCTGGCCGAGCTCGTTACACAGGCCGCGGACGGCGGCCACCAGTCCCAGTTGCTCGAGCTTCGTCGGGTGCAACTGGTGCGAGAGGTCGTGCACGGCGGAGGAGAGCTCCTTGACCCGCTCCGACAGCTCGTGCAACCGCCCGTCGGGCGGGGCGCCGGGCACGGGCGGGTTCTGGGCGAGGAGGTCCAGTTCCACGGCGATGAGGGCGAGGCTCTGGTTCAGGTCGTCGTGCAGTTCGCGAGCGATCCGCCGACGTTCCGTCTCCTGCGCCAGGAGCAGGCGGCTGGTCAGGGCCCGCAGCTCGCGCTGGCTCTCCCGCATGGCCTCTTCCGCCTGCTTGCGTTCGGTGATGTCGATGATCGACGCCAGGACGAACCGGTCTTCGCCGGTCCGGATCGGGTTGAGTCCGACCTCCACCGGGAACTCGGTCCCGTCCTTGCGCCGCCCGAAGAGCTCCCGGCCCGCGCCCATGGGGCGTCGGGCCGGCATGTTGAAGAAGCAGCCCCACAGGCCGGGGTGCCGGTCCGAGAACCGTGGCGGCACCAGCATCTCCACGGGCTGGCCGAGCAACTCCTCCGCCCCGTACCCGAAGAGGGCCTCCGCCTCGGGATTGGCCAGGACGATCCGACCGTCCCGCCCCACCATGAGCATCCCGTTGGGGGCGGCCGCGACCACCTGCCGGAACCTCCCTTCCGCCCTCCTCCGGTTCGCCCGTTCGACCAGCAGGCCGACGATCAAGAGGGCCTCCGTGATGCAAAGAACGACGGCGCCGATGATCCGCCACTTGTAGAGGTCCCAGAAACCCGGCGGCCGGTTTTGGACGACACTGCCGAACGGCAGACGCCCCTCGCCGATGCCCCACCGCCTCAGCTCACGCCAGTCGAACATGTAGGGGTTTTCTACTGCCACGGGGAGGGCGACGCTCTCAGGACGCTCGCCGGCCAGGATGCGGAACGCGATCCTCGCCGCGTTCACTCCCTCAACCTCGAAGCTGACCACGCGGCCGCCGACGATCCCACGGTCGACATAGGTGCTGTAGTGGCCGTAGACGGGGGCATTCGCCGCGGAGCAGAGCGGGCCCACGACCTCCGCCGGGACGTAGGTGTTTCCGAGACCGTCCTCGAAGAGGTGAAGGTAGTAGATGACGCTCCGGTCCGGAAGTTCGGCGACCTGGCGCAGGAGATCGTTCAAGGGTAAACCCGTCAGATAAACAAACTCCACCTTCCCCTCGTGGCCGCGGAACGCCCGTCGTGACTCCGCGACCCAGTAGGCGTCGATCTTCGACCTGCCCGCGACCACAAACACGCGACGCGTCCCCGGGTGGAGACCAAGGGCCAGGTCCAGCGTGGGTACCAGGTCCACGACCATAGGGACGCCGACGACTTCGGGGCCCGGCTTCCGGACATCCACTTCCCGCTGATCAATCGCGCCGAAGACGACGGGAATCCCCGGGAAGAGTTCATCGCGATACTTGAGCATGAAGTCCAGCGCGGGGGCCAGCGCGGCGATGACCACGTCGGGCCTCCTTCCCGCGTATTTCCCCCGGAGGAACTCCGCCAGCCGCCTTTGGTATCCCTCGTCCGGAAAGCGCGCGGAATCCAGGTACTCGTTATAGATTTCCACCCGGTCGTTCGGGCGTGTCTTGAGAGCGGACCGGAGACCTTCGTCGAAATGGAAGATCCCCGGCTGCCCATCACTGACGGGATAGAGCACGAGTACCCGCTTGACCTCCCCGGCCGTGGCGGAAGAGGCGGACGAGGCGGACGAGGCGGACGCCAGGACGAGCAGGGCCGCGATCGCGCAGCGGGGCCGTGCGCCCGCGCGAGTTCGCGTTCCCGCCGACGCGTTCGTTCGTGAGGCGGTCCTCATGATGTTCTCGCCCGGGACAGGACCGAGCGGCCCCGCGGATTGCCCCACGCCGAGGCCAAACCGCCGGCCGCTGTGGCGCTGCCCGGGCGAACGACCGAGCGTAAGGACTTGTTCAGCGTAACCAAATGCGGGGGATTCGGACACCCCCGCACGATCCTGTCATTTTTTTCCCCGGCCCTCCTGTCTCTTTTGACAGCGTCAAGGTCGCCCTGGGGCCTTAACCTCGTAATAGCACCATCTCCGGTCCGAGCGGTCCCGGTGACGGGGGCGTGTCCTGCCGGACGCCCCTCGTGTTGTCGCGGCCCCGCGCTAACCTCTTCCCTGGGGAGCCATTCGATGAGCATCGAACGGGATCGTCGTCCCTTCGTCGCGGCGCTGCGCCACGAACTGGATGCCCTGCGGGGCAACTGGTTCTGGTTCGTGCTCCTGGGCATCGTGCTGATCGTCCTGGGTACCGTCGCCCTGAGTTCCGTGGTGATCACCTCGCTGGCCGCGGCCGCGGCCATCGGCGTGCTGCTCGTCCTCGGGGGCGTGGTCGAGTCCGTGGGGGCGTTCTGGTGCCGCGGTTGGAGCGGGTTCTTCCCCGAGCTGCTCTCGGGCGTGTTGTCGGTCGTCGTCGGGCTCTTGTTCCTGCGAGCGCCGGTCGGCGCCCTGGCTTCCCTGACGCTGCTGGTGGCCTGTTTTCTGATGGCTGGCGGCATCTTCAAGGTTGTGGGCGCCCTGAGTTATCGGTTCGCCGCGTGGGGCTGGACGCTGGCCGGTGGAGTCATCGACCTGATCCTCGGCGTGATGATCTGGCGGGGATGGCCGGCCTCGACGCTGTGGGTGATCGGCCTGTACGTGGGGGTCAACCTGCTTTTCCGCGGGTTCAACTGGGTGGCCCTCGGGATAGCGCCTGCGCATCCTGCCCCGTCGTCCGGAAATGGCTTGAACTCCTTCCACCCGCGAGCCACCAGAGAACCGAAGGCGGACGCCCGGGCCATGACGAAGATCGTCATATGTTTGTATAATAGTTCGCACATGCAATAGAAATTTATATAAACTCTGTGATTCGAGCGTCCGGGGTCGTCTTCTCCCCCTCTCGTTCGACATGGCCCCAGACCGACATACCGGGGCCAGCGGCCATCTCGCGAGGCTTCCGATGGGTTGCGCCCTGTACTGGGCCATGGCGATGGCCGCTCTCCTCGAGGCTGGCACTCTGGCCCGGGGATTGCTACCGGGATCGGGGGGAAACCCGTGGGGCCCGGCGGCCACCCACGCCCGGGGTGATCACCCCGTGGCGTACACCGACCCCGTGAAAAAGGCCTGGGACCTCTGGGGTCGTGGGCAGCTCCGCGACGGCGATGTCGTCTTCCGCCTTGGCGACATCCGGGTCTTTTACGGCGTCTTCCCCCTGAGCCGGTTCCTCGCGCTGCGCCACGGGCAGCCGCTTCTCCCACGTGGGCGTCGTCGCCGTCGAGCGCGGCGAACCCGTCGTATACGATTGCGCCGCAGCGGGCGTCCAGCGCAAGCCCTTCGCTCTCTGGATCGCGGACAACATCGGCGCCTTCGGCCTCAAGCGATTGAAGCCCGAACAGCGGCGCCACATCCCGGGCGCGCTCGCCTACTGCCGGCGCGCGTTCGAGGCCGAGGTCCCCTTCGACCGGGGGTTCCGGCCCGACGACGAACGGCTCTATTGCACCGAGCTGGTGGAGAAGGCCTTCCGCTCGGCGGGGCTGCCTCTCTCCGAGCCGGTGCGAATCGGCGACTGGAAGAACCTCGGCCAGTTTCCCCTCACGACGGCGTCGATCCTCGCTGCGTCGGCCTGCTTGCTGGACGCCCCGATCACGCTCGATCAGACCGTGTACCTGCCGGGCGACGACCGCCAGGGGCTCTGGGGGATCGCGCTGGCTGGATACGGTGGCAGTCACCCGGTCTGACCCGGCCCGTGACACGTCGCGTCCCATGCCCGGAGGGTTCGGCATTCGCGGCGACGTCTCGATGGTCCTCTTTGTCGCGATCGAACTACGGTCGTTCGTCCGGATCGTCCGCGCGCCGCTCGCGCTGGTGCCGCACTGAGATGAGGCGGTCTGTTCGGGACTCGCGTCAAGAGGAGGCCCGAGGTATGCCCAACAGAACAAGAAATCGCGAATTCACTGCCTTGAACAAAATTGAGCAAAGTCGCAACCTCCCTCTGTCCGAAGAGATGGAAGACTTGTCAGGCCGTTCCGACCCCGCAGTGCATGGATGCCGGGCGTTTGCCGAATAACGGGCACCCGCGATGAACGTTGGGGGGGTGCTCGATACCCCATATCGAGAGAATCGACCGATGACAGGAAGTCCGACTCTCGTCCCGCGAGGCGGCCGGTTCGCGGCCGCACTCGTCGTCTCTTTCCTGACGTCCACGGGTGGCGCCTGGGCACAAGGCCCGTCACCATCGTTACCGCCGGCCGGAATGCCGGCCCAGAGTTTCGGCGAGATCGTCGATGCCGTATCCACGCCGGAGACGATGGCCGAGACGATGACCATGTCCCAGCCCTCATACGGCTCCGTTCCCCTCATGGCACCGCCCGCCACCCGGGTCGAACTGGGAATCTTCGACACGATTCTCGAGTCGATCTTCGGCCAGCCCGATCCGAACTCCTGGCGGCCGCTGCCGCTCTCGACACTCTTCAGCGAGGGCTGGAACGAAGCGTGGGTGCCGTCGCCCAACGGTTCCGGTGGCGCGCCCCGGCAGGGCTGGATCAATGCCGCGGACGGCAACCTTTACCGGCTGTCGTTCCTGACGTTCGCCCAGGGGTTCAACAACGGATCGAAGGGCGACGGCTACCTCGGCTCCTACACGTTGTTCGCGCCGCTGAACCGGCGCCTCAACCTGATCATCAACGTCCCCTTCGTGCTCCGCAACAACGCCGTCACCGGCCTGCCCATCATCGACCCGAACCGGACGGGGGCGTCGAATCCGAAGAGCACCACCGGGTTCGGCGACCTGTCGTTCACCCCCCGAGTCTTGCTGCACGAAACCAAGGACTTCTCACTCACGGGCGAGCTCTCAGTCTTGACCCCGACCGGCACCCGGCCGATCGCCGGGAAGACGACCATCCTGACCCCGGCGGTCGCGTTCTGGAACAACTTCGCGGGCGGTTGGGTGCTCCGGGGCGGCCTCGGTCTCGGCATCCCGACCAATGGCAGCGGGGATAATCTGATCAGCCAGCTCGCCATCGGTCAGACCTTGACCGATCACAACGTGCCGCTGTTCGGCGACTTCACCTACTACCTCTCGACGGTGGTGAACACCCCCCTCGCCAACGGCAACCAAACGAGCGTGACGCTGACCCCCGGGTTGCGCACGCACGTGGGCAATGACTGGTATTTCCTGGCCGGCCTGCCCGTACCGGTGACCTATAGCCGTACCGCCGACCTCGGAATGATCTTCTGGTTCATGAAGGCGTGGTGAGACGGGGCGGAACCTGGCGCAGGCCGCCGAGTCCCGGGAACGGCTTCACCCCGGGGCTCCTTGTCGGCGCCATGTCTTCGGGATCGCTATACCCAGGCGCGTGCATGATATTAATTACGCCAAATGTCAAAATTTGCCGAAACCACCTGGACGTCAAGAACGGAGCGCATTAACCTGATGGGCACGGGACAGGCGTGAGGCCGCTTTGCAGCATGAACGTGTCGTTCCATCGTGAACGCACCGAGTCCCAAGGGAGAACTGACCATGATGCGCAACCTGAGGGGAAGTCTGCTGATCGCGTCGATGCTGGGCATGACGTGGGCGACGTCATCGGAGGCGTGCCACTGGCGTCGGTCTTACACGTCCACCTCGTGTGGCTACTCGGGGAACACCTACGCGAGCCCCACGGGCTACTATGGGGGCGGGGGCGGCTACTACCCCGCTAACGGAGGTTACTACGGCGGCGGGTATGCCGGCGGAACGGCCGGCTATCCCGGATCATACGGCTACGGCCAGCCCGGCTACGGGTACGACTTCGGCCGGCCCGGCTACAACCCAGGCGGCCTCGGCGGGCCGGCGTCCGGGCTAGGGGTGCGACCCGGCCTGGGAGTCGGCGGCTTCGGCCCGGGGCGCTGATTGTCCCCGGGTTCGCCGATCACCGTGCGGGGGCGCCCTACCCTGCCCTGCCCTGGAGCCAGTGGCTCATGAGCGGCGGTTCGCTCATGGGTGCCATGGCCGGTCACGGCGCCCCCGACGGTAGGTGAGACGACACCAGGGCCGACCGATCAAGCCAGGGCGTCGCCCTGGAAGCCAATATTGGAAGATTTTAGTTATCCATATTTGAAATAGTCAAATTATCTAATTTTTACTCATGTTATCTTTACAAAACAATCACGATTCCGACTTCACGCGGACTCACGGGATCATCGCCAACCGTCCGTTCAGAAATCGACGAGGTGATTTCAAAATCAGGAAAGAACAAGTTTTTTGCCTTCGAAAAAACTGGCCAAGCCAGGCTAACATCATGTCTTTATGATTAATGCGTCTTCCTGATGAGACAGGACACTTCGGATGGCGGGCGGAGAGCAGATTGTTGCGCTTTCATGTTCCATTACAATCTGAAGCCCGGCATGGGTCGTTCGGAATCGATGGGGTGAAACTGAAGGAGAGGGTGAGATGCCCCGAATCGGACTGGCACTCTCCGGTGGTGGACTGCGGGCCACGTTGTTTCACCTCGGCGTCGTCCGCTTCCTGCGCGATGCGGGCCTGCTCGGCCAGGTGACGCACATCGTCTCGGTCTCGGGCGGCAGCATCCTGGCTGCGCACCTCGCGCTGAACTGGCGACGCTACACCGGCTCGGCAGAGGACTTCGACGGGGCGGCCTCGAAGATCCTCAACTTCGTCCAGTCCGACGTCCGAAACCAGATCGCCCGGCGTATCCCGTTCCTGGTCCCGCTCCGCTTCCTCCAGCGCCTCACATTCCGCGGGTCGAGCCGGACCTTCACGCCGACAGGGCGACTCGAGAAGCTGTATGCGAGGTACCTCTATGGCGATGCTCGCGTGCATCAGCTCCCGGACGTACCGGAACTGCACCTCCTCACCACGAACATGAGCGAGGGGCGCCTTTGCTCGTTCACGAAGGCCGGCCTGATCATGCAGCATCGGACAAGGGAGGGAATCGAGGTCGAGATTCTCCCGGCCCGGCTGACGCCAGTCGCGCTGGCGGTCACGGCCTCCTCGGCCTTTCCCGGGTTTTTCTCCCCGCGCTGATCACGGCCGACGATCTCGGCCTCTCCGAGGGCGAGTTCCCCCCGCAGACGTTCACCGACGGCGGGGTGTTCGACAACCTGGGTATCCGAGCTTTCGACCTGCTGGAGGACCTCGACCCGCCACTCGATCAGATCATCGTGAGCGATGTCGGCAAGACGTTCCGTGTCGTCCGGCCCAAACCGCTGGGCATGATTGGCCGGGCCGTGCGGGCCACGGACATCCTCTGGGATCGCGTCGGGCAGCTTGAGAAGCAGAACTTCCAGGATGATTCCCGCTTCCTGTTCGTGGCGGCCCTGGATCACGTCGAATCCCGGGACGATCCCACGGCGCTCCATCCGGTGATCCAACCCGAGGTCGCCAACATCCGAACGGACATCGATCGCTTCTCGCCGCTGGAAATCACCGCACTGGTGCAACACGGCTACTGCGTGGCCCGTAAGCAGTGCCGGACCCGCCCCGACCTCTACGGGTCGAACCTACCATCGACACCGCCCTGGGACCCGATGAAAAGCTCCGACGCGTCCGGCTCGGAGCCCGCCAGGACGGCCACCAGCGAGGAGGAACTGTCGAGGGATGGTTCACCGCCCGTGACGGCCCTCGTGACCCGGCAGGCCCAGCAACTCCGTCGATCGGCCGGCCGCCGCGTCTGGAGCACCCTGCTCGATCTCCGCGACTGGCCCACCTATGTCTACATCCCGCTCCTGGTCCTGCTCCTCGGCGTCCTTCCCGTGCAGATGTACCGCTACCGCCGCCAGGCGAACACCAATGCCATGATCGTCGACGCGATCACCCACGGCAGCCCCGACTTCCGAAAGATCCTCGAGATCGTGCAACGCGGCACCACTCCCGCGTGGACCCCACTGCCGGTCCAGGAGGTTTCGCAGGCGTCGCCGAAGGGAGACTACAGCGGGCTCGAGTTCGTGAGCGACACCAGCATCGTCGACCTGCGCGACTGGCGATCGAAGACGCAGGACGTGGCCCACTACTACCGAAGGGTCCGCATCCAGAAACGGGCCGACAAGGACCGTATGATCCTCCAGTATCCTCGCCTCCCCTTCGACCGGATCGACTTTCACGCGGGGCCGGAGAAGCTCAAACCCGTGGTACGCCGCGTCCCTCCCGAGGCCGGGAAGGGGATGACGACCTGGGAGCTCGAATTCGACCTGTCGGGCGTGCGGATCGGGAGCGCCACCGATATCGAGATCGAGGCGACGATCCACGACTTTGAGGCACGCAAGGGCAAGCGCGAGAACTGGCTGCGCTACACGCCGCCCGCCACGACGGAGCAAGCCTCCGTGTGGATGCTTTTCCCGGAATCTCGGCCGTACAAGGACTACCGCCTCATCCGCTACGCGACGACCGACCCCTCCACGTTCCAGGAGATCGAGACGCAGTACACGATCGACCACCCCTACGGCTCGATCATCGCCTGGTCGATCGTCAACGCGGAAGTGGGTTACGTTTACGAATGCGAGTGGACGACGGAATGAGCCGCCTCGCACCGCCGTGTCATGTCTTTGAAATGCAAGCACTCGGCGGAACCATCCCCCTCGCACCGCCATTCTGGCGGCACCCGAAGCCCATAAAAAAACACGAAGCCGATCATTAACGAACGATTCGCTCCTTTTTTCTGAGCAGTTCAGCTTCTTTCCGGCTCCAATGTGAAGAAATGGAGTGACAGCGATCATCCCGCCGCCCTGATCGACCCCCTGAAACAACGGGTCGCCACGGTCGAGCGGGGCCATCGCCGCGACCTGACCGAGGGTTACGACGTGGGCCATCGTCCCGGCGCTCGGGAACGAACGTACCCCAAGGTCCGTGGGGCGATACCCGATCCACTTCCCTCCTCCCCGCGTCTCCGCGTGAGCTTTTCTTTCCTCCCTTGCCCATTTTGTGCATTCGGATTCCCCGCGCACCACGATATTAATCATTAGAAGGCTCACGTCGTGAGTTGCCGTGATCCACCCAGGTTCGGTGGTGTCCCAGATCCCTTGCACGAGAATCGATACAATCTTACCCCCCCTTAAAAGGGGGGGGTTGGGGGGGTAAGCCCGCCACGAGACCAGGCGGCCGGCCGGCCAGGCCGACCCCCCCTAGCCCCCCCTTTTAAGGGGGGGAGAACGTCCATATCTCTTCCTGCAATGGATCTGGGACAACACCAAAATTCACCTTTGGAACATTTTAAAATGTCACTGACTCCTGAAGAGCGCAAGGCCATTAACCGGCAAAATGCGCAAAAGTCGACCGGACCGCGTACCGAAGCAGGTAAAAAGCGATCCCGCAGGAATGCCTACAAGCATGGATTTCGATGCGAGGTCCTCGCCCTTTCCGGCGAGGACGGCGCGGCGGTCGAGCGGCTCGCCGACGAGTGGTACGATTTTTACAAACCGCAATCGCCCGCCGAGCGCGAGCTGCTCGATATGGCCGTCACGGCATCGGTCCAGCGCAAGCGGATCGTCCGGGCCAAGACGGCGGTCGTCGCCGAGCAGGTCCGGGTCGCCGAGTTCAACTTCGACCAGCACTTTCGCGACCAGATCCAGGCGGTCGTCGGCCAGCTCGAAGACGATCCCGGTAATGTGGTTCATCGATACCGGGCGTCCGCCGCCGGCTGCCGCTGGCTGATCGGCCGGTGGGAACGCCTGAGCCAGATGCTCGAAAAGGACCAGACCCTGCTGGGTCATGACCGCCACGAGGCGATCCAGCTTCAGGGATACCTGCATTTCACCGATACCCTCATGTACGCCGAACAGGCGTATCTGACGTTCATGCACTGTTACATCGCTCAGCACAATCATAACAAGAAGTACATGAAACTGTTGCTCAGCAAGTACCGGATTCCCAACACCTTCCGGGCGCGGGTCGGAAAAGCTGGATGCCGACGGTCGAACAGTGCAAACCCTGGCTCCGCAACCTGATCGATACCAATATCGCCGAGCTTCGCGAGCGCGAGCTGACCCTGCGTCTGACGATCGAACAGCCAGCGCGCGATGAAGCCAAGGAGCGAGCCCTCGTGCCGCACGGAAAAGACGGTGCCGACCTTCAGCGGTATGAACGGATGCACGAGCTGTCGTTCCACAAGGCGTTGAGCGCCTTCGAGAAGGGCCGCGCGTATCAGGTCAAGACCGGCCTGCTGCCGGGGATGCTGGAGCCGGTGGAACCGGAAGACCTGATTGAAGAGGAAGAAGCGGTTGCGTCGGAAATCGCGGTCGCAACGAAAACTCCGGAAGCGCCGGTTTCGACCGAGGCCGCGCCGGTCTCGCCGTGGGCGAGCTGCGCCGGGGCGATCGCGTCGGCGCCGAACGAAGCCAATCGGAAGGCGGGAAATGACCGAAATGGTGTGCATTCGGTGGGTTACATCTACACGCGGGAACGTGTGGACGAGCGATCGATCAGGCCGCTTGAGCAACTGATCGAGCACGACCCGCCGCCGTGCATGCGGGTCTTCCCGTACTGATCCAGATTTCTGGATCGGTCGGGAGATCGGCACACGTAAAATTGAGTGAAAACAGCATTTTCCCGCAAGGGGCGAGTGGAAGGTACGCGCGGGGCGAGGGTGCTTGCCGAATCGGGTGGTTGGATTGTGCGGGCGAGGCGCGGGGCGGAGCGGTTCGATTGTGAGCACGGAAGCCCGTCCGATCACGATACTGTCAGAGGGAGGGCCGACGTGGCTCGCGAGGTTCCTTGACAATGCGTATTCGGAAACGCTCCGGGAGCCGATCGGGAATGGCCCGGACGCTGGCATTGCAGACCATTCAATGGCTGATTCCTTGCGAGGCATATCGGCGATCCACGAGCATGAACAAGGCGATGAACAGCGCCTCGAACGCAATCAGCGGCAAGAACTGGACCCACTGCCACGCGGGGGACAGCGACGCGACATAGGTGGGAAATGCCTGTTCGCACAGATTGCGGGTGAACCGCTCACCGATCCACCAGGGCGGCAGGGTATCGCCCCGCCAGGCGGGGAGGACGACGACGCGCACGGGGTCGAGCAAATCCTGGGGTAGTCGTGCGCCGACGCCTTCGAAGAGGAGGTTGACGACGCCTCCCGCCAGGGTCAGGAGTGTCACGACCCAACGGGCCAGGCGTCCTCCCGAGGCGAGCAACGCGGCGACGGGGATCAACGCGAAGGGCAGCATGGGAACGAGCAAACGTGGACCGGTGGACCAGCCACCCGACCATTCGGGGTAGCTCAGGTTGACGAGGAAGACCGCGGCCACGACCAGGGTCGAGACGATGGCCACGGCCCACTGGCGTCGAACGAGCAGGACGAGCCAGCCGGGGATGCTGGCGGCCACCACGGGGGCGTAGAAGAGCAGGCCGCGGTAGCTGCCCCAGAGTAACGGCACGGCCTTCGACCAGTCGGGATACCGCAGGCCCAGCGGGTTCCGCGTGTTGTGCACCCGGGCAAAGATGGCGGTCGCGTGATGGAAGTAGCCCATGTCCCAGGGAGATCCATACGCCAGGTAGTTGTAGCCCAGCAGGATCACGGAAGGAACCAAGGCCCCGACGGCGAAATCGCCCAGCGAGGAGAGCTTGCGCTGACCGGTGGCGACCAGCACGATCAGGTAAATCCCCAGAATCGCCGACACCGGTCCGACCGAGAGCTCGATGAGCGCGGCGTACCCCGCGAGGAACCCGGCGGCGAGCATCCGCGGTCCCACCCGGGCCGGTCCGGGACGCCACAGGAGCAGAAACGAGGCAAGGAGCGCGAAGGCGGTCGCCTGATGGCCGTAGCTCATGGTTGCGTAGACGTAAGCCGGCGTACCCAGACCGTAGGCCAGCGCGACCAGAAACGAACAGCGAGGTCCGCAGCCGAGGTCGCGCGCCAGGCCGGCGAGAAGCAGACCGGTCCAGGCGGTCAGGACGCCCGAGACGCCAAGACTCACCCAGTAGTCGGCCTCCCAGTAGCGAAACGCCGGCCGGTGAAGCGGGTGGTCGGGAAGCCGGCGGACGAGCTTCGCCACGGCGTACGGGCCGGTCCCCAGGAACGAGAAACCCGGTAGCTTGTCGGTGTAGTAGCGCCCGTGGAAGGACGCCTTGTCGCCGGTCTGATGGTCCAGGCCATTGATGGAAATCGTACCGCGATCGACCAGGGCATAGGTCAGCATCAGTCGGCTGGCGCTGTTCCAGTCGCGTGCCTGCCAGAAGTACGCAGAGTTCCCGAGCAGGATGACGAAGACCCACGGCCCGGGTTGCTGAAGGAATCGCAACGGTCAGACCCTTTCCATGGAAGCAACCCGATCGCGATCAAGGACACGACGGACCCGTTTGACGACAATGTCCCAGGCCGATACGACCAGGCCGGCCGCCAGCAGCGCCGAGCCGGCCTGGAGCGGCAGGAGGTATCGGTCCCAGGCGAGCGGGAGATAGGCGGTGACGACTCCACCCGCCACGATCGCCTGCACGGCGATCGCCCAGGCGGTCGGCGGTTGGCCCGACGCCCGCTGGTGCGACAGCCGTGGACCAGGGTCCAGATCAGGCCGGACGCGACCCAGGGGAGCCAGAAGGTCGCGCCCCAGTCCTGTTGCCAGTCATAGCGACGGGTCGAATCGGTCCGATGTGGTCCGGCCGGCCCGAACCGGCCGAAGCCCTGGACCGCGGCCACCGAGAGCTTGTCGGACGGTTTCGTGAGCGCATTGTGCGGAAACAGGGCGATCTGGCCCCGCGCGGCCTCGGTCCGGTGCACGATGAGCATCCGGGCCCGCTCATAAAGCCCCATCCGCGCGATCGACGCCGCCTCGGGGTCAAGCCGTCCCCGGGGATGAGCCGTCAGGAACGGGTTGAGCGCCAGGAACGTTGAGGCCGCGGACAGGCCAAGCACGCCGACCAGTCCGGCGAACCCCAGACGCCGACGAAGGGGCGTCCCGGGTAAGATCAGAACCATTCCCGTCCAGGCCGCGACGATGACCAGGGTCAAGAGCCCGTTCAGCTTGGCCAGGGCCGAGAGCGCCGCGCTGATTCCCGCCAGGACCACCAGGACGACGTCCTTCGCACCGAGCCGGCCGTTGGCCGACAGCGCTCGACCCCAGACCGGGAGCAGGAGAGCGAGACAGCCCATCAGGAAAACCTCAAGGGGAACGTCAGCCATGGCCCGGCGCGCGTGGAGCCGGTAGAGCGGATTGATCATCAGAAGGCAGGCCGCCACGACGCCGGCGCGGCCGTCGAGCATCTGCGTTCCCAGCGCGTAGATCGCGACACAGCCCAGCGCGGCGATCGCGACGAACGGCCAGCGGACCAGGACGAGCGTCCCCGGAGGGTCAAAGCGGCTCGAAGTGTCGCGAAACCAGCGCTGGGCGGCGGCCGGGCCGGGCCGTCGGTAGCCGAAGGCGCGAAGGGTCGTGCCGATCAGGTACTTGGGCAAGGGCGATGAATCGTAGCCCGGGTAGTCAAGCCAGTCGGGGTTGTCGCGGTCACCGTCGAGCCAGTGGTCCGCGAAGTACGATTGCGAGAACATGGCCGATTCGTCCACGAAGTGGGGTTCATCGGAGAGCCGGTATCCCAAAATGATCAGGGCGGCGAGGCCCACAATGGAAGCCGTGGCGAGCCGGAGCCCGATCCGCAACCTGGGGGGGGTTCGATCCAGTGATTGATCGGTCTCGGACATGCTGACCAATCCCGCACGAGGCTGGAGAGAGCTTCAAGAGAGGAAGACTTTGCGACCCGTCCCGGTTGGGTGAACGAGGTCATTGTAGAAATCGTTTCCTGGCTTTGGCAACGCCTCGAACGTCGGCTAAGTTTCAGCGAAGTTGATCATGCCGATGGTCGTCACCGGGTTATCGTGGGGGTTTGGCAATCACCTGCTCCCGAATGTGAACGCCCGCGGACCTGAGTGCCGGTCGCACGGCCTGACGTGAACGGATCGAAGGGCGGGGATGGATCGATCATCGGGAGCTTGACGATGAATCCAGCCCAGGCCCGCCTTGCCGCATCAGGGATCTATAGCCCAACGTCCTTTGAGCTGACACCCGCGAGCGCATGCGTCCCGATGCGAACCATCGTCTCCCCGAACCGTGGTTCCGGGGTCGAGTTCGGGGTGTCGAGAATGGGGAGATCTTCACGATGTTGTCTCTACGTTGGCTGCGTGACGGCCGATCGGCGCGAGGCACCCCGTCATCGCGCTGGAGAAGCCGCCGCCCCGGTTATGCCTTGATTTATGTATTACCTGTCCTGACGGTGGTCGTGCTGACCCAGCCCGGCTGTCAGTCGGACTTCTTCGGCCCGTGTGGCCCGTGTGCCAACAGCCCGTTGCGGCGGCTCAGGGAGCGGGTCTTCAACCGCGTCAACTGTCTCAGCGGCGACTGCCCAAGCGGAGCGATCGTCTCCGACGTGCCGGTTGTCGAGGGTGCTCCCGCCGTGATCGCCCCTGCCCCGGCGCCACGGTGATCACACCGGGTGCGGGCTTGCCAGCCCCGACCGAGACGCCGCAGCAGCTCGAACAGATGCCCTCGGCGGCTCCCTCCACGGGGAGCAGCAGTAGCGGCGGAACGAGCAGCAGCGTCGAGCCGACCGGGTCGGGGGCTCGCGCCCCGACCGGCAAGATCAACTACGAGGCGGCCCGGCCTTCCTACCGGGTTGGCCGCTTTCGTCGCGGACCATTAACCGGCTCGCCGACCTCGGCCTCCACCCCGCGAACCCCCACGCCGACCTCCGGGTCGGCGTCCGGGTCCGCGGCTGTCTCGCGTTCTAGGGATATCGCGATTACCAGGGGACAGACCCGTTTTGGAGGCCTGGCGGATACCGACAGGAACGAGCTGAGCCTGCTGGACAACCTGCCGCCCCTTGACCTGCCTCACGAGACCGAGCAGACCGAATTCCGCACGACCTCCAGGGCCTCCGTCCGAGGGACTCGTCCCGACGAATCGGCGGCAGAGCCTCCTCCCGCCAAGGAAGCCGAGGTACTGCTCGAAACCACCGAGATCGCGAAAACGACACCGTCCGCCGCCGAGCCGACCGCCGCTCCCGGCCTGAAGCGATTCTCGGTGGTCGCGCCCGGCTCGCCGGCGGGAGCCAGCCCACCGTTGAGGGCCTCGACTGGCTCGCCGACAAGGGATACAAGTCCCTGGTCGATCTTCGCGACCCGCGGGAGGGTCAATCAAACTTGATCCAGGAAGCTACGAAGCGAGGTTTGCGTTACATATCTTTACCATTTGGAATCGATACTCTCAATCACGATCAAATTGCCCGTTTTGATTTCGAAATCGCTCTGGCCGACGCACGTCCTCTCTATTTCTTCGATGCCGACGGCAACCGCTCTGGCCTGGCGTGGTATCTGCACCGGATGACCGCCACCGACGGGACCTACGACCCACAGGAAGCCGGCCGCGAGGCGGACGAGATCGGTCTGACCGACGACGCCTACAAGAGCGCAGGGCGTGCCTATCTCGCCCGGGTTGGCAAACCCCATCCTGTTGAGAAGATCGGTAGCGCGGCGGCGTCCGACCCCACGCCTTCGCTCTCGTCAGCGACGCCGACACCGATGCCAACTCCCACGACGACACCGACACCCGCTCGGGAATCGACCCTGGCTCCAGCCCCGGAGCGAACGGTTGAGGCCGACGTGCCAGCGGCGCCGGAACACGTCGACGAGTCCGGCGAATCTTCCGGGCTCGAGCTCAAGGACGAGGTGAAGATCGAGCCCGGATCTGATGCAATCGCGATCCCCGACGCCGCGGCACTGAATGTGGCGCGTTTGCCCGCGGAAGGCCCGCCGGTGACGGGAGCTGTCTCGATACCGGATTCCGAAACCGTCGCTCATGACCCGGATCGTTGGCGGCCATTGCTTTCACTGTTCATGGCGGCGCTGGGCGTCCCCCTGGCGTACTGGAGCCGTTCGATGATCTCGTTACGGGCTCTGAAGCGGGCCAGTCTGCCGGGACCGCGGCGACCAGCTCGATCGCTTCCGGGCGGGTCGGGTGATTGAACCTCAGGCTTCGGGCGTGGAGGGCTATCCGAGACTGACCGTCGGCCGCCGGCAGCCGGCGGGTCGCGCCGTACTTGAGATCGCCCATAATCGGGAATCCCCGCGACGCAAGCTGCACACGAAGCTGATGGCTCCGGCCAGTCCTGGGACGGAGTTCGACCATGGTGGTGCCTGGCCCTCTTTCGATGACTCGAAACTCCACTTCCGCCGACCGACCGCCTGGTGTACCGACGGGAACGATCTCGACGATGTTTCGGGTCTCGTCTTTGAGAAGCACGTCGCTCCATGCGCCGGTCTCGTCGGGGCAATTGCCCTCGACGATCGCCCAGTAAACCTTGTCGATCGAGCCGCTACGAAATTGCTCCGACAGACGCGCTGCGGCCTTGCTCGTCCGTGCGAAGAGGACCGCGCCCGATGTCGGCTGATCGATCCGGTGAACCAAACCGAGGAATACGTTGCCGGGCTTCCGATACCGGATCTTGAGATCGTCGCGGGCCAGGTCGATCAGCGCGGGCACGCCGGTATGGTCGCCCTGCGTGAGCAGACCAGCGGGCTTGTTCAGGGCGAGACAGTGATTGTCCTCATAGATAATGTCAAGCATAAAAATTGATGCCAAATTCATTGGTGAGCGTGTCAGATCATCCCGCAGCGTCGGTGACTCGCTTGACGACCAGGGTCGCGTAGGCCCCCCTGGGGAGCTCGAAGCGCATCGAGAGCTTCGATCGGCCGGGATGGAGCTCATCAGGCTCGCGATGATGCGTCAGATCAGCAGCGAAGAAGAGTGCGGGCCGTGCCCCCTTCGAGAAGAAGACGTCCTTGAGATGCCTGACACGGAGGTCTTCCCAGGCGAGTCCGAGTGGCCCGAGGACATCGCGGGCGGACTCGCCGAGCGAGCCGGCGGGCATCTTTGTCCGCGTCGAGGGCAACGGGATCTGGAGAGCGGCCAGCACTCGGGCCTGGTCGAGATCAAGATTGCGGTGAATCGGCAACCTGGCGACCTTGAATTCGATCGCGACACGCTGCTCGGGCCGGGTGGTGGTCTCGATCAATCGCCCCAGCAAGGCGTTCCAGAGATGGCTCTGGAACGCCGAGAAATAGAGCGAGCGGAGCTCGCGACGGACCCTGGCGAAAGCACCCCGGAAGTCGTCAGGATGGTCCGCAAGGTAGGTGACCAGGCTCCGTGCATGCGACCTGCCGAGGCGTGCCTTGGCCTCACTCCAGCGGCCCCAGTACTCGCGGAGGGTCGCCTTCTCGGCCCGGGTGTCGGGTCGGTCGGAGAGATTGGGTTCGGCGATCGACAGCCAGAGTGCCCGCTCGTGGTTTCCGGTCAGCCACGCCTGGGCGATGAACTCGCCCCCATGTCCGACCGAGCCAAACCGCTGATCGTCAAAATAGTTAGGCAAGCCATCAACCGGCAGCTCTCCCAAGGCGCGCAGCGCCTGTTCGACCGAGCGATCGTTCAGGTTGCGGAGAACCACGGTGAACCGGTTGCCGCAGAAATGCGAGGGGCCGTAAGGATGCTCGAGCCGTCCGAGGGGCTTGAGGTCGAAGTTCTCCTGGTGCATCGCTCGGTCCGGGCCATCGACGATGCTCAGGTATTGAACCGTGACCGCGTGACGGTCCTTCAGACCGCCATAATGAATCTGCCGGCTGGCGAGGTTCCAGCGCCTTCGAATGGCCTCGAGGGCTTCGAGCGTACCCAGGCCGCGCTTGGTCAGGCGGTAGAACGAGAATCGGCCCCGGTCGCCTCCGCGGATCAGGGGAATCTCCTCGACCTGGAAATCGTCGGGCAAACGCTTGAGCTTCATCGTCGAGCCAGGCTTGCGGCACTACGGTAGCGAAGGTGGCCGTGCGCAAAAGGAAGGTATGGAGGTCATGGCAAAGCAAGACAACGAACGGCCACGGCAATCGGGCCGGCCAATTCCCATGCTACCATGACAACCCGGCAACCGGCGAGCCCGAAGCGGACGGCCGATTTCAGGAGCCGGCGTTGGCGCTCGCGTCACTGATCTGCGAGACGTCGCTCTGCCAGAGTCCCGACGTCGAGTTCCCGACCGCCGTGACCGCGCTGATCAGTGCGAGCAGGATCAGGGCTAGGAGGACCGCGTATTCCGCGGCGGTAGCCGCGTCTTCGGCTTGAAGCCATCTTAGAACTTTTGACACGGCCATGAGACGACCTTCGCCTTCGGCGACCTGAGCCATGAATCTAGGGGGGGAACCTGAATCGTTGGATGCACTCCGACGCCTGGCGATCCTTCGTCGCATCGCCTTAAATCCCCGGAGGTTCCAGGTGCTTGACATCTCGAACACAATCTCCCTCATCGAATCTAGGTTGAGAATGGGCGGGCGTCAAAGCGTTGATGACGCGATCCGGCAACTACCGTTAAACTGGAGAAAAACCCATCGGTAAAGGAAGCCAAGGCGACCCAATGGATACCGAGCCTCACAACGGTGAACCTGGAGTACAGTTCCCCGGTCCGCATTTTCCGAGCCTGCCGATCGTCGTTCCCGACGCGGCGCCTCCACGACGCCCGGCCCATGAACGATACGGCAGCCTGTACACTCTGGGAATCGGCGGCTTGATTGTGTTGGTCGCCATGGTCGGTTGGTTCGCATGGGAAGCGTGGTCGATGCGCGGAGTCTGGAGCGCGATCTATGTGCTCCACGACAGACATCGTCCCGAGGCCGAGCGAGTCGAGGCGGCGTACTTACTGAGCCGCGATCCCCGGGTCGGCCAGCGGCAATTCTGGGACATCGCACTTCGCAAGCCGCTTCCTGACCTGGCCCGTTATCTGATGGCCGAAGCCCTGACCGCAGAAGCGGCCAGTGGCGACCCGAACGTCTATGCACTGAGCGTGGCGCGCAGCGTGGGATGGCCATCATGGCTCCGACTGCTGCTGGCTCGCCCGCTGGCTTACGCCGCCGCCGAGGGGGTCGCCGTTCCACCGGGTCCGCTCCGCGAACTGCGCGATCTTCATGGCAGCGAGGAGCCCGCCATCGCCCTGTGGGCCGACTTCGCGCTCGCGGCAACCGAGCCTTCCGACGCCGCGGCCCGCGCCGCCCTCACGGCCGAGGCTGAAGGTCATGGACGGACCGCCGCGCTCGCCCGCAAGCTCGCCGACGCGCTTCAGAGCCAGGGAGCTGACCGCGTTCGACGGCTCGACGACGCCACGCTCTGGCTCCGGCACAACAATCCTGCCGCGGCACAGGTCTGGTCCGGATGGGTGGTTACGGGCAACCGAATCGAGCGATCGCGAGGTGATCCGAGGGCCGCCGATCCTTCCAGGAAAGTGGCGCCCAAGTTGCATTGATAGGTCGGTGCCGGCTAGGGCGCGGGTGTGTCCTGGCCATCCCATCTTGCTTCGCGCAAGCCACGATCCGTGAAGGAGCGGAACACCGATGCGTCACATCCTGCCCCGAGCGGCCGGCACGAGTCTTGCCGCCGCATTGTTCCTCGCCTACCCTGCTCTGGCTCAGAACCCGGACCAGCCGAAACCGAGACCGAAACCGCAATCGCAATCGGAAACCTCACGCGACGGCGGTCCGGCGTCGGTCGCCCACGATGCCGAACGAGCGGCGGGGGTCGTCGTCCGGGTTGAGCCACCGCCTCGAAAGGCGAGTCCCAAGGCCCCATCCGAAACCGGCACGGCCACCCAGCCCGAACGAAAGACACGCCGGCTGACAATCAACACCGCGGCGGTCTGGCGCGACTGGGTCCGCGATCAGGCTTTGATCAAGGACAACGAGGGCACGAAGGATCGCGATCAGGACAAGGCGATCCGCGACCAGGCCCGTCGCGGCGCTGAGTCGGTCGCCACCCGGGGCGAACCCCGGTCCGAGGACACGCTGGTCGTGGTCGACGTCGAGCCGGCAACCCGGCTCGAAAGCCGGTTCCGGGTTTCGACCGACGAGACGAATCGAGGCGCCCGGACCCCCGCCGCGGCCCGCGCGGCCGCCGAAGATCCTGCTTCCGAAAAAGGTTCTACCGGTTCGGATTCCGCCGCCTCGTCCAGGGACCGTGCCAACCGGCTCACACCCGAGGAGCTTGCGCCCGGCCTTTTCGTCGAAGTCAGCTTCCGGCGCGACCAGGAGCGTAACGTCGCCATGGCCGTCTTCGTGCTTCGGCCTGTCGGTGGTCCGGACGACGTCCCGACCCGCACTGGCGGGAGCGCGAACGAGAAGCCTCGCGCAAAGTGAGCCAAGGGCCCGATTGTCGACGAAGCAGCAGGGTGGCCGGTCATCGAGATCCCCTGCCCTGATCCTCCTTCGGCGGGCTCTGGCGTTCGCGGAGCCGGAGCCGGATCCAGTTCAGGGCATGCTTCGCCGATCGGGTCTGGATGACCTCGCGCGGCTGTTCCGAGCCGAGGTCGAGCCGACGGGTCTGGACACCGTCGGCGTCGGCCAGGCCGAGGTAAACCAGGCCGACGGGCTTTTCGGGCGTTCCTCCCGATGGTCCCGCGACCCCGGTGACGCTGACGCCGTAATCGGACTCGAACCGACGGCGCACCCCCTCGGCCATCGCCGCGGCAACTTCCGGACTGACGGCGCCACAGGCAGCGATCAGGTCGGCCGGAACGCCTAGGACCTCGGACTTCGCCGCGTTGGCGTAGCTGACGACCCCGCCAGGGTAAAGGGGACTGACGCCCGCAATCCGGGTGATCATGTGCGCGATCAGGCCCCCCGAACACGATTCGGCGGTGGCGAGCGTGGTGCCGGTACACGCCAGCAGGGCTATCACGGCGTCGACGACATCCTCGGTCCCCTCACCCACGATCAGGTCGGCGAATCGCTGGCGGATCGTGGCGAGGGTCGGCTCCATCAATGCTCTGGCCTCGGCCTCGGTGCCTCCCTCGGCGGAGATCCGAAAGCTGATTGTCGCCTCGCTCACGGTGATGCCCACTTCGGGGGTCCGTCCCCGCGCGGTGAGGTCGAGCGCGGCGGCCTCGACGTCCGACTCCCCCTTGCCAAAGAGGTTGATCTTGTGGTGGACGATCACCCGGGCTTGGCCTCGCCCTTCGAGTCGCTGGAGCCGGGGTGCGAGCTGCTCGTCGAACATGATCTTCATCTCGACGGGGACGCCCGGCACGCACGCGACGATCGAGGAGCCCACGCGCATCCAGATCCCGGGCGCGGTGCCGATGCGATTGGGTAGCGGCTCGGCCCCTTCGGGAAGCATCGCTTGCACCTTGTTCCGTTCGGCCATCGGCCGGTTCCGGCGGGCGAACATGGCGGCGATTGATGCCAGCGAGGCCGCATCCTCGACCAGCGCGACCCCCGCGACCGACGCCAGGGCTTCGCGCGTCAGGTCGTCCTGCGTCGGCCCGAGCCCACCGCTGGTGATGACCAGGTCGGCCCGTCCGCAGGCGATCCGCAGCACCTCGATGTTTTCCTCCAGGTCATCGCCCAGCGCCGTGTGAAAGTGAACGGCGATCCCCAGGGCCCCCAGGGCGCGGCTTAGCCACTGACTGTTCGTATCGAGTGCCTGACCGCTGACCAGCTCGCTGCCAATGGCAAGGATCTCGGCTTTCATCGAGCGCTCCGGAGAGGAGGGGAATGGTTGGCTCATCAATCATTTAACGGTTATGATAGGATCAACGACAAGCCACCGAGCCGAACCGAGCCGAACCGGGGAACGAACGACCAAGTTTGTCTGCTGGGTCCCGTCTTTCGGAGGTCGCCGCGACATGGTTGGAGCTGTCCTGGAACGTCCCACCCTGGTCCTGAACCGTAACTGGCAGCCGGTCCACGTCGCCACGGTGGCCCGATCGCTGACCATGCTCTGGAACGAGTCGGCTCAGGTCGTCGATCCCGACGACTTCCGGCTTTACAACTGGACCGACTGGGCTCGCCTGGCCCCGCGCGACGGCGAGCCGTTCATCCGCACCATCAGGTTCCGGCTCCGCGTGCCCGAAGTCCTGACATTGACCCGGCACGATCGGCCCCGGCATAACGCCGTGACCTTCTGCCGCCGCAATGTCTTCAAGCGTGACCATACGACCTGTCAATATTGCGGCGCTCGACCCGGCACCGAGGAGCTGACGATCGACCATGTCCATCCCCGATCGCAGGGCGGACTGACCAACTGGGAAAACTGTGTCCTGGCTTGCGTACCGTGCAACGCCCGCAAGGCCAACCGGACCCCCGAGCAGGCGGGGATGAAGCTCCGACGACCCCCGGTCCGTCCCGCCTGGAAGCCGCTCTACGACGCCTCGTCGGTCCGCATCGAAAGCTGGTCGCGGTTCCTCAGCGAAGCCTACTGGAACGTCTCGCTCGAAGAGCCCTCCCCGACATAGTTATCAAGGGATGACCAGGCTGTTCCGATCCGTCCCTCAACCTTTTCCCGCCGGCAACGGGACGCGCGGCCGCGTGGACTCCGAGCCGATTCCCGGGGGACCGGGGCCATCAGGGCCGGGCTCGGACGTGAGTTCCTCAGACGACGCGGTGGGGGTTTGCCAGTCGCGGCTCATCAGCTCGGCCCATCGATGCAGCTCAGGCACGTTCTGGAAGACCAGCTTCAGCGACACCGTGATCGGCATGGCCAGGACCAGGCCCACCAGGCCCCACAGAAAGCCCCAGAACAGGCAGGCGATCAGCACCGTCGTCCCGTTCATGTCGAGCGATCGGCCCATGATGTACGGCGTGACGACGTAGCCCTCGATGCCAACGACCGCCAGGTAGACCGACGCCACGATCAGGGCATCGCCGATCGAGCCCGTGTGGCCGAAGACGATCAGGGTCGGCAAGCGCTCCGCCGATCACCTGGCCGACATACGGGACGAAGTTGGTCAGGCCCGCGATCACCCCCAGCGCGAAGGCGAACTTGACCTTCAACACCCAGAGCGCCAGGGCGATGACCAGCCCCAGCCCGAGGTTGATCAAGGTCCGGGCCACGAGGTAGGCGCGGATCTGCCGGGTCAGGCTCGACAGCGCCCGGGACGCCGCGACCGCGTCGCCGGGGCTTGGGGCGAAGAACCGGATCACCTTGGGCGTGAGCATCTCGCTCTCGGCCAGCAGGAAGAGCACCAGCGTCAGCACCACCAGCCCCTGCGCCATCCGCACCGACAGGTCGGCCAGGCCGTAGCTCAGGTGATCGATCAGGAGCGCTCGGTTGGCGTCGCCCAGCAGGTCGATCGTGCCGGGCTCGGGCAGGAACGTGCGAAGCCGGGGCTGGTCGCGGACCATCTCGCTGATCCGCCGACTGATCCCGCCGGAAAGCTGCTCGATCTCGCCGGGGAGGGTGTTGGCCGCCTGGACCAGGCTCTCGGCCGTCAGGCTGGCGATGTACAGGCCCAGGAGGACCGTCAGGAAGAACAGCAGGACCGCCGCGCCCGTCGGACCGATCGGGAGCACGCGGCGGAGGAAGGTCGTCAGGGGCGAGAGCAGGCACGCCAGCAGGAACGCCAGGGCGACCGGCACCAGGATCGGCTTCAGCAGGTAGAGGGCCGCGATCACCGCCAGGACCGCCAGGACCGTCAGCGCGGTGCTCGTTGACTTCGGCCTTCGTTCCACACCGGCCTCCTCGACTCACCCGTTCGCCTGAACCCTTCGTCCATGATCGGCACCGACCGGTCCCTCAAGGTCATCATCGCCCGGCCTGAGGCGATTCGCAAGGTCACGTCATGTCATGGTACTCATGGCACCGTCGGTGTCGCGTCGGGCGCTGATCCAGGACCTCGTCGATCCGATCGGGGCGGACGAACCGGCGGAGCAGGCCGCGGAGCGTCGCCTCGGCGGTCGACGATGGAACGACCGACGCCGGTTCGGGAACGTCGACGACCCCGAACCAGCTCAGACGCCAGGGCCATCGGCCCGCCTCGGCCGCCCGGTTGAATCGGTCCTGGACGCGGAGGGCCCAGACCACGCCCCACTGATCGCGGAACCAGAGCCACGTCGGCCCGAGCCGGCCCGAGTTCGTGCCCCCGCCCGAACCCGATCCGGCATAAGGGACGCGTCCGCGGAGCCAGGCGATCCAGGCGGCTACGGCCCAGGTCCACGGAACGACCGACCAGACCAGGGCGCTGGGCCCGAGTCCATTCGGCATGGGTCAATCCGAGCAGCTCGATGACCAAACCCGCCGCCAGCCCGATGGCCGAGAGCGCGTACCGGGTGGGGAGAAAGTTGGTCACCCCGGCCACGACGAGCAACCCGTAGAACCAGGTCCAGGGGGCCGACAGGCGGAGCCGGCCCAGTCCGGCGGGGTCGCGGAGCAGGCCCGGACCTTCGAGCCAGGGAATCAGGAAGACGAGGACCAAAAGCCCCATCAGGATACCCCACGCCCCGCCACCGGGGGCCCGGGCGTTGAGCACCGAGATCAGGGCCGACAGCATGGCCAGGGTCGAGAGATACGCCAGGTGCCCGGCTCCGGGACGTCCCGATTCCAACGGCTCGACGCCCGCCCAGACCTGGGCCCCCAGGCCGACCACGATCGACGCCAGCGCCCACCCCAGCGCGGGGCGAAGGGCCGTTCCCCGGGCCGCTTTCCAGGCGTGCGCCACGGGCCAGACCGCCGTGATCAGGGCCAGCGCGACTCCCCAGGCGGCCCGTTCGGGAACCGCCGCCAGGAGCACGACGGGCAGGCCCAGGAGCATGATCAGAAGCAGGATCACGACACGCGATACCCCGCCAACGGGCCCGACCCGTCCTATTGCGACAGCGCCCCGCGCGAGATCGAGCCGGGATCGCGCGCGACCTTCTCGGCGAAGATCCGGAACGCGGCGATCACCGGCCGGAACCCCGAGAAGGTCTGGTTCATCGTGGTCGCCATCTGGTTCAGGTTGTCGTGCAGCTCCGACCGGCTCAGAAGCCTCTGGAGCGACCCGTCGGTGTTCAGACCGCCGCGGCCATTGTTCAGCACGGCGGTCAGGAGGGAGAGGTCGCTGGTCAGCTTGTTCAGCCGTCGGAGCGTCTGGCCGAAGTCGGTCCGGGGCATCTCGCTGGTCGGCAGACCCGCATCCTTGAGCAACGGCGCGGCGTCGGCCAGGCCGGCGTCGAGCCGGGCGGAGGCCGAGGCGAACCGGTTCACCCCGGTCTTGAACGCGTCCTGGGTCTTGGGGTCGAGCGTCTGGTTAAGCTTCTGGGCCACCTCGCGCAGGTTCGCCATGGCCGGCTCGAAATCGTCCTGGTTCGTCCCGATGAACTGGTCGATCCGCTGGGCCGCCCCCGAGACGTTCTTGCCGGTGGCGTTCCAGGTGACCAGGAACTCGTCGAGCTTCTGGGCACTCTTGGTGATCTCGGCCAGCCCATTGGCCGCCTGGTCGATCGAGGTGAGCGTGTCGCCGGCCTTCTGAAACGCCAGGGTCGCCGCCTCGAGCGCCTTGGTCGGGTCGGCCGCGACGATCCCCTCGATCACCGGAGCACCGCTGGCCGAGTCGCTGGAGGGGATCAGACCCGGGCCGGTCCCCGGAAGCATGTCGATCGTCACGTCGCCGATCAGGGACCGCGACAGACGCGGCACCGTCCCCGCCCGGAGCTTGTACTTGCGGTCCAGGGCCAGGGTCACGAGCACGCCGTCGGGCTGGTTCGGCGCGCTCGTCGAAGGCGATCGACGAGACCTCGCCGATCCGGATGCCGCTCTTGCGCACCGGCGTCCCCTCGGCCACGCCAGGCGCCTCGCGATAATGGACGATCACATAAACATGGTCGCGGAGCAACGATCGGCGACTCGCCGAACCAGACGATCAGCATCGTCAGGACGAGCCCCGCCATGATGACGAACATGCCGATCCGGAACTGCATGACCCGTTCGTTCATGGCCTTCCTCACTCGTCGGATGGCGAACTGCCCTCCGGCACGCTCCTGGGGAATTCGATCCGATCCGATCCGATCCGATCCCGTGGAAACGATTCAGTCAGATCCGTGATTACCGTTGTGATTGCGCATTTGTTCAAGCTCGCGCAGCCGCTCGCCGGCCTCGCCCCGGACAAACTGCCGGACCCGCGGATCGGGATGGTCCTCCAGCCCGTCGGGCGGGCCGTCGTAGAGCACCTGCGGCTCGTCCGGCGCCGAGCCGCGACAGAGGGTAGAGCATCACCACGCGGTCGGCCACCTTGGTGACCGTCTTCATGTCGTGGGTCACGACCACGCCGGTCGTCTTCTTGGTGCGCTGGGTCTGGAGGATCAGCTCGTTGATCACGTCGCTCATGATCGGGTCGAGCCCGGTCGTGGGCTCGTCGTAGAGCATGACCTCGGGGTTCAGGGCCAGGGCACGCGCCATGCCCACCCGCTTTCGCTGGCCACCGGAGAGCTCGGCCGGCTTCTTGTGCTCCAGCCCTTCGGGGAGGCCGACTTCCTGGAGCCGGTCGGCGACGACCCGCTTCAGGGTCTGCCTCGTCGTACAGCTTGTGCTCGCGCGGGCCGAACGCCACGTTGTCGTAGATCGTCAGGCTGTCGAAGAGGGCGGCCATCTGGAACAGGAACCCGAACCGGAGCCGCGTCTTGTTCAGCTCGGCGTCGCTCAACGTCTGTGAGGTCGCGGCCGTCGAACTTGACGATCCCCTGGGTCGGCCGCAGCAGCGCGATCATCAGCTTCAGGAGAACCGTCTTGCCGCAGCCGCTCTCGCCGATGACGCAGACGGTCTGGCCCCGCTTGATCGACAGGTTCAGCTTGCGCAGGACCGTCTGCTGTGCGGAACCGCATCGTCAGGCCGGTCAGCTCGATGATCGGGCCGCCGCTCTGCGTCAACGGTTCGGACGATGGGGTCGTCATGGCTCCCGCGATGCTCATAGCAGGCCCGCTGATTGGGGCCAGATGGCCCGGTACACGCTGTTCCAGGCGATCCCGATCGTGAAATCGAGGAACAGGATGGCGATGAACGAATAAACAAACGCCTCGGTCGCCGCCTTCCCCACCCCCTCGGCCCCCGCCCTCGAGTTGAAGCCGCGATGGCAACTGATCAGGGCGATCGCCGCGCCGAAGAAGAAGCTCTTGAACACGCCGGCGAAGATGTCGATGCCGTCGACAAACTCGCGCGAGTGCTGCCAGTAGGCGAACGAATCGACCATGAGGATCTTGGTGCTGACCACCGCGCCGCCGATCACCCCCATGAAGTCGGCCATCAGAGTCAGCAGCGGGATCAGCAGGAAGCAGGCGAGGAACCGGGGCACGACCAGATAATAGATCGGGTTCGTGCCCAGCGCCGTCAGCGCGTCGATCTGCTCGGTGACCCGCATGGTTCCCAGCTCGGCCGACATCGACGAACCGACCCGGCCGGCGAGCATCGTGGCCGCCAGGACCGGCCCTAACTCCTTGACCAGCGAGATGTTGATGACCGAGCCCAGACGCGTCGCCAGGCCCATCATGGCGAACTGGCTATGCGCCTGGACCGCCAGCACCATGCCAATGAACGTCCCGGTGATCGCGACCACGGGGACGCTCGAAACCCCGATCGCGTAGAAGTTCGGGACCAGGACCGACCACCGCGGCCGACGCCGGAACATCCAGCCGAACGTCAGCAGCGCGAAGACCGCCGCTCCGCCGACGTCCGCGATGAAGTCGAACGTTTGCTCACCAAGCCGCTGAACGGACGACGTCGGCGCGTCCCCATCCGTGCGGGACCGATGCAACGACACCACAGACATTCCGGCAGCGCTCCTTCCCGGCCTTGAATTGCCGCGGCAATCCGCCAGACGAGTGTCTCGAGCGAGAAGGATGGGAGCGCTCGACCGAACAGGGCGGCAGCACGCTGTCCAACTCCCCTCCCTGGGCGTTCTCACCATCTTCGACGTTTTCCCCAGAATTGGCAAGCCCGACTCGACGGGCATACGCCCTTCCACCATCAGGGAAGCGCTTGCATTCGCGATGCCATTGGCGTGACTTGTTCGCGACGGCCCGATCCTGGGCGGGATGGGGGGTGCCCGGGAGGTGTAACGTCAGAATCCCTCTAACCGCCCGGACCGCGAGTTCGTTTGTACGGCGGCCTGAGTTCGTTTGGGCGACGCCCCGAGTTCGTTCGTGCCAGACGCCGGAGGGGCGTCCGCACAATCGACACCATCGGCACAGACGGGATATTCCGCATCCGAATTGCCAGGGAGCGAGCCGCCGGTGCGGCCCTCACTCTTCAATATCGTGGTTTCGGCCTCGTGCGCGCTCACAATCCGCGATCAGGGCGAAGCACGGCACCGGAAGCCCCCTGCCGGTGGCTCCGGTCGCATGAGTTTCTCGGGTTGTGCCGGATGGCGCGGGCGAGCGTCAGCGATTCCGCTTGCGGGCCTGCTTCTGCGCCCGACGCTGGTTCGCCTTCCGCTCCCGCTCCTCACGACGGGGATCGCCGCCCCGCGACGGGTTCGGACTCGTCTTCGCGGTCGCGCTCGCGGTTGAGGTTGAGATCGCCGTCTCGGCCGCGGAGTCCAGCTCCTGACCCGCCTGGCGATACCGCGCCATGATGTCCCTGTACAGCTCCTCCGCATTCTCCTCGGCCCGCCCGATCAGGTAATCCGAGCCCGATCGCGGCGGCTTCACGACGTGATCATGTCCCTGAAGTTTGCTCTTATCCTTGACATCGGCATTGGCCGACTGGACCCGCATGAGCTCCTGGTGCATCCAGCGGTATTCCTTGCGGGCGTTGTTCTCGTCGCGCCGAAGCTGGCGCGTCGTGGCGTCCTCCGACAGCGGCATGCCCCACTCCGACAGCTCGCGCTCACGTTCGTCGAGCGCGTTGAGCGACGTTTCCAGCGCCTGCGCAGCGCTTCCAGCTCGCGGGCGACCCGTTGTTTCAAGCCCTCGGTATCGCTGGCCTGGGGAAGCGACGGATCGGAGTCGCGATACGCGACGGGCACGCCCAGCAGGTCGAACGCGTCGCTGCGTTGGGTTTCGTTCCAGCAACCGTTCGTCGCCAGCGCCCGGCCGAGCCGTTCCCAGCGCTCGATCAGCCACTCGACGCCGTATCGGGTGCGTCGAAGCTTGCGAACGACCTTCTCGGGGTTCTTGCTGATCCGGTAGGCGAAGCGATCGATTTCCTCCTGCCGGTCACTCTTCCAGGCGAGCACGGCCCGATAGATCAGGCGGCGCATGTCAACGACGCCCTTCGCGGTGCATCGATCGAGCTCGACGGAGGCCGGCGCCATGCGCTCGACGATCCAGGACTCGTACTTCGAGGCGGGCGCGAACGCCTCCATCAGATCGACGCGCCGCGCCGTCCGCTGGGCGAGAAGCTCATCAACGGGCGAGTTTTCATCGTCGTCCTCGTTTTTGATTTCGATTTCGATTTCGTTCTCATTCTCGCCCGCGCGATCGGGGCCGCGGGAATCTCCGGCGATCGCGGGTGTGATCGAGAAATGCGCCACCCCATCGAGGGGCAAGCCGTGCTGAGGCAAGGTGGGTAACATCGTGGTGTCCTCGTTCGCAAGTCGTTGGTGGAAAACAACCTTTCTCCCGTCAGACACCCACCGCGCACCCGACGATCGAGGCGCAAGGGAGCCTGTCATTCCGGGTTATCGGCGGAGTCTGGATAGGATCTTGATGCTTTTTTGGAAAAAATACGTACGCATTTCGACTTGTGGAATCAAAAATAATGATACCTGCAAGACCGCGTGAGACTCCATCGCGTCCTCAATCCTCTTGCCCCGGAAGAGAAAGAGGAGCGAAGGCACCAGCACTTCTCCGACAGCACACCTGGGTTCCATCTCCCGACCCCGGAAGCACCCACAACCGCGCAGAACTGGTCGAGTCCACGCGCTTTGCTTTCTCCGCTCTGTGTTCTTCATCGATGGCGATGAATTCGTCTTCATCGCCGAACATACGACCTACACCGTCCAGGGCTGATGGCCGATTCCCATGGTGGTATCGCCCCTCCGTGATCTGGTAGATTGGTGGTTGGTTCGTTCGCTTGGTGGGGTTCGCTCATGGACTTTCGCTACCACATCGACCCCGACACCGACCTGCCGCATATCTATGGGCATGGTGTGACCGAGGCCGAGGCCGAGGCCGAGTATGTCCTGCGGCACCCGGGCGAAGATCGGGCCGGACGAGACGACTCGCGCCACGCGCTGGGCCAGACCGCCTCTGGGCGCTACTTGCGTGTCATCTACGTCGCTGACGAGGAAGGTGACGGCGTCTTTGTGGTCACAGCCTATGACCTCAAGGGCAAGCCGCTTCTGGCGTATAGAAGGAGGAAGCGACGATGAGCGAGTCGAGATACCCCGCCGGCTGGGATGCCGAGCGAGTCAAGCAGTTGATCGACCATGACGAGGGGCTTTCCGAGGACGAGCAAGTCGCGGAAGATGAGGCGGCCATGGCGGCGGAGCAACAGGGCCAGGCCGTCATCGCCGTGCCGGATGAGTTGCTACCCGAAATCCGGCGGCTCCTGGCGGCATACCAAGCTAAATCGGCTTAACCGAGCGATCCATATGTGATAGATACACGGTAGAAGCTTCCTCTATATTGGTGCCATCGAAGCATCGTCTACCAGACAGGTGACACATGGACTATCAGGCTGTTCTTAACGAGGTCGCGTCCTGGCCGGTTGACGACCGAATTCGGCTCGTGCAGGAGGTCTGGGACCGGCTTGTGGATCAGGGTTACGAACCGGAACTCACCGAGGAGATGAAGGCGGAACTCGATCGGCGGATCGCGGAAATGGACCGGAATCCGGAGTTGGGCGTCCCCTGGGAAGAGGTCAAGGCGCGTGTCCTCGGAAAGTTCCGCCGATGAACCTGCCGGTCATCCTCAGCCCGACGGCCGATCGCGAGTTTGAGGAGGCAGCGACCTGGTATCATGAGGAGGCGGGGCTCGGCGAGAGGTTCGTCACTCAGGTCCATGAGGCCCTGGAGCGTATCGGGCGAATGCCGGAACTTCACGCGGCGGTCCACCTGGACATCCGACGCATCCGTGTCCGGCGGTTTCCGTACCATGTCTATTACCGCATCCTGGTCGATCGAATCGAAGTGATCGCGGTATTCCACAACAAGCGCAACCCGAGGAACTGGCAATCCCGGACCTGATCCACCATGGAAATCCTTGACGTATCCATGACATTTCTGCAAGAGGTTCACAAAGCAAGGCAATCCAGGTATATCGATATTCCTTACCCTTGCACGTTAGACGACCGCATCCAGTCACTCATCGAAGCTTATTGTGCCGCGACGGTGCCCGATCGGATCGCCTTAAGTTCGAGCCTTGATTGCGACGCCTCGAACTGCCTTTGGACCTTCGCGAAGCGATCAGCGACTCAAAGCGTCCGACGGAATTCGGAGGCCTTTCTCTTCGACGGCCTGTTGGCATTGATTATCGAGGACCTGCGCGAGGACGACCGCGAGACAACGATGGTGATGTCCGTCATGATCAACGCGGCCGTCCGCATCGGAGTGGACCCCATCGCCCTGATTGAGCGGGCCGTCCTGTTCGCCACTCCCAACACCGCCGAACGGATACTCTCGATCGGCAATCGATACCGGGAGACCAAGAACAGCTCCCTCATGGGCTTCCGCGCCGAAATGACAGCCGAAGGATTTAGTTATTTCTAAATATTCTTAGGGCATCGCCCACCGATCTCGGCCAAGGTTGGTGGGCGGTGCCCACTCTACAAGACGCAACGACTCGGCGGGAGTCACGCGAATGGTACCTCCCGCCGAGCCGTGATGGCATTCATGCCCAGAACGGCGTTCGCACTCAAACCCTCCGGGCCAGGTGCTCGGACTCCTCGGGGACCTCGGGCGACTGCCAGTCGAACCAGCGTCTCGTCGAACTCGATCCGCCGCTTCTGCCGCATGGCGAGGTTGCTGGTCAGCGCGATCACGGCGTCGGCCAGGGCGACCTCGCCGCGGCAGCGGGGGCTGGTGCTCCTTGTCGGCGTGGTAGTTCGAGGCGTCGCCGTGGCGGATGCAGTAGGCGAAGTGCTCGAGCTCCTCGCGATAGCCGCGCGAGGGTCGGCGGTGGCCAGGCCGCCCAGCGCCGTCGCGGCCGAGGGGCCGGCCGTGCTCGGGCTGGCCTCGATGACCGGCTTGCCCGCCGGCCTTTCTCGACCGTGATGCTCGTCAGACCGCGACGTGGCCGAGGCGCCCGCTTCCTTGTACAGGAGGATCTCCTTCTCGGCCTCGACGATCATCGTGCCCCGCGAGCCCATCACGCGTCTCGCCGTAGTTCTCGAACGCGTTGGTGTTGATCGACGAATAGGTGACGACGACGTGGTCGCCCTTGTCCTTCTCGCCGGGCACGTAGTCCATGCCCGGGAACTCGAAGGTGACGAAGACGTGGTCGTCGACCTCGCGGCCGTCGGTGTAGAAGTAGGTGCCGCCGATGCCGGTGACGGCCAGCGGGTGCTTCTTGCCCAGGAAGATCGAGCAGGCGTCGAGCTGGTGGCTGCCCAGCTCGGCCATCAGGCCGGCGCCGGTCCGGTTGTAGAGCCGCCAGCGGACGAGCTCGTCGAGGCTCTTGTAGCCGTACTTGGCGAAGTCGACGTTCTTGTCGATCTCGGGGATCGGCGGCTTCCAGCCGTCGAGGTAGACGATGTTCCCCTTGTCGTCGCGCTGACGTAGACGGGCTGGCCGTCGTTGTCGTAGATCGGCTTGCCGTCCTTGCCGTGGCGATCTTGGGGCGGGCGTTGTTGCGGTGCCAGAGGGCGCGGATGTGGCGGATGTCGCCGAGGTAGTCGTTCTGGACGAGGTAGTTGGCGTTGTCGTACAGGACCGAGTAATGCCGCTGGTGGCCGATCGCCAGGAGCTTGTTGGTCTCGCGGGCGGTGCGGACCATCTCCTTGCACTCGGTCGACCGAGTGCGCCATCAGCTTCTCGCAGAAGACGTGCTTGCCGGCCTTCATCGCCTCGATGGCGATCGGCGCGTGCAGCCAGAGGGGCAGCGCGATGACGACCATCTCGACATCGGGGTCGGCGAGCATCTCCGTCGGCGTCGGCGTACTTCTTGAGCTTCTTGGCGTCGGCGGGGCCGTATTGCTTGTGGTTGGAGAACTCCTTGACGGCCCGCTCCTGCTGGGACGGGCGGATGTCGCAGAAGCCGATGAAATCGATGTAGTCGCGGTTATGGTCGCGGATCATCGCCTGGCAGCCTTCGTTGCCGGTGCCGATGATCGCCGCGCGGACGGGGGGCTTGTCCTCCAGCCTCTTGTAGCCGAAGTAGAACGCGCCCAGGGCCGGGGTGGCCGCGGCGGCCTTGAGCAGGTCGCGGCGGGTCATGCCCAGGGCCGTGTTGGCGTTCTCGCGGCCGAGGGCACGCTGTTCGGGGGTCAGGTTGGTCATTTCGGCTTACTCCCTATCAGAGCGGGATAGCGGAATGGGTTTGATGTTGATGTTCGCGTCGCCCGGCCGGCCTTTCCCGGCGCCCGTGCCTGTACCTGCCGCTCCGACGGTCGCGCCCGGGTGCGGAATGGCTGGCGCTGGTCTCGGTCGCGTCGGCGGAGCGGGCCGCCTGGCGGTATCGCCTGCCGAAGAGCATGGCGTCGAGGCCGATCCAGTGCCCGGTCGGGATGAAGACCAGGGCGAGGCAGGCCAGCATCTCGATCAGGTTCTTGTTGACGATGAAGTAATGGCCCTCCGCCATCGGGCTGGGGGGCAGGCCGGGCCACGGGGGCATGCTCAGGTAGATCTGGCCCAGGAAGACCGCGCCGGCCAGGGCGGCCAGCGGCGTGAACAGGCCGAGGATCAGGCAGAGCCCCCATCGCGACCAGGCCGTACATGGTCAGGGCGTTGATCCAGTCGAGCGAGGTCCAGGGCGGGGCGTAGGGACCGGCGGCCTCGCGCTGCTCGGGGGTCGCCAGCTTGGTCACCGCCTCGCGCAGCGGCGCTCCCTGGGCCTGAAGATCGGCGATCAGGCGTCTTGCGGTCCGCGTCCAGGTCCTTCCGCCTGGCGGCGGCGCGCTCGCGCTCGAATGACAGTGCCTCGGGGATCGTGCTCGACCTTCTGGACCCCGGCCAGCTCGTGGAAGTACTTCTCCCGCTTCTCGGTCTTGTCCTTGTCGCCGAACCAGATGTCGGCGAACTCCTCGCTATGCTTCAGCTCGGCGGCCGCCTTCGTCCGCTGGTCGTCATTGAACTCGTAATGGTTGCCGATCCGATCGACATCGGCCGCCCATTGCGCCTTGAGCTTGCCGGTCCGGGAGTCGAGCATCTCGAGTGCTGTTGACGTCGGGGATCAAGCCCGCGGAAGTAGGGGGCGAGCGGCCCGGTCGAGTTGCGCAGGTAGGGCTCGGCCGAGAACGGCTTGCCTCCGCTGCTGGGTCGAGTCGATCTTCTCGAGCCCCTCGTACAGGAAGTGCCAGCCGATGGCGACCCGCAGCAGGACCAGGAAGAGGGCCCCGAAGAACCCGGGGTAGTAGCGTCGCGCGGCAGCCAGGGGAGTGCTCCTTTGCTCTATTTGGACAGGTTGATCAGGGAATCGGACACGAAGTCGTCGTCAACGAGTCCCAGCGGCACGACCCGGGGGCGGGGGAAGTCGTCAGGGCCGTCGGCCTCGACGAACAGGGCGCCGATCTCGGGTGTTCGGCCACGTAGAGCGGCGGCGGCCTCGGTCCCCAGCAGGTAGAACGCCGTCGAGAGCGCGTCGGCCTCGGCGGCCGTCGGCGCCAGCACGGTCACGCTCGCCGGTCCCTCGGCCGGCTCGCCGGTCCGGGGGTCGAGGATGTGTCCGTAGATTCGCCCCGCGTGCTCGAACCGCTGGAACGCCAGGCCCGAGGTCCCCATCCCACGGTTGCGAAGCCGGAGGATACCCAGGGGCTGATCGGGGTCGAACGGGTTCCGCACCGCGATCTCCCAGCGCCCGCCGAAGCGGCCCGGGCGGCGAGCCCAGCGCGTAGACGCTCGAACGTCCGCCATGCACCAGCGCCGAGGTCGGCCACCAGTGGTCGCGGATCAGGCTCACGGCCCGGTCGATGGCGTACCCCTTGCCGATCTAGCCGAGGTTGATGACGATCCCCGGCCGGTCGAACGCGACGGTCCGCCTCTCGGGATCGAGCCGGAGGTGATGCTGCCCGGTCCGGGCCCGCGCGTCGGCCAGGGTGTCGGAGTCCGGCACGCGCCTCGGCCCGCGCACGAATCCCCAGGCCAGCGACAGCGCCCCGGCCGTCACGTCGTAAGCCCCGCCGGTCGCCCGACCGATCGCGATGGCCTGTTCCAGGAGTCGAAAGAGGCCCGGCTCGACCTCCACGGGGCCGAGGTGCGCGGTGGCGTTGATCCGGCTGATCTCCGAATCGTCGCGATAGACGGTCATCTGTCGTTCGAGGCCGTCGATCAGGTCGAGCGAACGCTCGGCCAGGGCGACGCCTCCCGGCGTGCCGGCGCCGAGCCGGATCTCGAAATACGACCCCATCGCCGGCCGGCTCGCCCGCAGCAGGTCGCCCGCGGCGCCGAAGCCCGCGGGTAAGGAGGGCGAGGCTGGAGCCAATCCCGAACCGCCGGGCGCAGGCGCACGCGCACTCCCCGCCGGTCGAAGGCGCAACAGGTCACGGCGACTGACGCGGGAACGCGGCGGGTTCACACCACGAGACCTCGACGACCGGGAATTCAAGAAGAGTCGCTCGCGAGCAGACCCGGGGTCGGCCAGGAGCGATGACGGCCGACGGCCGTTTGGGTGGGCGAGTTCCCCACCAGTATATCCGATGTCGTTTCGACGAAAAGGGGGTATCGGTTCGCTCGCGGGCTTTGACCGCGCCCGGTTTTCCACCCACGAACGCCTCATCGTGACCTATGTTGCGTTTGAAGAGCGACGGCACGACGGTCCAGGAACCGGGCCGATCCCTCAGACTCCCAGGCGCCCACCTCATGGAAAAGAGCTGTCAGGAATCCGCCGGTCGATGGTCCCGGGTCGCGGTCCCGGGGGTCCCGGACCTCGTCTTCGGGCTCGTCCTGCTGACGGTGCTGGCCGGTGGCCGAACCGGGCTGCTGAACGATCCGGGAACGTTCTGGCATCTCCGGCTCGGCGCGAGATCGGGCGCGACCGCGACGTTCCACGGTTCGATACCCTGACCTCGACCCGCGACCATGCCGCGTGGGTCGATCAGTCGTGGGCGTTCGACCTGGGCCTGGCCTGGGTGGTCGATCACGCGGGCTGGACCTCGGTCATCATCGCCACGGCCCTGGGCCTGGCCTGGCTTTACGGCAGCCTGGCGCGGGCCTTGCTGCGCGACGGCCGATCGCCCGCCGCGGCGCTCGTGGTGGCGATCCTGGCCACGGGGGTCGGCTCGGTCCATTTCCTCATCCGCCCTCACCTCTTCACCCTGGCCTTCGTTCTGGTCACGCTCCGGGTCTGTCAGGCGCAGCACGAGCGGGGAGGCTGGCGGGTCGCGGCGGTCCCGCCGATGGTCGCGGTCTGGGCCAACCTGCACGGCGGTTTTCTGGCCGGGCCGTTGATCGTCCTGACCGCCGGGATCGGTCACGCGGTTTCCGGTCCGCTCGATCGGGAGCGGCGGCGAAACGCCGGCAAGTTCGCCGCGGCGTTCGTGTTGGCGTGCGCTGCGCCCTTGCTCAATCCGTACGGTCCCGGCCTGTACCGGCACGTGGCCACGCTGCTCGTATCGAGCGGCGTGACCGACCTGATCGACGAATACCAGCCGATCCCGTTCGGCAAGGCCAACGGGCGGGTGGTCGAATGGATCGTGCTCGGCCTGGTCGCCTTGCCGAGCGTGACCGACCGCCGGGTCGATCGCTACCAGATGGCCCACACCCTGGTCTGGCTGCACCTGGCGCTGGGCTCGATCCGGCACTGCGCCGCTGTTCGCCCTGGCGGCGGCACCGGGCCTGTCGGTCTTGCTCGACGGCATCGCCTCGGTCGCCACCCTCCCCCTGGGCCGGCTCCGGCGTGGCTGGACCCCCTGGCCGGCCCTGGTGGGATTGCTGCTGATCCTGGCCGTGGCCGGCGGCGTCCGGTATGGAGGCTTCAGCCCCAAGGTCTGGCCCTGGAAAGGGCTTGCGGCGCTGGACCGCGAGCCGACGCGGGCCCGGCTCTTCCACGAGCAGGACTGGGGCGGTATGATCGCCGCCGAGTGCCGGCCCCGCCGGCGCGCGTTTCTGGACGACCGCTTCGAGCTTTTCGGACGCAGAGCGATCCTGGATTATGTCGATGCCTTGCAGGGAGGTCCCGGGTGGGACGCCCTCCGCGTTCGCGAACGGATCGACCTGGTCTGGGTCCGACCCGACCGCGGCCTGGCGCGCCGCCTGGCGGCCGATCCGGGCTGGCGGCGGGTCCACGAGGATGAGCTCAGCGTGCTCTACGAGCGTCGGGAACCCCCTGAAACACCCGGCGGCAGACTGGCGGGACATTAACGTCCGGTAGGTTCACGGAAACGGACAGGGACGCGGATCGGGACGGACAGGGACGTGGAGCGCGACACCCTTGATCGACATCTTGACGAGGCGCCGGGGTTTGTCACGGGCGCTGCGGGCGTTGGTCTGGCTGGGGCTGCTGGTGCTGGCGGTGGAGGTCCGACCGGTCGATGCGCGGCGCCGGGTTCACGCCGCGCGGAGCGGCGCGTCGGTCACGCCGGTGGTGGGACCGAACCTGCTGATCCTGATCGGTGACGACCATCGCGCCGGCACCCTCGGCATCGACGGCGACCCGCGGCGGGCGACACCCTGTCTCGATCGGCTGGCGCGGCAGGGAACGCGGTTCGATCGGGCGTTCTGTAACGCCCCCGTCTGCACGGCCAGCCGACAGTCCTTGATCACCGGCCGATTGCCCCACGCGCTGGGCGTGAACCACCTGTTGAGCCGGCTTCCCGACGACGCCGTGACCCTGGGCGACTGGCTCGGCGACTTCGGTTACAACACCGCGGCTTATGGCAAGCTCCACTTCAACAGCGAGCAGCCGCACGGGTTCGCCGAGCGGCTCGACCTGATCGACTGGGAGCGCTGGCTCAAGAAGCACTCCGAGACGCCCTACGACCGGTGCGTGCCGTGGCGGCCGTTCCGCGACCCGGCCGCCGTCTGGCTGAACGCATCCTGCCAGCCGTCGGGCCTTCCCCAGAATGAGCTCGATTCGACCTATTTCACCAACCACGCGATCGAGTACCTTGGCCGACACCACACCCGACCGTTCGCCCTGGTCGTGAGCTTTTACGATCCCCACGCCCCGTTCAAGTTCCCCGCCGGCTGGCCCGGCGCATCAGCCCGACGAGTTCACGGTTCCCGAGATTTCGGCCGCCGATCGACAGACCCAACCCCTCGTCTTTCGACGACTCCAGCCGGCCGATTATCAAGGAGTCCAGGCCGCCTATTATTCGTCGCTCTCGTTCCTCGACCACGAGATCGGCCGGATCATGGCGGCGCTCGACGCCTCGGGGCAGTCGGAAAACACGATCGTCGTTTACCTGGGCGACAACGGCTATCTGCTCGGCGAGCACGGCCGGTTCGAGAAGCACTGCTTCTACGACCAGGCGATCCGGGTCCCCTTGATCCTCCGTTGGCCCCGCCACATCGCGGCCGGACGAAGGATCGACGACCTGGTCGAGCTCGCCGACCTGATGCCGACCCTGCTCGATCTCCTCGAGCTCCCCCCTCCCCGATCTGCATGGGCAGCGGCTCACCCCCCTGCTCCGCAACGAGCCGGGAGCGATCGGCCGCGCCGCCGTCTTCAGCGAATATCTCGAGAACGAGGAAGCGATGGTCCGCACCGATCGCTACAAGCTGATCGTCGGCACCGGCCGACGCCGACGCCACGACGGCTACGCCAATGGACAACCGCCGACGGGTCCCTATCAGCGGCTTTTCGACCTGAAAAACGACCCTGACGAGAACGACGACCTCGCCGCTCAGCCCACGCTTCATCCCATCAGGGACCAGGTCCTCCACGCGCTTCACGACCGCCTGATTCATTCCCGCGAGGGACTCGACCCCATTCCGGCCGGGCTCACCCTCAACGAGACGATCGACTGGTGCCTGAGCCAACGCGACGGCCCGCGGGATTAAAACATGAACGAGTATTTGATTTTCACCTCTCTGGCGGTTCCTCGGCGAAGAAGTCCACCGTCATCCGCACCGCGGGCAGAAGGTAGCCGACAGCGGAGTAGTGGCCGCAGTCGAACCAGTGGATGGGGGGCTTGCCGGCGGCCGACCAGAGGGCCACGGTGCAAGCGGGGGGTATGACCTCGTCAACCCGGCCGGCGATCATGAGGATGTCCTTGCCGGCCAGGCGTGGGGCGTAGGTCAGGGGATCGAATGGGTCGGTCAGCTTCTTGAGATCGGCGCGGGTCCGGCCCGCCTCGATCCACAGGGCGCGGTATTTCGCGCCTTCGGGCATGTCCCACAGAATGTGGGCAAGGTCGCCGCCAGCCAGGAGGAAGGCACCCCGGTTGAGGCTGGGATCGACCGCGGCGGCGACGGCCGAGACGATGCCGCCCAGGCTGATGCCGGTGACTCCCAGCCGTTCGGGATCGATCTCGGGGCGCGCGGCCAGCCACGCCGACGCGCGTCGGACGTCGCAGATTCCCTGCCGCATCGCGCCCATCGATCGGTCGATGTCGGCCGAGAGGAACCGCTTCGAGCCCCCGCCCCCGAGCCGGTCGTCGCGCTCGGGGGGCCTGCGCTCGCCGTAATAGGGAAGCTTCACGAACAGGGCCGCGACACCCCGTTCGGCCAGCCGCGCGGCGAGGTAGCGCGAGAGCGCGAAATCGGCCCCGAGGATGTGGAGCACGATCACCGCGGGCCGGCGTTGCTGGCCCCTGGGGCGGAAGTATTCGGCATGGACCGTGTTATTCACCGGGTCGGGCGATACGACCGGCGAGGGGAAGCGGACCGCCGCGACGTCGTAACTCCCCGCGTCGCGGAGCGGCTCGAGCTCGTAGGCAAAGACGGCAGGATCGAGCCGGAACCGTTCGGGGACCTCGCCCTCGGCCGCTGTGGGGCGAAACGCGGCCTCGCCCCGCTCAACACCGACGCCGCCGCCAATCGGACCCAACACCAGGGCGGCCAGTAAGATCGGACTGTTCATCGATCGGCTCGCGGGGTTTCGTCGAGGTTTCCGGGACCGGCGGCACCCGACATTGCCGCCGAGGGGGCTCTCGGTTAGATTATGCCGCCGCCATCCTTTCGGGAAAGGGAGTTCCCTGCGTTCATGTCCGTCAAGCACGTCGAACTGCGCGATCTGAGCCCGCGACGGGTCTGTCTGATCAAGCCCAGCGCCCTGGGCGACATCGTCAATGCCCTGCCGGTACTCAGCGCGCTCCGGCGGCGCTGGCCCGAGGCGAAGATCGCTTGGGTCGTGAACCGATCGCTCCGGGCCCTGCTCGACGGCCATCCCGCGCTCAACGAGGTGATCAGCTACGACCGGGGCGGGACCGGCTTCTCACCGGCCGGCCTGATCGATTTCAGCCAGTTCCTCGGCGAGCTTCGCCGGGGCCAGTTCGACCTGACGATCGACCTCCAGGGCCTGCTCCGCTCGGGCCTGATGGCCTACGCCACCGGCGCCGGCGTCCGTGTGGGCCTGGCCGACGCCCGCGAGGGGGCGACGCGGTTCTACACCCACCGCATCGTACCGCCCGGCGCACGCAGCGAGGCCCACGCCGTGGACCGCCTGCTGAGCCTGGCCCGCGCCTTCGGCGCCGAGGTCTCGCCCGATGCCCTGCGCTACGACCTCCCCTTCACCGAGGCCGATCGCTCGTGGGCCATCGAGACCTTATCCCGCGTTCCCCGCCCCCGCCTGATTCTCAACCTGGGTGCGCGGTGGGAGACCAAGCGCTGGCCCCCCGAACATTTCGCCGAGATCGCCCGCCGCGCCTGTCGCTGAATTCAGCGCCAGCCTGATCGCCGTCGGCGCCCCGGAAGACCGCCCCGGCGTCACCGACCTTCGCCGCCGGCTGGACGCGCTCAAGATCCCGATCCTCGACCTCTGCGCCGCGACGACCTTACCCCAGCTCGCCGCCCTGGCGTCCGAATCCGACCTGATTCTCTCCAACGACACCGGCCCCCTGCACCTCGCCACCGCCGTCGGCGCCCGCGTCGTCGGCGTCTACACCTGCACCAGCCCCCGCCTCAACGGTCCCTACGGCCCCAACTCTCTCGCCATCCAGAGCCGCGTCTGGTGCGCCGGCAGCTACCTGAAGAAATGCGTCCGCCTCGACTGCATGAACGAGCTAACGCCGGACCATGTCTGGCCACTGGTAGCGAGCCAGCTCGGGCGAACATCGAGCGAGGCAATTGGGTGAGACCGTGGTGTGCCTGGGACCAACATCGGGATCGTGATAGAAAGGTCCGCTCGGGACGCCCCGACGCAGTCAAGTTCGCTGCCTAATCAACACTCCTGAACGAATGCCGGAAGCCATAAGATCGGGCTTGGGCAATTAGGACTGCTTTTGTAGAGGATCGCCCAAGAAGGTCGCGATCGCGCGAACGTGCAGAGTACTCAGCGTGACAGGTTTCTATGGACCGAGACCGGACCGCATTGTATCCGTCGGGACACCGATCGAGCCATGTTGCCGAGATCCGCGCTCTTCATCAGGCGAGCGCTTACGACTAGCCTTGTGCAGGCGATAGGAAGAGAGCTTTCTCGTAAGTCGAGGCCCCTGCGGGAACTCCACCGCAAGTCGGTAAATCCCGCCTTGGCAGTGAGCTTCGGGCCGCACCTCTGACCGCCGAAGGTTACACCTAAATCGTCTTTGACTGGCAGTTAATGTCAATCGGAGAGAGCATCTGAACCTCCGACCTCACGGACCAGAACTGAGATGTATGGGCGACGAAAGTTGTTTTTGCCGAAAACCGAATTAGTTGTGATTTTACTGGAGCAAGAGATTTCCAGCGTTTCCAATAAGTCCCCGTGTTTTCGATGGTTTCTCAGGGTTTTGGTGCAGCTGCACCGAAACCATTCGGGCCGCGCAGCGTACCGAATGGTTGACGGTAGATGGCCGGAAATGGCGACCTCTACGATACCGAAAAAGGCAGTAAATTGCGCTTCCTGCCCTTGAGAAATCTACTGGACATAAGCACAATTTACGGATGTAGGCGTTGACAAAATCGCCAAATGGGAGTAGGGCATCGCCCCTTCCTGCCTAACGGTCTATACTGAACACGGAGGATGGAAGACACCAACCCAGCAAACCACGGAGAAACCGTCACCGTCCTACTAATCGGAATGCGAGCCACCGTCATGACCGTCCGCGCCACAAATCCAATGGCCGACTTGTACCGCCGGCTTCAGGCTGTCGGCCTGACACGGAACAAGGTCCGCCAGTTTATCCTGCCGGATTGGTGGGATGATCAGGTGGCAGTCAACCCTGCCGGCTTCGCCGAGGGGCTGAGCTTCATATCGCGACACACCGGCCTTGAGTTGGCGTCGTTACGCGAGTTCGGGCAGCCAGTGGGATTCCGCGAAGCTGGGACCTGCAAATTCAAGAAATCGGTGAACGCAACAGAGGAGCAGTTGGCGCTGGCCCGCTCCATGGCCACGCGGGTTGCCCGGTTGGTCAATGCCGCCACGGTCGAACCGTGCCTTCCCCTACCGACTTCAGCGGCTTCAGTTGCGCAAGGAAATCCTCGGACTAGGGCATCCGTGGATTAGCCTCGCTGCGCTGGTCGATTACTGCTGGTCGGTCGGCATCCCCGTCGTTCACCTCACGTCGATCATCAAAACCAAGATGCCGGACGGCTTGGCGGTCAAGGTACGCGGCAGGTCGGTGATCGTCCTGTGCAAGCAGGCGAGATTCACCGCATGGCTGCTGTTCATCCTCGCGCATGAGCTTGGCCACATCCTGCTGGGCCACATCCCCGAAAACGGCGCGCTGATCGATGAGGATGTGAATAAGAACGTGAGCGACGCGGAGGAAATCGAGGCCAATAATTTCGCCATTGAGTTGCTGACCGGCGAGAAAGATTGCCGGTTCCACACCACCGGCCGCTGGCCGAACGCAACCGATCTAGCCCGGCATGCGCGAAAGATGGGGCGAGAACGGAAGATCGACCCCGGCCACATTGCCCTGAATTACGCGCATACGATGGGCAAGGACTTTTTCCCGGTGGCCAATGGGGCACTGGGGAAACTGGAGCCGGAGCGTGAAGCGCTCGGCATCGTGCGGCAGAAGATGGCCGAGCATCTGGACTGGTCCAGCTTGCCGGAGGATAGCAGCGAGTTTCTGATGCGCGTCAGCCAAACCGAGAACACGGGTGATCTATCTCTCCGACAACGACATCGTAGAGAAGCTGGCGATTTGTGACCTGCTGGACGAAGCTCTGGTAGCTTTCAACGCCTCCCGCGCCGATGTCCTGATCATACCGACGCTGAAGAACCGCATCGGAATCGGCACGCCGCGACCGAAAGCGGTGCGGCGGCTGGGTGCCGAGGTCGCCGAACGCCTTGTGGAATTCATCGGCGCAGTGCAGGAAATCAGTGATTTCTCGGCGGAAGACCATCTAATGCTGGAAGCGCTGGACGACAGCATTGAGATCGACCCCGGCGAAATTATCCTGCTCGCCGCTACGGCTCGGCTTCAGGAATACCTGCTGCTGACGGGCGACAAGCGTTGCCTGAAGGCCGTCGCCACCTGCCCGGAATGCGCCGAAATCGCCCGGCGGATTCAGGGCAAGGTGGTCTGCTTCGAGCAGATCATCTACCGGATCATCGATGACCGAGGCTTTGAGTACGTACGCGCCAAGGTGGTGCCGGTGATGCAAATCTGCGACACGGCGCTGCGGGCGGCGTTCGGCTCGGGTATGCACGCCACACTGGCCAATGTGGTCGCCCGGCTCGAAAGCGACATTGAAGAACTGCGGCGCCTGCCGATCAACCTGCTGATGGACGGCCATTGATGCCAGAACACCTGGATCGGGACCCGAAACAGAAACATAGACAGACTTGTTAAATATGCAGTAGAGTCGATTAGTGGCGCGGTGGCTGACGCTCCGTTTCCACTCCCCGCTCGTCGAACCGGACAGGCGGTTTTCCCGCATCCGGCTCTCGGACAAGGGCGCACAGGGCAGAAGCCTTCGACCGGTTGGGCTCTGTGGGTCGCCGTCTTCGGATCTTGAACGTTCGATCGGGAGGTTAATAGGTTGACACCACTCTCCCTGTCCTTTTTCTCGACGGGCGGCCGCCTTGAACTCGGGCCCCTTTCCTCCACCGGAGTTACCCGGCTTCCCAGGTATTATGAGCCCGTCCGCCACCCCAAGACGGCCCGGCCTGTCCCTCGCGGGCGTCCGGTTGGGATTTCGCTTCCCACCGTTTGGGGCTTCCCGTGTTGCAGCAACTCCCCGTGTGTCGACATGCCGTCACCATTACCCCGGTGGGACCGTTGGATCGGATCGCTCGGAATGAGGGGCTCTCAACCACCTCGGTTCTCATCAACGACGGCGGCCTTTCCCGATATATAGGCGGGTCGGCTCCCACGTTAAAACTTCGAGGCCTGCTCGGTGTTCACTGCTCGTTACGGCCTGACGACTCGCTGCCCCGCCTGGCGGTACATTTGTCTCGAAGGCTCCGACGGCTTCGTTACCTCCACCGCCGCTCCGATAGCTTCCGGCTGGAGCGATCACCCTCGGCCGGGTGGGACTTGCACCCACCGGGAAACTGCGCCTTTTCACGGCGCACTATAATATTAATGTTAATTAACATGTCCAATTGTTCGGTCTGAAGATTTTTGTTCCTCCGGGCATGTCCGGACTCGGAATACCTGCTATTTTATCATGTAAAGCGATACAAGCGGGACAATATTGAAGAGCAGGACGCCCATCTTGTAGAGCGTGATCCCCGCGTAGTTGAGCAGGTCGAACTGGTCGCGGGATATGGGGAACACTCGGCCCACGAGCCCGTACCACCAACCGCGTCCGAGGATGAAGAGCAAGGCCCACACAATGAGCAGCGCGTAGTTGATGACAGAACACCACAGGAAGAAGCTGCGCACGGTCTCGATACTCACGGCACGTCCTCCGTTGCCGCCCGGGGGCGGCGGGACAAGGCGACATTCCAAATGTAATCATATGATATTATCGTAATATCCTATTTTTCAGTCGAGTGGAGCGACCTGCGTTCCTGTCTCCCTCTGCCAGCGCCTTGGTGTCGCTCGCCACATGCGGTGCGCTGGCATGGCATGGTATTCCTGTTCGTCAGAGTCCCTTGGTCGCGGCGTCCACGACCTCTTTCGCGTACTTCACCACGATATTCGCGTGGCCCGCGTCTTTGACGACCAACGGTTCGACGTGGAGAACCTCGCGCGCGGTTTTCTGCTCCCATTCCGACCGAATCGAGTTATCCTTTTCTCCGCAGATGTAAACATATTCGACCTTCGGCAATCCCTTGAGCGGGCAAACCTCCGACATGCCGGGAGCGCTCTGCGCGAGCTGAGCCGCAATCTCCGTCGCGAAGACCTCCTTGAAATCGAACGCCTCTCGGAACGACTTGCCCGGCGTGGGAACAACGGCGTTGATCATGACAATCCGCCGTATCGGTCGCTCGGCGGCCACGAGCGGCATGAACATTCCCTGGTTGGAGATGCCGACGAGGACGATATCGTTTTCGACATCCCTCAGCGCCTCAACCATGGCTTTCGCCCGGTCCTGGTGCGGTGTTTTCGTCCTGGTCCTCGGCGAGCGAATCATCCTGCACGGGAAGCCGCGCTTCTCGAACTCCGCTTTCAGCGGCCCGAACTCCAGCGCCTCGTTCACGCCCTCATAGCCGTTAATCGCAAAAGTCATCCCCGCGGGTTGACGAGGTTGTGACAGGGCCTCCTCGGCCTCAGCGCTTGCCCGGACCGCCTCCCCTGGGGCTCCTTCGAGCCTGGGCCGAGCCTGGATCAATTCCTCAGTTTTTTCCTTCCCCCAGGCGTATCCTCCGACCAGCAGGATGGTGCAGACCAGAAGCTTCGTGAGTTCTGGCGAAGAAATCATGCGCTGTGCTCCCTCTTGCGATGCTGAACGTTGAATCAGAGCGGGTTCAACCAAATATCAAGTCTGACACCGTGATCTCCTCCTGATCTTCAAGGAGATCGGCCCTGTCACTCTGGAGGGCGACCAGGCCGGGTCGGTGGGTGTCGATAGGAGCTGGGTCCCTCATTTCGGGTCCCTACCGAGAGTTTGCCAGCGCGCGACCAGCGGCGAAGACCAGGGGTCCAACCACCGTCAGGTTCCCGAGGAAATGCCAGGGGCTACGACTGCGCAACGTCGAGATCGACCTCGGGGTGACAATCACCAGAGCCAGTATCCGACGCCAATCAGATTGAGCATGATCCCGATACCAGATACCTTGTCGGCCGTGTTGAACATCGCCGAGCGTGCTCCATCGAGGGGCGAATGCGACTATGGATCGCATCCATCTGGCTCACCTTCCCGTCCCGCGTTTCACCGCGGAGCGGCTGGTGGCCTTGCCTCGGGGCGTGGTTGAGTTGCCCGAGCCGATCTCAGGGCCGGTGTCGATGCGGGTGAGGGTGAGTTCGGCCTTGTCGGGTTTGATGTGGTGGACGAAGCTGCGCAGGAAGCTGCCGCCGAGAAGGAGGGGGGCGTTGGGCTGGTCGGGAGGGGCGACCGCGCATTCGACATTGTTGACGACGAACTTGCCGACCCGCACCGTGGGGATCTTCATTAGCCTGGCCTCGACGGTCGAGCCGTCGGCGATCGTCGCCTTGATCGTGCGCGTGTCGGCGTCGGGTTTGAGACCGATCTCGGCCGCGACCTTCGAGGAGAGGCACACGAGCGAGGCGCCGGTGTCGAGGATCATGCCCTTGGTGACCTTGCCGTTGAGCATCACGTCGACGAGGAAAACGCCGTTACCGTCGTCGCGAAGCGGGATCGACTCGGTGAGAACGGCATGCTCCAACTTTTCGAGCTGCTTGATGTTTTCGAGAAAGCCGCGGGAGGGGCCGAGCACCCACTTGACCCTGTTCTTGGGGGCCTGATTGAGCGCGTCGAGCGATCCCGTCACGGTGGGCGAGTCGGCGAGTTCCTTGTACCTGGCCTGCGCCTCATCGACGAGGGTCCGGGTATCGAGCAGGGTCTGGATGAAGCTTTCGCGGGTTTCGGCGACCCTGGCGGCGATATCCTTCTTGAAGTCCGGGTTGTTGGCGTCCTGATTCAGGAGGTTGATCTGATCGTTCACCTCGTTGAACATCATGACAATCTGATTGTGCTCGGCGACGCTGGAGGCCATCGAGAGTTGCCGATTCAGGACCAGCCGGCGCTGGGTCAGCTCGCGGATCAAGACCGCGCTGTCGCGGCTTCCCTGCTCGTAGTACTGCTGCTGCCGTGAGCCGGCGACGAACACGCGATAGCGGTCGCGCACCGTGTTGAGCTGCTTCTGAAGCTGCGCCTCGGCGGCGAGCACGTACGTCGAGCCCGAGGGCTTGAGCCCCTGCTCTCTCAGAATCGCGTCGGGCGAGGTCGCTGCTGGCGCGGACGCGGGCGGTTCATCGGCCGAGACCAGCATGGTGGCACCGATGGTCAGGCCCAGACGAAGGTATCGCGAAGCCCCCTGGCGCATCATCACGAAGTCTCCTGGAGAGGGACAGCCTCGATGGTTGGGCTGCCCCTTTCCAGGTTAGGAGACTCGGGCCGCGGCTGCAAGTGTGCCAGGCCTCGTGTCATCGACAATATCAATGGATGTCGTCTTCACGCACTCCGGGCGGTGGGGCCGTCGAGCGGGAAGCCGGTGATCCGCTCGAGGATCGAGATCGGCGCCTTGTCGGGACAGGCCAGGCTCTTGCGGCGGATGATGAAGGTTTGCTCCAGGGCGTACTGGCCGCTGATGCACGAGTGGCTCGTCGTGTCGGTGAAGACGATCCAGGTCGAGTCGGGCGGGAACTCCCAGCGGTCCTTGGGACACTCCTTCTGGAACGTCTCGCTCTCTTTCAGGTAATGATGGAACCGGAGCATGAACTGATCGTAGGGCGGCCGATCGACGACCGGCATACCGACCGCCGAGAGCGCGCGCAGGGCCTGGCTCTTGAACCGCGTGAGGCCGTTGGGCCGGCGCGGCAGACCGGCCTTGCCGGCGTATTGCCAGGCCAGCGGCTCGAACGGGTCGGATGTGACCCAGATCCGCGACCGTTCGGGGTGAATGTTGGTGAAGATCCGCAACAGTCGGTCGCCGTGCGAGGGACGTGAGGGGAACGAGTCGACGTGGATCAGGTCGTTCCGCGACCGGTGCGAGACCTTGCGGCCAGCCTCCTCGATGGGGCGGAAGCTCGCGAAGTCGATCTTCCAGTCCCGCGCGTACTGCGGCAGGAACGACCCCATGAACGCGATGGCGCGCTGCGAGTAGGCACGCATCGTCGCATGCATCTGGCTCCAGGCGGCGGGGTCCTTCTGATCAACACCCCGGAGCCGGTCCTCGGCGGGCCGGTAGCTGATGTTCTTGAAGATCGACGACTCGCTCTGACGCTGCGAGAGCAGGAACGCGCGCTCGGTCGCCGTCAGCTCGAACGGGGTCTTCGGGAAGTACAGGATGTCGCCTGATTCCAGTGATCGATACTCATCGGAGCTCGCCGTCCGAGCTGCTCCCGGTCCCATCCCCTCGATCGACAACCGCGCCATCGCTTCTCCTTCCATGGCCTGGGCATGGCCTGACGTGGCAGCATTTCCGGTTCGGGTCTTCGACGCTCCGTGCCGCCGTGGAAGAAAACCCCCATCGTTAACATCGGCATCCAGGGTCAATCCTGATCACTCGCCGGGACCCGCGGCCCGTCGCGTGTGGGTGCGAACCTCCGGATGAGGGTCGCCATCAACATGGTCGATGACGACCTCGTTGAGGTGCGGGTGCAGCGCCTGGTCGCCCTCCGGGGGGTGGGGATGGGCGTGATCGTGGTCGTGGCCGTCGTGCTGCAGACTCCTGCGCTGAATTTGCTCGAGGAGATGGCCGGCGTCGAACCGCTCGCCCAGATAATAGCGGCGGACGTCGGGGTTGAGCAGGACCTCGGCCGGAGTTCCCGAGGCGAAGACACGGCCTTCGCGGATCAGGTAGCTCCGGTCGGTGACCTCGATGGTCTCGCGGAAGTTGTGGTCGGTCAGGAGGATACCCAGGTTGAACTCGACGGCGAGGTTGCGGATCTGGTCCTGGATCTCGTTGACCGTCTTGGGGTCGATACCCGCGAACGGCTCGTCGAGCATGATCAGCTTGGGCTCGGTCACCAGCGAGCGGGCGATCTCGAGCCGGCGGCGCTCGCCGCCGGAGACCCGGTTCGCCTTGGTCTTGCGGATGTGGGTCAGGCCGAACTGGCCGAGCAGCTCGTTCTGCCGCTCCTTGCGCTGGCGGCGCTTCAGGGGACGCGGTCTCGAGGATCGCCATGAGGTTGTCCTCGACCGTCAACTGCTTGAAGACGCTCGAGTCCTGCGCCAGGTAGCCCATGCCCGATCGGGCGCGGAGGTACATCGGCATCCGGGTCACGTCGCGGCCGTCGAAGATGACGCTGCCGCCGTCGGCGTCGATCAGGCCGATCGTCATCCGGAAGCTCGTCGTCTTGCCCGCTCCGTTGGGACCGAGCAGTCCGACGACCTCGCCCTGATTGACCTCGAAGTCGACCCCGTTGACCACCTGCCGGCGCCCGTACCACTTCTCCAGGCCGCGGGCTTCGAGCAATGCCATCGCTTCGATCCTCCTTGACCGATCGATTACCGTCACGGCTCCGGTCGGGTCGGTTTCCGGCTGCCGGCAACGGTTTATGAGACCCGAGACCGACAGGCTGAGGCCGACTCTCCAGGAGTTTGTGACCGTTCAGCGGATCCACCTCATGCGTGCAAAATACGGGATGAACGGCACCCGGAAGTCATGTTTCAGCCGGATGTCGGGGCCGACGGGCTTGCCGTGGGGCCAGTAGACGAAGAAGGCCTTGCCCGTCAGCAGGGCACGCGGAACCTCCCAGCTTGCCCGGTTGGAGGTATCCCAGCCGTATTCGGGATGGCTCGGATCGTATCGGTCGCGGTTGTCCCAGCCACGGCTGTCCTTGCTCCGGGGGCTGTTGTCGCCGAGCATCAAGAAGCGGTCCGCTCCGATCGGGTAGATCCGCGACTTCAGGTTTCCCAGGGCCGGAAACTGCGCGGGGTCGCTCAGCAGGTCGAACAGCTCGACCGGCGTCCGGGGGAACCGCTGGTCCCATGACTGGCTGTAGTCGGAGGGACCTGGAGACAGGGTATAGTAGATATCGCGTTTCAGGACAAGATCGCTCACCGTGATCGATCGTCGGCCGAGCCTCCCCGGATCGCGACGGCGACCGGCGACAGGTCGGCGGCGGTGGGCGCGGGGTGGATCTCGGGGCCATCGTAGGTCAGACCGTCGCCGAAGACGCCGCGTCCATTGACCAGGAGCGTGAGCCGGTCGTCGATGTTGGCGAACGTGATCGCGTAGGTTCCGGTCCCTTGATTCGCCGTCGTTTGCTCGCCGAGGACCTCGTCACCGTGGTGCAGGGTGGCCTTGCCCGTGGTCAGGTCGATCTCGCAACGATTGACGACGCCCGCCTCGATCAGCTCGAACCGGACGGCGGCATCGGAGCGGCCGGTCAGCTTGAGCCGCGTCGAGAGGCTGAGGTCGCCGACCCAGTCGGGCTGGAGCCACGCGACCTCCTGCTCACCGCGGGGATAGTCGACCAGGCTCGAGCTTTCGGCCGAGAGATTGGTGTTGTACGAGTAAAAATCGGTGATCAGGGTCGCCCGGGGTCGTCGCGGGTTCGCGGCCGGCCCGGATCGCCTCCCATTGCTCGGGGTCGGGCACCAGGTGCCGGTATCGCAGCTCGGACCATTCCTTAGACCCCGGGCCGGGCGCGGGCGTGAACTCGTAATGTCCCGGATTGGTCTCAGATTCGATCTCGCGAAAGCCACCAGCGGGCGTGGGGGTCCAGCGCCGCCAATCGGGCCGCCTGGCGAAGTCGCGGGCGCGGTGGTTGTCGTCATAGACCATCATCTGCATCGCCTGCTGGTGCCGCAGCGGCTTGCGGGCGATGGTCCAGTGCCTGGACTCGTGAGGCTTGACGTAGACGTCGCCGAAGTAGATGCTCAGGTCCTCGCCGGGAAGCCCGACCAGGCGCTTGATGTAGCTGACCTCGGGGTCCTCGGGATAACGGAAGACGACCACGTCCCAGCGCTCGGGGGCGAAGCGCCCGGCAGGAACGGCATGTCGTACGGGAACTTCATGACCAGGATCCGGTCGCCCTTGAAGCTTGGCTGGTCATCGACCCGGGCCTGGATACCGGCAGTTGACGCAGATTCCCGAATAGACCCGCCGGCCCGATCCCGTCGCCCCGCCGCCCCCCTCAACCTCGTCCGAGGCGTTGATCGCGTAGACGTGGCCGCACTGGGGGCAGGTGATTTCCTTGTGCCGCCCCATCAAGGTCGGCGCCATCGAGCCGGTCGGGATCACGAACGCCTCGGCCTCGAATCCGCGCACCAGCAGGGCCAGGATGAACGCGACGACCATGGCCTCGACCGTCTCCCGGTGTCCCTCCTTCTCTTTGGGCTTGCCCGGCTCGCCCGCCGACTGGTTCCGGGCGTCGGGTTGCACGTCGTGCCTGGTGGCAAAGGTCCGGCTCATCGTCAAAGAGTTCCTCGCGCGCCGGGATCGATCGCGATCGACGACCGTAACAAAAAGGAGAATGCGTGGCTACCGAATGTAACGAATCTCACGAGGGTCGGGAACCCAGTAGAGCGAACGGCCGAAGACACGAAGCGGCACGACCTGCCCGGGAAGGTGAACCAAAAACGGCTTGCCCAGGAACAGGTCGCGCGGCACGACCGGACTGGCGTTCCAGAACCGTGAATCGTTCGAGACCGGGCTGTTGTCGCCCAGGACGAAGTAGTCTTCGGCGCCCAGACGGTACGGCTCATCCACGCCGTAGGGACGGCGCAGGATGTTCGCCAGGGCGCTGGTGTAAAACACGTCGCGATAAACCTTCAGCCCGCTGACGGCGATCGAGCCGCCGCCGCGGACCCCGATCGCCAGAGGGCCCGGGTTGTACCCGTTGATCCCCATCGGATCGTCGTAGTCAATCGGGTCGAAGAGCAGGACGCCATCCAGAGCGACCTGGAGCCGTCGGTCGATGACCGAGGCTTCGAGATGGACCCGACTCGAGCGCATCCGGTCGAGTAACGCGCGGGCCTCGGGACGCATGCGGACGCCGGAGAGGACCCGGCCGTTGCGCCGGACCTCGATCGGCGCGTCCGGTCGATCACGTACGGGCAAGGCGACGATGAACTGATCGCCCGCCGAGCTGATCCGCACGCCCACCTCGCCGAGATCGGGCCCGCACGTCAGGTCGGCCGCGACCATGAGGTCGCTCACGCGGTTCTCGCCCCGGAGCTCGCCGCCGTTGTAGGCGATGAAATCATCGATCGGCGCGAACCGGCCGGGCTCGGTCCCGGGACTCCGGCCGGGCCCGGCGGCGACGCTGGCGCGGTGCCGGTACTCGATCCAGTCCCAGGGCTCGCTCGATCCATTCGGGGTCTGCGACGGTACGTTCGACGCGTCCAGGGCCGGCGCCGACGCATGAACGAACCGGGTCCCTTCGCTCCGCCAGTCCGACCTGAGCCGGCGCCGGGTCCACCGCGTCGGAACAACCAGCGGGGAGATTCCGTGGAGTCGGCCGGCGGATAATCGTCGTCAAAGACGAGCACCCGCATCGCTCGCTGTTCGGCCAGCGTCTTCCGCGCGATCTGGCCGTTGATCAGAACGTCGCCCCGGACGATCTGGATCGATTCGCCGGGAAGCCCGACGACCCGCTTGACATAAGCTTGGGTCGGCTCGCCCGGGAAGTGGAAGACCGCGACCTCCCAGCGGCGGGGCGGCGGAAGTCGTAGAGGAACTTCTGGACCAGGACACGGTCGCCGCCGCACGCGACCGCCGCGGTCGCGTCGATGGGTGACCCGGCCGCAGTTCGGGCAGACCGGCAGGCCCGCGTGTCCTTGCTCGTCGAACCCGAGCGCGAACCGGAGCCCGCATTCCGGACAGACCATCTCGCGCGTGGTCGCCCAGGAGCGTCGGCGCCATCGAGCCGGTCGGAACGACGTACGCCTCGGCCGCGAAGGTCCGGAACAGCAGGATGCTCACCGACAGGACGACCAGGAACTCGACCGTCGGCCGCAGGCGAGCCAGGCCCCGGCCCCGCTCCCGCCACCAGAAGGGCGGCTCGAGCTGGGGCGGGGTCATCTCCGGAGAGGGCTCGAGGCTGCGGCTGCGTCAGGAAGTCGGTCATCGCACCCGGTCACGATCCTGTTCTGCTGAAACCGAGAACCGTCGATCACTCATCGCTAGTCGTCGAGCACCGAGAGGAACGCGTCCTGCGAGATCTCGACGTTGCCCACCTGCTTCATTCGCTTCTTGCCTTCCTTTTGTTTTTCGAGCAGCTTCCGTTTCCGGGTGATGTCGCCGCCGTAGCACTTGGCGGTCACGTTCTTGCGCAGGGCCGAGATCGTCTCGCGGGCGATCACCCGGCTGCCGATGGCGGCCTGGATCGCGACCTCGAACTGGTGCCGCTCGATCTCTCCCTTGAGCTTCTTGACGAGCTTGCGCCCGCGCCGCTCGGCGTGCGCCCGGTGGACCACGATCGACAGCGCATCGACCTTGGCGCCCGGCCACCAGGATGTCGAGCCGGCAAAGGTCGCTCGCCCGGTAGCCGATGAGCTCGTAATCCATCGTGCCGTAGCCGCGCGTGGCGCTCTTGAGCTTATCGTAGAGGTCGTAGATCATCTCGGCCAGGGGCAGCTCGTACGACAGGATCGCGCGGGTCGGAGTGATGTACTCGGTCTTGAGATAGGTCCCGCGTCGGTCCTCGCAGAGCTGCATGATCGCGCCGATCGATTCGGACGGCAGGATGAAGTTGACCCGCGCGACCGGCTCGCGGAACTCCTCGATCTCGCCGGCGTCGGGAATCCGGGTCGGGTTCGAGATGTGGAGGGTCTCGCCCTTGCGGGTGACGATCTCGTAGGTGACGTTGGGGGCCGTCTGGACCAGCGAGAGGTTGCTCTCGCGTTCGAGCCGCTGCTGGACGATCTCCATGTGGAGCATGCCCAGGAAGCCGCAACGGAAGCCGAAGCCCGAGCGCGTCGGACGTCTCGGGCTCGAAGGTGAAGCTCGAATCGTTGAGCGCGAGCTTCTGCAAGGCGGTCCGAAGGTCCTCGAACTGGTTGTGCGTGGCCGGGAAGAGGCCGCAGAAGACGACCTGCACCGGCTCCTGGTAGCCGGGCAGAGGCGTTCGTCGCGCCTCGGGGCGTCTCGGTGATCGTGTCGCCGATGCGGACGTCGGAGAGCCGCTTGATGTTGGCGATGACGTAACCGACCTGGCCGACCCCCAGCTCGTCGCAGGCGACCTCGCGGGGCCGGAACCGGCCCAGGCCGATGACCTCGTGCTCGGTGTCGCCGGCCATCAGGCGGATCTTCTGGCCGACGCGCGAGGACGCCGTCGACGACGCGGACGTAGATGACCACGCCCTGGTAGTCGTCGAACTTGGAGTCGAAGATCAGGGCCCGAAGCGGGGCGTCGGGGTCGCCCGCGGGGGCGGCACGCGCTCGATGATCGCGCGGAAGACGTCGGGAACGCCCAGCCCGGTCTTGGCGCTGATGGCCAGGACCTCGGTCGGGTCGATCCCCAGGGTCGCCTGGATCTCCTCGCGGATCTCGTCGGGCCGCGCCGCCTGCATGTCGATCTTGTTCAGCACCGGCACGATCGCCAGGTCGCCGCCGATCGCGAGATAGGCGTTGGCGACCGTCTGCGCCTGCACCCCCTGGGTGGCGTCGACCAGCAGGATCGCCCCCTCGCAGGCGGCCAGGCTGCGCGAGACCTCGTAGTGAAAATCGACGTGGCCGGGGGTGTCGATCAGGTTCAGCTCGTAGGTCTGGCCGTCGAGCGTGTAATTGATCGCCACGGCGCGGGCCTTGATGGTGATGCCCCGCTCGCGCTCGAGGTCCATGTCGTCGAGCAACTGCTCGCGGAACTCGCGCTGGGTGATCGCCCCCGACTGGAGCAAGAGCTGGTCGGCGAGCGTGCTCTTGCCGTGGTCGATGTGCGCCACGATCGAGAAGTTGCGGATGTACTTGGGATCGAACGCCATAGAGAAAGCTCGGGGTCCAAGTCCAGACCGGGTCAAGATTCAGGATTCGGTAAGAGGGAACGGAACGAGCCGTGAGGTCCGGCGGAGGTCGACTCGCCGCTATGGTGGTCCGAGCGGCGGACGCTGAGTGGAGGCCAGAGGGACGATATCCGTTTTAAATTATAGTGGACCGCGGCGCTCGCGTTAAGTGCAACCGGAACGAACCGACCAGGGACAGGGCATCCTTCCCGCCCACTCCGCCCCGGTTTACAATTTCCATCGCGGGGGTTCGACACGGGGGTCAACGGTCATCCTCCTCCCCGACCCCGATCCCCAGACCACCTGATGACGAGGACGACTCCGATGCAGTGCGTCTCGGCGCTTTCGACCGTGCGGAATACCGAGGCGGCGTTCCGCGATGTCCTTCACCGGGCCGAGCGTGGACTGGCGGGCGCGGACGCCTCGGAGCCCCCTGGCCTGGCGCTGGTCTTCTGCTCGATGCACCATGCCGACTCCCTGGCGGAGCTCTCCGAGGCGGCCCGACGCCAGGGACTGGCCAGGCACGTACTGGGCTGTACCGCCGAGTCGATCATCGCCGACGATCACGAGATCGAGGGGACCGCCGCGGTCGGCTTCTGGACACTCCGGCATCCGGGGCTGACCTTGCACCCGTACCATATTCGCTTCGCCGAGAGCGAGTTCGGCGGCTGGACGGGGCCGTCGGAACGCCCGGAGTGTCTCATCTTGCTGGCCGACCCCTTTACCTTCCCCACCGACCTCTTTCTGCAACGGATCGCGGAGGAACAGCCGGGCCTGCGCGTCATCGGCGGCATGGCCAGCGGCAGTCAGGCACCGGGTCAGAACCGCCTGGTGCTCGACGACCAGGTGATCAACGAGGGGGCCGTGGCGGTCGCGGTGGGAGGGCCGCTGGCGGTGCAGAGCGTCGTCAGCCAGGGCTGCCGGCCGATCGGCCGGACGTCGATCGTCACGAGGACCGAGCGTAACGTGATCCGCGAGCTGGGCCGACGGCCGGCGCTCGAGGTGCTTCGCGGCCTCTTCGACGAACTGTCCGAGGAGGATCAGAACCGCGTCCAGCAGGGTCTGCACATTGGCCGCGTGATCAACGAGTACCAGGAGACATTCCGGCGCGGCGACTTCCTGGTCCGCAACGTGATCGGCGCCGACGATGCGGGAGGAATCGCGATCACCGACGTCGTCCGGGTCGGTCAGACCGTCCAGTTCCACGTCCGCGACGCCGAGACCGCCGACGAGGACCTGCGGAGCCTCCTGATCCAGGAGCGGCAGGCCCATCCTCACGCCAGGATCGGCGGCGCCCTCGTGTTCAGTTGCAACGGCCGCGGTCAGCGGCTCTTTACCGAACCTGACCACGACATCGCCACTGTCCACGAGATCCTCGGTCCGATCCCCGTCGCCGGCTTCTTCGCGATGGGCGAGATCGGACCCGTCGGCGGCCAGAACTTCGTCCACGGCTTCACCGCCAGCATCGCGCTGTTCACCGAGCCCGGAGACAAGACACAACCGCAACCGCCTTCGAAATAAGAAAACGCCACGCCGACGAGCTGTGCCGGCGTGGCGAGGATACCCGGATTTCGGTCTGTCGATCTGTCCCCATGAGCTGCAATCGTCGTCGATTGCCGGACCGGACCGATAGGATTCGGTACGGTGCGGAAACGCTCAGACCAGATCCTTGAGCGACTTCAGCGGCACGGCCTTGACCACGTTGCGGGCCGGCTTGGCCTTGATGGTCATCGGCTCCTTGGTGAATGGGTTGATGCCCGGCTTGGCCTTGGTCGCCGGCTTGCGCACGACCTTCAGCTTGAGCAGACCGGGGATCACGAACAGACCCGGGCCCTTCTTGCCCAGCTCCTTCGCGATCAGATCGCTCAGCCCCGTGAAGACGCTGGCGATGTCTTTCTTGCTCAGACCGGTCTTCTCGCTCAGGGAATTGTAAATGTCGGCCTTCGTGGCGGGCTTGGGGGCCGACTTGTCGGCGGGCGCGGCGGCCGGCTTTGCCTCGGCGGCCTTGGGAGCGGCTTTCTTGGCCATGGGACGATCGTTCCTCCTGTCCAGTGGTCGAATCGCGATTTGTTGCGTCTTGGGTGGACCTGTCGGTCTCCTCACATCACTCGGGTGAGGACTCGAACCGACGCTCCTGCGGTTCGTTTTCGACGATCAGAGTGAAAACATCCAGCAAAAATCGGGGTTTTTGAGCCAGGAAGCCGATTTTTCGCGGCTTTTTTGCATTCCGGACCGGTTTTGCCCGGAAAATGGCCGAAAAACGAAGGGACCAGCGCCGACGTGTCGGTGCTGGTCCCTTCGGGAATCGCGCGGCCGATCCAGACCAGGCTGGACCTTGTTTTGCTTTGCCTTGCCTTGTCGCGACAGATCCATGGCTCGATCAGATCGCGGCGCGCTGGACCCTCGGCTCGAAGCCCAGCAGGTATCGGCCGGTCGCCGAGATCATCGCCACGCTGAAACCGGCCCCGGCGTAGGCCTCGGCGCTGCGATAAGCCTGGCCGAAATCGCTGAACGAGCGATGCATGTGAAACGCGCCGTCGCTGATCCGCAACAGGATCGTTGGACTGCTGGACTGTAATCGATGCACCATCGGATCGACTCCCAATCAAGGCCCGCGCGGCGGCGGGGTCGTGACCCGCTGCGCCGGCGCCCCCTTAACTGGACTGTAGACTCTGTTCCCGGGTTCGACCACTCGGAGAACCACGGCGGCGCGAGATCAACCGGCTCGCACTCGATCAATCCCTACGGCCGCGGCGGTCTCGAGTTCGCTCTCCCCACCATGTCCTACTGAAGACATCGGGAATTTGGACAGGAAGTGTCGCGAAATCTCGTCATGATCCGTACGATCGTCCCCTTTCGACGCCGATCACACTCAATCACCCGAGGCGCGGGCCGTCTCGCGGCGCTGGTCGGGAACCCCATGAATGGTTCCGTCGCGCGGGTCGATGACAATCGAGTGGGCATCTCCCTGAACCCCGCCGACCCGGAGGGTATGGCCCATGCGACGGAGCACTTCCCGGGTCGTCTCCGGCCAGCGCCCGGCGGGGCCTTCGAGCGTCAGGACGTCGGGAAACCAGGCGTGGTGCGTCCGCGGGGCGTCGACCGCAGCGCGGGGGTCGAGCCCGAACTCGATCACGTTCAGAATCACCCAGAGCGTCGTGTTCGGGATCGTCCGGCCGCCGGGAGAGCCGGTCACCAGCCGAACTTTTCCGTCCTTGAGCACGATTGTGGGCGCCTGCGAGCTGAGCATCCGCTTGCCGCCGTCGATCAGATTGGCCGGGGTGCCGATCCGTCCCGAGGTGTCGGTCCGGCCGGGGATCAGGTTGAAGTCCCCCATCTCGTTGTTGAGCAGGAAGCCCGCCCCCGGCACCACCGCCTTGCTGCCGAAGCCTTCCTCAAGCGTATAGGTCAAGGCGACCGCACTTCCCTCGGCGTCGAGCGTCGAGAAGTGAGTCGTATCGGCCCCTTCGGCATCGAGGATCGGAAACGACGCGAGCTGGGCGCTGGGGGTGGCACGGGGCCGATCGTGGCGCGCGAGCTCGTCGCCGCGGGCCGGTGAGATCAGCTCCTCGACCGGGATCTTGACGAAATCGGGGTCGGCGACCGCGGTGGCCCGGGTGTAAAAGCCGCGCCGCATGGCCTCGGTGATCCGGTGAAGCGTCTGGACCGAGTGCGGAGCCGTCGCCGCGGAGGTCGTAGCGCTCGAGGATGTTGAGCATCGTGGCCGATGACGATCCCCCCCGAGGCCGTGGGGCCCATGCCGAGACCTCGATGGCCGCGATAGGACGTCCGCAATGGCGGGCGCTCGCGGGCCTGATACCGCATCAGGTCGTCGTGGTCGATCAGACCGTCCGCCGGCTTCATGGCGGCGACGATCAGGTCGGCGGTCCGTGCCCGTGTAAAACCCGTCGGCCCCTTCGGCGGCGATCCGCTCGAGGGTCGTCGGCAAGGTCGCGCTGGACGAGTCGGTCGCCGCTCCGCCAGGGGGAGCCGTCGGGCTTGCTGAACGCGGCGACCGAGGCGGGGAAGTCGGCCAGACGATCGCCGCTACGGCCCAGGTCGTCGCGGGCGTTGTCGCGCTGCGAGGCGTCGAACAACTGGGCGTTGAGCGACCGGGCCAGCCGTTCGGAGACGGCGAACCCCTCGCGGCAAGCTTGACCGACGGCCGGACCAGGCTGGCCCATGCGAGCCGGCCGAGTTTCCGGTGTGCCAGGGCCAAGCCCGCGTACCGTTCCCGGGACTCCAGCCGCCCGCGGCCCCGCGCGGTGGTGCGGCAGGAGCCGGCCGTCGGGTCCGAGATACATCGTGGGGGTCGATCGGGCGGGGGCCGTCTCGCGGAAATCGATGGTGATGACGACTGATGCCGGGGGCGTCGTAGGCGACCAGGAAGCCGCCGCCGCCGATATTGCCCGGCGGCCGGGTGCGTCACCGCCAGCGCGAAGGCCGTTGCGATCGCCGCGTCCACCGCGCTGCCCCCGCGCCGGAGCGCGTCGCGGCCCGCCTCGGCCCCGTGAACATCCTGGGCCACCGCCACATGCTTATGGAACGTCTGACCCCGGGACACCGTGACGGGACCGGGTCCAAGTTCCAGAACGCAGACTAAAACCAGGGCGTACGCCGGCAACACCCACGCCGGGCCAGACCCCGGCCACCTGTTCGATCGACGCATCGAGTGATTCGCTCCGCGACGGTGGTTTCTCTTGGCGAGCGTCGTTCCGGGGGGGACCACACCAGGCCAGACGGCACACTCATCGTAACACGCCACGAGGGGGAATTGCGATTGACCAAACCCGCGCGAGGGCCTAGAGTCTCGGCCGAATCGGTTCGGGACTTGAGTAAAAACGAGTCAAACGAACCGAGCGCGTTGTTCCAAGACGGGACGAGACGTCCGGGTGCGAGCCGCGCCCTCGGGGCGCCGCGATACGCGGCCCCCTGGCCCTCCCTGCCCGGACCGGCGAAAGGAGATGCCACGCGATGATCGCAACGGCTTGGCGGTCGGAAACTTCGGATGATGGTCCTCGCCCTGGCCGCCGCTGGGGTCGTCGGGCTCGGCAACAGCGGGGCGATGGCTCAGGTCAAGGGACGTGCCAAGGCCGCGGCACCGGCAACAGCCCCGGCAACGGCCCCGGCGCAGGCCCCTTCGGCCGCGTATCAGCACGACACCTCCGGGCTGCAGATCACCGCGATCCCGGTCAACCCGACCGACCCGATCGCCACCGTCAACGCCGAGGCCATCACCCGTCAGCAGCTCGCCGACGAGTGCGTCGCGCGTAAGGGCGAGGAGATCCTCGAGACCCTGATCGCGCGAAAGCTGATCGAGCAGGCACTTCGCGCCGAAAAGCTCGAGGTGACCGCCGCCGAGATCGACGCCGAGATCGACAACGTTGCCATGCGCATGGCCGGCATCGGCCGCGAGGCCTGGCTTCGCACCCTCGACAAGGAACGGGGGATCAGCCCGATCCAGTACGCCCGCGACATCATCTACCCTGCCCTGGCGCTGCGGAAGCTCGTCGGCCAAGAAGGTCCAGGTGACCGAGAAGGACATGAAGGAGTCGTTCGAGGCCCAGTATGGCGAGAAGCTCCGCTGCCGGATCATCATGGTCGACAAGCTCCGCACCGCCCAGGAGATCTGGGAGGAGCTGCGGCAGCAACCCCGGCGGCTTCGAGAAGCTCGCCCAGGAGCGGTCGATGGACACCGGCAGCCGATCGCTGGGCGGCCTGCTCGCCGAGCCGATCACCCGCCACGCCTATCCCCAGCACGTCTCCGACGCCGCCTTCCGCCAGCTCGTCGACGGCGACCCCAAGGACAAGGACCCCAGCCACAAGCCCAAGGACGGCGATTTCACCGGCCCGATCCAGGTCGCCGAGGCCACCTGGGTCATCATCCGCCGCGAGGGTGTCATCCCCGCCCAGCCGGCCGACCTCAAGAACGACATGGTTCGCAAGGGCGTCTACGAGATGATCTACGAGGTCAAGCTCAAGGAGGCGATGAACGAGGTCTTCGTCGAGCTCATGCGCGTCGCGTCGATCGACAACAAGCTCACCGGCCAGGTCAAGCTCGCCAACGAGGAGGTCCTGCCTGGGTCGCAGACCGACGGCGACGTCAAGCTCATGGGCCACGAGCAGGGTCCCGGGGTTCCTCCATCACCCACCCCGTCGACCGGCACGAACGTACCGAGAGGCAAGCTGCCGCCGCCGGTCGCCGTCTCGCCCGAGGTCCTCAATCAGGCCGAAAGCCTGACCCGGCAGGCCGAGAGCCTCAACAAGGCGCCGGCCCCCAAGAAGTAACGGCCGCAAAGTCATCCGCCCAGATGATCTCATGGATAAAACACGGATCGATAAATCCATCCGTGTTTTATCCATGTTTCATCGCTGGCTCGATCTCGTCCGTTCGCCTGGTGGAGTCTCCTCCAGAATCATGGCCGCGCCGCAATCCCTCCCGCCCCAGGACCGGAACCGTACCTCTTGCTTGGCCCGGCCGTTGCTGGCCGTCGCCGCCGTCGCCATCGGCTCCACGGTCGTGACCGGCTGCGGAACGGTCAAGACCACGGGCACGGTACGTTCCGGAACCGAGCAGCTCCTGCTGACCAACGCCTGGGACTCGGCCCTCCAGAAGGTTGATTTCCGCCCCTTGACCGGCGTGCCCATCTTCCTTGACACCACCAACATCAACGCCGCGATCGATCAGGGGTGGATCATTTCCAGCCTGCGTCAAGCGATGCTCCAGCAGGGCGTCTTGCTCCGCGCCAAGCCTGAGCAGGCCCAGTGGATCGTCGAGGCGCGCGTCGGCGCTTATGGGACCGATGAGCACAGCCTGCTCGTGGGCATCCCGCAAACGACCATCCCGGCGACGATCACCGGCATGCCGACCGGGACCATCCCCGAGATCCCGTTCGCCAAGCGGAGCGAACAACAGGCCATCGCCAAGCTCGCGCTGTTCGCCTATGACCGGTCGAGCGGCCAGATGGTCTGGAACTCGGGGACACTGCTCGACACCGCCAACGCCAAGGACGTGTACGTCGCCGGCATCGGTCCGATCCAGTCGGGCACGATCCGCGGCGGACCCGAGTTCGTCGGGATCAAGCTACCGCTCACCTCCGAGACCGCCAGCGATCCCAACGCGCCTCCGAGCACCAAGGGCGCGGTCCCCTTCTCCACACCGGCCCTCCGACAGTCGGCCACCCTCGACCTCGATGGCTTCGCCCCCTGATCCGAGTCTATCGGAACGTGGCGGAACCGAACGCGGCCGGAACGCTTGCCCTCGAACCGGGTCTCCTGGCAAGATGGGTTCCTCGATGGCGCAGGCCGGACCAACCTTCCATCGTCCCTGAGGATCTTCCATGACCACGAGTACAAGCGCGGACCTGAACGATCCCCGCGCATGGATTCGCGACGTCCCCGACTTTCCCAAGCCGGGAATCCTGTTCAAGGACATCACACCGCTTCTGGGCTACCCGCCGGCGTTCGACGCGGTGATCGAGCGTCTGGCCGACGCGTTTCGGGACCGATCGATCGAGACGGTGGCCGCGGCCGAGGCGCGGGTTCATCTTCGGCGCGCCGCTGGCGCTGCGGTTGGGCGCCGGTTTCGTGCCGATCCGTAAGCCGGGCAAGCTCCCCGCGGCCACGGTTGCCCTGGAATACGAACTCGAGTACGGCACCGACCGTCTCGAGGTCCACGTCGATGCGCTGAAGCCGGGCCACCGCGTCCTCTTGCTCGACGACGTCCTGGCTACCGGAGGGACGATGCGCGCCTGTTGTGACCTGGTTCAGGGAACCGGCGCGTCGGTGGTCGCCTGCGCCTTCGTCGTCGAGCTGTCCTTCCTCAAGGGACGTGAAAAGCTCGCCCCCTACGAGGTCTTCAGCCTGATCAACTACTGATTCGACCCCGAATCCCGGCTCGACTCAGGCCCGTCCCTGGCCGCAGCCGCAGTCGTGTCCCTGACTTTCAAGAGCCGGCTTGATCCTGGGCAACGCCAGCCAGCCCGGAATGTCCTGCTTCACGGTCGGACCCGTCGCCCGGTATCGGGCCAGTATCCGCTCGGCCTCGACCGGATCGATCCGCCCCGGCCAGCCCGCCTGCGCGCTCAACAGGCGCGACCGATCGCGCACCGCCTGCTCTGTCAGCCCAACACCCTGGACACATGCGCAGAGCGGAAACCGGTGCGGACACGAACACACGCGAAACGGCATGGCGGTTTCCTCGCGGGAGCTCTCCCCATACGGTCCTACAATGGCTGATCCGAGAAATCGATCGTCACTCCGTTCAGCGCGGCGTTGCCGTAGATGATGAACCCACCCCCGGCACCGACCGACTGGCTGGCGCTGAATGAGGGGAAGCAGGAGTTCACCGTGACCGTGCTTGACTGCGAGGCGATGACGTTAGGGGTGTCGGAACAGCTTGACGCCACGGGGCACTGGCTGGTGTTCGGAGTGCTGGATTTCCACTGCATCGTGAAATGGCCCGAGCTGGAGAGGATGTACCAGACGGCCGCGCCAGCCACCGGGGGGCAGGCTCCGTAACCGGGGAAGTTCACCGACTTGCAGCCGATCCAGTTCGGTCCGGAACGACTCAAGGTGATCGACCCGTAGACGGAATCCCTGGCGTAAAGGGTATCGGGCAGGAGCGTGTTCGAGCAGGGCAGGAAGTTGGTGTTGACGCTGACTTCGGGAAAGGCCCCCTGAGGATAGATGCTTCCCTGGGCCGCGCCGGCGAATCCCCAGCTTGAGCCCGCGAGGGGACAGTGGAATGTCGCCGTCACCTGGGCCGAGGAGTTCGGCGTGTTTGAACAGGAGCCGCTTGTGGGACAGGCGGCACCCCCCGTATTCGACGAGGTCCATGCGACCTGGAGCACCCATGAGCTGGTCGTGTTGTCGCCGAAGAGGGTGTAAAACACCGGCACGCCCACGACCGGCGCGCACTGTGAGCTGCCCGGGTAGTTGACGAGCCGGCAGCCGCGCCAGGCCGAGGTCCCGTCCCAGCTCAGAGTGAGATCACCGTAGAATCCGTCGGTGATCGGCAGGTTGAAGGGAATCAGCGGGCAGACGTTCGGGAACGCCGTGACCCCGTCAGGAGGCGGTCCTTGACCGACCACGGTGATATCCAGGGAGCCCCAGGCGTCCCAGAGACCCTGGCCCACACCCCGCAACTGGCGCGTCATGGCGCTGAGCGACCGATCGAGAGCGATCAAACGCCGTTCCAGGGCGATCAGCCGCGCCTCGGCCGGCCCCGTCAAGTCTCGCCGCACGTCGAGTCGAGCTCCGCAACGGAAAGAATCGGGTCATGGAAGCCCGATCAAGATCAAATCAAACCGCGCCAGGGCGATCCCGGCGCACGGTATTGCCTATCCGTGCGACCGCCCCCCCCGGCCGGTTTTCCGTGCGGTTTGTCGACCGAACCTCATGACGAGACAAGCGTTTACGGATGAGCGAAGAAGCCCGGTCCGTTCACGGTCCCTCAGCCCTCGTCATTTCAATAGAACACGCCCATCGCGAAGCTGAAGTACTGGACGCTGTCGCCCTTGACCCGGAGGATCGGCACGGCGAGGTCGAAGGCCAGCGGCAGCGGGCCCATCTGCGGAATGCTGAGCCGCAGGCCGGTGCCGACCGAGACCCGGAAGGCGTCGATGGTGTAGTCGTTGGTTACCGAACCAAAATCGGTGAAGACGACCTGGCGGACCTTGTCGCTGGCGGTCAGGGGAAACATGTACTCGAGCGAGCCGACGAGCATCATGGTGCCGCCGACGTTGACGTTATCAACGTGGGGACCGACGCCGCGGTATCCGAAGCCGCGGAGGCTACCCAGGTAACCGGCGAAGAATCGCTCGTAGACCGGTGTGTCCGGGCCGGTGACTCCGAAGTGGCCCCGCAGGCTCAGGACTCGCGCTCCCGAGCCGTCCGGCCGGCTGCCGGTCTGGAAGAAGGTCCGTCCCTCGACCTCCGCCTTCGGGAACGTGAACGTCCCCCACCCCTGCTCGAATGAGAATTCCAGGTACTGCCCCTTGGTGGGCAAGAGCGGCGAGTTCCGGTTGTCGAACCGGATGCTCGGCCGGATCGACGCCAGCACCGACTGCCCCGACGCCGCCAGGAACTCCGCCGGCGCCGGCGTGTTGTAACCGTAGAAGTTGATGTTCTCGATCCGGAACGCCACGTCCGCGTAGGTCGCCGTGCCGAACTGTCGGCCGAGCGAGAACCGGCCGCCCTCGCGGGTCTCGTCCCACGCCGGATAAATACGCTGGAAGACATACCCCGTCGCCCCCGCTCCGATCGGCAGGTCGAACAGGTAGGGGTCGCGCAGGCTGATCATGAACCGGTTGATCAGGGTGCCCGCCATCAACTGGATCTGGAAGTCCTGGCCGCCGCCCCGGAATGCCTTGCCGCTGGTCACGTCGTCCATGGAACGGGGGACATTGAAGAGATCGAAGTTCTTCTCGATCACCGAGAGCGTCGCGTTCAAGCCCTGAAATCCGCTCGCTCCCACGCCGAGCATGAACCGGCCCGTGGGGGCTTCCTCGACCGAGGTGATGATGTCGGCGAAAGCGCGGTTCGGGAAAGGGTCCTGGCGGTCGGGCCCCGGATCGGTCATGTTCATGCCCGGAACGCTCGGAAAATCGCCCGGCGGTTCGCCCGCCCCTACCGGCGGCGTTCCCGGCACGCCTCCAGGCACCGGGACCACCGGCACTCCCGGAGCGGGCGCGAGCCCCGGCCCCCCCACCACGGGTGGCGATGGCAACACCCCCGGCCCCGTGATCGATCCCGGCGCCTCGGCTGGCGGCTGCGAGTCCGGCGGCGGACTGAACGGGTTCGCGGCACCGAACGGCTGGAGCCCATCCGGCCCGGCCGGACCCGGCGGCGCCTGCGCCAGTCTCGGCCCCGGGGCCGTCGATGACGATCCGGCCGCCGTTTCCGACAGGGCCGGAGCCTCGGCACTTTGCAGCCGCGATCGGGTTCGCGGCTGCACCTGAGGCTTTGGTCCGGCCGTGCGTCCGCGGCTGGATGGCTTTCGGAACGGGTTACCCGTCCCAAACGGCTGGAGACCATCCCACGAGGTCGCCGAGATCGGCGGCGACACGTCGTCGGGATCGCCGCTCTGAAGCCGGGCCTGGACCGGAGGTTCACTCGCCGTCGCGCTTGCCGGGCCCGGAGCGGGAACCGCCACCGGCGCCGGTGGCGCACCCGGCAGTACCACAGGTTCGGGCCCCTGCATCCGGGTGAGCGAGACGTCGCCCGGGTCGAGTCCGAAGACGTCGCCATAAGGCTTGTCCGCCGGCCGTCGGTTGACGATCTTGATCTCGATCTGCTTGCCCTGGTCGGGAGCGTTCGAGAAGTAGCTCAGGGAGGAAAGCCTTTGCTGATACTTCTCGATCAGGTTCGGGTTCAGCCGCTGGCCCGGCAGCAGGCCCGCGGCGGCGGCCTCGCGCCTCAGGACCTTGTCGCGGGTTCGCTCGTTCCCCTTGATGATCAGGAGGCCCAGCACGTACGGGTCGCCTTCCTCGATCCGGTAGAGCACGTCGACCACCCCGGGCTGGTCGGTCAGCCGTGGGTCGGGAACGATCTGGGTATCGATGCAGCCGATCTCGTAATACTTGGCCAGCAGCGTCTTGCGGTCCGCTTCCTTGAGCGTGTCCAGAATCGGCTGCCCCGAGTGCATGAGCAGCCCGTCCTTGAGCTTCTCGGTGGGGATCTTCTGGTTCCCCTCGAACGAGATGTTGCGCACCTTGTACCGGATTCCCTCCGAGATGACGTATCGGATACGTATGTCGCCCAGGCTCGCGCCCGTCTCGGTGACCGGTGTGACCTTCACGTCGTAGAAGCCCTGCCCCTGGTAGTATTCGACCAGCTTGCGACGGTCCTCGTCGAGGTTGTCGCGGTGGTAGCTCCCACCAATACCCAGGATCTTGACCTTACTGGTGATCTTGGTCCGAAGCACCCCGTCGGTGGCGAACGCGTTACCTTCGAACGTCACGCCCCCGACCTTGTGCTTCTCGCCTTCAAAAATGCTGATGATGACGTCGGTCTCGCCCGGGTTTCCCCCTTTGACAAGCTGGACCTCGGCGTCCTCATACCCCTTCTCGGCGTAGAGCCGCTGGATGTGACCCGGAGCGAGCCTGATCCGTGCGGCGTCGGCGCGATTGCCCTTCTTCAGGCTCGTCGCTTCCTCGATGTCCTTGAGCGAGATCTTGGTGCGCCCCTTGATGACGACCGACGTGATCACGGGACGTTCCTCCACCATGAAGGTGAGGATGTACCCATTCCCGTTCGGATCGGCGCCATAGTAGGGCCGGACGTCCGAGAACCAGTGCGTCTGCATCAGGCTCTCAAGGTCGGTATTGATCCTGGTCTGGTCGAGCGTCGATCCGGGCCGGGAGAGGATCTTGGACCGGATCTGTTCGGTGCTGATCGTGACGTTCCCCTGAATGCGGACTTCGGTGATGTTCGCGCCGCTGGGGAACTCATCCTTGGCCCAGGCCGCCGACATCCAGGGCCGGGGGCAAAGCAGGAGAAGCACCACGAATAAGCAGGGGAGCACGATGCCTGGCACCGGCACTGGCGCTGGCGCGGCGATCGACGCCAGGGCCGACGGGGTCGTTCTTGACCCGGGTCCTTGCCCGTCAGGTCGCTCCGGTTCGCCATGTTTCATTTCACGATCATCCCTGATTGTGAGGGATCCGGTTGGCATTGCCCGTCGAGAGCGAGGCGATGCGACGCGAACCGAACGCAATGCAAAGCGACAGGACACGTCACGTCGCCTCGCCCGGCAGATCTGGTGGTCATCCATCCGCCCGTTCGAGTCGTCTCGGACTCGACCCGGTCAAGCCAGCGGCAGGAAGATGCCGATCAACCTGGAGAGTCGAGTTGAGTCGATCGATCGAGCGATCCCGTCGGACCCGTGGCGAAGACGTGGCGAAAGAATGGTCCGACGCAACCCGACTCCCACGCGATTTATCCAGACCAGACCGCGACCGGATCGCGTCCCTCCCTGGGCGCGACCCGAGCCGTTTTGTGACAGGTGGACGCCTTTTACCCGAGATCGATCGATTCCGCAACCCCGGCCGCAGCGCGTTCACGCCATTGATTCTTCGCGTACCCGACGAACAACGACGAGCGTAAGACGAGCCCCCCTCGCACGTCGCCGTCGCGCAATGAAAAACCACCGCGCGGGCCAGGGCCGCGGCGCGGTGGTCATTTTGGGGGGCGAGATCGAGCAAAACCCATGCGGTCCCGTCTCCCAGGCCAGGCGAAGCGAGTCCAGGCCCGGAGACACCAGCTCATTCACGTCACGCCAACCTCATGTTGTCGAGCAACCCAAACCACTCTTCCCTCAGGCCCTCGACCAACCTGACGTCACGTTCACTGCGCAAATCGTCCTGGCTGACCGGCAGTTGCCGGCAATAGACCGGCAGACGGCTGCCGGCGGGGGTCAGGATCTTGGAGTAGACGGTCCCGTTGAGCGTGGCGGTGATGAACCGGACCGCGCCGTCGCAGAAGACCATGTTACAGCCGCCCGGATGGGCGCTGTTGGAGAACGGGAACAACCCGTTGGTCGTGATGTTCTGGCCGTAGTTGATGTAGTCGTACACGGCCGCGTTCTTGTTGTTGGCCCAGATCCAGTTCGGTCCGTCGGTGTTGGGACCGGGATAAAGGTTGGTACCGGCAGCCGAGCTGGTGCAGGTGTAACCGCCGCCGGGTCCGCCGCAGACGTTGGGGGAGCCGATGAAGCTCACGAATTGGGGCAGCGGGCACGCCCAGTTGGAGTTGATTCCCAGCGCCGTGGTGCCGACGCCCGCCAACGTATTCTCGCTGAGCAGGAGGGTGTTGCTCATGCCGTCGGCGATCGCCGCGGGGGTCGTCTTGTAGTCCCAGGGAAGCGACCCGAGGTCGGTGCCCGGGAACATCACGCCCAGCCGCTGGAGGATCGGCGTGGCGCTGTTGCTGCCCGAGGTCCAGACCATGCTCGTGTTGAACGCGCTCGAGCTACCGTCGATGCTGGCCGTGAACGAGACCGGCACCCCGGTGTAGAACGAGAAGCCGCTATTGCAGGCGTAGCTCAGGTTTCCCTGACCCGGCTGGGAGGTGTAATCGTCCGGGCAGCGCAACACGCCGATCGCCGTCGACGAGACCTTCAGGTTCGACGCCTGACCGGGGATTGACGAAAGGGCATACGCGTAGCCCTTCGTCTTGTCGAACGCGTTGTACATGTCCTGCGCGTCGAGATAGGGCAAGATCTCGACCACCCAGCTATAAAGCAGAACGTTCGGCGTGCTCGACAGCGACGACGGGCTCGTCATCGACTGGTAAATGTACGAGGTCGTCGCCGTGGGACTGGAGTTCAAACTATCCGCGAACACTCCCGAATTGGGGAACGAGTTGTGCGAAGTCGTGAAGTTGATCAGCCCCAGCCCAAGCTGGCGCATGTTGTTCTGACACTGGGTCCGGCGGCCGGCTTCACGGGCGGAGTTGACGGCCGGCAGGAGCAGGCCGACCAGGATGCCGATGATGCTGATGACCACCAGCAGCTCGATCAGCGTGAAGCCACGGCGGTCACGGTCGAGGTGACGTTGACGTCGCGGGCGCATGGGGTAATCCTTTCGCATTCTCAACAAAGTGGGACGGGTGGTTGACTCGATTCTAGCCTTCCCCTATCGCATCCGACAAGGGGATTGGGCCGCGTGGATGGATCGAAGCCTCGGTTTTTCTCCCAGGCACCGGCCGCCGGGTTTCCCTGGCCCGGCGGCTCGATTCGACCCGTGCCTCGCGGCCCGCGTTACAACGGGGTCGCCCCTGCGATCGATCACTCGATCACATGGCTATACGTAATCACATTCCGGTAGTCTCCGGGCGAGCTCGGGTTGAACCCTTGCGCCAGGGTCCGGTCGAGCAGGAAGAAGCCCCGGTGGCGGGTGTTCCGCCCCTCCAGGATACCCAGCTCCAGGCCAAGCTGGTCGTACGCCGCGCTCGGGTTCACCGCCGCGAGCTGGGGGTCGCCCGCCTGGGTCACCTCGAAGAAGCCAATCGTGATCCAGACCGCGTACTGATGCGTCCGCACCGTCGTCAGGTTCATCATCCGCTGGAGCCATTCGGTACGGAAGTACGGGTGCTGTCGCTGGTCGTAGGTCTGATCGAAGGTGACCGCGGGGATCGCCATCGTGTTGTGATTACCCAGCATCAGCGGCTGAGTGACTCCCCCGGTCTGAGTCGACAGATCATAGAACGTGTTGGTCAGGTTCGGGTTCCCCGTGATGCTCACCCCGTTCACGGTGACGTTCGGGAATTGAAGATTGACGTTGATATCCCCCTGGATGTCAGCGTTGCTATAAGTCGTCGGGGTCGGATAGGTTATGCCGGTGGTAACCGAGCCGTAGGCGTCGGGAAGCTGGAACAGACGCCGGGTCGGAATGGGCGGCGGCTGGACCGAGGGGGACGACGCCGCTGACGAGATCAACTGCTGCGGCTGGCTGATCGCCGCCAGGTAGGGATTCTTCATCCCCGGGTCCTGGATGTAGTTGGTACTGGGCGAGGTCCCGAGGTACGGCCAGATATAGGTGCCCGGTGAGGTCGGGTACGGCCAGGCGCCGTTGACCGGCTGAGGGTTCGGGGAGAGTGTCGTCGTGGCGGTCGCCGCGGCCACCGGCGGTGGTGGCGCCGCCGGCCGCATGATCGTGTAGTTGATGTCGGGGTACGACAGCGAGTGGAACGGACGATCCGCCGGCATGGAGTTCACGATGCCGTTGCTCATGTTCGTCGCGCTGTTGAGCATGCTAAACAGGAAGATCGTCCCTCCCCCGCGGATCTTGAGGAAGTCGACGAACCCCGCCTTGAGCGACGAGAATCCCGCCGGAGCTGCCGTTGGCGACACGGCGAACGCGCCGTTGTTCGACATTTGATACGACGTGATCGCCGTCTGACCGGTCCCGGTGTTCGTCACGAACGGCTGCGCGTTGCCATTGATGTCGAGCTGGGTGGGGAGGTAGGGAACGGCGACCGGCAGCACCGGAGACATGTTCAGCGGAAACTTGGTGTAGGTGCCATTGAGCATCGCCTGCTGATAGGCATCGCTCTGGTTATTGGCGTCGCTCGCGCTGCCTCCCATCAGGCCGAGGAACACCTCCTCGTCGATCACGAGATTGAGGTTGATGAGTCCCGGCTTGCGGTCCTGGCGCAGCCAGTCGAAGTTGTTCCCCTGCGCCACGTAGCCGGTCGAGCCGATCGCGGGGCTGGGCACCTCGAAGAACTCGAACATCTTGAACCAGCCCGCGCCGCTGGGTCCGCCCACGTAGGGAGGTTGGAGCGGCGTTCCGGCGCTGGTCAGCGGAGGATAAATATACTCCGGATAGCCCGTGTAGAAGAACTCGTCGTTCAGGTACGGGAACGTGTTCGGCTGGGGAATGGGAAGCGCGGTGGTCGCGTCGTTGAACCTCTGGGGATTGGGCGGCGGCCACGCCACGTTTGCCGCGGGCGGTGTCGATGGATAAGTTGATACCAACGATGTGAACGCGGTTGACGTGGGCATCGGGGGCATCTGCTCGCAGAACTGCTTGGTGAACAGCCCCGGAGCGCACCCCGGCACCATCAGGAGCTCGGCCACGCTGGTGAAGTCGCGGTCGTTGAAGGGCAGGTAACTCCAGGCGGAATCGACCCGGTCGTTCTTGGCTCCCAGCGAGTTGCCGATATTCATGGTCACCTTATTGCCGCCGGCCTGGCCGTAGTAGTCATACTTTCCGCTCGAGGGCGACGAGGAGCCGGCACCGGAAGGAGTGGCGCCGTCGACCGTCTGCTCGGAGTAGCCATAGGCCGAGACCTGGGTTGCCGGCGTACCCGGCGGCGGGGCTGGCAGCGCCGCCACCATGTGGCCGCCCCGGAACGGCTGCATCCTGCCCAGTGAATAGAGCCGCTCGCCGGTACTCTGCGTCGGCGGGCTGGTTGACGCATTTCCCAGCGACGCGTTGTACACGAACCGGAAGCTATCGACCACCACCCGATTCTCGTTCGGAAGCGCCGGATTGTACGAATCGTCGAACGGGTTGAGCGGGCGGCGGAGGTAGAGCCAGTAATACTGCCCCGGAGCCGTCAACGCGGGGGTCAGATCGAGATAAGCCTCGGTCAGGGGCGGATTCAGGTCGGTGGCTGTGCTGCTATGGGCCGTCGTGACCGGGGGATTGATGTTGCTGAACACGTAATAGTAAGTCGATCCCGCATCCGCGGCGGCCCTGGCGCTCATTGCGGGGATCAGCTTCGTGAGCGGAGTGAAATTCGGCGGAGTCGTCTTGGCCGTCGAGGTCGGGCTCATCGCGGCATCGGCCGGGTTGACCGGATAGCTCGTGATGGTGGCTCCTTGCGGAATCTGGCCCGTGATCGGGTCGGGTCGGTTCTGGGCGCTATCGGGCAGGACCACGAAGTCCCAGCCCCTCAGGTCGAGATCGCAGGCATTCTGCGGAGGACTCGTCCCGGGGATGTTCTGCGCCGATTCGGTCAGGGTGTTAACGACCTCGACAAACATCCGCTGTGTGTTCGCGGCACCGCCACTGGGGAACTGGAACGCCAGCACCTCGTTGATCGCGACCGGCGGATATTCCATGCCGTACTGGATCAGATAGCCCGAACCCGTGTTCCATTTCGGCGAGTAGTCGGGATAGGTGGGCGTGGTCGTTGGACTCGGCGTGAAGTTCAGCATGGGCGGAGTCGTCGCCGTGGCCGGCGTCACCGTGAGGTCGGTGTTGACGAACCGGGTCGTCGTGCAGTCCGGGTCGCGGAAGTCGATGATGTTCACCACGTACTGGCTGAGCGCCGCCAGCTCCTGAGGGGTATCGATCGCCTTGGGAGGCAGGATCGCCTTGAGGAGCTTGTAGGTCTCGCGGACCCACTTCTGCCGGACTGTTTCGACCGGCGAGTTCGACACCGGCAACGGGAAGTTCAGGTTGATCTTCCGATCGCGCTGGGCGATTGCGGGGGTGGGTATGTTCCAGGGCGTATTGACGAAGTTATACGAGTAGTTGGGCGTGGGAGTAATCGTCAGGGTGAGCGGGTCGACCGTCTGGAAGACCTGGCCGGTCGTTCCCATGCCGCCGTTCGAGGCCGCCACACCCGGCAGATTGTAGAAGCTGGAGTTGGCCCACTGCGGGAACCGGTAGTTGTTGCCGACGACCGGGTTGGTCACTCCGGTCACACCGACGTTACCGGGCGCCGCGAACGTCCCGTGCGGGTTGTCGTTGGCCCAGACGAAATTGGTGGTCTCCCACGAGTCGATCGAGAAGAGCCGGCGGCGTCGGGTGCCGTCGGTCACGTTGGTGAAGCTGACCGGGGCAAGCTGCGACAGACGGCTGCTCAGGCTGGCGCCGTCGGTGTCTTGCTGGCGGTAGAGCCACTCCAGGTCGCCCGGCCCGAAGACCTGGTCGCGCGAGTTCGGGTTGTACAGGTTCGTCTCGTCGGGCTCGTTCATGTTGCCGATGGCGAACGCGTTGTACGGCTGGGCCGAGGGTGTGACCGCGGTCAGCGTTCCTCCTGTGTTCGTGTAACCCCCCGTCAGACCGCCGGTGTTGTAGAACTGGAAGATGTCGGGATTGAATGTCGGCACTGGCAGCGGCTGCGCCGTGTAGTTGGGCGGTGAATTCGGCGTGGTCGTCAGGACGGGCTGGGGCGGACTGGGCGACGTCTGAGTCGGTCCCGGAATATTGTACGGCATGCCCGACACGATCGGGTTGATTGGCACCCAGAGGTTGCTGGACGACTGCTGGATGCCCACCTTGGGATTTCGGAACCCCTCGAAGCCGTGATACAGGTTGTTCGTTTCGTCCGGAACCACGGCGTAGTTCCCCGCGATCGGATTGGCGAACGTTCCCGTCGAGGGCGTGAACGCCCCGACCAGCGCCGGCGGATAATTCGCCGTCGCCAGCGCGATTCCCGGAGGCCGGAAATACTTGAAGAAGGCCACGCGGCCAAACCCGTCCGGCCCCTGGTCGTTGGTCAGCGGGAAGAACGTGTTGGCGAGCACATCGTAGCTGCCTTTTCCGCTGTAGGAGCGGGTATTGTTGTCATGCCACGTCAGGATCTGACCATCGCCCGTGGGATCGATCGGCGTGACGAACCGCCTGATTCGCTCGACGGGCAGGATCAGCCCGCCGGAGGGGTCGGCGTAGTTCGACGTCTCGCCCGTGGGGTCGAAGACGTTCATGTTGTCGTCGCCCGTGCCGCCCCGGTAGGTCAGGCCGTTGGCGCCGATGTAGTCGTACGACGGCAGGCCCGGCGCCACGGCGGTCTGGAAGGTCATCAACGGTGGCGCGGCGATCGTGCTCGGAACCAGGCTCGCGTCGCCCCAGCGCCCGGCGACCGGCTGGGTCTGGCGGAGCAGGGTGAACCCGTTGAGATTGGCTCCCAGGTCGCCCATGTCAGCCACGTTGTTCGGCAAGGGGAACGGCACCCAGCCCTGCGAGGTCTGGGTCATGACGAAGTTCACGTCGGCGTTCTGGCTGCCGCCGTCGTAGATCCGCGTTCCCGACAGGATATTGCGAAGCTGCGTCAAGGACACCGAGATCCCACCGAAGACGCCCACTCCGTTCAGGCCGGGGGTGTAAACGCCCGTGGTCGAGTTATAGGTTCCGGCCTGAGTCGCGCCGGAGTTGTCGGCCTGGTCGAGGTAATAGCTCCCCTGCACCGGCGCGTTCTGAAGCGCCCAGGTCGGGTCGATCTCGCTCGGCGAGTTACCCAGGTGAGTGGCTTGCGAGTAGAGCGGCGAGCCGTTGAGGTTGCGCTGCGACAGGTTGCCCACCGTGTTCAGGGGGAGCCGGCCGTTCAGGCCGATGACCATGAAGGCGTAAAGCGGTTTGTACTGCTTGCCCGTCGAGTCGCGGCGGGGCGGATAGCCCAGGTCGAGCCAGACCGAGTCGGTCTGGCCGTCGCCGTCGTTATCGACGTCGTACGTGATCTGGCCGCTCGTGGCGTTGGGCTTGAGGTCGGGGAAGCTCAGCGACGAGTGGCCGTCGACAGCACGAGGGCGAAGGAACTTGGCCATCGAGGTGGCGCTGGTGCTCAACCAGTCGTCGTACGGATTCGACGGATTGCTGATGTAGTCGACCCGTAAGATCCAGGGTCGGTGGAACGACGGCACGATCAGCTTGCCATCGGCGCTCTGGAGCGCCAGGAACCAGTTCTCGAGGTCGCAGGCGTCGTAGTCCTCGTCCATGCCAGGGAACTGGAGCAAGCCGGCGCCCACGGGGATCGTCCCGTCGGGGTCGCCCGGATACGGGGCGTAGACCGCGTTCTCGTTGATGGTCCCGCCATTGGCCGCCAGGGTGATCAGGTTGCCGTTGACCCGGAAGTTGGCGTACTTCGACATCCCCAGCCCCAGCGATTCCATGCCCGGACCATTGAAGGCGCGGAGGAAACGGCCGTCGAGCACGAACGGGATGGCGATGCCCGAGCCCGACGCCGGGGGCTGCGCCAGCGCGCTGATCGCCGCGCCGGTCACGGTGTTCGTGATCGCCGTCACCGCGTCCGAGTTGTTCACGTAAAAGACCAGCACGTTCGGGAACGTCGGGTCGTTGCCCAGCTTGTTGTAACCGACGATCTCGAACGTCTGGGGAACCGGCGGTACGATCTGCTGGATCGGCGTACCGTCGGGCAGGAGTCCATTGGCCGGGATCAGGCGGAGGACCCAACGCGTGAAATCATACGGATAAAAGCTATTGTCCGGCGCGGGCACGTTGGTGGCGAGCTTGGTGTACGTCACCCCGTTAGGAGCGGTGAAGGTCGTGTTCGCCACGATCGACATGACGCTGCCGGTCGAGGGCGAATACGCCAGGAAGCCGTTGTTCAGGGCGTCGTTGCCGTACATGTCGCGCTTGATGCTGTGACCGCGGAGGGCCGAGGTGGGCAGACCGGTGTCGTCGATCAGTTGCTGGAGCGCGAAGTCGAACAGGTCGTTCGCGTCGGGCTGGGTTGAAGCCTGCGCAGTTCCTCGCGTTGATCCGTGCCTGGCCGCTCAGGGTGGCGAACGTCACACCGATGAGAGCCAGGAGGCCCAGCATCCCCAGGACCACGACCAGAACGATCCCCCTCCGCTTGAGCCGCGCTAACCTGCTGCTGCCGGCAAACATGAACGTGCCTCCCTTGGATCGCGACCGCTCCCGCTCCCGCCGCGCCGCATGAACGAGGGGCGGGCGACCGACCACTTCCTCAGCCGAGTATGGGAATTGCTTACTGACTTATTGTTGATTGTAAATCTTGTCGCTGAAGTCCTGACGGATCGTCAGCACCTTGATGCGTTCGTTTCGCGGGTCCACCACGCGCACCTGGATCTGGAGACCCCGCAACGGGACCGGATAAGGCGCCGGGTACGACGGGTAAACCGGCTGGCTGTAGAGCGACAGCCCATAAGGCAACAGGTTATTCGGGTTGTAACCGTCCGCGGGGGCCTCGGTGTACGTGGTCGACCAGGTATCCCACGTCCGCTGGAGCCGGATCACCCCCGTCTGATCGTCACCGATGTTATAGAAGAGCCCCTTGGTCTCCGCCTGGGGATCGTACCGGAAATCGATCGACCGGGGCGGTATCAGGCCCTCGTGCCCCAGCGACTGGAGCGCCGACATGGCGATGCCCAGATTGGGGAAACCGGCCGCGTTGTAGTTTGGGTTGTAGAGGCCAGCGGCGTTATAACCGAGATCCATGTAGTTCGACACCGTGCTGTCGTACCCCTTGACATCGAAGCTCCGCACACCGGTCATCAAGAGGTCGTCTTCCCAGACCGCTTGTGAGGTGTACCCCGCGCTGAACGTGGCCGAGCCGGCGCCATCGCAGAATAGCTGGAAGTTCGACATCGGCGGCAGAAAGCCCGCGTACGTGGATGACGGTATCGAGGTCGGCGCGAACGGAATCAGGCCGGTCGCCTGCGTTCCATTGACGTTGAGCTGCCAGACCGGATCGAGCCAGTTGGTCGAGAGTGTCTCGCGCCAGGTCGGGAAGCCCCACCAGGTCTGGTACTGGGTCGTCGCGGTCGGCACGGGCAGGCTATCGCCGACGTCGATCGGGTTGTGGTTCAACAGCTTGAGCAGGTAATTCTGCATTGTGGCGAGATTTGACGGGTTGATCGCCGACTGCGTCGGGTCCTGGCCGTGAATCCAGCCCAGCGTCGAGCCGATCCCCGAGGGATCGGGCCGCGAGTAGGCGCCGGGATAGATGTAGGGAAAGGCGAATGCGGAGTAGCTCATGCCGGATAACGGACTATAGCCGTAGAGATTGGCCAGCGGTTGTCCGGTTACGGGATTGACGTATGAGAAAACACCGGGGTAGAGCGTGGGATAGTAGTCGGGAACGCCGTCGCCTGCCACGCCACTGGCACCGGTGTTGTAGTCGTCGATCAGCCCGTTCTTGTCGTAGTCGTTGGCGAACCGGGGAGCGAAGGCGCGGTTCTCGCGATTGGTCAGATCGCCCAGTGTGTTCAGAATGGGCGGCAAGGTCGCGCTGAGGAGCGAACTGGTCCCCGCGGCGGCGCCGAGATGTCGTTGGCGCCTTGCCAGCTTATGGTTGAGAGATTGCCGAACATCCGGGTGGGGAAACTCGGGATCACACCGCCCGCCGTGACGATCTGCTGCTTCTCGGGCACAATCAGGAGTACGCGGCGATAGAGGTTCCCGTGACGGAGAAAGTAAATGATCTCGGCATAATCGCTGGTGATGGTGATGGGCTGCGAGTTGTAAAACAAGGCGAGCTGGACGTTGGTCATCCCGGTGGTGCTGGTCGGCACATAGAACCGCCCCGTGAACGGCTGACCCGGGGGAGCCTGGGTGGTGAACTTGATGCAGTCGTCCGAGTCTTCACCCTGGGAATCGGCGGGCGCGTTCTCGATGTACTCGAAGTATCCCCGGTTCTCCGAGGGATCGAGCGGCGGGTTGAACCGGGCGGTGGCTCCCTGGAGGTCCTGGCGGATCACCGAATCGATCTGCCGGAGCTCGTCGTCGAGGCCCTGGTAAACCTTGGCCACTGACACCGCGCCGGTCGCGGCGCCGAAGATCGAGACGATGATCGTCATCATCAGGACCAGGAGCGCCACCACGACGAGCATCTCGACGAGGGTCACGCCGCGGTGGGGATGCCGGGCCGTATGCGAGGAAATCTCATATCACCGTTCTCGCTTCCACAGGCATCATTCGATCGATCTTCGCAGGGTGGGCACGGCCCACCGGCCTTGTTCCGTCCATCCGGGCCGAGGGATGGTGGGCGGTGCCCACCCTACAAGATTCGCCGCGTCACCACGTCAAGCTCAATTGCGCGTATAGATGGTCTTGGGGAACGTGTAGATCACATAAGGACAGACCAGGGCCGCGTTGGGATGGAACGGCACGCCCCCAACGGCGAGCTGGGTCTTGGCCTTGAGGTCGGAGCCCACCCACACGGTCATGGCCCGGAAGCCGCTCACACCCAGCCCGGCGCCGGTCGTCTCGTCGGCCGCGGTCGACTTCTTGACCACCTGGTACCAGTTGCACCGTTGACCGGGATAGGGTCCGTTGAACCGCGTGTTCGTGACCACCGCGTTCCGCTCATAGGTGACGTCGGCGATCCAGCTCGCGACCCGGACGTCGGGATCGGGCATCGTGTTCGGCCAGCGCAGCAGGACCGTCCGGTTCGCGCCGACCGCATAGCCGTTGCTCACATACGGGCTGAACCCGAAGATGCCCTCGACCACTGTCTCGCCCGCCGCCTGAGCGGCCACGGCCATCTGGCTGGCATAAGGGGCGTTGTTCACCGGATCCATCGAGAACGGCCGGTTCTCGAAGATGACGAGATCGCCCTCGAAGATCGTGCCGTCGTCGTCGGCCTGCTGGCCGGTGAACATCCACGTGTACCGCCATTCGTTAGTCGGACCGGTCGCACCCAGGCTCAGGTCGGGAACGATCGTGCTGACGGCCTGGGTCTCCTGCCCCGCGGCATTCACCTTGTTCTGGAAGACGATGTCCTCGGGCGAGACGAAGATATTGGCCACCGTTCCGAGCGGGAAGAGCACATAGTTTCCGTTCGCCGGAGCGGCCGGGGGTGTGAAGTACGGATTGAAGTTGGTCAGCCGCTGAAGCCCATGAGCGCTCGGCAACGTCGTCGCACCGGAATCGGGCCGGATGAAGCCCAGTCCCGACCCGAACCGCGCCTCGGAGGCATCCAGGCCGTAATAGTATCCGTAGCCGCCGAAATTGGGATTGGTCGTATAATTACCATTGGGCACCGACGCCCGCCAGAGCGGGTCGTAGGCCACCGGCAGTCCGGGGCCCCAGGTGGCGTAGGCCCCCAGAATGGTGCCGCCGCTCATGTAGGATTGGCCCGCCGCGGGGGTGTCGTACCGCCAGGGGTCGGGCGTGAACGCCTGGGTGAACGGATTGGTCAGCGGGCTCAGGAACGAGTTCTTGTTGAGCAGGTCGCGAGCGTTCATGTCGGCCATGGCGCTCTCGGCCAGGAGCGTGGCCCGGGTCATCCGGTTCGCCTCGTGCAGCCGGACCAGGCCGATCGGAAAGAGCGTCGCCAGCGACACCAGGCCCACGCCCATGATCAGGATCGCGATCAGGATCTCGGTCAGCGTGATGCCCGACCGCTGGCCGCGCGAATGCGTTCGCATTTACTTCGACTCCCTCGCGCCCTGCTGAGCCGCGTAAAACGGTGCGCTGATGTCCAGCGTGCTGAAGTTCTCGATCGAGTTGCTCGCGACGTACCCGGTGCGCGTGAACAGGCTGATGAGCCACCTCTCCCCCTTGAGCGAGACATTCGGAATCGTCGCGAGCGCGGGGTTGGAGTTCTGGTAGACCGTCAGCGGCATCGGTAACGCGAACGTCATACCCGAGTTCGGGTTTGCGTTGGGACTGGCAACCGGATTCGTACCTGTCCCACCCCACAGGTCGGTGATCTCGTGGACGTCCGGGCGCTCACTCAGCCAGAAGTGATAGAACGGCAAGTGATCCGCCGAGGTCGGGCTCGAATACTCGGTCGTCGGCACCACCTGGCCATTGCTGTTGACCAGGATATCGACATACAAGGTCTTGGGATCGATCGGGAGTCGCGACCGCTCGGCGGTGGTCGCCCACGAGGTGGCGTCGATCACCACCCCGCCGGGCAGCGTCGTCTCCCGCGCCCTGGGCACCACGATCGGCCGCCGGGAGATCGAGTAGGTCAGGCCATCCACACGCCATTCGGCGGTTTTGTGCGCCAGGAGCGTGTGCTCGGTACCAGTGAATTTCTCGATCTCACCCTCCAGGGCGAGTTCCACTCCCCGATCTCGTCAACCAGACCATTATAATTGTTGTCAAACCCATCCCAACCATTATCGACGAAGCCATCGCCGTTGTCGTCCTCGCCGTTGACCAGGTAGAGGTACTCGGGATAGTAGGTGACGCTGCCGAGGGCCAACGTATTGGGGTTATTTGTGAGCGGCGCGGGATTCCCGTCGTTGACGAACAACTCGGGGTTCGCCGTGACCATGGGCCCGACAACGGTGTAGGACCGACCCGACGCGTTGAGCCGGATCTTGTCGCCGATCCGGATATTCCAGAACCAGCCGGTGCGCTCGGCAAGCGTGATCGAATTCGTGATCGGGTCGTTGTACTGGATCGTCTCGTCGACGCGAATGGCGGGATGGAGTTACCGCCAGGATTATATCCCGATTCAACGTATTTTGTATAATTTAACAATAGTGGATTTTGCGGCCAGACGGATCGACACTCTTCCCGTACTGTAATCCCCCAATGTCCTGATCGGTATGAACCGGTTGTACGCAAGCATCGATGTGCCGCTGGTCGTATTGCCCTGGTAATACGAGCCGTTGAAGACCGGGTCGACCAGGAGTCGGATGCCGGCGGGTGAGTTGTCGCGGATGGCGGTATCACGTGCGCCCATGAGGGCGGCCTGAAGGATGCGGGCCGCCTCGCTCACCTGGCGATGGTTCAAGGCCGGCAGGACCACGGGCAAGGTCGCCGCGCTGACCAGGACGACGATGGAGATCACGATCAGGAGCTCGACCAGGGTAAAACCACGCCCGGCTCGTTCGCGACCGTTCCGGCGACTCGTGCTCGTTTCCTTGCCGATCATTGCGTGAAACCTCCCGGCGCCTGCAAGGTATGGTTCGAGATATCATCCTGGCCCGAGTCGAATAGGGTGTTGCCGGTGGACGATACGGTTGGATTGACGTTGGTCGGCAGGAAGTAGCAGCCGTCGCTGTAATCCAGGGTGGTCGCCCGGGCCTGGCTCTCGATGAAGAGGTTGGTCACGTTGTAATTCGTCGTGTAGGTTGGCAGCCCCATCGTGTCGAGCCGCGCCAGCCCGAGCTCGCGATCAGGACCTGACGAGACGATCAGATACTTGGTGAAGTACGCCCGACGCGACGCGTAGGTGCCGGTTCGGTCCCAGAAGTATGGCGCGGTGGTCGAGCTATACCCACTCTTGGCCAGGGGATCGCAGAGGGGGTGGAACATCGACGAGAAGATCGCCGCGCCGTTACTGAGTGGACTGCCTCCGGGCTGCGGAATGCTCGACGAGTAGCTGAAGGAGATCCCTCCGCCGGTCGAGCCGGTGTTGAACGTACTCCACCACCATGAAGGCGACAGCAACTGCTGGCTCGGGTCGAGGGTATCCTGCTCGCGGGGATCGTATATGCGACATGTAGGGATAGTTCATCGTACCGTTGCCCACCGTGACCGAGCCCGCGGCGGTGTTGAAGCTGCCGTTGAGCGGCACCCCGCGCTGAAGGTCGGAGTGATAAAAGATCGGCCAGCGGTAGAACTGGAGCGGCTCGCCCCAGGCGTCGACGAACTCGGGGAGGCCGTCGCCGTCGGTGTCACGGACCTCGCGGTCGGTGAAGTCCTCACGCTTGAACGCGCTACCGAGCGGCCCCTGCCCTTCGACGAGCATCGGCGTAAAGCGTTTCGGCCCGGGCGGTCTTGTGGGTATGCTTCCGAAGGTTGGAGAGGATCGTCGCCAGCGGGAACGAGAGCCGAGACCGCCTCGGTCGCGTTATCGATCGCGCCGTCCTGATCGTTATCGGCGCCGTCGTAACCTTTGGGGTCGTAGCCCAGGTTCTTGTACAACCCCGCCGCCGCGGTGTATGAGGCCCCGAAGATCCCGGTGCCGTACGGGTTCACGGTCGGCGGCAGACTGACGACGGTGGCGGGATCGCCCCGAACGAGCCGGCGGAGATGTTATCCGTCAGACAGTTACCCATCGGCAAGATGTAGTTGGCGTAGGCGCTCTGCTTGCCAATCAAGGAAGCTCGACGCCGAGCCGGCGAAATACCCCGTCCCGCCGAAGTTGAGCGGATAGTCGGGAAGGGTGGTCGCCCCCGCGGGGTTGAAGTTGAGGATGAAGCTATCGGGAAGTTCGGCCTTGAGCTGGTCGTAACGGGCGATCACGTTCGCCCGCTGGTATCCGTACACGATGGTCGACGAGTTCGGCGTGAAAACGCTCCCCAGATAGAAGTGGGCGTTGTTGTAGTCAGGCTCCTGTTCCAGGAGCGCCTGGAGCCGGTCATCGAGCGCGGTTTCGAGCTTGGCGATCAGCGCCTGCGTCGCCCGCTCCTCCGCCCTGCGGACGCCGTCCATGGCGGCGTTCAGGATGAAGGCCATCAGGATGCCGATGATGACGATCACGATCAGGAGCTCGACGAGGGTGAACCCCACGCCGTTGCCAGCCCGGATCGATCTGCTGGGAGCTCTCATCGCATCCTCCTCGCTCGAGCCATCTCGCTCATACCGCGACGCCTCCACGTGAGCCCGATCAATTCAAACGCCCGTTATGGAAGTTGGTGACGTTGTCGTTCTCGACGGTGCGGACGCTCGAATCGCTATAGGTCGCACCCGTGGCGGGCAATGGGAGCGGGTTATCCGAGTTGGAGATGTATTGCCCTCCCAGCCCGTAATCGTTGTCGGCCCCGGGCGAGATGATCTGGAAGGTCTGCGGACTCTGGTACGAGACCGAGGTCGTCGTCAGCGACGTGGTGTACGGATTGGGCGGCGGCGAGACGGTCGTGTTCACCGCGGTGCTCGAATTATAGAGCGGAAAGGTGACCTGGAAGCTCAGGCTGATGGCCGTCCCGCTGTTGTCGGTCTCGGCGACGTTGACGTCGTTGGGATCGTAGCCGCTACCGCCGTAGGCGCTGAAATAAGCAAAGTATGAAGGATTGCTGGTCGACGAATTACTGTCGAAATAGGCAGGAAAGAAATTGTTGCCATCGGCCGTGGGGATCAGCTTGAGCCGGTTCCCCTTGAACTCGAAGAGAGGCGGGACGCGGTTATTGGAGTAGGCACCATTGCCCGGGATACTGTTCGAGAAGGGATTGGTCGGCAAACGGCCGAAACCGGTCATTCCCTGCTGGAACGTTCCGCTGGCCGAGTTGTACTGCGGCACGCCACCGAGGAAGAAGACGAGGCACTGCCGGCCGTCCAGGATGTAGGGATTTTGATCCTGGATCCCGTTGCCGTTGAAGTCATACCAGAGCCCGGAATTGCCCGTGGTCGAGAAGACCGCGCGAGGGAAGAACTTGCGGAGAGTGACCAGTGAGCGCTGGATGAGCTGGCCGACGCTGATATCGGAAGTGGAAAGCGAGGTGACCATGGTGGTGGTCGCGATCCCGCTGTAGTTTCCATATTCCGAGAGATATACCCGGCTGGGGGGGTAGTCGCCGTACTTGCTCTTGAAGTCGGCCAGGGCCTGGGCAAACTGGTTGATCTCGGCCGAGACCGCGGACTCATTCGCCTTCCGCACAGCGCTGCCGATTGCCGGCAGGAGCAGCGCGGCCAGGAGCGCCGATCACCACGATCACCATCAGGAGCTCGACCAGCGTGAAGCCGATCTGCCGTCGGCGGCCCATGCAGCGAGAGCGATTATTCCAGGGGCTCATCGGTCGATTCTCCGGTCACGTTAAGGCGTGAACAAACCATCCTGTTCCTGTCCCACACGGTCGCGGACGTTCTACCGGTCCTGACGGACGCCGACCGCTCCGGCCTCCCGGACCGGTCGTTCCGCGTGGGTCTGCCTGGTTTTGGTATCGGAACCGATCGCGTAGGCCCGACCTCAGTAGTCGGACAGGTCTCTTGAGCGTTCCCTGTCCGATTGCATTCAGACCATCTTATGTCCGACTGAAATTAGACCTACGGATTCAGGTGACGGCAAATGGTTCTGGTTCTGGCGACGGCCCCCGGCTCACCCCGACAGTTTCTGAATCAAGGTGATCAGGGGCAGGAACAGGGCAATCACGATGAACCCGATGATGCCGCCGAGGACGACGATCATCATCGGCTCGAGCAGGCTCACGAGGCTCTCGACCAGGGCCTCGACCTCTTCATCGTAGTTGTCGGCGATCTTGTTGAGCATCGTGTCGAGGTCGCCGGTCTCCTCACCGACGTCGATCATATTGACGACGATGTCGTCAACGATCCGGGCCTCGCGCAACGGCTGGGCGATCGTCTCACCCTCGCGAATACTCTCGTAAATCCGGTTGAATGCCCGCTCGAAGACCGCGTTGCCCGCGGTGTCGCGAACGATGTTGAGCGACTCGAGGATCGGCACCCCCGACTGAACCAGCGTGCCCAGGGTACGCGTGGTCCGGGCCACCGTCGACTTCTCGACGATCGCCCCCATGACCGGGATGTAGAGCAAGATCCGGTCGCACACGTACGCCCCGGTCCGGTTGCGGTACAGGAGCTTGATGAAGATCCAGAAAAAGAGCGGCGCCATGAACACAATATAAAAATACTTGACCACGAAGTGGCTAGCGTGAATCAGGACGATCGTCATGTTCGGCAGCGGCACGCCGAAATCGGCGAAGATCGCCTCGAACTTGGGAACGATGAAGTACAGAATGAAGCCCACGATCACGACCGCGACGAAGATGACCACGACCGGGTAGACCATCGCGGACTTGATCCGCCGCTTCAACGACTGCGACTTTTCCTTGAAGTCGGCGAGACGCTGGAGGATCGCTTCGAGCGCACCGCCCGCCTCACCCGCCTTGATCATGTTGCAGTAGAGCCGGTCGAACGCCTTGGGATGCTTGGCGAAGGCGTCGGAAAGCGTCGATCCGCTCTCAATGTCATCCACCACATCCGCCAGCGCGTTCTTGAGCACGCCCGGCTTGCACTGGCCTTCCAGAATCTTGAGGCTCCGCAGGATCGGCAAACCGGCGTCCTGGAGGGTCGAGAGCTGGCGGGTGAAGGTGCAGAGCTGCTTCGTCGAGATCTTGCCGATCGTGAAGCTCTTCTTCTTCCCCTTGCCCCCCTTCTTCTTGACCGCCTTGCCCTTCTTGGCCGCCTTGGTGCGCTCGGAGATCTTGGTGACGAAGAACCCCTTCTGGCGGATGAGTTGCTGCGCTTCTTCCTGGGTCGAGGCGTCGATCGTGTCCTTGACCTCACGCCCCGTGTGGTCCATCGCCTCGTACTGGTAGGTCGGCATCGCGGGTCTCCGTCACATCAACGTGTCTTCGACATCGGGGTTTTTTATATCGATTGGTCACCGCCGCCACGCGCGGACGATTCTGCTCAGGTCTCGTCGATGACCGTCTCGCGGAGCACTTCCTCGATCGAGGTGTGGCCGGCGTGGATCGACTTCATGCCCGTCTCGCGGAGGGTGCGCATCCCCTGCTTGCGGCACTCATTGCGGAAATCGTCGAGCGAGGTCTCGGCGACGATCATGTCGCGAAGGATATCGTTCATCACCAGGAGTTCGTAAATCCCCATCCGCCCCTTGTAGCCGGTGTTGTTGCACCGGTCGCATCCGCGGCCGTAGAAGAACTTCTTGGTGGCCGCCTCGGCCTGGGTCAGACCCAGCTCCATCGCCACCTCGGCGCTGGGCTGGAACTCGGTCCGGCAGTTGGTGCAGATCCGGCGGACGAGCCGCTGCGCCAGCACGGCCTCGGTGGTGGCCGTGATCAAGAACGTGGGCAGGCCCATGTCACGCAGTCGGGTCACCGCCGAGGGGGCGTCGTTGGTGTGCAGGGTGCTGAAGACGACGTGCCCGGTCAAGCTCGCCTGGACCGCGATCTCGCAGGTCTCCAGGTCGCGGATCTCGCCCACCAGGATCTTGTCCGGGTCCTGCCGCAGGATCGCCCGCAGGCAGGCGGCGAAGGTAACGCCGATCTCGCCGTTGATCGGCACCTGGATCAGGCCGTCGATCTCGTACTCGACCGGTTCCTCGGTGGTGATGATCTTGTCTTCGATCGAGTTCAGCTCGTTGAGCGTGGCGTACAGGGTCGTCGTCTTGCCGGAAGAGGTCGGCCCGGTCACGAGGATGATCCCGTTGGGCTTGCGGATGATCTCGCGCCAGGTCACCAGCGTGTCTTCGGGCATGCCGATCTTGTTCAGGTCGAGCTGCACCACGGTCCGGTCGAGGATTCGCAGGACCACGCTCTCGCCGAAGAGCGTCGGCAGAGTCGAGACCCGGATGTCGACCGAGTTGCCCCCGATCGCGAGCTGGATCCGGCCGTCCTGGGGGAGCCGGCGCTCGGCGATGTCGAGGTTCGCCATGACCTTGATCCGGCTCGAGATCGCCGGCGCCAGGTGCCGGGGCGGCGGCACCAGCTCGTAGAGCACGCCGTCGACCCGATACCGCATCTTGTACTCTTCCTCGAACGGCTCGAAATGAACGTCCGACGCCTTGTCCTTGATCGCCAGCAGGAGCACCATGTTCAGGAGCTTCCGCACCGGCGCGGCCTCGGCCATTTCCTCGATCGCTTCGAGGTCGATCGTGTTCTCGTTGCGATGGCTGAACTGCGACAGCCCTTTGTCGGTCTCGATTTGCTTGACGACGTCCTCGATCGACTCCTGGTGTCCGGCGTAAATCCGCTCGATCGCCGCCATCACGTCGCTCTCGGCGGCGATCACCCCCTTGATCTCGACCTGGAGGAACGAGTGCAGGCTATCCAGGGTCGCCGGGTTCTGAGGCTCGGCCAGGGCCACCGTGACGCTCTTGTCCTTCTTGTTCTGCGAGACCGGCACGATCTTGAACGCCGTGGCCATCGTCTCGTTGATCAGCTCGGTCAGCTCGGCCGGAATCGTGATGTCGGAGAGCTTGATCACCTTCATCCCGAGCTGCTCGCCCAGCGCCTTCAGGACCTGATCCTCGTTCACCAGGCCCATCCGTACCGCAACCTTGCCCAGAAGCTCGTTGTCGGACCGCTTCTGCTCCTCCAGCACGTTCCAGAGCTTCTCGTCGTCGAGATAGCCCATATCCACCAGGATCTGGCCGAGCTTGCGCGGCATGAGCGATGCCCCTCAACCTCAAAAAGGATTCGACACCAGGAACCAGAGAACGAACTGATCCAGTCAAAACAAATGCAGACGAGACGGGCCACAAGATTTACGAACCGGAACTTACTTTGTGACACAACGGCTTGAAGAATCGTACGCTCGTCAACACCTCCATCCTTCGACTTGCGCCGATGCCAGACCTTGGGGCACCAACGATCAATCCTCTTCCTCCCCCTCGGCCTCGTCGTCGAAGATTCCCTTCTTGGCGTTATCGATCCGTTCCAGCAGCTCCTTGGATTTGTGGGCCTTGAGGAGAACCTCCTCTTCCTCGCAGATCCCCTGTCGCCAGAGGTTGAAGAGGTTGTCGTCCATCAGGATCATGCCGTGCTTCCGCCCGGTCTGGATCGACGAGTTGATCCGGTAGGTCTTGTTCTCGCGAATCAGGTTCGAGATCGCCGGGGTGACGACGAGCATCTCGTAGGCGGCGACCAGCCCTTTGGGCTTGCGGGGGAGCAAGGTCTGGGCGAGAACGCCGATGATGGCGACCGAAAGCTGGGTGCGGATCTGGTCCTGCTGCTCCTTGGGAAAGACGTCGATGATCCGGTTGACCGTCCCCTCGGCCGAGTTCGTGTGCAGGGTGCCGAAGACGATGTGCCCGGTCTCGGCGGCCGTGACCGCCGCCTGAATCGTGGCCAGGTCGCGCATCTCGCCGACCAGGATGATGTCGGGGTCCATCCGCAGGGCACGCCGGATCGCCTCGGGGAAGTCGGGGACGTCGATGCCGATCTCGCGCTGATTGACCAGGCTCTTCTTGTGCTTGTGGAAGTACTCGATCGGGTCCTCGATCGTGATGATGTGACGGTCCATGTTGTCGTTGATCCAGTTGATCATGCTCGCCAGGCTCGTCGTCTTGCCCGAGCCGGTCGGGCCGGTCACCAGGATCAGGCCGCGGGGCCGCTTGATCAACTCCTCCATCACCGCCGGCATGCCGAGTTGCTCGAAGGTGAGGAACTCGTTCGGGACCCGCCGCAGCACCAGGCCGATATTGCCGCGCTGTTTAAAGACGGCCACCCGGAACCGGGCCATCTCTCCGAACGCGAACCCGAAGTCGGTCCCGCCGACTTCCTGGAGTTCCTGCTGACACCGCTCGGGGGTGATGCTCTTCATCAAGGCGTTGGTGTCGGACGGCTCGAGCACCTTCGTCGCGAGGGGACGCATGTGCCCCCCCAGCCGGAGCATCGGCTGGCTCCCCACGGTCAGGTGGAGATCGCTCGCCTTCTGAGTGCACACCGTCTGGAGCAGCTTGTCGATCAGCAGCGTTCCCACGTCATCCTTCTCCCGCGTCTCGTCACCAGAGTCGAATCCCCTGCCCACCCTAACCGCATTGGCTTTCGTTCGCCGCAACCGTACATCTCACTCTGCCGGACATTGCTGTCCGGCAGGGGTTGACTTTGTCCAACGAACCAGATGTCTTAAGAAACTTAACGGGGTGTGCTAGGGTTACGGCGAGTGACTGTGTAACCGCCGCTCCAGGGGAATTATTACAAGCCACCCCGTTCGATCAAGTAAACAGCCTCTTTGAGACATTTCCGATCCACGTTGGCCGGCCCGTAGATCCACGATGTCGCCGTTGGGAACATGAGGACCAAGGGACTCTAGCCCCGGCCACCCTCGACCCGCATCCGCATTCCGGCCGCCTGCCGCGTGGGCCGAGCCCGCTATGACCGAGGCTGGCCCGCGGCACGGAACAGCCATGCGTGCGTTACTTGGCGGGCTCACTCAACACATCATGCTGGGTGATCCGCAAGATTTCCTCAAGTGTAGTCAATCCCTTGATCGCCTTGATCATGCCATCTTCGAAGAGGGTACGCATCCCTTGTTTTCGAGCGACCCGGCGAATGGCGAGGGTCGATTCTCCCTTGAAGGTCATCTCTCGGATGGCGCTCGACATGATCATCAGCTCGTAGATACCCATCCGACCCCGATAGCCCGTCTTGTTGCAATTATTACATCCCTTACCTTTGACAAAGTTTGCCTTCTTGGCGATCTCGGGACGTAATCCCAACCCCTGGAGGATATGGGCGGGTGGCTCAACGCGGCTCTTGCATTTGGGGCAGACCTTTCGCACGAGGCGTTGCGCGACGACCGCCATGACCGAGCTGGCGACCAGGAAGGGCTGGACCCCCATGTCGACCAGTCTCGTTACAGCACCGGGAGCATCGTTCGTATGCAACGTACTAAAAACCAGGTGTCCTGTAAGGCTGGCCTGAATTGCGGTATTCGCCGTTTCTTCATCGCGAATCTCTCCCACGAGCAGAATGTTCGGGTTCTGCCGCAGCATGGCCCGGATGATCCGGGCGAAGGTCATGCCGATCTTGGCCTTTACCTCGCACTGGTTGACCCCGGGTAGATAGTATTCGACCGGGTCCTCAGCAGTGATGATCTTCACGTCGGGCCGGTTCAGCTCGTTGAGTGATGCATACAAGGTTGTTGTCTTGCCCGACCCGGTTGGACCAGTCACGAGCAAGATGCCGTTGGGTCGCTTGATCAGGCTCGAGAACCGCTTCCAGTCCTCATCACCAAATCCCAGGTCGCGGAGACTGACCTTGATGTTGTCCCGGTCCAGGATGCGCATCACGACCGACTGCCCATGCACGGTCGGAAGGATGCTGACACGCAAGTCGATATCCTTGCCTGCGACCAGGATCTTGATCCGGCCGTCCTGGGGACGACGTTTCTCCGCGATATCGATCGACCCCATGATCTTGAGCCGACTGACAATCGATCCCAGGAGACGGCGCGGGGGGCTTTCGCGTTCGATGCAGACACCATCAATCCGGTAACGGAGGCGAACCCGGTCGACAAACGGCTCGATATGGATATCGCTGGCGCGCATCTGGACCGCTTCCTGGATGATCAAATGCACCAGCTTGATGACCGGCGCATCCCCTTCTTCCAGGGTGTTGGTTCCCGAGCCCACTCGCCCTGACGCACCATCCTCGGCGAAATCGATCGCCGTGTCGGTGAATTCTTGCAACATCGAGTCGACCGACTCGGTCTCCGAGGTCGAGCCACCATAGTAGCGATTGATCGCCTCGACGATCGATTCCTTGGGTGCCAGAGCGACCTCGATCTCGCGGTTCAAGACGAAGCGAAGCTTCTCGATCGTGTCGAAATCCATCGGGTCATGCATGATGACCTTGATCGCCCCGTTCTCGAGCGCCAGGGGCATCACGATATTCTCGCGGGCGAGCGACTCGGGGACGAGTTCGACGACGGTGGCGGGGATCTCGATCTCGCGGAGTTCGATGAACGCCATGCCGTGCTGCTCGGCCTTGGCCTTCATCACCTCATCCATCGTAGCGTATCCGAGCCGGGAGAGGGCATCCTCGACCGGCACGTTGTTCATCCGCATCGCTTCCTTGAGCTGGTCGGGGCCAACCACCCCGCGTTTCACAAGGATATCGGTCCAATCGCGCGTCTGCTTGGCCATCGGCAGGGACTCCAGCGCGGACTCAAAAACAAAACTCGGGTTATGATCCAAATCGACAGCACAGAGCATCGCGAGCTGCCGCCTGCCAGGGCCTAAGGCAATGGCGCGGAAACTCCATGATCCCTTGCATGTTCAGTGTGAGGGGAGGACGACGAGCCCGCAAGCAAAAAAAGAGGCGGTCACTCAGGAATCGGACGGACGAATTCGACGAGATGAAGGGAATGAACGAATCGATAATGTTAAGGATACCACGAACGATCGCGCACCGACAAGTCGGCAGCGTGGGTGAAGAATGAGGTGATCTCACTCCAAGATACGAAGACGCCGAGAGGGAAGAAGGAAGATCCGAGTGGTCCTCTTCCTTTCCTCTCGGCGTCTCTGAGTCTTGGCGCGTAGCTTATGCGATCGGCTCAGCGGTCGCGGCTGATTGTCTGGCCGCCCGCCAGAGCGGCCTGGGCAGCGGCGAGACGGGCGATGGGAACACGGAAAGGCGAGCACGAGACGTAGTCCATGCCGACCTTGTGGCAGAAGGCGACGCTATCGGGATCGCCGCCGTGTTCGCCACAGATCCCGATCTTGAGATGCTCGCCCTTGGCCGAGCGGCTTTTGCGCCCCTTGACGACCCCCATCTCGACAAGCTGGCCGACACCGCTCACGTCGAGCGACTGGAACGGGTCGACTTTGAGGATCTTGTGCTCCATGTAGGTGGGGATGAAGCTGGTGATGTCGTCACGGCTGAAGCCGAAGGTCATCTGGGTCAGGTCGTTGGTCCCGAACGAGAAGAACTCGGCCTCCTCGGCTATCTGGTCGGCGGTCAAGGCGGCGCGGGGCACCTCAATCATGGTGCCGATCAGATACTCCACCTTGGTGCCGGCCTTCTTCATGACCTCGTCCGCGACGGCGATGGCCCGCTTCTTGAGGAAGGCGAGCTCCTCGACCGTGCCGACCAGGGGGATCATGATCTCGGGCAGGACCTCGTGCCCGCGCTTCTTGACCTCAATGGCGGCCTCGATGATGGCGCGAACCTGCATGTCGCCGATCTCGGGGTAACGGATCGCCAGCCGGCAGCCGCGGAGGCCGAGCATCGGGTTGGCCTCGTGAAGCTGCTCAACCCGACGCTTGACTTTCTCGACCGGGACGCCGAGCTGGCGAGCGACCTCGGTCTGGCCGGCCTCGTCATGCGGAAGAAACTCGTGCAGGGGGGGTCGAGCAGGCGAATGGTCACCGGCAGACCCGCCATGGCCTCGAAGATACCGATGAAGTCCTCGCGCTGGTAAGGCTCGAGTGCCGCCAGGGCGGCCTTGCGTCCGGCCTCGTCGTCGGCGAGGATCATCTTTCGCATGTCGACGATCCGCTGCTCGCCGAAGAACATGTGCTCGGTCCGGCAGAGCCCGATTCCCTCGGCGCCGAAGTAGCGTGCCTTGGCGGCGTCCTTCGGGGCGTCGGCGTTGGTGCGGACCTTGAGGGTGCGGATCTTGTCGGCCCACTCCATGAGGATGGCGAAGTCACCACTGACCTCTGGATCGACCGTGGGGACCCGGCCGACCATGACATCGCCGGTCGTGCCGTTGATGGTGAGGAAGTCGCCAACCTTGACGGTCTGGTCGCCGATCTTGACGGTACCGGCCTTCTCATCGATAGCGATGGCGTCGCAGCCGACGACGCAGGGCTTGCCCCAGCCGCGGGCGACGACGGCGGCGTGGCTCGCCTTGCCGCCGGTGGCGGTGAGGATGCCCTTGCGCCAGGTGCATGCCGGCGACGTCCTCGGGGCTAGTCTCCTTGCGCACGAGCAGGATGGGCTCTTTGGGGTGGGTCTCAGCGTGCTCGACCGCAGCCTCGGCCGAGAGCACGACCTTGCCTGCCGCGGCGCCGGGGCTGGCGGCGATCCCACGGGCCACTGGCTTGACCTTGTGCTTGGGGTCGAGTTGGGGGAGGAGTAGGTGATTGAGGCTTTCCGGGCTGACCCGTTTCAGGGCGGTCACCTGGTCGATCATCCCCTCCTTGACCATCTCGACCGCGATCCGCACCGCCGACGACCCGGTCCTCTTGCCGGTCCGGGTCTGGAGCATGTAGAGCGTCCCCTCCTCGACGGTGAACTCGATGTCCTGCATCTCCTTGTAATGCGTTTCGAGCTTCTGGCGGATGCCCATGAGCTGGTCGTAGACCTTGGGCATCTCCTCCTTCAGCCGACTCATCGGCTCGGGGGTGCGGATGCCGGCAACGACGTCCTCGCCCTGGGCGTTAATGAGGTAATCGCCGTAGAACGTGTTCTCGCCGGTGTTCGGATCTCGTGTGAAGGCGACACCGGTGCCCGAGTTGGTGCCGGTATTGCCGAAGACCATCGCCTGGACATTGACCGCGGTCCCCTGCAGCCCGGTGATCCGCTCGATCCGGCGGTACTCGACCGCCTTGTCCCCCTCCCAGCTATTGAAGACAGCCATGATAGCCGCCCAGAGCTGTTCCTTGGGCTCTTGAGGGAAATCCTTGCCGACATGGGATTTGTAGACGCTCTTGTAGCGCTTGACCAGCTCCTTGAGGTCGTCGGCCGAAAGATCGGTGTCGAGCTTGACCTTCTTCTCTTCCTTGAGCTTGGCCAGCTCATGCTCGAACTCGTGGTGCTCGACGTTCATGGCGGTCGAGCCGAACATGTCGATCAGGCGTCGATAGCCGTCATAGGCGAACCGGGCGTTGCCGGTCTTCTTGGCCAGCCCTTCGACCGCGGCGTCGGTCAGCCCGATGTTCAGGATCGTATTCATCATGCCAGGCATCGACAGGGCCGCGCCCGATCTGACGCTCACGAGAAGCGGGTCGGCGGGGTCGCCGAATTTGCGACCCGCGAGTTGCTCCATCTGGGAGATGGCAGTCTCGACCTGCGGCTTGACGGCCTCGGGAAGCTTGCGGCCGTTCTCGTAATAAGCCGCGCAGACCTCGGTGGTGATGGTGAAGCCAGGAGGGACCGGGATTCCGATCACGCTCATCTCGGCGAGGTTCGCCCCCTTGCCGCCGAGCAGGTTCTTCATATCGGCCTTGCCGTCGGCCTTGCCGCCTCCGAACGAATAAACATACTTGGCCGTTTCAGACATTGCTGGTGCAAGCTCCTGGGGCTCGGTCCCACATCGGTCCACACACGACTTACGAGGCGCAACCTCATGAAAAGACAGAGGCTAACGTCTTGATGCCCCGGCGTCAAGACGCCACCCGCCGGGCGAGTTGGCGTTGTGCCCGGGGACGGTTTCGTCGACAATTGGCGGCAGGTTTATGATCAAGACCCCCGCCACTGTCCCGCCATGGCCGCTTCCTGAAATCGAACCTTAATTCTCATGAGACCTTCCGTTTCACGCCCGGCGCTCTGGATGCTCTGGGGGGCTATCTCGTTCGCGATGATGGGGGCCATGACGCACGCACTGGGCACCCGGTGCGATTGGGTGGCGATCGCGCTGGTCCGGGCGGGTTTCATGTACGTGTCGATCGTGGTGGTGGCGCGGGCGAGCCAGGTCGAGCTCGTCGTCTGGAGGCCGTGTGTCTTGTGGGTGCGCAGCTTGTCGGGGACGTTGAGCCTGTTCTGCTCGTTCTACGCCTTGACGCGGCTACCGGTTGCCGAGGTCCTGACGCTGACGAACACCTATCCGATCTGGATCATCCTGATGTCCTGGGGAGCGTTCGGGGTCCGGCCCGTGCGCCAGGATCTGCTGGCGGTGGGGTGCGCAATGCTGGGAGTCCTGCTTATCGAGCACCCTCGGATCGGCCACGATCATACGGCAGCGCTGATCGCCTTGCTCAGCGCGGTCTTCGCGTCGATCGCGATGCTAGGGCTGCACCGGCTCAAGAGCATTGATCCGAGGGCGGTGGTCGCCCACTTCGGGGGCGTGGCCAGTATCGTGGCAGCGGGGGTGCTCGCCTGGAGATCAGCAACGGCATTGACTGGCCCGGTCGTCATATCGTCGAAGGGCCCGGTGATGATGGCAGCGGTCCCGGGCACATCGGCGGGCGGGCTTTCCCACGGCTTGCTCTCTCTCGATCCCGGCACACTATTGCTGCTGCTGGGTGTCGGTCTGGCGGGAACCGTGGGGCAGGTCTTTCTGACGAGATCCTACGCGGCGGGGGTGCCGACGGAGGTCGCCGTCATCGGTCTGACGCAGGTCATCTTCGGCCTGATCTTCGACGTCGTCTTGTGGGGCCGTCTGCTTCCCCCGGCGGCGATCCTCGGCATGATCCTGATCCTGGCCCCCAGCGCCTGGATCAACGTCAGGCGCAGAGGGCGCTGAACGGGATCGTCGAGCGTTGAGTAAAACCACACACGCCGGCCTGCGTCGTTTGACTCTACCTGGTCGACCTCCATGACTATCACTGGAGATGACGACGTACGGTCAAGTAATGCGCGAGCCGGTGGGCGTGAACCGTTCTCGTCGTGGTGAAGCTGGTTCCCAAACTCGTGCTGGTTGATGTAATGGTCACGCTTGGCTTGCCAGCCAGGTTCTGAAGCTCGGCCCGGAGCATCGCCTCGTCGCTCTCAAGCTGGCTGGTCGTGGAGGTGGAAGAACTCGAGCTTGAACTGGAGCTTGTGCTCGTGCTTCCCGTAGTGGTCGTGTTCATGTCGATACCATTGGTGACGATTCCCACCTGGTTCAGCCTTCCAACAAGACGGAGCCGCCGCCATCGTAAACCCCGTCCCCACTCCGGCCGAAGAGAACAAACCGGTTTTCCAGGGGTTCGCAATCCAGGGGGCGTCACCGAGCACTATGCCGTTGCCGATCCTGGTGCCAATGCTCCAGCTTCCGATTGGCTCGTCCCGGGTAAACACAAGGCGTAGCGCGATCCAGCGATTCCTTGGTTCGCTCATCGCATTTATCCTTTGTTGTTTGCCAAGATGTGAAGACCGCGCTGCTCGCATGGTGGCGAACCGGCTCGCATGATTCGGCAGCGAAGTCATCCAGGTGGTCATAGCGACCAGATGTGAAGAGCCCGGCTTTGGCTGGCTTTTACGAAGTTTACGAAACAAAAAAGACACTCATCGAGCCCGATTTCCACGGATCAGGTCGGCTTCACTTCGTTTTCATCGTTTTTCCCGCCGTGACGAACAGTTCGAGGAATGGCTGCGTGATCAGGCCGTTCCGGCCGATTGGCACGTCGCAGGTCAGGATGCCACCGGCACGCGCGACCCTCTGGAAGTGGGTTGCCAGCTGCTCCGCGTTGAACCGGGGCTCTCCTTTGCCCCAGGTCGATCCCAGGTACGTCAATACGTGTACTTGAACACCATCGACAACGCCTCCGACGGCGCGTCGAATCATCAGGCGGTCGGGATCGTTGATCTCGCCAGCGGTATAGTCTTCTTCCGGTGTCACCGATAAAGAGCGATCCACGACACCGGGGTTGAAGGCGACGACGGCCGAAGGATTCCCCGCGCGGGCCGCGGCGGCGAAGCTGGCGAAGTTCGGTGGATCGGCGGTACGATACATTGTGTTCGGCCAGTAGCAACCGTCGAACCACCAACCATCGACCGCGCCGCCCCAGCGGCTCGACCACTCGCGAATGACGGCCTCCCATTTGCGCTGGAACGCCGCGTTGCGATTCGCGCCATTCTTCCACTCGAGCGCGTCGACAGCATCGCGATCACGCGCCGGCGCACCGGCTGGGAGATAGACGATCAGTTTGATCCCACGGAGATGCAGTGCGCGAGCCAGGTCGTCAATCAAGTCGCGTTTCAAACATTTGCCGGGCTCGCTCCCGACCAGTCGGTCATAGGTCGCGTTGGGAGCGACGTAGAATCCCGAGTTTTGCCCGATCGTGAAGATCAGGTAGCCGGCTCCGACCTTCTGAAGCGAGTCGGCCAAGCCATTGACATCGAACTGGTTGACCAGTTCGTTCCACTCGGATACCGAGAGCGAGGAGGCCGGAGGCTTTCGATCAGCCGCGATCCTGTCGGCGAGGTAGTGGGTCATGACTCCCCAGCGTGCCTGCTTCATCCAAGCGGCTCGGCCCGCCTCTTCGCCCCACGCGCCGGACTTGGGCAGCAACGAAGCAGCCAACAGGGCAGCCAGGCCCCATAACACACCGGACCGTGTCATCGAAAGTCCTCCTGGTTGCCGAGGAGCCTCGGACGGGTGGACGAAAACTCAGAGCGATCGACGAAGCGAGCCGTCAAGCACGTAGGTCTGGTTCGCCTCGGTCTTCAGATCAAGAGATCGGTCGCCATTGCGGACCCGACACGGCCTCCCCAGGTTGGAGCGGAGCACAGCTCGCGTGAGCTGACCCTGCTTCCAGTCCAGATCGACGGTAAAGCCGCCACGTGCTCGGAGGCCGGTGACCGAGCCGTCGGTCCAGACCGCGGGCAAGGCGGGGAGGAGCTCAACGAGAGGGGTCTTGCCATCCTCGGTGCGCTGGTGGCTCTGGATCAATAGCTCGGCGATCCCGCCCGAGGCGCCGAGATTGCCGTCAACCTGAAATGGTCCGCACTTGTCGAACAGGTTCGGGAACGTCCGCTGGGCTAGTTGAAGCGCGAGCTGCCGGTAGGCGAAATCGCCATCGTGAACTCGCGCCCAAAGCGGAATCCGCCAGGCGAAGCTCCAGCCGGTCGAGCCATCGCCCCGCCACTTCAGCAGGAGCTTGGCGGCGTCGAAGAGCTTCGGGTCAGCCGGAGTGAACTCGGCTCCCGGGTAAAGCCCCCACAAGGGGGACATGTGCCGGTGCGCGTTTTTCGGCTGATCGACATCCTCGATCCACTCCTGAAGCTGGCCGAATTTGCCGATCTGGTCGGGGGGGAGCTGCTGTTTCAGGTCGGCGAGAGTCGAGGCCATATCGGCATCGATGCCGAGGATCGACGCGGCCTCGATCGTGGCGGTGAACAAGGCCCGGATCAACTGGTTGTCCATGGCCGGCCCCGCGCAGATCGGGTCCTGCTCCGGCGAGATCGACGGGCATGTGACGCGGTACGGATGCTTCGGGTCCTTGACCAGGCTATCGACAAAGAACAGGGAAGCGCTTTTCATCAACGGGTAAGCCCGGCGAGCCAGGAACTCTTTGTCGCCGGTGAATAAATAATGTTCCCACAAATGATAGCAAAGCCAGGCCCCTCCGGTCGGCCAGACGCCGTCGATGTTGTTGATCGGGGCGGTCCCGCGCCACAGGTCGGTGTTGTGATGGACAACCCACCCCCGCGCGCCGTATTGGTTGCGGGCCGTCCGAGCACCGCTCCGGGCCAGGTCGTCAATCATGTCGAAGAGTGGTTCGTGGCATTCGGCCAGCCCGGTCACCTCGGCGGGCCAGTAGTTCATCTCGACGTTGATGTTCGTGGTGTACTTGCTTTCCCAGGGTGGGGTGAGCAGATTGTTCCAGACCCCTTGAAGATTGGCGGCCTGGTCGCCGGGACGGCTGCTGGCGATCAGCAAGTAGCGGCCGAACTGGAAATAAAGCGCCGCCAGGGCCGGGTCATCGGGTAAGCCCGGGTCCCCAGGCTTCAGGGTCGGAGCCTGATCGCGGTTGCGGAGAGAGGAGGTGAGCCGACTCGCCGCGGCCGACACACGGTCAAGCCGCTCATCAGTCGGCAAACCGGCCGCGTCTGTACGTCCCAGGTCGAGCCCGACCTGACGGAACAAGCGGCGATGGTCGGCCAGGTGATCGGCCCGGATCGCGCTGAAACTCCGTGTGCCCAGCCTCGACAAGATGTGGGAACATCGTTCGGCCGGATCGGCGCTGATGTCCTCGTAGTTCTTGAAACTGGTGGCCCCGGTCAAGACAAGCGTGACCTCGTCGGCCTTCTCGACGTTTATCCCGGAATCGCTCAGATGGACACGTCCCCCCTGAGCCGCGATCCGTAGACGCGACTCGAACCGAAGTCCTCCTTCCTCGACCTGCCCCGTCAGGGCCAGGGTATTCGGCGAGATCGTTCGGCAGCGCGCCCCCGGATGCGGGCTATCCATCACCAGGCGGAACGAGACCTGCCCCACCTGGTCGGCCCCGAGACGGATCACTAGTACGTCATCGGGATGGCTGGCGAAGACCTCGCGATGATGGTGCACCGGACCCACTCGATATTCGGTGCGTGCGACAGCCGAATCGAGATCGAGCATCCGGCGGTAATCGGCGCAGGACTCGTGTCCGTCGAAGTCGAGCCGGAGGTCGCCGAACGGCTGATAAGCCTTCTGGCGGATCGGATCGCTGAGGAATTTCTCGCGGATCAGGCTCACGGCTTGCTTCAGGTCGTCCTGAAAAATCGACGCGCGGATCGCCGCGAGTTGGTCAACTGCGCCTGCGCGTACGTAATCGTGGGGCTGACCGGTCCAGAGGCTGTCTTCGTTGAACTGGATGCGCTCGTGCGGGACGCCTCCAAAGACCATGGCCCCGAGACGGCCGTTACCGATTGGTAACGCCTCCTCCCACGGACCGGCCGGCTGCCTGTACCAGAGGGTCATGGGCCCCGGTTCCATCGCGGATAAAGGTCGTGTACCATCGAGCGTCAACAGGGCGGCAACGAGGACAACGCACGTTTGACAGAGGTTTTTCATCGTATGTCGCTCCGATGCAACGGTTCGGTGCCCCGCAAGCTGATCAAGATGGGTGGAATGCCTGATCTTATCCCAAGGTTTCGGCGTACGCCATCACGAATTTCCTTGTTGCTCGCGGGGTTGCGGAGTGAAGCGACGGACGAGTTCGCCTTGGAGGTTCCGGAGACTCCCGATAGAATAAACTGGCCAACTCGCCCTTCGCCGCGGGTGGGCGATTCTCCCTTTGCTCGCGGTTGACCATCGGCTCGAACCCGGAGAGGCCGTAATGAGTGTCGAGATCGTGAACGAGCCCGACCCTACCGCGCGTTCATGCTCCTCGCGCTGGTTGACGACGCTACAGGAGATTCACCGGCAGTATCCTATCAGCCTGTCGATCGCCTGGACCGTGCTGCTCCTGTCGCTCTGTCTCGCTCCCGAACGCATCGTCCCGAACGAGAACGCCCTGCCGATCAAGAGGTATATTCCCTTCTTCGACCTGATGGTCCATTTCAGCCTGTTCGCCGGCTTCGTGCTGAGCTGGATGCAGGTGGCCAAGGGGTTTTTCCCACGGCTCGCCGTCGTCTTCGTCGGCGTATTCCTGGCCCTCGCGACCGAGATTGCCCAGGGAATCCCGATGATCCATCGCGACCCCAGCAAGCTCGACCTCCTCGCCGACATCGTGGGGATCATACTGGGCGTCGTGATTTTTTGGGTATCGGGTCGAAAGGACTCGCTCAGCCCGGTCCCGCAGCGATCGCACGGAGGTTGAGGGCCAGGTCCGCGACGATCGCCAGGATGATGAGGGTCTCGAGGACGATTTCGCAGGCGAGAGCGACACGTTGCCGACGTTCTTCGGCCAGGCCCTCGAAGGTCGCCTCGATGATTTCGATCTCGGCGTCAACGGCGTCTTGCCATCGATCGAGCTCGAGTCGGCGGACCAAGCCCCGAAAGAGTCGGGCTGATTGACGTGAGCCCAGCGTACCCAGCGGATCGGTCAGAGGTCCTTCGACCTGGGGCAAATCGAGTATCAGGAGCCGGGTCAACCTGAGGGCCTCGTCGAGCCTGGAGCCAAGGAATTCAACGCCGCGCCGGGACTTACAGGCGTCGCGGGACCTACGAGCCAGTTCTTCGAGTGTCGCCGTGATGTCCAGCAGTCGCCAGCAGATTGCGATCGATAGGAGGATCGCGGGTGCCGCCGACGGCCAGGCGAGCGCCTCGATTCCGACGATCGCCCGATCGGGTTCGATGCGGAGTGATAGTCCGCTCCTGAGTCCAGGGTCCAGGGCACGCGCGGCGTCGGTTGACAAGCTGATCGACGGGATCGCGCGGCGGCCGTGTCCAAGCGGGGCGGGCTCGTTCGGTCTCGGAGGACCGAACACGACCCTCCTGCCTGTCTTCGTGGAGACCCGCGGCTACGAATCGATAACCGGCCACGGTTACCCCGAGATCAGACGGTAGGGTCGAAGCTCCGGCAGGGCTGGTCCGATCCAGATCCAGTTCGATCGCGACCAAGGTTTCCGGAATTGTCCCGCCGGTCATCGACTTGCGCCCAGGGGATGCCCGTTGCCATTGGCGCCGCTTTTCGTCCGGTTCACAGTCGAGGTCTTTCGAATCCGTGCCGGTGCTTGTTTGACCAGGGTCAACGTCGCGGCCGAGATAGGACGTCGTACCGAGTCAAGCGCCAGACCGGCCCGTAGAGTGGCAACGGCCCCGGCCGCTTCCAGGTAACTGGAGACCACGTGGAACTGCCCCGGCCGCCATGGCAGAGCCGCAAGGTCGTTGCTGCATCAGGTTCCCATCTCGGACTGCGATCACCGGAACCCCTTGCTCGAGAGCGGCCAGCACGGGTAGTCCGAGGCAGCCGTCGGGTGTCACCAGGCAGGAAACGTCGCGTGCGGTCAGGATGCCGGGACGGTCGAGGAGCGTGCAGTCGGAGACGATCCGCGGGCTCCGCTGAAGACCCTTGAGAATCGACTGGAGAAACGTGAGCGAGACGGCCTCAGCCGCCATCCGCGGGTCGACTACCCCGGGATCGATCGCCTCGATCTCCTCGGATTCGATCATGGGAGAGTGCGCCGAGGGAATGCCACGCAGCATTGACAGGGCATGCGTGAACAGGGCTTCGACTCCTCCCCAGGGGTTGACCATCTCGCCGCCGCTATCGAAGTAGTCCTGGTGGTACTCGGGGGGAACCTCGATCACCGAGGAGACCGCCAGGGCATCGAACTCGTGGGCATACGGCGCGAGTGCTTCGAGGAAGACGGGCAAGTTATCGACCCGACCGGCGGCTCGTCCTGACGAGGTGTATTCGGAAGCCAGCCGGACCGGAGGGTCAAGCACCAGGATCCGCGGGGATTCGAGCCCGTAGCACGCCCGCGCAGCGTTCAGGGCGTTGATCGCGGCATTGGTGTACGCGACCTCTTCATGCTTGTCGATCACCAGCAGTACACGGTTCGACCGGACACGCTGGAGGCCGACGGTCCCCATCAGGAACCGGCAGATCACGCTCCCCTCGACGTACAGACCGTTCTCGGGAAGCTCGTTGATGTCCGAGCCGTTGACGACATTGGGATGGGTGATGAGCGTGTCGGCCAGCCCCGCGAACAAGCGCGCCAGGGGGCCGGCGTCCCCGGCGTGGCCGCCGAACTCCGCGCCCACCCCGGTTGGGACCAGGAGCACCACATTGAAGTGCTCGCCACTCTCGAATCCACGAGGGCGGAACTCGAAAATCGAGGGAACAGGCGCGGCGGGCGTGCGATCACAGGTATCGTCGGGCCCGTTATCGGTCTCGATGGCGAGGATGCCCACCTCGCACTGAAAGTCGCTCGGGGTCGTCCTGGAGACCACGAAACGGACCGGGAATTCGCCAGGACGGAGCCGGGCCTGGACTGCCGCGGCGAACTGCGCCATGAGGCGTGGCCCCTGTCTTTCGCTCTCGATACCGCGGGGAATCAGCCACTCGCGCTCATAAAGACGCATCGATCGGAGCTCCCGTCCGCGAAAGGAAGTCGTGGTAAGTGAACCGCCGACGCTCCACGAGAGCGCCGGACGGGTCTATTGAATAAATCGTCGGCAGGTTGATCCCGTTGAACATGTGCGACTTGACCAGCGCGTAAGCTCCGAGCCCCGGCAGCTCGACCCGCGAACCGATCATCAAGCGTTCGGCGAACGCGTATTCGCCAAACACGTCGCCGGCCAGACAGGAGCTTCCGACCAGGAAATACTCGTGGTCGCCGTCGTCGTCATGGCCGGCGACATCGGGCTCGAACTGGTACTCGAAGACCTCGGGAAAATGATTGATCGTCGTATCGAGCACGGCAACGGTCCTGCCCCCCGAACGGAACAGATCGATCACTTCGGCTACGAGACTGCTGGAGGCCCGGACGAACGCCGCGCCCGGCTCGATGAAGACTTCCAGTCCGTACTGCTTGCGCAATCGCCGGACCACGTCGACCAGTGTGTCAAGTCGCGCCGGCTCGTCGAGAAGGTAGCCTCCTCCAAGGTTCATCCAGCGGAGATCGGAGAGCCATGCTCCGAGCTTCTGTTCGATCCGACGGACGGTTCGTTCGAGCGGCTGAGTGTCCCTCGCGTCGCAGTTGGTGTGGAAATGGAGCCCGCCGAGCCCGGTCAGTCTGTCTGGTTGCCGCCGCAGGACGCGGTAGATTGTCTCGATCGGTGATCCGAGCTTCGAGTGTGGCCGGCAGGGGTTATAGCGATCGTCCTCAACCAGTGATAGCTCCGGGTTGATCCGCAAGCCCATCTGGCGTCGGTAGCGGAGGATCGGGCCGAACCGCTCGAGCTGGCCAAGCGAGTTGAACGCCACGAAGTCGCAGAGCCCAGTGAGCTCCTCCATCTCGCCCGACCGGAACCCCGGCGTCGTGAGGTGGATCGAGCCGGTTCCCGGCCGATCTCCGAGGACGGAACGCGCCAGTCGGGCCTCGAACAGGGAGCTGGCCGCAAACCCGTCGAGCTTGCCTTTCATCAGGTCGAGTACGAACGGACAGCCCAACGGCTTGAGCGTGTAGAGAACGTTGACCCCCGAGCGCATCTTCAGACATTCGGCGGCGTCAACCGACTGATTGATCACCCTTTCGTCAATGACGAGAGCTGGCGTCTCGACCGTCGCCACGACCTCGGCCGTAAGGGTTGATCCGATCTTCACCGCCACGGGGGCGTATTTGCGCAGCGATGGCATGGATCATTTCCCTGACCAGCGGCACACCTCGACCGATCAAGACTTCAACCTTGAAATCGCGGCGGCGGAGATCTCGATCTCACTATAAGACACACCGGCCGCGTTCTTGCCCTCTTCAACGGAAAAATTGAGGAGTCCCAGGCCGTGACTTTCACAGCCGTCAAATTCGTGTCCTAGGGATGTACTGGGGACTTTCCCCGAGCCGTCAAGGGTTACGGAGTTTCGCACGCGATGCGGACCTGGCTTTGCTACTACTCTGCGCTTCTGGTGCTCACGGGAACCGCCCTGATCGCTATTGGTCAGACGGACTCGGGGGGAACATCGACGACTCACGGTCAGCGGTTTCGGGTCAATTACAGGCCAACGAGCGGCGATCCCTGGCAGGTCTACGCCGAGAGCCGGGACCGGGCCAGGGCCGATTCGATTGCCGACGAGGTGCGTCAGTCCGGCTATCAGGCCGAGGTGGTCAGCGGCGCGACTCCAGTCCCTCAGTTTTATCCCGATGCGACTCAGTCGAGCGCATCGAACTACTACCCGACCTCGAACTGGGCAGCCGACTACAACCAGTACAATGTGCCAGGGGGAGGCTACGGTTACGGCTGGTACGGCGGCTGGAACCCGTGGTACCGGCACCGCGTTTATCCCGGATACGCGTATAACAGCGGCCGGTACTGGAACAACGGTTGGTGGCGGGGCCACGGATGGAACGGCGGCTGGGGAGGAGCGGGGGCCGTCTGGGGCGAGGGCTGGAACAACAGCCACCGTAACTGGAACTACAACCATGCCGACCGCGGCCATTATGCCCACCACGAACATCACTCGAGCGCTGCCCACCACGGCTACGCCAACCACCGAGCCACCGCGGGGCACCACCAATCCGGGCATCACGCGGCGGCATGGCATGGCAATCATCACGGCGGCGAACATCGCGGCCACGGCCATGCGCCCAACCACGGCGGAGGCGGTCACGGCGGTCATCGCGCCCGCCGGACACACCGGACACCGCGGATCGCCCGGCGGCCACGCCGGCAATCATGGCGCACGCCATCTTGATCCCTGAACGACCCGGTAACTCCAGCGGCGTTCCGATCGCATGCCTCGCCTTGATCCATTGGTTCTGAGTTCTCTACTGGCTCCGGGAGACTTCCTTGATGTGTGACAAACGCTTCGCCGGGATGGCCGTTCTGACTCTGGGATTGGCACTGGCCCTGGTAGCCTCGAAGGAACTTCGTGCCCAGGTGGCAGGCGATAGGAGCGTGGATCAGTTGCTGACACAGCTCAAATCCTCTGATGCGGCAACACGAAGGCAAGCGGCGGTATCCCTGGGTTCCTACGGACCGGACATGTCACGATCGGCCATTCAGACCCTGGGCCACGCACTCTCCGATAGCGACCAGACCGTGCGGCACGCGGCAACCCTTTCGCTGGGCAACTTCGGACCGGCGGCCAAGGCGGCGCTGCCGAACATCCGGGGAGCGGTCAAGGACCCGGTGCCCTCGATCCGGCGCGCCGCGGTCTTCGCTCTGGGGAACATGGGGACCGAGGCCAAGCCGGCCGTGAGCGACCTGGTGGCCGCTCTGGGTGACACCCACGAGAACGTCCGGCACGCCGCCGCTTACGCGCTGGGGAGTGTGGGCGAGGAGGCGAAGGTCGCCGCCGTGACCCTGGGCAAGGCGGCGGCCACGGACAGTGATCCCGACGTCCGACAGGCCGCGGCGTTCGCCCTCGGCGAGATTGGACCTGACGCCGCCGAGTCGGTCGAATGGCTGGGGCGCGCCCTGGGCGACGTCGACATGGGGGTTCGCAAGGCGGCCCTCGAAGCGCTGGCGTCGATGGGCCCCGAGGCCAAGCCGGTGATTGGACCGATCTGCGGCGTCCTGATCAACGACCGGGACTTCGCCCTTCGACGCTCGGCCGCCTACGCGCTGGGAGAGATCGGCCCAGAGGCCCGCGAAGCGACCGGAGCTTTGATCCGCGGCTTGCAGGACCCCGATGCGTCCGTTCGCTACGATGCGGCGCAATCGCTCGGGGTGATCGGTCCCGACGCCAAGGCCGCCGCTCCCGCCCTGGGACGAGCCCTGAAGGACGAAGACCTCGAAGTCCGCAAGAAGGCCGCCTACGCGCTGGGAGAAATGGGCCCCTCGGCCAAGAATGGTGTCGCCGCGCTGGGCAGCGCGCTGGGTGACCAGGACGAGGATGTCCGCAAGGCGGTCGCGTACGCTCTGGGGGCGATCGGACCAGCCGCCGGCGCCGCGGCACAGGCGCTGGCGCACGTCCTTCAGGACAAGGTCGATAGCGTCCGGCTCGCCGCCGCCTACGCCCTGGGCGAGATCGGCGAGGGCGCCGCCGCCGCGGCTCCGGCCCTGGCACGGGCGCTCCAGGACCCCGATGACGAGGTTCGCGAGGAGGCGGCCTTCGCGCTGGGCGAGATCGGAGACGCCTCCGAATCGTTCCTGCCCGCCCTCCAGAAAGCCACGACTGACCGTGTCGGTGTGGTCCGAAAGGCCGCCGAAGAGGCCATCGACAAGATCAACGGCGACGATGACGACGAGGCCGATCCAGCCGCGCCCAGGCCGCCGCAACCCCAATTGAAACCCTGAGCGATGGGCGGGCGGCTCGCGCCGCTCTTCGATCACATCGTCTGAAACTCTTCACTGCGATCGGCGTTGCCGACAAAACCCGGAGCATAGACCGCCGTCATTCGTAACGGGTCGCGGATGGCTTGATCGCGCAGCTCCTGATCGGCCCGGGCGATCAGGTCGCTGCCGAGGTTACCTCCGGCCAGTTCACCCAGACATCGGCGAGCGACCGAAGCGTGCAGATGCATATCGACGGCTTCGAACGCGTCGATGGCCGAGCGGAGGTGATTGCGGGCGCTGCGAGGCTGGCCGCGCAGCGCGGCAATCCCCGCGCGGAGTAGCCTGGCCAGGGCACTGGCCCAGGGCTCGTCCTGTCGGTCGAGCCGCCATGCGTCTCTTGCGGCCGACTGGAGCAGCCAGAACCGACGCCGATCGCTGGTTTCCTTGGCCGAGGCCGCGGCCAGCGCCGTCCTGCCCCGAAGCTCGAGGAACTCGATCCTGAGCATCTGCACCCGCAGGAGGAGCGAACGACGGTAGGCCCGCGCGTGGCGACGGACCCGCGCCCAGGCTCCCGGCCCGTCTCCCCGGTAGAGATCGACATGCACGTAAGCCCGCATTGCCGTCGCGTGCTGGATGTGGAACCCACGGTGCGACCACCTGGCCATCACCTCCTCGAGCTCGCGAAGGGCACCCTGGGGATCGTCATCGGCGAGCCGCAGGATCGTCATGTAATACGTGTTGAGGGTCGTGATCGCGTACAGATCGCCTCGCTCCTGGGCCTCCTGGAGAAGCAACGGCCAGCGTCGGCGGAGCTCGGCGAACTCGCCCATGTGGGTCGTCGCCCAGAGCGCCAGGTTGTGGACCGTGTCCAGCTCCCAGGGAACCCCGGTGCAACGGTCGCGGAAGATCAGCTCGGCGCGGTCGAACAGCTCGCGGGCGACATGCCATCGGCCGCGCATCAAGGCGGCGGTCGCTTCGGCCAGGGGAATGAGGCCCAGCGCATGAGGATGACCGACGTCCCCGGCCAGGGTTCGCGACAGGGCCAGCAGCCGGGCGACGCTTTTGTGACTCCGGCCGCCGGCGGTCGAGACGTGCATGGCCTCCAGCGCCAGAGCTCGCGCCACGCGGTACGATTCGCCCGCTGCAGGGCCAGCAGCAGGCCGCGCGACTGGAACTCCGCGCCACAGATCGGGTCGATGATGCTCAGACCCGTGGCCGCCGACCAGCAGAGATCGATCCGGGTCAGGAGCTCGGCCGAGAGCTGGCTCGTGTCGCGACGCTGGAAGCCATACCCCCGTACGGCAAGGAACGCACGACGGACGACCAGCCAGACGAGCGATCGCTGCGGGGACCACGGCAGGGCCAGTCCCAACGTGCCCAGCAGCTCATGCAGCGCGGCGAGCCCTTCATCGACCCGGCCGCTGATCAGGAGCTGCATGGTTGCCCGTCGCTTGAGCTCGAGCACCTCGGCCACCTGAGCGCCGGCGGTCGCTTCGAGATAGGCCCGGGCCGCCTCGCCGCCGCGTCCCGCGTTGGCCAGCGCATCGCCGAGCTTGCGGTGAAGGCTCGCCGGGTCGGCCCTTCGCGAATCGGCGCGGGACTCTGAACCCATTCTCCTGGCGTTGTCGTTGCCGCGAAGCTCGAGCGCCCGCCGATAGAGGCGAGCGGCATGCATGAAGGCCAGACTACCGGCGGCCCGATCCGCCGCCCGCTCGAAATAATGACTCGCCTTCTCGAACTGGGCCGCCCCCTGGTGGTGGACCGCCAGAACCTCGGGGTCAGCCTGTCCGCTGGCCTCGAGCGTTTCCGCCAGGCGGCGGTGCAGGTCGTGAAGCAGGTCGCCCGGCAGGTGCGCGACCACCGACTCGCGAATCCGATCGTGATAGACCTCGATGATCTCATGACGGGCCGGTCCCGCGCTACGGATCAGCCGGGCGCTTCGCAGCGAGCCGACCGCCGATCGGGCGGTCCCCAGCCCGGCGGCGCCCAGCGCCGCCTGAAAGGCGATTCCCTGGCTGATCGGCCGACCCGCCACCGCGATCAACGCCAGGAGGAGCTTGGCCTCGTCCGACGACAACCGGCTAACCCGGGTCCAGAGGACCTCGTCCAGCGTCAGCGAGCCCGGCGACGGGCCGCATTTGGCCAGACCGCCACCGGCCTGTACGTGCTTGATCAGCTCGTCGATCAGGAAGGGGTTGCCCTGCGCCTCCCGGGCAATCAGGTGCGCCTCGGCCAGAGCCAGGGCATCGTCACGGCCCAGGAGTGCCAGCGCCAGCGCTCGCGATTCGCCCTGGCTCAGCGCACCGAGCGGCAGCTCGTGGAACCGGATCGAGAGCCGCGTCGTCGATTCCTCGTTCCCCGTACCGAGGAGGATCCGCAGAAAGGGGCTGGTCGCCATGTCCTCGGTGCGGAAGCTTCCCAGCAGAAGCATCAGCGGAGCGTCCGGCGAGCGGACCAGCTCGGTGACCAGGGGAGCGTTCTCGGGGTCGGCCCACTGGAGGTCGTCGATCGCCACGACCAGGGTCTTCCGCCGGCCGATCTGGGCCAGTAGCTCGCGGAGGGCCGCAAACGCGCGACGGCGTAGCTCCTGCTGGTCGGGGATCTCGAATTCGGGCCGAGGCGCCGACGCGATCGCCTCGACTCGCTGCAACACCGGGAAGACCCGCGCCAGGTAAGCCACGTCGCGCGGGAGCAGCTCCTGGGCTTCGGCCAGAGGTAAAGGCTTGAGATAGCGGCTCAGCGCATCGACCACGCTATCCAGAGCCTTGTAAGGAACCGACTCACGCTCATAGCAGCGCCCGGCCAGGACGACGGCCTCGTCGCCATCGCCCAGACCATCGAAGAAGGCCTGGAGCAGCGTGCTCTTGCCCGATCCCGAACGGCCGGAAACCAGGACGACCTCGGGCCGCCCGCGCCTCACCAGCTCGTACGCATCACGAAGCGCTTCGAGATGCCGTTCACGGCCGATCAAGGGGATGGGGCCCACGGGACCCACCGACACCTCAATCGCACCGCTCGCCGCCGAGCCCGCCGCCAGCTCGGGACCAGGTTCGACAACCTCGATGTGCGAGATCGATTGCTCGGCGGGGGCCGCGGCGCTCAGCCGCGCCAGGATCGAGCGGCCGGTGGGGCGGGCGCAGGGGTCGCACCGAAGCAGGTCGGCGCAGAGCGCGTCCAGGTCGGCGGGGACGCCTTCGGCCAGCTCCGAGGCGCGGGGGGGCGCCTCGGTGAGCTTCCTCGCCAGGACCGATCGTGGCGGCCCCTGAAGCGGCAGTCGTCCCGTCAGGGCCACGAACAGGATCACACCGACACTGTACCAGTCGCTCGCCGGCTCGACAGGCCGCCCGGCTCCTTGCTCGGGAGCCATATAAGCAATCGTGCCGACGATCGGCTCCTCGTTGTTCTCGTGCCGGCCCGTGGGTCCCAGGTCGGCCGAGAGGCCGAAGTCCAGGATCGCCACTCGTCCGGCGCCGTCACCAGCACGTTGGTCGGCTTGATGTCGCGGTGCAGCTTGCCCGCCTCATGAAGCGCCTCGATCCCGGCCGCGAGCTGACCGAGCACCTGCCGCAGCCGCCCCTCCCGCTCGACGCCCAGCGCCTGGCCCGCCGGCAATCGCGGTACGATCCGTTCGTCGTCGAGATCGGCCGGCCCGGCCGACGTGACCGCCGCGAACGGATCGCCGGTCGATCGAACGTACCGGATGAAGTCGATCCCCTCGATCAGCTCCATGGTGAAGAACCACTGGTCATCCACCGCGACCAGCTCGTACAGGTTCACCAGGTTCGGATGCGAGAGGTCCGCCAGCGTGCGGAACTCCTGCTTGAACCGGTACAGCGCCCGGGGATCGATCCGGCGCATCGTCTTGAGCGCGACGAGCTCGCCTCGATCGTGATCGATCACACGGTAGACGACCCCCATGCCCCCCTTGCCCAGCCGTCCCTGGACCGTGAACCGGCTCGAGCCAGCCAGCCAGTCGGGAACCGCGATCGAATCCGCCGGGGGCAGAACGTAAGGAGGGACCTGCTGGAAATCCGTGTCGAGCGAGAAGTCCGCATCGGTCGATTCACCATGCGAAACCGGTTCCTCGAACGACACGGTCGGGTGCGGGGGAAACGTCTCATGGTCATCCAGCGCACCGGGCGCGACGCTCGTGAGGAACCCGGAGCCGGAGGGGGGCGATTTGGTCCTCGATACGCCGCTCGATGGAATGGGCAACGGCCCGGAGCACGGAGGGTCGATCGGCCCGATCGGCCCGTTCGGCTCGCGTCCGAGCCAGAGCTCAGCCCGCACCAGGGCGTCGACGTCATCGGGACGCTCGGCGATCGAGGGGAAGGCGCGGAGGTACGCATCGACCGGCAGCGTCGATCGGCTCTGCCACCGATACTCCTGATCGATCAGCAGGACATCGAGCCGTTCCCGTGGCGTCGCGTCCGGGTGCGCCTCCAGGAACGAGACGAAATCCGGCGACGGCCCCCCCGACTCCCAGAGAGCGGCGAACTGCCCGGCGAGCACGCTCGAGCCGCCGGGAGGTATCGACGGCGACGACGAGTACGACGATCTCGCGTCGACCTCGCTTGTCATGCCGTCCGCTCCCCCTGTGGTTCCTTCCCTGGCGCCGCCGATCCCGACCGCCATCGACAACGGACTCGTAAACCATGATTATTAACGCATCGGGCCGCCATAATCAACCAAAAAGCGCGATGAGCATGCCCGTTGCGCACCCGTTGATCGATCAGGCGCTGGCCACGGGCAAGGCGATCGGCGACCGGCCGTCGTTCGCGAGGGAACGGGCCGATCGCTTGCTTCAGGGGCGGGACGGGCCGTCGTCGCCCGACTCCGGCGCTTCCGCGTCGTCCCGGACCTTCTCGACCCACTGGGCCAGGTCCTCGGGGGCGATATCGTCGCTCGGGCGATGGGCCAGCGCGGCGGCGTGTGACCGGCCGGAGAGCGATCGGCGGAGGCCGCTCAGCCATCGGTAGAGCGAGATCACGAACATGACGGCCACCGCTGTGGCCATCCAGAAGACCGAGTCATGTCCCCGCCCGGCCTTGCCCGACGGCGCGGGTGTCCAGCCGATCCGGCCGATCAGGATCGGCGCGGCTCGCTGCACGTCGTGCCCGGAGAGGTAGCGCATCTGCTTCAGGAAATAGCCGTTGAAGACGACCCGCTCCGAGACGTCCGGGCCCATGGGAAGCCCTCCGGGCAGGTCCTCGAAAATGCAAACGTACGGATATCCCTGGCTTTCATGTGTACTGATCCAGGCTTCGTAGAGCCGCCCCTTGGGGGTGAGCTTCGACTCGTAGCTGATGATCCGCCGGGCGGTCCCGAGCAGGTGGATCGGCACGCCGCGGAACTCGCGGGGCCGGTCCCAGAGGTCGGTGAAGTAGATATCGCGATGGCTCTCGCGCGCCAGGCTCGGGGCGTCGGTGCTCCGGGCATGCTCGAGCAGCTTGCGGTAGGCCGCCATGTCGCGCAGACCCAGGGCGGTCCGGTCGGTCACCGAATCGAAGTCTTCCGATCGGTCAGGCTCGACCCGTGGTGGGGCCGCACGCGCCGCGGGCGCGGGCTCGTCGGGTTCGGGCGCTTCCCGGTGCAGATAGAACCAGATCAGGGCCCAGCCCCCGATCGCGATCCCGACCAGCGCCAGAAGCCGCGACAGCTCCGCGCCCGGAAGAATCCCGGGGATTCGCCGGACTCGGCCGTCCCGAACTCATCGCGGGCGATCACGGCGCTCCCCCCTCGTCCGGCCCCAGCTCGGCGAAGCTGATCTTGGTCAGCTTCAGACCTGAGAAGACGTCGATCACCTTCATCAGCTCGCTGTACTTCAGGTCCGGATCGACCTTGATCAGGGCCTGGTCGAACGGCAGGGTCGGGTCTTCCAGGATCGTCTTCAGCTCTTTCTTGAGGGCCTCCATCCCCTGAACGTCGATCTCGCCCAGCGTCACCTTGCCGAGCTTCCCCCCTCCCCCGCGCGGAGCATGGTCGGCAAGCGTCCGGAGCGCCGCGGGGATGTCCGGGTTCGTCGCCTCGGTCTCCGGCCGCCTGGGCGCTTGAAGTCGGTCGCCGGCGAGGCCGGCATCAGGTTCATCAGGAACTGCCCCTCCGTCGGCATCGGATGATAGGTCAGGATGAAGAACGTGAGAAGCTGAAACGCCATGTCGAGCATGGGCGTGATCGGGATCTCGATATTCTCTTCTTTTCTTCTTCTTTCGCGAGCTCAAGTGATCATCCCCCCTTCGCCTTCAGCCGTCAGCGCGCCGCCGGTCATCGCCTTGAGCGCGAACTTGCGGAAACCGCGGGCCTGGCAGGCGGTGATCAGCGTGTAGAGCGACGAGAACGGCGTATCGCGGTCGGCCCGGAGCACGATCGTCGTCGGCCAGCCCTTCGCCAGATCGACCTTGAGTCCCGCCGCCTCGACGTTCAGCTTCACGAGGTCGGCCTGGTGCTTGATCTCCTGCAAGGCCTGGCTCGTGGTCAGCACCCGGCCGTTCAGGATCAGGTGTCCCTGGCGGTCGACGTTCAGGACCAGTCGGTCCTCCATCGCCGCCTTTTCGGAATCCTCGACCGGCTTGGCCTCGCCGGCCACGGGCAGGCGCACCCGCGCGTCGTAGTTCTCGTTGCTGAAGTTGATCACCAGCATGAAGAAGGTGATCAACTGGAACACGACGTCCAGTAACGGCGTCAGGTTCGGTTCGGCCCGGTCGGCCCCGACGGATGCGGACATTTGGTCGTCTCCAGCCCCCGCGAGAGAGGAATTCCGGCCGCGTTCACGCCGACTTGGCCTGCTTCGCCGCGGCGACCAGCGAGTTGATCGTCCGGTCGGCCACCTTGGTCGCCTCCATCGTCATGACGGCGATCCGGTTGCGGAAGAAGGCGAAGAAGAAGATCGCGGGGACCGATAGCGAGACGCCTTCCAGGGTGATGAAGAGCGCCGTCGAGATCCCCTCGGCCACCTTCTCGGGCTTGGGCTGCGACCCGGCGGCGGTGGCGATTTCCTGGAAGCTCATGATCATGCCCCAGATCGTGCCGACGAGCCCGATCATCGGGCCAAGCTGACCGATGATGGCCAGGTAGCTGATCTTCGACTCCATGCCGGTGACGATCTCCTCGGTCATCGCATTCATGGCTTCCTTGGCCTCGGGGCGGCCGTTGGGCAGGTTGGCGATCCCCGTCCGCACCAGCCGGGCCAGGTACGACTCGCTATCGCGGCAGGCGTCGTACGCTTCCTGGAACTTCTTGTCCTTGATCGCCACTTCGAGCTTCTCGACCAGGGCCGGCGGCACCGCCTCGCTGAGCCTCAGCTCCATGAACAGGCGGATCACCACCGCGGTGAAGTACACCGACAGGCAGAGCAGAAAGATCCCGATCGGCCCCGATGCCTCGAGTCGCCCAACGGAGCATCGACTTCTGCTTGGGGGGCGTCGTCCCTTCGGTTCCGCCATTGGTACTGGCCGCCGCGGGGGCACCGGCGTCGTCGGCCGCGGGCTCGGCCTTCTCGGCGGCCGCCGGCTCCGGCTCGGCCTTTGCCTCGGCCTTCTTTTCCTCCTGGGCCCACACCCACGGAGCGGGCGCGACGGCCAGGCAGAACAGCGTCCCGATCGCGAACACGATCCACGCCCCCGCCTCGCCTCGCAGCCACGACGCAAAGGTCGTCCGGGACAACGTCGGCATCGCCTGGTCTCCCCACATTTTTCAGATTTCCGATCAGATCAGAACGAAGAGGTTGGCTCGATTCGACATCGATCGTCCTGGCGCAGCCCTACCCACCGGCCAGGCCGCGAAGCTTTGTGCCCGCTCGCGTCCCGGTTCATTCTAAACGCGATCCCGCTCGATCACACGCTTCACCTGGAATTCGCCGGAGCCAACTGCTTGCATCCATTATCCGATGGGCGATGGCCCGTGTCAACAGACGGCGCACCTCGGGTCGAGTTCGTTCGTGCTGTCGGGACGAGTTCGTTCGTACCGGACCGCCGTCGACCCGCCACCCTCCCGTTCGCGCCATCGTTACAACCCGTGCCACCCCTGTCTTCCGAACCCAACGGCGTCTGATCCGGGCGGAGATCGACCCGATTCGGCGCGGCTTCCTTCCTTAAATATCGGGATTTCGGCCCGTTCCGAGGCGCGAATCCGCGCCCGGCGCAGCCGAACAGCCGGGGACGCCTTTCGGGCGGCTCCGGTCGTCGAACCGACTCCGTTTTGTACCGCGATCGACCCTCAGCGGCTCGATCGACGCGCTTTCTGGCGCGCCCGCTTCTCGGCGGCCCGACGCTGACGGCGATTCCCGCCCTTCGCTCCCGACGGCACGAACGACGGAACCGACGGCCGTGGCGCGGGAGGAGCCGACACCGGCGCCGGCACCGGCGTTTCCTCTTCCGCCGCTTCCTCCTCGTCGGTTTCCTCCATCGCCTCCAGCTCGGCCATCGCCCTGGCCAGCGCCTCGGCGTCCGACCAGATCAACTGGTCGGCGTCATCCTCGATCATCACGGGTGTGTTGCTCGGCGCGACCGACTCCTCAACCCGCTCCGATACCATTCCATCAACGGGCAACGGGCACTTCGCCAGCCGCGCTTCCACCTTCGCCAGCCGCGAGGGATCGGAACGCAGTTTGAATAGTTGATCGTAAGCCCACCGCCATTCGCGGCTCAGGTCCGAATCGTACTTCCGCAGACGCTTCGTCTCGGCGTCCGCCTCGACCGGCATCCCGCAACAGGCAAGATCCTGTTCATGCATATCGAGCCGGTTCAGGGTCGCTCGCTGCTCGTCCCACAGACGCCCGATCTCGTCCTTGACCAGGGTCATCAGGCCGTCGCGATCATCGGGCGCGGGAACCTTCGCGTGACCGTCGCGAAGGGCCTTCGAGACGCCCAGCAGGTCAAACGCCAGGTCGCGCTGAGTGTCGTCCCAGCGGCCATTGGTCCGAAGTGCGTCGGCCAACCCTTCCCAGCGATCAATCAGCCAGTCGGCTCCCTGGGTGTACCGTTCCAGCCGGTGCGCGATCCGCTCGGGGTCCTTCTTGAGGCGCTTGCCCAGGTTATCGACCTGGGTTTGTCGGTCGAGATCCCAGAAGTTCTCGGCGCGATCGATCACGCGGCGGAGATCGGCAATCGCCAGCTCGGCCGATCGTTCGAGCTGGACCGACGTGAACGCCATCCGGCTGACAAGCTGTTGCTCGACCCGGCCGACCGGTTTCAGTTCATCGAAGTACGCAGTCCTGGTCTCGTGATAGGCTGTTTCAAGCTCATCGGGGAGGACGAGCCTGGCCCGCAGGCTGTGCTTCATCGCGTTGCGGTGCGCGATGTTCTTGCCTTCCTCGGTTTTCGGCCCGCCGCCGCGCTTGCGGGGGCGGGGGGCGTCGGTCTCACTCGTGGTCTCGGGTGCGCTCGGGGCGTCCAGCGCGTCCAGGGTGGCGATCATGGCAACGGCCTCGTGGTCGTAAGTCTCAGGCTGTCCAGCACCAGGTTCCGGGCGCGAGTGCGTGGCGCACCGGAACGAGGGACGGCGGCGTCACCGTCCGTTCTGGGGTATCGGCGCAGTCTGGAGAAGATCTTCACCTTTTTCGGATGAAAATTCGATCACTCACAAACACGAGTGCGTTGGTGAGAGATCGGCGACGCGCCCGACACAAGGCGGCGGCGCCGGCCTGTGCGGTTCGCTGGGGCCTGGAACAAGTCATTTCCGAACCTTCCACGGATTTATCAGGTCTACTAAATCGGGATTCACCTTTCCTTAAGGTCTTTATGGACATTAAGTTTCGAAAATTGGCTCAAATTTGCGATCTTAGGCTTGACTGATACCGACAAATCTTGTGAGATGAGATCAGGTGGTGCATCGGACTCCGGTACAGGATCGTCGACGACGGGTCGACACACATCAAGAAGATCCCGTCGCGACGAACAGGACGCTGGGATGAACCGTCCAGGCGGAAACTGGCCGGGTGTGATCCGGTTCGTCGCGGCCGTGACCGTGGCCGTATCCGTGACCCTGGGCGTGGGGGTCATGTTCCTGTGGTGGGCATTCCCGCGAACGGGTGGGCGGCCGGCCTCGGAGGGAAACCGCATGGACACGACACATCCGGGCGCGAAACCCGACGAGACGGATTCGTCGGCCGTGGGCCGTCCGCCAGCGGGCCAGGGACAAGCACCTGTCCGGCCCGAGGTCACGAAGTCCGCTGAGGGTGAGTCCGAGGCGACCGCCTCGCACCGACCGGCTCGGGTCGCGCCGGCCGGGCCCGAGAAGGAAGACGATGAGCTGATCCTGGAACGCGAGCCGGACGGGCGATACCGGATCGTCGGTCGTCGACCGCGCCCGCAACCGCCGCCCGATGTGAAGTGAGGTCTCCCCACGACACCTTGAGGACATTCCCCCCATGGCACAGCACGATTTCGATGTGGTCGTATCGTCCCGGACGCAGCAAACCGTCGCGGTCGCGACGCTCGGCCACGCGGAGATCGATCTCACGACCGATCCCAAGACTGGGGTCATGAGCACCGGCTCCCGGACGCCGACCCAGCCGGCCGCCGCGGCGTCGGCTGCTCCGCAGGGACCGCTCCCCTCAACTTATATTGACCCGTCGCGCAGGTATATCCTGGTCGAGGAGCCGGACAAGCGCTTCCGCATCGTGGGCACGGACTCCACGGGCAAGGTGACGCTGCTGTCGGAGGCCGAGGAGGTGACGGCCGGTGTGGATAACCGGGTGCGGATCACCAGCACGTCCGTCTGGCCCAACTCGGTCCACGGCCACGTCATCATCACCTACCCGGACAAGCAGCAGTACATCGGTAGCGGCACGATGGTGAACAAGCACCACGTCATCACGGCGGGCCACGTCGTCTACTCGAAGGCCAATGGCGGCTGGGCGACCTCGATCCAGTTCAATGCCGCCCAGAACGATGGGACGCTCCCCTTCGGCTCCGCCTTCGCCATCCAGCTCTTCTCGTTCAAGGGTTGGACCGACAGCCAGAATCGCGATTACGACACCGGGATGCTGATCCTGGATCGCGACCTCGGGAACCGGACCGGCTGGATGGGGCTGATCAATACGAGCGATGGCAACCTCTCGAACCACTCGATCACCGTTTCGGGATACCCCGGCGACAAGGGCGGCCAGCAGCTCTGGGCGGCCACGGCGCCGATCGTCCGTGTCACCGATCACCAGATCAGCTACAACGCGTTCACCAAGGGGGGTGACAGCGGCGCCGGCGTGTATGGAATCTGGGCGGGCGTGAGCCAGGAGCACGTCTGTGCCGACCACGTGGCGGGTCCCAATGGGATCCCGAACACCGGCAGCCGGCTCGCGAAGGACAAGTTTGACCGGATCGTCAATGAGTGGTTTCCCAGGTGACGATGAGATTCGTTCACCGAGGCCGCCGCCGGACGCCGATCGAACCGCGACGCGCGGATCGATCGGCGTCCGTTTCGCGTGACGAGGCCACCGCGTTCCCGGCCGCTCGCGTCACTTCGCCGACGGTTGGCGGGGCGCGGCGGTGGGGACTTCCCGGGCGACCCGATCGTACTGTTCCTTGAGCCGCGCGACGATCTCGGGATGGTCGGCGGCGACGTTGTGCTGCTCGGCCGGGTCGGTCGAGAGGTCGAAGAGGCTCAGGGCGACGGTCGCGTCGCCGGTCCGTACGCCGGGATACGCGTCGGGCTGGGCCTGTTCGTAGGGGGCGAGGATCGTCACGCCATCCGGGCCGCGGGGATCGATCCATCGAACGGCCGGCTCCTTGTCGCGACGATCGATCGCGGGGAGGACGTGAAGCTTCCAGCGGGCGTCGCGAATCGTCGCCAGCCGGGCGCCCTGGTGTCCGAGGACGACGTCGTGGACCGAGTTCGACTCCGACGTGCCCGAGAGCAAGGGAAGCAGGTTCTTACCGTCGATCGTCCGATCGGTGGGAAGCGGGATGTCGGCGGCGGCCAGCGCGGTCGCGAACACGTCCATCATGACCGTCGGCGCATCGATCGAACGGCCGGCGGGAAGGCGGCCGGGCCATCGGGCGATGCACGGAACCCGGAAGCCCCCCTCCCAGGTCGTCCCCTTCATGCCGCGCAGGCCGCCGGCGCTCCCGCCGTACCACGGGCCATTATCGCTGGTGAAGACGACGAGCGTCCGGCGGTCCAGACCCAGCTCCTTGAGCGTGTCGAGCACGCGGCCGACGCTCGCGTCCAGCTCGGCCAGGACGTCGCCGTACAACCCCGCCCCGCTCTTCTTGTAGAAGGCTTCCGAACAGGCCAGGGGCTTGTGGGGCATCGCGTGGGCGAAATAGAAGAAAAACGGCCGGTCGCGGTTCGTCCTGAGGAACGTCAAGGCTCGATCGGTGTAGCGCTGGGTCAAGGTCGCCTGGACGACCGGGTACTCCACGACCCTGTCGCCGTCGAGGAGATGGACCGGCCGCATGTCGTTGCTGTAGGGGATGCCGAGGTATTCATCAAAGCCGCGATGAGTGGGGAGCATCGCGGCCTGCTTGTGGCCGAGGTGCCACTTGCCCACCATGCCGGTGGCGTAGCCGGCCTGCTGGAAATACTGGGCGAGCGTGACCTCGCCCTCGGGCAGGCCAAGGGCGTCGGACGCGGGCGGCCCGTCGGGCGCGGGATTGGAGGTCAGGCCGCATCGGAACGGGTAGCGCCCGGTCATCAACGAGGCCCGGGTCGGAGCGCAGAAGGGCATCGGCGTGTTGAACTGCGTCAGACGGACCCCCTCGGCCGCCATCCGGTCCAGGTTCGGGGTCCGGAACCGGGGATGACCGTAACCGCTCAGATCGCCATAGCCGAGATCGTCGGCCAGGATGACGACCACGTTGGTCCGGGCACGCTCCGGGGCGTCGGCGGCGGCGGCGCCCACCTGGGCGCGAACCGCGTCGCCAGTCCCAGAAAAAGCACCAGCACCCCCCCGACAATCCGGAGACACGCGGATGCCCACGCCTGCGAACCGTCGCGATTCATGACGCACTCCTCACAAAAAGACGCCATCACGCTCGACCGGAGGGTTTAACCCCGTGGTCCGGGACGGGGATCGCTCCGCGACCACGTCTTCGCGTACTTCCCGAACCGGATTCGCGCCCACGGCATGCGATGCGTTGAATGAACCCGATGCCGATCGCGTTCACAAGGGCCAGCTCGCGGACCGTCTCGAAAATCCAGAGCCGAGCCGAGGTGACGACCCATTGCGGGCGCAAACGCGCTGGGGCCGTTTCGCCTGAGGTGAGCCGCACGAGCCGTGTGTTGGCTCGATGGACCTCGCGGACAGGCCCCGGCGGGTTTCGAGTGATCCGGCGACTCGCGGTCGGCTTTCGATCGGATCGTGGGTTGCTCTGGCCCGCGGAAGTCGAAAAGATGGAAGTGAAGAGTGGACCTCGTCCGATCGGGCGTCGTGAACGCGGCTCGATCGACCGGCGGGACGTTACCGCTCCGGAGCGAGGTGATGGCCAATGGCGAATCTGGTCCCGTGGGTCTGTATCGTATTGCTCGGAGCCGAGCCGAAGCCGGCCCTGAGTCCATCGGACGTGGTGGCGGCCCTGGAAACCGCGGTGGCCGACGCGATCGCGCGGGCGGAATTCTCGGTGGTGGCGATCGCGCGCACCAAGGGCGAGAACGGCGACGTGACGACGGCGATCCGGGGACGGAACCCGGCCCCGGTGAACACCGATCCCCGGACGCTCTCGCACCAGGGAAACTTCGCGCCGGGGCGGGGTGAATACGTCTCGTTCGACTTTGGCTCGGGGGTGGTCGTCGGCGAGCACGGCGAGATCCTGACGACGCTGCACGTGGTCAAGGGAGCCGAGCGGATCGAGGTCCGCGCCGTCGATCGCCAGTATTTCGAGGCGGAGATCATCGCCGCGGACCCGCGGAGCGACCTGGCCGTGATCGTCCCCCGGCAGATCCCGGGCGTCGCCCCTCCGCGGCTCAGGCCGATCGCGCTGGGCGATGCCCACGACCTGCGGCGGGGAACGTTCCTGGTGGCGCTGGGCAATCCCTTCAACGCCGCGCACGACGGCAAGCCGTCGGCGTCGTGGGGCATCCTGTCCAACGTCGCCCGCCGGCTCGAGCCGTCGATCGAAGACTCGCAGATGCGGAAGTTCCAGCTCCGTCATTATCCGACCCTGCTCCAGCTTGACGCCAAGCTGAATCTCGGGATGAGCGGCGGCGCGGTGATCAACCTGCGTTCGGAGAGCTGGTCGGCCTGACCACCACGCTGGCCAGCGCCGCGGGGTTCGACGCGATGGCCGGCTACGCGATTCCGATGGACCTCCAGGAGCGGCGGATCATCGAGACACTGATGCAGGGCAAGGAGTTCGAGTACGGATTCCTGGGCGTCGGCGCTGGACCCGAACGGGACCAACCGGGTCGCCAGTGCCCAGCCGGGCACGCCCGCCGACGAGGGGAACATCCTGGTCGACGACCAGATCCTGGCGGTCGGCGAACTTCCCGTCCACGACCTGGACAGCCTGGTCCTGGCGATCAACGCGATGCCCGCCGGCTCGAAGGTGGTCCTCAAGGTCCGGCGTCAGGACCAGGAGATCGAGCGTACGGTGGAGCTGGCCAAGTACCGGGTCGAAGGCGAGGTGATCGCGACCAACCGACCGCCGGCCTGGCGTGGCCTCCGAACCGATTACACGAGCATCCTGCCCAGCAACCTGGCCTTCGGCGACGGCATCCTCAGCGCCATGGCGCGAGGAGGCGTGGTGATCACCGAGGTCGAGGCGGGCTCGTCCGCGGAACGGGCCGGGCTCAAGACCGGCCAGATCATCCGGTCGATCGAGGGCAAACGGCTCCGATCGCCGCGCGAGTTCGCCCAGGTCGTCTCCCGGTACGACGGGCCGGTCGTGCTCGAGACCGACCTGGGACCGATCACGGTCAAGTAACGTAGAACCACGGTGCGTCGGACGCGGCGATACTCTACAATCGACGCTCCGGGCCGTGAAGGCCTCCGGGAGACCCAGGCGCGGTTCAACGACCGTTTGTCGTGCCGTCTTTTCCAATATCGGAGCGCCTCACTCCCTTATTACTCGACTCGCCAACGATCTCGACGAGACGTCATGACCACCGACGAACTCCGCGAAGCCTATCTCGACTTCTTCGCCTCCAAGGGCTGCGTGCGGCGGCCGAGCGACGTGCTCGTCCCGAACGACCCGACGGTCCTGTTCACCCCGGCGGGGATGAACCAGTTCAAGCGCGAGTTCATGGGGCTGGGCGATCCCGAGCTTCACCCGCGCCACGACCTGCCAGAAGTGCCTGCGCACCGGCGATATCGAGAACGTGGGCCGGACGGCGTTCCACGAGACGTTCTTCGAGATGCTGGGCAACTTCAGCTTCGGCGACTACTTCAAGCGCGAGGCGATCCACTGGGCGTGGGAGTTCCTGACGCGGACCTTAAGATCGCCCCCGACCGGCTCACGGTCACCGTTTACCTCGACGACGACGAGGCGTTCGACATCTGGAACAAGGAGATCCGGCTCCCGGCCGACCGGATCTCGCGGCTGGGCGAGGACGACAACTTCTGGCCCGCCGGCGCGCCGACGCACGGTCCCAACGGCGTCTGCGGCCCCTGCTCCGAGATCTTCTTTCATGGCAACGGCCCCAAGGAAGTCGAGATCTGGAACCTGGTCTTCACCCAGTTCAACCGGGTCGGTCCCGGCCAGCTCGAACCGTTGCCCAAGAAGAATATCGATACCGGCATGGGCCTGGAACGCGCCGCGGCGTGCATGCAGGGGGTGCCGACGGTGTTCGGCACCGACATCTTCAAGCCGATCCTGGCGGCGGTCGCCGCACGAGCTGAGCGTCAAGTATCTGCCCCACGAGCCGGATGGAGTCCGCATCCGTCGGATGGCCGACCACGCCCGCGCCCTGACCTTCTGCATCCACGAGAACGTCCGGCCGTCGAAGGAGAAACAGGGGTACGTGATCCGACGCCTGCTCCGCCGGGCGGTGCTCGACGCGTACCAGATGGGCCGGCGCGAGCCGTTCCTGTACCAGGTCGTGCCGTCGATCGCCGAGGTGATGGCCGGCCCCTACCCGGAGCTGCGCGAGAGCGTGCCGCGGATTCAGACCGTGATTCGCGAGGAGGAGGAGCAGTTCCTCAAGAACCTCGAAAACGGCCTGAAGCTGCTCGACGACGTGTTCCGCAAGACCCGGGCCGCGGGCTCGGACACGATCAACGGTCGCGACGCTTTCACGCTGCACGCCACCTACGGCATTCCCGTCGAGGTGACCGAGAGCCTCGCCGCCGACCAGAACCTGCGGGTCGATCGCCCCGGGTTCGATTCCTCGATGGAGGCCCACGAGCGGGTCTCGCGCGGGACGACCGAGGCCGCCGCGGTGTTCTCGACCGGCCCGCTCGACACCCTGAAGCAAGTCGTATCATCACGGCAGCGAGTTCCTCGGCTACGAGACGACCGAGGCGAAGGCCCACATCATCGGCATCATCGCCCAGAACCGTCTGACCGACTCGGCGGGCGCCACCGCGTCGGAAGACGGCACGAGCGGGCCGCCGATTGTCCTGGTTCTGAACCGGACGCCGTTCTACGGCGAATCGGGCGGCCAGGTCGGCGACACGGGCGAGATCAAGGGCGATCGGTTCGTGTTCCGGGTCGACGACACCAAGAAAGATAATGACTTCACCCTGCACATCGGCCGGGTGGTGAGGGGAACCCTGGCGGTGAACGACCAGGTTGAGGCGTTGGTCGATGCGACCCGCCGCGCGGCGATCCGCCGGGCGCACTCGGCGACGCATGTTTTGCACCACGCCCTGCACCAGCACCTGGGCAAGCACGCGCAGCAGGCCGGCAGCAAGGTCGAGCCCGACCGGCTCCGGTTTGACTTCGCCAACCCCGAAGCCGTCGGCCGCGACCGCTTGCGATTGATCGAGGAGACCGTCAACCGCCTGGTCCTCGAAGCGGCGCCGGTCTCGTGGACGACGATGCCGATCGCCGAGGCCCGGTCGCTGGGGGCGATGGCCCTCTTCGGCGAGAAGTATCCGGACGTGGTCCGGGTGGTGAGCATGGGCCATTTCTCGCGCGAGCTCTGCGGCGGGACCCATCTGGAGAACACCGCGCAGGTCGGACTGTTCAAGGTCGTGGGCGAGGAGTCGGTCTCGGCCGGCACGCGGCGGATCACCGCCCTGACCGGACAGGCGGCGCTCGATCTGATTCGCCAGGAAGAGGAGCTGCTCTCCGCCGCGTCCGCCGCCCTGAAGGTCCCGGCGTCGATGATCGGCGACCGGATCGACGCGCTGCTGGACGAGGTAAAGACCCTCAAGAAGCAGGCCGCGCAGCGTCGGACGGACAAGACCGAGAAGCTCGCCCCCGACGACATCCTGTCCGCGGCGACGGTCGTGGGCGAAACCAGGATCGTGGCCCAGGCCCTCGAATCGGCCACGCCTGATGAGCTGCGGCAGCTCATCGACGTCCTGCGCCGCAAGAGCCCGGCGAAGCTGGCGGTCCTGCTGGCCACGACCGCCGAGGGCAAGGTCCAGCTTGCCGCCGGGCTGACGCCCGATCTCGTCGCCGCCGGATTGAGTGCCGGCGCTGGATCAAGGAGGTCGCTCCCGATTGTCGGCGGCGGGGGCGGCGGCAAGCCCGACCTCGCGCAGGCCGGGGGGAAAGATCCCTCGAAAATCGCCGACGCCCTCCAGCGCGGGCTGGCGTTCCTCCAGGAAAAGCTTGGCTGAGAGCGCCGGGATCTCGTAAATCTTGTAGGGTAGGCTTCAGCTTGCCATGGCATCGAAGAGTGGCCGGCTGAAGCCTATCCTACAAGAATTCAACTCTCTCGGGGGTTTCCGTCATCATGCGCCTGCATCCTCTCCTGTTGGCCGCATCTCTCATCGGGGCCAGCGTCTGCCAGGCCGAGGCGCCTCCGCCGGCGCCACGCGTGGCGCCGGACGTACCCCGGGCCGAGCTCGTTACGCTGGTCCAGGGCAACACCGCGTTCGGCCTCGACCTGTACGCGCAGCTTCGATCGAGCCCCGGGAATCTCTTTTTCTCGCCGTATAGCCTTTCGACCGCCCTGGCGATGACCGCCGCGGGCGCACGCGGCGAGACCGCCCGGCAAATGAACACGACACTTCATCTCCCCGAGAATCCCCAGCAGACGGCGGCGGCGTTCGCGACGCTCGTACGAAATCTGAAGCCGCCCCGGCAAGGCGCCTCACCCCCCTACCGGCTCTCGATCAGCAACACGCTCTGGGGCCAGCGGGGCTATCCGTTCGTACCGGCGTACGTCGGCCTGTTGCGCGACTCGTATGGCTCGGCGCTCGATGACCGTCGATTTCCTGCACGCGCTCGAGCCGGCCCGTCTGGCGATTAACCGGCGGGTCGAGGAACAGACCGAGGAGAAGATCAAGGACCTGATCGCCTCGGGAGTCCTGGACACCACCACCCGGCTCGTGCTCACCAACGCGATTTACTTCAAGGGCGACTGGTCCCGGCCCTTCAAACCCGCGGCCACGTACCAGGACGATTTTCACCTGGCCGACGGCCGCAAGGTCAAGGTCCCGCTGATGCGCCAGACCGACGACTTCGGCTATGCCGAGGACGACCGCGTGCAGGCCCTCCAGATGCATTATCGAGGGGGCTACCTGTCGATGACGGTCGTATTGCCGAAGGCGAAGGACGGCCTGGCCGAAATCGAATCAGACCTCACACCCGAAAAGCTCGAAGCCTGGCACAAGGCCCTTCACGATCGCGAGGTGATCGTCACCTTCCCGAAGTTCACCATGACGTCCGAGTTCGACCTGGGCCGGACCCTCGGCCAGCTTGGAATGCCCCTGGTGTTCTCGGATCAGGCCGATTTCTCGGGCATCAGTCCCGGACCCGAGCCGCTCAAGATCTCGGCGGTGATCCACAAGGCCTTCGTCGACGTCAACGAGACCGGGACCGAGGCCGCCGCCGCGACGGCCATTGGCCTGGCTGCCGCGGCGGCACCACTGCCAACCCAGCCGGTCGTGTTCCGCGCCGATCACCCATTCCTGTTCCTGATCCGGGATCGGCAGAGCGGAAGCATTCTGTTCCTGGGCCGAGTCAGCCAGCCCGGACACTGAATCCGTCAAAACGAGGCAAAATCCGATGAACCGACTGTGCATGGGCATCTGTTTCGTCCTGGCGATCGGCTTCGGTCTGCGACCGGAGCCCGCTTCAGCCGCGGACGATCCCCCTGCCCTGAGGCTGACCTGGGCTCGCAACTTCTTGATCGTGAGCGGCCCGAAGCTGCCCGGCGGCGAGGTCCGCATCCAATATCTCGAAGCCTTTTGTCGCGCGGGCTCGAGCGACCGCGACTGGAAGGAGACCGTGATTCCCCATACGACCCGGCTGGTCAAGGCCGAGGCGGACGGTCATCGCCTCGTGCTCGAGAGCACGCTGGCCGATGGCGTGACCGTGAACCACATCATCGTGGCGGGTCCGGACACGGTGAGCTTTCAGCTTAGCGCTCATAACCCCACGGAGAAACCGTCGGCCGCCGTCTGGGCACAACCCTGCGTCCGGGTCGACCGGTTCACCGGAGTCGAGCCGAAACGCGATTCTGACGAATACCTCTCGCGCTGCTTCTTATTCTTCGGCGGGCGGGCGAACCGCTTGCCGGTCGACCCCTGGACGACCAGGGCCCGCTACGTTCCCGGCCAGGTGTGGTGCCCCGCCGGGATCGATCGCAATGACGTCAACCCACGGCCCCTGAGCACGCTTGTCCCCTCGAACGGTCTCATCGGTTGTATCTCGGCCGACGATTCGATGATCCTGGCCACAGCGTGGGAACCGTACCAGGAGCTGTTCCAGGGTGTCCTCGTCTGTATTCACTCCGACTTCCGGATCGGAGGCCTCGCACCTGGTCAGACCAAGGCGATCCGGGGGAAGCTCTACCTCGTCAAGAACGACATGGACGCCCTCGTCAGACGCTACCAGGCCGATTTCCCTGAACATCGCAGCCCGGCGCGATGAACCGCTTGTCGATTCTTTGTTCTCTTGTAGGGTAGGCTTCAGCCTGCCTTCCCATCAAAGAATGGCAGGCTGAAGCCTACCCTACAAGACGGGGAAGGACTTCAATGCTTGTCGATCACCTGCGACGCCACGAAGTCGTTGCCGAAGTTGGAGAAGTCCTTGAAGGTCCAGACCACGCGCTTCGAGTCGTCGCGGGTGACCTCGATGAGCTGCGGGTTATCGGGACCGGCGTGGGCGTTGCCGAAGACGAGGTTGCCGCTGGGCAAGAGCTGAAGGTGCGTGACCCAGTGCAGGCGGATGCCGGGCAGCTCGTCCGGTCCCACTTTCCAGACGACCTTGCCGGCAGGGGTGACCTCGATGACGCGGTTGCCATTGCCCGCGGCGATCAGGGTATTGCCGTTCTCCAGCCGCAAGGCGTTGAAGACCTCGGTGCCGTGCCCCTCGTGACCAGGGGTCCGGGGACGGCCGTCGAGGTCGAGGGCGTAGCTCCAGACGACCTTGCCCCTCGGGTCATACTCGCGGACGACGCCATCGCCCTCATGACACACGAGGTAATGGCCGTTGGACAGCTTGCGTGCCCGCCGGGTGTCGCGATGGGCGTTGGGCTTCTCGACGGTCAAGGGCACCTCGCGAACGATCGTGCCGGCGCGGTCAACCTCGATGATCCGCAGGTTGCCGGTCTCGGCGATCATCGTCAAGCCGTCGTCGAGCCGCTGCACGCCGTGAATCTCGACTCGCCCGGTGTAGGGAGCCCTAGGCTTCGAGGTGTAGCTCCAGACGACCTCGTTGCTCTTCCCGGGATCGATCTCCAGCACCGTGGACGGACCATCGATCACGAGGATATTTCCTCCTGGCAGCAACGCAAGGTCATGGGGAGTGCCATGAACCGGCATCTTCCACGAGACCCGGCCGTCGGGCTCGACGATCCCGAGCTTCCCCTTGTCGGAGGCCAGGAGCCGATGCAACGGTTTGGAGGGTCCGTCAGGAACCAACTCCGCGGCGCGGCCCGGGGAGGAGGAGGCCGCCAGTACGCCGAGGCCCAGAAAGAGCCCGAGACACTTTTTGGTATTCATTTGGTTTCAACGTGAAAGGGCCATCGTTTTTCTGGTGCCGCCGATCGCTACACAACCGCGCGACTCGTGTAGCATTGCTTGCAGGATACAGGGAGGGACCGGCGCCTGACAACCAGACGGTGCAACGCATTCGGCGGGTTCTTTCGATTCCTGGATCACGATTCATTTTTTCGGTCTCCGGGGGCCTGGTTCCATCGCTCTTTGTTGGTAAGCCAATGAGATGAGATGCATCGCCCAGCGCTGACACACGAAGGAGATCTCCAGGTGCTCTCGAATTCAACGATCTGGAAGCGACCGAGTTCGGCCCTTGGGTTCCTGATGGCGTTGATCGTGGCACTACCGGTCGTGTCGCCGGCGCAGCAGCCGGGTCCGGGCGAGGCCCAGGGAACGGCCGGCCCGGCGTTCGTGGTGCCTCCCGTGGCCTCACTGAAGCGGGTGGCCCGGCCCGGAGGGTTGAGCCGCGAAGAGGCGATGACGTCTCGTTACGTCTTGCGGACCGAATCGCACCCTGTTCAGGGTGACGCCTACCTCGTGGTGACGGATCATCGCGATGAGGCCTACCTCGCGCCGCTCCGCCGGCTCGCGCAGCACCACGGCGGCAAGGTCCTCCAGGTTGATGACCTGGGTGGTCTGGCCCAGCGTCCCGTTCGCGAAAACCTGGCCCGGCAATTGACCGAGGCGAAGGTCGGATACGTCGCGGTCGCCCCGCGTCTGGAAAGCTTCCGCGAGAACATGCTGCTGGGGCTGTGGGGCGTGCTGGCGACACTCGACAACGACCCCGAGCTTGATGCCCGCCCCGGCCTGCTCGTCGCGCCTGACGCGGCCAGCTTCGCGGCCCTGATCGATCGGTCGATCGCGTACCGTCCCACGCCGCGCGCGTCGTTCCACCCGTTCGTGATCAGCCAGCTCGGCAACCCGTCCCCGGTCGGGACGCGTTCGCTCCAGAAGCTCGGAGTCTTGCGTGAGATGTTCGGCCAGCTCGGGTTCGAGACGCCTGGTCTGGTGATACGCCAGTTCCCGGGCGATCGGCCCCGTCTCGACGGTCAGGATATCTGGGTCGCGCGGACGGCTGGACAGCGGCAACTGCTCTCCGACATGCCCGAGCCGGCCGCTCGCGCGTTTGACGAGGCATCGATGGTCGTCATGTTCGGCCACGGCGTCCCGGGCGTGACCTGCGGGCTGAAGGTCGAGGCCTTCGATCACCGGTCGTTCGCCAACAAGGTCGTCCTCTGCGGGGCGTGCATGTCGGCGGCACCCACGCAGTCGGACTGGAAAGCGATGGATGTCGGGCCCGACGGCGCCAAAGTCGTCGCTGATCGGAAGCGATTCGTCATGGAGGCCGTGGAGCGTGGGGCCGTGGTCACCTACGCTCATATGCGGCTCAATGCCGGCTTCCCCCACCTGTTCCCCGTCATGGAATCGCTCCTTCATGGCGACTCGGTCGGTGAGGCCTACCAGCGCCTGATCGACGGCCTGATCGGCTGGACCCGGCTCGACCCCGATGCCCTCGTGCTGAGCAAGGCCGATTCCGAGGACGAGATGGCCGCCATGCGGCGCAACCAGTTACTCTATGTCCTCGTGGGCGACCCCGCGCTCCACCCCCTGGAACCCCTGAGCCGTGAGCCAAAGCCGACATCGACTCCGGTGCCCGCCGGGTCGACCGATTGAAACACCCGGCGGCTCATATCAAAGGTCCCTTTTTATTCATTGAGTCTCTTCCCAATGCTCATCACACGAGCCGCGCTCTGTACCCTGGCCATCCTGCTGGTAGCCGGGAGTCGCCCTGGCCCAGCAGGTGCCTGATCCCGACTTCGACGTCAAGGTCGCGCACCCGGCCTACGCGTCGAACGGACCCCGCGTCCTGATCGACGAGGCTCATTTCAACGTTCACACCTCGAAGGGGAGTTACAAGACGTTCGCCGATCTCCTGACGAACGATGGATACCAGGTCGTGGCGAACGACCAGCCGTTCTCCCCCGAATCGCTCTCCGGCGCGAAGGTGCTGGTCATTTCCAATGCGCGCGGGGCCGCGCAACGCTCCGAGAAACCGGCATTTCGGGAGGCGGAATGCGACGCCGTCCGCGACTGGGTGCGCGACGGCGGCGCGTTGCTGCTGATCACCGATCATTACCCGACGGGGCACGCCGCCGAGGCGCTGGCCCGCCGGTTTGACGTGTCGATGAGCAAGGGAATGACGACCGATCGCGCCCATGCCGCTCCGGGAGCGGGAGGTCCAGGCATGCTCCTGTTCAGCCGCGACAGCCAGTTACTCGGCGACCATCCGATCACACGGGGGCCGCGAAGAGTCCGAGCGCATCAACCGGGTGATCACCTTCGGCGGCCAGTCGCTCAAGGGGCCCGAGGGAAGCACGGCGCTCCTGGCGCTCTCGGACACGGCCGAGGATAGGCTCCCCGCCGAGGGAAACAAACAAGTCCCGGCCAAAGGTCGAGCCCAGGGCGTGGCCCTGAGTTTTGGCAAGGGTCGAGTGGTCATGCTCGGCGAGGCCAGCCAGTTGTCCGCGCAACGTGCCGGACCCCAGAGACGCGCCATGGGCATGAACGCCCCGGGATGCGACAACCGTCAGTGGACCCTGAACATCCTCCACTGGCTCTCCGGCCTGCTCGACCCTCCCCCTGCCTCGTCGGCGGACCGTTAAAGGGTCGAGATCAGATCCAGGGAGGGGTCTCACGCGATGATCTGGCGGATCGGCTCGGCCCCCTCGACGCCGACGAGCTTCTGATCGAGGCCGTTGAAGAAGTAGCTGAGCCGGTTGGGATCGACGCCAAGCTGGTTCAGGACGGTGGCGTGCAGGTGCTTGACATGCAGGCGGTCGGTGACGGCGGCGGAGCCGAGTTCGTCGGTCTCGCCGATGACGGTCCCGCCCTTGATGCCGCCGCCGGCCATCCACATGGTGAAGCCGTAGGCGTTGTGGTCGCGGCCGGTCCCCTTGGCGTACTCGGCGGTGGGCTGACGGCCGAACTCGCCGCCCCAGATCACGAGCGTCTCGTCGAGCAGGCCCGCGCCGCTTCAGGTCCTTGAGCAGGCCGGCGATCGGCTTGTCGGTCCGCCCGGCGTGGTAGTTGTGGTTCTTCTCGAGATCGCCGTGCGCGTCCCAGTTGGAATCGTAATGGGCACCACCGGCGTACAACTGGATGAAACGAACGCCGCGTTCGACCAGTCGGCGGGCCAGCAGGCAGCGGCGGCCGAACTCGGCGGTCCGCTCCTCGTCCAGCCCGTAGAGGGTCTTGGTCTCCTCGCTCTCGTTGCTCAGGTCAACGGCTTCCGGGGCATGCCGCTGCATCGAGAACGCCATCTCGTAGCTGGCGATCCGGGCGGCGAGGTTGCTGTTGTCGTATCGCGTGGCGGCGTGCTCGGTGTTGTAATCGCGAAGGTTGTCCAGGATCTTGCGCTGCATGGCCTCGCTCATCCGCCTCGGGCCGCTTGAGATCCAGGACCGGCACGCCGGCCGATCGGAGGATCGTGCCCTGGTAGGTCGCCGGCATGTAGCCGCTCGACCAGTTCTTGGCCCCCGAGATCGGGCCGCCGGTCGGGTCGAGCATCACCACGAAGCCGGGCAGGTCCTGGTTCACACTGCCCAACCCGTAGTTGACCCACGACCCCATGCACGGGCTTCCCGAGAGGATCTTGCCCGTGTTCATCTGAAGCATGGCCGAGCCGTGGATCGGCGAATCGGCGGTCATCGAGTGCAGAAACGCGATGTCGTCGACGCAGGTGGCCACGTTCGGAAACAGGTCGCTGACCCACTTGCCCGCACTGGCCGTACTGCTGAAACTTCCACTTCGGCCCGACGACGCGTCCCTCGCTCTTCTTGCCGCCGCGACCGAAGGTCTTGATCGGGATGTCTGGCCATCGAGCTCGTAGAGCTTGGGCTTGTAGTCGAAGGTATCGACATGGCTCGGCCCGCCGTACATGAACAGGAAGATCACGCTCTTGGCCCTGGGCGTGAAGTGGGGCGGCTTGGGCGCCAGCGGATTGGCGAACGCGGACGCGGAGGCGGCTTCCGCCCTGGCCTGAATCGCTTCGGCCCTGGCCGTGGCGCCGAAGTATCCATCCTGGTCGAGCAGTCCCGCCAGGGCCAGGCCGGTGAAGCCGGCCCCCGCTTCCCAGAGGAACTCACGGCGTGTTCGCCGGCAGAAATCCATCATCAGCCTCCGCGGTATGATTCTCCAAATTTAGTCCAGATAAATAAATTCGTTAAGATTGAGCACGACCAGACAGTATGCCTGCACCGCCGCCTCCGGGGGCACGCCGTCCTGGTTCTTCAAGGAGTCGATCGAGCGCAAGGCCCCGCGTGATCTCGTTTTCCACGGGATTACGGCCCGTCGCCAGCCGCAGCGCCCGCGCGACCTGGGCCGTCAGATCCGGCCCCGCCTCGCGAGCAACGCGCTCGGCCAGGAGCTCGGCCTGGTCGTGGAGGAAGTCGCTGTTGAGCATCGCCGAGCGCCTGGGTCGGCTGGGTGGTGGCGAACCGGACCGGCGTGGAGCGATCGGTCTCGGCCAGGTCGAAACTCTCGAGGATCGGCACCAGGAGCGACCGCTTGACGTGGATGTACACGCTCCGCCGGGCCTGCTCGTCGGGCGACGACTTGCCCCACCCCTTGCCCGGGATCGACTGGCCGGCCATCACCTCGGCGGGAATCTCGGGTAGACCCCCGGCCCGCACATCCGAGGATTGAGCGTGCCGGTGATGGCCAGGATCGAGTCGCGGATCTCCTCGGCACTCAGCCGGCGCATGTCGAACCGCCAGAAGGCGTCGTTGATCGGGTCCTTTGCCAGGGCCTCGCGATTCGGGCCGCGACGACATCCGGTAGGCGCTGGAGGTCATGATCAGCCGGTGCAGCGGCTTGAGCCGCCAGCCCTCGCGAATCAGGGTCGGCGGCCAGCCAGTCGAGCAGCTCGGGATGGGTCGGCCTGTCTCCCTGGAGGCCGAAGTTGTTGGGCGATCGGACGATTCCCCGGCCGAAGTGATACTGCCAGAGCCGGTTGGCCATGACCCGCGGCACCAGCGGGTTCTCGGCGGAGGCCATCCAGTCGGCCAGGACCCGCCGACGGCCCGAGGTCTTGTGCGCCCGGGGGTGGCGTCGGGATCGACGGCGCGGGCATGCCCAGCACCGTCAGGAACGCGGGCTCGACCTTGTCGCCGGGGACGTGCGGGTTACCCCGGAGCAGCACATACGTGTCGGGAACCTCGGGCCCCGTCTCCGTGATGCACAGGGCCTTGTCGACCGGGACCTCCGTCCTCGTCAGCTCGCCTTGAGCTGCGGAACGATGCTTCGTACTCCTGCGTCCGCGACACCCCCAGAAGTCGCGGCCCTTCGCTCTCGATCAGCGGCGTTGAACTCGCGAGGCACGAGCCCTTCGAGCTTCGGACCCCGGGAAGCGGCGGACTCGTCGGGCCCGCGAGCAGCAGGCGGCGCTCGACGCCCGGGCCGGACCAGGCGACATTCAGTCCCAGGCCCTGATGGCGCTGAAAGTAGTCGAGCCGGATCGGCACTGCGCCCGGCGCTCAGAACGGCATTGCCGTTGCGCTCGCGGCCCACGCCGTGAATGCCGTCGTACTCGACGATCGTCTGCCCCCCGACGACCAGGCGCGAGCCGTCGTCCGAGTCGAGGTAGAACGTGTAGGTGCCATCCTGGGGAACGATCAAGCGTCCCCTCGAAGACGAAGCCGAAGGCCGTGTCGCGGGTCCGCGGGGTCATGTCGAAGAGCGCGCCGCGCAGAGCGACCCGGTCTCCTCGGGCTTGAGCCCGTTGAAATCGGGAAGCTGGTCCCAGGTGTCGCGGTAGAACTTGTAGGTCAGCTCATCCAGGTCGTTGTTCGCGAGCTTGATCCCCTGATCCTCGCGATAGCGACGGCGGAAGTCGTTCTCGATAGGCCGTGAGCTGGACCTGAAGCTCGTCCCGCTTGCGGTTGTGGGCGCTCGACGCGCGATTTCGTAGGCGCGGCGGGCTTCCGGATCACTCAGCAACGGCATTTCATCGGTCGGCCCGCCGTTGCGGAAGTGGTTGATGTTGCGGAAGAACGAGACCAGGCGGTAGTAGTCCTTCTGGGGAATCGGGTCGAGCTTGTGGTCGTGACAGCGGGCGCAATCGATCGTCAGGCCAAGAAACACCTGGCCGGTGGTCGCCACGATGTCGTCGACGCTGTCGTAGAACGCCTGGTCGCGGTCGGTGGGCTCGTCGTCCCAGATTCCGAGCCGGTAATAGCCCGTGGCGATGATCGCGTCGGGACCGCCGTTCTCGAGTTCGTCGCCGGCGATCTGCTCGCGGACGAACGGTCGAACGGCTTGTCCTGGTTGAACGCCTCGATCACGTAATCGCGATACCGCCAGGCGTTGGGCTTGGGGTTGTCGCGCTCGTAGCTGTTGGTCTCGGCGAACCGGACCAGGTCGAGCCAGTACCGGCCCCATTTCTCGCCATAGTGAGGCGATTCGAGCAGACGGTCGATCACCGTCGTCATAGGCTTCGGGCGACGGATCGTTCTCGAACGCGTCGATCTCCTCGGGCGAGGGCGGCAGGCCGATCAGGTCGAACGTCGCGCGACGGATCAGCTCGCGTCGGGTGGCCGGCGGGCTGGGTTTGAGGCCGCGGGCTTCCAGACCGGCGAGGATGAAGGCATCGATCGGGTTCTTGACCCATCCGGGGTTCCGGACCGCCGGAGCCTGGCCGGCGCGAACCGGTTGGAACGCCCAGTGGGCCCGGTCCGAGTCCTTGATCTGGTACTCACCCTTCCCCTTGCCTTGCGCGCCGTCAGCGCGCTGGAGACCGCGGGGTCGGCATCGCTTCCCGGCCAGGGTGCGCCCATCTCGACCCACCGCTTCAGGGCCTGCGATCCGCGCCGGGTCGAGCTTCTTCGACGGCGGCATCTTCAGGCTCTCGTCGGCGTAGCCGATGGCCGTCAGGAGCATGCTCTCCTCGACGTTTCCCGGCACGACCGCCGGACCCAGGTCGCCCCCGTTCAGCACCGCGGCAAGCGAATCGAGCCGGAGGTTCCCCTTCTGCTTCTCCGGTCCATGGCACTTGAAGCAGTTCTCGACCAGCACCGGCCGGACCTGGAGCTCAAAAAAGCGAACCTGCTCGGCCGTGGGTTTCGGTGCGGCCGAAGGCGCCGGCGCCGCTTCGGCTTCCGCGGCGCGGGACGAATGACCGCGGTTCATGAAAAGGGTCAGACAGGCCGCCAGCAGCAGGATCGATCGGTTTTTCATCGCACCACTGGGTCGTTCGAGGAACCGAGGGCGTGCTCGTTGAAAGCAACGGCGCCCGTCGCTAACTGTCGGTGGGAGCACCCGGGAGCCCCAGCAAGCCGGCACGCAGACAGGGAGAACCAGTGAGATACCAACGAGATCCCGGTGGTACTAATTCCCGATTTTACCGTGCAGCCGTTGCAAATGCGAACGATTTCTTGGATCGTCTGGATTGTTCCCGGCTCATTCCTGGATCATTCGCGGCCTTTTTCGACGTGGTCCGGGCCGGGGACTGGTCGGCCCGCGGGACCTTCTTGCTGGTAGGCGGTGTACTTGTCCGGGCGTCCGTAGGCCTGATCGATCGGATACTTCAGCGCCGCCAGGGCGACCTTTTCGCGGAGCGACGACGCCAGGTCGATCGCGCAGACGTCGGCCAGTCTCAGGAGGAGCCAGAGGCAGTCGGCCAGCTCGTGCGCGAGCGCCTCATGTGCTTCGGGCTGCTCGAGCCGTCGGGCGATCGACGCATTATCGCGGTATCGGAAGTGGTCGAGCACCTCGCCGACCTCGCTGGCCAGGGCCAACCCCAGGTCCTTGGGATGATGGAACTGCTCCCAGTCGCGGTCGCGCGAGAACCCACGAACCAGTTCCTTGAGCGCGCCGAGCGTGGTCGACGCGTCTTCGGGCTCGGAATCAGGGTCTGAGGATGATAGGTTGGTCGGCATCGAGACATTGGCTCCGGATCGTTTTGATCTCGATCCTCGGGGGACGGTTCCAGGATATCCAGGGTCCTGCCGTTTGATGACCCTGAACTGCGAACGACTCGATCCGGTACCTCATTTCCGTCTGGACCGCGGGAGGCCCTGAATGTTGGCCGCGTCAAGCTCCTTTTCCTTTCCCGAAGGCTTCGCGTGGGGCGCGGCCGCGGCCGCCGGACAGATCGAAGGGGCCGCGACCGAGGACGGCAAGGGCGAGTCGATCTGGGACCGATTCGCCGCCACTCCCGGCAAGGTCAAGAACGGCGACACTCCCGCCGTCGCCTGCGACCACTATCACCGCTACGAGGCCGACGCCGCCCTGATGCGCCAGCTGGGCATCACGCCATTATCGCCTCTCGGTCGCCTGGCCCCGGATTTTTCCCCGGGGAGACGGCCCGGTCAATCCCAGGGGACTCGACTTCTACGACCGGCTGATCGACTCCTTGCTCGACCACGGCGTGACCCCCTGGGTCACGCTCTTTCACTGGGACCTTCCCCAGGCCCTTGAAGACCGTGGCGGCTGGCCCGTCCGCGGCGACGGCCGAGGCGTTCCGGGCTTATGCCGAGACCGTCGTCAAGCGGCTGGGCGACCGCGTGAAGCACTGGTTCACCCTCAACGAGATCCCCTGCTTCATCGGCTACGGCTACGGCAACGGCCAGTTCGCCCCGGGGCGGATGGAGGCGACGGGGTCGTGAACCAGGCGTATCACCACGCCCTGCTGGCTCACGGGCATGGCGTGGCGGCGGTCCGCGACCCACGGCGGACCGGGATCGACCGTGGGTCTGGTACACAACCTCCTGCCGCCGCCGCAGATCCCCGTCACCGAGACCGAGCCCGACCTCGGGCGCGGCCCGTACGCTCTTACGAGCGGACCAACGGACAGCTCATGGGACCGGTCTTCCAGGGCCATTATCCCGATCGGCTTCCTTGAGGCCGCCGGTCCCGATGCCCCGAAGGTCGAGCCGGGCGACCTGAGGCTGATCGCCCAGCCGACCGATTACCTCGGCCTGAACATCTACGCCGGCGACTTCGTCCGCGCGGGGCATGACGGCACGCCCGAGGTCCTCCCTTTCCCGCCCGGCTATCCCCGGGGCGACATGCCCTGGCTCTACCACACTCCGCAGTCGCTCTACTGGGGCGTGCGCCACGCCGCCGAGGTCTTCGGCGTGAAGGCGTTCCTCATCACCGAGAACGGCGCGGCCTGCGAAGATACGCCGGACACGGCGGGCGAGGTTCTCGACCTCGACCGCCGCGAATACCTGCGGACCTATCTCTCGTCGCTCCACCGTGCGATCGCCGAGGGCTTCGACGTCCGGGGCTATTTCGTCTGGTCGCTGCTCGATAACTTCGAGTGGGCCGAGGGCTACGCCAAGCGGTTCGGGATCGTCCATGTCGACTACGCGACCCAGAAACGCACTCCCAAGCTCAGCGCCCGCTGGTACGGCGAGGTGATCCGGGCGAACCGGATCGTCTAGCGCACCCCGCTCCCCGTGCTGGCGCCCGGTACGGCCCCCGCTCCTCCGACGGCTCCGTTGCGGAGATTGCCGTAACCGGACGAGTAGCCCTGTTGCAGACCCCGACCCAGGATGTAACGCTCGGTCAGGGCGGTATTGACCCCCAGCGGCGTCAGCCCGACGCCGAACATCGGGTTGAACGATCCAGGGCCGGAGGGATACTGGCCGAAGTTCATCCCGAGCGTGCCGTACGGAGGGAGCGGATTGACGCCGAACCCTCCAAACCCGCCATAACCCACGCCGCCAAACCCGCCGTAGCCCATGCCGCCGTAGCCCATGCCGCCGTAGCCCATGCCGCCGTAGCCCATGCCGCCAAACGGCATTCCGTAGCCATAACCACCGTAACCCATACCGCCGTAACCCATACCGCCGTAGCCCATGCCGCCAAACGGCATTCCGTAGCCATAACCGCCGTAGAACTGGGCCTGGCTCCGCGTCGCCGGCAACGCCAGCAGGGCCAGGGCCAGGATCGCGGACCGGAGGACCATGCTGGATCGACCAGGAAGCGTGTTCATCAGAGCCTCGATGTAGGAACCGCCGCGTTTCGATGCGTTCAAAAGAGCGTATCGCTGTCCCTCATTATACGGATCGCGCCGGTGCGGAGATCGTGAATCCCGCTCACCAAAGGCGATCGAGACCGCCGATCCTGATTGCTGGGAGGAACTCGCATGGCCGGGATGAGACGTCGGTTGACGATCCTCGACATGATGCTCTTGATCGCCGGCCTGGCGGTGGGGCTCTGGCTGGGACTCGGGCTGATTCGTAAAGACCCAAACGCCGAGATCGAGTTTACCGTCCTCCTCGCGGCCGCATACCTGCTCGGCGGGGTCTCGCTGATCGGCCCTCCGCTCCTGCTCTGGCAGCGCTATCATCACCGACCACGGAAACGGCTGGGTGTCGGCGAGAGCTTCTGGTTCTGCCAGGGAACGGCCTCATGGCTGCTCTGGCCGCCGGTCATCGTCCGTCGCGTCGGCGGCATCGAGGGCCCCGGTCCGATGTCCGGGCTGTGCTTCGCCTACGGCACCCCCCTCATGGCTCTCTCCATCACGATCACCCTCCTGGCCGGCGGCTGGCTCCGCGTTCGCCGACGCCGCAGGAAGCCGCGACACTGGACTGAGACCTTCGGCCTCATTCTGGGTCTGCTCTGGGCATGCACGGGGCTCTACGCCCTCTCGATCCTGTACCGGGCCGATTTCTGGGGCTGACTCCTCTCTCAAATCTCCGATTACTGAAACCCCCCTCCTTTTCCTCTCCTCTTCTCGCGGATCTTATCCAGGCTTTGCCTGGCGGTTTGCAGTTGCTCATACGCGGAAAGCATGTTGATTAAACCCCGAATCTCCTCACCGGAGAAACCACCGTGCTGAAGGCTTTCCTCGAGGTTGGACCGGACACCGTCGGGTTGTGTACTCCGAACCGTTCCGTTTGATTCGGAGGACTCGCTCGTGATCGTCATCAATCCATCCTCGACCTTGTAACAAAGCCCGAGCTGGGCGAGCAAAAGCCTCAAGGTCGTCTTGAGCGGCACACCTTCCAGGTCGAGGATCACCGGCGACGTCGTCGTCTTCTCCGCCTCATTCAGCCCCACGGGGTCGATGTAGATCGGGATGCCCCTGCCATCGGGCCCCTGAGTCGCGGACTTGATGTACTTGATCACGTCCTCCAGCGGAGTTTCCTGGGCAAAGGACATCGAGATCGGCTCCTCAAGCTTCTTGAGAATCGACTGTGTCCTGGGGTCGTCCTTCTGGGCTGGCCCATCGGTGTTTCTGGAACGCTCGGGCGTCTCCGGGTTCGTGGGCTGTCCCTTCAGCCTTGACTTCAATTCGCCGAGTTCCCGCTTCAACGCCTGGTTCTCCTCCTCGAGAATGGCCGTCCGCGACGAGATCTTCAGGACTCCGTTTTCCCCGGCCCGGTAGTCCAGCCCGATCGGGCGCAGCAACTGCTTGAGCGAGTCGCGCAGAGGTACCGCCCCCTCGATATCCAGAGAGATCGGTGACGTCACGGACTTGCCGACGTCCTTCAGACCCTCAGGATCAACATAGATTGGTATACCATTGTCATTGGGGCCCTCGCTGGCCGCCTTGATGTACTTGAGGACGTCGACCAGCGGCGTCTCGTTGGGAAAGTTCATCGTGATCGTGTCGTCGAGCTTTCGTTGCAATGCCTCGTACTTCGCGAGCTCGGGGCGAACCTCCTCAGGCGCCGCTTTCGGAACGGCCGCGGTCCTTGCTTCCTGCAGTTGCTCCGGTGTCTTCTGCTGAACGGCCAGGACTCCGCTACCGACACCGACTCCGACGCCCACACCGACCCCCAGCCCCAGAACGACCAGCGCCATCCCCGCCATTTTCCAGGGAGAGAAAATCATCGCGAGCACCGCTCCTTTCGCGAGCAAGGTCACCGTGGCGGGAATCACCAGCACCGAGAGTGGTCCCGCCGCGAGCCGGGTTGTGATCTGAATCAAGACGGTAGGAACGCCCGCGCGGGCCGGCTGCGTGAGGGCGGTGATCAGGGCACCCGCCGAGAGGGTCACGCCGCGCCGTGTAAGCCGGCCGCGGAGTAAATCGCGGGCGCGGGCGAGCCGTCCCTTGACGGTGCCGACCGGCCAGCCCAACCGACGCGCGGCCTCCTCGTGGCTCATGCCTTCGAGGTAGCAGAGCACGATCGGCGCCCGGTAACTGGCCCGCAGCCGGCCCAGCTCCTCGTCGAGCAGCTCGGCCAGCTCGAAGCGACTGGGATCTTCGGAGGGCGCGGGGCGATCGACCTTCACGCCGGTCTGTTCATATCGAACCCGCCGCGCCGCCGCGCAACGCGCCGCAGCGCCACGCGAGTCGCCACGCCGTGCAGCCAGGGACCGAGCAGGTCGCCGGGGCGGAGCACGCCGGCCCGGCGCACCAGGACCAGAAAGGTTGCTTGAAAGGCATCGGCAATGTCCGCCTCGTCACGCAGGAGGCGGCGACAGACACCGATCACGAGCGGTCCGAACCGGATCACGAGCGCCTCGAACGCCGCCTCGTCTCGGCTCCGGACAAAGCGGTCGAGCAGCTCCCACTCCTCCAGCCCCGCGACCGTCCCGTTCCCGAACAGGTGGCGGATCTGTCGCGCCACCTCGCCGTGACCCGTGCCGTGTTTGCTCTTGCCGGTGGCCATGGTTGGGTAAGGCTCTCGAAATCTGGTTCGGGATCGCTTTCCTTATGTAATGTCGCGGGGAGCCGCTCGGGATACAAAAAAAGATTTCCCCGGACCGATACGGTCTTGAGGTTGAACGCGGGAACTGACCTTGATCGATCCGCCCGGCGCCGGCATTGTGCCCGTGCTGGCTTGTCCGTAGACTTCAGCCAGAGGTCCGAATCGAAGGAACGATCCGGGGAGGCCAGGCGATGTGCCGAATCCTGTTCACCGTGCCAGGTTTGCATTTTCCGCTCCACGGGTTCAGCCTGATGCTGCTGCTGGCCTGTTTCGGAGCCCTGGCGACGGCCATGTATCGCGCTCGACGAGCGGGGATCGATCCCGACGCCGTCGCTGGCCTGGCCACCTGGCTGATTTCCGGAGGCTTCATCGGTGCCCGGGCCATGTACCTGGTCCAGCATCCCGAGACGCTCCACTCCTTCATGGACGTCTTCAAGATCTGGCAAGGGGGCATCGTCTTCTATGGCTGCATCATGGGCGGCCTGATCGGGTCGATCCTGTTCTGGGTGCGGCACCCATTCCCGTGGCTGAGGATGGCCGACGCCGTGGCGCCGGCCCTGGCGGTCGGAATCGCCCTGGGCCGGGTCGGCTGTTTCCTGAACGGATGCTGTTACGGGGCCGTCACCGATTGCCCCCTGGCGATGACCTTCCCCGCCGGCACGCCGGTCTGGGCCCACCAGGTCGCCGACGGCCTGATCTCGCCCGAGTCGCCGCGCTCGATGCCCGTCCATCCCACCCAGCTTTACGGCGCGATCGATGGGATGATGCTGCTCGGACTCCTGACCTGGTTTCATCGACGACGCCGGGTCGATGGCGAGGTCATGGCGCTCCTGATGCTCGTCTACCCGGTCCTTCGCTTCTTCAACGAGAGTCTGCGCGATGACGAGCCCGCCATCCTCGCCGGTCTGACCGCCGCGCAGTCGATCAGCGTCACCCTCTGGGTTGGCGGCCTGGCGACCTGGGCCTACCTGTGCCGCCTCACGCCCGTCGCCGCCACGGCCGCGGACGCAACCGAGATCGCGACGGCCGCTCCGGTCTCTTCCATGGAGCCCGAGATCCTCAAGCCGGGCCGGGCCAACGGCCGACCTATCCGGCGGCCCGCGCGCCGGAAGCACACTCTTCCCTGATGCCATCGGTCGCGATACTCTCGGTTTCGAGCAAAGTTTAACAACCAGCGCGATCGGCGCGGCCTGATCGTTGCGTCCGGGTTCGTTCCACTTATTCAAGCGGATGGAGGTTTGCGATGCGCAATGGCTGGCGTGGCTTGCTGACGGGGTTGTCGGCGGTGCTGGTACTGGGAGCGGCGGCCCTGGCCGAAACGAAGGTCGAGGTCAAGGGCGTTCATCTCTGCTGCGGCGCCTGCGTCAAGGGAGTGGCGACCGCGGTCAAGGGTCTGGAAGGGGTCAGCGCGAAGTGTGACCGCGACAACGGTACGGTCACGATCACCGCCACGGACGAGGCCGCGGCCCGAAAGGCCCTCGATGCCCTCGGCGCCGCCGGCTACTATGGCGATACCGGGAACAAGGATCTGATCGTCAAGCCGGCCGCGAACGTTCCAGCCGGTAAGGTCAAGAGCCTGAGCCTGAGCAACACGCACAATTGCTGCAAAGGATGCACCAACGCGATCAAGGGGGCCGTCAAGTCGGTAAACGGCGCCTCGGGTGACACGGTCCAACCCAAGAAGGCCACCTTCGAGGTCACCGGCGACTTCGATGCCGCCGCCGTGATCAAGGCTCTCAACGACGCCGGGTTCCAGGTCGAGGTCAAGTCCGCTCCCTGACCGGGCCTGACCTGACCTGACCGACCTGGATGACCCGACACGAGCCCAGCGTCAACCAGGATCAAGGAAAGCGAGCGCAGCGCATGGCCCGGGTCTTGATTGTCGAGGACAGCCCGACCCAGGCGCAGCAACTGGCCCTGATCCTGGAGGACGCGGGGTTCGCCACCGAGACGATCCCCGACGCCGAGCGCGGGTTCGACCGGCTGGCCCACGACCCGCTCGAATTCGCGCTTGTCCTGAGTGACCTCAACTTGCCGGGGGACAGCGGATTCGATCTCTGCCGCCGGATCAAGGCCGATCCCACGCTCCGGCGCGTGCCGGTGGTCGTCTGCACCAGCGAGGCCGATCCGACCAACGTCCTGCGCGGCCTCCAGGCCGGGGCCGACGGCTTCATGACCAAGGGGCGTGAGCCCTCCGCCGTCGTGGCCAGCGTCAAGCGCGCGCTCGAACGAGCGGCGTCGGCCTCGGGAAGGCTCGACAACTCGGTCTCGTTCCTCGGCCGCGAGTACGAGGTGACGGCAGGCCGGGCCCAGCTTCTCGATATCCTGGTCACGGCCTTCGAGGACGTCGTCCGCCTCAATCGCCAGCTCGAGCAAGAAAAGGCCCGCTCCAATGCCCTGCTCCACGTCATCCTGCCCGACGAGATCGTCCGCGAGCTGAAGGCCACCAACGCCGTCCGGCCGCGCCGGCACGAGAACGTCGCGGTCCTGTTCGCCGACGTCGTCAACTTCACGGCCTATTGCGAGACCCACCGCCCGGAGGAAGTTGTCGCCCACTTGCAGAAGCTGGTCGAGGCCTGGGAAGAAATCGCGGTCCGGCACCAGGTCGAAAAGATCAAGACGATCGGCGATGCCTTCATGGGCGCCAGCGGGCTACTCCGCAAGGCGGAGAATCCGGTGCTCAACTGCATTCGCTCGGGCCTGGAAATGATCGAGGCGACCCGGTCGTTGCCCACCCGCTGGGACCTCCGGGTCGGTATCCACTTCGGTCAGGTGATGGCCGGAGTGCTCGGTCATCGCCAGTACCTCTTCGATCTGTTCGGCGACACGGTCAACCAGGCCGCCCGGCTTCAGAGCCACGCCGCTCCGGGAGCGATCGTGCTCAGCGTCGAGGCGTGGAAGCAGGTCGCCACCTGCTGCCGGGGCGTCTCGCTCGGCCTGGTCCGGGTCAAGGGAATCGGCGACCTCGAATTGATCCAGTTCGCGGGCATGCTGCCAGGGCAAGGGTAGGCCTTATCGGAAACAGGGACAGGCACCGGGCGAGCCCCTCGTGATTCGCAGCGCTTCGCTGCCGTCCGCCCGGAGCCAGTCGCCGTTTCCGTCAAGGCCTGGCTGGTCGAGCGGGCCATCGATTCGATCGCGTTGGGATTGGTCGCTCACTCCCGGATGGAGCGGGCTTCATCCGACAGGGAAGGCGACTGCGCCGGACCACGACGTTACGGGTCTGGCCGCCGGCGGTCGAGCCGCCAGCACGTACGCTTGCCGTCTGGGCCTGGTTTCGGACCTTGTGCCATGCCCGCCAGGCCCGGTCGAGCTCACGGACGTCGGCCAGGCCGTAATGGGTCCGGGTGGCGGTATCCCAGCCAGCCTGGCTTCCCTCGCGGACGAACTGGAGGAACCGGGGCCGCCCCCCCATCTCGATCAGGAACCGCGAGATCGAGTAACCCTGGCCGTAGAAGCCGAGCAGATCGGTGGGGTAGTCCTCGATCTGGAAGAGCCGCGCCAGAGGGAGATCGCCACGACGGCTGAGCAGGCCGGCGGCGATCTGGTCCTGCCGCAAGCGCTCGCGCTGGTCCTCGCTCAGAAGCGAGGCCCCCTCGTCCGCCCAGCGCGGCATCGGACCGCCGAAGTAGGCGGCGAAGATGGTGTGCGTGATCTCGTGCGGCAAGGCCGAGGAAAGGATTCGATCGACCCGCCCCTCGACCATCATGTCCTGGTCGGCAACCCGGCCACGGTCGAACCCGAACGAGGTCAGGCCTCCCGCCTCGCCCCGGGTCAGCTTGACCCGGATCGGGCACGGCCGGCTCCATGCGGGAAGCTCATGCCCCAGCCACTCCCGCGCGATCTGGACGCGATACGCTTCGGCCTGCTCGGCCACCCGACGCGCCAACTCGCGCGTCGGCGCCTCGACCACGAAGTTGGTGGTCCGGTGGGATACCCCGGCCCCCGTGAGCACGGGCAACAGCAGGACCGCGACGACCGCCAGTCCACGAGCCTGAATCCGAGCGCGAACGTGATCGCGAGCGCGAGCCTCCATGCTCTTTTGTCCTTCCGTGGATGGTGACCGACAACGACCAGAGGGTAGGTAAGCGAGCCGACCGAGTCGAAATCAAGGGGGACCCTCCCGGTCCCCCGTCATTTGCGTGGGCGGACTTTAACAAATCGTGGGGCGGCTGTCGCCTCCGGATTTCGCGCTCGCGGGAATGTCAACGGGCCGCCACGGCCTCGGCGGGCATCGCGCCGACGGTCTCGATCACCTCGATGACGCGCCGGGCGGTCTCGGCGTCGAGCGCGCGGAGCGGCGCGGGAGCATGTGCTGGAGAAGCCCGCGATGTCGGCACGCGACCTCGAGACAGGCCAGCATCGGTCCAAACCCGGTAAGCTGCGCCAGTCGTGAGAACTGCGCCTGGAGCCGGAATCCGCGATCGGCATCGCCCTCGGCCACGGCGTCCCACAAGGCGACCGCGACTTCCGGGAAAGGGTTGGCCAGGCTGGTGACGAAACCGTCGGCGCCCAGGTCGGCCGAGAGGCCCACCAGGTCGGTGCCGTGCAGATAGCTGAAGCTCAATCGGGAGCGCTCGACGGCCGGCCAGTCGAGGGTCCGGCTCAGGCTGGTGCTGACGTCCTTGCAGCCCACGATCCGGGGATGCTCGGCCAGCTTCCGCAAGTGGGCAAAGCTCAACTGGTTGCAGACCCAGGGCGCATTGTAGATCACCAGCGGCCGGCTCAGTCGGTCGGCCAGGGCGTGGAAGTAATCGGTCAGCTCGCCGGCCGTCATCGGCTGATACCAGGGCGGCAGCGCGGCGTAAAAGTCGTAAGGCAGGTCATCGAACATCCGCGCCCGTTCGAGCGTTCGCGTCGTCCCCTGGTCCGAGACATTCAGGACCATCGGAACCCGTCCCGCGGCCGTCTCGATCGCGATCTCGGCGACCTGCCGCTGTCGTGCATCGGGGATCAAGTCGAAACGGGCCGTGGTTCCCAGAATCCAGAGGCCATGGACGCCGGCCTTGATCTGGTAATCCACCAGTGCGGCCTGGGCTCCGGTATCAATCGACTCGTCGGTGTTCAGTGGTGTTGGCAGCGGCGGGATGATGCCGTACAGCCGCGGGGTGTCCATCGCGAAATGCTCCAATCAGCGGGAACGGAAATTACGTGACAGTATGACGCGAGCCGGGCCCATCGTCCAATCCGACGGGTTCCTTTTTTGCGGAATGATCCGACAGCAACGATCGTCCGAACGATTTGTCGATCGTCTTGTCGATTTGGCTGATCTCGCGGACCCGTTCGTGCCGATTCCTCGGGTGTGAGCGTTTGCGCAGGACCCGCCGAAATGGGTCGGTGTCGTGGCCCAGCTTGAGCCGCGACTCAAGGACCGCACGGAGGAGGAAATCCGAATGGCCACCGCACGTCTGCGTGTATTTCCCCACCCCGAAGAGGATGACATCTCCCTGGAGAACGAGACTCCGGAAGTCTCCATCCGCTTGATGGACCTCTATCCCCTGCTGGCCCAGGCCCATCGCGACAACTTTGTCTGGCTTCGTGACTTCGAGGATGAAGAGCTGCTTGTCAGCAAGGACCTCTTCGAGGTGGTCCGCGCCTTCTCGAACTGTCGCCCCTCGGCTTGACCCATCCGCGGGCCGACGCACGTTCCCTGGCGACCTGGAACTCGGACCCGATCCGCTGTCATTCGGGGACTTTGCTCTTGTCGCGGACAGAGCAGGGTCCTACTTTAGAGCCTGGCTCGCCAGGCAATCGCGTCGGGCCCGAACCGGCGATGCGCTTCGTTTGCGATGGGACCTGAACCGGAGCGGCTTCCCCATCCTACCGTGATGGGCTGATCGGACCGAGGCAGTGCGATCGCGGACCACGAGCACACATCCGATGAACACGCCGAAATCTCCTGATATCTTTACCATCGAACGCCATGGCGAGCTGACGTTGATCACGGCCACGCCGGCCCTGGAAACGCTCGAGTTTGGACTTGAGGAGCAGATCGCCGAGATCCTGATGGAGCCGATCCGCAATCAGGACGGGCCGCTGGTCGTCTTCGACCTGAGCGGAGTGGACTACTTCGGCTCGGTCTTCCTGGCCGTGCTGCTGAGATGCTGGAAGCTCGCGTTGACGCAGGGGGGGATGATGGTGCTGGCCGGGATCTCCGATCGAGGCCGCGAGCTCCTGAGGATCACCTCGCTCGACATGGTCTGGCCGCTTTACGCGACCCGTCAGGAGGCGACCGAGGCGCTCCTGGCGGACTAGTCGCGATGCCGCGGCGGACGGGCCGAACCGGAACCCCGCGCCGGGACCCGTTGACACGTCGCGCTGGCCGTCCGATGATAAAGACGTCTGAGACAATGGGTCGGCCTTACGAGTCTAGCCCCGCCCCTAGCCAGGCCAGGTCCCTCGGAGCCGTTCCGTCCTCCGCCGGAGCCGTCATGGGAATTTACGACCGCGAGTATTATCGGGGCGAGACCCGCGGTATCGCGTGGTTTGCCGGGCCTGCTCCGGTGGTCCGGACGATCATCCTGATCAACGTTCTGGTCTTCATCCTGCAACAGCTCCTCGACAAGAGCTTCGTCAACGACGAGCTCGCCGCTTCGAGCGAGGCCATCTTCGAGCACGGCAAGCTCTGGCAGCTCCTGACCGCGACGTTCCTCCACGGCTCGCCGTTCCACCTGCTCTGGAACATGTTGTTCCTCTGGATGGTCGGCCGCGAGATGGAATCGTTCTATGGCAGCCGCGACTTCCTGGCCATGTACCTGGGCGCGGCGGTCGTCAGCACCTTCGGGTGGGCCGTCCTCGACGCGATCTCGCAGCGGAGCGACCCGCTTCACCTCCCGAGCGTGATGATCGGCGCCTCGGGGGCCGTGATGGCGGTGGTCGTGGTTTACGCCCTGTATTACCCGCACCGCGAGGTCTTGCTCTTCTTCGTCCTGCCCGTCGAGATGTGGCTCCTGGTCATCGTCTTCCTGAGCTACCAGCTCCTGCTCTTTCTCCGCCCGGGTTCCGGGAACAAGGTTGCCGTCGCCTCGCACCTGACCGGAGCTCTGTACGGTTACCTTTACAAGCATTTCGACTTCGCTGGTCCCGGCTTCGTTTCCCGTGGGGCTGGAACTGGTTGCGGATGCGGCGGCCACGGCTCCGCGTGATCAGCTCCGACCCGCGCGACAAGACGGTCGCTCGCCCGAGCGCCCGGCCGGACCGGCGGGGCCGAGCTGGTCGCCCAACCCCGCCAGCGCCTCCAAGCCCGCCGGCACCGCCGTCGTCGTTCCCCAGGAGCAGCTCGACGCCCGACTCGACGAGATCCTCGCCAAGATCGCCCGCGAAGGACGCGCCGGATTGACGGAGGAGGAAAACCGGATCCTCCAGGAAGCCAGCCGACGCGCACGCAACCGACGGAGCGATCGGCTGTGACGGCAACTCCCAACCCCGAGACCGGCGGCGTACGCGTTCGTCGGGCGCGATCCGACGATCACGCCATCATCGTGGCCTACAACGCTCGACTCGCATGGGAAACCGAGCATAAGCACCTCGATCCCGACATCCTCGACCAGGGAGTGCGCCGCCCTGGCCGACGCTCACGATGGGCACGACACCGACCGGCTTCGCTACTGGATGGCCGAGGTTGACGTACCCGATACAGACGGCGGTGCGCCGGCCACCGTCATTGCCGGCCAGGCCGCCGTCAGTCGTGAGTGGAGTGACTGGCGCGACGGCTGGATCTGGTGGTTCCAGAGCGTTTACGTCGCCAGGGAGCATCGCCGGCGCGGTGTCTTCCGCGCCCTGCACCAGCAGATCCTGCGCCACGGCTCAGGCCGATCCCGACGTGATCGGTCTTCGGCTCTACGTCGAGACCGGTAACGAGCGTGCCCAGCGCACCTATCGGAGCCTGGGCTTCGAGCCCAGCGGGCACCTGGTCTTCGAGGATCTCTGGATCGAGCAGCCGCGAGTCAGACCGGGCGATCCTTCTGCGGCGACGCACTCCGACTGAGCCGTCCCCAGGCTTCGAGCAAGGCCGCGGCGGCGCCGGAATCGACGGCGCCGGCCGCGATCTGGACGCCTTCACGCAAATGGTCCACGGCTCCCGCGACGAGCAAGGCCGCGGCGCTGTTGGCCAGCACGATCGACCGGACCGGCCCCGGCTCACCCGCCAGAAATCCGCGCAGCCGCGAGGCGCTGTCGGCAGGCCCCGCGACCCGGAGCGATCCGGCCTGGACCCGAGGGAGATTGAAGTCCTCCGGCGTCCAGGTCCGTTCCGAGACGACGCCCGCCTCGACCCAGAGGACCCGGGTCGGACCGTCCAGCGTGACCTCGTCGAGCCCGTCGCCGCCGGTCACCACCGACGCTCGACGGATGCCCAGCCGGACCAGGGCCCCGGCCACAAGATTGGCCTGCGCTTGCCCCGCCACTCCCACAAGCTGATACTCCGGTCGGGCAGGATTGGCCAGCGGACCGACCAGGTTGAACAGCGTCCGGAACGGCAGCGATTTGCGAACCGACGCCGCATGCCGAAGCGCCGGGTGGAACGCCGGGGCGAACAGGAAGGTGATGCCCAGCTCCGCGAGACAGCGCCGGAGCCGCTCGGGCTCGGCCTCGATCGCGACTCCCAGTTCGGTGAGCACCTCCGCGCTCCCCGATCGGCCCGTGGCCGACCGGTTGCCATGCTTGGCGACCGACACACCGCACGCGGCCACCACGATCGCCGCCGCCGTCGAGACGTTCACACTGTCAGCACCGTCTCCCCCCGTGCCACAGGTGTCAATCAAGGGACGTCGGACCGGATCGACCTCCCACGACGCCATCCGCTCCCGGACGGCCATGACGGCGCCGGCCAGTTCGTTCGCGGTCTCTCCCTTGACCCGCAGCGCGGTCAGGAACGCGGCGATGACCACGTCCGACTCCGTCCCCGCCATCAGGGCCGAGACCGACGCGGCGGTCTCCTCGGCGCTCAGGTCGATACCGGCGGCCAGTTTCTTGAGGGCTTCGATCAGAGGGGCGGAGGTATGCGGCATGTCAAGGAACCTGGATCGTCATCGTTCGACGTTCGATGGTCCCTCGCACCAGGCGATCGAATCCGAAGACCTGGGACTCGCGCTGACCCGGAACGTCAGATCCCCGGCCCAGGCTCATGGCGCAGGGCTTCCTCGGCCGAGGCGACCGACCGTCCGTTAACGGTCGTGATCACATCGAACCGCGCCAGAGCGTGAGCGAGAGGGCTTTCGGGAGCCACATCGAGCACGGCGGCACCACGCGAACTCTCGGGCAGACCGAGACGGAGCGCCAGCGACGGGTCAAGGGTCGCCAGCTCCACTCCCATCACCACCAGGCTCGATGGACCACCGGCCCCATTGCCATCCTCGGGCCGATCGGGACGTCTCAAGAGAGTCCCGGGCCTGGGTGTGGGAGACGGTGTGGGATGATCGACAGGCAATACCTGAGCCAGCGCCCGGTCGCGCTCGCCGACCGTGACCTTGAGCGACAGCGCCTTGTTGCCGCGCCAGATGACGAGCTCGGCGAGCTGACCGATCGGGGCCATGGACACCACGTTGATCAGGTGGTTCAGGTCGCTGATCTCGACGCCGTTGAAACGAATCACCACGTCGCCGTTCTTGAGCCCGCCCGTGGCGGCAGGCGAGCCGGGGTGTACCTTGTCAATCCAGGCCCCGCGCGGCCTTTCAAGACCCAGTGCCAGCGCGTCCTCGGGCCGGAACTCGGGATGAAGCTCGATCCCGAGCGCTCCGCGAGCTCACCCGGCCGTGGGTCACGAGCTGGTGCATGATCCATCGGGCGAGGTTGATCGGGATGCTGAATCCCGACCCCTTCGTTACCGCCGCCGTTGGAGGCGATCGAGTTGTTGATCCCGATCACCTCGCCCCTCATGTTAACCAGCGGCCCTCCCGAGTTACCCGGGTTGATCGCCGCGTCGGTCTGGAGAAAGTCCTGGTTCTCGACATCCTGAAGCTCCTCCATGTGCCGGCCTCGGGCCGAGATGATCCCCTGGCTGACCGAGTGCGTTAACCCGAACGGGCTGCCCAGTGCCAGCACCCACGAGCCGACCGTCGCCTCATCACTGTTTCCCAGCCGGGCGGCGGGAAGATCGGCGCAGCCCGAGTTTGAGGACCGCGATGTCCGCCTTCGCGTCCGACCAGTATTGCTCGGGACGCAGCGAACGGCCGTCCTGGAGGAAGATGCTGATCCTGCGCCGCCGGGGCGTTCTCGATCACGTGATGGTTGGTCATCACGTAAAGCGTCCGGCTGTGCTCCTCACGCACGATCACTCCGGAGCCGGTCTCCTCGAAGTGGCGGAGCCGTGGCGAGTCCTCGCTCCGGCTCGTCTTGTGAGCGACGATATGAACCACCGAGGGTGAAACCGCGCGCGACACCAGCTCAAACGTCTGGTTCACGTGACGAAAGCTGCTCGTATTGCTGGTCGAGCTGACGATACAACTCGTCGTCAGCGGTGCCACCCGATGCGGCCGGACCCTGGACGTCCGATCGCAAAACCGCTGCCGGCAATGAGTTTGAACCGGCGGGCGACAGCCCTGGAGCCGCGACCGTCCCCTGCGCCGAAACGAATGGACCGCCGCGATCGAACACCACGCCCAGGAAAATCCCGAACAGGAGCGTCAGGCCGAGAACCAGCCCAGAAGTCGTGCGCGACATCACGTGCCAAGCTCCAAACGCCGGAACGGATGGGGAGTGGGGGAGGGACGATGCTCGAGATCAATCGGCACAGCATATCCGGCGGCGGCACCGCCCGAGGGCTCGACTCGAGCGTCGAGGTCTCGGCCGTATCATACTATATCCCACACCCGGGATTGTCAAAAAGCGGTCCCGCGCCTTCCACGACCGACACGCGGAGCGACCCCGGCACTTGCCTCGCCCCGCCTGGTTCGCCCGACGCCCTGCAAAAAAAGTGGCCGCCGCGCTTCTGAAGCGCGGCGGCCATTCCGTGACAGTTCAATAAGGTCGGGCGATCGATCTCGCGGAATCGGTGAGCGGGCATCAACGACCCGACTCGCTCAGATCCATCTCGAAGTCGCTGAGATTGATCTCCGATTCTCCTTCGTGATCGTCACCGGCCTTGTCATAGACCTTCGCCCAGCGATGATCGACCCCCGGCCGACCAAAAGCCTGGCCATGCCGCTCGTTCTCGCGCTGGCAGTCGATACACGTGTTGGTATAGGGCAGCGCGTTCAACCGAGCCTCGGCGATCTTGCCGCCGCAGAATTCGCAACGGCCGTAGACGCCCTCGACGATCCGCTTCAACGCATGCTCGATCTGACCGAGTTCACGGCTCTCGATCTCGACGAGCTGCGAGCAAATCTCGTCGTTCGCCGTATCGACGGCGGCATCGACGTTATCACCGACATCATTGGTCGCCGCGAATTCGCGGAAGGCTTCCAGGTCGCCGTTGAGCGCTTTACGTAAGGCGTCGCGGCGAGCCACCAGCCGCGCGTGAAGTCGAAGCAAGGCATCTTTGCGGGCCATTTGACACCTCCTGGTGTTCGTCGCAGCGGATCAACGGCAGCAACTTTCCAACCATTCGACCCGCAAGGTCGCGCCTCGTGTCCCGATCCTGAGGAATCACCACGGATTCGAACTCGGAAAACCAGGAATCAGAGTGCGAGAAATACTCTCCATCGGTTCATCCGTGACCCGTGACATCATCGATCCAGGGACGGTTTCCTGTCTTCGGCGTTGCTTCTCCGCGGAGAGGCTCCGAGCACATTATGCGCCATGGACAAGAGTCGCCACCCGTTTTTTCAGTCACTCTCGGTATTACGTCGCTCAAAACCAAAGGTTTGCCGGTTTCTCGACGAAATTCCTTCAGTGCATCTAGGACACCATTTGAATTCAAGCAACTCGTTAGACACCTTGAAGACCGGGCGAGTTTCCGATTTTCCGAAAAACTTGAAAGTTCACACTGGGAAAGATATCGAAGGAACCGACTGGAGAAAACAGAAAAATCGGGTTGACTGGTTAGATCAGGGGCGTTTGGGCGGGTTGTAGACGTTGTGCGGACGAGCATAAAAAGCTACCACTTTTGGCAACGGCTCGCCAGGATTGTGTAAAAAATTCACGAACTGGTCTTGCCGGGCACCCAGATAGATCCACTGCTCCACGAACTGGCCCTGGCTTGCCGACCGGACAATCCGATCGGGTTTACCACCTAGTCGCGTACGTACCTCCTGGGGCGTCAATCCCCGGAGGGAGTTCGCATTGGCGGGGCCGGCCAACATCGGCCGGGCGATCACTCCCTCGGAAGTCCCGGTCGACGTATTCTCTCCTTCTGTCTCGGCGGACCGGGGCAAAGCGTTCGGGTCGCCCCGGTTGGGCGGGGGCGGTTCGACCCAGTGGTCGTTCCGTCTGCGGAACCCACGCCGGCGGAAGGCGTCGGCGACCTCGCGCGATTGAGGATCGATCGTCCACGCCTCGCGAAGCAGGGCCACGCCCACGGCGGCGGCGGGCGGATCGCCCAGCAAGCGATCGTACTGATCGGCGAGCACCACCCGTCCCTCGGCGTCAGTGCCACTGAGCCGATGGTTCCTCTGATCGTCCAGCCAGCGCCTGAGCAGGTCGCGAGCGTTGTCGGGCTGGTTCAGACGTTCCCGGTAAACCGATGCCAGTTCCAGGACTTCAGCCTGCCGGAGTGCCGCGAGATCGCGGGTGGCGATCTCCAGACCATGTGCGATAAGGCTCCGGGCAACGGCAGGACGATCGGCCAGCGCGTCCGCCGCCTGGCGGCGCCACCTCCAGTGCGCGCTGCCGGCCCCGTCGACTTGGTATCGTCCAGCCGACGCTCGGCGAGCCGCTCGGTCGCGTCGGCCCAAAGCTTGTGCGTCAGGGCCGCGCGGACGGGCTCAGGCGCCAGCCGGTAGGTTGCGGCCGGGTCGTGAGCATACGGCGCCAGCCAGTGCGACAGATCGATCGACGGCTCGATCGCGGTGGGGCTCGCCGGCCAGAAGCTGGCGACCTTGGCGATCATGGTTTCGAGTTCGTTGACGGTACCGGCCGCCTCCAGGCGGGCGGCCAGGGCGCGATGTGCCAGGGCCGAAGGCTCCGGTTCGGATACCTCGCGCTGCCGTGCCCGGCGCGCGAGCGCGAGCCAGTGTCTCGGCGGATCAGCCACGGGCCGCTCGGCCTCGATCCGCAGCGCTTCGCCTTCCAGGGCCCGGCCGCGCTCGATCAATCCCTGGTCCTGGAACTCACGCCCCCGATATTCGGCCCAGCGGGCCCACGCGTCTCGCCCCTCGACATCACGCGGGGAGAGACCGCTCAGTCCCTGCTCCAGACGCGCCAGGTCGCTCGCGAGAAGCTCCAGCGTCTCGACGTCGAACCACAGGCTCTCTCCCGATCGGCGCAGGACGCCCTCAACACGGGCCGAAAATGCTTGAGGCGCACGCTCGAATCGAAGCCGTGGAGGGAGCCGGAAGACTACCGGAGTGCGCTTCAGGTAGAGCTCATCGACCCCGGTTTCCTTGTGCCACTGAAAATAGGCGACCCGGTCGTCCACCACCATCCGCCGACCGATCAACTCGCTCCGTCGGACCAGCTCCGACGGCTCGATCAACGGAGCCCGAGGCTCGGCTCCGCTCGCCCTACCCGCGGCGCCTGGCGGCACAAGTCCGATCAGGATCAGGATCAGAACCTTGACCACGCCCACGACCAAGCCCCGGACGATCCGACCGGATGTCGATGGCGCTCACGGCCTGGCTCCTCCTCTCTCCCAGGGCGATTCGTCTCCAACGGCCGAACTCGTCGACGGCTCGTCCGCTCCGGGCCAGCCCAGAACTTCCAGGGCCTGGGGATGAGTCAGGAAGACGCCGCTATCCGGTTCGAGCGTGATCCGCCATTCCTCGGCTTCCTGGTTGTAGGTGAATCCAGCCAGCCGCGCTCCAAACTGAACCCGATCGCCCACCTTCGGCCGTGCGTCGGCGAACAGTCGGAACCCCCGGGTGTCGATCCGGGCCAGCCGTGCCGGTTGCCCCTCTCCGTCAGGAAAGATCTGGTAATCGAGTTCGTAGGCTCCGTCGCCGGTTCCCTCCTGACCGGGCACGGCGACGATCTGGGCATCGACGATGATCGTGCGACCCTGGTAAAGGACCTGGAAATGCGCCGGCCATTCCTTGGGGTCATAACGGCCTGCCTGATCGAGGATCGACTCGAGCCGCTCGGGAACCAGCTTGACGAAGATCGACGCCTCCGCAGCGCCCTGTCGGATCGCGGCCGCTCCCTCGACCGCTCCTCCCAGAGCGTCCACGGCACGTCGGGCCTCGGAGAGAAGCTGATGCGCTTTATCAAACTTTCCCTCATCGAGTGCGACCAGACCCTCGGTTCGCCCAAGCTCCGCGATTCGGGGCAGGTTTTGCCGCATCAGGCGTCGCTGCCGGACCGTGATGGTGGCTGTGATCAGGAGGACGACCGCCAGCAACAGCAGCAGGTTGCGTCGTCGATTTAGCCACCGGCTCAGCGACTCGCGCGTACTCCGGTCTTGAGGTCTCGTCGCAACCGGCTCGAGCGAAGCCGCCAGGACCGAGCCACCCTCCCGGCCCTGGCCGGAATCGGAATCAGGTCGCGGCTTCCGCGACGACGGGACCGCTCGGACGGCAGGGCGAGACAGGGCCGCCGGCTTCACCTGGTAGCCGTTCCCTTTTTCCTTCTCCGTCTGTTCGATCTCTTCGAGCCCGGCCGCGACGGGATCGGCATCGGGCCGAGCCTCCACTTGGGCTTCCGCCTCGTAAATACCTTCGACGTCGGTCTGGGATTCGACGCTGGAGGCCAGTGCGGCCGCGGGAACTCGCTCGCGTTTTCGGGACCGGCTTGGCGGGATCGAAGGCTCAGGGAGAGGGCTCCGGGGAAGGATGAATACGACCGCCCCACAGCTCGGACACCGGACCGCCTGGTATCCAACGGTCCGCTCGCCGTAAAGGCGATGTCCTCCAGGACAGAGAACCTGGTAGGGCTGGACCCTGGCCTTGGGGGCCGGCCCCAGTCCTTGCAGGAGAATCCGCGCACGGTCGCGGAAGTTCAACAAAGTGCTTCCCTCCGCCGCGGCGAGCGAAACGGGAACAGGGCGTGGGTCTACGGAACGGGGTCACGACCGCAACCGAACCCCTTTGAATTCGGCGCGGTCCCATCCCGATCGGTCCGGTTCGCCCGCGGACGACACGCTTGATTATTGGATCAGAGCCGGCGCCGGTCAACCGCCGTGCGAGTGGCGTGCCAACCCGCGAGAGGTCACCCCGGTATCCGGATCGATAACGAATTCCAGATTGCGGTGATGAGTCACTCGATTGCGTCCAGATCGCTTGGCATGATAGAGGGCCTGGTCCGCCTGATCCAGCAGGACTTCCTCATCGCGAGCGGCCGCGCTGAGGGTCGCGACGCCGAAGCTCGCGGTGATGGGACAGTGAGGCCAGGAGTGCTCTTCGAGACAGCGCCTCATCCGCTCGGCGAACCCGAGGGCGCCCTCGGCATCGGTCCCTGGCAGTACCGCCAGGAACTCCTCGCCGCCGTAACGGCCCAGGATATCGTGGCCTCGACTGTTGGAATGGAGCAGATCCGCCACGCGTCGGAGGACCTCGTCACCCGAAAGATGGCCGTAGGTGTCATTGTAGTCCTTGAAATGATCGACATCTACCATGACGACCGACAGCGCCAACCCTGACCGCAAGGCCAGCAGAAACGAGGTTCGCAGCGCGGCATCGAGTTCGCGTCGATTCCCGAGTCCTGTCAATGCGTCGGTAACGGCCAGGGCCTTGAGCTGCGCATTGGTTTCCTCGAGCTGTGCCTGCATCGCCAGAATTCGCTCGGCGATTCGCAGACGCACCGTCAACTCGGCCAGATCGGGCTTCTTGGTGAGGATATCGTCGGCACCCGAGTCGAGCCCCCTGAGCCGATCCTCACGGCCCTCGCGAGCCGTCAGCAAGATGATATAAATGTATGGGATTCCCACCTGTGCCCGAATCCTCCGGCACAGTTCGAGACCATCGAGGCGAGGCATCATCCAGTCCGTGATCACCAGCCGAAAATCACCGAACTGAAGCCTTTCCCAGGCATCGAGTCCGTCACCGGCCACCACCACCTCATGTCCCATCCGCGCCAGCATCCCCCTGAGCAGCACCGCGACGACCGGCTCGTCCTCGGCGACGAGTATGCGCATGGCTGTCCCTGAATGAAGAAAAAGAATCACTGGCAACCATGGATTAATGTAGGTCACGACGCAAACCGAGGATTCCCGGGAGAAAGCTTTTTAAAACAGCGGACGCGGAATCACAAACGGTAATGCGAATGAAACCGAAAGTCCGACCATGCCTTGAAGCCGAGGGCGAACCTTGCTATAAACTTGGTTCTCCGCACCTGGTGCGGTTCCAGGCGTAAACCAACCTTATGCGGAAATTGCACCCGATCTTACCCGCCTGGCGGCGTAGCTCAGTTGGTTAGAGCAGCGGAATCATAATCCGCGTGTCGGGGGTTCGAGTCCCTCCGCCGCTATTCCTGACACACCCTGTCAGACCACGCCAAAACCCGTCAAATCCAAGGGTTTACGGCAAACCGAATCCGATCGCCACGATTCGGCCCCATGTCACGGAATGTCGGACAATACGTCCTCGCGACAGCAAAGTGATACCTGGAATGATACCTGGCCGGTTGCCGATGCGATGCAATCGTCTCCGGTGATCGACCCCGATCTCGACCGGATCATCCACGCGTGGCCCGATCTCCCCGAGGCCGTGCGTGCATCCATCGCGATGCTGGTCCGCGCGGCGCGGGCGGGGGTGGATGCATGAACGCGCGACCCCCCCAGGAAACTCCCGGGCCTGCCCGGGCCAAAAAAAAATCCGTGAAATCGCTTCGCCAAAATCGCAAGCTGCGTCAGGCGTGTGATTTCGCGGCGTTTTGGGATCGATATCGGGGTATATTTGAAATACCGACCTGTCCTTAAGGGTGTGTAGGGACAGTTCCCAGAAACCTATCGACCCGATATCAGGACTGACTCACATGCACACACCCGCAATTGACGACGACCTGCTGACCGCCGCCGAACTGGCCGAGCGGCTGCGCAGTCACCGAGGGCTGGGTCCGAACCGCGACCGGCAAGGGGCGCATCCCTGTCCGACGGCTCGGCCCAAAAATGCACCGCTATCGACTCGCGGACGTGATCACCGCCCTGGAAACCAAATCGGCGACCGCCTCTGATTGACCCTGCCCCCTCGACACACACCTTGTATTTGCATATCCACATAGACGCTTAACAAAAAACCCCCACCGGACCAGCATCCGATGGGGGCGAGTGAATCGATTTGCACATGCGACCAAATCATATCACGTCCAGTGCGAACGGGAAGGTCAAAACCGGCCCGCTCGACGACCTGGCCTCGGCTCGATGGGTCTGGCGCTGCGCCCGGCATCGCGAGCCGGTCCCGGCCGACGTCGCCCGGCGAATGGGGCATGACTGGATCGACGGATCGCTGCTGGCGCAACAGGAGGGCGAGCCCGGTATCAAGCACTGGATGTCCGTGCTCCGCATCCGGCTCCGGGGCGAGCCCGAGCGATTCCAGGCGATCTCCGAGACCCTGGCCGCCGCGCGGGACGACGGGGTCGAGCCCGATGGCGCACCACCGGCCGGGCCGGAGCCGTTCCGGCTCAAGCTCTACGGAGCCCGGGAGTTCGCCGACGCCGACTTTCGCCTCGAATGGCTCATCAAGCGAGTGCTCGTCAAAGGGCAGGCCGCCGGTATTGGTGCGCCAAAAAAGGGCATGAAGACCTCGATCGCCCTCGACGCTCTCGTGTCCCTGGCCAGTGGCACGCCATTCTTGGGCGAGTTCGAAGTCCCCCGTCCGGTCCGGGCCATGATCATGATTGGGGAATCGGGTCAGAAAGTGGCGCAAGAGACCGTGCGCCGCATCTGCCGGGCCAAAGGGATCTCCCTTGAATCGCTCGAAGGTCGGTTCTTCATCGGCTTCGATCTACCCCAATTAAGCTCACGCGAACAGATGAACGAGCTCGCCCGGGTCATCACCGAGCACAAGATCGGGGCGGTGTTCATCGACCCGCTCTATCTGTGCCTACTCTCGTCATCAGGCCCCGGCCCGCGACTCGACGCCGCGAATTTGTTTCACGTCGGCCCGTTGCTCATGGCCGTCGGCAAGACGTGCCTCGATGCCGGGGCAACCCCGGTCCTCCTGCACCACTTCAAGCAGAGCACGCCCGATCCCTACGGGGTCCCCGAGCTGGGCGATTTCGCGTTCGCCGGCATCCAGGAGTATCTCCGCCAGTGGGTCCTGATGCGGCGCCGCGAGCGATACGTTCCCGGATCGGGCGAGCACAAGCTCTGGCTCTCCGTCGGCGGGTCGGCCGGTCATTCCGGGGAGTGGTGCCTCGATATTCGTGAGGGGGTTGTCGGCGACGATTTCGACGGCCGGTACTGGGACGTCTCGATCCGGTTGCCGTCGGAGGCCCAGGCCGAAGCCGCGACGGACGCGCAAGCCAACGCGCTCGATCGCGAGGCCGAGCGCCGACGCCAGGCGGATGAGCGAAAGCAAAAAGAGACCGAGGCCGACGCGGGCAAGGCGTTGGATGCACTCACGCAACTTGGCAAGGCGACACGCCGTCATCTCCGCGAAACCGTCAACGTCAGCGGAGACCGCATCGGCGCCGCACTTCGCCTGTTACTCAATCGTGGCCTGATCCGCACCGTCGATATCCAGGTTCGATCTGGCAACGGATACCGATCCGAGGAGGGTTTCGAGCCGGTCGAGCCGTTGCGGGACGTTCCGGGATGGTTCCGGGATGGCCGCAACGATCCCGCAACGGCCCCGTTCCGGGATCGTTCCGGGACAGGAGGGGACTCTCCCCCCTTAAGGGGGGAGTCCTCCTCATCCCGGAACGGAACGCGGGGCCACGGGGAGACCGAGGTATGTGAATCAAAACCGGGTTCCGGGACAGATCAGAGCCCCGGAATGAATGACCCGAGAAACAGGGGCAACCCATGAGCTTGCCACAATCCCGGATCGACCTCGACGCGCTCCGCTCCCGGGTGGACATGCATGCAATCATCACGGCCGACCTCGGCGAGCCGGACCGGCGCCGGCGGTGGCTCTGTCCGTACCATGATGACCGGAGCCCGAGTCTCGGTATCACCCCAGACCGCATGCATTGGAGATGCTGGTCATGCGGCCAGAGGGGCGATGTCCTGGACTGGTTCCAGCAACGCAATGGTCTCGGCCTGGCCGAGGCGGTGCGACGGCTCGACCCGCTGGCCCTGGCGGATCGGACGATGGCGAAGGCCTCGGCCGCGCGTCCGACGCCCGCGCCCTCCCGGCCGGAGACCTGGCGGGATGCCGCCTGGCAATCGCTCGTGGTCGAGATCGTAGCCTCGGCCGAGGCCGCGCTCTGGTCCCCTGCCGGCCGCGAAGCCCTGGACTGGCTCCGTGGTCGCGGGCTGGCTGATCACGTCATCGCGCGGTACCGGTCTCGGGTACGTCCCGCGCGACTACCGGACCGATCCGCGGCGGATCTGGGTTCGTCGGGGGATCACGATCCCCTGGCTCGCTCCAGGAGGGGCCTATAAAGACGGCCCGGCTCGATTCGTCGGGCTAAACGTCCGCCGGCTCGCCGGACGCCCCACAGAGGCCGTGGTCGGCCCGAAATGCATGGCCCTTGCCGGATCGACGCGCGGGTATCTCTATCCGTGGCCCGACCTGCTCCCGACGCAAGGGGTCCGACCGGCTCTCATGTGCGAGGGCGAAATTGACAGCCTCCTTGTCGAGCAGGAGGCCGGGCACCTCGTCTTCGCCGGGACCGTCGGGGGCGCAGCAGGCGCCCCACGCCTCGGTCCTGGCCGCGATGGCAGGTTGCCCGTCGTGGTTGCTCGCGTTCGACCACGACGCCGCCGGAGCCGAAGCCGCGCGGGTTTGGAGCCAGCGGGCGCCGCACAAGTCACGACGGGTCTTGATCCCACACGGCAACGACGTCGGCGAGTTCGTCCAGGCCAGGGGCGACGTCCGCGCGTGGATCACGTCCGAGTTGGATCGATTGACCCCACACCATTGAGGTTGCACCTATGTCCAAAACCAGCAAATCCGCATGGACTCAGCGTGAACGCAACGCCGCCGGATTGTTCGGAGCGAAGCGCCAGAGGTGTTCGGGGTCGAGTGGCCGCCCCGATTGCTCGACGTCCGACTCCACGCATGATCGCGTCTACATCGAGACCAAGCTCCGACAGCGGCATGCCGTGGTTGAGTTGCTCGACAAGGTTCGGATTGCGGCCCTCCGGGAAAACAAGCTGCCCCTGCTGATATTGGCCAGCAAAGGAAGGCCCGGCCTGGTGCTGGTCTGTCGCGAGGGAGATTTCCTCGAGGTCGCCGCCGAGCGGCTGGCCGCACTCCCCGATGAGGATCAAATCAGGTTCGTCTCGATGGTCCGGGAGTTCAACGCCCGGAACCGCGGCGAGCTGCCCGCTGATTACGTCCCGGAGCCGACGCCCCAGATCGGGCGATCGGCCGA
>CAWGMM010000001.1:0-225605 GCA_963823685.1 uncultured Isosphaeraceae bacterium | reverse complement strand
ATTGGGTCGTCAGTCCGGAAACTTACCATGAGATCGGCGGTGCGCCAGCCGCCTTTGTCGAACGGGGCGACGCAATGGCATACCGCGAAAGGCTGGAGCCAAGTCTCGCCAAGCTGAATGCCGGCCGCCCGCCAATCGAAGCGACGAACTCAGTCGGCATCTACGAGTTGCGTCTGACCCGGGCGCAGCTTCTGCCCACACACTTTCCGGACCGACAGCCTCACTACGAATAGCGGCGACACACGCACCCAGGAGACATTCAATGATGAACGCACTCTTCTGCGCCCGAAGATCATCGAAGATCCGACGGGCGACGAAGTCGGGATGATCCGATGTGAGGATGGGCCGGCCGTCGAGGTCGCAGTCGCGCACGACGGAACGCGCGCAGGAGTACACCAGGCAGAAGCAATTGCAAACCTGATCACCGCGACGCCTCAGCTACGCGATCTGTTGTCCGAAGCAATACACATGTGGGCCGCCGAGTTCGACGCACCACTCGACGTCGAAGGCAACGTTTCCGGTGCCGACCTCATCGACTGGTTTGTGCAATGGCGATTGAAAGCGAAGGCCGTCTACGCGGCGCTGAACCTGCCGCCCGCTCTTCATAAGGTGGAGGACTGCGCGCATGGCAAGTAATCACCGAACCATCCATCCCGCACTGATCGACGGGATGCCATCCTCCAGCCGCGGCATGAGCGGCCATCAATCGGCCGCTCCCGAGACCCATATCTGGCTCACGCCCCAGTGGCTGCTGCGCGCGCTAGGCCGTTTCGATCTTGACCCGTGCGCAGCGCCATTGCCGCGTCCCTGGGACACCGCGGATACCCACTACACAGCACCGCTCGATGACGGCCTGTCGCTCCCGTGGTTTGGCCGCGTCTGGCTCAATCCACCCTATGGCGACGAGGCAGGCGCCTGGCTCCAGCGAATGACCCGCCATCGGCGCGGCACCGCGTTGATCTTTGCGCGGACCAAACAGATGCATTCTTCGGCGGCGTGTGGGAGCAAGCCGACGCTCTGCTGTTCCTGCGCGGTCGGTTGTTCTTCCACCATCCCAACGGGCGGCGCGCGGCGCAACGCCGGCGCACCATCGGTCCTGTGTGCCTACGGCCCGGACGACGCAGAAATCCTCTACGAGAGCGGCATCGACGGCGCGTTCGTCGCCCTAACCGACCCGTGATGATCCACGTCGCCATCGCCTGCAGAGCTTCCGTGCCGCATGGCGCGACATCGTGACGGAAGCGATCCATGAACTTGGCGGCACGGCGCGGCTGCGCGAGATCTACACCGCACTCGAAGGCCACCCGCGCGTGGCCACCAATTCCCATTGGCAGGAGAAGATCCGCCAGACTGTCGCACGCATTGGTGTCCCCCGAGTGGGCGCCGGGCAATACGCGCTCGCGGTGTGAGGCATCCACAGCCACGGGAATACACCACCGGATCAACGGAAAGGAGGTCTGTTATGCGAGCCGACAGCACACAAGCGAGCAGTTCATGGGATGGCACGCCGCTGAAGCCTGAACAATCAGTTTGGCATCTTCTGCGCTGGACCGCGACTGAGTTCCGGCCGACTTACGAAGAGGCCTGGTATTTCGATCGAACTACGAACTGCCTGGGAACGGCGTGAGATGGCGTTCGCTGTGCGTGGCTCCCCAAACATATGGGACAGAACTGGGCATATGTGGGTGGCTGATGTTCCCGACGGGCTGAGCTTGGAATAGTCGAGGGACTCGGTCCGCTCGGCGTTTGTGGCCTTCAGATTGGGGTCCTTGACTTTTCTCGGCCAGTGTCTTGCCGGTCAGCCGGATCTTGGAAACCGTCTCCGGCGAGACCGCACCCTCCTCGCGGGCCTGCCTGACCGCTTCCTGGACCTGCGCGGAACGCCTCGCGCTCGGCCTTCAGGGCGTCGGCCCGGAGCAGCGAAGGCATCCGCTGAGGGTCGGTCAGGCGGTCGATGCTGATGGTGACGGCTTCCGCGGCGTTGCGGAACGGGATCTCCCGCACAAGCGATGAGGCGATCGACGCATCGGCCAGCCGCAGGTTCGATGAGTGCAGGATATCGGGCGTGGTGAGGTCGTCGAGCAGCACGTTCAGGGCGTCGCCGCGCTTGATGTCAGCAGTCTCCGGCCGGTTGCGCAGCCGGTCCGCCGTCTCGGCGGCCGTGGCGTTGACCCGCCCTTGCCGCCGCGCCTGGCGAATGAATTGCTTGGCGTTCTGTTCCTGCTGTGACATATACATATATTGATTGAACTGCATCACGGTGTTGGCGTTGATCGAGTTGGCCACCGCGGTCTGCTGGTTGTACTGTCCCGCGCCGGCGGCCAGCGCCGCTTCGCCCTGTGCGATGTCGCCCTGAACCGTCGAGCTCCAGCCCCCAAAGCCGTAGCGTCCCACCGGCCAGCCGTACTGGGCGTTCGCGGGCTTGTTGGCTGAACACAGCCAGGTTCCGGCGGCCAATGTCAGCAGGGTTAGTGTCGAACTCAGACGGACTCTCATCGTCGCGTTCCTCAACAAAATGGATTTGGAACTCAGGAGCTCTTGGCCATGGCCACCGCCGTCGCCTCCTCGGCCACGAGCGGAACGAACCGTCCCAGCCCGATGATATCGGCGCCGATGCGGACCTCCGGGTCCATCTCGCACAGCAAGAGCGACCCTCCCAGTGTGGTCACCTTCTTGGTGAAGTTCAACAGCATGGCGAACGCCGTACTTGACATGTAATGTGTCTTTTTCAAGTTGAGCACGTACCGATTCGGCCCGATCTTCTCGACCATCTCGCCCAGATCGCGCCCCACAGACGCCGCCATGATCGGGGTGCGGATCTCGGACTCCAGCAGGGTCAGGACGATCACGTCGTCAACGGACTCGGCGCGGACGTGGGGCGATTCGAAATCGGACATGGCAGTCGCTCCTTGGCTCGAGGCCTTCGGATCGGACCTTCGGGAACATCTCTTCCTAAAGATCCTAGCACCAACCCCGTCGAGATCGAATCGGATTCGCCCGGCTTCGCCATTTCGCCGCGTGCCGCGCTCGCGGTGGGATACCCCGACCGGGAAAACCGCACGCCCCTTGCGACGGACGGAGGGGTCGGGTATGTAAGGATGATCCGCGCGATGTTCCATCGATGAGTCGTTCGTGTGCCTCTTCGAAGCGTGGTTTCCCCCTCTCTGGCCCGAGGCATGGCCAGGAACCTGTTCATTGATTCTCAAATGAGGACACCGGCGGCGATGAGGCGCACCCGTCAGCACCGTTTCCGTGACCGACAGGGACAGGGACCCACGGTCGGAGCGCAACGATCAGCTCCTGTTCTGGGGCAGCTTCATCGCCCTGATCGCCACTGCGTTCGGGTTCATCATCCGGGCCCAGATTGTCGAGAGCGAAGTCTGGATGCGTGAGTTCGGCCTGAGCAAGACCGAGCTCGGCCAGATCTTCGGCGTCGGTCTCTGGCCGTTCGCCATCAGCATCATTGGCTTCAGCCTGATCATCGACAAGATCGGCTACGGCAAGGCGATGATCTTCGCGTTCATCTGCCACGTCGCCTCGGCCATCCTGACGATCATGGCGACGGGCTACAACAGCCTGTACTGGGCCACGTTCATCGTCGCGCCTTGGCAACGGCACCGTCGAGGCCGTGACGAACCCGGTGGTGGCGACGCTCTTCCCGCGCGAGAAGACGAAGTGGCTGAACCGGCTGCATGCGGGCTGGCCGGGGGGCTTGGTGCTGGGCGGGATTCTCGCCCTGGCGATGGGCTCGGCCGGCTGGCGGTACAAGGTCGCCCTGCTCTTCCTGCCGGTCATCGGATACGGCGTCCTGATGGTCGGCCGCAAGTTCCCGGTCAACGAGCGGGTGGCGGCCGGCGTCTCCTACAAGCCCATGCTCCAGCAGGTCGGTATCCTCGGCGCCCTGATCGCCGTCTCGATGATCGTCCGCGAGCTGGGCAACACGTTTGGCTGGCAACCCTGGCTCCAGGTGCTCGTCGGGTTGATCCTGGTCGCGGGCTTCGGGGCGTATGTCCGCACGCTGGGGCAGCCACTGTTCATCGTGCTGCTGTTGATCATGATCCCCCTGGCCACGACCGAGCTGGGGACCGATGGCTGGATTCCCGACCTGATGCGGCCCGAGATGAGCAAGCTTGGTCTGGCCGGCGGCTGGGTTCTGATCTACACCTCGCTCATCATGCTGGTCCTCCGGTTCTTCGCCGGGCCGATCGTGCACAAGCTCTCGCCGCTGGGACTGCTGGCCGCCAGCGCGGCGGTCGCGGCCCTGGGGCTGCTCTTCGCTGTCGAAGGCGACCGGTGTGATGATCCTGGCCGCGGCCACCCTCTACGGCTTCGGCAAGACCTTCTTCTGGCCGACCATGCTGGGCGTCGTCGCCGAGCAGTTCCCCAAGGGAGGCGCCCTGACGCTCAACACCACGCGGCGGTGTCGGCATGCTCGCCGTCGGTGTGATCGGTGCGGCGCTTCTGGGCAATATCCAGGACAAGGAAACTGCGCAGTGAGCTTGGCTCGGCCCAGCCTGCCATCTACGAGAAGGTCGTCGGCGGCGAGAAGACCAGCGTCTTCGGCACCTATCGGCCGCTCGATCAGAAGAAGATCGACGCCCTCCCAGCGCACGATCAAGAGGTGATCAGGAATATCCAGAACCAGGCCCGCAAGGACGCGCTGAAGACCGTGGCCATCTTCCCGTGCATCATGTTCGTCTGCTACGTCGCTCTGATCGCCTATTTCCAGACCCAGGGCGGCTACAAGCCCAAAATGCTGATCACTCCCGAGGAAGAAGAGGCGCTGATTACCGGCGGCGCCGAGGGGCCGGCTGACCTGTGACCGTGGACCCGACCCCGACCCCTTCGAATCCGACACCGAACCCGAGCCCGGACGACAGGCCGCCTGCCGGCGTTCCGCCGAACGTGCCCCCCGTCGTCGGGCCGGAGCCTACCGGATGGTCGACCGGGATCGCGCCCAAATACATCGGCTTGTTCCTCTGGGTGGTCTATTTCGACCAGCTTGGCCGTCGTGCGCTGCCGATAGCAGGGATCGGCCCGGCCGTCCTCGGCGCCCTGGTGGCCGGAATCCTCTGCTACCGGCTGCTCTACCACGTCCCGGCCACCTGGGGATTCCGCACCGGACGGACGCTCGACGAACTGGGCGCCGGCACCTTCGGCGCGGCCGGCGCGCACGTCTTGACCGGCGTGCTCGTCGGGCTGGCTGAGGTTGTCTGGTTCGCCGTCGCCACCGGCTATGCCACCGAGCTAACGCTCGAAGGGCTTGTCGCCTGCAACCTGCTCGGACCCGAATCGCTCCAGCCAATCCGTTGGGGAAGCACCGGGCTGATCCTCCCCGGCGCGACATTTCTGGCGACGTCGCTGCTCTGGTCTTATGCGGCGGGGATGACCGGCCAGTTTCTGATCGCGATCATCGCCGCCTTAATGAACATTTATCCCATCTTCATGGCGGTCCTGCTGGCGTCGGCGATGCTGGCGATGCTCGGTGGCGCGGCTCAGTTCCATCCGTCGGGGATCGACCCGGGCGTGCCCTGGCCGCTCCAGTCCAATTCGTGGCGAGCGTTCGCCCTGTTGATCGAACTGGTCTTCGGCTTCTTCGCCCTGCCCGGGGCGATGTCGGCCGACTGGGGAGCGGTCACCCGGACCGAGCGCGACGTCCAGCGCGGGGGTTGGGTGGCGGTGGCGGGTGCGAGCGGGATCGTGGCGACTCTGGCCCTGCTGACGGTCGCGGGCTTCCTGGGCAAGGAGGTGGCGCACGTTCATCTCGCCGGCCCCGAGGCCGCGAGCTTCCACGCGGCGGTGCTCGACGGGATTGGTGGCATTCCCAGCGGCGTCATCCTCCTGGTTTTCGGCCTGGGCTCGCTGGCGCCGACGTGCTACGCCGCGTCGATCTTCAGCCGGCGGTTCCTCGACGCCGCGCCGGGGATGAAGCTCAAACGACTGCATTGGACCCTGATCGGCACGACGACGGCGTGGTTCCTGATCGTCGCCGGCATCGCCCGCCCCGCGCGGCTTGAGACGATCTTCGTCGTCATGGGGGCGGTCTTCGCCCCCCTTGTCGCGTCGATGTCGGCCGATTTTCACCGACAGAAAGGACGTTGGTCCGGCCCGCGCTCCGGGGTCAACCTGCCGGGCCTGATTGCCTGGTTGGTGGGGATGGCCGTGGGATTGATTCCCGTCGTGGCCGGCTCACTGGGTTGGAATCGCGGCGCGATGTTCCACCCGGCGGCCCTCTTCGGCTTTCTGGCGGCGTACTTCACCTACCTCACCCTCGCCGCGCTCGGGTTGGATTCGCGGCCTTCCGGGACCGGACTTCACCGCGAGAGCGAGGTCAGGATCGAGATATAGGGCAGTAAGACGGCCAGGATGATGAACAGGACGACGCCCCCCAGCAGGATCATCAAAAGCGGCTGGACGAGCTGGCCCATGTTCTTGACCATGTAGGCGACCTGTTCCTCGTAGTCTTCTGCCAGGTGTTCCAGGCTTTCGGGCAGCTTGCCCGTCTCCTCGCCCGATTCCAGCACCGCGATGACGTCGGGCCCGAACCGTCGTGTAGCGTCGAGGGCGGGCGAGAGCTCGCTGCCGCCCAGAACCTCGCGTCGCGCCCTGTCGAGCGCCCGTCGGAATGGGTCGAGCTGAAGGACGTCGGTCGTCAGCTCGAGCGAGGTATTGATATCGACCCCGGCCCCGAGCAGGGCGGCCAGGGTCCGGGCCATCCGCGTCGTGTCGATTTTCCGCAGGAAGGAGCCGAGGACCGGCACTCGGAGCGCCAGTTCGTCAAGGACACGTTTGCCTGTCCGCGTCCGGTAGGTCCGGTAGAACAGGACCGGTGCGGCCACGAAGACCAGTGGCACGAGCCACCAGCCGAGCCCCTGGATGAACCGGCTGAAACCCATCAGAACACGGCTCGGCAGCGGCAGCACCGCGCCCGGCCGGCGATGTCGCGAAGCAAGTCAATGAACATGGGCAAGAGCCAGAGCGTCAGGAGCGCCACGACCCCCGAGGCGACGAGCAGGACGATCACCGGGTAGATCATCGCCGAGCGCGCCTGCCGGATCAGGCTCTGGCGGGCCTCGTAATGGCGCGAGAGGAGGCGGAGGGTCTCGGGCACGCCACCGCGGGCCTCGGCCACGCGGATCATGCTCAGGAACAGTCGGTCGAAGGCGTGCGGCTCGTGCTCCATCGATTCGGCCAGGGCATCGCCGCGGCGGACCCCGTCGGCCAGACGGCCCGTTACCGGCCCCAGCGCCGTCCCGGCAAACTGGCGCTGTAGGCTCGTCAGGGCCTTGTGTAGATCGACCCCCGAATCAAGATATGCGGCAAGCTGCCGGCAGTAGACCGCGAGCTGCCCCGAGCCAACGCCGCCGAAAACGATCCGCTCCCACCAGTTTGGCCCCGCCGGGATCACCACGGGGACCTCGTCGAGCAGGACCCCCGACGCCGTCCGCGGCCGCGGTTTCGCCTTTGGCTTCAGCTTCTCCTGCGACTGCGACGGTGCCGCCCCTTTTTTTCGGGGGTTCGGACGCCAGGTACTCGGCCCTTCGCCCGCGTCGAGCTCGTCTTCGCTGCGACCCATCAGCCTCACCTCGCGCTTGATCGCTCCGCCCCGGCCTTCTGGCGGCCCGTTCGTTCCGACTCCTACCCATTCATTATCGGGGTCTTCGTCCGACTTGGCAATCGCTCATCGACTTTTGTCGGAGGGATTGGCGGGCTGGCAGATCCCCCTGGGGTCGATCGAGGCGGATAGACGCAGCAGGGCGGCTGGTCGCGTGGACGGCAAGATCGATTCGCTACACATCGTGGCTCGGCACACCGTGACATCGCGACAGCCAAAAGGTTTCGACCCCGGGTGGAGTCGGCCGATCGAGCTCGCGGGCTGGTCCGTGGTCGAATCAGGCCCGCGGAACTCCCTCAAGCCGCAAACTTGGAATGAACTCCGTGACCTTCTTGACGCCCGACCTCAAGGAGTGGTAATTATGCAAAAGAGCTGCACCGGATAAGGGCAAGCTTTATATTTGGGATCACTCTTCGTGACTGATCAATCATGATCGGAACCAGGACGATTTTATGAACACGGTTCTTGAAGGGATCTTGACCGACGGTTACGTCACATCGGCAGATGGTTCAATTTTTGATGTCTTCGCGCAGGTCGATCGAAGTCACGGTGAGCTTTTGCAGGAAGTGATTCACCTGGTAAGACCCGCGCAATTGCTCGAGATTGGTCTGGCGTGTGGAATCTCGTCACTGTTCATCTGCGATGCCTTGCGGGAAATCGGTGGGGTCAAACACACGATCATCGACCCGTTCCAGTTCGACGACACTCTGAAGGGCGTTGGACTCCACAACCTCGAGAAGGCGGGATATCACAATCTCATCGAGTTTCATGAAGACAAGTCGCATAACGTGCTTCCGCGGTTTCATGCAGAGGGCCGAAGGTTCGATTTCGCGTTCATTGACGGCAGCCATCTGTTCGACTATGTCTTTGTCGACTTCTATTACGTGGACCTGTTGTTAAGGCCGGGCGGGGCTATTGTGTTCCACGACGCGCTCAGCTATCCGGCCGTGCGCAAGGTCTGTCGCTACATGCTGACCAATCGAGCCTACAGAGTCTTGCGGCCGTCGGTTGAGGCGATCCGGCACGAGTCATTGACGCGAAGGCTCGCCATGAGCGCTCCCGGAATCTCGCATTTCATCAAGGAGAAGTTCAAACCCGAAGTGATCGAGTCCGATTCTCGCCTCGGGCTTCCCTTCTACGATTGCATCGCGTTCGAGAAGATCCGCGATGATCTCACAGGTGAGTGCTCAAACGAGTCCCGGCGTTGGGACTTCCACCGCGAGTTCTGACTGGGAACGGAGAGGAGAACACGTTCCTCGCGGGTTCTCGTCCGGTCGATCACGACGATGCGGCCCCCTGAACCTGCCTCGATCCGTCACGGATTCGAGGTGGGCGAGATCACGGTGGACGCAATCGCAACGAGGGCGACCGCGATCGAAGCCGGAGTATGCTTTAACGGCATGGTTGATGAATTTTTGCGCAATGAAATAAGATAATTCTGATAGATCGTCGGACGTCGAATTGCTCGGTCACCAGGCCCCGAAATCGCCCTCATGTCCTCAACTCCATGTCCGCAACAAGCGTCGTCGGCTAAAAACGCGGGTCGCATCGCCCGAACGTGCGTCTTAAACCCTCGTTTTCGAACGGGGAAACTTTCGTGTCTGGCGGGGTTCGCGGAACACGATGTGTCAGGAATCGTATCCAATAATGTTACAAGTGAAGATATTTTAGAGATTTAGAAAATCGCGATGGTCCGGAAGTTGATCGTGAGCGCGTTGGGTATCGATGACTTGACACCGGGGTTTGGGACGTCAGTCAGTGTCGTCTGGAAGAACAGGCCGTCGACGATCCTCATCTGGTAACAGGCCGAGACCATGAGCTGACTCGGGCTCAGACGGAGGGGGCCGGGGGTGCGTCGGGGAAAAACACGTGTCCGGCCTCGTCACCGCGCGTCAGCCAGGTCCACGCGCGGCCAGCCCCGAACGAGTCGTCGGGTCGACGGGGAACCAGGCCGAACGCGGTGAGGCCCCCACCCACGTACCGCCGGGCGAGCAGAGCGTTGGAGTTGGTCGCGCCGAACTGGTAAAAAACCGATGACTCCGCTGCTGTCGACCTTGTAGCGCTGGAACCAGAGGCGCTGTGGGCCAAACAGTTAAACGCCGTCGGCCCCGTTACCCGTGCCGCCAGTGAACGTGTTCAGCCGGCCGGTCTGCCCCCACAGGCCGACGGCGAAGATCCCCGGCTTGTGCCGGGAGCCGACGTGGTAGGTGTGGCCGATCTCGCCGATGTGTAAAGTCGTAGTCATTGAAATGAGGCCCGTCCAGGCCGGTTTGCCGCCCGTTCGCCAGGTTGCCGTCGAAGACGCCGTAGTTCATGTACCAGGACTTCGTCGGCGCTAATGTTGTCGTGATGCCGGTGGCCGAGTTGTAGTAGCCGGGGGTCACGCCGAGCATGGTCGGGTTGACGAAGATGGGCGTGTAGACCAGCCTCGTGACGGCCGGGATGACGGCGTCCGGGTCGCCCGTGGGTTTGACGACGTTGTTGAAGTCATACGTCGGCTCCATCTTACCGACGCGAAGGATGAGCTTGTCGTCGAAAAGCGCCTGCCGGTACCAGAACTGATATAACTCTTGCCGGACCAGCGGAGATTGACCTTCGAGCGAGTCGAAGCCCGGAAAGGCCCCCGCCAGGATGTCCGTGGGCTGACCGCTAAACTGGAGGAAATTGATCCCGAACCACGCGCCCTTCCAGTCGAGAAGTTTCTCCGCGTCGAGGTACATATCGATGACCGTCAAGCTGTTGAGGCCCCACTTTCCGGGTCTCAGGCCCCCCGAGAGCACGCCGCTCGCGTCGCCGATCCAGAGACCTCCGAGACGGAGGCCCGAATCGTCGTCCAGTCCCAGGACTCGCCCCAGAGCACCGGTGCCGGTCACGATATTGACAGCCGCGGGGTTCGAACGGGTCGGCACCGACCCAGTGCGCGACTCCGGGGTGGAGCCGGATCGGCCGGTCGGGCCGATGTTGGGAGTGGCGAGGCTTCCGTTGCCGGATAGGACATCCTCGCGAGGATATTGGCTTTCGGACAGGGTATCAGGGGTAAGGACGTGTGTCGGTCCCAAGGACCTGCTAAACTCGAAGGGCTTCGCGGGCGGATAGCCCGGAACGCTCCAGGAATTCGGACGGATCACACTCATGGATCGCTGGCGGAGAGACACGCATTTTTTGAGGAACGGATCATGAACTCAGACCCCCAGGTCAGTCGGCGTCTTGTTCTTCAGGGCATCGGAGCGGCGGGCGTGGGAGCCCTCGCGGCAGGAGCGCTACCGGCGGCAGAGCCCGGGAACGAGCAGACGGCGGGCGCGCCGTTACTGCCAACCCGAAAGCTGGGCCGGAACGGGCCGATGGTACCGATGCTGGCGCTCGGGGGCGACATGCGGTCGGACAGCGCCATGTCGCTCATCAACAGGGGATGGTCGCTCGGCATGCGGTACTTTGATACCGCGCAGAAGTACGGCCAGGGACGGGAAGAGGGCCTCTATCGCCAGTGGTTCGCCGCACACCCCGAGCGCCGCAAGGAGGTCTTCCTCGTCTCCAAGGACTATCCCAAGAAGGGTCCTGAACAGCTCCTGGAGATGATCGACAGGCGACTGGAGGCGATCGGGACCGATTATCTCGACCTGTACTTTATCCATCAGCTCTGCCCCCAGGTCTACGGGGCCGAGTCGGTGAACTGGGGCAAGAGCGACGTCTTCCGCAAGGTCGCCGAGACGCTCAAGAGTTCGGGCAAGGTCAAGATGGTCGGGTTCTCGTGCCACGGCGGCCCCGAATACATCCAGGCCGCCGCCGACGGCGGATTTCTCGACGCGCTGATGGTTCAGTACACCCCCTTTTTCGAGCGGGGCGGCGCGTTCGACAAGGCGCTGACGGCCTGTCACGAGAAGGGCATCGGCCTGATCGCCATGAAGACGCTCCGACACGTGGGCAATGTGCCCAAGCGGCTCCCTGAGTTCGAGAAGCTTGGCCTGACCACGCATCAGGTGCTCTTGCAGGCGGTCTGGAGCGACCCTCGGATCTCGGCTGTGTGCAACTCGGTGAGAAATTTCGACCAGATGAAGTCGAGCATCGCGTCGGTTCACGACTACAAGGCGCCGCTCGACATTTCACTGGTCGAGAGGTTGAAAAACGTCGTACTCGCGAGCCGCCGGACAATGTGTCCAGGCTGCCCGTCGTGCGACACGATGGTCGCCTCGACCGAGTTCGCCTTCCGCGACGTGGCCCGTTACGTGACCTACTTCGAGCAGGACAACAACCACGAGTCGCGTATCCTGTACCAGGCCTTGTCGGCCTCGGCCCGCGACGCGTCCAAGGCGAACCTGGAAGCCCTTCGCGATGCCTGCGCGTTCGGGATCGATTATCCCGAGATCGCCCGCTGCGCCACGCGGTACTTCGCCTGAACGGGCGACAGAAACGGCCATGAACAACGGGCAGAAAGAGGATGTTCTAGATTTCGTTAATAATTGAGATCTAGAACATTCCACTGTTTCAGATTTGTTCATTTATTGCCTTGTTTTACCCGGAATCGCGGATTCTTGTCCTCCTGGTGGGTCATTTGGCTCGAACAAGGGCAAAGGCGTTCGCCGCTTCTTCTTCTTCTCCAATTACGGCTTGCGATTGATCAGGCCGATTCAGACATGGCCACGGGCGAGGCGAGTGACCCACTAGCCTCATCGACAAAGCGACCTGTCAAACCCGCGCAGGGATCGCTTGGAGCGATGAGGGATGGCGCCGACGAGCTTGATGCGATCGTCGAGCAGGCCGTGAAAAATCGAGAGGAACGTCCGGGTTGATACTTAAGGTTCGGTAACGATTGCGAGGATCTCGCTCCGGACATACGAGCGGAATGTCTCAGGGTTCGTGAAGTAGCGATAGCCGGCGCGGTTGGCCGCCTCCTCCGTCTCCTGACCCTCGTCGATCAGCAATGCTACCGGCTGGCTCAGTCCTGATTGGAGACCTTCGGGCCAGGCCAAGTCCAGTACCGCCAGTGGATCGCCTGGACTCGCGCCCATCAGTTCGTGCATGAATTCGCCCGCAGGTAGACCCTGCTGGACGACCCAGGTGTTGATCTCGCGCAGAAGTTGCTCCTCGGCTTCGCCGGCAACACCGCCAGGGTTCGCCGTCACTGTCCTTTCCAGGATCGATGGGGCCGACGGCAGTTCCGGCGAGGGGCCGTTCCGCAGGCTGTCGAGGAACTGGTTGGCCGAGCGCCGCCAGTAGCTCTCGCCGCGCCGCGAGGAAATCGGGATAGCTCTCCAATTTCCAGAGTTCCCGATCCATCGGAATCCAGTGCGACTCGATTGCGCCGGGATACATCGTGGCGAACTCCTCCAGGTATTCAGACGGGTCACGATCAGAGACTAGGAGGTTCGTCTCCTGGGTCAGGAACGTGAAGTTAGCGATCGCGTTGACCTCTGATTTCTTGTAGCCGTGTTTGTAGAGTATTGCCTTGGGAAAGATGTGATGGACCTGCAACCGGCTCAGGTGCCCGAGCAGGTGGGCCGATAACTCGACGCCAGTTCCCCAGTCCTTGGCGTGGCACGCGCGCGTCAGCATGTACAGGAGCGGGTAGAACCGGCGCTTCGACTCCGATCCCGAGAAGTCGCCGGGGTGCAGCCGAAGGTCGCCGCGATTCTGTCTCAATCCGTCGATCAGACGGTCCAGCGCCCTATCGGCCTCGTCGATATAAGCCAGGTCCTGGTTGAGCACCGTCTCGGTCGATCCCGAGTATCGGCCCCACAGCAGGGTGTGTACATACCAGTATAGCAGCTTGTCGCGTTCGCGAGCATCGGCTAGTTTGCCGCCACGCTGATCGATGTAGCGGGTCAGGAGCGGGACGCGTATCGACTGCCCAGCACCATGTCGTGATCGAGTCCGAGGCGCGAGGCGATCAGGTTTAACACATAGTCCAACAGCTTCTCGGCCCGAGGTAGCCCTTTCTGGAACGTCGGCGTGTCCACGTCCTTCAGGGCCGAGAACAAGGCCTCGCCGGTCACAACGGCATTGATCGTTCGCAGCATCCAGTCGAGCTTGAACTGGAAACCGGCCCGTCGCCATTTTTCCAGCCGCGTTTTCATCTGGTCACGGGCCTCGGGCCACTCGGCGCAGATTTTGGCCAGCGCGAGATCGCCCTTCGAGAGCTTGGTGCCACCGCTATTAACGCGGTTGAAGATTTCGACCACGACATCGACCGTCTTGTCTTCGCCAGTGACTTCCTCAATGTGGAGGTCAATCTCTTTGATAGCATCGATCGCCGTCAAGCGATTGACGTAAGCATTGAGCTGGGGTCCAGCTCGGGTCGGATCATCAACCGGGTGATCGACGGGCCAACCCCCTGCTGCATCAACTCGGTGACATTGATCCAGAAAGGGTCGTCCTTCATCTTCAGCGGCGAGTAGAACTCGAACACCTCGTCGTCGAGGTGGAAGTATAGCCCTGTGAACGCCTGGGCGTTGCCGTCGAAGAACCTGGGCGGTCGGCCGCGAATGATACCGTAGAGCGACGTGATTCGTTGCTGGCCGTCGAGCAGAAGTTTGACCACACCGGGCGCGATCAATCCATCGCCTCTCGTGTCGGCGTTCTCGGTCCTGGTCGCCCAGACCAGGAGACTGCCGACAGGATATTTACGGTAGAGCGAGAGCATCAAGTCACGTACCTGGTCGCGGTTCCAGACATATCCGCGCTGGAACTCGGGCAGGGCCATGCTGCCCAGGTCGATCTGACTCAAGATGGTGTGAATCTTCATGCTCAAGCCTCCTGGGTCTCGGTGTGATCATGTTGTTTTGCCATTAATACCCTACCCGCGAGGGGTTTTCCAGCGATTGGAATACTCCTTTCATGTGCGCCAAAATTGATGGGAATCCAATCGCTTTGGTGAAAGGAGATGACTTGCCCCGCTGGCCCTAATCTCGTATACAAGATCAGTTTGCAACCAGCCCCGGACGAACGTACGCGTCACCCGATTGAGATTCACATCCAGAGAGGTGCCACGGTGACGGAAGGCGAGACCATCGAGACGGAAACCAGCACCGTACCGATCGTGGCCGATGAGCCGGAGAGTCGGCCAGGGGGGGTGCCGCTGTATGTCTGGGTGCTGGGGGCGTTGGTGCTGGCGATTCCGATTGGTTTGATGATGGGCGAGTCGGCCGAGCGGCTGAGTTTGCTGCCCAGGCTGATCATTCGCGCGCTCACGGCGCTGGCGGCGCCACTAGTTGTGCTGGCGATCCTGAGCGCGATCGTGTCGAATGACATCCGGGGCCGGCAAGGGGCGTTGATGATGGTGTATTACCTCATCAATACCCTGGTGGCGATGGGTTTCGGGTTGCTGCTCACGAACCTGGTCAAGCCGGGGGTGGGGGCCGAGTTGATTGACCTGGCCCATCCGCCTGCGGCGCCTGCGCGGAAGAGTGTGACGGACCTCCTGATCGAGTTGGTGCCAAGGAGCGTCGGCGAGGCGTTCGCCCAGAATAACCTGGCGCAGCTCGTGCTGCTCACCCTGGCGCTGGCGATCGGCCTGGTGCAGATCAGCGGCGAGCAGCAGGCGCGTGGTGAGACGAGTTACAAGGTAGTCGTCGACCTGCTGAATATCGGGTTCGAGCTGTTGATGAAGGTGTTGCTCTGGGTCGTGGCCCTGGTACCGCTGGCGGTCTTTGGGGTCATCGCGTCGAGCGTCGGGCAAAAGGAAGGTCTGCACGTCTTCCAGTCGCTCATCTGGCTGATCGTCGTCGTGCTGACGGGACTGGCGTGCCAGGTGACGTGGTATCTGGTGGTCATGGCTGTGTTCGGCCGGATGAGCCCGTCGCGGTTCTTGCGCGGGCGCTCGACGTGATGGCCAGCACCTTCAGCACCGCGAGCACCGCCGCGACGATCCCGATCACGCTCCGGGCGCTGACCGGGCCGCTCGGGGTCTCGAAGTCGTCGAGCCAGCTCGCGGCCTGCGTTGGCACGAACTTCAACAACGACGGGACCGCGCTCTACCAGGCGACCGCTGTCCTGTTCATGGCCCAGGCGTCGGGTTTCAACCTCGGGCCGATCGATCAGTTGATCATCGTGCTCACCACCCTCGTGGCCAGCGTCGGCGCGGGGGGGATTCCGTCGGGGAGCTTCGTCACCCTCCCCTTGATCTTCGCCGCCGTCGGGTCTGCCGGCCGATAAGATCCCGGTCTTGATGACGATCGACTGGTTCCTCGACCGTTGCCGGACGACGTCGAACGTGCTCGGCGACATGACCGTGGCCGTGCTCCTCGATCGGACGGTGCGCGAGTCTGACCTGGGAGCGACCGGGTCGCCAATCCCGAGCAGCAAACCCTCAGCCGCTCGCTTGCAAGAATCCGGGTTCTCCGGGAGCTGAGGTCGAGGGGAGCGTCTCGGGCAGGTTCAAATTCAACGGCGGGTCGGGTCGATCGACCGCTCCGAACCCGAGCGCGGCGAGGTTGGCGACGGCCGAGGCGTACAGTTGAGCGGGGCCAGCGTTTTCGGTCGCACCCGCCTGACCGGCAGGGGTCGCGACCAGCCAGTTCATCTGGCGGAGGTGGTCCAGCGGTGAGCGTGGCAGTGGTGTGCCGAACGCCTCGGCCGACTCGACCGAGACCAGGCCGTCGTTCGGTCCTTCGAGCTCCGTCAGGGCCGCGTAAAGTCGCTGAAGCGGCCAGCAGACGTCGTCAGCCGTCGGGTCGCCCGCGATGCTGAAACAGGGGAAACCGGGGGGCGGCGAGGCCACCGCCTCGTGGAAACGACGCGCGTTGCGGCGGGTCACGTCGAGGAAGCCGCGGTGGTCGATTCCCAGGGCGTTCAGCAGGCCATAGATCCGGCCAGCCCGGATCTGAGCGAAGTCGGCGATTGACGAGCCCAGGTGAGGAGTGCCGATCGTCGTCAGGCTCAAGATCCGGTTCGACCAGTCCGGGTCGGCCAGGAGCATCCGCGAATCGAGCCCCCCCATACTGTGACCGATCAGGTGTACGGGCTCGTCGCGAAACGCCGCCGCGATCTGCTCGCCCAGCCGCTTCGCTCGCGCCTCGACCCCAGCGATCGGCGGAACGCGCGTCACCAGGACCCGGTTCCCCGCCGCGCGGAGCCACTCGGGGATTCCCCGGAAATAGGTCGCCAGGGTCAGCCGCCCCAGGGCGATCTGATTGAACCCGAATAGACCGTGAGCCAGCACGATCGGCGCTTCCAGACGCGGACACAACATCGTGGGGTGTGGTTCAATCGCAAACGCCCGGCCTCCCAGGCCCGAAGGCGCGCTGTTGCGTGTGGTCCTCCCTCCCTGGATGGAGCCTCAAAAACCTTCGGCCGCTTCGTCGACGACCGACACGATGCCAGATCGAAACTCAACCCGCTTCGATCCTCAACAAACGTTTCTACGAACCAGGTTCGACGAATGGGACGGCCGACGCAACTTTACAACATTCGTATTGTAAGGTGGAGTTCAAGTTGGAACTGGGAATTCTGGGACGAATGCTGAGGGTGGTAATTTTGGGTCCTAAAGATCAATCCCGTTCGCCAGTCGGCCTGGGACGAGTCAGAAGTCTTTGGTAGAGCGCGACATAGCGATCGACGACGACGGGTAGGGCGAACTCGGTTTCGATCTTTTGGCGTGCGGCGGCGCCGAGGGCCCGGGCGAGGTCGGGGTTGTCGAGCAAACGGTTCAGGGCGCTGGCCCAGGCGTCGGGGGTGCTGGAGGGAATGAGGAGGCCGGTGCGGCCGTCGTCGAGGAGGTCGGTGTTGCCGCCGATCCGGGAGGCGAGACAGGGCAGCCCGGTGGCCATCGCCTCGAGGAGCGAATTGCTCATCCCCTCGGCGACGCTGGGCAGGGCGAACGCATCGCCCGCGCGGAGGATGGCGGCGGGGTCGGCCGTATGGCCGAGAAACCGAACGGAATCGGCGACGCCCAGCGTCCGGGCGCGTTCCGCGAGCCGCGATTGGTCGGGCCCCTGACCCACCAGAATGAGGATCGCTCCGTGTCGTTGCGCGACGGCGGGCCAGGCGTCGAGCAGGACGTCGAGGTTCTTCTGAGGATGGAGCCGCCCTGTGAAGATCAGGCGCGGGGTGGGCCGGGGAGGTAGAAGCGCCTCGATCTCAGGGTCGACCGGGCCAGGTCGAAAGTGCTCGGCATCGACGCCGCTGACCATCCGTACGACCCGATCGGGCGGGAATCCAAGGGCCAGCCACTGGCGTTCGATATCGGCCGAGATGGCCGCCAGGGCGGTATTGCGGAGAATGAGGCGGCGAAGGATACCCGCGCCTCGCGTCCGCGCCAGTTCCTCGGCCTCGCCGTAATACCCCGAGCTCGCGGGCTGGACCAGTGTGGGAGCCCCGCCGAGCCAGCCCCGCCCCAGGCCGGTAGCGACCGCTTCCCACAATCCCTGATGGGTGTGAATCAGGTCAAACTCGGGACGAAGCTTTCGCAAGGCGCCGATCACACCGAGCACGAACCGGACGCCGAAGTAGCGGCCGGCGCCTTGTGTATCGACCCATCGATGGACCCGGACCCCGTCGATCGTCTCGTCCCGCTCGAGGCCGTCGATCGCGTGGGTGACCACGTGTACGGTATGTCCGCGGCGAGCCAGTTCCATCCCTTGAGCCAGCGCCTGCCGCTCGGCACCGCTGGCGAAAGGGTGGAAGTAGCTCACCACGTAGCAGATCCTGAGCCGGACCTGATCCATCAACACTCAGCGCGTGATTGTCAGGCCGGGAACGTCGCGCCCCATGTTGTCGGTGATCAGACCTCCCGAGATCGTGATCTGGCTGACGGTGTAAACCCGTCCGCTGGGCATCATCACCTTGACAGCCCAGTCGCCATCGGGGAGGGGGACGGAGTATCGGCCACGCTCATTGGTGGTCGTGACCCGGTCATTGAAACGCCCGTTGAGGCTGGAAAGGATCAGCCGGACGCCCCGCTCGGCCTGGCGGGTATCGCGCGAGACCACCTTACCCTCGAGGATATTGCCGGGCCGGCCGTAGACGTCGTTCAACGATCCAGCCACCGGCTTGCGGGCCTGCCGGAAGTAGGTCGAGCCCGAGGCCGACGGCGGAGCGGGTGGATTGACCTCGCTGCCCACGCCCTGCGGTTGGGGAGCGCCCGTACCCGCACCCGCGGCGGGGCTGGGGTTCGTACCGGTGGCGCCGGTTCCCTGGGGCTGTTCCGGGCGGGGCTGGGGGGGGGCGTCGGGGTCGACGAATCATCGGCCGGCGGCGGGACCACGATCGGCGGATTGCCGCCACCACCGGGGCCTGGGCCTTGCGGCTCCTCGGCCCGGGTCGGTTGTGGGTTCTCGGGCACGCTCTCAACCGCCGACGGGACCCGTTCGTTGCTCTCGGTGTTCGACTCCCGCGGGGTGCTCATCACCGGATTCGACGGCACGGTCGTGACGGGGGGGGCGCTCACTACCTCGGTGCAGGTCGAGCTCGCGCTCGAGGCGATCAGCGGATATTCCAGCACGGTCGGGGTGTAATAGCTGGTCGCCGCATACACCGTGGGTACGTACGAGTAATAGCTCGTCGGCGTGTAGTATGCCGTGGTCACGTAACTCCGGGGCACCACGTAGCTGCTCGCCCGATAGACAGTGGGGACGTAATAGCTCGTGGGAGTGTAATAGCTCGTGGGAGTGTAATAGCTCGTGGGAGTGTAATAGCTCGTCGGCACGTAGTAGCTGGTGGGAGTGTAATAGCTCGTGGGAGTGTAATAGCCGTCGGCACGTAGTGGGTGGGCGAGCAGCGTGGTCGGGTAAATGTAGGCGGTAGGAGTGGCGTACGAGGTGGCGACATACGAGGTCGGCACCGCGTAGAGAGTCTCGGCGACCGGCGCGTAGACGGTCGAGAAGAGTCCGTGGTTTCCCCATGCCGCCGCGTTTGATGCGAGACAGAGGACCAAGCCAAGTCCAAGTAGCGTATTGCGCAAGGGGGACATCATGGATCGGCTCCTGCGGCACATTGAGCAAACGGGCGCGTTGACCGGGCCCTGATCATCCTGGCACGACCGGCGTAAGACGCGAAGTCCCGACAACCGTCAACCATACCAGAGCGATCCGACACAACCAAGAGCCCGATCGCCCGACAGGGCATCGACTGGGGCGATTGTAAGGATTACAAGGAACACGGGAAGCGTGATGTCGATTTGCGAGCGCTTACTCGATTTGAGATGATCGACCAGGATAATCCGCTTGACCTGTACCCTTCCAACCCGACGGGAGCGATCGCGATGGTCCCGATAACGCGCGAACTGACCGAGGTCCTGAACCGTGACTTTCTGGAGACGAGGTGCCGGATCCTTGATCTGGCCGCCGCGCTGGACCGCCTCGACCGAGCCGCGCATCCTGTCCAACCCGGGCAGGTGCCCGACCGGCGACTGGCCCAGCTCAGACAGGCCATAGAGGCCTTGCTCGAACCAGGCCCCGGACGGGCCGAGACCGTTCAACGGCTCTTCTCGATCGACTACGACCCTGACTGGCAAACACATCAGGGACTCTCGCGGCGGCTCGGATGAAAGGGGCCGAAAACCGGCGGTGATCGCTGGCTTTCGGCCTTCTATAATATATTCAAATTGGAAACGTGCTCATTCTCTGAATTAGGTCGCTAGGAATGAGCAGTGGAGCGGGACGCGGGAGCGGTAGGTTCGTCGGGAATGGAGTCTGACGGCTTCCGAGTTATTACAAGGCAGAGGCGGGCAAGGTGAAGAGAGTCCGGCATTCCCGTTCCGTGTGATCGCCGCTCCGTTACTAACATCGTCCGGTCAGAGTTCGGGACCATGGCCGGCGGGAATGGAATGCTCGGACCACCTTGGCCTCGTTAACACAAGACATCTCGAATTTTCTTGCACGTCACGCCGCGATCTGCCGGTTCCGCTTGCGAACGACGACGAGACCCAGGCCCGCGACCAGCGAGGTCGCCATCATCACGACGCTGGCCGGCTCGGGGACGGCATTGATGGCGAAGGCATCCACCAGCACGTTATTACTGGGGCTGCTCGAGTTCGGAGTGACGGTGACACCGATATACTTGTACGAGCCCCAGCTCGGGATCGAGATAAAGTTCGGGTACTCGGTGGTCTGTCCGGTGAGGAGTGATGTTCCCAGCGATCCCAGGGTGTTCGAGCCGTAGACGTCATACTTCTCGCCGTTGGTCACGCTGCCCATTTCGAGGGAGCCGCTGATGGAGCTCGAGAGTACCTTGCTGACGTCGATCTGGATGAAGTTGGCGTAGGTATGACCGCCCGACGACAGGGACAGCTCGTTGTCAAAAGTGCCGGTCAGCCCCAGTCCCTGCTCGTCGCCGCCGCCGTTCTTCAGGAAGAGGTTGTGTGCCGTGCCATTCGCGTCGTAGCCGTAGGCGGTGATGGAATACCCGCTCACGGTGTCCGTAAGAGAGTTACTGCCAACATTGCCCGTGCCCGCGGTGAACGGAAACGAGATCGTCCCCGCCTGTGCCGAGGTGCCCAGAAGTAATCCCATCGCGACTGATCTGATCAAAAACTTGAAAGAACACATCTGAAGTAAACTCCTGACAGGACCCAGTTCCTGTCGTTGCGTAGCGGTTGCCCGCTGGCGGCCGGCCGGCGGGTGTGTCGGGTTGTTCAACCGCTCGTGCAATCACTCTGGATTGCAAATCAAATCCGAGCAATCTTGATTAAAAAAACCAATAGATTCAGTTGATTCTGTTGAACAGGACTTGGCGGTGCGGCGGCTATCAAAAGCGATAACAGGAACTTGAAACAAGGAAAGGTGGAAGCCTCGCACCGGAGTGATGCCCGGATGCAACGTCCTGGTGCCTTAATGCGACAGGGAGGATGGGGGTGAGGGAGGAGATTGGCCCGCGGAGACGCGGCGCGATCAGTTCACGGTGGTCTTGATGAGCGCAAAGAGCGTTTCCCAGGCAATCGGCTTGCTGATAAAGGCATCGCAGCCGAGCCGGAGGCATTCCGCCTGGTCCTCGGCCATGGCGTGTGCCGTCAGTGCGATGATGGGGGCCTGGTAGCCTCCACTGCGGAGCAGCCGAGTGGCCTCGTAGCCATCGAGGATCGGCATCTGCATATCCATCAGGATCAGGTCGAAGGGACGGCCTGTCTCGTACGCGGCGAGGGCCAGATCGACGGCCTCCTGACCGTTCTCGGCGAGGGTCATGTCGGCGCCCGCCTGGGTGAGCCTGAGCGCGATGGCCCGTCGGTTATCAGGGTTGTCTTCGGCCAGAAGGATGCGACACGACAGCGTCGCGGAATCGGCCGAAGGTCTGGAAGCATCGTCCGCGCCCGACGGGCTCGACGGCTCGATCCAGGAAGTCTCACTTCCCGGCGTGAGGATGCGGACGGGGATCGTCACGGAGAACGTGCTGCCCGTGCCGGTGGTGCTGCGCACGCCGATCGTCCCGCCCAGCTTCTCGGCGAGCCGGCGGCTGATTGCAAGGCCGAGCCCGGTGCCTCCGAACTCACCCGAACGTGCCGGGTTCACCCGTTGGAATGCCTGGAAAAGGTCAGGGAGAGCCTCGGGGCTGATTCCGATGCCAGTGTCGACGACGTCAAAGCGCAAGGCTGGCTCGGCACCTTCCTCGCGCTCGATACCGACCAGGATCTTGACGCCCCCTTGCCTCGTGAACTTGACGGCGTTGCCCACCAGGTTGATCAGGACCTGCCGGAGCCGGACCGGGTCGGTGTGGAACGTCGCGGGAATGGGCGTGAGGAGCTTGACCTCGATCGACAGTCCCTTGCTCTCCGCCTGGACGCGCATCAGACGAGCCACCTCGGCGGCCAGTTGTCCCGGCGAGCAAGGGACGGATTGGATCTCGACCTTCTCGGCCTCGATCTTCGACAGGTCGAGGATGTCGTTGATGATGCCGAGCAGCAACTCGCTGTTCCGCTTGATCGTCCCCAGGTGGTCGATACTCTCGGGGTCGCCGCCCCGCCGCGCCTGATTTTCGAGGAGCAGATCGGTGAACGCGAGGATCGCCGTCATCGGGGTACGGATCTCGTGGCTCATATTCGCCAGGAACTCGCTCTTGGCACGGTTGGCGGCCTCGGCGGCTTCCTTGGCCTGGCGGAGCGACTCCTCGCGTCGCCGCTCGGTGATGTCCTGGGCGACGACGTAGGTTGTCCCATCGACCGAGGTGGTGCTCCAGGAGAACCAGCGGTACTCCCCCGACCGGTGGCGGAGGCGGATTTCCACGCCGGGGCGTCCGGAACTTCGAAGTGTCGCGGAAAGCGCCTGGATCGTCTCGGTGTCGTCGGCTCCGGCCAGTTCGGTCGGGGCGAGTGTCAGGAGCTCTTTCGACGTGTAGCCCAGAGCGTGCTCCCAACCGGGGTTGACCCGGAGGAACCGGCCGTCGAGCCCAAGAATGCCGAACAAGGCCGGCGAGTGCCGGAAAAACTCGTCCAGGACTTCTCGGGCCTTGCGACGCTCGGTGACGTCTCGAACCGTGATCAGTCCGAGCGGGTTGGGTTTGAGGTGGATCCGGCTGACACTGACGTTGACCGCGCGGAGTTTTCCCTCCGTGGTGGCAAGAAAATACTCCTCGCGCGAGTGAAAGAACTGGGTCCGCTCGATGGCGTCGATCAGGCGCTTCATCCCATCGGGATCGTCGGAGACGAACAGATCGTTCACCCGCATGTTCAGGGCGGCCTTACGCTCGAAGCCGGTCAGACGCAGGGCCGCCGGGTTGAGGGCCACGATCCGCTGATCGGTTGGGTTGAAGACGAAAAACGCGTCATTCGCCTCACGGAAGAGGCTGTGCGCGAACTCGACGTGACGTTCAAGGTTCATGGACCGTCCTTCGAGACCTTCGCGAACGGGTGCCGGCCACGCTCGAGTGGTAACCGAGCCACGCCCCCCTGGGTCGAAATGAGTCCCTACGGGTTGAGCGGCCGGCAGATCCGGAAGCCATACGTGAGCGCGTGTTCCGTCGGTTTGGCTTCATGACGATAGGCGGATGTGGTCCGTCGTACCTTTTTCCGGTCCCACGCGCCGCCTCGCAGCACGTGAGTCTTGCCGTACGTCGGCCCCGTGGGGTCAACCGCCGGTTCGGACCGATAGACACCGTAAATGTCCAGGCACCACTCCCAGACGTTGCCATGCATATCATACAGACCGAAGGCATTCGGCGTCTTGGTGCCGACCGGGTGGGCTCTTGGACTTGGGCTGTTTGGCGTCCAGGCGAACCGCTCCAGGGCCTCGGGCGAGTCTCCCGAAAACCATCGGGTCGCGGTTCCCGCCCGGCATGCATATTCCCACTCGGCCTCGGTCGGCAGTCGGTAGCGCTGCTTCTCCCGCTTTGAGAGCCATTGGCAAAACGCCCGGGCATCGTTCCAGCTCACGTGGACGACGGGTTCATCCTCACGCTGTTCTCGCGGCAAGCCAGGGTGGCGCCAGTCGGGCTTCCGCTCAATTCGCTTCGATTTCTGGGCATCAGGAACCAGGCCCCGTGTCTCCGCTTCCTCCTTCTCGGCGTCGGTCACGTAATGCTCGGCATCGACGAACGCTCGGAACTGGCCAACGGTGACCTCATGTGCTCCGAGATAGAAGGGATAACGGATCATCACACGGTGTCTTGGCTTCTCGTTGGGCCGAGCTTCGAGGTCGGTATCGGGCGATCCCATCCAGCACGAGCCGGCGGGGACCAGGACCAGCTTCATCCCCAGAGAGTTGGTCGTGGTATCCGCCCCGGGGGCGATGCCACGTGAACTGGGGAGGGTTGGTGGTACAGGGGCACGGTGGGGTTTCGGGATGATGGGGTGTTCCGGATGATTGCGCGGGATCACACGGACACCGATCAAAACGGCGAGCAGCGCACTTCCACACACCGCCAACAGCCAGCCGGCCCGTTTGCGTCCCTCGGTGTCCGGCGGGGAAAGCGCCTGGTCGAGCGCATCGCCGAACGCGCGGATTGTGCCGAAGCGGTCCTCCCGATCCTCGCTCAGGGCACGCATCACGACCGGATCGATCGATGGCCCGAGAGCACGGTTCAGTCGGGAGGGGGGATCGAAAGCCCCCAGCGGCTTCTGCCCGGTCAATAGTTCGTAGACGATGGCCGCCAGCGAGAACTGATCGACCCGCTCGTCCACCCGGAGCCGGTAGTATTGCTCCGGGGCGGCATACCCGATCGTGCCCATCCCCGCGTCGGTCCGGGTCAGCGATCCCACCGTCGCGTCGGTGGTGGCAATCCCGAAATCAGCGATCTTCGGGGTCGCCCCATGATCCAGGAGTACGTTCTCGGGCTTGAGGTCGCGGTGCAGGATGCCGCGCTGGTGCAAATACTCAAGCGCGTCGATGATCGGGCGAACCAGCGCCCGGATTCGCTCCACGGGCATCGGCTTCCGCGGAATCATCGCGCACCGAAGATCTCCCCCCTCGACGTATTCCATGACGAAGTAGGGATGGCCATCGGCAACGCCGAAGTCGTGTATGGTCACTATGTTGGGGTGAGCGACTCCGGCCATAAGCTCGGCCTCGCGGCAGAATCGGGCGACCCGATCGTCGGAATCGTCGGCCTGAGATGGCTCGACGAGCTTGATGGCGACATTCCGGCTCAAGGCGATTTGCCTGGCCAGAAGAACCTTGCCCATGTTTCCCCGTCCGATAGGCCGGAGAATCTCATAGCCTGGGACCTGGCACGATTCACGCCAGGCATCGCCATCATCGACCATGTTTGTCACCTCCGCTTGATGTCGATCCCTTATTATGCCGACGGGCGACTTCTTTGGGCATGGCTTCCGATCTGATTTAATGAATCTTTGGTGATCGTAAGAATCCGGCCTTTAGGTCGAAAGACATCAGGGTCGGCATGGGTGATCCATTCCATCGTCCCGCGCCGCTCGCCACGTATCGGGCCGGCCGTCCGATTGGGGCGATCCGCATACCTCGGAGTCAGCGTCATGACGCCTCTGCTTGCTCTTTCCACCGCCGCCGCGATCCTGATCGGCCTGGGGGCCCTGGCGGTCGTCCTGGTCCTCTTCGGGATCGGGACATTCAACACACTGGTGACCTTGCGCAACCGCTACAAGAACGCCTTCAGCCAGATCGACGTCCAGTTGAAGCGGCGGTACGATCTGATTCCCAACCTGGTCGAGGTCGCCAAGGGATACATGAGCCACGAGCGCGAGACGCTTGAGGCCGTGATCAACGCGCGGAACCAGGCGGTCACCGCTCAGCAGAAAGCCGCGGCGAGCCCCGGCGAATCTTCCGCCATGAACAACCTGGGCGCCGCCGAGACGCAGGTCTCGGGAACTCTGGGCCGGCTCTTCGCCCTGGCTGAGAGCTACCCGGATCTCAAGGCCAACCAGAACATGCTCGCCCTCCAGGAAGAGCTGACCTCGACCGAGAACAAGGTCGCCTTCGCGCGTCAGGCTTATAACGACGCCGTGATGACCTACAACACCCAGCGCGAGCTCTTCCCCGCCTCGCTCATCGCCGGTCTGGGAGGGTTCGCCCCGGCCACACTTTTCGAGATCGAGTCGCCCAAGGAGCGCGAGGCGCCCGAGTGTCGTTCTGAGCCTGATTGGCTACTTTTTTCGGGTGGGATGAGGCGGATGTCGGCATGGATTTCTTTCAGAACCAGGACGTCGCGCGGCGGAAGACCGGCCGCCTGATCGTCTACTTCGTGCTCGCGGTCGTTCTGATCATCGTTTCCGTCTATGTGGCCGTCGCGGCGGTCTTGCAGGTGGCCGGGCCGTCGGTTGGTCATGGCGCGGGCCAGGGCTCGCCGCGCTCTGGGACCCACAGCTCTTCGGTGCGGTCGCGGCGGGCACGGCGGCCCTGATCGCGGGGGGCAGCCTGTACAAGACCGCTTCGCTGGTGGGGGGCGGCCATTCCGTGGCCGAGTTGCTCGGCGGCCGGCTTGTGCATCCTCAGACCAACGACCCCGACGAGCGCCGGATCTTGAACGTGGTTGAGGAGATGGCGATCGCCTCCGGCACGCCGGTCCCGCCGGTTTACCTGCTCGATCAGGAAGACGGGATCAACGCCTTCGCCGCTGGCCACTCGCCGGGCGATGCCGTTGTCGCTGTCACCGCGGGCTGTATCCGCCGGCTCAATCGCGACGAGCTTCAGGGAGTCGTCGCCCATGAGTTCAGCCACATTCTTAACGGCGACATGCGGCTCAACCTGCGGCTCATGGGCGTCCTCTTCGGCATCCTGCTGATCGGCCTCACAGGCTGGATCCTCTTCCGTAGTTCGAACACCGTCGTCGTGCAGAGCGACCGGGATGACGACCGCAAGGGGGTCAACCCGCTCCCCTTGATCGGGCTGGCGCTCTACATCATCGGTTATGTGGGGTTTTTCTTCGGCGACCTGATCAAGGCCGCGGTCTCTCGACAGCGGGAATATCTGGCCGACGCCTCGGCCGTGCAGTTCACCCGCAACCCCGAAGGCATCGCCGGCGCCCTCAAGAAGATCGGCGCGCTGGCCGAGGGCTCGACCATCCGTGAGCCTCGCGCCGAGGAGGCGAGCCACATGTTCTTCGGCAACGCCGTCGGCAGTGGCTTCGGTCAGCTTTTCGGCCTGCTGGCGACGCATCCCCCTCTGGTCGAGCGTATCCGACGGATCGATCCCTCCTTCGACGGCGATTTCTCGCGGGTCCGTTTCGACCCGCCCGGGGATGAAGAAGTCGTAAAGGCTCGGAGTCATCAACCGCGTCCGCGCGTGATGACCTTCAACCCCGCCGAAGCCATCAAAGGTGTCGGCACGATCGCCCCGGCGCAGCTCGCCTATGCCACCGATTTGCTCGATGAGATAGCGCCGACGCTGGCCGACGCGGTTCGCGACCCGTTCGGCGCCCAGGCCGTCGTCTACGCCCTGCTACTCGACCCGGCCGAGCCGCTCCGGAACTCGCAACTGACATGGCTCGATGCGAACGTGCTCCCGGCCGCGGTGCGCGAGGTACGGAGGGTTCTTCCCGAGGTCGCGCGGCTGGCTCCCGAGACGCGCCTGCCGCTGGTCGAACTGGCCGTTCCTGCCCTGCGCCAGATGTCGCCCTCACAGGTGCGCGATTTCATGGTGAGCGTGCGCTTGCTGGCCGAGTCCGACCGCACGGTGACCCTTTTCGAGTACGCCCTCCAGCGGCTCTTGCTCCGTCATGTCGTCAACCACTTCATGCGGCCCGCGGCGCCCGCCGAGAGACCCACGACGATCGCCCGGGTGGTCGAGCCGACCGGAGTCTTACTTTCGGCCCTGGCCCGCCACGGCGGTTCCACCCCCGAGGCCGTCGCCCGCGCGTTTGACGCCGGTGTGCAGGTTCTTGGCTGGTCCGGTCCCGACCTCCGGCCCGTCCTCTCGATCGATGCCCAGTCATCCCTCGATCTCAGCCGGCTCGACGCCGCCCTGAACACGCTCTCGGCCGCTGTCCCCACCCTCAAAAAGCAGGTCCTGCACGCCTGCGCCGCGTGCATCGGCGCCGACGGCCGGATCACCATCGAGGAGGGCGAACTCCTCCGCGCCATCGCAGACGCGCTCGATTGCCCCATGCCGCCGATCCTCGACCGCGATGAGCGATCATCGTAGGATACGAGAACTGCGGTATCTGGATGGCAGGGAGTGTCGTAAAGTTTCGGAGATCGCCTGTTGAGCAAGCTGATAGAGACGAGGGCCGAGTTTCAGAAACTGGCTGAGGACCGGCTGGTCGAAGCCAAAGCTTTGCTCGACCCTGGGATGTGGGACGGAGTCGATTCCCTGGCCGGGGATGCCGTGGAACTTGCGCTCAAGGCGTGTATCATCAAGAGGTTGATGACGACAGACGCGTTCCCGGACAAGAATTTTTCGTCGAACTACTATACGTATGCTATCGTGAGCCTCGTCGGACTGGCCGGATTGAATGCCTCGCGAGAGAGCGCCATGGCCGCGGACCCGGGATTGAAGGCGTTTTTTTCGGTCACTTCCGATGTCACCACGGGGTGCTCCCATGGATCAGGATGCAGTGGTGAGCGAACCGACCGGGTGTGGCAAGCGACTCATCGAGGCGCTCATGGCAGGCGGGTTCGATGTCCGCGTCGCGTTCGAGACGAGGCTTACCGACGAGGGGAAGTGGTTCCTGTACCGGGTTTCTCCCATCGTGGACCAGGAAGGTCCCGCGGTGGCCTACCGCCTCGTTCAGGAGAACCTGCGAAGGATGCCAGACCTGTTGCTGGACATCCGAGTCGTCGGATTGTGTGAATCCCTCGCCAGATCGGTCCTGGAGCTAATCAAGACGAAGGTTCCGAACCGCCCGTTCGCGGTGCCGAATCCCAGGCCTTATCCGGGAATGACCCGGTTGGGTGAATCAACACTCGGAGGGGTCGACATCGACGGGGCTTACATCTACCCGCCGATACAACCGGGCGCTCCGACGTGAGGCTGGGATCGGAACGAAATTCGTCTCTTGATCCTTCGGTCCAAAACCTGAGTGAAGATGGCGGCTTGTTATGTCGAGGTTCAGTGCCTTTCTCTGGCGGCCGAACGATCCACCCCGAAGAAACGATGCCGGGTTCGTTACAGGCCAGGAGTGGAAATTAGTAATGTTCATACCGCATGTCATCGATGGTATCGAGTCGTACGCGTAGACCATGACATCCGGCCGCATGTTGTTTAATGAGTGAATATCGATAAGTTTATGCATCGGTTTCCACAATTTATGTCACTGGAACGAGAACTAGTTTTCCTTCCTGAAAAGGGGTTACGTCAGATCGCGGCGAAACGGGAGCGGGGCGGATTGGCCATCGTTTCCACCCTTTCCACAGAACTCGTGACTAATTCGTGACGACTCGTGACAGGCCTCCGGTGTGCCAGCGTTCTCGTCTGTATCACTTGTTGTCGCTGTGCTCGCTGGTGAATAATCAACCTCGCCCGGGGGAAATCATGCAGACTGTCCAAGATACCATTGAGCAGCTTTACCGGGCGTTCGCGAAGAACCCTAGGCCGCGACACATCGACGGCTGCCCCTGCTGCATCGACAAGAAGGATATCTTCGTCCTACTGGCGAAGAGCCTTCGGGCCATCACCCCGGAGGAACTCGCGTCCTACGCCTCATCCGCGTTCCTGACCGTCGGGGAGGTTGCTGACTATCTGTACTTCCTGCCGCGCATTCTGGAGATAACGGCGACTGACTCGTCGTGGTGGCCGGACCCCGAGGTAACGGGCCGGGCGATAAAGAGCGCTAATCCCGACTTGTGGACCGACGCTCAGCGTTCCGCGTTGAATCAGTATCTGGGCTTTTGCAAACCGTTCTGCGGCGGCGTTAAAATAGGTAAAACCGGTTCGTTTTGACCCTGATTTGCTCTGGCGCAGTTGGACTGCGGAGCGTGCGATCATGCCAGGGATTATCGAATACCCCAAGCTCGTCCAGGAGGCTTTGACCCAGTACGGCGACCTCTTCGCCAACGAGTGCCAGCGCCGCCACTTCGCCGAGTACCTCACCGGCCTCTTCGTCGCCGAGCGGAAGACCGTCCTCGGCATCCATGACGAGTTCGCCCAGACCACCGACCAGTCCTGTCTCAACCGGTTCCTGACCGACGCCCCCTGGGATGTGGAGACACTCAACCAGCGGCGACTGGGCCTGCTCCAGAAGGACCCCTCCACTCGCTACAGTGACCAGGGCGTGATCCCCATCGACAACACCCTGGTCGACCGGGACGGGATGTTGATCCCCGACGCCGGGTGGTACTGGGACCACGCCGAGGAGCGGAACAAGATCGCCCAGGACTACCTCTTCGTCAACTACGTCTGCACCAGCGGCAAGCACTACCCCCTGGAGTTCCGCCTCTTCCGCAAGCAGGAGATCTGCGAGGCGATGGGGGAACCGTTCCGCAACCACACCGCCTTGTGCTGCGAGTTGATCGACTGGGTGTGCGAGCGACAGATCCCCGGCGATTTCGCCATGGACTGCTACTTCACCAGCGCCGAGGTCCTCAACCACATTGATGCCAAGAAGGACCGGTTCGGGCGACCCCGAGGGTACGTCGGTGACCTCAAGACCAACCGCAAGCTGGAGTGGAAGGGGCAGATCCTCAAGGCCAACGAACTGGCGGCGTCGATCCCGGCCGCGGACCGCAAGGAGATGCGGATCGGCGACCGCCGCCAGTGGTACTTCACGGCGACGGTGCGGATCCCCGACGTGAAGCACAAGGTTCGGGTGGTGATCCTCTGGCATTACCGCAACGACGAACGGTGCTGCAAGATCCTGGTGACGAACCGGATCACCTGGGAGGTGAGTCGGATCGTGCGGGTGTACCGCCATCGCTGGACGGGAACGGAGACCTTCCATCGGGACGGCAAGCAGCAACTCGGGCTGGGTGACTGTCAGCTGCGTGATGTCCAGGGCCAGACCCGGCACATGTACCTGGTCATGCTGGCGTACAGTCTGCTCATGGGCGAGTTGAAGCAGGGCCGTGCGAAGGAGTGGGCACTTCATCGGCTGATGACCATCGGCGAAGCCTGTCGAGCGATGGCAAGGGAAGCCCTGCGTACGACGCTCTCCTGGGCGATCGAGCAAGTCACCCGATTCGAGCGGCCCTATGATCATGTCGTGGCCCAGTTGGGGTTATCCTGACTTTGCAAAAGCCCAGTCAGTATCTTGAAGCCGTGATCGGTTCGGTTATCGAATCTGGGGATTACCACGCGCTCGGCAACTGGATGTGTGCGATCGCCCGGATGGAATTTGACATCATGCCATATCTGGAACAGATCGCGAAAAGCCCAGAGGCCGTGCTTGCTTACTTCGAGGAGAACGTCGGGAGCTTGCCCCAAAACAAGCTGTCGAACGCCTTTTGGGAACTGCCGTGCCCAGGGCATGACGCCATCGTGAACTGGTTCTTCTCGCCAGAGATCAGGAAAATACTGTTCGAGGCCTACGGTTGCATGCTGACGCGGGCCGAGTGATGGAAAGGATATTGAGAACGAGGATCGATCTCGGGACGAGATTCGTTGCAGTCAACACGCAAGTCTTGACCAAGTAAGGAGATATGATATCGTGCTATACATCGACCCGCACATCCACATGGTCTCCCGCACCACCGACGACTACAAGCGGATGGCGCTGGCCGGGTGCGTGCTGGTGAGCGAGCCGGCGTTCTGGGCGGGGTTTGATCGCTCGGGGCCGGAGGGGTTTCGCGACTACTTCCGCCAGTTGACCGGGTTCGAGCCGGGGCGGGCGCGGAATTACGGGATCGAGCACCGGACCTGGATTTGCATCAACGCCAAGGAGGCCGAGAACGTGGCCCTGGCGCACGAGGTGATCAAGATGATCCCCGAGTTCCTTGATGCGCGGAGCGTGCTCGGGATCGGCGAGATCGGATTGAACAAGAACACGAAGAACGAGGCGACCGTGTTCCTCGAACACCTCGAGCTTGCCGCGCGATTGAATGAGCTTGTGCTGGTCCACACGCCGCACCTGGCCGACAAGTACCAGGGAACCCGCATGATCCTCGACATGGTTCGCGGGGAGCCCCGGATCAAACCCGAGGCGCGTGTGTATCGACCATGTCGAGGAGCACACGATCCGCCTGGCACTCGACGCCGGCCACTGGGTCGGGATGACCCTTTACCCAACCACCAAGTGTACCCCAGCCCGCGCGGCCGACATGATCGAGATGTTCGGCACCGACCGGATCATGGTCAACTCGGCCGGCGACTGGGGACACAGCGACCCTTTGGCCGTCCCCGAGTTCATCTTCGAGATGCGCTCGCGCGGCCATGATGAGGCCCTGATCCGCAAAATCGTCTACGACAACCCGCTAGCGTTCTTCTCGCAGTGCCGACGATTCTCCTTTGCGTCGATGAAATCCGCCGAGGGGTAGGGTAGAGCATTGGAATCAGGTCGAGTAAAGCCATCGTCCCAGCAGGAACGCCGGCAGCCAGAGCAACGCGACGGCCAGCGCCAGGGCGGGGCCGCGGACGGCGAGGACAACGCCGACGTTCAGCCAGACGAGTGAGAGCACACCCGTTTTCACCGCCTTTTGAATCCGATCCGGCACCGGCTCGCGCAACGCCTGTCCGCCGGCCAGACTGACCACCAGCGCCACGAGCAGAAGCACGAGTAATCCTTCGGGGGCCACGATCGCGGTCTCGGGCCGGGGATGTGGGAAACGACGTGGCTGGAGCGCGGCGGCGAGCAGGCCCAGGATTGCCAGGATCTCCAACCCCAGGCCCGTGGCCACACCCGCCGTGCGCCGGAGTGGGTCTCGGACCGGCTGATCCAGGTGATGCCGGCAACATAAACGACCATTGAGCCCGCCACCAGCCAGGCAATCGGCCCCCCGAACGACGGCGCCTGGCTCATACCGAGCAGGAGGTTGAGCCCCCGGCAGGCGCCCATCACCTCGGGGCCGAGCCACGTCCGCTTCAAGCCCGCGTCGTAACCCAGGACGCACGCCGCCAGCATGATCGCGGTGGCCGCGCTGGCGATTGAGCCGCTCAGGGCCGCCAGTACCGGTCCAAGTACGAGCAAGGCCATTCCCAGCGATCCCGCGAACCGCCGCGAGATCCGCCCGGAGGGAAGCGGCCGGTTGGGTCGTTCCTGAAGGTCGATCGCATAGTCGAACCAGTCGTTGAGCGCGATCCCGGCCGCGTAGATCGACATCGACGCCAGGACGAGCGGTAGCCAACGACCGGGTTGTTCGAGGTTGCCCCGCACGAGCATCCAGCCCGCCAGGCTGTCGGCCGCGGCGGTGAAGACGTTGGGTAACCGGACGAGCTGAAGGTAAGGCTTGAGGCGGTTCGTGATCCTCATGATCGTCCGGCCGTCTCGTTCGGACTCCGGTCGGGATCGGGATGGACCAGCGGGCCGAGAACCTCGATCGCCCGACGCGCGGCGGCGTCGGGATCGTCGAGATAGGGATAGAGTTCGACCGTCAGCCAGCCGTCGTAACCGGTCGCGCGGATCGACGCCACCACCTCGGCGAAGTCGATCACCCCGGCGCCGGGGACCAGGTGATGGTGGACCCGGGTCGCGGCGATGTCCTCGAAGTGGTAATGGCGGATCTGAGGGGCGAGCTTGGCGATGGCGCAGGGCAGGTCTTCCTTGACGCAGAAGGCGTGGCCGACGTCGAAGTTCAGGCCGATCGACGGGGCGTTCACCCGCTCGGCGATCTCGAGGTACTGGTCGGTCGTCTCGACCAAGAGCTCGGGCTCGGGCTCGATCAGGAGCAGGACCCCCAGGTTATGCGCATGCTCGGCCAGCGGCTTGAGCGCCTCGACGAACAGGTCGATCCCCTGCTGTCGCGACTGTCCCGGCGCCAGTGGCCCGCCCGGCTCAGTCGTGATGTGGGGCGCGCCAGCTCGGCGCAGAGCGTCAGGGCGCGCTTCGTGTGATCGATGCGGACTTGCCGGTAGTTCGGGTCGGGCTCGATGAACGACGGATACCAGTATGGCTGTCGATGGTCGGCGATCGCGTTCATCATGAACGCGTTGATATTCGAGAGCGTCAGCCGGTTCCGTTCCAGGGCCGTGCGAATCGCCTGCTTCGGCCCTTCGAGCAAGCCCGCGGGCCAGGCGTGGGGCACGTCGGCCAGGAGCTCGAGCCCCTCGTACCCGAACGAGCTGATCCGCTCGGCGGCCTCTTCAAACGGGTAGCGGAGGTACGCGTTGGTGCTGAAGGCGAGGCGCATGGATCTTCCGTTCCGGTTCCAGGTCGAGCGCGTGCGGTGGGGAGCGGCGTCGGATCGGGTTGGGACGACCTCGCGATTATCTCCCAAACCGCGCTGCGGCTCAACCCTGGAGCCGCCGCGTGCCATCAGCGGCCCTGGAACGGTAAACTCACTTGCCGTCCGTCGATCCTGGCGAAAAGCTGCCCGCGCAAACCGTCGAGCATATAGGGTCCGGTCGGCGTGACGAACCGGCACGACCCGAAAGGGTCGCCCGTTCTGGGATCGGGTTTGAGTGCCAGCTTCTCGGACCGGCCCCGGGCGGCGTTCACGTCCATCGTCACATTCGACGGTGAGGTCAGCGGAGTCTTGCCGTCGTCCTTGAGGAAGTAAAGCACGATCGAGGTGGGTTTGGGGTTCCTGTGATCGCTGACTTCCGGCTCGTTGAGGATCTCGACCACGCCAAGATCATCCGGTAGGAGGAGCGTGATTCCATTGTGCGGCCCTTGCACGATCTTTTGAGGCGGAGGCAAGGAGGGGCCGCAGCCGAGAACCATGAGAGCGAGAGCGGCCGGCAGGAGTCGGATCAGCCAATGATTCATAAAATACCCTAGGCGCGCATGGATCGGGGCCGGGTCGTCGACGGCCCGGCCCCGGGGAGAAAACTCATCGAAACCGACTTGACCGGCTCAAAGGCAATGCCATGTGCCCCGACCCGATCAATAGGCGTCCGAGCTAATCACCTCGCCACCGGCCCGCGTGGCCAGTTTCTGATAAACGCCGGGCACGGTCGTGGGTCCGTATGCGTAGATATAATTCGTGTAGGTTACGCCGATCGGCGTTGAGTCGCCATAGAGGCCGTTCGTCGATCCGGCGTTGAAAGCCCACGAATTGATCGTGTTCTTGAGAAATTTGACCGAGCCGTCGCACATTGCGAAGTTACACCCCCCGGGGTGCAGGCTTGAAGCCTGTCCCTGATAGAGGTCAGCGTACTTCCCGACGTTTCCGGCACTCTGCGTGTTGGGGGGATAGTATGCGGCGATCATCGTGTCGAACCAGTGGCACTGCTGCCATCCGCCGTCGGAATTGTAGTATTTCGCGGTCGCATACTTTGGCATCAACGTGATCGCGTGCTCGCCGAACATCAGCGTATTGCTCGTCCCGTCGGTGATGCTAGCGATCGTCGTCGAACTGTCGTTGTAGATCACGCCGTTGTACTGGGAGAGCTCTCCAGCCCCGTACTGCACCTGATAGGTGCCGTTGAACGTACCCTGAACGGCCGCATAGCTTGTGAAGGTTTGATAGTATTTATTGGCGGCAAGGATGCCCGAATTGTAATCCGAACTGAAGCTGGCGTTCGGAGTGGAGCTGCTGATCAATTGTTGCTGCCAGGGGTCGCTCGGACAGGCCAGGACATTGGCCTTGATGCCAGCGATCGTGATGTTCGGCCAGTCGAAATTGGTCAGGTAGAAGTTGGTGGCGTTGTAGATCGCCGACTGCTCCCAGTAGAGTGCTGTACGGACGAACACGCTGAAGTTGGGATAGATATTGCCCGTCTGTCCCGAGTACGAGTTGCCGGGCAGGCAGCTATTGGAACTCTCGTAGTTCATGGACGCCAGCGCCAGTTGTTTCAGGTTGTTGACGCACTGCGCCCGCCGGGCCGCTTCGCGTGCCGCCTGAACCGCGGGAAGTAACAGGGCGATCAGGACCGCGATGATCGCGATCACGACCAGAAGCTCGATCAGTGTGAAGCCGTGTCGTCGGGTACCACGTAGCGTCTCGGTCATGAAAGGCTCCTCGAATCCAGAGCGAAGATGATCAATGGAAAACGAATCCATACCAACCAGAGGAAGGCCGCATTACCGGGCGGGGTGTGAGCGGCTGTCCATACGTTGCGATTTTTCGATGGGAGAGCCATGCATGGAGATGCCACGATTTTAGGCATCGCGGCCAGATCCGTGTGCGATTCTTGGACGAAGATAGGATGAAGAATGCGGGTGACTCGACGGCTCCTTTCGCCTGATCACGGGCATTTCCCCCGCAAAGTTGGATCTCGGCAGGGGCGGACGGTTGCCAAAAAGATTTACAAACTGAAAAAACCGTGCCCGACTTCAATGTTTCTGGGTGCTTTGTGTGCATGAATGGAGATTCGGCGTCCCCCATGCCGGGGCATGGGGGACGCCGATTCCGCGCGAGGAACGTGGACCCGGGCCACGCCTTCAGGAGAAGGGCGGCCCGGGTCATGAACGGATCGATAGTAAGAGGGAGGGCCTTACCGCGAGGCGGCCTCGTTCGCGCTGGGGGCGGCGGGCTTGAGCCGGGCGCCGTTGATCCAGTCGAGGATGGACTGGTACTCGGCGGAGGTGCCGGCCTCAAACCGGATGCCGCCGGCGTGGGCTCTCTTGGAGGGGTCGTTCTGGGCCTCGGCCTCCTCGGCGGCCTCCCAGGTCGGCTTGCGCAACAGCAGGCTCTCGGCGGGGTTGGCCAGGTTGACGACCTTCAGAGCCGCGCGGAAATTGGAGCGGATGGTGTCGGCGGCCCAGGTGCCGTCCTTGCGGGGAGGGACCAGCTTCAGAATCGAGTGCGATCGGTGACAGCCGACGCAGCTCTGACCGTCCTCACCGGCCTGGTTGAAGATGGGCAACACCTTGGCTGCGAAGAACGACAGGTCGAGCCGCTCGGCCCCCGCGCCGGCGGCGCTCGATCGGCCCCGGCTCTTCAGGAGGGCCGTTGCCATTTCCTTCTGGCGCGGGTTGTCCGACTTCGAAAGATCGCTCAGGCCCTCGGCGACCGCCGGGTTGGCCACCAAGCTCGGATTCGACTGGATCACCTGGAGCGCCTTCTCGCGGACCCCCCGGTCGTCCTCGTCCAGGGCGTCGCTCACCAGGCCCACCAGTCGCAGGTCACCCGCATACGCCTTCTTCGTCGCGAACAGGCCCAGCAGCCCGATCCGGTGCGCCGGCGAGGGGTCTTCGAGCGCCTTACGCATCGCGGCATCGGGAGCGATCCCGTTGTGATCGATCGACAGACGGACCGCCGCGACCCGGGTATCGACGTCGTCATCTCCGAGCGCCCTGACGATCGACGCGCGGACCGTTTGGTCGCCCAGCAGCGCCGGGAACGATGACAGCGCCCGCAAGGCCGCCGCGCGGACTTTAGCCGGATCGGCGTCGAGCCGCGAACGGATCGCATCGGCGCGACCGTCGTCATGATCCTTTTCCTTCGAAGGCCCGAGCCGTTCGATGACCGACAGGGCCGCCGCCTGCGCCTCGGGGACCGGGTTTTTCAAGAGGTCGTCGAGCGCCGCCTGGAGCGCCGGCTCGGTCCTCGTTCCGGCCCTGAGCTTGATCGGGAACTCCTTGGCCATGATCGCCGCCCAGTCTCGCACGTCCGGATCGGGATCTCCCTGCCGGGCCAGGACCGCGTGGGCGACCGACGGTTCGCGATCGCCGCGCAAGGTCACAAGAGCCTGCAAGGCGAGTCGGCGGATCGTCGGATCGGGGTCGTCGAGCTGTCGGTCGATCGCGGTCGATATACGAGGCAGCATTTCTTCATAAAAGAGGATCGGCTCAAGATCATTCCCGATCCGCCCACCCATGACCGGCCGCTCGTGAAACTCGGACATCGCCCGCAGGATACCCTCGCGCTGGAGCGCATTGCCCCCGTTCAGAACCTCGGTGAATTTCCCACCCAGGCGGTTGACCGTCGCGTGCTGGGCGTTGGTGGCGCGCTGGCGGATCTCGCTGGTCGGAAGCGAGGGAATCCAGTTGTTGTACAGATATCGGATGTTCTCATCACCAATGATGTACAGAGCCTCGATCAGGTTGCGCCTGACCCAGGGATGAAGCGGCGTGGCGAGGTGCGCGATCAGGGCGTCCTCGATCGTGTTCCGGGTCGCGAGGTCGGCACGCCAGTACCACCAGCGCCAGAGCCCCTTGACGGCCTGCATCTGGACAACGGGGTCATGGTCGTCGAGCCGTTCGAGCAATCGGTTGGCCAGGGGCAACTCCTGCGAGAGGTCGCGGAAGTGGGCGGCGAAGACTCGCGTGGCACCGCGCCGGACCCGGTCGTCGGGCGACCTCAACGCGTCGGCGATCATCTCGGCGACGGCCTTCTGAGCGTCGGTCGCGCCCGTCGGCGACGCTGCCGACGCCCGGTTCCCCGCCGACCGAAGCGCCTCGGCCGCGGCCCGCTGCACCACCTTGCTCGTGTCGCCCAGGGTCGCCAGCGGAGGCATCACTCCGAGCCGACCCAGTGCCCGGCAAGCCGCGTACCGGACCAGGGGGCTCTCGTGCCGGGTCTGAGTGCCGATCTGGTCGATCAGTCCGGCACCCGGCTCGTCCCAGATCCGGTCCAGGTCGTCGATCAGGTGTGCGGCCGAATCCGTCCGCAACTCCGTCGGTTGCGGCCCGAGCGGCCCGTTCCAGCCATGCGTGCCGGGACCGGGATAAAGGGTCGCAAGCGCGATCAAAGACCATTGTGTTTCGCGGAAGGGCGTCTGAAACTGTTCATAAGGGTTCAGGTCGAGCCAGCCGCCGAACGGCTTTTGCGCCGTGAGCAGGGCGACAACGCCCCGGTGCACCGACGGATGATCGGCCGGCAGGCCGGCGAGCGCAGCGCAGTAGAGGCTCTCACCCGTCTGCATCACCGCGCCGGGGAGCCTGGTGTCGAACTTAATCGGCCAGTGGCCGTTGGCCTGCTGGAGTTCGAGCAGCCGGGCGACGTTAACCTTGATCTTGTCAGCGAAGCCGGCCTTGTCCACCAGGCAGAGCCCGATGGTCTGCGCGGCCAGATCGCGGGTGTTGGAGGGCTCGCCCAGGGGCAGAAGGGTGGCGACGAGGTCGCGGGTCTCGCGGTATCGGGCCGAGCCGGTCCGCCGGGCGACGTTGTCGAGCTGCCGCCAGGCGTCGCTCGCGACCTTGTAGCGGCTGACGGGGTTGTTGCCGTTCGATTCGTCGGGCGGAATCGTCGTCCGGCCGTCGTAATAGAGCTTCAGGAACTCGGCGACCCCCCGGTGCAGGTTGTCGCGCGGATGGCCGTCGACGAGGTCCTCGTGGTCCATCACGATCGTCGAGAGCCGTCCCATGACGTTCGCGGGCGCGGGAATCATGCGGGCCCAGAGCGCCTCGGGGTAGCCGTGGAACGGCACCGGGTTATTGGCCAGGCGCTCGGTCAGAAACCGGAGCGCCAGCGGCTGCTCGACCTTGTACCCCGCGCGGACCGCGGCCATCGCCGACTGAGTGGTGAAATGGGTCGCGTGACAACCCAGGCAGGTTGAGGTCTCGTGGTGCGGGTTGGCCACCCGGTCCATCGGGTGTCCCTTGCGCGGCGTGTTCGCGTGCCAGCTATCGCCGGCCAGAAGCTGGAAGTCCATTGCCGCGCGGACCGCCTTGACGGTGGCCTCGGACAGCTCGCCGGGCGTCGCCTTTCGGGCGCGTTTCCGCGGTCAGGTACGGAGGGACGTCGAAGAGCTTGGTCCGAAGCTGGTACTCGGGCTGGCAGGCGTCAACATGAACATAATACCGGCCCTTCTTGAGCACCCGCGTGGTGAACTTGTTCGCGCCGGGGCGGGGCGGCCGTTCGCGCTGAGAGCTCTGGGGGTCGATCCCCTGTGTGTATTCGACGAGCGTGCCGTCGTGGACGACGAACAGTCGGACGTCGGGCGGCACGTCCTTGTCGACGAACTCGAGGGCGAAGTAGCCGAGCTTTGGCGTCTCGGAAGCGAACTCGAACGTGAACCAGTCCTGCCCGGCCGAGGCTTCGGCGGGTGTGGGGACGTCGCCGATCGGCAGGTACGGGCGATCGTCGGCCAGGCCGTAAAGCGTCTGGCCGAGCGTGATCGGGTTGGCGTCCTGGTACCGGTCGTTGGGCTCGGCCTCGAAGGTGACGGCGTCGCCTTGATCCTCACCGACCTCGGTGGCCGTTATCGTGTAGGGCAGGGGGCCGCGCTCGACCTTGGCCGCGTCGAGCGCGACGCGGAGCGCGGCGCCGACGGGCTGCCGGACGAGCCAGGTGACGTCGGGATCGCCCAGGTGCAGGTCCTTGCTCAGTGTGGTGCCGCCGATGTTAACGGTAGCGGAAAGGGGCGCGGCCGGAGCCAGGGCGCCGGGTTGCTCCAGTGCGATCACCAGGGCGACCGTACGCGCCGCTTCGGGTGCGGGAATGGTCAGGACCGTGGCCGTCCGACCCGGCTCCAGGCTCCCCTCGGCCCCCGCCAGACCGGCCACCGACGCACCGGCCACCATCCACATCCACGCCAGACTGACAGCCATTTCACGTCCCCTTCACTATCAACGTTCCATCAACAAACCGCTTGATCGCGATTCTCTCATACGGACCACCTTACCCACAATCGGAATCACGAACATCAGAAAATCATCACGCAAGCAGGCGATATTTCTCTCGCGATCAATGTCGGAGGCAAGGCCCGGCTCAGGTCGGCCGGGCCCTACCCCATTTTTCCCATCGATCAAGATCCGTCTCAGAACGAGGACGCGTCGATGATCTCGCCCCCCGCCACGGTCCCGAGGGCGTACCAGGTGACGTAATTCACACTATCCTTGACGAACCGGACCGTCCCATCAAGGAACAGGCAGTTCACACCGCCGGGGTGGTTCGAGCTCACGCCGATGTCGACGTACGCCTGGGTGCCGGGCCAGCCGGTGCCGAAGAAGCACGATTTCTTGTTGGGCAGGATCGTGTGAACGTATCCGCCTCCATCGCCGGAAACCGCGCTGAGCCAGATCCGCCCCTTGGTGGCGTACCCCGCGGTATTCGCGCTGGTCTGGCAATTCTGGTTCAACGCGTAATCCGGGTACGGCACCTGGCTGATGAAGCTGCACGAGTTGCTTCCGGATAACCCGCTATAGACCAGGGCACGGGGATTCGCGTTGGTGAGGGAGCCCGTGCCCTTGACGAATTCGCTGTACGCCACGGTATTGCTGGTCCCATCCGTGACCGAGGCGACCGACTTGACCCCGTTGAGCGGTGATGAGGCGGTCCCCCCCGCGCAGAGAGACTCGGTCGTGTTGCCGATGAAGTACGTCGGTCCGGTCAGGACGTAGCCATTCAGCCGGATGTCCTTGCCCATGTTGTTGGGATAATTGGTCGCGCCGCCCGTCGTGGTCACGGTCATGCTCGGCTGGGTCGGCATGTTTCCGTCTGACGGGCAGAGAAACGTGTTCACCGTGGTGACCCGCACGGTCGCCAGGATGGGGCTATTATACTGCGCCACGTAGTTGATCGAATTGGCCAGCGCCTGCTGTTCGAGGTAGGGAAGAATGCGGGCCTTCTGGCTGATGTAGTATTCGGGCAATGTCTTCGTGATGGTCGTTCCCGAATCACCGCACGGCGCGTAACTGCCAATCGTGTCGTGGTAATTGGCGACCGCGAGGCCGATCTGTTTCAGATTGTTGACGCATTGGGCTCGTCGAGCCGCCTCACGCGCGGCTTGCACGGCCGGCAACAGCAGGGCAATCAATACGGCGATGATGGCGATGACAACCAGCAGTTCGATCAGTGTGAAACCGCGGCGGCGCATGGGCACGCTCCTTTTGGGCATAGAGGCGGAGAGATTTGAGCCGACGAAGAAACCAGGAAACCAGGAACGATTTCCCCTTCGAGCCGGCAGGACACGATCCTGGGGGAGGAGCCGGTCATTCTCGGGGTGGCGTCTGAGCGAGATGGAATCGTGTCGCCCGGTCCGCGTTCGCATCCCTCTCCCGGGCAAGAGGGTTCAAGCTATTCCGTGACTAATGTTGATGTGTTAAAATAATCGTGAAAAACACCACCTCCTTTTAAGAAGATTCGTAATATAATTAACAAATATTAGTATTAGTGCGTATCAGGCGCCATCCACTTTCCACCCATCTGGTAATGACTCCGGATCTCCGCGGCCGTGAGCGGATGCTCGTACACGGCCAGCTCGTCGACCTGGCCGACGAACGGGCGGACATCGGGGTGGCCCGGGGGGGGTGGCAAGGGTTTGAGGCGGCCGATGAGCAGCTCACAGGGAACCGTCGCGTGGTCCGCCGTGATCGAGAGGGGAGGCAGCGGCGTCCCATCCACGTAGAGCTCCATCTGGTCGCCATTCGTCTGGGCGACGACGTGGTGCCAGCGGCATGGCTGGTAGTTATCGGAGAACAGGTTGTCGCCGCCGGCCAGGCCGGGAGGCCATCGGTGAAGGAAACGGATCGACTCCCGCTGGAACGGAATGGAATTGCGGTTCCTCGTCTTCAGCTCGAGCAGAAAGACATGGGCGTAATCCTTTACCCTCACGTGTCCGGGCGCGATCAGCGAGGCGACCGCGGCGATGCCGATCCGCTCGGTGGCGAACCAGAGCTCGACCGCGTATCCGGGGTCGCGCGGCGGTGCCCAGAGCCCGTCCATCAGCAGGTAAGGCGCGTCCGCGTCGGCCTCGAAGGCGATGCTTCGATTCCGCTCACGGTCACGGTCATGTTTCTTGTCGCCAGCATCGACAAGGCGGAGCCGGCCGTTGGCCCGGAGCGGGGGGCCACCGTCGATCTCGTTGGCGACCGCGTCCTCCGCCATCGCCTCGAACCGCCAGTAACCCCAGGGGCGGGACGCGAGGACCGCATCGCGATAGGAAGGTGCCAGCGACAGGGGGGGAATGATCAGCTCCGGGAGCCTGGTGAAGCATTCCGCACGTGCGTCGGTCACCTGGATCTGGCGCTTTTCGGGGTCGATCTCCAGGGCGCGCTGTTCCCGGACGAGCCGGTTCCGCTGCGCCGAGCCGGAAGCGTCCAGCATGGAAGCCTCGACTTCTCCCTCGAAGACCATCACGCGCGTCTTGCCGCCGGTGTCGACGTTCACTCCGAACTCGGTCCCGAGGTCGACCACGTCCGAGCCTTGCTCGAGACCATGAACCCCTCGGCACCTTCGGGAACCTGCGCCCGGAGCTTCCCCTGATGGCAGAAGACTCGGTCGATCGACTTCACGTCGAGGTCCGCGGGACCTTCCAGCGTGAGCAAGATGCCGTTGAGGAACGCCAGAGTGACACGTCCCGATCGGAATCTCAGGCGGCCTGCCGGCACGACGTTTCCCAGGGTTGGCCGACGCGCCTGGCTCGGCTCCCACTCGACCCCGGCGATCTCCACGACGACGGCGAGACCCTCCTCCGGCGCGACTTTCGACGCGGGCGCGGGCACTGATACTGGTATCGGCGATGGCGCGGGGGCTGACGCCGGCGCTCGTGCGGAAGCCAACGGCGGCAACGACGCCGAGGGCGCGACCGCGACCGGCCCATTTCGCCGTCCCCAGGGGCCGAGCGGAGCGAACATGGCGACCAGGAACAACGCGGCGGCCCACCCGCCCCACTTCACCACATGCGACAGGACGTGAGGCCATCGGGAAGGCGACGCGGAACCTGCATGCCGGTTCTTGACCTCTCCCGCGAGCATGCCGGGGTCAGGTCCCGTTGTCTCGTCCTCGGTCCCCGGCGCGGTCGACGCGCCGCCGAACTCCCTCAGGAATCCGGCATGCATCTGCATGTACTCGATATAAAGCGCCTCGGCCGCCGGATCGGACAGGATCAGCTCCTCGAGCCGTCCCATCTGCTCGGGGGTGATTGTCTCGTCGCACAAGGAATCAAGAAGTTTGCGCACCTCGGACCCGTTCGTCATCAATTTAACTCTCCGTCTCTAGGGCCATCGTCACGCAGTCGTGGACGGCCTTCCGGATCCGCGCCATGGCCTTGTAGATGGTATCAACCGACCGACCAATGCGCTCGGCGGTCGACTCGGTGGTCGCGCCGGCCTTGAGGCGTTCGGCGAGGAGCTCGCGATCGCGCCGGCCCAGCTTCTGAAAACAGCGGTCGAGCGCCTCGATACGTTCCGCGAGCTGGAGTGCCGTGGCCTGCACTTCGAGGGTCTCGGCCACGTGCTCGAGCACGGCCTCGCTGAACAGGACGCGCTGCCGTTGCTTCCGGCGGCGGAAGACCCGAACCTGGAAGTAGGCGATCCGGCATCCCCACGCCACGAAGTTTTCCGGCGGGTTCCGCTCGTCGAACTTCTCCCACAGGATCGCGCTGACTTCCTGAAGCACGTCCTCGGCGTCGGCCCGATGGGGCAGCAGGGTCAAGATATAGGCGAAGATCCGTCGCTCGGCCTTGAGGAACAGCCTGAGGAAGGCGTGACCTTTCGCAACCACGTGGTTCTCTTCCGTCAGGAGGACGCTCAGGCGATGCGTGGCATCCGTCCCGTTCGGAATACCCAGGTCGTGCCCCTCGTTCCTCAACATCATGGGCCCCTCGCATCGCTCAGCGACGACCCTACGCGTGAAGCTCGGGCCGCGCCGATCGGTCGGCGCAACACTCCCAGTGACCGCGGTCCGCGCGGGTGAAACCGGACATCGTGCTCGACGATCTGCCCTGGAGAGTCGGAATTGACGAGACTGACTCTATTATCTATTTCAGAAGTGTCCGCTCCCTCGAAGAATCGGAAAAAAACTCTGAAAAAAATAGTGGACGCCGGGGTGAACGTACGGGGATTTTGCCGTAACTTGTTGAATAAACAGGGTTTTCGGTCGTCGGCGAGCCATCAGAGCCGGTAGACCCTCACGGCGTTGTCGTGGAAGAGCTTGCGCTGGTCGGCCGCGGGCCGGTCGCGCACGATCGTCTTCAAGGCGTCGACCCATTGCTTGTAGGTCGCACCCAGGGTGCAGACCGGCCAGTCACCGCCGAACATCACACGGTCGGGGCCGAACACATCGAGGACGTGGTTGACGATCGGCGCCAGGTCGTCGGGGGTCCACGGCTCGCCTTGCGTCGAGGCGACGATCCCCGACACCTTGCAGACGACCCGCTCGCGGCTCGCGACCGACGCGAGGTCGGCCTTCCACGCCGAACGGTCCTTCGCCCTGACGTTGGCGTTGCCGCAATGGTCGAGGATGAATGACGTGCCGGGACAGTCGTCGATCAGTTTCGCCGCGTCGGGAAGCTCGGCCGGCGCATGCAGAGGTCGAACATCAGGCCGGTCTCGCCCAGGGCGCGGATGCCGTCGACGAATTTCGGGTCGCGGCAGGTGCCGGGGGGCGTCCCCGGCGCGTGGAGGATCTGGCGCACCCCCTTGATCTCGGGCGCGTTCTTTGAACTGCGCGAGGTATGTCGCGGAACCCGTCCGATGCCGGCCGGCCCGAGATCACCGCGGCGGTCGTCGGTGTTGCACCCGATCGGCAGAGGTCCACCACCCACCGGGCCTCTTCCGACTGCTGCGCCGGCTCGACGTCCACCTCCATGTAGACCGCCTTGACCACGTTCAGACCCTCGGTCGCGCTCCGGTAATCGTCGGTCGTGAAGCTTCGGTCGAGCTTCGAGCCGGGCTTGATCCAGGGAAGCCGGAACCGCGCGAGGTTCCAGAGGTGCTGGTGGGTGTCGATGATCGGCATCGGGCGATCCTCCCCAAATGCAGGCGCGCCGGCGGTCAGACCGGCCGCGACCGCGGCGGCCCGCTTCAGAAAGCCGCGGCGATCGGTCCTCAGGCTCGTTGTCATCGAATTGACGTCCTCGAACGGTTCGTCTATGCTCATTTGAGTCGCAGAATCAAACATCGCGTACGCCGCCGCCCGGATCTCGGGCGGGAAGTCGTGGTCGGAGTCGGGGTGCTCGACCGACAGGTTTTCGGGATGGCCGTAGAGGGCGAAGACGCGGGCGCGGCCGATGTGATCCGGTCCACGCTCTCCGCCCGGAAATTGGTGTCGTGCAGCGGGGCGTTGATCATGACTCGGCGCGGGGCCAGGGCGCCGAGCAATTCGCCGAAGTCGAAGGGAATCTCCCCGAGCCTGCCGCGATAGACAGCCAGCTTCGGCATGTAGCGGGTCTGCGTCCAGCCCTTCTCGGGCTTCCACACGTTCTCGTCGCCGCCGTAATAATCGACGAACGCATCGAGGCCGCAACTCGATACGACGGCCTTGATCCGGTCATCGAACAACGCCGTGAAGACGGCGTTGTGCCCGCCCAGCGAGTGGCCGACCGCCCCGAACGCCCCTGGCTCGGCCTTGACATACGGCAGTGTCTCCAGCAGGTCGAGCCCCCGGATGTTGTCCCAGACCGCCTTGAGCGTCCCGCTCTCCCACCCCAGCGCCCGGAGGTCGGGCTGATACTTCGCGAGCAGGGGATAGCTCGGAGCCAGGGCCACGTAGCCGCGTTCGGCGAGCTCGCTGGCATACGCGCGATTGACCTTCCCCCCAAGTCCGACCACCACTCCGTGGCCGATCACGTTATCGGTCGGGTGCAAGCACAGGACGGCCGGCGCCCGACGCTCGCCCCGGAGGGCGGACTTCGGAATCAACAGATACGCCGGGACCCGACAGCCAAGCTCCGAGGCATACGTGATAAGCCGGCGGATATAGGTCCCGAGGTCGGCCTCATCCTCGACCCGCATCGCGAGCGGGCACCGCCGGTGCTCTCCGGTCCTGGCAGGCGTCCCATGACGGCCTCCGCACTCGACACGATCTCGGCGCGACGCCGCAACCAGTCGTCGGTCGTTCGTACCGGCCGCGTCCCGCCGTCCGGCCCGCGGAACACCAGCAAGTCCTCGCGCGGCAGCCGCGACGTGGCTCCCGGGGCCGGGACCGGCGCCGCTGGCTGATCTCCCCGCTCCCGAGGCTCGATCATGGCGAGACCGGCCGCTCCCAGCAGTCCCAGGCCGAGACCGAACCCGGCAAGCCGTGGCGGAAGACGTGCCCCGCGTCTCCGTGCTCGTATCCACATCATGGCGATACGCCCGGCCGAGGTCTTCGGGTGGGCCGGGCTTTCTCGCCGGCCCTGTCGAGTCACAAGTCCTCGCGATTGAATCGTTTCTCTATGTAATTCAATGGGTTTGTCGTTCATTTTTATCGAGAAACTATCAATATCCTGGAAAGGTCGTGCCGATAACTCAATCGTGCGAGGCGTCCCACGGTTCCCGTTTCCGCGGCGCTGGCGTTGCCGACACCACACCATGATGTTCGAATCAGGGTTGTTGCCATGAGTGTTATCACCCCGATCGTACCGATTCGCGTCGTCGATTCCGAGTCCTCACCTGCCGGTTCGTCGCGATCGGGCGCGGGCCGGGACGTCGGTGTCCCCGTTGAGTTCACAGTTCTCGGTCACTCCCGGATCGTCGCGATGTCCCGGGAGCAGCGGGCTCCGACATAGGCCCGCGAGTCGAGCCGCGGAAGCCCAAGGCTCGATCGTCGGAAGAATCCGCCGACTGAACCCAGCAACCGGAGCCGCCGGGAAGGCGAACTCCGGTGTTCGTCTGCGCGTACGCACGGATTGTGACCACGGAAAGGGCCAAAACTCCGATATTAAAGGAATGAGGGGCCGTCGGCTCCCTGGCAATCCGGGTGCAGATGAGGTCTCATCGTACGGCCGGCACAATCGTACGCGCCTCTCCCTCGAGCGGTGTGGAACGAACGAACTCTGCGCCCGGAACAAACGAACTCGCGCCGGGAACGAACGAACTCTGCGCCGGGAACGAACGAACTCGTGCCCGGAACGAACGAACTCGCACCCGGAGCAAACGAACTCGCGCCGGAACAAACGAACTCGCGCCGGGAACGAACGAACTCGCGCCCGAAACCAACGAACTCGTGCCCGGAACAAACGAACTCGCGCCCGGAACAAACGAACTCGGGCCGGGAACGAACGAACTCGGGCCGGAACAAACGAACTCGGGCCGGGAACAAACGAACTCGGGCCCGGAGCAAACGAACTCGCGCCCGGAACAAACGAACTCGCGCCGGAGCAAACGAACTCGGGCCGGGAACGAACGAACTCGCTCCCGGAACAAACGAACTCGGGCCGGGAACGAACGAACTCGCGCCTGAAACCAACGAACTCGCGCCGGAGCAAACGAACTCGCGCCCGGAGCAAACGAACTCTGCGCCCGGAGCAAACGAACTCGCGATGAAGTCGATTGTGGCGATTGTCGGGCGGGTCGAGTCTCGCGGAATCTGGAAGGGCGCCTATAAGAACCTTTGACGTTGAGGGTGGTACCTGGCGTTCCCACGCGGGTTTGTGAGGGTTTGAGGAGATAAGGATGATGAGCAGGTCCGCCGGATCACGTCGGATGAATGGGAATCTCGAGGATGCGCGGGTGCGGTGGGTCCGAACGGGGGCGGCCGATCCGCTGGGTCAGTGCGTGCTCTACTGGATGCAGCGAGCGCAACGGGGCAAGGAGAATCCGGCCCTTGACGAGGCGATTGTACTCGGCAACGAGCACAAGCTTCCGGTGCTCGCGGTCTTCGGGCTCACGGCCAACTACCCCGGAGCTCAGCGGCGGCACTATCGGTTCCTGGTCGAGGGGTTGGAGGACGCGCGGGCCGATCTGGCCGCGCGGGGGGTGCCGCTACGGGTTCGACTCGGGCCGCCGGATCAGGTCGTCCTGAAGCTGGTTGACGAGGTACGACCGAGCCTGGTCGTCGGGGATGAGAATCCGGTCCGCGTGGGGCAGGAGTGGCGGAAGCGGGTGGCTGATGGGCTCAAGGTCCCTTTCGTTCTGGTCGACGCCGACGTGGTGGTCCCTTCGATCCTCTTTCCTCGCGAGGAATACGCGGCGCGTACGCTCCGGCCCAAGATCCAGAAGCTCTGGGACGACTACCTCCAGCCCACTCCTCAGGTGAGCGCTCACGTTCGATGGGCCGATGAGCGAATCCCGGCCGGCGAGCCGATCGAGATGGAGGGCTTGCTCGAACGGCTGAAGGTGGGCGGCGTCGGCGAGGTCGACGGATACAAGGGCGGAACGTCCGAGGCCTTCAAGCGGCTCAAACGGTTCCTTCACGATCGTTTGCCGCACTATGACAGGTTGCGAAATGAGCCAACCCCTTATCAGACGAGCGAACTCTCGGCGCATCTTCATTTCGGCCAGATCAGCCCTATCACCATCGCCCGGGCCGTGCGCGACAGCGAGGCCCCGAAACCGTCGATCGACGCCTACCTCGAAGAACTGATCGTGCGCCGGGAGCTGGCGATCAACTTCGTCGCGCGTAACCCCGAGTACGACCGCCTGGCAGGCTGTCCTGATTGGGCGCGAGCGACCCTCGCCCGGCATGCCACCGATCAACGGCCGTTTCTCTATTCCTCGAAACAACTCGAACACGCCGAGACCCATGACCCGCTCTGGAACGCGGCGCAGCGGGAAATGGTCATTACTGGACGTATGCATAATTATTTGCGCATGTACTGGGCGAAGAAGATCCTCGAATGGAGCCCTGACGCCGAGACGGCGTTCCAGGTGGCGATTGATCTCAACGACCGTTATGAGATGGACGGCCGCGACCCTAACGGCTACACCGGGGTGGCCTGGGCGATCGGCGGCAAACACGACCGCCCCTGGCCCGAGCGGCCGATATTCGGCACCGTCCGGTTCATGAGCTACGAGAGCACCCGCCGGAAGTTCGGCTCGGACGCCTACATCGCGCGGATCAAGGGACTGGGCCAGGGGCGGCTATTTGATTGATATCTAGGTTCATGGAAGTGTCGAATAGATCACGATATTCGCGGCGATCCGAAGCGCGCTCTTGTAGGCATAGCCCTTGCAGTCGAGCCCCTGATGACGTTCGAGAGCGCAGCCGAGGTCATACTTGGAATAGATGATAGCCCAGTGGCCGTCGATCTTGACCCCTTCGAGCTGAGGGAAGTCACGGCCGCCACCGGCGGCCTTGCTGTACTGGACGTCGGAGAGGTCGAAGAGGATCTTGCGGGAGTAGAGCTCGTCATCGCGAGGGATCGGCACGAGCGGCTTGTCGGGCAGGAGCTCGGCGACGAACTTGCGGAAGGCGGCATCGAACGCGGGGCTGCCGCAGGCGGCATCGGCGAAGATCGTGCCGCCACCGGGATCGAGGTGGCGGCGGAGGATGGCCATCTCCTCGGCCGAGAACCCGAACGCCGCCCGGCCGTGCATGTAAAGAAGGGGGTAGTTGACCAGGTTCGGATCGCGCGGAAACAGTTCTTTATGTGTCAGCACCACGTCGAAGTTCAGCGGTGGCTTGCGAAGGGTGTCCATGAGGTTGGGCACGGCCAGGGGGGCGACGTTCCAGTCGCCGGCGTGGCGGAGCTTGGCGATCCGCAAGGCGCCGCGGCGGGGCGACTCCTGGCCAAAGAACTTGGCCTCGCGCACCGTCAGCTTGTCAGCCGGCATCTCGCGACCGGTGGCGTAGTCCACCACGTTCTGGCCGACCTTGATGGCCTTGATCACCGATGGATTGGCCGGGCTATTCTCGGCCTGGTTCCAGTAGCACGACAGGTCGCCGGGCGAGTAGATGACCACGGTCCGGCAGCCGTATTCGATTCCCCAGAGAGGATGCACATCAGGTATCAACACATGGCGGGCACGCCAGACGGCATGGTCCTCGGCCAGTGGGTGGAGCTTCTGCTCGGGGCCGGGGAAGAGCTCGGCCATGAGCGTCTTGAACCCTTGATCGAATTCGGCCCGGCCGCAGCAGGCCTCGGCGAAGAGGAACCCGCCCTGCTCGACGTAGTCGCGCAGGACCTTCTTGGCCGCGTCGCTGAACTCGGGGACCTGATGACCGTTGAAGAAGACGATCGGCGCCTGCATCAGGTCCTCGACCGCCGCGGTGGCGGGGTCGACGACCTGCCAGGTCAGCAGGTTCTTCCAGTTGCGCGAGACGATCCCGACCAGGTTGCGGACGTCGTCCTGGTCGTTGTTCCAATCACCGTGCGGACCATGCCGGAGCTTGTTGACCAGCACGGGGGCTCGCCCCTTGGCCAGAAACAGGAGCGAGAAGCTCGTCGTGACGATATGATCATCCTGGCTTTCGATCGGTCCGGCGCCATGCCAGAAGCCCTGAAGCTTGTCCTGTTCGTGGACGAGCTTCTCGGCCCCTTCGCGATACCAGTCGTGATCGCCGAAGAACCGCTGCCCGCTGAGCCGTCCCGCGCGTTCCAGGCCATAGAGGTAATAGTAGCGCCACTGCTGGCCCGCGTTCGGGTTGTCGCCCACCCGGAACCGGTTGGCCATCCAGTCGATCCCGCGCTGGAGGCTGATGTTGACGCCCCCTTTGCCGCAGTTCTGGATCTGGTCGCCGGCCAGGAACTCCTGTCCCTGGAACCGCTTCAACCCGGTGATGATGAGGCTGGAAATCCCGGCGCAGGTCATGCTCCCGGTGGTGTTGGGGGCATCGGCGATGTAGCTCCAACCGCCGTCGTTGTGCTGGTGGCTTTCCCAGTAGTTGCGTGCCAGGGCCCAGATCTTGGGATTGACCGGGACCCCGACCTCGCTGGCGGCGTTCAAGCCGAGCAGGGCATACTGGGTGTTCGAGTTGTCGCCATTGCGGGTCTTGAAGGCCGAATACGTCCAGGAGCCAGGCCAGTTGACCCGGTCGCTCGGCTGGATCTGGGCCGATTCGAGCCACTTGACGTTGTGGGCGAGCTTGAGCTGGTCGCGGTCGGGATCGGCGGCGGCGAAGACCATCGTCTGCAAGCTGACGGCGTAAGTGCTCTTAAGCTGCTCGGGGCCGAAGTTGCGGAGGAAGTCGAGCGCCCGGGCGACGTTTGGCGAGCCAACGGTCTCACCCGCGGTCAGGAGTGCCAGCGTTACCAGGCTGGTGGTCCCCGTGTGGGACTCGTTGTCGGCATCGGGCCAGGAGCCGTCGCCCCGCTGCTGCTCCTTGAGGAAATGGACAGCATCGCGGATGGCCCGTTCCACTTCCTCACGGGAGACCGCGGCGCTGGCATCGCGGGGACCGATATCGCTCGCGACGAGACCAAGCATCACGAAGCACGAAACAACCAAGGACCCCCGCGTGACGCGACCCATTGGAGGAAGACTCCTCGGGGCGAACCGGACGGGTGGATCGGACCAGGCGTCGCCCGGACCGGGTCAAGAGGGGACGATGCCCCTTCGTCCCTACTTACCAGCATGCCGTTCGGCGCTTCCCGCCGCAAGCTGGGTCACATTCGGGGCCGATTGATCGACGAAATCATGGTGCGGCTCGGTGTCGGTGGCGATCAGGGCATCGGCCGCGGGAAAGCGGCGAGGAATCAACCGACTCGTGGAAGTCTCCCCCTCGTTGAGGACCATGCTATAGACCCATCGACCGTCGGCCGAGAACGTGGGGGCCGCGGCGATGCTATGCCGGCAGAGGATCCGGCAATGCTCACGGCGGGCGACCAGATTGCCGCTGGAATCATTCTCGATCGGCACCAGCCGGAGCTCCCAATGCGCCTGGTTGCGGGTCCGGGTCAGAAACGTGAGAGCCAGGGTTCCCTCGCCGTCACCGTCGGGTACGACCGCGACATTGGGCAGTCGTTCTTCCTGATTGTAATCATGCTCGAAGTCGTTTTCATTCGGTGTAGGAACGGTGAATCGACCGGCGTTCACGATCGCCAGACCATCGTCGCTGAGTTCCAACCACCAGAGTTGAGGGCCGAGGAATTTCGGTCGGCCTTCGTGTTGAACCTGATACGAGAGCGCCGCGAGCAACCGCCCTTTCAAGAGCGACCGTGCGGGCCAGACCAGGTCCTTGATGTAGACCGGTCCCAGGCCGGGAGTCTTGGCTCGCCAGGAGATGGTTTCGAGCAAGCCATCCTGGCCATCATCCCCCTTGGTCCGGATGTTCGCACTCGAGTCGACGGCCGCCTTGCTCACAGCTTCCGGAAACGTGTAGCGGTAGATCACCCCATCGCCGGCCACGAACAAGACCTTGGGCTCGAGTCCCTCGCTGGACCCGGCCTCCGATGCCGAGCCGCGGACCCAGCAGGGCTCACCCGAGGGCATGACGTCGAGCGCGATCCGATCGATCATCCGGCCTTCGGGAAGCGTGAACCGCGCCAGACCGAACTCACGAGGCAAGAGGGTATTTCCTTCGCCTGTCCGGGTCATCCAGCGGCAGGCGACGTGGTACTGCCCGCGCTCATCGCGCCAGGGGGAACACGACGCATATTCGAGTGTGTCCTGCGGGTCGTAGTCGACCGGGAGCAATTCGCCGCTCTGGCGATCCAGGATTCGGGGATTGACCGTCGTGCCCGAGAAGAATCGGCCGTTGAACGCATGATAAAGCGGAATCGCTTCGGATCGTCCCGTGACGACCCGAGGAGCTGCCCGGCCAAGGCCGACGGCGACACCGCAGATTCCAATCGCCGCCCAGAACAAGACACGTACTACCGGCTTCACCGTCAAGCGCATCACCATCTCCCGTACTGGCTCACACGACCTCCAGCCTTCATGGCTTCCGAGGGCCCACGAGCGGCATCCGGACCCGGACCTGCGTCCACTCAGACTTGAACGACCCGGATGAAGGTCGGACGAATATTCACGATGGCTCCTTCCGGACCTAAGCCTTGAAAGGCCACCAACAAACTTTCTGTCATGATAAGATCATTTGTTTTGTGTTTTACAAGATTGCTATGAAAGTTTTGTGATCCGCCCCTCGGAGGTTGAGTGAACTCCGGGAGCCCAGGACCCACGAAAGCGTCCGGGGGAATGAGAGCGCCCGTGGGTCCTGGGAAGGACCGACCCGACCAGGGGGGACGGGGGGGAGGCTCTGGTTGATCTCTAAAGCGACCAGTAGACTCGGAGGATGAGCCTGCGGGCCTCGGTTGGATGCTTGGGCGAGAGCGGGGGTGACTCCACGCTTTTATCATACGCACCAGACAAGACGTTGTCACCGGAAATCTATTAGAGCAATTCGGAGACCAAAGGTGAATACAGGTAGGATAGGAACCAAAGAAGGCTGCGATTCGACGCCCGCGGAATTGGTTCTAACTTGTTATCTGGATATTGGTTAGATAAGGATGACCAAATTGCTGTCGAGGCCCCTGACGGTGGATTTGGACGACGTTGGGATGGTCTGGCAGATCGGACCTTTCGCTGATCGATTGGGCAGTCGTGCCTTGTTGACCGCACGCCGGACAGATGGTTCATGGGCTGCCTTGAATCGGGCGCGGACGCGGGGCTACAATGACGTGTCATGCCATGGGCGCTTTCGAGCGATGTTCCTGCCGCGCGGAGGGCTTGCTCGTCCCGTCTGACCGTTCCGATCGCGTTGGGTCTGATCGGGACGGATTCCACGCGAACTGAACCAACGTTGCACAGGTGCAGGGCCGTTCCGTGTAGTCCTTGGTCTCTTTAGGCTACAGAGGTCGATGCTGTTATGTCCACTGCCGGCGACCGGATCACGCAGCTTCTCGATGAGTTCCGCCATTCCCGCGACGTGATGGTCACCGAGTTGAGCAAGGTCGTCATCGGCCAGCGCGAGGTGATCGAGCAGATCCTGGCGGCGATTTTCACGCGCGGTCACGTCCTGCTGGTCGGCGTGCCGGGTCTGGCCAAGACTTTAATGGTCAGCTCGATTGCGCGAATCCTGGATGTTGGCTTCAAGCGGATCCAGTTCACTCCAGACCTGATGCCGTCGGACATCACGGGCACGAACGTCCTGGAAGAGCCGGAGGCGGGCCGCCGCGACGTTCCGGTTCGTTCCCGGGCCGATCTTCTCGAACATCATTTTGGCCGACGAGATTAACCGGACTCCGCCCAAGACCCAGGCTGCTCTCCTGCAGGCGATGCAGGAGCGCGAGGTCACCGTGGGCCAGGAGACATTGCATCTACCAGATCCGTTCTTTGTCATCGCCACCCAGAACCCGATCGAGCAGGAAGGAACCTATCCGCTCCCCGAGGCGCAGCTCGACCGTTTCATGTTCGATATCCGGGTCGGCTATCCCACGCTCGATGAAGAGAAGCGGATCCTCTCGGCCACGACCAAGGGCGAGAACCCCGAGCTCAAGAAGGTGCTATCGGGGAAGGCGATCGTAAACCTCCAGAAGCTAGTGACGTCGGTGCCGATCTCGGAATATGCGATTGATTACGTCACGCGACTGGTCCGCGCCACCCGGCCGGGGGACGAAAAGTCGCCCCCATTCATCAAGGAGTTGGTCGACTACGGTGCCGGGCCTCGTGCTGGCCAGAACCTGATCCTAGGTGGCAAGGCGATGGCCGCGATGGACGGGCGTTTCAGCGTCTCGCTCGACGACGTTCGCAAGGTTGCCGTACCGGTCTTGCGGCACCGGATCAGCACCAACTTCCAGGCTCAGGCCGAGGGCCAGACGACCGAGAGTCTGATCCGCCGCCTGATCAGCGAGATCCGCGAGCCGGATGTTCCCAAGTACGACCGACGTGGCGGAGGGACGGCCGGACAACTCTAGCCACGCAAAACCGGCGGGCTGCCGAAATCCGAACCCTCATAAGAGAATAGGGTTGGACTGATCGAACTGATGCTCGAACGGCCTCGTATTGACTGTTGGTAACCAGGACTTCTGGTCGTTCGATTCCTTGAGAGACCCGTGATTCTGGGTGAGGTCTTTCCTTGGCCAGCACGGCCGAAAAGTATCTGAAGCCCGAGGTGATCCGTCAGGTCGCCCGGCTCGATCTCCGCGCCGTTTCATCGTCGAAGGTTTCATTGCCGGGCTGCACGCCAGCCCGTTTCAGGGGTTCTCGGTCGAGTTTTCCGAGCACCGCAAGTACAGTCCCGGGGACAACATCTCCGATATCGACTGGAACGTCTTCGCCAAGACCGACCGATTCTATATCAAGAAGTTCCAGGCCGAGACGAACCTCAACGGCTATCTCGTGATGGATCTCTCGGGGTCGATGGGCTACACCTACCGCCAAGAACTCACCAAGTTCGAGTACGGCATCAGTCTGGCGGCGGCCCTGGGCTATCTTATGATTCACCAGCAGGACCCGGTCGGACTAGTCGCCTTCGATCAGAAGGTCACGCAGAGTCTGGCTCCGCGAAGCAAGCGGTCGCAGCTTGGTAACATCCTGTCGCTTCTGGCCCGATTTGGCGCCAACCGGGGTGACCGACATCCCCAAGAGCCTGCACCAGGTCGCCGGCATGATCCGTCACCGCAGCCTGGTCATGCTCTTTACCGATTTACTGGGCAACACCGACGCCATCCTGCGGGCCTTGCACCGGCTCCGTTTTGCCGGTCACGATGTGATCATCTTCCACATCCTGGATGAAGCCGAGGCCCTCTTCCCATTCGAAGGGATGGTCGAGCTCGAAGATAATGAGACCAGTGAGACGCTGCTGGTCGATGCCGACGGTATCAAGGCCGACTACCTCGAGGAAGTCGCCCGGTTCCAGGGTCATTATCGCAAGGAGTGCAACTCGGCTCGAATAGATTATATCCCCCTCCATACCGGGATGCCGTTCGACAAGGCCCTGATGAGCTACTTGCTCAGCCGTCAGGTGCGCGGATAATCGCCTGGAACCAACGAAGCCGTTGAAAATTATACAAGTCAAGGTAATTTAAGAGGAGACGGGAACAGCTTACATGGATATCTCGCTGATCCACGCGGGTCTGGCGGCGGGGGCGGCACTGGCGGTCTTGCCTGTGATCCTTCACCTCTTCATGAAGCAAACTCCCAAGCGAGTGGTCTTTCCGGCGCTTCAGCTCATCCGTGAGCGGCAGAAGCGATCTCAGAAGAAGCTCAAGATCAAGAACTGGCTGCTGCTGTTGGCTAGGATGGCCTTGGTGGCCCTGATGGCGCTGGCCCTGGCCAGGCCGCGGCTCTTCTCGGAGACGTCGCTGGGGGACGAGGCCGTGCCGACGGCGCTGGCCTTTGTCTTCGACACTAGCCTATCGATGGGCTACAAGGAGAAAGACCGGACCCGGCTGGACGAGGCCAAGCAGCAAGCACTGGAGATCCTCAAGAAGACCCCGGATTCGAGCCAAGTCTTTGTTGTGGACTCGGCCCTGCCGGACGTGCCGTCACCGCAGTCGCCAGCCGCGGCGCGGAAACGGATTGAGGGTCTGGCCTTACATGCGGCAAATCGGCCCCTGAACGCGGCACTGGGCCAGGCTTATGCGGCGGTGGTCGATTGCGAGAAGCCCCGCCATGAGGTCTACGTCCTGACCGACCTGGCCCGCAGTTCCTGGAACACTGCGGCCTCGGTCGAGGGGCTCGACCTGCTCAAGAAAGTCAAGTCGGGCGTCGTTACGTACGTTCTCCAACTCACACCGGGCCGCCCCAGCGACGTATCGGTGGTCGAGGTCAAGCCGTCGTCCAGCGTGGGAACCGCCGGCCAGAGCATCGAGATCAGGGCCTTGCTCCGCACACAGGGGCCGGCGGCGCATCGTGTGGCCGAGTTCTTCCTTGATGGGATCAAGAAGGGCCAACAGCCGGTCGATCTCCAGCCGGATGGAGGCGGCGAGGTGGTCTTCCATACCCCACGCCTTGATCCGTCAGTGCCACTCCATCAGGGCATGATCCGCATCAGTGGCACCCCCGATCCGCTCGCGTTCGACGACGAGCGTTATTTCACCTTCAAGGTGCAGCCTCCACGAAAGGTCGTGATCGTTTCCGATCTGGCCATTGATGCGGAGTTCGTCCGCGACGCGCTCGACCCCGATCCGGCGACTTTGCCCGCCGGCACACCCCGACCATACCAGGTCGAGACGGTCCGACCCACCGAACTGGCTTCCCAAATGGCCACGGTGCTCAAAGACGCGTCCTGTGTCTTTGTGCTCGATGTGGCCGAACTCGACGCCGCTGTCTGGGGCCAGCTCGCCGGTTTTGTCCGCGATGGCGGAGGCCTGGTGGTCGGAATGGGAAAGCGCTGTCGATCCGAGCATTACGCCAGTCCGAATGTTGCCCAACTCTTACCGGCAACGCCTGGTCCGGTCGAGAAATCAGCGAGCCCGCCAACGAACTTCGGCAAGATTCACGACGCGACGCATCCTCTGTTCCGGCGCTATCCCAGAGAACTCGATGCGCAGCTTTCCCAGGTGCCGGTCTATCGTTACTGGCCAGTAACTCCGAATGCCGCCGCGCGGGTGCTTCTGAGCTACGCCGACAATGCCCCCGCGCTACTGGAACGGACCATTCCCGGCCCTCGGACGGGCCATGTCCTTCTGTGGACCACGCCCCTGGCCCGGAGAGTCGACCGTAGATCTGATGCGGCGTGGAACGAGTTTCCCCAGCCATCGCTCGGCTGGAGTTTCTTTTATCTGATGAGCCAGACGGTACCTTACCTTGTCGGTGGGACAGACGAGCGTCTCATGTACGAGGCAGGTGAGGACGCCTTGGTGCCAATCGATCCAGCGCATCGGTACAAGAACTACGTCATCCAGGGGCCTTCACCCAACCCGCCGGATAGCCAGAGTCCGCCGGTGACGAGCGATGCCCTAGTCGTCGTCGCGCCTCAGTCACTCGGCCAGTGGTCGGTTACCGCCAAGGGGGACGATGGTTCCAAGGCGACCCTCGGATTCAGCGTGAACCCGCCTCTGGCCGAGTCGGACCTGACCCCGTTGAAGAAAGCTGAACTCGACAATCTCTTCGGAAAGGCGAAGTATGCCCTGGCTAACGACCCTCAGAGCCTCGAGCGCGCCATCCGACTCGTTCATATCGGCCATGAAATTTTTCCCTGGCTGATGGCCCTGATTCTGATCCTCGTAACTCTTGAGAGTTTCCTGGCCAACAAGTTTCATCGCGAGGCGTCCGGGGCAACCGGCATGGCATCGGGACCGTCCCGATCGCCGATGGGAGTATCGTCCTGATCGAAAGGGCAAGCTCGTTCGAGACCCCTGGAAATCCGCAACGAAGGTCGCTCCATGACGAGCATCAGCCTGAATCCGATCGCCCCCTGGCCGCTTCTAATACTGGCGGCGCTGGCGGTGACGGGCTTGACCATCTGGGCTTACCAGGCCCGTCTGCGGGGAACGAAAGGACGCTGGCGATGGTTCGCCCTGGGACTGCGACTGATGGCGGTGTTGCTCTGCGTTCTGGCTGCCTTGCGGCCCTCGATCGTGCTTCAAGAGAAAAAGAGCCAACCCTCCTCGGTCGTTTTCCTGATCGACGACTCAACCAGCATGAAGGTCAATGACGAGGTGCGTAGCCAGACTCGCTGGGGACTTGCCCTTAAGACACTGGCTCAGGCGCGGAAGCAGGCCGAGGGGCTTGGCCCCAATCTGGACGTCAAGGCCTGGCGATTCGACTCCGAGCTTCACGACCAGCGCCCTGATGCGGTCAGCGAGCCCGAAGGGCGGGAGACGGCGCTGGGCTCGGCCTTGGTCGAGGCGGTTCGGCGGCAGGCGGGCAAGCGGATCGCGGCCCTCGTGGTTCTCTCCGACGCCGCCAACAACAGCGGTGTGCCTCCGCTGGTGGCAGCCCGCCGGCTCAGAAGTCAACAGGTGCCGGTCGTCACCGTCGGCTTCGGCTCCGAAAACGCCGGCGCCGGCTCTCGCGACATCGCCGTTCGCGACCTGGTCGCCGGTCCCACGGTCTTCGTCAAGAATCAACTTCAGGTACGGGGCGTCCTGGTCGTCCGCGGGTTCGCCAACCAGACTCTCGACGTCGAGATGCTCGTCGAGGGACACGCCGAGCCGGTCGCCACGCAGCAGGTCAAGGTTCCCGAGGGAAGCGAAGTCGTCCCGGTTAATGGCTTGAAGTACATTCCCCAAACTCCTGGCGAGAAAAAAGTCACCCTCCGGGTCAAGCCCAAGGATGGAGAGCTGCTCCGCTCGAACAACGAGGTCAGCACCTTCATCACTGCCCTGGCCGGGGGCCTGAACGTCCTCTATCTTCAGGGAGCAACGCCGACCTGGGAATACAAATATCTTTACAAAGCGATCGAGGCCTCGCCAGACATCGAGGTCGACCTGCAACGCCTGGCGGGCGAGAAACCCGAGCTTACGGATGAGCTTTTTGCCACGGGGCGTTACAATGTTTACATCCTGGGAGATCTTCCGGCCAACCATCTCTCGGCCCAGCAGCAACGGATGCTCACCGTCGCGGTCGAGAAGGGCGCTGGCCTGATCATGCTCGGAGGCCGTTCAAGCTTCGGCGCGGGTGGCTGGGCCAGCAGTGAGCTGGCGCGGGTCTTGCCGATCCACATCCATCCCGGCGACGGCCAGGTTGAGCCCGAGGGGGGGCTGAAGTTTATCCCAAACACGATTGGCCTGGATAGCTACATTTTCCAGGTGGGGACCGACCGGGCCGACAGCGCCCGGATCTGGACGGCCTTGCCGCCGGTCACCGGATCAAACCGCTTCGGTGAGCCCAAGCTTTCCGCGCAGGTTCTCGCCGAGGATCCCAATCACCTTCCTTTAATGATTGGTATGGACATCGGCCTGGGGCGGACCCTTGCCTTCGGCGGGGAGACCTGGGTGTGGGCACGCAACTCCGACGATGGACGGATGGCCCACCGCAAGTTCTGGCGACAGGTCATATTCTGGCTCGCCCATCGCGAGGATCAGGGTGAAAGTCAGGTCAAGCTCGCGCTTGAGCGCCGGCGGGTCGCTGTCGGACAGAAGCTCGAGATGACCGCGACTGCTCGCGACTCCAAGAACAACCCGATCACCAACGTCACCTATGAGACCACCGTCGAGCGTGAGATCGATCCCTCCGAACCGCCTGTCGATTCGAAGGAGCCTCCCCTCGTTCCGATGGAGGGGAAAGGAGCCAATCCTTCGAAGCCCGGTGCTCCAGTTCGACCTACGGCCGAGTCGATCCAACTTTTACCTCAAGGCGACGAGGGCCGAGGTGCCTACTTCGCTACGGGTCAACCTGGTACTTACCGCGCTACCGTCACGGCTCGCGTCCAGGGCAACATCGTCGGTCGCGACACGTCGCGGTTCCTGGTCTATCAGGACGACCGCGAGATGGAGAATCCCGCTGCCGATCGTGCCTTGCTCCGCCAGATCGCCGAGATCACCGGTGGCGAGTCACTACCTCCCGAGCAGTTGCCGCGCTACCTCAAACAGTCGATCGACGGCAAGCTCACGTCCGATTACTTCAGCCAGACCGAGCACAGGATCTGGGACAATTGGCCGTTCTTCCTGATCTTCACCACGTTGCTCATGCTCGAGTGGTGGCTCCGCAAGCGGCATGGTTGGGTCTGATGAATGTTTGTGATTTGGTATACCGATTTCATGAAGCCGGTTCCGACGTTAGCCTGGCCAGGACCAGGCTTGGCTGGGGACGGGGCTCGAACGGACCTTCGTTGGAGGAATGCCGAGCCCGGCGCGTCGGTATCCATCCCACGAGAAAGAAAAGGAGCCGCCCTGATATCACCGTGCCCCAGGCAAAGAAGGCCGCTCCGCTCAGGAGCAAACCGTCACGAAGGCCGGGAGTATTGTACCGAAAGACGATCTCGTGCCGTCCCGGCTCGGGCAGGACGACCACACGTTGGGCATGGTTGCCGCGAAGGATCGGTGAGGGCCGACCATCAATCCGGGCGCTCCAGCCCGGCATCCACGTATCGGCCACCACCAGAAATCCCGGTGCTTCGGTGTCGACCCGGACCGTCAGCCGATCGGAACCCACGGAAAGACAGCGAGCCGGCTGGAAAGCCTGCCGATGCTCTCGGGCGAGCATGGCCAGCGGGTCTTGATCCATCAGGACCGCCTGACGCGGGTCGAGCCATCGAAAGTGATTCAGTGCCGTCCCGGCATCGTCAGCGGCGACATGAGCTTTCCCGACGACATAAGCTCGCGGCAACGCTGACGGATTCTGCTGGACCGTGAAGTCTCGCCCGTCCCAGATCCCCGTGGCCAGAACCGGCCACGGCAGCTCCGGCTCGCCGTGATCCGAAACGAGCCAGTCGACACCCAGTCGGTCGAGCACGCCTTCTCGAACATCGCGCTGATATTGCGAGACCGCTTCTTCCATGGCCGCCGTCCGGTCGATCACCCTTCGGCGCGAGCAAAGCGGGTACAGCGTCTGATAGAGGTCGGCAGCGTGTTGGAGCTGGAACCCATCGTTGATATTGACTTTCTCGATGGCGTGTGCCACAGCCTGGTTGTCGGGATAGAGGCTATCACGGCTCCGGACCCGTCCTGTGCCGACCCTGGCCCGATTCGGTTGAGCCTGTTCCAAAACCGCGCTGATGGGGTCGTTGCCGAGGAATCGATCCACCGGCGCGACTTGGATCAAGGCGAGTCCATAGGCCCCCAGTTCTGCAAGCGCCAGGCCGCCCAGCAGTCTCGCCGCCAGACCGCTCCTCTGAATTAATGACCTCGGAGTCCGCATCCCGATCCGGCCAAGCATCAGAATGCCGCCGGTCCCCAACAGGGCCAGCCAGAACACGCCGTTGCCGAGCACGTGCTCGGCGGCATGCTCGAGCTTGTGCAGATCGCTGACTCGCCCCTGGAGCGGCAACCCCTCTTGCCCGACGCGCATGACGCGGGTTGGAAGCGGAACGCCCTCGGGGACAACCAGCTCGACTGGCGGCAGCGCCAGGCGCCCCAGGACCACAATCAGCAGTAATGCCGCGACCAGTACCACGACCGTCCGCCGGTAGGTTCGCTCGAGGTCCCGCCAGAACGACTCCTGGGCCGCCTGTCGACTCAGTGTCTCGATTCCCAGACCCGCGAGTACCGAAGCCCCCAGGGTTGCCAGGTACAGCGCCCGAGCCGGCACCCGGAACCGATTCATCCCCGGCAGGAGCTCGTAGAGCAACGGGAAGATACCGTACCGGTAACCGCCTGCGAAGACGATGGCCAGAAGGGTCAGGAGGCCCCAGCCGGAGACCCGCTGGCGCTCGGGATATCGATAAAGCGCCAGGATCGCCAAAAGCAGCGGCACCCAACCTATCGAAAGGACCGACTCCCAGTAATTCTCGTCGCCAAAATAATCGGCCGGTCCGCCGAGCGCGGTTGGGGAAAGCAACTGCAATAAATTGATAAAGTGTACATGATAGCGGCTAGCTTCTCTGAGCGATAGCCGGGCGGTTCGCAGGGTCCACGGCTGCACGTTGATCTCGGGGATCAGCTCGACGGCCACCAGCGCCAGCGTCCAGGCGACAATGCCTCCCCAGATGACGAGCCTGACCCCGTTCCCCCGCCACCGTCCGATCCGTGCCGCGCGCACGGCGTCACGAAGCGTCCACAGGCTCAGGACGACGACCAGGTAGGACCACTCCTGGGGGTGACCGGTCAGGAACATCAGGGCCAGAAGCGGCGGCAACGCCAGGCTCGCCCATATCCGCCCCTCGCGATGCCGTACGAAGGCCCCGAACACCCAGGGATACCAGCAGGCGGCCCAGACGTGTGGGTAATGCCCCTCGAAGGTCTGGGCGAGCAGATAGGGCGACGCCTCGAAGCATCCGCCAGCGACCACCGCGCCCGGCCACCTCGCTCCCAGGCCACGCAATAGCAAATAGGTGCCAAGCCCGCCCCAGAACAGGTGACCGAACGTGAGCCAGCCCAGCGCCGCGGGCGACCGTCCCATCCAGGCCAGCCAGACCGGAGGGTAGAACAGGCCTGCCTGGGGGTTGCCGATCATCGGACGGCCGCCGAACCCCCAGTCATCCCACTGAGGCGGTCGGCCTTCTCGATCGAGCGCTCGTGTGATTCTTACATAACGCGGCAAGAAGCTGAACGTCAGGTCGTTGCCCACCGGGCGACCTTCGGCCCGGATCTCGTGGTCGATGCTCGGCCGATCGCCGTCGACGATGAGTCCCCCGGGCTCGGCCACCAGCCGACCAAAGCAAACGAGCAGCAGGGCCAGCAGCACCAAGGCCGCCCTCAGGTCGCCCGATCGTGCGCCGATCGAATGGTCCCTCCTCCTGCCGATCGTCAGCCCAGCGCCGTGCTCGTGCTCGTGCTCGTGGTCGATCTTGAACCCGTTCGCGATGACGGCGTGAACCCGACATGCCGCGACGTCCGATCCCTCCGTTCGGCCCGGAGGTCCTGGATCAGGCCGAAGTAGCGATCGAGGTGCGCCGCCTCGGACCACTCACCGGTCCGCAAGGCGTAGCCTCGATGCGCCAGCTCGGAACGAAGCTCGTCGTCGTGGACGATCCGCCGCAGAGCCCGGAGCAGCTCGGCCTCGGTCCGGTAGCCCAGACCGCCTCCGCTCTCCACTCCGGTCTCCTCGAGTGCCCCGCCGCCGACGTTGACCACCACCGGCGTCCTGACCGCGAATGCTTCGAGGACGACATATCCAAATGTCTCGGGAAAGAGCGAGGGCACCACCACCGCGCGGGCCCCGTGAAACAGCTTCGCCAGCTCCGGGCCTCCCAGCAGCCCCTCGAACCGGACGTTCTCCAGACCGGCTGCCAGCTTGCGCAAGTTCGCCTCGTACGGCCCCGTTCCCGCGATCCTCAGCTCGACTTCGGGCAAAAAACGCATCACTGGAATCAGATTCTGAAAACCTTTCATCGCCACCAGGCGTCCTGCCGCCGCCAGGTAGGGGCGCCCCGTGGCAACCCGCGCCCCGTTGCCTTCGGCCTCGTTTTCCTGGTCCGCGGCCTCGTCGTCTTCGATCCCGCCCGACCAATCATCGGGGAGGAAGTAGGGCAGATGTACCAGCCGACCGTCGATACCCCGGCCGCGGTGTTCCTCGAGCGTGTGCCGGCTCGGGAAGACCAGGGCGTCGAGCTCATGGAGCCCCCGCCCGATCGACCCCGTGTACCGCCAGGCCTGCGGCGGCCGGCGCCCGCGCAAACTACAACGGATACAGGTCGCTCGATCGCACGCCTTCCGGTCGTACTTCCAGAGCAGATGCATCGGGCAGATGAGCCAATGCTCATGCGCAGTCATGATCCGTACGGTGTGCCGTCCAAGATCCAGTACGCCGGGTCCACCGATGAGCGAGATGTTGTGGAAGTGAACCACGTCGGTGTCCGCGTCGTCGAGCACGGCGCGAAGGGCCTCGGCCTTGAAGACCGGCCGCCCTGTCACCTGCGTCGCCAGCGGCGAAAGCACCCCCAGGCCGCTCTCAAGCGGGTGGACGTGCAACCCCGGCGGCGGCGAGTACGGCCTCAGCGGATGCCGGCCCCGCACCGCGTTAAATGCATCAACACAATGAAATACGTGGACCTCATGCCCGCGCCGGCAAAGCGCCCGTGTCAGGCGATCCACGTAAGCGGCGTCACCGCCGAAGCTGTGGGCGCCGAAGAACGTGGTGACCATCGCGAATTTCAACGCCGACCTCCCTGTCCGTTGTGCTCGCGGCCTCGCCCAGTCTTTACCAGGTCCGCCGCGAATTGAACAGGGATCTTGGTTGGGCCCGCGGGCCTCAACCCTGCTCGACGACCGGCTCGCGGCAGAGCAGCGCGTGGACCTGATCCAGGCTCAGGCCCCCGAGCGCACCCAGAGCGGCGACATAGACCAACGCCCCCCCCACCACCGCCGCCAGCACGTGCCAGTGCACCAGCGCCAGGCTCGCCGGGACCATCAGCATCGACGCCAGAAGCGGGCGCCCCAGGTGATGGTGCCAGACCGGCTGACGCTCCAGGCTCGCCAGGCACACGTATCCCGCCACGACCAGTCCCAGCGCCACGATCAGGACCGCCACCGACGCCCCCGGCAGGCCGAAGAGTCCGCACATGACCGCGACCAGCGGCCCCGAGCCGATCGCGCCCGCCAGCAGCAGCCGAACGCCCATCGCCTCGCGATTGATCGCGATCAGGGCCGACTGGTAAAGGAACGCCAGCGTCAGGAGCGGAGCCCGCCAGATCCCCAGGGCCAGCAACAGCCACGCCGCCGCGTAATCGCCCGGCAGGATGAACCGGACCAGAGGCGCCGCCAGCACCGCTCCCCCGACCGCGATCGGGATCAGGACCAGCGCCAGCACCTGCACCAGGGCGCTCAACGATCGACGCCCCACCTCGGGCGACTGCCGCCACGACCGCGACAGGCTGGGGAAGCTCACCTGCTGGAAGATCAGGCCGAACGTCAACAGCGCCATGATCATCCGGTGCGTCGCGCCATAGCGCCCGATATCGGCCCAGGTGCTCAGCAGGTAGACCACCATCAGGTCGGCCGAACCTATCACCGTCTGGGCCACCTGGATCGCACAGACCGACCGACCGCGCTGCAGGAAGACCCGCAGGAACCGGACGCTCAACAGCGGCCGGGGTATCCCGTACCGGCGTGCGTAGCAGTACCAGACCAGCCCGATCCCGCACGCCTCGCCCACCGCCAGCCACGCGGGTACCCATGTGATTCGCGACCGATCGGCCACGCACACCCAGACACCCGATGCATAAACAAGTGTACGTACGCACAGCGAGACCGCCACCAGGCCCATCCGCTCGGTCCCGCGATAGACGAAATCGAGCCCCAGCGCCGTCGTGATCAGCAAGAGGCCATAAAGCGCCAGTACCGTCCGGTCGGTCGCGGACGAGAGTGTCAGGCTTCCCGTCAGCACCAGCGTCACGAACAGCCCCAGCGCCAGCAGGCCCTTGACCGCCAGCACGTGATCGACCAGCCGTCGGATCAGCTTCGGATGCCGCGCCAGCTCGCGAACCACGATCCCCTCGAAGGTGTCGCGGATCACCAGGACCAGCCAGAACACGATGTTGAAGGCGAACTCGATGCGCCCGTATCCCTCGGCCCCCAGCCGGCGGGCCAGGTACAAGGTCACCGCCACCGAGGTCACCCGGCAGACCATCTCGGCCAGGCTCAGGGCCGCGAAGTTGGTCGCGATCCGGCGGTTCGCCAGGCACGAAGCCTTCGGACGCGAGGGCGATTGCGGCCGACGCTCGGTCGCCGTCGCCGTCGCCGTCGCCGTCGCCGTCGCGGTTGCGGTTGCGGTTGCGGCTGCCGGCTCGGATATCGACACCGACGCCGTGGCCATCGAGAACCGGCGTCGTAGCGGGCTGGTCGGAATTGGCGTGATGGCCATACGCGGTCGCACTTCCCTGTGAACTTGTACCGGACGGCGAGTCTCCGCCACCGCCCGATCGGCCCACCCATTTCCCGTCGGGCTTCCGCACGACCTCATCATGATTGGTGCGCGAAGCCAACCCGCCAAACCCAGGATTCCGCGATCGACGCTCTCGGAACGCGGTCGTGGGCACTCTAGTCACGCTCTGAATCCTCGTCAATCACACTTCGGCTTGCCGCCTTCGCCTACTTGAGTCTGGTCAACCAAAGCCAAGTTATCTTTCCCGGATTAACAAGCCTCACAATCCTTCCGTCTTCCTGCGGAACCGGTCCAGCGCGACCGCCGCGACGATGATGGCGCCGATGATGATGTCCTGGGTCGGGTTCGGGATGCCGGTATGCACGCAGCCGTTGTTGAGGACCGACATGATCAGGCATCCGATCAAGGTGCCGAGCACCGTCCCCTCGCCACCGCTGAGACTCCCTCCGCCGATCACCACCGCGGCGATGACCCGCAATTCCAGGCCGTCGGCCGTCACGGGATCGCCCGTCGCGTCGAGGTAGACGAACTGGAGCACTCCGGCCAGCCCCGTGGCCAGCCCCGCCAGCGTGTACACCGCGATCTTCACCCGGCTCACGCCGATCCCGCACAGCCGCGCCGTGGCTTCGTTCGAGCCGATGGCATAAAGATAGCGTCCGAGCAGGCTGTATCTGAGCGCCAGGGCCACAAAAAGACTCAGGACCAGCAACACCCAGACTCCTGGCGAGACCAAAAGCCAGCGCGGCTCGGGCTCGGTTGCCAGAATCCGGCCGAACCACCACGGCTTCGCCTCCACCGGCACGTACACCGCCGTGCTCGTCGAGAGCCACTTGGCCAGGCCGCGAAACACCTTCAGCGTGCCCAGGGTGATGATGAACGGCACCACGCCGAGCAGCGTGATCAGCGTCCCGTTGCACAGGCCGCACACGCCCCCCAGCAAAACCCCCGCCACCATCGCCAGAGGTAGGCTCAGGCCGGCGTCGCGCACCAGAAGCGCCGATACGACCGTCACCAGCGCCACGATCGAACCGACCGACAGGTCGATTCCCCCCGCGATGATGATCATGGTCATCCCCAGCGCCGCGGTCGCGTCGATGACCGTCTGGACCGCGATCGTCCGCCAGTTATACACCGACAGGAACGAGCCGGTGGCCCGGGTCAGGTAGGCGAACAGTAATGTGACCAGCACCAGCCCCAGGAACGGCCCGAACACCGTCCAGACCCAGGTGAGCGTCCCCCGCAGCGCCATCGATCGTCTCGAACCCGGATCGTCCCGAACCTCGGCACCCGCACTCACGTTCGTCGACTCCCCTTGCGATCGGATGAGACCCGCGCTTCGGTGACTACGACCCTGGTCGCCTCGCCTCGGCTCGGATCGGATCGGACTGGAATTGCGGTCTCCGAGCATCGCCGACCGGCGGCTCGAAGACAAGCACGCGGCGATCCGCCCGGCGAGCGGCGAGCCGCCCCCGGTCATCGCTTCGACCGTCAGCCTCCGCAACTTCGCTCCCATCGCGAGTTCGTTCGGACCACGCCGCGAGTTCGTTCGGACGGCCCCGAGCCCCGGCCTGCGGGCCGCGCCCGCGCCACCGGCGCAATCGCTTCCCACGGACTTCAATCCCACCGAATTGCCAGGTGAACGGCGGCCCCGCCTCGGCGAACCCATCCCCGTCACTCCTTAATATCGTGATTTTGGCCCCTTCCGAGATCGGAATCCGCGCCCGGCGCAGCAGGGCACCGGAAGTCGCCTGCTGGGCGGCTCCGGTCACACGAAACGATCGGATTGTGCGGCCGTTGACGGTCGTCAGCGGCCGGGTGTCGGTGGTTGATCCGCGTGCTTGCGGGCCTCTCGACGCGCCCTCAGCTCCGCCGCCCGGCGCTGGTGTCGATTCCCGGTCGGCCGTTCCGGGTTCGAACGCGTCCGGGTCTCGGCCGGCTTGTGTTCGACCGGTTTCGCCGCGGCCTCGGTCCTGTCCGCGGATTTCGACATGTGCATCCGCGCGATCATGTCCTTGAGCATCACGTCGACATTCTTCTCGGCACGGTCGATCACGTAATCGACCCCCGCTCGCGGCACACAATCGCGCGGCGGCGGCTCCGCGTTCGTTTCCATCGGGAAGGTAAAGGGTGAGGATTTCAGCATCGGCGTCGGTGTCGGCTTCACCTCGATCTGGGAACGGAATCCGCCCTTTTCGCGCTCGGCGCGGACGCGTAACAGCTCGGTGTGGGTCGTTCGCCAGGCGCGTTGGATGTCGGTCTCGTACTTCCGCAGCCGTTTCGTCTCGGCATCCTCGCTCAGCGGCATGCCGCACGCCGCAAGTTCCCGCTCGTGGGCGTCGAGGCCGTCGAGGGCGATTTCCTGCTCCTCGCGGATCGCGTCGATCTTCGATTTCACCAGGATTTCGAGCCGTGCCCGGTCGTTGGCCTCGGGAACGGTGTAAAAACCGTCGCGCAGGATTCTGGGCACGCCCAGGAGATCAAACGCGAGGCTCCTTTGATCTTCATCCCAGCATCCTTTGGTTTCGAGCGCGCGGCCCAGTCCCTCCCACCGCTCGATCAGCCAGTCCGCCCCCTGCGTGGTCCGCAAGAGACCCAGCGCGACCCGCTCGGGGTCCTTGGAGAGGCGGTTGCCCAGCTTGTCGATCTCGCGGCGTCGGTCATTGTCCCACGACGTGACGGCCCGATGCACCGCCCGGCGCATGTCCTTGATGCCCCAGGTGTCGCACTGATCCAGCTTGACCGAGATGAACGCCAGCTTCGCGACCAGCCAGCGCTCGTAAGGGGTGGTCGGCGCGAACTCGGTCTCGAACTCGGCGTTGCGGGTGACACGCAGGGCCTCCAGCTCCTCCGACAGGACGGTCTCGGCGCGGAGGCTATGCTGGGTCGAGTTGAGCCGCGAGGCGTTCTTGCCCTCGACCGTCTTCGGCCCGCCGCCGCGCTGGCGCTGGGGCTCGCCCGCGCCTTTGCTCGCGTGCGCGGCAATGGCAATGTTGTCGTTCGCAACGGTGTTCGGCGGTACGATCGGGAGATCGATGGGGGCGTCGGAGAGTAACATGGGGGCGTCCTCGAATCGGAAGTCTCGTCGTTGCAGTTCCTTTCGATCGCGGCGCGGCCGCCGTCAGCCTGGCGGCATCGCCTTCGGTGTCTGGGTTATCGGCGTAGCCTGGAGAAGATATTCATCTTTTCTGGATAAAAAAATAAGGCAAACAAAGATACAGGTACGTGCAGCCATGAGGGAATCGCGATGACGTGTGGGTTGGCGAGCCGAGACTTCGTCGGTTGGTCTTGCTTGCACCTCGATCGGATTGCCGGAGCGACTCACGCACGCTCCGAGGGAATCCACGCCGCTTCGGTGCGGCCATAGGGCTCGACGTGGACCAGCACGTCGCTGATCGGAGCGAGGTGGCCGATCAGATGCTCCTTGACGGCGTGGGCGATGTCGTGACCGCCGCGAACGGTGGTGGTGCCATCGACCTGGATGTGGATATCGACCACGTATTCCAGGCCCATCCGGCGCACTCGCAGCTTCTCGACGGCGAGCACGCCGGGGATGTGTCCAGCCTCGGTGCGGAGGAGCTGGAGGAGATCGGAATCGGCCTGGCGGTCGATGAGCGACTGGACGTTTTCCCAGACGAGCCGGCCGCCGATCCAGAGCACGGTGGCGGCCACCAGGAGGGCGGCGACGTGTTCGGCCCAGGCCCACCCGGCCGAGCGCGACAGGGCCACGCCGATCAACACGCCCAGGCTGCCCAGGGCGTCGAGCCGGTAGTCCCAGGCGGTCGCCAGCAGGGCGCTCGAGCCGGTCCGACGGGCCACCCGGCTCATATGCCGGTAGAGCAACTCCTGGAAGAAGGCGCCTCCGCCCGCGATCAGAAGCGTGAACCCCGCCGGGGGCGCGTGGCGGACCGTCAGGGTCGCCAGGACGCGGTAGCCGATTCCCATGGCCAGAAGGATCAGCAACAGGCCCACCGCCGCCCCGGCCACCGCCTCGACCCGGCCGTGACCGTAGGGATGCTCCCGATCCGGCGGGCGTTCGGCGATCCCCAGCGCCACCAGGAGCGCGACCGACAGCGCGGCGTCCACCAGCGAATGAAGCGCATCGGAGACCAACGCCAGCGACCGGCCGGTCAGTCCGCCGAGCAGCTTGACGACTCCCAGGGCCAGGCTCACGCCCATGCCCCACCAGGCCGCCTGACGGCTCTCGCGGTAAGGGTTGTTCAGGGTCTCCATCGGACCATTGTGCCATGCGAGCTTACCGACGGCCAGCCGCGAGAAGGGTCAACGAGCCTGGCCCCGCCCGCGAAGACCTCCGCCCTTTCTCCACGCGTGGGAAGACGGTAATCTGGGGTCATGCCAACCGTTCTCCGATACGGACCGTATCGCTTCTTCTTCTACGCGGGAGACCGAGACGAACCGCCGCACATTCACGTCGAACGCGACGATTGTGAGGCCAAGTTCTGGCTCGGTCCCGTTCGACTGGAGCGAAGCCGCGGGTTCTCTCGTGGAGAGATCCATCAGGTCCAGAGAATCGTCCAGGGGAGCCAGCGGGAATTGCTGGATCGATGGAATGACTATTTCGAAGGCTGAAACTCGCCTGGCCTCCGCGACGACCGTGACGGTGGCCGAGGATACGCTGACCGTCGAGCTGTCCGATGGCCGGTCGATCTCGGTTCCGCTGGGGTGGTATCCCAGGTTGCTTCACGGCTCAGACCAGGAGCGGGGCCGATGGAGGCTGATTGGCCAGGGAGAAGGCATTCACTGGCCCGACCTTGACGAGGACATCAGCGTCAGGAACCTGCTGGACGGCAAGCCATCGGGCGAAAGCCAGAAGTCGTTGCGGAATTGGCTCGATCGACGAGCGGGCGGGTCTGGATCGCCCCTCGAAACCGAGGAGCCGGAGAAGGGAACACCCTGATTGTCGACACCGAGCGATAGCGGTCCTTTGTCCTCGATTGTCTTAAGAAAAACGTTTAAATTTTAAGATAAACTTGTTAAAATCAATAATAATGATGTTATGTCAGATCAATTTAAATGTTCAGTCACAGCTCCCGCTCACCGGCGCCCCCCGTGGCGACTTCCATCACGGCGTGCTCGGTCCAGGCGCTTACCGGCCGGGCAGGGCTGAGGACGCCGCGGGTCATGACGGCCAGTCGGTCGCAGACGCCGAAGAGCTCGGGGAGATACGAGCTGACCATCAGCACGGCCTTTCCCTCGGCGGCGAGCTCACCGATTAATCGGTAGATCTCGGCCTTCGAGCCGACGTCGATGCCACGGGTCGGCTCGTCGAGGAGCAGGACGTCGGCCCGCTGGTGAAGCAGCGCGCCAGGGCGACTTTTTGCTGGTTGCCCCCCGAGAGGGCGGCGATCGTCTGTGACGGTCCGGCGGCCTTGACGCGGAGCCGGCCCATCCATCGGACCGCCTCGGCGCGTCGGCGGCGCAGGTTCAGCCAGCCGAGCCAGGCGTAGTCACCCAGCGCGGAATAGGTCAGGTTGTCCTCGATCGAACGCGCCAGGGCCAGCCCTTCGGCCTTGCGGTCCTCGCTCAACAGGCCCAGGCCCTGCGCGATCCGACGCCGCGGGCTGGCATGCGGGGCGTCGATCGAACGGACCCGGACCTGGCCCGAGCGCACCGGGTCGAGCCCGAAAATCGCGCGCAACAGCTCGGTCCGACCCGCGCCGACCAGCCCCGCGATGCCCAGGACCTCGCCGCGGTGGAGCGTCAGGTCGGCACGCCGGAGCACGCTCCGGCTCTGGAGCGCCTGGAGCTCGAGGATCGGCTCGCCCGCCTGATGCGGGACGGTCGGGAACATCTCGGTCAGGTCGCGCCCGACCATCGCCGCGATGATCGCTTCGAGGGTCGTGCCGGCCATCGAGCCGGTGGCCACGGTCCGGCCGTCGCGGAGCACCGTGTACCGCTGGCTGATCCGCTGGACCTCTTCGAGAAAGTGGCTGATATAAACAATCGCCAGACCGCGAGCCCGGAGCCGGTCGATCACGGCGAACAGGCGCTCGGCGTCGCGCTCGGTGAGCGAGCTGGTTGGCTCGTCGAAGACGATCACACGGGCGTTCGACACCAACGCCCGCGCCGACCTCGACAAGCTGCTGGCCGCCGACGCTGAGCTTGCCGGCGATGGTGTCGGCCTGGATCTCGGCGTGGTCCAGGAGCGCCAGCGCCTCGGCGACGATCCGTCGATGGGCGCCTTTCTGGACCAGGCCGCCGCGGACCTGCTCCTGGCCGAGCATGACGTTGGCCTCGACCGAGAGGTGGGGGGCGATCGTCAGCTCCTGGTAGATCATCGCCACGCCCGAATCACGGGCCTCGCGCGGCCCGCGCGGCGCGTAGGGCCGGCCCGCCAGCGTCATGGTGCCGCCGTCGGGCCGGATCGCGCCGCTGAGGACCTTCATCAAGGTGCTCTTGCCCGCGCCGTTCTCGCCGATCAGGGCGTGGACCTCACCCCCCGCGAGCTCGAGATCAACCCCGTCCAGCGCGCGCTGGGCGCCGAACGACTTGACCACGCTCCGCATCTTCAGGAGCGTCTCGTCCGCCCGGATGTGGCTGTCGGGGTTGCTCATGTTGGTGAACGTGCTCAGGGGTGCGCCGTCAGCATGCCGGCTCCTTCGAGGGCCCGGAGCATGCCGAACGTGGTGGACTCGTTGGGGCAATAGATGCCGTCGGCCTGGCCGCGAAACCGGGTGAGCAGGTTCTGGCTCTTTTGCTGGGCCAGCTCGGAGGTGGCGCCGGCGTATTCCGAATCGGACAGGTAGACGATCCGGGGATATTCGCGCGAGAGGGTCTCGATGAATCCGCGCTCGCGTTCGTCGGTGCTTTCCGACCCGATCGCGTACCTCAGCATGATGATCTTGCCCTGGCCATTGAGGAGCTCGCCCATCCGCCTACCGGCGAGCTCGCCGCCATGATAGTTGTCGGTCGCGACGTAGCTGGCGATCTTCTTCGACTCGAGCCCCGAGTCGATGACGACGACCGGAATGCCGCGGGCGATCGCCTCCTCGACCGGCTTGACCAGCGCCCGGGAATCGAGCGGTGCGAGCACGATCCCGTCGACCCCGGTGGCGATGGCGTTCTGGACAAGCTGGATCTGCTGCGACCGCTCGTCTTCCTTCTGCGGCCCCTGCCAGAGAATCTCGACATGCCCGATCTCCTCGGCCGCCTTGAGCGCGCCGGCGTGAATCGTCTTCCAGAAGACGTGCGTCGTTCCCTTGGGAATGACCATGATCCGCCAGGTCTTCTTGCCGTCGGCCGACGCCGCGCTCGAACCCGCGCCGCTCTGGTTCTCGGCCTGGGGGGGGTAGAGCAGGTCATGAATCGACGGGTCGTTGACGTTCTCGGGGGTCACGAGCGTCTCGCCGGTCGAGACCTTCTGGGCGATCGGTTTCTTCTCGAGCGCATCGACCACCGTGCGGACCCCGAGCTGGCCCATCCGGTACGGATTCTGGACCACAAGGCCCTGGATCTTGCCTTGCTTCAGCGCGTTGATCAAGGGCTGGCTGGCGTCGAAGCCCACGAAGATCAAGGGGTGCGACGATCCTGTATTTGTGTTCGCGCTGGCGTTCGCGTTCGACGCCGGCTTTTCGCCACCGGCCGGGCCGCCGCATCCGCCGGCCAGCAGGATCGCGGTGAGGCCGGCCAGCGCGCCGCCGATCGAAAGCCCGCGCGGGGCTTGCCGCCAGGACATTGAAGCGTCTCCTGTCCGGATGCCGTCACTTTTCATGAGTGTCCCCTTGCTGCTTCATCCAGGCGCGCAGGTCGCGCCGCAGGGTGTCCAGGACGGGCTGGAATTCCGGCGAGTCGGCCAGGTTGTGGAACTCGTCCGGATCGGCCTGGGTATCGTACAGCTCCTCGGCGGGATGATGCTCGATCAACGACACCAGGCGCGCCGTGGCGGGATCGGTCCGGGCCTTCGCGACCCATTGATCCCAGACCTGTTTGTGGCTGTTCGGAATCCCGTCGACCTTGGTGAAGTGAGTGGTCCAGGTGTTTTCGGGATTAAGATTGAGAATGTACTTGAACCGACGGTCGCGCACGCATCGCTGGGGGAACATGTTCATCTCACCGTCACCGGTATGCGTGGCGAAGATCCGGTCGTGGAAGGTCGTGACCTTGCCGAGCAGGAGGTCCTTGAAGCTCCGGCCGTCGAGATCGTCGGAGGGCACGCCGCCGGCCAGGTCGACGAAGGTCGGAGTGACGTCCACGAGCGAGACCAGAGCGTCGGTCGTGGTTCCCGGCGCGATCCGGCCGGGCCATCGGGCGACAAACGGGACGAGCAGGCCGGTGTCGTAGACCGTCCACTTGCTGCGGGGCCATTCCGGCCCCTGGTCGCTGGTGTAAATGAAGAGCGAATTCGCCTCGAAGCCGTGCCGGCGGACCGAGGCGAGCACCTCGCCGAGCCGTCGGTCGACCGTGGTGATGTCCTGGTAGTAGTTGGCCAGGGCCGTCCGTGTGATCGGCGTATCGACCATGTTGGGGGGGATCGGCAGCGCGCTGGGATCGTACGTCGTGTTCGGCTCCCAGACGACGTGCGGGCCGTTATCCCCCAGGATCAGGCAGAGCGGCTGGTCATGGTGGTCGCGCGCATGCTCGGCCAGGAACCGGTCGATCGCCGACGTATCGAGCCCCTCGGCCCGATACCGGCGCTGAATGGCCGGATTGCGGGGCAGGGTGGCCGGGATCATCTCGAAGTCGAAGACCTTCCGGGGCCGGACATCGGCCTTGTCCGCCAGCACGACGCGATATCCCTGCGCCTTGAGGAAGGCCGGCAGCGCCTTGAGGTCGGGATGGCAGTCGGTGTGATTGCCCATCGCTCCGTGCCGGCCCGGATAAAGCCCGGTGTAGAGCGAGGATCGCGACGGCGAGCACGTCGGCGTGGCGGCGAACATCCGCGTGAACCGCAGCCCCTCCCGCGCCAGGGCGTCGAGGTGAGGCGTCCGGATCGCCTGGTTACCGTAGCAGCCGGCGAACCCCTGTCCCTGGTCGTCGGACAGGTACAGGATGATGTTGGGACGCGCGGGAGGCGTTTCCGGGCCGTCGGCCAGCGCCGGCGCCTGGAGAAGAGCGCCGGCACCATCGCGCCGATCCAGCCGTAAACCCAGCGGGACGTTTTCATGGGCTGACCTTCCTTCCGCCGCGCCGGCCGAATCCGATCATGATCGCGCCGAAGGCGAGGAGCACGAGCCCCCACCAGAGGTTGATATTGATGCCGAGCGAGCGCTGGTAAATCGACGGGTCGCTGGCGAGACCGTACGCGACGAGGATCGCGCCCAGGATCGCGAACAGGAACCCGATCGGCAACCGGATATCGAGAGAGTTTGGAGACATCAGCTCACCAGAAGATCAGGTTGAGGGCCAGAACGACGACCAGGACCGCCGCGCCCAGGGCCATCGGCCGCTGATACCAGGCGAGGTGTCCCTCGCCTGGCCTGGGGGTCATCGAATAGACGAGTCCGACCAGCTCGCTCTCGTCGCGCGGGCGTGTGAATAAACTGATCACGATCGTGGCGACGAAGCAGATCGTCCACGCGAAGATGGCGGCCCAGAAGTTCTGGGCCATCTCGCTCGGGTAAAGATGCACGACGCGGAGCCATCCCCCGTGCACTCCGGCCTCCGCGCCGTCGATGAGGGTCAGGCCGTGATGGACGGTCGCGGCCAGGGTCCCCGCCAGGAGGCCGAAGAAGGCGCCATGGCCGGTCGCGCGTTTCCAGAACATGCCCAGCAGGAAGGTCGCGAACAGGGGGGCGTTGACGAACGCGAAGACAAGCTGGAGCAGGTCCATGATGTTGTTGAACCGGGTCGCCACGTACGCCGCGGCGATCGAGACCACGGTGCCGAACAGGGTGGCGAACTGCCCCATCCCGAGGTAGTGTCGGTCGCTGGCTCCGGGGCGGATGTACGCCTTGTAGATGTCGTAGGTCCAGACCGTGTTGAACGCCGTGATGTTCCCCGCCATGCCCGACATGAAGCTCGCCAGCAGCGCCGTCATGCCCAGGCCCAGCATGCCGGTCGGAAAGTAATGGAGCAGCAGGTTCGGGATGGCGAGGTCGTAGTTATAGACCGGCTTGCCGTTCTTGTCGAGTTTGGTCGGGATCAGGCCCTTCGCCGGTAGTTCGGAAGGCGGGGCCGGAGCGGTGTCGCTGGCCGAAGCCACGGCCGCGACCGGAGTCGGGCCGAGCTTTTCGGCCGAGGGCGCGGGAGCCGGCAGGGCGACCGCGATCAGGCCGGGAAGGATCACCAGGAACGGAAAGAACATCTTGGGGACCGCCGCGATCAGCGGTGTTCGACGCGCCGAGGTCATCGAATCGGCCGCCATGGCGCGCTGGATCACGAGGAAGTCGGTACACCAGTACCCGAACGACAGGACGAACCCCAGCCCCATCGTCAGGCCGAACCACTCGACGCCCAGGGAATTGGTGCTGGCGTGTCCCATGCCTCGCCACGTATGCGTATACGACGCCGGGAGGGCATGCTGTAGACCGCTCCAGCCGCCGACGTTCTTCAGGCCCAGGAGAACCAGCGGCAAGAACCCGGCGACGATCAGGAAGAACTGGAGCACCTCGTTGTAGATGGCGCTGGTCAGGCCGCCGAGGTAGACGTAGCCGAGCACGATCAGGGCCGAGACGATGATGCTGACGTGGAAGATCCACGACATCGGCAGGCCAAGCTGCCTGAAGGCGTCGTCGAAGATGTGCAGGTTCTCGATCAGCAGCGCCATCGCGTACATCGAGATCCCCGACGACATGACCGTCATCAAAGCGAAGCTGATGGCGTTCAGGCCCCGCGTCTTCTCGTCGAACCGGAGCCGGAGGTACTCGCGGAACCGATCGGCGCGCGAGCCGTAGTAGAACGGCATCATGAAGACGCCGACGAAGACCATCGCCGGGATCGCGCCCAGCCAGTAGAAATGGCTGGTCGCGAGCCCGTACTTGGCCCCCGAGGCCGCCATGCCGATCACCTCCTGGGCGCCGAGGTTGGCCGAGATGAACGCCAGGCCCGCCACCCACGCCGGGATCGAACGCCCCGAAAGGAAGAAGTCCTCACTCGTTCCATGTAACGCTTGAGCGCGAAGCCGATCCCCAGCACGAAGGCGAAGTAGATCAGCATCACCAGGTAATCGACCCAGGCCAGTCCGGTTTGCATCGCCATCGCGTGGAAGTCCCCTCACTCGGCCGAGAAGGTGTAGATCGTGGTCTGCTGGTAGGTCTTGCCCGGTTCGAGGATGACCGAGGGGAAATTCGCGTGGTGGACCGAGTCGGGGAAGTGCTGCGTCTCCAGGCACAGGCCCTGGTGCTTGCGGTAGACGACCCCTCCCTTGCCCGTGTTCGAGCCGTCGAGAAAATTGCCCGTATAGAACTGGACGCCCGGCTCGGTGGTCCGGATCGTGAGCGTCCGACCGCTCGAACGCTCGCGCACCCGCGCCGCCGGGGCGGTGAGCTTGCCGCCTTCCCGAAGGACGAAGTTGTGATCATATCCTCCCGGATCGCCCTTCAGCTCGCCGATCCGGGCGCCGATGGCCTTGGGCGCGGTGAAGTCGAGCGGCGTGCCCCGCACCGGATCGATCGCGCCGGTCGGGATCAGGGTATCGTCGACCGGCGTGTATCGGTCGGCCTCGATCGTCAGCTCGTGGCCCAGGATCGATCCCGAAGCCGGGCCCGCCAGGTTGAAATAGCTGTGGTTGGTCAGGTTGATCGGCGTCGCCCGGTCGGTCGTGGCCTCGTAGTCGATGCGCAGTGAACCGTGACCATCCAGGCTGTAGGTCACGTGCGCGGTCAGGTTGCCGGGAAATCCCTCGTCGCCATCCTTGCTCAGGTAGGTGAACCGGACCCCGACGGCATCGGGCCGCTTCACTTCCTCGGCCTTCCAGACCACCTTGTCAAACCCCTTGAGGCCGCCGTGGAGCGTGTTCGGGCCGTTGTTCTGGGCGAGTGTGTACGTTTTGCCTTCGAGCGTGAACTTCCCGCCCGCGATCCGGTTGGCCACCCGCCCCACCGTGGCGCCGAAGTACGGGTGAGTGCCCGAGGTAGCCGTCGAGGTTGTCGAATCCGAGGACCACGTCGGCCGTCTTGCCGTGCATGTCGGGAACGTGTAGCTCGGTCAGGATCGCTCCATACGTCATCACCTTGGCCGTGACGCCGCCGTTCTCGAGCGTGTAAAGCGCCACGGGCTCGCCCGCCCGCGTCTTGCCGAAATCGGTCATCGCGATCCTCCCCCCGCTCGAGCTATTGTTCTCCGCCGCTACTGCCGCCGCCGCCCCGCCGAGCGCGGCCAGCGCCCCCGAGATCGAGATGGACCCGACAAACGCCCAGATCGCCGCACGTCGTATCATGATCGATCGCCTGGATGTGGAGGAAATGAGAAGCTGTCAAAACGCGAAACGCTCATACCCGACGGACGATCTCCGCCCCTCCGGCCGGCCGGGTCGCCATAATCTCGGCGTCAATCCCGGTTCGCCGCTGGTACAGGGTGCGGAACATCGCCTCGACCTGCTCGATCCGGTCGCCGCGGACCAGGGCCACGGCGCATCCGCCGAACCCGCCGCCGGTCATCCGGCAGCCGTGGACGCCGTTGGCCTCGCCGAGCTCGCGGGCGATCTGCACGATCGTGTCGAGCTCGGCGCAGCTCACCTCGTAATCACGCCGCAAGGATTCGTGACTGTCGTACAGCAGAAGGCCAAGCTCCGACCATCGGCCGTCACGCACGGCCTCGGCCGCCGCCAGCGTCCGCGCGTTCTCGGTCGTGACGTGCCGCGCCCGTCGATGCAGCACGTCCGAGAGCCGCCCGCTCGCCCCCGCGCGCTCGACCTGCTCGATCGTCGCGTCCCGCAGCGAGCCCACCCCCAGCAGCCGCGCCGCCTCGTTGCACTGGCCACGACGGATCGCGTACGCGCCGCTGCTCAGCTCGTGCCGGACCATCGAGTTGATGATCAAAATTCGCACATCATCACCCGCCAGCGCGACGAGCTCGCGGTGCAATGTCCGGCAATCGAGCAAGAGCAGGTGCCCCGGCCGCGAGAAGACCACCGCGAACTGGTCCATGATCCCGCACGGAACCCCCGCGAACGTGTGTTCCGCGTGCTGGCACAGCAGGGCTTTCTCCAGCGGGTCGAGCTCGACATCCGCCAGCGCCTCGCCCAGGGTCGCCATTCCCACCTCGAGCGCGGCGCTGCTGCTGAGGCCGCTTCCCAGGGGAAGATTGCCCGAGATCAAGGCATCGAAACCGGGGAGGACGACGCCCCCTTCCGTCAGCCCGGCCAGCACGCCGCGCACATACGCGCCCCATGCCGGTGGTCCCATGCCGATCGGCTCGTCGAGCGCGAGATCCAGCGCGTCGCCCATCATCCGGCTCGCCACCCGGATCTTGCGGTCGCTCCTCGGCCGGGCGGTGAACACCAGGCCCGTCTCGGTGGCCATCGGGAACACGAATCCATCATTGTAATCGGTGTGCTCGCCAATCAGGTTCACCCGCCCCGGCGCCCAGGCAACATGGGTGGCCTCGGCCCCGTATCGGGCGGCGAATTCCTCCTGCTGCGACCATCTCGGAGTCTCGGCTCGAGCGAATCATGGCGTCTCTCGTCGGGTATCGATATCGCACCAGACTACGCGGACGGAGTGCACCGATCGATGAGGATTCGGGTCTTTTTTTTAAGATTCCAGGGCGACCCTCACCCCAACCCGATCGCCCAGCTCCAGGCCCGCCACCCGATCCGCTCGATGAACAATCGGCGATTTTTTTTCGTAGAGTATTTGACGACGGGCCAGTTGGTCGGTACTATCTCCCTTGTCGCCCCCATGAACAACACGAGTGGTGACGAACGGACCGGCCGGCAGGCTCGGTGATGGACAACCTGAGCGAGTCGTCTGGCCGCCGTTTTCCGACCCAATTATGTCGGCCGGCGTGATATCCCTTGAGAAAAGGGGAGTCACTCCGGCCGGTGGCGTCGGGTGAAGCTGGATCTTTGACAATTCGGTCGATCGCTGTTTGTTTTGAGAACGTGAGTGATACGTCGAACCCTTGAGGGAAGCCGGCGTGGTTGCTTCGGGATCAACAGTCCGTTGCCGTCGTGGTCTGTCCCGGTCTGGGGCGGGGCGCGGCGGGGGACGATCTTGAGAGACCAGACCGGCAGCGCGGTGGACCGGTGAAAGCCGATCGACCGCGGTGCGACCAGTTAGAATTCCTCAACCCTGAGGGAAGAGGAGCGGGTGTTGGTGGGTCTGTCGCAAGGCAGATCTGACGGCACTCGACCGATTTCGAAGGGTTTGATCCTGGCTCAGAATGAACGTTGGCGGCGTGGATTAGGCATGCAAGTCGTACGGGCCGCAAGGCCAGTGGCGCAAGGGTGAGTAAGGCGACGGTAACCAACCCCGGGAATGGGTATAGCCGCGGGAAACTGCGGGTAATCCCCAGCGACGTCGCGGAGGGACATCTCTCTGCGACCAAAGCTCCGGCGTCCTGGGACGGGCCGTCGTGGTATTAGGTAGTTGGCGGGGTAACGGCCCACCAAGCCGACGATGCCTACCGGGCGTGCGAGCGTGGCCCGGCACACTGGGACTGAGACACTGCCCAGACTCCTACGGGAGGCTGCAGTCGAGAATCTTCGGCAATGGGCGCAAGCCTGACCGAGCGACGCCGCGTGGAGGACGAAGGCCTTCGGGTTGTAAACTCCTGTCGAGGGGGAAGAAGGCACGAAAGTGCTTGACTGATCCCTGGAGGAAGCACGGGCTAAGTTCGTGCCAGCAGCCGCGGTAAGACGAACCGTGCGAACGTTATTCGGAATCACTGGGCTTAAAGCGCGTGTAGGCGGGACGGCACGTCGGTCGCTGAAAGCCCCCGGCTCAACCGGGGAAGGGGCGCCGATACGACCGTCCTGGAGGAACGTAGGGGGACCTGGAACTTCCGGTGGAGCGGTGAAATGCGTTGAGATCGGAAGGAACGCCCGTGGCGAAAGCGAGGTCCTGGACGTTTTCTGACGCTGAGACGCGAAAGCCAGGGGAGCGAACGGGATTAGATACCCCGGTAGTCCTGGCCGTAAACGATGGGCACTGGGTAGGGGGCTCGCCGATGGGCTCCCTGCCGTAGGGAAACCGTGAAGTGCCCCGCCTGGGGAGTATGGTCGCAAGGCTGAAACTCAAAGGAATTGACGGGGGCTCACACAAGCGGTGGAGCATGTGGCTTAATTCGAGGCTACGCGCAAAACCTTATCCTGGGCTTGACATGCACGGATTAGCCGGCGGAAACGTCGGTGAGGCCGCAAGGTACAACGTGCACAGGTGCTGCATGGCTGTCGTCAGCTCGTGTCGTGAGATGTTGGGTTAAGTCCCGTAACGAGCGAAACCCCTGTGATTAGTTGCCAACAGGTCATGCTGGGGACTCTAATCAGACCGCCGGCGTTAAGCCGGAGGAAGGCGGGGACGACGTCAAGTCCTCATGGCCCTTATGCCCAGGGCTGCACACGTGCTACAATGGGCCGGACAAAGCGACGCCAAGCCGCAAGGCCACGCCAATCGCAAAAACCGGTCCCCAGTTCGGATTGCGGGCTGCAACCCGCCCGCATGAAGCCGGAATCGCTAGTAATCGCGGATCAGCACTGCCGCGGTGAATGTGTTCCTGAGCCTTGTACACACCGCCCGTCAAGCCACCAAAGCGGGGGGCATCCGAAGTCGCCGGAGCCTCACGGCAGGCGCCGAAGATGAAACCCGTGATGGGGACTAAGTCGTAACAAGGTAACCGTAGGGGAACCTGCGGTTGGATCACCTCCTTTCTAAGGATAACCTTGGAAAACCCCGGCCCGCGCGTCCACCCAAACCGGTCGTACCCACGCCCGGCGGACACCGCGAGGTCGCGTCGGCATCGTCCCTCCCTGGAGCACGGCCTGTTCCTGATTCCCGTTGGTCACCCCGCCGGCTTCCCCCGCGGGTTCGACATTGAAGATGTAACGCAACGTAACGTCACGTTCTCAGGCGGATCGCGATCGATCGAACTGTCGGTTTGCTCATCCCGCTGGATGCGGGGCGGGGCCGTCCTGGATACGGCCTCACCCCCTGGCCAGCGGCCAGTCCCGGCTGTTTGTGACGGGGAGTCATCCCCCGAGCACGGCCGGTTGCTCTTTGAAAATTCGGTGGTTGGTCACGCAAGTCAGTTATCAACCAAGCAAAGTAGAAGTGGCACAATTCCGTTTCCACGGCAAAAACAGTGGAACCCTTACGGATAGCAACACGATCGTTACCCGAAAAAGAACCCCGGCGGCCCGTCGCGAGATGATGCCGCCGGTACAGGTCTTCAACAGGGGATCGGACCCGCTCGATACGATCGACCGTGGCAGGGAGACCGGGAAACCGGCCCCCCTGGCGCGGCCGCCGGATCGGCGTGGTCAAGCTCCTAAGGGCACGGGGGGGATGCCTAGGCGTCAACAGGAATGCAGGCGTGGAAGGCTGCGATAAGTCCGGGGGAGCTGCCGAACGAGCGTCGATCCCGGAATGCCTGCGCAAGACCCGGGGAACTGAAACATCTCAGTACCCGGAGGAAAAGAAAGCAACCGCGACTCCCTCAGTAGCGGCGAGCGAACGGGGACCAGCCTAAACCGGTGGGGATTCTCACCGGGGTCGTGGGGCCGACATAATGGAATGAGCATGCGTGAGCCGAAGCCCTTTGGAAAATGGCACCAGAGCGGGTGACAGTCCCGTAGGCGTAATGCAGGCTCTCCGAGTCGGTACCCGAGTAGGGTCGGGCACGTGAAACCCGGCCTGAATCGGCGGGGACCATCCCGCAAGGCTAAGCACTCGTTGACGACCGATAGCGAACCCAGTAGGGCGACCGAACGGTGGGAAGAACCCCGATCAGGGGAGGAGACTGAACCTGAAACCCCGTGCCTACAAGCGGTGGGAGGGCGTCTGGCCTTCGGGCCGGCCTGACCGCGTGCCTTTTGCATAATGATCCGGCGAGTTACTGTGTCCGGCCCCAGGTTAATCCCTTCAGGGGAGGAGCCGCAGCGAAAGCGAGTCTGAACAGGGCGATTCAGTCGGGCGCAGTAGACGCGAAACCAGGTGAACTACCCATGGGCAGGCTGAAGCGATCCTAACCGGTCGTGGAGGGCCGAACCCACCAGTGTTGAAAAACTGGGGGAGGACCCGTGGGGAGGAGTCAAAGTCTTATCAAACCTGGAGATAGCTCGTTCTCTCCGAAATGGCTTTAGGGCCAGCCTCGGGCCTTACCCTGCGGGGGTAGAGCGACGGAATTCGGTCGGGGGGCTTCCCGCCTACCCGCCGAAACCCAACTCCGAATACCGCAGGATCGACCCCGGGAGTCAGAGCGTGGGGGAGAAGCTTCACGCTCAAGAGGGAAAGAACCCAGACCGCCGACCAAGGCCCCCAAAGCGACGCTCAGTGGTAAAGGAAGTGGGATCGCGGTGACAGCCGGGATGTTGGCTTAGAAGCAGCCATCATTTCAAAAGTGCGTAACAGCTTACCGGTCGAGCCATCCCCGCCGAAAATGACGGGGACTAAGCGTCGTGCCGCAGTCGCGGATCGAATTCATTCGATGGTAGGAGAGCGTTGCCCGCCGCGGCGAAGCCGGACCGACAAGGACCGGTGGAGCGCGGGCAAGTGCGTATGCCGGAACGAGTAACGACAAGATGGGTGGGAAGCCCATCCGCCGAAAGCACAAGGTTTCCTGGGGAAGGTCAATCCGCCCAGGGTCAGTCGGGACCTAAGGCGAGGCCCAAGGGCGTAGCCGATGGACAGGCGGTTAATATTCCGCCACCCGCGTTGAAGGTTGAACCCGTGGTGACGCCGGGAACAGACGAATCGGGGTGATAGACGCCCCCGTCCCGCAAGGGCGACGGCATTCGATCCGGAAGTTCGTCGAAGTCCCGGCCACGAAAAACCCGCGGGGGACGACAACGTCGGCCCGTACCGCAATCCGACACAGGTGTGCTAGGCGAGCATCCGAAGGCGTTCGGGAGAACCCTCGTGAAGGAACTCGGCAAAATGACCCCGTACCTTCGGTACAAGGGGTGCTCATCCTTAACGGGTGAGCCGCAGAGAATCGGCTCTAGCGACTGTTTATCAAAAACACAGGACTCTGCCAACTCGCAAGAGGACGTATAGAGTCTGACGCCTGCTCGGTGTCGGTAGGTTAAGGGAGCCGGTGACCGCAAGGGCAGCTGGCGACCGAAGCCCCGATAAACGGCGGCCGTAACTATGACGGTCCTAAGGTAGCGAAGTTCCTTGTCGGGTAAGTTCCGACCTGCATGAATGGCGTAACGACTGGAGCACTGTCTCCACGAGGGACCCGGTGAAACTGTAGCCGTGGTGAAGATGCCACGTACCCGCGGTCAGACGGAAAGACCCCGTGAACCTTTACTGCAGGTTGGCACTGGTCGAACGTTCTTTCTGTGTAGCATAGGTGGGAGGCTGTGATCGGGCGGCGCCAGCCGTCCGGGAGCCATCGGTGAAATACCACCCTGAAATCACGTTCGCCCTCACTGTTCCGTGGCCCGGAACAGGACCGTGCTCATCGGGCAGTTTGACTGGGGCGGTCTCCTCCCAAAGAGTAACGGAGGAGCGCAATGGTACCCTCGGCCCGGTCGGCAATCGGGCAACACGAGCGCAAACGTAGAAGGGTGCCTGACTGCGAGACTCATCAGTCGAGCAGGGACGAAAGTCGGCGTTAGTGATCCGGCGGTGCTGGATGGAAAGGCCGTCGCTCAACGGATAAAAGGTACTCCGGGGATAACAGGCTGATCTCCCCCGAGCGTCCCTAGCGGCGGGGAGGTTTGGCACCTCGATGTCGGCTCATCGCATCCTGGGGCTGGAGAAGGTCCCAAGGGTTTGGCTGTTCGCCAATGAAAGCGGTACGCGAGCTGGGTTCAGACCGTCGTGAGACAGGTCGGTCCCTATCTGCCGTGGGCGTAGGAAACTTGCGGAGCGTCTCCCCTAGTACGAGAGGATTGGGGAGGACCGACCTCTGGTGTGCCGGCTGTCCCGCTCGGGGCATCGCCGGGTAGCCAGGTCGGGACCGGATAAGCGCTGAAGGCATCTAAGCGCGAAGCCCCCTCCAAGACGAGGTTTCCAGCACGTAAGTGCGAAGGCTCCTGGAAGACGACCAGGTCGATGGGCCGGGAGTGTACGGCGGGCGACCGCCGCAGCGGACCGGTTCCAACAGCCGATCGCTTGACCACCCCGATCCGTTCGCCTCGCCCGGGCTCATCCCGTTGGGGATGGTCCCGCCGCGACGGCCGATCGCATCGGACGGTGAAGATCCACGAACCCCTTTGAAGCCAATCGAATCGAAACGACGTGTCGCGTCGTCCGGTCCAGGGTTTCGCTGAGGTTGCCGTGCGAGATGGAAGAAGACGCCACCGAAACCGGCCGCGGTTGAAGCTCCTGAAGCGTGACCAGCCTACCGAAGCATTCGACTCCTCGTCCGGCCTGACCGCCGGGCGGGGAGATTTCCGGCGAGGATACCGGCGGGGTCACACCCGTTCCCATTCCGAACACGGCCGTTAAGCCCGTCGGGCCCATGATAGTGCCTCTGGCGCGAAAGTCGGTCATCGCCGGAATCTTTCCACCAAACCGCCCCGCCCGTCCACACCCCTGGACGGCCGGGGCGGTTCGCGTTTGGTGTCTGGTATATCATCAATTTCATGTCGATTCGATGCCGTGCCGGTGTCCCATCACACTGGCGCGGGTCCAGAACAGAGCGTCGCCTGGCAGACCGAGGCGCGATAGTAGTCCCTGGCGCGTGGCCTCGCGTTCCTCCGCTCCCAGGCGGCTGAAGGCGTAGAGGGTCGGGCCCCATGAGCTCTGGCCGGCGCCGTGCAGGTTGGCGGCGCGGAGGGTGGTGATGATCGTTTCGAGCTCGGGATGCGCATACGTCCCTCCCTGGATGGCCGAGAATCCGCGGCCCACCTGATGCTGGAGTTCGCTCGAGCGCGGCGCCGAAGGTTTCGAGGTCGTTTTCCTGAACGGCGGGTAAAAGCCCGAGCAAAACCAGCCGGCAGAGCCGGTCAGTGACGGTCTCGGGAATCGGCGGCAGCGATTCGAAGGCGTGGCGTTCGCCGGCGCCGTGCAAGCCTTGAATTCGAGGGGGCTGGACGACCAGGATCGACCAGTCGGCCGGCAGTTCCATCCGGCAGAGCAGGGGAGGGATGCCTGCGGGGTTACGCCGGCCGCCGTCGACGATCAGGCCGCCGTGTGCGAACCCGTGGAGGCCGATTCCCGAGCGCCTGCCACGTCCGGTCAGGGGCGCGAGACGCTCGATCGACGGTTCGGATTCGCCCGACGCCGCGCACAGGATGCGGGCGACCGACAGACTAAGCTGGGTGCCGAGCCCGAGCCCGACATGCTCGGCCGGTGCCCGATCGATCCGGAACCGGATCGGGGACGGCTCGCGACCCTCGGCGCGGAGTTTCGAAACCACGCTCCGGGTGATTTCCAGGATTCGGGGCGCGTGCGGTCCGTCCGCCGACATGACCTCCGCCGGCTCGGCCGTGAGCTCGAGCCAGGGCTCGTCGATCATGAGCCCCACCCCGCCGAACTGTCGATGGGACTGAGGCCCCCAGCCCAGGAGGCCGAAATGGAGCCGGCTCGGTGTCGTCAAACGATATCGTGTCATTTCTCTCTGCGGGAGAGGACCTGGTCAATGTGGTCGGTCAGGATCGCAAAGGCTTCGTGCTCTTCCGGCCCTCCGGTCTTGGCCACCAGGGGCTCGAGCCGTCGGAGATCGGCGCGGAGGTCGTCCGGCGGCAGCCAGGCCGCGCGCGTCGCGAGGATGGCGGCCTCGACGACCGCGTGCCGGGCCCGGTTAAAGCCGAAAAAATCGCGGAGCCGGCCCGACGCCACGGTCTCGACGACCAGGGTCGTCCGATCGTCGTGGTCGTCGCAGTCGATGACCCGGAATTCATGATAACGACACACGGCCGTGAGGATCAGACCCCGGACCATTTCAGCCGGTCGGGTCGCGGCCTCGACTGGCAAGGCCGATCGCCGTTCGCGCCAGCAGCAAGACGTCGTCGGTGATGTGCAGGACCCCTTCGCCGTGGGCCTTCAGGTTCCGGTAGGTCGTCGATGTACGGAACGGCCGCAGGACGAACCGGCGCATCGTCGGCATCGACCTGCGGCCCCATCGGCGCGATGTTCAAAACGCTCCGGCTCGGGGCCCAGGGTCGTGACGATTCCCTCCAGGATCAGGGGCATGGCTCGGCTCGCTGTCGTTGTCGCTGACGGGACGGTGCGCCGGGCTTTTTTACGGTCGTGATGGCTGACCTCGGGCTCGGTCAGGAAACCCCAGTCGAGGGCCTGGTCCTGTCGGTAGGTCTTGCTCAGGGTCAAGGCGGTCCGGGCCTTCATCAACTCGTGGCCCAGGTAGAACGCGTGCGATGGATCGGCGACCTCCATCTGGTCGAAAAGCAGAAATGGATCTGAGTTGTGGAGAAATTTGGTGTTGTTCATGGCATAGATCTGGCCGTCCTCGGCGAAGATCCGCCAGTTGGGGTCCTTGATCCGGCTCGCCAGCTCGGCGAGCGTCTCGAATCCGAACCGGGCGACCTTGGGGTCGCGAAGCATCACCAGCCCCGGCTCGAGATGCTTGGGCAACACCCGACGGCGTACGGCGTGATACATCAGGCGGCGCGCCAGGTCGAGCTCGCGGACCGAGGAGCGCGCCCAGTTGATCACCGACGTCGTCAGGACGCTGCCGATGGATAACTCCTGGCAGAAGCCGGCGAGCACGGTGTTGATGCCAGCCGAATCGACGTCGGTCAGCTCGGTGAGGTTGCCGACACCCATCAGGATCGGAACACCAGGATAGCGGCGCGGATGTCGATATAGCGGCCAAGTGACGCGGCGAAGCCGAAGCCGATCGGTTCGAGGATCGGGTCGACGCGGAAGGCAACGCCGTGTCGGTCGAGCGCCTCGATCGTCGCGTCGAGCCCGTCGAGATTTCCGGGCGCGTCGGGGATCGCCACGACCTCGACTCCCCAGTCAGCGGCCCGATCGCGGTTGCCGGAGTTGACGCTCAGGACGAGGTCGGCCCCGGCATTGACGGCCGCCGAGACCTCGGCGGGGTCGAAGCTGTCAATCGAAACGGCGTGGCCCTGGTCGACCAGCGCCCGGACCGTGTCGCCCACATCCTTCCAGGGGCCGCCCGGGTCGCAGCCGAGGTCGATCCGGTCGGCCCCCTCGGCGCGGAATCGGTCGGCCATTTCGAGAATCACGTCGCGTTCGAGCTGAGGGGCGTGATTGATCTCGGCCAGGATCTCGAGGTCATAGTTGCCGTATCTCGAAATGGCCGCGGGCGGCCTGGCCGAAGTGGCGCGGGAGGTCGCGGAGGTCCTCGGGACCGCGTTCGACGGTGGCGCGGGTCTTCGACGCGATCGGCTCCAGATCGCCACGGCAATGGCCAGGGAGGATGACGCGGTCGATGCCGGTGGGAACGACAAGGTGTCGGGCGGCCCAGGCCGGTGTCATCAGGGCGGCGACCGAGATCGGCAGGACGACGACCTCGGCCGCGAAACCGCGCGGGCGCCAGGTCGTCGAGCGCCTGCCGGAGCGCGAACTCAGCCAGCCGGCCGGTCACGAACAGAAACCGGGGATTTTGTGGAGATTCGATGATTTGATGATCAGAATCCACAGGTCACCTCACGGCGCCACCATTGACGCGGATGACCTGGCCGGTGAGGAAGCCGGCATCGGGTCCGACCAGGAAGCAGGCGGCACGGGCGACGTCGTCGGGGGTTCCCCAGCGGGACAGGGGGGTCTCGCGAAGGACGCGGTCGTGCCAGGTCGACGAGGCCGACTCGCCCCAGGCGGTCTTGATCCAGCCTGGGGCCAGGGCGTTGACGCGGACCTCGGGGGCGAGGCTCAGCGCGAGGCTGCGGGTGAAGGCCATGATCGCCCCCTTGGTGGTGGCGAAGAGCTCGCCCGAGTCGCCTTCCATGCCGGTCTCGGCCTGGTCCCAGCCGGTGGTCACGATCGAACCGTGGCCCTGTCGCTTCATGCGTCGGCCGACATCGCGGCAGAGACGAATGGTGGCGACGACATCGACGGCCCAGAGCTGGTCGAGCTTCCGATCGAACGGGAGCCGGGCGGCTGCGCCAGTGAGGGTATCGGCTCCGGCGATCTGGAGCCAGGCGTCGAGGCCGTTCCAGAGGCTCCAGGCGTTATCGACCAGGCGGTCGCCCTGATCGCGGTCGGCCAGGTCGGCCAGCAGAACATTCGAGCGCACACCACGGTCGTCGATCGCGGCGGCGAGTTCTTCCGCCCGCGCCCGGTCGCGGCCGTGGACGATCACGTCGGCACCGTGGTCGGCCAGCGCCAGCGCTACCGCCCGGCCGATCCCGGAGGTCGCGCCCACGACCGCGGCCCTCAGTCCGCGCCATCCAGGTAAGTCGTCACAACTCGTCATGTTCATTCAATGCCAAGGGAGGGTCGTTCCCTCCCGCTCCTGTCTTCCCGATCGGCCTGGCCTGGTTCCTACCAGTTGTATCGGGTTTCCGGGCGGGTCTCAAGCCGGCGTGGTGACGGTCGGTTGCGATCGGCCCGGGGCGTGATTAGACTGACGAGTTCGGCCGACGCGGCATTTTCGCCATGCGTGGGCAGGACCGGAACCGGGACCAGAGACAGGGGAGCCCGCGATGCGCCATGGTTTCAGGCGGCTTGGCCCGTTGATCGTGGTCCTTTGCTGGGTAGGGCTGGCCCCGGCCCAGAATACGATGCTGGTCGTCCAGAAGGGCGACGACTCGGCCGGCCTGTTCGACTCAACGACGGGCAAGGCGCTGGGACAGATCCACGTCGGGGTCAAACCGCACGAGATCGTGCTCTCGGAAGACGGCAAGCTCGCTTACGTGACGCTTTACGGAGTCGATCGATACACCGAGACGGTCCCGGGGGGCGCGTCGATCGCGATCGTCGACCTGATCGGGCGGAGGAAGCTGGGCGAGATCGACCTGAAGCCGTTCCGACGGCCCCATGGGATCGCGCGCGGGGCATCGGGCAAGCTTTACGTTACCTGCGACTTTCCTCCCACGCTGCTGGTGATCGACCCCGCGTTGCACAAAATCGAGAAGTCGGTCGACATCGCCCAGGTCCTGCCGCACATGGTGGTGGTGACGGCCGACGAGAAGAAGGCTTATGTCTCCAATTCCGGCTCCGGGACCGTCAGCGCCGTCGCCTTGAACGAGGCCAAAGTGATCAAGCAGATCGAGATCGGTGGCGTGCCGATGGGTGTGGCCCTGGGTCCGGACGGCCGCAAGGTTTATGCGGCCAACCGGAACGGCGACGCCGTGGTGGTCATCGACACCACGAGCGACGAGGTCGTCGGCCGTCGCGAACTTCCCGGCAACCCCGGGCGGGTCCGGCTCCTGCCGGAAGGCGATCGCCTTCTGGTCTCGCTGATCGAGACCGGAGCGGTGGTCGTGCTCGACCTCGAGTCCATGAGGACCCTGCACAAAATTCCGATCGGTCATCACGCCGAAGGACTCGGTATCGACCCCTCCGGCCTCTTCGCCTATGCCTCGGCGCAAGATGATGCCAAGGTCGTCAAGTTCTCACTCGCGAACGGAACCCCGGTCCTGGAAATCCGGACAGGCAAGCGGCCCGACCCGATCGTGATCCTGTCGCGTCCGTGAAGGGAAGGAAGAGAAGAGGAAGTGGAACGGGTGCGGCCGAGGGTACGGGAGGACGCAAACGTGACGACGACCCACACCCCAGCGCCCGGGACCGCTTCAACGGTCGTGATCGACGACGCGACGTGTCTGGCCTGCGGCTGCCTGTGCGACGATATCAACCTGAGGGTGGAGCAGGGCCGGATCGTCGCGGCGGAAAACGCGTGTGCGCGAGGGCGAGACTGGTTCCTGGCCGACCCTGCTGCCGAGTGTCTTCCCGCGGCGCTAGCTCTGATCAACGGTCAGCCTTCGACACCCGCCGCCGCGCTCGATGCCGCCGCCGCGATTCTGAGCCAGGCGCGGCAACCGGTCGTCCTGGGACTGACGCACACGACGAGCGAGGCCGTGGCTGCCGCCATCTCGGTCGCCGACCGGATTGGCGCGGTGGTGGATGTGGGAATGGTCGAGGCCCGGGTCAATGACCACGCGGCCTTCCAGCGCGTCGGGCGCGTCGGGGCCACACTTGGCGAGGTCAAGAACCGGGCCGACGTGATTATTTACTGGGGCGTCGATCCGCTCACGACCCATCCCCGTCACCTCGAGCGCTATAGCCTGGAACCCGTCGGCCGGTTCGTGCCCGAGGGACGCGCCGGGCGGACCCTGATCATCGTCGACAACGATGTCGCGGCCAGCGCGACCGCGGCGCGGGCCGATCTCTTCGTGCCGATCCGGCCCGATGCGCAGCTCGCGACGCTCGACACGTTGCGCGCCCTGGCGGCCGGGCGCGGCCGTGCGCTCGATCCCGGCCGCGTCGAGCGCGCGACGGGTCTGAGCCTGGAAACGCTCCAGGAGCTGGTCGAACATCTCGAACGTGCCCGTTACGGGGCCTTCTTTCACGGACCCGGACTGTCCCGGGCGGGCTCGGTCTGTGTCGAGATGGCGCTTGGGCTGGTGCGCGACCTGAACCGGAACGTGGGCCGTCGGTTCGTGATCCTGCCCATGGGTGAGCCAGGTAACGTCGCCGGTGCCGAGGCCGTACTCGCATGGCAGACGGGGTTCGCCCCGAGTGTGGACCTGTCGGGCGATTCGCCCCGGCGCTCGGCATCGAGGCGTCGGCCCTCCGACTCCTCGAACGCGGCCAGGCGGACGCGGCGTTGATCGTGGCTGACGGCGGCATGTTGGAAAGGGGATTCTCCAGCGCGGCCAGTGCCCATCTGGCACGAATTCCGACCATCCGGATCGGCCCGAGCGCGACCGAGCCTCCCGGGAGGTCAAACGTTGCCCTGGCGTCGTCGACTCCCGGCATCGACGCGGGGGGGAGCGTGATGCGGGTTGATGGCGTTGCCCTCCCGCTCCGGCCCCACGCGAGGTTGGAGGGTGTGTTGCCGGACGATCGAGAATGGCTCTGCGCCCTGGACAAACGGCTCGAGGTCAACCGTTCATGACCCTTCTCAAGATCGCCGGGGGGCACCTGGTCGATCCGGCCAATGGTATCGACGACCCGGTGCGCGATGTCTGGATCGATACCACGACGGGCCGCGTGGTTGACGCTCCCGACGACCCGGAAGCGAAGGCGGAGAGGACGATTGACGCGCGTGGATATGTAGTAATGCCTGCAGGTGTGGACGTGCATTGCCACATCGCCGGCAGCAAGGTCAACGCCGCGCGGATGCTCCGGCCCGAGGATCGGCGACCGGCGTTGTCGGGCGCCGGCAAGGGCTGCGCTCAGGAACGACGGCCAGTGTGCCGAGCACGTTCACGACGGGCTACCAGTACGCGGGGCTCGGATACGCGACGGCCGTTGACGCGGCGATCGCTCCGCTGGGAGCCAGGCATGCCCATCACGAGCTACGGGACACGCCAGTGATCGACAAGGCGTTCCTGCTCCTGCTGGGGAACAACCACGTCGTGCTCGATCAGGTTCGCTCGGGTGATGCCAGTGCGCTGCGCGACACGGTGGCCTGGTATCTTAACGCGACCCGGGCTTACGGTGTCAAGGTGGTCAACCCCGGCGGCGTCGAGCGCTGGAAGCAGGGTCATGGCAACGTCGCGAGCCTGGATGACGTGGTCGAGCACTTCGAGGTCACGCCCCGTCAGGTTCTCACCGCCCTGGCCGCGTCGGTCGATGAGCTGAACCTGCCCCATCCGATCCACCTGCACGGCCTGAATCTGGGCCTGGCGGGCAACGCTGCGACGACCCTGGAGACGCTCCGGGCCCTCGACGGACATCGGGCGCATCTGGCACATATCCAGTTTCACAGTTATGCGGGCCAGCCCGGTGATCCGGCGAGCATGGCCTCGGGTGTTGTGGCTCTGGCTGAATATATCAACGCCCATCCCAGGATCTCGCTCGACGTCGGCCAGGTCCTTTTCGGCGACACGACGAGCATGACCGCCGACGGGGCTGTCGGCCAGTACCTGCACGACCTGACCGGCAGGAAGTGGCTGAGCCACGATACCGAGCTCGAGACGGGCTGCGGCGTGGTGCCGATCCGTTATGAGGATAGGAACGCGGTCCACGCGCTTCAGTGGGCCATTGGCCTGGAGTGGTTTCTGAGCGTGAACGACCCCTGGCAGGTCGCGCTTAGCACCGACCATCCCAATGGTGGCTCATTTCTAGCATATCCGAGGATCATCGCTTTGTTGATGGACCGGGGTCATCGTGCCGATGTGCTCAAGACGCTTCCCGAGCGTGCTCGCGGCAAAATTGGCCTGGGCGAACTGTCGCGCGAATACAGTCTGAGTGAGATCGCCATCATCACTCGGGCCGCGCCGGCGCGGATGCTGGGCTTGAAGCATAAGGGGCACCTTGGACCAGGCGCGGATGGAGATGTGACGATCTACAGTCCCGACGACGACAAGGAGCGAATGTTCGCCCTGCCACGATACTTGATCAAAGAAGGCGTGGTCGTGGTTGACGACGGCGAGATCCGTGCCGCGCCCGACGGGCGAACGCTGAACGTTTCGCCAGGATACGACGAGAAGATCGAGGCCCGGCTCGCGTCCTGGTTCGCGCGGGACGCCTCGATCCAGTGGGCGAATTACGCCGTCAAAGATGAAGATCTGAAACTTCAACGATAGGCTGCCCATCACCTCCTGGATTGACCGAATCGGTGCGCTTCGAGTGGGATGAAGCCTCGTTACGTCGAAGGAGGGATGCTCCCCGATTCCGGTCCTCCGGCCCGCCTAAAACGAATGCTTGTTGACCTTCGTCGAGAGATTCGGTAGTCTCCAATTCTCATGATCGATCAGCTCGTGACGGGCTGATCACTCTGGCTACGGTGGCCCCGTGTTGCGATCTTTCGCGCTACGGGGCTCTTTTTTTTCGAATCGGACTGTAGGTGGTTTTCGAGTGTTTGATATTATTGCATTTTTTTGATTGCAACGGAGCGGTCAGCAAGGGCGGGACGATCCTCCTGAAGAATGGAGACACCCATGATGCGCAGAAGTACGGTTCAATTCCCAAGCGGAACCTCGCATGAGCTCATCGACGCGGCGGGACTGGGGGCACGCATCGCGACCAGGTGCTTCCGCGCCGAGGGGCTGGATGACGAGACGATCCGGCGAAAGATCCTGACGCGATTCTCGCACATTTGTGAGCGTGAACTGTACGACGACTACAAGTGTGAAGTCCTCATGGTGGAGGTCTGGAGAGCCTGCGAGGAGGTTCTGGAGGAAACGAGCGATTGAACTGCCGCAGAATAGGGTCGTGTGGCTCGATCAAAGAGGCACTTACGCAACAGGGCTAGCCGTCCAGGGATGCGTGCCGTAATTCATCGCCTGGAACAACGATTCCCGGCCTTGAGGGCTCGCATCGATCGAGTCTGTGGGCGGTCGATAGTCTTCAAATCGCCGTCGTAAGGTTCGAACTTGGAGACACCATCCTCCGAGCGTGGATCCTGTCGGTCGAGCCTGGTCAGTCAAAGGCAGTCATCCTGGTCGGGCCGAGGCACAAGGTGCTGGAATCTCGGGTTAGCGAACGTCGCGCGGGTTTCCCTGACGCCGAGCCGCTCCAAACGTGGTACAACCCATCTCATCGCGATCGATATCGAGCCATCGAGTCGTGGTTGAAAAGGTTATCGCTCGATCGGGTTGACCGCGTTTGGAGGCACGTTCATGCAGCTCGACGGCGTCACCATCGCCGATAGCTTCGCCGAGGCGTTTCCGATGACCGCAGCGCGAGCGGTCATCACGGCGTCGACGTCGGAGTGGGCCGAGATCGCGGGCCGGACGATGTCGGGGTATGCGACAAGTGTGATCGCCTGCGACGCTGAGGCATCGATCGAGCGGATGCTCGACCCGTCGGAGACTCCGGACGGCCGGCCCGGGGTGAGCGTCCTGGTGTTTGCGTTCAGCCGCGACGCCCTGGAAAAAGCGCTGGCGAACCGCGTCGGTCAGTGTGTGATGACCTGCCCAACGACGGCGTGCTACAGCGGACTGGCCGCGGGTGAGAAGACGGTCAACGTGGGCGGGCGGCTCCGCTACTTCGGCGATGGCTGGCAGATCTCCAAGCGGCTCGACGGCCGGCGTTACTGGCGGATTCCGGTAATGGACGGCGAGTTCACCTGCGAGGAGGTTTTCGGGACGGTCAAGGGAGTTGCCGGGGGCAACATCATCCTACTTGGAAAGGAGCCCACCGGCGCCCTGGCCGCCACCGAACTGGCCGTCCGGGCGATGCGGGCGTGCCGCGACGTGATCCTACCGTTCCCCGGCGGAATCGCCCGTTCCGGCTCAAAGGTCGGAAGCAAGTACAAGGCCCTCCGCGCCAGCACCAACACGGCGTTCGCCCCCACCCTCCGCGGGCTGGTCGAGTCGGAGCTGCCGCCCGAGGTGACGTGCGTTTACGAGATCGTCATCGACGGCCTGACGCTCGAATCGGTTGAGCTCGCCACCGCCGCCGGGTTACGCGCGGCCTGCCGGCCAGATCTGGGGATCGTTGCCATCACGGCCGGGAATTATGGCGGGAAGCTCGGGCCGTTTCATGTCCGACTCCGAAATGTGGTCGGCCGAGATACCTAGCCGGGTTTCACGATGCGACGCGATACCTGGGAAACCGCCCATCGAATGGCACTTTGTAGGGCTTCGTCTCAACTCCCAGATGGAACGACCCTGTCCGGGAGATACCCCCGAACGATTCGATGCGGGAAACCGATCGGATCGCCGTCCTCGGTCATTTCCCGCTGGGCGACGCTGGGGCGGCGGGCGCGGGTCGAACCTGATCAATGCTCTGGCCTCCTTTTACGCCATCCAGTGCATCAGGTTGTCGGATCCCGCGCGGTCAGCCAGAGGGTTCTTCTCGTCCTGAGGAAACGGCTTCATCCCCGAGGCGGCCTCGATGGCAAGCCGGCGAGCCTCGTCCTCCTTGCCTTGTCGGAACAGAATCATGGCGATAGAACGCTGACGTGACGGCCACGTGCGGGTCGCACCCGGAGCGATTCTTGTGTGCGTCCACCGAACCACGCCCCACCCAGCAACCCGATTCGATGGCGAGATCGCGTACAGAACACCGCGAGCGGCGACGGCACGGTCGAAGCCTGGTGCACGAGGCGGCACATCCGGTTTCTGCGCGTCCAGCCACGTCACGTCTTGAAGTGTTCCAGGACCGCCCGCTCTTGACGGACCCGCAGCCGGCTCGCGGCCCGGGCCGGTTTGTCGGCGTCTGGCGGAAAATCGGCGATCTCGGCTTTGATCGTGGGCTCGAGAGAGTAGAACTGGCGGAAATTGGCCAGGGCCGCAGCCACCCGCGTGGGATCGGTCGTCGTCGCGGGCAAGCTCAGCATGAGGGGCCCCCGGCTTCGAGGAGATCGACGAGCGTCACCAATGTGTGCGGGTCGAATCCCGGCCCGACGCGCAGACATATTTAGTTTGAAAATATGATCTTAATACTGCGCGTCGCAAGCTGCTCGGTCTCCTCCGTGACGACGTGAACCGGGAGGAATCCCGGTTTCTTGTGGTCGGCCCGATCGAACTTCCGCTGCCACCCGTAAAACGACGGCTCGCTTACGCCCTTCGCCTGGCACAAAGCTCTCACCGAGAGACCGCTACGCTTCCATCGAGCCAGCACCCGTTCCCAAGCGCGCCTCTCGCCCCAGATCTCGCGCCACCTGTCGCGTGGTTCACCCCTTTCGACCATGCCCCGATCGTAGCATGGGCCCCAAGAAGGGGTTCACCGGACGCACACTGATTCTTCGCGGCGATGAGCGCGGCGTCGGCCACCTCGAAATGAGTGCTGTGGCGATCGGCCATGCCGAGAGTCATCTGAAACCAGGGAAAATCTCTCGAAATCCCGGAACGATCCTCTACAAGATCCTAGGCTTCTCGACGAAGATCCGTCTGAGTTGAACCTTACCCCTTCTCTCTGGAGCGAAGGAGCCTGGAACGTGGAGTGGCTCATGGGCTTCGTCTTCCTCGCGGTTTTCGGGTTGATCGGGTTCCTGATGCTCAACCCGCTTTTCACCGTGACGCAGCAGACGGCGGCGATCGTGCAGCGGTTTGGTAAATTCGTGCGGGTGGCGCATCCCGGGCTGAATTACCGGACGCCGCTGGTCGAGACGATCGCCGGGCGGATCAACCTGCGGGTCCAGCAGCTTGACGTCAAGGTCGAGACCAAGACCGAGGACAACGTGTTCGTTCACGTGATCGTCGCCGTACAGTATCACGTGCTCCCGGACAAGGTGTATGACGCCTTCTACCGCCTGGCCAATGCCAACACCCAGATCACGGCGTTCGTTTTCGACGTGGTGCGCCGCACGTGTGCCGCGGATCAAGCTCGACGACCTGTTCGAGAAAAAGGACGAGATCGCCGACGCGGTCAAGAACGAGCTGTCGCACGTCATGTATGATTTCGGCTACGGGATCGTCAAGGCTCTGGTCACCGACATCGACCCTGACCACACAGTCAAGGAGGCCATGAATGCGATCAACGCGGCGCAGCGGATGCGGGTGGCGGCGTCGGAGAAGGGCGAGGCCGACCGGATTCTCAAGGTCAAGGCCGCCGAGGCCGAGGCCCAGAGCAAAGCGCTTCAGGGCAAGGGGATCGCCGATCAGCGCGGGCGATCGTCGACGGGTTGCGTGAGAGCGTCGAGGAGTTTCAGCACAGCATCCCCGGAGCCAGTGCGCAGGACGTGATGAATCTTGTATTAATGACACAATATTTTGATACACTGAAGGAGATCGGTGCGTCATCCGAGACCAACACGATCCTGATCCCGCACTCGCCGGGTAACCTGGCTGATCTTTCGGCCCAGATGCGCAACGCGATGATGACGGCCGAGCTGGTCACGCGGGATCGCCGCAATCATTCCGAAAACGATCAGCTAGGCCGTGTGTCGGTATCGTCCTGAGGGTTTGAGGAAGGAATTGTGCCGTGTCGTTGACACTCGTCTGGAAGGGAGCGACCGACTTGCCGGTCGATGCGACGGGCGTTCTGCCCGTTGAACTGGTCGCGTTGCCGGCCGTCGATCGGGCGCCGGCTTGTCCGGGTCGGTAAGGAGAGCGTTCCGCTGGGGGACCTGTTCGAGATCAAAGAAACAAAAGAGGCCGAGGATGTGCCGTTGCTATTGATCGAGGGCGACCTAGGGCAAGTCCGTCGGCTCGGGTTTGGGATGTCGGCGGGTCGAATGGTGGTGCGTGGATCGGTGGGGGCCGAACTGGGGGCCGAGATGACGGGGGGACGATCGAGGTCTCGGGCTCGACCGGCGCCTGGGCCGGGGCGGCGCTCCGAGGGGGATCGATACGGATCGGTGGCGACGCGGGCGACTTTTTGGGCGCGGCGTGGCCTGGGAGCCCGGTCGGGATGCGCGAGGGCGTAATCCTCGTCGCGGGGAAAGCCGGGAACGACGCGGGTCTCTCGATGCGCCGGGGTGTGATAGCGATCGCCAAGGGGTCGGGCTTCGGCCTGGGACGCGGGCTGGTCGCGGGTTCGTTGTTCGTGTTCGGACCCCTCGGCGGCGAGCCAGGCGCGGGGATGAAGCGGGGGACGATCGGGCTCTTCGGACTGGACGATCCGGCCGCTCCGCCTTTGCTGCCGACGTTCGCGTCCAGCGGGAGGTTCCGGCCCCCGTTTTTGACGATTTATCTGTGCAGGCTCCGGGAGTGGGGGGTTCCGGTGCCCGATCGTGCTTTCTCCGCGATGGTCGCACGGTACAATGGTGACCTTGGGGCCGGAGGGCAGGGGGAGATCCTGGTAGCGGGGTGAGCGATGAACCTCAACGGACGGGCGCTCGGCGTGGTCGAGGCGCTCCTGGAACGGGCGGAAGTGCTGCGGATCACCGCGCATCCGATCGAGCATGGCGGCCGGTTCGTCGACCTGGGGATCAATTGCCCGGGGGGGCTCGCGGCGGGACTGGAGCTGGCGCGTGTGTGTTTGGCCGGACTGGCCGAGGTGTCGATCGTCCCCGGCGTGGTCGCGGGCCGGTCGTGCCCGTTGGTTCAGGTTCATACCGATCATCCCGTGGTCGCCTGCCTGGCGAGTCAGTACGCGGGCTGGGCGATCCAGGACGGGAAGTTCTTCGCGATGGGCTCGGGGCCGATGCGAGCGGCGGCAGGCCGCGAGGCGATCTTCGAGAAAATCCGTTATCATGAAGCGAACGAATGCGGCTGTGTCGTGGGGGTACTGGAGGGGCGCAGCCGCCGTACCACCGTCGGTCGTGGCCAAGGTTGCCGAGGCGTGCGGGGTGCCTCCTAGCGACGTGACCTTCCTCGTCGCGCCGACGGCGAGCCTGGCCGGCGGACTTCAGGTGGTGGCGCGCTCGGTCGAGACGGCGCTGCACAAGCTCGCGGAGCTCGGGTTCGATCTGGGACGGATCGTCTCGGCCCACGGGACCGCGCCGTTGCCGCCGGTGGCGCGGAACGATCTCGCGGCGATCGGCCGGACGAACGACGCGATCCTGTATGGAGGGCGCGTTGTCCTGTGGGTCCGGGGTGATGACGAGAGCCTGCGACGAGGTCGGATCGAAGGTCCCGTCGAGCGCCTCGCGCGATCACGGCGAGCCGTTCGCCGCGATCTTCGAACGGTACGATCGCGACTTCTACGCGGTCGATCCTCACCTGTTCAGTCCGGCCGAGATTGTCTTCCAGAACATCGAGACCGGTGTGGTCCATGCGTTCGGCACCCTGGCCGAGGATGTGCTGGCCCGCTCGTTTTATTCCTGATGGCGGGTCGCGATGACCAAGCTGGTGGCGCTGGTGTCGGGCCTGGGGTGGCATGTTCAGGACCTGGACCGTGCCGCGCGCGGCCTGGGGATTGGGTTCGAGCCGCTGCTGTTTCCGGGTGTGCGGACCACGATCGACGCCGGTTCTGAGCGAATCGAGGCCGAAGGAATCGATCTGTCGCAGGTCGATGGCGTGCTCGTGCGGATGATGCCGCCGGGGAGTCTGGAGCAGGTCGTCTTCCGGATGGACGCACTCCAGCGCCTCCTGGTGCGAGGGATCGTGATCGTGAATCCGCCGCGCGCGATCGAGATGGCGGTGGACAAATACCTGGCGCTGGCGAACCTGGCAAGTGCGGGGCTGCCGGTCCCGCCGACCTGGACGGGCGAACGCGCGGCCGATGCGCTGGCGGCGTTCGATCGGCTGGGGAGGGACGTGGTCGTCAAGCCGCTGTTCGGGTCGGAAGGGCGGGGCCTGGTCCGCGTCTCGCACGTCGAGCTCGCCAGGCGGACGTTCCAAACCCTCGAGCGGCTCGGCGCGGTGCTTCACGTTCAGCGGCGTGTTGCGGCATCCGGGGTACGACCTGCGCGTCTTCGTGATCGGCGGCCGGGTCCTGGGGGCGATCCGACGGTTCGCACCACCGGACGACTGGCGGACGAACGTCGCCGTGGGGGGCCGCGCCGAGCGCTGGGACGTGGATACGGAGACCGCCGCGATGGCCCTGCACGCCGCTCGGGTTGTGGGGGCCGAGATGGCGGGAGTCGACCTGATGCCGGACCTCGATCGCGGAACCCTGGTCGTCCTCGAGGTCAACGCCGTCCCCGGCTGGCGGGCGCTGGCTCAGGCCAACGGGATCGACGTGGCCGCCGAGATCCTCGATTTCCTCAGGTCGCGGGTTCGGGGGGAACGAGGTCCCGGCTCATGAGCGTCGATGTTCGCACCCCGTCCTTCGCTTCACCGTCACCCGGCCTGCTCGCGCAACTTGCGTGTCTCCTGGAGGTCAACGCGCCCAAGCCGGGGAACGTCCATCGCGGGGCCGGGAGCGACTTCGAGGATTGCGGGTTCCTCGATTTTTGCGTCAGCGCCGCGGCGATCGCCGGCCCTCTCGACCTGGCCCGGACCGAAGGAATCGGCCGTTCGATCCGCAAGGCGATCGAGGCGACCCGCAGGGTCGTGGCGACGAACACGAACCTGGGCATGGTCCTGTTGCTTGCCCCCCTGGCGGCTGTGCCTTTGGACCAACCGCTCGAAGCCGGAGTTGCCGGAGTCCTGGCGGCGACCACGATCGAAGATGCGCGCGAGGTTTACCAGGCCATCCGTCTGGCCCATCCTGGCGGCCTGGGTGAGGTCGCCGAACAGGACGTCGCGGCCGAGCCAGGTGTCAGCCTGCTCGGGACGATGCGGTTGGCGGCCGGCCGCGACCTGGTGGCGCGTCAGTACGCGAACAACTACGAGCAGGTTCTTGCCGAGGCTCTGCCCGCCCTGCGCAACGCCCTGGAAGTGGGCCAGCCGCTCGAAATGTCGATCGTGAGCGCGTATCTCACCCTGCTGGCTCGGCATCCCGATACCCTGATCGCACGCAAGCGGGGTCATGCGATCGCATCCGAAGCCACGCGGCAGGCCGCCGACGTCCTGGCGTCAGGCTGGCCCGACTCCGAGGCCGGGCACGCGCGTTGCAGAGATCTTGACGACTGGCTCCGCGCCGATGGCCATGCCCGCAACCCCGGCGCCACGGCCGACCTGATCGCCGCCGCCTTGTTCGCCGGGCTGCGGGATGGGACAATCCCGTTGCCGCTCTCGTTTCGCCGATGAAGATGCAGAGGAAAGCGGGTCCGCATCCCGTGAGGAGTTTTTCGACCGTGGCCGGTTCGCGCTATCAGGTTCGTGTCAGCAAGGATTACCTCGTGTTCAGCTCGGGGCACTTCATCACCTATGGAGGGGGCCTGTGCGAGCGGGTCCACGGCCATAATTACCGGGTCGCCGTCGAGATCGAGGACCGGCTGGACGAGAACCATTACGTGTTCGACTTTATCGCGCTGAAGGACCTCACCCGCGAGATTGTCGACGAGATCGACCACCGGATGCTCCTGCCGACCGCAAGTGCGCCTTCATCGTGCTCGATGAGGATGGGCCGAACTGGCGGGTCCGGTATCGTGACCGGTTCTGGAGCTTCCCTCGCGATGAGTGTGCCCTGCTGCCGATCGCCAATACGACCGCCGAGTTGCTGGGCGACTACATCGCCGGTGCCCTCCGGGAACGGATGACCGCACGAGGCATCACCGTGCCCCGGATCATCCGGGTCGAGGTCGAGGAAAGCTTCGGACAGTCGGCTCGGGTCGAGTGGACGAACCACTTGGAACATCCGTAGCCTGGCCTCGACGGTCTGGAAGCGATTCGGTTTCGATCCGGCCATCGTGCAGGGCTGAGCCGACGAGGACGGCGTCGGCGCCGGCCTGGGCCAGGTCGTGAAGCTCGGAACGGCTCGCGATGCCGCCTCCGACGCTGATCTCCAGCTCCGGGTATCCGGCGCGGAGCTGGGCGAGGATCGCCCGGGTTGCGGGTCCGATCCCCCGACCCGTGCCGACGCGGGCGAGGTCGAGGACCAGGATCCGGCGGGCTCCCGATCGACAGGCGGTCCTGGCGATCGTGCAGGGATCATCGGAACCCCAGGCCTCGCGACGGCCCTCGATGAGCGGCCGACCGGCCCGGAGGTCGAGACTGAAGACCAGGCGATCCGGCCCCACCTCGTCGACCATGGTCGCGAGCGCCTCGGGCCCCTGGACGGTCTCCAGGCCGGCGATGATCGTGAAGGGAGCTGGTTCGTTCCCCGCGCCGGGCCATGGCGAGAGCAGGGGAGCCAGCGACTTCCGGTCGCGGATACCGGCGTCGATCCAGAGAGGCAAATCCAAGGCGGAGATCGCCCGGTAGAGATCGATGTTCGGAGCCGCGCCCGCGATCGCGTCCAGGTCGGCGAGGTAGAGCTCGCGCAGGCCGAGCCGCTCGCGGATGCCCCGGGCGATACCGAGAGGGTCGCTATCGGGATGGAGACAACTCCGCAGGGGCTGATAAGATGCACGGTCCCCGCCGACGGCGTGGACCGCGACTCCGCGCAGGATATCAAGGACAGGGATCAGACGCGGGGATTGTTCCATCAAGAAGACCGTGCGTGGTTGATTTATGACGACAAGCATCCTGGTTCACGAATGGGTGACGGGCGGTGGTCTGGCCGGCGCCGCTGCCGGCGAGCTGGGCGGCGGAGGGAAAGGCGATGCGGAGGGCGATCGCCGACGAGTTCGCCGCCTTGCCAGGTGTCCGCGTGGTCGTCACGCTCGATGAGCGGTTTACCGATGAGGTCGAGCCCGAGCTCGAGTCGGTCGCTGATTCCTGGTCGGTGGTCCGCATCGGCAAGGGCGAGGAAGAGCGAGTCTTCCGGCAGCTTGCCTCCCGGGTCGATTATACCGTGCTGGTGGCTCCCGAGACCGGGGGAATTCTGCCGCGCGGGCGGCATCGATCCTTGAGAGCGGCGGCCGGTCGCTGGGATCGAGCCCCGGGGCGATCGAGCTATGCGGCGACAAGCTTCGGCTCGGCCGTCACCTGCGAAGCCGCGGCGTCACGACTCCCGAGACCATTCCGGTCGTGCCGCGGCGGGGGTTGCCGGCCGATTTTTCCTATCCCGCGGTGCTCAAGCCGATCGACGGCGCGGGGACGATGGATACGTACCTGGTCACGGAGGCGGGGGCCTGTCCCGTTCCGGCCCGGTCGATGGGGTCGGCTCTGCTTCAGCCGTATGCGCAGGGCGTGCCCATGAGCGCGAGCTTCCTGGTGGGAGCCGACGGCCGGGCGCACCCGATCGCAGCGGGACGGCAAGAGATCGCGATCGAGCACGGCCGGTTCCATTATCGCGGAGGAACGGTCCCGGTCGAGCCCCTGGGCCTGGAGGTCGCCGCGCAGGCCGTCGCCGCCGTTCCGGGTCTGGCTGGGTTTGTGGGGGTTGATTATGTGTGGGATGACGTGGCAAAGTGTGGCGTGGTGCTGGAGATCAACCCCCGGCCGACGACGTCGATGGTGGGCCTGACCCGGGCGGCGGGGCGATCTCCCGGGAGTCTGGCACGACGTTGGCTTGAAGGGTTGATCGAGAGCGATCCCGATCGCGAGGAAGCCGGCCGGACTCCGATCCTGGACTGGGAATCAGGCGATCCCGTCACATTCGCGGCGGACGGTCGATTGGTTCAGGTTCAGGGGCGATCGCGGTCGACCGGGAGGTTCCCCCCATGAGCGAGATCCTGGATTCGTGGCTGGCGCTGGATATCGGGGGCGCCGAACATCAAGGCGGCGCATACGGCGGGACCGGCGCGGACCTTGCCGTTCGAGGTCTGGAAACGGCCGGATGAGCTGGGCCGGGTCCTGGCGGCGCTGGGGGCGACGTTTCCTCAGTCCGATCGGCTGGCGGTCACGATGACGGCCGAGCTATGTGACTGTTATCCGACCAAGGCGGTCGGGGTTAGCGCGGTCCTCGACGCGGTGGAAGAGGCTTTCGGGCCACGGCTCGTTGAGGTGTGGGGGGTGGATGGCCGGCTCCACGATGTCGCGACGATTCGGCAACGGCCGGAGCTGGCGGCGGCGGCCAACTGGCTGGCGCTGGCCACGCTGGCGGCCCGGCTCGTGCCCGAAGGACCGGGTCTCCTGATCGATATCGGCACCACCACGACCGACCTGATTCCCCTGGCCGACGGCCTGCACCGCGCCCGGGGTCGGACCGACACCGAACGGCTCCAGACGGGCGAGCTGGTGTATGCCGGCGTCCGGCGAACCCCGATCTGTGCGCTGGCGACCGACCTGCCGCATCGCGGGGTGCCGACCGGTCTGGCGGCCGAGCTGTTCGCGTCAACGCTTGACGTCTATCTGACGCTGGATGAGATCGCGCGGACCCCAAGGACCTCTCGACCGCCGACGGCCGCCCCGCGACTCGCGACGCGGCCCGCGAGCGGATGGCCCGGATGATCGGGACCGACCGCGACGGCTTCAGCGACGACGACGCCCTGGCCTTCGCCCGCGCGGCCGATGAGGCGCTGCTGGCCCGGCTTGAGGCCGGCGCAGAGCGGCGCTTGCCACGCGTCCATCGGCCGGCCGCGATCCGCCGTCGTGGCCGGCTCGGGGGAGTTCCTCGCCCGCCGACTGGCCGGGCGCTGATCGAGCCGGGGGGCTCGATCCTCAGCCTGAACGACGCCTGGGCGCTGTCGCCTCGAGCGCCGGCTGCGCCCGCGCGCTGCTCGTGCTCGCCAGCGAGCGCGAGCTTCCGTGCGAAGCGGGCGGCGAGCCGCGAATATCGAGCGCTTCTCGATCGATCGTGGTCGTGAAGGTCGGCGGTAGCCTCCTCGACTGGCCGGATTTGCCGGACCGCCTGGGCCGGTTCCTTGATCGTCGCCGCGAGGCGGGACAGCGCCTCGTGGTCGTGACCGGCGGCGGCCCCGCGGCCGATTGGATCAGGGACGTCGACCGGGTTTTCGCGATCGGTGACCGCGCGGCCCATGACCTGGCGATCCGATCAATGGACCTGACCGCGAGGTTCTCGCGGCGCTCCTGGCCATGATCGAGGTGACCGACGACCTCGCGGGTCTGGACCCGATCTGGTCGCATGGCCGGATTCCCGCCCTCGCCCCGTACCGCCATCTCGTTGCGGACGACGCTCGATCCGAGCGACCCCTTGCCCGCCTCGTGGGACGTGACCAGCGACACGATCGCCGCCCGTGTGGCGCTGGACCTGAAGGCATGCGAGCTGATCTTGATCAAGAGCGCGCCGCTTCCTCCCGGCACCGATCGACGGGCCGCGGCGCGGCTCGGGCTGGTCGATCCGGTCTTTCCGGCGTTCTCGCGCGGTCTGCCTCGGGTGACCTATCGGAATCTCCGCGGACCCGACGAGCCTCCCGAGCCTCTGCCTTGAAGGCGATCCCTCCGGTCGGGTAGGCTTCAACCTGCCTGACCTCATCACGACCACAAACGACGGCAACACGAAGGAAACGATGGCTCAGTCACGTCCCGCACTCGTCCCGATCGATCGTCCCGAGGTGGCGCCCTATCCGCTCTCGGCGCGGCTGCGGAGCCAGCTCGTTTACTTCATGGCGGCGCCGGGAACGCCGGGTGTCCCGGCACTGGGCGAGAACGAATACTGGTTCGACCCCGAGGAAGTCGCGCGCTGGGTCGACGAAGGCGTCTTTTACCTCGTCTCACCCCTCGACACGGCCAACATGACCGAGGTCGAGCTGACCGAGGAGCAGGAATCGCTCCTGGGCTGGCTGAGCACGCGGGGCGTCCGGCACGTCCGGCTTGTTGAATAGGTGCATTCGATACGTTCATGAATCAAGGCATGCCGGCGCGTCGCCTCGCGTCGCGGCAATCGATGCCGCCGATCTCGAAGGCACGGCAGGCGCGTGGGCGAAGGTCGTGATGGCGGCAGAGCCGGGTCGCGGGGTCGTACCAGAGACAGGGCGAACCGTAATCGGGAACGCCAAGGGCGCGGCGGGCGGATTCGGCGGCGAGGATCTCGGTGGCCAGCTCGGGGTGATCGTGCCGGAGGATTTCCCAGTTGTCCTCGCCCCGCTCGCCGAAAACCCGATGAAACGGCGGGCTCGTCACCACCTGGCAGCACGCGCCGCAGCCGTCGCAGGTGTCGATAACGATTATTTTACGTGTTTGTATACTCATCTCATGCGATGATCGGTGTGACGATCTCGCCATGCACGTCGGTCAGCCGCATGTCGCGACCGCTGAAGCGGAAGGTCAGGCGCTTGTGGTCGATGCCCAGGAGGTGCAGGATGGTGGCGTGAAGGTCGTGGACCTCGACCTTGTTCTCGACGGCGTGGTAGCCGTAGTCGTCGGTCGCGCCGTGGATGGTCCCCCCCTTGATACCGCCGCCGGCCAGCCACATGGTGAAACCATAGGGGTTGTGGTCGCGGCCGTTGCTTCCCTGGGCCATGGGGGTCCGGCCGAACTCGCCGCCCCAGACGACCAGGGTCGATTCGAGCAGGCCGCGGGCTTTCAGGTCCTTGAGCAGCGCGGCGATGGGCTGGTCCACGGCGCGGCGCGTTGTTCTCGTGACCGTCCTTGAGGTTCGAGTGCTGGTCCCATCGGTCGCCCGTGACCTTGGGACAGAGTAGCTCGACGAACCGGACCCCGCGCTCCACCAGGCGTCGGGCCAGCAGGCAGAGCCGGCCGTAGATCTGGGTGGGCGGGTACGCCGCGTCGAGACCGTAAAGCTGCTGGGTCGCCTTCGATTCACCCGACAGGTCGAGCAGGCCCGGCACCGCGGCCTGCATCTTGAAGGCCAGCTCGTAGTTGGCGATCGACCGACTCGAGCGCGTCGTGGTGGCCGATCCGGCCCAGGACCCCCTGGTCGAGGGTCCGCAACAGCGCGCAGCTTGCGGTCGCGGATGTCGGTCGACGACTCGGTCGGCTCGATATTGGCGACCGGGTTGGCGCCGGCCTTGAAGATCGAGCCCTGGTACGACGCGGGAAGAAAGCCGCTGTTGAAGCAGTCGAGCCCGCCGGGAGGAATCAGGCCGCCGTTCAGGACGACGAAGCCGGGCAGGTCGCGGCACTCGCTGCCCAGCCCGTACGTGACCCAGGCGCCGTGGCTGGGCCGGCCCTGGAGGCCGCTGCCGGTGTGCAGGAAGTAATTGGCGCTGGTGTGCTCGGAGAAGTTCGAGACCATCGACCGGACGATCGCCAGGTCGTCGACGCACTCACCAACGTGTCGAAACAGGTCGCTGACCGGGATGCCGCTCTCGCCGTACGGGCGGAACGTCCACGGCGACCTGAGCACGTTGCCAACGTTGTTGAACTGGGTCGGGTGGGTCTTGACCTTGATCGGCTGGCCATGCTCGCGGTCGAGCCGCGGCTTGGGGTCGAACGTGTCCATCTGCGACGGCCCGCCGTCCATGTACAGGAAGATCACGTTCCGCGCCCGTGGCGTGAAGTGGGGCGGCCGGGGCGTGAGCGGGTCGTCCGCGGTCTTCAGCGCCTCGCCGAACGCCGGATCGCGCAGAAGCGCCGTCATCGCCAGCCCGCCAAATCCGCTGGCGCAGCGGAGCAACATCTCGCGTCGGGTCGCGGGCTCGCTGTGATAGCGCTGGCAGTGCATGCGGCACTCCGCTGGTGAAGTTCGAGAGATCATTGGAAACGAACGTGCGAAACGGAGAATTCCGCAGAGCCGATTTTTTAGGGTGAGGTCCCAGATCCCTTGCACGAGAATCGATACACGCTTCTCCCCCCTTTCCAAGAGGGTTGGGGGGTTAAGCCCGCCACGAGACCAGGCGGCCGACCAGGCCGACCCCGCCTTGCCCCCTTTTTTAAGGGGGGAGAAAGGCCATATCTCTTCCTGCAATGGATCTGGGACACCACCGATTTAAGTCAAATCATCAAAACATATTTTAATGATTGGATCAATCAAAATCAAGAATGAACGCTTTTACTTTACATAAATAAATTCCTTAACATTGACCAGCACATGGCACAGGTCAGCCCAGGCTCGCGGGTCATCCAGCGGCGTATCGCCGGCGCTCAGGAAGGCGAGCGCCGCGGCGGTCTCGTCGGGGCTGGGCGGTCGGCCGAAGGCGGTCTCGTAGAGCTGGCCGACGCGTTCGGATGGCGAACGGCCGTCGGGTTTGCCTTCACTCGGCGCAGCGCTCGGCCCAGAGCCGGGCCTGGGCGACGACGAACGGGTCGTTGAGCAGGGTCAGCGCCTGCGCGGGGACGTTCGAGACGTTGCGCCGGCCCATGGGGGACGACGGCGTCGGAAAGTCGAAGGCGAGCAACAGCGGGTTCAGGAAGTTGCGGCGGACGTTGAGGTAGATGCTGCGCCGGCCGTCGCCGTCGAGCGGTCCCGATGCGCGCGGGACGGCCCCGGCCGTCCATGAAGGGCGTCAGGTAGGGGGCGACGCTGGGACCGTACAGCGCGGGTCGAGCCGCCCCGAGATCGACAGCAGCGTGTCGCGCAGGACCTCGGCCTCGAGCCGGCGCAGGTTCATCCGATGCAGCCGCTCGTTACTGGGATCGACCTGTTCGGCCGACGAGTCGCCGCCATGGCCCGTCGCCGGATCGCTCGACATCCGGTAGGTGCTCGACAGGACGATCAGGCGGTGCAGGCTCTTGATCGAGAATCCGCCTGCGATGAACCGGCGGGCCAGGTCGTCGAGTAGCTCGGGATGGCTGGGGGGCCGGCCCATCAGGCCGAAGTCGTCCGGGGTGCGGACGATCCCCTCGCCGAAATGGTGCTTCCAGACCCGGTTGACCAGCACCCGGGCCAGGAGCGGATTCGACGGATCGACCACCCGCCGCGCCAGGTCGAGCCGGCCGCTTCCCGCGGCGGGCTCGGTCGACGGCGCGCTCTGGTCCTTGCCAGCGATCGCCTCCAGGAACCGGCGCGGGACCACGTCGCCCAGGTTCCGGGTACTGCCGCGGATCTGGACGTGGGCGTCCTCGCCGGTCCCGTCGGCGATCGATAGCCCCAGGTTCGGCTCGGGAATCGCCGACGCCACCGCGCGATACCGGATCAACTCGGCGTCCCACGGATGCGCCCGCAAGGCGCGGCGCATCGGCCCAGGTCGAGGACCGTCCGGCCAAACCCTCGTCCCGGTCCGGAGTCCTTTCCGTGTGGCTTCGTGTCGGCGAACCGGATCTCGTCGACCGCGAGGTAGCCGTCACCCGGCGCGTACCGGGTCGGACCCCCCGTGTAGTCGAGCGCGGCGCCGTCGATCATCTCGAGGTAGGCCCGGTGTCCCTGCCACATCGTCACGTCGATCGTGTACCAGGCGGGCGTCTCGGCCTTGACGGCGATCGACAGGCCGCCGTAGATCGGCGCGCGGATCTTCTCGAAGCCGTCGATGACGAGTTGAATCCGTCCCTGGCGGCCCGCCGCCCGGACCAGGATCAGGGGCTTCTCGATCCGGAAGGTGCCGCGATCGGAGCACCCCCTGAAGCCGATCGGCCGACAGTCCGCTGTGCGCCAGTCCGGGGGCGACGACCTCGGCCGCGTCGCCATCGCCCTCGCTCTCGCCCTTACCCTTGCTTTTGCCCTTGCCCTTGCCCTTGCCCTTGGCCTCGCCCTCGCCCTCGCTTCCCGTTCCCGATCGTACCCGCCAGTCGCCCGGGCGCGTCGGGCCGGGGGCCGAAGGCGTCGCCGGTGTTCGACCAGCCGATGAAGTCGGGACCGTCGAAGCTCTCGAAGACGACCGAGCCGTCGTCGTGGGTCGATCCGGCCGGAGCCGCGGCCGCGGGCTCGTCGTCCCGATCCGGCTCGGACGAAATGGAAGCGCTGGCCTCGGCTACGAACGGGGCGAGCGCCTGCTTGATCGCCGACAGCTCCGCGACCTTCGCCCCGATCCGCGTCGGCGGATCGATGAACGCGTGCTGGTGCCGCGAGCTGTGGAAATAGCCGACCAGGGCGTAGTAGTCGCGGGTGCTGATCGGGTCGAACTTGTGGTCGTGGCACCGGGCGCAGGCGACCGTCAGGCCGAGGAACGTCTTGGACAGGACATCGATCTGGTGATCGACCCGGGTTGCTTCGTCCTCCAGCAGATCGACCGGCGAGTGGGTCCCTTCGTTCATGAAGAGGAAACCGGTTCCCAGGACCGACTCGTTGAACCCTTCGGCCGGGTGCACGCGCGGGCTGGCGAGCAGGTCGCCCGCCAGGTGCTCGACCACGAGCTCGTCGTAGGGCAGGTCGGCGTTGAAGGCCCGGATCAGGTAGTCGCGGTATCGGTAGGCATCGGGAATCTCGTAGTCGAACTCGTGCCCGGAGGTCTCGGCGAACGCCACCAGGTCGAGCCAGTGCCGCGCCCATCGCTCGCCGTAACGGGGCGAGGCCAGGAGCCGCTCGACCACCGTCTCGTAGGCCGCGGGCGATCGGTCGTTCAGGAACGCGGCGATCTCGTCGGGGGTGGGAGGCAATCCGATCAGATCGAAGCTCACCCGGCGGAGCCAGGTCCGCCGATCGGTCTCGGGAGCGGGCGCCAGGCCCTTCGACTCCAGGCCCGCGAGGATGAATCGATCGATCGGCGACCGGGCCCAGCCGGTCTGAACGACCCGGGGCAGGGGAGGGTTCCCCAGCGGCTGAAAGCTCCAGTGCCGCGCCGCGCGTTCTTCCAGGTTGAAGCGGGCGGGCGGTCCGCCGGCCCTGGATTCCCCGCCCGCTGTCGTGGTCGTCGTCGAGGGCCAGGGAGCGCCGATCTCGACCCAGCGGGTCAGGGCGTCGATCTCGCGGCGGGGAGCTTTGACCTGGGAGGCATCTTCTGGAGGTCGCCGTAGTTGATCGCCTCGATCAGCAGGCTTTCCCCCGGTTTTCCCGGTACGACGCTCGGCCCGCTCTGCCCGCCGGCCAGCGCCGCCTCGCGCGAGTCAAGCCGTAACTCCGCCTTCGATTTCGACGGCCCGTGGCACCCCTGGCAGCGCTCGACCAGGATCGGCCGGACCTCGCGCTCGAAGAACTCGACCGCCGCCGGACTGGTATCGGCATCGGTCCTGGTCTCGGTCTCGGCTTCGGCTTCGGCCCGGTTCAGCCCCAGGCCCAGCCCCGCGATCAGCCCGCAGACGAGCACTCCGGCCGAGGTCCGGATGAGGGTGCCCGCGCGACGCTGGCTAGACGTGCCCGACATGGCCGATGCTCCTCGATCTTCGCTCACCAGGGCCGCTCGATCGCATCGATTGTAAGCGAACGGCGGAGGATGCCGAAAGAGAAAGTTTAACAATCGTCGTCGCATCGACGCGGGCCATCCGCGCTGGGAGCAGGGCGTCGAGTTCGTTCGTACCGGCGTCGAGTTCGTTCGTACCGGATCGCGATCGACCCGCCACCAACCCACCCGCGCCATCGTTACAGCCCGTGCCACCCCTGTCTTCCGAACCCAACGGCGCCTGATCTGGTCGGCGATCGGCCCGATTTCACGCGTTCCTCTCTCTTCAATATCGGGATTTCGGCCCGTTCCGAGGCGCGAATCCGCGCCGGGTGCGCAGCCGAACAGCCGGGGACGTCTTTCGGGCGGCTCCGGTCGTCGAACCGACTCCGTTTTGTACCGCGATCGACCCTCAGCGGGTCGATCGACGCGCTTTCTGGCGCGCCCGCTTCTCGGCGGCTCGCCGCTGACGGCGATTCCCGCCCTTCGCTCCCGACGGCACGAACGACGGAACCGACGGCCGCGGCGCGGGAGGAGCCGACACCGGCGCCGGCACCGGCGTTTCCTCTTCCGCCGCTTCCTCCTCGTCGGTTTCCTCCATCGCCTCCAGCTCGGCCATCGCCCTGGCCAGCGCCTCGGCGTCCGACCAGATCAACTGGTCGGCGTCATCCTCGATCATCACGGGTGTGTTGCTCGGCGCGACCGACTCCCCAACCCGCTCCGATACCACCCCATCAATGGGCAACGGGCACTTCGCCAGCCGCGCTTCCACCTTCGCCAGCCGCGAGGGATCAGAACGTAACTTGAACAGTTGATCGTACGCCCACCGCCACTCGCGGCTCAGGTCCGAGTCATATTTCCGCAGACGTTTCGTCTCGGCGTCCGCCTCGACCGGCATCCCGCAACAGGCAAGGTCCTGTTCATGCATATCGAGCCGGTTCAGGGTCGCCCGCTGCTCGTCCCACAGACGCCCGATCTCGTCCTTGACCAGGGTCATCAGGCCGTTGCGGTCATCAGGCGCGGGGACCTTCGCGTGACCGTCGCGGAGGGCCTTCGAGACGCCCAGCAGGTCAAACGCCAGGTCGCGCTGAGTGTCGTCCCAGCGGCCATTGGTCCGAAGTGCGTCGGCCAACCCTTCCCAGCGATCAATCAGCCAGTCGGCTCCCTGGGTGTACCGTTCCAGCCGGTGCGCGATCCGCTCGGGGTCCTTCTTGAGGCGCTTGTCCAGGTTATCGACCTGGGTTTGTCGGTCGAGGTCCCAGAAGTTCTCGGCGCGATCGATCACGCGGCGGAGGTCCGAGATCGCCAGCTCGGCCGATCGTTCAAGCTGAACCGACGTGAACGCCATCCGGCTGACAAGCTGTTGCTCGACCCGGCCGACAGGCTTGAGCTCATCGAAGTACGCGGTCCTGGTCTCATGATAGGCCGTTTCAAGCTCATCGGGGAGGACGAGCCTGGCCCGCAGGCTGTGCTTCATCGCGTTGCGGTGCGCGATGTTCTTGCCTTCCTCGGTTTTCGGTCCGCCGCCGCGCTTGCGAGGGCGGGGGGCGTCGGTCTCACTCGTGGTCTCGGGTGCGCTCGGGGCGTCGAGCACGTCCAGGGTGGCGATCATGGCAACGGCCTCGTGGTCGTAAGTCTCAGGCTGTCCAGCACCAGGCTCCGGGCGCGTGTGCGTGGCGCGGCGGAACGAGGGACGGCGGCGTCACCGTCCGTTCTGGGGTATCGGCGCAGTCTGGAGAAGATCTTCACCTTTTCTGGATGAAAATCTCAACACTTACGAACATGAGTGCGTTGGTGGGAGGTCGTTGGCCTGGGAGGGGGAGCGTGTAGGGTCCGCCGAGCGGACCCTACGAAGGGTCGGCGGCTTGTCGGATTTTCCTTTTCCGGGGCCGCACCCCGGAATCCATCGGGTGCCTCGATTTTTTCAAGGAACCGACCAGGTCCGCCGGAGCGGACCCGAGGTTTCGAATGTCCTGGATGAGCGCGGGGCGAATCCTTCGCCGCGCCGCGCCGCGTAGCACAACACAACAGAGCGCCGCGGTTTACTTGGCTTCCTTGACCTCGACGAGCTCGAGATCAAAGATCAAGGGGGCGTTGGGGGTGATCTTGCTTCCGGGGGGCGGGCTGGCGCCGTAGGCGAGGCCGGCGGGGATGTAGACCTGCCACTTCGAGCCGGCCTTCATGTGCTGGAGGGCCTCGGAGAATCCCTTGATGACGCCGCCGACCTGGAAGCTGGCGGGTCCGCCGTGGTTGGCCGAGCTATCGAAGACGGTGTTGTCGATCAAACGGCCCTCGTAGTTGACGGTGACGTTGTCGGTGGCCTTGGGGACCTTGCCGGTCCCGTCCTTGAGGACCTTGTACTGAAGACCGCTTTCCAGGGTCTTCACACCCGGCTTCTTCTTGTTCTCGGCGAGGAAGGTTTCGCCCTCCTTGGACTTCTTTTCGATCATCTCCTTCTGGAAGGCGACCAGGGTGTCCTGGATCTGCTGATCGGTGAGCTTGGAGGGCTTGCCTTCCAGGGCTTCGGTCAGGCCGCGGGCGAACAGCGCGGTGTCGATGTCGGCCGACTGGGACAGCAGGCTCTTGCCGACCCGGACGCCCAGGCCGTAGCTCGCTTTTTGACGCAGGTCCTTGAAATCGGAGTCAGCCCCCTTGGTGGCGGCCGCGCCCTTCGGGTCCTGGGCCGTGGCCAGGTTCATACCGAGCCCGAGGCCGAAACCCGCCGTCACAACCAGTGCCGCGCCGAACGCGGCCAACTTGGATCCACTCATGCGATCTCCCTGCGCGATACGAACAAAGGGTCGGTGGGACCGCCGCGTGACGCGTCAGCGACGGTGACAGCGGTAAAGCGTCGATTTTACCGGACCGGGGCCGGCTCGGTCGATCCCTCTCGGGCCGCGTTTCCCAGGTACCAGGGGCTGGCCAGCGGGTTGCGGTGGACGAAGTCGAGCAGGAGCCGGGCGACCTTCTCGCGGCCGGCGTCGCTGGGGTGGGTGCCGTCCCTGGGGCTGAGGTCCTCGCGGAGCCAGACCAGGTGATCCCCCTGACGCGGCTTGACGCCATCGGCCCAGAGATACGGTCCCCAGACCAGGGCCGGGGCCAGCACGGGCCCTCGGGCCTTGTCGAAGTTCAGGAGCGGGTCGCCCTTGATCTGGGCCTGGATCACCCACCGGTTGGCGAACGCGCCTTCATAGGCGTAGGGCTCGGGATTCAGGGGCGTGGTCGCGTACCCGGCGTAGATCCGGCTCGAAAGGTAGGCCACCCGCAGGTTGGGAAACCGCTTCCGTAGCCGTTGCGCGGTGAGCATGATGTTGTTGGCGAGGTACTGCGCGTGCATCATCCGGGGAAAGTCGGCCAGGGTGTGGGGGGCGTTCTGCGCGTGCTTGATCCAGGCGACCTGGACCTGGAGCGGGCTGACTCCGGCGGCCTTGAGCCGCTGGTCGAGGACCGGCCAGGGGTCGGGGCCGCGGTTGCCGTCGCCGTCGTTGGCCCAGACCGACGCCACCCGACCGCCCTGCGCTCCATCGACCAGCACCACCGCGGGCGACTTCCGCGGGTCGGCCGCGGCCAGCTTCATGAAGGCCGAGAATTCCTGGGTCGTGTTCGACATCCCGATCGAGAGGAACGCGATCTTGCCCCCCTTTTCCACCGATGCGGGGCGGCCGTCGGCATCGAGGGGCTCGATCTTCGCGACCTCGGCCGCAACCGACGCGCGATGCGCCTCGGGGGGCTCGTTCCGGCCGCCGCCGTAGAGGCCGCCGTCCTCGCCCTTGTACGCCGGACCGTTCAGGTCGGTCAGCGGCACCAGGCCGGTCGAGCTCGTGGGCGGCGGCACCGGCACCGGCTGCGCGATCGACGGCCCGGCTCCGCCCGCGCCGCCGGCCTGGCGTTTCTGAACCTCCTTCTTGACCCGCTCGATGTAGGCTTTTTCCGGTTCGGTGAGCGTTTCTCCGTTCTGCTGACGCTGGAAGAGCGCCTTGGCCTTCGGGACGTCAATCGGCTCGTCCTGCGCCCGGCGGCGCTCCGAGCCCCAGCCACGTCAGACCGCTCACAATGACGACCACCGCGCTGGCGGCGGCGAGCACGGAGAGTTTGCGTCGCTCCTGGTACATGGCGTTGCCTCGTTTGATCAAGGAATCCACGGCACGTAAGGCTTAAAAGATCGATGGCGTGCAGTATCATACGTCGGAAGCGTCTTGAACAGGGGCAGGGGGGTGTTTCGCCGTCATGCGAGTCTCGATCATCCAGATGGCCAACCGGGACGGGGCCACCCGCGAAGAATCGATGGCCCATGCGCTGGCGATGCTGGACCAGGCGCGGGGAAGCGACCTGGTGGTCATGCCCGAACTCTGGCCGACCGGCTACTTCGCCTTCGCGCGGTACGCCGATGAGAGCGAGCCGCTCGACGGCCCGACGCTCCGGTCGATTCGCGACCGGGCCGCGTCGATCGGCGCGTTCGTCTGCGCCGGCAGCGTGGTCGAACGCGCCGGCGAGACGCTCCACAACACGAGCGTCCTGATCGACCCGGGGGGCCGGATCGGGGCGGTTTATCGCAAGATCCACCTGTTTGGCTACCAGTCGCAGGAGCGCCGCTGATCAGCCCCGGCGATGAGGTCGTCGTCGCGTCGACCCCGCTGGGCAAGCTCGGCCTGTCGATCTGCTACGACCTGCGGTTTCCCGAGCTGTATCGTCGATTGATCGATCAGGGGGCCGAGGTCCTCCTGAATGTCGCCGCCTGGCCGGCCGCGCGGCGCGAGGCGTGGCGGCTTCTGAACCGGGCGCGCCACGATCGAGAACCAGGCGTTCGTCATCGCCTGCTGCGGCGCCGGCTCGCACGGCGGCGTGACCCTGGCCGGGGGGAGCCTGGCGGTCGATCCCGCCGGCAACGTCATCGCCGAGGCCGGCGAGGCCGAGACGTTGCTCACGTTCGAGATCGACGTCCCGGCCGTCGCCCGCGCCCGCGGCGAGTTTCCGGCCCTGCGTGATCGGGTCCTGACCGGAAACGCCTGAATCCGCGCCACGATCGACCCGGCAAAATCCATCGCGAACGCGGTTCCGACTTGACTCGGCCGTTTCGCGGGGGATACACTTGCGGCATCACAATTTGGTGCGCATCTTATCCAGAGTGGCTGAGGGACGGGCCCTGCGACGCCACAGCAACCGGTTCGCCACCATGGCGAATGCTGGTGCTAACTCCTGCCCAGCGTTTTGTTCGAGATCGCCGCGACTGATCTGCGGCCGACCGAGAACGCCGATGGGACAGATAAGATGGTCTTCCGTGGCCGCGGATTTCTCTCCGCGAGCCCAGTGACCCTCCTTATACTTGCCCTATCCCCTCATCTTCTCGATCTGTGCCTCTCAGGTTGCTGCGAACGAACACGACGCGTGTCTTCGACGGCCTCGCCTCCGTCTGGACCGGCGTTCGCGTCGCCTGCCCGAGAACGGTCTCGCATTGAAGAGGAGGATCGCCGGTGTCTGAACTTGTTCGCGGACTCTGAAGTGTCGCCTCTGCGGCAAGCTCTATCCCAAGGAAGCGCTCAACTTCTGCACCGACGACTTCGGGCCGCTCGAAGTCGCTACGACTACGAGGCGGTGGCGCGGACCCTGAGCCGCCGGGCGATCGAGAGCCGGCCGCGGACGATGTGGCGGTATCGCGAGCTCCTGCCGGTCGACGGCGAGCCGACCGTCGGCCGGCACGTCGGCGGCACCCCGCTGATCCGGGCCGACCGGCTGGCCAAGGTGCTCGGGCGTGCGCGAGCTTTACATCAAGAACGACGCGGTGAACCACCCGACGCTCTCGTTCAAGGACCGGGTGGTCGCCGTGGCGCTTTCCAAGGCGGTCGAGCTCGGCTTCCAGACGGTCGGCTGCGCCTCGACGGGCAACCTCGCCGGCAGCGTCGCGGCCAACGCCGCCGCCGCCGGGCTCGAGGCCTACGTCCTGATCCCCGACGGCCTCGAGCAGGGCAAGGTCCTCGGCGCCACGATCTACGGCGCCAAGGTGATCGCGATCGAGGGAAACTACGACCACGTCAACCGCCTCTGCTCGCAGATCGCCTTCCGGTTCGGCTGGGGGTTCGTCAACGTGAACCTCCGGCCGTTCTACGCCGAGGGGTCGAAGTCGATGGGCTTCGAGATCGCCGAGGACCTCGGCTGGCGCGCACCCGACCACGTCGTCGCCCCGATGGCCGGCGGCAGCCTGATCGGCAAGCTGCTCAAGGCGCTCAAGGAGTTCGAGAAGCTCGGCCTGATCGACGGGCCGGTCACGCACCCGGATGTTCGGCGCCCAGGCGACCGGCTGCAACCCGATCTCGAACACGGTCAAGACCGAGGCGTTCAAGGTCAAGCCGATCCGCAACCCGAACACGATCGCCAAGAGCCTGGCGATCGGCGACCCGGCCGACGGCTACTTCGCCTCGCAGCTGATCCGCGACTCGGGCGGCTGGAGCGAGGACGTCGACGACGACGCGATCGTCGACGCGATGAAGCTCCTGGCCGAGACCGAGGGGATCTGGGCCGAGACCGCCGGCGGCGTCACCCTGGCCGTCGCCCAGAAGCTGATCGAGCAGGGCCGGATCGATCGCGACGGCTCGACCGTCCTCTGCATCACCGGCAACGGCCTGAAGACCCAGGAAGCCCTGATCGACCGGATCGCGCGGCCGGTCGTCATCAAGCCCAGCCTCGACGCCTTCGAGGCCCTGGTCGGCCGCTCACGGCCATGCCCACGAGCTCGAGCCCGCCGCCGCCAGCCCCGAGCTCGCCGGCGCGGCGCCTGATAGTCGATCTCGAGGGTAAGCTCGTCCGGGTCGGTCCCCCGGAACTCGGACCGACGCGGAACCGGCGTCGACGGAATCGTCGATTCCGCGAACGATCGCCAGAAGGGAACGACTTCACCATGCCGCAGGTCCGCATCCCCACCCCGCTCCGCCCCCACGCCGGCGGCCACGACGTCGTCGAGGCCGACGGGTGCCACCGTCGGCGAGGTCCTCGCCGACCTCGGCGAACAGTACCCCGCGCTCCGCGAGCGGCATCTTCGACGGCGCGGAGCTCCGCCGGTTCGTCAACGTGTACGTCAACAACGAGGACATCCGCTACCTCGACGACCTGGCCACCGCCGTCGCCGCGGGCGACGAGGTGAGCATCATCCCCGCCGTGGCCGGGGGCTGAGCCAGGCCCTCGTTCTTCCGTCCGCCGCAAGCCAAGCATCGTCTTGTCCGTGGATATCCCAGAGACCATGGCCGTTGACCTCGACGCCGAATCACTCGATCGCTACAGCCGCCAGGTCCGCTTCCCGGCGCTGGGCGAGGCCGGCCAGCGGCGTCTGATGGCCAGCCGGGTCACGATCTGCGGCTGCGGTGCGCTCGGGACGGTGCTGGCCAACCACCTGGCCCGCGCCGGGGTGGGCCGGATCCGGATCGTCGACCGCGACTTCATCGAGACGCACAACCTCCAGCGCCAGATCCTCTTCGACGAGTCACGACGTCGCCGACAACCTGCCCAAGGCCGAGGCCGCCGCGCGCAAGCTCCGCGCAGATCAACAGCACGATCGACGATCGAGCCGGTCGTGACCGACATCGACCACACCAACATCCTCGACCTGGTGGGCGACGCCGACCTGATCCTCGACGGGACCGACAACTTCGAGACCCGCTACCTGATCAACGACGCGGCGGTGAAGCTCGGCAAGCCGTGGATCTTCGGCGGCGTGATCGGCAGCGAAGGGCAGACGATGACGATCCTGCCCGGGCAGACCCCGTGCATCCGCTGCCTGATCGAGACCAGCCCGCCGCCCGGGATGACCCCGACCTGCGAGACGGCCGGCGTGCTCGGCCCGGCGGTCGCCGTGATCGCGTCGTTCGAGGCCGTCGAGGCGATCAAGCTCCTCAGCGGGCGCGATCGACGCCCTGAACCGCGAGCTGATCATGGTCGACCTCTGGGACTGGTCGTTCCGCCGGCTCAAGGTCGCCGGCCTGCTCGGCAAGGTCGATTGTCCGTGCTGTCAGCGCCGCCAGTTCGAGTGGCTCGACGGCGCCCTCGGCTCGCACACGACGACGCTCTGCGGCCGGAACGCCGTCCAGGTCGCCACCCGCCGTGGCCGAGCCCGCTCGACTTCCCCGAACTGGCCCGACGCCTCGCCCCCCTGGGCGATGTCCGGCACAACGCCTTCATGCTCCGGTTCGCCACCGAGGGCCACGAGTTCACCGTCTTCCCCGACGGCCGCGCCATCATCAAGGGGACCAACGACATCGCCAAGGCCCGGACGCTCTACGCCCAGTTCGTGGGAAGTTGATTTCCGCCGGGACGGCCCTGATCATGATTTACCTCGACAACGCCGCCACCAGCTTTCCCAAGCCCGAGCCCGTCTACCAGGCCCTCGACCGCTTCGCGCGCACGCAGCTGGCCAACCCCGGGCGGGCCGGGCATCGGATGGCGGTCGCCGGCCGAGCGGGCGCTCGACGACGCGCGGCATGCCCTGAACCAGTTCTTCCACGGCGAAGGCGCCCGAGCGCTGGATCTTCACGCTCAACTGCACCGACGCCCTGAACATGGCGATCAAGGGAGTGATCGCGGCCGGGCGACCACGTCGATCACCACCGACCTCGAGCACAACTCGATCAGCCGGCCGCTCGCGGGCCCTGGAAAAGGCCGGGGTCATCACGCTGACGCGCGTCGCCTCGCGATCAGGGCTACCTCGACCCCGACGCGATCCGCCGGCGCCCTGACGCCGCGGACCCGCCTGGTGGCGCACACGCACGCCTCGAACGTGCTGGGGACGGTGCAGCCGATCGAGGCGATCGCGCGCGATCGTCCGCGAGGCCGGGGCGCTTTACCTGGTCGACGCCGCGCAGACGGCGGGCGTGGTCGCCGATCGACCTCCAGGCCACGCCGATCGACCTGCTGGCCTTCCCCGGCCACAAGGCGCTCTACGGACCGACCGGCACCGGCGTCCTCTACGTCGGCCCGCGCGCCAGCCTGCGCGCCTGGCGCGAGGGGGGCACCGGCGGCGACTCGTCGAGCCAGACCCAGCCGACGCTCTTGCCCTACTTATCTCGAAGGCGGGCACGCCCAACGTCCTGGGCGTCGCCGGGCCTGGCCGCCGGGGTCGCCTGGGTCGCCGAGCGCGGGCCCGAGACCCTGCGCCGGCACGAGGTCGCCCTGCTTCGAGCGCGTCGTCGACTGGGCCGAGTCCGCCGACGGCTGGCAGGTCGCCGGCCGCTGGGACCCGACCACCCACGTCGGCGCCCTGTCGCTCGATCGTCCCCGACGCCTCTGACGCCCCAGGACCTCGGCTCGATCCTCGACACCAGCTTCGAGATCGCCGTCCGGCCCGGCCTGCACTGCGCCCCCTACATCCACCGCGCCCTCGGCACCTTCCCCGACGGCACGCTTCGCCTCAGCCCCGGCCCGTTCACGACCGACGGACGACATCGACAGCTTCCTCGATGCGCTGACCGAGATCACCGCGGGCGTGCTTTGATCCGATCCTGTCTATCTCCAGCGCGGCCCGCACTGGTAGGCTCGATTCCATCGTGTCGAACCCTTCTCCCGTTCGATCGAGGAACCTCCCCATGAATCCGAAACCCGGCATGACCCGGCCCCTGCGCGTCGAGGAGTGGCTGCCCGCTCCCCGATCGGCCGATCTTGACGCTTCAGCAACACATCCTCCAGGACCAGAAGCGTTTCCCCGGCGCCTCGGGCGAGTTCTCGTGGCTGTTGTCCGGAATCACCCTGGCGACCAAGATGATCCAGGCGAAGGTCCGACGCGCCGGCCTGAGCGACATCCTCGGCGCGAGGGCGAGATCAACGTTCAGGGCGAGATCCAGCAGAAGCTCGACGTCTACGCCAACAACGTGCTCCTTCACTGCCTGAGCGTCCGCGAGAGCATCGGCATCCTCGCCTCCGAGGAGAACGACCACCCGATCACGGTCCCGCACCACTCGGAGCGGGCCAGCTACGCGGTGATCTTCGATCCGCTCGATGGATCATCGAACATTGACGTGAACGTGAGCGTGGGCACGACCTTCTCGATCCTGCGTCGGCCGGAGGGGGTCGACACATCCGACGTGACGAGCTGGCTGCTCCAGCCGGGAAGCCGCCAGGTGGCGGCGGGCTACGTGGTGTACGGTTCCTCGACCACGCTGGTCTACAGCGTGGGCAACGGCGTCCACGGGTTCACGCTCGACCCCGCGATCGGCGCCTACGTCCTGAGCCACGAGAACATCCGCATCCCCGACCAGGGCTCGTACTACTCGGTCAACGAGGGCAACAGCGACGCCTTTCCGCCGGCCTACCGGACCTATCTCGATCGCCTCAAGCCGGGCGGCCTGGGCCGAAAGATACAGCCTGCGCTACATCGGCTCGATGGTCGCGGACTTCCACCGGACCCTTCTCAAGGGGGGCGTCTTCCTTTACCCGCCGACCGCCGACCATCCCGGCGGCAAGCTCCGGCTCCTCTACGAGGCGAGCCCGATCGCCTTCCTCGTCGAGCAAGCCGGCGGCCTCGCCACCGACGGCCGCCGCCGGATTCTCGACATCGTTCCCGAGAGCGTCCACCAGCGCACCCCCTTGATCGTCGGCGGCCGGACCGAACTGGAGGAGCTCCAACCGCTGTCTGGAATCGGCCTGACCCTTCACCCGCCCCCGGCTCTGACGCTTTACTCCCCTTGACAAACGGCCACCCCGGGGCTGAAATAGGGTCCAGTCGTGCCCGTAGCTCAATTGGATAGAGCGTTAGCCTCCGGAGCTAAAGGTTGCAGGTTCAAGTCCTGCCGGGCATACTGAGGGGAAGCCAGTGTCAGGCAATGACACGAGATGATTTCCCCTGTCAGAGATGGAAGTTACGGCGAACCGATCAGGACCGGCCAATTCCAGGTCGGTCCTGTTCATTTTGCCACCAATTGAACTTCCTTGTCTCTCGTTGCACGGATTCGCAGCAACATTTAGTGCAACGGACGTGACAGGCCCCTGGCACAAACGAGCCGAAGGGTTCGACCCGCCGACCGTCCCGGTCGCACGCATGCTATCGACGTCGGGACGGTCGAGCCGAAGCGCCGGCAGGGCGTCGAGCGCTCCGGCCACGTCGAGCAACCGGGGGTCGGTATACACGTTCGCGGTCAAGCTGGGGTCGGAATGCCGCATCGCGGCTTGAGCCGTCCGCAATGGAACCCCGCCCGCGCTCAAGAGCGTGCCGAACGACGTCCGCAGGGCATGGACGTCAAGCGTCCGGCCTCGGTCGTCGCGCTTGGCGATCCCAGCGGCTTTCAAGTCCCGGTCGAAAATGCGGATCAGACCGGCCGGAACGTTGAACAACGGCATGTCGGCGGGCAATCGGACCGGGATCGGCTCGCCTTGGCCCCTGGCGTCGTCTTGGAGCGATGTCAGCCGGTCGGCAAGCCATTGCCGCAAGTCGTCCGCCAGGTCGGCCCGCAGGGGCAGCCAGGCCCCTTCCCGGTTCTTCTCGTCCGCCGCACTCAGGTCCAGGTACGGGCGGGGTCCGTCGAGACAGGCTTGACCAATCGTCAGACTCGTCAACTCGCCCTTGCGAAGTCCGGTCAGGATGAGCGTCTTGTAGATCAACGCGCGTTCCCGGCCGAGAGCGTCGAGCCGTTCGCGGACCTCCGGGCGGACCTTGGCATGGGTCGAACCCTTCGCCTTGCCTCTCCTGACGGTCAGGGCCTCGGTCAGCGGGCGGGTCCGGGCGACGTCGAGCAACCGGGTCAACTCGCTCTCGGTCATGGCCCGGCGCTTGCGGCGGGGGTCCGCTTTCTCATCCGCTTTCGGGATTCCCTTGAACGGGTTGGACGCCAACCGGGCAACCTCCGGCCTGGAACACCAGTGACAGAACGCGATGAGCGTTGCCCGGTGCGTGTTCCGGGACCGGGCCGACCGGCCGCGTTTGGTCTCGCGGGACAGCCAGCTCTCGAACGCGGACCGATCCAGGTCGGCGAGCCGGCGGAATCCGCAGTCAGCGGCGATCCGATCCAGGTAGGTCCGAACGTTGTGGCGATGCAACGCGACCGATCCGGCCGCGTCATGATGGTTCAGGTAGGCATCGAAATGCTCGGCGATCGGCGTCCGGGCATGATCGGCGGTTTGCAACTCGGCGGTCTTGAGGATTCCGGCCTTGACCATTTCGGCCCGCTTCTCCAGGTCGGCGAGAACGGCCCGCGCGGCTTGCTCATCTCGGCAGCCGGTCGGAACGTCGGCGATGGTTCCCTCTCCGGTCCGGTAGCGGGCATGGAACGTCCGGGACGTTTCCCGGATGCGGTCCCCGGATTCGGTCAGGGGGGCGGTTCGGATCTTGCCCCTGGCATCCCGCCAGCGGGCGAGCCGTTCGCCCTTGCGTTCGATGATCTCCGCCCCTGGCGGCAACGGGCGGGTCACTTGCTTCCGGTAAACGTTGCCCATCGATCCATTCTCCCGTCGAGCCTACACCATTTCATCAAGGCGCGATTCAGTCTACACACTTTACCCGCGACATTCAAGACCGTTGCTTGAGAAATTCGGATAGTTGCCGGTCGAGTAGCGCGTTGAGCCGGTCGTTGAGTTCATTGATCCCGATCATTCGGTCGGTCGATCCACCCCGATCGGGATGGCATCGCATCGACTCTTCGCGGTACGCGATCTTGAGCACGCCGCGAACGCACTCGACAAGTGCCCTGGCGTCCGCGTGGCGCGACGTTGAGCCGGTCGGCGGGGGTTTGGACGGTCCGGCCGTTGGGCTCGCGTACGGGACTCCCAGGCGGATATCGATCGCACGCCGCAAGCCGGGATACCGATCGACCGTCGCGCCGGCTTCCCGGATCGCCCACCAAAGGTAGCGATCAGGAACGTCTGCAAGCATGCAACCACGATGTTGTCCGAACGGCATGCGCATCGACTACCTACCGATCTGATGACCTACGAACCGCACTGGGGTACGTGTGCGTCAGCACGTCAGTACCTCAGTGCGTGTGTCTTCACCCCGTAGGGGTAAGACACTGGGATATAGGGCACCCATGCCCTCTGTGACGGACACCCATGCCCTCTGTGGGAGGGGGTCAACCGGACACCCATGCCCTCTGTGGGATTCATGAAGGTTTGCAAATTCGATAAGTGGACATGCCACGGTTGAAACCCCCCTGGCGGACGATCTTGACCAGTCCCCGGCAACGAGCGAATCGAGAGCGCGGCGGACCGTCCGGGGGTTGATCCCGGCCCGACGCGCCAGGTCGGATTGAGCGGCACGTCGCGGCTCCGTCCGGCTTGGTGTCCCGGTCGAGCAGGACCCACACGGCGATCTCCCCCCGGTCGAGCCCGGCAAGGCAGTCCGCGAACGCATTGCGGATCGCCTGGCGTCGAGCGAACTCGCGTCCGCGCGTCCGACCCTTCGGCTGGCCCCGTCCCTGGCGGGTCCGATCGGCGGGTCGATCCGGGCGCGGCTTGGGTTCGGGCGGCGGCGGGTCCGGCTCGCCCCTGGCTCGACGCGCGGCGGCTTCCCTCGCATCCAGCTCCGCCAGCCGTCGAGCGTGTTCCGCCAGCGCGTCAGTACCCATCGGCATCGTCCCCCGCGTCGTCATCGGCCGGCGGGGTCCGTCCCCATAGTTCCGCCAGGTCGCGCAGGGCTTGCTCGTTGCTCGACGGCTTGCCCTTCGGCCCGTCCGCCTCGCGAGGCGTGAATGACTGGCGAGCCCCGTCGAATCGCAGGGCGACGTCAACCGGCTCGCCGTGGCGATTCTTCAAGCATCGGAGAGTCACGCTTGAGGCGTCGTCCGGGTCGGCAACCAGCATGAAAGCCGAGTCCGCCCCGAACTCCAGTTCGCTCGACTCCCGGAATGACGCGATGTTGAGATCTTCGTATGACGAACCACCCTTGGAGTCCTTTTGCCGCGCGACCGACGAGACCACGATGAGCCCGCAGCCCGCGTCGGCGAACTCGCGCAGGAACCCCATGAGCGCGTTCATCGATACCCGGCCGTCCCCTTGCGAACCGGGCGAGCCGAAGCGTTGGACGTAGTCGATGACGATCAGGTCCGCCCCGAACGTATCCGCCGATGCGGCCACGTTCGCGCAGGTCGAACGGCGATTCCAGGAACGCGAGTCGGTCGGCGATTCCCTCGATCGCGGCCAACCCCCGAGTCCAGCCGGTCGGCATGCTCGGCACCAAGCCGGCGATGCCGGATCTCTGCCAGGTTGATCCCGCCAAGCCGGGCAAGCTGGCGGTCGAGCAAGACGGCGGGCGAGACCTCAACGTTGGCGATCGAGCACCTGAGCGACGGCTCGGTCCGCAAGGCGTCGAGCGTCATCTGACAGACCAGCGCGGTCTTACCCGCCCCTGGCGGCGCACCGATGAGCACGATGAACCCCGGCCCGATCTCCACCGACGCCAGGCCCCCCGATGCCGACCGTCCAGAGCGTCGGCTTGCGACCGGAGAGCACGTCGATCCCGCCATGAGCCAATAGCGTCGGCCGCGCTGACGAACCCCGGTCCCTTCATGTCGGTTGTCCTTTTATATGAGCAAGCCCGCACCCAATCTGACGGCGGACCTCGAACGGACTCAGGCCCGAATCGAGCGCGGACTCGGCGAGCAACGCATAAGCCAAGTTCGGGCGAGCAACCGAACTCCGCCAGGTTCGCGGCGGCGGAGAACAGCAACCGATGACGGTCGCCAGGCCCCGCCCCGTCGCTGGATGAAATCGAACGTCTGACGGTTGAGCCGGCCCGTTGTCGAGCCCCCTGGCGTCGGACCCTTCGGCTGTGTTTGGCGTCATGGGCGTTGGCTTCGGACCAAAGGCTCCGCATGGTGGCGACGTCGGCGGCGGACGGACGCGGGTCCGGCAGGTCGAACTCGGCGGGTTGCTCGGCGAGCCGGCGGATGCCGTCGATCGACAAACTCATGAGCGCGTCATGGTCAATCCGGCGCTTGAACAGACCGGTCTTCGGATGACGCGAGTTGGGCAGCGCGAAACGCGCGCACGCTGTCATAGACCCCGCGTCGATGGTGATCGCGACCATCGGCCGCGAACCGCTCGGCGAGCCGTCGAGCCGCCTTGTGAAACGTCGCGGTCGGCTCGGGTTCCCAGAACATCGGTTTGCCGACATGGAATCCCTTGCTCCCGGAGAAGAACGCCAGAACGTCGGCATCGTCGAGCGACTTGAACCGGGCGAGCAACGAGCCAACAAGCCGCTTGGCGTCCGCCAGGGCGTGCCCCGGATTGTCTTCCCGGTCGATGTCCCACCACAGCCAGCGAGCCCCGCAACGGCCAGCGTAGCCGCGCGTCGAGCCGGTCGAGCGAAGATGGTCCCTGAAACTCGACCGGGAACGTGAACGCAGATAGATATGCCTCTTGGCTCGGGTCGATCCGGGGGTCGAGACTGGCATAGGCCCGGAACGCGGCATCCCAATCGATGAGATGCCGTGTCCCGTGCGTCGGACCCTGGATTCGGAACCCGAACGGGCAGGGGGTCGAGCCCATGTCAGTACGGGACCTCCCCATCGGCGGGAGGCGCGAACGGCTCGACGTCTTGCGGCGTGGCGATGCCGTCGAACTCCCAGCTTCGGACTCGGTTCCGCTCGGTCCCATCGTCGTCCTTTCGGACAATGACGCAGCACTTCATGATGATGTGCCGATCGGTCGGCAGAGGTCTCTCCAGATCGTCGAGCGTCTCGATTCCGAGATGCTTGATCTCGCGCTTGGTGATCGGGAGCGCGGCCGGAGTGAGCCAGTGATCGGCCCATAGCTTGCGACCTTTGAACGCAGCCGGATCGTGAACGCGCATCGCGACTTTGACGCCGGGTGTTCCCGATTTCGCCACATGCACGTCGATGGACTCGACGATGCAACGGTACTCTCCGGCCGGCAGCGGACCCATTTCGGGCGCGGCCTCGGTCGAGTCCCAGGTCCGGCGGATTGACTCCGCCTCGGTCGATGGTACGATATCAGACAGACGTTTGCGCATAGCGACGCCTCCGCCCGCCAGGACTTCGCGGCACCTGGCGGGCATTTTCGTTTGTTGATTCACCGATGTCGGAATAGGTTGACGGGTCAAACCCTTCGGGGGGGTCAGACCACGGGGTTCGACCGGCGGCGCGTCATCGCGCGGGTTTGCGGACCGGCGGGCAACCGTCGTTGATCCACTTTTCGAGCGCGGAGCGCGACCAGCGGACGGACGCGCCGATTCGCACGCCGCGCGGCATCAGCCCCCGGTCCTCGGATCGCCAGATATGTCGTTCGCTGATGCTCAGCATCCGCGCGACTTCGCGGACGTCGATCAGCTCAACCGGACTCTCGATCGTTGCGGATGCGGATGCGGACATGGCGGACTCCTGATGTCGAGTCTCGACCTGCACAGTGCGTGGCCGACGTGAGAAGTATAGCCGTGTGGATTCGTGTCAAAAATGACCCCATTCGTGTCAGGCCGGCTGACATTTATGACACGAATTCGCGCCCGGCGTGTGTGAGCCAGGTCCCGGACTTGCGTTTGGCGGTTGTAATGCCGCGTGCTTTCAGCGATTCGAACGCGGACCGAACGTTCCGGGCGGCACTTGAGGTATACCCGGCCCGCCGCGCAATCTCGTCCTTGGTCCGCGCCGATCGCAGGTCGTACGCTCCAAGCTCACCGCATGCCTTGAGGATGTTGTCCTCTGTCTCGGTCAGATCGTCGCCAGCACGGCGCGCCGACGCGCCCGAGCCCTCCGGTTCAGAGCACGCGGGTTCGGGTTCGTCGGCATCATCCAGTGCGGCGTCTTGCAATATCACGATCGCGTCCACGAGTTTCGACGCATCATCAAGTGTGATCCCATCCCGTCCGCTCGCGATATTGTCAAGTCGCGGACACAGACGATCGTGCAGGGATCGGACCAGCTCCCGCGCGGCGCGGATTCGCGGATCGTCATCGGTCGCGACCGGACCGCTCACCCACTCGTTGAGAGCCGCCAGCGTCGTCCGCAGCCAGTTGATGATGTGTGGTTGCGGCGCGGTCCGATCCCAGGTCAGCCGACCTAGGGATGGTAGCGATCCCGAATGAATTAACTGGAGCAACCGCTCCGATACCCGGAGCGCGTCTCGCGATGACGTCATGGAGAGTCCCCCTGCAATACGGGTCGGACCCAGTCGGTGGCGGGCAGGGGGTCCGCGCGCCGACCGGGTCCGCTTGGTCGAACTCTGGCCGGAGTGCGACCGTCCCGATGCGTGTACTCTACCGCGCTTTTGCGGGTTGAGCGGACCCGGACGAGCCATACGCTCGCCGCGTCATATCGCGGTACGCTTCCAGCTCGCCGACGTCGAAACCGGAGAAATCCGGTTCCAAGGGTTCTTCCGGTCCGGTATCCGGTCGTCGCGCTGCTCACAACCACGTTGGGGTTCCGTCCCCATCGATCCCGCCACCTTCGCTCCAAGATCCACGCGGCGCTTTGCCAACCCGGTCCGCCGGCGCGAACCTTCCCCAGCAAGTCCGTTTCGCCCTCGGAGATCGCCTTTTTGACGCACCGAACGAAATCGGTCAGCCGATCCGCTCGCGGATCGCCCTCGCGATGCCGTTGTCGCCAGGTTTCCAGGGTTCGCGGCGAGATCCCCGCCGCGCGGCATGACGTCGCCAGATAGTTCCCCGCTCGCAGGTTCGCGAGGATCGTCGCCTGGACGGCCTCGGTCAGCACCGTCGGTCGCCCTCGTTTGTTCCGCTTCTCGGTCCCGGTCCCGTTGGTGTGGTCGCTCATGCTCGTTCCTCCCGCCCGATCCCGCGTTGAAGCCACGTCTCGAATGCATCCACGCACGCCATACAAAGATCGATCTCCGCCCGCCGCGCTCGAATCGGCCCGCACACACTCGCCAGGTTCGATCGATCGGTATCGATCCGGGTTCCGCACCGATCGCAGGTCACGACGGTTTCGGTCATTGGTCAAGCCCCCCTCGGTCGGACCCTTCGGCCTTGTCGAGCAAGAGGGAGGCGAGCCGTTGCCGGTCGGCATCGGTCAGGCCGGCGACGAACGCGGCCAGCGGGTCGGTTTCACCAATGTTGGAGCAACGTACAGTGCAACGGCCGGGATCACTCGACGTAAGTTCTTTGATGGCATCACTTACGTCGGTAGGCTTTTTGCCTCCGGAGCTAAAGGTTGCAGGTTCAAGTCCTGCCGGGCATATCCGGCAAAACCCCTGGAAATCCAGGGGTTTGCCCTTTCGAAGTTGGACAGCCTGTCGTTCCTCATTGTCGTTCTCACGTGACCACGAAGACGTCGTAACGCCACGACAGGCCGAACTGCGTTAACCATGACCCGGCGACGCTGGTATGCCAACAGCTTCGATCTCGCGGGCGGTGACGGTTCCGGAAGTGGATTCCGGCATGTGGTTTGCTCGTGACGTTTCCATCAGAGAGGCGATCATCGATTCACCGCCTCAAACCCTCTACCTATCACCGAAGGGGAGATCGATGGAATATTACGAGATGTTACCGCTTGCCGTCGCGGCGTGGCGGTATTCCGCGGCCTATTTGCTCTGCGGGGGCGGAGTGCTGGGGGCCATCGTTATCTGGGTCGGGGCCAAGATGCTCGGCAAGTGACCGTTGACCGAAACCTTTGATCACGATCGTCACGGGGACGCCTTCCATGGGAGTGCGTCCCCCTTGCGTTTCCGCCCCGGAGCGATACGTTCGAGGAGTGAGGAGACATCCGTCCACATCAGGGCTTTTATTGCGCCGGGAACCTGGTACAGTGATTGAGTACCGGGTTGAAGCCGGATTTCGAGGTCTCGCGAGTCAGCACGGGTTGTCGGGGTCCAGAGGGATGCGGGTATCGCGGAGAAGTGCTCATGTCCATCACCACCCAGTTGATCGCCTCATCGCACCGTGACGAGGTCGAGTATCCCTCATCGGATGGACAGCCCATGGGTGAAACCGGCCTTCACGTCCTGGCGATCATCTTCCTGTACGAGGTGCTGCATGATGTCCTGCCCACCAGCGACTTCATCGCCGCCGACATGTTCTGGTACTGGGAAGAGGGCCAACCCAGGTCGCGAGTCGCGCCCGATGTCATGGTCGTCAAGGGAGTGGGCCGGGGCCACCGCCGTTCGTTCTTCACCTGGCGCGAGAATGGCGCGGTTCCGGCCGTTGTGTTCGAGATGGCCTCGTTGAGCACCTGGCGCGAAGACCTGAGCGAGAAACTCCGGCTCTACGAGCGGCTGGGCGTCCGCGAATACTTCCTGTTCGACCCGGAGGGCGAATACCTTCGACCACCGCTGGTCGGCTTTCGTCTCGTTGGCGGGCACTACGTGCCGATTGACCTGGACGATGACGACCGTCTCACGAGTGAAGAACTGGGCTTCATGCTGAAAGGCGAGGGCGTGATGCTCCGGCTCATCGACACCACCGGCGCCCTGGTGTTGACGCCCCGAGAGCGGGCCGAGAAGGAACAGCAGCGGGCCGAGAAGGAACAGCAGCGAGCCGAGAAGGAACAGCAGCGGGCCGAGAAGGAACAACAGCGGGCCGAGAAGGAACAACAGCGGGCCGAGAAGGAACAGCAGCGGGCCGAGAAGGAACAGCAGCGGGCCGAGCAAGAACGACAAATGGCCGAGCAGGAGCGGCAGCGTGCCGACAGGCTCGCCGCAGAGGTCGAGCGCATGAAGGCACTCCTGGAACAGGCCAGGCGTGGTCTGGCGGAGTGACCCGAGGACGATTCGCCTGCCTGGAGCGTGACCTCGGTTCGACGGGTTCGTGTCACAGGAAAAAGCAACGATGCCGCGCGAACATCGCGCGGAACACGCGCGTCTACGAAAATGAAAACGATGTCGAGGACGACAGGTCGGTCACGAAGCGACGCGAATCGAGTCAAGTCCCGACAGGCAAGACGAGACGCTGGAGCCGGAGAGGCCGGAAAATCGGCCAGGAGACCGACGTGGTCCGTTCTGGTCGAGGTGGGTTCGATTCCCATCGGCGTCAATTGCGAGAGCCGGGTGAGTCCATGGCCCTCGCATGAGTTCCAGGCAAGCGACTGATACCGACAAGCCAGCGGCGCACCGGCCTCGTCTCGCGACGATCGGTCCAGGGCGTTCCGTGACTGGGATCAAAACTTCGCGGTATCAGGACGTGGTAGCTCAAGGGTAGAGCACCAGGCTGATAACCTGGACGTTACGGGTTCGATTCCCGTCCACTGCTCCGCAGTCGGCTGAACACCGACCGAGCCCGAGACGCGTCAAAACGTCTCGACCCACGCGCCCGCGGGAGGCGGGCGAACGCCTGGTTGGCCGCCGCGTTGGCGTTGCCTTCACAGGCAATGGCCGCGCAGCGGCAGCACGAAAAGGGAGCCCTGCGGTCCGCGGATTCCGCCGTCCCGGGCGCCGGTGAATGGTCATCGCTCGACGTGCACCGCGGGGTCTCGACCCCGGCGAGCACCCGGCGTTGATCGGACGCCGACGGCCCGGACGGCTCAAGCGGTACCCCGCTTCCCGAGGTGTGACCGGCGAGCGCCTCGCCTCCCAACGGCATTTTTACGTGAAAGTGTGTATTCTTGGTTTTTCGATAAACCAGGACGCAATTTCTGGTGGAAGGAGGTCCCTCTGATGTTTCCTCTCAAGCGATACAAGGTCCGCAGCTACGAGATGGGCCTTTACTTCCACGCGGATGAGTTCCGCGGCCTGCTCGGCGCGGGAACGCACTGGTTCCTCGACCCGCTCGGTCGGGTCAAGGTCGAGATCGTCTCGCAGCGGACGCCGCAGCTCGTTCACGAACAGCTCGACATGATCGTGAAGTCGGGCGCGCTCAAGAGCTGCGCCGCGGTTGTCGATCTGAAGGACACCCAGCGCGGCCTGGTCTGGGTTGAGGGCCGGTTCAGCGGCATCTTGCCGCCGGGCCTGTACGCGTACTGGACGGGCCGCCGCGATGTCCGGATCGAGGTCGTCGACACGCGCCGGGCTCGGTTCGAGCACGACGAACTGCGGTCGATCGTCCGTGCCTCGTCGTCGAACCTGTGGCTCGATGCCTGCAACGTCGGTCGCGGCTGTGTGGGTGTTCTGTTCCTCGACGGCGCGTACGCCGACACGCTTCCGCCCGGTTCGTACGTGTTCTGGCGCGGAGCGGCCGATGCACGGGTCGTCGAGGTCGATCTCCGGGAGGCAACGCTCGACGTCGGCGGTCAGGAGATCATGACCGCCGACAAGGTCACCTTGCGACTCAACGTGGTCGTGGTCTACCGGGTGATCGACCCGCGGCGCGCCGTCTGCGCCACGGACGACGCGCGGCAGGCGCTCTACCGCGAGGCGCAGCTTGCGCTCCGGGCTGTCCTTGGAGTCCGTGACCTCGACGCGCTGCTGACGGACAAGGACGTGGTCTCGCGCGAGACCGAGGAACTGCTCCGCGGCCGTGCGGGGGAGCTTGGTCTGGAGGTCCTCTCGACAGGTATCCGCGACATCATCCTGCCGGGAGATATGAAGGAATTGATGAACAAGGTGACCGAGGCCCGCAAGGCGGCCGAGGCCAACCTGGTGACCCGCCGCGAGGAGACGGCCGCGATCCGTAGTCAGGTCAACACGGCCCGTCTGCTGGCGGATAACCCGCTCCTGATGCGCCTCCGCGAGCTTGAGGCGCTCGAGAAGATCGCCGCGGCCGGTCACCTCAACGTCGTGCTCGGTGAGAAGGGACTGACCGATCGCGTCGTCAACCTGTTGTGAGGCTCGATGTTCCCAGGTCAATGCCACGCGGAGTTGACCTGGGACCGATTGACCGATTGAAGGTGCGATGTCTCGCTTCGGGTTTCTGAAAAGCGCGATCCGATGTAGGATGGGTCTGGGTCCCGAGGAGGAATACCAAATGTCTCTCGCCGCTCCCTCATTCCCTCCACCGAACCGCGATGAGATCGACTATCCGTCATCGGATGGACAGCCCATGGGCGAGACCGGCATTCATGTCGTGGCGATTCTCACGTTGTTCGAGGTGTTGCTCGACCACTTATCCACCAGCGACTTCATCGCCGCCGACATGTTCTGGTACTGGCAACAAGGCCATTCCGAGTCGCGAGTCGCGCCTGATGTCATGGTCGTCAAGGGAGGCGGTCGAGCCCACCGTCGTTCGTTCTTCACCTGGCGCAAGAATGGCGCGGTTCCGGCCGTTGTGTTCGAGATGGCCTCGTTGAGCACCTGGCGCGAAGACCTGAGCGAGAAACTCCGGCTCTACGAGCGGCTGGGCGTCCGCGAATACTTCCTGTTCGACCCGGAAGGCGAATACCTTCGACCACCGTTAATGGGCTTCCGCCTCGTCGAAGGCCGCTACGTGATCCTCGAGCGCGATGACGAGGATCGCCTCCGCAGCGAGGAGCTCGGCTATGGATTGAAAGCCGAGGACACACTGTTGCGGCTGTTCGATGGGACCACCGGGGCTCCGATTCTGACGCGCTACGAGCGAGTCGAGCAATCGCAGCGGCTTGCCGAACAGGAACGACGGCTCGCCGAACAGGAACGGCAGAATGCCGAGCAGGAACGACGGCTCGCCGAACAGGAACGGCAGAATGCCGAACAGGAACGACGGCTCGCCGAACAGGCGCAGCGGCATGCCGAACAGGCGCAGCGGCATGCCGAACAGGCGCAGCGGCATGCCGAACAGGAACGGCAGCGAGCGGATGCCCTCGCCAGTGAAGTGGAACGGTTGAAGACGTTACTGGAGCGAACGCGCGGGAGCGATCCCGCGACCGCGGAGTGAGCCGACGGCTTTGGCCGTGGTATCGTGTGCAAGGCGAGCCTTCAGCGCGTGTGCCCATTCCCGCGGGAATCGGCCAGGAGTTGACGGAGCCGGGCCACGACGTCGGGATGTTGGGCGTGGACGTCCCTGGTTTCGGCCGGGTCGCTGGCCAGGTTGAACAGCTCGTCGTGCCCGGCTTCCTTCTTGCGAGCCGCGGCGATCTTCTTGGCGGCGCCGGCGTTGCGAGGGGTGAATGAGGGAGCATCGCGCCGCTCGATCAGTTTCCAGTCGCCCGACCGGACGGCGTAGGTGGCGTGGGCATCCTGAAGGATGACGTGGTCGCGCACGGGCCGGGCGGGATGAGTGGCGAGGAAGGCTTCGCGCGCGTCGAAGCTGTCCTCGGCCTGGCCGTCGGGGAGCGGAACTCCGAGGATGCCCGCGAGCGTGGCGAGCACGTCCGTCACGCAGATCACCTGGTCGCTCACCGAGCCGGCCGGGACGCGGCCGGGCCATCGAACGAGGAACGGCTCGCGAAATCCACCTTCCCAGATGTCGTGTTTGCCCCCGCGCAGGGCGCCGTTGATGGCCAGCCCTGCTTTCATGGCGCTGGACGACGGTTCGTTATTAGGGTTCACCACGCCGCCATTGTCGCTGGTGAAGATCACGAGGGTCTTGTCCGCGGTGTGTGTCCGGTCGAGCGCGTCGAGAAGCTGGCCTACGGACCAGTCGAGCTCGGAGATGAAGTCGCCGTAGGAACCCAGAGGACTTCCTCGGAACGCTCGATTCGGGACCACTGGCATGTGGACCGCGTTGGGCGCGAAGTAAAGGAAGCAGGGGCCGTTGGCCTGGTTCTGTTCAAGCCAGGCGACAGCGTGATCGGTGAGGGTGCGCATGATCCGGGTCTCGTCCCAGGGCTGGGTGATGCCGCTGGTCGTGCTCTGCTCGCGCTGGCCCTGGACGATCGCCGGCTGGCCGGGGACCCGGCCGGTCAGCCCGCGATCCTCGATAAAGGTGTGGGGGCCGTTCCAGGGATTGGCCGCCAGGCCGAAAAAGTGGTCGAAGCCGATCTCAAGGGGGCCGGGCTTCAAGGTGACGGACCAGTCGGTGGTTCGCTCCGAGCCCAGGCCCAGGTGCCACTTGCCGAACGCGGCGGTCCGGTAGCCCTGGCCCTTGCAGAGCGAGGCGAGCGTCATCCGGTCGGTCTCGATGTGCAACGGGGCGTTGCCCGGGAGCACCTCGCCATCCTTGACACTCGTACGCCAGTAGTAGCGGCCGGTCATCAGGCCATAGCGGGTCGGCGAGCAGACCGAGCCCGGCGCGTAGGCCTGGGTGAAACGACGGCCCTCGCGACCGAGCCGGTCGAGGTTCGGCGTTTTCACCCCCTGACCGCCATAACAGCCGGCGCTGCCGTAACCGTAATCGTCGGCCAGGATGACGATGATGTTCGGCCTGATCGATGGCTCGGCCGCCTCGCTCGAGGCCGTAAGCGTGAGGCACATCAACATCAGGAATCGCCAGGGGCGCTGCATCACGCATCCTCCCGGGAAATGAGGGCGTTGGCGACGTTGCGAGACCTTTGTACCGGTCGCATGACCGATTAAACCCACGAAACCCGGACGGGTTTCGTCCCCGCGGTGCGAGTTCGCCGAGTTCTGCCGGTTGGTGGCAAAATGGAGTGCGCGGGACGGAAAGACGATGCACGGAGCGTCTCGGTTCTGGTAAAACGCAGTCGAAGGCTCACCAGGTGTCCACCCGGAAATCGAACCCGAGCACCCCGGCGGCAGCCCGCGAAATGCAGGGCGGCCACCTTGATCGCGAACGAGTTCCGCACCCACGATCCAACCCGAAAAGTCACCAGGAACGCCGCCTTGCAGGGTCATTCCAGCACGGGGTCGATCATGAACCGACGGGATTCATCCAGGCGTCTCGCTCAATGCAAGATCAAGTTTTTACTTGTGGCGGCGATCGGGATCGGGCTTGCCGACTGGTCCGCGGCGGTCGCCGCGCCGCCCAACATTGTCTTCCTGCTCAGTGACGATCAGACCGCGATGGCCGTGGGCTGTTACGGGAACGCTCAGATCCAGACCCCGCACCTGGACCGGCTCGCGCACGACGGGGTCCGATTCACCAATCACTACAATACGACCTCGATCTGCATGGCCAGCCGATGCTCCGTGCTGACGGGGCTCTACGAGTATCGCCACGGTTGCAACTTCGAGCACGGCGATCTGGAGCGTCGGTTCTTTGTGCGGTCGTATCCCGTCCGGCTTCGCGAGTCGGGATACTTCACGGGCTTTGCCGGCAAGATCGGGTTCGTGCTTCAGGGTGAACCCTTCGAGGCGTTCGAGACATTTTTCGATCAGTGGGCCGGAGGGCCGGGACAGACCTTTTACGAGACAGCGAAGAACAAGGGGATCGCCCGGTACGCCGGGCAATACCCGCAATGTTCTCGCGCGTATGGGGCGTGGGCGGTTGATTTCCTCAAGGCGGCCAGGCAATCGGGCAAGCCGTTCTGCCTCTCGGTCAGCTTCAAGGCGCCGCATCTGCCCAACACGCCTGATCCGCTGGACCGGCCGCTTTACGATCACGCGACCTTCCCTCGGCCTGACAATTACGGAGTCAAGAACGCCGCATATCTCGCGCCCCAGGCCCGGACGAGCCGGGCGTTCAACAGCTACCGCGATTGGGTCAACGACTACGACACCGCGCTGGCGAACTATTATCGCCTGGTCGCGGGCGTGGACGCCGCGGTCGGGATGATCCGCGCGGGGCTCGAACGGGAGGGCCTTGCGGAATCGACGGTGATCATCTTCACCTCGGATAACGGCTACAACTGCGGCGCCCACGGCTTCGGCGACAAGGTCTTGCCTTACGAGGAAGGCTCGAAGTCGCCGCTCCTGATCTATGATCCACGCCTGCCCAGAGCGAACGCCGGCACCGTCTGCCACGCGATCACGGGAAATGTGGATATGGCTCCGACCCTCTGCGCTCTGGCCGGTGTTGAGCCTCCTGCGGACATCGACGGCAAGAGCCTGCTGCCACTGCTGACCAATCCCACCGGCCAGGTTCACGACGTGCTCCCCCTGTTCAACTTCTGGGGGGCAAGGTCGGCCCAATCGATGGCCGTGGTGACTCCAGAATGGAAATATATATACTGGTACTACGGTGGCGATGGCATGCAGCCCGTCGAGGAGTTGTTCCACGTCGGTGGGGATCGACTCGAGATGACCAACCTCGCGTCCGAGCCTCGATACACGGAGAAACTGGCGACGATGCGAAGAAGCTTCGACGCTCAGCTCGATGACCTGACCCTAAGGGTCGTCAAGGGACACGGCTATGAGCCTTATCCCACCCTCTTCAGCCGTGCGATCGCCTGGGAACGGAAGGCACCGCTTCTCAAAGCGGCTCAGGGTAACGATTCGAAGCCAGGCCAACCGAATAAGAGCAAGAATACGCCGTGATGATCATGTTAGATATAAATTTCAGGAGAACTCTTTAATGCGTGCTCTCGGGATCGGAATTCCGCTCTTGACCATGATCTTCGCCGCCGTACCGGCACCGGCCGCCGAGCTGGTATTCGAAGGGACGCGCGGTCCGGGCCTGGGTAAGCATATCGTGTTTCTGGCGGGCGATCACGAGTACCGGTCGGAGGAGACGCTGCCGGCATCGCGCGCATCCTGGCCAGGCACCATGGTTTCAAGTGCACCGTGCTTTTCAGCCTCGATCCCAGGACCGGCGAGATCGCGCGGGATCGAGTTTCATGCCGGGTCTGGAGGCGCTCGACACGGCCGATCTGATGGTCATCTTCCTGCGATTCCAGAATTTCCCCGATGACCAGATGAAGCACATTTCCGATTACCTCGACCGGGCCGGGCCGGTGGTCGGCCTGCGCACGGCGACGCATGCGTTCAAGATTCCGCGTACGTCCACATATGCGCGGTTCGACACGAATTATCCCGGTGCTGAGTTCACCAGGGGCTTCGGGCGTCAGGTTCTGGGCGAGACGTGGGCGGGCCATTACGGCAAGAACCACGCGATGAGCACACGACTCGACCTGGTGCCCGACCAGAAAGCGCACCCGGTCCTGCGGGGTGTGTCGCGACCGTGGGTTCAGGCCGGCGCGGTACTGGACCGATCCGATGCCGGACAGCACGGTGCTCGCGATGGCGAAGCCGCTCAACGGCATGACGCGGGAATCCAAGGTCGCCGAGGACAAGAAGCCGTGTCCGGGCGGCTGGGTGCGCTCGTATCGTAACGCCATGGGTAAGTCGGGCCGTGTGTTCACGAGCACGTACGGAGCGTCGGAAGATATCCTCGATGCCGACTATCGCCGGATGCTGATCAACGCCTCGTTCTGGGCTTGCGGACTGGAGGACCAGGTCACGCCCGACCTCTCGATCGAGTTCGTGGGTCCGTACCAGCCGACGACGTTCGGCTTTGGCGGCCACCGCAAGGGCGTGAAGCCGTCGGAGCTGACGGGTTGGGATACGCCGATCCTTCCCGATCATTCCGCCAGGGCGGCGAAGGTCGCGGCTGGCGACACCACCCAGGCCCGGGTGATACCTCGGGACGCGAAGCACGTGGCTCTCGAAACGGCGCCGCCGGTGACGACCGAGAAATTCGACGCGTTTGGCATCTACGAGAAGACAGCGCCCCGACCGTCGCCTGCGCGACCCGTGGCCACGGCCTTGCCTCTCGTTTTGAAGCCGGGTGACCGGATCGCGCTGATTGGAAACACCCTGCTCGGAACGCTGCGCAGCACTTCGGCCAGCTTCGAGGCGATGCTGCAAAAGCGGTATCCCCATCATCAACTTGTCGTACGCCACCTGGCCTGGTCGGCCGACGCGATTGACTTGCAGCCCCGCCCCGCGAACTTCGCCGATACCGAGCAGCACCTCACGCACGAGCAGCGCCGACGTGATCCTGGCGGCGTTCGGGTTCAACGAGTCGTTCGCGGACGCGGGAGGGCTGGACGACTTCCGCAAGAAGCTGGCCGGTTACCTCGCGGGCTCAGGTCGAAGGCCTACAACGGCCAATCGGCTCCTCGGGTCGTGCTCGTCTCGCCGATCGCCAACGAGAACGTGGCGGGCGTCGCGGCGGCCGATCTGCAACAACGTCCGGATCAAGCGGTACGTCGATGCCATGCGCGAGGTCGCGCGCGAGCAGCAGGCCGGCTTCGTCGACGTTTTCAGCGGCACGGAGTCGGCGATGCGCGAGTCCGCGACCGGACCTGACGCTCAATGGGGTCCACCTGACGCGGGAGGGAGATCGGCTGTTCTCCGAGGCTTCTCTACCGGGGTCTTTTCGGAGAGGAGCCGCCGCGGGTTGAACCAGGCGCTACGGCTGGTGATCGTGGACAAGAACCAGCCAGTTCTTCCGCCGCTTCCGCCCGCTCAACACCTTCTACTACACCGGCGGCCGGAACAAGACGTACGGCTATCTGGACTTCCTGCCGGCGATGCGCAATTTCGACCTCATGGTCGCCAATCGCGATCGGAGGATCTGGGACATCGCCGAGGGGAAGCGGCGTCGCGGCGAACCGTGGACGACTCGAATGTGCCGCCGCTGCCCAAGACGCTCCAGAGCCGCGGGGTCAACGAGTGGCTTTCCGGCGGCCGAGGAGCTCAAGGCGTTCAAGGTCGACCCGCGGTTCGAGGTCAACCTGTTCGCGGGCGAGGAACAGTTCCCCGAGATCGCGAACCCGATCCAGATGCGTTGGGATGCCCGGGGCCGGCTCTGGGTGAGCTGCTCGAACACGTATCCGCACGTTTATCCGGGCAATGAGCCGAACGACAAGCTCGTGATCCTGGAAGACACCGACGGCGACGGCAAGGCCGACCGTTCGAGCGTGTTTGCCGACGATCTGCACATCCCGCTGTCGTTCGAGCTCGGCCATGGCGGTGTCTATCGTCTCGGACATGCCGCACCTGACGTTCCTCAAGGATACCGACGGCGACGGCAAGGCCGACTTCCGGCAGCAGCTCCTCGCCGGCTTCGGCACCGAGGACTCGCACCATGCGCTCGCATGACTTCACGTGGACCCCGGACGGCGACCTGATCTTCCGCGAGTCGGTCTTTCATCACTCGCAGGTCGAGACGCCGTACGGTCCGGTCCGGCAGCAGAATAGCGGCTGGTTCCGGTTCAGCCGCGGACGCACCGGCTGATCAGCTTCGGCACCTACAGCAGCACGAATCCCTGGGGCGTGACGTTCGACGACTGGGGCCAGCACGTGGCGAGCCATCCGGTCTATGCCGCCGCCTTTCACGCGCTCGACCCGCCGTACCCTCAGCAGCATCCGTCGCCCAAGGGTTTGCAGGCGTATTCCGGGGTCTGCGGGCACGAGTTCGTTGACTTCGCAACCTTTCCCGACGAGCTGCGGGGCGGCTTCATCAAGGTCCGGTACAAGCCGACGAACCGGATCGAGATCCACAAGTGGCATGAGCGGACCATTCGGCTACGACGAAGAAGTATGTCAGTGACTTGCTCTTCTCGACCAACCTGAGCTTCATTCCGGTCGACCTCCAGTTCGGCCCGCGCGGCGATCTGTATGTGTGCGACTGGTATAACCCGGTCAAAGGGCACATGCAGTATTCGCTCCGGGACGAGCGGCGCGACCGGCACTCGGGCCGGATCTGGCGGATCACCACGAAGGGCAAGTCCGCTCCAAGACCCGCCGAAGATCGCCGGACGCCTCGATCGACGAGCTGCTCGACCTGCTCAAGCGGCCCGAATACCGCGTATCGCTACTGGGCCAAGCGCGAGCTTCGCGAGCGCGACGTCGCCGCAGGTGAAGTCGGCGCTCGACGCCTGGGTTGCCCGGCTTCGAGTCCGACGACCCGCGGTATCGCCATCATCAGGTCGAAGCCATCTGGACGTATCGCTGGATCAACGCGGTCAACACCGTCGCTCCTGCGCGAGCTGCTCGCCTGCGACGACCGCCACGCCCGCGCCGCGGCGACCCAGCAGCTGCGCGTACTGGCATCCGTCATCTTGACGATCGCCGGAGCCTGCTCCGCACGTCGGCCAACGATCCCGAACGGCATCGTCCGGATGGAGGCAGCGATCGCCGCCAGTTACATCGGCACGACGGCCGGCCTTCGAGGCGATGCTCGACGTGCTCGAAACATCCCCGCGACGGTCATCTCGCCTATGCGATCACCTGTGCGCCTCGGGTTCGCACACGCTGCGTCCCTACTGGGAGGGCAACCCGCAGTACGACATCGCCCGGCTTGCTGAAACAGGCCGCGTCGCGAGCATGTCGATCAAGGAGCCGCAACCCCGAATGCGTCCGAGGCCCAGTTCGACGGCCAGCCGGACCTCAAGCGGGTCAATATCGCGTGCATGCCCGAGCGGATGCTGTTCACGGTCAAGCGTTCACCGTGGCACCCGGTCAGCCGGTGAAGATCGTGTTCACCAATCCCGACGCCACCGACCACAACCTCGTGATCGTGAAGCCGGACGCGATGTCCGAGGTCGGTATGGCCGCCAACGAGATGGCCAGGGACCCGCGGAACGCCAACTCCGACTTCGTCCCGCCGATGAAACGGAACCTGATCCTGCACGCCTCGACCGATGATCGGACCCACGCGGTCTGTCACATGGTCCATGTTCTGCGGTTCGAGGCGCCCGCGAGCCGGGTATTTATCCCGTATCTCTGCACGTTTCCGGGCCACTGGGTCGTCATGAATGGCGTGATGGTCGTCGCCAACGACCCGGCCGCCGCCGAGGCGATGCTCGCCGCCGACCCGCCGAAATCGTCAAGGAATGGACCATGGCCGATTTCGCCGATTTCGCGCGGATCGCTCGCGGTCATGATGAACGCGACGTTGATGCGCGGTATGTCGGTATTCGTCAAGGCACGGTGTAACCAGTGTCACGTCGTTGCCGGCCACGGCGTGAACCTTGGCCCCGACCTGAGCCGAGTCGATCAAGACGCTCAAGGGCGAAGAGCTGCTGCGGCAGATCATCGAGCCGTCGAGCAAGATCCATGAGAAATTCCAGAACTACCAGATCGCCACGAACGAGGGCCGGGTCGTGACCGGCGTGATCGTCAAGGAAGACGCGCGACTCCTATCAGATCGCCACCAATCTGCTGACCCCCGCATACGCTGACGCGCATCCGCAAGAAGGACGTCGAGGAGAAGGCGGCGTCAAAGGTCTCGCCGATGCCGGAGCGGGTTGCTGAACGTGCTCACCCGGGACGAGATCCTCGACCTGCACGCCTTTGTCGAGGCGGGGGGTATGGCATTTCCCGGCCATTTGAAAGGGCATCATTCGCCTGGCCACGATTGATGGTAGGTCGCGTGGTTTCCGCCGGCTCCCCGTGCTTGTGTTATGGTTGGGACAGACGATCCCCGGCGGGATCGTCTGTCCCGAAGTGACGAGGCGGCGGGATGTCGTTGTTTCCACAATTCGAGCTCGAAGACGAGCTGCCTCCCCAGGCAGCGGGGCTGGCCCCGAAGCTGCGTACCCTGGCCGAGCAAGGGCTCTACTTCGGGACCAGTTCGTGGAAGTACGAGGGCTGGCTCGGGAGCGTCTACAACCCGGATCGGTATCGCAACCGGGGCCGGTTCTCGCGTACCCGGTTCGAGGCCGATTGCCTTTCCGAATACGCCGCGGGTGTTTCCGGTCGTCTGCGGCGACTTTGCGTTCTACCAGTTTCCCGACCCCGATCACTGGAAGCGGCTTTTCGAGCGCACCCCGAGCACGCTCTCCTTCGCGTTCAAGGTCCCTGAAGACATCACCGTCGCCCGATGGCCGGGCCATGCCCGTTACGGCGGCCGAGCGGGTACGGTAAACCCCGGCTTCCTCGACGCCTCGCTCTTCAACACGCACTTCGCCCGCCGACTGGAGCCCTACCGCCAGCGCAGGTCGCGACCCTGATCTTCGAGTTCGGCGCGTTCGGCCGCGCGACCTTCCCCGAGTTCACCGATTTCCTGGCCGCGCTCGCTCCTTTTCTGGAGGCGCTGCCGATCGGTTTTCGTTATGGCGTGGAGATTCGCAATCCGGAATTTCTGGGTGCCCGATACTTCGACCTGCTGGCCCGTCACGGTGTGGCTCATGTCCTGAATGCGTGGACCCGAATGCCCGAGCTAGGTGTGCAAATGGACCATGCCGGGCGCGTTCACGGCCGACTTCCTGGTCGTGCGAGCCCTGCTGAGCCGTGGTTGCTCCTATGAGCAGGCGGTACGCGCCTTCGAGCCCTATCGGCTGATCCAGCAGCCCAACCCATCGGCCCGGGACGCGCTGGTGTCGATCGCCGAGCATTCGAGACGCCTGCGGAAGCCCGCGTTTCTCTTCGTCAATAACCGTCTCGAAGGCCACGCTCCAACGACGATCGAGGCCGTCGCTGAACGACTGTTGAACACCTCGTCCTGAGCGTCGATGTCGGTCACGCCTGAACTCTTCCCATCATCCCTCCGTGCGATCACGACTCTGTTGCCCATCGTTATACCCGTCACGCACGACTGCCCAATGATTGGGCTTTCGAGACCATGGTTTGTGCAGGATCGAGCGTTCCCAGATCGTTATGATTCTGTGTAAGTCGTTGATTTATCAATGATTAGAAAAACAGCGCGGATGCCGTTCCGATGGCATTCGAGCTGCAATTCAGGGGGATTCTCCGGACCTGGATCCTGTTGACGCGCCTGTTCAAGAACCACGCATGATCCGTGTCAATTCCAGATCGAAGCGGAAAGACGCCCTGGATGGTGGGTTCCGTTACTTGGTCCTGGCGCTTCTGGTCGTGGCGCTGGGGCAAGCTTCCTGGATCACCGTGCGGCGCGACGTGCTGGAACTTCCTCCAGGAAGGATGAATCCGGCGCGGAGCGTGGGTCGGTCTCTGGAGGGAGCGTTCATGGCCTGCGCCCTGTCTGGAGATCGCGGCCCTGCCACGGATGACTCCCTGGACGTCCCGAGACGATGCGGGCTCGCACACGACGGGCACGACTCCGGTCATTCAGCCGTATCTGCCGATTCCGCTGGCATGCTTGCTGAATCGAGGTCGTGGTTTCTCGCACTCAAACCTGGTGCGTCGATCGGCCTGTAGCTTCCTCCTTGACATGGATGGATTTCCGCGGCCGAGCCGTGAGAGCAGCCAGGTAAGGCTGCAAGGTCATTGCGACGCTCGGAGCAGACAATTTCAGCTCGTCTTACAGCCCGCGGTCGTCGCTCACTCAACTTTTCCATCAATGGGTCTGCTGAGCGAGAGCGGGATCGGCTGCGCTCGAACGCGCCGGCGCGGAGCACCGTTGCTCCGTTCTGAATCAATCTCATCGAGCGCCTCGCGACAATCTGCACGGTGGATCTCGAGCTCATGCGGCTCGCGGAAGGCTGGCGCGTTCAGACGGTGACGTGTGACGTGTCCTCCGGGTATTCCGCCGCCGCGTTCATCTGGATTGAATTGCAAACGCGTTGATGCGTAACCCGGCGTGAGGATCGCGTGACGCACTCCCACGAGTGTCCCGATCAATGTTCGATGTGCGACCAAGAGTGGGACCATGTCCGTTTGAGGACGCGTAGGTCCAACCCCATCCGAGGAATTCAACCATGTTGACGAAGGTACGCGCAGGGTTGCTGTGGAGTGCAGCGATCGTGACGTTGCTGGCTCTATCCGGCTTGGCCAGTGCCGAGGAGCCGGCCGCCGCCGTTACCGCGGCCTCCGCCCCCGCCACCGCCGCCGCCCTAGCCACTCCACCCCCCCCGGCCATCAGCGGCGCTGATACGGCGTTCATGATGATCTGCGCCGCGCTGGTGATGTTCATGACGCCGGGTCTGGGCCTGTTCTACGGCGGCATGGTCCGGCGCAAGAACGTGCTGGCCACCTTCCAGCAAAGCTTTGTCATGCTGGGCGTGGTCGCGGTCCAGTGGGTCCTCTTCGGCTATAGCCTGGCGTTCGGTCCCGACAAGCTGGGCGGCTTCATCGGCGGGCTGGAATGGGTCGGATTGAAGGGAGTCGGTCTGGAGCCGAACCCCGACTACGCGGCGACGATTCCGCACCAGCTCTTCATGGTGTACCAGTTGATGTTCGCGATCATCACGCCGGCGTTGATCTCGGGGGCGTTCGCCGAGCGGATGAAGTTCTCGGCCTACCTGACGTTCACGTTCCTGTGGGCGACGTTCGTGTACGACCCGGTGGCGCACTGGGTGTGGGGAACCGGCGGCTGGATCCGGGTCCACCTGGGCGCTTTGGACTTCGCCGGCGGCCTGGTGGTGCACCTGATCTCGGGGATCGCGGCGCTGTGCTGCGTCCTGACGATGGGCAAGCGCAAGGGTCTGGGCGAGGAAGAGATGCACCCGCACAACCTGATGATGACGGCGCTCGGCACGGCGCTGCTGTGGTTCGGCTGGTTCGGCTTCAATGCTGGCAGCGCCCTGGCGGCGAACAGCTCGGCGGTGGCCGCGTTCATCAACACCAACACCGCGGCGGCCGTGGCGGCGATCGCGTGGATGACGATCGAGTGGCTGCACAAGGGCAAAGGCACGGTACTGGGTGCCTGCACCGGGGCTGTCGCCGGCCTGGTCGCGATCACGCCGGCCGCCGGGTTCGTCACCCCGATGGGTTCGGTCATCATTGGCGAGCTGGTCTGCCTGGTCTGCTACAGCGCGGTCCTGCTGAAAAGCAAGCTTGGCTATGACGACTCGCTCGACGTCTTCGGCGTGCATGGCGTCGGTGGCGCGTTCGGCGCCCTGGCTGTCGGCGTCCTGGCCAAGGCCGGTATCAGCGGCGACGTGAACGGGCTCGTCTTCGGCAATCCCGCCCAGCTTGGCTACCAGGCCCTCTCGCTCGTCATGGCGGGTACCTATAGCTTCACGGTCACCTTCGTGATCTTGAAGCTGGTGGACCTGGTCATCGGACTCCGGGTCGACACCGAGGCCGAGGAGATCGGTCTCGACCTCTCGCAGCATGGCGAGCACGGTTACGTGATGGGCATCGACGAACTGATGGGAGGCCACGAGCTCGAGCTGCCTCCTCCTCCCCTCGGTAGACGGTCGGCAGGCGTGCCCGTCGAGGAGCCGGCGTATCTTCAAGAACGTCAGTGAGAATCGAGTAGCCTCATGATGTTAAATAGTGATGTGAATTTCAACCAGTAGATCATTGATTCAAGCTTTGCAGTCCCGACGGAGACGACACGTGTTCCCGAACATCCTGCAGGTCGTGCCCCAACCGAGGAAAACTTTCATGACCATGACGAGAAGCGCCGCCGTCTTGCGCGGAGCGGTGCTTGCGGTTCTGCTGGCCTTTCCGTTGATCGTGACCGCCGAGGAGCCCGCGGCTCCCGCGACGGCTCCGGCTCCGGCCGCTGCCGCTGCTGCCGGTGAAGCGACGCCTCCCGCCGCCACTCCGGCGCCGGCCCCCAAGATCGACGGCGCTGATACGGCGTTCATGATGATCTGCGCCGCGCTGGTGATGTTCATGACGCCGGGTCTGGGCCTGTTCTACGGCGGCATGGTCCGGCGCAAGAACGTGCTGGCCACCTTCCAGCAAAGCTTTGTCATGCTGGGCGTGATCACGCTCCAGTGGATCTTCTTCGGCTATAGCCTGGCGTTCGGCCCCGACAAGCTGGGCGGCTTCATCGGCGGGCTCGAGTGGGCGGCTCTCAAGGGAGTCGGTCTGGAGCCGAACCCCGACTACGCGGCGACGATTCCGCACCAGCTCTTCATGGTGTACCAGTTGATGTTCGCGATCATCACGCCGGCGTTGATCTCGGGGGCGTTCGCCGAGCGGATGAAGTTCTCGGCCTACCTGACGTTCACGTTCCTGTGGGCGACGTTCGTGTACGACCCGGTGGCGCACTGGGTGTGGGGAACCGGCGGCTGGATCCGGGTCCACCTGGGCGCTTTGGACTTCGCCGGCGGCCTGGTGGTGCACCTGATCTCGGGGATCGCGGCGCTGTGCTGCGTCCTGACGATGGGCAAGCGCAAGGGTCTGGGCGAGGAAGAGATGCACCCGCACAACCTGACGATGACGGCGCTCGGCACGGCGATCCTGTGGTTCGGCTGGTTCGGCTTCAACGCCGGCAGCGCCCTGGCGGCGAACAGCTCGGCGGTGGCCGCGTTCGTGAACACGACCATCGCCGCGGGCGCGGCGACCGTGAGCTGGTGCGTCGTCGAGGGGTTGCACAAGGGCAAGGCGACCGTCCTCGGAGCGTGCTCGGGGGCCGTCGCCGGTCTGGTCGCGATCACGCCCTGCGCCGGGTTCGTCACCCCGATGGGTGCCGTGGCCGCGGGCCTCGTGGTGAGCGGCGTCTGCTACGGCGCGGTCCTGCTCAAAAGCAAGCTCGGCTATGACGACTCGCTTGACGTCTTCGGTGTTCACGGTGTCGGCGGCGCGTTCGGCGCCCTGGCCGTCGGCATCCTGGCCAAGGCCGGTATCACCGGCGATGTGAACGGACTGCTCTACGGCAATCCCGCCCAGCTTGGTTACCAGGCCCTCTCGCTCGTCATGGCCGGAACCTATAGCTTCGTGGTCACGTTCGCGATCCTGAAGCTGGTGGACCTGGTCATCGGTCTGCGGGTCGACACCGAGGCCGAGGAGATCGGACTCGACCTCTCGCAACACGGCGAGCGCGGGTATATCATGGGTGTGGGCGAGCTCATGCTCGGTCACCCGACCGACGAGTCGTCCTACGGCTCCGCCGCGACGTATAGCGAGCGGGCCCCCGGATACGAGCAGGCGAACCGATAAGGATCAGGAGCGGAGCGACCCGGGAACCACACGGATGCCGGCCGACCGTTCCGAATCGGGCGCCGGCGTCCGTGTCCGAGCCTGGGTCTGAATTCGAGTCATCCGAGTCTTCGATCTGGAGCGAGGTTGACCATGCACGATGAGCGGGTGGTGGGATGTTCCGAGCCGGGCTGCTCGGAGCCCGCGCAGTACAAGATCGCCGCCCCCTGGACCGATGGCCGTTTCTGGGAGTTGAAGACCTACGGCTTCTCCTGCGCCGATCACCTCCGCGACGTCCTTCGCAGCGCCGAGGCTCGATGGCTGGACTACGAGCCCGTGGCCGGCGAGAGCGTCCACGATATCGGCATCTACCGCTACCAGCCCGGTACGAGCGACCGGAAGCTCGAACGCGACCTCGAGCTGGAGGAGCGGATTCGGACCTGGAGCTATTGAACGGAGTCGAGCGGATCGCTACCGAAATCGTTGATTGCCAGACGAGGCCCCGTGGTTCACAGCCACGGGGTCTTTCGTTTTTCAAATTCAATGGCCCATACGAGGGCTCATGATGAACCGTGCCCAGCACCCGCACGCCGTGGTTTGCCGGCTCAGATCTCGCCTTCGAGCCCGAGCTGGTGGTAATAGTGCGGGATCTCGTGCTGGTGCTCGAGCAGCCAGTCGATCGACGGCTCGTGTCGCATGGCCTTTCGGATCACCTTGGCGGTCGCCTCGCGGTGGACGTCGAAGAGGGCCTGGTGGTCGAGATCGTCGGCCTTGAGAACGGCGGGATCGAGCCAGACGGAGTAGATGATCCCCAGGTCGTTGGCCTTCTCCTTGGGGATGTCCCCAGCACGCACGGCATCGAGCACGCCGTTGGCGATGGCAGCCTGGACGGTGCCCATCAGGATGTTGGTGTACCGGGAGTCGTTGACCGTGACCTTGCTCACCATCACGGTCACGGGCCGGACCTGGACGTCGCTGTTCAGGATGGCGAAGACCTTGGTGTGGCCCTTGACCTGGTTCCCGATCAGTGAGGCCAGCGCCTGGCCGAGCGGGCCGTCGAGCTCGCCGATCACGACCTCGGGCTCGGCGGCCAGGTAGTCCTCGGTGCCCTCGACCAGCGCCTCGCCGGTACGAAGTAGGATTCGCTCGCTCATGACGGCCCCCTCGCTGCTGGAACCACGATTCTCGCATCGAGGCGCAGACAATCGCCTCGACGGCCTCGGCACGCGGAGCAAGGTATCACAGACGGGACGCACGCAACAACTCTCCGCCGATGCCCGGTAGCCGGGCGCGGAATTCGAGCGTAAACTGTCAGACGCCCAGCAAACCGTAGGCTCCTCCGACCGATCACGCTCGACCGCCAGCACCCGCCCCACCGAGGTTGAAAACGTTTTGATGTACAAGTCGGTTCGAGCAAAATTCTGCCTGATGTTCTTTCTTGAATACCTGATCAAGGGAGCGTGGCTGCCGTTGCTGGGGCTTTACATGGGCGACCGATACCTTGGGTTCACCGGTTTTCAGCAAGCGTGGGTGTTCAACGCGTTCGCGATCGCCTCGGTCACGGGGATGTTCTTCGGAGGTCAGCTCACCGACCGGCACATCGCGCAGGAGAAGTTCCTGGCGCTGAGCCACCTGGTCGGCGGATTGGCGATGTTCGGCCTCGTGTTCGCGAAGTCGTTCTGGCCGTTCTTCGGACTGATGTTGCTGCACTGTTTCTTTTATGTTCCGACCTTGTCGGTCGCCAACGCGATCGCGTTCGCCAATGTCGCGGAGCCTCGCAAGGAGTTTGGCTTGCTCCGGCTCTGGGGCACGGTCGGCTGGGTCACGGCGGCCTGGCCGCTGATCTTCATTCCGATCAACTGGTGCGAGTGCCAACTCTGTCCGAGGCCGGCGGGCTCGTCGCCTGGGTGGGGACGGCGCTCTCGACGCTCAAGACCGGCCCGGCGATGGAGTCGGCGCTGACCGGGACGTTCGTCGTCGCGGGGATCGCTTCGCTGGTGCTGGCCGTGTTCTCACTCGTCTTGCCGCACACGCCCCCCACGCCATCGAGCCGGGCGGGGGCGAGGTTCGCGCCCTGGGAGGCGATCCGTCTGCTGGGCCGGCCCAGCCTGCTCGTGCTGTACGTGGTCACGTTCTTCGATTCACTGGTTCATAACGCCTATTATTTCTGGACCAGCCGTTTTCTCCAGTCGATCGGCGTGCCCGAGAACTGGATCGCCCCGGCGATGAGCATCGGGCAGGCGATGGAGATCGTCGCGATGGCCCTGCTGGGGGGCATCATCAAGCGGCTGGGCTGGCGCAGGACGATGCTGTTCGGTATTCTCAGCCAGTCGGTCCGGTTCGGCGTCTACGCGCTGGGCTCGCGCGATCTGTTGTGGCCCGTGATCGTGGTGAACGTCGTGCATGGGTTTGCCTACGCCTGCTTCTTCGCGACGGTGTTCATCTACGTCGACGAGAATTTCCCGGCCGAGGTCCGCGCCAGTGCCCAGAGCCTTTTTAACCTGATGATCCTGGGAATCTCGCAGTTCGTGTCCAACCTGGTCTGGGGCTGGCTCGGCGACGTTTTCTCGCGGGCCGCGAGCCCGGGAGCGCGAGTCGGCCGCGTGATCGATTTTCACTCGCTCTTCCTCGTCCCGTTTGGCGTCTCGTTGCTGGCCGCGGTGCTCCTGGCGGTCTTTTTTCATCCGCCGAGCCATGCGATCGAAGCATCCGGGAGCAAGCCTTGAGCCGCTTTTCGATCGGGATCACCGACCATGTGGAGGGTCCGGCGGATCAGCCATCGGCCCAGATCTACGATGAGGTGGCGGACCTGGTCCTGCTGGCCGATCGGCTCGGGGTGAGCCACGCCTGGTTCGCCGAGCACCACGCCCATGCCCACCACGGTCATCTTCCCGTGCCGTTGATCTTCGCCCTGCACATGGCGGGGCAGACCCGTGACATCCGGGTGGGAACGGCGATCACCTGCCTGAACCTGCACCACCCGCTCGATGTCGCCGAGCAGGTTTCGGTCGCCGACATTCTGACCGGCGGCCGGATGGCGGTCGGTTTCGGCAGCGGCAGCACACCCGAGGAAGTACGGTTATTCGGCGCCGACACCTTCGGAGACGAGCGAGCCCGCCACGACCGATTCGAGGAGGCGCTGCGGGTCATCCGGTCGGTCTGGGAGGGTGACTGGTCGGAGCCTGCCGGGCGTGCGTTCAAGGTTCCGCCACACCGGTCGTTACCGGTCGCCGCGCCCGGCCTGGCCGGGCGTTGCTGGGTCGCGGTCAACAGCCTGGGCGCGCGGATCGCCGGGTCGCTCGACTTCAACATGCTGTTCTCGCATCTGCGGACGCCTGAGCAGTACCGCGGCTACATCGACGCGTACCGGGAGGCGGGGGGGACGCGGCAGATCGCCGCCAACCGGCCGTTGTTCGTGGGGCCGGACGACGCCACGGCGCTGGCGCAGGCGGAGCCGGCGCTCCGCATCCTCTGGCGTCGGTTTCGAGCGGAAGGGAAGATCCCCGCCGAAATGCCCGAGCCGGCTCGCGTCGACGACCTGTGCGCACACCCGATCAACTTCATCGTGGGCGGCCCCGAGACCGTCGCGCGGCGGTTTCGGGAACTTCATAACCAGGCCCCGTTCGACGTCCTCAATGCCGAGATCCGCTGGGCCGGGCTCTCGCACGAGTTGATCCGCGACAGCCTGCGACGCCTGATGCAAGTCGCCACGTAGTGCGGGGCCGACAATGCCGGCCCCTCCTGACGCGCGTCTATAATGCCACCGGTGTCGTGGATTGGAAGCATTCGCACAAACCTACAGGTCGAAGGAGTCCCACCGTGTCGATCGCGATCAAGGAGCGGGAGTCGGGTTCGGTCCTGGCCCAGGGCGAGTCGGGCTCGGGGGTGATCGTTTACGAGGGAAATCTCTACTTCGAACCCGCCACGGTCGATTCCGGGGCGCTACGGGTGACAAGTCGGACGTACACATGCCCGTACAAGGGAACCTGCAACTGGGTCGACTTCGTCGCTCCCGACGGCCGGACCGTGTCCGACGTGGCGTGGGTCTACCCCGAGCCCAAGCCGGGCCACGAGGCGATCCGCGGGAGATATGGGTTTTATTCCGGTACGCGCAAATCGACGTATCAGGAGGGCTGATCAAGGGACCTGGGCGGGCGTCGAGGGCTCCGAGTTCAGACCGGCGCCGTTGATCGTCCGCACCCGATAGGAGGAGGGTTTACCGGCCTCGGGTTGGAGATCGACGAACCGGAGCGTGGGCAAGGGGCGCTTGGGAGTGTCGTGATACGACATCACCTGAAAGATCGGCCGACCGAACTTCCCGACCTTTTTTTCCGGCAAACGCGCCAGCTCACGGCCGTCGCGCTCGATGACGAACCCCTGAATACCGCTCTCGAAATCGGCTTCCGCGTCCCACGTGATCTCGACACCCGCGCCCGCTCCAGCAACGGGTACGGCGACGGCTTTTACCCTGGTTGGCGCGGGAGGCGGTGTGGCATCGACGAAGGACCCGGTGCGGACATACGCGCTCCACGCTCTGGCAACCCGCTCGTCGGGAAGCCAGACCGCCTCGTTCAGGTCGCCACGATACGAGGCGTAGGGCTCGACGGTCTCGCCGAGCAAGGGCGCGAGCCATCCGCTGGTGGGCGCGACGGGCCTGAGTTTCGGTTCCCGAGAGGCGTCTTCCGGCCTGGGCAACCGGGCGGCCAGGCAGGCGTCGAAGAACGGAATGGCGAGATAGCGTGAATCGCCGCACTCGTGAGCGGTGCGCGGGTCGGGGGCGAAGCCGGCCGGGGCACCGTGGTCGCGGTAGGCGCGGAACATCGCGAGGGCGCCGGTCCAGGCGCCGTTGAACCGCGGGTCGCCGTTTTCCTTGACACCGGGGTTGCAGATGAAGGGAATCTGGTAAACGGCGTCGGTGATCTCGGGCTTCGGCACCTCGCCTTTTTCCCAGGCGGAGAGCGCGGTGCCCGATCGGAGCCAGACCGCGACGACCCGGTCGGGGTCGGAGATCATCATCAGGCTGGCCCAGAAGGCGCCGCCGGAATGACCCCAGAGGCACCAGGGGACGGTCGACAGCTCGGGATGGCCGGAACGTCCGGCCAGGTCATCGAGGGCCTGGACGAAGCGGGCCCGGGAGCCGTTACGCGGGTCGCACCAGAGTCGGCAATTCTGTCCGTCCTCCTGGTGGTACGAGGGGCCGATCAGGGCGCAATCCCACCTCTTCGCGAGCGCCTGCCAGTGGAGGTCGTCGGCCGCCGTCTCACCCCCCCGGCATGCCCCCGCGCCGCAGCCGTGCTGATGAACGATGAGACCCCGGAGCCGGGTCAATCCGTCCGGGAGCCAGGCGCGATAGGTCACGCCGTAAACCAGCTCACCCGGCTTGTCGGACGGCGGATACGCGACCTCGACCATTTGCCCCGCTCCCAGGGCGGGAACGGCTGCGAAGGGGCAGAGGAGCAGGATCGACCAGGCCAGGGGTCTCATCATTGTCGTGTCTCAAAGGGGTTCACGGGCAGCGATGCACGTTTACGACAATCGACTCGGGTCCTTGATCCGGAGCATGCCGGTCTGATGGTAGATGATGGCCTCGACATCGGCGTCGTCGGGAGGGATCTCGAAGACCCTCAGGTCCACCGGATGCTCATGATACCAGCCGGTGATGACGAGTGCCGCTCCCTTGTACCTTTGTTCGTGATGCCGCGACTGGCTCATGAAGTAAAGGAATTCGATATCTTCGATCGTCTCCTGGAGCGAGATCACGTCGGCGCTCAGGCTGGGGAAGACGTGGGTACCGTCATGCGGGCCGCCGACCATCTCACTGAGCGTGGGGTAGAAATGGACCAGCCAGGGGTCGTCGAGGCTTTCCTCGGCCTCGCGATCGTCCGGCCCCCAGACACTGTAGGCGACCGGTACGGTGCCGGTATCGATGTAGTGTCCGATCTCCTCGGTGAACTCATCGATCCAGTCCGGAACCTGCTTCGACTTGTCTTCCGCCATCGGTCCTCCCTTCGAGAGTAATCCACTGACAGAAGGATCGGACCGCATCTTCCGGAACTTGACCGAGACTTGCGAAGGTCGTTTGGTCTCAACGAGTTAGGCTTTTACCTGGATTTCAGGGTGCTCTCAGGCGCGGGGAGGCCCTCGGCCGTCCGGGCGATGTTGCTCGCCATGCCACGGAAGATCAGCCGGTGGAGCGGGTAGAGCAGGTTCCAGTAGAGCCGGCCCCAGAACGGGGACGGCCGGAAGTAGGCGGTTTGAATCAGTGTGGAGTGCTCTCGATCGACGCCCGGCTCGACCCGGAACTCGAGCCAGGCGTCGCCGGGGACCTTCATCTCGGCGTGGAGGAGCAGGCGATGGCCCGGGCGCATGTCCTCGACGCGCCAGAAGTCGATCGCGTCGCCGACGAAGACATCGGTCGGGTCGCGTCGGCCCCGTCGAAGACCGACGCCGCCGATCATCCGGTCCATCCCGCCGCGGACCCTCCAGAGGGCGTCGGCGTAGTACCAGCCGACGTTACCTCCGATCCGCTGGACCCGATCGAACAACGCCGCGGATGAGCAATGGCAGGCCACACGCTGCTCGTCGCGGATCGGGAAATCGGCCGGGTCGAAGCGCGATCGATGCCCGGCGCGATCGGGAATGCTCGCGTTCGTCCAGCGGGTCTCGACCTCGTGCTGCCGGTACTTCTCCAGCGCCAGGCGCACCGCGTCGTCGAAACCGATGGGCTTGACCGGGACAAGGGCCTTGATTCGGTCGTCCTCGCAGATGGTTTCGGACTTGAGCCCCTCGATCAGCGGAAAGGCGATCGACGCCGGTACGGGCGTGACCAGGTTGGCCCAGTAGGCCGAGAGTCGGGGCGTCAGGACCGGGACCACGACGATCCAGCGCTTCAGGCCGACGATCCCGGCGAATCGCTCCATCATCTCCTTGTAGGTGAGGACATCCGGGCCGCCGATATCGAAGACCTGTCCGGCGGTCGCTTGATTCTCCATGCAGCCGATCAGGTAGGCCAGAACGCTCCGGATCGCGATGGGCTGGGTCCGGTTGGCGACCCAGCGCGGACAGATCATCGCGGGCAGTCGCATGACCAGGGCGCGAAGCATCTCGAACGAGGCGCTTCCCGACCCGATGATCATCGCGGCCCGGAGCTCGGTGGTGGGAACGCGGCCCGCGCGGAGCACGTCGCCCACCTCGTGCCGGCTGGTCAGGTGCTTCGAGAGCTTCTCCGAACGACGTCCCAGGCCGCCGAGGTAGACGATCCGGTCGACGCCCGCCTCCGACGCGGCGTCCGCGAAGTTACGAGCGGCCTGGAGGTCGCAGTCGCGAAACGCGCCGGTGCCAGCCGTCATCGAGTGGATCAGGTAAAACGCCGTGCCACACCCCCGCAGCGCGGGCACCAGCGACGGCCGATCGAGCACGTCGCCGGTCACGATCTCGACCTGGTTCGCCCATTCACGACCTCGGAGCCGGTTCGGGTCGCGGACCATGCAACGGACCGCGTATCCCCTGGCCAGAAGCTGTGGGATCAGCCGGCCGCCGATATATCCGGTCGCGCCGGTGACGAGGACGGGCTTTGGTGGCATCGCAAGCACCTGAGCTTTGTAGGGTCGACACGGTGACACACCATCGTTTTATACGGTTTGATGCGGCTGGACAGAAGGCTGCCTCCACATTGCGTTGATCGGGGTTGAGATCAACACTTCCACGATCGGAGCCCTGGTCGGTTGAGATCGCGCCCCGGTTCGGTTAGAACGCTCTGATCCGCCATCCTCAATTTGTCTTTCTTGAAACGAACCAATGAGCCGCTGGAGACCCGTCGATGAGAGTCCGATGCTCGAGGCTACTCCTGGGCGTTGTCGTCGCGTTGCTGGCGGCCCCGGCCTCTGGCCAGAATCTCGATACGAAGCCGAGGCCAAAGCTCAAAGCGCTCATCGTCGACGGGGCGAACAACCACGACTGGGAGCGCGCGATGCGCATCCTCAAGGCGATTCTCGAAGAGAGCGGTCGATTCGAAGTGAATGTGGCCACCAGCCCTCCGGCCGGTGCCTCCGTCGAGCGCTGGCGGGAGTGGAAGCCCGCGTTCTCGATGTACGACGTGGTGGTCATGAACTTCAACGGCGGACATACCGCCAAGGGCATTCACTGGCCCCGCGATCTGGAGCAGGCGCTCGAGGATTACGTCAGCGGAGGAGGGGGGCTCGTCAGCTACCACGCCGCGAACAATTCGTTCCCCGACTGGCCGGCCTATAACCGGATGATCGGCCTGGGCTGGCGAAACAAGGACTTCGGCCCGTCCTTGATCGTCAGCGGCGAGGGCAAGGTGGTCGAGGTCCCGAAAGGCAAGGGCCGAAACCCGGGACATGGGCCCGAGCACGACTTCGTGGTCACCGTGCTCAACCCCGATCATCCGATCACCCGGGGTATGCCGACCCAATGGCTGCACCCGCACGAGCAACTTACCCACGGGCAGCACGGCCCCGCGCAGGATCTGACGGTCCTTACCTACGCCTATTCCCGGGACACCAGGGAAAACGAGGTGATGGACTGGGTGATCCCCTACGGTAAGGGCCGGGTTTACACGACGATGCTCGGACACCTCTGGAAGAATGGTCCGGAAACCGCGATGCGTTGCGCCGGCTTCCAGACGATGCTCCTGCGCGGGGTTGAATGGGCCGCGACGGGGCAGGTGACGATTCCGGTGCCGGGCGATTTCCCGAGCGCCAGCCAGATCCGCCTCAGACCAGGCGACGAGAGCGCCAAGGTCTCGCCGAAGCCTCCTCCCGAAGGGTTCGTGAACCTGCTCAACGGCCGCGATCTGAGCGGCTGGGAAGGAAGCCCGGCGTACTGGAGCGCCGAGGGCGGCGACCTGACAGGCAAGGCCGACGGCACCCTCAAGTACAACCGCTTCATCGTCTGGCGCGGCGGCACGTTGAAAAATTTCGAGCTTCGCGTCCAGGTGAAGGTATCGCCAGGCGGCAACAGCGGTTTGCAGTATCGCGGGACCGAGCGGCCCGACCTGGGCGAGTCGGTCATCACCGGCTACCAGTGCGACGTGGTGGCGAAGCGGCCCGACTACAACGGCATGCTCTACGAGGAGCGCGGCCGGCGCATCCTGCGCAGCACGGGCGAGCGCGTGATCATCGACACCCAGGGCCAGCCCTGGGTCGTCGGCACGTTCCCGCTCAGGTCCTTCGCCCCCGGCGAATGGCATGATTACCGGGTCCTGGTCGAGGGAAACCATCACCGGCACTGGATCGACGGCCACCCGACGGTGGACGTCATCGACCTCGACGCCAGGGGCCGGAAGCTTGAAGGCGTACTCGCCGTGCAGGTCCACGTCGGTCCGCCGATGACGATCCAGTATCGCGACATGTTCCTGAAGCGTCTGCCGGATGACCTGCCGCTGATCACTCCTGATCAGGCCCGGGTTCCCGACGGTGCGCCGAAGGTCGTGCCGCAGGGCCAGGACAAACCCAGGACTCCGGATGCGAAGTGAACCGCACATTGGCATCGAACGTTCCTAGGAGCACATTTTCATGAAACGTGATGTCTGCCTCGTGCCAGCCCTTCTGACGGCCCTTGTGGTCGGCGTTTCCAGGGGCGAGGAACCGTCGTCAAGGACGTTTACCTACAAGACAACCCCGCAAGGCCCGCTCGAGGCGGTGGTTCACTATCCGCCGGGCTGGAAGGAGTCGGACAGGCGGCCGGCCATCGTCTTCTTCTTCGGAGGCGGCTGGACGAACGGCAATATCAAGCAGTTCGCCACCCAGGCCGACCATCTGGCTCGCCGCGGCATGGTGGCGGTTCGCGCGGATTACCGGGTGAAGTCGCGACAGGGCGTTGCGCCCGACCGTTGTGTCGAGGACGCCAAGAGCGCGGTGCGCTGGCTTCGGAGCAAGGCCGGTGAGCTGGGTGTCGACCCCGACCGGATTGTGGCGTCAGGCGGTTCGGCGGGGGGACATATCGCCGCCTGCACGAGCCTGACCGACGGACTGGAGGCCCAGGGCGAGGACCTCGCGGTATCGTCGCGGCCGAACGTCCTGATCCTGTACAACCCGGTTCTCTCGTTCGTTGACATCGCCTCGTTGATGGAACGCGTCGGAAACGACAAGGAGCTGGCGCGCAAGCTATCGCCCACCGAGCACGTCACGAAGCAGACCCCTCCAACCATCCTCTTCTTCGGCACGGAAGATCGGCTGTACGCCCAGGGCCAGGCGTTTCTGGCCCGAGCGAAGGAGCTGGGGTTCCGGGCCGAGATCTTCACCGCGGAGGGTCAGGGACACAGCTTCTTCAACCGGGCACCGTGGACCGAGCGCACGACCAGGCGGATGGACCAGTTCCTGGTCTCGCTGGGATATCTTCCCCGCGCCGGAGTCGTCGACCGAAAGTAGCGGCGTCGGCCGTGACGCGGATTGGACCTCGCTGTTTGACGGCTCGAGCCTCGAGGGCTGGACGGTCCGGGGCGGCCGCGCGGTTTACGAGGTCAAGGACGGCATGATTGTCGGCAAGACGGTCGAGGGAAGTCCCAACACGTTCCTCTGCCGGGGCGACTACCGCGATTTCGCCCTCGAGCTTGAAGTCCAGTGCGACCCAGCCCTGAACTCGGGCATCCAGGTCCGTAGCCACGTTTACGAGAAGGATACGCCGCAGGAGTCGGACACGAAGCGGGTCCGACCCTCGGGCACGGTCTACGGCCCGCAATGCGAGATCGCGGAAGCCGCCAAGGGAGTCGCCGGCAACTTCTGGGACGAGGCCCGCCGGACTCGCTGGCTCGACGACCTCGCCACCAGGACCGAAGCCAGGAACGCCTTCAAGGACGGCCAGTGGAATCGGTACCGGATCGTTGTGCAGGGCAATCGTTACCGATCGTGGGTCAACGGTGTCGCCTGCGCGGACTTTGTCGATGACAAGGACCGGCAGGGTTTTATCGGGCTCCAGGTCCACGCGATCAAGCCCGGTACGGGTCCCTACCAGGTGCGCTGGCGGAACATCCGGCTCCGTGAGCTGACGCCTGACGAGGCGGTCCCGAACGAATGAGCCGGATTGGTCCAGATTCGTTGCCGTCGTGATCTCGCGCATCGAAGCAGGGCGGACCTCGTGTTCGCGTAGGTTTTGTCCTGCTCGATCGCAACATCGCGCTTGTGGCCCGAGGACCGATCGCGGAGGATGAAGTTACCTCTCCCACGACATCCGCGATCCTCTGGCCTTGATCCCCGGCGGTCCGATGCGCCTCCTGATCGACGGCTACAACCTGATGTTCGCGCTCGGAATGCTGGGCAGCAAGCGGTTCGGGCCGGACGGGTTTCGGAAGGCGCGGAATCGGTTCCTGAACGAACTGGCCGCGCGGCTGGGGGCGGTCGAGGCGCACCAGACCTCGGTGGTCTTTGATGCCCGCTTCCCCCCCCAGGGCCTCGACCTGCCCCGCGAGCTGATCCATAAAGGGATCGCCGTGGAGTACGCCGAGGGGGAAGAAGGAGCCGATGCCCGGATCGAGCTCTTGATCGCCCGGCACTCGGCGCCGAAGACTTTGACGGTCGTCTCGTCAGACCATCGGATTCGCCAGGCGGCGGCCCGTCGAAAGGCACGGGCGCTCACCGCCGAGGTCTTCTGGGAAGAGCTCGAGGCGCGCCGCCGTAGCGCGAAAAAAACCAACAGTCCCGCATCGCCGAGCCCCGAGGAGCGGGCGCGGCTCCAGGGCCTCTCGCCCAGTGAGGCCGCCGACTGGCTCGAGACCTTCGGCTATCTTGACGACGAACCCGAGATCCGCGACGTGCTCCGGCCGTCCGAACGGTTTGCCCCCACGGACGACGAGATCGAGCGGATCGCTCGCGAGGTGGATGAGGAGTTCAAGAAGGGCTTTTGAATTCGATTCGCCGTCGTGGAAACGCGGAGGAGCCGGCGAGAGCCGATACCGTTGCCGGGGCTGGGGTCTGGCCGTGAGGCGTTGGGTGTGGTAAAAACCGTAGCCGGGCGGAGCGGAAACGAACATCAAAACGCACTCGAATAACGTAACGGAGCGGTCGTGATCCGATCCGGGGGGGATCGATCATGGCTTCCCAGACGCAGGTGGTCCGACGACGATGAAAGTTCATGAATACCAGGCCAAGGAGCTCCTCAAGGGCGCGGGCGTCGCGGTCCCGGCGGGGGTCGTGGTGACCGAGGCTTCCGAGGCGGCCAGGGCGTACGAGGAGTTAGGAGGGGGCCTGATCGTCGTCAAGGCGCAGGTCCATGCCGGCGGCCGGGGTAAGGGGGTCGCGGTCGGGCCGGACTTCGATAGGGCCGAGGCGCTGGCCATCGCCAGCGGACAGAAACCGCGCCCGGAGGGGATGGCCAAGGGGGTCCAGCTCGTGAAGTCGGCCAAGGCCGCGGTTGACGCCGCCGCCAGCCTTCTGGGCAAGACCCTGGTCACCTACCAGACCGGCCCCGAGGGGCAGTTGATCTCCAAGGTGCTGGTCACCGTGGGGCATAACATCGCCCGCGAGCTGTACCTGGGACTGGCCGTCGACCGGGGCCTCCAGTGCCCGGTCCTGATGGCCTCGACCGAGGGGGGCGTCGAGATCGAGACCGTTGCCCACGAGTCGCCCGAGAAGATCCACCGCGAACCGATCGACGTCGGCCTCGGCCTGGCCGACTTCCAGGCCCGCAAGGTCTGCAAGGCACTTGGTCTCTCGGGCGAGACGGCCAAGAAGGGGGCCGTCTTCTTGAAGCGGTTCGTCCATCTCTTCATCGATAAGGACGCGTCGCTCGCCGAGATCAACCCTCTGATCGTGACCGAAGCCGGCGACGTGCTGGCCCTGGACTGCAAGCTCAACTTCGACGACAACGCCATGTTCCGCCACCCGGACGTGGCGTCGATGCTCGACGTGGCCGAGGAAGATCCGGCCGAGCTCCGCGCGGGCAAGAGTGGGCTGAGCTACGTCAGCCTCGACGGCAACATCGCCTGCCTGGTCAATGGCGCGGGGCTGGCGATGAGCACCATGGACCTGATCAAATACCACGGCGGCGAGCCCGCCAACTTCCTCGACGTCGGCGGCGGCGCCAGCAAGGACCAGGTGCTCGAAGGGTTCCGCATCCTCCTGAGCTCGCCCACGGTCAAGGCCGTGCTGGTCAATATCTTCGGCGGTATCATGAAGTGCGACACGATCGCCGCGGCGCTGCTCGCCGCTTATGACGAGATCGACTTCCGCGTTCCCCTGGTCGTCCGCCTCGAAGGCACGAACGTCGAGGCCGGCAAGAAGCTGCTCGAGGAGAGCGGCAAGAAGATCATCACCGCCAGCGGCCTGACTGACGCCGCCCAGAAGGTGGTGGCCGCGGCCAAAGGGGCGGCGTGAGATGGGTTGTCGATCCTTGGGCAGCCGCTTGACCGGCAACCCGTTTCGTAAAGACAATTGCATGTTTAGGATATTCTGAAATCAAAACAAGTTTCAGATGATAAGGCGAGTTCGAGCCCATGAGCATTCTGGTTGACAGGAACACCCGGCTGATCTGCCAGGGAATCACCGGCAAGGCCGGCGCGTTTCATTCCGAGCAGTGCCGCGACTACGGCACGAACCTCGTGGGCGGGGTGACGCCCGGCCGGGGCGGCGGGACGACGCTGGGCGTGCCGGTTTTCGACACCTGCTACGAGGCGGTCAAGCAGACCGGGGCGAACGCGACGATGATCTTCGTGCCGCCGCCGGGAGCCGCCGACGCGATCCTCGAGGCGGCCGACGCGGGCATCACGCTCATCGTCGCGATCACCGAGGGGATTCCCGTGCTCGACATGGCCCGCGCGGTGGCTTATCTCAAGGCGCATCATCCCCAGGTCCGGCTGATCGGTCCCAACTGTCCGGGCGTGATCACGCCGGGCCAGTGCAAGATCGGGATCATGCCAGGTTATATTCATAAGCCGGGCAAGGTCGGGCTCGTGAGCCGTTCGGGCACCCTGACCTACGAGGGGGTCTGGCAACTGACGAGCCTGGGGATCGGTCAGAGCACCTGCGTCGGGATCGGCGGCGATCCGGTCAACGGGACCAGCTTCGTCGACGCCCTGCGTCTCTTCCAGGCCGACCCCGATACCGAGGCCGTCCTGATGATGGGCGAGATCGGCGGCAACGCCGAGGAGCAGGCCGCGGCGCTCAAGAAGTCGGGCGAGTTCACCAAGCCCCTGGCCGCGTTCATCGCCGGCCAGACCGCTCCTCCCGGCAAGCGCATGGGCCACGCCGGGGCCATCATCTCGGGAGGCTCCGGAAAGGCCTCCGACAAGATCGACGCGCTCGAGGACGCCGGCATCAAGGTCGCCAAGAGTCCCGCCGATATGGGTGTGACCCTCAAGGCGGTCCTGAAGGCCGGCTAATTGGGGTGGATGGATCGACTTGATGTCCGACTCCGAGCATGTGAACCCCTGGACCACGCTGAGCTGCCGGCAGGCCTATGAGAATCCGTGGATCACCGTCCGCGAGGATCAGGTGATCCGCCCGGACGGCCAGCCCGGTATCTACGGCGTGGTTCAGTTCAAACACATCGCCGTGGGTGTCTTGCCGGTCGACGATCAGGGGAACATCTACCTGGTCGGCCAGTACCGCTATACCCTCAACGCCTATTCCTGGGAGATCCCCGAGGGAGGTGGACCCGCGGGCGAAGCGCCCGAGGATACCGCCCGCCGCGAGCTGCGCGAGGAAACTGGCCTTGAGGCCGGCACGATCGAGCTTCTCGGCACGGCTCATCTCTCGAACTCGGTCTCCGACGAGCTGGCCTACATCTTCCGGGCCACCGAGCTCATCGCTGGGGCGAGCAGCCCCGAAGGGACCGAGCGGATCCAGCTCCGCCGTGTTACCTGGCCCGAGGTCTGCGCCATGCTCGGCGCGGCGAGATCACCGACGCCATAAGCGTCATCGCGGTCTTGCATGAGGCCGTGCGAAGGGGGACGAGCGGAGAGGCGTTGCGAGGGGAGTGATTCCGGTCAATCGGCGGAAATGTGGAACAGAGTGCGGATTGGCTCCGCGCATCGGTCTTCTTTCAAGAATTCACTGATAGGTAAGCCGCTTGTCCAGACCCAGGATGGCCTGTGTGGGGAAGTTCTTCCCGGGGCAGTCCGTGGGGTTCCGGGCGAGCTGGGTGTGTGTGCCGACATGGTCACTTGCGATCTGGTAGCGGGTTTCGAGATAGGCGACAAGGGCCTGGGCAGCGGCGATCTGGCGAGGGGTTGGCGGGTTCTTTTCAAGGTCGCCGATCAGGCAGATGCCGATGCCGTACTCGCTGACGTCGGGGTTCTTGCCGTCATGGCAGTGGATGCCGTGCTTCTGCTCGGACCAGCGGCGGGCGACCTCGATCTGGCCGTCGGGACTGCTGGTGCCGTTACCGATGACGAAGTGGTAGCCGCATCCATCCCAGCCCAGGCGCTTGCGGTGCTCGCGGTCGATCGATTCGTAATTTCCCGTGGCGCTGGCGCTGTGGTGCAGGACGACATACTTCCAGGGTCGGTCGGCCTTGGGAGGGGCGAAGAGGTCGTCGGGGTTGTTGGTGTAGGGCGAGAGCCGCTCGCGAAGCGAAACCTTGGGGACCTTCCGCGGAGCGCCGCCGTTGAGCGACGCCCCGGGACCGATCAAACGCGGCACGGTCAGTGACGACGAGGGCGGCGTCTGGGTGCTGTTGCTTCGGGTCTTGCCCGAGCTGGGAACCACGGGCTCGAGCAGGCTCGGCTCATCCACGGCGCTGGATCGAGGCGAGCCGCTGGCGCCGGCTCCTGGTCCGGCGGGTTCCGGCGTGGCCGAAGGAATCCGCTCGGCCGGGGGCGCGGCTCGGCCGGTGCCCCCAGGCTCGATGCGCGTAGGCTCGACCGCCGACGGCGTCGGCGTGTAGCTCGCCGACGGCGCGGGGGTGACCGTCTCGGGAATAACGGCGGGGGTCGCACAGCCGGGGGCGGCGACGGGGGTGGGGGTAACGAAGACCGGCCGCATCGATGCCCGGCGGTTATGGCCGCAGCCCACCGCCGAGGTTATCACCAGTGCCGCGATCACGACCAGCGCGCCATGTCGCGGGCGCACAACGAACGAGGTCAGGCGTTGCATGACCATCTCTCCTTTTCTCTCACTCAACTTGGCTTTTGCGTTGCTCGGCGGAATTCGGTTCGATTCTGCTCGGCTTTGACGGAGAACCGGGATTTACTTGTTTCTTTGACCATAGGGTCAGGGCTCATCGTTCCGGCACCGGATCACAAAGGCAACCGGGGTGCCGAACCTGTGCCCCGCGAGCCAAACCGATGGAAATGCCAGATCCCGGCTTTCGACTCAAGTCTACACGCCGATTGGACGAGGAGCGGTCGCTCGCGATAAATCCGCGATTTTTTTCTTCAAGTTCGCGGCGGCTTTGTCCGCAAGGGCGCCTTTGTAGAAAAGGGAATGACCGTTTGGAAGAATGACGACGATTTCGCGGTCTCGGCACACGCTCGTCGCCGTCGCTCCGACCGATTTTCTCGAACCAGTCGTTTCGTGTTGACTCTTGGAGCTCGCGCCATTGCGGCCAATCCTGACGATATCCATCCTTCCGGTTATCGGTGTCGTGCTGACGGCACACAGCGTGACATCATCGACCTCGACGGCCGCCGAGCCAGCCGTCTCGACGCTGGTTCACGCCGGCAATAACGGACGCCTCGTCTATCGCGACTATGACGACCGGGGCGATCGCATCCCGGATTTCTCGAACTGCGGCTATGCCGGCGGCGGCAAGCCGTTGCCCAGAGTGGCCGAAGCGATCCGGATCGAGCCTGTGTCGGGTTCACCCGACGACCGGGCTCGGATTCAGGAGGCCATCGACACCCTGGCGAAACGTCAGCCCAGGCCGGATGGGTTTCGGGGAGCGATCGTCCTGACGCGCGGGACCTATCGTGTGAGTGAACCGATTCGGATCAGCGCCAGCGGCATCGTGCTCCGAGGCGAGGGAACCGATGCGCAGGGGACGACCCTCGTGGCGACCGGCAGGACGGTGTACCCACTGATCAACGTTAGCGGCCGTTCGCCTGCGCGTGAGGTTGCCGGATCGCGACGGCGGGTGACCGACGTGTACGTGCCGGTGGGTTCCCACCGGCTCACCGTCCAGGATGCGTCGGGTTTCAAGCCGGGCGACCATGTTCTTGTCATTCGCCATGGCAACGCCGCCTGGATTCACGCGATCGGTATGGACCGGATCACCCCCCGGCCCGGCAACCCCCGGAGCACGCGCCAGTGGTCACCATTCGACCTGTCGTTTGATCGCGTGATCACGCAGGTCGAGGGAAACCTCCTGACGATCGACGCACCGATCACCTGCGCCATCGAGGGCCGATGGGGAGGCGGCGAGGTCTGCCTGGCCGATGACTCGGGTCGGATCCGGGAGGTCGGGATCGAGAGCCTGCACGCCGAGTCGGAGTTCGACCGCAGTCGCACCGAGCGCCTGAGAAACGCCGTTTACTTCGCCGACGAGCAACATGTCAGCTATCTCGTCGCCTTCGACAACATCGCCAGCGGGTGGGTACGCAACGTCTCGACCCGCTACTTCGCACACGGGATCGCCGAGATCGGCCGGGGGGCGAAATGGATCACCGTACAGGATGCGATTGCGATCGATCCAGTGTCGCTGCTGACCGGCGGACGGCGGTACACGTACAAGATCGCGGGTCAGCTCAACCTGGTTCAGCGCTGCCTCGCGCGCGGAGCCCGGCACGCGTTCGTGTTCGATGCGCGGGTCGAGGGGCCAAACGTCTTTCTCGACTGCAAGGCCGAGGACAACTTCGCCACCAGCGAGCCGCACCACCGATGGTCGGTAGGTGGGCTCTACGACCGGGTCGATGCTCCGCTCGCGATCCAGGATCGCCAGTACCTCGGCAGCGGCCACGGCTGGGCCGGCGCCAATTACGTCGCGTGGAACTGCGACGGATCGCTTGTCTGCCAGCAGCCCCCCACCGCCCAGAACTTCGCCATCGGGTTCGTCGGCACAAAAGCCAAAAGTGCCTTCTCACGCCCCGACGGCTTCTGGGAATCGTTCGGTCGCCACGTCACCCCGAGCAGCCTCTATCGCGCCCAGCTCACCGACCGGCTCGGACCGTCGGCCCTCGAAGCGCTGGCCCCTTGAACTGAAAACGGGTCAAAAGGTGGTCCTGGTTACCGACGGCCGCACCCGCCAGGTGCTGGCGTCGGTAACCAGCCGAGGACCGGCCGACCCGGAACGGTCTCGGGCGGTCAGAAGCCAGCGACACTAAACATCTTTTCGAGTCATCATACATTATAGCATAATGATGCTATATATAATATTAATGTTTTTCAAAGTAGTCCAATCTCCTTTTTTTTCTCTATTTCCTCCTGTATCGCCCTACCTCCGGAAAAACTTCGCGAGATTTTTCCCGAAGCTTCATCCACCGTTCCTCCACGATGGCGCCTAATACGTTAAGGCCGCGTTCCGCAGGACCTGATTTTACATGAAGAAGTTTACGATCTCGAAACCGAAAGGCTATTGTTAATGCGCATTGAAGATCATCGTCGAAGTCGTCGCGCGTTCACCCTGATCGAGCTTCTGGTCGTGATCGCGATCATCGCCGTGCTGATCGCGCTCTTGCTCCCGGCCGTTCAGGCAGCGCGTGAGGCGGCACGCCGTGCCCAGTGTGTGAACAACATGAAGCAGATCGGCCTCGGTCTGCACAACTACATCAGCGCCAACGACTGCTTCCCCTCTGCCGCGTTCCCGACCCGGCGGCAAAATGGCAATACCAAGGTCGACAGCGGCTTCAGCGCCCATGCACGCCTCTTGCCCTTCATGGAGCAAACGTCGCTCTACAACGCCGCCAATTTCTCCGTCTGCGCGGTCAACGACGACCCCAAGTTCGTGGGCGATCGGATGAATTCCACCGTCACCACCAGCCGGCTGAGCGTCTTCCTCTGCCCGTCGGCGGTCTGGCCGTCGTGGATCATGGTCGCGAACGCCAGCGGCGCCTTCGGCAACGGGCAGGTGAATGTGCAGGCGCCGGGCACCAGCTATTTCGCCTCGGTGGGCTCGTCTCTGGAGTTCAATAACCTGTTGGCCGGAGGTCCGCCCAATGGCTTGTTCAACTATGGGGGCCCGGCCGTCAGCCTCGCGATGGTCCAGGACGGCACGAGCAACACGATCGCCTTCGGCGAGTGGCGGATCGGCACCGGTAACGTCGCCCAGATCGCGCCACAGGACGTGATCTTCGTCGGCAGCTTTCCCGGCCGGAATGTCCACCACGACCGCGAACTCGGAGGTGGTCACGGCGGCGAATTACCCCGCCCTCGTGACCTGGCTGAACTCCTGCGGTCTGAAGCGCACCGCCAACGGCACGCGGGGAATACACACGTCCCTGCTGGGCCAGACCTGGGCCTGGGGCGCCATGGTCTGGAGCATGGGCAACACCCTCCAGCCGCCGAATTCGCAGTACCCGAACTGCTCGACCACCGGCGGCAACGGCGTGGCCAATCCGGGCGTGATCGGCATGAGTAGCTTCCATCCCGGCGGGGCGAATGTCCTGATGGCCGACGGTTCGGTCCACTCCCTCAAGAACAGCACCAACCCCGTGGTCATCCTCAAGCTCGGCTCTCGGGCTCAGGGTGAGGTGATCTCCAGCGACGAGTACTGAGCCCCACCCAGGCAATCCGGGAAAGTTTGCGTGGAGGCCTAAAAGAGGGGGCTCATGATGGATTCCGGGGTGGTGTCAGCAATTGGCCGATCAGGGCAGACAACAGCCTATTCCCACGCGATCGGACGTTGTGAACGAACTCGAAGAACCCCAGGTAGAGCGGTAAGCTCTCCTGCGGGATTCCTCGATGCGGCCGGAGCCAGGAACGGAGCAACGACCCGAACCCTTTGAGCGTGTTGACGTGAACCTCGCAGAAGCCATTGCCGTCGTCATCCCGGGCGAATTCGCCCGCCCCATGACACACCGTCTCGTGGCCGTAGCCCCACTCGACCAGGCGACTATATGATGTAGTATTTATTAGTGTAGACTAATAAACTCTTTGCTATCATCCCATCGATCAAAGGCTTGATGGTCACCTGCTTCACGTTCTCCAGCATTCGGATCACGACCTCGCCGCCCCGCTGCAACCTGCCGAAGATCGGCGGCTTCTCCCTGGCCAGCGTGCCCCGGCCTCGCTCGCCCTTCAGGCGTCGTCTTCGAGGGAGCCGGCCTTTTTTTGACCGCCTCGGGATGGCCCTTATGTCCCGCCACCACATCGACTTCGTCGCACTCGACCTCCCCCTCCCCCTCCAGCACGACCGGAGGAGAGCGGTCGACGATCCCCTGTCGGAGCTTCTGGATCATGGCCCGAGCGTCATCCTTGTTGATGTCGAGTTCCTGGGCGATCTGCAATCCCGAGAGGTTCAGCCCCATGAGATAGAGGCAGGCGATCCAGGTCCTCAGCGGCAGGTGATGGTCGGCGAAGACGTTGTCGGTCAGGTCGTCGAAGCGTTGTCGGTCGTTCCTACACCCGTAGCGTTGTCGAAGGGATTGGGTGTCATCCCGGCCGTTCTTGATGACCGAGTCCGATGAGCACTTGGGACAGATCACGCCGTCAGGCTACCGCATGTCCCGGATGGTGTCGAAGCACCGGGCGTCGTCGAAGAGATCCTGGATATTGACCATGGGACGACGTCTCGGGGCCGGGAAGTCGGGATCAGCGGGGCGGACGGATCGTCCGACCAAAGAGACCGATTGTAACGACCGGGAGCCCCTTGTGGGCCACCACCCCGGAATCCATCATGAGCCTGTTTTTTTTTGACCCCGCTACCTTGCCCGACCCTTGGATGCTATTCTAAATTCTTTGGAAAGATTATTCGTGTTGGGCGATTATTAGTTATTGGTGTCAGTCCATTTTTTCACGCTGGGGGATTATTGGGCCGGGTCACCCTGGCCGAGCAATCTCCCAGGGCGACCCGGCCCAATAATCCGACCCGGCGATCGCAGCGGGGAAATGCTCTACGGATGTTTCGAGCACGCTTTCTTGGGAGTAACCTGCAATGGTATGGAGTCACCGCTCGCGACCGTCGTTCCTTCCTGGCCTGGTCGCCCTGGCCGTTCTGGGCTTGCCTGCTTGCGTGCCGACGACCTGGTTGCCCGATTCCAGCGGGTTCGTTTACATCAAACCGGTGAGGAGCAAGAATCCCTGCGATCGCCCGACCGCGCAACTGGTCCACTTCGATATCAAGCGGAACGAACCGCGTGTCGTGGTCGCCGATCTCGGCGTGGATGGCGGATGGCCCGCGGTCAGTCCTGACGGTAAACAGATCGCCGTCGCGCGGATCGAGGGCCAGATCCAGGAAGCCAGGACCCTGCAGATCGTCATCTACGATTTCGACTACCCGGGCCGCTGGCTCAGGAATGCCAGGAAATCGGCGAGGACCAAGTCCATTCGCTCACCTGGCCTCACGCCCATCTCGAAGCAGAGTACGTCCGGGGCGTCTGGATGGGGCTTGTTCTGTGAAGGCAGGAGCAACGGGCTGTTCGTTCCCAATTTCCAACGGATCAGTTGGCCTTTGAGGCCCATGCCGTAGCGAGCGGTGATGGCCTTCAGAATTTGCTTCGTCGCCACGGACTCGCGGCTGGTGCTGCCCCCGCCGAAGCTGGGGAATTGCAACGTGATGGTCGAGCGCTCGGGGTCGCTGATGACGTTGAAGCTGACCTGATCGAAGTCGACCGAACGGCGCTCCGGCATGAGGTCATCCTCGTCTGAGGGGTACCGAAAGGTTCGAGATGATTTGATGACCCATGAAACGGTCGAGTTTCTCGTGTTGTGGCTCGAAGCGAAGTCCGAGCCGGGGGACCAGGGGAAAACAGATCGGTCCGGGGGTCCTGGTTGCGGGCATCACAGCAGTTTACCAAGAGCTGTCAGATATGCCTATTGTGTGCCACAAACTGGTTTCGCGGCCGCGGGAAGATCTTGCCTTTGCGGCGGGCTGAAGTAGTCTGAATGCCGGTCGGATTTTGGACTCTTCCCTATCGTGCTCGGGCCTGGAACAGGAGGCGGCCGTTGAATCCGCCGACCGGGAAGAACCCGTTGAGATTACGCCCTTTCTATAAAGGGGGGCTCGTCTTCGTGGTGGTCGGCGCGTTGGTAAGTTTTTGGCTGAGCCCGAAACGCCCCGACCCCCCTCTGACGGTAAAGCCCAAGCCCCGTGACCGGAGAGTGGCCGTCCTTATTGTCGAAAGCCAGCCCACGATCATTGACGCCGACGAGCTGGCACTCGCCGGTCAGGAGCGATACGACAACGCGCTGGGAATGGTTTTTTGCTGGTGTCCTCCCGGTGAGTTCTCGATGGGCGGGGGGCCGAAGAGCGTCAGGGGGAGATACCTGGACGGCGAGCCGGTCCGGGTGAGCATCGGTCGCGGATTCTGGATGGGCAAGTTCGAGGTGACGCAGGACCAATGGCAGAAGGTCATGGGCCGGACCCTGCAAGAGCAGAGATTCATGGATCCGAGGCAACCACGCCCGCTGGGTGACGACAGTAAGCGCGACCACGCCGGGATGGGCCCAGATCATCCCATCTACTTCGCGAGCTATCTCGAGGCGCGAGAATTTTGTGACCGACTGACTCACGACGAAGGCAGGTCGGGCCAGCTCGAAACGGGGTGGGTCTATAGCCTGCCGACCGTGGCGCAGTGGGAGTTCGCCTGCCGCGCCGGGACGATGGCGTCCACCGCGTTCGGCGACCGCCTTGGAAGCCCAGGCCAATTTCGACGGGACCGCCCCCTTCAACAATGCGCCCATGGGCCCCTATCCCCAAGTGACGAAGCCTGTCGACAGCTATCCTGCAAACGACTGGGGCCTCCACGATATGCACGGAAACGTCTGGGAGTGGTGCCGCAATGTCTCCAGGATGCCGGGCGTCCTCCACAGTGACATCGATCCGTTCCAGAACCCCCTGGTCCTGGAACGACCTGCCCGCGGCGGCTGCTGGTATGAGCCAGGCCATCACTGCCTGTCCACGTCACGCATCTCGCTTCCGGTCGACGGCCGCGGCTCCGGCCTGGGCTTCCGAGTGGCCCTCGTCTCGACCGAACCCTGAAGCGGGGTGGATGCTAGATGTTTATTGAAAATAATTATTAATAATTGTAATTATCTAAATAAATATATATATTGAATTAAAATGTTATAAACATAAAATTATATAAATAATAACTGTAAATTAATGATTAAATTACATGCGATCTTGAGTTTTCGGTCGATTTTTCCAGATCCGTGGAGAGAGACTTTTCGCATTTCATCAACCAGATGAGAAGTCCGAAGTCTTCACCGGCCCAGGGAATCGAGATCGAGGAGCATGCTCGTGCGGTCGCTGTCTCTGAGATCTTGAAGGAAGACAGGTCGTGGTTTCCGCACCGGGATCAACTTGCGGAAGCCGGAAGCCGATCTCCGGGGCTGGGATCGCAAACCACTTCGGCGCGTGTCGGAACACCGTTTGCTTGAAGTGGGATTGCTTTCCCTGAAGCCCACAACGGGGCAACCCATCCTCCGAGCCAGGAGCGATTTCGATGAAACTCGAATCCCTGCGCGACCTGCTGGTCGAGCAACTTCAGGACCTTTACGACGCCGAGAACCGGATCACCAAGGCCCTTCCCAAGAGGCCCGTGCGGCGACTTCGCCCGAGCTAAAGGCCGCGTTCGAGAAGCACCTCAAGGAGACCGAGGGCCAGGTAGGTCGCCTGGAACAGGCCTTCGAACATCTGGGCGAGAAGGCCAGGAAGAAGACGCACCAGGCGATCAAGGGCCTGATCGAGGAAGGCGCGGAGACCATCAAGGAAGACGCCGAGCCGGAGGTCAAGGACGCAGCGCTCATCGCCGCCGCCCAGCGGGTTGAGCACTACGAGATGGCGGGTTATGGCAGTGTCAGCGCCTATGCCAAGCTGCTGGGCGAGAAGGCCGTCCTCAAGCTCCTCCAGGAGACGCTGGCGGAAGAGAAGGCGACTGACGAGGCATTGAACGAACTCGCCGAGAGCATGTTCAACCTCGAGGCGGTCTGAACTCAAAGGTATGCTTGTCCATTGCTTCGATCTCGCCGCCTCGCGCGTCTTATGCGGGGCGGCGTTTCACCGAATCCACCCCTCAAGTCATCGAAGGAACTTGGGACGAGCCGAGGTCGAGGATTCATGGGAGGGACGGCCCGGTGAGGAACCGAAATGAAGATCTCCACGGGAACGCACCGGACAAGGCCGACGCGGCCTTGCTGCTCATCGACGTGATCAACGACCTCGAATTTCCGGAGGGCGAGCAATTGCTCCGGCACGCCCTGCCGATGGCACGCAACATCCTGGCGTTGAAGAAGCGAGCCAGAACGCTTGATATCCCAACGATTTACGTCAACGATAACTTCGGGCGCTGGCAGTCCAATTTCCACACCCAGATCGAACATTGCCTGCACGATAAGGTGGTCGGCCAACCACTCGTGGAATTGCTCGTCCCGGACAGGGACGATTATTTCGTGCTCAAGCCGAAGCACTCCGGGTTCTTCTCAACGACCCTCGACATCCTGCTGGAATATCTGCGGGTAAACTCGGTGATCATCACAGGTCTCGCAGGAAACATCTGTGTATTGTTCACGGCGAACGACGCGTATATGCGCGATTTCACATTATTCGTGCCGGGGGATTGCGTGGCCTCCAACACGGAGACGGAGAATCGCTACGCCCTGGAACAGATGAGCCGGGTGCTGAAGGCCGATACGGGCGAGTCCACCGAGCTTGACCTGGAAGCCATCTTGCGATGACGTCCGGCCGAACTCGTGAGCTTGATCCCGGCGACCTGGACCTGGGAGGTTCGGTGGTCGTGCCCTGCGGTGATCGATCGGTGTACCGCCAACGCGCCACACGCTACGCAGGGACGATCCCGAACTGAAGTCCGCCGAAGGGTCCGGAGCCCGTCCAGCCGTAGCCGTAGCGGACCTTGTTGAACGCCGAGTTAGAGGTACCTGCCAGCGCGTTGATGCCAAACGTAGTGACGAAGTTGCTGCCTGGGCGGCCCGTGCGGGAGCCGTCGAGCAGCACGCCCGTATTGCTGGCCAGCCCGTCGGGTGCTGTACCGTTGACCGTCAACAGGTATGTCTCGAAGAGCGAGAGCCGTCGGGCGGGCGTGAGGGTGACGGCATTCGCCGCCGGGTCGTATCGCGCCGCGCACAGGGCGGGCCATCTTACACGCCTATCTCAAATCATTCAAGTGAATTTGGAAAATATTGATACTAAAAACGTGGAAAATCAAACAAATTTTCCATGGTCATCCGTCCTTTACCGGATCGAAAAAGCGGACAGGCAACACGTCTTTCCTGGCGCACAGGGCCAGATGCTTGCCTGCCGCCTGTGGGCTGAGGATAATCTCAGGACCGTTGCGACCATGGATCGACTTCACCCGGGCCGGTGCCGAAGGTAGTCGAAATCGCGTGCAACGGAAACCGGGCGGCCTGACGAGGAACCGAGGACGTCCACGATCGGCACAGCCGCTTTCCGATCGGATTCGATCCATCCCATCGCGTGGCTTTCAAAAACGGAGGACGAGCCGTCATCGACCATGTCCAGCGCGAGCGAGGACGTTACCCCTCTGTTCTGCGATCGGTGCTCGGTCCGGCTCAGGCCGGGGCGGGGGAACTTCTACGTTGTCAAGGTCGAGGCCGTGGCGGACCCGACGCCCCCTGTGTTTGACGAGCGGCCCTCGAGCCGCGACGTCAGCCGCGAGATTGATCGGCTGCTCCACCGCATGCGCGATATGTCCGAGCAAGAGCTCATGGACCAGGTTTATCGCCGGCTGATGCTTTACCTGTGCACGGCCTGCTACAAGATCTGGATCGAGAACCCAACCGGATCGTGATGGCGGGCATTCGAGTTGCAGGCAAAAATGACGAGGCATGGGGTGTCCCTTTCGTGCCCCAGGGGTCAGGTTCGGTCTGAAACAAGGCGAGCTGCATGCCCATGAATACTGAGAACCCAGGGAACGCGCGGAGTTTGGGTGTGATCGCGATCCTCGTCGCGGCGCTGGCCGCGCCCGAGGGCCGAGCGACCGGGGCGGAGGATCGGTCGAAGGATGAGGCGTCGATCGGCCAGACGCGGTCCGAGTTCGTCCGCGCCTACAATGCCGGCGACGTTCCGGCGATCGTCGCGCTGTTCACGGCCGATGCCGAGGTGGTTGACGAGGACGGCAACGCCGTCCGGGGCCGCGAGGCGATCGCTACACTGTTCCACGAGAATTTTGCCGCCAATCCCGGCGAGACGATGGAGATCCAGTCCGAGTCGCTCCGATTTCTGAGTGCCGACGTGGCTCAGGAAGAAGGCCGGACCCGGATCAAACCCGCGCCGGCCGCGGTCGGAGAGGCGGACCAGGAGAAGAAGACGGGAACCAAGCCCGCGCGGGGGCCAGGGGCGAAGACGGTTCCCTGGATCGAACGCTATCTCGTGCTTTATGTCCGTCAAGACGGCCGATGGCTTCAATCCAGCGTGCGCGAGCTCGATGATAACGCGACAAGCCTGCACGAACGGCTCGAACCGCTGGCGTGGCTCGTCGGCGACTGGGTCGACGAGGGAAGCGAATCAGTCGTTGTGAGCAGCAACCGGTGGAGCGAGGAGGGGAACGCCCTGATCCGCGATTTCACGATCCATGTCCAGGGGCGGCCCTCGATGCGAGGGACGCAGCGAATCTTCTGGGACCCGCTCAAACGGCAGATCATGTCATGGACTCATGAGTCGCAAGGGGGACACTGGACCGCTAACTGGGCGTACGATTCCCGGGGCAACCGATGGGTGGTCAAGAGCAGCGGTGTGTACGGCGACGGCCAGACCGGAAGTTCGACCCAGATCTTCTCGGTGGTCAGCCCCGACCAGGTGCGCTGGAAGGCGATTGACCGGACGGTTGGCGACCAGGTCGAGCCCGATATCGACGAGTTCGTGATGGTTCGCCGGCCGCCGCGTCCGGGCCATTCGAGCAATGCCGCCGCGGCGCGACCCCCTCAGCGCTGAGACTAGATCGCCCGATCCGATCGAGAACACACGTCAAGTCAAGAGGTTGCGACGATGACGACAATGACGGCGAAACATTTTCACCTTCGTTCGAGGACGGGGCGTGTCCTGGGCCTTCTTGCAGGGACCGGGATGTTGCTCATGGCCCCCGGGCTGGCCCTGGGGGGCCGCGGCGGGTTCCATGGCGGAGGCGGTGGCCACATCGGCGGTGGCGGGTTCCACGGCGGCGGGGTCGGCGCTCGCCCCGGCGGCGGCTTCCGACCCGGAGGCGGCGGCTTCCGGCCCGGGGGAGTTCCAGGGGGCGCGGGCTTCCGACCCGGGGGAGTACCGGGGGGCGCGGGTTTCCGGCCTGGGGGCGGCGAGTTCCGGCCCGGGGGCATTAATAACCGTGGGTTCGAGGAAAACCGGTTCAATAACCTGAACGCTGGTCGATTTAATAATATAAACGCAAATAGACTTAATAATGTAAATGTAAATCGCTTTAATAACTTCGGGGCCGGAGCCTGGCGAGGGCCGTACGCCGGGTATCACTCAAACTGGGTACACGGTTACTGGAACGGGCATTACAACCCGGGTTGGTGGGGTGGTTACGGAGGTTATGGAGGTTATGGCGGTCTCGGTGGTTTCGGCGGCGGGTATGGTTATGGACCCTACTGGGGTTGGGGTCTGGGGGGGCTGGGCCTCGGGCTGGCGACGGGACTGGGGCTGGCGTCGTGGGCTTATGGTCCGTCGCTTTACAACTGGGGTTATTCGAATTACTACAATCCGTACTATGCCGCGGCGCCCATGGTTGTCGGGCAACAGATGAGCTCGGTTCCATACAACTACGCCCAGCCGATCAACACGACGGTGCCACCCCCGGACCAGACGGTCACGGACGCGGCGGTCCAGACGTTCGACGGCGCGCGGAGCGCGTTCAAGGCGGGCGACTACAAGCAGGCGCTCTCGCTCACCGATCAGGCGCTCAAGTCGATGCCGAACGATCCCACACTGCATGAGTTCCGCGGTCTGGCGCTCTTTGCGATGGGCCAGTACGACCAGGCCGCCATACCCCTGTACGCGGTGCTCTCAAATGGTCCGGGCTGGGACTGGACGACCTTGATCAGCCTCTATCCCGACGTCGAGCCCTACACCGCCCAGGTCCGCGCGCTGGAGGACTTCGTGCGCGGCCATCCCGACTCGGCGGCGGCGCATTTCGTGCTGGCTTACAACTACATGGCCCAGGGGCACACGGACGCCGCCGTCGGTCAATTCCAGAAGGTCGCCGCGCTTCAGCCCAACGACAAGCTCTCGGCGCAGCTTGCTGCGCCAGCTTTCTCAGAGCGAGACGAACGCCACCGCCGGAGCTGGTCAGCCGACACAACCACCACCGACTCAGCCTCAGCCCGAGCCGGCGCCGCTGGGGACCTTGACGGGCAACTGGAAGGCCAGTCCGGGGCAGGGGACCAACATCGACCTGAGCATCGCTCCCGATGGCGGCTTTTCCTGGAAGGTGAACGGACCAGCCCAGGGCGTAGCGGGTTCGGGAGGTCCGACGCAGACGCAACAGTTCAACGGAACGTCGAGCTACGGCAACGGTATCCTGACGCTCGCGCAGAACCAGAACCAGAATCAAGGGCAGGCGCAGACCCCGCCTCTGGTGGGCCATGTGACCTGGCGCGACCCGAACTCGTTCACTTTCCAGGTCACGGGAGGGCCCGACGATCCGGGTCTGACGTTCAGTCGGATGCAGTAATCCGCGATGCGCCTTCCTGGTTATTTTTCTCAGCGGCGGACCGCATCGGGGTCAGCCGGGACGGCGGGGCCGGGGGGATTCATTGACAGCCCGTTGATCTGGAGCACGAAGGCGTACTTGCCCGACGGCCTCGGGGGAAGCTTGACCTTGAGGCCGTCGACGTCCTGTTCGAACGCAAGCGGGTCGGGATGTTCCGTTCCCAGGAGCCGGACGCGATCGACCTTCCCCGGGGGGCCTTGACCCCTGGCGAGGGATTTGATCGCGACGTGTTCGCCGGGTGGGGTCAGGACGATGGCGTAAAGTGAGTCGCCCTTGACGGTGAACCGAACGGCCGTGCTCCCCGAGCCCTCGCCGAAGCGGGTCCAGGGGTGGGTGCCGTAAATGGCCTCGCCGTTGACCTCGAGCCACCGGCCGACGTCGAGCAAGGTCTGCTGCTGAGGTTCAGGGATGGTGCCGTCGGCCATGGGGGAAAGGTTCAGGAGGAGGTTGCCCCCCTTGCTGACGAGATCGACGAGCTTGTGAATCACGGTCTGGGGGTTGGTGACCCGCATGTCGCTGGTGTAGCCCCAGGTCGAGCCGATCGGGTCGTCGACCTGCCAGGCGCCGGGGAGGATGTCCCGGGGACCGCGCTGGACCTTCTCGAAGTCGAGGATGCTGCCGGCGAGATAGGCCGAGTCCTTGGTCGAGATCGAGACCTCCTTGCCCCAGCCGAGCGCCCTATTGTAGTAGTAGGCCGCGACCTTGAGCTTGAGCGGGTCGAAGTTGCGATGGTTCACGCCGTTGTCGAACCAGAGCATGTCGACCTGGTATTTGTCGATCAGCTCGACGTTCTTGGCGATCCAGATCTCCAGGAACTTGCGGAGTTGTTCGTCGCTGTGTCGGGTCCAGTAGAAGTCATCGGCGGCCGGGTCGTCGAGGTCGGTCTTGAGCCCGTTGCGGGGCTGGATGAAGGTGTAATGCTCGATGCTGTGGTTCGAGACGCCGAACTTGAGCCCTTGCCTGCGCACCGCGGCGGCGAGTTCACCGATCAGGTCGCGCTTCGGACCCATCCTGACGGCGTTCCAGCGGTTCAGATCGCTATCCCAGAGCGAGAACCCGTCGTGATGCTCGGCGCTGGGGACCACATAGCGCGCGCCCGACTTCTTGAAGAGCGTGGCCCAGGCGTCGGGGTCGAACTTCTCGCAGTTGAACCGTGAGATGAAGTCCTTGTAGCCGAACCGGTCCTGGGGCCCGAAGTGCTCGGCGTGCCAGTCGGCGAAGGCGCCGTACATATGCTTCTCGTACCACTCGTTGTGGTAGGCAGGCACGGCGTAGACGCCCCAGTGCAGGAACAGGCCGAACTTGCCGTCGGTGAACCAGCGCGGGACCTGATAATGCGCCCGGATCGAGTCCCAATCCGGCTGGAACGGGCCTGGCGCGTGGGGAACCGGCGCCCTGGCGGCGGCGGCGGCGATCTCGGGAGACGTCGGCGGCCCCATATCGAATCCCGGATCCTTGCGCGCCTGCCTGGACCCGTGCCGGCCAGGCGCCCCACCCGATGGCCAGAATCGCCAGGATCAACGCCGCGATCCCGCTTCCCGGGCTCGAGGTGCGAACTTGTAACGATAAAATTTTATAAATTTTCATGCTTTAGATTCCTATAATTATTTTAGACAGGTTGAAGAGATTCCACTGACGATGGCCTACTCGCATCGGCTTGTTTTCGAGTTTACGGGTTCCCTCCGCGGTCTGCCAGGAGCGCCCGTCCCGAGTGTTCCGAACCGGAATAGTGCATGGCAGCGAGGGTGAAAGCGTGATTGGTTCGTGTTGTGCGGACTTCCGATGTCACGTCATTTAATGCCGGAAGTTTGTGTGTTTCAGACAACACAGGCGTGTTTCAAGCGTGTTGGTGAGTGGACGGAGGGCGATCGCGGACCTAGGAGAAGGGAAGAACACGAGACGGCGCGATGTCGTGGGCCGTCTTGAATCATCTCGGCTGGTCCAAGCAATTGCGAGAATCCCTCATTTTTGTGAGATCGTCCGTGCCGCGAAGGGCCGGTATGCGCGCTGGGTCCGCGCCGGCCCTGGTCGCGCGTGGCGCCCGGATACCGACGTCAACGCTGGGATTTCCTCGTTAATGATGGAGATATTTAAATGAATAAATATATAAATTTATATTTCAGGCGAGGGGCGGGCCGAACCATCCCGTCGCGCCCCAGGGCACGGACTCAGGTTCAACCCGTGCTCGAGGGCTCGAGGAGCGGATCGTGCTCTATTCGGTCAGCGGGAACGCGTGGCCGGACCCCCATGTCATCACGATCAGTTTCATGCCGGATGGCACGCAAATCAACGGCCAAACGAGCAATCTGCAATCGACGTTCAACAGCAAGCCGTCGCTCTATGGCCGATGGCAGGCGCAAGTCCTCCGCGCGGCGCAGGTCTGGGCGGCTCAAACCAATATCAACTTCGTGGTCGTCTCTGACAATGGTGCGCCCGAGGGGAGTGGAAACTACCAGCAGGGCGATCCCGGCTTCGGCGACATCCGGATCGGCGGTTACAACTTCGGTAGTTCGACCCTGGCGACGACGTACATGCCGCCGCCGGTCAACAACTTCTCGATCGCTGGCGACATCGTGTTCAACACGGGGCAGACCTTCAACATCGGCCAGACGTTTGATGTTTTCACCGTGGCGATGCACGAGTTCGGCCACGCGTTGGGGCTCTATCATTCGAGCACCAATCCGATGAACGCGATGTATCCCTACTATGATGCTCAGAAGTCGGGCCTGACCTCCGACGACATCGCGGGGATCGAGAATATCTACAGCAGCAACCAACCGCGGTCGTACGACGCGTGGCAGGCCGCCGGCTACTCGACCAGCTTCGCCACCGCGGTGAACCTGAACGGCTGGATCAACCCGAACACGGAGACGGTCCTGGCTCCCAACCAGAGCAGCGCGACTCCCTCGGACGCGGAATATTATCAGTTCAATGTACCGCAGAACACCAACGGCACGTTCACGGTCACGGTGCAGTCGAACGGTCTGAGCATGTTCGTGCCCAAGGTGACGGTCTACTACTGTGACGGGACCGTGCTGGGCCAGGCGACCGCGCTGGGGCAGTGGTGGGGAACCAGCCTGACAGTCACGGTCAACAACGCCCACCCCAACGATTGGGACTACGTCGTGGTGCAAGGGGCCGACGGCTCGATGATGAGCACCGGCGCGTTCGCACTGGCGGTGAACTTCGGCTCGGGACCGACCCCGACGCAGCCCTCGCCGATGCAGAGCATTCCCAACGGCAATCCCTTGAGCAGCGGCGGGGGGCAAGCCGACAACCCCGCGGCCGGCGATCTGTACACCAGCTCGATCCCGATCGTCACCGGTATCAGTCCGGACACCGGGCTGAGCAACGTCGACGGCGTGACGAACGATCCGAACCTGTTCGTCACCGGCCAGGCGCTGGCGGGCTCGACGGTGGCCGTGTACGCCAACGGCCAGCTCCTGGGGACCACCGTCACCGGGCAAGGGGCGCCGGCGGGCCAGCAGAACACTCCGACGACCTGGTGGTTCGACAACACCGCGCAGACACTCCCCGACGGGACCTACCAGTTCACCGCGACGGCCACCGACGACGAAGGCGGCACCAGCGCACCATCGAACTCGTTCTCGGTGCTTGTTGACACGCAGCCTCCGGCCGCGCCCTTGATCGCCGGGATCACGCCCGACACGGGCGCCAGCGCCACCGACGGAATCACCAACGCGAACACGCCGACCCTGGTCGGTACCGCCGCGCCCAATAGCGAGGTCGTCGTCTATCAGGGAAAACGGCAGGCCGGAACGACCTTCGCTGATAGCCAGGGGAACTGGAGCTTCACCACTGGCACGCTGCATGACGGCACCTACACCTTCACCGCGACCGACACCGACCTCGCGGGCAACACCAGCGCGGTCTCGGCACTTGAGACGGTCGTCATCGATACCCAGTCGCCCCACTGCGCCGAAGCTGGAGTCGGGCCGGCTCGTCTTCTTGCCGCAGGGTTCGGGCTTCGGTCTCGGTCTGACGCTGGGTGGGGAGGCGGTGGCGGACTCGAACGTCGCGCTGTTCCTGGGCGACGGCACTCCGATCGGCACGGCCGTCGCCGACTCCTCCGGCGACTTCACGGTGGACGTGCCCCTCAGCGCATTGGCCGGCACCGGTGCGGCCCGGACCGGCCTGCTCACGTTTCAGGCCCAGGACACCGACCTGGCCGGTAACTCGAGCGGGTTGTCCAGGACCTTCACGATCCGGCTGAACAACGCCTCGTCCACAGGCGCAAACGGTGCTGGCAATTCCAGTTCAGGCGGCTCCTGGTTGACCGGAGCCTGGGCCTCGTCGCTGGTTTACGGGCTGACGCCCCCCGTTGGCGTGCTGGGCATCGCGGGGACCGGCTCGAACGCCGGCACGAGCACGAGCCTTCCGTTCACCTTCACGATTGTTGGGTCAGACAAGTCCGATTCGTCGGGTAACTGAGTCGAACCGGCGCGAATGCTGAGCCGGTAGGTATTCCAACGACTGGGAACCGTCCGCCGTTGCCCACCCTACTTCACTCGACTGCAAGAGAGTTGTTGATTCAAAGCAGCATCGATTCAGGCCAAAAAAACGCGACTTAGAGTTCTTTCAGAGAATCTCCGCGCCAAGGCTTCGTTGTTTGAGGGCCGAGGGCCGGGGTCGCGATGCTCGTCGATGCTGCGACGTGTCGCGTCCGTTCTTTCTGTAGCGTTGTAAGGTGATTCGTTCCATGCGAAACCGGCAACCGCGGTCGAATCTCGGCGCGATCGAGAGGGCTTGCCGCCCAGGGCGGAGGCGAGTTCCCGCGGTACTCATTCCGCGGGTCGAGACTCTCGAGATTCGAAGCCTGATGGCGGCGGGTGCGAACCAGACGCTTGACCAGGCGATTTCCCTGGGCAGCCTGAGCACTCTGCACGCCACCCGGACCACCGGGACCGTGGTCAATCCGGCGGGGGGCGGCGGTGGGGTCGACTGGTACAGCTTCACCCTGGAAACGCCGGCCGTGGTGGCCCTCGACCTCGCTCCGCGTGGAGTCAACCAGCCGCTCAACGGAGTCTTGAGCCTCTATAACAACGACGCTGGCGACTTCCTCGATCCGTACGACCCCAGCGGCTATCGCCTGCTGGCTCAGGCGACGTCGGGCTCGGGTAACGGTTTGTTCGGAAGCCGCGCGTCGATCAACCAGGTGCTGGGGCCCGGCACATACGAGGTGGCGGTCAGCGGCGCGGGAGACCAGAGCTTTTATCCGTTCCTGGCCGGTAGCGGGCTGGCGGGCGCCACGGGCGACTTCGCGCTCAACCTCGCCGCCATCCCGCTGGGAGCGAGCGCGAGCATCGGTCCCCGCGTGCTCAGCGCGAATCCGGCCGCGGGCTCGGTCCTGTCGGCCTCGCCGTTCGTGATCCGGCTCGACCTCAGCGCGGCGATTGACCCGACCACGGTGCTGGCCGGCTCCAACGTCCAGTTGATCGAGAACCCCACCGGTCACTTCGGGAACGGCAACGACCAGGCGGTTGCTCTGGCCTGGACGAATGTCGGGGTCGGTAACACCGAGATCCAGATCGCCCCGGCCGCGCCTCTGGGACCGGGATACTACGAGGTCCTTGTGGGTGGTCTGCCTTCGCAGGGTCAGGCGCCCGCGATCATGGGCGCCAACGGAATACCCTTCGGTGCCAATGCGGCGCATCCCCAGGGCCAGAACTTCAGCGAGACGTTTCGGATTCTGCCCGCGGCCGACGTTCCCGACGACACGCCGGCGACGGCCATCGGTCTGGGCGATCTCAGCACGGCCAGCGGCCTGGTCCAGGTTGCCGGTGCGATCGGCAACAACGCGTACTACGATGGATCGAGCCCGGCCCTCAGTCCGGCCAACCAGGTCAACCTCTACCACTTCACGATCAGCGGACCCGGCCGTTACGGCTTCCTGGCCGAGGTGTTCGCGGGGCGGATCGGATCGCCGCTCGATCCCGGGGTCAGCCTCTACGAGCGCGATCCCAGCACCGGCCAGCTCGTGTTCCTGGCGGGGAACAATAACACCGGCGACACCTCCGCCGCAACGAATGGAACGATCCCGCTTTACTTCGACGCCTTCGTCTCGCAGACGCTGACCGCGGGAGATTACTACGTCGCCGTCGCCGATGGGATCAACACGCCTTCGCCCAGCGAAGGCAACCCGCCCGGGACATCGGGAGTATACGACCCGAACACATCGCTATCGGCCACGAACGGGTACAGTACCGGGCCGTACCTGCTCAACCTGCTGGTTCAATCCGCCCAGCAGGCCCCCCAGGTCGTCGCCACCAGCCCGAGCCCGGGGGCGGTGCTCGCCCAGGCGCCTGGCACGCTGACCGTCACCTTCAACGAGCCGGTCGACGTGCAGCAGCTCGGGTTCTTGAACTTCAGCGCGACGAATTATTGCACCCTGCCGTCGATCTTCATCGTCGGGTCGGACGGAACGACATACTATCCGCGAATCGATGGCTACGACCAGGCGACCAACCAGCTCAGCCTTGAGATGCTCGACCGACTGCCCGCCGGCTCGTACACGCTTCATCTTCAGGGGACCGGCCCCTGGGGCGTGACCGACCTGATGGGCGATCCGCTTGCCGGCAACGATCCTTCGGGAGACTATGTCGTGCCCTTCCAGGTCACGGCCGCGAGCCCGATGGGACCGGCGAATGTGATCCAGGCCAACCCCGGCGCCGATGGCAGCGATGACCTGGGCGTTCTCTTCCCTCACGAACTTCAGGCCGGGATCACGATCGACGCCAGTGGATTGGGGGCCGGAACGATCCCGAGTTACCAGTTCACGGTGTTGCAGGGTCAGATCTATTTTCTGTCGCTGGGCGGGTCGTCGCTCCCCGACGGCGAAACCCTGGTTCTGGAGAATGCGTCGGGGACGGCAAACCCGCAGTTGCCCATCGGCCAGGGCAAGCTGATCTTCAGCAATCTCGCTCCGGGAACGTACACGCTCCTGGTTGCGGGAGTTCCGGAAGGGACGTCATACCAGATCCGACTGAGCATGACCGGAAACGCCGACAACCCCGTGCCGCTCGTGACGGGACCGGCGCCGGCGATCCAGCTCCATTTCTCGTCGCCCAGTAGCGGTGGAAGTGGATCGAGCCTCCCGAACGTGCCCACGCAAACCGCTTCATCGGGAACCGACGGTCTGGGGCCAGTCTCGACCGGCGCGTTGGGGAGCGCGGGCGGAGGTGGAGTCGGGTCGTTGCCCGTGACCGTCGTGATCGTGCCGAACAATCCCGGCGCGGTCTCCAGCAGCGAGATCGGACTCGGAGCGAGCAACGGATCTGTCGCCGGCCTCTCGACCGCGGTGGCCGGGGCGTATGGGGCGGTCGGTGGCGTCCAGAACCTGGTCTCGTCGAACATCGCGATCCTGATGCCGGACCCGTCGGCGGTCCATCGGGAAGCGCCACGTCGGCGATGGCCGAGACGGGCCTGGGGACGCAGGTTGTGCAGGTGAACGTGCCCTCGCCCCAGAACCTGCCGATCCCGACCGGCCTGGTCAGCCTGGTGAGCCTCTGGCAACCCGGCGAGCTCGATGACTGGAGCGATCCCGAGCTGCCGCCGTCCGATCAGGCCGAAGGGGGTGACACTCCAGCCAGGGTCGAGGTCGAGCTTGTCTCGGCCGGCTCGAACGGGAAAGCAGTCCGGTCCGCGAAGCGCGGAAAGGAGACTCACGCCAGTGCCGTTGAGTCGACCGAGCTCGACGGACCCGTCGCGCAGGTCAGCCGTGCCTTGCGATCCGCGGCGGCGTGGTGGGCAGGGATCGATTTGCTGAATGATCAGCTCTCCCAGGGCGCGGACCCGGATTCGCGGAAGGGAACGCCAATCGTGGTGCTGGCCTCGATCCTGCCGATCGTGCCCACGAGCCGGTCCAGCAGCGCTGCCGCGAAAGAGGGCCAGGTCGCCGAAGGCGCCGATTCCGGAGCGGGCGTCGTTCAAGGGACGACCGGCGCCTCGGCACGGGCCACCGCCGCCGAAGGTCTCGGAGGGTCGGAGCTCGGTGGGTTGACGACCGCTGAACGGGCGCGGTTCGTACTGCTGGGTACGATCGGCCTGGCGACCGCCATCGCCCGATGGCAGCGCAAGTCACGGACGGCCGGCACGGCGACTTCGGTCGGTTCGGCTACGGTCCCCTCGGTTCCTCGAGGCCCGAGCCGTTTCTGGGGACGCCGGCGCGAGTCCGCGACTCCACACGCGAAGCTCACGATCGATCGAAGGTCCCACCTGGTTCACCAGTCGAGCTCCGTTCGGCTCGAACCTCACGCGGTTTCTCCGCCGGTCATCCGGCCGCGGCATCTGAACAACCCCCGTTGATCCATCGGGACCCGCGATGACTCCACCCTTTGGCGATCGGCCAGGTCCGGGCTCCCGCCCGGACCAAGGCTTTGCGTTCGAATCGTCGCACGGCATCCCGCCGGAACCCGCCGACCCGGCTCAACGGCATGATCCGTGGCTTCATTTCACGATCACCTCCGAGCAGGCCGCCGAGTGGGATGAGCGACTGGCTCGCCGGAGGAAAGGTTGTCGAGCTCGAGCGTCTCGCCGGTGTCGACGTCGACCACGGGATCGATCTCCTGGGAGGCCCGGGGAGACGACGGCTCCGACTCACTCGATCAGGCGGGCCCCTGGCTCAGTCCCGATGCTGCCAGTATCGTGGCGGGCGATCTTTTCCGTCGCCGATTTCGTGGCGATTCGGTAACCCTGATCGATCGACTGGCCCGCTCCGAGGAGCTGACGGGTCCGGACTCGCTGCTCATGAGCGTGGTCTCGACCGGCGGTGTGGATGGCCCGATCGTTCCGGGCCAGGCCGAGCCGGGGCCGCTGCCGTCACAATCACCGTCACCTCTCGATGCCGATGAGGCGCTCGTGTCCCGAGCCCGGGCCCGAGCGGCGGAAGCCGGTCCCGCCGAGCCCGTCCGGGGCGAGGCCCTGGGACGCGCGCCGCTGGTGCCTCGCCTGCCCGAGGTGGGGGACACCCTCTTCGGGTTCCGGCTGCGCTATCCCCTGGGCCGGGGAGCGTTCGCACGGGTTTACCTGGCCGAGCAGAGCGACCTGGCAGCGCGCCCGGTCGTGATCAAGGTCTCGGCGATCGAAGGGACCGAGCCCCAGACCCTGGCGCAACTTCAGCATACGCACATCGTGCCGATTTACTCATCCCACGAAGACCAGCGGATCGGTCTCCGGGCCGTTTGCATGCCCTACTTCGGCGGCGCCAGTCTCGCGGCCGTCCTCCAGCAAGTCTGGTCCTACGAAGGCATGCCGACGACCGGCTCGGAGTTCGTCGAGGCGCTCGAGGCGGTCCAGTCGCCCCCACCCGACGAGTTCAAGGGGGGTATGGGGGTGCGGGTCCATTTCCGTAAGGGCTCGTTCCTGGGCATGCGCGGCCTCCCGGCGGGGCGTGCCCAGAGGCTCGATCAGGCCGCTGATGCCGAGGCTCCGCTCGATCCAGCCGACCGACCGACCACCGATGAGTGTACCCCCCTGGAGCGATTGAAGTCGGGAAATTATGTTCACGCGACGGCGAGGATCGTGGCGCAGCTGGCCGAGGGGCTGCATCACGCGCATCAACGGGGGATCTTCCATCGCGACATCAAGCCTTCGAACGTCCTGATCAGCGCGGAGGGAGTACCGCTGCTGCTCGATTTCAACCTGGCACAGGACCCGCAGGTCGACCCGGGCATGGCGACCCTGGGGGGGACGGTCGCGTACATGGCGCCCGAGCATCTGCGGGCCCTTCTGGGCGGAGCGCCCAGTTGATCCAGAAGGTCGATCATCGCTCGGATATTTACTCTTTGGGGATGGTCCTGGCCGAGATGCTGACGGGCCAGAGCCCGTTTGACCAGAGTGCCAGCTACTCGGCGGTACCGCTCCAGATCGAGTCGATGGCGGTCGAACGGAGCCGGGTGCAGCCCAGCCTGAGGTTGCGGCGGAGCGATCTTCCCTGGAGCCTGGAGAGCATCGCGCGGAAGTGCATGGCGCCGATCCTGAAGATCGATATCAGCAGGCCGACCAGCTCGCCGAGGATCTCCGCCGGTTCCTCGACGACCGACCACTCCGCTACGCCCCGGAACTGAGCCGGATCGAGCAGGTGCGGAAGTTCGGCCGCCGTCATCCGCGTCTGACGTCGTCGGGCGCGGTGGCCCTGGCGGCGTTTCTGGTCGTTGTTCTGATCGGCTCGGCGCTGACGGGGACCCGTCGTCGTCTGGGAGCGGTCCAGGCCCAGGAGCGGCTCCGGCGCACGAGCAAGGAACGGTCCAGGCGCTCTGCCTGATCAACACGGTGCTCGACTTGCAGGACCATCTGAAGCAGGGGGCCGAGGTCTGTGATCGAACGCTCAGGCTCTATGCGACACCCGACGGCACTCCCTTCCTGAGCCATCCCGATCTCGCCTGGCTCGATCCCGCGCAGCGTCGAAAGCTGGCGGAGGATCGCCGCGATCTGCTGACCCTCCTGGCCGGGGCCCGGGTGCGTCTGGGTTCGGACGAGCCCTCGGACCGTCGCGCGGCCCTGGCGCTGCTTGACGAGGCCGAAGCCCTCGGATCGCTCGGGCTCGCGCCGTCTCGCGCGCTGTACCTGGAACGGGCCGACAACCTCGAGCACCTGGGCGAGCACGAGCGGGCGGCCGAAGCGCGTCGGATGGCCGAGCAGACCCCCGCGCGCTCCAGTAGCGACCACTACGCGCTGGCCGCCGCCCTCGCCTTGAAGGGGACCAGGGAAGGACTCCGCCAGGCCCTGGTCGAACTGGATCTCGCCCTGGCGCTCAATCCACGCCACTACTGGTCGACCGTGCAGCGCGGGATCTGCCATCTCGAACTCGGCGAACCCTTGCTCGCCGCGGCCGACTTTGGCCAGTCGATCGGCCTCTGGCCCGAGTTTGCCTGGGGCTATTTCAACCGCGGCTGCGTTCTCGATCGAGCCGGTCGCAAGGACGAGGCGTTGGCCGACTACACCGCGGCGCTGGAGCGCGACCCGAAGTTTATCCCGGCGCGAGTCAACCGTGGGCTGGTCGAGCTCGAGCGCAAGCGATACGCCGCGGCGCTGATCGATTTCGATGCGGCCCTGGCCGCGCGTCAGTCGTCCGACCAACCGGCAGAACCAGCAGGTCACCGCCGCGATCCAGCGCTCCTGGCGGGGCGTGCGATGGCACTGGAGGGTCTGAAGCGGCACGCCGAGGCTGACCGGGCATTCGCCGATGCGCTGTCGGCCGCCCCCCCGCGGGGCGACCCGGTGCGGGCACGGCTGTACTGGTCGTACGGGTTCGCGATCACCGACCGGCTCCCCGAACAGGCGCGGGCCGCGTTCGACGAAGTCCTACGGGCCGACCCGAACCATCCCCAGGCGCTCTACGGCCGGGCGATGCTGGCGGCGCGGGCCGGCCGCGACGACGAGGCGCTCGCGGCCCTGGACCGGGCGCTGCTGTCGAGTCCCGGCTTCAACGAGGCGAGGCGCAGCCGCGCCGTGCTTCGCGCCCGCAAGGGAGACTGGGAGCTTGCCGCCGCTGATATCAACTGGTGCCTCGAACGCGAGCCTGCCTCCGCGGATACCCTATACGCCGCCGCCTGCGTCGCCGCCCTCGCCGCGCGGCCCTCGTTCGGATCGCTCACTTCCGGTAATACCCAGGCCCTCGACCTTCTGCGCCGCGCCCTGGACCAGGGGGCCGATCCCGCCCGCGCACGCGACGATCCCGACCTCGCGTCGCTAAAAAGCGACCCCAGACTCCATGCAATCTTGACCCATGCCAAATCTCTTGACATGAATCACAACAAAGAATAACGTTGAAGAAGGATTGAGAGGCCAACATGGGTCTACAGACGAGACGACTACCGCGGAGCTGACGACCATGCCGGTTGCGAACGACGCGGCGACCGATCCTGATCAATCGTCGCGAGCCCGGAACAAGCAGGTTCGCTCGCTGTCGATCCTCTTGCGGGACGAGTTTGGTGTGACGTTCCGGTTCTATGACGCGGCGACGGGAGGGATGCTCACGCCGGGCCTGGACGAGGGGCAGGGGCGAGGCAACGGCGTCAATCACTCTTACGGACATGGATCCGATGAGGCGTGGGGGGCATCACCGATGACCTACCTGGCGCCGGCTCCGAACGTCGAAGGACCGATGGTGGTCCGCCAGTTGGCCGAAGGGGAAAAAGGGCCCCGGGTTCGCCCCATAGTTGGGGGCCGCTATCAGGTCATCCTGCCATTCCCCAACAGCGAGCGGCCCGAGACGATCGCGGTCAGCGTTCTGGGCGGTCTGGCGCGGACACCCGACGAGATCGCCCTGGAGCAGTCGCGGCTGGTGAAGTGGTGCCGGTGCATCCACCAGCGGCTCTGCGCGGCCATCGTCGCCGAGGGGAGGCATCGGCACCGTCACAGGAGTCCCGGACGCGATGGGACGCCGGACCAGGATCGTTCGCCCGGTCGACCGGCGTCGGATGGCAGCAACGGATCGACGCCGCTCGGCCCCGCCGTGATCGGCCTCGAGGCGCTCTTGGAGCTGGAGCGCCTGATGCGGACGATGAAGATCGACCAGCAGACGGTCCGGGGACGCCGGCAGGTCCTGCTCGCCGGGGCGACGGTGGTCCGGGCCCGGGGCGTGATCTGGGTGCCTCCCGCCGCCGATTCCGGCGAGGCGCTGGCCGAGGGAGAGTCGCTGGTCTCGCCCTGGGACGGTCGGCGGCTGGTCCGATCTCTCATCGAGAAGTCACCCAACCTGCGCGACGGCATGGTGATCGACAATCATGTCCACTCGTCGCGCTTTCCGCTCGTGACGAGTCTGCTGGCGGTCCCCGTACCGATCAAGGGGGCCACGAGCTGGCTGATCGCTCTGAACAAATCGCAGACTTCGACGATGAAACTTCCCGATCTCTCGGCCCCGAGTTCGAGTGCGGGTGAACCGGGATCGAACTCGGCGGAGGCGATGGGGGCCATTGCCGTCGCGGCGGGTTCGAGCGCGACCGAGCAACCCCGGTTCCGTCGGACCGACGCGGCGCTCCTGCTGCCGTTCGCGGGTCTGCTCGGGCTCAACTTCCGCGCAACGCGGCGTCAGCATCGGCTTCATCAAGTGATGGTCGGGCTGACGCGCTCGCTCGCGGCGGCAATCGACGCGCGAGACACCCTGGTCGCCGGGCACAGCGAGCGCGTCGCGCGGATCGCCGTCGAGCTCGGCGCGAGCTCGGACTCCAGGAGGACGAGCTCAACGACATCTATCTCAGTGGGCTGCTTCACGATCTCGGCAAGATCGGTCTTCGCGAATCGGCCCCGAGCCAGCGCAACCCACCCAATATCGAGCAGTCCGCCCACTTGCGCGAGCACGTCACGATCGGGCCTGAGCTCCTGCACGATCTGCGGCCGATCGCGCATCTTTTGCCCGCCGTGCTCCACCACCACGAACGTTATGACGGCACGGGCCATCCCGGCGGTCTCAAGGGCGAGGCGATCCCGCTGCCGGCCCGCATTCTGGCGGTGGCCGAGAGCTTCGACGCGATGATCAGCTTCGGCCCCGAACCCCAAGTCGAGGCCCTGGCCCATGTCGAGGACATCCTGTCCCAAGGCGCCGATATCCAGTGGGACGGCCGCGTCGTCGCGGCCTACTTCCGATGCCGCGATCGGATCCACCCCCTGACCAACCGGGGTCTTCTGCTGACCGGTGTTCCGGCCCCCCTCGAGACGGATTCCGGGTCGGTCCCTGCCCGACTGGACACGAAAGTGTCGGCCTGAACGAGCCACTCGTCGGTGCCAGGTCCGCACGGCCGGCGTCGCACCGGGAAGTCTTCAGGTCATCGGGAAGGGAAAGCGGCTCGGATCGCTGGCGAAGAGTCCCTGCGCCTCGTAAACTGGCAAACCTCCCGGTTCGGCTGGAGGCGCGCTCCGGCCGGTCTGCCACGATCGCGAGGTTCTTCCAAGATGACGATCTACTGGATTTACGATTACCCGAACTGGGCGCTCGGGCTCGGGATTGTCGCGCTGTTCGTGGTCGGATCGGTCCTGGGACTGCTGTTGACCCGGCCGATGGTCCGCCGGCTTCTGGGGGGCTCGCGCGACCACAACGACGTGGTCAGCTACGTCTTCGCGGGAATCGGAGTCTTTTACGGGCTGGCGATGGGTCTGATCGCGGTGGCGACCTGGGAAGACTTCACCGCGATCGATGCCCAGGTTGATCAGGAAGCCGCGGCGATGGCGAGCCTGTACCGCGATTTCGATGGTTATCCTCAGCCGTTACGAGGCCAGGCCGAGGATCTGTTGCGGAACTATACCCGGCAGGTCATCGAGAAGGACTGGCCCGCCCATCGACGGGGCCAGATCGACGAGGAAGCAACCCATGTTCTGGATCAGCTCGACGATCTGCTCATGGCGTTCGAGCCGAGCCGGGAGCGTGAGCGAATCGTGCACGCGGAGGTCGTGCGCGAGCTGGCAAGCATCACGGAGCTCCGTCGGCTCCGGCTCCAGTCGGTCGACACCGGGCTCCCCGCCGCGCTCTGGATCGTCGTCCTGATCGGCGCGGTCTTGACGATCGTCCTGACCTACCTGTTCTGGGTCGATAACCTGGCGCTTCACGCCCTCTTGATCGCGTCCCTGAGCACCTTCATCGCCCTCTTGATCTTTCTGACCGCCGCCATGGACAACCCGTTCCGGGGCGAATTCAGCGTCTCTCCGGACGCGTTTCAAACCGTGCTGGATGATGTGATGAGTCCCCGGCCCTCGAACGGACGGTGAGACGAATCGTGCTTCCTCGGACACGATTGCCAGTAGGATCAGAATTATGTACACTCAACCAACGGGAAGACTTTCCTGATTCAAGAGCGAACTCAAGAGTGCCGGGGAGTGCCGATGGTATCCAGGAGGCCGGTTCCGTCTGGAGATCCTGAACAGGGAGCCGCTCGTATTGAATCGCTCAAGGTCCTTAACTACCGTGCGCTTCGGTCCATCGAGTTCAAGGATCTCACACCGTTGACGGTCTTGCTCGGACCCAATGGGAGTGGAAAGTCCACGATATTTGACGTTTTTAATTTTTTGTCGGAATGTTTCCAGTTTGGTTTGCGGCACGCATGGGACCGGCGTGGAAGGGCGCGCGAGATCAAGACCCGTGGGCAAACGGGGAGCGTGGAGATCGAGCTGAAGTACCGCGAGCGTCCAAAGCATCCGTTGATCACATATCACCTATCGATCGACGAAGGAGCACGTGGACCCTTTGTCGCCGAGGAATGGCTGCAATGGCGACGAGACGTGACAGGCAAGCCGTTCAAATTCCTCGACTACAGGAACGGCGTCGGGAAAGCCGTCAGCGGCGAGATGCCGGACAAGCTTGACAAGCGCGTGGATTTTCCGCTTCGTTCGGCAGACCTGATCGCGGTCAATACCCTGGGCCAGTTCGCCGAGCATCCCCGGATCGCCAGCCTCCGCGAGTTCATTACCGACTGGTATGTCTCTTACCTCTCGATCGATGACACGCGAGGCCAGCCCGAGGCGGGTCCCCAGGAACGTTTGAGCAAGACCGGAGATAATCTGGCGAACGTCATCCAGTATTTGAAGGAACAACATCCCGACCAGCTCGAAACAGTATTCGCGATGCTCCGGCGGCGAATCCCCAGGCTTGATCGTATTATCGCCGATGCGATGCCCGATGGCCGGCTGCTGCTTCAGATCAAGGACGCCCCATTCGATCGACCGATCCTGTCACGGTTCGCTTCCGATGGTACGCTCAAGATGCTGGCCTACCTGGTGGTACTCCATGATCCCTGGCCACCGCGGTTCATCGGGCTGGAAGAACCGGAGAACTTCCTCCATCCGCGGCTCCTGGCCGGGCTTGCCGAGGAGTGTCGCAACGCGACCGAGCGGTCTCAACTCCTCGTGACCACGCATTCACCGTTTTTCATCAATGCGATGCGGCCCAAGGAAGTTCGGGTACTCTATCGCGACGAGCAGGGGTACACCCAGTCGAAGTGCCTGGCGAACATCAACCAGGTGCCAGAGTTCGTCTCCGCCGGCGCCACGTTGGGTGACCTCTGGCTGGAAGGATACTTTGGCGTGGGTGATCCTCTGGAGAACTCGGGAGGACCACGCCAACAGGAACGGCCGCGATGACGGTCGAGCACGTGGAATTCCTCGTCGAGGAACGTTCTATGGAGGCTGCGCTCCGTGGTTTCCTTCCCACGATCCTTGGTGCTCTCTCATTCGAGGTCCATCCGTTCAACGGCAAGCTCGATCTGATTCGGAAGCTTCCCGCTCGACTGAGTGCTTATTCGAGCTGGATCACGGACTCGACACGAATCTTCGTTGTGGTGGACCGTGACGATGATGACTGTCAATGTTTGAAGCAGAACCTTGAGGCTTCGGCGAGGAATGCGAATCTCGTCACCAGGAGCGGGGCCAACGGAGGGCATTTCGCCGTGGTCAATCGGCTCGTCATCGAGGAGTTGGAAGCCTGGTATTTCGGCGACTGGGAAGCCGTGCGCGCGGTTTATCCACGGGTCTCCGAAAACGTACCGCGGAGAGCGAGGTTTCGCGATCCGGACGCCATCCAGGGCGGAACATGGGAAGCGTTCGAACAGATCCTGCAAACCGCGGGTTATTTCAGAGGCGGCCTTCCCAAGATCCAGGTCGCCGCCGAGATCGCGCCTCACCTCGATCCCCAACGAAGCGGATCTCGGAGTTTTCGCATCTTCTGTTCGGCTCTCGACGAGTGCCTCTCGACGGATTGAACACCAAGCTCCCCACCGGCGTCGGGCCTTCCGAAGCATGCTCATCCTGGGGCTTCAAAAATCGGACGATCCCTCACCCCTCGCGGGAGCTCCGGGTGATGTGCATGCCGACCAGTCGAGCGATCAGGATGGTCAGGAAGATCTGGCCGACGATCGCCTCGAGGTAGCTGAAGGTGCGCGCGAAATTGCTCAGAGGGAGGATATCGCCGAAGCCGAGAGTGGTCATGGTCGTGTAGCTGAAATAGAGGAGCTCGGCGAATGAGTCGCCGACGACGAGGTGGCCGAATCGATTGACGGGCACTTGACGTCGGATCAGAAACGAGCCGGGGATCAGCACGTCGATGAGAGCGTAGATGTAGAGCCAGACCAGTCCCAGCAAGAGGTAGACGCAGACCGCGGCCTTGAGGGTCTCGATCGTCACCTGGTTGTCGGCGATGATATGCGTCAGGATGGAGTGGGTTACAAAGAGCAGGATCAGCAGGTTGATCGTGTAGTGGATGAGGAACGACACCTCATCGGGGATGGCGATCGCGTTCCAGTGGCTGAAGAGATCGGAGACGATCAAGGCCGTGGCCGCGACCAGGGCCCGGCGCGTTGACTGCGCGGCGTGCAGCCCGGACAGCATGATGACACAGATCATCAGGTCGAACATGCTGATCGTACGGCCCGTTCCATCGATCAAGGGCGCCAGCAGGCAGAGCGCCAGCAGCCAGACGAGCAACAGGCCGTACGGACCACGCGCCAGGCTCCGAAACGGCACCCCGACGGGTTGGCGCCTGCTGGCGACGCGCGCCGTCGGGGTGATGGCCGGCTCGACGGCGGCGCTCATTGGGGAGGGACGCCGGGGTTGGCGTTCGTGGTCGAGCTCGATGCCGCCTGGACCTTCGGCCGCGGCGCGACCGGAACCCGCTGCGCCGCTCCCGACTTGACATGAAGCGGAATCGACATCACGAAGCTCCGGACCTGACACAGGTTCGACCCTTCGTTGCAGACAAACGCGGCGACCGAGAACTTCAGCTCGAGCGACTCGCCCGCGGCGAGCGATCGGGCCAGAGGAAGCTCGATCGCGAAGCTCGAGGCCGGCGGACTGATCCGGCCCCCCGTGGTCGCGAGCTCACCGGCGATCAGGCCGGCCGAGCCCGGCGCCTCGACCAGGTACGGCATCGGCGCCTCGGGGTTGATCTTCATCGCCGGCTCGAGGGGAAGCGTCACGTCGAGCATGAGCTCGCGCCCCGGGGCCACCTCGACCGTCGACACGGCCAGCTCGCGCGGATTCGGGAAAGCTCGGCGGACGCGCCGGCGGCGCGGGGGGCTTCAATCCTGTGAGTTCCAGCGTCCTGACCGTCTTTTCCTTGAGATCGACCACGCGAACCTCGTGGTTGTTGGTGTCGGCCACGTAAAGACTCGATCCCACGATGCTGAGTCCACCCGGCTGGTAGAACCTCGGTGGGTCGTCGGTCGAGCCCGGCTGCCGCTGCCCGACAAAGGTCTCGACCACACGCTTTTGCGGGTCGCAGACCTTGATCTTGTTGTTATACGTGTCGGCGATGTAGAGCTTGCCGCCGCCGTACGCCACGCCCAGGCAGTGCTGGAGCCGGACCTCGCTCCCCTGGCCGTCGATGTCGTCGAAGCCGAACAGGCCCACGCCGACGATCGTGCCGACCCGGTGGTTGCGATGGTCGAGCGAGATCGCGCGCACGCCCGAGACCTCGCTATCAGCCACGTAAAGGAAGTGGCCGTCGGTGGCCAGGCCGCTGGGCTGGGCGAACGCGGCGGTGGTCAGCGAGCCGTCGATGATGTTCTCCTCGCCGGTGCCCGCCCAGACGCCGATGACACTGGTGTCGAGGTCGAGCCGCCAGATCTGGTGCGGCCCGGCCATCGCGATCAGAAGCGCCTTGCCGTTCGAGCCGGGCTCGACCAGCAAGTCCCAGGGGCTGTTCAGCCCCGAGGTTTTCGCCGCGGTCGAGCCGGTGCGTCGGTGCGACTGCTGGCCGTTGCCCGCCACCGTGGCCACGGTCTTCGCCTTCAGGTCGATCGACCGGATCGCGTGGTTCTCGGTGTCGGCCACATACAGCGTATCGCCCGCCAGGCACATGCCCTGGGGACGGTTGAAGCAGGCCTTGTCGTAGGCTCCATCGATCAATCCCGGAGTCCCGCGCCAACCGGGCGGGGGTTCTTGCCCTGGAGGTCGGTCATGACGATCCGGTGGTGGGCCGTGTCGGCGATGAAAAGCCGCTTGCCCTCGGCGTCGGCCAGCACCTTGCCCGGGAAGAGCAGGGGGGTGTTATCCGGCTTTTCGTCTTCGGGGAAGAACTTGACCGGCGTCTCGTTCAGCTTACCCTTCTGGCGGTATTCCGTGACCAGCTTGCCGATCTCGCGGTCGAGGACCGCGTAATGCCCCTCGCCCGAGATTGATCCGAAATAGTTCCCCGCCGGATCGATCAGGGCGAGGGTCGGCCAGCTATTGACCCCGAACCGCTCCCAGATCACCTGGTCGGCGTCGTTAACCACCGGGTGCTTGATCCCGTACTCACGCACCTTCTTGCGGATGTTCTCGGTGTCGCGTTCGGCGAAGAACTTGGGCGTGTGCACGCCGATGACCACGAGCTCGTTCTTGTACTTCTCCTCGAGCCGGGCGAGGTCGGGGAGCACATGATGGCAGTTGATGCAGCAATACGTCCAGAAATCAAGCAGGACCACCTTGCCCCGGAGGTCTTCGATCCGGATCGGCCCGCTCGTATTGAGCCAGGCGGCTCCCCCCTCCAGGCTCGGCCCACGCGCCTGTCGCAACGCCGTTGGCATCACATGCCCCTGATTCGCGATCGGTCCGCGGCGCGATCGGGGCGGATCGGCGGCGCGCGCGGCCTGATTGAGATAAATAAACCCGGACTCCGCCGCCAGCACCGATACCAGCGCCGCGGCCAGTACCAGCCTGGTCGTCACGAGCAAGAGCCAGCTATTCCACGGTTTGTGTCGTCTCATTGCCACATGGCCCTCGAACGCAAAACCAGACAAGCTACGCCTGGACGTCAGGCGCACAGCTGCCGGGAAACGCTCCTTATACGGAAAAATTGTAGCGAAGGGCCAAGCCGCCGGAACTTTTTATTTTTTTTATACTGACCATGTGTTCCATGAGACCCCGTCCGGTTGACTGGCGGGGGGGCGTGGGGCACGTTAAGATACGATGTACGACGGCGGACGGAAGGATCGGTCCATGTCGCTTCGTATCGATTTTCGTGGATTTCGCTTCGGTCTGTTTTTCAATCGACGGTCTCGGGGGTGCCTTCGGCGATGGACAACTCACTGGTCGGCTGCAACGCGTCGTCCAAGCTGACCGACCCGTTCGGCGAGTTGAAGGTCTTCGCGGGCTCGGCGAGCCGGCCCCTGGCACAGGCGATCTGCCGCCAGCTTGGCATCGAGCTGGCGAAGGCCGAGACCATGGTCTTCAGCGAGGGGAACGTCTTCGTTCGCGTGCTCGAAAACGTGCGGGGACGGGACGTCTTCATCGTCCAGGGGACCGAGTTTCCGGTCAACGACAACTTCATGGAGCTTTTGTTCTGGATCGACGCCTTCAAGCGGGCCAGCGCCACGCAGGTCACGGCGGTGATCCCGTTTTTCTCGTACGCCAAGGGCGACAAGAAGGATGAACCGCGGGTCTCGATCCGCGCCCGCGTCTGTTCCGATTGCATCGAGGTGGCCGGCGCCGACCGGGTCCTGACGATGGACCTGCACAGTCCTCAGATTCAGGGATTCTTCGCCAAGCCGGTCGATCACCTGTACGCCATGCCCGTACTGGTCGATTATTTCCTCCGCAAGAACATCCCCGACCTGGTCATCGCGTCGCCCGATGTCGGCTTCGGCAAGCAGGCCTACCGGTTCGCGCAGATGATGCGGGCCACCGTCGTGATCGGCAACAAGATCCGCCGCGCGCACGATGAGGCGGCCGAGGTCCTCGACATCATCGGTTCGGTCGAGGACAAGAACGTCCTGATCGTGGATGACTTCACGATCTCCGGCGGCACCTTGATCGAAATGGCGCACGCCTGCAAGGCCCGCGGCGCACGCGACATCTACGCCTGCGTCTCGCACGGCGTCTTTGCCCACGGCTCCGCCGCCAAGATCGCCGCCAGCCCGATCAAGGAGCTCGTGCTGACCGACACCATCGGCCATCGCGCCGAGCATCTGCCCCCCTGCTGCAAGGTGGTCAGCGTTTCGGGTCTCTTCGCCGAGGCGATCCTGTCGATTCACAGGCGGGAGAGTGTGAGCCGTTTGTTCAATTTTTGAAGTCGTTCGTTCTCAGCTTCCGTCACACGATCATCAGAAGCGACAGACAGCGGTTCACTTCCCCAGGACCACCTGCGCTCGCGCCGGCGACCCCGGCGCGTCTTCAAGGGTCAGCAGAATCCCCTCACGACGTCGGCCGCGATCGACCTGAAGGGCCAGCGTATGGATGCCCGGAGCGAGGTCGAGGATCGTCCTGGGTTGTAGCTTGACCTTCTTGCCGTCGAGCCAAAGGACCAGGCCGTCGGTCGTGTTGAAGGCGAGCTGGACGGGTCCGCCGGTCGTGACGTCAATCTGGCCGCGGACGATCGAGAGCGAGAGCTCGGGCGCGGCCGGGAGCGCGTCCAGCGGTAAGACCCCGGACACCTCGCTGTACGAGGCGACCCAGGGGAGCGAATCGTCAACGACGGCCGCGTCTCGACCCCAGCGCCGGATCGACTGGAGCGAGACCGGCGTCATGTCAAGTATTCGCCAGCGGCGCATGATCCGATCCTTGCTCACGGAATACGGACCGATCTTGCCCAGCTCGGAAAGGAACTTGACCAGGTCGAGCCGATCGGTCTCGGTCAAAGTATCGACCAGGCCGGCGGGCATGAGCGAGCCGGCGGGCTTCTGCTCGTCGATGGCGTCCAGGGGGAGCGTCAGCTCGCGATCCTCGGCGTCGCGGAGCACCAGCGCCGTGTCGGTCTGGCGGACCTTGATGCCGGTGATCACCCGGCCGTCGCTCATCGCGACGGTCGTGGCATGGTAGCCCTCCTTGATGGCCTTGCCCGGCTGGAGCAGGGCATCGACCAGGTAATCGGCCGGTGCGCTCGCGCCGATGCTTTCGAGCCCGGGGCCGACCTGGCCCCCCGCGCCGGCGATGGCGTGGCAGTTCAGACAGAGCGACTCCTTGCGGCGGAACACGGCCTCGCCGCGCTTCGCGTTTCCCTCGCGCACCGCACGGGCCGCCAGCGCGGCGGTCTGCTCCGGCGTGAGCGGCTGGAGCGTGTCGCGGACGCTGCCGGCCCTGGTCAGAGCGGCGATCAGGTCGGGATGCTCTCGCCCCGCGGAACTGCGCCGCCCGCAGGGCCAACGATGCGGTATCTGCCGCCAAGGATTGACCGGCCAGGGCCGCCGCGAGTACCGGTGGTCCGCCCCGGACCTGGTTGAAGCTGGCGATGATCAAGTGGACCGCTTCGGGTGCGGGATTCCTGGTCTGGACCAGCCAGTTAACCGCCATCCCGGCGGCGGATTTGGGATCGTGCGACGCGGTCGCCGCGATTGCGGTTGGCGGCGTATCCGAGGAGCCTTGCGGGCCGGCGAGACGTTCGAGCGTCTCGCGGCTGGCGCGATCGCCGAACGCGGCGATCCCTTCGATCGATGCGCGGCGAACGTCGAAGCTCTCTGTCGTCGATTCCGCCAGAGCAACCAGTCGGGGCCGGAGCGCCTCGACCTTCCAGAGTCCCGCCGCTCGGGCGGCAAGGGCTCGAAGTGCTTGATCCGGACCATCGAGCCACTTGCCCAGCGCGCTCAGGTCGCGCCGCGGGCGATCTCGCGCTGGCGGGTGGTCTCGATCATGGATCGGAGCAAGGGCTCACGAAGTTTACCGATCTGGTTTCCCTCGGCCATCGCTTGCTGGAGCACCAGTCCCAGGTCGTCGGGCTGGCCCAGGCTGGCGATGGTCGTCAAGACCCCGTCATGCAGGTCGGTTGGCACGAGACCCGATCGCAGGAGTTCGAGCAGGGGCTTGACGACCGTGGGCGTGCCCACCGCCTGAAGCGCGAAGATCAGGTGCGACGGCTCTCCGATCGCGTCGAGCCGGCCATTTGCCACGGCAGGAAGCCATTCCGCCTGCAAATCGCGTGCAGTCAGCCAGAGAGCGTAATCGAGGAACTTGTCCATCGGCCGGTCGAGCGCCTGCATGGCCAGGCGCCGCGCGGACGTCCTTGCTCTTGATCCGTCCCAGGGCCCGGACCGCTTCGAGCCGGACGCGCGGATGATCGTCCACCACGCGCGGCTCGAGCAGGGCGAGCGGGTCCGAAACCCGGTTCAGCCAGTGAGCCAGCACCCGGACCGCCGCGGCCCGGGCGCGTGGGTCCTTCGCATTCAACAGTTCGGTCAGCAGGCCCGGGCTCGGCCACGTCAAGCGCCTGGTAAGTCCAGAGCGCTTCGAGCTTCCGGTGCTCAAACTCGGGATCGCGGGCATCAAGCTGCTTGACCCAGGTCGCCGAGCCTGGGAATAACGGCCTCGGCCCCGCGTTCCTTGAGCACGCGGCGGGCGTGATGGCGGGTCCAGTCCTCGGGGGCCTTGAGATCGTCGAGCAGTTGATCGACCGGGGCGTCAACGAGCCTGGGCCGTTCCACCAGGGGCCGTTCCTTGGCCGTGACGCGCCAGATCCTCCCCCGGGTATGGTCGCGCCGCTCGTCGCGAAAATCGACCTCGCCGTGCTGGATGATCGGGTTGTACCAGTCGGCGATGTAGATCGCGCCATCGGGGCCGAGCTTGACGTCGATGGGTCGAAACGCGACGTGGGGCGTACGAATCAAATCATCGCGCTTCTCCGCCGAGAACCCCGCGCCGTCTTCGCGAAGCGTGAATCGGCAGACGCGGTTGCCGCGGAAGTCGTGGGTGATCAAATCACCGCGCCAGTCTTCCGGCATGTGCCGGCCGCTCACGATCTCGGCCCCGCAGTATTTGGGGCTCCCGGGATTGAGCCCGTGGAAGATGCGCACCGCGTCGGGCGCCGTGGATAATAGTGCCCGGCAAGGCGTAGCTCACCCCCTCGCTGCCCGCCCCGTCGGTCACGAACGACTGTCCCCAGCGGTCGAAATGATGCCCCCAGGGGTTCCAGAACCCGCGGAGGAAGACCTCGAGTTCCATCGTCTCGGGCCGGAACTCCCAGACACCCCCACCGCCCAGCCGGCGCACACCGTGAGGCGTTTCGATATGGCTATGGATGTATACGGATTGATTGAAATAGAGCTGGCCGTCAAACCCCCACCGCAGGGTGTGCAAGATATGGTGCGTATCCTCGGTGCCGAAACCCGAGAGCATGACCCGCCGGGTATCGGCCTTGCCGTCTCCGTTGGTGTCCTTGAGATGAAGCAGCTCGGTGCTGTTGGCCACATAAGCGCCGCCGTCTCCCGGCTCGATGCCGGTCGGGATGAGCAATCCCTCGGCGAACACCGAGGTGGTATCGGCCCGGCCGTCGCCGTTCCTGTCTTCCAGCACGAGCACCTTGTCGTTGGCGGTCTGCCCTGGCAGGATCTGGGGATAGACCTCCGAGCTGACCAGCCAGAGCCGCCCGGCCGGATCAAAATTCATCTGGATCGGCTTGGCCAGCACCGGGTCGGCCGCGAACAGGTTCACCTCGAACCCGTCGGCCACAACGAACGACCGGCGCTCGATCTCAGGATCAGGATCAGGGATCGGGAACGGCCGGCGCTGGGCCAGGGCGCTGGTTGTCTGCAAACCGACGAGCAGGACAGCAATCAAAGGACGCCACATGAGCAAATCCCTGGCGGTTCAAGATGATACTTACGGACAGATGATACACTATCTCACCGAAGCCTTCGAGGTCCCCTCCATCGCCCGCGCCGCCGGTCCTTTGAGCCGGGCAATCTCCGCTTCCTTTTCCGCGACCAGGGGGTCGAACAGGGGGATCTCGCGGGCGTTATTGCCCTGTTCGCGCTTGCGGAAACCGAAGAGGTAGGTCTCGTTCTGGGGCCGCCATCGGTAGAAGTAGAGACGGTTCTTCTCGACGATCGATCGTCGCACCGCCTCGACCTCCGGAGGGAACGGTGCATCGGTAATACCCGGGTCCGGGCTCCCACGCGCCTTGATGACCTCCCGGGCGAAGAACCGTGCCCCGGTATCGGTCAGGTGGATGCCATCGTCGGTCAGGTGCCCGGGGGCGTGGCTCGTGGACTCGAAGAGATTGACGAATCGCAACCCGCTCTGGTGAGCGATCGACGCGAGAGTCTCGGTGTACTGCTTCAGGTCCTGGTTGTGCTTCGTCGGGTCGGGAAGCGGTCGGCCAAGGCCCTCGTGAACGATCGGCGAGAGCAGGACGACCCGGGCTTTGGTCGGGGCGACCGTGTCAAGGAGGGTTTCCATCTCCTGACGGAAGCGGGGCAAGCCCGAGGCGCCGTCGAACGAGCTGGTCATGCCGTAGCCGATCAGGAGCACCGTCGGCTTGAGCGCGAGGACGTGTTCCTTGAGGTGCGCGAAACCCTCGGCGGGGGGACCGAACCGTGCCCGTGCGATTCCCGAGGGCGTGTCGCCGCTCCAGCCCAGGTTGCGGAAGGTGATCGTCTTGTCGGGGTTCTGAAGGGTGATCAGGGTTTCGAGATCGCTGTACGTCTGGTCGCGTTCGATCAGGGTGTCGCCGATCAGCACAACGCGGTCGCCGTCGCGCCAGGCGAAGGGGGGATTTTCGCCGGCTGGGGAGGTGGGCGGAAGCCCGAGGTAGAGACTGACCACCGCGGAGAGGAGCAACAGAGAACGGCGCACCGGCGAAGACTCCTGGCCAGACGGAAGTACGGCGAGCGGTGGGGTAACGGCCGCTCGCCTGGATTCAATCTAGCCGGGCATCGGACGCGGGTCGAGGAGAATTCCGGGTCGTGTCTCGTCTCTTCTCGGCTCGCCTCATCGATCAAAGGCTGTCGGCCGAGATGACCTCGCCGTTGCCCTTGGTTCCGAGCGACCACCAGGTGTACTGGTTGATCGAGTTCTTGATGAAGTGGACGCTGCCATCGGCGAACGAGGCGTTGACGCCGCCGGGGTGGTTGCTGTTGGCGGTCTGGAAGTCGCTGTAATCCGATCCGCCGGTCGCGTTGTCGAGGCGGCAGGCCGACCACAGGTACTGGCTCGAGTTGGGAGTCACCACCGTGTTGAAATAGGTATATCCGGGCGAGCCGTCGGCCCAGACCCAGCCCCGGTTCCAGTTGGTGTTGGCCGAAGTGCTGGCCCACAGCGAGTTGCAGTTCTGAAGCGCGCTCTGGACGGCCGCGAGCAGTTGAAACTGGCCCCCGATCGTGGTGACCGGGTCGAGCACACGCGCCGGAGACGTACGGCCCCCCGCCTGCGAGACCGTGGTTCGCCTGGGCGTCTTTGGGTTGTAATTGCCGAGCAGCGCCTCGGAGAAGAGCATGGTGTTCGACGTTCCGTCGGTCACCGCGCTTTCGGAGTAGGCCGTCAGGTGCGCCGAAGATCCCGGTGCTGTTGGCCGACCAGGGATCGGTCGTGGTGCCCATGCTGCCGTGGTAGTTGTTCTTCATCGTTTGACCGTTGGATGAAGTCATCAGGCCGTCGGACGGGCACAGGAAGGCGTTGACGCGCGCGTTGTACACGGTTGAGTTGACCACGCCGCAGGGGAAGCCGGGGTACGGGTTCAGCGAGAAGTTGCAGGCGTTATAAAGTGCCTGCTGTTCCAGATACCCGAGCATCATGGCGTGGCCGCTGAAGTTGCCGTAGTCGCTGGGGGTGGTCCACGACGACGAGTAACCGCGGGTGTTGGTCGCGTTGGCCAGGGGATACGTGCCGATGGCCGCCAGGTAGTTATTCGCCGCGAGGGCCATCTGCTTGAGGTTGTTGACGCATTGCGCCCGATGCGCGGCCTCGCGCGCGGCCTGCACCGCCGGAAGAAGCAGGGCGATCAGGACGGCGATGATGGCGATCACCACCAGAAGCTCGATCAAGGTGAAGCCCGACCTCCGTGCGCGGAATTGCGAGTGCGATTGCTGTGAATACACGATCATGGAATTTCTCCGATCCCGTTGGGGAAAACCCGGTGAAGGGGGCGGGATCGATCGCCCTTCACCGACGATTCCGATTCAGCGGTTCGCGCACCCGGGGCGGCCGGAAGGCCGAGCCGGTGATGGGCGCTGATCTCCTCGGCCGCGAGCGGCTGGTCGTAGAGCGCCACTTCATCCATCCAGCCGACAAAGGGACGACTGTATTTGTGCTCGTAAATCGGGATGGTCGAAAGCTGTCCGAGGAGCAGCCGGCAGGGCAGGTTGCGGTAATCGGGGTCGACCGGCATCGGTGTGGTGGCCTTGCCGTTGAGGTAAAGCTCCATCCGTTCGCCGACCATCTGGGCCACGACGTGGTTCCAGCGGCCGGGGACGTAATACTGGTCGGAATAGAGGTTGTCGCCGCCATCGAGCCCAGTCGGCCAGCGGTGCAGGAACCGGACCGAGGCAGGCTGGTGAAGCGTGATCCGGTTCCGCGAGGTGAGCTCGAGCAGGAACGGCTGGGTCCGCGATCCCTCGGGAATCGGCATGCTCACCAGCGTGGTATGGTCGATCGCCGCGGGCAGGCACCAGAGCTCGACGGCATAACCCTGCTCGTGAGCCGGTTCCCACGGGGCGATCATCTCCAGGTATTGCTCGGGATGGTCCCGGCGGAACTCGACGCAGGTATTTCCATTTCCAGGCGCCGAGCGAGCCAGACGGACCGGGCCGTTGGCGCGAAGCGCGGGACGGCCGGCGACCTCGTTAGGCACCGTGCCGTCGTTCAGCGTCTCGAACCGCCAGTATTCGGCGGGTCTGCGCCCTGAGGACCGCGTCGCGATAGCCAGGGTCGAGAACCAGGGGAATGGCCGGGGGAACCCAGGGCTCCGCGAACTGCTCGGCGCGGGCGGCGGCCGAATTCGAGATCCGGCGTCGAGCCGGATCGATCTCGAAGGCCGCGCTGTCTTCTTTCATGACCAGTGAATGCCGCAACGAGCCGGTATCGTTCAGCACCGCCGCCTCGACACGGCCCTCGAACACCTTGCCCAGCAGCTTGCCGTCCGGTCCGACCTTGATCCCGAACTCGGTCCCCATGTCCACGATCGCCGACCCTGGCCCCGAGATCACGAATCCGGCCAGCCAGCCTGGCACGCGCGCCCGGACGTTTCCCTGGTGGCAGATCACCCGGTCGTCGGAGACCAGCTCGATCTCGGCGGGCCCCACGATGTCCAGCGAGACGCCGGTGAGCATCGCCAGCGTGGCCCGGCCCGATCGAATCCGCAGCCGGCCGGCCCCGATCATCGCGCCTTCGGATGTCGCCGGGCCGTTCCAGGCGACATCCTCAAGCTTGACCACGATCGCCAGGCCGTCGTCGATCGCGATCCGCGTGCTTCGGGGCGGCTCGACCTCGTTCGGATTCGAAGGGGCCCTGACGGCCCTGGGTCGAAGCGTGATCCCGATCCCGACGATCGAACCGGCCAGGATGGCCGCGGCGGCGGCAACCGCGGCGATCGTGCTCCAGCGCCGCCTGGGCTCAAGTCGGCCGCGCGGGTTGAGCGAGCGGACCCGGTTCAGAAAGACTTGCTCGAACTCCCGTTCCGCGGGACGCGGCTCCGTGACACACCCGAGCTCCTCGTGGAGCGCCAGCCAGCGCGGCTCGTGATACTGGAGCGCCTTGAGCATCCCGAGCATGCGAACCTCGGCCACGGCGGCCAGGCGGAACTCCTCATCCGATCGGAGTCGATCCAGGAGCTGCTCGCACCGCGTGGCGTCGAGTTCGGCGCCCGGAAACCGGCGAGCAGGTCGATGAGATCCTGGTCCATCAGCCCAGCTCCTGGTGCAAACACTCGCGCAACAACTGGTTGGCGCGATAATGGAGCCGGTAGACCGCACCGACGGTCGTCTCGAGCTCGTCGGCGAGGTCCGCCGGTTTGTAGCCGTCGAGCCCGGCCCGGACCACCCGACGGAGCCGATCGGGGAGCCGGGCGATGCACTGGAGCAAGACCTCGATCGACCCGGAAACGTCGGCCGACACCGAACGTTCCAGGTCGTCCTGCATGACCCGGGCAACGTCCTCGCGGAACCGCGCCATCGCCTTCTGTCGCCGGCTCGACTTACGGAAGTATTCGAAGATCTTGTGGCGGGCAATCCCCCTCAACCACGCTCCGAAGTCCTCCTCGGTACGGAACTCGGCCAGGTTGCGGTATGCCACGAAGAAGACGTCCTGCGCCAGGTCGTCGATGTCGTCGAGGTGGAAAACGTGGCTGGCGATGTAACTCCTGATCGCTAAACCATAGGCTGCGCATGATCTTGAGGAATGCGTCATGCTGACCCTCGGAAACCGCGTCGATCACGGCCTTGAGCTCGGGAGTCGAGAGCATTCCGAGGAACTCAAAAAAATCCAACGATCCTCGGGTCGAGCCCGGATCGGCCTGACGCGAAGGTTTGATAACGATCATGTTAAGAGATTGGCCGGAAGGGAGGGATTCTGACACGCGGACGAATAATTTTTTTTGGCTCGGTTCATGAGGGATTCGGTCGATGGTGGTCGCCCCGGAACGGAGAGATCCTCCATCGAACGGACCCACGAAGCTTCCGGGAGCCGGATCAGCCGCCACGCCGAAAATCCATTCCGAGCCTCAGTCATGAGTGGAAGCTTTTGTCTTTCTCAATCCCCCGAAACGAACGAATCACGAGGAAGTCGCGAACGGGATCAAGCCACCCGTGCCGGTCCTCTCGGGTCGATGGTTCGGCGACGGCCTCGCCCGAGCCAGGTTTCTCCCGATCTTGCCGGCGGCGCAGGTCGTGACGATGGACGCCGAGATTTCCGCTCAACCCGTGCGGAATCCGACCACGGACCCGGCCTTTTTCACGATGTTATCTAAAGTAGAGGCCGTGCCGCTGGCGCGTCCTGGGGGCTCCTTGGCAATTCGCGCAAACGAGCGAAATCGTTCTCCTCGCCGATCAGGCTGACTCGGCCGGCAGGCACGAACGAACTCGACGGGCGGTACGAACGAACTCGTCGGGCGGTACGAACGAACTCGACGGGCGGTACGAACGAACTCGACGGGCGGTACGAACGAACTCGACGGGCGGTACGAACGAACTCGTCGGGCGGTACGAACGAACTCGTCGGGCGGTACGAACGAACTCGACGGGCGGTACGAACGAACTCGACGGGCGGTACGAACGAACTCGGTGGCCCAACGGATCGGCGGGATGGGTTGTTCGGAGTTGGTGACGAGTCGGGATTATGGCAATTGTAGGGTGGGCAGTGCCCACCCTACAAAGGCTCAGCCGGCGGTACGAACGAACTCCGCGTGGTTGTCCGCTGGAAGTCGGACCGACGCGAATCCGGAAACGCGCTGTCCGCTATTTTCTGTCCGACGTCTCGTCCTTGGGACTCGCCTTGACCTTGAGGTGGGCATCGAACCAGTCGGCGACCAGGGAGAAATCGTTGAGCATACCGGGCCAGACGTGGCCCGCACCCGGTTTGACGACGAGCTTCGATTCGATCCCGGTGTCCTTGAGCTTCTGGAGGAGCGACTCGGACTGCTGGATGGGGACAAGCTTATCGGCGTCGCCACAGATGAGGAGGATGGGGGGATCGTCGGGCGTGACGTGGTTGATCGGCGAGATCGCGCGGCCGATCTCCTCGCGGCGTTCCGGTTCGGTGATCGGGACGAACTTCCGGGCCTTGGGGTCGAGAGAGCGGAAGTCGAACGGGGCGGCGAAGTCCTTGAGGATACCGGTGCCCAGGGCGGACTCGCCCGGCTGGCCGTAGTTGAGGAAGTCGGTGGGCGGGACGAAGCAGCCAACGGCCTGGACGCGGCTCGAAACGTGGTCGATCGGGTCTCTGGCCAGCGGGTTGCCGATGGGTCCGGCCAGGCCCTGCATCAGCGAGAGGTGTCCCCCGACGAGACGCCGGTGATGCCGATGTGGTCGGGGTCGATTCCATAGTCCCTGGCATGATAGCGAATGAACCGGACTGCACGGTTGATGTCCGGGACGATCTCGGGAATCGTGTACCGGGGCTGGCTCCCGTGCACCACGGCGAACACCGTGTACCCACGCCCCACCAGTGGCAGCACGAACGCCGGCTGAATCGCCGCATGGTCCGAGTGCCAGCCGCCGCTGACCACGAAGATCACGCCCAGTCCGTTGGCGTCCTTGTTCGGGCGGAAGACATCGAAGGTCAACGCGGTGCCTTCCTTGCGGCCATAGATCACGTCGGCCTGGCGCGTAAACGGGGGCGGCTCATCGGCGGCGACGGCCTCCGGAGCGAGGACGCAAGAAGCCAGGACGAGAGCAATCGAAATAAAATATCGATACATATCCGTAGTCTTGGACGTCATGGCCCGGCTGTGCCTCGCGTGAAGTACGTGGTTTCCCTCCCATGATACCGACTCGCCCATGGTACCGACTCGGCTCAGGGAATCCACTGGTAGGCGGCCGGAATCTCGTCCTCGGTCCTCGGCGGCAATCGGGCTGCTTGGCCTGGCCGAGCGCTTGGCGTAGACTGTGGGGCCTGGATGTTCGCCGGGGAACGGGATCGAACGAGGATGGCCACCATGCCGCGGCATTTGTTGTCGACGAACGTGTTGCGAGGAGCACTGCTGCTGATGAGCCTGGGTCATATGATCGCGGAGGGAGCTGAGCCGAGACGCTATCCCGAGCCGCCCCGGTCCGACACGGTGGACACCTATCACGGCGTCAAGGTCGCCGACCCGTACCGGCCGCTCGAGGACCCCGACTGCGCCCGAGACCCGGGCGTGGGTCGAGGCCGAGAACCAGGTCACGGCGGCGTTCCTCGATACGATCGCCCAGCGGCCGTCGATCAAGAAGCGGCTGACCGAACTGTGGGACTACGAGAAGTTCGGCGTCCCGTTCCAGGAGCAGGGCCGATACTTCTGGACCCGGAATAGCGGGCTCCAGAACCAGGGGGTGCTCTACACCGCCGACGCGCTCGATGCCGAGCCGCAGGTCCTGCTCGACCCCAACACGCTGTCGGCCGATGGGACCGTCGCGCTGAGCGGGCTCTCGGTCAGCCACGACGGCAAGTTCCTGGCCTACGGGCTCGCCGCGGCGGGCTCCGACTGGCAGGAGTGGAGGGTGCGCGACGTCGCGACCGGCAACGATCGCGACGACGTGCTCCGGTGGATCAAGTTCTCGTCGGCCTCGTGGACCAGGGACGGCCGCGGCTTTTATTACAGCCGGTTCCCCGAGCCGAAACCGGGCGAGAACCTCAAGGGAGCCAACTACTACCAGAAGCTCTACTACCACCGCCTGGGCACCCCGCAGTCGGACGATGTCGCTCGTCTACGAGCGGCCCGACCAGAAGGAGTGGGAGTTCCACGGCAGCGTCACCGACGACGGCGCGTACCTGATCATCACCGTCGCCAAGGGGACCGACGACAAGTACCGGATCCTGTACCAGCCGCTGGCCGAGCCAAATGCCCCGTTCGTCGAGCTGATCGACAACTTCGATCATGAGTATTCGTTCCTCGACAACGACGGCCCGGTCTTCTGGTTCAAGACCGACCGCGACGCGCCTCGGGGCCGCGTGATCGCGATCGACACCCGGAAGCCCGAGCCCGAGAACTGGAAGGAGATCATCCCCGAGGCCGACGAAACGCTGAACGGGGTCTCGGTGGTCGGCGACCGGTTCATCGCGTCGTACCTGAAGGACGCGCACACGCAGGTCAAGGTGTTCGACCTGCGACGGAACGCTTGTCCGCGAGGTCGACCTGCCGGGCCTGGGGACGGCCTCCGGGTTCGGCGGCAAGCGATCCGATCACGAGACGTTCTACTCCTTCACCTCGTTCAACTCGCCAGCGACGATTTATCGCTATGACGTCGATCGGGGCAAGAGCACCCTCTTCCGCAAGCCGAAGCTGGCCTTCAATCCCGACGACTACCAGACGACTCAGGTCTTCTACACCAGCAAGGACGGCACCCGGGTGCCGATGTTCCTGAGCCACAAGAAGGGGATCGCGCCCGGCGCGAAGACGCCGACCTTGCTGTACGGCTACGGCGGGTTCAACATCCCCCTCACGCCGGTCTTCAGCGCCAGCAACCTCGTCTGGATGGAGATGGGGGGTCTGTACGCGCAGCCCAACCTGCGGGGAGGCGGCGAATACGGCGAGAACTGGCACAAGGCGGGTACCAAGCTCAAGAAGCAAAACGTGTTCGACGACTTCATCGCCGCGGCCGAATAGCTGATCGACCAGCGCTACACCGAGACACCGAAGCTGGCGATCGCGGGCGGATCGAACGGGGGCTTACTCGTCGGCGCCTGCATCACCCAGCGTCCCGAACTCTATGGCGCGGCGCTGCCGGCGGTCGGTGTGATGGACATGCTCCGGTTCCACAAGTTCACGATCGGCTGGGCGTGGGTCGACGACTTCGGTTCCTCCGAAGATCCCGACGAGTTCAAGGCAATTTATGCGTATTCGCCCTTGCATAACATCAAGCCGGGTACATGCTATCCGCCGACGCTGATCACGACGGCCGATCACGACGACCGGGTGGTGCCGGCACATAGCTTCAAGTTCGCCGCGGCGATCCAGGCGGCGCAGTCGTGCAACAATCCGGTCCTGATCCGGATCGAGACCAAGGCGGGCCACGGGGCGGGGAAGCCGACGGCCAAGATCATCGAGGAGGCCGCCGACCGCTGGGCGTTCCTCGTCAAGGTGCTGGGTGTGCCGGCTGGAGCGGTACGGGAATAGGCGTCGTGGCGGGCGGGGATGCGATCGGACCGGAACCTGCCCCGGGTTCGAGCACCGGGCAACTCCCCAGGGCGCGGACCAGTCGGAACTGAGACCGGTTATAGGTCAGCACGGCGTCAAGGTAGTCGGCGCGGGCCAGAGCGAGTGCCTGGATCGGCTGGAGGACCTCGATGGGGCGGGTCGCTTCGGGGAGGCGTGCACCCTGCCGGATGTCGGTGAAGTTGAGGTTGAGCGAGGCGACGGCCTCGAGCGACGTTGTCGCGGGCCTCGATCATCTGTCCCGACGCCGCGGCGCGGGCCTCGTAGGCGGCGACGATGTCGGCGGCGACCCGGGCCTGAACCCCGACCAGGTCGATGCCGGCCGCCTGTTGCTCGGCCCGGCGTCGGTGGCAGATGGCCAGGTCGGTGAAGCCGAGGTTGCGAATGTCCCAGTAGAGGCTCGCCGCGGCGTCACCGCGAGTATTGAAGTTTCCGAAGAACGAGCCCGGACCACCGCCAAACCCGCCGCCGGCATACGTCAAGGCCAGCGCGGGGACGAACGGCCTGAGCTTCGCCTGCTTGAGGCGGTAGATCGTTGCCTTGACCATCTCCTGCGCCTGGGCGAGTTCGGGGCGATGTGTCATGCCCTCGCAGATCAGTTGGTCGAGCGGGGCTTCATCGGGGATCAGGCGGATGATCGCCTCGGCGGGCTCGACCGGGGCGACGACGAGCTGAGGGTCAAGGATCAAGGGACGGATCAGGTTGGCCGAGGCGACCTTGACCTGGCCGGAGGTGAGCTGGATCTCGCGGCGTCTTCGGCGATATTCGGCCTGGGCGCGGCGGTGGTCGGCCTCGAGTCCTTGACCCACCTGGGCGTAGGCGCCGGTGATCTCGGCAAGCTGCGCGGCGTTGCTCGCCGCCTCGGACGCGATCGCCAGCGCGCCGGTGGCAAGCTGGAGGTCGAAATAGGCCTCGGAGACCGCGAGCAACGTATCGTTGGCCGTTGCCTGGAGCGCCGCCTGGTTCGCGGCGGCGACGCGACCGGCGGCCAGGGGCTCGTAAATGGCGTCCGAGATCCGCAGCACCGCACTCAGCCCATTCAGGGCGGGAAAGCCTGTGCCCGGCGATGGCGAGGGGAAGCCGTTGGCCAGCGCGGCCGTCGCACCCAGGAATAACGAACCGCGATCCACCGTCTCGACCTTGCCGGTGATATCCTGGACCTGGCCGTCGGCGCGATAATAGGTCGGGCCGATGAAGAAGCTCGGCAGCCAGAGCGCCCGGGCCTGCTCGAGGTCGGCGACCGCCTGGAGCACACGCTGTCGCGCGGTGCCGATCACCGGGTTGCGCACTCCTGCCAGGCTCAAGGCCGAGGCCAGGTCGATCGGCTGGAGCCGCTGACCGGGAAAGAGCTTCACGGGCTGTTCGGCCGGCGCCCGGGGGCTCAGGGAAGCCGCGGAACCGTCGGGCGCGGGCGCCGCGGTCGATGGTAATGGCGACGAGGCGGGCAACGGGAGAGCGGCCGGGGTGGCACCGGGACGCAGGGCCACCGCGGGGCGAGCCGGCTCGGCACCTGCCAACAGACCGATCGCGATCCAAGCGGCGATCAATCCCACCCGGGAAACCCGGCACCGCGATATGGCGGACGATCCCATCCCGAAGACCCTCCTGGTCAATCCCGCCCCGGTCCTTCGAGGCGTCAGCGGCTATGGCTCATGGATGAACACGAGGAGCAGGCACGCTTCCCCTCAAATTTCATCGACTCTTCATAAACTCGACCTTCATCCCCCCCGACGGGCTCACGCAGGTCGGGCGTCCTGTAGTCGATGTAACCGTCAAGGTTTATCGCGCCGGAATCGTGTCCGAATTACCCATGATTTCAGGTATCGGTCTCGTTGGTCGCTTCGGTTGAGAACGCGTCGGGTTTCGCGGCTGTTGAGCTGTGTCGCGTGAGGCCCTCGGTTCCTCGATCGCGGATGAGCAGGGAATAGATCGCGGGCAGGACGAACAGGGTGGCGGGCTCGCCGGCGAGCAGGCCGCCGAGAATGGCGCGGCCGAGTGGGGCGTTGGCCTCGCTGCCGCGGCCGGTGGCCAGGGCCATCGGGATCATCGCGAAGAAGGCCGCCAGCGCCGTCATTGTCACCGGACGGACCCGGATCGACGCCGCCTTGCGGATCGCCGCGGTAGGATCGAGCCCTTCATGCCGGCGTAGCTCCTGCGCGTAGTCGGTCATGAGCACGGTGTTGGCCACCTTGATGCCGACGATGAAGATCACACCCAGGAGCGATTGCACGTTGATGGCCGTCCTTGTGAGATAAAGCATCGGCAGCACGCCGACCAGGCAGAGCGGCACGGTGCTCAGCACGGTGAGCGGGACGACGTACGACTTGTCGAGCGCCGCCATGAGGAAGTACATCAGGAGTACCGCCAGGACCAGGCCAAAACCGAGGCTGCGGAAGGTTTCCTGCATCCGGGCGTACTCGCCCGAGAGCTCGATCATCGCCCCCTTGATGGGGGAGCGCGGCGCCTTCGAGGAACCGGCGGTCTCACCTGGCTCGAACGGGGCCCACGAACCGTCGGGTTTGGGCTGGCCGAAGTCGCCGAGCACGCGCGCCACGTCGTCGGCGACGTGGCCGAGGTTGCGGTCCTGCACGCCCATGGTCAGGTCGATCGTCGGCTGGAGGTTGTTGTGAGTGATCTCGGTTGGAACCGATGCCCGCCGTAGCGAGGCCAGGTTCCGTAGCGGGATCGCCTGCGACTGGAGCGGGCTGGTGATCGGGATATCGAGCAGGGTCTGGACCGAGTTGATGTCTTCCTCGTGATACTGGACGCCGACGAAGAAGTTGTTGCGGCTGACGGGGTCGATCCAGAAATTCTTCTTGTTGAACTGGATCGAGGAGTTGAGCGCGGCGACCACGTTCTTCATGACGTCGACCTGGGTCAAGGCCAGGTCGGCGGCCTTGGCGCGGTCAATGTCGACGATGTACTCGGGATAGTCCAGCCGCTGGATGATCCGCACGTCGACCAGGCCCTCGATTCCTCCCAGACGCCGGCGAATCGACTCGGCGATCGCGCGCGACTTGGCCATATCCTTGCCGGTGATCCGGACGTTGATCGGTGACGACTTTCCCTCGTTCATCGCCGACCGGATCATGCCGCCGGCGTCGAACGCGAATTCGAGATCGGAGAACCGCGGGTTCCGTGTGACCGCGGCGCGGAGCTGCCGGACGTACTCCTGGGCCGTCCGTTCCCGCTCGGGCGTGAGCTGGACCTTGACCACGGCATCCATCGGGCCGGCGTTGGGCGTGTACGCGGCCGACAGGTCGGCCACAACGCCGATCTCGGCGATGACGAGCTGCAGGTCGTGGCCAAGGATCGATCGGACCAGCTCCTCGACTCGCGCCACTTTCTTCTCGGTCTCCTCGATCCGCGTGCCGCTGGGTGCCCGGACATACATCTCGAAGGCGCCGCGCGTCGGACTCGGGGAAGAACTCACGGCGCAGTCGCGAGCCCAGCCCCAGGATGACCCCGGCAAAGAGCAACAGCGCGATCGTGACGGTCAGCACGCGGTGCCTGAGCACGCGGTCGAGCCCGTTGGCATAAAGGCCGACCGCGGCGTCGATCCGGCCTTCCCACCAGGCGAACAGCCGGGAACGCTTCGCGCCGTGATCGTGTGGCGCAGCCAGCGCGCGCACCGCGAGGGGACAAACGTGCGCGACAGGAAATAGGCGGCGATCATCGCCAGCGCGACGGCCAGGGCCATCGGTCGATACAGGAACTCGCCCAGGCCCGGCATCAGCGCCAGGGGCGCCAGTACCAGGAACGTACAGAGGGTCGAGACCAGCTCGGGCATGGCGACCTCGCTCGCGCCGAGGAACGCGGCCTCCTCGGGTGTGGCACCCATGCCGAGGTGGCGGTGGGTGTTCTCCAGGCAGATGATTGCCGAATCGACCAGGGGGCCGATCGCCAGCGCCAGGCCGGCCAGGGTCATGACATTGATCGACTGCCCCAGCGCGCTCAACCCTGCGATCGCCGCCAGAACCGACACCGGGATCGTCAGTACCGCGATCGCGGTCATCCGCCACTCGCCCAGAAAGAGCAGAATCACCAGCGAGCAAAGCACCGCGCCCAGGACCCCTTCCTCGATCAGGCTTTCAATCGATTTACGGACATAGATTGACTGATCCATGACGAGCTGAAGGCCGATACCCGGCCGGTTGAGCCGCGCCTCCATCGTCGCGAGCGATTCCTTGAGACTGTCGACCACCTGGAGCGTGCTGGAGCCGATCTGCCGGAACACGGGAATGTAGACCTGCCGTCGGCCGTTGACCCGGACGACGTTGGTCTGGATGAAGCTGGCGTCCTTGGGACTGGCGACGTCGCGCAGATAGGCGGAGTTATCGTGCTCGGTGCGGAGCGGGATGTCTTCCATCTGTTTGACCATGTCGACCATCGAGTTCGAGTCGACCGCGTAATCGGTCGATCCGAACTTGACGCTGCCGGCGGGGAGGAAGACGTTGTAGTCATCGACGGCCTTCATCACGTCGAGCGGCGAGAGCCGGCGCGCCTGGAGCTTCTGACGGTCGAGGTACACCATCACCGTGCGGATCTTACCGCCATAGACGAGCGGGGCGTTGGCCCCTGGCTGCGCCATGATCATGGGCCGGACCTCGTAGCGGCCCGTGTCGAAGAGGAGGTTCTCCGGCTGATAAGAGCTATCGAGCGCCACCAGGCAGACCGGGGTGACGCCGGTCGGGTCGAACGGCAGGACGATCGGCGGCAAGGTCCCCGGCGGCATGGTCGGGTATTCCCAGAACGCCAGCGCGTTGGCCTCGGTCAGGCGCCGCTCCGATCGACGTTGCTCCGGAAATAGTCGCGCACGATCGCGGCGCCGACGATCGAACGCGACTCGATCCGCCGGCCGCCGGCCACCTGGACGACGCCCCGCTCGAGCCGCGAGGTGATGTTCTTCTCGATGCTGGCCGCCGGCATGCCGTTGTAGAAGATCATGGCCTGAAGCGCCGGGCTCCTGAACACCGGCAGGATATCGACCGGGATGACGAACGCGGCCAGCACCCCGAGCACCAGCAGGGTCAGAACCAAGACCGTGACCGCGATCGGGTTGCGAAGCGAGGCGCGAATCAGTCCGTTCATGGCGGAAAAGGCTTTCGGCTGGGTGGCAGCGGAGAGCAAGCGGGTTGACCCGCAAGCCGGGAGGATATACCATCTTCTATGAAGATTCCATGAAGAACGCGTGTACGTCAAGAGTATAATGGTCGTGCGGCAGGTCGGACGAGAGAGGACGAGGCATGACGACGACACAGGTGGAACCTCCGGTCCGGCCGGGGCGTGAGCGGGGGCCGCGGCGACCGGGTTGGAAGCGCTGGGGGATGCCGGGGCTGCTGGGGGTGCTGGTCATCGGCGTGGGTTCGGCGTGGTGGCTGAGCCAGTTGGGCGCCGCGCGCGAGGGGACGGTCTCCGTAGCGCGTCAGGGGGGCGAAGCCTCGGGCGGGACGCGGACATCGGCCGAGCCGTTGCGGGTGGACGTGGTTCATCCCCGGCTTGGGGGCCTGACTGCGCCGGACGATCCAGCCGGGGAGCCTGGTGGCTTTTGAAACGGTCGACATGTACGCCAAGGTCTCGGGTTTCCTGGAAACGCAGGCGGTCGACATTGGCGACCTGGTGAAGAAGGGCGATGTCCTGGCCACCATTGAGGCACCTGAGCTGCGGCAAGACGTTGAGGAGCGGGAAGCGGCGGTCGCGCAGGCCAAGGCGCAGCACGTTCTCGCCGAGTCGCGGCTGGGTAGCGCCCTGGCCGAACGCGAGGCCGCCGCAGCCAGTCTGTCGCAGGCCGAGGCCGACATTGCACGGCAGGCGGCCAACCGCTCCCTGGCCGAGAAACAGCTCGATCGGATCAAGGGTCTGCGGACGCGCAGCGCTGTCTCACAGGAAGTGGTTGACGAACAGGAGCACGGCCTCGAATCGGCCCGCGCTGGCGAGCGCTCGGCCGCCGCCGCCGCGCAGACCGCACGGGCGCAGATGACCGCGGCGGTGGCCAAGATTCAACAGGTCAAGGCCGAGATCGACGCGGCGGCGACCGCGATCCGCCTGTGTGAAGCCCGCGCGGCCCGGACCCGTGTGATTCTCGACTACACGCGGCTGACCGCCCCGTTCGACGGCGTGGTTGCGGCGCGTAACTTCCACCCCGGCGCGTTCATCCGCTCCGCCGCGGACGGAAACTCGATCCCGCTCCTGACCGTCGAGCGCGTCGACAGGCTCCGGGTCGTCGTCCAGGTCCCCGACCTCGACGTCGCGCTGCTCGACGTCGGTGACCCGGCGCGTGTGGTGGTGGATGCTCTCAAAGGGCGGACCTTCCAGGGCGTCGTCGTGCGCCGATCCCGGGCCGAGAACGCGAGCTCGCGGACGATGCGAGTCGAGATCGACCTGGACAATCCCGAGGGCCTGCTCTGCGAGGGGATGTACGGCCGCGCCACGATCGAGACTCCGACCGCAGTCGGCACACCTCTCGCTCCCGTCGGCGTGCGTCCTCGGGCACTCGACCTCCGGGACCGCCCAGGTCTACATCGTCCGCGACGGCCGGCTCAAGCCCTTGAGCGTGACCCTCGGCGACGAGGACGGCCTCACCGCCGAGGTCATCTCCGGCCTCGCCCCCGATGACGCCGTCGTCCTTAACCCCCGGACCTTGACCGATACATCCGCCCCCGTCACCGCCAACCTCGTGCCCGGTGCGTAGCCGTAGGCGTGTGCTGAAGTCGAGTGCTTCCCTTCTGTCGGGGTAAGTGTTGGCGTTGACACGCCCGCCTCGTCCGATTGTAGAATAAGTGTTTCCCCGATCCGCGGAGCACGTCAGTTGTGCTGCGCGGCCCGGAGGCGGTGATCCACCTCGATTTTGCTCGCGCGGACCCCTGCTCCTGTCCTCTCCTCACGAGTCGAATGCCGCGGACGCCTGCGGAGAACATCTTCCGATGAGCTACGACGTGATCATCCAGGGGGGCACGGTCGTCAGCCCGGAGGGCCGGCGCGTGCTCGACGTGGCGATCCAGGGCGAGACGATCGCGGCGGTCGGCCCGGATCTGGCGAACGCGCCCGAGGCGCGCGGGGCGAAGGTCGTCGACGCCCGGGGCCGGTATGTCTTGCCCGGAGCGCTCGACGTTCACGTCCATCTTGAGCTGCCGTTCTGCGGCACGGTATCGAGTGACGACTGGTCGAGCGGCACCCGGGCCGCGGCCGTCGGCGGCGTGACCACCGTCATCGACTTCGCCATCCCCTACGGCGACCAGTCACTCGAGGACGCCTACAACGCCTGGATGGCCAGGGCCGCGCCCAAGGCGTGCGTCGATTACTGCTTCCACATCGCCATCACGAGCTGGGACCGGCACGGCGGCGAGATCGAGAAGATGGTCCGTATGGGCTGCCCTACCTTCAAGGAGTTCATGATCTATGCTTCCGAAGGATGGCAGGCCGACGATCGGGCCATCTTCAATACCCTCGAGCGCTGCCGCGAGCTCGGGGCGATGCTGCTGGTCCACGCCGAGTCGAGCCGCGTGCTCGATGAGCTCATCGATCGCCATCATCAGCCTGAACTGATGACCAAGTATGGCGCCCGGCTTCATACCATGACTCGGCCCAACTTCATCGAGGCCGAGGCCATCGGCCGCGCGATCACCTGGGCCGAAGCCACGGGCGGACGGCTTTATGTCGTTCATATGTCTACAAAAGAGGGGGCAGATCTGGTCAAGGCCGCCCGGGCGCGAGGCGTGGACGTGTACGCCGAGACGTGCGCCCAGTACCTTGTCCTGGACGATTCGGTCTTCGACCGCCCCGAGGGCCACCTCTACGCCTGTTGTCCCCAGGTGAAGAAACCGGCCGATCAGGAGCGGCTCTGGCACGGGCTCAAGGACGGCGAGGTCTCGGTGATCTCAACCGATACCTGCACGTTCACGCGGGCGCAGAAGGCACGCTGGGAGGGGGACTGGACCCGGATACCGATGGGCCTGCCGGGGCTCGAGACCCTGGTGCCGATCGTTTACACTCGCGGTGTGCTCGCCGGCCGACTGACGCTCGAAGAGATGGTGGCGAAACTGGCCGAGACCCCGGCGCGACTCATGGGGCTCTTCCCGCGCAAGGGCCGGATCGCGGTGGGGAGTGATGCCGATATCGCGATCATCCACCCGGAACATTTCAAGACAGTGGACTGCGCCGCCATGGAAACCAACGCTGACTGGAGCCCTTACCAGGGCTGGTCGCTCGCCGGTTTCGCCGAGTCGACTTTTAGCCGAGGGCGTCAGGTCGTCGCCGACTACCAGTTCGTGGGCGAGGCGGGCTGGGGCCGCTGGCTGACTCGCGAGTGTGCCGGGTCGTTGCACGCATGAACGTCCGGCAGGGTAGCCGACTTGTCCAGGAGCTCCTGTCTTGATATTTCACGCGGGTGATCGGCTGACTTGTGATGATCTCGAAGCACGGTTCGCCGACGTTCCGCCTCCGCTCTCGGACGACGAGGCACGGGCGGAGGCGGCGCGTTGCCTGTTCTGTTTCGACGCTCCTTGCACGCGGGCGTGCCCGACCGGGATCGATGTGCCGGGGTTCATTCGCCAGATTCTCGACCGTAACGAGCCGGGCGCAGCGGCGACGATCCTGGAGGAGAACATCTTCGGCGGGAAGCTGCGCGCGGGCGTGTCCGACCGAGGTGCTTTGCGAGGGGGTGTGCGTTGAGCGGGCGCGGGGACATGCGCCGATCTCGATCGGCCGGCTTCAGCGCCACGCGGTCGATAGCGCACGCGCGACGGCCTACGATGCGTTCGCGCCGGGGCGGCCCACGGGCCAGAGGGTGGCCGTGATCGGCTCGGGACCGGCGGGACTCTCCTGCCGCATGCGCTGCGGCGACTCGGGCATGACGTGGTCGTCTTCGAGGCCCGCGCCGTGCCGGGCGGGCTCGATACGGTCGGGATCGCCGCGTACAAGATCTCGACCGCGTTCGCGCTCGACGAGATCGAGCGCATCCGTCGAATCGGGATCGAGGTCCGGCTCGATCATCCGGTCGACGCCGGGGAGATCGCCTCCTTGCTCCAGGAGTACGACGCCGTCTTTCTCGGCATCGGCCTGGGGCGGACGCGGACCCTGGGGATACCAGGCGAGGAGGCCGAAGGCGTCTGGGAAGCGCTCGCGTTCATCTTCCAGACCCATGAGAAGCCGCTGGCGGATTGTGTCGTGGGCCGGAACGTCGTGGTGATCGGCGGTGGCAACACCGCGATCGACGTCGCCACGGCCGCGGTTCGCCTGGGGGCCGGTTCGGTCACGATCGCCTACCGGCGCGACGAGGCATCGATGCCGGCGTTCGCCTATGAATATGCCCTGGCGAAGGCCGATGGCATTCGATTCGAGTGGCAGGCGCAGCCGCTTCGGGTCGTGGTCGAGGAGGAGAAGGCCAGGGGGGTCGAGTTCGTTCGGACCGAGCGTGATGGGGGGCGCCGCGACGCGATTCGCGTCGTTCCCGGATCGTCATTCGTCATTCCGGCGGACATGGTCGTTCGGGCGCTCGGACAGGAGCCCTTGCTCGATCTGGTGGCCGCGCTACCCGGGTCTGAAACACGAGGGAGGCCGGATCAGGGTCAACCCCGAGACGGGCGAGACGAGCCTGCCGCGGCTGTTCGCGGGGGGAGATTGCTTGCGAAATGGTGGCGAGGTGGTCGACGCCGTGCGCGATGGGAAAATCGCGGCGGCGGCCATGGATCGGATGTTCGGAGCCATGCCGAAATAAGTTCTCGAAAACGCCTGTTCTCCGAACAGCAGGTCCGATTTCTGTCGGACAAATGAAAATCAGTCTTTCTATGCTGTCAGTCGGAAGGGCGCTTCCTGGGGAGGCGGGTCTGAAGTGCAAGCGGGAATTTCCATGGCCCCGGTCGATCTCAGCGTCGAGTTCTGCGGCGTCAAGGCCCCGAACCCGTTCTGGCTCGCGTCGGCGCCGCCGACGAACTCGGAGTATCAGGTCCGTCGGGCGTTCGACGCGGGGTGGGGCGGCGCGGTCTGGAAGACCCTGGCCGACGAGCCGATCGTCAATGTGTCGTCGCGGTATGGGGGGATCGACTTCGAGCAACGAAAGCTGATGGGTTTAAATAATATCGAATTGATCACCGACCGGCCGCTTGACGTCAATCTGAGGGAGATCGCGCGGGTGAAGAAGGCGCATCCGGAGTCGCGCCCTGTTCGTCTCGCTGATGGTCGAATCGACCCGCGCAGCCTGGCACGACATCACTCGGAAGACCCAGGACGCCGGCGCCGACGGGATCGAGCTGAACTTCGGCTGTCCGCACGGCATGAGCGAGCGCGGCATGGGATCGGCGGTCGGGCAGGTGCCCGATTATACGTGCATGATCACCGAATGGGTCAAGGAGGTGGCGACGATCCCGGTGATGGTCAAGCTGACGCCGAATGTCGGCGACGTCACGTCGATCGCTCGCGCCGCGGCGCGGGGAGGGGCCGACGCGCTCAGCCTGATCAACACGATCAACTCGATCATGGGCGTCGATCTCGACACCCTCGCGCCCCGGCCGTCGGTGGGGGGCTACGGCAGTCACGGCGGCTACTGCGGCCCGGCGGTCAAGCCGATCGCGCTCAACATGGTGGCCGCGGTCGCCGCGGACTCGCACGTTGGATTACCCATCAGCGGGATCGGTGGCATCGGCACCTGGCAGGACGCCGCCGAGTTCCTCCTGCTGGGCGCATCAACCGTCCAGATCTGCACCGCGGTCATGCACCACGGGTTCCGGATCGTCGATCATCTCAGGAGTGGGCTGGAGACCTGGATGCGGTCGCGGAAGATCGGCCGCGTGGCCGAGATCGTCGGCCGGTCGGTCGAGCGGATCAAACCCTGGGGCGAGCTCGACCTGAACTACAAGGTCGTCGCCGAGATCGACCAGGACAAGTGCATCCATTGCGGTGTCTGCTACATCGCCTGCGAGGACGGCTGCCACCAGTCGATCCATTGGGACAAGGTCCCGCTGGCCGATCATCTCGCCGCCTACCCGCATCCTCCGGGGACCTTCGATTCGGGAGGGCATACTCTGGTCCCCGGCGGCGGCGAGACGGTCAACCGGTTCACCGTCAAGACCGACCACTGTGTCGGCTGCAACATGTGCAGCCTGGTCTGCCCGGTGGAGGGGTGCATCACGATGAAGGAGGTTGACCAGGGAAAGGGCCCGATGAGCTGGAATGCCTATCAAAAGCGGATTTGATCAGATCAACCCCAGAACTTCATCCAGGCAGTCGGCCAGGAAATCGGCGTCGTCGCGGGTCAGGCACATCGGCGGTTTGATCCGGAGCGTGTTGCCGAAGAACCCTCCCTTGCCGATCAGGAGCCCCCGCTCTTTGCAAAGCTCGAGCACCTGGGCGGTCTCCGTGGTCGCGGGTTCCTTGGTTTGACGGTTGCGGACGAGCTCGACGCCTAGCATCAGGCCCAGGCCGCGGACCTCACCACCCGCTGCAAAAACAGTGGAACTGATACGAAACACTTCGGCTCTTCTGGAGAAGGCGAGAAGACTGCATAACACGGCTGAAGAGCAACTCCTTTTGTGCGGAGGAAGTTGTTTCGGCTATGTGAGCGATGGCTTGATCAGCAGAATGTCCAAAGAAACCGGACAGCCAAAAGCAATATGCCGATCCGATTATTTCCGAAGTATCGATGGGGCCCATTGAACCTATTCCACTAAATTCAACGTTATTTCTGATATTTGGTATTACTCCTTCTCCGCCACCGAAGGGCGCTTCAGGCCGAAGAACCAAAGAAAGAGGGCGATCGCCGCTAAAAAATAAAAAAGGCCGCCCGTCCCAAGCATCGCCATGGCAAGAGGAGCGAGAAGAGGGCCGGCAATCGCCCCGATGCCATAGGAGAGTACGAAGCCGCCGGTCGCGGAGACGAAATTTGGTCTGCTGATACCTTCTCGGATACATAGGCCATGCTAAGAGGGTAGATCGTAAAGGAAAACCCTCCAAAAAACCCGTCCCAAAAGAAGGAGCAGCCAAGGCGACTCTCCCATGAGGGCGATTGCGATCGCGAAGATAGTGGTCATGAAAGACGCCGTGTTCAAAACGCGGCGCCGGTCCGTCTTATCCGCCCAACGGCCGATCGGCCATTGGAAACTCAAACCTCCGAAAATGATGACGCTCATCAGAGTGCCGATCTCAGAAATCCCCATTCCGCTCTCCCTCGCATAGATGGGGACGAGGCCGTAGATGACGGCGAGCAGGTTAGTCCCGAAATGACGCCCCCAAGAAAACCTAAAGGAGAGATCCGGAACATCTGCGCCAGACTGATAGGTCGGGAATGTTCGATTTTGGGTTCCACCACCTTCTGGATCATGATAGGCAGGATCGAAAGAGCAAAGAGGCCTGCCGCGATACAAAAGGTATAGATCGATTCCGGATCGGAAAGGTTGATCAGGAATTGACCGGCAGACAAGGCGCCATAGAAAACAGCGAGGTAAAGGGAAAGGACGGCTCCTCGTTCGGAGGAAGGGCTTTGCATGAGTACCCAGCTTTCGATGACGATGAAAACGCCCGCCGTGCATATGCCGCAGAATCAGCCGCAATATTCCCCAATAAATCGGATGGATCCAGAGTGCTTGAGCGAGAACCAAAAAGGTCGAGACGATCGCGAAAATCGTAAATGCGCGGATATGGCCAACCTTCTCGATCCAACGGCCGAGTTTCCCAAATAAGGGGTGAATGCCGACATATAGGGCAGCGGTGACGCCTCCGATGGTTTCCGCCGAATAATGCGCGAGTTCCAGGCGGATCAACCAGAAGGTATTGAAAAGGCCGCTTCCCAAGATCAAAAGGATCAGGCTGAGCAGGGGGGCGGATAGGCTTCGGATGAGTTGTATCATATTTTTATACTGCCAGTGTTACTATTTTATTGGATAATTTTTTGTAACTATTTATTAATTAATGTTTTAAAATTTAATTTAAATTAATTGAAATAAAAGGTCTTTAAATACGATAATTAAATTTGGAGATAATTATGATTGTTAAGGTAAAAGAAGTTCTTGATTTACAAGAGGCAATGGCGAACTTGGCGGCGATCGCCGAGATCAATATGGAGCACCCCCCACTGCTCGGCATCGTCAAGGGGAAGACTTTAGTGACCGACGAGGATGAGTTTCCGATGGGGTCGATTCAATGGCTGAGCGGCAAGGAGGGACGGACCCGTTCTCGATGTTTTGGATAAAACCTACCGGACGATCCACAACCATCTCCTTCTCCTTATATGAAAATTCGGAAACGGATTGGGGGAGCTAGTAAATGAGAGCTGGAGTAGCCGCAACGATGTCCCTCGTCGGAGAATCGGCTCAAAAAATGGACAAGTACCTTGCGTTCCGAACAGGCAAACAGCCTCTTGGCAAGATCGCCGATCGGGAAGAGTTCAAGGCCTTGCAGCAATTTTACCTCTATCGTTTCCAAGGGAAGTTCCCCGGAGGGATCGAAGGAGAACAGGCATGGAGCGAAGAATGGGTGGAGAACGCTGAAGCGCCGGCAAGCATCAGCAGCGGTTTGAAAGATTTTGAAAGAGTCCGGCGCGATAAGGAATACGAACTTTTCTATATTCGCAACGAAGAGGGGAAGCCCTATTTCGACGCCGAGCTACTCCGGAATATCAAACCGACAGCCAACTTCGAGTCTCAGGCCGATTCTTTCGAAGAAGACCCGCTTTTGAAAGTGAGCGCGATAGAGGACCGGGATCTTCAAGCATCGGCGATTCAGATCCTGGGCAACTCCGATTTGACGATCGAAGATTTTTACAAGATCGCAAAGAAACTCCATGAAAACGACCTCGCCAAATGCTCAACCATGGCGTCATCGCTCTATTTTTATGTTCGAATCCTCGTTATCTATTGCAAAATACGTCGGCAAGAGCTGCCTCCAATATTTTGACGATTTCCACCGGTTTCTTCGCCGCAGATGAAGACGGGGGAATATCAAAAATGGATGGCCTATCCCCCGGACTCCAGCGAAATTAGATACCGCAATTCTCTTACGCTTCACTCGCTCACCTTTTGCTACGGTTTTTTCCGGCGGGTCGGCGGGGTGAAACAGGAAGCGATCGGGCTGATCCACCGGACGATGCGGAAGGGAGAGGAGATTTCCAAGCGGAAAAAAGGCGCCTTCTGAAAAGCGAGACATCTGGAACCAGTTTCTTCTCGACGACGAAAAGTTCCGCGCCCTGCTTCCGAAATTCCCGACGGCCCGCTGTTCAAGACCTTGGATTTAATTCGGGAAGAGCAGGAAGATGACGCAAGGGTTCCCTTCGATCCGATCGGCCAGGAAAATCTTCCCTCGCGCTGTCTTGAAATTCAAAAAAAAGGGGAAAGATCGGTCTGCTCCGGTGTCCTTCTCCGGTTCGCCAGGCGCTGATCAACAAAGTGGAGATCATTGACGAGTTCCGCGGATTTTTGCGCGCTTTATGGCGCATGAGGAAAAAACATCTTATGGTCAATTTGAACGACCGGACTTCCTGGCGGGAATATGTCGGTGCCCCGCGTTGGAATCTCTCCAGAAAAACGCAGAATTCAGCCCCCATCTCTTTGTGCTGACGCTCCCGAAGGACACCGATTTTTACCATCAGAATAATGAGTACATCAATATGAATCTCGCCGACGAATTCATCGCCGCCTTCAAAGCACAGCTCGAAGCGGCCGAGGAGTGCGGCTATTGCTTCCGCCATAGTGGAAACGAGCGCGATATCCTGCAGTTCGTCGATCGATGTCTCCCTGGATCCACAAACATTTTTTTCACGAAAAAGAGCCTGACGCGGCGAAACCGGGAAGATTTTTTAGAGATTTTTTATCAGTTCCTCATCTTGAAGGCGATCGAGCATTTCGATCCCGATTCGGTCAGCTTTACCTGTAAGGACGCGATCGACACGGGCGCCGCGGAAGGGGCGACATTCTATGGCTTTTTAAGACTGATCAACGATGGCT